>OW818667.1:0-3262500 GCA_942493125.1 Acidaminobacteraceae bacterium | reverse complement strand
ATAACTAGATTACATCGAAGATTTCACGTGTCGTTACTTCAAAAAACAGGTAACGGTTGAAATAGTTCTTCTTTGTTATGAGGATTTCATACCCTTCTTTTTCAAAGATCATGCCGCGGCCATAATGCTTAATAAATGACCAGCCCATATTTTGCATTTTTAGAACAAAATCGTTTTCGCAACCTGTAAGACCAATAAATGCCAATGATTTCATCGAAATGTTCTGAATGCTTTTCTTCTTATTGGTTTCCAGTTTCAAGATACCACTAGCAACATCAAGCCATTTAAGTTCATAACTTACTTTGACGATTAAACCTATCGTAAGAATAATGATAAGGTATTTAATGATTTTTTTGTTGTTCTGATAATGTTGGCACATAGAAGCTACCTCCTCCAGCATGTTCTTGAGCTTGTTCTTAAACGTATCTCTATGGTTATACCCATGACAAACGCATTAACACAATAAATTGAACGTTATAGTTTATTCCATTTATTAAAAGTCAATTTCTCGAGCGCATCGAGTTCTTCGCCTGATTTAGGGATATCAGATATGCGATATCTGTCGATTTCTTCAAAAGGATGAAACTCCGTTTTGATCAGCGCAGACATGATACTACCCTTTTTCATTCTGAAGACTTGGATACCACGTGTGTTTTTCGTGATTTTTTCTGTGACAAGACTCGTGTTAAATACGATTGCACGCATTTCTTTACTTGATTCTCGAATCGCAGTCAGGTCGCCTTCTTCATTAAAGAAGTGAATTTTAACTATTTTGGATTCATCTGAAAACGCTTTGATCAGTTTTTTGCGGTTTGTCTTGGTCTTGTATGCCTCTAAAGGTACTCTGGCAATCTTGCCATTTTCGAAGCCAAAAATCATAAAGCCTTTAAAATCGTTGGTTAAAACACAGTAAAGTACTTCCTCACCTTGCTCTAGACCTAGAATATTTGGTAGGTAAACGCCTAAGCTACTCACTTTATGATCTTCAATCTCGTACATTTTCATTTTGTAGGCGTTGCATTTGTTTGTAAAGAATATGATTTCATCTTTATTGGTTCCCTCAATCTCTTGAAGGATTTCGTCTTCTTCCTTAATCTTATGATCGCCACTTGACCTTAATGAAACGAGTGTTACTTTTTTTAAATAGTTGTGCGCTGTAAAGAAGACCCTTAGATTATAATCCTCAACATGAGTAACTGAAACGTGTTGAACGATATCTTCTTCTGAAACAAGCTGTGTCATACGCGCTTTGCCATACTTTTTGATAATACCTTGAAGCTCTTTGATGATCACCTTGTCAATTTTTTTGTCATTGTTGATGAGGTCTTCAAGCCTTATGAGTTCTTCTTCAAGACCGGCAATCTCTTTAACGCGATTGAGAATATACTCTTTGTTGATATTTCTGAGGCGAATATCCGCTACGAAATTTGCCTGTATATCATCTATTGAGAACGCACCCATGAGATTTGGAAGTACAGCTTTGTCTAGTTCTGTCTCTCGGATAATCTTGATGGCAAGATCTATATCCAATAAAACTTTTTGTAAACCATGCAATAAGTGCAATTTTTCTTTAAGTCTGTCTATATCGTATTGTGTACTGCGTTTGACACAGATTCTTCTGAACATCAACCATTCCATGAGGATTGCTTTTACACCAAGCACTTTGGGTCTACCGTTGATAAGAAGGTTCATATTACATGAAAAGCTGTCTTCCAACGTCGTAAATTTGAAAATCTTTGAAATCAATTTCTCATGTTCAGTGCCTCTTTTTAGGTCGATGGCAATTTGCAGACCCTTGAGATCTGTTTCATCGCGAACGTCATTGATTTCTTTGATCCTGCCAGCTTTTATCATCTCGACAATTTTTTCGATAATCTGCTCAACAGTTGTTGTATACGGTATCTCCTTAATCAGAAGCATATTGTCTTCTTTTGAGAATTCGATTTTGCCCCTTAATTTGAACGATCCAGTCCCAGCATCATAGATCTTGCGCATATCCTGTTTGTTGTATATAAGTTCTCCACCGGTTGAAAAATCAGGTGCTGGCATAATATCTATGAGATCTACACCCGGATCTTGGATAAAGGCGATCGTCGCTTCACAGAGTTCTTTGAGATTAAAGCTTGGGAAGTTGCTGGCCATACCGACAGCGATACCTTTATTGGGATTGGCTAGTATATTGGGGAAAGTAACTGGAAGAAGTGTGGGTTCTTTCATTGTGCCGTCATAGTTATCCACAAAATCGACGGTTTCCTTGTCAATGTTCATGAAAAGCTCTTCAGAAATGTCATCTAATCTTACTTCTGTATATCTTGGTGCAGCAAATTTCATATCTCTAGAAGTAACTTTTCCAAAATTTCCTTTTGAATCAATATATGGCAACAACATGGCTTCATTGCCACGGGTCAATCTAACCATAGTGCCGTAGATTGCGAGATCGCCATGCGGATTGAGCTTCATCGTTTGACCAACGACGTTTGCCGACTTTGTTCGACCGCCCTTTGGCAACTTCATTTTGTACATAGTATATAAAATTTTTCTATGAGAAGGCTTGAAACCGTCAATTTCAGGAATCGCTCTTGAAACAATAACGCTCATCGCATATGGCATGAAATTTTTTTCAAGCGTTTCTGTTATGATTTGATCGGTATAAAGTGGTCCTGCGATTTCGGTGCTTTCTTCAGGACCTTTGAGTTTTTTGCCTTTGCTTTTACTTTTATCATTTTCTTTCATCATACACCTCAGCAATTCTGATTATTAGCTTAAATCCAGCAGTTCTAGATATTGCTCGCCATTATCTTCGATGAATTCTTTTCTTCCATCAAGGTCATCGCCGAGTAGAATCTCAAACATGCGTTGTGTTTCAAATAACTCGTCAGGTGTAACTCGGATCAATCTTCTAGATGTTGGGCACATCGTTGTGAGCCACATCATGTCAGGATCATTCTCTCCTAAACCTTTTGAGCGCTGAATCGTATATTTTTTACTGAGTTTTTTGACAAAGTCGTTTTTTTCTTTTTCATTGTAGGCAAAAAATGTCTGGCCATCTGCAGTCGTAATTTCAAATAATGGTGATTCAGCAATATAGACATTGCCGTTTTCGATAAGCGTTGGAATCAGTCTATAGATCATTGTAAGAACCATAGTTCTAATATGATAACCATCGACATCGGCATCGGTACATATGATGATTTTTGCCCATTTGAAGTTATCATAGTTAAAGGTATCGAGGTCCTTATTGTGCCTTGTCTTTATCTCGACGCCGCATCCAAGAACCTTAATCAAATCTATGATAATCTCGGATTGGAATATCTTCTCATAATCAGCTTTTAGACAGTTGAGAATCTTGCCACGTATTGGCATAAGCGCTTGGAATTCACTATCCCTTGCGAGTTTACATGAACCGAGGGCAGAATCGCCTTCTAGTATATAAACTTCACGTCTCTTTATATCTTTTGTACGGCAGTCGACGAATTTTTTAACGCGGTTTGTGACATCCATCTTTGTGCCTAAAGTTTTTTTGAGATTGAGCCTTGTAACTTCTGCTTTCTCCCGTGAGCGTTTATTGATCAAAACTTGATCCGCGATGCGCTCAGCGTGCTCCTTGTTTTCTATAAAATAGATTTCAAGGTTCTTCTTGATCATATCTGTCATGAAGTCCTGAACGAATTTATTGGTAATCGATTTTTTCGTTTGATTTTCATAACTCGTTATAGTAGAAAAACTCGTTGTAACGAGTATTAAACTGTCTTGTATGTCAATGAATGCGATTTTCTTTTCCGTTTTTGTGTATTTGCCAAGTTGCTTAATGAATTTATCGAGCTCATATATGAATGCATTTTTAACCGCTCGATCTGGAGAGCCACCATGTTCGAGAAAGCTCGAGTTATGGAAGTACTCGAGAAGATTGACTTCGTTGTTAAATGCAAAAGCCATTTGCGCTTTTACTTTATATTCAGGCATGTCGTCACGATCGCGACCACGGCCTTCATCTTCAAAATAAATGACGTCTGTAAAATTTTTATCTTCCGATATTTCTGCGACATAATCGACGATGCCTCTATCGTATTTATATTCAAAAGCGATATCCGTGCTTTCATCCTTTAAGATGAAATTGATGCCTGGATTGACGATGGATTGCTTGCGCATAATATCTTGAAAATACTCAAGTGGAATAACATTTTCTTTAAAAACAGCTAAATCGGGACGCCATCTAATCGAGGTACCCGTTTTTCTTGAATTGGTCGGCTTTTTTAAAAATCCGCCTTCGATCATTTCACCCTTTTTGAAATGAAGTTCATATTCAAAGCCATCTCTTTTGACGATGACATCCATGAACTCAGAACTATATTGCGTTGCACAAAGTCCAAGGCCATTGAGTCCAAGACTGTATTCGTAGACAGATGAATCATTGTTGTTGTACTTACCACCTGCATAAAGTTCAGTGAAAACAAGTTCCCAGTTGTATTTCTCTTCCTTTTGATTGAAATCTACAGGAATACCACGCGCTTCGTCGATAACGGAAATCGAGTTGTCGTTGTGTCTGATGACAACGATCTCTTTTCCGAACCCACCACGCGCTTCATCAATTGAATTCGACAGTATTTCAAAAAAGGAATGCTGACATCCTTCAAGCCCATCGGAGCCGAAAATGACAGAGGGTCTTTTTCGTACGCGGTCTGCGCCTTTTAAAGATGTAATGCTCTCATTGTTATAATTGGTTTTACTCATTTGCCACCTCTATTAAATTACTCTCAATCCCTATCATATCAAATGCTAGGGTCATTATGCAAGTCTTTTCGACGGAACATACGTTCCTTTATCATAACAAAAAACTCAGTGCGCTATGCCTAGTGCACTGAGTTGCTAACTGTGTTTATTACTGTTATTCCACCATCGATACAATTTCTAGGTCGATATGTCTACGTAAGTCGAGATATTCCTCGCCGACGCGTACAAGGGGTCTCGCGGGATCATCCTTATAAGTCATGATGATTTCGCCTTGTTGTCCATTTGTAAGTGACACCACATGGCCTATATAAAAATGGGAAATGTTCGCTAAAAATGTCTTAGAGATTGAAAAATCAAGTGAACTATGGCATTTCTCCAATATGAAACTCATCGTTTCAAATGGGTGCATCGCCGCTTTATAGATGCGATCTTGCGTCATGGCGCAATAAACATCTGCAATCGCCACTAGTTTTGCCAAATAATTGATATCCGGTCCCTTAAGGCCATTAGGATAGCCTGACCCATCCATACGTTCATGATGTTGCATGACGCCTTGTAGGACATCGAACGAAATGTTCGGAATGTCTTTTATTAAGATATAACCCAAGATAGCATGGGTTTTCATAACTTTAAACTCTTCAATCGTCAAATGTGTTGGTTTGTTTAATATTTGATCCGGAATGTTGCATTTGCCAATATCGTGAAGCAATCCTGCCAATGCGGCATCTTTTATCTGAGCAGCATTTAAACCACACCATTTTGCGAGCAATCCAGATATCATGGATACTCTGACAGAATGATCAAACGTATAATCATCATAAGCGTGCATCTGCCACATTTTTCTAGTAAAATGATCATCGTTTAAAATCGCTTCATACAGTGGTTCTATTGCATCGTCTATTTCTTGGTAGACAGGAACGCGACCAAGTTTAAACTCTGTGTAAATTGATTTGAATCGGACAACCGTTGATTTGTATTTCTCTTCAACATCCGATATTGTTTCAAGTGCGATTTGTTTCTTTTCATTCGTACTAACTGGGTCTTCACCTAAAATCTTGACGTTGACTTCGTGCACCCTTTTACGAACGAGAAACTCAACATGATTTAAGTTGAGTTCCGTACCGGAACCTATCAGTAAAATATCATGTTCATCAAAAATATCATCAAGCAAAATCATGCCTGTTTCAATCTCAGAAACTTTTCGCTTCGCCATCTAGTCACCCATCTAATTTTTTCTTTCAAAGATATTATAATGTTTAACGAAATAAAACGCTAGTCAAAATTTCTAATATGTTTTTCAATGACTGAAAGTTAGGTCCCGATGCCTAGTTTTTACTCGGCTTCTATCTCAACAGGTATTTGTTTTCTGTGTTCCGAGTTGGCAGGTTCCAAAAACTGAACCCTTTCACCGACTATTTCAGTCATGTAGACATTTTCCCCTTCAGAATTTTCAAATACTGAAGTGCTTACTCTACCAACGACGCTCACCATAGCTCCCTTCACGAGATATTTACAACAGTTCTCCGCCTGTTTTCCCCATACGATGATTCTCGGGAAATCTGCAGTCGCCTTACCTTCACTTTTTTTCTCTTCCTTTTGGGCAAGTGCTAAATACCGATCAATTGCTACATTGAATTTTGTAACGCTATTTCCGTCTTGAAGCACCTTAAGTTCTGGATTTTGAACCAGTCTACCGACTAAACTCACTTGATTCATAGCTACCTCCAAATTGGGATTATTTTCCATATATAAATAATATCCATTTACTTCCAATTTGTCAACGATTTATTTGATTTATTTATTTATTTGATTTATTTATTTTTATTTACACCTTTGCCTCTTGAAAATCATCTCCGTTGAATTATAATAATGATGGAAATTGCATAATTACCAAATAAGTCTAAAAGTATAGTTTCACACGGTAACAATGGCTTATTTACGAATTTTACAAATGAGGAATATCATAAAATTGGAATTATGCAATTTCCTCAATGATGGAAATGTATTTCGAAATACGAAATTTCTGGGAGGCACCATGAAGCGGTTCACGACATCTAGGTTACGCAATTACATAATTCCTGATTTCAATTCAAAGAACATCACCATCAACGTCTATAACGGCATCGCATTGGCCGTTGCCATCAATTTAGTGAATCCGTATTACGCAAAGTTTGCAGAACGGCTTGGCGCAAATGATTATCAGATGGCCTACTTAAACTCTCTACCCGCTTTTATCAGTCTGTTTGCTTTGATTCCAGGTGCCATTTTTATCGATCTCTTTGGCAACAAACTTAAAAGCACAACATGGATTATGCTCTTGCATAAGCTGTTTTTTCTGATCATCGCATTCGTGCCTATGATAGGTGGCGTATCCAAACCTTGGCTATTTATCCTCTTGATCGCCCTCATGAATTTACCCGGATCGATTTACACGATGGGTTATCAATCCAGCATCGGGGATATTTTTTCACCTTCAGAACGTGGTTTGGCAATGGGCCTTCGGAACCGATATTCAGATATCTTCAGATTATTGATTACATTTATATCGGGCGTCCTTCTTTCGATTCCGAAAAACGACTCGGAAATCATATTGCTGTATCAGTTGTTTTTCGTCGCATCCTTTGTCATTGGTCTGTTTGAAGTTTATACATTTTCCAAGTTCACTGCTGTTGGCGTCAACGTCTTGACTGATCAACCTGTTGTGCATTCGTCAAACGATAAATATAAGCAAGGTCTCAAGAAAATATTGCATGCATTTAAAGTCAGTTTGACGTTTTCATTGACGGATAAAGTTTTTAAGCAATTCTTGGTTGCCTCACTTATTTTCCACTTTGGATGGCAAATGGGATGGCCACTTTTCAACATTTACACCATCACAAAACTTGGTGCCAATGAAGCATGGCTTAGTGCGATTTCCATCGCGGGTGGCATAACCGCCATTATGACGGCAACGCAATGGGCAAAGTTTGCCGATAAGAGAGGCAATACTTTAGCAGCTGTGATCGCAACTTTTGGCATGAGTGTGACACCGTTTTTATATGTATTGAGCGATTCGCTTTTTATGCTCGTCTTGTTCAATGTTCTCATCGGTTTTTCAATAACGGGTACTGTACTTATTTTATTCAACTTACTTCTTGAGGCGACCCCGTCTCAAAACCGCACGACGATAATCGCTTTATATAATACGGCCATCGCAGTCTCTGCAACCATTGCACCAATAGCTGGCGTATGGATCATGCAACAAACGTCACTAGACATATCGCTCCTGATTACAGGTGGTCTGAGGTTTTTGGGTTGCTTTGCATTTTTCTTGATGAGTCGACAAAGGCTCAATTAAAATTGGAATTATACAATTTCCTCAATACAAAAAAGGATTGGCAACAAAATGATAACCTATCATTTTGTGCCAATCCTTTAATATTTGTCATAGAATCCGATTTCCAATAATTTGATTTTTCCATTGAATCCAGTTTCTACTCTGGCATATCCACCAACGTGATATTGATGATCCTACCTAAGAAATGCTGGTCTGCGTCGTTCATGTGGCTTGAAGATAGCTTCAAATGCGTATGATCTTTCATCGCAAAGGTTTGCTCCATCTTTGTGCTGATCGTCGGATTGAACAACGTCTCAAGCTCTGAGAGATCTAGATTGTCACCTCTCATCATGATATGGAGGATGAGATCCTCTGTTCTCTCGATTTGAATGTTTTCAATCTTCAAAAGTTGAAGCGCTTGGCTGTTTATCTTTTCAATGATGCCGTTGTTTCTTATGACGACTATGCCCATAGGAATTTGCTCGACGACGTGTTCAAGCAGCGTTCTAGACTCCTCAAATCTCTGTTTGACGAGCATACGCTCAGTGACATCTGCAACACTGCCTATCGCGTAGATTGGAAGATTCTCATCATCGTAGTATACTTGCCCTATCATGTTGACATAGGTTATTTTTCCGCGATTATGCAACCTGAATATGATGTCCAGGTTTTCATTGTTCCAAATAAATTTTTCGAATTTCAGTTTGAAAAAATCTAAATCGACAGGATAGATACTCTCCAGCAAGCTTTCGAAGTAGATTTCTTCAACATTTTCCTTATGTTGAAACACGCTTCCAAAGGTTTGAGAAACGGCGAACAAGTTCTTTGAAACGAGGTATTTCCAATGCGCCATGTTTGCGATGCGCTCTGATTCTGTCAGGATCACGCGACTTTCCATGAGCTTTTGTGTAATCGTCTTGATCTCGCTGATATTTTGATTGATGATGACGATGGAAGCGCCGTCGTCTGCATCGATATACTTACCTGTCGCACGAAACCATTGCCAGCCACCGTTTTTAAAGAATCGATATTCAAAGTTATAATTCGCACTTCTTTCTGAAGTAATGATGTCCACCGCTTCATAGACAGTGGAGCGGTCAAGGTCATGAATGCTGTTTAGCCACCCTAAAAACGACATTTCTAGACCAATCAGACCCTTTTCAGAATCGAACTCGCGATAAATATTGATGGACTTTTCAGGTAGCTGTATCTCGAGAATGCTGTCCTGCAAAGAATCAAAAATTTGAGCATAACGAGATTGCGAATCGATGAGACGCTTCTTATAGATGAATTTTTCGGAGATATCGCGTATGAGCATAAGCAGCATGTCAGAACGTTCATGCTTGAGGTTCATCGCGACGACTTCCGCTGGCACCCGTATGTTATCTTTCGTCAAATAGATTCGCTCAAAATGAAGAGAACTATGCTGTTTCGACATCTCAATGTTGCGGGTGAGCATCTCAATCGTAAGGCCCATACTGATGTCGAGTAGATTTTTACCAAGTAGCGCTTTCGGTTCGTAATTGAGAATTCTATGGATCATTTCATTGGCATGCTCTATTTGACCTGTGCTACTGATGATCAAGACACCCTCTTTGATGTGATTCATGATCATGGCGCCGATATGTGGCAAATTGAATGCCATAACTTCGGGATTGAGGTATTTCATGGAGATGCCTATTAGATGGCCACCTGTGGAACGGATGACTTGTTCGACAAAAAAATGATGCTGTGCTTGATACGTGATCGTTTTTGTATGAAAAGGCGTCGTAGCATTTGAGATCTCAAGAAAGTAAGTTTGATCTTCTTCACTTAAGCCATTGATAAACATGCCAAGAGAAGTGATTTGATGATGTAGCAGCATGCTGAGGCGTTCTTTGAACAAGATATCGTAATGAATGAAGTCTGCGACAACATATGAAATCGGACCCGGTTCTTGCGTCCTCATGTGGATAATTTGAAAGGATACGTTGAGTAGTTCAAGAAAATATTGCTGTGTGATGTCGGCACCTGTCGTCAGAATATGCCTTGTGCCATCCCAAGTAAACAGTCTTTCTTCACACTGCAGATAACCGACTGAACGCAATGGGTATGTAAATTTAAGTACCCCTTTATAAGATGGTATTTCCTCATTTGAAATGCGACTATGCAACGTTTGATGTTGTGCATACTCCACAGCACTGTCATAAATCTCACTAAATGAACGATTAATGAGTGCAACTTGCGATTTATGTAGAAAATGTGCCATGGCGTCGTTTATAAAGATGATTTTGCCTTCAATGTTTCTGAGCATAATTAAGCTCGGAGAGTTCTCCCAGCTCGAATACAAGTCATTTATAAGCCTTTCAGTCTGTATGTTCGTGGAGATGACATCACTGACGTCTTTTAAATAAAGCAGTGCATAGCGTTTGCCGTAACTGATGAGACGAGCCCTGACCGTGCGCTTCTCATTTTGAAAATCTGTTATTTCAATATTATCTTCGCCTCTTAACAAAGAACTGACAACATATGGTAACGAAACAAACGCGTTGCCCGTCCCCATAATCGTTTGATACATCGGGTTTGAGGCAAGAATTTCTAAGGTGTCACTTCTTATGAGCGCCACCCCTTCATCCAATTTTTCTATGATCTCTGAGTCAAACAAAGTCTTTATGTCGACAAAATTCCTCATAATTGGTGATGACTTTGCCTTTTCTCCCGTCAACCTATATACAAAATAAAGCAAGAAAAACAATTCCGCTAACTGACCAATAGTATCATACGGCATTGTTTTCAAAATGATATTCCTCACATCAAAAATCACGATGAATGAGATGACAAAAAGTAGCAACGCATTTTTTTCACGTCGATCCACAAGTGTATTTCTTATGAGTTTATAAAGAATGTAGATAGAAATCACCAGCTTGATATAGAATACGACTACAGCCATATACACCTCGATAGTTTATTTATATATCCACCGTTTTAGTAATAAATAAAGTTAAATAGTCCATTAGATTGACAATTTCTTCACGTTTCTTATCTCGAATGATTTGTACAACAGGACGCGTCTGAGCATCGAGGTTTTCTTTTATGATAATGCCAACCTCTCCATTGGAAAGCTCAACGAGCGTTCCAACAGGGTAGATGTTCACGACTTTTAACAGGTGATAATAGATGTCTCGATCGAGTTCATAAATTGCTTCAGCACGTATCGTTTCCAGTGCCTCGTCCGCATTGATTCTGCCTTTATAGGCGCGATTTGAGGATATGGCGTTGAAAATATCACATAGTGTGACGATTCTTACGTGGATTGGGATGTCGTCACCTGAGAGCATATACGGGTAACCTGAGCCATTTAATTTTTCGTGGTGAAGTAAAACGATTTGTCTAGAAATCGGTGAAATGAAATCGTTATCTTTCAGTAGATCATAACCCAACTGTACGTGATCTTTCACTTGTTTGATTTCTTCATCATTGAGCGGTTCTACTTTGTTTAGGAGGTCAGCTGGTATTTGCATTTTTCCAATATCGTGTAAAATGGCACCGACGCCTATTTTTTGAATAAATGTATCATTGAGCTTCATGCTTTTTGCGACTAGCATAGAGAGTACAGCGACTTCAGCACTGTGATTGTAGGTATACATATCCGTACCCATCAGTTCGGTCATACAGTAAAGCGTGTGCGGGTTGTCATAGATGACGCGCATCATGTCGTCAACGACCTGCTTGATACTGTCGATGCTCTTAATGTTGTAATTTGTGCCTTTGCGTTCAGCCAAATCTTTAAAGGCATTTTTGACCGTCATTACAGATTGGATTTTCAGCGTATCTGAAACGATATAAGTCGCTTCAAGACCTTCTGATAATTCATCTTCGATAAAAATGCATTGAACATTTGCTTTTTTAAGACGATCTATATAATTTTGAGTCAATATGACGTCTTTCGCCAGCAAGAGCTGACATTTATCATCATAGACGGGTTTACCTAAAATTTCGCCAACTTCGACGTGTTCTAAACTTTTGAGTCTCAAATGAACCTCCGATAGCTTTATAATATGATTATATCAAAAAATTTGTATTCAACAAAGTTTATCGGCAAGATGACATAATTACTTCATATTTCCTCAAAGAATAAATATTTTTGTATACAGTTCGACCAGTTTATCGCCAAAAATGGATACGATCCAAGCTGATAGCGCCATATATGGCGCAAAGGCAATTTCAGCTTTTCTAGATAGAAATTTACCTACAATCGCAAAGAGCAGAACGAAAAACAGGGCTACATAAAAAGTCATCACACTTGCCAATAGGCCGTGCCAGAATCCAAGGTAGACACCTATCGCGCCCATAAAGATGACATCGCCATAACCGAATGCCTCTTTTTTATAATAGGCTTTTGCAACAAAATAGATGGCAAGATAAAAGGCGAAGCCCGAAATTCCGCCTAGGAGCATATCTAAAGGCTCTTTGCCATAAAACATAGAAATTCCCGCAGCAAGCAAGCCACCGAGATAAATTGTACCGGTGACGATGGTTTTCGTCTTGTAATCAATGCCACCCGTTATGATCAACAGTGTGGCAAACACAATCTCAGCGATTGGCCTATCAGAATAATTGAAAGCAGTGTAAAGGCTAATAACCGTCAAAATAGAAATGACCACGCCCATAGCTTTAGATATTTTCTCACCCTCAGAAAAGTAGCGAATTAAGCCGATATTGAATGCACTTAAAAATGCTGCAATCACTAGGAATATGAGGATATAATAAATTCGTTCCATAAATGACACTCCAGATTTTAAAAAAGGATTAAGATGATCATCTTAATCCTTTTTTATGAGTTTTTATAACTAACAGCCTTTGCTTTTTAAATTTACTTATAAAATACCATCATCATATAGGCTGCTTCTGCTTTCGTCAAAAAGGCAGCTTTGTTTGTTGCGCCAGCGGAACGTGCAAATTTCTCTGTGAGCATCTTGCTTGATACTTCAGACCAGCTGACATTTCTTAAAAACATATTGCTGAGTACCACTTCAGTTTCAGCATATGTGATTGTGCCACTTGGATTGAAGGCGCCTTTTGCGTCCAGTTTCATATAGCGCTTACCGACCATATACTCAACAGCTTTTTTGTAATTGCCCAATGCAGATGCATCAGAGATTACAGGTGCAGTCGTCGTAAGTGGATTAGTAACACCGATTTGATTGTAGATCATCTGAGCAAGCTGTGCTCTCGTAATCTTTGCATTAGGCAAAAATGCTTGCGCATCTGAGATGATATCACGTCTCATGAGCGTGTATATTTCTTTATACGCCCAGTTGAATGTGATGTCGTTGACCGTTTTATACGTTTCGTCTATGAAGATCGCATACTCGCCACCAGCGTAAAAGCCTGCTGGAATCGTGATGAAGATGCTACCATCAGTAAGTGTTGTGTACTGATAAACCCATTTGCCGTTCAGCCATTGATAAACGCCAGCTCTTTCTGAGCCTTGGTATTCAAAGCTGAGTGTGATCGGTTTTTTGAGTGTGACACTGCCTCTGTCATTTAAAACGTCAATTTTGTACTTGCCGCTAACAGGCGTCATTTTGCTGACTGCATTGCCGACATTAAACGTGTTTTGTGTTTTAGATGCGCTTATATACGTCGGTTCGTATAGCGTTGCTGCCGGGATGAATAGCGACATAGGCGTTCTCATTTCAGGAGAAGCTGCCCCTAGAACAAAGTGGACATACTCTTCTTGGAATTCGATAAATGTCTCTGTCATAGAGATGATGTGTGCATTTTTATTGCGAATCTCCGCTTCGACATTTTTTAATTGATATGTTTCAATATAGCTGTTCATGAACCCTTCACGATGTCCAGAGCTAAAACCGCTTCTATAAGCCAAGGACTCGCGATCAAGAAAATAGCGACGTACGATAGAGCTTTCAGTTAAATAGGCATTGTACGCCTTTTCCCAATTGTCTAGATTGCCCTGAGTGAAATCGATCATCGCAGAGAGTTGACCTTGAACTTTGCCAGCCATCTCACCATGTTCGTAAGCTTTTTCAACAGGTGTAATATATTCGTCCATGTTGACTGCTCTATACGCTAAATTATATGCAGTCTGAAAACTGTTTTTATATGCAGCAATAAAGGCATTTTGATACGTCAAATTGTCATAATTGAGTGAGAAGCGCGTCACTAAAAGCGCATCACCAGACATAGCTGACAAATAATTGTTAACTTTGTTCGATCTAAAATCCGCTTTTCCAGCTATATTGCCGTCAAGTGTTCCAGCGACCGTACCATCAGTCGTTCCATTTTCTAGCGATGTTTCCGCTGCAAATACAAGGGATGACGATAGCATGGTCAATGCTAAAGCAAAGATGAGTAAAACTTTAAGGTATTTTGTAGTTTTCATGTTATCCCCCCTATCTTACTGAATAAGATACTTGTAGTTGATCAAACAAGTATTTACCAGCGAGCTTTTGATCGTAACCTTTACCTTCGATGTAGATTCTTTGAATCATACATGGGTATGTGATTTCAACAGGTAATGCCGCTTCTAATTCTTGCCACTTAGTGAAATCTACTGATTCCGTAAGCTCTACGCGATATTCTTTACCTTTTGAATCGATGATCACGACGCCTATTGCATGGTTGGATGCTTCATAAGCATAAACCCATAATCCTATCGTATCGGCTTGTCTATCGATCATAACCGGATTTGTATCAAACACGACGTTTGCTTCACTGAGCTCACGGCCTGTGACGAAATCAAAATTGACTTCCGTTGCAAATCCACCAGCGATCTTCATCTTGCTCTTAGCTAGATAACCTGTGATATCTAGGTTGTTGCCAACAAAGAAGCTTGCGCTATCTTCGAAGCCATAGATCTGTGACATTGGTCGGTAGATTGTTCCAGTGTCACTACCTGAGCCTGTCCCCGTACCTGTGCCACTGCCATCTACGATGATTTCTCCTGGTCCTGGTTCACCAGGGTAAGATTCATTTGGATCCGGCAAGATCACAGTGCCACCATCTGTTGAGGCTTCAGTCGGTTGAACCGCTACGAAATTGTCATAAGGCGCAAATGGTCCCAATGATAAATCTCTCGTATTGAATTGGCTCGTGACGAGTTTTTTATAAGGTACAGAGTAAGCTTCCACTGCTGGTATGCCGTTGAACTCGAGCTGCATTTTTCCGACGAGACCCTTGTCAAGTTGATTCTGAATGACCATTTCTTTAACGACGATCTGTTTGTCAAATGTTCTCGTATTTCTTAAATAGCCCATCAATGATTCATAATTGCCATCAAACGACAAGCTCGCCATCGTTTGTTTTAATTGTGACCCTTCAACGACGATATCTGAAAATGTCATATCGCTAAAGGTAAGCTCTGAGCCTTCGCCAAAACGCGTAACTAACATGAGAATTTCTTCTTGTGTCAATATGCCAAAGTATCTATCAGATGCTTCTGTAATTTGCGTTTCAAGTTCTTCGATGCGCTTATCTAAATTGAACTCTGATGCGAGTTTCAATTCGATTTCGCTTTTTGCAGCCTCTTTAAGTGCCAGCTCTGTCTCAAGTGTTTCGATTTTTTCTTCTTGAGGAATGATGCCAAAATAATAATAGGCAGCAAGGGCAGCAAATACAGCCAATAATATCAGTAAATTCCTATCACGACGACTAATTTGCATACTGTCCCTCCCCTGCGATGGTTGCATTGATCAAGAAGATGTAGTTCGAGTTATCTTCAGTGACAGAAGGGATGGTGACATCGGTAAATCCGCCGCTATTTCTTAAATTGTAGGCGATTTGTGCGATGGCATAGTAGTTTGTAGAGTAACCTTTAAGTGTAAGGAATTCGTTGTTTGCATTGAAATCGGATATGAAAACGCCTTCTGGAATCTGTGCATTGACTTGGTCCATGAACATTTCATCCAATTTATCCGTTTGCTCGATGCTCATAGCGACTGCATTTAAGTCAGCATAGGCAAGTGTCAAAGCCGCTTCCTTATTCTGCTTGTCCGTAATCTCAGATACTTTTTTAATCGTCTCTTCCGAGTTGATATACTGATCCACTTCTGCAATATCGGCTTTAAGTGCTCTCGTCTGCATGATGAGATAAAATTGGTAATAGACGATCAACGCTAGGACCAATGCAGCCAAGAGGACAATCAATATATTTCGACTTTTCGGTTTTGCCTGAACCTTTAAATAGGGTTCAAAATAGTTAAAATCTCTCAAAGTGGGCCCCCCCTAACTTCTGATAAGTGCACCTAATGCGTTGACATAAATGGATAACTTACCAGGATCATTTTTTATATTTAACTCTAAGTTGTCAAACTGCGTTAATACTTTCGTCGGCAATTCAAGTTTGTCTGCAAACAAATCAATTAAATCTATGAATTGCGAACCCCCACCATAGAGATATACTTGATCTATTTTATTTGCTGAATTTCGACTCGTGTAGTATTTGAATACTTTATTGATCTCGTCGATGCATTCATCGAGGTAAGAAATCGTCTCAATATTTACGAGCGTTTCAAGCTCTGTGTTATGGACGTCCAACCCTGCTTGCGGATGCGATGTATCCACTTCCACCAATACGTCTTCAGCATCTTGATTGAATTTTCGAAGCTCTACAACGCTTGTTCTCTTTTTACGCGTCTCAGCTTGCTTGGCATCAAGTGACAAATGGCCAACAAGTATTTTATCGAATTCTGAGCTACCCAATTTTAAAAGTCGGTTAAATTTGTAGCTTAAATTCTCCAAAATGGATATATCGATAATTTTGTTGCCAAAATCGATATATGCTGTCGTTTGACCTGAAGCTTTAATCTCGCTGTTGTGGCAGACTTGCACGAGCTTCTCAAGTGAATTGCTGTGCATATCCATATAGACTGGATTTAACCCGCATGCGAGTAGGAGATCAAAATGCGATTTGACGACATCTTTTGGCATTGCGCCAAGTAATATGCGATCTTTTGTCACTTCACCTTCAACGACTTCATCAATGATTTTATATTGCAAAATATAACTGTTTACGTCTATCGGCAAATATTGACTGACTTCATAGGCAATGAGGTCCATACGATCTTCATCTGGCACGCGTTGGATGATCATCTCTCTCTTGATAATCTCAGTGCATTCTATCGATATGACCGTATCTCTTGTCGATACTCGAGAGTTCTTAATGGCCGACTGAATCGCTGTTTTAAGCGCCAGTTCATCTTTGATATCACCATTTGAATAGACATTGTCAGGAATCTCATGATGAAATAATGCTGTGATTTTTAATTTGTCGTTTACAAGCTGACCTTGAGCAAATTTGATGCTATGACTGCCTAAATCAATTGACAGCAAAGGCCCCCGTCTTTTTTGTTTTCCTGCTTTCATAGTGCCCCCCTAGAATATTTCTTTTGTAACCGCTTCCTTGTCATGCGCATTTTCAAGCACGACTTCTTTATCTATTAAACGCTTCTTGTAAAGTGCAACCAGATAATCATCCATCGTCTGCATGCCTGTTTTTTGTCCTGTTTGAATAAACGTATACAACTGATGAATTTTGTTCTCTCGAATCAAGTTGCGAATCGCCGGCGTGACCATCATACTTTCCACGGCTGCGATACGCCCTTTTTCACCACGTCGTGGCAATAATTTTTGTGCAAATACCGCCACGAGTGAATTGGCCAGCTGTATTCTGATTTGCTGTTGGTGTGTAGCCGGGAAAACGTCGATAATACGCTCTATGGTCTGATATGTATTGCGTGTATGGAGCGTTGCTAGGACGAGGTGCCCAGTCTCAGCTGCGGTGATGGCGATCGCAATCGTCTCGAGGTCTCTCATTTCACCGACCATGATGACATCTGGATCTTGACGAAGGCCTGCTCTAAGTGCATCTGTGAAGTTGTTGCAGTCCCTACCGATCTCACGTTGCGTGATGATACATTGGTCATTTTTGTGAATGTACTCAATTGGATCTTCAATCGTCAATACGTGGCGCTTCTTTTGACGGTTAATGGCATCGATAATCGCAGCGATCGTCGTTGACTTACCACATCCTGTCGGACCTGTGACGATGATCAATCCAGAATTGTACTGCGCGATTTTTTCTATCGACTCTGGTAAATGGAGATCTTGAATCGTCGGCACGATATCGCTGATCGTTCTAGCTGCGATGCCGACACTTCCACCATACTTGTAAATGTTGATACGATAGGCACTATGTCCAGGAATTCTGTACGAGATATCGATTTGACCGAATTCTTCAAATTCCGCATACCTTGCCTCTTTAATCATATGTTTAGCAAACGTTGCTGTGTCTTCATCTGTGACAATTTGCTCTCCCATTGGGATTAGTTCGCCATCAACTCTGATGGTTATTGGGTTATCCACTGCAAAGTGGACGTCGGAAGCACCCAAATCTTTTGCTTGCATTAGGATTTCGTCAATATGCATAGTTTTCTCCGTTGTTCGTTTATTTAATCTCTCTAAAGCATACCCACAATTGTTCTAATTTCACAATTTTTTATTAATAATTAATAAAAATGTATAAAAAAAAACTGCAGAATAAACTGCAGCCGAACCATCATAGTATTTCTACCTTAGACTTCACGCTTTGCGCCTCACTCTTTCAAGTGGTTTGCCAATAATTACCTCTAAATTATAAATTTAGTGCTACGATAATTATAAGGCAAAAAAGGGGTGTTGTAAACCCCTTTAAGCTTGCGATTTCAAAGGTTTTGAGTGATTATTTAGAAATGTTTTAGTTTTTCACGAAATAGACAATACTACCTGTACTTTCTGTTGCTGCATAAATGTTGTTTAGAAGTACTTTTGTGCTCAAAGTATATTCATTTTTCCCATCCAGAGAGTTACCTATTATTGTGTATGAGACAAAATAACGCTGTCCTTCTTTAGACAAACTAAATGAAACCGCATTAACAGATGCATACTTACCTGATAAAGTCGTCATGTCAATCACGTTAGGGAACGGCACAGGATCAATAGCAGTCGACGACAAGACGATATCATCAACATTCCTAAGTGCAGTTGTCACGTAATCCGAAGCCATCCTGACATCAAATTGGACTTGTGCAACCTTTTCACTTTTATTATAAGTATTTAAATTGTGCACAAAGTAATTGGAAACCGCAGTAATAACGATTCCTAAAATTGCCAATACAATGAGCAATTCAATTAACGTAAATCCATTGGCCTTTTTATTTAATTTCGCACGTTTCATCGTATCACCAACTTTTTAGTTTATTTGCCTGTGATTGCTCTGTATGTCTCACCAGATAACGTATTTACGGTCGACCATGTCGAGAAGTCCGTCGATTTTGCCATTGTAGCATTGCCCACTGCAAACACGGCATCTGTACCCGTTAAGAATGTGGCACCGATATAATTTGTCGTTCCAAAAGTAGTCGCAGTCCAATTCTGGCCCATATCAACTGAGGTCATGATGAGTCCGTTGTTGCCAACGACTATCATTTTTCCCAAGTAATATTCGATACGGTTCAAGTTGCTAACTGTTGTTAAAACTTTCTTCGTCCAAGTTATCGCATCTGTGGAATAATACATGTCGCCAGTATTTCCAATGACATAATAGATTGGGGTGGTGCCATTGTCAAAAGCAAATACGTCATTAAATGCCGTCTCGCCTGTGATGGCAACATTTGTCCAAGTTATGCCATCACTTGAATAATACACTTTGTTCGTATTACCAACCGCTAGAATTTTACCGGACTCTGTGACCGATATGCCTTTTAGCGGTGTTCCAATGCTCGGAAGATCTTCTGCCCATGAATCTCCAGTTAATGATGATCTAACGATACCAGCATCATTCACAGAGAAAAACTTCTTATAAAAATTTGACCATGTCACATCGTTGATTGCTATATCGCTACCCGTATTAACCACAGTCATCCCTTGATATTCACTACTTAATAGATACTTTCCTTCAGAACCAGCGACGAGATATCTCTTATCGCCATAAGCTGCAGCATTTGGGGTTCCAAATGAAATAGTCGATGTGATTGTATACGATTTATACCAGTTCATGCCATTTTCGGAGACATAAATTGAGTTGTTGCTCGCTGCAATTAAGTTCGGCATATAAACGGAATATTTCGCACGAACCACTTCATCAGGAAGTCCTGTCCGAGTTGTATATACCTTTATGGCATAATCACTTTCCGAGTTGACCAAGTTTTTGGTAATTTCAAATGAAAAATGCGTCGCATCCACATAATTGATTGTATTGATGCTCTCAATCAGTGTACCCGTACGTGATAAAACTTGAACTTTTGTAGCTGCAGTAAAGTTGGTGTTCGTTCCAACGACTGTGACGGTAAAAGGAACTGCTGTACCTTCAAAATGAACGTTTGGTGTCACACCTATCATAGGTAAAATTGGGATAAACGCTTCAAGTTCCGAAG
The DNA here is from genome assembly GCA_942493125.1 of Acidaminobacteraceae bacterium. Lineage (GTDB taxonomy): Bacteria > Bacillota > Clostridia > Peptostreptococcales > Acidaminobacteraceae > Fusibacter_C. The sequence goes on along the minus strand of OW818667.1, from coordinate 3,242,040 downwards.
TTTTATTCCTGAAGAATTTAGAGGCATCTATAAACCCACCCTCTATAACAAACGTATTGGCACCAAAATTGACCGTTAGGGGGTTAAAAGTTACCGAACCACCACTTGCGATTCGCGTATCAATATCCTCTTGCGCTAAATTATAAGCTACCCCTTTATCCCCTGCGCCATAAATGCCTATAATGCCACCAGTGAACATGCTTAAAAAAGCAACCATGATGATTCCGAAGATTGCAAGTGCTAAGATTACTTCCACGAGCGACATACCGCTGAGTCTTTTTGCTTTATTCATGCAACTACCCCCTAAATCGTCCTTGTATTAATCAATCCATTTGTAGCCTGTATAAGTAATTCCGACGTTTGAAGTATTTAAATTAGAATAGTTGGCCATCAAAGGATTGTGCGCCACATTGACATGATTTGTGATCGTTACATTGTTACCTACCAAACCACCAAAAATCAAACCGCTCGTTTGTGCATTGTTCCAAATGATATCCGAGTCTGGTGCATATATAAATACATTGTTCTGAGCGCCATTGCCTGAAAGCTTGACAGTATGTACCCCTTTTACATAAATATACAGCATTGTATGATCAGCGACACTAAAGATCGCGTTGGTTTCAATGTTAATATCCCCTTCAACATAAAGGTGTACGACGACATTCGGTTTGCTGCCAACAGGCGTCACACCGGTTGTATCCACAACACTAAGCAATTCATTTTTCAAATCAATTCCCGTTGCATAATAATTGTATTCATTGATACCATCAGTCGTCGATTTCGGCAAATGACCACTTACTGGCAGAGTCAATGGATTATCAATTTTTCCGAATTGTTGATTGAGTTCACTACTAGGTGGTATTTCAACTTCTGGTAACATAATCAATGCATTCTCAGTAGCACTGCCATAGTTTACATGTCCAGCAAGCGTAATGTCACCATTGATCGTTGCAATGCCACCTGTTATCGTCGTACCAGATCCAGCACTATTTGGACTCGTGATATTATTTTTAGCGACGATGGCATAGTTATATAAACCACCCACACCTGTACTTGTTTTATACACATTAAGTTTCGCTTTTTGCGTTGTATTTTTATACGTTGCCGTCGAGACGACGTTGATCACATTTGAATTGAGAGGATCTTGAGCGACATTGACCGTAAAAGAACCGCCACCAATACCAGTATTTGCAACAGATGCTCCGACCATATTTTTTGCATCACCATGGTTGTCAAGAACCATATATTCTGCAATCGATTGTGCGCCAGATCTTGCAATATAGTAAGCTTGTAGCTTATCTTCTTGTTTGATTGCAAATTTGTTCTCAGCCAAACTCATATTTAACAATACCGTTCCTAAAATCATCAGGACCAACGTGATAACCAGAGTTATGACTAAAACTGAACCACCCTCTTTTGTGAATTCTCTTTTCACCGAAAAAGCCTCCTTTGCTTGCATACTTAAATAAATAATAAAAGACAGTTTTATTAATATATATACACCTTTCAATCAAATTTAAACGAATGGTTATCTTACTTTGTCACTGCCAAAAAGTAAACAATAAAAAAGCTGCAGTCACTTACAACTGCAGCTGAACCGTCATAGCATACTCGCTTTAGACTTCACGCTTTGCGTCCCAACTTTTCAGTTGGTTTGCCAAATATATATGCAATTTCCTCACTTGTATTGTATCGCCATTTTTTTCGTGCCAGCCACAAAATTGTTGATCGTTTTGCTTTTTAGTTTTAAGTTGAACAAATTGATCGCTTTGTTGATCTTATAATCACTGGTAGCGTCATTTGCCTCAAAATTCATAGCGATGCCATATTCAGAAACCGCTTCAAAGTACGACGTGTTGGTGAAAGGACCATCAAAGGTCATCACTTTTCGCGGTAATCCGCCAGGAACATACATTGAGTGGATGATTTTGTTGTTTTCAAAATAAATGAAGTTGTAGAGATTGTCATCTGCTATGGCACTTACAGGTGGATCAACAAGCTCGAGCTCAACAGCATACTGTAAGACTTCTGATAAACTATCCGATGCAAGACGCGTATTGCTTTGAATATCGTACTGCGTCATATCTTTGTTAAACGTTCGGTTTCCAAATATCAAAAAACTGAATACCACAGACATGACAATGCCTAATATTGCGAGTGTCACCAAGACCTCAACAAGTGTTATTCCTTTTTCACGCTTTAATAATTTAAACATTCCATCCGTTCCTTTCTAATTTGGTATCAATGAGGATAAGACCACACTTCGTTTGCCAGAATCATAAAATAACAACATGGTTATTTTGGGAACGACCTTACCAGATATGGTAACTGACTCCACTAAATATCTCACTTTTTCCCCAGTGACGTAGGCATTTTTAAGCGCACCTGCCGTGAGTACTTTACTGATTGTATTGTCAGAAGCGTCAAGTGTTTCTATATAGACGATGCCATCGGTGTAAGTCTTGTCCATCAAGGATTGAACTTCTGCTGTGGCTTTGCTTAAATTGCCCGCATTGTGAAGCGATACCGTACTACTGGTGAACAAATATAAAAACGAGATGGCGATAATACTTAATATGGCCATCGCTAAAATCAACTCGATGAGTGTAAACCCCTTGCTTTTTTTCGAAATACCTTTCATCAGTTTCCTCGCTTATATTGAGATTTGATATACCCGGAAACACCGTTGTATTCGGGATAAGAATCAACTGGAGGGATGTAATTGATAACACCGTTAGGCGCATTTGAACTGTCATTTTTATTAAATACATTGCCAATCAATGCGCCATTGATGGTTGTACTGTTTGAATTCATAAAGATCGTCGCTTTTGGGCCATAGATATAAGCTGTCAAATTCGCATTTGAGCCTAGATCCAATTCGGCATTGTCATTTAATATGATCAACAGTTGATCGGGTGAGCTGATACTTGTGTTTGATACAGTTGTCAAAGGGTTGTTGATCATAGCTGTAGTCATGACAAACAATTTGACTCTTGCTTCACCAGTAATCAAAACCTTAGAATCTTGATTAAACGTCATCGAATTCACGTAAATTTCAACATCGCCATCGCCGGTTACTTCTATCACGCCGTCATTTGAACCGTGTTTGCCGACGACTAAGGAATTCATAACAAGTTGTAGCGTCGACCCAGTTGCACTATTAAGGACAAAACGACCGCCGCTGATGGTCACAGAAGAAAAGCTCTTTGATGCATTGAGTTGAACCGTCTGACCGTTAGAGATGGAAAGTGCATATGGGCTATTTTGTGCCAATGCAGGCGTCGCAATCGTTGGACTTGGATAGACAAAAGGCTGTGCATCTGCGCCAGATAGTGGTTTGTGCGCCAATCTATCTGCTGCAGTATAGGTAGATGGATAATTGATATTTAGATTTGAACTCACGACGAGGTTGTTGACATGAAACGGTCTTTGAAAAACGGTCTCTGTTCCAGAAACCACATCGAGTTCAAGTGTTACCGTATCCGTTATACCATTGGCTTCTCCACTTACAACGACGTTCACTTTAGCGCCTACAGTCGTGATAGACTCTACCGTGTACGATTTGGTGCCAAAAGCATCAGACAAATCTTGTTTGACGCCTATGATGCCAGTTGGCATCGCGCGATCCGTTATGATGGCATTTGACACGATATCAGCACCTGACCTAGCAAGAAAGTGTGCTTCCAAATTGTTTTCCGAATAGATTGCATGCTTCGTATCAGAAAAGACGACACTTAGTAATGCTGTGCCGAGAATCATGAGTACGAGCATAATGATTAGGACACTTGCCAGTGCAAACCCGTCGTTGTTACCCTGTTTTTTATTCATCGATTACTCCATTTTAATATACAAAAAAAGGCTGCAAACTCAGTTGCAGCCGAACCATCTTTTAGTAGACTTCAAGCTTTGCTTTTTTTCTTTCAATTAAGCTAATTATAGTCTAATTCAGCTCTATTGTAAACGGTTTATTCTATGATTATTCCGTTATCTTTATAACATCAATTTCAAAGATTTCATCATCTGCATTCATGAGTGGATAGATGCGTAAATGCGCGAGATTGTTGTTCGCCCAACTACCAATCGTTCCCATATCAAACACGTAAGTTTTAAACGCGGTGTCATTTGCAGATATGGTAAACGTCTTGCTGCGCGAGTCACTGAAATTCGCGTTGTTGCTGTTTCTAAAGGCGATTTTAAGCGACGTTGCGCCCGTTGTATTTTTGAGACTGATTTCGATCTTCGAGCTTTCGTTAAGATCAAGGTTCAAGCCACTCATTTGAATATAGCTGCTTGTGTCTGAAGTCAACGTGCCCGTCAGTTTGCCACCCGTCACATTTAAGTTGTCAATGTTACTGCCTGTCCAACTCTCCATCGAATCGTCAAATGCCCATTCAGCCAGATACGTTTGAGGCACATAGAGCCATTTTTCATACAAATAAGCTTCTATAGTTTGCCTTTGAGCATCTGTCAGTGCATGATCGAATACGACGACCTCAGCAACAGAGCCATTTAAATAATTGGCCGCGCCACCATAGCCCGCCCCGATAAATATCTTAGAGCTGTTCTGAGTGCCTTTGGCATAATTTCTAGAAATCTTGTCGACCCCATTGATCCAAGAACTCAAAGTACCTGATGCGTTGGAGGCTGAAAATAAGTTCAAAACGTCATTTTCATCGTGTTCTAGCGTGTTTGAATTATTGCCCACGACATGCTCAAAGCTATCATTTTCAGATCTACCAAATAAATAGGACGTACTCGTGCTCATGTAGTTTGAGAGATATGTGCCCCACCCACTTGAAGGCTCTGTGGATTTCGCGACGATAAAAGTCGTGAAATCAGTGCCATCGTTTGTAAAGAAGCCAACATTACTCAATTTTCCGGATTTTTCAAGGTAGTCATTTGAAGCAAAATTGAGCAGACCATCGACTAGCTGTGGCCTTCTGTTTGATGTGCTTTGAACAAAATCATTGTTTTCACCTGAGAGATCGAGCCATTTACTGACCGAACCTGATGCCATCTCAAAATTCGCCGAATCTGACGCAGATAAGTGTAGCACAAGGCCTTCTGTGTAAGGCAATCCACTTGAACCGACAGTTATTTCATACGTAGCGACATTTACGTCGTTGATCGTCAAAGTGATGGTCGTCTTGCCATTTGATAATGCGACAACCTCACCAGAGGATACACCGATCGTTGCCACACTTGGGTTACTCGATTGCCACTTTACGGATTCCACCGTTCCAAGTGCTGGCGTATACGTATACGTGAGAACAGGGTGATCACCTATAGCTAGAGGTTGTGTGATGGCACCTATCGATAACGTATCAAATATGAGAACCGGTTTCACCTTAACGCGCAACGTCACTTTTTCAGTCGGACTATCAACCGATTGACCTGTGTATAAAATGGTTCTTACTGCTGAGGTGTCAACAATACCGCCTGGTGCATAAGTCAAATCAGGCCATGTAACTGCAACATAACGCGTCGTGCCGTCCAAAAATGTCGCGAGAACAGATGATGGCAATGCATATACATCACCTCTAAACACTTCATGTTCAATATTATGGAGATCAACGATATCCGTAACAGGCACATAAATTTTGTATTTGTTTTTCAAATAGTCTATGACGTCGTCGATGTCATCGCTTGTCAAGCTATGGAAGACCATCACTTCAGCCATGTCTATATTTTTGGCACCGATCGTCAGTTTTTTAAAGTTACTATTGTTCGTGCTGGTATATTGCGTCATGGCAATCTTCCAACCATTGCCTAACTGGATGATGTTGTTGTCCGTCACACCTTCCGCTGGATCGGTTGCATTTAATACTTGCCCGTTGTGGTTGATGATGCCGTTTTCATTGCCTCTAACGACTGCAAATACATATAGACTCTTATTCTGAAGTGCATTAAAGCCTGCGATTGACATCAACTTATCCGCATCGAAATCCGCATATTTGCCGATAAAATCAGTTTTAGGTGGGTTCGTCAAGACCAGTGGTCTTTCATTTTGCGCCCCTTGAATGTTATTTGTTTTATCGACCTGATTGACCCATGACTTTAGCAAAATATCTGAACCATTTTGCGTCACTTCACTGGCATCGCTTTCATCGATCAGCGATGCATCCAGATGTAGCAATAGGTTGGAAATATCAGGGTAGCCGACGACTAAAATTGGATTACTGGACACCAGTGGTCCCAATTTACCTTTGATGGAAGCTGGCGTCGCAGAGAAAACCACATGCCTACCGGAAAATGCAGACAAGTCCGATAAACGCTTGACGTCATAACCGAGTGGCAGCGCTTGATAGTCATATGGGAATACTGGATAAATGGTCCCCACTTCTGCTTCTGGAATTTGCGTAGATGGATATGGCATGTTATAGCCTGGTTTTGATACATACCACTGATAGATGTTTCGATAAAAATCAGGATGCGTCACCACATCGTGCTCCCCATCGATTTGATTGCCACTACTTGAAGGAACTACTTTTAAAGTCACGTCGTTATTGGCAATCGCCTTTACACCCGTTAAATTAAGCGCTTCATATTCTGCCGGTCTAGCTTCAGAGACCATGGTCACATACTTTTTATTTTCATAGACGTTCACCACTTCATAGTATGGCACGACGATATCGTATCCAGGAAATAAAGTGACAGACTTTGGTGTGAGGCCACTGGTGTGGTCTTTTGCACTTTCGATGGCCAGCTCCATCATCTGCTGTGCTGAAAATACGTCTTGTGTGATTTCTTTTGTTTTGTTGAGAAAGATTAGCCCTTGCGCCATGACTGGCAATATCCCAACCAGGATGATACCGATCAACGCTATGGATACGATCACTTCTATTAAAGTAAAGCCCTTATCACGTTTCATATGTTTACCTCCTAATTGACTTGCGGACCGGTTAAATGCCAGATTTCTTCCATGATATGTGATTTGATTTCCGATAGGATTTCATCAATATTCATGTTGGGCGCATACTGATAAACTTTAACCGCACCAGTGGTGTCGGCTATAAGCTGTATGCCATCTGTTATACCGGGCGCATATCCGATGAGATAAACCTTTGTATCGCTGCTTTTAATCTTTGCACCGATTTGTCTGATATATTCTTTTGTATTTTCTGATGGGGTGCTGCCATTTCCTATAATGCCTGTATAGTTGAACGAAATATCATTTGTTCGATATTCTGATAATGAAGAAACATTGCCATCATCCAGTTTGTAAACGCTATTGCCATTTGCACTCGCAAACGTCGTCTCACCATCTACAAGGATAATCATGAAGTTCTTGACGGCTACTGAGCTATCGTACCCGTTTGACACAAGATTTTCAGTTTTAAATGTCGCGTTTCTATAATAGGCGCGACGCATGCCATCACCTGTATTGGTTCCCCAATACGCGGACAAATCGTCAATTTCATCCCTAAGATCCGTCTTTTCAGACGCGCTTTTACTCACTGAGTAAAAAGGATGCTTTTCTGTGCCTGAAGTACTCCAAGGACTTGGGTAATTGCCACTCGTCGCAAAAGGTACGATGCAAATCTCGATATTGTCTTCTCTCGCGAATTCGTTTACCATACCCTCAACCGTTACACCACCTTCGGTGTATCCATTGAGCGCATTTTTAACTTTCGTGATGCGTTTTTCAGCTTCGTTATTCGTTGTCGAACCGTCCATTTTATCGTTCATACTACCGGAAACGTCAAGAACCATCGTAATTGCAGCGACGACTTCCTTCTCAGTTGGTCGATCGTCCGTGCGGTAAGCGAGTGCGATTGACGGCACAGAGCTCGTCCCTTTATCGATGACTTGAAGCGCATTTTGAGCTTCAATCTCCGTTTCAATCTCAATCTTCTGATTGGTTCTTACGCCATTCCTTAGAACATGTGCTATGAGCTTCATCGATATCAAGCTATCGTTCTCACTCGTTAAATTTTTGACAAATACGAGCTCGTACTCAATATTTTCATTGGCAGGAACTACCGTCCTTAAGACGTGGCTCCCCCCAGATCCTGAAGGCACGTAACCATAATTGACAATGCTTTTCTTATCAGCGCTAACGCCAAAATAATGCCACCCTTCATCAAGATCGCTTACATCATCGAGATGAAAATAGTCATCCGTAATTGCAAATAACGCAGACGAGTAACGAATGATTCTATTCGTCTCTTCAACGGCCATTCTGACACGTGACTGTATTTCGTATTCCTTTGTAACCATAGTATGTGACTTGCCTGCAAAAATAATGGCACTCGCACTAATAGAGATAACTAGCGTAAGTATCGAAAGCGTCACAAGGATTTCTATAAGTGTAAACCCTTTTCTTCTCAAGTCATCACGACCTTTCCATGATGACGTTGATCGGATTGGTAATGTCGATACGCATGACTGTCTTGACTTCTACAGTCTCACCTGTCAATGTACCTATTGACTCGACGCGCACCCACTTTTTCCCGTCGACCGTTACCAGTGCGACCGTGACTTCTGCGATCCCAACAATCTCAGTGCCATCCATGATTTCAATAGCGTCAGTCATCGATGCAACGGTATTGTCTGCAATCTTGTTTAAGTATTCATTTTCGTTTTTTGTAAGCGCTGCATAACTGAGATCAATGCCCGCTTGTGCAACATAGTAGGATTTAACCCGCTTCTCTTGTTGCACCACTTCAAAGATGTCTTGTCTGACAATCATCAAGACCGACGTGGCAAGTATCGTGAGTACGACAAACAAAATCAAAGCCCATACAATACTTGCGCCTCTCTCATCCTTTATCCATTTGAATTTTTCCATGAAAATGCCCCCATTTTCTTTTTAGGAAATAAAAAAGACTGCAGTCCCAATAACTGCAGCCGAACCGTCATAGTATCTCTACCTTAGACTTCAAACTTTGCGTCACACCCTTTCAGATGGTTTGCCAAAATAAATATAGTTGTACTTGCTGATATTATAAGCTTTTTGTTACCATTTGTAAATCATATACCCATTCTTGTTCAAATGATTCAAATTTCAGCTTTTACACTTATTATTTTAGAACGTTTGAGATTTAAATCCTTTGATAAGTAAAGTGCATATGGCAATGAAATCGCCAAAATTGCAACGAGCATCATCGTCTGACTGCTTGATTCTTGAACCGATATAGAGCCACTGATATTGAATAGGATGTGAAACAGGATTCCTGGCCAAAGATTATTCGTAAGTGCCACCAAAAGTGCCAGAACGATACCTATCGCTACGGCTACAACGATCTGACCGATCTGTTCGATAGAGCTATACCCATTTAGCAGGTTCACAATATGACCCAAACCAAAGGTTATACCTGATATGATAACGGCACGCTTAACACCTGATTTCGATAAAATCGCATTGAATAGCAAGCCTCTAAAGAGCACCTCTTCGACAAAGCCAGTGCCTATCATAAGTAAAACGATTATAGCAAACTTCCGCAAAGTAAGTGTTGGGTCAAATCCCGCAAAGAACTGGATGCAAGCGAGTGCAATCAAAGGCAAATAAAAAATGTAAGGTCGCAAGCTTTTCATTGGAACACTTATAAGCTTTAACTGATCACTTTTCTTATGCATCATATATAGTGCCGACGACAGGACCATCAAGAAAATGCCAGTCACTAAATGTTCGACGCCCATCTTTTCAGAGAGCTGATCGCCGATGGTGACTAGCGCCACATAAAACAAAATCCATAATACCGCAATTTTCGTCATTTTTCACACTCCTATTTTTTAAATTGGGTTTTCATACCTGAAAACGCATCTGTAAGTAGCTTGGCGATCGTCTCTTCACTAAAATCGCAGTCATTTGTCGCCATCAACGCTGCAATGCCATGTGTGATCAACCATATGCTCAGAAACAGTTGTTCAGCACGTTCATACTCGAGTCCAGTCATGCCTGCGATCATGCTGACAATTTCTTGATTCTCTTCTGCACGGATCATATCCAGGACGCTTTTGCCTTTAAAGCCATCGGACATAAATAAAAACTTAAAGAGGTTTTGCTCCGTCTTGGCAAAGTCAATATAGGCAAGCCCCATCCCTAAAAAAGGAATCTGATGTTTTCCCATCCCCATTTGCATATGATCATCAAATAACGTCTCTATACGTTGGTATAAAACTTCTTTCAGCTTTTCCATATTCTCGAAGTTGCTAAAAATCGGTTGTACAGAGCATCCTAATGCTTTTCCGATATCCCTTGCGTTTAGACTGCTGATGCCTTTGTTCTTCACAATCTCGATAGAAGCTGTCAAAATCGCCTCTTGTGTTACTTTTACTTTTGGGGGCATGAAAACATTCTCCTTTTATATAACTAACGTTATGTATCATCTGTTATATATCATATTTGGTTTTATACTTCTTGTCAACATTAAATAATATATACATTAAAAGATAAAATAAAAAATGCCTACCTTGTGCTTAAGGTAGACATTATTCTCTATTATATAATATGCAACGAATCAGATCACCAACGCTTGATCCGCTTTAATCTCGATGGCTTCTTTAAAGACTCTTTGCAGAACTGCTGCGAAGACCGCGAGTATCAGGGATGCAAATATAGGAACCATGCCCATAAGGATGAGGCCAGGTGCATCGTCTTTCTCGGCTAACAAAAATAGGATTGGCAATAGAGCTACATAGATCCCACAAAACACACTTGCGCTGTATTTGATGTGCTTTAAAGCTTTTTCAGATTGCGAGGAAAATGCAATGCCTTGATCGATGTAACTCAGTAGTTTAAAGGCATTAAACAACGCAACATAGAACGGTATCGACGAACTATAGATGCCGATTACGATTGGATATAACATATAGGCATATTTCGAACTTGCAGGATATTGAATGAGTAAGTACACGCCAATAAAGCTAAGTGCAAGTACTGGAATTCCGATTACAACTATCGCTATTTTTAGAAAAAGCGTTGATTTTTGATTCATAAACAGCCACCTCTTTGAATTTTTAGATTGATTTGCCTTCTTACATTGTATCAAATTTGTTATCGATAATCAATATATTTTTATTGAATTGCAAAACTGTGTTTTTGACATTATTTCCCATATATTTATTTGTATATTTAGACTTTGTGTTCATGTATACTGATTGTAGATAAACTATCAAACTTTAGGAGAAGATTGATGATTAATGCTCTATTTATTAACGCTTGTATGATGATATCCTTTATTACGATCGGCTATCTCGTATTTAGCCGTGAGAAGTCTCATTTACAGATTCCCAACACTATTTATAAGGTTTTACTTGGAATTGCTGCTGGTTTTGCAGGCATCTTATTGATGTCATATAGTTATCATGTTACAGACAGTTTAATTATCGATTTTAGAAATTTTGTCATTGCAATTAGCGCCATATTTGGTGGTCCTGTAGCTGTGATACTGACTGTTGTCATTATGGTCATCTACCGAATCCTATTTTACGGACTAACAACAGTGACCCTCTCATTTTTTATTTCGTTATTGATCTTGGGGAGCGGTTCACTTTATATAGCACATAAAGGTAAGTCCTTTAAAGCGAAATGGTTTTATAACTTCTTACTCAATATGACTGTATCTACCGCATTTATGTATTATTGGCTTCGAACAGAATCCAATTTAACCCTGTTATTTTTAAATTACTATGTTGGGAGTCTCGTTCTCGTTTTCCTTATTTGCAGAGTCCTAGATGCTTATATACGTTTGGCTGGAGCTTATACGCGTTTAACTGAAGAATCAACCACCGACTATCTGACGCAGCTCAATAATGTTCGAGGTTTTGATATAGAATTTAATAAAGCGATCAATCACTGTTCAAGGCGAAATGAGCGTTTATCATTTTTGATGTTAGATATCGACTTCTTTAAAAAAATCAACGACACCTACGGTCACGCTACAGGTGATGAAATCCTGGCCATACTCTCAAAAATACTTCTAGCTACTTGTCGGCCATTTGATATCATTTCTAGAAATGGCGGCGAAGAGTTTTCGGTCATATTGCAAGATTGTCCAATGAACCACGCTATGGAAGTTGCGGAGCGCATTAGACAAGCCGTTGAGTCACATACGTTTACAATTAAAACCTTATCCATCAACTTAACGATTTCAATCGGTGTTTCTTCTTATCCAGAGATGACAGAATATCCTGATGTGCTTATAGAATATGCTGATAAAGCACTCTATCAAGCGAAGCAAGACGGTCGCAACAAAGTTGTGATGTATACGAAATAACTATAATTCTCAATAAAAGTAACGCGTCAATCCAATTATTTGGACTGACGCGTTTTTTGTTTATAAGCTAACATCACTAAAATGCACAATAAGAAACCAATAATAAACCATTAATGAATAATATCCAGCAAATGGAATCCAATACAGTATAGTTGTTTTATTTTCAATTTTATCATTATGTTGCCAAATGGCAAGTAGTAATAAAGGCACGAGGAATAGTTTAACAAGAGGAAATTCATAAGTTCCTATAATGCTTGCAATTATAGGGTTTGCTTCATAAAAACCTTTTTCTAAGAATTCCAGTGTGAGTAAATAATCCGCAATATTAAAGGCACCAATACCAATCAATTGCCAGAAAAGTAATCTATCTTGTTTATCAGACATGGATTTCACCTCAGAGAGAAATCAACTTTGTGATTTATATTATATACCACCAAATATGTTGATATAAACCACAAAAGTAAAACCATTCATAACAGATGTATGTTTGTGCACTTTCCGCCTCCGAGTACTGTATGGTCGTATTTAACAACAAAAAAAGAGTTAACCCACTAAGTGGATTAACTCATAAAAAACTATTTTTCCTTATATGCTAAATTGTCCCAATGAATATCATAAGTGACACCTTCAACCGTGTTATGTCCTTGCAGAATGATTTCACCAAAATAACTAATCTGGTATTCGCCACCTTCAACTGGAACGGTATACATCAAATCGCCTACCGTTATTAGAACCGCATTATCTACGATCTTCATCGTCAAAGTATACCATTCGTTATATGCAAAGTTCTCTGGTAAACCGATATTGATCCAATTTCCTAAATCATTATCTTCTGGCCATACTCTAAACCTTGGGTTGTTGTCAGCTGATGTGAACTCTACGATTGGGTATGATGAGATTGCATCATTCATATCGTATGCCACGCCCCAGAAACCAGCCATTCTTTTGTTTGTGTACTGCCAATCTTCAGGAATGTAAAGATCAACTTTAATTTCTGAAGCATTGAGCTGTGTCAATTTTTTACCTTGGGTCAAATAAAATGCATTTGCAGTCTTATTCACTTCATCAATAGAATGAACCAAAACACTTTTATTGTTAAACATACCTAAAGCAAATTCTGATGGTGCTCTATCTTGTATAAAAACGGTTAAATCAGTACCTTCGTCAAATGTAAAGAAAGTCCAAGGGTTATTATCCAATCCCAGAGCCTTTCCATTGCCATTACCACCAGGTGCCGCAAAAGTAAACGACGCAGTAATTAAAATCATCACAAAAACTAAAGACAATACTTTTTTCATAAAATCCTCCTTATAAACTCAAAAGTACCTCTGTCATAGAATATGACTACCAACAATTACGCGCCTAACTTATGTATAAATTGGGCTATATTTCATACTCAGGGTTGTATTACATAATTAGGCTATAACTCAAACCTCCTTTCTTTAAAACTTCACCCTTATTATATCCATCTGGTTCGGAACCAAACATATTGTGTAAACCTTGGTCTCGGACATAATAATTACAATATAATTTTTGTTACAAATGAATACTTAAATTCAATCAATCATTAAATCCCTTAAACCATACACCACCAGTTCCATCATAAGATTTACCATAGACGATAACAGGTCTAGAATCTGTCTTCTCAACTAAAAAAGCGACCCATCCTTCGTTTGATGCTCCGTTATATAAATTTGAATCGAGTTTCGGGTCTGGCAATACATAAGAAGCACTTTCATAATCTCTACCATCTTGAGAAACCATAATGAAATCGTATCTGTTTAAATCAAATTGCATAGCATTATTTGAAGCACCTGTTACAAGTACATTAAATTTCGCCAACACTACTTCTTGATTTGGTAATGGTGGATCATTAAACATATTCGCAGCATGGATCATTTGCCACGCTACATCGCCTCGAATAACTTCGGTTAACGTCGTATTCAGATCAAAGGTTTCACCAGAATACAACTCAAAGGTTGTGTTTTGCACTTCATTGATACCCGCTGGATTCAAACGATCATTTACGCCAAAATCTACTCTTGGTAGTGTATTGTCTTGATAACCAAGATCATTAATTGATACAGTTCTCGTGTTTCCATCCCATAAGATATCTTTACCCAACAATTGGCCCATTTTTTTTAAAGGCAAGTATGTAGTTCCATCGTAGATTATGCTATAAGGTACTTTTTTTCCATTGTCTAAAGTGAATTGGTCATTTATTTGTGCAACATCTACACCATTTAATGATAAATTGATACTGTTCAAAACGACATTTATTGCACCAGCAAAGTTAGGTATTGACGCCATAAGGACAAGCGTTACAAATACCCCAATAAGAAAACCTTGTATTCTTTTCATAGACACCTCCTGTTTTTCTTTCATCATATTCCTAAGAGCGCAAAAATAAAAGTAACTATTTCGAAAGATTTGTTCTCTGAACAAATAATTTCTATAAGTACTATGTTTGCCTCAAATCAACAAAAGAGTGGGGACCTCGTGATCCCCACCCAACTATTTGACAAAAGTCATAAGATCCTGTTCTACCTTAGACCAATTTTTATTGCTTGAGTCGTTCCATCATCCAATAAAATTCTAAGTTCATAAGTAACTGCTTTCAATCCTTTTGATTATCAAAGCGTCCATGTACTGATAACCGTTCATCGCTCATAAATTTAAATAGATAAAAGCAAAATCATAAAATCTGTGGCGATTATATAGGAATAATTAATTCTTAAACTCATGCTCTTTTAGTTTCTTCCAACTTCCGAAAAGATGCCTGGCACCGTGGGAAGTTTCGGACTTGCACGAGTGCGCTCAAGCTGGGCGCACAACAAAAAAGAGGCAGTCCACAAAGGACTGACTCTTAGACTAAATCAATATTTTTAAACTCTAAATCAAACTTTTATAAGGAAAATATTAAGGTTTTACAAACACTCCTGCTGGAACTGGGATAATTTGATCGGTCGCAGTAACTGTAAAAACAGGTGCTGCAACACCGCCAGTTATGGTCAGAGTCATTGCAACATTATTAGTTTGAGCTACAGGAGCTGCTTCTAATAACTTTGCTGTTACTAAGTCTGCGACAACAACAGCATTTACTAATGCATCAGTGCCTAAATTTTTATCTGCGATATATACTTTTGCTGCATTGACGATCAAATTAGCAGTCGCTTTATCTGCGTCAATTCTAGAGTTTTTCTGAACTTGTCCAAACCTTGGAATCGCTATCGCTGCTAAAATCCCCAAAATAGCAATAACAACGATCAACTCAATTAATGTGAAGCCACCTTTTCTTTTTTTTCTTAAAACTTTCATCATGTCTTTTTCCTCCTTCTTAATTAGCTAAGTATTTTGTTTCTATATTTTAAAGTGTCCGACTTACTGGATTGTTTGAAACATATCAAACATAGGCAATAACATCGAAATCACTATAAAACCAATAATTACGGCCATGACGATAATCATCAAAGGCTCAAGTAATGCCACAAGCTTGGCAATAGCAGCTTCAAGCTCTTCATCATAGTAGTCAGCTGCTCGGTCGAGCATATCTTCAAGGGAACCTGACTCTTCACCGATGCCTACCATCGATACCATCATCGCTGGAAATACGTTTAACTTTTTAAGTAGCGTGCTGAGCGTCGTTCCCTTCTTTATATCCTCAGTCACTTTATCCATACCGTCTATGATCACCATGTTATTGGTGACACTCGCAGATGTTTCAAGTGCTTGGATAATGGGAATACCGCTGGCTAACAATGTCGCTAAAGTACGGGTGAAACGTGAGGTTGCTATCATGGCAATCTGTTTCTTGACCATCGGCATTTTAAATGTCATGCGGTCAAATGCGCGTTTGCCTTCCTTTGACTTTACAAAGCGTCTGATGAGGAAAACAAGTCCTGCTATTACAATGACATAGATGTACCAAAAAGTTCGAATCGATTCACTTAAATTGAGTAAGAACTTCGTTGGTCCTGGAAGTGGTACACCGGAATCCGTAAACATCTTCGTAAAAGTTGGGAGTATAAACGTTATCATAAATATGACAACTGATGTTGCTAGGATACTTAATACTGCTGGATAAATCATGGCGCCTTTGACTTTGGAGTTAATCTTGTTTTCTTTCGTATAATGCGTCGACATCCGCTCAAGAACACTATCCAAGTTACCAGTGAGCTCACCCGATTCAACCATACTGATGAGCAGTGATGGAAAAATACGGCTGTGCTTGCGCATGGCTACTGATAAAATATCACCCTTTTGCACGGAAAGTGCCATGTCTTTTACGGCTGCTTGAATCGTCTTGTTTTCACTTTGGTTATTTAGCACTTCAAGGGAATTGAGAAGTGGCATACCAGCATGGAGCATGACGTATAATTGTTTACAGAATATAGCGACGTCTTTTGCTTTTACCTTTGGCATGAAGAGCGCCATCGTCGAGACATCTTGTCCTTTGAGTTCTTCTAGATCAATCTTTATCGGTGTGTGGCCTTTTGCCCGAATCATCTGGACAAGTTCGTCCTTTGAATCAGCTCTATAGGTGGCTTGTATTATTTTTCCTGAAGCATCTATTTCTTTGCATACATAGGTAGTCGCCAAACGAATTCCCCCTTAAATGTGTTTATGTTGAAAATTGGATCTGCTTCATCAATAAATCGATATCCACTGCATACTTTTTCAGTGTCGGCAGATCGATGAGGCGTTTTTTGTATAAGTCTAAGAGCGAAGCATCCATAGTTAACATGCCAACCGTGGAACCCGTTTGTAGCACAGTTTGTATCTGATGGGTTTTGCCTTCTCTGATGAGGTTTCTTACTGCTGGATTGGCAATCATGATCTCAAATGCTGCAACGCGACCTGTGCCATCCGCTTTCGGTAAAATCTGTTGTGAGATAACCGCTTCTATAACGGAAGCGAGTTGGATTCTAACTTGTTGTTGTTGATGTGGTGGAAAAACGTCTATGATACGATCGACTGTCTTTGCAGCGCCGATGGTATGCAGTGTCGATAGAACCAAGTGCCCTGTTTCAGCTGCGGTGATCGCAGTTGAAATCGTTTCGAGGTCTCTCATCTCACCAACCAAGATGACATCTGGATCTTGACGTAGTGCTGCTCTAAGTGCGTTGGCAAAACTTTGTGAATCGTGCCCAATCTCTCTTTGATTGACGACGCTCATCTCATGCTTGTGTAAGTACTCGATAGGATCTTCAATCGTGATGATATGCTCGTTACGCGTTTTGTTCATATGGTCTATCATAGCTGCTAAAGTTGTGGATTTACCACTACCCGTTGGACCTGTTACCAATATGAGCCCACGTTGCTTCTTGGCCAATTCTTTCAAAATCGCAGGCAATCCGAGTGACTCCATAGATGGTATCGTAAGTGCTACAACCCTTAGTGCCATGGAATAGCTGCCACGTTGCTTATAAATATTGACCCTGAATCTGCCAAGGCCAGGATTTGAATAGGAAAAATCCAATTCGCCGCGTTCTTCAAACATTTCAATCTGTTTTTCAGTGAGAATCTCTTTGATGATCGCCATTGAATCTTCAGGAAGCAGTTTTTCTTCCCCGATCTTTAGAAGTTTTCCATTGACACGCATGATAGGTGGTGAAGCGACTGTCAAATGTACGTCAGAGGCGCCTGCGTCTATTGCAATTTTTAGTATATCTAGTATTTTCATGAATACCCCTTTTACGACAAAATCAACTTAACTTTTAAAAATTATTCAATTATATTTATATTTATTCTTTTATATATCACTCATCAAAGCTGAACGTCATGCGGATCATCTCATCGATAGATGTGACCCCTTGCTTGACAAGTTCACGACACGATTCGTTTAATGTCGTCATGCCTTTTTGTCTGGCTCTCATCTTAATATCGTCAATACTAGACTCAGTACTAATCATATTTCTAATCTCTCGATCCACCACCAATATTTCGTGGATGGCCGTTCTACCGTTGTAGCCCGTATGGCTGCAAGAGTTACAGCCCTTGCTTTTCATAATTTCCATATCCTGATCGAGTGGCAAACCGAGCATCTTGAGTTCTTCAGCTGTGGCTTTGTGTGGTTCCTTGCATTTTAGACACAATCTTTTGACGAGGCGTTGCGCGATGATGCCTACCGTCGAGGACGATATCAAATAACTTTCAATCCCCATGTCTCCTAATCTTGAGATGGTACTCGCCGTATCGTTTGTGTGAATCGTCGATAAGACCACGTGACCTGTGATAGCGGCACGCACTGCAATCTCAGCAGTTTCTGCGTCCCTAATCTCACCGACCATGATGATGTCTGGATCTTGACGGAGTATTGAGCGCAAGCCATTTGCAAATGTGAGGCCCGCTTTATTGTTAACCTGTACTTGGTTGATGCCTTCTAATCGGTACTCGACTGGATCTTCAACAGTGATGATGTTCTTCGATTCTTTGTTCAGCTCCCTAAGGACTGTATAAAGCGTCGTCGTTTTACCACTACCAGTTGGCCCTGTTACGAGGATGATGCCCTCTGGTACTCTCATAATGCGATCGAGTTGTTCAATATTATAATCAGAAAAGCCTAAATCTTCTTTACGAATCATCAAACTGTTTCTATCTAGCAATCTTATAACGATTTTTTCACCGTAAACGGTTGGTAGAACGGAAAGACGCATATCGATTGGCATGCCTTCAATCATCGTTTCAACACGACCATCTTGAGGGATGCGCTTTTCTGAGATGTTCATCTTACCCATGATCTTAATACGCGTCACAAGTGCCGAATGTGTGGATTTTGTCGGCGACATGACTTCTCTCAGTTCACCATCGATACGGTACCTGATGCGTACGTTTTTCTCTAGTGGTTCGATGTGAATATCGCTGGCTTTCATGCGCACGGCTTGACTGATGATCGTATTGACGAGGCGTACCATCGGTGCATTGGTGACGTCAGCGTCTTCTTCAATCTCTTCCTCATCTTCATAGCCTGCCTGTGATTTGAAATCCTCTACGGCGCGTTCCGCTTTTTCAGAAGAATCGTAAAAACGATTGATTGCACGTGCGATATCTTGCTGTGCACTGATGACCACATCGATCTCAAGACCAGTCGTGATGCGGATGTCGTCTTTTGCTATGATGTCCAGTGGATCTACCATGGCGATCGTGAGTTTATTTTTATCGATGCGAATCGGAATGGACATGTGCTTTCTTGCGAGTATCTCGCTGATGAGCTTTGGTACTTTCGGATCGATGTAAATCGTATTGATATCAATGTAAGGGATTTCATATTGCTCTTCCAAAACTTTGAACAATTGGTCTTCTTTAAGCCATCCCTGAGCGATGAGTATCGCGCCGAGCTTACTTCCACTGTCCTTTTGAAGGCTTAGCGCTTTCGAAAGTTGCTCTTCCGAGATGATGCCGTCTTTGACCAATATATCTCCAAGTCTTAACTTTGTTTTTGGCATTATTATTCCACCTAACTTTAATCGAGTTTTCTTTATGATATATATTCATTTTATAACTTTTTAAACATTTAAGATACAAAAAAACTGCAGTTATGTAAACTGCAGTTGAACGATCATAGCATAATTGCCTTAGACTTCTAACTTTGCGTCCTGTATTTTCATACAGTTTGCCAAATATGTTGTGAATTAACCTGATTATACACCATTTGCATACGCTTGTAAATGCAATATGTACGCAAGAATCTTACTTATTATACCCATTTAATCCCATATGTTGTGTTTATGCAAATTTGTCATTGACAAATAAAATGTATTTTTATTTCATTTAAACATTATCCTAATAATAATATATAAATATACTTACCGTACAATAATGAAATTAAACATCCAATTACTATAAATGGGGCAAAAGGTATATAATCCTTCTTGCTTTTTCGTAAGACGACCATCCAAAAGATGCCAAATAGACCGCCGAGGAAAAAAGCAAACCATAAACTCATCAAGGACAGTTGCCACCCGAGGAATAGACCAATCGGTGCATAGACTTTGACATCCCCCATACCCATACCTGGTTTTTTGAGTAAGATGAGCGAAAGTATTGCCGTTGCAAGCATGAGGCTAAATGGTATGACGATGCCAAGTATCGGTTCATAGAAAGCACGCGTGTTATATAGAGGATATCCTATGGTAAAGTGCATCAACACTGGTAGCAGCCCTATGACACACCCAAAGATGACCAATTTGTTTGGGATGATCTTGTAGTCGATATCGATAAAGAACACGACTGTTAAAAAGGCAGCGAAAAGCCATGAGGTCAGCGTCAAGTAAGAAAGGCCGAATCTCGTGAATATGAGTAGAAACAATGCCCCTTCGAGCGCTTCTACAAGTGGATAGCGGATGCTAATTTTTACCCCACATGTCCTGCATCTTCCCTTTAAAAATACCCAGCTCAAAATAGGCACCAAATCTATGGCTGAAAGGGTTCGCTCGCAAGCGCCACATCTTGACCTTGGTTTGACGATACTGAGTCCTGCTGGTATTCTGTAAATACAGACATTTAGGAACGATCCGATGATGGCGCCAAATATGAATACGATGGTGTATAAATAGAGGGTAATAAGCACTGTGAGCCTCCTATATTTGCATTAATTCATTTTAGCATATTTTAATGCTTTTTTAATGTAAAATCTGCGGCAATTTAAGCCACGTTGGGTATAATAGTTAAAACGAATCGGTTATTGGAGGCAAACATGCAGGATTTCAACAAACTCGATGCTCTCGCCAAAGAAATGGCTCAGAGAGATTATCTTATAAAGAAGCGAAAAAGACTTGCCGAGGAACTCAATAACTTATCTCAAGAAGAGATTCGGCTTCAATCGCAGCTGAAAAAAGAGACGACAGATTACGCGAAAATCGAGGGTCTCTCCATCAAGAAGCTTTTGAAACTCTTTTCCGAGCATTATGAAGAGATGATGGATAAGGAATATCGCGAAATGAAGATCGCCCAGTACAAACACGATGCGCTACTTGAACATATGAAATCGTCGCAGGATGAAATCGCAAACATCACCGAGCTGCTCACGCAGTATGAAAATGTTGACGCGAGCTACAGCACACTGCTCAACGCCAAACGCAACTGGCTCTCACAAAATGGCATCATGGTTGTCGAAAATTATGAAAGCAGCATTCGAAGTTTTGAAAGCAGGCAGAAAGAGATCGATGAAGCATTGTCGGCTTGTCGAAAATTGATTGCTTCCCTTTCTAGCGCCCGAGATGATCTCGCTTCCGCCAAGGGCTGGGGCATGTTCGAAACCTTGGGTGATGGCTTGATCTCAGACAACGTCAAGCAAGATCAATTAAAAAGGGTCTCGCAATATATCTTGGATTCCAGTGAAAAGGCAAAGCGGCTCACCAGTGAGCTTTCTGATCTAAAGCCTTATTTCGATTTTGAAATTGTTGAAATCGATGCGCTATCCAAAACGTACGACATCTTCTTTGATCAGATATTTTTAGATTCTGCCATTCAAAGGCAAATCGAAGAGGCACATCTCAAAATTTGCAAGAATCAAGCTTTGGCAGAATCGGTGCTCAAAAAGCTCGAAGCGCTCAGCTCTGATACTTTGAACAACCTGGGCACCATCACTCAAAAAAGAAATGAAGTGCTTTTATCATTATAAAAAGCACTTCGCCGCAGCTTGACTCGACCGATGCATGGCCGATAAGTAGCTGTCTTCTTCAATATTTAGCGATAGATTTTCTTCATACTTGAGACGTAATGAAGATCTGTCGCTATTTTTATTTTCTATGACCTTTTGAACCTCAACCAAAAGCAATCTGAATTCGCTGAGCATCTGCAAATCCGCAACGCCGCTCTCGTGCTTCATTCGGTACATGATCACATCCAGGAAGTAGTGTGTGAAGTCCCGAAGCTCTGACAAGGCCGTGCCATATTGCTCATATGGGGTCCCTTTGCGATTGACTTTCCTTATGTCTAAGAGATGACTGATGACTAGGTCGATATCTGAAAACAAGCTCGTGATGTTTCCTTTTAGTGCTTTGAGATCGCCTGTCGCCTCTTCCTTCAAGTACGTGTCGAGATGTGTTTCCAAGCTTTCAACGATATAGACCAGTCTCTTCTTAAGCATCGAGTTATGAAAAGCTAGTGAGAAAAGGTAGTTATAAAGGATGGCAATGGCAATACCTGCGCCAAGTGCCAATACGCGAAGTCTCAAGGTGATCCACATGCTCGGCTCACCCATGGCATCGAGTTGAATATACTGCGTCATGTAGATAGCTGTGAATATGGCAACTGGTGAGACAAAGCGCCAGTTAAATTTAAGCGAAATGTACATCGTCAGCGCGACGCCAAGTGGAATCGTAATTGCGTTAATCCCGAGTACACTCACTAGAACGGCGGTTACGATGCCACCCAGAATGGTTGCCTTGATTTGATCGAGACCCGATTTGATACCGATAATATTCACGGGTTCAAGGGTAAGCATCATACCAAACAAGAGGGAAATCATATCCTTGCCCAATATGGCGTGCTCATGAAATAAGATGTAACCCGTCATGATGCTGAGAAAGCCCTTTAGAACATATAAGTATGAGTCAAACAGCGTTGCTTGACGGCCGAGCTTGATTTTGTCTATGATAAATTTCATTGGTTATGGAAGCTCCTTTTCGATGTTGTGTATAGTCATGCGAATTTTTATCTGTAACCAGTTAAATTGTATCGTACCTTACCCATCAGTGCAATTTTTTTGGAACTTATCTACAACTAAAAAAAGAGAAGTCTGCAATTTACATGCACTTCTCTTTGGTTTTTTGATGCTTAATATAGGCTGTTTATATGTTTTTAAGTTCGTCCACTATCATCTTAGCTTTATGTGTAATATTTTGTTGCGTACCAGAGATTTCATTTAGTTTGGATATTTCTAACGAAATACTCTCGTTCTCAACTTTCAACGATTTAAGTAAATCTGATATTTGCGAAGCAAATTCACTAGTGGAATCCGACATTTTTTGAACTTCTGTCGCAACGACTGAGAACCCTCTGCCGTGTTCACCAGCACGTGCTGCTTCAATATTTGCATTTAAACCTAGGATTTTGATTTGTTGCGTGATTTTATTGACTGCACGTGTCATCTCGTCCGTTTTCTCGATGAAGTGCGATGACTGTTCAGCTGATGATGCAAGATCGTGGTTGATGACGTTGAGATCTTCTGTGATTCTCACGATTTTGTTCATTTCATCATGAAGCTTCGAACTCGTTTTGCCTATTTCCTCAAGTTGGTGGTTGAGCCTATTTCCCGTCTCTATCTGTTTGTCTACAACAAACATCAGCAGCTGTGCCACGTCTGATTCGACGACGATCTTCGTATCGCCAAATGTTGCTTTTATCGATTCAAGGACACGCGCATTGCCCGTCGCCTCGACGATCATGTCTACACGTCGGTCTATATCTTCTATGTTTGCCGAACACTGTATACCAAGTTTTCTTGAAATTTCGATGCCTGGTGATTGAAGATTCTTATCGATGACTGTCAGGATATCTATTTCTGTGATCCCGTGAAATAATTCGATCAGTTTCGTTCCGCCTGCACCTGCACCTACAACTGCCACTTTCATTTGTTACCCCCTATTGCCTCATTCTTCGAACAACATATATATGGATTGAATACTGTTTCAATACATATACGTTGATTACATACACGACGATTATATCATATAGATAATATAAAGATAAGAGATGCGGTGAAATTATATCCCATTAACTATGTATAACAAAAAATAAACAGAGCGTCCAACCCTTGGGAGATTGTCCGCTCTGTCTTTTAAAAAATAGAAAATGGGGCTAGTTAATGGGTGGTACTTCAGCGATTACAGGTTAGCGTTGATATAAGCTGTCATTGCTGCTTGAAGTGCGTTTATGTGAATATAGAAGTTAGCATAAGTGTGTGTTGATCCTGCTAAATAAGCTTGTGCTGCTGTGATTGTTGTCAATAATGCTGCTTTTTCATCTACAGCTGCATCTTTTGCTGCAACAGCCCAAACTGCATTTGCTGCAACGATTTTAGCAGATAATTCAACTTTTAATGGATCATAAAGATCTTTGATATAGTTTTTTGATGCATCCATGAAGTAAGCAAGTTTTGCTTTAGTCAATGGGTTAACTGATGGTGTTGCTATGATCGGATTCATCTCAGCAATCAATGCAACTAATTCAGTTAACGGCTTTGTAACTGGTACAACATTCAAGTTGTAATAAACAAGTAACTCATCTCTTAACAATTTTAAAGTATCAAGATGTACTGTACCAAGAACAACACTGTCTTTAAATGTTGTGAATGCTTTGTTTAAAGTGTTATATTGCGCATCGATTTGACCAGCTGATTCTTTTGCATAAGCGTCGCTAAATGTTTTTGCGACAACAACTGCTGCTTCGATTTTTGCGATTGAGCCAGCTGCATAGTTGCCTTCTGCAGTGCCTTCAACAACTTTTCTAACTTTGATAGCTGCACTTGGATCTACATATAAGAATGCTTCGATATCAGCAATCAATGTATCCAATTTGTTGATATGGTCTTCAAATTTTTTCGCTTCCATCATCATTTCATTGTAAGCGCCAAGTGTTAATACTTTTACTGGTACTGCTGTCGTATAAGACACGACTTTTGCGATTAAAGCATCTAAAGAAGCTTTTTTATCATCTGTCAATTTTGAATAGTAAGTTGTTTTGTAAAGGTTTAATTTTGTAAGCAACGCGTTTAAATCTGTAATGTAAGTGCCACTAACGATTTCGCTATTATCAAATGCGACCATTGCTTTTTTAAGTGCTTCATATTGAACTTTTACATCTTTTTCTTGTGTTGGTACATAAGCTGTTACAAATGCTTCTGCTTTAGTGATTGCTGCTTGCAACAAAGTTTTTGCATCTACTGTATAGACTTTAGTATTTGCTGGTTCTAATTTCGTTTTAGCAGAAACAATCAATTTTTTAAGGTCTTCAATGTTTTGTACTGCATGGTGATCATCATAATTGAAGTCTTTTAATTTTTTAGCAAGACCGTATGGGAATTGGCCGTTGAAATATCTTTTTGCTAAACCGTAGTTTAAGTAACCTTGCTTAAACATACCTGATGGTAAGTTAGCCCACATGCCGTCATCGCCGAAACGATACATAGTTTGAAGCTTTTCTCTCAATTCTGCTTTTAATTTAGGATCATATTCTTTTTTGTCCATTTTCTTATCGTCGTTTTTGTTTTCATTACTTTTTTTCTCTATATTTTGTTGTCTGTTTCCATTATCGTTGTCTGCAAATGACATTGGCGCCACTTGTGACATTATGATCACCGCTGACAGCATAACGACTATGCCGGACTTGATAACCTTTTTCATGTTGAATTTTGATAAATGATTAGATTTTTTCATAAATTTCACTCCTTTTATCTAGGGTTTGGTTAACCTTCGCTATGATATACGGAATTCGGTAACTTTTTAGGTGACAAATATAATTAATTTTTGTATTTTTTTTCGTTTTCTGCGATTTGTAATGTTATTGAAATATTTCATCAAAATAAATAATGGGGTTTATCAAATTTTTTGATATATCATCATAACTTTTGGATATATAATATAAAGCATAAAAGATTATTATGACAAAAAAAGATATATAGGAGGGAATACTTTGAATCTATCGCTTAAGAACATAAAATTTATGAAGCAGATGATGATGAGAAAGGTTGTGTATTCGCTAATCCCCATCGTTTTGGCTGGCATTTATTTCTTTGGCTGGCGCGTCCTTTCTCTGTTGGCAGTCGTTACTGTCTTCGGATGTGCCACTGAATGGGTTTTTGTAAGGAAAACGACTCAAAAAATAACTGAGGCCGTGTTTGTGACGTGTATCTTATTTACATTGACATTGCCACCAAGCACGCCTTATTGGGTCGCTATTATAGGTATCATATTTGGTGTACTCTTTGGAAAAATGGTCTTTGGAGGGTTTGGTAAAAATCCGTTCAACCCTGCACTCGTAGGCCGTGCGTTCATCTACGTAAACTTTCCAGAATTTTTAACGCTGCAGTGGACAAAACCAATCGGTGGCGTCCTCGGTGGATTTACTTCCTATTTAGGTGAAACCATCGACACTGTCTCTTCTTCAACACCAATGCTCATATTCAGAGCAACAGGCAAAGAATTACCGCTTCAAGATGTGTTTTTCGGAAACATTGCTGGATCCATCGGTGAAACAAGTGCACTTTTGATTATCTTGGCTGGTATTTATCTCATATTTACCAAAACAGCCGCTAAAGAGACAATCATCTCTGTCATCGTCGGTTTCCTCGGCATCAGCACAGTCTTCTATTTTATGGGACTCATGGAAGTATTAAATCCTGTTTACGGATTATTGTCAGGTGGTATCTTGTTTGGCGCAGTATTTATGGCCACAGATCCAATCTCTTCTCCTAAAACCTTTGAAGGGCGTATCTTCTACGGTCTTCTAATCGGCGTAATAACAGTGGTCATCCGCAGCTTTGCATTGTTTGCAGGCGGTATGATGTTCGCGATCCTTATCGGCAATACGTTTGCACCAATTATCGACGAAGTGGTTGGCGAACTTAAAGGGGCTAAAAAAGCTAGGGCTGCTAAGCAAACCGTTAAAGCAGAAGGCGTTGAACCAGCTAAGGTAAGTGAAGTGGCTAAGGTTGCCTATGTTGGTGAAGTCGATGTTGCTGAAGTCGGTGTTGCTGATGTTAATGTTGCCGACGTTGCCCTGGATACTGAGGTAGCTGACGTTGCCAAGGAGGTCAGCCATGGCTAGTAAAAAGAAAATCATCGCACCTGTTTTATTTATGCTTATTGTGACCATCGTCTATACGTTTGTTCTTGCCTATATCAATGAAGTCACCATTGATGCCATCAAGGTACAGGAAGAGTTGCGCATCAAGCGCTCCGTACTCTATGTGCTTGGTCAACCATCAACTGGTACAGATACTGAAGTTACTGACCTTTTCAATGAAAAAATAGAAGTAAAAGAAGAGGGCGACCGGACGACTTACGTTTATACTGAAAACGGCGCTTTAAGTGGCTACGCCTTTGAATTTAAGGGCAACGCACTTTGGGGAAGCTTAACTGGATACATTGGGCTCTCACCAGATATAACTGAAGTACTCGGCATCGACTTTGTCGCACACTCTGAAACACCAGGACTTGGTGGGCGTATCGATGAGGCATGGTTTAAAGAGCAATTCAGAGGGATCCCTATCAGCGATACAACTGTCGTGTTTAGACCCACTGAAAATGCAGTCCTCGATGCCATCACAGGAGCAACACTCACCAGTGATGCCGTCCGCAACACCGTTAACAAATTCATAACTGACATACTAATCTACGCAGAGGAGGGTAATTTATGAGTGACTTCTTACGTGTCTTTAAAGCCGGTATCTACAAAGACAACCCGGTTTTCAGACAAATCCTTGGCATTTGTTCCTCTCTAGCTGTTACAAACCTTTTGCTGAACTCTTTTGTAATGGGCGTTGGCCTCATGTTTACAACAGCGTTTTCGAGCTATACGGTTTCACTATTAAGGAAGCAAACACCTAAACACATTCGGATGATGGTTCAGACATTGATCATCTCTGCTTATGTCATCATATTGGATATTTTCTTAAAAGCTTATATGCCTGCAATGTCCAAACAGCTTGGACCATACGTTGGCCTGATCATCACAAACTGTATCATCATGGGCCGTGCAGAAGCATTTGCAATGGTCAACAAACCTATTATTTCGTTCTTTGACGGTTTAATCATGGGTGCAGGCTATACTATAGTCCTTATGGTTATCGCCTTCTTCAGAGAGCTTCTTGGATTTGGATCACTGTTCGGCATCCAAGTTCTCGGTGAAAACTGGGTGAATTGGACACTTATGATCATGCCTCCGGGTGCATTTTTCATGCTCGGTATCGTCATCTGGGCGACCACCAACCTATTCCCTAAAGAAGATCAAGAAAAAGGAGGGACAAAAGCATGATTGATATCAATCCACTCGTCATATTCTTTGCATCGATTTTCACGAACAACATGATCATGTCGAACTTCCTAGGCATGTGTTCGTTTATAGCTGTTTCCAGTGAAATTAAAACATCGCTCAGCTTGGGACAAGCCGTAACTTTCGTTTTAGCATGTACATCGGTTCTAAACTACCTCGTCTATGAAATGATTCTCGTACCGCTCGGCCTTGAGTATATGCGATTTATTGTGTTTATCATTGTCATCGCTGCGTTTGTTCAATTAGTAGAGATGATCATCGAGCGCTATTTCGAATCCCTTTATTATTCACTTGGTATCTTTTTACCTTTGATTACAGTAAACTGCGCCATCCTAGGCGTTTCACTTTTCATGATCATTCGCGAATACAACTTGATTCAGTCCTTTGCATTCGGGGTTGGGTCTGGACTTGGTTGGACGCTTGCTATCGTTGCGATGGCTGGTATCAGAAAAAAAATTAAAGGTGCAAAAATACCAAAAGGACTTGAAGGTCCTGGTATCACACTCATCATCACAGGCATCATGGCGCTCGCCTTCTTAGGCTTCTCAGGCATCGTACAAATTCAGTAGGGGGTTCAGATGGAAACCATAGGTGTAACCGTACTAACAATCAGTGGTATCACCGGTTTGCTCGCCTTGCTCCTCTCTATTGCCAACAAGACGATCGCAAATTACGGTGAAAAAAAAATACTCATCAATGCAACAAAAGAACTTACAGTTGAAGGTGGCGACACGCTGCTTTCAGCTTTGGTGGAACAGAAAGTCTTCATTCCTTCGGCTTGCGGTGGCAAAGGCAGCTGTGGTTATTGTAAAGTGGTCGTCCTTGAAGGCGGCGGTGAAATCTTGGCAACTGAGCTCGGTTATGTCACACCTGAAGAACGTGAACAAAGTGTAAGACTTGCCTGTCAGTGTAAAGTTAGATCTGATATGAAAATCGAAATACCTGAAGAACTGTTCAGCGTACAACAATACGATTATCAAATCGAATTCATAAAAGACGTCACACCAACGATCAAGCACCTCAGATTGGCACTCCCAGCGGGTGAAGAGATTTCTTTCAAAGCTGGTCAATACGTTCAAATACTTGCTCCTCTCTATAAAGGCAACGATGAAGAAGTGTACAGAGCTTACTCTGTCGCCTCTTCTCCAACAGATTCGAAGGCAGTTGAGCTTTACATCGGATACGTCAAAGACGGTAAAGCGACAACTTACGTTCATAACTTCTTGAAACCTAACTCAAAGCTAACTGTCGTCGGTCCTTATGGCGAATTCTTCTATCGCGAAGGCGAGCGTGAAATGGTCATGGTTGCCATCGGAACAGGTATGGCGCCAATCATGTCAATCCTCAAGTTCATGCGTGCCAATGACATACAAAGAAAAGTCACGTTCTACTTTGGTGCCAGAACGGCAGAGGATCTTTTCGAAATGGATACTTTGGAACAACTTCAAAAGGACATGCCTAATCTCAAACTCATTGTGTCGCTCTCCAAGCCCGCTGAAAAAGACAACTGGACAGGTGAAGTCGGCCGAGTAACGGATATGATCAAAAAACATTTTAGCGATGGCAGCCAAGCTGAAGCTTACCTTTGTGGTAGCCCAGTCATGGTAGACAGCGTTATTCCTCTGCTTATGGAAAAAGGCATTCCAGAGGAGCAGATTTATTATGATAAGTTTGATTGATGAAAAATACAAAAGAAGTAAAGATAAATAAAGGCAAATAAAAGCAAATAAATCAAATTCAAAAGACAACGAATTTCCCATTACATTGGGTGAATCGTTGTCTTTTTTGTATGCAAAACCATTTCACTTACTTATAAGATGGCTGTGTATAAATCAAATCATAGATGTTGCCAGTCATAACTATGTCAGATATGGTCTTTGAGTTAATGACGCTACCTTTATAGGCATCAGCTTTAAGCCAGTATGATGCGGCTCGTCTTACATTGTCATAGGTCATCGTTTCTCTGCAAAGTGGTAAAATGTATTCGGCCGTCCATTTGCTAAGATTTGGATTCCCTGTCGCATCAGTACTCTTTACCATATTGAGTGGAAAAGAAACCTCGTATCCGATCTCGTCAATGTACCTATATTGCTGCCCGAGAGAATTGGTATACTGCATCGCTTCAAGCTCGGGAGATAATCTAAGCACAACTTTATCTGGGTTGCCTAACACCATTGCTGTAATGCGGATCTTCTCATAGGATAAAAAGCGATGTGGTTGATAAGGCAAATTAACGCCAAAAATGTCCGTTTGTCCCCTCCAGTGGTTCCAATAGCCTTGAACATCCAGCGATTCAATCGACAATACATTGAGTTTTTTTGTGACTGTGTCATTGGCACTTTTGCCACTATCGGTCCATGCAGTAAATAAATGTGCATAATCGCCTTCAGGAATAGAGGTTGGGATCATATACGATGCTTCCCAAATGATAGAGTCCCCTAATGGTTGCGTTTGGCTCTTTATGAGACTTATGGCTTTGCTATAACTTGTATTATTAAAAAGAGTCACTGTGGCTGACTTTGCATATTTGTTTGTCGTTGCGCGAATCGTCACGGTCTCTCCCGCTGTCATGTCACTTAGCTCGCCTTCAATGGAAATTGGCGTGTTGATGGTAAATGGCAAATAAAGCGTCTCTGCAACGATTGGTGCTGCTGTGGATGTACTTACAACTTTTACCCTGTAAACGCCATCCGGAAAAGCGCTGCCAGATTGAAACTGGGCATTAAGCCATTTGTATATATTGCCATCAATGTAATTAATTGGCAGTGACGAACTTAATAATAACGCTTTCTCTAGAAGCGTCTGGTTGGAAGCATTGATTAAACTAATTTTTAAAGAATGTGCCCTGTGATATCGCGTGATGATCTCATAAAGCGTAATGCTTTCTGATGCTGGAAGTGTATTAATGGAGAACATGTTATCCGTCGCTTTTAGTTTTGCTTCAACGCGCATTGGAGGTTCAGCACTCAACGTGAAAACTCTTGTGATTTCATCCGACCAAACACCTTCGACGTCTTTGACGATATACTTAAGTTCATACGTTCCAATCGTAAGATTATCTGGTATCGCATATATCCAAAGATTGTCACCAGACGTCTTGCGATACATGATTTTACGGTCCCTGATGCCTCTTTGTGCGTCGCTATATTGATGGTCAAGGTCATAGGATTGATCAACCCAGGTTGTTTTGTAGGTGCTTTTAGCGGTATCATAATCCCAATCGAGTGTATAATCTGCAATTGGTTTTCGATGAACGTAAATATCAACACTTGCAACGTTGGAAAATTCTTCGAATCCACCATAACCAGGTATGATGTCTTTAATTCGACTGTAAATTGTGAATTTCCCCGGCTTTGAAAATTTGGTTTTTACAGCTTGACTTGTAAAGCTTGAATCACTGTATGTTGCGACTGTTCCTGTTTCCATCCCTTGGCCATTGTCATAGTAATTTGGGTCATGTAAGTACTGAAGGCCAAGATTTAAGATACTGTCTGTTTCTCGATCAAAGTTCATGAAGTACGTATTAAATGTCTGATTGACAAGCAAGAGCTTCTTGTTATCGAGCGATTCGTCATTCTCAATAACCGCATTGATTTGCTCAATGATTTTATCAAGCGTCTGGTTGCGGTCGATCCATGCATAATGAGGTGTTAATGGTTTTGCTGAAGCATCGCTCACAAGAATGACTTTTGAAGTGGCTTTATTCTTCACATAATTCAGATCCGTGGTGTTAATCGTGCCATTGGTGAAATATACGATGTACTTATTTGATGTGATTTCAAGGGTTGGATTGAATGTTTGCTTTGTCTGTTTGGTAATGACGCCTTGGTAATCTCCATAGTAATTGGATTCCCACTCATAGTCGCTCACCCACTCATAATCTACAGTACACACTTTGTCATATCTAATTATTTCATCGCAAATATAAGGTGGATGGTCCGCACAGTCCACGTCACCATTCCAACTATAGACTGGTGTTTCCACGCAGGATGTATACGACTGCATGTAGCCGTTGTCGTACCAACCGCCGTTATCACGCACGTTGACTAGATTAATAGTGCCTGAATACCCACCTGAAGTATAAAGCCATGTAGCCGAAGGATAGGCGCCTCCTGTATGCTTGCTTGGTGAAACTGCATGGGAATCCGTATAGGTATACATATCCCATATTTGAAGATTGGTACTTACGCCTTTTGATTGTTGCAGCTTGTTGATCCAGTTTACCCTTGCATCTTTAATCGCTGTATTAAGCTCTCTTGTGATGCCTTGATCATTTAAAACCATCAAATCAACTTTTGGAATATTTACAGTAATGTCAGTTTCCATATCCGTGACTGGCGATACGTTGTCGACATAAAATATGCGTTCGGCAGTGGTTTTTCTTGTATCACTTGCTGTAATAAACTCGCTTAAAGTTTCTTGGCCAAATGATTCCTCGATATCAAAGACAATTTTGTAAGTACCAAGTTTATCAGCGACAAACCCGTTATACTCACTCCACTTACCTTGCTTTACAACTTTTTCAGGTATTGTGTCTTGGTTTTCATCATAGAGAATTTTATAATTGTTCACACTGATAATATCATCATCATATGATGCACCATCATATGCGAAATCAAGTGATTCATTACGAATCATAACACTTGACCAAATATTTGCTACAATGGCAGGTATATAGTCTTTATCGATTCTGTAAGATTGATTGTAGTCTTCAGATACAAAATATCCTGAAGGGATATCCGATCGTTCAATTAGGTTTGAAGGGACAACGGTCTCAATTTTCATATTGAGCGCTAATTGTGATTCATTTTTGACTAAGAACTCCATTGTAGATGCGTTTTTCGTTCTAAATCTCAAACTGTTGCTCACATCACTGGTTGCGTCAAAATTAAGAATATTAAAGCTTGTATGCGTACTCAAATACGATGAATTTACGCTGTTATCTACTGTTACATTAATCTTTCTGTTCTCTTTAAAAGTACCTACAGTTTTAAACTGCGCTCTTGGCTTGGTAGTATAAACCACCACGTAGCTACTATACCTAAGTGCATTTCCAATTGCATCCGTATAGGTAATTTCATAGGTGTAAATTTTGTCTTTACCGAGTAGAGGAAAGATATGTTGACCGGCTAAAAAGGCATCTGCATCCGCTTCCGAAAGTTCATCACCTTCTAAAGTGACTGTACGACTTGAACCATCAGGTCTATTAGTGCCATCAATGATTTTAAACTTTTCTGTGTCGAGCATATATTTAGGTGCGGATATACTGAGTTTGATTTTTTCCATAAGCGTTGGAGGTGTTGTTTCTTGATTACCTCTTTCGTCAATATCTTCAATGATTGGCACTTCTTCTTCATTGGTTGTCGTACCTACTGTTACCTTGATAGAGTCCCCGTTATAAAAATATACCGTCACTTCGCCATTGAAGGCAATATCCAATTTACCATCCTTAAGTTTATCTTTGTATGCACTGTAAGGAATAGTCACATCGAAAGTGTTCGTCTGTTTATTACCGTTTCTCGGTAAATTTTCAACTTTGATTGGCGTGCCTGTAACGCTATTATTCAGAGTCAACGTCCACGATTTTATTTCATCCCTTGTGTAATAGATTGTTCTGGCGACCTCAACTGGCATGCCACCATACGTAGTGTATGGATCCCAAAGTTCGTTGTCTTGATAAATCCCTGTAAGTTTGACGGAATATTTAAGGTCGACTTTCTTGTCAAGGGTTTCAACCTCACCTATTTTTGTCGCTGCAATGTATGGTTTAAGTACAAAAATCGATTTTTCACTTACCATTTTATTAAGTGAGAATGTTTGATAATAAACGATGTCTGACTGATGATACATTAAAGCTTCACCGGGGAAGCGTGTTGATGGCGCTGTTGTAACGTGTGCGTAATTATAGGCTTCTTTATCCGCAGCATTGGTTGAATTTGTAATGTCAAATGGAAGTGTTTCTTCGATCCAATTTTGAATACCAATTCCATATTGACCACCTGTATCGGCAGTATCAAAATACATACTTGGTTCTTCAATCCTTGTAGTTTTATAGTAACTACTTGTTTTATCCCAAATCCGATAGATCCAATTCTTTTGATCAGGTTTTCTGCCGCTATCTGCATCAGCAGGAAAATTAAGATTCACATATCGATTACAGCTTGCATCAAAACCATGGTAGCGACGTTCGCCAAGAAGCGTGCCATTTCTATAATAGCCTTTGTTTTTGAGTCCAATCGTAAGATCACCAGAGTAGCCGTTTAATGTTGCGTTTTTAAAATCATTTTCGCCAACTTTACTATGATCGCCATAAACGACAATTTGATTATCCAGCCATAGTTCGATGTTGAAAAAATAATTATCCTTATTCTTAAAATTGGTATCTGATGGCACGCCATAATACGTTTTAAATTCTGCCCAATTCATTTGATTGTATTTGAACGTGGTTGATGTAAAATACTGGTTCAGGCCATCATACTTAGACAAATCATTTGTCTGAGCAGATGTTACAGGAAAATAAATGTTGCCCACAATCAATACAATGACCAGTAGCAGACTAACAATTTTATTCACTTTCTGATTCATAGGATAACTCCTTAGTTATATTTGACTGAATATTCAATTTTTATATGATTGCTCGTATTGTTGATTTGTACATTTCTGCCGTTGATACCAAACTTAATCAAATCTTGTTCATTTGTGGACATTGCAAGTTCAATTTTATCGAGTACAACTTCTGCATCTTGTTTAAACTGGAATTGAATTATTTTTTCAATAAAACCTCGATATTTTTCATAATGCACTTTATCAAGCGATATTATATACGAATATCCAGGGTAAAGATAAGCATTTGCACCGGTAATAAACTCAAATCTTGCAGGAACTTGCATTACTTGGTCAGCCCGTTGCATATTCTGTTCAAAAATCGAGGTATATACCGTCTTATCCTTGAAACCATATATGGCAAATCCGTCTGGCCCCTTATCAAAAAGATAAAAAGGACTATCCCCTGCTTCAGCTGCAAGTGTATTCATGTACTTCCCGAACTCATACATTTCATTAACATTTTTTCCTTTATACACAGGCATATAGAAATCATCGTCGACAAGCTTAAATTCACCATTTTGATAAATATTTGTCTCGGCGTTGACTTTTGATCCATCAGCTTTAACCCAATACCAATGCTTTATTTTCGTTTTAAAATCGTAACTTGGTACGTCTCTCAAATCAGGATTGATGATCTTAGAAATTAAAGTAGTTGCTTCAGCTCTAGTTGAAGAAAGCCAAGGTCTGAACGTTTTGTCAGAATATCCAGTTGTGATGCCAAGCTTATAAGCATCAAGCACATTTTGCTTACAGTAGTCGCAAATTGTCGTATAATCTTTAATTTCATAAGCTATATTTTCATCAAATTCAGTGGATGGTCTTTCTTCACTAAGTACAACAGCGTTTACTGTGACTGATGTCATGCTTTGTCTTGTAATCGGTTCATTATAATTTGTGAATTGGCCAACTTCGATAATATTCAGTTCAAGTGCCTTGTCGATGTATGGTTTGGCCCAATCATCAGCTGGCGATTCATAATAATAACCAAGCGTCTTGACCGTCATGGCGATGAACTCGTTGATTTTGACATTCGCTTGTGGCCGAAACGTGCCATCAGGATAACCGGCAACAATATTGCTTGATTTGAGCGAATCAATATATGAAAGCGCCCAATGGTTTGCATTGATATCACGAAACATGTCCGTTGGTGTACTTGCAAAACTCAATGTGCCTAAGAACATCATCGACATGACGAGCGTTATGATGATACATTTTTTCACGAGGTATACTCTTCCTCTGAATTTGAAATCGATGTTTACGCGGTTTATGGATTTGACCTCTTTTGCACCGCAATTATGATCAATGCAACCACCCAATTTTATTTCTTTCTTAAAATCTTTCCCCACTTTATACACTCCCCATTTATTTGACCTTTATACCTATATTTTACAGTTATATTGTTTTAGTATAACTTAATTTTACAGTATTTGACAAGTGGTATATAAAAAAAAGATGCCTCTTAAATGAAAAAGTAAATTCCTTTATATCAACAAAAACGAAAAAAACCACTTCAACTTTTGTTAAAGTGGTTTCTGCATATAAATGAGTCGATTTACCTGGCACCATCAACTCACATGAACATTGCTATACTCGTATGTTTCATTTTAATCGTTATTTCAAATTAAGGCATCATCCACTCTGAAGTGTATATATGCTCATTGATTTTTACTTGTACCAGTAATTTTGCTGGTATCACGTTAACATCTAGTTCAGCTCCTGAGCTAACCCAGTACCCATTATTGCCGCCATGTCTTGAAGTAAATGCACAGCTAAGTATTCTAACTCCAGTCATATCTGCGTAGTCACCATATTCGCGTCCCCAATATTGTGCTGCATCACTTAACAACATATCTAGATTTTTATTTGTTGAGAAACGCTGAGCAATAATTAGATTATTTTCATCCAACAAACTAAATCTGATCCATTGAATATCTTTAATATCGAATTTATCAAAATCAAAATTAATGGATGTATCTAAATACATTTTATCTCCATACTCATACCAACTTGTGATATTTGCTCCATAAACTGCATCTTCGATTGGTAAAGTAGCCGCAAAAGAGAAGCTAAACAAAGTAAACACAAATACAAGCATGATAAATAGTACTAGTGATTTTTTCATAACAATCCTCCTCGTAGATATTAAGAATGGTATACAATACCAAGACTTAATAATCGACCTAGTCATTAAAGTACAACCCTTTAATCCATGCAATGTTCATGTTAAAAAGGAATACCCCCTATTTATAGTCTCAAACTTCTCAACACTAAATGCACGCATGACAAATTCAACGATGAGCGATCTACCTGGCACCACCAACTCACAAATTCAACTCTGAGTCAATCTACCTGGCACCACCAACTCTGAGTCGATCTACCTGGCACCTTCAACTCATTTACTCAGCCCCAGCCTACGCCTATACACCAAAAAAGAAAAATGGCCCTTGCTATTGGCAAGGACCATCTTTCTCGTGGGGTCGGCAGCATCAAGGTTGTGCTTGATGCTGATATTGATTATTCCCTATAAAGTGGGAATCGATCACATAATGCTTTAACGCGTGCACGAGCTGGCTCGAGGTCAGCATCGCGGTTGTCGATCGTCCAGCTGATGATGTCAGCGATTTCGATCATTTCTTCTTTGCCAAATCCTCTAGTTGTAGAAGCTGGTGTACCTACGCGGATACCGCTTGTTACAAATGGACTAGCTGTTTCATTTGGCACTGTATTTTTGTTGGTAGTGATACCAACTTCATCGAGTAATTTTTCTGCAACTTTACCTGTGATGTCTTTGCTTCTGAGATCAACGAGCATCAAGTGATTGTCCGTACCGCCAGAGACGATTTTGAAGCCGCGCTCAGCAAGAGCAGTCGCAAGTGTAGATGCATTTTCAACAACGCGTTTTTGATACGCTTTGAATTCTTCTGTCATCGCTTCTTTGAAACATACAGCTTTTGCTGCGATGATGTGCATAAGTGGTCCGCCTTGGATACCTGGGAAGATCGCCTTGTCGATTTGTGCCGCATACTCCGCTTTACAAAGAATCGCGCCACCTCTTGGGCCACGAAGCGTCTTGTGCGTTGTAGTTGTCACAAAATCTGCATATGGGACTGGAGATGGATGAATACCAGCAGCGATAAGGCCAGCGATATGTGCCATGTCCACCATCATAAGCGCGCCGACTTCGTCACAGATTTCTCTGATTCTTGGGAAGTCGATTGTTCTTGAGTAAGCACTAGCACCAGAAACGATCATTTCTGGCTTTTCTTTTATAGCTTGTTCTCTTAAAGCATCGTAATCGATATAACCATTTTCATCGACGCCGTAAGAAACGAAATTGTAAAGTTTTCCGGAGAAGTTAACCGGGCTACCGTGTGTTAAATGGCCACCGTCAGATAAGTTCATACCTAAAATCTTTGCACCTGGCTCAAGAACTGCCATATACACGCCCATGTTCGCTTGTGAACCTGAGTGTGGTTGCACGTTTGCATGCTCTGCGCCAAAAAGTGCTTTCATACGATCTCTTGCAAGGTTTTCACTCATATCGACATACTCGCAGCCACCATAATAACGTTTGCCTGGATAGCCTTCTGCATATTTGTTGGTCAAATGTGAACCCATCGCTTCCATAACTGTCAAGCTTGTAAAGTTCTCAGAAGCAATCAACTCAATATTGCTCGATTGTCTTTTTAGCTCAAGTTCCATTGATTCATAAAGCTCTGGATCATTTTTTTTAATCAAATCGAAATTCATCACTCAGTCTCCTTAATCATCTACTTCTTAAGCTTTGGTGGGGCCATGTGAATCGCTTCGCCACGAAGTCCAAGTGTCGCTTCAGCGAACGCTTCTGAAAGCGTCGGATGCGCATGGATCGTGTTGCCGATCTGGTCCACCGTCATTTTATTTGCAACGGCAAGTGTACCTTCTGCAATTAAATCGGATGCATGTGGTCCCATGATGTGGACGCCGATGACGACGTCGTTCATATCGGAAATCACTTTGATAAAGCCTTCAGGCTCGCCTATTGAAAGGGCTTTACCATTTGCACCGAACATAAATTTACTTTTCTTGATCTCGATTCCCTGCTCATTTGCTTCGTCTTCACTTAAGCCGACCGTTGCAATCTCAGGGAACACGAAGATGCAGTTTGGAACCGCATCGTGGAAGCCCTTGTGGTCGATGCCCATGATGGCTTCGACAGCAGCGATACCTTGATGTGATGCGGCATGCGCCAACATGATGATGCCATTGACATCGCCTATGGCGTAAACGTGCTCTACATTTGTCTGGAACGTATGGTGATCGCAGGCAATGCCTTTTTTCGACACTTCAACGCCAGCCGCTTCGAGGTTTAAATCTCTATAGACTGGTGTTCTACCTGTTGAAAGAAGTACTTTAGTCGCTGGAAATTCAACGGGACCTTTTGGACCATTGCCTGTTACAGCTAAGCCATTTTCCGTCTGAACGATCGCCATATTTTCAATAGACTTGTGCAGTTCGACGCCTTTTTTCTTTAATGTGGCACCAAAGCGCTTTGTGATCTCGGAATCCACTTCTCTCAAGAAGCGATCGCTTCTTATGAGTACGGAAACTTCTGAGCCTAAAGCGGCAAAAATACCTGCAAATTCCATACTGATGACGCCGCCACCGATGATGACGAGTTTTTCAGGCACTTCGGATACTTCCAAAAGCTCTTTACTCGTGATGACACCTGGGAGTTTGACGCCTTCAAATGGTGGGATTTGTGTGGTTGAACCTGTTGCGATGATGATATCGTCGCCAGTGACTTCAATCGTTTCGCCATCGCTTTTAACGACTTTCAAAGTCGTCGCGTCAACAAAACTCGCAGAGCCTTCGATGACTTCGATGCCATTTGCTTTGATGAGTTGCTCAATACCGCCGACGAGCGTCTTTACGACGTCGTCTTTGCGGGCTTGGATCTTATCCATATCGATGCTGAAGCCATCCACTTTGATACCAAAATCTTCGATATGTGCCAAAGTGTGCAGGAGTTCAGCGTTTCTATAAAGGGTTTTAGTTGGAATACAGCCGTAGTTGAGGCAAGTTCCACCAATTTTGTGTCTTTCGATCAACGTGACTTTGGCGCCGAGTTGCGCACCTCTGATCGCCGCAACGTAACCACCTGGTCCGCCACCAATGACGACTATCTTCTTT
This sequence comes from Acidaminobacteraceae bacterium, assembly GCA_942493125.1. GTDB lineage: Bacteria > Bacillota > Clostridia > Peptostreptococcales > Acidaminobacteraceae > Fusibacter_C. The sequence goes on along the minus strand of OW818667.1, from coordinate 3,202,045 downwards.
TGCATTTATGCCTCCTGAACTAGTTCTTTTCCCATTTAAGGATTGGTGATCTCGCTGCCATAACTTCATCAACGCGGCGAATTTGAGTCGTTGTCGGTGCATTTTTAAGAAGTTCAGGTGTCTCATCAGCTTCTTTGCTGATTTGAATCATGACTTCGATAAACGCATCAAGTGTCTCTTTGCTTTCGCTTTCAGTTGGTTCGATCATAAGCGCATTTGGAACGATAAGTGGGAAGTAGATCGTTGGCGGATGGTAACCCATATCCAAAAGTCTCTTAGCCACGTCTAAAGTACTGCAATGGTTAAGTTCATTTTTTAGACCAGCGAAAACACATTCGTGTTTACAAATTGTATCAAATGGCAAGTTGTAATAAGGTTTGAGTTTCTCTTGAACGTAGTTTGCGTTTAAAACAGCCATTTCTGAAATGCGTTTCAAGCCTTCTGCGCCCATCGTTAAAATGTACGTATAAGCTCTGACAAGCATGCCGAAGTTGCCGTTGAACGCTTTTACTCGACCGATTGAGTCTGGTCTGTCATAGTCCAAGTAGTATTTATCCGAGCCTTTTGTCACCACTGGTGAAGGCAAGAACATTTCAAGGTGTTTCTTCACGCCAACTGGACCTGAACCAGGACCGCCGCCGCCGTGTGGTGTTGAAAACGTCTTGTGAAGGTTGTAGTGAACGACGTCAAATCCCATGTCGCCAGGGCGTGTTTGACCCATGATCGCATTGAGGTTCGCGCCATCGTAGTATAATAAGCCGCCCGCTTCATGAACGAGTTTTTGAATTTCTAGGATATTTTGTTCAAATAATCCCACTGTACTTGGGTTTGTGAGCATGAGACCCGCAATATCGTCGCCGAGTACTGCTTTAAGGTTTTCAAGGTCAACCGCACCATCTCTAGTTGACTTGATCTCTACAATTTCAAAGCCCGCAACGTTTGCACTTGCTGGGTTCGTACCGTGAGCAGAGTCAGGAACGATGATTTTCTTTCTTTTAAGGTCGCCACGTTTCTCATGGTATGCTTTGATGATCATAAGACCAGCGAGTTCGCCTTGAGCGCCTGCTGCAGGTTGAAGTGAAAATGCATCCATGCCGCCGATTTCTGAAAGCATGCCTGAAAGTTCGTGCATAAGCTCTAAAGCGCCTTGCGTTGTACTTTCATCTTGTTGTGGATGAAGGGCAGCAAATTTCGTTAAATTCGCCATATCTTCATTGATTTTTGGATTGTATTTCATCGTACATGAACCAAGTGGGTAGAACCCTGTATCCACGCCGAAGTTCTTGTTTGAAAGAAGTGTATAGTGTCTAACCAATTGATTTTCACTAACTTCTGGCAAGATGAGTTCATCATTTCTACGAAGTGATGCTGGTATCATGTCGTCGAGGTTGACGCTATCTACATTGCAACCTGGAAGTCTATAGGCACGACGGCCCTCTGTTGAAATTTCAAATATAAGAGAATCGTATTTTACCATGAGAGTTCCTCCATTGCTTTAACGAGACAATCGATTTCTTCGATCGTGCGTTTTTCTGTAACACAGAACAACACGCGATTTTTGTCAGACGGATAATCTTTGTTTAAGTTGTAACCGCCCAAGAAGCCCCTTTTCGCAAGTTCTGCGTTAAGAGTATCTACGTCCATGTCAGTTTCGAGAACGAATTCTCTAAAAAATGGTTGGTTATATACAGGTCTGAATTTGCCAGTAGCAATCAGTTTCGCTTGTGCATAATACGCTTTTTTAGCAGATGCCTCCGCAACTTCTGTGAGGCCTTTTTTACCAAGTGTGCCTAGGTAAATCGTAGCTGCAAGTGCACAAAGCGCTTGATTTGAACAGATATTTGAAGTTGCCTTGTCTCTTCTGATGTGTTGCTCACGTGCTTGGAGCGTAAGCGTGAACGCACGTTTGCCGTCGAGATCAACGGTTTGACCGACGATACGACCAGGCATTTTTCTCATTTGTTTGCTGTTTGCTGCCATGAATCCAAGGTATGGACCACCGAAGTTAAGGCCGTTACCAAGTACTTGACCTTCGCCTACTGCAAGATCTGCACCGTATTCGCCTGGCGTTTTAAGCATGCCAAGAGAAATCGGATCGACGTTCATGATGAATAACGCTTTGTTATCATGCGCGATTTCAACCGCTTCTGTACAATCTTCGATATTGCCGAAGAAGTTAGGCGTTTGAATGATGACTGCAACTGCGTTGCCATCCACCATGTTTTTAAGCGCTTCGATATCCGTCACGCCATCTTTGGCAGGGACTTCAACCACTTTCGTTCCGTAAAAACGCATATACGTCTTAACGACTTCGCGTGTTTGTGGGTGTACAGTTTCAGAGATGAATACAGTATCACCCTTTTGATTTGCTGCAGCGAGCATCGCCGCTTCAGCTGTTGCAGAAGCGCCATCGTACATAGACGCATTGGAAACTTCCATGCCAGTCAAGTTTGCAATCATCGTTTGATACTCGAAAATCGCTTGAAGTGTGCCTTGGCTGATTTCTGGTTGATATGGCGTATAAGCCGTATAGAATTCAGATCTTGAAAGCAAATGGTGAACAACTGATGGAATCGCATGGTCATATGCGCCTGCGCCTCTAAAGCATACGAGTTCATCCGTGCTTACATTTTTATTTGCTATTGATTTGATTTTTTTAGTGACTTCTATCTCTGAAAGAGGCGCGCCAAGGTTTAGTTTTCTACCAAGCTTAACAGCTGCAGGAATATCGTCGAATAATCTATCGACCGACTCTAAACCAAGTACCTCAAGCATCTCTTTCACATCTTGATCAGTATTTGGGATATATGGAAACATTTATGCCTCCTCGTTACAGAATGCTTCGTACTCTTCAGCGTTCATAAGTTCATCTAGATCCGCTTGGTTAGCAATGCTGATTTTCATAATCCAGTTTTCATATGGGTCAGCGTTAACGAGTGATGGATCGTTTTCAAGATCTTCATTGACTTCTAAAATCGTTCCAGTTACTGGCATAAGCATGTCAGAAGCAGCTTTTACAGATTCGATAGTACCGAAGCTTTCTTCGCCTTCTACTTCTTCATCAACTTCAGGTAACTCAACGTAAACGATCGCGCCTAATGCGTGTTGAGCAAAATCAGTTATTCCAACTAAAGCTGTATTACCTTCAACTTTTACCCACTCATGGTCTTTTGTATAGTATAATCCGCTAACAATTTTCATAAAAATAACCTCCTGAATTTTAAATGTGTAGGAACCCTGTCCTAAAATTAGTATACCTCAAATTAAATATTTGTAATATTAATTCTAATTTTTTCTCGTTATATTTTCTAAGGAAATCGCCGATACGATTTTCTTAATTAATACTTACATTACTTCTTATATTGTTTTTGATAGAATTTCTTAGAAACGACTGTTGCTGGGAAAACGTTTTTACGTACTTGTACGCCAAGCTCTGAACCCATTTCGCCATAGTTTGCATCGACAAGTGCCAATGCGATGTTTTTCTTAAGCGTTGGTGACATATAGCCTGTTGTGATTACGCCGATGACTTTGTCGCCAGCTAACACTTCATAACCTTGTCTTGGAATTCCTTTAACCATTTCAAGACCGATAGTCTTTCTTGGCAAGCCTTTTTCCTTTTGAGCAACTAGTGCATCCTTGCCGATAAAGTTTTCTTTACCGAGTTTTACGAAATAGCCGAGACCTGCTTCAAGTGGTGTAATGTCTTGATCGATTTCATGACCATAAAGCGGTAATGTCGCTTCAAATCTTAATGTGTCACGGCATCCGAGACCAGTTGGTTTTAAACCAAGATCTTTGCCCACTTCAAGAAGTTTGCGCCAAATTTTCGCGATATCTGCATGTGCTGCATAGACTTCAAAGCCATCTTCACCTGTGTAACCTGTTCTTGAAACGAGGCATTTTGCGCCTTCGATCGTCACGTTACGGTTGCAATAGAAGAATTTGATGTCTGCTAAATCCACATCTGAAACGAGTTGAAGAATTTCTTGTGCTTTAGGACCTTGAATCGCAATTTCAGAAACTGAATCTGAAAGGTTGATAAGCTTAAGGTCATAACCTTTTGCTTGCTCTTGCATCCATGCAAAGTCTTTTTCTACATTGCTAGCGTTAATAACTAGGTAAAAATGATCGTCTGCAAATTTGTAAACGAGTAGATCATCTACAACGCCGCCATTTTCATAGCACATCATAGCATAGAGAATTTGATTGTCTTCAAGAGTCGATACGTCGTTTGTCACAAGGTTTTGTACAAATGCAAAGGCATCTTTGCCGATGACATCTACTTCACCCATGTGAGATACGTCGAACATACCAGCAGCATTTCTTACCGCTTCATGTTCCTCGATGATGCCCTCGTACTGAACAGGCAAAGCCCATCCTGCAAAGTCGATGATTTTGCCGCCGCAAGCGACGTGCTCATCGTAGAGTGCAGTTTTTCTTACTGAATCCATAATGCAACCTCCTCATAATCGTTAATTTGTGTTGGACGCCTAAAAGCAAATACGAAAAAGAGGTATACAATGGTATAGCAATGCTAGCAGCCATTATATACCTCTGTATTTTTACCTGAGAGTTTCTCGCAAAGTGTAACTTTGCACTTCCGCCTTCGGTGCCTACTTAAAGGGCTCTCCAGAGTTCCATCGGATAACACTACATTTGCCTGAGAGATTCAAAGTTGTCGGCAAACAACCCCTTGCTCCTTCGGCTACTCATTGAATTCCGAAGAAGTCATAGTATCTCGCATTATCGTCATTTGGTACCTGTATTTAGTTATGGAAATTTCCTCAATTGAGAGGTAACCCCTCATCTACTTCATTTTATGCGATTTGCATGGGTTTTTCAACTGATTTTTTTGCCATGCTTGTGATAATTTTTAAAAGTTGGTGATTTTTTGTCCCGTCACTACAAATTTTTGTCATCGATACTGTTAAGTATCGCTTCAAGTGCTGGAATGGTCTTTCGGATGGATCCCATTTCAAATGGACTATCAAGTCCCGCAGACCGCATCAAATCCGTAAAGGCCATGCTGCCGCCTTTGTTGCATAGGGCGAGATAATCCTGCCAAGCTTTTTCCCTATTTTCATTGGATTTAAGCAAGAACTGGAACGCACATACTTGAGCCAGCGTGTAATCGATATAATAAAATGGATCCGTGAAGATATGCCCTTGTCTAAACCAATAGCCGCCTCTTTCTAGGAAATCGTTTGTTTCATAGTCCATATAAGGTTTGTATTTTTTCTCGAGTTCACGCCATTTTGACTTTCTCACTTCAGGCGTCACCTGTGGATTTTCATACACAAAATGCTGAAACTCGTCTACTAAAATGCCATAAGGTATAAAGAGCAATGCGTCGTTGACGTGATTGAATTTGTATTTATCGACGTCCTCTTTAAAGAATGACGCCATCCATGGATAGGTCAGAAACTCCATGCTCATCGAGTGAATTTCACAAGCTTCAAGTGTTGGAAATTGGTATTCTGGAAGTTCATAATCGCGACTTTGGAAGCATTGGAATGCATGGCCCGCTTCGTGTGTCAAAACGTCGATGTCACCTGATGTGCCATTGAAATTCGAGAAGATGAAAGGTGCTCTGTAATCGCTCAGGTACGTGCAGTAGCCGCCACCCGCTTTACCTTTTTTCGCTTCGAGATCCATGAGTTCTTTATCGAGCATGAAGTTGATAAATTCGCCAGTTTCCTTCGAAAGTTCCTCATACATCTTTTTACCGTTTTCAAGAATCCAAGCAGAATCCCCTTTTGGTGTCGCATTTCCTGTGGTAAAGGCAATCGGTTCATCATAGTACTTGAGGGAATCTAAACCCAGACGATGCATTTGTCTCTCTCTGAGTATCATCGTGATCGGCACCAGATCTTCAAGCACTTGTTTGCGATAAGTGGCTACCATGTTCGCGTCGTAATCCGTTCTAGATAGGCGCATGTAGCCTACCTCAACAAAATTTTCATAGCCGAGTTTTTTAGCGATGCGATCTCTAACCTGTACCATCTCGTGGTAGAGATCGTCAAATGCTGCTTCATTCTCAACAAAGAAATTTGTTGCTGCCTCTTGTGCCGCTTTGCGCGTCTCTCTATTGGTTGATTCATAGAAAGGGACCATCTGAGCGAGGTTTCTCTCTTCGCCTTCGAACATGATTTTCGCCGAGGTTCTGAGCTTTGTATATTTTGAATTCAAGATGTTTTCTTGCTTTAAATCTTCAAGGATATCCGGGTGAAATGTCTTGAGTTTCACATCAATAATGTTGAAGATATGTGCGCCAAATTCCGCTTTCAGGGCATCTTTGAACTTAGAAGCATCCATGGCACGGTAATACTGATCCACCATCTCCATATACTTTGGCATCGCCTCATCGATAAAATCATTCTCCGCATCATAAAACGCATCAGTCGTGTCAATGGTATGTCTTACACTAACGAGTTGCCCCATCGTTTCAATGTGGTTTCTGATCGCATTGATTTCTTTAACAACTGCGATTTGAACACTGACATTTTCCGCTTGGTTGAATTTTTCAATCAATGCATCAAAAGTCTCCTTAATTTGTTCCATATTTGGTCTTTCATAGACAAAATCTTTAAACGTCATAGTTGCCTCCTGTAAGTAATTGCCATGCGCATCAATTCGATGCACGTCTAACTATAATGATACATCAAGTTTATCACAAAATAAAGTGAACGTATAATTTATTTTATACGTTCACTGAAAAAATACATTCAAATTGGAAATATGCAATTTCCTGATCGATTAAAGCTAGATAATTGGCTACTCCGCGATGATTTCAAATTCCGGTGGCTGCATCATGTGCTTTTTCACTGCACAAAGATCCATCGATCTTATGATCGCTGCCTTATATTTTTCTGGAAACCCATTTGGCAATGTTAAATTCAAACTGACTTTGCCAATCATATTTGTCTCAGGATTCTTTGTAACATCCATCGTCAAAGCTAGGCCAGCAGTATCAATACCCTTGCTTTGACAAAAACCTAGTGCGTAGATGCCAGCACAAGTTGCTATAGAAGCCAGGAACAACTCAATTGGCGCAGGTGCGCTACCTTCTCCACCAGCATAAACAGGTTGGTCCGTTGGAACGACGTAATTTTTCATATGCGCATCAACGCGCGATCCCCCTGGAAATTTCACTTCAATAAAAGCCATAAATATCTCCTCGTTAACTTACTTTATCCAACGATAGTTGCCCCTTCCGGAAGCTCGAGCTCTTTATCGAAGTTGCCATCGATATCGAGGTTTTTGAAGTAGTATTCATAAGTTGGTTGACCTTCGACTTCTATGATCATCTTGAGAATCAAACCCTTCTCTTCCCATACGAAATAAGTCACTTTTGTGCCTGCGTTATCGTACTCAAACACTTGACATTTTTTACCGTCAACGGTTTCGGTACCTTTATTTTTCATAGCAGCAAGTGCTTCGTCGTCCAATTCTTCAGCGAACATGAAAGGTGACTCCCATTCATTTCCAAGCGATTCTATCGGCATTTTCATAAGTGTATTTTCTGCCTTAACGTAAATATAGGCTTCTTTTTTTGCATAATCGAAATACATGGATTGCCCTTGTTCAGCCGCTAAGTCAAACCTCACTCGATCGCCATCCACCCATAGATTGAATCCTCCAATAACTTGTCCACCAGATGACATGATCAACTCGTACGCATAGCGGTCAATTTTTGAATCGCGATTAAAAATGTCCGATGCCATAACCTCATTATCTTCCGTTGTCTCGCTAGTAGCCTCAGTTGTGGCAGCTGTCGTTTCTTCCGTTGTTTCTGATGCTGTCGTTTCAGTTGTTATCTCAGTGCTTTCATCGGTTTTTGTGTCTGAACCACAAGCAGTAAGTGCTAGTGCCAATACTAGGATGATGACCATCCAAATGCGTTTGTCCATATTTAAACCTCCCTTTGTAAGCATTTTCACAATTTCAATAATTTTATACCCTTTAATCGCTATAAAAAGCAAAATTTGCCTTGCCTACGTTTTTAACTTTATAGAGCGCTTGATCCGCCTTGTCCAGAAGCTCATCGGCGTCACTGCTGTCCTTTGGAAAGAGGCTTATCCCTATTGAACAGGATACAGACAATGACAAGTCATCAATTTCAAATGGTGCATCAAATTGCCTCATAATATTTACTGCTACTTTTTCGATGTCACTTCTATCCAGTAAACCTTCCATGAACAAAACAAATTCATCTCCAGATAACCGGGTGACCGTATCTGTGCTGCGCAGTGAATTTCTGAGGCGCTTAGACATTTCTCTCAAAATAGCATCGCCAATTCTATGACCATGTTCATCGTTGAACGCTTTAAGATTGTCCATATCGATGAAAAAGACAGCCAGGATATGATCGTTTTTTTCAAGTTTGTTTTCTTCGAGTCTCTTGCGTAGCTTGCTCATCAAAAAGAGTCTATTTGGCAGACCGGTAAGCACGTCATGCATGGCCATCTGCCTCGCCTGCTCTTCAGTCTGTCTGATTTCATCATTTTCTTTTTCAAGTGTTTTAATGAATTTTTGCATCTTTTTGACCTTTTGATAATGTCCCGTATGGTCCTCAACTTGTATGAGGATGAAATTGTTTTCAGTGCGCTCAATATGTAGATTTTGTAGTAAATCAGGGGTTATATCATCTTCTAAATTCGCAAAAAAAGCACCATGAACAGCACCTGCTAAAAACCTTGCCTGCCCAGAACTGGAAACGAGGTCAATGACTTTATTGTATTTGGGTCTTAGAAATTTAGGTGCAACGGTATCTATAGCACAATTGAATACAGACTCTAGCTTAAGGTCCGTTTTATTTTCCATCCACTGGTTCCAAAATACGATTTTCTTATCTTGATCAAGTAGGATGATGCCCATATTCAATTTATTCATTATTTCGTAGAAAAAGCTATTCATCAGATCTCACCTAACACTTCATCTATTTTACCAAGCAGTTTATTTAACGAATTCATACCCAATGCGATGATGACCATACCATCCACCTCATCCTCAGCGAGCATGAAATGGGTATGAAGCATCATCATATAGACACTGTTTTTTAAAAATAATATCTGGTCTTTTTCAGAAATATAAACCAAATCGACATTTGGTACGCTAAACTCGACGGTTGTCCCCATGAGGTTGCTGAATTCACCAACGACTGAATTCAATATGACATTGCTAATTTCTTTAAGCACATCAAAATCTGAATCGTTTAATTCGAGTGGCGATTCAGCCTTCATTGCATTCTGAACACCCATACAGGCATCTACTAGCAATTTCGCCTTCTGAGCAGGAAAAAGCAATATTGCCCTGCCTGAGAATTCATGTCCAAATTTCATCGAAGAGGATACGATATAGCCATGCGGAAATAGCGCAGCTTCTCGCTCTTCTGACATGTTCACGAGCTCAATTTCTGACACAGATAGCAAGACGTGTTGATTTGCCATCTCAGAAAGCATACTCGCTGCTTGGCCCATAAAAACATTGACGTATTCTTTTAGTAGGTCTCTTTGCATTTCATTCATCATATTTTCCAGTTTATTCGTCATGATCCACCACTCGCCTTTAATCGTTGCGTTAAAATCATCAATTTATCAGCCGTTAGAGGCTTATTGATAAAGCTTTCAATGCCATAGGCTTCGAGTTCATCCTTTGTCCCCGTTTGAACATCCGCTGAAATGACGATGGTCCTAAAAGGATGATTGAACGCATGTAATTTGACCAAAAGATCTTGTCCAGAAATTCCAGGCATCAGTAAATCCGTAATCACCCAATCCGGTTTAAATGAAGGGAATGCTTCCACGGCTTCCTGCCCATTTGCACAAAGTATGATCACAGCATCAGGGTATACCGCCGCAATCGATTTTACCAATATATTTCTCACAAATGCAGAATCATCAACTAATAGTATTTTCATAGTTTGTCCATCCTTAATTTCGTAAATCAAGTTAATTTCAATGCACGTATACACTATTATACCATATTCTTTGCCTAAGGAAATTGGATAGTCACAAAAGCATATGGCTTGTTTACACTGTTTTCGTGTGAGAACTAACATAAAAAAAACGCCTCCTGAGGAATAGACCTCAAAAAGCGCTTTGGTGCGAGTGATGGGACTTGAACCCACACGATAATCTATCATACGATTCTGAGTCGTACCTGTCTGCCATTCCAGCACACTCGCAAATATGCTACAGAACATATTATACACCAAGTAATTATGTCTGTAAAACAAATATGGAAATTGCATAATTACCTACTGCGGATGTGTAATGGAACGTACACTACGATTTATTGAAACTCTGACATAAACGCTTCTACTTCTGCAGTTTTAGTGAAGTCATGGGTTTCTAACAAGTTGACATAGGTTTTGATCAGTGTCGCAAACTCCGTCTGTAGCCCTTGACCTACAAACGCAATATAAGCCGCTTTTGCATCTGCATCCATCTCCTTTGAATCGTAGTCAAAGAGCGGGACATTCGCAGAGCCATTGATCGCTAGAAATTCATAGCCTTTTAGATGCACACGTGCGCGATCTTCATAGAAACTTCCTGGATTGTCTTTTATATAGGATTCAAACCCTAATCCTCGCTCTAATACATCCGACCAAGGGATGATTAGTGCTGCATCTTTTTGAGGTGGGTTATCTGACTCTATTTTCATGAGTTTATAAAACGCACCCGTAGATTCCGTTGCGAACTCAGAAAACGCCGCAAAATAGCCATAATCAATATAAGGTGCTACTGTACCTTCGATTGCTTCCATCTTGTAACCAACTGCTGCAGCTTCTGTTAACAATGCTTGAACTGGCTCTTCTTTAACTTGATTTTGTCTGATTTCTTCAATTGAATAGGTCAACAGAATACCTTGAATTGAATCGTCAAAAAATGCGTCTTGATAGGTCGGTAGAAGTTGCATTTGAATTTTTTCATAAAGCTGGAGCATCAAATCCGCCGTTTCAGCAGATACTTTATCAATATTGTCGCTTAGATAGGCAGACATTTGAATGAGATCGATATTTTCCGATTCACCAAGTGCTTCGAACGCACCTAATATATCTTGATCCATCGATTCAGTTGTTTCAGTTGACTCTGTTGTTCCTTCTGTTTGTTCAGCAGTGGTCTCTGTGACTTGTGTTGTGGTTTGAGGGTCTTTATTTGAACAACCTGAAATCACTACTAGTGTTAATATAATCATTGATATTACTGTAATTTTTTTCATCGAATCACTCCTTTTTTTGTAGAACGATAATACCGTACGCTTTTTAGACGCATGTTTGGCGTATTTAGTTCGCATTAATTGAAAATGCTTAATATCTTGTTGATGAAGTTATGTTGAAGAATTTTGTGCCAATTGATATAATGAACTGGAACCGCAATTTAAGGCATTAGGAGGGCATATGGCTCGCAAGCAGTACATGAGTATCCATTTTATGCGCATCATGGCGTGTTTGATGGTGATCTTGATTCACATCTCGGCCACACCTGTCGTTTCATTGACGCCAAACAGCCCGGCGCAGGCTTTTTTTATCTTCATCAACCAGATTGCTAAGCCCGCAGTACCGATCTTTATTTTTATCAGTGGTTTTTTACTTCATAGCATCTACCGTGGAAAACCATTATCACCATTTGCCTATTGGCTAAAAAGATTGCCAAAGCTCATAGTGCCCTACGTACTGTGGTCAATCGGTTACTATTTGATCTATATGAAAATGGGTTATTATCCTCTTGATTTTAAGTTCGTCATCAAAGGAATTCTACTTGGAACGTTTATCTACCACCTTTATTTCATGGTAATTATTATCCAGTTTTATATTTTGTACCCACTTTTACACTATGTGGCGACAAAAATTGGCGAAAACCTTACGTTCGTACTCATTTTGGCGATTCAAATCGGGTTGATTACCGTGCCCTTTGAATGGCGGGATCGCTTGTTCATCACATACTTCAGTTATTTTGGACTCGGTATACTAATGAGTGTGAAGTTACAAAATTTGATTAAGTTATGTAAGCCATACGCGCTTCATTTTATAATTTTCCTTTGTGTTGGTGTACTGAATGCCTTACTGTATTTTAATGGCCAAAATGGCTGGCTTGCCTTGCCTTCTATCATGAATTCACTATTTTATGTGATTTTTAGCATCATCAGTATTTTATCACTTTTATTTGGATTTGAGGGCTTATCTGCTACTGTGGCTCTGAAAGACAATACTAAATTGCGCATAACTAAGTTGGGTGATGCGACACAGCTCATTTATTATGCGCATCCACTGTTTATTTTAGGCAGTGAATATATGATGAACCAATTAGGCGTGTTGTCGATCAGTGTTCGTGCGTTGTCTGCATTGTTATCAATCCTAATTTTACTTGTTCCTCTTTCATATTTGTTGAAAGCAAAATTAGTTAAATTTAGAGTTTCATAGGAGAATCAACATGCCAAAGGATACCTTTTTTAACCTACCAGAGGAAAAACGTGAGAAAATTCTCACAGCTGCACTCAGTGAATTTGAAAACAACGATTTCGATCAGGCGAGTATCAATCAGATTGTCATCCGTTCAGAAATATCCAAGGGGAGCTTTTACCAATATTTTGAGGATAAAAAAGACCTATATAAATACATCATCCGTTTGATGATTCAGAAGAAAATGGTCTATATAACACCAGTCATGGCCAATCCTTTGGCACATAGCTTTTTCGATGTCATTCGTGATATGAACATGTCGGGACTTGAGTTTGCAAAGGATAACCCGCAGTTCATTAAAATTGGCAATCGATTGATTAAAGACACAAAGCATCCTATATATGCTGAAATCATGGGTGCAAACAGCAATCAAGCAATTGATGCCTATGCCTTTTTATTGAGAAAAGCCATAGAAACCGGTGAGCTCAGACCAGATATCGACGTTGACATGACTGCACGCATCATATTTAAACTGAGCGCTGATCTCGTAGAATCCAACTCCGATTTTACTACTGAAAACTGGACAGAAGGCTTGACAGATATACTCGAAAAATTTATGAAATTAATCGCCGTGGGCATAAAAAAATCAACTTAAGCATTTTAAGTTGATTTTTTATTTTATATATTAACTTTTCGTTTACTTATGGAAATTGCATAATTACCTTTTAAGTTGCGAAATTCCGTTTATCGAAGTTAAAAATAGCTGAATCAAGCCGTTTTGATAAATGAAATTCATACAATTTGGAATTATGCAATTTCCTTACTTGATCACGTCTTTGCCACCCATGTACATTTGAAGAGGCTTTGGAATTTTGATTGAACCGTCTTCTTGTAAGTTGTTTTCAAGGAAGGCGATGAGCATACGCGGTGGTGCTACGACTGTGTTGTTCAGTGTATGTGCAAAGTAATTGCCTTGCTCTTTGCCTCTCACGCGGATGCCAAGTCTTCTCGCTTGTGCATCGCCAAGGTTTGAGCAGCTACCCACTTCAAAGTATTTCTTTTGACGTGGTGACCAAGCTTCAACGTCGATGCTTTTCACTTTAAGGTCGGCCAAATCACCAGAGCAGCACTCGAGTGCTCTTACAGGAATGTCTAATGTTCTAAAGAAGTCGATCGTGTTGTTGTAAAGCTTTTCAAACCATTCTTTACTTTCTTCAGGTTTACAGACGACGACCATCTCTTGTTTCTCAAATTGATGGATCCGGTAAACGCCGCGCTCTTCGATACCATGTGCGCCGACTTCTTTTCTGAAGCAAGGTGAATAGCTCGTCATCGCTTGTGGCAACTCTTCTTCCTCAATCATCGTATCGATGAACTTACCGATCATAGAGTGTTCACTTGTACCGATGAGGTATAAATCTTCCCCTTCGATCTTGTACATCATGTTTTCCATCTCTGTAAAGCTCATAACGCCTGTAACGACTTCGCTTCTGATCATAAATGGCGGAATGTAGTACTCAAACCCTCTATCAATCATAAAATCTCTTGCGTAAGACAATATGCCTGAGTGCAGTCTCGCGATATCGCCTCTCAAATAATAAAAGCCATTGCCACTCGTCTTTCTAGCACTTTCAAGATCGAGTCCTCTGAGTTTTTCCATGATTTCCACGTGATATGGCACTTCAAAAGTAGGGACAAAAGGGTCACCGAATTTTTCGACTTCGACATTTTCACTATCGTCCTTGCCGATCGGCACAGAGTCGTCGATGATGTTCGGGATTGTCATCATGCGTTCTTTGATTTTTACTGCAAGTTCTTCCTCTAAAACTTCAAGGTCAGCGAGTTCTTTAGAAACAGCCGCAACCTTTTCCTTCGTTTTCTCAGCCTCATCTTTTTGGCCTTTTGCCATGAACGCACCAATCTCTTTGCTGATTGTGTTACGCATGCCTCTTAACTCATCGCCACGCGTCTTAGCCGCTCTAAACGCCGTATCCATCTCGATGACTTCATCCACCATAACGAGTTTATGGTCCTGGAATTTCTTCTTGATATTTTCTTTGACGAGCTCCGGATTTGATCGGATCATTTTAATATCTAACATGTTGGTCCTCCTTTTTAATAGGTGAGGAAATTGCATAATTCCAATTTTATGATATTTCTCACATAAACACTGCGTAAACAAGGCATTTTTACCATGTAGAAACATGAATTTGCGACTTATTAGGTAATTATGCAAATTCCTTTGGTAATTAATTTTTTATTAGTCAAGCGATTACCATGGAATATAGTGGGCTGTCATTGTCAAAAATGGTAAAAAAAAAGCCCCCAATCCCATTCATCATAAGGGACGGAAGATTCCGCGTTGCCACCCAAATTGCTAAGGCCTTAAGCCTTTGCCATCTCGTATCTGCTATAAAGGGCATACCCTTCGATTCATCATCGACAGCTCCCAAAGTGGATGGACTTTTGTTCGCACCGGTTTGCACCAAACACCGGCTCTCTTAAGCGACCATAAAAATCTTAGCTTTGATCAACACTGATATTATAACCATTTTAACGCTTTTAAAGAATTATTCAAGTAAAATTTTAAAAACCGCAGCTTGAGTCGACATCGTGATCGAATTCAAGCTGCTATTTATATATACTTCTACACTATTGCACAATTGCTTAATTGCTCATTTACAACTATTACACATTCCAATTTTGACGCATCTTGTTCCACTTGTAATCGCGGTGCGCTTCAAGCGTCTTGATATCTTCTTCTTTAAGGTGTTTGAAACGACCTTGTTGCTTGACGTAGTTTTCAATGGGCGTAAACTCTTTCGGGTTTTTGTTGAGTTTAAAAGCGCCATTTTCATATTCTGCGAGGTACCAAAGGCCACAATCCACAGCCTCTTTGGCAAGCGCAATCGTGATCTCAGTCGCCGTTCCCCAACCCGTAGGACATGGTGCGAGAATATGGATATAAGACGTGCCTTTGACTTCTTTTGCCTTTTGAACTTTCATCATGAAGTCTTCGAGATAGCCGACACTTGCCGTCGCCGCATAGGCGATATCGTGTGCTGCAACGATTTCAAACATGTTTTTCTTCATCGTCACAGAACCTGGTAAGTTTTTACCCGCCGGTGACGTCGTCGTCTTTGTGCCAAATGGCGTCAGACCACTTTTTTGAATGCCTGTGTTCATATATGCTTCATTGTCGTTACAGAAATAGATGATGTTATCACCGCGGTCGATAGCGCCTGATAAAGCTTGTAAGCCGATATCCGCCGTACCACCATCGCCAGCAAAGCCAACAGAATGCGTGTTTTCTATACCGAGTGCCTTAAGGCCAGCAGCTACACCTGCTGCCACTGCGCCAGTCGATGCAAAAGGCGTAATGATGGCATTTGTCTTAAAGGACATATTTGGATAAATAAAGGATACTGCAGACATACAACCCGCTGGTAACGAAGCGAATGTACGCTCACCTAAGATCTTCATCGCCAATCTAACAGCCAAGCTTTCGCCACAGCCGCCACACGCTTTGTGCCCATAAAACAACTCATCGTTTGTCAAATTTTTTCCGTTTAATTTCACCATTATAATGCACACCTCACATTCATGTACTGGATCATGTCGCTTGCTTTACCCTCTGCAGTAGCAAGCATTGCCTCGTACATTTCTCTGATATTGTCTTTCGTCACGTCTCTGCCACCTAGTCCACAGATAAAGTTATGCACTTTTGGCGTCAACCCCATTTGAAGGATCGCAGAATTGACATTGGTGAAAATCGTGCCTTCGTAGCCAAATGAAATATTTTTATCGACCACGCCTACTACTTTAGCGCTTTTTATCACTTCCGTGAGCGCGTCCGTTGGGAATGGTCTAAGATATCTAAGTTTCAGAAGTCCAACTTTTTTGCCTTCCGCTCTAAGTTCTTTGAGAATCATGCGACTCGTACCTGTGATGCTACCTGTTGTAATCAAAATCACTTCCGCATCCTCACATTCGATGGCTTCTAATAAGCCATGGTACTTGCGGCCAAATGCGGCAGCGAAGTCTTCATCAACGGATTTGATGACGTCGATTGAAGCAATCATCTCTTCATTTTGCTTGATTTTGAACTCCATATTGAAGTTGTTTCCCGCCGTGATACAAAGGCTCATAGGCTTTTCAAGTGTCATCACATTTTCCGTCAGTTTAAGCGGTGGTAAAAAGGCATCCACTTGCGCTTGCTCAGGGATTTCAACCACTTCATACGTATGCGTGAGAACGAATCCATCCAAATTGACCATAAATGGCGTCAATACTTTTGGATCTTCAGCAATTTTGTAGGATTGGATCATCATGTCTAAGGCTTCTTGTGCATCCTCGACATATACTTGAATCCAACCTGAATTGAGCATGAACATGGAATCCATTTGGTCGCCATATATATTCCAAGGTGTTGCCAAAGCTCTGTTGGCGTTCATCATGACGATTGGCATGCGCGCGCCACTGGCATAAGGTAAGTTCTCAGCCATATATAATAAGCCTTGTGAGGATGTCGCAGTAAACGCACGCGCACCAACTGAGCTGACGCCCATAGCGGCGGCAAGCGCACTGTGTTCCGATTCGACGTGCATATAGATGGCGTTTAACGACCCGTCTTCACAGAAGTCGGAGAGGCGTTCTACGACGATGGTTTGTGGTGTGATTGGATAAGCGGATATGACGTGTGGTCTTGCAAGCCTTACGCCTTCTGCGACCGCATCGTTACCGCTGATAAATTTTCTAGCCATGGAAGTCTGCCTCCTTAACCATTGAAATCGCTTTTATCTTACATTCGTAAGCACATACGCCACAGCCTTTGCAGAAATCATAATCGATCTCTAATCTGTCGCCAGACTTATCGATGACGCCATCAGGACAAACGAGAAAACAACGCATGCAGTCGACGCATTTTTCTAAGTCAATAATTGGTCTATACGTTCTCCAGCCAGCATTGATACTCGTGATGTGATCACTTGGGCACGTCGCACCCATGGGATAATCACGAACCGTTTTAGGCTCTATGAATGCTTTCATTTTTGGCTTATTCATAAGATGCGACCTCCGTCAGTACGTGTTCAAACAGCTTGATGTTTTTTTCAGCAATCTTAGGCGCCATGCTATCTCGCATGGCTTGTATGCAGCTGTCTATTTCTACAACACCAGTTGCGGCAACAAGTGCGCCGAGCATGGCTGTATTTGTTATTGGGATGCCTAGATATTCCAGTGCCAATTTTGTGGCATCAATCCCTATTATTTTATAGTCTAAATCCTTTGCATAGGGTTTCACATCCGTTGTGTTGACGATGATCAAACTATCTTTTTTGAGACCCGCAAAGACGTCTTTGCCCCAGAGTGTTTCATCTAGTACGACGACGTAGTCGCAAACGTCAAGTTCACTGCGATCGGTAATTTTGTTTGCATCAATTCTCGTAAAGCCAGTTACAGGTGCCCCGCGTCTCTCTGGACCAAAAGACGGAAACGCCTGAGCGTATTTACCGTCATATACTGACGCTGCTAGTCCCAACAATCGAGCGACAGTAAAGCTTCCCTGTCCACCTCGACCATGCCATCTCACTTCAATCATAGTTTACCCCTCTGCATGATGTTCTTTGAGTTAAAATCATCTGATATATCAGATGTATATCTAAAAGTTGCTATCTCAAGATTACGATATTGATGTTTCGATGTCAATACAAACCGGGATATTATTTCAAAAAAAATAATAAGTCTACAAATTTTTTCGCATAAAAAAGCCCTGTCTTCTGACAGGGCGCATGTTTAACTATTTTTATGTGGATCAACTGTTTTTTGAGGTAGATTCTGTGATGGATTCTGTGATGGATTCTGAGCCTGATTTTTGTTTGTCATACTGAGACAACAGGATGTCCTGAACACTTATTAGTTCTTCTATACTTTCATCGAGCTCTTTATTTGCATCGTCTATTTCGTGTTTTTTAGCCTGTAGTTTCCTAAAGATCAAAACGAGTGCGAGTGACAAGATGATGACTATAATACTCGCTATGACGATACGGATCCAGCTTTTTCTAGCCATATCGACCATCGTTTCTTCATCATAGACGCCTAACCATTTATCATAGATTTCTTGATACTCTCCAGTTGATTTGACGATATTGAGGCCGCCATTTAGGATATGCAGTAGATCTTCATTGCCTTTATTGACTGCCATGCAATAGTTTTGTGGTTCAAAAGGAATATTTTGAGCGATGACCCCTTCGATGGCATCACTTTCAAGTTCATAGAGACCTGGAATTTTCAAAAGACCTGCATAGTCATAAGTACCATCTGAAACACTTTTAAGCGCTTCATTGACAGAAGGCACTTCTACAAGTACGATGCCAACTTTCATAGCTTGAAGATATTCACCAATCACATCGCCCTTTTGAACGACGACTGTCTTCCCCGCTAGGTCACTCAACTTGTTTAATTTTATCGATTCATCTGTAAAGATATCGCCAATCGAGACAGAATGTTTTGTACTAAAGTCGTACAAAGCGCTACGCGCCTGTGTATTGAACATACCTGGCACAAAATCAATGACGCCATTTTCAAGGTCCTGACGCACTTGGTTCCATTCATCAAGCCTGAACTCGACATCATATCCCATTGCATCTGCTACAGCTTTTGCCAAATCGATATTGAAACCTGCCGGATTTCCTGAATCGTCTATAAAACTGTATGGTGGATAATTAAAATCATCACCGACGATCAATACCGGACGACTCTGATCCGCCCAACTTATAGAGAATGATGCGACTGTGATTAGCACGATAAAAAATAAAAAAATACCCCTTAAATCCATTTTTCATTGTTATTTCCTTTCAACATTGCATGTGTTAATCCTATTCAATTTCCATAATATATATGATTGCTTTCTTATAGCATTTTATTATAGCTTATAATGAAACGTTTTTAAACAGAACATTCGTTCTGCAGGCTAAACAATTTTGAACAAAAAAAAGAATCCACCCTGTAAATGTGTCTTTGCAACAGTTTTACAAGGCGGATATCATCATTCATTCACATATTTTTTTATACAGTTTTGTCACTCATGCTGATCATTTAAAGTTTAATCCATTATAATTTTGAAAATTCTACAGCTAATATCGCAGCGACCTTTGCGTTGTTGTAAACGAGTTCGATATTTGAGTCCAAGCTGTCACCACCTGTAAGTTCTTTGACTTTCGCGAGTAGGAATGGCGTCGACTCTTTGCCTTTAATCCCAGCTTTTTCAGCTTCTGCAACTGCTGAATCTATTGCGAAATTGATGGTGTCATAGTCCATTTCAAATGCGATAGGGATAGGATTTGCAACGATTAAGCCACCGTTAAGACCGAGATCCCACTTCGCTTTAAGTGCCAATGCAAGTTCTTTCTCCGTATCGACGCGATAGTCCACGCCAAAGCCACTTTTTCTCGTATAGAATGCAGGAAGTTCATCCGTCTGGAAGCCAACCACCGGCACGCCGTTTGTTTCTAGATACTCGAGTGTCAAACCGATGTCTAAGATTGATTTAGCACCGGCACAGACCACTGCGACATTTGTATGTGCGAGTTCTTGTAAATCTGCTGAGATATCAAATGATTCCGCCGCACCTCTATGCACGCCGCCGATGCCGCCTGTTGCGAAGATCTTGATGCCTGCGAGTGCGGCAAGGATCATCGTAGACGCTACAGTTGTTGCACCATCGCGCTTTTGAGCTACTATGAAGGGAATATCTCTTCTCGATGTTTTGATGACGTTAGGTGCTTTACCTAGGTATTCGATCTCTTCTTCGGTTAAACCGACTTTTAACTTTCCGCCAAGGATGGCGATGGTTGCTGGAATCGCGCCATTGTCTCTGATGATTTTCTCAACATTGAGTGCAGTTTCTACATTTCTTGGGTAAGGCATACCGTGTGAGATGATCGTCGACTCAAGTGCGACGACTGCTTTGCCTTCTTTGATTGCTTGTGCGACTTCTGGATGGATTTCCAAGTATTTTTCTAACATAAGTTTAGCTCCTTTACTTTTTCAAAAAGTGTCTCTTCGGACATCTGAGGGTTGATCGTGTTTTCATGTGACAGTGCTATGATCGAAGCTGCAACCGCTAACTGTGCGGATTCCCTGGTACTCATTTGCATAACATGACCTAGAGCTAACGCAGCAAGGAATGCATCACCTGCGCCAGTTGCGTTGACGATAGATACGTTTGGCGCTTTTAAGATCTGTGAGGATTCCTTGTTACTATAATAGACACCTTCATCACCAAGGCTTATAAATACTTGTGATACGCCCTTTTCATGACATATGGCTGCTGCTTTTGGCAAATCCGACGCGTCTTTGATCGCTATCCCAGTTAGGATTTCAGCTTCAATCCGATTGGGTTTGATCGTGTGGAAATAACCGAGTAGCGACTTCACTTTTTTGGCTTTGGCGCTGGATACCGTATCGAGGAAGAACACGGTGTCCTTGAAGGTTGTCACGATATATTCGATGACTTCTATCGGTAAATTGGTGTCTAAGATGCATAGTCTTGCATGCTCAATGACGTGGCGCTTACTCTTGATGTAGTCGACCGTCATGCGTTCACAGATGTCCATATGTGAGATGGCCAGGACCATATCCATGCTATGGTCAAGGATGGAAAGATACGTCGATGTGTTTTCGCCGCTTAATACTAGTGTGTCCTGCATGTCGAGTCCGATGTGACGCGCCTCTTCAAGAATCTTGTGTCCGTATACATCATCTCCGATGACGCTTATAAGCCGAGTTTGAATGCCCATTCGCACGAGGTTCTCAGCGATGTTACGGCCCACGCCTCCTAGTGACATTTTCACCGTGCCGATGTTGGAATCCCTATAGATGAGCTCTGAACTAGGAAAGCCTTGAATGTCCATATTCGATCCACCGATCACACATACGTAGTCATCTTCACGTACAATATAACCCTTCCCGAGAATGTGACCCTTTTTCATGAGGTTTGTGATATGTACTGCAACTGATGAGCGCGTAATGCCAAGCGTCTGAGCCAAATCAATCTGAGAGATGAGTGGGTCCGTTCTAAGAAGTGCCAATATTTCTTGCTCTCTATTCGTCATATAGCCTCCTTTCATATACTGATACAAATACAGCGTAAGCTTTTGTTTGTTTTGTAATCATTTGTTTACTTAATTCATTTTACCACTTTGGATTTGGTGTTGTCAATGAAGAAAATGGCATAATACTATTAAATTATTTTTTAATACTTTTTTAATGGTATTTTATTCACACAGTGATATCATTATGATATCAAATTAGTATTTATGGAGGTCGGATTATGAATCACTTGGAGATTGAGAATATTTACGAAGAAGAAAAGTTATTAAAGGCAAAAAGTGGCATGCCAATGCTTTTCGTTTGCCTCGCACTACTCGTTTTAGGCTTGGTGTCTATATTTTTGGGTGGCTACTTACTTGAAATGGGCAAATTGCCGATTTTAAATGGACTGTTGCTCGCCGTTGGACTTTTGTACACATTTTTTAGCTGGATCCCATTTTTAGGGCTCAAAATACTCAAGCCGCAAGAAGCACTCGTACTTACCTTGTTTGGTAAATATATTGGCACACTTAAAGGCGAAGGTTTCTATTATGTGAATCCATTTGTCTCAGCAGTGAACCCAACAAGCCATACTGGGTTTGCGACTGCAACAGAAGATCAAAATCCGATTCCAGGCATCAATCAACATGCAAATGCAGCAAGACCAGTCTCTGCACCTAGGAAGACCATTTCTCTAAAATCTATGACCCTTAACAACAACAAACAAAAAGTAAACGACGACCTCGGTAACCCTGTTGAGATTGGCATCGTCGTCACATGGCGTGTGATCAATACTGCAAAAGCGGTTTTCAACGTGGACAACTACAAAGCCTTTTTGTCCATCCAGTGTGATTCGTCACTGAGAAATATCGCACGACTTTACCCGTATGATTTAGCTTCAGATGGCGAGGAAAAGACACTGAGAGGTAGCAGCCAAGAAGTGGCCGATAATTTAAAAATCGAAATTCAATCACGCGTTGACATCGCAGGTATAGAGATACTCGAAGCGCGTATCACACATCTCGCTTATGCACCAGAAATCGCTGCTGCAATGCTTCAACGTCAACAAGCTGTTGCCATCATAGACGCTCGAAAAATGATCGTCGAAGGCGCCGTGGGTATGGTCGAAATGGCACTCGAAAAACTCAGTGAAAAAAATATCGTCGTACTTGACGATGAGCGTAAAGCTGCTATGGTTAGCAACCTCTTAGTCGTCCTTTGTGGCAATAAGGATGCACAACCCATCGTAAACAGTGGTTCCATTTATTAGATTTCAGATTAGGGGGTGGTCTCATGGCTGACAACAAAGAAAAGGACAAAAAACAGCTCTTGCTCAGACTATCTCCATCTCTATGGGAAAGTCTGGCCGAATGGGCCGAGGATGATTTCAGATCGATCAACGGCCAAATCGAATATTTGCTTTCAGAATCCGTTAAAAAAAGAAAACGCGATAAAAAAAAGGAATCCCAGACGACTGGGATTCCTGATTAGCGTGTAAATAGCATGGAAAATGTGATTCAATGCCTATAGCTGGATTATATGAGATTTTTCTCCACAAACTGCGTCAATTTGCCTAAGCAGTTGACATAGCTGCCAAATTCATTGTCATACCAGCCAAATATTTTGGCATGTGTCACTGGCAGATTGGCGTCCTGTGTCACTTCAATGCCAAGGCGATTCAACGTTTTATGGTCGACCGGTAAGAAACCAGTTCGCGTATGGTTTTCTTGACCTTCAATGACGATCGCCGCTTGCATGCCCATGAGATCAGAAGAGACATTCTGTGTCTCACTGAAGTAAAGGAGACCCTTTTGTGCGCCTTCACTGGCATTTTTGTAAAGGTTGTTGATGAACGCTTTATTGATCACTGGTTCTCCATTATCAGTCAGCGTCGTATGGAATGTAAGATTTAAAGAGATCAAAGAGACGGTACTCGTCGGAATGCGGATTGAATCTGCCATGAAGCCGATGCTCTTGATCTCAGGCATGACTTCTTCAAGTGCGATTGCTGCACCTGTACTCGTTGGAATAATGTTGTTGAAGAGCGATCTTTCTTTTCTGAGGTCGCTCGTTCCTGCGCTAGGTGGCGCATCGAGGATACTTTGGTTGTTCGTCGCCGCATGGACTGTCGTCATTGACGCTGTTACGATACGTGATGTCTCCTCATTGGTGACGAGTGGTTTCATCATATGCGAAAGTCCAGTTGTCGTACAGCTCGTCGCAGATAAGATGTGATGTTTCATTGGATCGTATTTTGTATGGTTGATGCCGAAGACAAACATACCGCTGTCTTCTGGCATTTTTTGCGATGAATCTTTGATTTTGAACGGTGCACTCAAGATGACTTTCTCAGCGCCTGCTTCGATATGACCTCGGAGGCTGCCTTTAGGATGGTCAGATGGCACTGTCGGGTCTAAGAATACGCCCGTACAATCGACGACGACTCTTACGCCTTCATTATTCCATTCAATATCTCTTGGATTTCTAGCCTTAGTCAATATTTTTACCGTCATACCATTCATCTCAAGGATACGTTTCTCGCGATCGATGATTTTGACATCACATGATTTTCCAGAAAAACCATACATAAAACGATCGATGCTGCCGTAAGTTGAGTCTGTAGATAAATAGTGCATCACGTCTTCCATGCTCTTTCCGATTTCGCGTCCAGCGTTGATGACAATGCCGTCAAAGTGCTTCATGTTCAAATGGTTCCAAAGTGTCAATTTACCGATTCGTCCGATTCCATTGATCCCTAATAATCTCTCGTTTTGTAATTTGTTTTGTTGATACCCTTCCACTTTTGTGCCTCCTTTAAATTATGCTTTTTATTCATCGTGTACTAATGTACAACGTTATGATTCATAAAACTGAAAAGAATACATTTAACTGCGATAAATGTTGCCTAAATAGCCATCTAGCGTCATTTTGTCGCCTACTTTGAACAGCTCTCCGTCAAACGAACACGATTTCTCATTCTCGTCAATGGTAAGTGCCCTGCAGTTCACGATACAGACCTTGCCTAGACCGGCTGCCGTTACAGCGGCATGTGAGGTTATGCCGCCCTTTGCGGTTACCAATGCATCTGCTGCGAAGATGAGCGGAATATCGTCAGGTACCGTATACGGCCTTATGAGGATAATTCGGTCGCTGGCATCTTCAAATTTGGCTTTCAACATGTGGATATCTTCTGCATCAAATGCGACATATCCAGTTATTAGGCCACTATTCACACCGATACCTCTGCCGACAAGTGCCCCTTTATCAAATATAACCATAGTGGATTCGTCCACTTTTTTCTTTTTGAGTTTTTGATTGCGAATCTGCAGGATATACAAATCTTCAGGTGCTTCCGATTCAAATGTGAACTCAATCTCTTGGTGCACAAACCCGTGCTGTTCAATCAGCTTGGCAGCGAGTTTGCTGAGTTCGCGATAGATCTGAGGAAAATCGCCTTCGAGCGATCCAAAGCGTTCCTGTTTGCTGAGTTTACGCTGGCTTTCACTGATTGCAAGCGTGTTGACGAGCCCTGAGACAACATCTTCACCTTGACTGCATCTCACATAATCGCCAAAGAGGTGAATCCCTGATGACTCATTGAATGGGCTGTTTGTAAAGACGACGCCAGTACCGGACTGATGCGATTTGTTGCCTAACACCATTTGTTGCACTAAAATAGCGGTGCCCCACTCTTCTGCGATCTCCATATGATCTCTATATGTCTTTGCGCTACTTGAAAACCATGAATCAATCACACTATAGATCGCTTGATTGAGTTGTTTTAGAGGATTTGTCTCGACGTAGATACCTTGCTCTTCTAGAGCTACCTTATAGGCTAGAGTGACTGTTTTCATCTGAATGCCCGTAAATTCAGCCTTAAGTTTCACGCCGTATTGATGCTTGTGCGCTTTCATGATTTGTTCAAAGACGTCGCGTTCAACGCCATTTGCCATACCCCAGCTCTGCAAAAACCGCCTGAAGCTATCCCAAGACGTCCAGGCGTTATCTTTCTGCTGACTATAGCTTTCAGCGATTTCTGTGTTCATGCCGACGTTTAAAAAGGTCCGCATCGCACCTGGCATCGAAAATGTAGAGCCTGACCGTACTGATACGAATAGTGGCTTTTCAGGGTCGCCAAATCGCTTGCCTGTACTTTTTTCGAGTCGCTTTAGTTGCTTCAGAATCATGGCATCCAGTTCTTTTTTAATAAACTTATGCTTCGTGATCGTCTCTTTATGCCTGAATACTTCTGTTGTGAGAACAAATCCTCGCGGTATTGGAAATCCCAGTTCGAACAACCTCTTCATAAAAAAGGCTTTAGTGCCTAGAAAAACTGGGTTGTCAATCTCAGGCGTCGTTACATCAAGCGCCGTAATGACAGTGTTAGGATTGTAAGTCATCATGTTCTGAATCATGTCCGCTTTATAAGTCTTGCGCATCGCATCCAAAGTCCCTAAGACTTCGATGATCAATTGATCCAGATCTTGAACCAAAAATGCCGTGTAAAGGTTGTCTCTATAAAAGCGCTCGGATAACATCTGATAAGCAAGAGACTGATCTACAGGACTCTTCTGAGCTGCATCTGCCGATTGATTAGAATAAACTGCTTCAATTTGTGGGGCTATGATCTTAAGTGGTCTTTCATACACTTCGATAAAATACTCATCGATAATGCTCTTGATGTCGCGCGCCATGAACTGGAAAATGTTGACGTATTGATCATACGAAAAACTCGGTGATGTCAAACTGAACTTGTACATGTTGAGCCTCGAGTTGAACGCTTCGTTTACGATGCCGTCGAGTGCCATGCCCTCTTTGAACAGTTCAAGGATTTCGTAAATCTGTCCAAGTGTTTTCGCAGTGATATAGTTGAGGTTAATGGTTCTAATAGCGCGCTCCATAAGTTTGGATGCCGTTTTTTCAAGTCGATAGATGAGGCCTAACGCTTCAAATTTTGGTTCGATATACTGCCCGTACATTGAAGGGATACCAGCCGCTACATGGCGTTTGAAAAAGATATTTTCATAGCCCTTGCTCTCTGTCTTATCCAAAATACGCGCTTTAAGCTGCGCCATCAAGCGATAAATCGCTTTCAAAGCGTCCTTGTGGTTGCCAGTGTTCAGTAAATTCTCGAGATCGACTAGGTTTTCACGTTCGAAAATACTGTTTTCAGTTAACGTACAGATGATGTCTTCCGATTCCAATGCGTATTTTTCTAAGATTAAAAAATAGACGCGGTAGAGATTTAAAACGCGATTTTTGTCGCGGTCAAATTCTCGTTTGCTGAGTGCATTGCCCTCATATGCGATTGCAAGGATTGCATTTTCAATGGCTTCGATGCCAAGGCTAAATAGTCCAGAATCGTCCTTGCCAGTGCGCTCCCGAAGAATCGTCAAAATGTGATGGACGCCACTGATGTATTCCGGTTCAGTCCCAAGCCATACTTTTACGTCGTTGGGCAACAGTCCGTTTAGATAGTGACTGTCTTGGCTGTGCCAATACCTTATGATGCGCTTTGTCAATTTGATATGTGTGTTGTTGCTTTCAGTATGAATCTGCTTTCGCAAGAAATGGATCAATCTATCTTTGCGCATGGACAACTCATCCACTGCTGTAGAGTAATCCCGAAGTTTGCCCTCAGCTCCGATGTCCCTAAAGTATATTGGGAAGATCTTTGCCAGTTGCTTGATCTCTCTATAAACTGGTTCTATATCGGCGTTGAGGAGCTTTGTGACATCTCTTTGAAACAAATCCGTGTCGGAAATGAAAATACCACCCAGTTTGAGATTCACGATCAGTGCAGCCAGAAGCTCTCGCATGTCACCAGGTACGGCACCGATCAGCTCAAGCCACGTCCGTATGCTCTTGACATGCGTCGCGTTGATTCGCGTCTGCCAGTCGGCGTTCAGTGTCGGCAACCCCGGATGCTCAAAACCGAAATGTATGAGTCTTGTGATAAAGTAGCCGATATGTTGTTTGTTGCCCGTGTGGATGATTTCTTTGCCAAGTGTCAGCACGCAATCGAGCACGGTGCTGCTTTGCGTTTCTTTGAGCTGCATGAACTCAGTTAGGATCAAATCGATGAATTCGCGAATGTCGCCATCCTCAAGTTCGATAAATACCGACCTGAGGTTTCTGTTCATATCGTATAGCAAGTGCTTTTTAAAGTGCGCCATTCCTGGCAATCTGAGGAGATAATATAAGTAATGAATCGTCTCATGGTGCGATTCGAATTTTTTCGTGAAACTTCTGAAATAATTGGAAATATCATTGAATGTCATCAAGTCGTGTAAAGAGTCCCAGTCCTTTGCATTGTTCAGGGATTCACGAAGCGCATCAAAAAAAGAGGCGCCAATCACTTGAAGGGATTCGAGGGTCATAACGTGTAACAGTTGCTTTTTCGACGCATACCATGCTTCAATCTGAGTGGTTTCTTGCCAATAGTCGTAACAGCTTGCAAGTAGCTCTCGTGAAAGGCGCATCGTCACTTCAGCAAACGCTTGCTGCCTAGCGACTTGATCGAAATAAGTAATGAAGTATCTCGAATTTTGGATGTAGCCTTGTTTGTCTTTTGCAAAATCATCTTGAATCAAAGTTATTGCGCGCCAAATAATATGGGTAGGAAAAATTCTTAATGATGCCAATTTATCGACGCAAATAAAAAGGCATTTTATGAGCAAGTCTTTTTCCGACTCACCTTTAACGGTTTCAAACAAACCAGTGAAGATGTCCAAAATCACTTCTAAAGCCTTATCTGTGGCCTCATGCGACTCATAAAACCAGATGTCGTTCAAACAGATTGCGTGCAGTGCTTCTATGACGAAGGTATCATTTCGGAGCGTGTGATTGAGTTCTGTCAAAAACTCGTGCGTGCGCTTATAAATGTCCCAATTGCCTTTAGACAACTCACCAAACCAAAGTTGATCTTCCGGAATCACAACTGTGTCAACCTTTGTTTGTAATAAATTGGCCTCAAGCGCTTTAGATGAAAATGATGATGACACGACAACCTCCCGATGGTCTTCTGGGATATATTTTAACCCTCAGATAGTATAACATAATCTGAGGGCCAAATAACCTATGATTTTATAACGTTTTATTCATAAATGAGTAAAATGCAATATATCCAAGTCAATTTTATTTTTAGATTTAGGTTTGCGTCTCAATCAACTCGCCGCGTTCTTCAAGCTCACGGATGATTTTTGCATACATGACTTCATCGATTTTATATTTTGCTCGGTAAACGAGGTAGCCTGCCAATATGCAGAAAAGTGGAAAGACGAGCATCGCCGTCTTCATCATGAGGAGGCCACCTTCAGTCACATCTGCTGCTGAGTTAGCCTCTTTGATGCCCGATAGGATGACGATGGCGCCGACGATCCCTGTAGCCACGGCACCGCCCATCTTGTTGATAAAAGGCTGCAGTGAAAATGTAACGCTGTCGTTGCGCTTGCCGAGTTTCCAATGACCATACTCCACAGTGTCCGCTAAAAACATGAGCATTAAAAGTTGAATAAAAGCCTCTCCTATAAACATAAGGATGCCCGCAATACCGATAAGCAGCATCGATGTATTTGGTGCAAAGAAGAAAACGACATAACCGAGAATGACCAATACGGTCGCCATAAGATAGAAGTCGTTTCGCTTCAACACTTTGCTGATCATAGGGAAAATCACAAGTGCAACAAGCTGTGATATGCCTAAAATCAAGGCAAAGATCGAATACATATTTTCATCGCCGTAAGCGTATTTAAAGAAGTAGATGCCAAAGCTCGTCGTCGTGACATAGCCAATCATGAATAAAGCCATAGAGATTGCTGTATACAGGAGCTGATCGTTTTTAAAGATGACGCCAACCATTTGTCTTAATGTCGTATTTTCATGTTTGACACCTGTTTGAGCGACTTCTTTGACGCCAAATAGCGTGATCAACTGTCCAATCCACATGATGCAAACGATCATGACTGTAAAGGCGAAATAAGCCTTTGTCATGCTACCCAGTGCTTCTGCCAAGGCATTTGTGATCGGTACGATACCGACAACCACAAAAAACAGACCAATATTGGCGCAGATTCTCGCAAAAGCGCCAATCTTCTCGCGCTCTTTCTGATCGAGACTGAGTGATGGCAGCATTGACCAATATCCGATGTCATTTGCAGTAAACGAAATATCCCACAGGACGTAGATGATGGCAAATAACATGACATAGGTGCTGCCCGTCAATCCAAAATCGGTGAACATCAAGATGGTGACGATGCCCGTACCAAGCGCACCAATCGCAATCCAAGGTTTAAACTTTCCATATTTGCCATGCGTGTTGTCGACGATAACGCCCATAATAGGATCGTTGAACGCATCGAATATCCTTGCTACAAATAGAACCGCTGTGATCCACCACATTGTTGAAGTGGGCAGATCCAGTACATCTGTCAAATAATAGATCAAGTACATGCTCTCAAGTGAATACAGCATATCTCGTCCGATGGTCCCAAGTCCAAAAGCGTATCGATTTCTGAGTTTATGCATGGCAAACATCCCCCTATTGCTAATTTTTATTGCTGCAAATATGTCGTAATGACCTAATCTAATTTTTGTGTTAAATATAAAGACGAGCCAAAATCGCCTAGAACCCTTATCTGTGCGTTGTGGCCAGTTCCCACGAACTGATTAGCTAAGAGTATCCCACTTTCAAGCGCACGGCCTTGACATTCGTAGGACTCAACGGCATCACTTAGACTGTACACGCGATTTGCGAAGCGTAAAATTGCACCGTCAGGGTTTAAAGACACCGGTAAGATGTGTTTCACAAGCTCTCCAAAACGCTCGACGTATAGATTTTGTGGCTTCGTAACAATGCTGTACTGCGCCTCAGGATTCAGTCCTAGAATTTTCAGTCGATCAAACCCTTCACTAGCTGATGCCATCGTCTGGAAGAGGCCTGAGATGACTTTGCTGCCATCCCTTTCTGCGACTTGCCAAAATACTTTGTTGGGCTTAGTCGATATTATGCGGCTAAATCTGCCGAACTGTAGCGTTTGTCGATGGGTTTTATAGTAGTCAATCTGAGCTTTTACTTCCGCGCGCTCAACTTTTGACAAGTATTTCAAGTCCATCTCATAACCTAGACAACCAAATGCGGCGACATTAAATCGCGTGGATAGCGGTGTTTCCCTAAGTGTCTGTTGATGCGGTGCTGAAGACACATGAGCCCCCATCGTCGATGGCGGATACAGATAAGAAAGACCGACTTGTATTTTCAAGCGCTCAATGGGATCGGTATTGTCTGACGCCCATATTTGAGGTGAGTAGCAGAGCATACCTAAATCAAATCGATTGCCGCCACTCGAACAGCTTTCAAGTAAAATATGCGGCCGTGGTCTAAAAATTCTGTCGAGTACTGAATAGAGACCAAGCATATACCTGTGATAAAATTCACCTTGATTCACAAGGGATGCTGAAAACACATCGCTCATGTGCCGGTTCATATCCCATTTGACATATGATACGTCTGCCTCATCCAGTATTTTTGACACGGATTCTACGATATAAGCCTGAACGTCAGGCATACATAAATTGAGTACGAGTTGGTGCCTGCCTAAAGTCGGTTTTTTACCCGGTATCGTCACCGCATATTCAGGATGTGCCCGATAAAGGTCACTGTCCATATTGACCATCTCAGGTTCAAACCAAAGGCCAAAAGACAGCCCCATATTTTTGAGCTTTTCTGAAAATGATTTGAGTCCTTTTGGTAGCTTTTTCTTATTGACCGTATAATCGCCAAGACCTGCATGATCGTCATCTCTTTTTCCAAACCAACCATCGTCGAGAACAAACAGCTCAACACCTAATTTTTTGGCTTGTTTTGCCAAAGCGATCAATTTTCCCTCGTCAAAATCGAAAAAATGCGCTTCCCAGTTGTTGCATAGGACTGGTCTTTCTTTGCCCTTCCACTCACCTCGAACGATATGATAATTGATAAAATCATGCATATGATGGCTTACGCCGTTGAAGCCCTCATCGCTAAATGTCATCACCACTTCTGGCGTTTCAAAGGCTTCACCTTGGTCAATCGTCCACTCAAAACAGTGGCTATTGATACCAAGCGTCACCCTTACTAAATCGTTGTTGCTTAGTTCGACACTGCCAAAGTGGTTGCCGCTATAGATGAGATTGAAGCCATATACCCAGCCATTTTCTTCTGTAGCGTCACATTCTGATAAAAGAAAACCTGGGTTGTGTCGATTTGAGCTGTTGCCAGTCGTAGACGCATTGACGTGCATGCCAGCTGTCACGAATCGGTTGTTTTTATGCGTTTCTTTGATCCATCCGCCATCAAAAGTCGTCATCTGAAAATTTCGATTGGGCAGATCGACCATCATGCTCAGTGCACGCCTTATCACAGCTTTCGAGCCTTCAAGGTTATTGTTGGTTAAGACCACACGCCTTGTGATGACATCGGTCTTATCGTAAACAGTATAATAAAGCATCGCCATCATCTGATTGGAACGGTCCTCAAGTGTTATCTCAAGCGTCATGCAATCAGTTGCATCTCCGTAAGCCGATGGCAATGTTTGAGGCTTTATATTGCCATCACACACCCTATGGCTTTTATAGACAAAGTCGCTTACAAAGCTGCCGTCTGGCATTTTGATCTCTATTGGGCTGAATCTAAAATCGCCTTGGCCGATGCCCGACCATTCTAGGCAAAGTGTATCCAAACAATATAAATCATCTGATGGATCGTATATCACACTGGAACCGATTGGAACCGACCTTTTATGTTTCAACGCTTCCGCTGTTTTTTCAGGATGCACGTCATGACTTAATAGAGGGCCATAGTAAATGTGCTCCAAATGCCCGAATTTCGTTTTTTCAAATATGTAACTCGTATGCGCTGTATTAAACCAAAATAGGTTGTCGATTTGGCGTATCATCTGTGCCTCCTCATAGTCGCTCGTTATAGAAATATAATTGTTAACTTTCCTTAATTATGGAAATTGCATAATTACCGAATAAGTTACACGATCAAATTAAAATGTCAAAACTTATCATGATTACGTTTTATTATGTAGAAAATATATTGAAAATGGAATTATGCATTTTCCTCAATTATAATGGTTTGCATCATATATTAATAGAATTAATTATACATTTTTTGCTCATCGTCAATTTAATTGAATCGCTTTGAATAAACTCAGAACAAGTTATATCAATAGAATTAATTATACATTCCTGTTTAATCTGTCAATTAAGTTACTTTACACATTAACCGACATCATGTAAACTTCAAATGGAAAGATTACAGTTTTATAACAATAATGGAGGTAGTCATGAACAACAAACGAATGATTTTTTTAATTTTATTGCTGGCAATCGTCATAATCGGGATTGCTTTAATCGTTCAACAAATAAAATCAAATTCGTTGATGCAGGCGCCTATAGTAGAAAAAACATTGAACTGGAATATTGGATCGGAGCCACTTTCGTTAGACCCTCAACTCAATCGAGCACTTGACGGTGGCTCTATCATAAACAATACCTTCGAAGGTCTCTTTAGATATGAAGGTAATAAAATCGAACCCGCTATAGCTGAAAGTTATGATCTATCTAGCAATGGATTGATTTATACCATTAAACTTAAAAAAACAAAATGGTCAGATGGATCACCACTTACCGCTTCAGATTTTGAATATGCGTGGAAACGTGCGCTTGATCCTGTGACGGCTTCCGAGTATGCCTATCAACTTTACTACATAAGAGGTGGCAGAGACTTTAACTCGGGTACTGGAACGCGTGAGGACGTTGGTGTTTTAGCGCTCGACGATGACACACTCCAAATTGAACTTGAAAGTCCAACGCCTTATTTTCTTGATTTGTTGACATTTTTCACTTACATGCCAACAAAAAAATCCGTTGTGGAGGCATCGAAAGATGGCAAATGGGCGATTGATCCGAATCAAGTCGTCAGCAACGGTCCATTTGTGCTATCAGAATATCTTGCAGGTGACAAACTCGTGCTCGTCAAAAACCAACATTATTGGCAAGCAGACACCGTATTGTTGGATCGCATCAATGGCTTTATGATTGTTGATGAGTCCACGATGTTGACTGCCTTTGAATCAGGTGAAGTCGATATCATCGATTCAATACTTGCCTCGGAACTACCAAAAATACAAGCTGAGAGTGATGCGTTGATTACAAAGCCCTCAATTGGCACTTATTTCTACGCATTTAACACGAAAATAAAACCACTAGACAATGTATTGGTCCGCAAAGCACTATCCCTAGCAATCGATCGAAAAGCCATCGTTGAGTCAGTTACAAAAGCTGGAGAGATCCCTGCTACAGGATTTACACCGCCTGGTTTATATGATGCTGAAGGCACGATTTTTCAGGAAAAAGCTGGCGATTATGACACACAGCCTAATGCGGCTGACCTCGAAACCGCCCGAAAACTGCTTGCAGAGGCAGGTTTTGCAGATATGAAGCAGTTTCCAAAACTCGACATCGTCTATAACACCAATGAAACGCACAAAATAATCGCTGAGGCGATTCAATATATGTGGCAAAGCAACCTCGGTATAGAAGTGACTGTGACCAATCAAGAATGGGCCGTTTTACAAGAAACGAAACGACTCGGCAATTTTAGCATCGCAAAAGCAGGCTGGTTTGGCGATTATGCGGATCCTATGGCTATGTTGGAAATCATGACCTCCTCAAGTGCAATCAACACAACGGGTTGGTCTAATACAGCATATGATGCATTGATTGAATCCGCAAAACGTGAGACGGGTCAAAAACGGTTTGAGCTTCTCTACAAAGCCCAATCGATTTTAATGGAAGACACACCAATTATGCCGATCTACTACCATACCGACCAATTCATGGTTTCAGACCGCGTCATGAATTATGAGAAGACAGCAATGGGGTTATGGTATTTTGGAAACACGGACATCGCCCTAAATAAATAAGACGGAGTGAACACATGCGAACGAATTTATCTACTGTAATGAAAGCATTATTAAACGGCATCCTCGATCCTTTTATTTTTCATGGCGGGGATTATTCAAATGTAAACCAGTTAACTTTTTTCACAAGCGTATTGCCACTCTATTTCCTAAATTCACCGGAAAACCAACAAATTTTACAAACAAATAAAAGCAACTCCAGTCGCCTTTCAAATCTATTTACAAGGCAACTCGATCCAAAGAGAAAAGAGCCAAAATTCAGAGATCGTTTTGTCGCATCGTTCGATGAATACTTTATAGATGACATGCTGCTTTCGTCCCGATTTTTACTTAGGAATTACAACAAGGACGCTTTTGACAAGTGGATTCATACGTTATTATTGACGGACGTTGACATGCTCACAAGCGAGCACTTGTTTTTTTACCGAAACATCTCTTCAAACTACAATGACAAGCCGCATCTCGCTTTGACGCTGATCATACTATGGGCATTTCACGTGGACGACTTCAAACCATTGATTTCCATTTTTGAACAACATCCGATTTTAAATACGCATTCCAAATCCAGTCACTCAATTACACAAAGCGCTTATCAACCCATCGTTGAAATGCTTCAAAATCACGAATTATCCGTCAATGATGTCTACGATTTTCTTGAAATAGCCGTCACATATGGCATATGCAGTGAAATGGGCGCTATCGCCATCAAGACGTATGTTGATACACACACGCATAATAACCCACTTATCTCATCTGAACTTGCCGACATGTATTACTATGGACTACATTTCCAGAAGGAGCAGCTCGAAAAAGCCTTAAAACTTTATACAGAAAATGCCAACATGAACTTGGGGTCTTCCCTTTGGACATTGGGTGTATTATGTGATAATGAAACCCTTAATATCGACAACAAACCGATTCAGATGGCGCTGCATTATTACGACCGCGCAATTATGAGAAAACATGCCAATTCCTATAACAACATTGGAAAATGGTGGCTTAGAGCGTTACATATATACCTCGATAAAGTCATCGGCCTTCCAAATATTCGCAATATCTATGCGAACCAAGGCAGACAAGCCGTTACAGACATCTACAACATCATGATTGCAAAAACGGAATTTGTCGCTTTTTTAGAGTCATATGGACTACATCAAACGATTGAATTTGAATCGCTGTCCATCAAAAACAAAGAGCATTTGCTCGATTTGATTGATGATGCTGAAAATTACATCGTCGACCAGATTATCATGCAAGCTTACCATCAACAAAAATACTTTTATGCCCTCAGCACTTGTCTTACTCTCTTTGAAAATCAGCTATCTAGACGGGCACAGCTCGCTGCGACATTTGATCTCACACGCAACTTGGATAAAGAAGCCATCATCAAAAAGAAAGTGGTCTATTTTGTCACTGAATATGCCAAATTTCAAGTGTCAGAATCTCAATTCAAATATGCACAGTATCTTGAAGACAATCAAGCTGACGAACAGACGATCTATGAGTATCTATACAAAGCCGTATACGAAACGCCTGGTAACAAACTAAACTATGAAGCGTTATTGAGCTTCCTTTCTTATCATAAGAATCCTCGCGTGATCTACAAGAAAAACAATATCTATTTCGAAAAAAGTGTCTTGGAATCCATTTCAAACTATAAGCTCAATTATCAATCGAAATCACGCCATATGTATCGTGCTGTCAGTTTGATCCTTTTATACTTTACACCTGTCCATTTGAATCTAGAGAATTATGAGATGATTTTATATCTGTTAAAAGCTGAATCCGATGCACATCCTGATGTTATAGGCGATTATCGTACGCTCTATGATACCTTTAAATCAAAATTCAAGTCGTGTGTCGCATAAAAAAATACTGTCAGTTGCATAGGTTCATGCAGCTTGACAGTATTTTTTTAGCAACTTAACAGTATTCTCTATTAATAGCAATAGGAATCAGAGAAATCGTCCTCTTCTTTTAACAAGGACTGATTGACAATAGTCTTTAGAAGAACGATGTTCAGATCGACGGCATCCACTTTATCCATCAATCTTCGTGCTTTTTCAAAATCATCATCTTCAAGACAAATTAGAGTATCTTTTATGAGCTGTTCTATGGAGTCGACATGCTCTGTTTTTTCGGCGAAAGACTTTGTTTGGTAGTTGACTGCTTTATTTAAAATAAGAAGCTTATAGGTTGTGTAAACAAAAAACAAACCATACTCCATTTTAAATAAGCTAACGATAGAAATGCCATTACTTATAGATAAAATACCACATATGAAATAAAGAATTGAAAAACCCATCGAAAGAATGATCAGAACAATTCTTTTTATTTTGTTTCTTTCAGAAAACCATTCAACTTTATTATTTAGATGCCTGACGATAAGTACGAGAGTTATAAGTGAAAAAATATGGCTGATCATATGAACCTCCTGTTAAAACCTATAATTTCTAAAGTTATGTATGATCTGCTGGAATCTTAGAAAATTATCTAATCTCATTCTATAAGAAGTACGTTCTTAGAATCAATTCCATTTTTTCTTAGAGCATTTCACTATAAACTGTAAAAATTTAGGGTTTCAGGTGATTTTTATAAATTATTTGTTCGATTTTTTGTACATTTTAATATGAAAAGGGGTTTTTTGTCAATTTAATCTCAAATTCTCTAAGATGAATAGGCGTTTTTCATTGTTCACTTAGACAAATGAGGAAATTGCATAATTCCAAATTGTATGATTCTCATTTATCAAAACGGCTTGATTGTGCCATTGTCAAATTCGATAAACGGAATTTTGCAACTTAAAAGGTAATTATGCAATTTCCATAAATAAAAAACCCGTATCTTGGATTCTTAAATCAGAATCTAGAAACGGGCGATTATTAATGACTTAATTAAGCAATACCGACACTAAGACCTTCGTCATATGATGTATTGTCCAAATTTCTTGCTTTTGTTGCTATGATATCAGACTTGCTTTCCAGCTTCATATCAGCCTTTTTATCATGTAGCTCTTTAACTTTGCCTTCAATAAAACTCTTTACATCATTTTTAGCGATGCCAAGTGCGACAGCAAACTCACCATGTAGCATATCTTCAGCTTTTTTCATGTAGAATTTGTCCACTTGACCCAATTTCTTCCCAATTTTCAAACCACGCTGTTCTTTTGCATAAACCGCTTTGATAATCTGAATCAAATCCTTGCACTGATAGGATTCGAGCAACGTTTTATAGTGCTCTTTGAGCAGATTAAGGTTTCGATTGTCATAGATTTCATCACTGATTTCAGGAATCTTGCCGATCAACTTCATCGCATCGTCGTGAGACATCGTATGGCGCATAAATGCTTGCGTATTGACTGGAATATATATCATACCTGCTTCGAATACTGGTTTAAGTGTATAATATGATTTTGATGGATCAATACCGCCTATAGCTGGCACGCCAATATCCGTCACTTCACAAACGCCACTATTTCCGTAGATAATAATTTCTCCTTTGTTGAACATTTTAATGCCTCCTTTAATCACGATTCGCAGTTCTCACAATAAAAAAGAGCGCGGTCCATCTAACTGGACTTACGCTCTCAAGCAACACGTTATACTCTATTTTACCACTTTTTTGACCATAAATGTAATCTAAATTTAATTTATTTTTTGTTTAGAATCGAATTCTATGTAAAAAGGGGCTCGAATCGGCTCTGGACCTAGTATACGATTTTTTATGTGCGTGCTTTACAATGCAAATCACCGCGATTATAATAGTCTTACTTATGCAATTTTTTCAGTCAGGAGACTTAATCATGAAATATTACCTTGCACCTTTAGAAGGTGTCACAAATTATATATATAGAAATGCCTACCATAAGTATTTCAGTCCGATGGACAAATATTTTACGCCTTTCATCTCGACGAACCAAAATAACAGCTTTAGTACACGTGAACTTAAAGAGATCCTTCCTGCAAATAATGTAGGATTGTATACTGTGCCACAAATACTTAGCAACGACGCCGATGCATTTGTAAAAGCGGCACATACTATTCGAGACTATGGTTATGACGAAATCAATCTCAATCTAGGTTGTCCTTCCAATACAGTTGTCGCAAAGAATAAAGGTTCTGGATTTTTATTTCACCCTGAGCAGCTAGATCGCTTCTTGGACACGATCTATACACAGACACAAATGAAAATCTCCATCAAGACCCGTTTGGGCAAATATGATCCAGACGAGTTCTATGCGCTCTCAAAAATTTTTGGCAGATACCCACTTGAAGAGTTGATCATCCACCCGCGCATTCAGAAGGACATGTATAAAAACAAACCCAGGTTGGACGTATTCAGTCAAACACTGGGCACATTTGATTATTCAGTTTGTTACAATGGTGATATATTCACGGCTACTGACTATCATGCCATTCAAGAGCAATTCCCATCAATTGAGCACGTCATGCTTGGCAGAGGCATTATCGGCAATCCAGCTCTCGTCGGACAGATTAAGACAGGTTTAATGGCAGACAAAGCGACTTTCAGGAACTTCCATGACACGCTCTACTTTGAGTATCAAAAGGCCATGCATGGTGAGAAAAATGTCCTGTTTAAAATGAAAGAACTGTGGTTTTATATGATACACATGTTTTCTGATGGTAAAAAAATCGCCAAGAAAATCAAAAAATGTGAGCGCCTCAGCGACTACGATCTCATCATCAATGAGTTGTTTGAAGCGCATGAACTACTCAGCGACTCACTTGGATATCGCATTGTCGCTGATGGTCTGTAGATAATTTAAATATAATATGCGCTAACGATCTCACCGTAAAAAAGAACGTGGAAATCATTTTGAGGATAGTTCATCGCACGGATTTCTTCCGTTATGTTGCCCGGCTCCATGGCTTGCTTATATACGACTTTGCACTCGATATGCAAATCACATTCACCGATAATAGGCGTTTCAACAGCTTGTGAATCGACTAAAGTGAGGCCACATGCCTTGATCTTGTCAAGGTTCTTTCCTGATTTTGTGCCACAAAGAGCCAAAGCGTCTTTTAAATTTTTTGTAACTGGTACACTAACCGTAAACGTCTCCGCATGATTAATCAAGGTGTATGTGTGTCTTGAATACCTTACTGGTACCATGAGTATCGGTTTATTCCAGATATAACCTACTGAACCCCATCCGATTGTCATTGTGTTGACGTTTTTTTCATTTTTGACCGTTAAAAAGGCCCCTTTTGCGAGTTGATGCAACAGATCTTTTGATAGCTCCTCAATTTTGATCGATTTCATGGCAATCCCCTTTCTATTCATCCATTGTTATATTAAAGTTTCAATTGTTTCATCACACCTTGATCTGTGAGTCGACTTAAGAGTTCAAATAATTCTTTACTTGGCAGTCGGTCTGGTTGCTTAAACCAGTAACTCATAATGCCAATCATGGACGACAGCGTATATTCGATGATATAGTCCAGTTCTACCAGATTTACACCTGGTTTGTCAACAAACACATTGATCAGATTCGGTTTTATTGCGTTTTTCAACTTACTTGCAAATGCAGGATCTCCATTATCTCCGAGCAAAACACTGTAATACTGATTGTTTCTTTTGTAAAGCTCTAAAAAGGACTCTAAAGGCATGCCTAAATTTTCCGATGCGATTGATACTGGTGGCAGCTCATCGAGTTTCGGGATCAATGCATTTTCAAGTTCTTCAAGAACCGCATAGACATCTGTGAAATACTCATAAAATGTCCCTCGGTTATAGCCAGCCTTATTGGTGATATCCTTCACGGTTATTTTCTCGATTCTTTGTTCACAATACAAAGACCAGAAAGCCTCAATTAAATTTTGCTTTGTCTGCGCAGTGATTTTCGGTTGCTTTTTCATTATTGTTTCTCCTAAAATCCGATATACCGCTCATCTGACAATCCGACATATGCTATTACATTGTCGGTTGATGAACCAGCGGGTCTGTATTATATTTATTACTGTACAACACGTTGTTGGACAAATCAAGATGATTCATCTCTCAAATAACGATATTGCATAAATAATTGGAGGACAATAAAATGATAACAATACTTTGTGCGGGTTCACGTGGTGATTTCCAACCCTATATTGCACTCGCTCAACAACTTCAAAAACTTGGAAAAGACGTTCGAATCACTGGAAGCAAAAGTTTTGAAAGCTTCATTCGTAGCTATGGCATCGATTTTTATCCTGTTGATGCAGACATAGAATCTTTGGGCGTCGATCCTAAGCTATTGGAAGAAGCTGGTTCTGCTGATAATCCTCTAAAGATGCTTTTAGCTTTTAATAAAATGAAAGCATTTGGCATATATATGGCGAATGACTTCTATGCTGCATGTGAAGGCAGCGAACTCATCATCTATCATCCAGGCTGTACGATTGGCTATTTTGCAGCACAAAAATTTGGAATTCCCTCTGTCCTGGCTTCGCCATTTCCCATGCACAAGACGAAAGAGTACTTATCCGTCGTCCTTTATGGCAAGGCAAAGTCCAATCAATTGACTAAGAAAATTAGCTATGACATGATCCAGGGCATGCTGTGGATGGCCTCTAAAAGTTCTGTGAAAGGCTTCTGGAAAAAGCGGTTTGGAACAACCCCAGAGCATTTTGGTTCACCCTTTGAACGCCATACGGATCAAAAACACCCAGCAATCGTCTCTTGTAGCAATTTTGTTTTTAAAAGGCCTAAAGATTGGAACGAACATATTCATCAACATGGTTATTGGTTTGTTGAGGAATCCATCGAATATAAACCATCAGAAGAAGTATCCAATTTTTTAAATTCTGGTGAAAAACCTGTGTATGTCGGCTTCGGTAGTATGACCTCATTTATAGGACACGACCATCTTGCCAATCTTGCTGTTGAAGCGATTGTCAAAAGCGGAAAACGCGGCATCATCTGCGGCATGGGTAAACTTTCTAATCTGCCCGATACGATCCTATCCATTGACAGCATCCCACACACATGGTTATTTGAACGCGTCTCCGTTGTATGCCATCATGGTGGTGCAGGAACAACCGCTGCAGGATTTAAAGCAGGCATACCGAGTATTATTATCCCCTTTTCTAACGACCAATTTGCATGGGCACATCGTTCCTTTGACTTAGGGGTTGGTGCAAAGCCTATTTCCAAAAAGGCGCTTACCTCTGATAAACTTGCCGATGCCATACAGTTTGCTTTATCAGATCC
Source organism: Acidaminobacteraceae bacterium (assembly GCA_942493125.1). Taxonomy (GTDB): domain Bacteria; phylum Bacillota; class Clostridia; order Peptostreptococcales; family Acidaminobacteraceae; genus Fusibacter_C. The sequence goes on along the minus strand of OW818667.1, from coordinate 3,160,369 downwards.
AATCGTTGCAAACGCTAAAACGCTAGGTGCAAAAATAGCCACTGAAAACGGCGCTTTGGACTGTGCCAAAATAATTGTGAAGTGTCTTGAGAGTTGATCTATGGAACATTTAAATCATTGGAAAAAAACGTTTTTTAAAATCTACATTGGCCAGGCATTTTCATTATTAAGTTCAAGCGCTGTGCAGTTCTCAATTATTTGGTGGCTTACCATGGAAACAGGTTCGGCACTTTCATTAACCATTGCAAGTGTCGTCGGTTTATTGCCACAAGCTGTTATCGGTATGTTTGCAGGTGTTTGGATCGATCGCTTCGATCGCAAGAAAATAATGATCGTTGCTGATGTTGCAGTTGCCTTCTCCAGTTTACTATTAGGGTTCTTATTCTTTCTTGGTATTGAGTCCATAATCTATGTATATCTCGTTCTATTCATAAGAGCATTGGGCGAAACATTTCATAAACCAGCACTACAAACGCTGATCCCTCAGCTCGTCCCTCCAACCGAACTTACGAAAGCTGGCGGTTTGGGGCAAATGATTAACTCAGCTTGTTCCATGGCTGGCCCCATGCTTGGTGCGCTTTTAATGAGTCTATCAACACTGCAGTATGTCATGCTTATCGATGTTTTTGGCGCTGCTATTGCAGTAACCATATTATCATTAACTAAAATTCCAAAATCAACTTTGAACCACAGAGTTAAAACGAGCTTTTTACATGACATGAAACAGGGAATCAATGCCATTCGTTCAAACAAGGCATTACTGCGCCTTTCCATTCCAATGCTGATATCTACAATCATCTTTGTCCCTATAGGAACACTGCTTCCTCTCATGGTAAAAGGTTATTTTAATGGTTCGGCGTGGCACAATGGCATCGTTCAAACTTTGTTTTCTATTGGCATGTTGGCTGCAGCCATGTTGATCGGTGTCACAGGCGGATTCAAAAGACAATTTTTTATGATATCAATCTCCACTGGATTGTTGGGTATTTGCGCAATAATTGGCGGTATTCTACCGGCACATTTGTTCTGGGTATTTTGCTTTGTCGTGTTTGTTATGGGTACGACAGGTATGGGATTCAACATACCGTTTACGTCTTACATTCAACGCACAGTCCCAACAGAAAATCTTGGCAAAGTCATTTCGCTTGTTACGAGTGTTATGAGTTTCGCAGCACCCGTGGGAATGTTCATTGCAGGACCCATATCAGATATCATTGGCGTAAACAACTGGATGATCTGCGCAGGTATAGTTATGATTTTAGTCAGTTTGTTAACTCATTTTCTAACACGTGAATTTGATCAACCCATAGGAAGTGAGGTTGTATTGCTTGAAGACTAAACTTATCAAAGGGATTTTGGGCATAATCCTTGCTACTCTATCCCCCTTTGTTGTACTAACTATCATTGGCGCGCTTTATGCGCTGTTAAACATGATTGGTGGGACAACGTTTACGGTCAGTGTACGTTCATTTATTAATTTCATAATCAGACTTAAGCCCTTTCTCCCATATCTGACAACAATACCCGTCATACTGGTTCTTTTAATATTATTTATTAAGAGAAAAAGAAAAGATGCTATTCGAAAAATTGATGCCGTATCGAAGAACTGATTCTATATCGATGAATTGATGCTATATAAAAAAAACTTTACAACTACTTTCAATTTGTTTATACTTTCATTGTAAGAAAATTTTGACAACAAGAAAAGGAGCACTTTATGACACCTTCATACTGCTAATTGAACCCATTTACGAAAACGTATGACACTGTTACTAGCCTAACCATTTAGGCTTATTTGTTGAACGATTCGTGAGGTTTAGCAGTCAAGAAGTTGAGTAAAGCGCTATTTTTATGTCTAAAATTCAATTCATCCGATTTTCAGCATCGATAATAGCAGTAACTGTGTTCTGCAAACCTTTTACGAATCATCTGTAGAAGGAGATACACTATGTTTGAATTATCTTTTAACCACATCATGAAATATATGGGCACACACCTGCTCTTTAAGGAGATGAACTTTCAAGTTTTCTCCGGTGAACGCGTCGGAATCGTTGGTCCAAACGGTTGTGGCAAGAGTACTATCTTAAAACTCATCGCAGGGATTGACCCCCTAAATATCTATATTGGCTCTTGGAGCGTCGGCTATGATTTTGGATGGATCTACAAACCAAAAGACATCACGGTTGCTTACCTAGACCAAATGCCAAAGTATCCTGATAACTTTGCAGTTAAGGACGTGTTGATGGATGCCTTCAAAGACATCCTCGATGTAGAGCGTCAAATGCGCGCCTTAGAGCAAGATATGGCCATCTTGAACGGCGTAGCACTAGAACGGGCAATCAATCGTTATGCGCACGTTACCGCTAGATTTGAGGTCATGTCAGGTTATGACATCGAAGAAAAATTCAGTAAAATATGTACAGGTCTTCAGTTTGATGCACGGTTTTTAGACATGCCCTTTAACTTGTTAAGTGGCGGTGAACAAACCAACGTCATTCTGGGAAAAATATTACTGGATAAACCAGATATACTCCTGCTCGATGAACCAACCAATCACTTGGACACTTCTGCCATTGAATGGTTAGAAGGTTATTTAAACACTTTTGGTGGGATCCTAATCATCGTGTCCCACGACCGTTACTTCCTCGATAAAGTCGTTACTAAGATTATTGAGATAGAGGACATGCAGGCACAAGCCTTCAAGGGCAATTATTCTTCGTACGTCGCTCAAAAAGAAGAACAAATGCGTATCCAATATGCTGATTATCTCGAGCAACGCAAGCAGATCAAGCAAATGGAAACCAAAGTGAAGCAGCTTAGAGACTGGGCGCATCAAGCAGACAACAACAAATTTTTCAGACGCGCGGCGAGTATGCAAATCAAACTTGAAAAGATGGCACATGTGAAGCGACCTGTTTTTGACAAGCCAAACATGAAGCTCGATTTGAGCAGTTCTTCGAGGACAGGTGAAGAAGCGCTCATTTTCCGTGATATTACAAAACACTTTGACGAACGCGCGATTTTTCACGCCGCTAACTTGACCATAAAATACGGCGAGAGAGCAGCTTTAATCGGTTCAAACGGCAGCGGAAAATCCACTTTACTAAAGATGCTCTTAGGTGAACTGCCCGCAGATTCTGGAGAACTGAAAATCGGGAGCAATGCGAAAGTAGCCTATCTCCCACAGCAGATTACGTTTCCGAATGAAGAGCTTTCACTCGTTGAGAGTTTTCGAGAAGGACTTGATATTAGCGAAGGCAAAGCGCGTGAGCATCTGGCTAAGTTCATGTTCTACGGCAAACGCGTCTACACTGAGGTTAAAGCACTTTCTGGTGGTGAACGTACAAGGCTTAAACTCGCGAGACTCTTGTATGATGATGTGAATTTATTGATTCTTGATGAACCGACAAATCACTTGGATATCGATTCAATTGAAACACTCGAGGAAGCTCTTGAGGACTTCGAAGGCACGATGCTATTCATCTCTCATGATCGTTACTTTATCAACAAAGTAAAACCCATGGTCGTCGCAGTTGAAGGACAAAAGCTCGTAAGGTACCTTGGGGATTATGATTATTATAAAAGCGTTAAAGACAAGGCTTAGCATAGCATCATTGCTAATATTAAGGGAAAAACTATATTTCAAAAAAAAGGAGTCAGGCAACTTTGCCTGACTCTTTCCACTTCCATCTTAATTATAACATAGCAAAAAAACGTTTTCAATTCTGTTAATTCCCAAAATACTATGGTATATTTAAATACTCATGTAAACTGAACGTGGAACACCTATACCGAGGAGTGATTTAATGGATCAGACATTACTACAAGAAAAAGAGTATCTGAAACGGACGAAGCACATCGCAAGAGAGCAAATCTGTTGGTTAAAAGAGAACTCTGAAAAAGTTAAAGCGGACATCCTCGTCCAGAAACAGGCGATGCGTGATGAAGGCAAACATTCAATCTCATCCAACCTCAGCTCTAGTGATAATTTTGAACAACTGGTTGAATTAAGTCAACTTGCGACTCAAGCATCTGATACGATCAACAGATACGAAGACAATATGAAAAAAATCGATAAACTCGAAAAATTTATGCACCGTCCTTATTTTGCGCGCATTGACTTTAAATTTGACGATGAAGAAGCCGTTGAAAAAATATATATCGGGCGATATCCTATCACGAGCGAACCGAACTTTGAAAGACTTGTTTACGATTGGCGTGCACCTATTTCGAGTCTCTTTTATCGTTATGGCACAGGAAAAGCGTCATATGAAGCACCCGTAGGAAAAATCTCAGGTGACATCGAATTAAAACGACAGTATGAAATCAATGGCGGCGAGCTCGAATATTATTTCGATGCTGACATGCAAATTTTAGATGATTTCTTGAGAAAAATGTTGACCCACAACGCCTCACACCAGATGAAAAGCATCGTAGAAACCATACAGCGCGATCAAGACATGATCATCAGAAATATGGCAAGCGATTTGATGATGGTACAAGGCGTTGCAGGTAGTGGTAAGACCTCTGTCGCACTGCACCGAGTTGCCTATCTCATGTATCAAGGCTTATCGAATCATCTTGCCAGTCAAAATATCATCATCATCTCACCTAATGCACTTTTTGAAAAGTACATTTCCCAGGTATTGCCTGAGCTTGGTGAGGAGAATGTCGCATCGTTCATTTTTGATGATCTCTATGAGATGATTTTAGAAAAACCATTTCAATCAAAAAATCAACTCTATGAGTCTATTCTCTCTAAGGCGGAGCCCGAACATCCCACGCTTTTGAAAGACAGTTTGTCATACAAAATGCATGCTGATTTTATCAATGAACTCAATAAACTCGACCTTAGAGCGAATACATCTATAGATAAATTAATCGCACGCTATCATCAAATTTTCAGTGAGAAAGCCAATTTCAAACCGTATATTCAAAAAGATCACGATCAATCGCTCATGGAAGCTATCAGAACTTATACCAAGGACAATTTGAGTTCAAAAAAACTGCGATATGAGGATGCCTCTGCACTTGTTTATCTGTATTTGAAATCAAATGGCTACAATGACTATCGCCATATCAAACACGTTGTCGTCGATGAAGCACAAGATTATTATCCAATGCATTTTGAAATCCTGAAGCTTATGTTTCCAAGTGCTCAATTCACCATTTTAGGCGACATCAATCAAACGATTGAGAAGCATGAAAAACTCAATTTTTATGATGGTGTCAAAGACATTCTCAGTAAAAATAAAGCCACTTTGGTCTCTATGGATAAAAGTTTTCGATGTGCCCATGAAATACTTCAGTTCAGCGCACAATTTGTCGATACGAAGATTCAAAGTTATAGTAGACATTGTGTGGTGCCACAAATCATTAAACGATCAAACGCTTCAGATCTTGATGGCCTATTAGATGAAATCAAGTTCTGTAAAGAAAATGGCTATTCATCCATTGGTATCCTTTGCAAAACTGAAAAGGCATCTCATAAGCTCTATGAAAAGCTTCACTCAAAAATTGATGTCCAATTGATTCAAAGTCAAACAAGTTCAGACTTAACAGGTACTTTCATATTACCAATCTATTTATCAAAAGGTTTGGAATTTGATGCAGCTATTATTTGGGATGTGGATGCCGTAAACTACACGACTCTGGAAGACAGACAGCTTTTGTATATCGCTAGCACTAGAGCGCTTCATAGACTCAATCTCTATTATCATGGCAAGGTTAGTCCGCTCTGTTTTGAAGGCTAAAATAGATGAAAGATATAAGATGTTAGATATAAATAGTAGGACTTTAAGACTATATTTGACCTCAACCTTCATATCCTCGATTTAATTCTTTGGAATATGTAACGATTATGATACACTTTCTCTAAGTATGGATAATTATACATTACCATATTAAATAACGGGGGTATTTCATGTTCAAGAAAAGAGCGAAAGAGACTCAAGTGAGCAACGTTGGTAAGATTGACAACTTCGATGATGGTATTAATAAACTATCATTAATTTCACATGAAGATGACAACAAGGTGTTAGGCGAAACATTGATGTCCATCAATGAACTTCTTCAGTATATGACACAAATGGACTATGTAAAGGATATGATGCTCGATGTTGAAAAACAGGCAAATATGGTAGAGAATATTGCCGCCAGTTCACAGGAAATCAGCGCATCAATCTCCGATATATCGGAATATGTCGTAAACTCCAGCCATCAAACAAGCGATACGCTGAAGCTTACAACCAAAACGATTGAAACAATCAACACCTCTTTTGCAAAAATCGACAGTGCCTTTGAGAAAACACATGAAGCACAAGAAGTGATGCATCGCGTCAACAATGAAGCAAAGAAAATTGCGACTATGGTTGAAGTGATTAAAGGCGTTGCGGATCAAACGAACTTGCTTGCACTCAACGCCTCCATCGAAGCAGCACGTGCCGGCGATTCAGGTCGTGGTTTTGCAGTAGTGGCAGACGAGATTAAGAAGCTCGCTGACAGCACAAAAACCAATGTCGCTACAATACAAGGGATCGTGGCCGCTTTACAGCATGAGTTAAGCAGTACAGCAAAAGCGATAGATGATGCGAATACGACATTTGAAGAAGGCAAGGCATTTATCGACCTAGCTGTTAAGTCCATCGATAACATGGAAACTGGTCTGAAGGGGATTGGTGATACTTTTATTGACATCACATCCAATGTTGAAGAACAGACAGCTGCAACTGAAGAAATGGCGTCAAATCTCAATATTGTAAATGAAAGAATCAAGAATTTACAACGTGAAACGACGCGCACAGGAGAATCGTTTTACAAAATCAGTGCGATTGTCGACAAGCTTCGACTAGCAACCTATAAAAATGTGAAAAATCTTTCCATTGGCAATCAGCTCGAATTATGTGTCAGTGATCACCTGATCTGGCGCTGGCGCGTATATAATATGATATTAGGCTTTGAAAAACTCAGCAACGCTGATGTGGGTAGCCATACCCTTTGCCGCTTAGGGCAGTGGATCTCGAGCACTGGAATATCTGTTGAAAAGTATGGTCCAGTTCTTCGCAAACTTGAAGCGCCACATAAAGCCCTTCACGAACAAGCCGGTCAAGCGATCGCTGCCTATAACAAAGGCAATATACACGAGGCCGAACGCATTCTCGTTCAGATGGATGTGAGCTCTAAACAAGTTGTTGGATTATTAAATGAATTGAAACGGCTTTAAAAGATAAACGTAAATGTAATAAAATAAACACCACGATTTTCTTATCATTATAAGTAATCGTGGTGTTTTTTATATGGTTACCGGCTTTCCTTTTTATTTTCAAACATAAGGGCATCTGCATTGATAATATATCGATCTAAATCATCATCACTATTATGATCAATTTCAATAACGCCGTAAGCAAGTGATGCAATTTTGGTATACAATATAAACTCATTATTGACGCGCTTTAGAATAACTTCTGCATTATCTTTATCACAGTTGGCAAGTAACAATAAAAACTCATCGCCACCTATTCGAAAAGCAAAATCCAAACTTTCTCGAGTCAACTTTACAAGTATATTTGAGAGCCGTATCAAAAGTGCATCCCCTTCTGCATGTCCTAGTTGATCATTAACTTTTTTGAAATGGTTGATGTCTATGACAACCATAGATAAAGGATAGTCTAGCCTTGCAGACCGCTTTTTTTCATCTTTAAATTTATCGACAAGCAAACGTCTATTATAAAGCCCAGTTAACGCATCTCTGGTTGCCATGCGTTCAAGTTCGTCATTCAATTTATTTAACTGTTGATTTTTCTGAGCGAGTTCTCTCTGAGAATTCAACAACTCATTGTTTAGTTTGCTGATTTCATCATAATAATCATATGATTCATTTGTCTTAATACTCTGGTTTTTTATGGTTTCTTTTAGTACATTTCGAAACGAGTTGATTTGCTCACTGTTGATTTTCATCAATTCTGTGTTTAGATTATTTAGCGCCTCAATTTGTGTGTCGCCAATAATCATCATTTTTTCATCCTTTAAATACCCTGATAAATAAATGGTTTTATTGGATCCATTCACAATAAAATTCACTTCATGATTTGATGCGAATTTCTGGCTATTTAACAGTTGCAAAAACGAAAGTGCTTTTGACAAGTTTTCGGGGTCAACATGATACAAAAAAAATTCTCCAACAACAAAACAACTAGGTATATCTAGCTCAAGGTAAGTAATTTCTTCAATAATACCGAGAGGACTACAAACCATGACGACACCATTATGATCATCATTCATTTTCATATGTCACCTCAGAAACTAATTTATTTGCACTCGTAACCGCATCCCGTGCATTTTTCGCAAAGCCATCTGCGCCAACTGTCTTCCAAAGCTGTTCATCAATGATAAATGGATAGCCTCCAACCATTATTTTTACTGACCTGCATCTATTATCTGCACGAATCATTTCTATTAATTGTATGACCTCATCCAGATGAATTGAGATCGTCACGGATATACCAATTAAATTGGCACTTTTATTTACAATCGCTTCAAGAATACTCTTCATCGGCGTATTGGCACCCAAATAGTATGTATTCCATCCAGCTAATTCTAGAAAATCAGAAACCATTCGAACACCTAATTCATGCAATTCGCCACCGACACAAGCGCCTACAAAAACCAAATCATTTTTAGGTGTCGCAAAGATCAATGGATAAAGTTGACCCATAATCAGTTGTGTTGCTGCAGTACAATAATGTTCTTCTGCTATTGTTATTTTATTTGTCTGCCACAATCTTCCAATTTCACGTTGACTTTCATGGAAAATTTCCATATATATGTCCGTTATCAAAACGTCTCTCGAAACCAATTCTTGAATGAGTTCGTTGGCTTTATTCCTGTTACCATTAAGTAAAAAATCAATGTACTGATCTCGATATGGTTTTAAATAATGTTCATCTATTTGTGGTGTAACCTGCATTTGGGAATGATGTTCAAGTGTTTCATAGGCAACCATAATATAATTTTCTATGATGTTTATGTCCGTTTGTGCATAATGCCTTTTCATAACAGCAAATATGCTTTCAATACTTCCCTTTAAATATCTGATGGGTAGAGATATACTTTCCATCAGCGATATAAACCAGTCGATATAGTTTTCAAACAATTTAGGACTTGTAACACTAATTGCATTAGATAAGTAAAGAATTGTATACTCCGTATCTCTTATACTCTTCTCGATAAATTCAGGTGAGTTGAATCGTTTTAATTCGGGTGACATATCCAGTTGATGCTGAAAAGCTTCCATTGCTAACAGTTTCACATCTGTTCTAACACTCGCGCCTAACGATCTGTTAAAAGTCTCCATGTATTACCTCGATTCACTGATGTATTTGGTTATTGCATTATTCTAAAATAATTTTATATAATTACAACTATTATACACCAACAAAACTTTAAACGTTTATTTTTTAAAAGGTTTTAATGACAAAATACGATATGACGCAAGTTGCTGCCGTTACAAATGATCCCCAAGCTAAATCGATTAGAGTAATGGTGATTGGCCAATCCTTTATCGTTGCCAAGTTGGTCAAATCATAAGTCGCATATGTGACGAACCCGAAAAACATGCCAGCGACTAGAGCCTGTTGCCAACTTTCCTTTTCTATAGCTGGATCAATTACAAAATAAAGCATGCCCGCAACAAAGATTAAATAGAAGATAAGTGCCGCAACTAAATTTGGGCTCTTAGCCATTATATAACCTAGGTATTTGCTGTATAGTTTTTTAGCGATCAACAATAACCACACTGCATCAATAGCCAAAAAAACAACTAAGGTAATTCCATATTGTTTAAGTATATCAATCGTCATAAGCATTCTCCTTTGAAATCTTTATACCCCTTTGCGAAAATGGATAACTTTAATTATTTTCCAACTGATTTTCTAGGTATTTAGTCCTAACACATGGTAAAATAATATTTATTAAATTGACATCCATTTAAAAGGAGTGCCCATGCCCAAAATTGCATTGTTCATTAGCTTAGATGTGTTGAGATATAAAGTTGAAAAAACACTTAATCAGTTTGGCATCATAGATATTCAAACGATTGGAACCAAGATGCTGACTATAGCTTCAAAAAACTTCATCTACTCAGATGTTCAACTCATCATTGTCGACAGTGATAGTCTTGATTTTGATGTGCATACTATCATATCAAATTTAAGAAAAGGTGCTAAAAGTGTACATTTGCCAATATTCGTAATTGGGAATCGCACAGAAAAACAATACATTAGTCGACTTATGTCGCTTGGATGTACAGACTATATCACTAAACCTCTTGATGATATGACTTTCGCAAGTAAAGTGTTACAAATATTACGTGACAGTGAAAGACCTAAATCAAATGAGGTCATACAAATGGCAAAATCACTTGAAGATGTGAAACTGAAATGGAATGACGCTTTCGAAACGGGTATAGAAGACATCGACAGAGATCATCGCAATATAATCGAAAAGTACGAAAAATTGTATCAACTCATGAAAGCTGGACGAGGTCACGACTTTTATGACGAGTTACTTCTGTTTTTATCCGACTATATTGACATCCACTTTGAAAACGAAGAACAGTTTCAGCGTGATATTGGCTATAACCTATACGACGAACATAAAAAAAAGCATGATTTCTTCAGAGAAAAAATCACAGTTTTTATTGATGCGAAGCAAGATTCCGTGAGCAATCATGATTTGATTAAACTCAATTTATTTGTGAAAGACTGGTTGATCCAGCACATTTTTGTTGAAGATATGAAAATTGGCACGTACTATAGAAAAATGTGAGTGGAACAAAAAATCCCATGCTTATCGCATGGGATTTAGATTAACTATTCTTTGAAACCAAATCCAAGAACGCATCTGGCGATAAAGGTCTTGAAAAATAATAACCCTGAAATTTCTCGCAGTTATTTTCAATAAGCCATTCCGCTTGCTCCAACAATTCAACTCCTTCAGCAACCACATCTAAATTCAATCGATTTGCAAAATCAATCGCCATTGAAACAATCTCACCTATTTTAGAGTCCTCTAAAATCTGATCGATAAAACTCTTGTCTATCTTGATACTTCTGACAGGCATTCGTCCCAAATGATTCAGCGAAGAATAACCTGTGCCAAAGTCATCCAAATAAATATAGAACCCTTTTTCATCCAGCCTTTTCAGGGTCTCTATAACGTCACTGTACTGGCTAGATATTGACGTCTCCGTAACTTCAAGCCTTAACCATTCATTGCCAATGCCATATTCTTTCAACGTATCGACAAGATGGTCTATGAACCTAAAATTTATGAGTTCTAAAAATGAAACATTGACCGAGATTGGAATCACTTGTGAACCTACTTGCAACGACATCAGTTTGTCCTTTATAAATCTGCAAACATTATTTAATACTTGCGCGTCAATTTCACCGACAAAGCCTTGTCTTTCAGCAAGTTCTATAAATTTGTCAGGTGCGACATTTCCGAACTCCGAAGAATACCATCTGACCAACGCTTCGGCACCGATGATCTTACCCGTTTTATTGAACTGTGGCTGATAAACAACCGTAAATTGTTCCTCTTTGATGGCGGTCATCAATGCATTGATCAATTTAGCATGATTCTTTTGTTCTTCATACATATGTTTTTCGAACCACACAATTTTTTTGGAGTGCTCTGATCCTAAAAGAACCACTTTCAAATACGCGGATTCTGCCAAATCTAGCCATTGGACAACTGAATTGCCATTTGGTGCGCAAAGCGCCATGTTATTATCGTCAATCACGACGCCACCTATTTCAACAGCGACATTGACATCACTATTGTGTACCAATAATACATTGACCAGTTTTCTTGAGAGCTCATCCATAATTGCATCGAGTGCCACTTGATCTACAAATCCCTTGATTAATAAAGCGTACTTCCCCTTATCTAAGCTGCAAAAGACATTTTCAAAGTGATGATCGGCCAAACTTTTAACCTCAGCCCCTACCGTAAAATGTGCGATATCGAATAAAGTGCTCCCTAACATCTGTTTGAGGCCATCTCTATTGTGTATGCCTAAGAGAAGCAGCTGCATCGGTTTGTTTTGATTGGAAGTGTACCATAGAAGTATTTCTTGATTGATCTTTTCAATATTGAAAAAACCAGTCTGTACTTCATGCAGTGCCAAGAACTCCATTTTATCTTTTGTCCTAAGGAGCTCGTCATAACTACGTTTTAAAGCGTCTATCGAAGCATACATCGCCTTCTCATCACAAAACACTGTACTGAGTGCCGCCATAAAAATCATGCCCAATAAAGATGCAACTATCGAATTGGAAAGCATCAATCCAAATTCACTCAACTTACCAAACCACAATGCTGAAGTTATTAGAACTGACGTGCTCGATATTAGAGACAAAATCGAGAAAAAAACAAATGTTTCTTTTATCTTAAACTGTACTTTCAATCGCTGTATGCCATAGTAAATCAAATGAATAACAGCAAACATAACCCCTAACCCTAAGGGATCAGAGTGATCAAAGTATACTTTAGAAATGATTGCCACGCTTGAAACAACGACACCTGGCAACACCCCGAAAAAATAGGTCACAAAACCAGCTAAATAAAACTTAGCATCTGGAATGCCGACTAATTCCAATTTAGAAACAATGCCAATAGTGGCAAAAGCGACAAATGCAATTAAAAAGCCTACACGCCAACTATTCAATTTTTTATCTATTCTAAAACCAAGTGATAGTTTAATTGCGTAAAACGACAGAAAGAAAACAAATCCATAAACAAGCAGTGTTTTAAATATATATGTCCATTGATTCATTTTTGCCTCCCGTAATCATTTGCTTTTCGTCACTTTGTCACATTATCGACCATAAACTAAATATAGCCTATATATTTCAGCATAATCATTTTTTTATCCCGCATTGCGATTCATTTTTTTGCAACAATCTCAATGCTAACACAAGTGCTTTTTAATACCAAAGGTAGCTTACCTGGGCGATTGAGTGTGAGCCTGACTTCCCCACTGAGACCTTCCTTTATCGTACGCTGCATTTCACCTTTTTTAGGGGCTTTAAGTTCACCTTCTTCCGTGAGCATCGCTTCACATGCAAGGATCACCTCTCCCTTGACAAGTTCAAATGAAACGTGCCCATCTTCAATATTTAAATTTCTTACTTTCGTGCGATTATAGGTGGCAAATCGATATTCTACCCCATCTACATGAAGGTTTGCGATGAGCCCTCTAAAAGAAAAGAGCCTAAATGGTATGGTAGCGATGCTACACATAAAACTATGCGTCTCGTCTTCAAAGTGATTTGCCTGAATCCAGATGTACTCACTTGGAAACGATGTGCCCCAGTCTTTTTCTATATAACCTTTACCACCCGTAAAATTCATGGTTTTTTGATCATATTCAGAGTGTTGCTCGCTTAAATGAATATGACCATCCAATTGATGGTTCATACTTAGAACACCATGATTGCACTCCATGTTTGGAATGTACGCAAAAAAGCCCATAATATTGGGCATAATTAGCGATGAATCAATGGGTGTAATGTCTGTGTAACTAATTTCACCATGTATGGAGATTCCCTGCATCGGATCCTGCGTTGCATCGTCAAGCGCAATTTTACAGCCTTGCATGGAAAAGTAGCTCTCACCTATGGTCACCGAAAAAGGTTCATTTGTCGTACTGAACGCATCCAGTGGATATCTGAAATAGTAGGTTTTTATGTCCGGTGACATGATCACTTGTACGAAGCAGTGACTATCTTCACCATCTAAGCTGATCCCTGGTATAAATGATATAGTATTTTTGCAGTCCATGGTAACATGTTTAAAATACCAACCTTCGAAATAATCTTTTTTCTGGAGATTGCCTTGAAATAGCTCTGGTTTATTTATTAGCTTAAATGACATATGCCTCCCATAACAGTTACTCTAATTATTAGTTTATACTTTCCCATATGAAGAGGCATTCAACCACCTGTTCTCATAAATAACTAAACTTTTCCTGCAACGACGCCAATCCACATACTGTCTTCTGAATACGGAGTCCCTGTTATGTCGCTCCTATAGTTCTGTATTTGAAAGCCATTATTTTGCATGACTTCTTTAATTGACACTAAATCGTGGTCATTGAACCAATTTCTAATGATTTTAACGCCTTTAGGGTCCAATATGATGTATTGATCCACCCAAGCGGAAGCCTCTGGATAGTCAAATGATTGTTCAAGTACGAGATGCGGTTCGCCACTCCAGAAGCCAGAAGCGTCGGTATACCAGCTTGGTTTCGTCCGTTCTTGATCTCTATTCGCGCGTGTCGTCACATCGAATACAAAAACCCCATCAGCCTTTAAAGCTCTATGGATTAAAGCGAGCAAACGGTCCCTATTCTCAGGTGAAAAAGTATTGAGTTCGCCATAGATTTGTAATACGACATCGAATTCATTTTCAAAGGGCATCTCAAAAAAATCCAAGTGACGGTAGTCAATCCCTAAACCGAGGCGTTCACTTCTCTCCTTCGCATACTGAATAGAATTTTCAGAGCCGTCAAGACCAACCACTTTAGCGCCCTTTGCTTGGATTAGCTCGCTATATAGTCCTGGCCCGCAACCGAGATCAAGAACGCGCATGCCTTCTCTTAGAATGCCACTATCAAATAAGTGATTGACCGTTTTTATGATTGCCTGCTGATTTCTGCTAGCCGCATCATGGTCTGGGTTCAGGTGTGCCGCTAACATTTGCTTAGAAATATGCGGATCATTCCAAAACAACTCGCCTGTGTATTCATAGAGTGGCGGCCTTTTGTCACCTTCAATGATTTCAGTCAAGAGTTGACTCAAATGTTGACTCATAATTTGTTCCTTGTCATAGTTCTTGCTCTCATTCATTTTATTGCCCCCCTTGTAAGAATTCGTTATATTCATATACATATTTCATGCATTTCTATGTGCTTTCTATGCACATCTTATGCATTCATTTTATACTTTATAGCTTTCCTTTTAAAGCAACCATGATGACAATGATTAAAATCACGGTCAATACAGCAGATAGTATGCCTATCGTCGCATGAAATTTGATTGAACTCGCTTCTACAACGTGATTGGCTTTTATCCATAACCCACAAATAATTGTTGAAAACAACGTGAGTAAAGTTGCTGCTGACATAACATATATTAGTAATTTCATTTTACCGCTCCTTATTATTTAGGTAAAGGTTCTTTTTATAAACCCAATGCACTCAAATGCTGATCTATGAACTCTGGGGTGACGATGTCATCTGTCCCCATGTATGCTTTAAACCCGGATTTTTTTAGGAAAATGTATTGGAGTGGCGCCACTACAACGATTGACAACCATTTCAAGGATTCATCGGATGCCATGGGTCTCATTTCCTTTAGAATATCCAAAATGTAACTTGGCGTTGAGAAACTGCTGCTTAGAATTTCTTGATGAAGCATGATTTTGCTAAAAGTATCATATCTTAGTACGATCGTCGCCATGTCCATTAGAAACTTTCTAAGCCTTTCATTTGGTGGCAAACTCATGTCCATTAAAAGAACGTTCTCTTTAACCGCTACCCGATCGATGACGCGCTTTGTAGCAGTGAGCAAGAGCTCAGCCTTGGAACCAAAATGGTAATTGATCAGTCCCACAGAGACATTTGCCTTTTGAGAAATCTTTCGGATTGTCATCACGTCTGACGCGTATCCATTTTCAAGCATATCAACAGTGGTGTTTAGTATGTGATTTTTCACTGTGTCGATATCATTTAATTTCTTCTCATTTTGCAATGTAAGCGCCCCCTTAACGAAAATAGTTTGAACATGTTCAGTTTTATTTTACATGTGTAGTGTTCTGTAATCAATAGGCATAAGTTCAGTTTGTAACCATTCAAATAAGCGCGGTTTAGGTTATTGTTCGATTTCGTGTTATACTTAAGGTATTAAAGATACTGAAAATGTATATCGAGCAACCATTTCTTCTATAGATGGAGAGGTGGTTGCTTATTATTTTTTAGGAAATTGTGTACATTATAAATGGAAGGTTGCCATAAATATGAGACTTTCACAAAGTAAAATTCGAATCATTAAAGGCGTGCTTATTGCAGGAGGTCTACTTGTAGGTGTTATGGTGGTCGTTTTTATGGTCATGGTAGCGAACGTCTATCGCATGGATATCAGTAGTCTTGAAAATCCATTGCCAAAACCGTTGATTATATACGATAAAAATGACGTCGTCATTTCAGAGCGCTCTACTGTGAAATTTACATCCGTACCCATTGAAACCATACCCGAACATTTTATAGAAGCGATCCTCATCGTCGAAGACAAACGTTTTTACGATCATGCTGGCATCGATCTTCGGGGTATTATGCGTTCGTTTTTTACTAACTTAAAAGCGGGCGGTATCGTACAGGGTGGCAGCACCGTGACTCAGCAATTATCAAAGAATTTATTTCTAACAACGGAACAAACTTATACGAGAAAGTTTAAAGAAGCCATCACGGCTTTACGCATTGAAGGCAAATACACAAAAGATGAAATATTGGAACTGTATCTCAATCAAATCTATTTTGGTGAAGGCGTCTGGGGCATCCAGGATGCCGCTCAAATGTATTTTGGAAAAAATATAGATGCTGTGACAATTGAAGAAGCAGCACTCCTCGCTGCGTTGCCCAAAGCACCAACGAGCTATTCACCTTATAAAAACATGGAGAAGGCAAAGGAACGTCGCAATTTGATATTAGGGCTACTTTACGAAGAAGGTACAATCGACGAGCAAGTCTATAGCCAGGCTGTTGCAACAGACATTACGCTAAGGACGAAAGACCTCGTTGAAACCAGTGGCTCGTACCCAAGCTTTGTGGATCAAGTCATCGAAGAAGCCATCAATTTGCTCGGCATAAGTGAGGACATCGTGTTAATTGGGGGCATCAATATTTACACGACCTTGGATCCAGTGGTTCAAAATGCCATTGAAGATACTTATGCCAATGACGCGTTGTTTCCTGAAAGCAGTGGTGATGAACTCATTCAAAGTGGTGCGATTTCAATAGATCCAGCTACTGGCGCTATTCGTGGTTTGGTTGGAAACCGTGGGCAATATTATTATCGCGGGTTTAATCGAGCTACAGCGCTTAAGAGACAGCCGGGGTCATCCATCAAGCCGCTCGCCGTTTATGCCCCTGCTTTAGAAAATGGTTTTAATAGAAATTCAGAGCTCTTAGATGAAGAAACGGATTTCAATGGTTACGTACCGCATAATTACGACGGCACCTATCATGGAAAAGTATCGATGTATCAAGCACTGATCAATTCGTATAATATTCCTGCCGTTGCCTTATTAAACAAGATAGGGATAGATAAAGGTGTTGCATTTTTAGAGGCTACCGGAATACCGGTTCATGAAGACGATCACAATCTAAGTTTAGCGCTTGGCGGTATGACAGAAGGTGTATCACCGCTACAGATGGCTCAAGCATATAGCAGTTTTGCCAATTTGGGCGTCATGAATACAGCCCACACAATAAGAAAAGTCACCACAAATGATGGCAACTTATTGATTAATGGCATTTCTGAATCCGTGACGGTTATGTCGCCAGAAAGTGCGTATGGTATGACTGACCTGTTAATGGGTGTTATAGAAGAAGGTACTGGCAAAGGTGCTGCACTGGGAAGGCCTACCGCTGGAAAAACTGGAACGACAGAGCTGCCTGCTATTGAAGGTTTTGAAGGCCTTGAAGGCGTGCGAGATGCATGGTTTGTTGGTTATACGCCCGACCTTGTAACCGCTGTTTGGGTGGGCTATGACACACTCAGCCCGAATCTGATCATGCAGTCGGCTGGTGGTAGCCACCCCGCTAGTATCTTTCAGTCCATTATGCTAAAAGCTCTAGAAAATACCCCCGTTTCATCGTTTGAGAAACCAAAAGGGTTCAAAGAGGATGGCAAACCTACGAAGGAAAATAAGCCGGGTAAAGGCAAAAAGAAGAAGAACTAAGTGAACGAGTGTGTGAGTGAGTCGATGGTGCCAGGTAGATCGACTCATGAGTCGATCTACCTGGCACCATTTACTCACTCAAAGACAAAACGAAAGCGCTCTCAAAATGGACTCCGAATCGGTCTTATTTGTGGGCGCTTTTTGATACGCTATTTGATAAGCTTTCCTTTTGGGGATGATCTTCATTTTTTATAAACCAGATGTCTTTCTCACTACGTCTTAGATTGCTTTCGACTCTTTCGAGAAATTCTTCTTGGCGCTTCTTCCGCTCTTTTAAAGTTTTATCATCGCAATTCAAGGGTTCAGTCATAAACGACACCTCCTTGTTTTATTGATACCCAATTTTTAGGTTATTATGCTTAAGTTGCACGTTAGATTTGCAATGGTTCTTGCTTTCATTTTGCGTTTGTCCCTATCATTGTATGATTGTATTTTTAATTTAGGGGTATTCTTAATGGGTAAGCTTATGACACTCTGCTATTGATCCAAATAGCATCAACAACTGTAGAAAATGGAGGTTCTAAATGGATGTATTAACTCACATTAAGGAAGAACATGAACAGTTTAGAAAAATGATGTCAAAGATCGAAACCACAAAGGGGAATAAGAAAAAAGACTTATTTAGATCGTTTTACGCTGAACTAAATGGTCATCATGCAGCTGAGGAACATTTGATATTCCCACTCGTTAGAGCAAAAGTTAAAGGCGAAGATGTCGAAGTCGTTCAAGAAATGATCGAAGAACATAGCCTTGGAAAGTATCAATTCAGCGTGTTGGAAAGAACTTCAGTTGAAAATGATACATGGGATGCAAAATTTAGCGTTCTAAAAGAGGTACTCGATCATCATATGGAAGAAGAAGAAAAAATATTTATGCCAATTGCCAAAAAAGCAGTTCCTAAGGATAAGTTAGAAGCAATCGTACCTGAATTTGAATCTACGCTTGAAAAGTACAAGAAAGAAAAAATGGATAAACTGGGCATTAAAATGTAGTTCTAATTAATTGAATCAAATCATATGAAAGCAATGACTTCAGAGGCAAATATGGACGCTAGCCTCTGCAATGAGCTAATAGCGTAACCGGTCAAATGTGATCGGTATTTTTTTGTCCTGAATATGACGTAGTGATTGAAAGGAGGAAACTCAGAATGAGCACTGAAAAAAATAAAAGAACACCAAAAGTTGCTAAAGATAAAGGAAAAGTAGGTTTAACGAAAGACGACCAATTAAAACCAAGAGAAACTGCGGAAATTCACCAAATCGCCAACGGCGATCACGATACACTTACTACAAATCAGGGGGTTCCAATTTCCGATAATCAAAATTCGTTAAGAGCCAATCCCAAAGGGCCAACACTTTTAGAGGACTTTATTCTTCGTGAGAAAATCACGCACTTTGATCACGAGCGCATTCCAGAGCGTATCGTGCATGCCAGAGGTACTGGTGTACACGGATATTTTGAATTGACAGAATCGCTCAAGGATTATACCACAGCGAAAATACTTACAGAGGTAGGAGAAAAAACGCCTGTTTTCACTCGTATTTCAACAGTCGCAGGAGGCGCAGGCTCCATTGATACCCCACGCGATATTCGTGGATTCGCTGTGAAATTTTATACTAAGGAAGGCAATTGGGACTTAGTTGGTAATAATGTCCCAGTATTTTTCATTCAAGATGCTATTAAATTTCCCGATTTAGTACATGCCGTTAAAATGGAGCCCGATCGTGCTTTTCCACAGTCTTCTACCGCTCATGATACTTTCTGGGATTTCATTTCTCTAACTCCAGAATCCATGCATACGATATTGTGGATTATGTCAGATCGCACCCTGCCTCGATCACTGCGCATGATTGAAGGCTTTGGTATACACAGCTTTAGGTTGATTAATGAATCTGGAAAATCCACATTTGTAAAATATCACTGGCGTCCTAAGCTCGGTCTACAATCAACCATTTGGGATGAGACTGTCAAAATTTCAGGGGCAGACCAAGACTACCATCGCAGAGATATGTTCGAAGCAGTTGAGTCGGGTAATTTCCCTGAGTGGGAATTTGCCGTTCAGCTTTTTACTGAAGAGGAAGCAAGTAAATTTCCATTTGATCATCTGGATCCGACTAAACTAATTCCTGAAGAACTGGTCCCTCTAAAAGTGATCGGTCGAATGGTTCTAGATCGTTGGCCAAACAATTTCTTTGCTGAGACAGAGCAAGTTGCCTATTGTCCGTCACATCTTGTGCCTGGCATGGATTTTTCAAATGACCCATTGTTACAAGGTCGCCTCCACTCTTATGATGACACCCAGCTTTTCAGATTAGGGTCACCTAATTTTCATCAGATTCCGATTAATGCTGCTAAATGTCCTGTGACGAATCATCAACGCGATGGTTATATGCAGATGGAACAACCTGTGGGCCGTGTTGCCTATGAACCTAATTCACTTTCTGAAACGTCACCACGTGAATCGCCAGCTGTGGGATTCCGTAGTGCTGCTGTAACCGAAACTGGTGAAAAAGGACGTATCCGCGCTGAAAGTTTCGCCGACCACTATAGCCAAGCTCGCCAATTTTATTTAAGTCAAACAGTTTATGAGCAAGCACACATTGCATCAGCTTTTGTATTTGAACTATCAAGGGTTGAACATATACACATCCGTGAAGCAATGGTGGGACATCTTCGCCATGTTGACGAAGACCTCGCTAAGCGTGTTGCGGACGGTCTTGCATTTGAGAAAATGCCTGAAAAACCAATCTCAGCAACACTCGTTCAAGAGCTTGAGCCTTCTCCTGCACTTCAAATTATCGGCAAGATGAAAGACACGCTTATGGGACGCGCAATTGGTATCTTAGTTGCAGATGGTTCCGATGGCAAAGACATCAAAACTATCAAAGATGCATGCACGAATGCAGGCGCTTCTGTAAAAATCATCACTCCTAAAGTGGGTGGCGTAAAACTTGCCGATGGCTCAATGTTGGCAGGCGATAAGCAATTGGCTGGTTCACCATCCGTATTCTATGATGCTGTTGCCGTTATTCTCTCAGATGATGGTGTCAAAACATTATCCCTTGAAAGTGCTTCTATCGATTTCGTTCGCGATGCCTATGGTCATCTTAAAGCCATCGCAATCGATAAAGGTGGACAAGAGCTCCTTAAACTTGCTAATGTAGGAGAAGATGTCGCCGTCGTAAGCGCAGATGATGTAGAGGGTTTTGTAGCCGCAGCTAAGACGCGTCAATGGGACCGTGAGAAATTGGTTCGGATCTTGGCGTGAGTGAGTGAGTTATTGGTGCCAGGTATATCGACTCATTTACTGTAAATTCAACTGATCCAGGTGAAAAAAACTGCACGTATCCATGATACGTGCAGTTTTTTATGTTCATTTGTCCGATTCAACTTACAATCCGATGAGTCGAAATGCCTGGCACCATCAACTCATTTCCAGCAACTTCATGCAATCCAGCCCACTTAACGGCTTGGAATAATAATAGCCCTGTAGATAGTCACAGCTCATCTTTTGAAGCAATTTCATCTGTTCAGTTGATTCCACACCTTCCGCAATCAGCGTCATCTCAAGCTGTCTACCCAACAGTATGATCAATTGCACCAAATCCTCTTGAGATTTATTGTTCGCCATTTCGTCTATGAACGATTTGTCGATTTTTAGAATGTCGATTGGCAATGTCTTTAAATAGCTCAGAGATGAGTACCCCGTTCCAAAATCATCCAGTGCTACTTTTATGCCTCTATTTTGAAGGCGTTCCAGTTTCACCGATGCAGTGTCGATCGTTTGGATGATGACGGATTCCGTTATCTCAATCACAAATTGATCGCCAGAGATCTGATGCTTCTCAAGGGCTTGTTCGATAATGGTCTCAAAGTCTTCCTGTATGAGTTGAAGTACCGAAACGTTCACTGCCATATGGTATGATTTGCCGTAACGCGCGTTCGCTTTTGAAAGAAAATTCAAAGCTTCATCAATCACCCATTGACCGATGGGCATAATTAATTGCGTCTCTTCAGCTATTGGGATGAATTCAAGGGGTGAAACATATCCAAGTTTTGGATTATTCCATCTTATGAGTGCCTCAAAGCCTACAATTTCATTTGTCTCACATGACACTTGAGGTTGATATACCAGTGATAGTTCACCATTTCCCATAGCCATCTTAAGAGCTTCTTCTCTCTCAATTCTCCAAACGATTCTTTCAAATAACGTGTTATCATATCTTGCGACGCGACCTCTTCCATTTTCCTTCGCACTGTACATCGCTAGGTCAGCTCTGGTCAACAGGGATTCTAGCGTGTCTCCATCGTGTGGATAAACGGCGGTTCCAATGCTTATGCTATTTGAAAAATTGCTGTATTCCACTTGAATGACGCTGTTTAGTTCGCGAATGAGCGTCTCTGAAAGCAGCTCAAGTTCATGAAGTTGATGTATGCGGTGATAGACGACAAACTCGTCACCACCCATTCTAAAGATTGTGCTTTCAGGCATCAAATGATTTTTAATGATGTCACCGACTTTTTTGATGTATTTGTCACCAAACCGATGCCCCATGGTGTCGTTGATGCGCTTGAAACGATCAATATCGATGAGCATGATGCCATACTGTATCATCCCATTTTTAAGATCTGTAGACACGATTTTTTCCAGCGCATTTTTGTTTGGGTAACCCGTCATTTCGTCATGGAATGCAGCATGCCTGATCTGATCTTCCATGCGTATGATGGCATCAATATCTGTAAATGAACTGATCATGCGAGTGGGTGTTCCATTAGTATCCCTTGCGATGACGCCTTTCACTAGAAACCATTTGAATACATCGTCTTTTGTACGCAGCCTCATTTCAATGAGAAAATTTTTCACATCTGCGCCAAACTCTAATTTATAGAAAGGACTAATCAAGTCCAAATCTTCCTCATGTACCCAATCAAAAATAAAGCGCGAGTTATTGAACTGCTCAGGTGGAAAACCAAACAAAGCTTCCCAACCTGCAGATGTGGTGACAGAGCCTTCTATGATATTCCATTCAATAATAGCATCCTTGATGGCATCTAAAATGAGTTCGTTTTTTTCTTTGCTTGCCTGTAATTCATCAAATAATTCTGTTAAAGCGTCAAATTGAGCTTTAAGTTCTTCTTCTGATGCTACGATCTCATCATTTAAGTGTTTAAGTTCCACATTTTTATCTGCCAATTGATTTTTTAGTTCTAGCGTTTTGTTCAAGTAATAGCTTAAAATGATCAAAAATGCTGCCATGCCTATAATGATCAGTATAACAGTCAGAATTAAATTTCGATACGTTTCAAAGACGGATATGGGTTCATTGATAATTTCGACGTCGGTTGTGAGCCTATCAAAATCAATCCCAAACTCAAGGGCTGCAGCGTAATCAATGGCATTAATGTGAATATTGTCCCTCACTAGTTCCAGCTCATCAGCTTTTGCGCCATTTAATATCTCTATTGCCAGTTCACCTGCACGTGTGCCAATTAAGCGGCCACTTAACAGATTACCGCCCAATGCACCTGTTCCAAGAGAGAAATCATAAAGTGAAAAAACAGGAGCAGAAGTTGCTTTGCTGACTTTTTCTATCATGTCCTCAAAATCAATGTTCTTACCATTAATATCGGTATAATATGCGGTCATTAAAATACTATCCTTGCTGTCCAAAGACGATACTAATGTGACGATTTCCTCTATGGATAAATCGGTTACCTCAATGACTTGAGCACCCTCGAGTGTCAGATGAACTTCCTCAGCAGCCGCTATACCCATTGCTCTTCCACTTTCAGTTTCATCGTAGATGATGTAGATTGTTTCTAGATCTGGGTTGACCATTTTTGCGATTTCCAGTGTTGTTTTAATGTTGACGATTTCAAGAACGCCTGTTAAATTGGTTTCATCCGTTACAAGGTTTTTATAACTCGCCTCACTGATGCCATGAAAAATCAAGGGAATATCTCCAAACAGATTTTCTCTATGCTTTAATACGAATTCTAAGGCTGCATCATCTGAAGCGATGATCAAATCGATTGCCATATCCTTATATTTGGTTGCTAATAGTTCTTCAAAGAGTATCAAGTTTTCCTCTGTTGGGTGTTCCTTCCAATCCATATACTCTACATAGAATTTCACGTCATGGGGGTAACCTGACTTTATGGTTTCGATCTCAGCCTCAGTTGAATCGTCGGTCCATGATAAACCATGGTGATAAGAATTTATTATGACGATATTCTTTTGTGCCTCAGAAAAATCTATTTGAGTATGTATGGTTACCATTAAAATAGCAAATACAACGATGTTGATAAGCTGTTTATTTAACTTCATACAGTATTTCTCCAGTCCAAATTTTTAGTGTTTCCATTGTTATAGTATTTCTGTTGATATAATTGTATTCATTGCTAATTTATACCCATTTTTCCTTGTTGCACTTCACATTTAATTGCATTATTTTTCGACATTCGAGTAATGGTGCCAGTCATATCGACTCATTTGCTGTGAAATCAGCATGTCCAGATGGAAACAAAAAACTGCACGTATCCAAGATACGTGCAGTTTTTTATGTCCATGTGTCCAATCCGATGAGTCGATATGCCTGGCACATTGACTCTGGTACTTCGATACGCATGAGTCGAAATGCCTGGCACTTCAACTCAGAATTCAAGCTCGAGCCCTACGCCAACTTCAACCACCCCAACAACGGCTGCTAGGGCAATCTTGGATCCTAAGTCGGTACAATGACAGGCATGAATCGATCGAATGCTTGATTTTGCAAAGTAATCAATGGTGCCATTTAATTGAACATCGCTTGGGTTTTGCAAATGAAAACCGCCAATTACATCTAATATACGCGCATCCCCACAGACTTTCTTTGCATGCTCCATAATATTGCAGATGCCAGAATGCGAGCATCCTGTGATAAGCACAAGACCATCTTTTGACTTGTAACAAAGTGCACTGTCATCCAAGCTATAATCATCTATAGCTGTATTATCGACAACAATTCTCCCTATACTTTCCTTGGATTCAAAGTCATTTAAACGAGGAATTTCACCTAGAAAAACGAGATTCTCAGTAATCCAAACAGGATCTTTCGACAAATTATTATTCATGTATTTAAAAACTTTATCAGAACCGACGTTCATGCCAAATTCGTCCATACCGTTAAACGATCGCGACACGAAAATATCTGGATGAGCGACGAAACTTGGTCGTTTGTAGGTACGTCCTTCCATGAGTGCCTCATTGAATCGCTTAAGAAGTGGCTCCATACCCCACGTATGATCAAGATGGCTATGACTAATCACGATAGCGTCCAAATCAAAAAAGTCGATGCCCATTTTAGCGCCATTAACCAAAAACGTCTCTGAGTAGCCTAGATCGAAAAGTATTTTTTGACCATCACACTCTAAATAATAGCAGACGCCAGGTTCACCAAGAAAATAACGGTCAATCAAAGTATTATTATCTATTAAAACTTTAAGTTTCAAATATAGCCTCCTTGTAAGATCGTAATCGACTCGTTCGTTATCTACTCCATCTATTCGATTGTTATCATCAAGAACCCACAGTAAGCACCATTGTCAGTGGCTATCGACTTACCAGTCCGCACTTTCAAGTCGTTGATTAATGTACGATACTGCAAATAAAAATCGTAGTTCGGTTTTGACGTATACTTTATCTCAGTTACTTCTAGGTAACTCAACACACTCTTCACCGTCGTTGGTTTCACAAGCACTTCATGATCACCGTTATAGTAAAGACCTAGCACCGTGAGAATCGGCCACTTAGCGAGGTCAAAAGTCGCCAAAAGTAAAACGAGTTGATTGAAACCTTTCCTCTGATCGCCATATAAGATATCCCATAGAGCACTTGATAAAGTCTCTATGTCATCTTGATTAAACAGCTTGACCGCATTTTTATACTTCACCTTTTCAAACGTTGAAACGAGTGACGACTTCCCAATAAGTTTTGTAAAAGCATTTGATATTGCAGAAGGATTGTCGAAGTTATCCTTTGAAAAATTGGCATGCACATAGTTTTTCATTTCTTCAACCTTGTGCTTTTTTGATACAGCCATAAGTTCCGGATCATTGAAACCCAATGGGTATCTCATTAAGAACTCATCTTCAAGTTGTTTCAGCTTTTCGATGTTCATGATAGCCTCCCTATTCAATACAATAACTGATCGCTTCATCGATCCATGCAATAACATTTTCTTGCCGCATAATCGCGCCTCTCAATACAATAAAATCGCCAAAACGATCAGAATCTCTTGGAGGTACCTCTGGATACTGCTCAAATGTTTTCTTTAGTGTGTTTAATCTTTTAAGATGTTGAAGTCGTTGATTTTCAAGGAGCTGTATTCTCGTATTTAAATCCAACTCGTTTGAAAAATACATGCGCAATCTAAATATGTTTTTTGGCGTTTTTTCAATAATCTCATCTTTATGTAGCCATTTGATAAAATCTTTTCTACCTTTTTCAGTAATAAAATACCGCTTTGCTTCTAAAATATCGCCACTAATTTCCACATCAAAAGTTACTAATTCTTCATCGTGCAATTTTTTAAGTTCTGGATAAATCTGACTGTGATTAGCAAACCAAAACTCAGCAAGTTCATAATTAAATTCTTTCGCTAATTCATAACCGGTCATGGGGTGTCTATTTAACAATCCTAATATTGCATACTTGAGTGTTCTCATTTTTTTCTCCTATTTATGCTATAAAGGTAGAATTTCAATGCTTACATATCAATGAAACTACTACAAGTATAACAGAACCGATGCATCGATTCAATGTGATTATTTTTTCATACATGTATGCATTGACATGTTTGAACAAATATGTTTAAATAGCTTTGAGAATATCGTTATAAATATAACGAATTAGGAGGAATAATTATGAATTTATCAAAAAAGCGTTGGTTAGTTTTAATCGCTAGTTGTTTTATCAACTTATGCATAGGGTCTCTTTATGCATGGAGTGTTCTTGCAGGACCTATGGCAGAATATCTTAGCAAATTGAACAATGTCACTTTGACACCTCGTGACTTGTCCATCGTATTTATTATTGCAAATTCAGTTGGTCCGATCACCATGATTACTGGTGGAAAAATCAACGATATGTTTGGTCCAAAAGTCGTCATTCTAGTTGGTGGTCTCATGTTCGGAGGCGGTATGTTTTTATCCGGTTTCGCACAAAGTGTCAATTTCTTAATTTTCAGCTATAGTATCTTATTGGGTCTTGGTTTGGGTATGGTCTATGGCGCAACGATTAGTACTTCCATTAAATTTTTCCCTGATAAACGCGGTCTTGTTGGTGGCTTGACCACTGCAACATTTGGTATCAGTTCTGTGATTATCCCGCCTTTTGCAGCCATGATCATCGCCTCTTCTGGTCCAACTACAGCCTTTAAAATTATCGGTGCAATTTTTACAGTTGTTATTTGTTCAAGCGCACTATTTATGTCAAAATGCCCACCTGATTTTATTCCTGATGGATGGACGCCTCCTGCAAGAACAGGTAATCAAGCAATAGTCAATAAAAACTGGAAAGAGATGTTACAATCCCCTATTTTCTACGTTATGATTTTCCTTCTAACTTGTGGCGCTTTCGCTGCACTTATGTTTATTCCTATGGCTTCTCCACTAGCCATCAACATGATGGGTATGTCCGTTGCAGGTGCTACCGCTACAGTTTCAACACTTGCTTTATTTAATGTTATTGGCCGTATTTTCGCTGGCAGTATTTCAGATAGAATTGGAAGAATCAACACTTTGGCGCTTGCTTGTATTTTATCCGTGGTAGGTATGATATTACTCTATACGTCAACGGCTGGTAACTTGATTTCGTTCTACGCTGGAATCGTTATTATTGGCATCTGTTTTGGTTCATTTATGGGTGTATTTCCAGGATTCACTGCCGATCAATTTGGACCAAAAAACAACAGTGTTAACTTCGGCATCATGTTTATTGGTTTTGCGATTGCGGGTTACTTTGGACCTACTATACTAAACAATATTTATGGGGCGAGTGGTAGCTACAAAAATGCGTTTTTGATCGCCATGGGCTTTTCACTGCTGGGTCTCGCATTAACTTTTGTCTATCGAAGTCTATCAAAAAAATTGGCTAATTAAAATTGGAATGATGCAATTTCTCATAAGTTTTATCTTATAATAGTTGGAGGCATGTCATGAATAGAAAATATCCAAATTTATCAAAACCTATTACAATTGGAAATGTTCATTTTAGAAATAGAATGTTTGGCGCACCAATGGGCGGAACCGATATCACTGCTGATTGTACGGTTGGACCAAAATCTACCGCTTTTTATGAAAACCGTGCTAAAGGTGGCGCAGCAAATGTAACCGTTAGTGAGCTAGTGGTTCACCCTAAGACCGAAGCCTCACATATGTATCATTTGGACTTGCAAACAGTCAATTCACTCGCTAGCTTCACTTATACGGCCGATGCGATCCGTCGTCATGGCGCTATCGCAAGTGTTGAACTTTCTCATTCTGGGCAATATGCTGGCACTTACCTTGTCGATAAAGATAAAAAAGGATCAATGGCACAATGGGGACCAAGTCCTGGAACACGTCCTGATGGTCGTGAGGTCAAAGAGCTAACACTGGATCTTATTCAAGAAATCGTTGAAGCTTATGGCGAGAAGGCTGCTTTGGCTAAAAAGGCTGGTTTTGAAATGGTTATGGTCCACGCTGGACATGGTTGGCTCATAAATCAATTTCTATCACCCTTCTTTAACAAAAGACAAGATCAATTCGGCGGCTCTTTAGAAAATAGAGTTAGATTTGCAAGCGAAGTTTTAGACAGCATCCGTAAAGCTGTTGGTCCAGGATTCCCTATAGAACTTAGAATGAGTGGCTCTGAGTTGTTTGAAGGTGGCTATGATCTTGAAGAAGGCATTGAAATCGCCAAGTTGCTTGAGTCGAAAATAGATATTTTGCATGTGTCGGCAGGTACTTATCAAAAGGGGTTCGGTATTACACATCCATCCATGTTTTTGCCACACGGTCCAAACGTTTATCTTGCAGAAGCTATCAAGAAACATGTTTCTGTTCCGGTAGCAACGATTGGCGCACTAAATGACCCTGAAATGATGGAAGAAATCATTGCTAGCGGCAAAGCGGACATTGTGGAAATGGCAAGGGCACTACTTGCAGATCCAGAACTTCCAAAAAAGGTAATGACCAACAAGACAGATGAAATCATCCACTGCCTACGTTGCTATGTATGCATGGCCGAACGCGCTGAAACTGGCACAAGACGCTGTACAGTCAACCCAATCATCGGCCGTGAGCTTGAAGGTTTGGAAATTCAACCAGCACTAATCAAGAAAAAAGTCGTCGTTGTAGGCGCTGGCCCCGGTGGTTTACAAGCTGCGCTGACGGCATCTAAAAGAGGACATCAAGTTATTCTTTGTGAAAAAAACGATGAAGTTGGTGGCATCTTAATTGGTGAACAAGCTATCCCATTTAAATATGAAATGTATCAATTAGGCGTTACACTTGGAAATCTTGTGCATAAAGCAGGCGTCGATGTCCGTTTAAATACTACGGTTGATAAGTTGTATTTAGAAAATGAAAATGCTGATGTCGTGATCGTAGCGGCTGGTTCAACGCCGTTTATCCCTAAAATTCACGGCATTGACAGCGACAATGTCTTTGTGGTCAACGAGTATCATCACCATGTTGACCAGATTCAAGACTCAGTTGTCGTTCTCGGTGGCGGTTTGGCGGGATGCGAGATTGCTATACACTTCGCCAGAGAAGGTAAAAAAGTCAGCCTCGTTGAAATGAATAATGCATTGTCTCCAGATGCGAATATCAGACACCGCCCATTGTTACTTCAAGAAATTGAAAAATCAGGAATAAATGTCCTTATGAGTCATAGAGGTACAAAGATCACACCTGAAGGTGTGATCTGTCTCAACAGCATGAATGAGGAAGTCCTCATCGAAGGCAAATCAGTACTTCTCGCTCTTGGGCAAAGACCAAGAAGAGAGACCGTTTCTGAACTACTCGACTGTGCACCAGTTGTCATGACCATAGGCGATTGTGTTAAAGCCTCAACTATTACTACTGCCATGTATCAAGGACATCACGCTGGTCTTGACGCATAGTCTAAAAAATAAGAACTGGCATCATATATATGCCAGTTCTTTTCTACAATTCACGTCCATCAATATGAACTTCATTTGATTTTTAAGGAGACCAAAATGGAACGAGAAACGAATCATCAGGACTGGGCTAAGTTTATTATTTTTAGTACGTTAGGTTTTATTCTATATTTTGTTCCAGTTACCCTTGGCGGTACTAGCTCAATTCCCATCGATCACATAGTGACAAACTTAAAGCACTCATTTCCTAATTTCACAAAATACTATACTATACTTCTGATCTATTTAGGCGCACTCTTACCATTCTATGATAGAACTTGGCATAAAAACATGGTTCACAAAGTCCTTACCGTTTTGAAATTAATCGCTACAGTATTTGCAACACTATTTTTAATCGGAAAAGGACCTGACATCTTAATGGCAGATCATATGATTCCATTTTTATTTATCAAGATTTCTTACTCTGTTGCACTTGTCGTACCTATTGGTGCTGCACTACTTACTTTTCTAATCGATTATGGCCTGTTGGAATTTTTGGGCGTATTGATGAGGCCGGTCATGAAGCCGATATGGAAAGTGCCTGGATCCGCTTCTGTAACTGCGGTTGCTTCATTTGTGGGTAGCTTTTCAGTTGGTATCTTCTTGACCAATCAGCTATATAAAGAAGGCAAATACACAAAAAAAGAAGCCGCACTCATCATGACTGGCTTTTCAACCGTTTCAGCGACCTTTATGGTAATTGTGGCTAATACTCTAGGATTTATGGATATGTGGATTCCTTTTTTCTTCTCAGCACTTTTAATCACATTTACTACGTCTGCTATCGTGTCTAGAATTTATCCACTCTCTAAAATTCCCAATACCTATTATAATGATCAAAATAATTCGGATAATGAAGATGCCAATGGACGTGGCATACTGCAAACAGCTATATATGAAGCCTTGAAAACTGCAAGCAAAGCGAAAAATATCCACATATCCTTATGGCATAATTTTAAAGATGGCATGCTCATCATAAT
The DNA here is from genome assembly GCA_942493125.1 of Acidaminobacteraceae bacterium. Lineage (GTDB taxonomy): Bacteria > Bacillota > Clostridia > Peptostreptococcales > Acidaminobacteraceae > Fusibacter_C. Next base: position 3,129,183 of record OW818667.1, on the reverse strand, counting down.
GAGATTACTACCATTGATCATCTCTATAGGCACCATTGCTTTCTACTTCGTGTATCATACACATGTATTTGATCTTCTTGGATATATCTACTTCCCACTTTTAAAACTACTTCAAGTACCTGATGCACAGCTTATCTCGAGTGCTGCTGCATTGGCAGGGGCCGAAATGTTTGTTCCAACAGCAATTGTTGCAAATGCAGGGACAAGTGTTCTTGGCAAATTTATAACAGGTATGATCTCAGTATCATCAATTTTATTTTTTGCTGGAACGATTCCTTGTATCTTGTCTACAGACATTGAACTTTCAATAAAGGATATGTTGCTTATTTTCATAGAAAGAACTTACATCATCATCTTATTATCAACAATTGTTGGTTGGATTATTCTATGAGTGGCTGGTGCCAGGTTAATCGACGCACGAATAAGTCAAAAAGCCAGGCATTTCGACTCATCTCGAATGAGTCAATTTACCTGGCACCAACAACTCATTAAAACAATAAATAAGCCATATAAATCAAGTAAAGCAATATAAATACGACGCCTTCCCATTTGACGATCTTGCTGTGTGAACGCGAAAAGGCTAAGAGCACGATGGTTAATGCGATGTTCATGAAAAGCTCCACCATTAATTTTGGATCAATGTTTATCGGACTAATCAATGCTGATGCGCCGAGGACGAAAAAGACGTTGAAAATATTGCTACCGACGATATTTCCGATTGCAATGTCGGTATTCTTCTTTCTAGCCGCTGTCACACTTGTGATCAATTCTGGTAGAGAGGTTCCTATGGCGACAATGGTGAGGCCGATAATCGTTTGAGAGATACCGAAGCTGGTCGCGATTTCTATACTGCTATTCACGACCCAATTACCGCCGATCAAGATCGCAGCCAATCCACCCAGTGTATAAAGTAGATTAAGGCCAAGCTTTGGCGTTTCATGGTCATTTTCTGGTAAGTAGTTCTCCTGAGAATCTTTGCTGTTTAAAGCCGCTTCGATAATATAGTAGACGAATACGATAAAAAACAGTAGCAAGATTGCGCCGTCAGCACGGTCGAGCAAAAGACTTTGCCCATCTTTTAAGAACCCATCTAAGCTGAGGATGAGCAATGCTACCCCTGCCAATAAAGTAAACGGGATTTCTTTTCGCATGGTTTGTTTATGGACATCGAGTGGAAATATCAACGCCGTGATACCGATAATGACGCTGATGTTGAATATATTACTACCAATAACGTTACCAAGAGCGATGCCATTGTTGCCTTTAATTGCCGCACTTATACTTACTGCCGCTTCTGGAGCTGAAGTTCCGAATGCGACGATTGTGAGTCCGATGAGTATAGAGGGAATTTTGAAAATTTTTGCGATACCTGATGCACCATCGACAAAGTAGTCAGCCCCTTTAATAAGCGCTGCAAAACCTGCGATCAGCAAAACATAAGTCATAGTTGATTCTCCTTGTCATTTCTTGTGTACAGTATACTCTAACGCTTTTATCTATATAAATCAAGATTGAATTTATGAAAATTCCTAGGTTAATGAAACCGTGGTTGTCGGCTTACAAACATACCAATCAACATATCTCTCCACATTGATCACCCTGACATCTGAAAAGCAATTCCCATCCTGATTCTCACAATTAAGCATCTCATGTTTTGCCATTTTGATGAACCTAAAATAATCCCCACCTTCAAGCCATTCCAAAAAGCTAATCTGCAGCGACCGATTCTGGTTGAAGTCATGAAAAATCACAAAGTGCTTTGCGACTCGGCTCATCTCGGCAAACATAATTTTCCGATGTTCTGGGACAAGTCCATGTGCCACAAAAGACGCCGTGACAACATCAAACGACTTATCTTCAAAAGGCAACCCTTCTAGGACATTGCCCGATATCAATGAAATCCCCTGTGATTTCGTCTTACTTACTGCGACGGCCAACATTTTCTCAGCAGGCTCCACGCCAGTAACGACCAACCCGCGGTCAGCCAGTACTGAGCATAGCGCGCCAGTGCCACAACCCACGTCTAGAACTGTATTATATTTGGATAAATCCACCAACGGCTTTGCAATATTTATCGCTGTGTTGAAGCTGCGCTTTTGACTTTCGAAATATAGTCCATAAAATGATGCTAATTTGTTGAATATCATATGATGTGCTTTCTTCTCCGGCATATAGCTAGCCCTCTTTCTTTACATATTAACAATGATAAACAATGACTTATCCATAACTCATCGTTACTCTATGTTAGCGTTACTCTATGTTAGCGCAACTCTTTGTTTTTTGAATTCAGGATCTCATTAACAACTTGATCTTCATCCATTCTTTGATTTAGAAATTCGGTGAGTGTTTTATTTTTGTCTTTCACATAGTCGAGTCGCCAAGCCAAGTAAGCAGTTGGAACAAAATCTGTGAATGGAAGCATTTCTTCGACAGCACCCATAACCGCCATTCTCTTGCGGTTTGGAAACAACATATAAATCAAAAATCCGCTAATTGGACCCCAAACCACGTCGCCACCTTCAGCAGCTCCCGGGACAACATAAGTGGTTAAGCCCACTAAATCGATGACGACTGCAGCAACGAGCTTCAAATTTTTTATCCGATTATACTTTTTTAGTAGTTCATTCTCCATTTTGTGACCCTCCGTTTCACGAGCTCCTGTACTTATCCTCAAGCACTCGGAATTTTTCGTGCTTAATCTTATCCCACTCGGTTTTCTTATAATTAAGTGATTTTAATTTGTCATTTATCCGTGACGGGTCATATTCCCTGAAATGCAAATCATCGACCCATTCACAAACCTCCTTGTGATCTGGATGCTTCGGATCACGATAAGCATCCAGAAACGCATAAAATCCATGAATGCCACCAACATCTTCTGGTGGCGCTGTCTCTGCACCATCGAATAGCGTCGGAAACCCAAAGAAGTAATCGTCTACAATCTCTTCAAGTTTAATAGTAAACCACCAATTATCTCCAAAATCATAGTTATATCTTATTTCTTTGTGCGCTTCAAGATAAGCATCTATTTTAAGGCTTGTTGGTTTGCGAACCTCGATTTTGAGACGTTCCTGATGGATTTTCTCAAACTTGAGCATGTTTGGATCCAATGATAATAATCGTTCAGCATAATACTTTTTATTTTTCATAAAGTGATGATGTTCAAGATATGCTTCTTCATTATCAGTGACAAGCATGTTCACTTTCGACAAGTCGAAATCATATAGGTGATAATCATTACTTGGATAACCGCCCTGAAAATTCGTCACATTTTGAATGACATCATGTAGCCTTCTATAAGTTGCTCCTGCTGGCATGATGACCCGTCTCCAAATAAGTGGCTCTGAATCTTCTAATTCTATTTTGATAATGTATGATTTCATATCTATAGCGCCTCCATAATATCTACAATTCATGCTGGAACCTTCATTAAAATATCGGACGATTTTAATTCGTCCGATTTTGAACGACGACCATTCAAATTCAAAATATCACAAAAACTTTCATGAGACAAGTAACATGTGCTTGCGAATTCAGTTCAATTAATTTGGGTATATTAGAAGTATCACAAAAAATCAGGAGGCCATGTATGCGTATAGGAAAAGGGATAGCTTGGATTGGACTTTTAGCAATGACACTCGGACTCACAAATGGCTTTCTAAACGGCGATTTTTTCGTCGACGGTGGCGCTCTCTTTGAAAATCCTTGGGGTATCATGTCCCTCATCGATTTGTATGTGGGTTTTACCTTGTTCTCCATGTGGATTTATTTCAGAGAGAAATCCGCGGTAGCAAAAGTAATCTGGATTTTAGCAATGATGATCTTGGGCTTCTTCACAGGCGCTCTTTACATCTTATATGCCTTCTACACCTGCAAATCGGACTGGCTCACATTTTTCCTCGGCCACAGAAAGGCATCAATCCTTAAATCCGCTGAAAAATCATAAGAAAATCGCCTAGAAAAATATAACGAAGAAGGTGTTACCATGAACATTACTGAAATCAAAGAAGAGCTCCTCTCCGTAGTCAAAGGAAATACTGTGGATGCCATGATTCCGCCATTCGTATATATCGTCACAAATGCATTTCTTGATCTCAAAAGCGCATCCGCACTCGCCATCGCGACCGCACTCATTTTGGTTGGCATACGCTTGAAAACAAAAAAAACTTGGAAATACGCATTTTCTGGATTTTTGGGTGTCGCCATCGCCACTGCATTCGCTTTGGTTGCTGACAATGCAACAAACTACTACTTTCCGAAGCTCATAAGCAGCACCGGACTGATCTTCATAACAGGGCTATCACTGCTCGCTAAAAAGCCACTTGCCGCATGGATGAGCCACCTCTCACGCGGTTGGCCGCTCGATTGGTTTTGGCGATCAGATGTCCGTCCCGCCTATACGGAGGTCACACTCTGCTGGCTAGGTCTATTTACTATGCGGGCAGCCCTTCAGTTCGCACTTTTCATCAGCGATAATGTCACGGGACTTTTCTTGGTCAACACGCTACTCGGACTCCCGATCACAATCCTTGTCTTGATCTTAAGCTATATCTATGGGGTATGGCGTCTAAAGGGACTTGGGGGCCCTAGCATTGAAGAACATAAGCAGAATTTACCGAAGCCTTGGAAAGGTCAGACACGTGGATTTTGAAACCATATAATTGATGCATTTTAATGGTGTTTTATAATGACTTTGCCGCCATCAATAGCCATGCCAACGCCAAGCCCTATAAAAAGCATGATTGTCACAAAATTCATATCAACCTTTCCAAACAGATTCGTTACGGATTTCAGTCCGCCAGCATTGAAAATAGATACAAGCAAGCCAGCAGGCACTGAAATAAGACTACAAATAATCGCAAAGCGTCCTATCGCCCTTTTTCCAAAGTTGATGCCGCCAATAAACATACCGTAAATTGCACTCATCATCATGACGGCCACAATGTCTGGAATCGGTGTATTTTCAAGAGCATTGCCAACTGCCGGAAGTAGTTCACCAAATCCGCCTACAACAAAAAAGCTAAACAGCAAACCTAAAGGCATGCCTATCGAACCGGCGAGCGCCATTTTCCAGAAAACAAGCTTATACTTAATCATCAATAAACTCAGCAGCAGTGCACCTAAACCACCTGTTAGAATAGCAGCGCTGAAATAATTGTCGTACTGAAGAATCATAACTGAGGCCAATGCGGATGCTATTGCAAATGCGATTAAACCTTTTATTGCAGATATAAACTGGCTTTTCATGTTTGTCACTCCCTTTCATGATACACCTAGTAGCACTCAATCATATATACCCATTTTGAAGGCAATGCCTTCGGAACTATATGATACAATTATCCGTCTAATACCTAGGGTACAAGGAGGTCGATATGAACTATTTTAAAAGTGCTTTATCAATCATAATGATACTCACAATGCTTGTGGGGTGTACCATGAACCAATCGAAGTCGCAAATAGGCTCAAATATTTCATTTGCGGATACTAGCTTAGAAAATGTGTCCAGCACGTTTAAAGACAGCGTTAACGCTTCAAACCATTTGGGCTATAATTTAATAGTCAGTATGCAAACGGGCGATAACACGCTGTTTTCACCAGTGAGTTTATCCATGGCACTTGCGATGTCTTATAATGCGGCGTCTGGTGAGACCGCAGAGAATATCGCAGAGATAATGGGTGATGCAAACCCTGTGATGATTAATTCGCATTATAATGCTTTGATTGCGCATCTGAATCGCGAAAATGACGCAGATAAAATTCAAATCGGAAATAGTTTTTGGATTCGCGACACACTTAAGGCAAAGCAATCCTTTGTAGATACTTTGTCTAAAGACTTTAACGCAAAGATCCACAGTGCAGATTTTTCAGATAAAGATACAGTGACCCTTATGAACACTTGGGTTGAAGAGCAAACAAACGGCTTGTTAAAGGACACTTTGAGTGAAATTGATGCTATGACTATCGCTTACTTGATGAACACGGTCTACTTTAAAGGTCAATGGGTGCATACATTTGATGAAAGATCCACGTCGTCTTTGCCTTTTTATTTAGAAGATGGTACATCCAAGCCAGTTCCAATGATGACGCAAACCACTTCTTTTCAGTACTTCGCAAATGACGATGTCCAATTGGCTGCACTCCCCTATAAAGACAACACCCGCATGGTGATCTATCTGCCAAAAGGGAATCTCAACGATTTTATGTCGCGCTATGATTATGATAAGCTATCAATTCTCACATCGGACACACAAATGTTGACCGCACGCTTAGCATTATCATTGCCAAAATTTGAATATACCGTAAGCAATCCACTTAAAATGCCTCTTATAGAAATGGGCATGACACTTCCTTTTGATGCGGCGAAAGCGGATTTTAGCAACATGGTCGAGATAAAAGATGAGAGTGTCTACATTGGCGACATTTTCCAAAACGCACGGATCATCAACGATGAAGGTGGCACTGAAGCGGCTGCTGTAACCGTTATCGAATTTGCCGTCACGAGCATGCCGATTGAGGATGAGCCAATCATATTCAACTGCAACAAGCCCTTTTTCTTCGTTATAGAGGACGTCACTACAGGAGCCGCACTCTTTATGGGTACTTATTGGGGTCAGTGAGTTTAAAATTAAAAGTACCAAGCCTTTTATATAAATAGCCAACAGCAATTCCAAGAAAGAGAAATCTTACTGTATTAAACATAATGCCGATGAAAAAGAAATACAATGATGCACTCGGTTCCTGTAAGAGCATGGGCACATCAATCAATAATATGGCAATGCCAAGGGCGATGCCGCTTAGCATCACGGCTTTTTGCACGTGACCTTTTATCGGTATTTTATCAAAAAATCTGAGCAATAAATAACTTACGAAGCAACTGTTAAGCATCCCAGCAAAAAGTGAACCAATCCAAACCGTTTGAATGCGCCAATTTGAATAGGCTGCTCTATACTCTGCAGCGATAGGAAGCAGAGACGTAAAGACCGTCGTTAGCCAGAATACAACGGCTCCTCCAACCATTAGTTTGATTTGTGCTTTTATTGGTGCTTTCATAGTGTTCTCCATATCATTATACCTTATGCCCATAGGCCATCTGTTCAGCTACAATGACGGATGGTTTTTGTACGTTAACACCTTTAAATAGTAGCCATAAACTCAGTGAGAATTCTGCAGTAAAACTGATTGCTAATCCTGGATAAGTAATTATGTCATAACCAGGTAAAAGGAAAAACTGGAAGAACCATATCATGACGCTGACAAAATCAGCCATGAGCAGTACTCCAAGCCATTTTGGAAGGTATTCAGATTTATATACAAGATAACCGAGTGGCAAGAGCCATATGCCGAAAAAAATCTGGGCAATCATAAAGCCACTTTTATGAAGGTTGAGAAATAGTAAGTTTAAAGCTTCTATTTGACTTGGCTGGAAAGCCTTCTGAAAATCTGCACTCGCACTTATTAGCATTGGGGCAAACAGACTGAGTAAGCTGAGGCACTGTACGGCAACACCTGCTGCATTTAACAAAAGGAACAATAGCGCGAGATCCTTCTGAACAGGTTTCAATAGAACGTATAATGCCCATGCCGCCATGAGAAATAAAGCGGCAGATACGAGATCGACAATAAAACTAATACGTAGCAACCACATTGAATGACTAAGAAGTTCCGCTGTTTTTGATGCATCGCCGTAATCGATCAGATTGGCACGGACAACGCCTGCAAAGATGCATGTTATGACAAATGCGAAGTATAAAAGACCAGCGCGTTTAGCGTTTTTTTTACTTGAATTTTCCATAATATCCTCCTAAATTTGCATTTTGATACTTTATATATTATACTATACGGTGTAGTGTAATATAAGTCAACATTATTTTACACTGCTCAGTGCAATATATTTTCGGAGGCATAATATGGGGGAAATAAAAAAAGACAGAAAGAAAAGGGATACTAGCCTAAAACGCAATACGATTCTTGAAGGCGCTATTAAGGTATTTACTAAAAACGGTTATGAAGCATCCAGTATGGATCACATAGCAGATGTTGCAGGTGTATCAAAGCGCACGATCTATAACCACTTTTCAAGCAAGGAAATTCTTTTTCAAGAAATTGTTGCAGACTTTCTAAAGCAGCGAGATGAAATAAAGCCCATAAGATATGTATCGACTTTATCTCTCGAAGATCAATTGAGAGAGTTTGCCAAGGCAGAGCTTTTTTTGATCAATGATCCTGTTCGAAGAGGTTTATCAAAGCTGTTTACCTCCGTTTTTCTAATGGATACCGCTTTTGGCAAGAAAACCCGAAGCGCTTATGAACCTCACAAAGCATTTATCATTTGGCTAAGTTCAGCAAAGGAAGATCAGAAGCTTAACTTTCAATCCCCCGAACTTACCGCTCGCGTTTTTTACGGCATGGTTGAGGGTTGCTTAACCTATCCAGCGCTATTCTCAGACGGCGAAAACCTAAAAAACATTGACCCTTTACTAAATGAATTGATAACTGTTTTTCTAGCTTGCTATAAATACTCAGAAATAACATGACACGCACTATAATAAAAGACCGCCAACTGGCGATCTTTCTAATATTCGTGAAATACTTATGATGAAGCGTTAGACAAAGCCAATTGCCATCACTATTTTACCAATAAAACCATCGTCACCAAACAAATTGATAGATTTCCTACGCTTTCGTATCGTTTTGCTTATAATCATGTATAATTATAGTAATATGGTTTTAGTTTTATTAGATCTGACAATAAAATGTTTTTGCAAAGGAGAGATCACCTATGATGGAAAGGCCTAAAACGAAGATTTCTAAACGGACTATGATTACAATGATTATATTACTCTTTATAGCGTTACTCTCACTATTCGTTGTTTCTAAATTTGTTACAGCACCGGATTTTAATGCAGCAACCATTAACTCACTCGATGATAAAAAAATAACCGTTATGAAACTTGCCGCAACAGCAGCAGCCTCTTCAACCGCTCTATCTTTGATACCTGGTGATGTCGCGACACCTATCGCCAATGAAATCGCAGAAATAACCTCGTACTTCATCATCATACTGGGTGCGATACTGTTAGAAAAAATATTGCTTTCTGTGGTTGGTTACTTGTCATTTACATTCATCATTCCCTTTGCTTGTGTATTGGGTATTATATATTTGTACAACAAAAGCGAAATCATCAGAAATCTTGCCATAAAACTCGCGCTGTTTGGTATTATCCTATTTGCGGTTATCCCGGTAAGCATACAAGCTAGCGACTTGATCTATCAGTCCTATCAATCCTCGATTGAACAGACAATCGAAACCGCAAACCAAAACAAAGAAGACATCGAAGAAAAGAAAAAGGACTTTGCCGAAGAAGATCAAAATTGGATGGAGAAAATCGAATCCTATCTTTCCAATGTCACATCTAAAATTGGAGCCGATATCTCTGCAATCGTCACAAAAGGTGAAGATACACTTGCTTCATTTTTGGATGCGATCGCTACGCTGATCATTATCTCTTGTGTGATTCCAATCGTTGTGTTCATCGTTTTTATATCCGTTATCAAAATTCTATTCAACTTCGATAGTCATCGGTTATCTAGAGTTTTTCGAGAAAAGGTTAGTGCAAAGCACCACGATTAGATATATAAGATATATCAATGAAATCAAAGCGACGACCATTGACTGGCGTCGCTTTTTTTTTAAAACATACTTAGAATAAAATCTTTAAACAATGAAAGAAATATTGATGTGGCAATACCCATCAATCCTATAGATAACCCGCTAAATGCACCTTGTACTTTGCCCATTTCCAAGGCTTTAGATGTACCAATTGCATGAGCGGCCGTTCCAAGTGCAACGCCAATAGAAATCTCATCTTTAACCCTAAATAACTTCAAAATTTTGTCTCCAATTATTGCTCCAACAATTCCAGTTGCTACAATCATTGCAACAGTTAAGGATGGTATGCCTCCGAGTTGATTTGATAATTCGATACCTATCGGTGTTGTGACTGACTTTGGTAAGAAAGACTTTATGATATTATCGTCCAACCCAAATAATTTTGAAAGTAAAACCACTGACGCTATTGATGTTAAACTCCCTACAATGACACCGCAAAACACAGGGATCATGTTCTTTTTAAGAAGTTGAAGACTTTTGAAGAGCGGAATAGCCAGTAAAACAGTTGCAGGTCCTAAAAAGAATGATATCATTGAGCCACCCATGTTATAGGTATCATATTCAATTCCAAACCCCTTAAGAGTTATTATGATTAGAACAATACTGATCAGCAACGGGTTAAAGACAACAAGTCCAGTTTTTTTGTTGATCCATTGCCCGATCAAGTAGGTCACTATTGACAAAATAAGTCCAAAATAGACAGTATCAATGTTCATATTTTTTCACAACTCCTTGCAAGAATTGAACCGTCCAACCTGTGGTGATCATAACAAAGCTAGTACTTAATATCACTATTGCCAGTATTTTTATTACGTCAGTTTGAACTGTACTTATCACATTTATAAGGCCAACGCCAGCAGGTATAAAGAAAAAAGCCAGATTACTCAGTAAAAACTCAGAAATCTGTTCCAATGACTGTATCTTTATCATACCTGCACTTAATGCAATTAAGAGTAACATCATTCCAATGACACTACCTGGTATTGGTATATCAACAACCCTTGCGAGAATGTCTCCCGTCAAAGCAAAGATCAATACCAGTGCAATTTCCTTCAATAATTTCATCTCAACCTCTCAGTCTATTCAATCACTAAGAACCATTTTGATATCAGTTTATCATACTAAGAACTAGAATCAAAGAGATAAGTCCTACTCAAATTACCAACTAAAGTTGGTATCATACGTCGTTCAATTTGAGTAAACTTAAACCATATCAAGTAACAAAATGTAGTGGCATTTAAGGATTGAGAATTTTAATTTATGAATGGAGACTAATATGAATAAACAAAATGAACCTCAAAATGGACCTCTGGAATACATCACCATCGGTTTGAAATTAAAGCTTGCTGCATTGTGGGCGAGTTTTATGTTTCTCTATATTTATGTGGATTATTTCCACCTTTACATGCCTGGCATGCTCGACGATCTTTTGGCAGGAAAAGTCTTTACATTTGACATTTCACAAGTCTTTCTACTGATTGTAATGGTTTTAGTAGCCATTCCAGCATTTATGATTTTCCTTTCAGTTGCCATGCCAAATAAAGTGAATCGCTGGGTAAATCCAATTGTTGCTGCAATATACATTCCGTATATGTTGTTCAATTTAGTTGGAGAGGCTTGGGCGCACATGTATTTTGCCGCAGCTGTAGAAGTCGCTCATCTGATTCTAATTATCTGGTATGCTAGGAAATTACCTAAGTTATAAAAAGCAAAAAAAGACCGCATGGTCTTTTTTATATTGTACGAACTTGAAAGGGTCAATTTAATGAAATTCATTTGCAAAATCAAACCATCTTTGCTCTTCATATTTAGCATTCATTGTTCTAAATGGTAGCCGTTCCGCATTTGTCAAAATATTCGCCGCCATATTGTTGCTATCATCCAAGTACTTCTTATACGCTTTCGATCTATCAACTGCTTGATATGGCTCAATTAATTCTTGAAGTTTTAAACTCCTATCAATGCCAAAGTCAGTAACCCATGAATTTGAATCTATCTCTTTAACATGCCGCCATTCTCCAGACTGCAGATTGACTTCATATTCATTTAAAAACAGATAGCCATAAGCCGTAATAAATTCTATTGCATCTAAAATAAAAGTTACTTCCTCTTGACTCATAACATAATGAAAATTCACACGTGTCCAACCTAGTTTTAATGAACGCATGCCCTCTTTTAAAAATGATCGCATGATCTTGGCCGTCTCATCGTCAATTGAAAGCAATCTATGCCCATATGGTCCAGCACATGCACAGCCCGCTCTCGATTGAATGCCAAACAAATCGTTCAACAGTTTTGTAACGAATCTCGGATGTAGGTATTTGCCATTATTTTTAATCATGAATGATACAATTGAAATACGTTTTTGAGCGTCTAATGGTCCAAGTATCTCAATGTTTTTATTATTTTTAAACCGTTCTAAAAATTGTCTGGTATAGATTTCTTCAATCTCTTCAATTTTATCTACGCCTACTCTACCTTTTAATTCAAACACTAATGCTGCTTTTACCATTTGCAGAATCCCTGGCGTTCCAGCTTTTTCTCTTTCCTCAGGCACTTCATTATAATCTTGTGAAAATCGATTTACATAATTGACGGTTCCACCGGCTGCTACAGTTGGTGGTAAAGTATTATTGTAATGTTTTTCATTCATAACGAGCAATCCAGTTGTTCCCGGACCACCTAAAAATTTGTGTGGCGATATGAAAACGGCATCAAAGTAAGATGATTCATTTAGATTCATGTTAATTTCAACATAGGGACCACTAGCAGCGAAGTCAAAACATGCCAGTGCGCCATTCTCATGTAAAATCCGAGAAATCTCATATACCTCTGTCTTAATGCCAGTCACATTTGAAGCTGCTGAAAAAGATCCGATTTTGATACGATTTTTAAATTCTTCTCTATGTAAATTGTATATTAGATCATCTATATCTAAATAACCGTCACTACCAAGTTTAATCTCAACGACTTCGGCGATACTTTCACGCCAAATCAGTATATTCGAATGATGCTCGTATGGACCAATAAATATTACAGGTCTACTTTTCACCCACTTGTCATTTAATTGAGCAAATACATCTCTATATTGAAAGTATTCTTCAATATCTAAAAAATCATCTACAAGCCGTTCAAGCTTAGCTTTAGTTTCTGGTGGCATATAGATTCCAAGTATCTCACTAAATTTTGCTATCGCACCTGTAGAGCCATTTCCAGTGGCAATGATCATACAATTTTTCGTTGCGTTCAATTCTTTTTTTATCATCTCTTCTGATTTGTGAAGCAATCCAGTCATCGTCTTGCCAGTGCAGTCATCATCGGTGTGAGAATTAGCATATATTTTCTGAATTTCTAGCATATATTTTTCGATAAATTTCAAAGATCGACCTGAAGCAGTAAAATCTGCATAGGTCATTATTCTTTCGCCATATGGCGTTTCAAAAAGTGTATTTAAACCGACTATGTTCTCTCGTAATTCTTTTAGATTCATGTGCCTTACCACCTTTTTGATGCATCAAGCGTCTCCCTTGATGCATTTGCATCACGATTCATAAGCAATACTTATCAGTATGATTATTCCCCCGTTTATGATATCGAATCAAAATAAAAAATGGAGCCAGCGACCAAGTCACATCTGTGACTTGGTCGCTGGCTCTAACTAAGAAATTATGTTTTTCGGCATTTTTCTTTTTCTTTGATTTAATATATTTTATCATTACTGAATAATCCGCAATATTGCTCTGTAACCATACATGGCAATCGAAAAAGTAGTGTACTGAATAAACTATAATTGATTTTCAACTATCTTAACAATACTATCCATAACTGGAACAAAACCATCAAAATCAATCTTTTCATAATTATTATAAACATAGTTTGAAAGCTCTGATTTTCCAAAATGATTTGATTTATTATATTCCTCATCCTTTGAAAAAGTTCTCCCATTAATTTGGATGTTAAGTACATCTGATGTAAATAAATCTTCAATCTCACACTCACTCATTTTCTTTACTAGTTGAATAGTTAATAAAAATAAATTTTCTTCTAATTTTAAAAACAAGTTTGTATTTGTCAGTTCAGCATTACTAAAACTATTACTTGATAAAAATTTCTTTAATGGTCTATTAGTTACTTGTTCATTATCAAATAACAGAATCGTTGGGTGTTTGGATTGCTGTTTATAAACAGAATTAAACAATCTTAAATAATTATGAAATCCATTACGGCCAGTGTGGAGATTATATATATTAACCAAAGCATTAGCTCCATCTCTATATATACCTAGAAAATATTCTAATTTCTTTGTCTTCTTTAAAAACACAACTTTATATTCAAAATTTTTATCTTTCTTGGTAATAAGCTGAGGATATCTCAAATGCATACTTTTTAATGCAGCTTTAATGTACAATATATCAGTTTTACCTTCAGTTACTATGATCGGTTTTTGATTTGCAATAAAGTATTTGTAAAATAAAAACTTTTGATATTGCATTTCTCTTGAACTTAAATTCCAACAATTCTGCTTGGTTTTCTTAGAAAGCAATTTATTATCTTGGATATTATTGTAATAATCCAGTTGATTAATAAAAGAAAATCTTCCTTCTAATTGATTCAACGATCCTATTTTATCATTGATATAGAATTCTCCTTTTCTATACAATTCTTCAGCCATTGCTCTTGTATGTTTTATGTAAATCTTATTTACATTTAGCTTACTATTCACAGTAATGCCTGTTACTTCTTGTCTTGAATCGTTAAAAATTAGTCGGGTTTTCTTTTCATTGATTTTTAAACTAAAAGCCTCAACTTCATGCGATAGTTCACTATAGAATGAATCAAAATTATCCTGAAAATACTTGTCGTTTGTCGAAAAAGTTAAATCATCAGCATATCGCGTATAATTGAGCCTGAACTTACGACAAATTTTTAAAATCCTTAAATCTAAAATATTACAAATTAAATTGGTTAATATTGGAGATGTTGGTGCCCCTTGTGGTAAACGCCCTTGATAGCATGTTAATTGCGCAAGTACAGTAGATATTTCTCTAGATAAGGCAAAATATTTATTCTTTTCAAAAAATCCTCTTACACGTCCAAAGTGAAAACTATCAAAAAAGTTCTCTATGTCAACATTTAGTACAAATTTTTTTTTCTTGTGAACCTCAGCATTTGTAATTATCCCTTTAGATTTCTTAAAACCATGAGATATGTTATCTTTAATTTTTTCTACTAAAATAATATTTTCTTGAGCCTGAACCAAGACTTCATATAGTTTTTTTTGAATATCTTTTAAATCCTCATTTGGTGCATTAATACTTCTTACTCCTCCATTTTTTTTAGGAATTTCAAAAGTGCTGTAACAATTATCTACTTTTTTATTATAAAGAATATAAGTTAATTTTTTGTGTGGGATATTTAAAAATTGAGCTAATTCTCCCCTCGTAGTTACTTCATTTAGCTTATCCAATTATCCAACCTCAAAAAAAATATTTGCGTGTGGCTACTCATTACGCTCTACACGTGAACGCGCAGATAGTGGGACTGGCTAGGATAGCGGCAAGTCTGCCTTCCATATTAATCAATACTTGCGAAACACAAGTCAAAAATCTAGCCACACGCATTGTTATTATATATTATACTATTACAATAAACAATCGTTATATTATGTCATAACCAATAACAATAACTATAAATCGATATTATTCATGTTGCACATATCATGTAAATTCAACTCTATTAAACTATCAAAACTTAATTAATCGATTAGTATTTATTATAACACCTAAGGGATAAGCATTATTTCAGCGCTTGATTGTGCACTTATAGAAAACTAACATCCCAAATCATCTAATTTGCGGTGTTAGTTTTAATATGCCATTTTCAAATCACACTCAAATCCTCTTTACATACTCCATTCAAACAATACACAACACATAAATGTGTGGTATTTTCCGACCACACATCAATAGTCAAAATCTAACCCATGACTTCATAAATTCAACATCAATCTTATATAACTTATTATTAAAATCCATAAATTCAAAAATCGCATTCGTAAAATCATAATTATATAGCGATTCAAAACGTCTTGTTTGATCCTTAATAGCTTTAAGTAGATGCTGATTGATTAAATCATTGGTATACGCACCCTTGACTTCTCTCCAATTTTTCATGTAATCTTCATCAGAATTATCTAAGTCACAATCTATACTTGATCCAATAAATGAAAATATATATGCAGATATAAAGACTTCTTTATATATTTCATAATGCTCTTCAGTATTGTTTAGATAAAAATTATAGTCAGTATTTTTGTCCATATCTTCATCAGATACCACGTCTACAAAAAAAGAATATAGGTCAAAATTCATATTAAGTATGATTTCATTGGATGATTCTGCACTTAGAACTATAGGTTCTTCCAAGGATTCAAAGTCTAAATAACAGCTTAAATTCCTTTTTTCGCTATCATTTTCTTTTGGCAGACTAATACTATTAATTATTTGAGAATTTGAGGCATTATTTACCATCACTAAGGGAACTTTAAAATTAATAGTAGATTCATCCCTTAAAACAAGTCCTGTAGAATAGTCTGAAAAATCCAACACATTTTGGCTTAATAATTCATAGGCTAATTTACTAAAATGAATTTCTATAGTTTCTTCTTTCGGTAAAAAAATTATATCACTACTTCGATTTGTTTCTTCATAGTAGATATATGCAAGTACACTTAATATTGGCACTACTATCACTACAACCCTAACTAATGCATATAATTTCTTCAGCATACATTTCCCCTTTATTTAATTATTTAAAATCTCACGCAATATCAGACACCAAAATGATAGATTCTATTCACCATTTTGGTGTCTGTCACTGTTCGTCACATCGGTTTGGTACTAAAATGTGTCAATAAGCTTGACACATCAACACATTACAGCGTCTTCTGAACATTTGACAGCATCTCATCAAACGCATCAAACTCGCCTCTGACCTTAAAATACTTCTTCTTGATGTTTATATACTCAAGTTTCGGAATAACTTTTATCTCTCAAATCATCCTTAGCGGCGACAAGATCCAGAGAAAAAGACTTATTAAACTCATCATCCGTTATGATACTAACCGTTTAAGCAGTCTTTTTCTATCTTCAAGGAGGTTTTTAATTCGTTTCTTTGCGATTGTGGTATCACCAACATAGGCATTTTACTGTTCTCAATTATACAAACTACAGGCCATTTGTTGACATATTCATGTTTCTGTAATTCTTCAAGTGCCAAAAAATCAAAATCAAATTTGGTCAATCTACCCACACTATTCCTCAATTTCAATGCGAATATTTTTACCGCTATTGCCTTTCACTACGTCTACTGGATGTCTTTTTTTATTTTTCTCAAGCTTCTTTAGCATTATTTTTTCAATATCAACGCCTACAGATTCTGCCATAAGAAACGAATAGGTGAGTAAGTCAGCCAATTCATCACTTTCTTTATCGATGTTCATTGAATCTCCCCATTGAAAGTTCTCAAGCAATCTGCTGACTAAACTATTGATTTCGCTAAATTTTCTGGTATTTGAAACTGCTTCCAATCTCTTTCGTTTCGGAATGATAAAATTGCATTATAAAAATGTTCAATTCTGTCCGGAGTTACCAATTTCAAGTATCTCGATAATTCTCATACATATTCAACTCTTTTTAGGGGTTCGATTCCCACCATCTCCAGTCCACCAACGAAAAAAGATTGCCACTAGCATCCTCCAACCCATATGCATACACATACAGGTGTTCTCCTCCAAACGCTCTGACCCTGCAATACTCCATCACATACATACGGGGAGTCGAGCAACCACTGCGTGTCTGCGCCTCTCGCTGCGCTCTAGTGTTACACAGATTCACGGATTGACAAAGGACTACGGGATTATTATCCCATAGTCCTTTGTCAATCCGTGGAGATAGACTGCCACCGTTTGTAGACACGTCCAATCCAGTACGGCTTATTACATGCGTTACACGCTTTATGGTTTATAAAGAATGTAATATAAAAATTTAATCTTCATTTATCAAAGATTCAAGTTGCTTCAATAACCTTAAATGCGTTAATAATGTGCTTAATCCAATCAGTAACTCATTTTTGTTTAGTGACCGCAACATTAAGCATTTTAAGTGTATTAAATGTCTTAAGACGTTCAGTTAAATATATCTTTTAGAAATATCTACAGCTTGATTTCGTTAATACTATCTGATAATAATCCGATGCAAAATATTTTCACTGTACAACGATGTAATCTAAAACACAAGAAAAAACACAATGAAATCTTTTGTTTTCAAAATCACCAACCCATACAGCATTAGCTCACACACTAAATCCCTCCCTTGATTTATGGTGACTCTGCCACTAAGTCGTTAATAAGTGTATGACTAAAAAAGTGAAGTTAACCATCATATGAAGAATAGCTGTTGCAATAACAGGAGGACCTGATTGTGATTTATAAACTAGATAGGTATACGATAGAGTCAAACCGACAAAAAATGTGGCTATGACTTTTAACACACCAAAAGCGATTCCGGCTATTTCAGTATAGGCTTGAAAGTGCATCAGTGCAAATAGGACAGCTGAAAAAACACCTATAAAAATTAAATTTGGTTTATTCTTCCTCTTCTTTCTTCTGTACATAAGTAGAATCTCAACAGGAATAAACTGCAAAAGTATTGTTTCTATAAAAGGTGCAATCAAAACTCCTTGTATCAATAAGTCAATAGTAAATTCCCCCAAGAATAAATCTGGATTAGAATAATTTGAAGCTAGGTAAAATAATGGCTGTAATAATAACGTTATCCCCACAGAAATTGCGCACATAAGAAGTAAGAAACCAAGAGAAGGAAGCTGACTAATTCTTTGATGAAGATTTAGATACCACTTTATCTCTACCTTATTCGAATTGCTATCATGCATGACTTGCTTTAATATAGACATAACTTTTACCTCTTTCCGATTAAACGATCCATTTATAAATGGTAGTTGTATATAAATCCAACAAACGAAGGTAACCATTTTCGCTTAAATATATATATGATCAAAAAATATACTTTTCAATAAAGTACATTCTATAGAAAACTAATCTCCAGATATTTCTTGATTTCTAGCATGGAACAACAACGAATACTTCCCAGCACTAGATATCAATTCATCATGACATCCCGATTCAACAACTCGACCACCTTGCAATACAACTATATTATCAGAAATCCTGTTGATGCTCTCTAATCTATGAGTAATAATTATTCCGATTTTGTTAGTATACACTTTCTTAATATTTTCTAGTATTTTCAGCTCGGTAATTGAATCGAGTGATGAAGTCGGTTCATCAAGAATATATATGCTCGCATCACGGAGAAACGCCCTCGCTAAAGCAATCTTCTGCCATTGTCCACCAGATAATTGAACACCATCTTTAAACCATACGCCAAGTTGTCCAGATAGCCCTCCTTTAACACTTGTGGGAATATCAGTTCCTGAAGCAAATTCCAAAGCGTTAATTATTGAATCCTCGTTATTCAAAGCTTCGAACTTACCTAAAGCTATGTTCTCTTTTAATGACATCTCGTATTTATTAAAATCTTGAAAAACAACACCAAGTCTATCTTGGTGTACCTTTAGATCAACTTGTTTCATTGGAATATCATTTAATAGGATTTCACCTTCATAAGTATCATATAATCCACAAAGTAACTTTACAAGAGTCGATTTTCCTGATCCGTTTTCACCAACAAGAGTCAATGTATGACCTTTAACTAACTTAAAGCTCACATTATTTAAAGCATATTCAGTTCTATTAGGATATTTAAAGCTAACATTCTTAAACTCAACTGAATGTATGTCCTTCATACTAATAGTACCATCATTCCCATTTTTTAATGGGCTATAATCTAAATAACGAAATAACTGCTTAATGTATAGGTTGTTTTGATATATCGAAGTAAGTGAACTGAGGATACCATGTATGCTACTTCCAATTGATGAAATACTTCTTAAATATGCCACAGTGCTACCAAACAAAATTAATCCATTAAGAGTATCCGTAATTATAATGATTAATAATATTCCTGAGACACATTGATCAAGTAATTCATATAGAAATAACACATTGGATCTTTTCTTAATGATTTCTTTATCAACCGAGACGAATTTCTGCTGTATTTTACTAAATTTGTTTATTAACATTTCGCTTACATCATAAATTTTTATTTCCTTTATTGCAATATCATTTGACAGCAAATAGCTAAGATATGATGATTGCCTTCTCTCAGACGTACGAGATACTTCAATTTGAAATTGTTGATAACCGAGTTTTGAAATAGAAATTGTCGATAAAAGAGGTACTATAAATAGAATCAATATAGTCCATGGTTTCCAAGAAAAAAGAATTGATGCGAGTGCAAGCAAGCCTATACTTTGGCTTATTATGCCGATAACATTTGTAAAGACACTATACTGTCTTTCAATGCCTTCGCTTTGTGCACGTCTGATCATATCGTACATATCCGAATCTTCATAATCTTTAAGTTCTAAGGTTGAATTCTTTTCCATCAAAGATAAATTTATGCTATAGGTCAAATCAAGTTTCAACACTGCCTCTAACTTGCTTTTGTACAACGATAAGAATGATCCTATGACATTTACCAACAAGTAAGCAATAAGAGGTATTAATACTTCATTAAAGCCTCTACCTGATCCTAGTTGTATTGTATTTAACAAATACTGTGTGACTCGTATTGAAAGTGCTGGAACTAGACTCATTATCGTATACATTATCATAATCACGGTCACTTTAACCGCTGCGACTTTATAAAACAAGGAAAAAATGCGTGGAAATACGTCGAAGGACTTTATCAGACTACGAAATTTGAACTCACTATTTTCGTTCATAATTGCACCCATTCTATGTTATTTTATCACTGTTTCTAACCAAATCTTTCAATATAAGTCTTGCTATTCCTAGCGATAAAGTTTCAGATGCTCTAGTGCCTAGAATTCTATTGCAATGCATATGAACTAAACTCAAATATATTGAATCTTTCGATTTAGTTAGACTAACAGTGCTTTGCTCTAATGCATGTCTAAGACCAAGCCCTACGTCATTGATTTGTTCAGAATAACTAAGAGTTACAGCTCCCATTTTTGTAGTTCGAAGCATTTCAAATCCTTTAGTGCCTACAATCTCTAGTAGTAACTTTCTATTATTTCTATAGTTCTCTCTACCTACAGCTTTGTCAACTAGAGATTCAAGTACAGAAAACTGTGACTCATAGTTCATACCTAACGCTTTTAAAAACAAGATAATACTTAAAGCACAATATTCAACAATTGTTAATCTATCTTCTGCTTGGCTTAATAATTCGCAAGCAAAAAGACTGTCAACAAAGAATATGTCTTCAATAAGCTCAATAATATCAACGCCACCATATCGCTCTGTTTCACGTACATAAGTATCTAAAACCACCTTTGTTAAAAACCCTTCATTTGAGGCCTCTGTAAACCACAAATTGATACTACTAAATACGACTTGATGATTCTGATGAACCTTAAACCGTAGTCTAATATGGTCCTTAGGATCAGCATACCTAATGAAGAAAAACTGCTCTATAACGCCCTCGTCCTTTAACCTTAGAACAAACGGGTATATTTTTTTTGTTATAAATTCATTGGTTCTTTTTGTATTTCCATACAGTTTAAAAGTCATCCATTCTTGAGTCGGATAAAACGTGTTTTTTGAATTGTTATTATTTAGATCCGAAATTTTCTTATCTATTTGATTAAGCTGCACACTACTTATAAACGGAATCGAAGATTCACCAATGTTACGCTTTACTAGTGGAACGACAATTTCACAAAAAAAAGGTTCCGAATTAAATAATACCCGTTCATGAATCTGACCTTCTATTTCTGTAAAGAACACCCCCTCTTGTTTGTTCTTGTTTAATTCATTAATGATAATCTCTATACCGATTTCACTGCTTAAATCTATTAGCAAACGATTATCACCATCTACAATGTATAAGTGTCTAGGCACAAAATACTTGTGCTGCCATTCCTTTATCTTATTAATAAAAGTTTCATCTAGCCTAATCTTTTCTAAAACATATCCTAAAGAACTGTCGCTTAATCTCCAACTAGCCGGTTTAATAACTATATTTCTATATGTAAACCTAGGTACATAATTAAAATCTCTGTAGGGAGCATGAAAATTAATATAGAAATCTGATATGACACATTTTTCCTTCATACTAGATACTTCAATGAGAAATCTATAATAATTACTACATGTTTTAGAATTTAACATGTTATTGCTCTTAAAAACCAGTTGTTTATTCAATTTGCTTGAAAAAATAAAAAACATAAACTTTTGATTTTCTCTAATCACACCCACATATATTTCATCAAGAGAAATCTGTTCTTTACCTTGAGAAACAATAGAACCAATTGACATTTCATGAGGGTATATTGAGTCTGTTAGTGTCACATTACTAAACCTTCCATTATTAGGAAATTCATTTAGTTGTACGTAAATTGCATTTTCACTGAGAAAATTCTCTTTTCTTTTCATAATACTTTTGTGATTTCTATCAATGCCACTATCAATGTCTGTGAATCTTCCAAATGTACTACCTGCGTCTATAACCCCAAGATGTTCACCAAAATGTAGATTGTACTCTTTGTTTGCTTTAGAATAACTTACATTGAAATAGAGTTCCATGGAATTCGGCGTTTCATCCATACTTAACTTATTTGCTAATCTAATAAAATCACTATTATCAAACTCAATTTCTCTTTTGCCAGTCAAATTCGCATCCTGAATTTTATTATAGATTATGGCTTGAATCATCTTACTATAGGATTGATTATGAGTAATGCTTTTTTGCGATGAACCATGCAGGTTTCGATATGTATTCGGAACCCCAAGACCCAAATCTTCATCCAATAAATCCTTCAACTTAATAATTTTATCTTCTCCATAGACATCTAGAAAATTTTCCATATATGAATCTAAATGCGCATATCTAGGAAATGGAGAAGCTAGTTGTGACATTAAATCAGTTAAATGTTCGATCGCTATTCTATTTTTATAACCTACATCGAGAACACTTTCCCCAACTGTCATATCTACTTGTAAATAACTCTCAGATGTACAGATTGATCTCATTAGTTCAAGAATTTCAAGATACATAGATGCGCCTTTACCAACCAGGCTATCATTGTAGTTCTCTATCATTACTTGAAGAGAGTTTAATATTAAATACAGTTCAGTATCCTTACTTCCATTTAGTTTTTGGGTTAATTCTAATAGCTTACAACTATTTGAGAGTGATGGCCGTAAGCTTGTTATTAGGTATTCGTTTTGTATCAGTTCGTTAACTGTATCCACTATACGTTGTTTTTCTACATCGGAATAAAAGGAACCCAAGTCATCAATTAAATCTGAATACGTTTTAGGTCGCTTTAAGATTTCATGAATACAGTCGACAACTTTACTTTTTCTAATCGAAGAAAACTCATCTCTATCATATTTTCGTTCTCTTGCTTGACCATAGTTACTAATGTATGATAAATATACTCTATCTCCGTGAGCATAACTGGTTGAATTAACACTTATAGTCAGATTATTCAAAACATCCTGGTTTTTTTCAAGTTTTTCTATTAATTTATACAACCAAACCATATCAACACGTGCTCTTTTTGTAATGTTGCTATTTCTATATTGTTCAATATAGCAATCATTTCCAAAAGAACAAGATGATATCCCGGAGAATAATCCATAAGGCGTTGGTCTTGTTGACATTCTAATCACATATTTCTGTGTAGAGATAAGTATATCTTTTTTCTTTTTAAAAGGTGTACTACTATTGTAGTTAATAATACTAGTATATAGCGAGTTGCTAGACACTAAAATCGCTTCCATAATTGTTGATGAATTTCTAATTAACTGAATGTAAGCATCAATTTTATCTTGTTCTTCGAGTTTAAAATTAAAATATTCTGCATCATCGATTGATAGTAGTGGTCTCCTTAATAAGAAGTCGTCTTCAGTCTTATAGATATATTTCAGATTATCATGAGTTTTTTCCATTATTGCTCTGTTTACCTCCTATTGAATTGTATTAACTATATGTAAATTGAGCTGCCATTCAATCTGTTATAGTTAGTTTCAGTTATTCTCTAATTATCTTTATATGCTGTTTTGGCAGTAATTTAATGATCCACCGCAATTTCCAGTTGGGCAAGTTGCTACTGTTTGATTTGGATGACAAGAATCATAATCACTACAAGACGGTGCCATTGCAGTTGCAATAGGTAAACAAAGATTTTCAGTGACCCATATTACACACGGCGACCATGTAGCATTTGGAGTTACTAAATCATTACTTTTAATTGTTTTTAACTCAATATCAAAATCATCATACTTCGACATAAATCCTCCTAAGTATGGCAGCTCAATTAAACATCTTTTTAAGATAAGCACATCATTTGCTTCCAAATTTTCGGTTCGTTTTTTATCATAGAATTCATAGTTAAAATGATACCTAATGAACCCTCAAGTAACGAAAAATCTATTTTTTCCTCTTTGACTAATCCATTAATGCCCATTGTATAAATTGAATTATAATAACCTGAATAGACATCGACATCATAGAAACCTAATAACAATTCAAGAAGTGTCTCTGACATGTTTTTTAGTTTTGAGTCTTCTTTCTTATTATTCATGTTTTGGATTGCCAGTAACGTACCTGCAAAGCCATGACAAATTAAAGGAAATTCTAATTTCATATCACCGACTGGCTCTTCACATAACTTTAGTATAGAATTATAAGCAACTCTCTCAATCTCATGGTTATTAAGAACTTCTCCTGCAAGATGCAAAACACTAGCTATTCCAGGGGATCCATAACACCAACTTGCACGTGAATTATGGGGATCCACTATTCTATTACTATAATCATCTAATGAAACTCTACCTGAAAATTGAATACACCCATTTACATCTATATAGCTAAAAGCAAGTATATCTCTTACGATTCTTTCAATTGAACTCAACTGATCATCAACAACGACTCCCAACTTCATCGCTTTAGAAAGAGTATATAAAATTCCAGAAATTCCATGAGATAAACTAAAATTAATACAACCGTCTGGATATATCATTTTGTCTTTTTCAGTCAATTGGTGTTCAGACTTAATAAAGTAATAAGGAACTACATTTTGACGCAGAGTATACTCTCCAGTTAATTTAACGAAATACTCCAAAATTCGTACCAAACACTTTTTAGCTAATTGGAATTCTGTTCTATTTAGTAAGAAGCAAGAAACCCCCGACAAACCAGAAATCAAATCGAAGTAAGTTATTTTCGTGTCTGTCAGATTTTTCTCGAGATCATCCAACATTACGTGAGTTGAATTTACAATATAATTTGTGATAGTCAGTAATAACTTTTCATAGCCTCCATACTTCAAATTTGCTGCAACTACTGAGATTCCAACATTTGATAATCCCCCAAATAAGCCTATATGTAGATTTGAGGACGAACTTAAGAGTTCCTGCTTTATTAATTTCATATACTCAAAAGTGAGTTCCTTACTATCATGATGTGTTGAAATATCAGCTTCGCTCAAAAAAAGTATCACCGATGAAATTTCCGAAATTCTCTCAAAAATATTCTTCTTGCATACATAGGATTCGAATTCGTTAATATTTCTTAGTTTTTCAAAAGTTGAATTAATGATCATTTCAATTTCAATATGCTTATCTATACTCACAATTTTCTCCGTTTCTATCCTTTACATAGTGCAATTAAAAACTAATATGCACTTGTTGTTCTATAAAATGCCTTTCGATTGCATATTTCATTTAATTTTTATTTAAATTAGCAACTATGCCCTTATAATGCTTTCTATTTGTATTGTATTAATCTCATTGAAATGTAATTATTATACGTTACTGTATTAGCAATTAACTCTGGTTAATATCATCTAAAATGACACACGGATTTTTAACATCATCTTTTGCACAAAAACCCAGATTAGTTAATAGCAATAATCCACATAAAATACAAAGTAGCAACTTCTTCATTGATATTCTCCTTATTATTTTATTTATGTAATTTTATGTTATAATCTTTTTAGATAATTTAGAACCCGATTGAAATCGGGTTTACATTTAGGAGGAATACATGTTTTATTCAACTGATATGTCAACCTTTGGTAATAGATTGAAAGAAATAAGGTTGAATTTAAATTTATCGCAATCGCAAGTCGCTGAAAAGAGTGGAATAAATATTGATACATTACGAAAAATTGAAAACGGTTATACAATTGCAAAATTTGAAACACTATTATACCTTTCAGAAGTCTATAAAATTGATTTGATTCATGAAATGTCAAAATATACGAGTGATCTCCACTTGACTGGTCTTTATATTTCTCTAGATTTGACAATTATTAATGAAAATACAACAGAAATGGATTTAATATTAGAAAAATTTGATAATTTATGTTTAAACAATTATTCAATTTGCATAAAAACAATTGAACAACTAAAGCTAATGACCCGAGTAATTAGATTGAGATACACAGAATCGAAGTCATATTTATATGAAGCGCAACATTTAATTATTCACGCAATTAAACTTAAGCATGATAAGTTTAGGCTAGATGAATTTCGTGACTTTACATATTCTTTCATTGAAATTAGATTGCTATTTGTCCTTGCTACTGTACTTGGTGATGCAAGACAATGTATAGAGAGCAACGATATAATAAACTATGTACTTACAAAACTTGATCATTCAATTTATAGTACACGCTTTGAAGATTCACTTACAATTAAAGCGTATGCTTTATTAGCATATAATTATCATCGACTTGATGACCATCTGAAAGCAATTGAATATGCCCAAAAGGGAATTGATTTTTCTATAAATAAAAACTGCATTGAAACTCTTCCCTATTTATATTTAAGAAAGGGAGTTGGTGAGTATTTTATTCAGTCTTCCAATCATTTATCTCCTTTGACTCATTCAATAAATTTATTGAAGGCAACAAATAAATCAAACGTTGCTCAACAGTACATAGAAATTCTTAATTCACAGTACTCAATTCAAATTAAATAAACAAAACATTTTATGGTTCAATCAAAATGCGCCTTAGATTTGAACACAATTTTTGAAAAAAAAGTGTTGAAACGGTGGAGAGCTGCGATAATATAGGTTATGGCAACTGTATTTTATTCAAAATTTGCTCGCTAAACACTCCTACCACCAATAAAAAAAGACCACAAGGTCTTTTTTTTATTGTAGTCCGAACAAGAAAGCTAACGGTTTTAAACGGTACATATACAATCGGTTCTCCTCCAGTCGCTCCGTCCACACAATACCCCATCACATACATAATGGGGAGTCGCTCCGCACCGTCGCCGCTTTTTGGCGCGGCTCAGATGCTTTCACGCCAGGGCCTAAAAAACGTCCCCCGGACGTTTTTCTTAACGGTCCGTTCGACTCCCTCAGCTTCCACTCAATAAAAGGAAAGACCCATGCGTATGCAGGGGCCTTTCGTTTTATTGGGGGAGAGGGGGGAGTCGAACCCCCGTCCAAAAACAACTCACTAACACTTTCTCCGAGCGCAGTCGATTATTTAATTTTCGCCACGCCTCCCGAGCATCGACACCCTGGTGGCTAGGCTATTTCTATTGTACCGCCAATTCAGATTAGAAAAGCATCTTTGATGGGGACCTCAGCAAGGTTTAGGTCAGCATCCAAAGCGGCTGAGATAAGGCTTTGGGGTGACACTGCAATTAAGCAGCTAGTGCGTAATTATTTTTTGCGTTTATATTTTTGATCCAGTTCTTTTACGTGTACCCCAGATCAAGAAACACGGCTCGCTTATCCTAGATCATCATCCCTGTCGAAACCAGTACATCCCCATGTCAAAGGTTTGATGCCAAAACCAGCACTACCTAGTTCGGACAACGTCACTTCTTATGGGCTCTAAATTACTGATTGTACGCTTTTAGCGTCTTTTGGATGTGCCTTTCGGCATCTTTTTTAGCCAATGAATCGCGCTTATCGTAGAGCTTTTTACCTTTTGCCACTGCGATTTGCATCTTCATGAGGCCACGTTCATTGATGTAGACTTTGAGTGGCACAAGTGTGTACCCTTCTCTTGTGGTATAGTTTTGAAGCTTTGCAATCTCCCGTTTATGAAGCAGGAGTTTTCGAACCCTCAGCGGATCTTGATTGTAGCGATTGCCAAAGTCGTAAGGGGTGACATTCATACCCGTGACATAGACTTCGCCATCTTTGATTTCACAATAGGATTCTTTAATGCTGACTTTGCCGCCTCGGATCGATTTGACTTCCGGTCCAAACAGCGCCATACCCGCCTCGTAAGTCTCCTCTATGAAGAAGTCATGCCAGGCTTTTTTATTTTGTGCGAGTAGTTTCATCTCGGCCATACATGCCTCCTTTCTAAAGAACTTACACTGCTTTATTATTCTAACATAGGTTTATGAACGCTTCAATGCCAACATGTAACCGTAATGTAAATTTAATGAAATCCATTTTTATAACCATTGCAAATGTTAACCGACCAATCCTTTCAGAGCACGATCAAGTCAATCAAATATCATCACCCTATCAGCTTCTCCAGCGCATACACCAAGCCATCCTCATCGTTGGACACGGTCACAAAGTTCGCAATTGCTTTTAGCTCGACTGTGGCATTAGACATAGCTACACCAACCCCTGCGTAGCTGATCATGTCGATATCATTTTCATTGTCGCCAAATGCGATGACATCTTCAATCGGGATCCCGAAGTGACTTCTGATGGCTTCGATGCCCGTCGCCTTAGAGACGCCTTTTGCCATAACGTCAAATGACGTTTCAAGGGATTTGCACGTTTCTAGCCCTTCGATGGCTTTGAGCTGCGTCATAATCGCCTCAAATGTAGCGGGGTCCTCATGATAGAGGCCAATTTTATAGATGGGTACTGTGCCAACCAGTGATGGTAAATGTTCTGGAAACACCACCGTAAAATGATAAGCTTCCGGTAATTTTATCATTCCCTTGGCATACGACCCAGCCAAATGCTTATTGGCAGACGCATAAATGGTTTCGATATCGTAATAGTGATAGTACGCCTTATATTTTTCACATACTGAAGTTACCTGCGCCGCGAGCGCAGGATCGAGCTCAATCGCCTGGATGACCTCACCCGTTTTAAGGTGCTTGACGACGGCACCGTTGCACGAGATGAGAAAGCCGTCGTAATCAAGTTCCTGTGTGATGATCTTGCCAGCGCCGTGCATACGGCCTGTGGCGATGGCAAATAGATGCCCATCGCCAATCAGCTGTGTTATTTTATTCCTCGTTATGTCTGAAACATGCTTATCGCTTCTAAGAAGTGTCCCGTCGATGTCGCTGACGATGAGCTTTTTCATGTTGCCTCCTATGCATTACATTGTTACCCTTCACTTAATTTGCATCTATCACTCATACTGATTGATACTTACAATTACGGCGAGTTAGGTTTTACTTATGCCAGTTCAAAATCAATCTGTCTAAGTGCAGGATCAGCTTTTGCCACGACGATTTCGATTTGATCGCCAAGTGCGTAGATTTTGCGTTTGCGTTCGCCGACGAGTTGTAGTCTTGCTTCATCGTAGACGTAGTAGTCGTCATCGAGTTCGTCGAGTCGGAGCAAGCCTTCGATGGTGTTTTCCAGTTCAATGAAAAGCCCGAACGACGTCACAGATGAGATGATGCCTGTAAAGGTTTCGCCGACGTGTGCCATCATATATTCTGCCATCTTCATGTCGTTCACTTCGCGCTCTGCGAGCTCTGCGTTGCGTTCTTTTTCTGAGCTTTGGATCGAGACTTCATCCACGATTTTCTTGAGAGCTGCAATACGTGTAGGGCTGAGTTTGCCGACGAGCATCTCTTTGATGATGCGGTGGATCTGAAGGTCTGGATAACGTCTGATCGGTGATGTAAAGTGACAATAGTACTTCGCTGCGAGGCCGAAATGGCCATCGTTATGCGGCGAGTACTTCGCTTGTTTTAGAGAACGAAGCGCCATCTTGCTGACAACGTGCTCCTCTTTCTTACCTGTCACTTCATCGATTAATGCTTTGATCGCCTTCGGATGGACTTCATCCAAGCTACCTTTAACTTTGTAACCAAAGTGGTTCAAGAACTTGTTGAGGGCTTCTATTTTCTCAGGATTTGGCATCTCATGGATACGGTAAACAAATGGCAGTTCTAGCCAGAACATATGCTCAGCCACTGTTTCGTTCGCAGCGAGCATAAAATCTTCAATGACTTTATTGCCGATGCGACGCTCTGCCACGCCGACAAAGATCGGTTTGCCCTCACCGTCGAGCTTGATTTTTGTTTCAGCAAAGTCAAAGTCGATGGAGCCACGTCTTTCTCGTTTGCCCTTCAAGCGAATAGCTAATTCTTTCATGTTATTGAGGTCGTCTATAATAGGCGCATAACGTGTCTTAAGTTCTGGCGTCATAGCGTCTTCAAGCATGTCAGATACGTCGTCGTAGTTCATGCGTTCCACGGTTTTGATGACGGATTCACAGATTCTGTGCTTGACGATGTCACCGTCTTTGTTGATCTCCATAATGCACGATAAAGTGAGGCGGTTGACCTGTGGGTTAAGGCTGCAGATACCGTTGGAGAGACGTTCTGGAAGCATTGGTATAACACGGTTGAGTAAATAGACGCTCGTCGCGCGATTGAGGGCTTCTTTGTCTATTTTGGAATGCTCTTTGACATAATGCGTCACATCGGCGATGTGTACGCCGAGTTCGAAGTTGCCATTTGGAAGTTCGAGAACGTGCACGGCATCGTCAAGGTCTTTAGCGTCCTTGCCGTCGATAGTGATGACTCTATAGTTTCTGAAGTCTTCACGATTGCCGATCATCTCTTCACTGACTTCAGTCGGAATTTTCTCCGCTTCGTCGAGCACTTTCGTACTGAAAATCTCAGGCAGTTTAAATGTTCTGATTACAGATAAGATATCGATACCTGGTGCGCCTGATTGTCCAAGAATCTCTGTGATTCTGCCTTCTGGGTTGCGTCTGTCTTCTGGCCATTTGCTGATTTCTACGACGACTTTATCGCCTTGTTTTGCGCCAAGTGTCGCATTTCTTGAGATGAATATATCTTTTCTAAGCTTTTGATCGTCTGGGACAACAAAGCCAAAGTTTTTGCTTTCTTCATACGTACCGACGATGATGGTGTTCGCGCGCTCGACGATTTTGATGACTTCGCCTTCGCTCTTCGAATCCGGTCCGCCCACTTTTGTGAGCTTCGCTTGAACTCTGTCACCATTCATGGCCCCCATTAGCGAGTCTGATGGTACAAAGATGTCTCTCATGTCTACATTTTCCACGATAATAAAGCCAAAGCCCTTCATGGCCACTTGAACCTTGCCTACGTAGATCTGGAAAAATTCAGGTAGTGCGTATTTGCCTTTTTTAGTTTTAATGATTTTTGATGCTTCTGATAATTCTTCAAGCGCAACGATAAAGTTTGATCGATCAATCGGATCGATGTTCATTTCCAAAAATAGATCCATTTCCATATATGGCTTTTCGCTATGTTCTTTAAGAAAAGCAATGATACTATCTTTCAAATTCGATTCGGTATGCGTCATAGTGTCTCCTCTTGCCGCTTCGAAAAAATCAGCGGCTACTTTTTTCATTCTTATACCCATTATATCATAAAGTAAAAAAAAGAGGTCAATGACAGTTTTAATAAAAACGGCCAAGACCTCTGTTTTGAAGTTTTTCTGAAACTTTGTTGATGTTAATAGCTATAAATCACATACAGATGTTCGATTTACAACAAAGAACCAATTTTAAGAAGCAGTGGTGCAAATACAAGTGATACAATCGTCATCAATTTGATAAGGATGTTGATTGATGGGCCTGAAGTATCTTTGAACGGATCGCCAACTGTATCGCCGACAACACTCGCTTTGTGCGCTTCAGAACCTTTGCCGCCATAATTGCCTTCTTCAACGTATTTCTTTGCATTATCCCATGCGCCGCCAGCGTTTGCCATGAAGATAGCGAGAAGAACGCCAGTTACCAGGGAACCAGCCAACATACCACCAAGGGCTTCGCCACCAAGAACGAGACCAACCACGATTGGCACAAGAACTGCCATGAGACCTGGGATCATCATTTCTTTGAGTGCAGCACCAGTACTGATGTCAACACATTTTGCATAATCAGGTTTCCCTGTACCTTCCATGATGCCCGGAATGGTTTTGAACTGATGTCTAACTTCTTCGATCATTTGGAACGCTGCTTTACCAACAGATTCCATAGTGAGTGCTGTAAAGATAAACGGTAACATACCGCCGATGAATAAACCAACGACTACTTTTGGGTCGAGGATATTGATCGTCGTGATGTGGATTGCTTCAGAGTACGATGCGAAAAGTCCAAGTGCTGTTAATGCTGCTGAACCGATTGCAAAACCTTTTCCGATAGCTGCTGTCGTATTACCAACAGCATCAAGTTTATCTGTGATTTTTCTTACTTCCTTAGGCAATTCACTCATCTCTGCGATACCACCGGCATTGTCAGCGATAGGGCCGTATGCGTCAACAGCAACTGTAATACCAGTTGTTGAAAGCATACCAACCGCTGCAAGAGCGATACCGTAAAGGCCAGCGAATTGGAATGAAACCAAAGTAGCCGCGCAAATGAAGAGAATTGGGAACAATGTAGACAACATACCGACTGCCAAACCTGAAATAATAGTTGTAGCTGGACCAGTCAATGACTGTTGTGCAATTTTTTTAACGTATTTAAAATCGCCTGATGTATAAATTTCAGTAACGACACCGATCAATATACCACAAGCAAGACCTGACGTGATTGCGAAAAATGCATTTAAGTTGCCAAAGAAATAGTTACTTAAGAGGTAAGATGCAACTACGATGATTCCACTGCTGACATAAGTCGCCTTTTTAAGTGCTTTATGCGGATTAGACTTTTCATCGCCTTTAACAAAAAATGTACCGATAATAGAAGCAATAATACCGATTGCTGATAACACAAGTGGAAATACTGCGCCTTCGATATTAAATGCAAGTGTACCAAGTGTGATTGACGCTATGATAGAGCCGACATATGATTCAAATAAGTCTGCACCCATACCCGCTACGTCGCCTACATTGTCACCAACATTGTCTGCGATAACCGCTGGGTTTCTTGGGTCATCCTCTGGGATGCCCGCTTCAACTTTACCAACAAGGTCTGCACCAACGTCTGCAGCTTTTGTATAAATACCGCCACCAACACGTGCAAACAAGGCAATAGATGAAGCACCAAGTCCAAAACCAGTGATAATCTGTGGATCGTCAAAAATAAAATAAAGCACGCTGACACCCAATAGGCCAAGTCCCACAACAGACATACCCATAACTGCGCCACCTGAAAATGCAACAGATAAAGCTTTGTTCATACCACTTTCCATAGCAGAATAAGCTGTTCTGACATTCGCTTTTGTTGCAACTTGCATACCAAAATAACCTGCAAGTACTGAGAAGAGTGCGCCAACTAAAAATGATACTGCAGTTTCCCAACTTTGTAAACCAACAGTAATCGCAAGCGCCATTATTGCAGCAAATACGACTAAAACGCGATATTCACGTCTTAAAAATGCCATTGCACCTTCATGGATATATGATGCAATTTCATTCATACGATCGTGTTTAACGACAACCGTATTGATTTTTCTCACGACTAAAAGAGCCGCAAATACAAGCGCAATGATACCCGCGCCCGCCGACATTAATACGTAATTCATTAAGTATTTCCTCCCCACAACTTTTTTTGAAAATCATGTATTCAAATACATGAGTAGAAAAAAATATACAACAATTAGTGTGACCTAATTATTGTATAATAGTCATAATCAATGATGAAATCATAAATACGAATGCTGATATTTTAGTGATTTTATCGAATTTCGCATCGTAATCTCTCGCCTTGTTTTTACCCCAGATTTGTTCAGCGCCCCCGCCTATTGATCCTGATAAACCTGCAGACTTACCTGATTGTAGTAAGATACTTGCAATAAGGACTAATGAAGACAAAATTAAAAATATAGTTGCTATAGTTATAGCCATTTTTTCCACCTCCTATGTTTGCAATCGTTTCGGGCATTTAGCCAATCGTTGCGAATTATTTTCGTGCAAAATACAGTGTTTACATGCTTAACATAGGTATTTTACCACACGAGTGGGATAAATACAATTAAATCATCTCTAATTTTCAAAAAAGCATGAGGCTTGGTGGGACCAAGCCTCTTACTTTTTTTATAGGTTGTCAACAAGAATTGTTAAATAGCATAAAGGTACTTTCAGCCAATTGCATATTGTGGGGAGCACTTTCTGCAACTAGCTCATTTCAATGTTCTCAGACAACGAACAAGAATTATCTAAGGTTATAGAATGCTGACATACCAGCGTAAACTGCGTTGTCGCCTAATTGCTCTTCGATTCTAAGCAATTGATTGTATTTTTCAACTCTATCTGTTCTAGCAGGTGCGCCAGTTTTGATTTGACCTGTGTTCATTGCAACTGCAAGGTCAGAGATTGTTGAATCTGACGTTTCACCAGATCTGTGTGAAGAGATTGTAGTGAATCCAGCTCTTTTAGCCATTTCAATCGCATCCAAAGTCTCAGTGATTGAGCCGATTTGGTTGAGTTTGATAAGGATTGAGTTTGATGCTTTTTCTTTGATACCTTTTGCAAGTCTTTCAGTGTTTGTTACGTATAAGTCATCGCCAACGATTTGGATCTTGCTGCCAAGTTTTTCAACCATCAATTTCCAAGCTGACCAATCTTCTTCAGCAAGACCATCTTCGATTGAGATGATTGGATATCTATCTACTAAACCAGCATAGTAATCAACGAGTTCAGCAGCAGTAAACTCTCTGCCTTCGCTAGCTAATGTGTATTTGCCTGTTTTTTCATCAAACAATTCGTTTGCAGCGACGTCAAGCGCTAACTTGATTTGCTCGCCTGGCTTGTAGCCCGCTTTTTCGATTGCTTCCATGATAACTTTTAAAGCATCTTCATTTGATGGAAGGTTTGGTGCGAAACCACCTTCATCGCCTACTCCAGTCGCTAAACCTTTAGATTTAAGCACTGATTTGAGTGAGTGATAAATTTCTGCACCCCATCTTAACGCTTCTTTGAAAGAAGTTGCGCCTACTGGCATTACCATGAATTCTTGAATGTCGATGTTGTTATCAGCATGTGCGCCGCCGTTCATGATGTTCATCATTGGAACTGGCAATGTTTTAGCATTTGTACCGCCGATATATTCGTAAAGTGAAAGGCCTGTTGATTCTGCTGCCGCTTTTGCAACTGCGATAGAAACGCCTAAGATTGCGTTAGCGCCTAATTTGCCTTTGTTGTGTGTGCCGTCAAGTGCGATCATCATCTTGTCGATACCGATTTGATCGTATGCATCCCAACCTTCAAGTTCTGGTGCGATGATTTCGTTCACGTTATCAACCGCTTTTTCAACGCCTTTGCCCATATATCTGCCTTTGTCGCCATCTCTAAGTTCAACCGCTTCGAAAGCACCTGTTGAAGCGCCTGATGGAACTGCTGCTCTACCCATTGATCCGTCTTCTAAATAAACTTCCACTTCTACTGTTGGGTTGCCTCTTGAATCTAAAATTTCTCTTGCAAATACATCTGTAATTACTGACATTTCGCTTACCTCCATTTTATATTGGTTTTAGTTCATCTGATTCATACGCATATATATATGAAACTTACATAACCACATAACTTTTATGAATAATTGATTTTCCGGTCATCTCAGCAGGCACGTCGATCTTCATAAGATCGAGTAGTGTCGGCGTCAAGTCACAGAGTTTTCCATTTTCTGAAAGTGTTACCGCACCTGCACCGCCAACGATACAAGGTACTTTGTTGATCGAGTGTGCCGTCATCGGTTCACCTGTGTCTGTGAGCATTTGCTCTGCATTGCCATGATCCGCTGTGATAATGAAAGAACCATTTTTTTCTTCCAGCTTTGCAACGAGTCTGCCAACGCAATCATCCACGACTTCAACCGCTTTGATCGCCGCAGATATGATACCGGTGTGACCAACCATGTCAGGGTTCGCATAGTTGATGACGATGAGATCGTAATGGTCTCTGTCGATTTCAGCCAAGAGCTTATCTGTCATTTCATAGGCAGACATCTCAGGTTTGAGATCATACGTCGCGACTTTTGGTGAGTTGACCAACATGCGATCTTCCCCTTCGTTCGGTGCTTCTATACCGCCGTTAAAGAAGAATGTCACATGGGCATACTTTTCTGTTTCAGCGATTCTAAGCTGTGTTTTTCCGAGTTTTGAGAGGTATTGACCGAGTGTGTTATCTATTGATTGTTGTTTATAGGCGATGGCGATATTCTCGATCGTCTTGTCATATTGTGTAAAACCAACGTACTTCGTTGGGAAATACTCGCGCTTGAAGCCGTCAAATTCAACATCGACGATGGCACGTGTGATTTCTCTCGCACGGTCGGGTCGGAAGTTGAAGAATATGATTGCATCGTTTTCACGAACTGTGGCGATTGGTTCACCATTTTTAACAATCACTGTAGGCAAGATGAATTCATCTGTAACGCCATTTTCATAGGACTCTTGAAAAACAGTAATCGCAGATTCGGATTTGACGCCTTCACCTTTAACGAGCATATCATACGACTTTTCAATACGTTCCCAGCGCTTGTCTCTATCCATCGAATAATAACGACCAGAAACTGTTGCGATGACGCCGTAATTGATGTCAGCCATAAACTTTTCTAACTCCCTAACATAAGAGAGGCCGCTCGTTGGTGAGGTATCTCTACCATCCATGAAGGCATGTACATATATGTTTTCAACGCCTTCTTGTTTTGCCATTTGGATAAGGGCTTTCAGGTGTTCGATGTGGCTATGCACGCCACCATCAGACAAAAGGCCCCAAGTGTGAAGCTTTGTGCCATGTAGCTTTGCGTGATGCATCGCTGAAAGCAATTCAGGATTTGTAAAGAAATCGCCATCGAGGATCGACTTAGTGATTCTTGTAAGTTCCTGATATATCACTCTGCCTGCGCCGATGTTCAGATGACCAACTTCAGAGTTGCCCATTTGACCTTCTGGCAAACCGACATCGAGGCCGCTTGCTGCAATCAAAGTGTGGGGATATTTTTCAAGTAGTCGATCGTAATTTGGGGTGTTGGCCATCTCAACTGCATTTCCTACTCTGCAGCTGCTTTGACCCCAACCATCCATGATGATCAACGCTGTTGGGTTTTTCATATAAGACTCCTTAAAAGTTTACGAGCTCTATAAAATCGCTTGGCTCAAGACTTGCGCCGCCTACGAGTGCACCATCAATATCCGCTTCATTCATGATTTCTTCCACATTGGAAGGTTTTACGCTACCGCCGTATTGAATTCTGATTTCTTCAGATACATCATCGCCGTACGCTGTTTCGAGAACTTCTCTGATATAAGCGATTACGTCGTTTGCATCTTGGCTGCTTGCTGTCTTACCAGTACCGATCGCCCAAATCGGCTCATAAGCGACAACCGTTTTAACAGCTTCCGCTGCTGAAATGTTTGCATACGCTTTTTCGATTTGACCTTTTACGAGTGATTTTGTTTCTCCAGCTTCTCTTTGCTCGAGTGTTTCACCGCAACAAATGATTGGAACTAAGCCTTTTTCAAGTGCTTTGATCGCTTTTTTGTTTACGGTTTCATCTGTTTCAGCAAAGTACTGACGTCTTTCCGAGTGACCAATAATGACATGTGTCACGCCGATATCGAGTAACATATCCGCACTGACTTCGCCAGTAAAGGCACCTTTATCTTCAAAATGCATATTTTGTGCGCCGATTTTGATATTTGTGCCTTTAACCGCTTCAACTAAACTTGGAAGCA
Source organism: Acidaminobacteraceae bacterium (assembly GCA_942493125.1). Classification (GTDB taxonomy): domain Bacteria; phylum Bacillota; class Clostridia; order Peptostreptococcales; family Acidaminobacteraceae; genus Fusibacter_C. Next base: position 3,091,480 of record OW818667.1, on the reverse strand, counting down.
ATGTAAAAGGTGCACAGATAACCGTTTCAACATCTGTTCCAGCTACTTCAGATTTTACAGCTGATACAAAAGCAAGGCCATCAGCAACGCTTTTGTGCATTTTCCAGTTTCCTGCAATAATTGGTTTTCTCATGTTGCCTCCTATATGACAATAATTCGATGCTTATTAGACTATTTTTACTTATCGTTAAGTGCTTCGATACCAGGTAATGCGATACCTTCGAGGAATTCAAGGGATGCACCGCCGCCTGTTGAGATGTGAGACATCTTGTCGCCGAAGCCCAAGATATTCACTGCTGCAGCACTATCGCCACCACCGATAATCGTCGTCGCATCTGAATCTGCCAAAGCTTTTGCAACGGCAACTGTACCTTTTGCAAAGTTATCAAATTCGAATACGCCCATTGGACCATTCCAGATAATCGTTTTTGCTTTTGATGCAACTTCAGCATAAAGTGCTGCTGTCTTAGGTCCAATATCTAGTCCCATGTAGTCGCCTTCGATATCCAATCCTTCAGTGACAATCGGTGCTGAATCTTTGTTGAATTCTGCTGCCACGATGTGGTCTATCGGCAATAGAAGTTCAACGCCTTTCGCTTTAGCACTTTCAATCATCTCAAGAGCATAGTCGAGTTTGTCTTCTTCAACAAGTGATTTGCCGATTGTATAGCCTTGTGCCTTTAAGAACGTATAAGCCATGCCGCCACCGATGATCAGTGAATCAACTTTTGTGAGCAGATTTTCTATGACTTTAATTTTATCAGAAACCTTAGCGCCGCCTAAGATCGCACAGAATGGTCTTTCTGGGCTCTCAACCGCTTCACCGAGGAATTTAAGTTCTTTTTGAATCAAGTAGCCGCAAACTGCTGTGTCCACATAGTCTGCAACACCCACTGTTGAAGAGTGTGCACGGTGTGCTGAACCAAATGCGTCGTTTACGAATATATCTGTGATTGAAGCTAAATCTTTTGAAAACGCTTCGCCATTTTTTGACTCTTCTGCGCGAAAACGCGTATTTTCAAGAAGGATGACATCGCCGTTTGCCATAGCTGCAACAGCTGCTCTCGCCTTTTCGCCAACAACTTCAGCTTCTGCTGGAAATGCGACTTCTTTGCCAAGAATCTCAGTAAGCCTCTTAGCAACTGGTGCCAATGTGAACGCTGCCATGTTGTCAGCTTTTGGTTTGCCAAGGTGTGAGCAAAGGATGACTTTTGCACCCTTTTCTATCAAGTAATTGATCGTTGGCATTGCGCCCATGATTCTATTTTCATCTGTGATAACGCCATCTTTAAGTGGTACGTTGAAATCGACACGTACTAGTACGCGTTTGCCTGTTACATTAACATCTTCGATCGTCTTTTTATTAAACATTTACACGCCTCCAATTTTTACATGAAGTGAACCCTGACTAAGTCAGGGTCCACGATCAGACATAGTCCGAAATCAATCTTATTTGTTTGCCATGAATTTTAAAAGGTCAACAACTCTGTTTGAGTAACCCCACTCATTGTCATACCAAGAAACCACTTTAAAGAATCTCTTCTCGCCTTTAAGGTTGTTTTGGAGTGTTGCCAATGAATCGTAGATTGATGATCTTGCATCGTGGATGAAGTCAGTTGATACAAGCTCTTCATTTGAATAGCCTAAAATGTCTTTTAAATAAGTTTCAGATGCTTTTTTGAGTAAGCCGTCGATTTCTTCGATAGATGTGTCTCTAGAAGCTGTAAATGTTAAGTCAACAACTGATACAGTTGGTGTAGGTACTCTAAATGACATACCTGTCAATTTGCCTTTAGTAGCTGGTAAAACTTCGCCAACTGCTTTAGCTGCGCCAGTAGAAGAAGGAATGATATTGATCGCTGCTGCTCTTCCGCCTCTCCAGTCTTTCTTTGAAGGACCGTCAACTGTTTTTTGAGTTGCTGTGTAAGCGTGGATTGTTGTCATAAGACCAGTGTCGATGCCGATACCTTCTTTAAGAAGAACGTGTACAACAGGTGCTAAGCAGTTAGTCGTACATGATGCATTTGAAACGATATTGTGAAGTGCTGGATCGTATTCGTTTTCATTTACGCCCATAACGATCGTCTTAACATCGCCTTTACCAGGAGCAGAAATGATAACTTTTTTAGCGCCAGCAGCTAAGTGACCTTTTGCTGCTTCAGAATCTGTAAATAAACCAGTACATTCGATGACATATTCAACACCCATAGCTGCCCAAGGAAGGTCAGCAAGGTTTTTAGTTGCTTGAACGCATTTTGTTTCAAAACCGTTTACGATTAAGATATCTTCTTCAGCAAGTTCAGGGCTGCTTTTTCTAGTTGTGATCTCTCCACCGAATTTACCTTGTACTGAATCATATTTTAACTGATAAGCGAAATAATCTGCATCAGTCGCCATATCTACTACTGCAACAACTTCAAATTCCGTACCGAGTAATCCTTGCTCTGCCATTGCGTTGAATACGAGTCTACCAATTCTTCCAAAACCATTAATTGCGATTTTTTTCATCTGTTTGTTCCTCCTCAATCTTATAATACTTCTTGTATTTTCTTTGCAGTTTGCTCGTCAGTGACCAATACTAGATTTGGGTTGAGTTTGCTGATTGCGATGATCGCTTCAGTTTTATCAACACCGCCAGCAACGGCTATAACATGCTTCAAACCTTTAAATATTTCCAAATCAATACCGATGGTACTGATTTCGTAAACAATTTCGCCATCCTTGTTGAAGTAGTAGCCAAACGATTCGGCGACAGCCCCTTTACTTAGGATGTATTCAATCTCTTCATTTTCTAGTACGCGTCTATTTGCCATGACGCTCGCGCGACCGATACCAAACAGTAAGACGTCTAATTTTTCGATGTTTCCCAATATCTTTTTGATATTCGGTTCATTTTTCAGTTCCTCGATGGTCGCTTTTGACAAGTTATCTTGTGTATAAAGCATCTGATACTGTGCACCCAACTTGTTTGCCAAGCGTTCTGCCAGTGTGTTGGCTTGATACTCATTTTTATTGCCAAGACCGCCTCTTGCTGGTACGACCATGATCTGGTCGCCTTTAAACGGAACCCAATCACTTTTATACCCATTTATCACTTTTTCTATCGAAGAACCACCGGTTAATCCGATAATACTTTTTTCTTCGATTAAAGTGCTTAAATATTTTGCCGCTTCATAGCCAATTTCGTTCAGTGAGACGTTTTCGTCTTGAATACCGACAGAACCGACGATGACTTTTTTGATCCTCATTTTTTTAGCTAGGTCGTTTTCGAGGATGTTGATGCCATTGATTTTGTAAAATACATCGGTAAGTGCTTCCAAAACTTCATGTCCTTTTTGTGTCAAACGCATGCCATCTGGATAATAATCGATGAGGTTGTTTTCCTTTAGAATGTCACATTCACGTCTTACAACGCGTTCCGTGCATCCCATCGTGCCAGAGAGCATCCTACGTCCAACAGGTTGATTGAACTTGATACTGTTCAGAAGATTGAACCTCAGTGGTAAGAGTTCTTCCATCTCTGGAAAGGCATACTTGAGAACGAATATTAAGTTATCTTGTTCAGAATGTTTTAAAGTTTCCATGTCAATCACCATTGTTTCGGGATGTATTTTGTCCGGTCGTCGTTTTTCCGTCCCATATGGGTTAAAAAAAAACCACCTGATAGGTTTATTATACCACTCGCAATATGAATTTCAATAGGTTTTTGATAAATAATCAAACTTTTTATCCCGCGAGGTTAATAGGCGTCCCACTACATTCACAATCTATAACAACATACAATAAAAAAGTCTAATTATCAACTGCTCTGATAATTAGACCCTATGATTCAAAAACGCTTTCTCTTTGAAGAAGGCGGTATATTCAATTCATCTCTGTATTTTGCTACCGTCCGTCTCGAAATATTGATGCCGATCTTGATGAGTGCATCGGCTAAATATTGGTCGCTAAGCGGCTTTTTTGTATCTTCTCTTTCAATCATGTCCTTCATGACCGATTTCACACTTTCTGAAGACACACCTTCACCACTTGCCCCTTTGACGCCACTTTGAAAGAAATATTTGATTTCAAAGAGGCCATTTGGACACTGGATGTACTTGCCATTAACCGCGCGACTGACTGTAGATTCGTGCACTTCAATTTCATCGGCAATATCCTTCAGATTTAAAGGTTTGAGATACAAAAGACCCTTCTCTAAAAAGTCTACTTGATATTCTACGATGGCTTTACATACTCTGTAGATGGTGTTGCGTCTCTGTTCAATGCTCTTGATGATCCTCAGTGCAGACTGCAAATTCTTCGATAAGTACTCACTCGTCAGAGAATCTTTAGAGAATTGATTCAACATACTTTTATAAAAACCGTTGATTTGTAGACGTGGTGAGGCGCTTTCGTTAACGGCGACAATGTATTCATCTTTCACTTTCTCGACATATACATCGGGTATCACATAACGCACATCACGCATAGAACTAAACGATCTGCCTGGTTTTGGTTCGAGCGTCTTGATATAATCGTAAGCTTGTTGAACGCGCTCGGCCGTTTCATCAATCTTTTTGGCAATAATGGCAAACTTCTTTTCACCCAGCTCTTCGAGGTGTTCTGAAACGAGCAACTCTTCAAGGCTCTCTTCAAACCCTTGCTGATAGAGCTGAATGAGCAAACACTCTTTGATGGTTCGAGCGCCAACGCCTGGTGGGTCAAAGGTCTGAATCAAACGCACCATTTGCTCGATTTCATCAAACGATTTATTATATAGCACCATAGCTTCTTCATTTTTCATTTGGAGATAACCATTGTCATCTATGTTTTCAATGATATAGTCACATATGCGCACAATTTCAGGATCGAGTTTTGAGAATTTGAGCTGCATCAGCAAGTAATCTCTAAGTGTCTCCTCATCCGCGACAAAGTTGTCGTAGTTGACCTCTGAATCCGCATTATAAGGCGTGCTTCCTGACGGTCTGACATCGTCAAAATAATTGACCATATCTTCCCAATCCACCTCAGGCTTATCCCCTTTATCAAGATCGTACTCGAATTCTTGATCCGGTTTTTCTGGAAGGCTTTCTTCTTCCACCTCAGTGCCAATTTTTTCGAGGATAGGATTGTTAAGGAGTTCTTCGTTGATAAACTCGTTAAGCTCCAAGGCATTAAATTGTAATATTTCAATTGCTTGCTTCAACTCAGGTGTCATAATGAGCTTTTGAGTTTGAATCAAGTTTAAATTAAAATTCATCTTCATATATATACCATCTCATCCTAATAAATTCACCCGGTGAAGTAACGGTATAATTATAACAAATCACACCTTAAAATGATAGTAAAATTACGCGCATACATTGGAAATAAAAGGCCTATGCACGTATTTACACGTGCTAGGCCTTTTAAATTATCTTTGAGACTTGTCGTAAGGGATACCTTCCGCTTTCGGTGCTCTTGATTTTTTGGAAGTAAATGCCAAGACGATCATCGTCGCGATATATGGCATCATTTTATAATACGTTTGGTTGATGCCCAAATCGTTTAAGAATGGGATCAAAGCAACTGAGTAAGCCAAAGTTCTTAAAAATGCAAAGAACAGAGCTGCAAATAAAATCTTGATTGGCTTCCATTGACCGAAAATCATAACGGCTAACGCCAAGAAACCGAAACCTGCAACGCCACTATGTCCATTGACATTGCCATCCAATACACCTACTGAGTAGAAGAAGCCACCAATACCACCTAAGATACCTGATAAACCGACACCCGCATAGCGCATGTGATAGACATTGATACCTACAGAGTCAGCAGCTTGTGGATGTTCTCCACAGGCACGTAATCTGAGGCCAAAGCGCGTTTTATAGAAGATGACCACAACGATTCCCAGTAATAAGAAACCAATCATAACTGTAAGATATGTCTTTTGAAAAAACATCGGTCCAAGGATTGGAATGTCTCCCAAAACCGGAATTTTGCGAAGATAAAAATTCATATTTGTCGTGATGCCGTCGCTACTGAAAAACATCTTGGCAAACAACAAGATTGCCGCTGGAATCAACATATTGAGTGCTGTACCTGTTATTGTCTGGTCCGCTTTCATGGTAACAGCTGCAAATGATAAAAGCATTGAATAAAGTAGGCCCGAAAAAGCTGCCACCAACATGCCAAGGACAAGAATCAACTGAGGATTCATCGAAGTCTCTTGAACTGAGTATACGAACAAAGCACCGAAAAATGCACCAAAGAGCATAATACCTTCGAGGGCGATATTGATAACGCCGCTGCGTTCACTGAACATACCACCGAGTGCGACAAGAAGTAACGGAATGGCGACAGGGAGCATATTTTGAATCAAATAATAAAATGTATCCATTATTTTACCTCCTTCGCAGTTTCGTCGATGATAACATTAGTACGCGTTTTTTTCATAAGACGTGTTTTGATAAATTTAGTCAAGCCCGATTTCATAATCATGGCAAATGCTGAGAAATAAATGATTACAGCGATGACGACATCGATAATCTCTGGCTTGAAGCCAACGAGATTCGCAAGTGAACCACCACGTTGAATGTGTGAGATGAAGATAGATGAGAAAATGATTCCGATTGGATTTGAAGCGCCGAGCAGAGCAACTGCAATACCATTGAAACCATTCGCAGCTATGATGCTAATAGGTTCATAAGTCATACTGCTACCTGCTATAGCTGACGGTGCAAGGATGGCAAATGCGCCACCAAGACCTGCCAGACCACCTGCGATAACCATGGTCAAGATGATATTGCGCTTACCTTTCATGCCTGCATAAGCTGCTGCATTTTTATTAAAACCAGTTGCCTTGAGCTCATAGCCGAACGTTGTTCTATTCAGGACAACAAATAAGCAGATTCCTATGATGACTGCAAATATTATTCCGAAATTGACGTTTGAACCAGCGATTCCAAGTGAAGGAATCTGTACTGTCGACGGCAAATAATTCGTTCTGGATTTGGATGAAATGTAGATCACGGCATTGCCTTGAATCCACATGTCGACTAAATACATGCCTATATAGTTGAACATGATCGAAGTAATTACTTCGTTGACGTTTAGCAGCGCTTTAAAGATACCTGGTATAAAGCCCCAAAGCATACCGCCCAACATACCTGCAAAGATCGCGACGATCCAGTGGATAGACGGTGGCAAATCCCACATAAAACCGACATAAAGTGCAAAGAACATACCCATTGTATATTGTCCGGATGCACCAATATTAAAGAGGCCCATTTTAAATGCAAAACCTACAGCAAGTCCAGTCATAAGGATCGGTGTGGCAAAGTAGAGTACATTGCCAAATCGGCTAAATCCTCCCATAAGGACATATCTAAAGCCTGCAAATGCATTGCCTGGTGCTGCGATAAGCATGACGATAAATCCGAAGATTAAACCGAGCGCTATCGCAAGCAGTGCCGCAGTAAAGGCAGAAAAGCCTTTGCTATGTGTAAGATTATTAAAGTTCAACATACTTTTACGAGATGAGCGATTCTTATCCTGCATGGTTAATCTCCTTTGCGGTATTGCGTTTTGCACCTGACATGTAAAGGCCAAGTTCTTGGACCGTCGTCGTCTTTGGATCTAACTCACCAACGATTTCTCCTTCATACATGACGAGGATTCTATCGCTGACGTTCATAACTTCATCGAGTTCAAGCGATACGAGTAAAACGCCTTTTCCAGCATCGCGTCTCTCGACGAGCTGTTTGTGAATATATTCTATCGCACCAACATCAAGTCCTCTCGTCGGTTGCACCGCAACGAGGATTTCGTGTGCTTTGTCGATTTCTCTTGCTATGATCGCCTTTTGTTGATTGCCACCAGACATACTTCTTACAGCGGTGATTGGTCCCTGGCCACTTCTGACGTCAAATCGTTTAATTAAACCCTCTGCATAATTTCTGACAGCATCAAACTTGATAAAGCCGCCCTTTTGAAATGTTGGCTCCCAATACCTTTGAAGTACCATGTTCTCTTCAAGGGAATAATCTAATACCAAACCATGCTTATGTCTGTCTTCTGGGATATGGCTCATGCCTGAAACAGATCGCTCTCTGATCGATGCCTTTGTGATGTCTTTACCACAAAGTGTGATCGTCCCAGCGCTCATCTTTTCAAGGCCAGTAAGTGCTGAAACAAATTCAGTCTGTCCATTGCCGTCGATGCCTGCCAAACAGACAATCTCACCTGCTTTGACATCAAACGTGACATTTTTGACCGCGTTGTTTTTATGGAGTTTAGATGGCACCGTCACATTGTTGACAGAAAGCACCACGTCTTTGACAACCATTGGCTTTTTATCAACGTTAAAGCTGATATCTCGACCAACCATCATCTTTGACAATTCTTCTTTCGTCGTTTCTTTAACATCGACGGTTCCGATGTATTTGCCTTTTCTAAGGACAGTACATCTGTCTGCAACTTCCATAATTTCATTTAATTTATGTGTAATGAACAAAATAGATTTGCCTTCATTTGCAAATCCTCTCATAATCTTCAATAGTTCTTTGATTTCTTGTGGGGTTAAAACAGCAGTAGGCTCATCGAAGATCAAGATTTCGTTTTCTCTATAAAGCATCTTTAAGATCTCTACTCTTTGCTGCATGCCTACAGAAATTTCTTCAATTAAGGCATCTGGATTGACCATCAGGCCATATCTTTCACTTAGCTCTACCACTTTTTCACGTGCATCGCTCTTTTGGATAAAGCCCATAGTATTTGGTTCAACGCCAAGTATTATGTTTTCAAGTACTGTAAATATTTCAACGAGTTTGAAGTGTTGGTGTACCATGCCTATGCCCAGTGCATTGGCGTCATTTGGGTTGTTGATTGTAACCGCTTTACCATTTTTTCTTATTTCGCCCTTTTCAGCTTGATACAAACCGAAGAGCACACTCATAAGAGTGGATTTACCCGCGCCATTCTCCCCGAGAAGCGCATGAACTTCACCTTTTTTTAAATTCAAGGTAATATTGTCATTTGCGACAATACCAGGAAATTCTTTCGTAATATTCAACATCTCTACAATATAATTTTCCACTTTAACCTCTTCTTAAATCTTTTTCTAGTTAGAAATCACCACTGGTTTAAAATGTCTATCCGATACAGAGCAAATATAGTTTTTGCTAGAGGCTAAATGATCTGACAAACATCAATCAAAAGCGGCGTTTAGTGACAAAAAAACGGGGGAAAACTCTCGCCTTCCCCCATTGATTGACTCATACGTGCATAGGCAAAAGCCATATGTCAAGTAGCGATAGCTTTAAGACTATCTAGTAGAAACTGCAACCTTTACAAGGTTTAATGCAGTTGTAAGTTCTTCTGCTGTAGCAACACCACTTGCATCTGCAACTGTCATTGTACGAACTGGAACAACACTACCACTTGCTAATTTAGCAAATTCTGCATCATAAGCAGCTTTGTCAAATGTAGAGAATCTGTCAAATGCATTGCCGCCTTCTTCGCCGATAACTTCTGTTGGGATACCAACGCCGCCGTTAGCTGCATTAAAGAAAGTTGTTAATCCAGCATAAGTTGCCCATGAATCTGTGTAGATAGAATCAAGAACGCTTACAACTGAAGCTGCAAGGCCTTTAGTTGCTGAAGTGATGACAGTTTCGCTGTCATATCTTTGGTCAACGTCAACGCCGATAACTTTTGCTTCTGATTCTGTTGCTGCTGACATAACAGATTTACCAACTGAACCGCCAGCTGCGAAGATAACTTCTACGCCTTCTTGGTACATAGTTCTAGCTGTTGCTTTGTTTGTGTCGTTTTCTTCAAAGTTGCCAGTATAGTGGTAAGTCACTTCTACTGCGCCATCTGCTAAGCCAAGTTCAGCTGCTGCAGCTTCCGCGCCTTGAAGATATCCATAACCGAAAGCTTGAACAGCAGGTACTGCCATTCCGCCCATGAAACCAAGTTTAGTCATGCCATCTTTAACTGCAGCATAACCAACGAGGTAACCTGATTGCTCCTCAGAGTACATGATACTTGCAACGTTTGCTTTTGTTTCAAATGTAGAATAATCTGCCGTGTGTGGTGCGCCATCAAGAAGGATGAACTTCACATCAGGGTATTTAGTTTGTGCTTCGTAGATCGGAACTTCAAAAAGGAAACCTGGTGTTACGATAACTTTTGCGCCGCCTGTTACAGCAAGATCGATCGCTGCTAAGTAGCCAGCGTCTGATGCTTCTTCAGGTTTGATGTAAGTGTGTGTCTTGTCGTTTGCTGTAGCATACTCAACAACACCTTCCCAAGCGCCTTGGTTAAATGATTTGTCATCGATATTGCCTTTGTCCGTGATTAGTGCGATTTCGTATGTGTCATCTGCTTTTGCGCCGCATCCGACCAAACCCATGCTTACTAACATGATTGCTAGTACAATCACTAATGCTTTTTTCATTCTGTGACCTCCACTAATTAATTTCAATTTGACTTGCGTCTTCGAATTAATTATATCCTTTGATAATTCAAATTACAACAGTTATCTCACAATTGACATGGCAAAGCAAGCGTTTTATTGCAATATATTCATAATTTCCAATAGGATGATTTGTGATTATTATAGAATTAAATTGTACGAATTAACAAACATAAAAAACACTTTAAAAAGCTATGTTAATAACCACCAAAGAACGGTCGTTTACGAAAGAATGAAATCAATTCCTATGTAACTTTTTTACATACAAAAACGCGTTCAAGTATATTTTTACTCAATCGCGTTCAAGCTTTTGTAATTTATATATAAAAACAGACTATTCTTAACAATTCGTTCATAAAGACGTAAAAAAAAGATGAACCAGATATATTATCGGTCATCTTTTATGCACTACATTATGTGTTTAATATCAATCTATAATGATTATACTTATAAATGACCATCGATCATCTGTTTGATTCCCGTTTGTGTTGCGCTATCTTTCGTACATTCAGCAACTCTCTCACCGTCTTTATAAAGAACTACTGTTGGCAAGCCGAGTACGCGTTGGCTGATCGCAAGTCTTCTCTCTTGCGACGTATTCAGTTTTGCAAATGTCACTTTTTCGTCGTAAGACTCAGACAGAGCCTCAAATTCTGGCATTAGTGCTTTGCACGGTTCGCATCCTTCACCCCAAAAATCGACGACAACTAAACCAGACGCCTTCAAAACTTCCATTTCAAAATTTTCTTTATCAAGTACCAACATTTCATGCCTCCTAATTCGTCAAAGAGTCTACGTATTTTTCAGCTTGAACGGCAGCAATTGCGCCATCAGCTGTCGCAGTAACGACTTGTCTTAAACTTTTTACGCGAATATCGCCCGCAGCATAAACTCCTGGTATGCCCGTTTGCATCAATTCGTCAGTTATAATGTAACCCGATTTATCTAAATTTACAAGGTCTTTTACGATTTGTGTCTCCGGAATATAACCTACAAAAACAAAGATGCCCATCAAACCGTCATTTGGATCTGCTAATATTTCTGTGCATTCGCCCGTTTCAAAATTCTCGAGTTCGAGACCTTGTACCATGCCATCGCCTATGATTTTCTTAGCACCTGAGTTAAATACAAATTCGATTTTAGGGTTGTTTTGTGCTTTTTCAACGATTGATTTCGCCGCTCTAAAGACGTCGCGTCTGTGAACGATTGTCACTTTACGCGCAAACTTAGTGATGAACATCGCTTCTTCCAAAGCCGTATCACCACCACCGAAGACATACACTTCCAAATCGGAAAAAAACTCTGCGTCGCATGTTGCGCAATAAGATACGCCTTTTCCTGTGAGTGCTTTTTCGCCCTGTACGTCCAACAAACGCGGATGTGCGCCCATTGCCATAATGATTGATTTTGCTTGATAGATTCCCTTGTCGGTATGAACGCGTTTTATCTCTCCTTCGAGGTCTAACTGCGTCACTTCCGCTTTTAATCGCGTTGCACCAAATTCTTCGGATTGTTCAACCATACGTGCCACTAAAGTAGGTCCAGTCGCATCTTTGATAGAACCAGGATAGTTTGCCACCTCTTCAGTACCTGTAATCTGACCACCCGTGCGATCCTTTTCAAGAATCAAAGTCGTCATTTTCGCACGTGCTGCATATAACCCTGCTGATAACCCTGCAGGTCCAGCGCCTATGATGATTACGTCATAAATCATTTCCATTTGTATCCTCCAAGTTTTAATGTTCTGATACTTCCAAGACAGCCAAAGCAATATTGGAAGCGTGATCTGATATTCTCTCTAAATTGCTCAACATATCCAAGAAAACAATTCCAGAACTCAACTCACATCGACCTTCATTTAATCGAGTGATGTGCTGTTTGCGCAATGCTTTTTCCATGTCGTCGACAAGATCTTCGATTTCTATAACTTGTTGCGCTTTATAGCGATCTTTATCTTGCATCGCATCAAGAGCGAGTTGATATGATTCGAGGACTTTTGCCACCATTTCTCCAAGTTCAACGGTTGCAACGTCAGAAAACGAAACATTGTTGTCTATTTTGTATAATGCGAGTTCCGCGATATTATCCGCATGGTCACCCACGCGTTCTATGTCGTTAATGGTACTAAACAAACTGTCAATCACCATTCGGTCGTCGTTATCGATGGAACGGTTTGATAGCTTGACCAAATACTCGCTGATGACACGCTCTAAGGTATTGATGCTTTTTTCAATCTTAAAGGTTTTTTCTACACACTTTTGATCATTGTCATGCATCGCTTGTATAGAGCTCTCGAGTGACAATTTCGCAATATGCCCCATGTGAAGAACTTCCTTTATAACTTGTGCAAGCGCGATGGTCGGTGTTTCCAGTATACGTTCATCGAGGTATTTGACGCCGTATGTAGTCGCTTCACGCTCCTCTAATGTAGATGGTATTAAAATACTAACGGCTTTGACAATGAGTCCCGCAAATGGCAATAAAATAATCGTATTTATGACATTGAATAGCGTATGCGCATTGGCGAGTTGACGTGCCGCATCATCACTCATCGCTGTAACGAGATTAATTGTAATTTTGGAGAATAATAAAAAGAAGATGATCGTTCCTATGACATTGAATAGCAAGTGCATAACTGCAGCGCGTTTAGCGGTTCTATTTGCCCCAATTGAGGATAACAGAGCCGTCACACATGTTCCAACGTTAGTACCGAGTAAGATTGGATAGGCTGACTCAATTGGCAAGGCACCAGTGCTAGCCAATGCGACCATGATACCTGTAGTAGCCGATGAGCTTTGAACAATCCCTGTTACTACGAGTCCTATTAAAAAACCTTTTATCATACCCCATAATGTTCCTGCACCTATGGAACTAATCATAGTTTCAAACCCTTTATATTCTTTCAAAGGTGCTAAAGCGTCTTTCATAAGTTCCATACCTAGAAATAATATACCGAAACCGAGTATGATCTCACCTAAGATGATTGATTTATTTCTCTTAGAAAACAATTTAAAGCCAACACCTATGGCAATCGCTACAGGAGCTAAAACCGTCAAGTCAATAGACACGAGTTGAGCGGTGATCGTCGTACCGATATTGGCACCCATGATGATGCCTATAGCCTGTGTCAAATTCATAATGCCAGCATTGACGAATCCGACTACCATGACTGTCGTCGCAGAAGAACTTTGTATGACCATCGTAACAAGTGCGCCCATCAGAACGCCTTTGAAAATATTGCCTGAAAGTTTTTCTATTAATTTCTCCAGTTTGTCTCCAGCCGATTTCTCAAGACCGTCGCTCATGACTGTCATGCCGTAAAGGAAAAGTCCTAGACCACCTAATAAAGGCATCAAGAGTGCTATAAATTCTTTCGCAGTAAATGTCATATTTCCACCTTTTGTTATAAATTTCCAATAAAAAACACCACATTGTTATACGTAGTGTCTGTCACACTCAATGACTATCGTCAATCAATGACTGGCGTCAATCAATGACTGGCGTCAATCAGTCTCAATAGTCGCCCTATTTTAAATCAAAAAACTGATTTTGTCTCAAGGCTTCATATAAAATAATTGCGACTGAATTGGATAGGTTCAAACTTCTAAGATGTTCATTTTTTTTCATTGGAATCTTGAACCTTGTTTCACTATATTTTTCATGAACATAGGCTGGTAAACCGGACGTCTCGCGTCCAAAGACGATGAAACAGTTGTCTTCAAAGGCAAATTCGTCATAGTACTTCGTTGCCTTTGTCGTTGCAAAGTACAATTTTTCGCTGCCATATTTCTCAAAAAAAGCGTGCTCGTCTTCGTGGATTTCGAGGTCGAGATACGCCCAATAATCAAGTCCAGCGCGTTTCAAATGTTTATCGTCTATTGAAAAACCCAAAGGCTTGATGAGATGCAATTTAGTGCCTGTTATCGCGCAGCTTCTTGCGATGTTCCCTGTATTTGGCGGGATTTCAGGCTGGTATAAAACGATGTTGATTGCCATGATTTACTCCAATTCTATTTTTTGATGCCGATATCGAACTCAATTTCACCAAGCTCAGAGACAAGTGGCACACAGATGGTTTCCATACCCGCTGAAGAAATCTCTATAGCTGTTCCCTTTACGAGTGAAGGGGGTGTAATATCGATTTTTGCACCTGCATTGAATAACAATGTCGCGGAATTGCCCATAATCATATTCCCGAGTTCCGAAAGTGCGCTCTTCGCCATTTCATCAATTTCATCGACTGGCATACCCATCATCATCCCTGAGGCAATCTTTTTTGCCATATCCTCAGTAAGGCTGAATACGGCTTGACCTTTAATATCGCCTGTTATACCTAATATGATGACAATTTCTCTTGTCGGAAATGGGTTCGTTCTTATATAAGGTCTTCCGACGCTGAATTTATCTGCAACAAAATTGTTTAATACTTCAGTAGATGCTTTTATAAATGAATTGATGTATTCTACCTTCACCGATATTCCTCCTTACTTGAATCATTTCTATCACTATAATACCATAAATTCTTTTAAACCATGTAACCTTTTTTCACATGAATAACTGGAGGAAACTAAACTTTTACTGATTAATGCCCTGAATTACTGGATAACCCATCACATATTCAACTTTGTTGACGCCGCAATTATCGATTCTAAATTTCCAATAGCCTGTGTTGTCACCAAAACATAGAAAACTCAGCAAAGACTGGATCACTCCACCATGAGCGACTATGGCGATCTTCGTATCAGAATCCAATGAATATGGCTCTATAATAGTCTTATACGCCGTTGTAACGCGTTCAAACATTTCTTTAACACTCTCGCCTTCTGGTACTACAAAAGTCTCAAAGTCAACAAACCACTGGTTCAATAGGGCACCATCTTCCGATTTGATCTCAGATAATTTTTTGTCTTCCCATATGCCGAAATTCATTTCTTTGAGCGTATCGAGTGCGACAACTTCAGCCGTTTGGTGCTTTGCTATGATTTTAGCGGTCTCATGTGCTCGTTTTAACGTGGAACTGTAAATGGCATCAAACGCCAGCTCTTTCAGCTTTTCACCTGCAAGAACCGCTTGACCCACACCTTTTTCTGTAAGCTCGACATCGCTGATTCCAGCAAACCGCTTTTCAACATTTGCAGTTGTCTCACCATGTCTAATTAAATAAATCGTCATTTTACTCTCCTTTGTGACTTGCTTCCTTGCTCATGCTATGCTGCTCTGCAGCTAAAGCCCACTGTTCTTTTGCATAATTTTTAATGAGTCGATTTTTGTAGGCGAACTCGTGTCTGACGACCATATCGAACCATCTTACGGATTCTTTGAAATTGCCCATTTGGCGGTTCAATTCTCCGATGAGATAGATGATCTCGAGTTCTTTTTCTTCTGCATCTTCATGCTTCTCTTGTTCGTAGCTTTTGATAAAAGCCTCAAGGGCAAGTGTCACATATCGATTCGTTTCACTCTCGTTGCCAAGCTCATCGTTGAACCATGCAAGTCTAAGTAAAAGCTTTCCGATAATGGCTTGTTTTTCCTTTAAGACCGTATAGTTGACAAGGGCGATCATGTGTACTCGGATTGCGGCACTTAAATCCCTCTCTTGAGTAAAATCTTGCGTTTTCCAGCTCTTGGAAACGGTGTTCTTAATCGTCTCTTTACATTTTACCGACGCTTCTTTTTTAAAGTCGTTTTCAAATTTTGCATACCCGCATTCTGGACAACATATGACACCATAAAATGTTGGGTTTTCACCAGAGAACAACGTGTGAAAATCCTTCCTTCGCTCTTTGGCTCTTATTGCTGATGTCTTAACTTGCTTGGACGTGAAATTATTTTCACAGATCGGACACGTATATTGCCGATCGAATAACATGCTCAAATTAGGTTCCATTAATTGTTCCAATAGATGTCTATCGCATCCCCTTCATTTAAAATATCTGTATAATTGGCTCTAGAGCCGTTCAGTTTTAGCACCAAAATGCCCTGTGGCTTTGTCAAATCAAATGCGATGTGATCAAAGATGTCCACAAAGACCATCTCGCTTTTCGTAATTGGCATCAAGACATGTTCACCATTGACTGAAACGCTCAGTTCGCGTTTGTCCCCATAAACGCCATCATTTGCAGCATCACTTGGCGCCTGATTGAGTCGGTCTATTTCTGTACGGATTGGTGCTTCGTATTTTTTATAATGATAATGCGAACCCACTTTCACTGCGTCCGCAGGTTCCAACCTAGTGTCACCGATGAATATCGCGTAACTGGAAAGGTCGAGTTCGACCGCTTCTGCAAGCTGTTTAACGGTTTTTATGCCACGCGTCACTATGATATCTCCATCGATGAGCATGTAGTCACCCGTGCGGTTGACACCGTTCACACTAACAAATTCAATGACTGTGATGGCTTGCCCGTTAAGCGTAATCTTGCCATCCAGTTTGATGAGATCTTTTAATGTGATTTTTCTCGGTTTGCCCTTTTGTGCAGGGACAACCGTGATCAAATCCTTGTGGTTGATCCTCGTATCTAGATGCGCTGTAGCGCCATTGATATAGATCTGTGCAGGCTCGCCGTAATCGCCTTTAATTTCACGCAATTCACCATCCACCTGAACGCTAAAGCTATCGCCGCGTTCTGAAATCAAGCTGCGTGCATTATACCCAGTCAAAATTAAAGCATCAGAAACTTGAAGGGGTTTGGAGTTAAATAACCTGATCGCTGTTTCATTGACATTGACCTGAATGAAGTCTTGATCGCGTTCCTCAAATGCCGTGACGCCAATACCGATAGGTGTAATAAACTCAGGACCAGTCAAGACGTCGCATTCAAATGAAACCATATCCAAATTTTCCACGCGTTTGATGACGACGCGTTCTGGAGCCAAGGACAAAGCCTCAGCCAAGTACTTTGTAAATCCTGGTATTTGTGCGCCACCACCGATGCAAAATACTGCACTTGGCGGTTTTTTATTGAGCTGAAGGATATTGTCGGCAATTTCTTTCGTAATCGCCATGACCACCGGATTGACCTGTTCCATAATCTCATCTGTAGAAAGCGTATGCGACATGCCGATTACATCCGTAAAGGCATTTGTTTCATTGGTACATAAGCCCACTTTCAATTTTTCTGCATGATTAAAATCAAGCAGATAGGTTTGTGCGATTTTCTCTGTGATCTCATCTCCAGCTTGAGCCACCATGCCATAAGAGACTACCGAACCATCCCTTGATATGGCAATATCTGATGTGCCAGCGCCTACATCCACAAGTGCGAGGTTTAAGAGACGCAAATTATTTGGTATGGCTACGTTAATTGATGCGATTGGCTCAAGCGTCAAGTTCATGACTTCGAGTCCCGCCTTATGAACGACAGAATAGAGACTGTCTACGACGATATGGGGTAAAAATGTGGCGATGATATCCGTACTCAGTTTTACGCCTCGATGCCCGATGGGATTGAGAATCATATTTTTATCTAAATAATAATTGATGACGCTATAGCCGACGCAATAATAACTCGTATGAAGGTCCTGAAGTTCTGACAGCTTCTTCTGTGCCAGTTGTATCGCCTGCATCTCGATACTGTCTGTTATCGCCTTGTCAATTTCTTTCGTCACGTCGATTTCAAGTTCAAATAGCGCACGCTCCGTCTTAAGCGATCGACCTGCAGCTGCAATAGCCGCTTGTTCAAGTTTGAAGCCATGACGCGCTTCCAAATTGTCAACGACGGCTTTGACGACCTCAGTGACTTTTGCGATATCGTGAATTTGTCCATCAAACATGGCGCGATCAGGGTGTTCCATCACTTCATGGTCGAGAACAATATATTTCTTGCCTTCTTTTTTTGACAATATGCCAACGACACTTCGCGTGCCAATATCAAGAGAAAACATTAAGTTTTTAGGCATGGGATTGAGTTGGTTTAAACGCATCATTTCGACTCCTGAGGATGTTTTTTGTAATACTTACAGTACGCCTTGATGTCACAGATCCCACAAAGTGGGCTTCGTGCCTTGCAGACGCGTCTGCCGTGAAATATGATCATATGATGGGCTTTGGTCCACATAGCTCGATCGATGCCCTTCATCAATTGCTCTTCTGTCTCTTCTACTGTTTTTGCATTGGCAAGTCCAATGCGATTCGATACTCTGAAAACATGTGTATCTACTGCGATAGCAGGTGTGTCGAACGCATTGCTCACGACGACATTGGCTGTCTTTCTACCAACTCCAGGGAGTTTTGTGAGCTGCTCATGCTTGCTTGGTACATTGCCTTGGTAGTCATCCACCAACATCGTAGAAGTCGTTTTGATATTTTTTGCCTTAGTTTTATATAAACCACATGGTTTTATGATCGCTTCGATCTCTTCCAAAGGTAACGCTGAGAGTGCATAAGCATCACCCGCTTTTTCAAACAGAACTTTCGTCACCTGATTGACGCGTACGTCAGTACATTGTGCGCTTAAAATTACGGCGATCAGCAGTTCAAAAGGCGACTTGAAATCGAGTTCCGCCTGAGCGTCTGGATAGAGCCTTTCAAGGATATCGATCACTTCTTTTATATTCTTTTTCGTCATATGGCCCTCACTATTCAAAGTTTATTATACCATATTTATAAAAAAAAATTAGGTGGAAATGTCCACCTAATCTTTGAATTTATTACGAAATCCAATTTATTGTTCTATAAGATCTATAAATCGCCCCAGTGTAAAGAGGATTAAGGTATATAGTGGTATCGTCACGACAGCCGCTATGATCCGCCCTGGTAAAAAAGCGATAAACCCTTGATCAAATAGAATGGACAGCCACAGTGTATTGAGCAAGAGCGCATTGATGACATACGTGAGGCTCACGACAAAGGCAATCTTGTCAAAGTGTATCTTTTGTTCTCTGTTTCTAAATTTGTACGAAATCGCAAATGGTATGGTCACAAACAACGCAGTCACAAGTACCATGAGGATAATCAGTGGCAAGGCATCCGCATCGTTGTATATCGGTCTACCATTATCAAATGTGAGCACATCCGTGCTGAGCATCAAAACATATAGCCCAACGCCAAATGCAATCATAACGATTGCATTGATGAAATTGAAGTTGAGTTTGCTATTTTGAATCTTTATTTTCTTGAATAGAATCCCTGAAATGATGCCGTACAAAGCCGCTGATACTGTAAATCCGGGGAAAAAAGTACCGCCCATTGGATTGATCAAATAGCCGATCACATCCGCTACAACACCAGTTAACCCGCCTACAACAGGGCCAAACATCATCCCTGACATGATGATGGGAATGTTGCCAAATCCGACACGCAGAGCTGGCAGTCCGCCCAATAATAACATAATCGACAAAAATCGAGTAAGAACAATACTTACAGTCGCCAAAAAACCAGCTTTTACAATCACAGAAGTAGGCATCCGCAATTTGGGTTTTTCAGTCTTTGTGGGGTCTGATTGCATGATTAGCTCCTTTTAAGCATACATCAAATTCTAGAGCAAAGCGTCGAGTTCATCCACCACTGATTTGAATACTGACAAAGCATTCATGACAGGCATTTCAGTCTCCATATCAGCACCCGCTTCACGTAAGATGGCTATCGGATAATCTTTTGACCCACTTGATAGGAATCCTAAATAGCGATCAAGTGCAGGTTTACCCTCTTTTAAAATTTGATCTGCCAATGAAATCGCTGCAGAAAAGCCAGTTGCATATTGGTACACATAGAAATTGTAGTACATATGCGGTATTCTTGCCCATTCGTATTTGATTGAATCGTCAATGATGACATCCGGGCCAAAATATTTTTTATTGAGATTTAAATAATGGGTGCACATAAAATCAGCCGTTAGAGCACCACCTGCTTCAACATGTGCATGAATATCACGTTCAAACTCGGCGAACATCGTCTGTCTGAATATAGTCCCTCTAAATTGTTCCAAGTAGTGGTTGAGAATGTATTTCTTCTTTTCAGGATCCGTCACAGTTTTAAGCAAATAATCGTTAAGCAACGCTTCATTTGTAGTCGATGCCACTTCAGCGACGAAGATTGAATAATTGCCATAGACGTAAGGTTGCTCCTTACGTGTCATGAGACTGTGCATGGAATGGCCGAGTTCATGGGCAAGTGTGAACATGCTATCGAGGTTGTTTTTATGATTGAGCAAGACATAAGGTTTTGAGTCATAAGTGCCCCAAGAATACGCGCCGCTTCGTTTGCCTTCTGTCTCAAATACGTCGATCCAACGCTCCGAAAAAGCGGCTTTTATGTCATTTTGATAGGCATCTCCGAGAACTGACAAGGCATTAGTCACAATTTCTTTCGCTTCATCGTACTCAATTTTGAAATCGACTTTAGAGATGATTGGCGTATAGATGTCATATAAATGAAGCGCTTCGACGCCAAGTACGCGTTTTCTCAGTCTCATGTATTTATAAAATGTTTCAAGATTTGCATTGACTGCTTCAATCAACTTATCGGGTACTGAAACGGGTATATTGTTTTCAAATAAAGCCGCTTCTCTTGATGAGGCATGCTTTCTCACGCGACTATAAAATACGTTTTTCTTAACTTCACTCTGCATGAGCGACGCAATCGTATTGATATGCGCGCCATATACTTTGTAAAATTTTTGAAACGCATCTTCTCTAAGAACGCGGTCTTCATTCATGAGTATTGAAACATAACTGCCATTGGTCAACTTGTGCGGCTCGCCTGTACTGTCTATCGCATCCTCAAATGTCATGTCAGCATTTAAAAGCATGCCATAAGCGTTACTTGGAACACCAGCCAGTTCTTCTGTCTGTGCCAATATGCCTTCAATTTCTTCTGTCAATGTATGTGGCTTACCTCTAAACAAGTTTTGAAAGTGCTTTGTATAACCCTTTAACTCAGGATGATCCAAGAGCTTCGAAAAAGTATCATAATCAAGTGTGAGAATCTCAGGCACTGCAAACGACATGATCTCGCCGACTTCAGTCATAAGGCTTTCAGAACGTGCCACCAATGCTTGATACGTCGACAATTTTGTATTTTCATCTTGTTTGAGCCTCGCATAAGTGACGACATTTGTTAGACTTTTTGAAAGAGTTTCCTGTAACTGAATAGCAGCCAACAAGGTTTCTGAGCTTTCCGTGAGCTTGCCTTTAAAGGCTTTATATTGTTCTGCAAGTGTTTTCACGTTTGAGAACTCAAGTTCCCAAGCATCATCATTTTCAAAGAGATCACTTAAATCCCATAAGTACCGTTCTTCGATTTCTTCTCTTAGCATAGTCCCTCCACCTTTTGCGATTTTCCTTAATTGATATATTTTGTCTGATCCTCATTGCCTTCAAGGTAATCTCTTAGCTCTGAAGGGATATAGATCAATTTTAAACCACAATTGTAAAGATTGCCTTCCTGTTTGCACCAAACCACGCGTCCGATGACGACGTAATTCATATCATCGACTTCAATATTGATGCTGATCGTCGTATCATTCTCGAGTTCGACATTTGATTTGATACCAAGACCGCCCGCAGACATATCTATCAAGGATATTTCCACCGGTGCATTGATCACGACATTGTGTTGCGAGGAATGAAAGTTAAACGACTCAATCATTCCCAATTGGCTTAACCGTTTCTCACGCCTTCTTTCCATAGTCGTCCTCCTTTCAAACGGCTGTAAAGCACAGTTTTATTGATCTTTCATACAATTTATAAAAGCTATGACTAAATTAGGATCGTATTTTTTCCCAGACTGTGCCATCAAATCATGTACAGCTGCCTCATGACTTAGTGCCTTTCGGTATGGTCTGTCATGCGTCATCGCCTCATAACTGTCAATCACAGCTATAATTCGCGATAATAATGGGATTTCCAATCCCTTTAATCCTTGTGGATATCCAGAACCATCAAAGTTTTCGTGATGTGCGAGTACATATTCACCTATACCCGCTAAACTCGGTGTGGCGACAAGTAAATGATACCCTATCTCAGAATGTTTCATGATTTCTTTAAATTCTTCTTGTGACAACTTGCCCGTTTTCATAACGATGCTTTTGTCTACTGAAACCATCCCAATATCGTGCATAGATGTCGCCAACATCAATTCTTCGATGACTGCGATATTCAGATTTAAAAACTTGCCCATTTTTTCTGCAAGTTCGGTCATTCGTTCAGAATGCATGATTGTTTCAATGGATTTTGCTTCTAATTGAGCTTTTAGTGACTCGATCATGTTCATTTTAATCTTTTTTGTTCGCCTCAATTTGTTACGGTACATCTGATGATCCGCTTCTCTAAATATGCTGTCGAGACTTTGAGTCATTTTTTTACGAATAGAATAACCTAGCGAGATGTCCACGACAAATGGAAACTGAACGAGCTTCTGACAAGCGCTTTGTATCGCGTCAATCTTTGCAGGTATGTTTCTCGTTTGGGTGATTATAGCAAATTCGTCACCGCTTAATCGCGATATGACATCGCCTTCTTTATCAAAGATGGCCATTAATACTTTCGATACTTCGATGAGCATTTGATCGCCCATTTTATGTCCAAAGGCGTCGTTGACCATTTTGAGGCCATTGATGTCGCCAATGATAATGCTTAGATTGTGCACATCTTCATTTTCCAGCCTGCTCAATTGTCTATCAAAAAATAAACGGTTATGTAGACCAGTAAGCGTGTCGTGTTCCGTTAAGAATTTGATCTTTGCCTCAGCCAATTTTTTATCAGTAACGTCATTGCCCACAGCTTGAAGCTCATCGATTTGATCGTTTTTGTAGACGATACGCGTGTGAAGTTCTATTGCAACTGTAGCGCCGGCCTGATTGATCATCTCAATTTCGATGCGTGTGTTAATATGTTCTAGAAAATAGGCAAACACACTTTGATTGTCCATTTTTGTCATCGTTGTTTTTGAAAGAAAACGTTCAATCGAATGACCTGAGTTGTTAAAATTAATCCCCATCATCTCAGCAAACGACTTGTTATAGCTTGTCAGTTGGCCATCCTCTTTGAACGTCCAAATAAGTGCTGATGCGTTGTCGAACAATTCTTTATAACGCGATTCACTTTCCCTCAACTTTTCAGAAATGATGACACTTTCCGTTATGTCTCTAATAATTCCCTTCTCATGAATGAGCTTACCTTGATCATCGCGTTCGTGTATCACCCATTCTTCAACCCATTTGACCTCACCATTTTTACAGATGACGCGATATTGATTTTTATAATTTTTTCTACCATGTTCCCGCGCCCAATAAAGCTCGGTTTTTACCCGATCTCTATCTTCCATAAAAACAAACTCCCAATAATCCTTGAGCGCCCCTACGTAAAAGTCTTCAGGTGTATACCCAAACAATTTGATGTTGTCCGAAACATAGTCGGTGGGTACATCTTCTGATAACGTCCATTTGAAAATCACCAAATTTGTTTTATTTATAATATCATATGCTTCTTCAAGCTCTTCTGACAACCTCATATTCAGATTATTCAGCGCCATAGTCACCCACCTGGAATAAAGAATTATGCTTCTATTATCTTTTTTAAGGCTAGAATTGTTTGTTCGATTTCTTCGTTTGTTGTGAATACAGAGGTGCTAAATCTTATTGTACCATGTGGAAAAGTACCATAAGAGTGATGCGCCATTGGAGCGCACTGCATACCAACGCGCGTTATGATGTCGTGTTTCTTCGCAAGTTCGTGAGCTACGACAGCATTGTCCTTGTTGGTAAAGTTCACTGCCAAAATACCTACGCGATTACGTGCGTCAGGATTACCAATGATCTGGATGCTAGGTACACTTTCAATAAAACATTGTAGCTTTTCAATCAACTCAGTTTCTTTTTTATGAATTGCCTTGATACCATAGTCTTGTATAAACTCTATGCCCGCTTTTAACCCAAGTATGCCTAAGCTGTTAGGCGTGCCGGATTCGAATTTGTCGGGCATGATGCTCGGTTGCGTCAACTGTTCAGAAAGGCTACCTGTGCCACCATATATAAATGGTGTAACGCCCTGTGCAATCTTTGGTGACATGAGAATGCCACCAATACCCTGTGGACCATATAGTGCCTTATGACCAGTAAATGTCAGTATGTCGATAAACTGTTCTTGCATGTCAATTGGTACGACACCTGCTGTTTGTGCAGCGTCTAAGAGTAATGGTATGCCATACTGATGTGTGAGTCTACCGATACCCGTCAGATCTTGAATGTCCCCACTTACATTTGATGCGTGATTGATGATGACGAGCGCAGGCTTTGATGAAAGTGCCTTCTCAAGTACTATGAGATCCATTTGTCCATTTGAATCACATGGTATGATCGTCACTTTTATTTTTCTGAGGGCTTTGAGCGCTTCTAAAGGTCTTGCCACAGCATTATGCTCCAGCGCACTCATAAGAACGTGATCGTCTTGCTTTAAAAAACCAAATAGGAATAAATTGAGACTCTCCGTGATGTTCTTTGTAAACACGACATGATCTGGGTTTGAAAAATTGAAAAGTTTCGCTATATGAAGTCTCGTATCATATACGAGGCGTTCAAGTGTGTGTATTTCTGTGGCATTGCTTCTTCCCATACTGCCTTTATAATCTGTCAGGGCACTTAATATCGCCTGCTGAACGGTTAAAGGCTTTGGAAAGGATGTTGCACCGTTATCTAAATAAATGCTCATTCTGTCAGCCTCACTCGATTAAAGTCTTACTATTATTATAACATAGCTCCCCTAAATTATTACAAAAAAAATACAGACCTATTAGGTCTGTAGTCTCATGTTATCCTTCTGTTATGCATTTCCGGCGAAATGTGTGCCTTCTACACTGTAGATGACCCATTCAGCAACGTTTGTAGCATGATCTGCCATACGCTCGAGATACTTAGCGATCATCAAGAAATCCATACATTGTTTGATGGCCTCAGGCTTATCTTTCATCACAACTTGAAGGTCGTTAAATATCGTTTTGAAGTAATCGTCGACGATATCATCATTTGCACAGACGACCTTACTTTTTGCCACATCTTGATCGATGTAACAATCAATTGTCATCTTGACCATCTCTCTCACTTGCTTTGCCATCTTTGGGATATCGATCAGCGGTTTGACATACGTTTGACCCGCTAGGTCCAGCGTTAATTTAGAGATGTCTTG
The DNA here is from genome assembly GCA_942493125.1 of Acidaminobacteraceae bacterium. Lineage (GTDB taxonomy): Bacteria > Bacillota > Clostridia > Peptostreptococcales > Acidaminobacteraceae > Fusibacter_C. Next base: position 3,065,922 of record OW818667.1, on the reverse strand, counting down.
GCAATGATCTGCTATTCTTTCAAGATCTGTAACAATTTTTACAATGGAAAATAATTTCCGAAGATCCGTTGCTACCGGTTGTTGCGTTGCAATGACAGAAATACACTTGCTCTCAATATCAAGTTCCATCTTGTCGAAACGATCATCGCCTTCAGCAACGCTCTTTGCCAATTGAATATCTTGATTTACCAAGGCGCTAATAGTTTCTTCTATCGTTTTTTCGATTAATGTGCCCATCTTTATGATATCTACGTGTATCGCTTTTAACTCATTATCCAGTGGTGCTCTCATAGTTTATCTCCTCAATTCAATCTACATTTCACACATTTACACCATTTTACATGATTATGAAATGATTTCGCAAGTAAAATCAACCGAATCTACCTGTAATATAATCCTCAGTACGCTTGTCTTTCGGATTGGAAAAAATCGCCTCTGTCGCTCCAAATTCAATGAGTTCACCCATGAGAAAGAACGCTGTTTTGTCTGATATACGGCCTGCTTGTTGCATCGAGTGTGTGACGATATTGATCGTGTAATCTGCTTTTAAACTGTCGATAAGCTCTTCTATTTTCGCGGTTGCAATAGGATCTAGTGCCGATGTAGGTTCATCCATGAGGATAACGTCAGGTTGAACGGCAAGTGCTCTAGCGATACATAGTCTTTGTTGTTGACCACCAGACAAACCATAAGCGTTGTCATGTAGCCTATCTTTGACTTCATCCCATAATGCCGCACTCTTCAAGCTCGTTTCAAGTACCTCTTGCAAGATATGTTTGTCTTTGATGCCGTGAATCTTTGGTCCGTAGAGAACATTTTCATAAATGGATTTTGGAAACGGGTTAGGCTTTTGAAACACCATGCCCACACGTGTACGGAGTTCTTCAACGCGCATCGTCTTGTCGAAAATGTTGGTGCCATGATAAAGTATCTCACCCGTTGTTCTTACACTAGGGATATTTTCAATCATTCTATTCAATGTCTTTATAAAGGTAGACTTGCCACATCCAGATGGACCAATGATCGCCGTCACTTCATTTTTACCGATTTGAATGTTGATGTTTTTAAGTGCTTGATCTTGACCGTACCAAAGGTTTAGGTCCTTTACATCATAAACTATTTTTTCTATCGAATTTGCCAATTTTGTATGCCTCCTTTTAAAAGCCTTTTTGTGACTTGTTTCTAATGATTATTGCTATTGAATTCATCAAGAACAGAACGACGAGTAAAACGATGATTGTCGCTGCTGCTAAGTTGGCATACTCTGGCGTCAATACTGTATCAAGTGTCCAATAGTAAATCTGTATTGGCAACGCTGTAAAGTTATCCATGAGACTCGTTGGTACTTTCATAATTAGTGCTGGGATGCCCAAAACGACGAGTGGTGCCGTTTCACCTATGGCTCTGGATATCGATAATATCGCACCCGTCAAAATGCCAGGTATCGCAACAGGTAGCACTACTTTCCATATCGTCGTCCATTTGCTTGCACCCATTGCAAACGAAGCCTCCCTAAGGAATCCCGGTACCGCTTTAAGTGCTTCTTGACTTGATACGACGACGATAGGCAGAACGAGCAGTGAAAGTGTCAATCCACCTGCAACCATACTTGAGCCCAAGTTCATGATTCGACTGAATAATGATAAACCCAAAAGACCGAAGATGACTGATGGTACACTGGCCAAGTTGGAAATATTGATTTTAATAAAGTTTTGAAGCTTCCCTTTTGTGGCATATTCCTCGAGATATATAGCTGTCGAGACCCCTAAGATCAATGTGACGGGGATGACAATCAGCATAAGACCCAGCGAGCCGACGATTGCTCCAAATATGCCTGCTTTTTCAGGAAAAATTGAAAGCTTGCCCGTAAGAAATTTAAAATCGAGCCAACCGATACTTTGAGCGACAATTCTATATAAGAGGATGCCCAGAATGAGCAATGCAAAGACCGTAGACAAAGAAAAGATAAACTTTGCGATGCGGTTGATCATGACGCGCTTTTCGATTCTCTTGTGATCTATTTCAATGTTGCTTCTTTTGTTTTCAATTTTAATGATCGCGTGTTCTGCATTCATATTAATACTCCTCTCTAAACTTCTTAGAGATGTGATGTGCCAGCATGTTCATGACAAAAGTAAAGGCGAATAACAAGAGACCAACAGCATATAAACTGTAGTATCCTGTCGTGCCACTGCCTGCGTCACCGCTGGTGAACTCGACGATGTAACCCGTCATAGTCTGCATTGATTGTGTGATGTCAAACGTCAAGTTCTTTGAGCTACCGCTAGCGATTGCCACGATCATCGTCTCACCTATCGCCCTTGAAATCGCAAGGACAAACGATGCCATGATGCCAGATATCGCTGCAGGTAGAACGACTTTTATCGTCACTTCAAGTTTAGTGGAACCTAAACCGTAAGCGCCTTCTCTCATGGCATTTGGCACAGAATTCATCGCATCTTCCGACAATGAGGCAACCATAGGGATAATCATAATACCCATGACAATACCAGGACTGAGGACATTTTTAGCTTCAAGGGTCGGTATGATGTTCATAAGTAAAGGTGTGACAACTGAGTAGGCAAAAAAGCCGTAGACGATTGTCGGTATACCCGCTAATACTTCCATAATTGGTTTCAATACTTTTCTTGCACGAGCGCTTGCAAATTCACTCATATACATTGCCGCCGTCAATCCTACAGGGATTGCGACTAGCATGGCTATTAGTGAAGATAACACCGTTCCCGTAATCAATGGTAAGATGCCAAAAGATGGTTCTGCTGCAAGTGGCGCGAGTTTTGATCCGAAGAACTCAAAAATCGAGACCTCTTTAAAAAACTTTGCGGCATCAGTAATGAGGGTCAATACGATACCAAGTGTTGTTACTACTGAAACGCTCGCCATCAAGAAAAAGAATCTCGGCATGACCTTATCGACGTTGTTCTTTCTCTTACCTATATTTGTGCGTATTTGTGCTCTTACGTTCGTTTCTCTTTCCATAGATTCACTCTTTCTTGATATTTTATCTATTGATATTTTATCTATTGATATTTTATCTATTGATATTTTATCTATTGATATTTTATCTATGGAAATTGCATAATTACCTTTTAAGTTGTTAAATTCCGTTTATCGAATTTGACAATGGCACAATCAAGCCGTTTTGATAAACGAGAATCATACAATTTGGAATTATGCAATTTCCTTATCTAGTCATATTTAATCTTTTACATAGCGATAAGATAAGACGATAGCTATCATCTTATCTTAAAGCACTTAGAAGGTTTTAGATTATTTCAATGATTCAAGTTGTGATGCATACTCTGCATAAACTGATTCTGGTAGTGGTGCAAAACCATTTTCTCCAGCTAATCTTGCAGCGCCTTCTGGAGACACGATATATTTAGCAAAGTCTAATACTGCTGGTTTTTCTTTTGCATAATCTGCGTTGAGGTAAGTGTAAACCAATCTTGTAAAGCCAGCATACTCAAGGTCTTCGCCAATTGTTGCAAGTTCAGGTGCTACAGGACCATTACCAAAGTCCACTTTTACTGCTGTTAATTTGTCCATGTTGTTGACATAGTAGCCAAAACCGAAGAATGCAATGGCGTTTTTATCTTTTGATACTAAGTCTACAAGTGTTGAATACTCTTGTTGAAGGTTAGCTGTTGTTACCATTGGCTCTTTGCCTAAGATGACTTCTGCAAAGAATTCGTATGTGCCATGGTTTTCATTTGGACCGTAGAATTTGATTTCTTCAGCTGGCCAATCCGCTCTGATGTCAGACCAAAGTACAACGTCGTTTTCTTTGATTTTACCAGCGAGGTACATGTTGACGATCTCTTCTTGAGTCATTTCTGTTGCCCAAGTATTCTCTTTATTGATGACCATTGTGAGACCGTCATAAGCGAGTTTGAGTTCGATGATATTCTCACCCATAACTAAGCCGTTTTCAGCTAATTGAGCGACTTCTTCATCTTTTATGATTCTTGATGCATCAGAAAAATCAGTTTCACCTGGAATGAATTTTTTGAAGCCTGCACTTGAACCTGCTCTACCAACTTGTACACTCACGTTTGGTTGAACGCTTGTCATATATTCTTCTGCGATATGTGCCATAAGAGGATAAACAGTACCAGACCCATCGACGATAACTTCGCCTTCTATTTCCATTGCAGCTTCAGTTGCTGCCGTTGTTTCACCTGCCACAGTAGCTTCTGTCGATTCCGTTTCTGAATCTGTTTGACCACATGCTGTCACCGTGAACATCATCACAGCTACAAGCATCAAGATACCAATCAATTTAAAATTTTTCATTTTTAACAAATCCTCCATATACCTAATATTTTCAATTCGTATTTACATACTGTTATTAATTACACTCTTAATTTAACAGGTCAATGTTAGGTTCAAATAATCCTTATGTTAAGTCTATGTAAAGTCGCAAAAAAAACCATGTCACGTGATTCACGACATGGTTTGAGTCTAATTTTAAGTTGTTTTGAGCGTCAACTTTGCTTATTAGGCAAGAGGATTTCAAAAGTACTGCCCACCCCTGGTGTGCTTTCAACAGAAATTTTGCCTTTATATAGAAGGACAATATGTTTAACGATAGAAAGTCCAAGTCCCGTGCCACCTTGATTTCTGCTTCTTCCTTTATCTGCACGATAAAACCGTTCGAACAATCTTTCCTTATGAATTTCTGAGAAGCCAATCCCAGTATCCTTTACGATGCACCTCGTCCAATCACCTTGTCTTTGAAGCTCAATGGTAATTTCACCTTGCTCAGTATACTTGATGGCGTTGTCCACTAGATTGATGAACATCTGTTTAATACGGTCGCGGTTGGCGACCAGCTTATAGGTGCCCTCAACTTGAGTGACAAGACGCAAGTTTTTAGCATCCGCTTTTTGTTGTAGGATGCTGAATACTTCATTTGCAAGATCTCCAAGATCAAGTTCTGTTTGTTCAGGTTCTTGATTCATACTCTCAATCTCTGAGAGTAACAGTATATCGTTGATGAGTCGATAGAGTCTGTCTGACTCAATGTCAATGATATCTAGGAATCTCAACGCTTGTTCTGGTTGATTAATAGCACCACTTTTCAAGGTATCTACAAACCCGCGTATTGAGGTTAATGGCGTTTTGAGTTCGTGTGATACATTTGAGACAAAATCACTTCGCATCTGTTCTAGCTTGCGGATTTGCGTAATATCCTGAATTACGACGATACTGCCCATAATTTCACGTTCAGATGATAAAATTGGATTCACATAGATACGCAACACTTTGTCGAGGTGCACATAAGGTAGCTCTCTCGTTTGAGATACGCCATCTGTCATTGCTTGTTCAACTAATCCCGCAATTTCTTCATTTCGAATAATCTTATACATAGACTCATTTTCAACGACATAATCTTGAGGCAAATCCAATATTTCAAAACAGAATTTATTGATGAGTATGATGTTTTTATTCTGATCGATGGCGATGATGCCATTGATCATACTGTTTAGAATCGCTTCAAGTTCTAAGTTTCGTTGTTTGAGCTCATCAAGTGATGTCCCAAGGTTTTGACTCATTTTATTGAACGCTATTGTTAGCGCACCAATTTGATCATTTCCTGTCAGATAAATCTTTCTGCCATAAGCACCATCCGCTATTTCGTTAGCAGCTATTGTCAAAGAATCAATGGGATCTGTTATTTTTTTGGAGATCACAATGGACATCACAAGTGCAATGGCTGCAGCACCTATCATTAATAATAAGCCCACATTGATAATTTTCATGTTTAGCTGTTGAAGTGCCACGAGCTGTTGAGAAACGCGAATGATCCAGTAGTTTTCTTCAATTTGCACGGGAACTGCAACATATAAAAAGTCTGCCTTCGCTGTATTGCTATAGCGAATGGACGTACCCATCTCGCCCGTTTTTACAACTTGATTGATTTCATCTCTATTGAGATGGTTGTTCATGTTTTTGGGATCTTCAATGGAATCTGCTAGAACCACGCCAAATTTATCGACGATTGTAACACGAGTTTCACTATCCGCATTCAGTGTGTTTACAAATTGACCATAATCAAGATTAGAGTCCAGTGTATAGGCTTTAATAAAAATGTTTTTAACCAATAATGCTTCATTTTCAAAACGCTCCTTGAACTGAATCGTCATTGAGTCCCGTACACTGTTCATCATGATGAAGGCAAATAACATCGTCAAAATTACTGTTAATGCAATATATGATGCAATTATTTTTTTTCTCATGTACCTCTCCGAATTATGATTTGTATTTGTAGCCAATGCCTCTTACAGTAAGAATTTTTTCAGGATTCTTATCATCTTGCTCGACTTTTTTTCTCAGTTGTCTGATGTGAACATCTACTGTACGTGTTTCGCCCACATAATCGTAACCCCAAATGGATTCTAATAGTTCGTCGCGCGTAAATACACGTCCCGGCGATTTAAGGAGTTTCTCTAGCAACTCAAATTCTTTGAGTGTCAAGAACACCTCAACACCATCATTGAATATCTGATGGGACTGCGTGTTGACATATAGACCTTTTTCTACGACTTCCTCATGATTCTTGTAGCTCTCTTCTCTGAGTTGCGCGCGCCGTAATACTGATTTTACGCGAGAAATGAGTTCGCGCGTTCTAAAAGGTTTCCCAATATAATCATCTGCGCCCATCTCAAGGCCAATGACAGCATCGATTTCTTCATTTTTAGCCGTCAACATGATGACGGGTAAATGCATATGATCTGACTGTCTAATTTGTCTCAGTACCTCAATGCCATCAATGCCTGGGAGCATCAAATCGAGAATCACACCATCCACTTTTACTTTTTTTAGTTTTTCAAGTGCTTCCTCACCAGATTCCGCTTGAACCACTTCGTAGCCGCTACTTTCTAAATTGTATCTCAGGAGTTCTAAAATATGCACTTCATCATCAATTATAAGCAATCTGTTTTTAGTCATATGTCCCTCACTCTAAATTGGCTTTCGCCTTAATTGTAATTAATATCAGCAGAGGTTTTATTATCTTTATTGTAGCTTATTACAAAAATTAATCCTATTATTTTCTGAAACAAAATTTCACTTGGTCGGACAGGCTCTATCTTGACAATCGGACTAATGGGGAATAAACTAAACACAGAAGTCATATACCTATATGCGCATATGTGTATTCAACTATTAAGGAGTCTCTTATGAATCAACTTACGAACATCTATAAAACGCTGTCTGATGAAACACGTTTGAGAATTCTAATGCTTTTATTTCAAGAAGATCTTTGCGTCTGTCAGATTAGTGGCATTTTAGGTGCCTCTCAACCCAAAATTTCCAAGAATCTCTCAAAACTACGCGATATGAATTTTGTGGTCGATACGCGAAAGGATAAATTTGTATTTTATGCTCTCAATAAAGAGCAATCACTATTAATTAACACAATTAAAGGCATTTTTACGGATGTTGAAAAATATCCAGTCCTTAGTATTGATCGTAGCAAACTCGTAAATAAGGACAAGTACTTATCTACAACAGTAACAAACATAAATATAGGAAAGACATAAGTTAAGCGCATAGATAAGAATATAGATAAGAATATAGATAAGAATATAGATAAGAATACAGATAGGAGTAAAAAATGTTCATACTTGAATGGTTAAATAATCAAATACTTAAAATGGAATGGCTCAGTCAATGTGTTAAATGGTTCATCGAGACGATCGTCGGTCTAGATATTGAATCGAAGCTTGGAGGCAGCCTTCACTTTTTCATCTACGATGTCATCAAGATTTTTATACTACTCTCTGCTCTAATTTTTTCCATATCCTACATTCAGAGCTTTTTTCCACCTGAGAGGACACGCAAAATTCTTGGAAGATTCACTGGAATCAGTGCCAATATATTTGGAGCCTTGTTAGGTACGATCACACCTTTTTGTTCGTGCTCATCCATCCCTTTGTTTATCGGTTTTACGAGTGCTGGATTGCCTATTGGTGTCACCTTTTCATTCCTTATCTCATCGCCACTCGTCGATCTTGCATCCGTGTTGTTGCTTGCAAGCATCTTTAACTGGAAGATTGCCATCGCTTATGTCATTGTAGGATTGATTCTCGCAGTGGTATCAGGTACGATTATCAGCAAAGCAAAGATGGAAAAATACGTTGAATCCTTCGTTTTTGGCAACGCAGTACTTGACGTCGTTCCCGATAAGTTGACGACTAAAGATCGTTTGCAATTCGCTAAAGATCAAGTCAAAGATATCGTTCGAAAGGTCTGGCTTTACATTTTAATCGGCGTTGCTATTGGCGCTGCAATCCACAACTGGATTCCTGAATCGGTCATATCCGCAGTTTTAGGTCAAGACAAGTGGTACTCAGTCCTTTTAGCGACTTTAGTTGGCATTCCTATGTATGCAGATATTTTCGGTACCTTGCCTATTGCTGAAGCCCTTGTTTCAAAAGGCGTTGGTATAGGAACGGCGCTGTCATTTATGATGGCCGTGACAGCCCTTTCATTGCCATCACTCGTCATGCTTAAGAAAGTTGTCAAAACCAAGCTGCTCATTGTATTTGTTGGCATTGTCACAGTGGGCATACTCATTATTGGCTATAGTTTTAACGCATTTGGTTATTTGTTCTTATAATTCCTTTTCACAGTTATTTTTGATAAAATAGATTAACCTTATAAGGAGGCACGTATGATTATTAAAGTTTTAGGTTCTGGTTGTGACAAATGTAAAAAGCTTGAAGCACACGTTAAAGAAGCTGTTCAGTCACTTGGCATTGATGCTAGCGTTGAAAAAATTGAAGATTTCAAACAAATCATGGCGTTCGGCGTCATGCAAACACCTGCACTCGTGATTGATGAAACCGTCAAATCCGTGGGTAAAGTACTATCTGTGGATGAAGTTAAGCAGTTAATCAAGTAATCCACATACAACACATCTTTGGAGGACATATGGTATCGCTTGGTTACAAAAAAAATCTAGATTTTTATAAATTGCTCATTACAATATCGATCCCAATTGTCATTCAAAATTTGATTTCATCTTCATTAAATCTCGTAGACAATGTCATGGTTGGCCAACTGGGAGAAACGTATATCGCAGCTGCAGGTCTCGCCAATCAAGTATTTTTTGTTATGACTCTAATCCTATTTGGCGGCAATAGTGGTATAAGCATCTATATCGCTCAATATTGGGGAAAAAAAGAAACCGATAAAATAAAATCGGTCATGTCCATTGGTCTCATATTCGCATTATCTGTTTCAGCACTATTTTTCATCATAGGATTTTTCTTCCCACTTCAAGTTCTTGGTTTGATGTCAAAGGACGCTTCAGTTGTCGTATTAGGCGCTAATTACATGCGGATTGTTAGTTTAAGTTACATGATTACAGCTGTAAATTTCGCCTTTGGCTTTTCATCACGAAGCGTCGGGCATCCAAAGCTTGCCATGAAGGCAAGTATTATCTCTCTCTTGATCAATACAGGACTCAACTATGTACTTATATTTGGAAAATTTGGTTTCCCAGCTTTGGGGATTGAAGGCGCTGCCATCGCAACAGTTATTGCGCGTGTTATCGAAATGGTCATTATTTTTAGCGGTGTGTATAAGTCAATTCCAGTACTTGCAGTAACGATCAAAGACTTCTTTACAATTAAACTGACATTGGTCAAATTAATTGCTAAGACGGCACTTCCCGTTATATTAAACGAGAGTTTCTGGTCACTTGGCATGACCGCTTACGCGCTGGTATATGCTCGAATTGGAACAGAAGCTGTCGCTGCTGTCATGATAACAAATACCGTAAACAGCATATTTATGGTTGTCGGTTTCGGTCTAGGCAACGCGTCATCTGTCATGCTTGGCAATACTTTAGGCGCTGGTGAGATCAATAAAGCCATCGAATACAATAAAAAGTTTTTAGCGCTGAGTATCATACTTGGCATAGTCGTTGGATGCCTCATTGTTTTAACTGCGCCGCTTATTGTAACGGCTCTCTACAAGTTGTCGCCAGCGTCCTATGAAATTACTATAAAAACACTGAAAATACTAGCGTTCTTTATGGCATTCAAATTCTATAACACAATCATCATCATAGGCACACTAAGAAGCGGTGGTGATACGATGTTCTCCATGTTGCTTGAAATTTCCTGTGTTTGGTTAATTGGCGTTCCTTTGGCTCTGATAGGCGCTTTTGTCCTTGACTTGCCCGTGTATCTAGTTGTAGCACTCGTCAACATAGAAGAGATTGCCAAGATGATTTTAGGTCTTCCGCGTATCATGTCCAACAAATGGGCTAAGCGCTTAGTCTAACTTTTTCCAATCAATCTGGACTACGACACAAACCGTTTTATCCGAAGATAATATTTGATGTTTTGAGACTGCACTCTGTGCGGTCTCTTTTACTTCTGTGCTAACGACAACTTCTTCTCCTTCAAATACTTCGCGCTTAAAGGACACTTTCAAAGTCTTCAGTCTATATTGGTCAAGCAGCTCGCTTCCAAGCGCATCTATCGCCCATTTGATGTACGTGACATTGTTGACATGGTGATTGACATCGATGTCTGAATAAACGCTTTTTCTTGTCATTTCATCTAAAGTTGCACCTTGCATCTCTTCAAATTCAATTTTTCCAGGTTTTTCGCAATTCTCGTCCACTTCGAACACATCGTTCAATAGTTTTGGGATGTTGATCTGCTTTCTTGTCGTCGGATCGATATAAGCCCATTTGCTAATCGCTTGTCCCAGCTGCATGCCTTTGTCGTCAGCAATTTCATAGCGTCTATAGGCGATAAATTTTCTAAAATAGTTGGGCTCCGTCTTAACTGTTAAGTCCATAACTGTGGCGGGCATCTCAAACAAGTCCACCTGCCATTCTACAATCACCCAAAGTCCTGGAAGTTCACTCTCTGAAAGATGTGTCGTACGTACACCAAAGTGTAACGTGGAAATATCTTGAAGGAAATTCATCAACGTCGTCGGTTTTAATTTATAGTTTTTATCAAAGTCAAAATAGTTTAACGCATATTTTTTTTCGTATATTTGTCCCACAAATGGCCTCCATTGTCTAACAGTAGTTTGTCCATTAATTGTTATTTCCTAAACTATCATATCATGAACCCAGGATCGATAAAATGAAAAAAGTGTTTACAAAAATTGCGTTGCTTTTGAATTTAGAATGTGGTATCATCTTTAAGAATTATATAAAGCTTTTTAATTTGGTCCTGTGAGGCTAAGAAGAGAAGATTGCGATCTTCTCCTACAAACGAAGAAAAAGGGGAGGTTTTTTTATGTCTACAAATAGTGCAGTTTTAAAAGTTTCAACAATGAAAGATCCTAAAAGTTACGTACTTGGCTTACAACATCTCATAGCTATGTTCGGTGCTACAGTACTTGTTCCAATACTAACAGGTTTCAACCCATCGGTGGCACTTTTTACCGCTGGCATCGGTACTTTAATTTTTCACTTCTGTACAAACTATAAGGTACCTGTATTTCTTGGTTCATCATTTGCGTTCATTCCACTCGTTATTCAAGTAAAAGATATGTATTCCGGCGATTTGACATATGCTCAAGGTGGTATAGTCGTTGCGGGATTTCTTTATGTCCTCTTCTCTTTCTTAGTTAAAGCAGTTGGCGTAACGACCATCAAAAAATACTTGCCATCACGCGTCGTCGGTCCTATGATTATCGTCATCGGCCTCAATCTTGTACCAGTTGCTTACGGTATGGCATCAGCACACTTTATCCTCGCAGGTATCACGCTTGGCACGGCTCTTGTCATCAACTTCCTAGGCAAAGGCTTTGTCCGTCAACTTTCGATTCTTGCAGGTGTAATCGCAGGCTACATCGCATCTTCATTCATGGGCGTCCTTGATGTATCCGGTATTCAAAGTGCAGCCTTCCTTGCAGTACCAGCATTCACATTACCTAAGTTTTCTATCGAAGCGATCATCGTCATCGCACCAGTTGTCCTTGCAGTATTCATGGAACACGTAGGCGATATAACGACGAACGGCGCAGTTGTTGGTAAAAACTTTATCGAAGATCCAGGTTTAAATAAAACGTTGCTTGGAGACGGTTTGGCAACTTTGTTTGCTGGGTTTGTCGGCGGTCCTGCAAACACAACTTACGGTGAAAACACTGGCGTCCTTGCACTGACTAAAAATTACAACCCAGCTATCCTTAGAATAACAGCAGTGTTTGCAATCATACTCGGTCTAGTCGGTAAACTTGGCGCTACATTATCATCCATTCCAGTAGCAGTAATGGGCGGCATCAGCCTCATGTTGTTCACGATGATTGCCTTTATCGGTGTTAAAAACATCAGAGACAACCACGTTAAAATGAATGTTCAAAACATCGTGATCATGGCAGCTATCCTCATCATTGGATTGGCACCATCTTATGTACCATCATTAAGCCTAGCGATCCCAGTTCCAGGAACAGTCATTTCACTTTCAGGTCTTAGCCTTGCAGCCATAGTCGGTATCATCTTAAACGCTATCGTCGCACATTTCGGCAAAGAAGCTTAATAAAAATAATATTAATAAATCACAACTATAGACATAACACCGAAATCATAATAAAAAGATTGCCTCCTTATCACACCTGATAGGATGGCAATCTTATTTTTTTAGATTATATTTCATATGACTAATATATCCTATTGATAATTTATCATGCCTTTTCCGTTAGATTTGAACATTCTCTTTTGCTATTTTTATAATCTTTGAAACGACTTTTTCCATCTCTTTATCTGGTACGCCACTATAGGAGAACACGACAATATTGCCTTGCTTGTAGCCTGCAATTTCTTCGAGCACGATACCCATTGATAGACAATCGCTGATCACTCTTTTAATGGATACACATGTATCAAAAGACAGCGTAACGTGTAGCCCTGAACCTTTGCCTATGAGTGACACAAGTGGCGATTCATTGCGTTTAAAAGCCTCGATCAACAATGCATTTTTACGACCATAAATCTTTTTAATGCGCCTTATGTGACGTTCAAATGCCCCTTCACTCATAAAATTCTCAAGTGCCAGTTGTTCTATTTTAGAAACTGACTGTGAGTAACGCGGTAAAATCGCTTCAAATTTTGCCATCAGAGATACAGGTAGTATCATAAAACTGATACGCAGCGCCGGTATGAGAAGCTTTGAAAATGAGCCGACATAAATGACATTTTCGCCTTCATTTAAACCCTGTAAAGCTGGTACTGGATAGCCTTCATATCTAAGTAAGCTGTCATAATCATCTTCTATAATATAAGCGTTATTTTTTTTTGCCCAATCCAGCAGCTGAAGTCTCTTTTTTATGGCCATTACATTGCCCGTCGGGTACTGATGGGAGGGAGAGACATAAACGATATTTGCTTGAGATGCCTCAAGCGTCTTCATATCAATGCCGTCTTTTTCTAGAGGTATTTTTACCATCTTATAACCATAATCTTCGAAGATATACATCCCTTTCGAAAAACCTGGGTACTCAAAAGCGATGCTGCTGTATTCACTTTTAAACGTCGATGCGATCAGTCCAAATAGATACTGTATACCCGCCCCAATAACCACTTGCTCAGGCTTGCAAACTCCGCCCCTAGATTGATGTACAAAGCTTGCAATCTCACGTCTGAGCGCATATTCGCCCTTTGCATCACCATAACTGAGAAGCGCTTTCTTTTCATATTCCAAAACGCGGTTGATGGCCTTTTTCCATTCTGTAAAATTAAAGGCGCTTTCCTCCGTACCATCCGTGTTAAATGGTTTTTCTTTTTCATGGATGACTTCCAGGCGATCTGGACTACTTGATGTCCTTTTAAAATGCCCGAGTTCATTCACATCAAATCCTAAAATATAGTAGCCACTTTTTACTTTACTTTCAATATAACCCTCAACTAAAAGCTGGTTGTATGCGTTCTCTACTGTTGCTTTACTGATACTGAGCATAAGCGAAATCGTTCGAACAGAAGGCAGTTTTTCACCATTCTTAAGATTGCCCGCTTCTATTTCTTTCTTTATATAATCATAGAGTTGAATATACTTTGGTACACCATTCGATCTAAAGTCCACAACAAAACCTATCATGATAGCCTCCTTAAAACACTTTAAAATCAACACTTGATGATAATCTGACCCTATTACTTAGTAGGTTTCTGTATCTTTTAACAATGTCAATTATATCTTATGATAAGATTAACAACAAGTCATTTGGGAGGCACACATGAAATATAATTTAAGAACACTGATCTATACAGCTTTGATGACGGCATTCGTCTTTATTACGACGTCGATCATCAAAATTCCGATACCATTTACAGATGGGTATATCCACGCTGGAGACATGTGTATCTTCATAGCGGGGATCTTGCTCGGTCCATGGTATGGCGGTTTTGCAGCTGGTGTCGGTTCTGCAATGGCTGACTTTCTCGGTGGTTATGGCCAATGGGTACTGCCCACTTTGATCATCAAGACCATCATGGGTATGTTGATCGGCTACTTTGCCAAATCGAAAACCAATATTAAACCCTATCTCGTTGTGACCATGCTCATTTGGGTGTCATCACTCCTTGCCTTTTTTTACGCGGTCACGCGTTCAAGCATGGACACCATCGTGACACAAGTGGAGATTGAATCACTTGAAAAAGCACTCACAATCGTTGCAACACTAAAAACACAATTGCTCGTGGTTTCTATCATCATCCCTGTTCTCATGTTAGCCTTACTCTATTTTAAAAACCACTTTAAAGTCTCACTCAATTATACGGTCGGTATGGTCATCGCAGGTATTTGGATGGTATTAGGTTACTATGTCGCCACAGGTATCATGTATGGCAATTTTCTTGTTCCAATTTTCAGCATTCCTTGGAATATCGTTCAATTTGGCGTTGGCGCCGTACTTGCGTTCTTAGTCATCTCCGCACTGGACAAAGCAAACATCAATTCCAAAACGCTTGTGAAGTAATTATGGTATAATGTTTATATTCATGTAAATCACGTGATGTGTTGTGTCGCGTGATTTTTTTTGTTATATTAGTTATGGAATTTGCATAATTACCAAATAAGTGCCAAAGTTATTTTGAACATGGCAAGCCAGTATTGTTAACGTCATTCAATTGTGAGGATTATCTTGAAATTGGAATTATGCAATTTCCTTAGTTATGGTAATTGCAATAGTTTTACAAAAAGGGGTGTCAAATGGAAAAAATACTCATTGTCGAAGATGAAGTCAAAATTTCTAGAATTATAGATTTACAGCTTCGATATGCAGGTTATGAGACAGACTTAGCTTTTGACGGCTCTGACGCCATCGATAAAGCTGGTTTAAATAGATACGATTTAATACTCATGGATGTCATGATGCCAAAGACGGACGGGATTACGGCGTGTAATGCGATCAAAAAATTATTCCCAGACATTAAGATCATCATGTTGACTGCCAAAGACGACATCCAAGATGTCATCAATGGCCTTGATTCTGGTGCCGACGATTACGTGACGAAACCATTCGTCTTTGACGAACTATTGGCGCGAATCAGGGCAAATATCCGCAAAAAATCCATTGCTGCCCCATGCACTGACCTTCTGATTTTTGAGGATATCCTGATCAACTCAATCACCTATGAAGTGACACGTGCTGGGCAAAAAATAGAGCTTTCTAAGACTGAATTTGATTTGCTCAAGCATCTGCTTATCAATAAAGGAATTGTTTTAACCAGAGAGCAGATCTTAAACAAGGTGTGGGGCTATGATTATTATGGTAGCCTGAACATCGTCGATGTCTATATTAAATACCTTCGCGACAAAATAGATCGCGAACATGAACGCAAACTCATTCAAACGATAAGGGGTCGTGGTTACGTTGTCCGCTAATCAGCTACTAAAAAAATTGAAAAGTCGCATTGGCCGATTGAAATTGACGACGCGAATCACCATTTCCAACGTCGTTCTTTTTTCAATCATCATCGCCATTCTTATGTATTTAATCACCGTCTTGACAACGCAGTTTTTGTATTTTAAAAATAAGGAAGACTTGTTGACCAAACAGAGGCAGATAGAAGAACTATTGTCCTCTGAGAGCGACGCCATCAATGCCCTTGAGCCTCAAGACCGCATCGCATGGATCTATCGAAAGTTTGAAAACTACTACATATTCGACAACTACAAAACGCTGATCATGTTATTTGATTCGAGGTCTCAAACCTCTTATTCTTTGAATAAAGAAGTCTATGACATGATTTTACTCGATCAGCTCAAAATCAATCCTGCAAACATGGACCTAAATGTTTCATTTATTGCCGGCAATTCGACTGCCTATGATCAATTGAATTTAGAAATGTATAAAAGACTTGATACAAATGAGAAGTTGAAATACATGGACATTTCGTTGCGCGTGCCCATAAAAGGGGGCATGCCTTTTGTTACGGAATCCACATTGTTGGGCTACGATGTCATGTATACGACTTTGCGCTATGATGCGCCTTTGGGGTATAGTGCTTATGTCAGCATCTTTTTATACCCTGACCTCGATAAAGATTTCTTGCTCAGTTTGAATTCAGCTTTGTTAGTTTCTGCATTTATCGGCATCTTGTTCCTATCGGCATTTAGTAGACTGTTTACGCGTAAAGCGCTTAAACCCTTAGTGGATTTATCCTATATTGCACAGAATATGAACAACGAAACGCTGAACTATCGCATCCCTTCCACTGAAAGCAACGACGAGATTGACACCCTGATCAAGAGCTTGAATCTCATGCTTCAAAATTTGGAACTGTCTTTCGACTATCAAAAGCGTTTTGTTTCTGATGCCTCCCATGAGCTTCGAATCCCACTGACGATTGTATTGGGTTATATCGACCTCTTAAAGACGATGGGTACATCAGACGAAGCCTTACTCAGAGAATCACTTGACTCAATTGAGGACGAAGCCACGCACATGAAGAATCTCGTCGAAAAGTTGCTCATTCTCGCGCGTCTTGAAAACAAGCGCATCAAGGTCAATTCAGAATGGCTTGAAATCCCTGAATATTTTAACAGGACGCATCAGGAGTGTTTGAAGCTCTATCCTAAACATGATTTTCACATCAACATGCATTATATGGAAGATGTTTTTATGGATTTTGAGCTTATGACGCAGATATTCAGGGCACTCGTTGAAAATGCTGTCAAATACTCTCCTGAGGGAAGCCGCATCACTTTTGGCAGCATCAAGCGCAATCAATTTATCGAGCTGTCCGTATCCGACGAAGGACGCGGGATTGCCAAAGAAAGCATCGCCCATTTGACCAATCGATTCTATCGATTGAATGAAGATCGCAACCGTAAAACGGGCGGTACAGGACTTGGTTTATCAATCGTAGATGCCCTGATTAAAGCACATGGCGGCCACATGCGCATCGAAAGTGAACCAGGAAACGGTACGACGATTTTGCTCTTTTTACCACATCTATCAGAATAGAAAAAGCCTCGAAATCAACGCATTGCGTTGGGATCGAGGCTTTTATTATTATTTTAGGAAATATGATTTTATTTGTTTTTGTAGAATTCAACTAGTTTTTCAAATGCAGGGAAGGATCTTTCAATCATATCCATATCGACACAATACGAAATTCTGAAGTAGCCAGGGAATCCAAAGCCACTACCAGGAACGAGTAGAAGGTTGAATTTCTTTGCTTCCATGACAAAATTCACATCGTCTGCTTCCAAAGCTTTAGGGAATAGATAAAAAGCACCTTGTGGCTGAACCATTTCAAAGCCAAGTTCAGTCAATTTATTGTATAATGCATCTCTTCTGACTTGGTATTGTGAAATATCTACGGATTCTTCCAACGAATCTGCGATCACTTTTTGCCATAAAGCGGGTGCATTAACAAAACCTAACGTTCTGTTCGCAAATGCAAGCGCACCCATGAACAGTTCCACATCTTCAAACGAGCTATTGAGCGCAATATAACCAATACGCTCCCCTGCAAGTCCAAGTGACTTTGAATAGGAATTGACCATGATGGAATGTTTGAAATAATTGTGTGAATTTGGTACTTTGATATTATCGTAGACGAGTGCTTTGTAAGGTTCATCGGAAATCGTATAGATCTCTCGTCCAAACTCTTTTTCTTTTTTCTCTATGATTGCGCTTAAACCCTTCAAAGTCTCCTCAGAGTAAATAACACCAGTAGGATTGTTTGGTGAGTTTATGATAATCGCTCTCGTCTTAGCAGTGATTCCCTTTTCAAAAGCTTCAAGATTCGGTTGGAAGTCCGACTCATTGGTCATCATGATCACGGGAACGCCGTTGTGATTTTGAATATAGAAAATATACTCTGCAAAGTAAGGGGCAAAAATGATGACTTCATCACCTGCATCCAGTATTGTTCTCAAAATGACATTGATACCACCAGCTGCACCGACTGTCATAAGAACATGTTCAAAGCCAATTGGATTTAAGATATCTCTGTTGATGGCATTTGCAACTTTTTGTCTAACATCTTTAAAACCCGCATTGTCCATATAACGGTGCGTGCCAAGAGCGTCGCTGTTCACGACTTCTTTCAATTTGTCCGTCACTGATTTTGGCGGTTCAAAATATGGATTGCCCAAGCTGTAGTCATAGACGTTTTCTTCGCCGAATTGTTCTCGAAGCTTTCCGCCTTCAACAAACATTCTTCTGATCCAAGAAGCATTTTTTAAATTCTCGTGAATTTGTTTTGATATCATTTTGACGCCTCCTTTAGTATACTCCATTCCTATTATATCATGAAAAAAAACCTTTGCAATTTTTTAGCAAACATTAAAATTTTTTTATAACACCTTTTTGAATTGACGCCTTTCACGTTTTGCTTTAAAATAAACAGTGATATAGGTGCCATGAAAATGGAGAATAGGGAATTAGGTGAAAGTCCTAAGCGAACCCATCACTGTATGATTGAGCTGCTGCGTATGCCACTGGGAAACTGGGAAGGTGCAGCAAGCGTTGACGTCAAGCCAGGAGACCTGCCTGTACACGTTTTAATGGACGAAGGTAAAGTTCATTACTTATTTGTCGTTTATACCCTTTTTAAGGGTGTTACGCTTATAAGTAATGGGCTTTTTTTATTGTCATCAACCATAATAAAAAAACTTTGGAGGATAATTATGAACACACAATTAAATGAAAATCAAAACGAGGCACTTAAGGCATTATCAATCGCGGATCACAAATCAATCACGTCATTAGATACCACATCGATGGCCCAAACAAGAACACGAGTAGATAATCTCGTCAAACCACAAGGGTCACTTGGTGCTCTAGAAGAAATTGCCGTGCAGTTATCGGGCATTTACGCATCGACTACACCTAAAATTACTAAAAAAGCGGTTATCGTCATGTGTGCAGATAACGGTGTATGTGCTGAGGGCATCGCTTCAGCCCCCCCTATCGTCACTTTAATCCAATCGCTCAATATCGCAAAGGGCGTATCTGGCGTCGGCGCACTTGCAAAGGCTGCAAATGCAAAAGTCTACACCGTGAATATCGGCATTGATTCTGAAGAAATCCATCCAACATTGATTCACAAAAAAGTCATGAATGGCACGCACAATATCGCAAAAGGGCATGCAATGACACGCGAGCAAGCGCTTGCTGCCATTGAAACCGGAATGGAAATGGTGACACGTGCTGTGAGTGAAGGACACAACCTAATTGCCACTGGTGAAATGGGCATCGGCAACACCACGACGTCAACCGCAATATTATCAGTACTTAGTGGCCATGATCCGAAGGCATTAACTGGCGTTGGCGCAAACTTTCCCGTGGCCAAACTCGACCACAAAGCAAGCATCATCGAGCAGTCTATCCTCTCTAAAACGATAGATGCCCATGACCCAATCGATATTTTATCAGCAGTAGGTGGATTGGATATTGCAGGCCTTACAGGTGTTATGCTTGGCGGCGCTATCCATCGAGTACCTGTCATCGTCGATGGTTACATCTCTACAGTTGCTGCCCTTCTTGCATGCAAAATCAACCCAGAGGTTAAAGCTTATCTTTTTCCTTCACATGCCTCTGAGGAGAAAAGCGCTGCTCTTGCAACGGAACTTCTCGGTATGAAGCCATTCCTCAATTTGAACATGCGACTTGGTGAAGGCAGTGGCGCTGTACTTGCATTTGGCATTATCGAAGCGGCTTGTACGATGTTAAATGATATGATTACGTTTGAAGAAGCAGGTATAGGCGTCGTATAACGCAAATCGAAATTATATTTAATTTGTCACTACTAGGATGGAAGAAATCGGTTTATAATGATTGTAACGACACTTTTGCCTAGGAGGAAAAAAATGACACTGATATTGGGACATCGCGGTGCTCGGGCATACTATGCCGAAAACACGCTTCTATCTTTTGAACAGGCGATCATTCAAGGCGCCGATGGCATCGAGCTCGATATTCATTATTCAAAAGACGGTCAGATTATGGTCTTTCATGATTTTACACTGGATCGCATGTGCGGTGTAAAAGGTGCTATATATGAATTTACTGCAGAAGCACTTAAAAAATTTAAAGTGCAGTTTAAAAATCAATACGAGTCGATACCTACTTTGGATGAAGTCCTGCAGTTAATCCTCGATTTGCAGTTGAAATATGGCCGTCCGTTAATCGTCAACGTAGAGCTTAAAGCAGGCAGTGATTTTTACCCAGATATTGAGGAAAAGGCTTTAGCTCTTTGTTACGCCTATCTTCCAAAGGACCAAGTGATTTTTTCTTCATTCGATCACTACGCCCTCAAACGGATCAAGGAAATCGATCACGATGCTGTCACTGGAATCCTAACGGCATCAGCACTTGTCGATCCATGGGAATACGTCGAGAAGCTGAAGGCGAACTTTTACCACCCCAACTATCAATCCCTAAATGGCACCATGATGAAAGCATTTTCTGATAAAGGCATCAAACTGAATCCTTATACAGTCAACGATGTTAAAACGGCACGCCGTTTAATTGAAAATGGCTTGAACGCGCTTATCACAGATACACCTGATGTGATGGTCGCCCTAAACAAAGAAATCCAAACAAGAGGTCCTTATGAAAATTCTATATGAAGACAAGCAAGTAATAGCCGTTGAAAAGCCACAAAATTGTCCCATTCAGCGCGATCAAACGAAACAAAGGTGCCTAATGGACATGGTCATCGATTATTTTGAATTCGAACGTGGCATTTCCAATCCCTATATTGGCTTGGTTCACCGATTGGACCGTCATACAGGCGGCGTTGTCGTGTTCGCAAAAACCGAACAAGCGACGCGTACTTTAAACGCCATCTTCGTCTCGCATTTTATTACCAAACGTTATATTGCGCGTGTTGAAGGTCGTCCTTTAGAAGGCAAAGCGCAGTTGGTAGATTATTTGACAGTGGATTCAAAGCTCAATAAAACAAATATCGATGTCTATACGAACCCAAGCGCTAAAAAAGCCAAACTCAGTTACGTCATCACGCAGGTATACGAAACAGAGCAAGGCGTTCTAAGCGACCTTAGCATCAATCTCTTTACTGGTAGACAGCATCAGATTCGCGCGCAGATGTCCCATCTTGGACATCCCGTTCTCGGAGATGAAAAATATGGCTCAAAATGGCCAAACACGGCTCATGTCTCTATGGCATTGTGGGCTTCAGAACTAAAATTTGACGCATTTGGCAAGCATTATCACTTTGAATCCAAGCCGCCTGAAAGTGGGCTTTGGCTGATCAAGTAGAGCGCCATAAGATCATAATATATTGGCACAAAAAAAGTAATAAGCTCAGAATGCTTAAGCTAACCAAGCATTCTGAGCTCTATTTTTTGTAGGACTACTTAACCGTTACAACCCATCCTTCAGGTGCTTCAATTTCCCCAAATTGAATACCGACTAATGTTTCGTAGAGTTTTTTCGTTGTAGGACCAACTTCTGTTTCACTATGGAAAACATGGAGTTCGCCTTTGTACTCGATACCACCTATTGGTGTGATGACTGCTGCTGTACCGCATGCGCCAGCTTCCACAAACTCATCGAGGTTATCGACGAGGCAATCACGTTCTTCCACAGTAAGCTTCAAATAATTTTCAGCTAAATGCATCAAAGAATACTTCGTGATACTTGGTAAAATAGAAGGCGATTTTGGTGTGACAAACTTACCGTCTTTTGTGATGCCAAAGAAGTTTGCTGCGCCTACTTCTTCAATTTTTGTATGCGTCATTGGATCGAGGTAGATACAATCTGCAAAGCCACGATCTACTGCAACTTGATGTGGCAACAAACTACCTGCGTAGTTTCCGCCCACTTTAGCAGCGCCAGTACCAAATGGTGCAGCTCTATCCATGTCGGCTATTGTGAAGTTCACTGGTGCAAGTCCCGATTTGAAATATGGACCTACTGGAACTGCAAAGATGCCAAACATAAATTCTGGAGCTGGTCTAACACCTAGATTGTGTCCAACACCGATGACATATGGACGAAGGTAAAGTGTAGCACCTGTACCATATGGCGGCACGAAATCCATATTCGCTTTAACGACCTGAATACATGCATCGATAAATTTTTCGACTGGAATCTCAGGCATCATAACACGTCTACAGCTACGGTTAAGTCTTTTAGAATTCTCATCAGGTCTGAAAAGCTGCACGTCTCCGTTTGGAGTTTTATACGCTTTTAAGCCTTCAAAGCATTGTTGACCATAGTGGATCGCAGTGGATGCTTCACTAATTGAAATCATGTTGTCTTCAACGAGCTTTCCATCATCCCAGCTTCCGTCTTTCCACATAGAGACATAACGCAAATCTGTTTTCATGTAACCGAAACCCAATTTAGACCAATCAATGTTAACGTTTTTACTCATATTCCAAGCCCCTTTCAAATTATAAAATTGTTCTTGGAAACAGGTTACCCATCACCATTATAATATGTTCATTCAAAAATTTCTATCTAAACTCAACAAAAACTTAAAATTTTAAAACAAGGGTTGTGATAAAAGTTTATAACGGTGCCATAAATGTTTATAAACGTTTTATAGCATTTTTGTCTGAGCCATTGTTGTGACACCCTTTGGTGAGGTATGATATTTAGGAAATGCAAATACATTAGGCATAAGTCCAAGAATACTATCACACAGAAAACGGAGGGAACATGAAACTTCCTGAATTAAAAATCGGTCAAATGACCATCAAATTTCCGATCGTACTCGGCGCAATGGGCGTCGGCGTCACACGTTCTGGTCTTGCTGCAGCGGTGACATCAGCTGGCGGACTCGGCGTCATATCTGGTGTAAACCTCGGCTTCAACGAGAGTGATTTTTATACAAATAGACTCGAAGCAAATTTGAGAGCTTTAAGACAAGAAATCAAAACGGCAAAAGCGAAATCAAATAATGGTCTAATTGGCGTCAATTTTATGGTAGCCATGAACAATTATAAAGAACACGTTACAGAAGCCGTCAAAGAAGGCATCGATTTTATCATTTCAGGCGCAGGACTTCCAACGGAACTCCCTGCTTTTGTGAAGGGTTCTTCCACAAAAATTATCCCGATTGTGTCCTCTGTAAAAGCGGCTCAAGTCATCTCTAAAATGTGGGATAGAAACCACCAAACCGCTGCTGACGCAATCGTCATCGAAGGCATCAAAGCAGGAGGCCATCTCGGTTTTTCAAAAGAGGAACTCGATGATAAAGATTTTGATCCCAAAACGATTATCGAAGGCGTCAGAGAAGCCATCAAACCTTATGAAATCAAATACGAAAAGCACATTCCTATCATATTTGCCGGCGGCGTTTTCGATGGCAAAGACATCGCTGAGATGCTGTCATATGGCGCAGAAGGCGTTCAAATGGCCACGCGATTTGTCGCGACTGAAGAATGTGATGCGCATATCAATTTCAAACAAGCCTATGTCAACTCTGTTGAAAATCAAGCACAAATAATCATTAGTCCTGTGGGCATGCCAGGTAGAGCACTTGACAATCCCTTTATACAAAGAATTGCTGAAGGCGACAGACCGCGTATTGAACGGTGCGTCAACTGCCTCAGAACATGCAATCCAGCGACGACGCCTTATTGTATCTCACAAGCACTCGTGGCTTCAGTCAAAGGTGATGTTGACAATGGTCTCATCTTCGCAGGTGAAAACGTACACCGCGTCACTGAGATCACCACAGTTGCTAAATTGATGGAAGAACTCGTCAGTGAAGCAGAAGCAACTTTGTCATAAACGTCTAAAATTGAGTTGATGTGCCTGGCACATTGGCTCATACTAAGAGTCGATCTGCCTGGCACATCGACTCATTCGCACATCGACTCATTCACTCACGCCAACAAATTGACACAATCCAACAGCAAAAACCCGGCTTTCGCCGGGTTTTTTTTTATTTCCATACATTTGGATCGTTCTTAAAGTTGCTCTACCACTTTTGATTCATAGGGCTTAAGATGTGTGCTTCCGATTAATTGACTCTCTTCAGTGTGATTCATGACCACATATTTGTTGCTGCGTTTCACCACTTCTACGCCATCGGGAAGCTGCATCATATCGATTCTATGGTCGCCACAAATCGTTTCAACCAATCGCTCGAGAATGCCCTCACTGATGCCACCACCGATATAATAGACTTTGCCACCGCACAATCCAAAAGGATTCACTGTAACGGCCGCATACGATTCAAACATCACGTCGGTATACTTATAGATTGGATCCGCAATGACCGTCTTGATAAGATCACGCCATACTGTTATTTTTCCAAAGTGTCCAAAGTCATCTGAGATTTCAACACTTTGATCGATGCCCAATGATTCATATTGACTTAGCTCAATGCCACAAAATGCATTGAGAATATTTTTAGATAACCTTAAATTATTGTTTTTGTCTTTAATGCCACTTCTAAAGCCGAATACAACGGTACCTCCAGCTTTTGCAAATGATTCTAATCGCTCCAAAAGCGTCTCATCCACAATTTGCATGACGGGCAATACAATCACTTTATAAGCGGAAAAGTCTTTCTTGATATCTATGACATCCGTCATGACACCTAATTTGTGAAAACCAGCATGAAGTCTTACAAATTCTGCCGTAAAATCAAAGGCATGACTTTGTGGTTGTGCAGCCCATGACCACCTATTGTCATAATCGTATAATAAGGCGACTTCTGATTTGATGTTCGTTTCAAACAGTGCCTCTTCTTGTAGCATCTCCTCAAAAAAGCCTTTAACTTCCAAGAACTTATCGTTGATTTGATTGTCAGAATCTAAAATGCCTTGGCAAAATTGCTCAGCACCTCTGGTCATACCACGATATCTGAAATAGAGCAGCGCTTCGCACCCTCTTGCCATCGCTTGATATGACCAAAGCTTCGCTTGATTTGGCCGTGGAAGATAGCCAATAACCGTATGCCCTTGTGCCCCCATGAGTTCTTCGAGAATCCAAAAGTTCTGCCTTTTAAGCCCTCTGATATAGTCTAAAGTCATGGCAATATGTGCAGGTGATAATGGCTTTTCAAGACCACCCCACACTGGATAGTTGTCATATGAAACGACATCGAGGTTTTCTGCCAGCACGTTTTGATCGTATGCTCTATCAAAGAACCCACCAAACAAATTGTGTGTCACCTTTTGTTCACTTCTTTTCAGTCGATTTACGATGTCAATCTGCAAGGCGGCATAGGTGTTGATGCTTTCAGATCTGAAACGCGCCCAGTCCAGCATTAGTGATGGATTGTGTGTCGTAATTGTGGGCTTTGGCGCTGGAATTTCATCGAAATCGTTGTATGTCTGCCCCCAAAAAATCGTTCCGTAAATGTCATTTAATTGTTCAATGGATTGGTATTTTTTTTGAAGAAACCTTTGAAATCCCGTTTGGCAATAGTCGCAATAACATTGATCAGAGCCTTCATGGCCAAGTTCATTGTCAATCTGCCACGCGACGATGGCATCTTCATCCTGGTAATGTGTCAGGAGCTTCGTGACGATATTTTCCGTTGCAAGTTTATACTCAGGGGCATTGTAACAATACAGTCTACGCCCGCCAAATGTGTGACGCAGACCATTTTCATTCACAGCAAGAACCATTGGATATTTCTTGGCTAGCCATGCTGGGAACGTCGCTGTCGGTGTGCCGAATATAACCTTTAAGCCGTTTGCCTTAAGCTTTTTGATGACGTCGTCAAAAAATTCAAAACTGAATTGCCCTTCAGTCGGTTCCATCATATGCCATGCAAATTCGCCAATTCGCACAGTATTTGCACCAAGTGCTACAATTCGCTTGATGTCTTCATCCAGCATGTCTGCCGGCCAATGTTCAGGATAATAATCTACGCCTAATATCATAGTGACCTCTCAACTAATTACGGAAGTTCAATTTCCATAATAATAATAATAATTTAAATAATAATACATAAACACGCGTTATAAAAAAAGTTTAGGTCAAAGATTCGGCACTAGAACGCATAATGAAGGGGCGCTGTTCCAGAAAACGAAAATTGACCTAAAGGGGGATTATTTTCTCTTAATATATTTACGATTGTCGATAGCAACTGCCACGACAATGATTAAACCTTTGATGATGAACTGAAGATATGGGTTGACGCCAATAAATGAAAGACCGTAAGCGATAACCTGGAAGATCAATACGCCTGTTACGATACCAGCGATGCTACCGATACCACCGGAGAATGAAAGACCACCGACGATACAGGCGGCGATGGCGTCGAGCTCGTAGCCATTACCTGTGTTGTTCGTTGCTGAACCGATACGTGCTGCCTCGAGTGCACCGCCAAGTCCGTATAATAGACCTGCAAATACATAGACCAAAATGATCATCTTGCCAACGCTAACACCTGAAACAGCAGCAGCTTCTGCATTGCCACCCACTGCAAATAAATTTTTACCAAAGCGTGTCTTATTCCATAAAAACCAAGTAAACACAACTGCAATAATCGCATAGAGCACCAGATAAGGAATGATGATATCACCAAGAGAAAAGTAACCTTGAGCCACTTCGGCAAATCTCGGATCAAGTCCACCAATCGGTTGCGCGCCATAAGGCGGTCTATCGTAGTAAATTGAAGTGACACCGTAAACAACAACCATCATACCTAAAGTTGCAATAAATGGGTCAACTTTGAATTTTGCTACGATGATACCATTGAGACCGCTAAAAAATGCAGTGATGAGCATAACAAGCAATATTGGTGCAATAACCCAAAGGGTTGGAAGATCTGGATACATTTTGTACAAATAATCAGGTGCTTGTAACAGTGACGCTGAAATAACTGCTGCAAGACCAACTTGACGTCCGAGCGAAAGGTCGGTTCCCTTTGCGACGATAATCGTACCGACACCAAGCGCGAAAATCGTACGCGTCGATGCTTGTGTCAAGATGTTCGTAAAGTTCTTAACTGAGATAAATCTCGGTTCAATTGCGATAATGACAACCATCAATGCGAATAGTACAATGATGATTGCATTGTTCATTATAAAATCAAAAACGTCTTTTTTCGTCATATTAGAAAAATTGACACGCTTTTTGCCATGCTTATTGAGCTTTTCTGACATATCCCCATCTCCCCACTATAAATATTTTGCAGATAATCTTAAAATTTCTTCTTGCGATGTTTCACTTGTATTGACGATTCCAGCGAGTCTGCCGTTACTCATGACGAGTATACGATCCGTGATGCCAAGAAGTTCTGGCATTTCAGAAGATACCATGATGATGCCTTTGCCTTTTGCAGCGAGGTCTATCATAAGCTGATAAATATCGTATTTTGCACCAACGTCTATACCGCGTGTCGGTTCATCTAAAAGTAACACTTCTGGTTCAGTTAAGAGCCATCTACCGATGATTACCTTTTGTTGATTACCACCTGAAAGCGACATGATTCTAGTTTTATTGGTCGGTGTTTTAACACGCATGCTTTTAACGACCCAGTTGGTATCATCGATGATTTTTTTGTCATCTAAGATGGAGAAACGCTTCACATAACGATCGATATTGGCAATGATTGAATTGAAGTATATATCTTGATTCGGAAATATTCCCGTTGCTCTTCTTTCTTCAGTTACTAGGGCGACGCCGTTTTTGATGGCATCACGAGGTGTTTTGAAAGTCACGACTTTACCGTTTAGTGTGATTGTACCCGTCGCTTGTCTTTCAGCAAATATTGATTCGACGACATCTGTTCGTCTCGCACCTACAAGGCCAGCAATACCAAGGATTTCTCCTTTTCTAAGTTCAAAAGAAATATCGTTGATTGAAGGCTGGTATACCGCTGTCATATTTTCAACTTTCATGATGACATCGGATGGTGTATTTGTTTTTGGTGGGAATCGATTGGTTAAATCTCTACCGACCATCAAACTAATAATCTCGTTTGTGCTGATCTCAGAAACTTTACGCGTCGCAATCCATTTGCCATCTCGCATGATGGTGACTTCATCGCATATTTGCTCAAGTTCTTCCATCTTATGTGAGATATAGATAACGGACACGCCTTTTGACCTTACTGTTCGAATGATATTAAATAAGTGACCTACTTCTTTTTCAGTCAATGAAGATGTTGGTTCGTCCATAACAATCAACTGTGAATTGTATGATACAGCTTTTGCAATCTCGACCATTTGACATTCAGAAACTTGAAGCGTGCTTACTGTTGTTCTTGGATCGAGTTTTATATCTAGATCTTTAAAGATTTCTAAAGTATCTGTGTACATTTTTTCTTCGTCTACGAACAGTCCCTTTTTAGGAAAACGTCCCAACCAGATGTTGTCCATAATCCTTGTGCTTCTTACTTGATTCAATTCTTGATGAACCATTGAAACGCCGTTATCGAGTGCGTGCTTTGAGGAAGTGAAATTGACATCGCTGCCATTGAAACGAATTTGTCCAGTATCCATATGATAAATGCCAAATAAGCATTTCATAAGTGTGGATTTTCCAGCGCCATTTTCGCCCATCAACGCGTGTATACTGCCTTTACGTACCCTCAAAGTGACGCCATCTAATGCTTTAACACCAGGAAACTCTTTAGAGACATCAGTCATTTCAAGCAAAAACTGAGAATCGTCTTTTACTGAATCTTCTTGCATGGATTACGCCTCCTTCCTTTACTATATGATGAATACCCATTGTATGTTTAAATGAATAATTTATTCTCTTTAAAAAAATCTCAAATTTATTCTATTCTACAACTAAATTGCCGGTCATAAATTACAATTTTCTCAAAAAATTCGAGATGCATCTCTGCATCTCGAACAGTCTTTATCCAAAATAACTATTTGTATGCTTCTTCAGCAAACGCGATATTGTCGATTGTAACGGCTACATAAGGTACACGAACAGCTTTTGTATCATCAAGTGTCCATTCAGTACCTTCAAGTGGGTCTTTACCATTAGCTACGTTAAGAGCTAAATCAAATGTTGCGCCACCTTGGTTTTTAGCATCGTTCAATACTGTTCCTACCATTTTGCCAGCTTTAATTTGTTCAAGAGCATCTGGGATAGCGTCTACGCCAACTACAGGCATAAATTTGTCGCCTTCGAAATATCCAGAAGCGTTAAGAGATTGGATAGCACCAAGTGCCATACCGTCGTTGTTACAGATAACCATTTCAATTGCATCGCCGTGTTTTGCGATCCATGCGTCCATCAATTCTTTACCTTTTACAGAGTCCCACATACCAGTTTGAAGTTCTAACTCTTCAACTTTGATACCAGCAGCAACAACTGTTTCTACAACGTACTTAGTTCTAGCTTCAGCATCTGGATGTCCTGGCTCGCCTTTAAGAAGAACGTATGACATAACGCCATCGCCGTTTCTATCCCAAGTTGGGTTAGCTGTCCAAGCATTTACGATGACTTCGCCTTGGATAATTCCTGATTCTGCTGAAGTTGTTCCAACATACCAAGCTTTATCGTAGCTAGCTAATACAGCAGCATCTGGCTCTTTGTTAAAGAAGATAACTGGAAGATCTGCAGCTTTTGCTTTTTCGATGATTGCGCTTGCAGCTTGTGGATCAACTAAGTTGATTGCAAGTGATTTAGCGCCTTTAGAAATCATAGTGTCCACTTGATCGTTTTGTGTTGCTTGAGAGTTTTGTGAATCGTTCATTTCAAGTACTGCTTTATCAACTGCTTTTGTTTCAATTGCTCTTCTTACGAATGACATGAAGTTGTCATCGTATTTGTAGATTGTAACGCCGATTGTTGGCAAGTCGCCGCCTGAAGCTTCTTCAGTCTTAGCGCCGCATGCAGATAATGAAAGAACCATTACCAAAATTAATAAAATAGCTGTAAACTTTTTCATAATTCATCTCCCCAAGATATAATTGTGTACTACATTTCCATATTAGTAAATATTTACGAAATTGTCAAGAAACTTTTACTTAAACTTTACAAATGCTTTCTCGAACTTGTAAAGCGGTTGGTACGATGACTTTCTTTGCAATCGTTCTCTTTTTTACAATGCGTTCAAGCAACAACTCTACCGCTGTCTCACCCATGAATTCCTTATGAACTCTGATGGATGTCAAAGGAGGTACGGTATACTTCGACGTTGGAATATCGTTGAAACCAACGACACTGATATCCGATGGCACTTTTAACCCACACTCGTGGATTGCTCTTAAAACACCAATGGCGATTGAATCGCTCGCGACGAAAAATGCCGTTGGAAGTTTTTCCGAGGACTGAATCACTTGTTTCATGATCTTATAACCCGATTCAGCCAAAAATGCGCCAATATGAACATTCCCCTCGTCAAAGGCACCTAGTTCAGACATTCTCGACCTGTAGACGCTCTCACGGCGCTCACCAAGTGCGATATTATCAGGACCGATGTATTCTCGTCCGCCAATGTAGCCTATGTTCCTGTGTCCAATATTCCATAGATGATCTAGCGCACAAGTCACTGCTTTTTCGAAATCGATCACAACGCTGTCAAAGCGATCTTCCTGTGGGGAAGAATCGACAAACACGATGTTTTTTGACTTTTCGTAAACTTTGGAAATCTGACTGTCGGTGAATTTGCCTATGGCAATAAACCCGTCAACAGCTTCTAATTTGTTAAAATCAAATTCATCCGGCTTAAATATTTTTACGATTTCGATACTGTTTTCATAGCACATCTTTTCTATGCCAAGTCTTATTGACATATAGTAAGGATCGTCCAATTCTTGCGACATGGTGTACCAATGTACGAGACCGATCTTAAGTTTTTTTGGCGTCTTACTGATGTTTCTTTTACGTGGTGGCATGTAATCAAGAGATTCCGCAATCTCAAAGATCAATTTGCGTTTGTCATCGGAAACCGACAAAGATTCATCGTAATTCAGAACCCTGGAAACCGTCGCCGATGAGACGCCTGCCTTCTTTGCTATGTCCAATATCGTTGCCATTTTCTTACCTCTTTCAAATTTAGACTTACAACCATCGCCAGATCGAAGATCAAAGAATTGTTCATCGAACGATCCACAACTGAACGGTTAATTTTTAGTAAAGTTTTACTGTTTTATCATAACGCTTTCATGATAATTTAGCAATACACTCTACTATTTTAATCGTTTCACAGGTAAAAGTCACATCATTTGAGAAAATAACAAAAAAGCTTTTATGCCAGAACCTATAAAAAGTTTACACAAAATTAACATTAAAGTCACTTCACTAATTTAATCAATTAATTAGAGATTTTATCAATTTTTTTGAGTTGCTTGTATACAAAAATAAACACGGACAAATTTAAGATTAAATTTGTCCGTGTTTTACATGAATATTATCGATTTACTTACCGTTCGTTATATTTCTGTAGATATCTTCTTTTCGGTGAAAGCCGCTTTTGATAATGACCGTTTCCATATTATCAAGATCGACGACATATGCATCCAGTTTTAGATAAGGGATGCTTTCGTATTCGTTGTAGATGGTATCGTTGGCAATCACTTTTTCACCTTTCGCCATGCCCACTGCGACCTTTGCGGTAGTTGACGCTAAGTCATAGATTGGCTTATAGGCGGTTGCAAGCTGTGTGCCCTCTACAATGCGCTGACACGCGGACAGCTCCGCATCTTGACTCACGACGATGACTTCGCCAGCTTTTCGCCATTTCGCCAACACTTCTATTGCACCAGTCGCTAAAACGTCATTGGCAGCGATGATGCCATCGATTCGAACACCTGAAGCAAGTTGGTTTTCCACGAGGTCTTTGGCATACTGTTCACGCCATTCATTAGCCCAAGTTTCATCGACGACATTTATGAGCCCATTATCAATGTGCTCTTGAATCGTCTCATAGAATCCTTTATTGAGTAAAATTGAATTGTTGTCTTTTGGATCGCCATTAATGATCAGGAGATTAAACGGCGGCGCATCATTTTTGCTTTCTTCGTTTTGATTCTCATTATTTTGACTGCCTGGATTTTGACTTTCTGAATTTTGACTTTCTATAGTCTCCAACTTTTTAAGGAGTTCATCGACGAGACGCTGCGAGATGCCCTTACCAATCTCCATATTGTCGAAAGACACATACAAATCCACATCAGGGTGCATGATCAATCGATCATAGGCGATGACATCAATGCCGTTTCGGTCCGCCTCTGCGATGACATCATAGAACGCTCTCGCATCATTCGGTACGATGATGAGTACATCGACATCTTGATCGATGAGATAGTGAATCTGTTCTGTCTGTTTTTCTATACTTTCATTGGCAATCTGAACATCTAGCTCCGCACCGAGTTCATCAACTGTAGCCACCAATATTTCAAGCTCTCTTTGCCACCGCTCTACGACGATGCTATCTAGTGATAGTCCGATGAGGATGCCATCCTTATCTGCATTCTCTTTTTTTGCACATGCTGTTAGGGCAACGGGGATGATTGATAGCACCATTAAAAACACAATCCATTTGTTCTTCATCGTCTGCTCCTATCTAGATTGATTTCTATTGACGGTTGATTCTCTGATAATCTTTTGGGGTAATGCCTTCAAATTTTTTGAACGCTCTGATGAAATAGCTTGTGTCATTATAGCCGACTTTGAAACAGATGTCCTTAATACTTAACTCCCCAGCTTTGAGTAGGTTTTTACTCTCTTCAATGCGAAGTTCAGTCAAGTATTCTTTGAAAGTGAATCCCGTGTCTTCCTTGAATAATTTCGAAAGATACTGAGGGGTAACACTTAATTTACCTGCTACATCCTCAAGTGAAATTTCTTCTGTATATGACTTTTTAAGCTGTTCAAGCGCACTTAACGTTATGGCGTTGAATGAGTCGCTTTGCATTTTTGCATAAAGGGCAAACCACTCAGTGACAACGCGTTCAAAATATTGTAGCTTCCCAAGTCCTGATTGTGCCAACAGTTCGGCAAGATAATGCCTATGCGCGTCATGCTTTGAATAAGAATTGGTACGACGGCTTCTCTCGTGCATGATGACCATGAGTTCAATCAGCACGGCTTCTGCATACTCAAGTGTCACTTTTTGCGTGGTCATCTTTATATATTCGCCTTCGAAATGCTTAAGTTTCATTTTAAAGGATTTGTTTCGATGTATAAAATCTTCAAATATTTCCGCCTTTAGAAGATCAAAAGTTTCCGTAGTGGCTTCTGTATTTTTTATATCTTGCATTGAGCAAACGGCATCGTCAAGGACGCGCATCGTCAATAGCGATTCGGTATACGATTCAGTCAAATTTTCAATTTGCTTCACTGTGCCTAGTCCGATGCGTACGCGTATCTTAAAGCGTTCCATGATAAGCTGCGCAAGGTTGTTCCAGAATACGCGGTCAATATCGCCTTCTATATACACAAAGATGCGGTTGAGAAATGGATTGCTGACAATAGCGGTCCTCTGATATTTGATATAAGTCTTCAGATAATCCGCGCAGTCGTATAGCTTCTGGTTATAACTACTTAATTCATTGGATTCCGTACTGGTCGACAATTTGTCAAATTCTATGGTGACGATCGCCCCTTGTATAAAGGGCACTTCGAGTATTTCCCTATAGTGCGGCATGTACTTGAAAATATTGCGGTTTAAGAGGATGGAGTTGAAAAAATTGCTTTCTACGAGTTGTATTGACTGATAGTATTTTTCAATATTATCGAGCTCTTTGTTTCTGAGCTCCTCTTCGAACTCTACCTTTTCCGCGATAGCAGAAATCACTTCAATCAATTTATTCTTCGAAAGTGGCTTGAGGATATAATCTTCAACGCCAAATTTTACAGCCTCTTTCGCATATTCAAAATGGTCATAGGCTGAAACGATGATGATTTTAACCACTTGATTGACTTTCCTGACGCGCTCAATAAACTCAAGTCCGTTCATGCCAGGCATTTTAATATCTGACATGATGATATTGGGCCTGAAGTGTTCCACTTTGATGAGTCCTTCGCGACTGTTTTTTGCCGTTTCGATGGCAATATTGTCAAAGTGTCCACTGAGTACCTGTGATACGGATTCCAAAACGATGGCTTCATCGTCGACGATCAACACTCTCAACATATTATAAGTCCTTCCTAGGTAATGTAATGGTCACTTTAGTAAAGTCATTCACACGACTGTCAAAACGCATGATATTCGGCGCATCAAAGAAATGTCTCAAGCGCTCATATACATTTTCGAGGCCTAAACCAGTGGTATGGCCGCCAATATCGGACATTCTTCTAAAATCGCCCATGTTGAGCCTATCCAAATCATTTTGCGAGATGCCTTCACCGTTATCTGTAATATCTATGGTGACTCCTTGAAAACTCGAGTATGCTTTGATACGAATTGTGCCATTCTCAGTCTTGTTTCTAAAGCCATGGATCAGAGCATTTTCAATAATTGGTTGCAATATAAGCGGTGGCATCTCTATATCTTCTACTTCGACATCCAGCTCAAAAGTGAAATTGAACTGATCGCCAAATCTGACGCGCATGAGCTCGTAATACCGTCTTGCATTTTCAAATTCATCGGTCAAACGCACCTTGTTTTGCAGACTTTGAATGTTATATCTGAACAAGGATGATAAATCCTCTAAAAAACTACCCGTTCTTTCAGCGTCTTCTATAATCGCGAGTTGCATGCCTGCATTTAATGTATTGAACAAAAAGTGCGGGTTGATTTGTGCCTGAAGCGCCATGAGCTCCGCCTGATTCAACGAATTTTGCATTCTGAGCTTTTCCGTTTCAGAGAGTCTGAGTTTGTTTTCAGTATCCACTTTATCCTTAAGTTCCGCAATATATTCTTGAATGTGCGTGGCCATATCGTAAAATGTGTCTCGCAGGAGCTCGGCCTCTCTAAAATGGTTGCCTTTGACGCGCTCAAACTGATAGATGCCACTTGCAATATTCTCAGCCTGTCGACTCAGTTCTTCTATTGGCCTTGTCACATTGGTTGAGAACGTGAAAACGAACAGGATGCTAAGCACGATCAACAGCGTTACAATCGCGACAAGACTGACCTGAATTTCTTCAAACTGTGACGTCAACTGCATATAGTTCTCAAGGTTGATCTTAAAATCCGAGTTTTCCAAATGGGCAACTTTCAAGTCGATATAACGACTCGTTTTCAAAAGCTCACTAAAGGATGCGAGGTAGCCTTCTGTGTTTCTACCACGCTTATATTCGATGGCCGTTTCTGACTGATTGAGATATTCATCCAGTAATTTACCTATATTTTGCATTTGGAGACTGGAAGCGTACGGGCTTTCTTCAGACTGGATCTCTTTGACGCGCTCGCCGAGTTTGTTGTAAAAATCCAAATACTGAACGAAGCTATCTGAGTCTTTAGAGGCCAAATAAGCCTCTAAGTGCATTTCAAACTGATCCATCTCTTCATTCATTTCATTGAGAATGATGGAAGTCGTAAACATTTGATTGATTTGCCCATTGACTTTAAATGTCACATAAAATGTATAAACGAAACCGGAAAGAAAACAAAGCAGGATGACCATGATAAATGTAAACACTTTCCGTTTCAGGGTATTGCTCAACATCAGTGATTTTATTCTCTTCATATGCCCCCCCTTATTCCAAACCCAGATTGCTCTGGTGAATGGTTTCAAACGGGACATTGATATAAGTTGACACGCGTTCGCCCTCAATGACTTGGTTTAAATAGTAAACAGAGAGTGCGCCAAGTTCTGCATAGTCTTCCACGATGCTCGCAGTGATCAATTTCTTTTGAATGCCATCTATGATTTCAGTGGTATCACCGCTTGCGACAATTTTAAGATCGCCGACTCTATTTCTGTCCACAAGGACGCGAATGATACGATTCACGTCTACTGGATCCGTACAGATTAAAACGTCAATTGGCTCGTTCATATCTAGTAGTTCATCCATGAGCAGTTCTGCTCGGACGTCTTTTGTGTAAGCGATGGTCTTTAATGTAATGCCTTCTGTTTTCGTTACGATATCTTGAATGCCATTGACAAAATTGTTTGTGGCGATCGCCTTTTCATCTCTATATTCACTACCTAGGATGATGCCGACATTGCCAGAACCGGAAATCGCCTTAATGGCCAAATTAGCAGCATGTCTGCCTAAATTAAATTTATTGGTGCCAATGTAAAAATCGCGTAAGGATTCTGGCGCATCATTGCCGACAGCGACAACAGGAATACCTTCCTGCTTGCATTTATCAATTGCAGCGCTCGCCAAGGCATTGTCACTTAAGCGGAAGACGACGCCATCCACTTCGGTGATAATCACCATGTTGATCACATCTTCAAGTGTCAAATCGCCGACTTCATAGATTTCATAGATGGAACCAAATTTCTCTATGGATGTATCCACACCAGAAATGAATTTGTCGAACGCGTAAGAATCCACGTCATCCGTTATGATGGCTAAGTGGAACTCGCTGTTTACGATATTTTCAGTTTCTATAAGCTTCACTTGATTGATTTTATTGAATGTCACAATGCTTAATGTCAATAAGGCCAAAACGATTGCGAATTCGATACCCTTTATAATAACCTTCATATTTACTCAACCACATTTCTTTCATGATTCGATTTCCATTATTAACATTATAAATGAGGTCAACTCAGAATACAAACACTAACAAAAAACAATAACTTTTGCACGTCACAGTGCAAAAGTTATCGAATTTTAGTAAGCATTATAATCGATTAAGAGCTCTTGTAGAAAAGGTGATAACTGATCAAGTTCAAACTCAGAAAAATCACACCATTTTGTAATAATAAGTTCTTCATCGTCATGTTTTGGCATCAATGACTTGATGTCCTTTAGCTTGACTTTGAAAATGAAGCCTACGTGGTGCATCGTCACCTTGCCAATCTCCTCATCCACGTAATTTACGACGA
Source organism: Acidaminobacteraceae bacterium (assembly GCA_942493125.1). Taxonomy (GTDB): domain Bacteria; phylum Bacillota; class Clostridia; order Peptostreptococcales; family Acidaminobacteraceae; genus Fusibacter_C. Next base: position 3,028,615 of record OW818667.1, on the reverse strand, counting down.
CAGAATCGGATTTAAGGTAGCTTTGCTCCGCTATTTCGAGACCCGTTTCTTCAAGTATCTCTCTGATCAAAGTCGTTTCGGGTGATTCTCCAAATTCTATTTTACCTCCAGGTAAATCCCATAGTCCTTTGAAGGGTCCCTTTGATTTTTGAACGAGCAATATTTGATTTGCCTCGACAATCATGCCATACACCGCGAAATTTTGAAGCCTATGAACCATAAAAACCTCTCCGTAATTTTTTTTGAGACATTAGGAAATTGCATAATTCCAATTTTTTGATATTTCTCACAGGAAAAAGCGTAAATAAGCCATTGTTGCCATGTGAAAATATGTTTTTGAGACTTATTTGGTAATTATGCAATTTCCTTATATATTCTCTTTTAATATTTTACCCAATCTAGTGAGACCTTCAACTATTTTTTCTTCAGTCATGTTAGAAAAATTGAGTCTCATGAAATTTTCTTGGCCGCCATTTGGAAAAAACGAACCACCAGGTACAAAAGCGACTTTATTTTCAACCGCTTTTATTAAAATAGCGCGCGTATCCACATGACTTGGCAATTTTACCCATGCAAACAAACCACCGTTTGGCACATCGTACTCTGCAACATCGGGAAACTCATTTTTGATCGTTTCGATCATGAGATCTCTGCGTTTTTTATAGACCACTTTTATTGATTCAATGTGTGCATCAAAATCATATAAATCTATATAGGTATTGAGTTCGCGTTGACTCATAGAACTCGACTGTAAATCTGCACCTTGTTTGACCAAGATGTATTTGTTGAGAATTTCAGGTGATGCCATGACCCAACCGATGCGAATGCCAGGAGAAAACGTCTTTGAAAACGTACCGAGATAGACTACTCTACCTTCAGTATCAAACGATTTCATGGGTGCAATCCACTCACCGTCGAATCTAAGTTCACCATATGGGTTATCTTCGATAACGACGAGGTTATATTGGTTTGCAAGCTTTAGAACCCCTTTGCGTCTTGCTTCTGACCAAGTACGTCCAGATGGGTTCTGAAAATCTGGGATAACATATATAAACTTAACATTCTGAGTCGATTGAATAACGCTTTCAAGATGGCTCAATACCATGCCCTCTGAATCCGTCTCAATTTCTTTGAATGAACATTCATAAGCCTTAAATGCATTGATAGCCCCTAAATAACTTGGACTTTCACATAAAACATAATCGCCGGGATTGAGGAAAATCTTACCTGAAAAATCGAGACCTTGTTGTGAGCCGTTTGTGATGAGAATATCTTCCTTAACCGTAGGAATACCAGCACGTCTCATTCTTTCCGCCACTTTATCTCTAAGTGGGTCATATCCTTCGGTTGTGCCGTACTGTAACGCCTCACAGCCCATATCTGTTAAAACTTTTTGAGATACGACTTTCATCGCTTCGATAGGGAACAATTCAGGCGCTGGTAAGCCACCTGCAAAAGAGATGATGTCTGGTCTTTGAGTGAGTTTTAAAATTTCTCTGATTTCCGATGCTTTGACTTGTTTTACCCGATTCGAATAAAGATGTTCCATGCTTCGTCCTCCTAAGATTATAAAAACTTATGCAATTTCCTTAAGCAAAAAAGTTTTTTGACATTTCTTCCAGGAATAGTCGCGTATGCGCTTCGGTCTGAATTCTAGCTTCCTCGGTATTACGGTCTCGTATGGCAATCGCAATCTTTTGAAGCGAATCCATAAGCCCATCATATTGCTGAATCACATAGTGAATGGACTGTAAAAATCGAGCCGTCTTAGTGTTGAGCATATCCAAGGTATCTATTAGAATTTCATTTCTAGAAGCTTTTCTGATGACCTCGTGAAAGAGTTGATCATCTTGAATGCATCGCTTGTAATCCACAACTAAGTCATAGGTCGAGAAACGTTCAATTATTTGAAAAAGGATTTCGATCTCTTCGGCACTTGCTCGTTTTGCAGCGAGTTCAGCCGCAAATGCTTCAAGATTTTTCTTGACTTCATAAGCACTTTTTACAGTTGCGATATCAATTTGTGACACAAAGGTGCCCACGCGTGGCCTGAATTCCACCAAATCAATCTGAGTCAACTTTATAAGCGCCTCACGTATTGGTGTTCTGCTGACACCAAATTCGGCAATCAAGTCTTTTTCAATAATTGGATCACCTGGTTTCATCTCTAGTTCGATGATTCTTCTTTTAAGTTCTTCATAAATTAGGGGTTTTGACTGCTTTAACATAGACATCCTCTACACGTTTATATTGCGAAACTTTCCTAATTATACACGAATCCAAAACTGAAACCAAGAGGTTCTCATACTATGAAAATTACACATATCTTTGTGATATATTAGCTATATATTCAAAGTATCATTTTTGTTTAACATGTACAATATTTGTTGATGATGTATACAATATTCATTGAAACCAGATATTTATTTCTCTAAGTGCATTTTCTTCTGAATCAGAACCATGCACGCAATTCTCGGTAACATCGTGTGCATAAAGCCCTCTGATTGAACCGCATTCCGCTTCAAGATAACTCGTCGCACCATTTATTTTTCTTACGACTTCTATCGCATCTGGGCCTTCAAGTACGAGAACGATCATTGGACCCGAAGTCATAAAAGCCAACAATTTTTTATAGAATGGTTTGTCAATGTGTGCCGAATAATGTGCTTCCAATAGAGAGTCTGTTGCAGTCAGCATGGTCATTTGACTAATTTTCATTCCTTTTATTTCATATAATTTTATAATCTCACCTACAAGGTTTCTTTTTACAGCATCCGGTTTGATGATGACGAGTGTTTTTTGTATGTTCATGATACTCCTCCCATTATAATTATTATAAGATATATACCCTTAAATAATCATTCAATCGCTTTACTCTGATTGTTAACCTATAAATTTAACCGGTTGACAATCACTTTCGTATTATTTATACTATAAATGTTGCAACACAAATTACATTTAGGAGACTTTTATGAAAACGAAATCCATGATACTCGTCGCACTGTTTGCGGCCATTACCTCTGTCCTTGCATTATTGCCTGCAATACCGCTTCCCTTTTCTCCAGTGCCTATTACTTTTCAAGTGCTTGGTGTCTTTTTAGCTGGCGCAATTTTAGGACCTCGACTTGGGTTTCTATCACAGCTCGTCTATTTGTTGCTTGGCAGTATTGGTCTACCGGTTTTTGCGGGTGGCAGTGCAGGCTTTTCAGTCATTCTAGGGCCAACAGGCGGCTATTTGATTGGATTTCCGATTGCAGCCTTCATCTGCGGACTACTCATCACATACGGTGAACAGAAAAAACTCGATCCGAAGTTGGCTTATATCACTGCACTTATAGCGGGCATCCTTGCCATTTATGTGATCGGTACCCTTCAGCTAAGTGTCGTCTTAGGCATGCCACTTTCAAAGGCCTTCTTAGTGGGTAGTTTACCGTATATCCCACTTGATGCATTCAAAATCATCGTCGCTTTTGCCATAGCAGCACCAACACGCGCTAGGTTGAAAGTCGCAAAGTTATTGCCCCAATAATAAAGAGGAGCTTCACCATTTTGGGTGATAGCTCCTTTAGTTTAAGTCTTTGTTTTACGATTATTCACCACTAGATCGTCAAGCCCTTACTCAGGTTCAATACGGCTTTCTCATAATAGTTTCGAATGCGTTCATTTTGAGCGCGCATCATCAGGCACTGCGTCAATTCTGCCACCAATAAGTTAAACGTCACATACTCTCTAAGCGCGTCAATTTCGCTTGTACCAGCTTCAGTGTCATCATATAACTTCCGCTTGAGTTCAAGCACTTCTATACGTTGAACGGCAATCTCATGGTAATAACTCGGCACCTTGTCAATATGTTGTCTGAGCACTGTTGGTTCAATGCGTTTGGCTTCACACAAACCAAGATAGCTGTCTATCCAAAATTGATAATCCGTCTCTTGATCCAAATGCATTAAATCACCAATTAAAGACTCACGGTTTCCATTGTAATACGCTTCAATAATCGTCAGGAGTTTCAAAGGTGTTTTAATGGCACTTTTGAATAGCGCATGATTTACTAAGCGTTCGCGTTCTTTTATAAAGGCATCAAGGTCCACGCATACATAGAGTTTTCTTAGTGCGCGATAAAACTGTCTCTTTGCCTCACGCTTTTCATAAAGGGGTATCGCAACACATGTGATTATGGTTAGAACCGCCGCCAACATATAATTGCCCTTAAAAAATTGGCTTATTGAGATCAAAGCTAATACGCTGAAATAGGCAATTTTTGTATAAAGGTTCATTTGATGCTATCGAGAATTTCATTTTCTCTGAGTTTTATTTCTTCTACGACTTCACTGTAAGGTTTGCTGAAATTCGTATACTTACCAATTACGGCATTGAGCAAGAAATGCATATCGATGATGTCGATATCTCTTATCATACAACGGCTTGCAGTAAGTAGAAAACGGTCCATCTTTGGAGAATCTTTCATCAACTTGCGGTATAAGTACTCAGAGATTTTTTTGTCATGGACATCAAGCAGGGAAAAATAAAGTTTCAAGTCGCGATTGTTATAAACTTTAAAAATCACTTCTCTCAATTTTGTATGCCCTTGATCTCTCTTGATGTGTCTGAGTGCCAACATGTCATATTTTAATTTGCGATAGGTCATGTCAAAATTTTTGTATTTGATATTGATTTCATTTTCATCTGTGATATCGAGTACGTCTTTTTCATTGAATATTCTTTGATAATTGCTTTTTAAAAACTCTTCACCAAGTAAAGCGATCTGATAACTGATAATGGCATTGGTTTCAATGCCCTTTTGAATCATAAGCGCTCCTGAACCCAAGATAGCTATCTTAGCAAAATACACATCACTTTCATCGAAGTTGTGCGCGTAACACTCTATGACATCTGAAATCGTCTCTGTGGAAAGGTCAGAAGCAAGCAAAGAGATAAAGAGGTGAAAAGTCTTGTCTATGTTGTATAAAGGCGATTTTGTAATGGCATCAATATCCGCGCCTTTTGCAACATCGTTTGCTTTACTGACAAGTTTGATGTAATTGATCAATCTGAATTTGTCTGTTATTGGTAACCTTTTGATACGTGATAAATCGAAAGTGTTTTCAAAGTATTCTGTGATATGATCGTATTTTGTTATCATGTCAGCCTCCTATTTTTCTTGATCAACTGGTACAAATGCCATTTTCGGTTGATTGCATGTCGGACAACGCCAGTCGTCAGGCAGATCTTCAAATGCCGTTCCCTTTGGTATGTCATGCATCCAATCACCACGTTCTGGCTTGTATTCATAACTACAAACCGTACATCTAAAATGTCCCATATTGACCTCCATAATGATTTATTCTGCAATTAATGAAAATTAAAAAATTCTTCCTCATTATCATTATATCATGTGCATTTGTAAATTCTACTTTTAAAAAATCAAAAAGTGTTTAAATAAAAAAACAGGGTACATAATATGTAATCAAACGATTACGGGAGGAATATATGCTAAAGATATACACTAGAACAGGCGATACCGGAGAAACGAGTCTTTATGATGGCACTAGAGTGCCAAAAGATTCCATTCGCGTTGAGAGTTATGGCACAATAGATGAACTCAATTCATCTTTAGGTCTTGCCAGACAATACAGCGAGGATGCAGAAATCACGGATCTTCTTCTAAAATTCCAAAGGTCACTCTTCAATGTTGCTGGAGAACTTGCTACGCAAGATGGCAGCACCTTCCCAGAAAAAGTTGCTGATACGGATGTCAAATGGCTCGAAGATATTATCGATCATTATTTGGACCTCATGAATCGCAATGAAGTTTTTCAGTTCATCATTCCTGGCAGCAACTTGCTCAGTGCTGCCCTTCACGTGTCTCGTACAGTGTGTAGACGTGCTGAGCGTCGCATATTGTCCCTCAATGAGGAAGAACAAATTAGACCTGAGCTCATCAAATACGTCAATAGACTTTCTGATGCGCTGTACGCTATTGCAAGATATTCAGAAACAGATCTTATTCGCGTCGCATTTAAAAAATAACGGCAACGCCAATCAATGACTCCACCAATCAACGGCTCCACCAATCAATGGTTACGCCAATCTATGAAGGAGGATAATATGGAACGATTAAAGGGAATGCTCTTTGGCGCCTTCGTCGGTGATGCCTACGCCTTGGGATTACACTGGGTTTATGATACGGACAAACTGAAACAAGAAATCGAAAAGCTAGAAGGCTATATATCCCCTTCTAAAGACAGCTTTCATAGCGGTAAAAGAAAAGGCGATTTTACACATTATGGCGATCAAAGTTTGTTACTATTGAAGAGCATTGCATCAAATCAAGGGTTTGCACTAGATGTATTCAAAACACATTGGTTGACCTATATGAACAAGTATGAAGGGTACATGGATCGGGCTTCAAAAGAATCCCTTCAACTTTTAGACAGCATGTCAAATCAAGGGTCCTCTTCAGATGAACTCGGAGGTTTGGTCAGAATAGCACCACTCGTATTTTATCACTTTGATGATCCAGTACTCATTAAATACATTGAAAAGCAAACGATGTTGACACACAACAATGACGCTTTAATTACCTATGGAAGATTTATTGCGGACCTTTTACTTGAGCTTATCATCGGGAAGCCACTGCTTGAATCGATACACAGCGTCAGTCAAGATTATCCTGCGATTCAATCGACCATTCAGAAACTAGAAACGCGACTTGAGGATGATACCACAGAGGTCATCAAAGACATTGGCCAGAGTTGTTCAAGTCAATTTGCTTTTCCAGCAGCTATGTATCTCATTATAAAATATGCAACGCGATTTGACGAAGCCATGAAACAGAACGTGCTTAGTGGCGGCGATTCGGCTGGTAGAGGCATGCTCGTTGGCATGATTCTAGGTGCAACACTTGGCTATTCCAATATACCGCCAAATTGGGTTAAGGGGCTGAATGCCTTTGATCTCATCAACGGCTTCACGCAGCACAAGATGATATAATTAAGGAAATCACAAAAAAAGCCTAGATTCGATTTAATCGTTCTAGGCTTTATGTTATGACTTATGTAAAAAAGGGTATTATTCTGATGGAGGCGATGACTATGAATACACTAAAAAAACTCTTATCTGCCTATGAAAATGCATACAAGGTCCCCTTTAATGAAGATACGCGGATCATATTTTTCAGCGACGTACATCGAGGGGACAATAGTCTATCTGACGAATTTGCCCATAACCAGAATATCTATTACCATGCGATGGAATACTATTTTAAGAATGGGTTTACCTATATTGAAGTCGGCGATGGCGATGAATTGTGGGAACAAACAAAATTTCATATCATAAGGTATGCACATAGTCCCGTTTTTATGCTTCTTAAAAAGTTTCATGACGACCATAGATTCATTATGTTATACGGCAACCACAATATGACATTTGAAAATCCAAAGAATGTCAAAAAAAATCTATACACTTTTTACGATGAATACGAGGATGAAACCAAAGTATTGTTTCAAGGGATCAAAGTCCATGAAGCGGTCGTTCTTGTAAATGAAAAAATACCACTAGAGATTTTCGTGGTCCACGGCCATCAAGGTGATTTTATCAACGACCAAATTTGGCCTGTCATGCGCACGCTAAACCGCTACTTTTGGCGTTATTTTCATACAGTCGGCTTTCAAAACCCAGCAAGTCCTGCCAAAAACGCACACAAGCGGCATAAAATCGAAATTAACTACTCGAAATTTATTGCCGCTTATAATAAAGTGCTTATTGTTGGGCATACGCATCGGCCAAAATTTCCAAAACCGGGTGACTTGCCCTATTTTAATACAGGATGCTGCATATTCCCGCGTAACATTACTGGGATTGAGATCGTTGATAATCAAATCTCGTTGATTGAATGGCGTACAATTCCGGACAGCGATGGCAATCTTCGCATCATCAGACGTGTGATTCGAGGTCCTAGACCTCTAAGCGATTTTGCGAGTAAGTAAACTTGCGCCATATTTTTTCCATAGGCCCAAAGGTATGATGTGACAACCACCATTTTGATAGACCGATTTGAATTAGATAAAAAGTAAACGCTATGGGAAAATATGCCCAATTCGGTATTTTTCCGTATAAACCCCCGCCATAACCATAGAACAGAGTCGTAAAGCAAATCGTTTGCACCAAGTAATTTGTCAAAGCCATCTTGCCAGAAAACTGAAGTGGAGAGACGATTTTTCTGAAATGCGCAGATCGATAAAGTAAGATCAAAGACGTTGCATAAAAAAGAGCGCCACTAATCGTCAATAATTCATCAAAAACGACCGACAACATTTCTAATTGCATGGTTATAAAATCGCCCATTATCAATGCGTATCCGAGTCCACAACCCACTGCAATAAAGCCGCTTAATCGCCATGTACGTCTAATGAGAGGCAGATTTTCTTCCAAAGACGAAAATATTTGTCGTTTTCCGATATAGTAGCCAAACATAAAAAGTGACAAAATTTTCGGAAGAACGGCAATAAAGTTAAATGCGATCATCGGGAGTTCATGGGTCACTCGATAGTAAAGCATACTGAAGTATGATGATTGCGTATAGGCTATTTCAGCATCTTGCATCACTGAGGTCATGTCAGCTTGTGTCCCACCACTGCTTCTAAACCAGGCGAACATAATCGTTGACAAAATAAATAACAGGATGGAAGTCTTTAACAGCGCCTTAACACTTCTGGTTCGACTATTCAACAAGACGGCACCTATTATGGCATAAACGTGTAAAATGTCGCCATACCAAACAAAGACGAGGTGCAATAGCCCAAAGAAAAACAAGGCGATAAGTCGCCTTTTAAATAAGTGCCCCGCTACCAGTGTACCGTCTGGCTTATTCATAAAATAGAAAAAGCCGAGACCGAACAACATAGAAAACAGGGTATAAAATTTACCGACTGCAAATAGATGAATCAAAAGACTAGACGATTCGTACGAATACATGGTCGCATCGATCATCGTCATATTGACGAGCAAGACGCCAAATAACGCGAAGCCTCTGATGATATCCATCTCTATGATTCTGTTGTTATTTTGATGCGTCATATTAATACTCAAGCCCCATTGAACCCAATATCATGTCTTTTAATGATGCTTTATTCTCATAGAAGTAGTTAACCATGTCCATGATGCTTTGATTTTCCGGTTCAGGCAAAAGTGCAGCATTGGTTTTCAGATCGTCCATTATCAATGTAAGTGCTTCACCTTCAATGATGTTTGTCAGACCTTGATCTAACATTTCCATGCCAACTTCACTTGCATAGACGTCATCTTCAGCAATCTGTTTGATGTTCACAGTTTTTTCTGGATCAAGGACTTCTTCGATTTTGACATCTTCATTGAAAGCATTGTAAACGACTGATTGCTCGATGCCAATACCCATGACTGAAGTGGCATAGTCCATTTTTCTAATATTGTATTTTGAATCGATTGCAAAACGGATTACATAGTTTGAAGCGTTTGACATCGTTTTGCTGAGTTCATATTGCGCATCTTGATAAGCGAATATCATTTCATCAAAAGTGCCGTTCCATAATTCGTCAAAATTTGCTTCAATATCTTCTATGGCTGTCGTAATTTCTGCTGCATCAATTTTCAATAAGATATAATCTTCAGATGATATCATGAGATTGAGCACTTCTATCATCTTGCCTTTAACAAGCGCTTTAAGTTCTGCATCCGCCTTTGCTTCGTTAAATACGTCAATTGCGAGTTTTGTCATCTCATCCATTGTAAGCGACATCTCAAGTGTGTCACATTTGATCGTTTTACCATTTGACAATACGACATCAGACTTTCCTACTTTTTTCAGCGATTTGAGGCCATCTCTTAGTATCGTTTCATAGCCTTTTGTGTCTTTCATAAGCGCTTTATATAGCGGATCATTTTCCATATTCAATATGTCGATATACTTGTCCATATTTAAAGCATTGAGATCCACTTCGCTCTCTGCATAGATCATGTCAAAAATATCTTTTTTTGACATGACAAAAGTTTTATCCGAAAATGTTTCGCTGTATGCCAGCAACTGCTCGTCATAAAGGGATACACCCATTTTTAAAAGGGGTTTATCGCCGTAATTAAGTGACATTGCTTCTTTTAAGTATAATTCTTTAGAATCAAGATCCATTTTCCATTTTACATCACCTGTAAAAGCAACTTTGTTAAACATCGCTGACATAAATTTAGAAAGTGCTACTGGATCTGATGAAAAATATCCCATAGATTCCGACAAAGCCGTCTCATCAATAAGAAGTTTTCCGCTCATCGTTGCATCTACTGCTTCGTACTTATTTTGTGAAGCACTATAAAGCAAATGATTGATTGGATCGCTCTTGATCATGACCCCTTTGACAACTGTAAAACCCAGTGTTCCTGCGAGTACGACACCAAGCACCGCCACTATGGCGATGATCATCTTTTTATTCATATCTTCCTCCTGCATTTCTACACGTTTTATTTTTCAGCTCAGAACATAATTATAATGACTTATGAATGGCTATATTTTACATTATAGCATCATAATAGATAATAAAAAAGGAGGCAATCCATGCAATTTGAAATGCCGAATGATCCGATCATATTACTCGGAATCATCAATATGAACCTCAGGGATTTTTATCCTAATATGGACACCTTGTGCGATGACATGGAACTGAATTTTCTCGAAATTGATGGGATATTATCCGATGCAGGCTTTAGTTATGACCAACACTCGAATCAATATCACAAAAAATAGGGAAAGGCGTATCTTAAGGGTTATGGAAAGCCTTAGGATACGCCTCTTTGTTTTATAATTTTACAACTTTGCGCTATTCATAATATTTGATTTGTTACGGTCTCTCAACGAGAAGCGCAGTACCCATGCCACCACCGATACACAGTGTCGCAAGACCTTTTTTGGCATCCCGCTTTTGCATCTCATGTATCAAAGTGACTAAAATACGCGTGCCACTTGCACCTACGGGATGGCCTATGGCGATTGCACCTCCGTTGACATTGACGATTTCAGGGTTTAAACCTAAGTCTTTCACAACGGCGAGCGATTGTGCCGCAAAAGCTTCATTGGCTTCAACGAGATCGAGATCGTCCACAGACCAATTGGCACTTTTAAGCGCCGCAAGTGTCGCTGGAACTGGCCCATAGCCCATGATGGATGGATCGACGCCTTTCGTGCCAAACCCTTTTATGAGCGCCAATACTTCGAGATTCAATGCCTGTGCTTTTTCGAGGCTCATAACGATGACCATCGCTGCGCCATCATTGATGCCCGAAGCATTGCCAGCAGTGACTGAACCATCTTTTTTGAAAGCCGGTCTGAGCTTCTGCAAACTCTCGAATGTCACGCCGTGTTTGACGTATTCGTCTTTGTCGACGACGACATCACCTTTGCGCGTCTTTATCACAACGGGCACGATTTCATCTTTAAATCGACCCTGTATTTGTGCTGCTTCAGCTTTGTTCTGACTTGCCGTCGCAAAAACATCTTGAGCTTCTCTAGTGATTGCCCATTGATCGGCGATATTTTCTGCCGTGATGCCCATATGGTAATCATTAAAGGCATCTGTCAAAGCATCTTTTATCATATGGTCCTGCATCTCTACATGGCCCATTTTGCTGCCCCATCTGTTTTGCATCGCAAGGTATGGCGCGTTTGACATACTCTCCGACCCACCGCATAGTATGGCATCCGCACCGCCACTGCTAATGATCTGTGCAGCAAGGCTTACTGCTCTAAGACCAGAGCCACAAAGAATGTTTAGTGACATAGCTGGTGTTTCAACTGGCAGTCCGGCTTTTATGGCGATTTGTCTCGCCACATTTTGACCTTGTCCTGCACTTAAAATATTGCCTATGATGACTTCATCAATTTGCGTAGCCTCCAAATTGGCACGTACGAGTGCTTCTTTTGCAGCGATGACGCCTAAATCAACGACTGAGAGGTCTTTCAGTGCGCCGCCAAATGAACCTACCGGCGTACGTACTGCGGATACGATTGCAACTTCTATCATATAGCCTCCTATAATCTCAAACCGCCATTGACGGATAAGTTGTGTCCTGTGATGAATGACGATTCGTCACTTGCGAGGAAAAGTACGGCATTTGCAATTTCTTGCGGTTCGCCAAGTCTTCCAAGCATCGTCTTTTCTCTAATTGGATCGAGTACTTTATCTGGAACCGTTTGCATCATCTCAGTATTTACATAACCAGGTGCCACGCTGTTCACGCGAACGGCAGCGCCTTTTCTCGAAAATTCTTTTGCCCAAGTTTTCATAAGGCCTATTACGCCCGCTTTTGTCGCTGCGTAATTAGATTGACCGACATTGCCGTATTCGCCAACAACAGAAGCAATGTTGATGATGCTGCCTTGTCCTTGTTCCATCATCACAGGTCCGATGAATTGTGCCATATTGAATACACCTTTGAGGTTGACGTTGATAACCGCGTCCCACATCTCTTCAGTCATCTTATGGATCAACGCATCTCTTGTGATGCCTGCATTGTTAACTAGGATGTCAATCTTACCATATTCTTTTGTAATCGCTTCAACGAAAATTTCTATTGCCGCACGATCTGTTACGTTTAGGGCATAACCTTTAATCGCATCTTGTTCAAATACTGCAGCGTTCATATCTACTGCAATGACTTTTGCGCCTTCTTTTGCAAATGTTTCACAGATTGATTTTCCTATACCTTGTGCGCCGCCAGTTACGACAGCCACTTTGCCAATTAATCTCATAGTGTCACTCCTTATATTTGTAAGTCCATCTTTTCTTCTCTGAATATTCTCGCGTCCATTAACTTTAGGCTCTCTGAAATTGCAGGTTTAAAAGCCATTTGTCCGACGATATCCCGTTCTAAATCTACACCAGGTGCGATTTCTGTTAGGGTAAGACCCTTTTCAGTAATTTCAAATACGGCACGTTCTGTTACGTAGATGACCGGCTGTGCTGTTTCAAAGGCATAATCCCCAGAAAAAGTGACTTGTTCAACATCGTTTAAGAATTTCTTGGAACTGCCTTCTTGAATAATTTTTAACATGCCATTTTCAATCGCTACTTCAAGGCCTCCAGCTGTGAAAGTGCCACAGTAGACAACTTTTTTTGCATTTTGAGAGATGTTGATGAAACCACCACAACCAGGTACTTTTGGTCCGAATTTGGATACGTTGACATTGCCTCTTGCATCGCATTGAGCCAACCCAAGGAATGCAACATCAAGTCCACCACCATCATAAAAATCAAATTGGTATGGTTGATCGATGATCATGTCTGGATTCGTCGCAGCGCCAAAACTCTGGCCACCTGCTGGAACGCCACCAATCGTTCCGGCTTCAGTCGTAAGTATTAGACCATCGATTCCCTCTTCATTTGCTACGATTGACACGCCTTCTGGCATCCCAATCCCAAGATTTGTGATGGCATTGGGTTTGAGTTCCATTGCTGCACGTCTTGCAATGAGCTTCCTTTCAGAAAGTTCAAGTGGTAAAATGCTCCTTACTGGTACTCTAATATCTTGACTGTATGAAGGGTTATATTGTTCGGCGAATGTCTGCATATGATCTTCAGGCTTTGCTTCGACGATTGCATCAACATAAATTCCAGGGATTTTCACCATTTTGTAGTTGAGTGTTCCCTCTGCGACCACTTTTTCTACTTGAAGGATGACGATACCGCCAGAATTTTTCGCAGCTTGTGCGATTGAGAGCATCTCAAGGCTGAGTGCTTCTTTTTCAAATGTGCAATTGCCTGCTGAATCGGCATAAGTGCCTCTGATAAATGCAACGTTTATTGGAAATGTCTTATAAAACAACCATTCTTCCCCACCAAGTGAAATGAGTTCAACCAAATCATCTTTAGCAGATTTATTGATTTTGCCACCCTCAAGTCTCGGATCGACAAATGTTTTTAAACCAACTTTTGTTATGACGCCCGGTTTTTTACCCGCTATTTCTCTAAACAAATGCGAAATGACGCCTTGTGGAAAATTGTAAGCTTCCAATTTTTCATCTAGTGCTAGCTTTCCGAGTTTCGGAGCAAGTCCCCAGTGACCACCTACAACGCGCTTAACAATACCCTCTTGACCAAAATGATTAAGACCTCTATTTTTTCCATCGCCTTGTCCTGCTGCATATACGAGTGTCAAGTCCTTAGGGTGACCCGCATGCGTATAGCTTTCCTCTACCCCTCTGCTCAAAGCTTCAGGATGCATATTTCCGACAAAACCACCGACTGCTATGGTGCTTCCATCTTTAATAAGTCCTATTGCCGCTTCAAGTGTCATCACCTTGTTCATGATCTACCCTCCAAATTTCGATAACAGTGCCATCTGTTATCTTCTATTTAAATCCCGACTTTATATTCTACTTTTAGAAGAATGGGCAAGTTCAGCAGTCGCCAAACCTGCCCTTTTCATTTTAATAAATACTTTTAAACGATACCAAATACCAGGTAAGCAAGACACACGACAACAACAGTGATCATAGGAATAATAACCGTTAACATTGCAATGTCTAGATAACCTTGTTTATGATTGATTTTACATACAGATAAGAGCGTGATAACCGCACCACAGTGTGGTAATGAATCAAGACCACCAGCTGCGATCAGCATGATTCTATGAAGTGCACGAGGATCGATGTTCATCGCTAAGAATTCAGGTGCTAAAACTTCAAGTGCAATTGCCGTACCACCTGAAGAAGAACCAACGATACCAGCGAGTAATGTTGTAGAAATAGCCACTTTAAAGACTGATGGAATTGCCATAGCGACAATAGCACCTTTTACTGTTGCAAATGCTGCAAGTGCTTTAATAACGCCGCCGTAACCAACTTCTGAACCCGTGTTGAAGATTGGTAACAATGAGCCAACAGCGCCTTCAAAAATAACTTGATTCGTGTTTTTAAGATATTTTCTCATAACGATGAGTACAAATGCGATAGCTACTGAAAGGCCTACAATAACTGCCCAAGTACCATCAATTGTCGCTTTTTCGTCATACGCTGTATATCTTGCAATAACTGAAGGAATTTTAAAATACCAGTTTGTTAATACGTAGTTTACGACAAATACGATGATAATAGGTAAAATTGATAAACCGAAGCTTGGCAAGTTTTCAAAGCTCGTATTGATGCCTTCATTTTCATGCTCGCCGTACCCTTCACCTTGTGAGGAGAGTTTTTTTGCACGTCTGTTGAGCCACCACAAACCACCAAAGAACATACAAGCACTACCGATGATGCCAAGCCAAAAGCCTGCGTAGATATCTGTGCCGAAGTATTTTGTAGGCATTGTATTAAGATACTGTGGTGAACCTGGCATTGCCGTCATAGTAAAAGTAAATGCGCCAAGTGCGATTGCTGCTGGGAGCAAACGTTTTGGAATGTTTGCATCTCTGTAGAGCATTGCGCCGATAGGATACATCGCAAATACAACAACGAATAATGATACGCCACCGTAAGTCAGTAAACTTGTCGCAACGATAACTGCCGCAATCGCATGCTTTTTGCCAAATTTTTCTGAAATAAAGTGTGCAATTGAAGTTGCAGCACCTGTAACGCCCATTAATTTACCAAATACAGCACCTGCCAAGAACACTGGAAAATACGATTTGATATAGCCTGCTGCTGCTGGCATAAATACACTTGATAGTGCATATAGTGCCGGTATTTCCCCTGACATCATCGCAGCTAACATCGCTAAAAGCGGTGCGAGTACGAGTACAGTAATGCCGCGGTAAGCCAAGTACATAAGTGCGAATAGTGTTAAAATAATTGCCAATACACCTAACATTTGTTTGTCCCCCTAACTTATTAGTTTGAATAATTCATAAAGTGCATACAAAAGGATTAGAGCGTTTATTCCGAGAAGCACATAAAGAATGCCATTTGTGAAGGTTCTGTTCTTCTTAAGCATCTCTATATGTTTGGGATGAAACTTCTTTGCTGCAGCTTTGTTTTTAGCATCGTCAATCATAGTCTTTATAAAAGTACTCATTATGACTACTGCTACTCCCAAGCTGATCAAATAGAGATATCCCAAAGGAATCGAAAAAATGCCTTCCATGATGGATACTATTGAGGTAACCACTATTGCCATTACAAAATACTGCTCATGTTTTAAATAGCGAAACTCGATCACATATACCTCAGAGAGTAACATGCGAATGAACACCAATGCCAGGTGAACATACTTGTAGTTTTGTGGGTAATAGATCTGCTGAGCAACGACCAATAAAAGCAATAACTGATAAATCGCATTGAAATACCTTGGGTTCCTTAGTGTCTTAATCATAAAACCATCCTTTCTAAACTTCATTACACTTTCACATATATAATACGCAAAACCCATGCCAACTTTTAGGACACTTATTTATTGAATAAGTTCTATATACGGTACGTTCTTACATAAAATCATACTAATTTGCAACAAAATAGTGATAAAAATAAAACAAGTGTAACGAATTGATTACACTTGTTTTAGCCGTTAATTGTCATTGTAAATAATTGTTTACACAATAATGGTGTTTTTCTATGTTGTAAGTCTTTTTTTACACATTTACTGAACGTCATCACCGAATCACTTTATTTCATCTCAAATTTTTCGAGTTTTTTATGGAGGGCCATTCTTGAAATCCCTAAATCAGCAGCTGTTTTCGTTTTGTTGCCACTAAAAGAGATTAATCGTTCTAATATGATTTTCTTCTCTGCATTGTCTACGAGCTCTTTAAGCGGTTCACCTGTAGAGGCTGTTTTTCCACTGTTTATATTGGCTGGTAGATGCCACAATTGAACAAATTCTTCCCCTTCAATAATGTTGTAGGCTCTCTCAATGACGTTTTTTAGTTCTCGTATATTGCCCTTCCAATCATAGCTTGATAACTGCATCTGAGCTTTTTCAGACAACCCACGCACATTGCCATGATTCTCACGATTGAGATGATCAATGAAATGCTTAGAGAGAAGGATGACATCTTCTTTTCTCTCTCTGAGTGGTGGCACTGTAAAGTTGATGACGTTAAGTCTATAATATAAGTCCTCACGAAACGACTTTTCTTCCACCATGTTCTTTAGATTTCGGTTAGTAGCTGCAATGATTCTTACGTCAATCTGCTTGGGTGAATTTGAACCAACGCGCTCAACTTCGCCTTCTTGAAGCACTCTGAGTATTTTTGCTTGCATGTGAAGTGGCATGTCGCCAATTTCATCTAAAAATATGGTCCCTTGGTCCGCCAACTCGAATTTACCGATGCGGCCGTTCTTATCCGCACCTGTAAACGAACCTTTTTCATAACCAAAAAGTTCAGATTCAAGTAAATTTTCTGGAATCGCGGCACAATTCACTTTGACAAATGGCATGTCCCGACGATGGCTTGACAAGTGGATCGCATGGGCAAATAACTCTTTACCGGTTCCGCTCTCACCTTGTATGAGGACACTCGACTTAGAATGCGCCAGCTTATTGACATAGCTTTTAAGCTTGTTGATCTCCTCATTGTTCGTGATAATCTGATCTAGGCTGTATTTCGCTTTGTGCAAGCTGCTGATTTCCGATTTGAGGTTCTTGATTTCCTTTTCGACTCTCGCAAATTTTTTGTTGATGTTTTGAAGTTCTGATACATTTCTAAAGATGACTTTTCCGATGGCGCCAGCTATTTTTCCATTGACATAATAAGGCATACGTGTTGCCACCATATAATCGCCACGAATTTCTTGAAAATCATTCACTTCAGGAACACCCGTCTGGGCAACAATATGCATGCGTGTGTTTTCAATCACTTCAGTGACATGCTTGCCGACGACATCAGCTAGTTCTATATTTAAGAACTTCTTGTATGCCTCAGATATCATAGTGATGTACCCTTTTGCATCAACGACGATAATGCCATCATATGCGAGTTCAAGGATCGTTTTTAGCACCGACATCTCATTTCGGTCTGCTTCTATACGGTTGCTTAATTGCTCAATTCTCGTAACATCATCAAAGATCGATACCGCACCGACGATCTCACCTTCTGCATATAAGGGGACTCTCGAGGCGATGCAGTTCTTTTGATGAATTTCTAGTTTAATCGCTCTTTGAGTCTCACCAGTTAAGATTGTTTGAGTCAATTTGGATTCGGGATATACTTCCTGCATATGTCGTCCTACAGCATACTCTGCAGTGACACCAAGTAATTCAAGTGCCCGTGCGTTAACATTATTAACGATACCCTCTCGGTCGATAACAACAATAGCATTGGTCAATGCTTCTATGACTGTTTGATTTTCTTTAAGACAATTAAAAATATTTCCCAAAAACCTCACATCCTTTTTATTTAATACCTATAATACCATGCAAAATCGATACCAACTATTTCATTTCAAATACAACCGGACAGTGATCGCTCCCTAAAATTTGAGGTTCAATACTTGCACTTTCAAATCTTGGTATTAACGCTTCAGATGTCAGGAAATAATCAATTCGCCAACCGACGTTCTTTTCTCTCGCCTTACCGAAATAGGACCACCATGTATAAGCATCTTTAAGATCAGGATAAAAATATCTGAACGTATCCACAAATCCTGATTCGATAAGTGTCGTCATCTTAGTTCGCTCTTCTATAGTAAAACCGGCACTTCTAAGGTTAGTCTTAGGATTTTTAATATCTATTTCTTTATGTGCGACATTTAAATCGCCACATACGATTACAGGCTTACTAAGCTCCAACTGCTTTAAATACGCTCTAAAATCGTCTTCCCATTCCATTCTATACGGCAAGCGTTCGAGTGCCCCTTTTGAATTTGGCGTATAGACAGTTACCAAGTAAAAATCGTCATATTCAAGGGTGATGACACGACCTTCTTGATCGTGAACTTCTATTCCTATGCCATTTGTATGACTAATAGGCAGATGCTTTGTAAAAATCGCCGTACCAGAATAGCCTTTTTTTACAGCGTAATTCCAAAATTGGTGATAACCATCTAAAACCAATTCGAGTTGTCCTTCAGACAGTTTAATTTCCTGAAGACAGAAAAAATCAGCATCCGCTTGATTAAAATAATCCATAAAACCCTTGTTCAAACAGGCTCTAATGCCGTTGACGTTCCAGTTCACAAATTTCATACATCCTCCTCCAATACGCATTATCATTTATTAATTATAACAAATTAATACAGTTTCCTCTAATAAAAAGCTCAGAAAAAATCTTTCGATTCTCCCTGAGCCCCATTGATTTAAATTTGATTTTAGGTCTACAAGCGCGATTCAACAACTTCCCAATCTACAATGCTCCAAAATGCTTCGATGTAATCTGCACGTCTATTTTGATAGTTAAGATAATAAGCATGCTCCCATACATCAAGGCCTAATAGTTCTTTTTGTCCACTGGAGATTGGTGCATCTTGATTTGCCGTACTCACAATCTTAAGCGCTTCGTCTTCTAAAACAAGCCATGCCCAACCACTGCCAAAACGTTTGAGCGCAGCATCTTTAAATGCATCTCTGAATGCGTGTACCGATCCAAAGGTCGCTTCCAATCTCGTTTTAAAGGCTTCACTCATCGGCTTGCCGCCCGGAGCTAAGCTTTCCCAAAATAAAGTGTGGTTATAATGGCCACCGCCATTATTTCGTACAGCGGTTCTAATATCTTCTGGAATTTTGTCTAAGTTTTCAAGTATATCTTCTATTGACCACGTATCAAACGCAGCATGGCCGTCAAGTGCATTATTTAAATTCGTAATATATGTGCCATGGTGTTTCTGGTGATGAATCTCCATGGTTTTTTGGTCAATCGCTGGTTCAAGCGCATTTGTTTCATATTTAAGTTCAGGTAATGTATATTTCATAATAGCCTCCTAATTATTTATGCCAATCATTTCGCATAACGTTCGTCATGCGAAATATATATCCTAAATAACTAGGTGATAATCATTATCATTTGCTTTGTCACACAATTGTAACATTAGCCAGTTATATGCGTCTGATTTTTCCCATTATGCTTAGCATGATAAAGTGCAGCATCCGCTATTTTAACCCAGTCGTCTTTTTCTTCATGTGTCGTTGGTACAAAGTAAGCGACACCGATGCTAACTGTGATTTTAGAAGAAGTCAATGGGTCAATGAGAATCTCAATGGTTTCAATTTCTCGCCTGATCAGCTCGCATAAATCAAGCACTTCTTGCTTCGAATAACCTTGAAGAACCGCAGAAAACTCTTCGCCACCAAATCTTGCCACCAAATCTTTTTTTAATGTGATTGCATTTGTCAGTTTTGCACCGACTTGACGCAAACAATCGTCACCAGCCAGATGTCCAAACGTATCATTAAACTTTTTAAAGTCATCAAGGTCCATGATAACAACAGCCATGTGGCGTTTTCGGTTCATATTCTCTTCATAGGCATCATGATAAAACGCATCGAATTTTCTTCTATTAGGGAGACCTGTAAGGCCATCGCTGAAGGATAACCTACTCAGTGATTCGTTCGTTTCTTTCAAGTCCCTCGTTCTTTCTGAAACTTGTTTTTCAAGTGTGGAAACGACATTGGTGAGTTTTATCGCCATTTCATTGAACGAACGGCTCAGTTGACCGAGTTCATCTTTACGGCGTTCGTCGCCAACAAATTCAAACTTGCCATCGGAAAGGCGTTTTGCGGAATTGTTGAGGTTCAATATTGGCTTTGTAATCCAGCTGGATAGCAGCCATGCAAAAATGATGAAAATGATAAAGCTTATGAATACGACGATAAAAGTTTGAGATACGGCTAAATTCAAATCAGCCAAAATATCGTTCTTTGAGAGTAGCACAAATACATTCCACTGGAGATTATTCATCTCGAATGCTTGAACTTCAATGTAGTAATCGATGCCATTGATTGTAACCTCGCCTTGGTGCCCACTTGTCACGGATTTAGCGGCATTGCTGATGAGTGGATTATCGCTTTCAATCGCTTTGATGAGTTTAGATTCTCCTGAAACCATTTCAAATATATCATCTGACGATTTTGACGAAGCGATCATTTGACCTTTTGAATCCGTTATAAATACAAGACCATTTTCTCTCACAGGCAATGTCGATAACGTTTCACCTAACCACGTCAAGAGATAATCGACGCCAAAAACACATTCCAACTTACCATCAATAAAAACGGGATAACTTGCAGTAATCGTCGGGAGCTTGTAGATAAAGTGGTTGTAAACATCACTGAATACAGGACCTTCACTTTCTGAGGCCTTTATATACCAGGGTCTTTTAGTTGGGTCAAAATTTTCAAAACGCTCAATTAAACCAGCTGCTCGGCCATTTGCATCAACTTCATAATATTCTGAGGCGCCATCAGTTGTCGTATCATTTTTTACGATTTCTGCTTCGTCGCCTACCGCTTGTCTCGCTCCATAAAACCGCTTGTCTGGCAGACCTACGAAAGTCATTGTCACTTCAGGATAGACGGAAATCGCACTAGAAAAATAACGCTCCCTAAGACTCGCATCCTCAAAATTTAAAAGGCCAATTTTATAGTTTTGGACATTTAACGCATTGAGTTGAATCGCTTCATCTAGGTGATGGACAAGTAATTCATCGACTTGAACAAATACTTGCTCACTCACTGTTTCAACGGTGAGTTGGGAAACCTGTCTGGTACCCTTCAAAATCAAGAAAGTCAAAATGATTAGAATGATCAATAGTGGTACGATAAATGGAATGATAAAGGTTTTACGAATAGAGTTGTATTTATCCCATTTGAGTAGTTTCGTTAATTGCATCCAATCCCTCCTGCTTATACTGAAAATAAGAGTCCCTAAACTGATACCCACTCAAACGACTTTAGACTCTATTTTTTAATCGACTACTATCTGCACCTCTAGCAAAAAGCAAACCTGAAGCCATAGACGTAAGAGGCACTGTCAACAAGATGCCCAGGCTTCCTATGAGCGCCTGCATGATTTCTATGACGACCATTTCGCGATTGAGTAAGTCTAGCATAGAAGGATTGTATGTGATCAATAGAAGTACGATGGATAATGAACTGCCTATATAGGCAAGAATCAATGTGTTTGCCATTGTGCCTATTGTGTCTCTACCAATAGTCATACCAGAACTAACGATTTGGCTGAATGTATTTGCCGCATATTTTTCTTTGATTTCATAAAGTGCTGCTGAAATGGACATGGATACATCCAGTAAAGCACCCATACAACCGATCACGATCGCACCAAAAAAGATGCTTTTCAAATCAATTGGATGATCAGGATTCATAAGCAATAAATAGATGGAGTCCTCATCCACAACACCTGTGAGTTTTAAGAAATGATCTGTAACAAGTACGAGTACCGCTGAAAAAGCAATACCAAAAATACAGCCAATACTCGCTGCAAGTGTTTTCATGTTGACGCCACTGACTATCGTAAGCGACATAATCGTGACAAACAAACAAATAATCATCGTCCAAAGATAGACGTTATATCCAGATAAAATAGCAGGTATAAATACGAGGAAAATGGCTAGTACAGTAAAGGTCATCGATAAAAGCGTCTGCAACCCTTTCATTCTTCCAAACAACAGAAGCAATAACGCAAATATGATGCCGAGAACGATCAAACCATCTGTTCTCATATATTCTCCATATACCCAATCCGCGCTGTATTGATCGCTTGGCATTTGATACATGACAATTTTATCGCCTACTGCAACTTCTTTAGGTGTGACTTTAAAGTAACTGTTGATGTTTTGGACGCCACTTACGACACTTCCCTTGTCAACGCCAGAAAGTAGTTCCGCCTTATACAAAACATCTTTAATAAGTACTGACGTGTCATCGCCAACAGCTTCCGTTTGTTCCACAACTTCAATAATCTCAGTGATTTTGGCCTTTTCAACCCTCATTTTATCGGTGCTATTAAATGCCGTCATATCTTTACTCGCAATTTGATTGCCAAAATATATAAATAGAATCGACAAGACGATTGTCGCAACGTATATTATGCTTGCGTATTTATTTTTTTTCTTATCTCTGCCTTTTACGATAATCTTAGCCATATGCCATCCTTTTTTGTCTTATCATTAAAAGCGCAAAAGCTGCCAAGCTTTTGCGCCTTATTCTTACAACCTAAATTTTCTGATGTCTTCTTTTAACCTTTCAATATCTCTTAAGAAATCTTCTATATCGTGTTCATGCTCAATTTCATCATTTAATATTGTAATTGCCATGTTATATGTCACGTGATCCTTGCCGTTAGTAAAGTCGGCTATACCTTCATAACGCTGAATGGCACATCTTTCTCCGTTTAGGTTCTGCTTCAATATTTCTTCAATATAAGGATCGACAGGTGCTTCATATGGGCACTTCGCAAACTTGGTCCACTCCGCCGGATCTAAAATAGGCGTGCCTCCAAGTTGTAAAATTCTGCCAATGACAAGTGTCGCGTGGCCTAGCTCTTGAGTAGCATGCAATAATAGTTCTGGCTCAACTTCGCTTCGCATTGGACCTTCCATTACCCGTGCACCAACCCAATACTGATAGTATGCCAGCCACTCTTCTGCAAGTGCCTCATTGAGCATCTGAATCAAGCTTTCAACATCCAAATTTGCAATTTCAATTGATTTCTTTCCCATATTATCCTCCTTAACTAGATTTGCATCATTCAGTTTCCAAAAGTATGTACTCATGGAAATTGCATAATTACCTTTAATGAAATTCATACAATTTGGAATTATGTAATTTCCTCGCTTACTAAGAATTATACCTTTTATTTTCAAAATGGTAAAGAAACTCCCTATTATCGCTTCACATTTATTGTAACTTCTGTATATTATAAGTTAAGCTGTATTATCAAACCGGCTTTACAAAAAGTTCCTTTTCCAATCTTACTATTCCTTGCATTTTGAAAATGCTCACATATTTAGTTAACGTTTGATATATAATATTTTACACGGGATTAAGCATTTCTAATCAAAATGTCCCATACTTTAGGCACTTTGGACTAAAGCAGTTCCTAATAACATCAAATTTATTTAATGAGGAGTGGCCGTCTATGTCCAATCACAGGGTAGTTGTTATTGCTCAAGATTTCAATTATTTCGACCCATTACGCGACTTTTTATCTATGCATGATATCGATTACCAGAGTTATGAAACATTTAATAACTACATTGCAGAACATGACTACCGCAATCACGTTCTGATCGCAAATGCCTTAGATATCAACCTAAAATTTGCTATGGAGAATAATGAAGGCGAAAGATTCAATCGGAAATTATATAACTGTACATACATCATTGCCTACGAACATAGCAATTGTACCGAAACCTTAAAAGAATCCCTACTTAGCGGTGCCGATGACTATCTTTCATTCCCTTTCGATCCAGAGCTAACATGCTTAAAAATCGCAGCGCAACACAGACACATGAATTTTCTGGAAACACTCTATCAAAACGATCAAACTGCAATCGTGTACAAGCACCTCACCATCGATCCATTTTCAAAGCAAATTTTTCTCAAGAACAAACGCTTAGATTTGACGCATTCAGAATTCAACATTCTCTACACGCTTGCCAAAAATCCCAACGATGTCTTTAATATGGAATATTTGTTTCAGATGATCACAGGTCAGAAGAGCTTGGGCGATTATAATGCGCTGATGACGCATGTCAGCAGACTTCGCAAAAAAATGGCTCAAATCGATCCATCACATCACTATATTTTAACCGTTAGAAACAAAGGGTACAAATTTAACGCGCATATCGCAGAATATATTCGATAACATGAATACAAAAAGGACTTTCCATTAGGATTGTCCTTTTTTTATTTGTACATTTTTATTATTCTTTCAACGGCAACTTGATTATGAAGGATGACCCTTTGCCAACTTCGGATTTAACCTCGACGAAGCCATTAAGTGCATGGACATTCTCTTTAACCACATAGAGGCCGATTCCCTCACCTGGTGTATCTGAATCGCGATCAATTCTATAATAAGCCTGAAATATCTTATCAATCTCATTTTTATCAATGCCGATACCCGTATCTTCTATTGTCACGATGACTTGATCCATTATAGACTTATAGGCAACTGTCACGTGTCCATGTGCCTCAGTGTATTTATACGCATTGGTCAGTAAATTGTAAATAATTTGACTCAATAAATCCTTATCCGTCTGGATCCATAACTTTTCATTTGATGTTATTTCCAGACTAATGTGCTTTTTGTCGAATTGGGTTTTTAACCCTCTCACTATTTGTTTCAAAACAACATGCAAATCAAAAGTTTCGATTTTGAGGGGGTCAACTTCTTTACCCGCATCGATTAGCCCACTCATATTCAAAATCATCTGATTCAATGTGTCAATTTGTGTGTGACAAACGCTTTTTTCGTCTTCATTGAAATCAATCAGACCATCTTCTAAGGCTTCCAAATGGAATTTCAAAATCGTGAGTGGCGTTCTCGCTTGATGGACCATTTGATCAATCAAGACTTTTCGACTTTTCTGCTTTAACTTTAGCCGTGTGTTTAGCTCTTCAAGAGAAGTCCTGATTTGATTGATTTCCTTGATATAATGCATCTTATATGAAAAGTTGCCACCAAGTTCTATCGCACTTGCGGCATCCGCGGTTTCCTTCAGCGCTTTGCTCATGCGACTACTTACATATAAACCAATTAAAAATGCCAGCATTAACGCAACCGCTATAGAAATCAAGCTGTTTTTCAATAATTCAGATTTGAACAACTGCGCGACAATAGAGTTTTCAGTTGAACTTTGACGTGTAATATTCAGAATGCCAATACGCGCGCCTTGATCCATGACGTCAAATTGATCGACTGTTTCACGAATCTCAGTCTTATTAAACATCATCCCTCTGCCCATCATCGCATTACTAGGATGGTTCTCGTCTTTTACATCGACGATCAACTCACCGGTTGGCTTATAGAGTTTGATTTGTACCACCGGATCATCTAAATGCGTTTCAAGCTCTATGGCCATTTGCTCATAGGAGACTGGATTATTCAGCAGTGATTTTTTTGTGTATTCAACAATTTGTGTGACATGGTTTTCATAACTGGCGGTTAGATAATCCACAAAATAATTGTCTGTCAATGACGATAGTATGAAGGCATTGAAGCCAACGGATATGACGGCGACCAATGTCAATATCGTCAACCATATTTTTCGCATCGTCATTTGATGTCACCTCCAAATATATAACCAGCCCCATATTTAGAGATGAGCACTTTCGGTTTTTTAGGATCATCCTCAATCTTTTGGCGCAAGCGCTTTATGTAGCTGTCAATATTGCGATCATAGCCATCATAATCATCTCCAAATGACTGACTGATCAATTGCTCTCTTGTGAGGACGTTTCCCTTGTTCTTCATAAACGTTTGTAGCAGATGAAATTCTGTGGTCGTTATATCAATTTCAACTTGTTCTTTTGTTAATCGCATGCCGTTTGTATACAGTTTAAAAGACCCTACCTGATAGATAGTGTCTTCATTGTCACCATATAAGCGTCTGAATATGACTTTGATGCGACGCATGAGTTCTCTCGGGCTAAAGGGTTTAACGACGTAATCATCCACCCCTAAATCAAAGCCTTTCAGGCGATCGATTTCATCTTGCCTTGCAGTGAGCATAATCACGGGAACATTGGATGTTTTTCTAATCTCTGTTAAGACATCGAAACCGTCTATGCCCGGCATCATCACATCAAGTAAAACGAGGTGAAACGACTTTTTAGAAAACAGGTCCAGAGCAACAAAGCCGTTTTCAGCAACGTCAAAGTCATAGGATTCTTTTTCCAGATATTTTGTCACGATGTTGCTGATTTCCTTCTGGTCTTCAACAACTAAGATGTTATATCCCATCGATTCACCTCATTATGATTATTATTTATATAATTGAGAAATTGCATAATTTTTTTTATGATATTTCTCAAATGAAAAAGTCGTAAATAAGCCGTTGTTGCCGTGTGAAAATATGCTTTTGCGACTTATAAGGTAATTATGCAATTTCCATAATTATTGTAATAAGCCACGGCAATTATGCAGCCATACTTCACTCGTCAAAGCATTGACACTTAATCTGCCGACTGTTTTGTCTGCCGCTTCAATAAAAAACGTATAGTAGTCGCCAGCTGCGATGCCTTCATTATCTAGAGTATATTCTGATGACAGCTCTTTTTCAAGATAAGACTTTCCAACTGCATATGCTGCTTCCAAAGTAATGGCATTTTCAGAGAGCACACCTGCGTTTGTCCCATCAGTATTTGACGGATTATTGATACATGCAGGGTTAATCCCATTGGCATTTACATTGCCCATCATGCCACCGCGGCCTGCAAAGTTGCCGTTCATCATGCCGCCACGACCCGCAAAATTGCCAGTCATCATGCCGCCGCTATAGTTCGTATTGTCGCCATACATCATACCGCCGTTATTAGAATAGTTGCCGCTCATCATACCGCCACCTTGATAATTTCTCACAGCTGCAAAACTAGATACTGACATCATACCTACTAACAAGCTTAAAACCAAAACGATTATTAATCCTCTTTTCATTCTTTTACCTTCTTTCTAATATATTTTTTTTGTTAAGATACTCTTCTTCAGTGATTTCACCTTTTGCAAATTTTTCTTTTAATATCGCAAGGGCGTTTGAATCGTCAATTCTCGATTCAGTTGCTTTTGATAGATTTGATTTTGTGTCGCTTGATTTGTTTGATTTCAATAATAAAAAAACGATAACAACAACCAAAATTACGACTCCGATCATCATCATTGGACCAAAAAAGCCACATGACCCTGCGCCATAAAAACCTCTTCCAAACATCATAGCCTTACCTCCTTTTTCATCTTTGTTACCCTTATTATAATGACCGATTATGGCACAAATATGACTATTTCTATAATGGAAATGGAAAATATAAACGGAAATAAAAAATGTGTCTTTGATAGACACATTTAATCATAGCTGCATTATGACTTGAAGTTATTTCCAATTTTCAAAATATATTGCATTTTCCTCTAAAAAAGCCCCTTTGATTGTCACAATTGCATCGTCTTCGCTTTTTTCAGTCTCAAGAATTTGGATAGGATTGCATCCCCCTTTGATGACTTCAATATCATCAACGCCAAATACATTGCCGCAATTTTGGCACACAAGGGTATCACCGACCTGCTCATAATAGCCTCTGCCAGAATCATAACAAACCTGACACGTGTTCAAAGCCGTTCGAATGCTACCATCACTGGCTTTAACAGCTATGACTTCCATATAATTGCTCGCTTCTTCATATGGAAAGAAACTCGCTTTTTCTGTGATGTCCGCTTTTGTAAACTTAAGATCTTTGCCGACAATTTCAAAAGATGCGCCATTTGTCGCCTTATTGCTTGTGCTTGCTTTATCCTCTGAAGTTGCATTCTTATTCGCCATACTTAGTCCAAAGTATCCGGCAATTAGAATCACACCAGCGACTACCAATATCAAATTCATTTTCGATTTTTTCATAGAATCAGTCTCCTTAAAGATACGTTTCCATCAGTTTAACAAATAAATGTGGAGAAAATATGAGCACTTAGAAAAGAACCAAAAACCGAACCAAAGCCGAACTCACAAAACGAATTCATAAAAAAATGTCTCATAAGCAAAGCTTATGAGACATTCAATACAATTTAGACTAATACTGCTTAATTGATCGCTGTTACATCGTATCCAGCATCTTCTACCGCTTCTTTAAGGACAGCATCGCCCACTTCGCCTACGATGTCAAATGTCGCTTTTTTTGCTTCTAGATCGACAGAAACATTATTTACGCCCTCTAGTTCGCCTAAAGCTTTTTCGACGCGCATTTTACAGTGGTTACAAGACATACCCTCAATCATCATTTCCTTTTTCATAGTTCCTCCAATTAATGAGATAAATTCTCATTTGTTCTATATCTCTATTTTACAACGATATTATAAATTTTTCCAGCGACAAAAATTTCTTTTACAATTGTTTTACCTTCTAGGAACATTTTGATTTTATCATCTGCCATGGCAAGCTCTTTTGCAACCTCTACTGTCGCATCGATTGGAAAAGAAATTAAACCTCTAACTTTGCCATTGACTTGAACCGCAAGTTCAATCACATCGTCCACGACTTTGTTAGGATCGTATTTCGGCCAGGTTTGCTCAGTAATCATGCCGCCAAAGCCCATTATTGACCAAAGTTCCTCTGAAACGTGTGGCGCTACTGGATTTAAAAGAAGTAAAAGCGTTTTATATTCTGCGCGATTGACTGTACCAACGCGTCTGAAATCATTGATAAGGCTCATCATAGCAGCGATCGCCGTGTTGAATTTCAATGTCTCATAATCTTCAGAAACTTTCTTGATCGTCTTGTTCATGATGACTTCAAGCTCTGGTGAGAACGCATCGCCTTCTACAACAGAATCCGCTTGATTCCAAATGCGGTCAAGGAACCTTCTGCAACCTTTGACGCTGTTGTCAGACCAAGGGACGCTCTTCTCAAAATCGCCGATGAACATCTCGTAGAGTCTCAAAGTATCCGCACCAGATTCAGTTATGATATCGTCTGGGTTGACCACATTGCCTCTTGATTTGGACATCTTTTCATTGTTCTCGCCCATGATCATACCATGCGATGTACGTTTGCTATAAGGCTCTTTTGTGTTGACCACTCCGATATCGAACAAGAATTTATGCCAGAATCTCGAGTAAAGAAGATGAAGCGTCGTATGCTCCATACCGCCATTGTACCAGTCTACTGGCATCCAATAGTTAAGGGCATCCATACTTGCAAATTCTTTATCGTTGTCAGGGTCGCAATATCTTAAGAAATACCAGCTTGAACCCGCCCATTGTGGCATCGTATCCGTTTCACGGTGTGCGTGACCGCCACATTTTGGACATGTGGTTTCAATCCAGTCAGTCATCGTCGAAAGCGGTGATTCACCAGTATCCGTCGGCTCGTAACTCTCCACATCCGGTAATGTCAATGGAAGCTCGGATTCAGGAAGCGCTACCCAACCACAATCTGGACAGCTTACAAGAGGTATCGGTTCTCCCCAATATCTTTGTCTAGAAAATACCCAGTCGCGAAGCTTGAAGTTGACTTTGCTTGTGCCAATGCCCTTGCCTTCTAAGAATTTGGCAATCGCCTCTTTCGCTTCAGGCACTTTAAGGCCATTGATGACTGGAGAATTGACAAGTATGCCGTTCTCGTTGTCTGTGTAAGCGCCTTCTTCAACATTGCCACCAGATACAACTTCTATGATCGGTAAATTAAATGCTTTTGCAAACTCCCAGTCTCTCGTGTCGTGACCTGGTACGGCCATGATCGCGCCTGTACCGTAAGTCATAAGAACATAGTCAGAAACAAATATTTTTATCAGTTCTTCCGATGCTGGATTCTTAGCTTGTATGCCTTTGATCTCAACACCCGTTTTGTCTTTATTCATTTCAGTTCTTTCAAAGTCCGATTTAAGTTTTGCGTCGTTTCTGTACTGAAGCAACTCGTTGTAATTTTCAATAACGTCCTTACGCGCATCGATCATAGGATGTTCAGGACTGATGACCATATACGTCGCGCCATAGATTGTATCAGGGCGTGTCGTATAGACCTTAAGGGCATCGCCAGCCGTCGTTTGGAAGTCAACCTCCATGCCGACTGATTTGCCAATCCAGTTCTTCTGTTGGCTTTTAACGCGTTCAATATAATCCAGATCGTCGAGATCATCGATCAAGCGATCCGCATATTCTGTGATTTTAAGCATCCATTGAGATTTCGCTTTTTTGACAACAGCGCCACCACAACGTTCGCAGACGCCACCGACGACTTCTTCATTGGCGAGGCCAACTTTACAAGATGTACACCAGTTGATGTCCATCTCCTTTTTATAAGCAAGACCATTTTCGAACAATTTAAGAAAAATCCACTGTGTCCATTTATAATAGCTCGGATCTGTCGTGTTGATCTCTCTCGACCAGTCAAATGATAGACCCAAACTTTTCAGTTGCGCCTTAAATCTCGCGACGTTATCTTCTGTGACTTTATGTGGGTGAATGTGATTTTTGATGGCATAATTCTCAGTTGGCAGACCAAATGCGTCCCAACCCATGGTATAAAGGACATTATAGCCTTCCATTCTACGCTTTCTAGCAACGATGTCTAGAGCAGTGTAAGGTCTAGGATGTCCAACATGTAATCCTTGTCCGGATGGATATGGGAATTCCACTAAAGGGTAGTATTTTGGTTTGGTATAATCATTGTAAGCTTTAAAGCTCTGTTTTTCGTCCCAGATATCCTGCCACTTTTTCTCAATCTCTTTGTGTTTGTATTCTTGCATAGCCATTCCCCTTTCAAAAAATAATAAGGGCCCTTCGTTAGAGACGAAGGACCCGCGATACCACTCTATTTGATTGCACATGTGCAATCCACTCGATGCTTTAACGGCGCAAACCGGCCCATGCTAATGATAAACACTCACAAGAGCAGCTCCAAGACGAGTTCAAACACTTGACGTACCATTTTTCACCAACCAATGGCTCTCTACTATCATCGCGCATCCTACTATTTCTCTTCATAGCTGAAATATTCCTAATGCTAGTATTATAATACAGTCACAGGCTTTTTTCAACTGAAGAATTTCAGATGTCGCCTATTTTAGTTTTTCATGTACTTATCGACAAAAACGAGAATTTCGTTTTTGCTCAACTTTGAGGCATCGAGTAGTACCATTTCTTCATCGGGTTCACCCATAAATGTAACTGGGTCCATTTCTTCATATTCGGCATCGATATCATTTAAAATACTAATTCTAACATTTTGTCCGCTCGATCTGAACGGCACAACATCGTAACCTTTTGCCTTCAATTCTTCAGCTAATTCTTCTAACCCCGTTTGGATAGCGATTTTCATAAGCAAACCTCCTTTAATGTTTTAGTACCCCTTACCTAAACATTACCCTTTTTTTCTATGATTACACCTTTTCCTTTTCCTTTTACAATAAGTTTGTCTTTTTTTCTGTCTGTTTTTGACTCAAAGACGATATCGAAGTCATAATCCTCGGGGTAGAGGTCTTTGCTGTCAATGTAAGGCGAAAGGCGTTTGTGATTAACCATGATTTTCTTGCCTAGAACAAGCACACCAACCTCGCCTCTTCCGTTTTCTGTTTCACAGACGATCCCACTTCGCTTCATCGTAGAGACGTAGACGTTATCCCCAAGTTTAAATTCAGAAATTTTCTTTGGCGTGAATAGTGATGGCTTTTCAAATACATCTTTATCTTCAGTGGTAATACTATTTTCACTTTCAGTTGTTGATGCGCCAAGCGCTTGTTCATAGTGTTCGCTGAACGCTTCAAATGCTTTCTTTTCTTTATAGGCAATTTCGTGTGCCCTTGAAATGAGTGATTCAGGCATGCCAATACGCAGGGCAATATGGAGAGCATTGCTCTCGCCTGCCTTACCAATCTCAAGGCGATACAGTGGCTTTAGGGACTTCAAATCAAACGCCATGCTGCCGTTCACAAAATCTGGATGCTCTTTTGCGAACACTTTGATTTCATTGTAATGTGTTGACGTCAATATAAAGGCTTTCTTTTCGTTCAACGTTTCAAGCACGGCAATACCGATTCCCGTTCCTTCACTTGGATCAGTGCCTGCCCCTATTTCATCGAGAATTATCAACGATTTAGCATTTGCTGCCTCGATAATTCGGATGATGTTGCCTATATGCGCAGAAAATGTACTGAGATTTTGTTGCACATTTTGCCCATCACCGATATCACACAAAACTTTTTCGAAGATCGGAAGTATTGTCCCAGTCTCACACGGCACATGAAGGCCCGCTTGCGTCATAAGACAAAATAGGCCGACAGTTTTCATCGTTACCGTTTTACCACCTGTATTTGGACCCGTAATAACTAGGTTCCTATTTTGGGCAGATAAGCTCAAAGACATTGGCACGGCATCAACACCTAAAAGAGGGTGTCGACCATCAACGATTTTTAGCTGGTTGTCCAAAGACACTTCTGCTGCTCGAGCGTCAAATTTTCTCGAGAGTTTTGCTTTTGCAAATAGAAAGTCATAAGTGATCATCACTTCATAATTGAGGTGAAGCGCTGCATAGTCCATAGCCACTCGGTTTGTAAGATCGCTGAGTATGCGATAGATTTCGTTGTCGGCATCGATTTTAAGCTGAGACAGTTCGTCTGACAGCTTTCTTACAGCTGCCGGTTCCACAAATACAGTGCCCCCGCTTCTGGAGCGGTCAAGCACCATGCCATCAATGCTGCGTTTGTGTTCGCTTTTAACTGGGATGACATAGCGTCCATCTCTTTGACTGATGATTGCATCTGTCAACATGCCGCCATATTGGTTGCCCATAAGATACTCTTGAAGTTTTGCTTTTATTTTATCTTCTACCAGATCAATTTTCCTTCGGAGCTTTGCCAAACTGACACTTGCATTGTCATCAACTCTACCGGATACAATACATCGGTTCAGTTCCTCATGAAGCGCTTCAAGTGGTTCAATGCTCATGGCATACCCTGAGACCTTTGGTGCAAGCGACACTCTGTCTAACATAAACCGCTTTAGTTTCGCAGTATCTTTGATGAAATTTGAGAATTGTTCAAGTTCCACTGGCCTCAAAATCTCATGTCTCGGCAGCTTTTCCAGTAAATTTTGTATACCCATTAAGCTGTGTAAAGGCACGCTATTTGCGCTATCTATGATCGTACGTGCTTCACTCGTTTCATCGATATGTCTTTTGATTAAATAATAGTCTGTGTAGATTTCTAAGTGCTCCATTTTTTCTTTAACGATTTCAGAAACAGCGTACCCTTTTAGTTGCATGATGATTTCGTCAAAATCCAGCATTTTGATTGATGTGCGTACGACGTTGTTCATTTCCATTGTTATTGCCATGTTCTTTTCTCCTTGTCATAAAAACTTTTGTCTTTAGTGTCAGAGTTTGATTCGTCGCATCTGTTTCTATTAAAATGACTTAGAAATCGCATAATTCCAAAATTATGCAATTTCCATACAACATCAAAAAACAAAAAAAACAATAGACCCACTGTCTATCGCTCACTCGTTCAACCGCCATTGCATAAGTTATGCAAAGTCAGGCATGTGTTCCGCAATTTTATAATATCAGTGTTCCAAACCAAACTCGAGTATTTTTGAACGACAAATAAACCTCCAAAAGGTATTGGCTTTCAAAAATGCTCATCTTAAGTTATGCGTTTAGAACGACTCCACTCATATTATAACTCCTTCGTGCATTACCAAGCTGCCAGTAATGCATCTATATACCAATATTTTAAACCTATTAGCGCCATCCTGCAATATTAACTTTTATTAAAAGCCAATTCTTGGTATAATTTAACAGACAAAACGGATAAGTAAGGGGGTATCATGAGCAAACAACTTTGGAAACCAGGCACTATGGTTTATCCCGTACCGGCTGTCATGGTCTCTTGTGGCACAATGGAAGCACCCAACATCATCACGATTGCATGGACCGGCACTGTTTGTACCGATCCTGCCATGACCTATATATCCATAAGAAAAGAGAGACATTCTTATGGGCTCATTAAAGATTCTGGTGAATTCGTCATCAATTTGACCACAAAAAATCTTGTGAAAGCTACCGATTTTTGCGGTGTCAAATCGGGTAGGGATTTTAACAAGTTTGAAACACTAGGTCTTACGCCCTCGCCAAGCACTTTTATCAAAGCGCCGATGATTGAAGAATCACCTGTAAGCATCGAATGCCAAGTCACTCAGATTATCGAACTCGGTTCACATGACATGTTTTTGGCTAAAGTATTAGGTGTCACTGTCGATGGAACGCTCATCGATGAAACGGGAAAATTTCGATTGGATCTAGCTGAACCGATTAGCTATGCTCACGGTGCCTACTACGCCCTTGGCGAGCAATTGGGTACTTTTGGTTATTCCATTATGAAGAAAAAGACACTTCAGAAAAAACACGCAAAAACGAGCAACAATAAAAACATCAAAAAATAATTAAGCACAAGTTCAAATCCAAGGAGGACAGCATGTTCAGGCGATTTACACTCTATATAGACATCGTAGCATCACCAGACAAATACGCCCCTATTTTGGGTATAATCGAAGCATTTACAGATGTATGCGAACCAATTACCAACATATCAAATACATTTGAGAAACCAAACTTCATCTATAACCTACTTATAATGGCGTATGATAAAATCGATTTTGAGCAAAATACCCTTCAAAAAATTCGCGAATCATACACCAACATCATCATCCTTGATGTCCCAAATAATCCCGAAAGTTACGCCTTGCTACACGATCATGGGATACATCACTTATTGAGAAAAGGCTACTTCTTCAGTGAACTCGAAGCCACGATCAAAGAGTATATCAAGCTTGAGTTGCTTACAAACGAGAATACGCTTTTGGACAATCTCTTTAACAGTGCCCAAAACTCCATCGTTATTACTGATAAAAAAGGCAATATTCAATATGCCAATCCCTATTTTGTAAAATTGACGGAATATAAAAAAGAGGAACTCATAGAAAACTCGCCTCGCGTAATAAAGACAGACTATTATCCAGAATCATTTTACACGCATTTATGGGATACCATCACACAGGGCAAAGTCTGGGAAGGGGTATTCATCAACAAGAGTAAGACGGAAAAATTATTTTATGAGGAAGCGACGATCACACCAATCTTCAATGCGCATGGTTCTATCGAAAAATACCTTAAAATCGGACGCAACATCACACGTGAAAAAATGCTATTAGCTGAGGTATCTAAGGAAATCAAAGTGGCAAAAAAAGTATTAAGTACTTTTTTGCCAACAAAACACAAAGATGAACACCTGTCATTTGATTATTTTATAACTGATTTCAACGAAATCGGTGGCGATTTCATCTATTTCAAACAAACGACGCCTAACAAGTACTTCTATGTAATCTTGGATGTCATGGGACATGGTGTTTCTTCCGCGCTTGTCGCTTTAACGGTTGCTCAAATGTTTGATGATCATGTCGGTTATTTGAAGCTCGAAGAAACCGTTCGCGAAATCAATAAAATGCTTTGCCATATCAATCAAGAGGACAACGATTTCGCACAATACGTTACAGGTATTTTTATTGAGATAGATGTTGAAGCTAATAAACTTAAGTATATCAATGCCGGGCATCCAAATCTCATTTTGCAACACAAAGACAAAAGTACAAATTATCTCTCATCCAACAATTTGATTCTCGGAATTATTGATAACGAGGTCTTTCGAGTAGAGACATTATCACTTGATTCAATATATAAGCTGATTACCTTCACAGATGGTTTATTCGACAATTGTGATAAGACGCTTGACCAAGCACTTGAATTGTTAAGTGATTCATTGCACTCGATTCACTCTGCCAATGATATTCATGCTATTTTTGCTCATAGTGGCGCGGTAAAGGATGATGCGACAACGTGTATTATCGAGCTGTATTGAAAAAAATGAATTGAAAATGAAATGAATTGAAAATGAATTGATTTGAATAAATTAAAATGGCGACGCCTGTGATTGAACACAAGTGTCGCCATTCATTATTTGATGATTTATTTGTTTGTTTATTTATCAACTTTTTGCGTCAGCTTCATCAAGTCTCTGATCGTCTTGTTGGTGTCGATTAGATCGCTGATGGACAAATCGTAGTTTAAGCGATTGATGATTCTTGCAATAAACTCAGACATATCCACTTCTGCAAACCAAGGTGCTTGTCTTGCCGCTTCTGGTACATATGACAAGTTCGTTGTGAAGATACCATCGATGAGCCCTCTGTCATAAAAACTATTGAATTTTTCAATACCCTCCGTAAACAGCGCAAAAGTAGTTGCGACGAAAATCTTTTTACA
Source organism: Acidaminobacteraceae bacterium (assembly GCA_942493125.1). Lineage (GTDB taxonomy): Bacteria > Bacillota > Clostridia > Peptostreptococcales > Acidaminobacteraceae > Fusibacter_C. The sequence goes on along the minus strand of OW818667.1, from coordinate 2,991,693 downwards.
GTCTCGCTTTTTAAGTTCTAAGACGATGTCGAAAACGGACTCTCCAGAAGCGATCATATCGTCAACGATGAGTATGTTGCAATCTTTGACATCCTTGCCGATATACTCGTGTTGAATAATCGGATTTTTACCTTTTACGATGATACTATGATCGCGTCTTTTATAAAATAAACCGATATCAAAACCAAGCACTCCTGAGTAGTAGACTGCTCTATCCATGGCACCTGTATCTGGACTGATAATCAGCATTTTTGACGGGTCTTTGAATAGCTCTTTTTCATCAGAAATAAAACGTTTTACGATATCCAGTGTCGGATATAGATTTTCAAAAGAAATGAGTGGCACAGCATTTTGTATTGTAGGATCATGTGCATCAAATGTCAAAATATCTGTGACGCCGAGTTTCTCCAGTTCTTGAAGCGCCATTGCACAATCCAGTGATTCTCTGCCTTTACGGCTATGCTGTCTCGAAGCGTATAAAAGTGGCATCAATAGAGTGATACGTCTAGCCTTTCCTGCCATGGCAGACAGTACGCGTTTAACGTCCTGGAGGTGATCGTCGGGGCTTTTTTTATTTTCATAGCCAAACATTGTGTAAGACAAATTGTAATTGCCTATATCTGTAATAAGGTAAACATCCTTGCCTCTAACCGATTCTTCTAAGAAAATTTTACCTTCACCGTTTGAAAAACGCACTTCTTTTTTCTTGATAATGAAAGTCTCAGGTAAATAAATATCCTCTTCAAGCGTTGTTCGTCTGACTTCAAGCAAATGATCATCGATGCATTTACCAATTGCTTCACAATTGTCCATGACAATAAGACCTAACTCGCCAAATTGAACATGATTTGTATAATCTTCTTTTCTCATGCGGCTATACACCTCTCCGTTTAATTTCTTCAGTTAAATGACCCATCAATTTTGGCCTACTCTTAGTTTACCCAAAAAAAGTGGTTTAATCTACCTTCTTAATATAGAAAGTCGGATAAATATCATTTTATTGCATTTTAGGTTGTTTATAGTTTCCATAAATAAAAAAGCTAAGAACAAAAGTTCTTAGCTAACATGGTGCGAGATGAGGGATTCGAACCCACGGCTTTTTCCACGTCAAGGAAACACTCTACCTCTGAGTTAAACTCGCATGAATCTTTTACCATTATGCCATAAAATCATAAAGGTGACAAGTACAATGTCATCTAAATATATTATTAAATTTATTTTATAATGGTATAATTATAATGAGGTGATTTTATGAGACATAAAAAAATAACTTTGATACTATTGCTACTATTGACTACCCTATTTATAATTGGTTGTAGTCCAAAAACAACTGATACTTCCGCAGATAAAGAAGCCATCGTGGCTTTGGAAGCAAAGGTTGCTGAACAGTTGACACAAATAGAAGCACTTGAACTTGACAAAGAAGCAGCAGTTACAGAAAACGCATCATTGAAACTTGAAATTGAATCACTTACATCGAGCGCATCTGCTTCTACAACGCTCTTAGGCACAGCAATAGACGTTGCACAGTCACTTGCCGATCAAGATATGAGTGCGTTTTCCAGTTTTGTACACCCATCTCTGGGTGTGCGCTTTACACCTTATGGTTATGTCGATCCTTCGGTAGATTTGAGTTATGCATCAACAGCATTTGCATCCCTCATAACTGATCCGACGACTTACACATGGGGTTCATATGATGGCTCAGGCGATCCAATCATCTACACATTTGCTGATTATCTTGACAATTTCGTCTATGATGAAGATTATGTTAATCCTGATATAATCGGTCTCAACAATACCATCGGAACAGGTAACTCACTCATCAATATCTCAACGATCTATCCAACAGCATCTTTTGTAGAATTCCATTTCACTGGATTTGATACACAATATGAGGGGATGGACTGGTCGAGTTTGATTCTCGTCTTTGAAAGCGTAGCAGGAGAATGGAAATTAGTTGGTGTCATTCACAATCAATGGACCATTTAAATCAATGAATCTTAAAAAAAGAAAGGAGCTGTTGCACATCTAATTATTTTCTTAGATTTGCAACAACCCTTTTTTTATTTTTTGAATTCCCAATAACATCTTTTTGGTGAAACGATGACTTCTTCATCTTTCATCTTCTTCATGATCTTGTCGACTTCTTTTCTATCTACACCGGTTTCTTCAGCCACTGCACCTGCATTCACTGGTGTTGTTATTTTTTTGAAATAATCGAGTACGATGTCATAACTGTTCATATACGCCTCCGAAAATAATTATATTGGTGACTAGTACCACCCTTATTTTATCATGACCGCTTCGGAAATAAAAGGGCGTCAAATGAAACCACTTCATCTTCTTCTATTTTAGAAAAAAGACCATCTGGTGCTTCAACGACTCTTGATGCTTCTTTTACAGGTGCAATCAATCGACCACGAGGCACTGAAGAAGCCTTTTTTATGACCCGGTTATGTGCGTCTAAAAAAAGAATATCTATATTGAATTTCATATTGAATGTATGCACGCTATTACAATTATCAAAAATCATAATCTCAGAATTTTCAGGTCTTTTCTGGAACATGTAACCTCTGAGTTTCTTAAAAAATGTATTGGCATGCCGTATTGTATCCACTTTTATAATCTTCATCGTATACTCACCTTAACATTTCTATCATACCAATTACCGCAGGACCTAAAATGATAATAAAAATTGCTGGAAATATAAATAGCATCAAAGGAAACAAGATTTTAATTGGCGCTTTCATAGCTTTTTCCTTAGCAACTTGACTACGTTTTTCTCTTAATTGAGCGCCTTCTATCCTCAGCACTTTACCTAAACTGACGCCTAGTTCGTCCGCCTGAATAAGTGCATTGATAAGTACAGATAAATCTCTGACATCGCATCTATCGGACATATTTCTAAGTGCTTGTTTCTTTTCGATTCCCATGCGCATTTCCTTAAGTGTCTTCGAGAATTCATCGGACAAAACGCCAGGTATGTTGTGAACAATTCGCCCAATTGCACCATCTAGCGACAGTCCGGCTTCAACACTAACTGTTATAAGATCCAGAGTATAAGGTAAATCTCGCACTATTTGAGTACTTCGTTTGGTGATGGCAGCAGTTGTTGCAAACCTAAATACAATTTGTATAAATATAAATGTCCAAAGCATTAAAAAAAACGTGAACACAAATTTCACTTCAAGTATGCCCATAAAAAGTCCAAGCAATAAGGTCAACACGAGAGATGTCATCAAACGCTTTGCTATTAGTCTTTCGTAGGTTATATTTTTCAAAAACCCTGCACGCTCTAAAACCGCACGTTTTTTCTTTGTGATATAATCTGGTGACAATGCTAAGAAGCGCTTGCCTAATCCATTGTAAATCGGTATGATGACACGCTCGCCAAATGAAAGTGGGTCATCCAAATAATGTTGTTTTTCAATATTTTCAATAAATTCAAGTCTCGCATCAACTTTCATTTTTTTGTCATAGAAAAATCTTAATGCACCATAAAGTAAAAGCAGTATCATCATAAAAAATGAACCAATCACTATATAGATCATATCTGCCCTCCTTTAATACTCAATTTTGATAATTTTACGAATAAAAATCCACCCAATGCCTTGGTTTACTAAAGCGAACACCAGTAAGAATCTACCAAGTAGTGTATTAAACAAAGTCAGTATATAGTCGTTGTCAAAAAAATAGATGATTATTCCTAGAAAGAACGGCATTACCATGATGATTAAACCAGATAACTTACCTTGAGCCGTTAACGTATTGACTTCATTTTTAATTCTTTGACGCTCTCTGATTGTCTCGCCAATATTCTCTAGTATTTCAGATAAGTTGCCGCCAACATCTTTTTGAATTAAGATTGCATTGATAATCAGTTTCAAATCCTCTGAAGGTACGCGTTCCGCAAGATTATTGAGACCATCTTCTAATGGAATTCCTAAACTCAGTTCTTTAAGAAGTCCCTTAAATTCTTTCGCAAATGGATTCTGTGTTTCTTCTGCTGCAACTGCAAGTGCTTGTAAAAATGAATACCCAGCCTTTAAGGCATTTGTTATCATGACAAGACCTTCATTCAGTTGTTCGTCGAACAGTTTGATTTTTTTCTTTTTACGACTCTCAATGATAAAAATAGGCAAAATCCAAATGAATAAAACCAACATGATAACTATTACTGGATTTTTTGTCAAAGCTGCAACAAGAATACCTAAGCTCGATGCTGCCATCACTTTAATGACAAATAATTCTTCAAAAGTGATTGGTAGATCAGCCTGTTTGATGATCATGGCATTCTTTTTCTGTCTGCTGGCATTAGTCGGCATATTTTCAAGAAGCTTAGCAATCTTTTTTATAGGTCCCTTTTTCGTACTTGAAAGCGACTTAAGTTCATTGTCCATTATCTTGTCGGAATCGTATGCGTCCAATTTATCTAGAACTTTTTCCTTTCGAGTGGACGCATTTAATAACCCATAAAAGAATACAAGCAAACTGGCGAAAAATGCAATTGTTGCTATATAGATCATATAACCACCCACTTCATCATGAGATAAAATAAACTAATTGTCGATTTAACAAACTCTAAACCTGTAAAAATAAATACATTACAAATTACTGAATACTTGCGTTGAAACATGGATACCTTGCTCTTTAAGATCTTTAAGACACGCTGGCATGATGCCAGTGAACTGAAAATCGCCAATGACTTGACCTTTTGAATCGACGCCTTTTTGTTCAAATCTAAAAATATCCTGAAGGATGATGACATCCCCTTCCATTCCAAGTACTTCGGTGATATACGTAATTTTACGGCTACCATTCACGAGTCTTGATTGTTGAACGATGATATTCACTGCTGAAGAAATTTGATCGCGTATCGCTTTGACTGGTAAGTTCATACCAGACATAAGAACCATCGTTTCCAGACGAGATAACATATCTCTAGGGGCGTTGGCATGACCAGTGGTCAAAGACCCATCATGGCCTGTATTCATCGCTTGGAGCATGTCTAGCGCTTCACCTGAACGCACCTCACCTACGACGATACGATCGGGACGCATCCTCAAACTATTTTTAACGAGATCTCTAATTGTCACTTCTCCACGACCTTCAACGTTAGGAGGTCTTGTTTCAAGTCTTACAACATGTGGCTGCGGCAATTGAAGCTCTGCAGCATCTTCTATTGTTACAATACGTTCATCTTCAGGAATAAATGAAGACAATACGTTTAATGTTGTCGTTTTACCACTTCCCGTTCCACCTGAGACGACGATGTTCATACGGCCTTCTACACAGGCTTTCAAAAATTCTGCCATTTTAGAATTAAGTGTTCCAAACCGCACAAGATCTTCGATTCCAAATGGGTCTTCAGCAAACTTCCTTATAGTAATTGATGGTCCATCAATAGCAAGCGGTGGAATGATTGCATTCACACGCGAGCCATTTGGAAGTCTTGCATCAACCATAGGTGAACTTTCATCGATTCGACGTCCGATAGTAGATACAATTTTTTTGATAACATGCATAACATGATTGTCATCTTTAAAATGTACATTTGTCATGACGAGCTTGCCTTTAATTTCTGTATAAACTTGATCCGGACCATTGACCATGATCTCCGTAACTGAACTATCTTGCAATAAACTCGTTATTGGCCCAAAACCGATAATTTCATCGAGAAGTTCTTCAAGAATGCGTTTTTTCTGTGGTGGTGTGATATTAAGTGATTCCTTCTCAATATTCTTAGAGATGATCACTCTTAAATCTTGCTTTAAAACTTCATTTTGCTCAGAGATTTCATTAAAATCTATGTCAAGATCCTGAATGACTTGAGCTTGAATTTTCATTTTCAGTTCCACATATTGATCTTTTTCTTTTTCAACAGCCTTAATAATTTTTTTGTCGACTGACGTTTCTTCTAACCTTTTTTTTAATGACATAAAATCACCCCACTATGCTTTGATGATAGCTTGACAGACACTTAAAAGCGGCTTGAATAGGCTGCTATTTTTTGAGGCAATCAGAGGAATACCCGTATTGATGGAATTTCTAACAAGTTTGACATCCTCTGGGATATAACCAATCACATCAAATGTAAATGTCTTTTGAACATTTGCTTTTGTAACACCAAATTTATCGTGAGCCATATTGACCATCAGTTTGACTTTTGAACTATCATAATTTAATGATTGCATGACTCTGAGACTCAGTTTTGTGTTTTTAAGTCCAGTGACTTCCAAGTTTGTCACGATAATGACTTGATCCGAGAGATCAAGTGCATTTAAAGTGACTTCATCATAATTGACACCTGTATCGATTATGATGACATCATAATGCTTTCTAAGTATCTCTAGAATAGATTTTACTTGATCTTTAGAGATGTACTCAGCTGATTCTGGGTCTTTTGGTGCAAATAGCATGTCACAATTTTCTTTATACTTAAACAGATATGGTTTCATATCTTCGATAGTAGTGATCGGGCTATCATCAAACATTTCTTTTATCGTCATTTCGTTTTGCTTGTTAACCATGAGCGCAATATCTCCAAATTGAAGATCTAGGTCAATTAACAGCACTTTTTTATTTAGTTTTTCATTAATAATCAAGCTTGTATTTAGCGCAAGCATTGATTTTCCAACGCCACCTTTTGCGCTAAAAAAGCTTATAATTTGAGCTTTATGTTCAGGACTGTTTTGAACTGGTGTTTTGTCGAGATATTGGTAGCGCTCATAGGTGGTCGTGATTGTCTCTATAAGTTCATCCATGTCAACTGGTTTCATGATATAGGCTTTTGCGCCTGCAAGCATTGCTTTCTTGAGATACTCACTTTCATGTTGAACGCTCATCATAATGACGCGTGTCTGAGGATACTGATTTGCAATCATCTGAGTCGCTTCAAGTCCATTCATGACAGGCATATTAATGTCCATAAGGACGATATCCGCACGCTTTTTCTTCATGAGTTCTAATGCATCATAACCATTTTCACACATGCCGATCAGCTCGTAATCTAAGCTGCTTGTCATAAGCATTTTTTCAATCATTTCTCTCATTTCAAGAACATCATCTGCTACGATAATTTTAATTGCCATTTGATGTACCTCCCTCTTTCAATACAGGGATCTTGATACCAGTACCAGTCAATATCATATTGACATCATCAATACGATTAACTTGCTTTAAAAGAGTATATAAGTTTTCATCACCATAAAAATCTAAACTGATACTCTTTAACGTATCGCCATATTCAACAACATAATAGATATATTTGTCATAGCTTACTTCACCAGCTTGAACTTGATCTGGTTCAGAGCCTATCACACCATATTCTGGCGCCATATCCTTCATCTGATTCATATCATTCAAGAGCAATTCCTGCCAAATTGCACCTTCGGTTACATAAAGATAATCCCCTTCAAGTGGTCTTAATGCCAATTCAATAAAGCCAATGTCCTTCGCTAACACCAACATTTCGACGTCCATAACTGGCACTGAAAGGGTAATATAGTAAGAAGAGCTTTCAGGTGTTTCTCCAGCAGGAACTTCTGGGGAGTCTCTATTAAGGCGTTTATTGATAGCAAGTACTTCTACATTCTGTAAGAACAACTTTGCAATGTCTGGCCTAACTCTATTGTTTTCCACAATTTGTGGCAAAAATAGAATGATATCTACAAAATCACCTGGTTTTATAAGTCCGTTCACACCTGTCAACTCATTGACATTAATAGTAACTGCTCGATTATTACCTGTTAGTTTCAGACTGAGTTCATCTGAAATATTATCAATAATAACTTCAGGGTGAATTTGTTGGTTAATATAAATGTTTTCTTTAGCGAATTTTCCGATGAGTTCTTCACTTGACTTATATGGCGTTCCAATCAATCCTTGTGTAGGAATTTGCACTATTTGCAGCATCTCAGCGGTTATTTGCGTTCTTGCTGGAATGTCTGTTAAAGCCACGACGATACCAGTTGTCTCAATTTCTGCGACTTTTGGCGGTTCCAAAGATCTCAAATAGATAAACAAAGCACCTGCTCCCAGTAACGCGAGTATAAATGCCATCAAAAAGATCCCTTTGCTCGATTTTTTCATAATATGCTCCTTAATTTACTAATTTTACGCCATATGTGCCATGATCAACAACACTCGTATCGATATCACCATTAACTACAAATTTTATGAACCGTGCTGTGATTTGAATTTGTCCTGATCTTTTCTGAATGTCTTCGACGTACACTTGAGCAAACCCAGTAACAACTACAGTTCCACGTCCATTTTCTTCAAGTGAATCAACAAGCGGCACCGTCCATAGTTTGTCAGATTTTCTTGTGTGATTGTCAAATGTATCTGATATACCATTTATATACGTCTGAAGCTGGTTTGAAACATTAGCCATATTACCAGGTTCAGTATCAATTTCATCACCAATTGTCACAGTTCCAGAATAGCCATAAAGGGCATTGCTTTCATAAATAACAGCGCCACTGCCACCAAGAGCAACGACACCATAATTACCATGGTAGCCATCGCCTGCGCCTTGCTTAAGGGTGACTTCAGCACCATAGGTATATGGAAAGTCTTCAATTGCAAATGGCCTAAGGCCGCCTTTAATACTATTAACTGCACCAAGTACAACTTTCGATTGTGCGCTTACCATAGTACCATCTAACCCTAAAATTCTTAAAAAGGTATATTTAACGTCTCGATTCCCTGTGATTGATATCGATTTGCCATCTTCAGCGACTGTTATCATGACGTCACTTGGGTTGACATTATTTTCAATCAAGTAATCTGAAGCAACTGCTTTCGCAACTGATATTTTATCTGGAAGTTCTTGTGCGCCTGCTAGTGCCGCATAATCCATTGCATTTGACAGCTGAGTTCTATTCACGAGGACGATACCAACATCTATGACAGCGCCTGTTGACGCTAATAATACGATCATCATCAACATAACCAAAATACTAACACTGCCTTTTTCATTTTTCTTCCCTCTAATCATAAAACTCACCTCCCGATTTATTTTGATGACAAAATCTTAATGCATATGCTCCAATTTTATTACTCAACACGCATCGTAGCTTCCGCTTCAAGCTGTAAATTGCTTCCAAATAACTTTTCCATAAAGGGTGTTAAAAAATCATAGTCATACGAAATAGTTGCAGTCACCGAATCCCCTCTATCACGTGTGACAGCTGAAGGGGAAATTGATACATCCATTTTTGCTGGATTTAATACGATTGCTACATCTTTAGCACGTTGTATCGCTACAACGTCTGTTTCACCTAGACTAACCGTTCTTACAGCTTCTCTTGATGCATTGGTCAAAGCTAAATAACCACTAAATAAGAATCCAAACTCGATTATGCCAATGATAATTAATATTAATACGGGAAGTATTAACGCAAATTCTACCATTGATTGTCCCTTTTCTTCTCTTGGATTCAGCTTCATGGCACACCTCGACATAAACTAGAGTAAAACAAATATTATAAACATTGAACGGATTGTTCTTGACCATTTAATTAAAAAGAAGCTCTAACCATAAGATTAGAGCTCATATTACGTCAAATATTCATCATGGTGCAGCTGTTGTTGCTGGAATTGTAGGATTCTCCACTTGTTGACCGATGTCTGTGAACATATCTCTGATTGCTGGTCCGAGGATAACCAAACCTGCTATAACTACGATTGCGATAAACGCGATGATCAATGCGTATTCTACCATACCTTGGCCCTCTTCATTTTTAAGAGCTCTAAGTTGAACCGCTGTCCAATTAATTGCCATTCTAAACATAAACTTACCTCCCATTTAAAATTAGTATCATGTGATTAAATCCGACCTTAAATTCTTTTCTGACAAATTCACGTGTATTATGTTAGTTCATTGTGTGCATTTGTTAGTATTTGATGTTCTTATTATAAAACACCCAAACATCGATTCATAGTCACTGAAGACCCTAAAAACTGACCTGTTGGTCACTCGTTTTAGGGACCTTGGTCCCTTAAATCATGAAATTGTCAGTCATCTTTGATTTAACGCACATATTAATACTATTTTATTTGTTTGGTACATTTAAAAGTTATAGAAAATACATTATAAATACTCGGATATTTTGTGTTCAATCGCGTAGATCGTTGCATGTACGCGATCAGTAACCCCAATGATCTTGAAGATGCGCGTCGCATTGTTTTTAATCGTCTTTTCAGAAAGGTAAAGCAAATCACCAATCTCCTTATTGCTATACCCTTTTGATATTAAGCTAAGGATTTCTATATCTCTTTTACTCAATAATTTTATGATTTCATTTTCAACGTTTTTTGTAGCCACTTTTTTAAATAACATCGAAACCAAGGATTTATCAATATAATTTTCATCGTTATAAACGCGCCTTATGCCATCGACCAACTCTTGAGTACTTGAGCCTTTTAAGATATAACCATCCGCACCAATTTCGATAGCGTCTAAGATCGTTTTTTTATCGCTCTCAACTGTCAGAAGCAATACTTTGACATCCAATCCAGATGTTTTGATCTTCTTAAGTACTTCAATGCCGCTCATGAGTGGCATATTAATGTCCATGAGGAGTACGTCCGGTTTATATTGGGTAATCAGTAAAATTGCTTCCTCACCGTTAGAAGCTTCACCAGCTACGATAAAATCTTCCTCGAAATTCAAGATCGACTTTAAACCTTGTCGAATCAAGTCGTGATCATCGGCAATCAATATTTTTATTTTACCCTCTGTCATTAAGTATCACCTCTCGATTCACAGGTAGTTTTATCATAACCGTTGTGCCTTCATTTGATTTTGAATGAAGTGTTATCTCGCCACTTAATTGCCTGACGCGATCATAAATTCCTAATAGCCCGTAAGAAATGTGTTTTTTCCTTAAATTATCAAGTGTCTGGTTAACATCAAATCCGACGCCATCATCCATAACGGTCAAACGGAGGTATTTTGAACCATACTCCAGGTTAATATAAATATTCGACGCTTTAGCGTGCTTTTTAATATTATTTAAAAGTTCCTGCACCAGTCGGTAGACAGCTACTTTAATAATCGGTTCAATTTCTAAGACAATTTTCCCCGTTTTAACCGTTGTTTTTATGCCAAATTCTTTCGAATATTCTTGAACAAATGTATCAATTGTTTCATTTAACCCTAAATCGTCAAGTGACATCGGCCTTAGATCATGGATGATGCCCCTAACTTCCTTCAGTGCTTTTCTTGCCTGTTCTTTCAGTTGCGCGAGTTCTATCAAGCCTTTTTCAACATCTTGTCTAGCAACGCGTTCGCAAAAGTCTGCTTTCATGACGATAGAAGCGATTTGCTGTGCAGGTCCGTCATGGATATCTCTAGATATTCTCATGCGTTCGTTTTCCTGTGCTTCCAAAATCTTAACCCCTACAGCCATTTCATCTGCACCTAAATCATAAATAGCAGACAAAATCTCGCCTTTGAGATATGTAACTGCAATCGTCACTTGATGTACGACATGTTCTGCGTTTTGTATATTATTGAGTGCACGCTTCATAGAAAGCTCTAAAGCATTTCGTCTGATTTTCAACATCTGCTCTTCTTTTGTTGCTGACATCAGTTCAACCTTGACTTCTGCCGCGTTTTCATAGGCTTTCTTAATGTCGGCTTCAGTATGTGTCTTAAATGCCTTAGAAACTTCAGCAAGCTTATTGCGCACCATTCTATCTTTAAGTGTCAGCCGGTCTACATCTCCAATGATTCGATCTATATCCAACTTTATCATATTAAGGTCACTTTTTAAAACCTCATGCTCTTCTCTGGCGGATTCTACGATATCGAGCAATTGGTTTTTACTTTTATCAATCGTCATGATGATATCACTCATGATTTCGTTCACTTTATCAATGTCTATTGATTTATCCATATAATAAATCCCCCTCATACTATAATACCCTTTTTTATAATCATTTTCACATGATTGATTAAAAATCATACAAATTTAATAGCATAATAGGTTAAATGAACCATATAAATAGAAAACAATCGAAAAAAAGACCGTCTCAATGAAGAGACGGTCTCTAATTTAGCTTTTATTGCAATTATTCAGTGATACCTACGTTGAAGATGTAGTAGTAAGTTCCAACATAAGGTTGGATTGAGAATGTAGGATCTTCAGCAATAAGTTTAGGAATTTCTGATGTTGGCATATCATCTAAGATATCAAGTTCGTTAGCTTCATAAGCCGTTAAACCAGTTGATTGGTCAACGATCATCATAGCATCGATTTGAGTTAACTTAGTATCGCCAGCTTTCCAATAGTTTTCGTTAGGAACGAGAACGATTCTATCGCCAACTTTGTATTCAGATAATTTGAAAGGTCCGTTTGATACTGTAATAGCAGGATCAGCAGCCCAACCTTCTGGGTTTTTCTCAACAGCGTCTTGTCTTACAGGCATGAATGTGTAGAAAGTTGTAAGATCTAAGAAGTAAGGTGTTGGAGAAGTTAAAGTAACTTCAAAAGTTTTGTCGTCAACAGCTTTGATCATAACATCTTCAATTGCTCCAGAACCTTCATAGTATTCTTGAGCGCCTTTGATGTAGAACATTTGGAAGCCGTATTCTGAAGCTACAGCTGGATCTAAAGCACGTTTCCAAGCATATTCGAAATCTTGAGCTTTAACAGGTTGTCCATCAGACCATTTTGCATCTCTGATAGTGAAAGTATAAGTTAAGCCATCTTCAGAAACAGTATAGCTTTCTGCCATAGCAGGTTGAATACCTTCGTTGTCTTTTCTCATTAAGCCTTCGAATGTGTTGTTGATGATGTGGCCACCGTCAACCGCGCTGTTTAAAGCAGGGTCGATTGTTTTTGGTTCAGAACCAAGGTTCCATTGGAGTGTACCATCATCAGTAGTAGTGTTACCGAAATACCAGTGACCCAATGTTGATAAATACCAGTTTTGAACATGTTCTTTAACCATGATTGGGTTTGTGTAGTAGTAGATTGGCAATACAATCAAGTCATCCATGATCATTTGCTCAGCTTCGTATAAGAGTTTATCTCTGTCAGCGCCGCCAGCTAATTTAGATGCTTCGATTAAATCGTCATAAGCAGTAACTCTCCATTGAGCGTCATTGTTACCAGAGTATGATAACCATAAGTCAAGGAATGTCATAGGATCTTCGTAGTCGCCAATCCAACCAGCACGAGCAACTTGGAAGTTACCTTGGTGTCTAGTGTCTTGGAATACTGCCCACTCTTGGTTAGCAATTTCTACGTTGATGTTAAGATTTTGCTTCCACATTTCTTGGATAGCTTCAGCGATTGCTTTGTGGCCTTCGCTTGTGTTATAAAGAATTGTTAATGTTGGGAAGTTAGCGCCATCTGGGAAACCAGCATCAGCAAGAAGTTGTTTCGCTTCTTCGATACCAGCAGCATCAGTAGCGATACCGTAATCGCCAGCAGTTGCTCTGAAGTCAGCGCCAGTAGAATCTTTCAATCCTGGTGGTACGAAGCCAGTTGCAGGAACTTGTCCAGCTCTAGTGATTTGTTCTACAAGTAATGTTCTGTCGATCGCAAGAGTAAGTGCTTTTCTTACTTCGTAGATTTTAACAGCTTCTTCTGCTGTTAAAGTTTTTGGTGCTTCAGTAGATGCTGCTGCTGTTGTTTCTTCTGTTTCAGCAACTGGTTCGTCTTTAGCACAAGCAGCTAAAGAGAACGTTAGCATTAAGACCAATAACAATGCTAATAATTTTTTCATTAATCAAAAACCCCCTTTAATTTTGAATGTCTTTTGCATTTATACTTAAGCCTTAACTTACGTTAGGGTCTTAGTACCTTATTGACTCTTCATGGTGTTAAGATGACAAGCTGAAAAATGATTTGGAGCAACTTCGATGAATGCTGGTTCTTGTTCTTTACAGATATCCATTGCATATCTACAACGCGTTCTGAAACGGCAACCTGAAGGTGGATTGATTGGAGATGGTACGTCACCCTCAAGAACGATTCTGTGCGTTGCTTTAGTAACATCTGGATCTGGAACAGGAATCGCTGATAACAACGCTTGGGTATATGGGTGATTCGGATTGTCATAAAGTTCATCTGATCCTGCAAGTTCAACCATTTTACCAAGATACATAACGCCAATTCTATCAGAAATATGCTTAACCATCGACAAGTCATGTGCGATGAATAAATATGTTAAGCCTAATTCATTTTGTAAATCTTGAAGCATGTTGACAACTTGTGCTTGAATTGAAACGTCTAGTGCTGAGATTGGTTCGTCGCAGATGATAAAATCTGGGCTAACAGCAAGCGCTCTAGCAATACCGATACGTTGTCTTTGTCCACCTGAGAATTCATGTGGATATCTGTTTGCATGTTCTTTGTTTAGACCAACGCGTTCAAGCAAATTCCATATTATTTTTTGTCTTTCTTCACCTTGTGCCAACTTATGAATGTCAAGTGGTTCACCGATGATGTCGCCTACTGTCATCCTTGAGTTCAAAGATGCATAAGGATCTTGAAAGATCATTTGAATTTTTTTTCTGTATTGACGCATTTCTCTTTGGTTGATTCTGCTGATATCGACGCCATCAAAGATGACTTCGCCTTCAGTCACATCGTACAATCTGATAATGGTTCTGCCAATTGTGGACTTACCACAACCAGATTCACCAACCAAACCTAATGTCTCACCGCGGAGAATCTTAAAGGTAATACCATCAACAGCTTGCACTCTAGTTATATGTTGACCTAATAAACCTGATTTGCTAACAAAGTGCTTTTTGAGATTTTTAACCTCCAAGAGCACGTCATTTTCGTTTAACTGCTTAGACATGACTTACCCCCTTATTAAATACTTTAGAAAAACGCTCATTTGCTGGCGCTTCATCATGCATTCTCCAGCACATAGATCTGTGACCAGGTCCAGCTGAAAAATAAGGCGGTTGTTGCTCTTGACAAATTTTCATTGCAAAATCACAACGTGCATAGAATGGACATCCTGTTGGTGGTAATACAAGGTCAGGAGGTGTTCCGTCTATTGGAATCAATCTCTCTTTATCCTTCTTGTGAAGCTTAGGAATCGATTTTAACAGACCGATTGTGTATGGGTGTTTTGGTTCATAGAAGATTTGACTAGCTGTACCCTCTTCCATGATTAAACCGCCATACATAACGATAATGCGCGAACATAAGTCGGCAACAACGCCAAGGTCATGCGTAATCAAGATGATTGAAGTATTGATTTTTTCTTTAAGGTCTTTCATGAGCTCAAGAATCTGAGCTTGAATGGTTACGTCAAGTGCTGTTGTAGGCTCATCTGCAATGAGGAGCTTAGGTTCACACGATAAAGCGATAGCAATCATCGCACGTTGTCTCATACCACCACTGAATTCATGTGGATAGTTGTCCAAACGCGATTCAGGTGAAGGAATACCAACGAGTTCTAACATCTTAATCGCCTTTTGGCGCGCTTGATGCTTTGTAACATTTTGATGTTCCAAAATTGCTTCGATAATTTGATTACCAATTGTATATACAGGATTTAGTGAAGTCATAGGATCTTGGAAGATCATAGCGATGTCATTACCTCTGACTTTTCTCATTTCCTTTTCTGATTTTCCAGCAAGGTCAACGCCTTCGAAGAGGACTTGACCATCTTTTATTTTACCAGGGTATTGAAGCAATTTCATAAGAGACATAGAAGTTACACTTTTACCACTTCCCGATTCGCCTACGATACCTAATGCTTCACCAACGCCGAGTTCAAAACTCACACCTCTAACTGCTTGAACTTCACCAACATGGGTGAAAAAAGAGGTCTTTAGATCTTTAACTACCAATAATTTATCAGCCACTGTCTACACCTCTCTATTTTCTTAATCTTGGGTCTAATGCATCTCTAAGTCCGTCGCCTAAAAAGTTAAATGCAAGCATTGTCAACGAGATCGCTAAAGAAGGATAGAACAATTGATAAGGATACGATCTGAGTCCACCTAATGCGTCGTTTGCAAGAGTACCCCAAGAAGCGAGCGGTGCATTTACACCAAGACCAATGAAACTTAAGAATGCTTCAGTGAATATTGCACTTGGAATCATCATAGTCATAGAAACGATGATTGGGCCCATGGCATTTGGAATTAAATGTCTAATCATGATACGCATTGAGCTTGCACCTAAAGTTCTAGCTGACAATACGTATTCTTGTTCTTTTAAGCTCAATACCTGTCCACGCACGATACGCGCCATACCGACCCAGTAAACCGAACCGAGCGCGATGATAATGGACTTGAGACCAGAACCGATGATAACTGATAATAGTATAACATATAATAGGAGTGGAATGACATTGATAATATCTACAATACGCATCATAATATTATCAACTTGGCCACCAAAGTAACCTGAAATACCACCGTATAAAACGCCGATGAAAAAGTTTACAACTGTTGCGATTAAAGCGATAAGAAGTGAAATTCTCGCGCCGTAAATAACTCTCGACAACATATCTCTACCTAGTGCATCTGTACCGAAAAGGTAAGATTGATTTTGAACGCGATCAGCAACTTTTGCTTCTTCGCCATCGATAAAGAGCTTATATTTGAGGCCTTCTGGATTTTCTTCAGCTTTCATAGCGCCGTATTTGTAATCCAAAATGACTTCTTTACCGTTTATATTGTACACGCGATTTCTTTCAGTTAAATTGTTTTGCGTTTCTTTGATTCGATCGAGGAGTTCTCCATCTGCAGAAACTTGGAACAACTTGTACTCGCTGTGCATGTAGAAGTAAGTTTCATCATCCACTTTATAAATGTCGATTTTAGGTGGAATATTTGCGAGTGTTAATTCTTGCGTTGAATAGTCGTGCTCAATCACGTAAGGACCTACGATTGCAGTAAGCACCATAAATATTATAAAGGTTAAACCGAGCATAGACAACTTATTCTTTTTAAGGCGACGCCATGCATCTTGCCAATAAGTCATACTAGGACGCGTTAATACCTCTTTATCCTTGCTTTCCTTGGGAATAGCATCCCACAATTCTTTTTTAATCACTTGTTCTGACATGTTATCCCCCTAGTCTTCCATTTTAATTCGCGGATCAATAAAGCTGTATAAAATGTCAACAAGAAGTACCATGACAACTAAGAACAAAGCATAGAAGATGGTAATGCCCATTAATACAGTATAATCTCTATTGCCTACACTTTCAACGAAGTGTTTACCCATTCCAGGGATAGCAAATACTTTTTCAATAACGAAAGAGCCAGTAAGAAGTGAAGCGATCATTGGTCCCAAATAAGTTACAACAGGTATAAGGGCGTTTTTAAGAGCATGCTTGTAAATAACTTTGTTATTTGACAAACCTTTTGCTCTAGCTGTTCTGATATAATCTTGTTGTAACACTTCCAGCATGCTGGAACGCGTTAATCTTGCAACGAATGACAATGAGAAACCAGAAAGCGCTATGACCGGTCCGATCATATGTTTCCAGGACGTCAATCCGTTGGAAGGTAATACATTGTATTTAGCACTAAAAATATAAATAATTCCTGTAGCCATAACGAAAGAAGGAATCGTTACACCTAATGTGGCGATAAACATTACCAAACCATCTTGCCATTTGTTTTGTTTAAGTGCCGAGATAATACCGAGTGGTATACCTACAACAATGATTACGAGTACTGAGGTAAGTCCTATTTTCAGCGTTGCTGGAAATCCCTCTACAATTAAGTCGTTCACCGTAACGCCTGCGCGTTGAAATGAAGGTCCCAAATTGAATGATAATACGCCCTTTACATAATCCACATATTGCTTCCACAATGGATCATCAAGGTGATATTTTGCGTTAAGTGCTGCAAGCACCGCATCTGGTAATTGTTTCTCCCTAGTAAATGGTCCACCTGGGATGGCATGCATCATTACAAATGTAATCGTAATAATTACTAATAATGTCACAACCATTGTCAGAGTTCTTTTAACTAAAAAACGCCCCAATTCATTCACCCCTTAAATTTAGTCTGCAAATCTATCTGTGCAACAATATATATTATCATAATCCTATTGTTTGAATTTTGCAATAAATTTCAGAGGTTTTAGAGCGTATGAATTAATTTATACGATTAACTTTTCGCAACATTGACCCCTTATATTACAGTTGTGTAACAATCATTTGGCACCTCGTTTACACTGTGTTCACATTTTAGACATAGTTGCAATCATTAATCTACCAACGGTTTGAACAGTGTAATCGTTGGTATGTAAACATTCTAATAACAATAGTAGTGCATAATAGTTATTTTGTTATAATTATGTCTATACTCATTTTACATTCGTAAAACTTACCTTGTTTTGCATTTATTGATGATTTTGACGGAAAAACGTCCCACTATCTGTCAAATGCAAGTCGGAGCTTTCAAACTTGCATTTCTTGGTATAAAAAGAATAGGCAATTGTATGAAATACACCTTGTGAAATTATAAAATTTAAACTATATAATAGAAGAAAACATTTCACATATTTTGATCGTCAAAATCAAATGCAAGAAAATCCTCAAAAACACATTTTTTAGTCATAATTACCGATAAAATGCTATAATATTAAAAAGAAAAGGAAGGTAGTGTGTATGCAAAACGTTAAAGCAGATAAAATACAAAGAATGAAATTGCGGGCAGAACTTGCCTCTGGTAAACGGCCCGTTGCGCTTGTTCTCAAAAATTGCAGAATTATCAACGTTTTTAATGGTAAAATTATCGCATCGGATATTGCGATCGATCATGGTAAAATTATTGGGATCGGATCATATGAAGGCGAAACCGTCATCGATCTTAATGGACTTTATGTGGCTCCAGGACTCATCGATGCGCACATGCATATGGAGTCGACTTTAGTTACGCCAGATCAAATGGCACGTATCATCGTACCAAGAGGCACTACAACTGTGATTGCCGATCCTCACGAAATCGCTAATGTACTTGGTATAGCCGGTGTTCAATATATGATTGACGCGACAGCTGAGACGGCACTCAACGGATTCTTTATGCTGCCATCCTGTGTTCCAGCAACACCTTATGAAAATTCGGGAGCAGTTTTAGATCGAGAAGCACTTTCAGTGCTAGAACATCATCCACTCGTGTTAGGCCTTGGCGAAGTTATGGATTATCCTAGTGTCATCGAGGGCAATATAGATATCCTCGAGAAATTGGAAATGGCTGATCGAATGATTATCGATGGGCATGGTCCTGAATTGTCTGGCAAATCTCTCAATGCTTATATGATTAATGGCATCAGAACAGATCACGAGTGTACGACTATTGAAGAAATGGAAGAGCGGATTGGCCTTGGCATGTACGTCGCCATACGTGAAGGGACTGCGGCCCGCAATCTTGACGCACTAATCAAAGGGGTCAACAATCAAACCAAACAACAATGCATGTTTTGTACAGATGACAAGCATCCTGAAGACATCCTACTGCATGGCCACATCGATTATAATATAAGACGTGCCATCTCCCTTGGTATTGATCCGATCACAGCGATTCAAATGGCGACCATAAATCCGGCTAGGTGTTACAACTTGAGAGATATCGGCGCTATTGCACCTGGATATGATGCCGATCTGATTGTCTTTGACAATTTTGAATCCTTTGAAATAATGGAAGTATATAAAAAAGGCATTTGCGTTGCGAAAAATAAAACAGCATTGTTCGAATCCCCTAAAATTGATAGTACACACGTCCAGAACACTGTAAAAATCGACCCAATTGACGCGTCTCAGTTAAAACTGAAACTGGAAAGCGATGTCGCTCATGTCATTCGGATTTCTTCTGGTTCAATCTTAACGGAGCACGTCGTAAGACGTGTCTATCTCGATCTAGATAATTATTTTATAACCAATGCACATCTAGATATTGCCAAAATTGCCGTCATAGAGCGCCATGGTATGACAAAAAATATAGGTATAGGCCTTGTTGAGAATTTCCATATTAAAGGTGGTGCCATCGCGACAACTATCGCTCATGACTCACACAATATTATCGTCATAGGTGACAACGATGCCGATATGGCACTAGCAGTCAACGAAATCGTTAGATTACAAGGTGGTATTACGATCGCATCAAATGGTGGTATCATGGGTTCGTTGCCATTGCCAATTGCAGGCTTAATGTCCTCTGAATCAATGGAGCATGTTACCGATGTTCTTAGCAATCTCAGGAAAATCGCTATTGAAACACTTCATATACCAAAATCGCTTGAGCCCTTCATGACGCTTAGTTTCTTAGCGCTACCAGTCATTCCGGAACTGAAAATTACAGACCGTGGCTACTTTGATGTCAAGACTTTTCGATTTGTAGATGTCTCTGAAAAAATGTAATTTTTCTGTTTTATATCGGCCTATTTGGGTATCATAGTAATAAGCAAATCATAGAAAACTATGAGTCGCAAAGCTACAGGACCTAAACAATCGATTGACCATATTATGTTACTGAATAGTTGTTCTCTAAAGAACATGCCTAAACGGATTCGTAACATCAACCGATTTGCAGGGTAGCCAGCTACCAAAAGACTTTTCGGAATCAAAGCAAAGCACAAGAAATTGTGTGGCGCAAAACTATTAGGACCTAAGTTTAATGACTTGACGCATAAAACGTCAATATATTTCACATTAAATAGGGCAGCCAGTTACCGAGAAAAGTTTTTTTGCGCATAAAAACAGCTCTAGTAAGGGATTCCCTAGCTAGAGCTTTTGTTTTTGTCGACTTCTTTGCTTTATGCTTTTTATTAAGCGTCTTTTTGGTTCATAAATTGCTTTTTTAAGACTTCACTATACCTTGCTACTGCTTTACCGACAGCGTCATCCCATGAAAGATAGATGTTATCAGCAGCATTAATCCCTATCCTTTGTAGTCTGTCATGATCCAAAGAAGCTGCAAGAATGGCTTCTCCTAGAGCTGCCACAGTTTCATCTATGACGATTCCTGTGTCTTCATTCAGGATGCCTTCAGAAGCACAACTGTCTTTGACCAGAAGTGATGGGCAACTACATGCTGCAGCTTCTCTAACGACGATGCCGTTTGTATCATATGTTGAGGGAAATAAAAACAGATTGGCTCTACTGAAATACGTTCGTAGATCTTCACGATCGTGTATTGCTCCTGTGAAAATGCATTGATTCGATAAGCCAAGTGTGTTTGTATAGTTCATGATTTCCTGTCTATCAACGCCTTCACCAACAAATAGCATTTTAAATGATGCACCATTTTGTTTTGCATGGTTCAGACCATCAATGATAAACTTTATGTTTTTATACCACATCATTCTTCCGACAAATAAGAAAACGGTTTCATCTGTTCCGATGTGATATTTATTGTTGAATTGATCTATGGCCTCTTGTGTTGCCTTGCCTTTAACAAAATCCGTACCATTTTCCATGAGGTAATAGTCGCCTTCGTATCCCAAACTCTTAAGGTTTTCACCAGCGCCTTCAGAAACGACCCAAACTTCATCACATGCATTGATGTTGCTTAACAGAAATTTTATTGATGCGTTTTTTAACGGGTTAAGTGCAATCCGCTTTTCGATATCAACATCAAATTTTGTATGATAAGTGAAGACGATCGGTGCACCAGTATAACGTCTTAAAACCCGTGCGAGTATCGTCGATGTAAATGGACTATGCGTATGGATGATATCCAGATTTTCCTTCTGTAATTTCCTGATCATGATCGGGCTAAATGGATTGCCCATACGATATCCAATCCGCTTGCTGACATTGGCACTGGAATATCTGAACACTTTAAAGGGATAGTTGTCTTTCACTTTAGGATACCATGGTGTTGCGACAACCGATTTTCCATATAATTTTTGAATTGATCTTGCATAATTCACTGCAGTATTTGCCACGCCATCGATCAATGGTGGAAAAGAATCATTGAAAATGCCGACATTTAACTTTTGCATACTTACTCCTCTTTTGCTAAAAGCTGTTTCTACTCAAATATTAACAGATATCAAACATATATAATAGTTAAAATTCAATTAAAACCGTGTAAGGACAAGATAATATGGGTATAATGAATTTACAATACTTAATTAAAAGGAGAATGCTATGATATTTAAGAAATTACAGGAAAGAAAAGAAGCTGAAATGCGTAGACAAAAGAAAGAAACCATTAAAAAAGTTGGGGTCGCACTTTTAATAGGAAGCGTTGTATCATCTGTTGTCACATTGTTTACTGCGCCTAAATCTGGAAAAGAAATGAGACAAGATGTCGCAGATAAAGTTGATGAAGGTGCTGTAATCGTTAAAGAAAGCGCTTCAAAAGTCGCTAAAAAAACGACTGAAGTTGTGAGTGAGGCTATCAATAAAGGTCAAGAGCTTAAAGAAAAAGTTATCGTAAAAGTCAATGCTACGAAAAATGACATCAAAAAGAATGAGATTGTTAACGATGCCGAAGAACTCGTTGACGACGTTAAAGACGCGACTGGTGATATTTTTCAAGATATTGAAAATAAATTAGATAAGTAAGGTCATCGCATTATTCACATTCGATCAAAAGAACGGTAATCCGTTCTTTTTTTTGCGTAAAAAAGTGCCAAAATGTTCACACATTTTGGCACATACAAAACTTTCTAAAATTCAATTTGTTTAATCTCAGGCGTGCTACATGTTTTTTTGTCGCTACAGCCACTGCAACCGCTGCATTTTCCTTTTTTCATGTCTGAAAACGCCTTTTTACCTGCGAAAAACAGAATCGCGGCAAATATGATCCCTACGATAATTGTCGAACCCATAAAATCACATCCATTCTTTTAATAGAACGTCATTCAATGACGCGTTTTCGATCTGCACGTCTGATTAAAACTGTTAACAAACCTACATAGAAGACAAGCACAAACAATGCTGGTACAAGACCAGATGATGCTTCGCCGTAGAATACAAGCGAGCCAATCTGCGAAATAAACATTGCGATAAGGAAACCAGCACTGAGTTGGAAAGCGAGTCCTCTAAACAACCATTTTCTGTCGTTCATTTCACTTCTCATCGCGCCAATCGCAGCAAAACATGGTGGCGTAAATAAGTTGAGTGCGAGAAACGCATACGCTGTGACAGGAGTAAACATTTGAGACAAAGTGCCTCCTGGCAATTGAAGCGCATCTTCACTCGTTACCGCTAAAAGTACTGCAAAGGTTGCAACGACATTTTCTTTGGCGATAAATCCAGTAATCGTCGCAGCTGCAAGTTGCCAACCCACCATGCCAAGTGGAATGAGAATCGGCGAAATAACACCACCCAAACCTGCTAAAATACTTGAATTTTGATCGACAGCGGGTTGTAAATTGAAGCCATATGCTTGCATAAACCAAACCAAAGTGTTCATGACTAGAATAATTGTAGAAGCTTTTATGATAAAACCTTTTGCTTTATCGAGCATCTGCATAAATGCATTTTTCAAACTTGGCACTTTGTATTCTGGAAGCTCCAAGATGAAATTGGTTGCGCTTTCCCATACGAACAATCTTTTTAATAATAAGCCGCCGATGATGATCATCACGAAAGCTAAAATATAAGTACTTGGTCCAACCCAACTTGAGTTTGGGAAAAAGGCCATTGAGAATAGTGTAATAATCGGCAATTTTGCGCCACATGGCACAAATGGTGTCAGGATCGTCGTAATTCTTTTCTCATTTTCATCTTCAATCGTACGTGTAGACATGATGCCTGGAATGGCACATCCTGAACCGACGATCATAGGTATAATAGATTTGCCTGAAAGACCTATTTTCTTAAAGTATCTGTCCATAAGTACAGCGACTCTTGCCATGTATCCGCTGTCTTCAAGAAGGGATAAACAGAAAAAGAGCACCATGATTAGTGGTAGAAATCCTATAACTGCACCGACACCACCGATAGCACCATCTACTATCAATGCTTGAAGCAACGGATTCACTTCTACGCTTTCAAAAAAGCTATTTAATGCATTTGGAATGATTTCACCAAATAAAGTATCGTTGAAATAACCAGACACATAACCACCCAACCCCTCAATTGAGAAAGCATATACAGCCCACATCACTAAAAAGAATATCGGTAGTCCAATATATTTATGAGCGACGATGCGATCTACTTTGTCTGAGAAGGTGATTTTACTCGTATCGTGCTTTTTGACGAGACTTTTTTCGACTAATTCTGATATGGCACGTTGACGGATTTGATCCATCGATTCACTTTCAGATTCGACTAATTCAAGGGGTTGTTGCTTTTTATTCTTTCTACCAGTTTCAATCGCAGCTTTCATCAAGTTGGTAAGGCCCTCTTCAAATGTAGCGGTCGTTGTAATAACAGGGCAATGTAGCAAATTGCTCAGCATATCAACGTCAATTTCGTTGCCTCTTTTAGAGAGAACATCGAATTTGTTCAGGGCGATTATTACAGGTATGTCCAATTCAATAAGTTGTGTCGTAAAAAATAAACTTCTTTCAAAGTTGGCACCATCTACGATATTGATGATCACATCTGGTGCATCTTCAAGAATAAAATCTCTCGTAATTGCCTCTTCACCGGTATATGGTGAAATTGAGTACGCACCTGGTAAATCTATGATGGTGACTTGCTCATTTGCATGTCTAAATTTGCGCTTTAACTCAGCTTCTTTTTTTTCTACTGTTACGCCAGCCCAGTTGCCGACGTGCTCTTTTTTACCTGTTATGCCGTTGAACAACGTGGTTTTCCCCGAGTTCGGATTGCCTGCCAATGCAATTTTCATTTGTAACCCCCTGGAATCTAGTTTTGATTCATCTTATGAATTTATGGTTCATCTTCGGTATAGTTAATGATAATCATTATCATTATTTGGGCATTTTTTATACCGCGTAAAAGCGGTATAGGTTTATGTTAGTCTGCAAGAACAATTGCTTTCGCCATTGATTCATCGATTGCAAAGCGACTGTCTCTAATATTGACGACGTAATTACCTGCAAGAATGGAAATCAACGTAATATCTTCGCCTTCACTACATCCTAGACTGAATAAAAATTTCTTGATTTTGTCTTTTCCGTCTACTTTGATAATAGAACGCGTTTGTCCTATTTTAGCTTTTGATAATAACATATCTTCACCTACTTTTCGATAATGGTTTCGGCTCACATTAAAAGAGAATATAACCTCTTATTGATAAAGATTATCATAATCGTTATCAATTG
Organism: Acidaminobacteraceae bacterium; assembly: GCA_942493125.1. Taxonomy (GTDB): domain Bacteria; phylum Bacillota; class Clostridia; order Peptostreptococcales; family Acidaminobacteraceae; genus Fusibacter_C. The sequence continues at coordinate 2,966,497 of OW818667.1, read as the reverse complement.
TCAACGTGTAGCCACCAACAAAACATTAACATTTTGTTAAAAAATAAACCACTTCTCGATTTTGGCTCACTGAACTTGAAAAGTTTCACTCAGGGGTTTGATGCTGTTTTCTCTCAACAGCGCGATAGCAATGTTCACGACCTCAGGACAAAACTGTGACCCTGAATGACGCATAAGTTCTTCTTCAACATCTTTTACGCACATCGCTTTTTTATAAGATCTATGTGATGTCATGGCATCAAGTGCGTCGGCAACGCCTATAATCCTTGCAAATAGTGGCAAATCAATGAGTTCATGTCCATGAGGATACCCTTTTAAATCGACGCGTAAATGATGATACAATATGGCTGATTTAATATTTTCAGACAGATTGATGGCTTCCAATATCCTCATGCCAATAGAGGGATGCAGTTTTACGATTTCGAATTCCTCGGCAGTCAACATGCCCGGCTTCGATAAAATCGTATCGCTGATGCCGATTTTTCCGATATCATGTAAAATACCAGCGATCTCAATATCCTCGATCTCGTCTCTAGACAAACCGAGGGCTTTTGCAATTTTAACAGAATAAGTCGAAACGCGCAGTGCATGACCTTGCGTATATGGATCCTTTGCTTCCATAGCGGCGACAAGTGTCATGATAATATTGATATAAAATGCTTTGAGATCCTGATAAAGCTTTGATTTTTCCACAGCAAAAGCGATGTTGTTCGCAAGTGACGAAAAGAGTGACGTATAATCTTCATCGTAAGCAGTATCCCCTCCGATGCTCAAGAGACCAACGGTATCATCATTTGTCTTAAGTGGCAATACCAACAAACTTTTCAATTTGCCTTTCTCAAAAACATCAGTTACGCGACTTGGATGATTGATGGTTTCTTCACTTGAAAAAATCACCGGTTCTCTTTTTATCATAACATCGCTGAGTTTGCCCTCAAAAGCGTCAATCGGTTGCACTTTAATGAGATCTTTATATTTTCCTGAAACAGCTTTTAAATTTAGCAAGCCCTCTTCATCTTTGATTCTAATCGTACACAGGGGGACGCCTACCGTTGTGACGATGCTTTTACAAGTCTCTGTCAATAATTGGTCCAAATTGTTCAGTGACAAATTACTTGTAATTGAAGTGCTGATATCACTAATGAAACTCAGTTGGCGATTTTTTTGAGCAATCTTTCGTTCACTTTGTATGCGATCCGTTATATCACGTCCAACGCCTTGAATCTCAATCAGTTCACCTTCAAAAATCAAATGGTTTGAATTGACTTCAAGTACTTTTCTTGTATTGCCGTCTTTATGTAGCATCCACATCTCTTGTCTGATAAATTCGACATCGTTCATCCGAGCGACGACGTCCTTACAGAAGCCCGTTTTATACTCGTGCAATGGACACATGAATTCATAGAGTTTTCTACCCACCATCTCTTCTATTTGATAGCCAAGTATATCCGTCACGATATTATTTATATAGAGGATTTCTCCTTGTGGATTTGCTACCCAAACGATATCTCGCATATTTTGAATGAGGCTGGCGTATTTGTTTTCCGCTTGTGTCAATTGGTCTGACATCGCGATTAGTTGCTGGTATGACGCTTCAAGTTCTTCATATATTTGTTGCAAATCATCTATACTCTGAAATTCTTCTTGCATCCTGTCTTTGAGATTACTTAAGTTCATATTCCCTCCAGCGATTCCAATTTATGCAGTTCTCATAGTTGTTACTTTATTGTAACTTATCTTTTGATAGGTTGCAATTCTAATGTTTTGAGGATGATAGCGATTCCACTTATATTTCATAGGGCCATGAGATAATTGCGCCATGTTGCTTTAACCAAAGTCTTTTTTTAGCATAGTCAGGATCAATTTTAGACACGAGATCCCAAAACTGTTTTGAGTGATTCATGTGATACAAGTGACACAGTTCATGAAGAATCACATAGTCGATGACCTCAAGCGGTGCTAAGATCAGTCGCCAATTAAGGAGTATATGGCCTTTAGACGTGCAACTCCCCCATCTTTTACGCTGGGTTTTGATACTGATTTTAGTAGGCTTTCGATCGAGAATCGTATTAAAATATGCCACCCTCTCATGAAAAAGCATCAGCGCTTGCTGGCGATACCAGCGCTCTGTGTCTTCCAACATAGCATCATAGGAAAAATCGCGTCGATTATAATGAATGACATCACCCTCCATACATATAAATTCATCGCTTTTCTTTTTAACGGTGTGATAAGCAATCTTCAGTGTCCTACCCATGAATTCTATGTGTGAGCCCTCCATAAAAGAAGGCTTTTGTATATGATGTGCCTGCAATTCTCTTCTTTTTCTGGTGATCCAATCTTTTTTATCCGTTATGAATGCAACGATGCTCTTTTCTGGGAATTTAAGGGGTGCAAGCACGCGAACAGCGCCACTGCGTTCTACAATTAGACTGACCGTTTTGCGCTTGCTACGGGTGATTGTATAGTCAAAATCGAATGATTTGCTTATTTCTTTCATATTTATGATCTCCACTAGATGATATTATTATTAATTGTTGATATTATGAGGTTTTGAATGTTAGAATGGTGTATATATCTATTATACAGAAATTTTGGGGAATCAAAAGGAGGCATTTATGCGTTTAGTGACAAGGTCCGACTTCGATGGTTTAATTTGTGGTATGCTCCTTAAAGAAGTTGACATCATAGATTCTTGGGTTTTCGTCCATCCTAAAGATCTTCAGGACAGTCTTTTCCATCCAACTGAAAATGATGTTTTGGCAAATGTGCCGTATGTACCAGAGTGTGGCATGTGGTTTGACCATCACACGTCTGAAGACGATAGATTGGGTTGGTCTCAAAATGTCAAAGGTGAGAGTCGACTTGCACCTTCTGCTGCACGTATCATCTACGAATATTATGGTGGTGAAGCGCGATTCCCTAGCTATAAGACGATGATCGAAGCTGTCGATAAAGTGGATTCTGGTCAACTGACACGCGAAGAAATTTTAAATCCAACTGGTTGGATTCTGCTCGGCTTCATTTCAGATCCAAGAACGGGTCTTGGCCGATTTAGAGACTTTAGAATTAGTAACTATCAATTAATGGAAGAGCTAATCAACCATTGTAGAAATATGAATATTGAAGACATTTTAGAAGTTGAGGATGTTAAGGAAAGAGTTGAGCTCTATTATGAGCAAGATAGACTTTTTAAAGAAATGGTTAGAAGCCATACAACAATAGAAGACAATGTGATTTTGACGGATTTGAGAAATGTAGAGACAATATATACAGGTAACCGATTTTTAGTGTACAGCCTCTATCCAGAGCAAAATGTCTCTGTCTGGATCGTGGACGGCAAGCTCAAACAAAACGTTTCCATTGCTTGCGGCTATAGTATCTTAAACAGAACTTGTACAGTGGATATTGGCAGCCTCATGTTAAAACACGGTGGCGGCGGTCACAAAATGGTTGGCACTTGTCAAGTTCCTTATGATGATGCCGATAAAGTGCTTCGCGATATTGTTGACGCACTTAAGCTCAAGTAAAAAATACAACCAAATAGGAGTTCATTATGTATACGACATTACCCCCGACGGGCATGCGCGACTTTTTACCGCGTGAAAAGGAAGTGCGCGAATTCGTCATGCGAGAGATTCGCGACGAATACAAGAGAAGTGGCTTTAATGAAATAGAAACGTCGTTCATCGAGAATATCGAGAATTTGACAGGTGGCGATGGTGGCGAAAACACCAAACTCATCTTCAAAATCATGATGCGCGGCGATAAACTAAAAAACGCTAATATTGCGAACCCTGATGCACTGGCAGAGTATGGGCTGCGCTTTGACCTGACATTACCTCTTGTTAGGTTTTACGCGAACAACCGCAATGAGTTGCCAACGATCTTTAAAGCGATCCAGATGGGCACAGTTTTCAGAGCGGAACGTGCGCAAAAAGGTCGCTACAGAGCATTTGCTCAATGTGACATCGACGTTATCGGAGACGAAAGCAACTTAGCTGAAATCGAGATTATTCAGACGATTGCCAGCACACTTAAAAGACTTGAATTTAATAATTTCACAGTGAAAATCAACGACAGACGCATACTGAAAGCGTTAGTCACTGAATCTGGCTTTTCAGAAGAGTCATTTTCAGATATCGCCATCACTTTGGACAAACTCGACAAAGTCGGTATAGAAGGCGTCAAAGCTGAGTTGCTTTCAAAGAATTATGCGCAGGCCGATGTCCTCAAATTACTCGAGACCTCTAAACACCTTGAAGAATATGGTCTAGATGGTATCAAAACATTAAGTCCTGATGGTTATGAAAACATCAATCAAATTATGTCTGTTATCAAAGCGCTTGAAGATGGCTTTAAGATCGAATTTGATCACACGCTCGTTCGTGGAATGGGTTATTACACCAGCACTATTTTTGAAATCACTTATGGCGACCTCGGTTATGCCATCGCAGGTGGTGGCAGATATGATAAGATGATCGGCAAAATTTCTGGCGTTGATGTGCCTGCTGTCGGTTTTTCCATCGGCTTCGAGCGCATCGTAGACCTACTGCTCTCAGAAAATAGAATGGCCAATACCGATGTTAAAATCGCCCTTTTATATGATGACGCGCAATCGCTTGTGGATGTTGTAAAAAAAGCCATGGAACTTCGTCAAACGTATGCTGTTGTCTCGCTTTATCGCCTTAAGAAAAAGTTGGGCAAACAGTTGGTGCAGCTCGACAAAGCTGGCTTTGACGGCTTTGCGATATTCGGTGATGAAATCGTCGTCAAGCCTTTCACACAGGCTGAATAACTGATGGAAAACCTTGGAAAGGCTTGCTTTTATCTCGGAAAGAAAACCCCGATTCATATGTCTGATACGAGAAAATCTAAAACAGAATGTGTTTTAGAAGATGGCATACTCGTCTTATATCTAGAAGATAAGCCGACTACGACCTACTCTGACAATCTATTGAATACGGCACTCCATTCTTTCTTCTTCAAGCAAAGCAAACGATTTATAGAAAAGCGCGTGACACATTATTTAACGCATTTTAAAGTCAAACCGCGTAAAATTACAATAGAGAAAAGCATAAAAAAATGGGGCACATGTAACGCACAGCGCGAACTTACCTTCAATTATATGCTCATCACCAAACCACCCGAAGTCATAGATTATGTCGTCGTGCACGAATTGTGTCATATGACGCACCTCAATCACGACCGATCCTTCTGGAGACTTCTAGGTAGCATTTTACCAGACTATAAAGCTCTCGAAAAAAAACTCGATGCATAATTTGCATCGAGTTTTTGATTTGTTATCATTAAAATACGAGATATCTCAATTTGGCATAACACGACAACAACTGCGGATCAATGCTTTCCATGATCGTATCATCAGTTACCCATAGATAATCACCTAAATCTTTATCAGGCACTTCAGTTCTCTTACTTAAATCGAGTGCATAAAGATAACAAATGTGGTCGCTGCTGCGTTTGATGGCGCATACGCCAAGGTGAATCAAGTCATTGTGCTCAAATGTGATATGCATCTCCGTTTTCATTTTGTTCTCAAGCTCTCTATCGAGTTGATCATCAGGAACCGCCACCGTTATGCCACAAAGGTCGGGATGTTGATCCCAGCCAGCTATAAATTCACGTTTAACGAGATAATATACCGCCGTGCCTTTTTTTCTAAAAGGTAATAATAAGCTCATATTTGACATATAGACGCCTCCCCTAATTGTTCTGATGTTATATATATTACCAAATGTCAGCCGTTCAAACTATTTTCCTTTGGGCATTTCATCTCGCTGCGAAATTTGATCAATTTGATGCGAAAGGATGATTTTATAGGGTGTTTTTTCATTGATCTCAAGTTTGTTGCTGTTTGGTATGCGTAATAACAGCATATTGCCTTCCACAGCAGACTCACCAACGCCTAATGTTTCCGTTTCGTCTGACTTCAATCGCTTTATCACAGTCGTGAAGGGCTCATCACTAGCTACCGCTTGGCCTGAAGAGGATGCTTCATTTTTGTGTTCTATGACGATGTCGTCAATTTCCGATTCATCTGAATCGACGTCGAAAAAGATGGACCAATTGTAGGAATTATCCTTTAGTGAAAGCAATTCAGGCAGTTCTCTAAGCTCAATTACAACATCGATATAGGCATTGTCCATGGTAACAGAGATGGATTTAATATCTGCGACGCCGCTGTTTTCAAGGTTTTCGTCATCTTCATGATAATTGCCGACAAGGTACGTTTTGTTTTCTGTTGTTTCGTCTACATTCAAGATGATTGGATTGCTAAGTTGCGTCTTTAAAAATAAGCCAACAAGGATAATGCCTACTACTATAAAGCTTAAATCGATCAATTTTTTCTTTTGAAATTCTGTCATGTCAACCTCATATATTTAATTTTCTATAGTTTGCTTTTTATTAATTGATAAGCACCGTAAACACCCGCTTCATCCCCCATCACTGAAAGACTGAAATCAACTGATTTTAAAAGACCTGGCATTGCATGCTGCTGCGCTTCGTTCAGCGTCTTTTCGAGAAGGATCTCACCCAGTGCTTCCACGACGCCACCACCGAGGATGAACTGATCTGGATGAAACAAATTGACCAAACTGCCAACTGCAATACCTAGATATCTTGCAGTTCTATCAATCACTTCTATTGCTAGCGGATCATTCTTGTCATAGGCTTTTATGAGTGAAGAGCTCTTAAGAACGGGGCCATCCTCCTTAAGTAACTCAGTCAATAACGACGTTCTGCCTTTTCCAATTTGCTTTTCAATGTACTTTTGAATGGCCGTCTTAGAGGCATAAGCTTCTAAACAGCCTTGTGCGCCACAGCCACAATAAGCGCCATCCGCACTGACGACCATATGTCCAAACTCACCAGCACTTCCTTGACCGAGGTAAAGTTCCCCATTGATAATGATTGCGCCACCTACGCCGGTTCCAATGAACATGCCAAGTACGTCGTGAGTGGCATCATTGCCGATATGCTTCCATTCGCCGTACATGGCGACATTGACATCATTGCCCACATATACAGGCACGCTATAACGCTTCTTCAACAATTTGGATAATTCGAAATCATTAAAAGGTATATTTGGAGAGAATAGAACGGTGCCTTCAGCATTGACTAAACCTGGAACACCAACGCCTATGCCGTTTAAGCGATCACCTGAGCTCTCGATCATGGCATCGATGACTTTATAAACTTGATTCATCACCACTTCAAGACCCTCTGCTGCCTTAGTCTTTCTTTTTTGGCGCGCAATTTCCAGTCCTTTTTCATCATAGAGGATACCGAGTATTTTCGTGCCGCCTATATCTAGTCCCAGTGTTCCCATCAACGTATCCTCCTATTATTCTTTTAATTTGATTTTCAAATGTTCGTTTTTTATCATTTGATTTAATTTAACGAAAAAGAACAGCCTACTTTTACATAATTTTTGAAGTCTTTTTGTTTCAGCCTCAACCAAAGAGGCATCGTAAAATGTTTGCCAGTCATTCATATCGCGTATGTCACCTAAGTCATTTAGAGCACCAATCTGATCATGCAATTGTTCAATAACAGTCACGATAAATGGCTGCGAAAATTGAATCAAACCTAAACTACACATATACTTAAAATTCTTTCCGCGTATGCGCAATTTGTGAAGCGGTTTCAATTTTTTCGGGTTTATTTCTATCGCTTTATCCTGATAGGATGCAAATGCAGACAACCATCGCTTTTGATTCACAACCCGATCTTCAAAATAACTGGCATCCATATCAATAGATTCATTCATAAGGTGGATTAATGTGTCATAATTGCCTTTTATTAAGCGATTTTCGATCAAAGCCAGAGCATGAGTCAACTTTTCTTCAAGGATTCGTTGCTTTTCCTCACTTGTCAGCGCACTTTGATGATTCTGCATCGTTTTCAAAAGATCAATCTGAACTTGATACATGCGCGCTTCAGACAATTCACTAAAAAAACCTTTTAATAACCTATCAACTTCGCTCAGAGCATCATGTTCTTTTAATTCATGTTCTTTTAAATCATCCACTTTCAAATACCAGATGATGCTTCGTAGCTTGCGAATGTTCTTGCGTTGTTCATGGATCCAGTTTCTTGAATCTGTCTTCAAAAGTGATAGAGTGTTCATGTTCTTCAAAAAAGAAACACGATGGACTTCAAATTGGTCACGCCATGCTTCAAACGGTGCAACAGTTATGGATAGTGCCTCCATATTCGAAATAACCACGCGATAGGTTTCCACAGGATTATCATCATCAATTAACCCCTCGTCTTGATGAGCGAGAGCATCTGCATCTTTAATAAGTTCTTCATATACACCATGACACTTAGATTTGAGATTATGTTTTTTTATCGCGGAAACAATCATGATTTGTGTCTGTTCGTCAAATTCAGAGTCAAGCATGAGCGCTTTCATAAAACGCGCACATACGCGTGCATGATCTTTGCCAACGACGCCAAGCTTTGTTCGCCCCAGATCATGTCCATAAGCAATAGCGAGCGCGATATTCAAATCTAAATTTCTCTTAAAGGCTAGCAATTCCGAGTAGTGTGCAACATCATGCACATGGTCTTGCTCAAATGTGGCATTTTCTGAGCTTAATGCGTAACCTAACGACAATCCCCTTAAGTACCCTATGAATTTCATAGCATCACTTCCCGATGTCTATAACAATTGACCGAATGATCATTTACAACACCAACTGCTTGTAAATAGGCATAGATAATCGTCGACCCGATAAAGCTCATCCCGCGTTTTTTTAAATCTTTTGATATTCTATCCGAAAGGTCTGTTTTTGCAGGCAGTTCAGAGAGGCTTTTAAAGTTATTGACGATTGGTTTCCCATCAACATAATCCCATAAATATCGATCAAAGGATCCAAATTCTTCTTGAATAGCCATAAACACTTTCGCATTTTTTATAGTAGCCTTTATTTTAAGTCTATTTCTGACAATCCCTGCATCTTGCATAAGCAATTCTATTTTCGCGTCATCATATTGACTGACTTGTTTAGGATCAAAATTATCGAATAAGGTTCGATAGTTTTCTCTCTTATTTAAGATTGTCTCCCAAGAAAGGCCAGCTTGAGCCCCTTCTAAAATCAACATTTCAAAGAGATGACGGTCATCGTGAACCGGCACACCCCATTCTTGGTCATGATAGACGACATAACGGTCATTCTCGGGTTTCACCCATCCACAACGTTCCATTTATTACCTCCACGCTATCAAAGAAAACATTCAGGGCTTCTACGGCAGAAAAAGTCTACTTCAAGTTCTTTTTTGTGTTTCATAAAATTAGGATCGTCAAATTGCTTAGCCTCTACAGGACAGTGTTTCACACATGCGCAACATTTGATGCACATTCCTGTAATGGTTCGGTTATCTGAGTTTGAGATGGACTGTACGGGACAAAGATTGGCACAAAGGCCACACTCTATGCAGGTTGACTTGGTTACAGGCACAATCCGTTTAAAGTCAAAAGCGGCGCCGTCATCATCAACGGGTCTATAATATGGTCTAAGTGGCCATTGTCCTGGGATCATAAAACATCGTGATTCCAAGTTTGTCAATTTATTGGCTATTTCATATGCATATTGTTTGCATAAGAGTAGATCTTCTGTATCGGGTCTTCCCGCTGCCAAAACGTTAGAAAATGCATGTTCACCAATAAACGCACACCCTGCAACGACGTCAAAACCATTTGAAACGAATAGTTGTGAGAGTTCCATCAACGCATCGTCGTAATGCCTGTTGCCATATACGGCAACGATGACTGCCTTCGTATTGTCGCCTTTAAAACGTTTTAAATATGGCAACAATACATTGGGAACTCTACCTGCATATACTGGTATACCCAAAATGAACAGCTCATCACATTTGATTCTTATCTCGTCATTAGATGTTCTTTCAGTTAGTGGTGTAAAATCAATCGTTTTTAGTTCAATACTTATTATATCATTCGTCAGTTCAGAATTTGTCGTCATCGCATCTTTCAAATGCGCTGAAAGCGCCATTACGATTTTTCGCGTGGTCCCAGTCGGAGAAAAATATGCGGCTAACATTTTAAATACGCCAAGCCATCTGGATGTATACCAACATCAATACGTCCAATCTCTTTAAGCGAAATCATATCGATTATTGAAAGATTATTTGTCTTGTTGTTGGCCACAAAAGCCAATGTGCCATCACTGTTTGTGACGACGCCGCCAGGCCATTTTCCTACTGGTATTCTCTTGATCTCCCAAGGTCTATCGGTATCGTTTATATGTTGTTCGGTGAGAATAATGCTCAAATCGTCAGATTCTCTGTTAGGTACAAGCGCATATTTTCCATCAGGTGTAAATACTACGCGAATCGGACAGTGACCAAGCTTGCGCTTCCATAGAATTTCATGAGTTTCTGTGCTCATGACATACAGTGTGTTGTCATGTTGATTGGTGACATATAAGTATTTGCCATTTGGATGGACGGCAACACCTTCAGGTCCCTTGCCAACAGGGATCGTCTCCATAATTTTATGCGTTCGCGTTTCAATGCGCGTCAATGTATTGCTCCCAATATTGGGCACGTAAACATTCAGTTCATCTGGCGTGAAAGCGATCATATGTGAGTGTTCCTCGTTCGTCTTAAAACGATCGATAATCCGATCGGTTTTAGTATCAATGACAAACACCCTGTTGCTATAAGTAGAAGCCATATACAGGATGCCATTTTTATCAATCCCTACGCCATGTGGAAAATCAAATTCTACATCCGTGATTCTGTTCACGATTTCAAAAGTGCTGTTGTCGATGACGTCGATAACATTTCCCAGGGAACAGGTCACATACGTTTTTTTCCCATCAGGTGTTATTGCAACTTCGTGAGGGTTGTGATCTGAGGTAATGGTTTTTATAACATGGCTGTTTTGTATCCCAACCAGTGATATGGTATCTTCATCTTTATTTAAAACGATTAAAAATTCTCCTTTAAAATCCGTCTGATTCATAGTCACCCTCCGCATTTTGAAAATAACGATTTCTTTGAGGAAATTGCATAATTCCAATTTGTATATTTAATTATACCATAAATCAAAATGAGTTTGCTTTCAGAGAATTTTAATCTGATTTTAAGATTTTTTATTTAATTATATGTTAGCATAATCTGTAGGAGGTGAAAATTATTGGAAAAATTCTATTTGTACGTCGCTGTTCCTGCTTCACTGATTCTCATCATTCAAACACTTATGACGATTTTAGGTGCATCTGGTGAAATCGATGCTGATTTCGACGGTGATGGCGATGTCGATATGACAGGAGAAACGGGAATTACGTTATTCTCGGTCAGAAATCTGATCGCATTTTTTACTTTTTTCGGATGGAGTGGACTATGGATGCTCTCAATAGGTATTCATCCAATATTAACAGCGCTCTTGTCCATCATTATTGGCGTAATATTTGCCGCCATATCCATGAGCTTGTTTTTTCTCATCAGTAAATTACAGAGAAACGGCAGCATGAACTTGACGCATGCCATAGGTTCTATTGGCGACGTGTACATACCGATACCACCAAATCGCCAAAGCTATGGCAAAATCATGATCGTCATTCAAGGGGCACTACGCGAAGTTGAAGCGGTTACAGACGAACAGACCGAACTCGCGACAGGTAGTCAAGTGAAAGTCATCAGCGTCGAGTCCGAATCAAAATTACTCGTCAAAAAATTAGAACTATAGGGAGGAAAACATGTTTTTACAAAATGCTTCAGGTTTAATCTTTATTTCTCTAGCCGTATTATTTCTATTCGGTATTTTCATCGCTTTACTGACCCGTTATAAAAAATGTCCATCGGACAAAATACTCGTAAAATACGGTTTGGTAGGCACAAATGAAAAAGGCATCAAGAGCGCTAAGTGTATTCACGGTGGTGCAACATTCATATGGCCTGTATTTCAAGCCTATGAATATCTTGACTTGACACCAATGTCCATCGAAGTCAACTTACAAAATGCCCTTTCCAAACAAAACATCCGAATCGACGTGCCTTCACGATTTACTGTAGGTATCAGTACAGAAACTGAAATCGTGCAAAATGCAGCTGAAAGACTTTTAGGTCTAAAAATGATGGAAATTCAAGAACTTGCTAAAGACATCATCTTTGGCCAATTGCGTCTTGTTGTCGCTACGATGGACATCGAAGAAATCAACACTGACAGAGACAAATTTCTTGAAGAGGTTTCTAGAAACGTAGAATCTGAACTTAAAAAAATCGGCCTAAGACTCATTAACGTCAATATCACGGACATTAGCGACGAATCAGGCTACATAGACGCACTTGGTAAAGAAGCGGCATCAAAAGCCGTCAACGACGCCAAAATATCTGTTGCACAAAAAACGAGAGACGGTTCTATTGGTGAAGCACAAGCGGTGATGGATCAAAGAGTTCAGGTTGCCGTTGCAAACGCCACAGCTGTCGAAGGTGAAAACCAATCGAGAATCAAGATCGCTGAATCTGATGCATCCCGTCGTGAGATGGAAGCCGTTGCAAATAAGCGTGCTGTTGCAGCTGAAAAAATCCAAGAAGCAAAAGCACTTGAAGAGTCATATGTCGCTGAACAAGCAGCAGAAATCGCCCGTGCTGAACTAGAACGTGCAACGCGTGAAGCTGACCAACTCGTACAGGCAAAAATAGATAAGCAACTTGCTGAAATCGCTGCAGAAGCGGTCGCTGAACGCACAAGACGTCAGGCACGCGGCGAAGCCGACGCTATCTATATGAAACTTGAAGCGGAAGCACGTGGTATCAACGAGATGCTTATGAAACAAGCAGAAGGCTTTAAAGCACTGGTTGAAGCGTCTGGTGGCGCAGAAGAAGCGATGAGGCTCATGATTGTCGACAAACTTCCTGAACTCATCGAAAAGCAAGTTGAAGCCATCAAAAATATCAAAATTGATAAAATTACTGTTTGGGATAACCTCGGCTCTGATGACGGTAAAACGAATACCGCAAAATTTGTATCTGGTATGATGCAGTCCGTACCACCACTTAATGAGCTCTTCAATATGGCTGGACTTGAGATCCCAAATTATCTTGGAAAGGCACAAGTTAAAGAGACACCAAAGCTTATCAACCCTGAATAGTTATTGAAATTCCATAATAGAGGAAATTGCATAATTACTAAATAAGGAGCTGTTGCAGATCTAATTTTATTAGATTGCAACAGCTCCTTTTAAGTTAATTACAAATGCTTATATATGGAAATTGCATAATTACCTAATAAGTTACAAAATCATATTTTCACACAGCAATAATGGCTTATTTACGCAGTTTTCAAATGAGGAATATCATAAAATTGGAATTATGCAATTTCCTCATTTATCAAGCACATCTTTTATTTTGTTGATATTGTTTATGATGATGCCATCTCTCAAGTGCGGTTTTTCCATGAAATAAAATGATAGTCCGCCCAATCCAACGTGTGTGCCAACAGCCACACCCATCTGCAACAGTAAAATTTCCCCTTTAAAGGCCGTTTCTGACTTAATTAGGTTCACAAGATTCTCGGCGTATAATCGATCGGATGTATAGCCTACAATCACAAAGTCTGTTTCATCTAAGTCAACGCGCAAATTAAACGCATGAATATAGTGGTTTAATACCGCTTTCCTTCCACGTTCTTTGCTGACAATGGCTCCTTCTCCTTGTTTCATAGTCATAATCGGTTTGACTTTCATGATCTTGCCAATCAGTGCGCTGCCATATCTCAAACGACCGCTTCGAACAAGGTTATCTAAATCGTCTACGGATAAAAAGTGTTTTACATTGCGTTTGTTGGTTTCATTATATGCCACCACTTGCTCAAAAGAAGCACCATTTTCTATCATTCTTGCGCTTTTAATGATAAGCCATCCGCTTCCATGACTCATTGAAGTACTGTCTACAACGTGTATTTTAAAATCCTTGATCGCATGTTCTTCAATAAAATAGTCTTTAGCAATTTCTGCCGATTGATAAGAGCCACTGGTTTTACTCGACATACAGATGCATAGAATCTCCTTGAAGCCTTTATTATATGCCTCTTCAAATAGTTCAATAAAAAGCGCTGGAGAAGGCATTGCTGTCGTTGGAGGCTTTTTGTATTCGGCGATTTTTGCAAAGAACATATCTGCGTTGATATCGATACGATCTCGGTAAGTTTTACCATCTATCACAATACTAAGTGGTGCAATGCCAATGTTATAACGCTCGATAAGTGCTTCACTAAGATCACATGTCGAATCGGCTATTATTTTTATCATTTTAAGCCCCCATAATTGATATTCTCACACACTATTCTAACATATCCGTAACAAATCCTCAAATCCACTGGGACAAAAAAACTTTCGTTGGAGAATTATGGAAATTTCATAATTACTCCAACGAAAGTCTTATATTACTCTAATTTAGCGTTTTTATTTTAGTGGGTTTATTTTATTTCTATTTGTTTTTTATTCGCCATGTTTTGAAGTTTTGGAACTGTGATTTTTAATATCCCGTCTTCCAACTTGGCATCTATATCCTCTGCCATGACGTCTTTGAGATAGATTGCTCTTTGCATTGAACACGATCTACGTTCTTTGTGCAAATAATTGTTCTTCTCTTCATCAATTTCTTCACTTTGTTTCGCAGAAATGAGCAGACGACCATCTTCGTAGTCCAAAGTGATGTCTTCTTTTTTAAAACCTGGCAATTCAGCCTCCAAGAGATAGTGATCATTTTCGTCTTTCAAATCCAGTCTAAATTGGCCGACCTTTGATGGTTTGCCTAAAAAACCATCAAAATTAAAAAAGTCATCAAAAATGTTGTAAAGGTCATTTGAATCATTTCTCCTTTGTATTGCATTTCTGTCTAATGGTGACAATCCTAACATAATCAATTCCTCCTTTATAATCGTTTTGTTTTAGCACTCTAATTGCTCGAGTGCTAATTTCAATTATAATTTAGTCCTTTTTTGAAAAAACGTCAATAGGTTTATGTCAGAATTTAAAATTCGTTTACATTCACTTTACTTTTATTTTGATTTTTTATAAGGGACATAACCTTCTAATTGGAGTTTATCTTCCCACATTAACCTGAGAATTTCGAGTTCATCCTCATAGGTCTCATTTAAATCTTCTTTGGAATATGGCAGCTCCTCAAGAATTTCCACTTCAAATGCCTCTTCTCCGAAAAGCGTCCAATCAGTCTGAAGCTCTCTAAACGGATAAAAATTTGATGCCAGTTTAACTTTTGTGCTATTCATGATGCTTCTCAAATTGTTGGCACTTTTTATGTGACATTTTTTTATAACATGATTATCTGCACCGTCTGTAACTCGATCCGATTTCAATCGAATCATAAATACACCCATAGGATGTTGCATCGTTTTATACTGTTCAATCAATGCCTTCTTTTTAGTTCTTTCCATCAGTAACCCATCTCCTTTAAAAGTCTTGACAATGTTTTCAGTCGTTCAGAGAGCAATTCGTCATCGTTGCTCAAAGCTTGCGCAAACAACTTGATGTCTTCATCGATATGCTCATTTTCTACACCAATGGCCACCGTCATCGCATCCCCTTGAAGACCAATTCTATCGATAATCGGTTCATTTTCATCATATAGTTTTGGATATCTATACGCTTCCTTAAAATGCATTTTACCTCTACATACTAGTATTGCTAAATCGAGAACACGATGCAGTGGCAATTCTTCGGATTGTCTCGACCATTTTTCTCCTGTATAACGCCAAACTTTAGCAGAAATTTCAACTTTGCCGCGATCGTTCCATTGGGCTAGTCCGAGTGACAACCCCTTTGCGTCGGATTGATAGGCATTTCTGCCATCAACATTTTCATAATTTTCAGTTACTATAACGGGTTTATGTTTTAAAGTCATTGGAATTTTCATAGTTACTTCCTTTCATCGTTACTAATTTACTAATTTACTAATTTACTAAATGTCTATAACTAAAATACCACCGATATTAATTGCTGTCAAGTGAACCCATTTTCATGATATCATAGTATAAAGTAAACAAGCGTTCAAAAAAGGAGGTAGCATGCAGTCATATAACCAATTAACATCGGAACTCAATTTTGAGATTAATGCGTTTTTAGAACATTGTGAATCTATAGATCACATATCAGCTTGTGTCCAAATGGATTCTTCATTAAACTACATCAAAGACATGCCTTGTTGGTTGATAGAAAAATTGGACGATCAAATCATTGGACTGTGCAGTATTTTTGCAGTTAACACCTTTGAAGCTGAATTGTCAACGGTCGTTTCACCTTCGCATCGCCATCGTGGGGTCGGGAAATCACTCGTTAATGCTGCGAAGCATCTATTAAAGGAATATGGTTATAAGCAGGTCTTATACGTTTGCGATGATAATTCTGTTTCAGGCAGGGCCTTTGTCGATACATTTCTTACAAGACATCATCACACAGAGTATACGTTAAAATATCAGAAAAGCGATGAGCATCCACGTGCAACACGCTTGCTTGTTACAAAAGCTTATGAACGGGATCTCGATCATATCATTCAGATCAACGTTGACGCATTTGAAGACGATTACGAAGTGGCTTCACAGTTTATTACGTCCACTTTTGCAAGTCCTACACGAACAGCATATGTCGGTCAATTAAATTACAAACCAATCTGTACATTAATGCTAGGGAATGAAGGTGGTGTCTATTCCATCAACGGCGTTGCCGTCCTAAAGGCATTCCAAGGCCATGGATATGCCAAAGAACTGATTCAAGACGTTCTTTATGGTCTGAGAAATGAAGAACAACCAATTATCATTGATGTAGATAGCACAAATAGTGCGGCTTATCATCTCTACAAGAAAATAGGCTTTATAGAATCACAAGTGATAGCCTATTATGTCGAAACACTTTAAAATATAAAAAGCCGAATGTTTGGAGAAAATATCTCCAGACATTCGGCTTAAATTTTGAATGGCATACTGGGCTTCATCGGTGATAGTGTATATCACCTATAAATCTTTAAAAACGAAGTCAACGCCTTCTTTAATCTTTAGTGTGTCCGTTTCGATGCCCATAATTTTTGTCAAAAACTCAATCGGAATCATCAATCGTCCTTCGTGAAGCGTCGGTTTCGGCGTTTCAGGGAGTTCGACGACGAGTCCATCAACCAGATAGGTCGCATCGAACGTCGAAAGATTGATGCTCAACTGTGAATTGTCCTTTACTGCAGTGGATTGCCGCGTTTCTTTCACCCATGAAATTTCATAGGCAAGCATTTCAAACAATTCTCTAAATTCAACATAGATACGGCCATCTGCTGACATAAGACTTCTAGACAATGTAATCGTTTCGTTTACTTCTACTGCAACGTTTTTTGACAATCGATAGCTTGGTTTGCCTTCATAGGTGTATACGACACCATCTTGCTTAGCTGCCAATGCCTTTGCATAATTTAAATTCATAAAATCCCTAACGTAGACACCATTTACATATAACTTATGATCATAGTAACCGATGCGCTTTGCTTCTTCAAGAAAAGCTAGCGGTATCGCCCACAAACGGTTCACGAGATAATCGTGATAGTAGTTGGCAACAGGTGTCGGAAAATCATAAGAAGCTGTCGTCTCAATCGTCATGGCAGGCTTCAATGTGTTATTTCCAAAATAATGTGTTGAGTAGCCAAATTCTTGATAGTCACTCGGATCCATCATCTCGTAATTCGTTATCTTTTGCGCGATGTTTGCGAATGACTGGTTCACTCTAAAATACTCTGGTCCTAGATGATCAACCCAGTAATAAATTACTTGACCCATGCTATGATAAGTCACATACGCTCTAAAATCATAAGACAACATATATGACATCAATGTTTTGGTTTCAGCTTCAGTTGCTGGTGCATATCCCTTGAAATAATCTTCGCCAGGAACGACCGTCGGCCAGAGAACATCGCTATTTCCCCATTGATCAACCCATTTTCCTGCTCTCACATCAAAATAAAGATCTTCAAAATTGCGGTTGATATCTACGCCACGGATATTGGCTTTAAGGCGGTAATTTCTAAGGTTCGGTATCAACAAATTAATATTTTGTCTGAGTATAGTACTGTCTATCGTGGAAACACCTCTTTTGGCGACATCAAATCCATCAGGATTCGCTAAAGGGATGAAATGAAAGACGCTCGTTTGTAGGAGCTCGCGGACATTATAATTTGGTAGAGTATCATCATTATAGTAATCTAATACATAATCTTCAACCATTTTTAGCACTGCTACTGGGTTGAAAGTTTCACGTGCATGAACGCCGCCATCTATGAGAATGTGCGTCTTATCCACGTAATCGACGTCTTCATAATTGTAGATATCTTTTGTCATCCTAATAACGTAAATCGGCTTAAGATCTTCTGAATAGCCAATCACTTCAAGTGACAATAAATAAGGATATGTACTGACCAACTTCTGTGCCTTCTCATAAAACATGTCCGAGGAAAAAGAGTGCAATTCATCAAATTGTATAAGCTTTTCTACGCCGTAACTTGGATTGTTTAGTAATAATAATAAGGTCAATATCACCAATATGCGTGTGTATTTTGCCATAATTGCCTCCTTCCCGTATAATAATTATTTGCCAGTTACATATTTGGATTGTAATAGTTTGGGCTCTTAAGTGTCTTTACTAATGATGCTGCCTGTTCAGATGATATTTGTAGTGGTTCAAGGTTGTAATAATGAAGCGTTGCCTCTCTTAAGCCATAACATCCTTCACCAAAATAGGCAATGTTACAATACATTTCTAAAATCTCATCTTTTGTTGCCATTTTTTCAAGATCAAATGCAACAAAGAGTTCAGCAACTTTCCGTTCATATCTTTTCTCAAATGAGAAGTACATATTTTTAGCAAGTTGTTGTGTAATGCTACTACCACCTTCTACCGTAGAGCCCGCCATCACATTTTTTAACAATGCACGTGTCGTTGAGATCAAATTAATGCCATTGTGCGTATAAAAGCGGCGGTCTTCAGATTCGATAACTTGCGTTAAAAACTCTGGTGATATTGCTTCCAAAGAAACATAGTTTTCATCACTTTTAAGTCTTTCTATTCTAACTTGTAAGCTCGTATGGGTCGTAGCATCTTTATACATATCATAACCCGTCTTAATAATGGGGACAGATATTACCATTGCGACAACAATCGCAAGTAAAAGTGTCATGCGAACGATTCGCCAAAGTTTATTAGTTTTCATGAGGCACCTCATTCTCATCTTTCTGTTTCTATTATACATGAAAACGGTCAATCTTCCATTCTGATAGGCATAACTTAAGAATAACTTAATATGAACGTAAAAAAGGCCATCAGATATGATCTGAATGGCCTAGGGTTCATTGGTTTTGCTCTGAGAATAAGATGATTGCTTCACATGCATTGGCTTTTGAAAAGCTAATCATACATCGTTTGATGTCGCCACTCTTTGTCTTTACTTCAGCCGTGATTGATTCATAGTTCTCTTCACTAAAACACTTGTCAAGCTGTTGACTTAAATCAGTCATAACCATTGTTTTAATTTTTTTCCCAACAAGCTCTTTTTGTGTGAAACCCGTAAGCGAAGCAACTGGTAAATTCGCCTCGTGTATGGTGCCTTTATCATCGCATATGGCGATCGCTACTGGAGCATTTTTAAGATAGGAACGATAGCGTGTTTCTTTATCATGTAAATCCACGTATTTCTGTCTTCGCCTAATGGCATATAAGAAAAGCGTTCCCAAATCTCTTAAAATCTGTATTTCTAATTCGGCATCGGTTCGGCACACCTTTACAGAATCAAAACCGACACTGCCAAGGCATTTTCCGTCTTTCATCATAGGTACTGCGACCATACTCATGATCCCTTGTGGTTCAAGCAACTTTCTAAGTGCACTATTTTGGGGCATACTTGAAACGTCTTGAATATAATATGGATCGCCGGATTCATGCGACTCAATCCAGTCTTCCATTTCAGAAAAAGGAATTTGCATAAACTGATTTTTTTTGGGTAATATTCCTCGATTACACCATTCATAGGTGTTACTACTCACTTTATCGTCCGGTTTGAAATCAAATATAAAAGCCCTATCAGCATAAACCATTCTTCCAAATAGTTTGAGAACATTGATAATATTGTCATCAAAATGCTTAATCTCTTCATTAATTAGGCTAGCGTATGCTTTTTGTAGCATATTCCAGTATCGGTTTTTTTCTTCAAAACGATACTTAATGCTTTGAATTTCAAGTGCTTGTTGATTTTGAATCGTGACGTCTTGAACAATTCCTGTCACAATTTTGACTTGATTAATCGTATCGTAAGTGCAGTTGAATTTTCCTTCCGTATAGACAAGTGAATGATCAGATGCAGTAAATACAACTTCAAGATCAAAACTATCACCGGGCTTCGCATGCTGGAAGTTTTCTTGACAAAGCGATCTTGAATAAGGATGTACAAAATGCCACAATAAATGGCTCATATCATCAACGACAAGATAACCTAAAGCACGCTTCCATGCTTCATTCACATGGAACAATAAGCCGTTTTCGTCAGCAACGAGAATCATATAAGGCGTTTTTTCAATAAAATCCTTATAATACCCTTCATAAAGTCTAATAGTCATATCGCCGCAGCTCACCTCTTTTACACGAAATTTTACAGATAGTCTGCTTTTATTATACGCTTACTTTTGCATATGTGAATCATAATGTTTATCAGATGAGTGACTTTTGAGGTTTGATAGCGATTTGTGCCGCTTTATAAACCACAACCGTTATCAACGTGTTTGCAATTGCTGTTGGAATGACGATCGTCGTCACCAATATTCCAAGTGGTGCAGGTAATCCAACGATTGCAAGTGCTGATGTCAAAAAGATCATTCCACTTGCCAGTGTGCCGATGAAGCCAATGATGCCCATTTGAATAACACCTGTTTTAAGAGCTTTTATCAGATAAAAAACGATTAATGCCGTTATCAATTTATCGATGAGGTTTGGTAGCTGTCCACCTGGAAATGTCGTCGTCATGGCAGTGATTATGCCACTTAATAGGCCTGAAAGCAACGCATTTTTAAAGGTTGGATTGATGGCAATAGCAATGAACATGAACGTCAACAACAAATCAAATTTCATCCCGAAAAATCCTGGCACGATAGAATGAAGCACAAAACCCATAGCTAAAAGAACCGATGTTAAAATCATATTTTTTATTTTCATAGTATTCTCCCTTTTGATACCCATTTTGATATCAATTATTAATTTTATTTTGTATGTTTTCTTATCTGTTTTATTAAATTTCAGCGTTCAGTCCATAGTGTCACCTCCTTTTTGGGTACAAAAAAACCGTTTACTCCTATAATAAAGGAGCAAACGGTTAACGTTCGCGGTACCACCCTTTTTGAAACCCTCTGGCTTAAACCATCGGTTTCATCTCATCTCAGATACTGACATATCTTACCTCTATAACGTGAGGACACGGCTAAGGCTACTCTGAGTTCACCTCGCATCTCATAGGTCCATTCATTTTATACTGACTTGTCTCATCACACCACCTGAGACTCTCTGGGAAGCCAATTAAAAAACTACTAATCCTAATCCATGATTTTTATATGAATATTGTTATGCAATTTCCATAATTATACGTGAATTCTGAAAACTTACAAGCTTTCAAATGTTAACATTTCGTAACATTTACGTATAGTGCCTTAATGCAATGAAATCGTTGCGTAGTAGGCATCCAAATCAAACCCGTGTGTCGTGACGGAAGCGATGGATCGATTAAAAACTTGACTTTCTGCGAGTGATCTTTCGAGAGAATCGTTGTTTAAATCACTAATCCAGTGGTGAAAATCATCCACTTTAAGGCCATTTGCATTATTGAGTTTAATGATTGTTTCTTTGACAAGATCTATTATTAAAGACTCATTGTCCTTTGGCGTCAATTGACTTAATGCTTCAGTAACGTCTTTAGGTGCTCTACTTAGTTTTGAACTGAATTCGTGCAAGTAAAAATAAAGGCCATAGTTATGCAACTTACCTGTATTCACATCAATAAACCAAAGGTCTTTATCCAGCGCTGTAGATGTCAACCCTCTGTATTTCAAAGCTGTCAAATCATAAAAAATACCTTCACATATTTTTCTGGAGCCTAATGGTTTTAAATAACCTAAAACAGACTCTAACATAACAATAGGCTCGATGCCCTTTTCTTTCTTAAAGACGATATAGCCATGCGAATCCGTATCAAACGTATCTATGATCTGAGGCATTTCCACTTTGAAATAGCCATCCTCACCGCACTTAATCAATTCGAGTGAGTCCAGATAGATTTTGCGTTTAAGCTTTGTAATCTCAAGTAGAACATGCTCTTCAGAGACATACATATACCCAAGTTCGATCATCACACGTTTTAGATACTTAAACCTGACAGTTTTCCCATTTATGCTTTTTAGTTCAATGCTTCGCTTTTTCTTGCTTCTTTTAAGTTTTTCAGCAAATGCTTCGTAATCATAAGACTTTTCAAATATCTCTGAGTCATCATCCGATTCTTCTTGATCCATCCGAAAATCATACGCTCTCTCATGGGTATACTTTCGATTTCTATAGATGATGCGTTCTTTCTCATAGAATTTATTTTGACTGATCAACGATTGTCCTTCATTGTATAGGGCGTTGATCTTACTCATGATGAAAAGCGCTTCACGGATATTAGAGACATCAGGGTGCCATATTTTAGCGAGCGCTCGATATTCACGTTTAATGCCTTTCACAGTAAAAAGCTCAGAAGGCATATCACAATCCATTATATAGTTTTTATCATGGAACTTTTCTTTTTTTAGCATGGTGTCACCTTTTATCGCTATCCAGTTCGTATTGGTTGGCACACGATTTACATGTGACACGTAGCTTGCCTTTATTTTTTGGGAATTTGTAACGTTTGCCGCACGATGGACACGGCGCAACAAAATAATCGAGCAGCGACTCTATGCGCACAGGATCAAAGCCAACAACGAGCTGATTACCGATTAAAAATGCCGGAACACCCGTGAGTTTCAACGTTTGAAATTCTTGATTCGCCTTTGGATCGTTGTTCACATCGCGTTCTTCGAATGTATAGCCTTTATCAATCAGGAATTTTTTAGCTTGTTTGCAATATGTACAGGTTTGTGTTGTATAAGCGATAATTTTCGTCATATCTACCACCTCGTCCTCTAATACGTCTATCATATCACTGCACCCACAATCTGGTCAATCGGTATGATGATAAGACCGAATTTTACAAAAATCTAAAATCAAGTAAATGGAATTGTGTTATTATAGTATCAAATACAAAACATGAAAATGGAGGTACAACGGCATGACAGAGTTTTTTACAGTTGAAGAAGTCAACGCGATGCTAAATGAAATTGCTGATGAAATACCGAGTCCATTTTTTGACGAACTTCATGGCGGCATCATCCTTGTTGAGCCAGCAAAAATGCATCCTGAAAGTAAAGAGGGACATCCGCTTTATATTATGGGAGAATATGTCCGAAACAACTTGGGGTGTCAAATTAAGATATACTACGGCTCTTTTAAGGAAATCTATCCAAATGCAACCGCTAAGCACTTTAGAGAAGCACTAAAGAACACATTGATACATGAATTCACACATCATTTGGAATATCGGGCTGGACTCAGAGGCCTTGAAGTAAAAGATGCCAAACAACTAAATGACTACAAAAAAAAATAAATGGTGCCTCTTTGAGGTACCATTTATTTGTATTCAGTTGTATTTAGTTGTATTCAGTTGTATTCAGTTTGCATTCAGTTTGCATTCAATCAATTATATTCTTTAACATCTTTTCGCATGATTTTTTTCAAGTCTTCAGGTTTAAGTTGCGTAATGACGACAGCCACGAACATAATAAAACAGCCCAACATCTCTTTTGCATTCATGGATTCACCTAAGAAAATTGCACCACTTATGACAGCAAATACTGATTCCAAACTCATGATGATGGCAGCCGCTGTAGGACTTGTATACTTTTGACCGATTATTTGAAGTGTGTATGCGACACCAACAACCATCACGGCTGTATATATGATTACTGCACTGCCTTCAATTATGGCACCGATCTCTGGTGTTTCAAAGATAAATGCCGCAATAGCTGATAAAATACCCGCTGTCACAAACTGTATAAATGATAATTTTAAACCTTCAACCTTGTCGACGAACATATCGACAAAGATGATTTGAAGCGCCCAAAAAACAGTCCCCACAAGGACAAGCGCATCGCCCTTTTCGAGTGTGAAGCCTTCCTGAATGGTCAATAAATAGAGTCCAAATATCGCCAGCGCGACACCAAACCAAGTTAATAGGTTAACCTTTTTATTCATGAAAAGTCCAAATATTGGTACAAGCACGATATAAAGTGCTGTTATAAAACCAGCTTTACCGGCAGTCGTTCCCATGATGCCCCATTGCTGAAAGGAAGCGCCAAAGAATAATGCACTGCCACACAGTATGCCACCGATGATGAGATCCTTCGTTTGGAATTTCATCTTTTTTTGTTCATTTAATGGGTCATTCATTTTCTTCGAATTAACGGCGTTCTTGTTCATTTTATCAAAGATGATAATAACGGGAATTAATACAATTGCGCCAAGTAAAAAACGAGAGGCACCAAATGTAAATGGTTCGATATAATTCATACCAAGTTTTTGTGATACAAACGATGTGCCCCAGATGATAGCTGTAATCAGTAGAATTAGGTCGCCCTTTAATTGTTTCATAATCTCTCCTTATGTAAGCCATAGCTATTAGTCTCAACACTATCGATTATATCAAAAATACAGCTTGTTTCAAACAAGAAAAACCTTCATCCGATTAAAGATGAAGGTTTTGATTATTTCCTCTGTTTGTATTGCTCTCTCTTTAACTACTTTTTAGTCGCTTTGTTTAAAGCTTCTAATTGCT
The DNA here is from genome assembly GCA_942493125.1 of Acidaminobacteraceae bacterium. GTDB lineage: Bacteria > Bacillota > Clostridia > Peptostreptococcales > Acidaminobacteraceae > Fusibacter_C. The sequence continues at coordinate 2,941,510 of OW818667.1, read as the reverse complement.
CAGGATATTGTCTCTTAGCGATAGTATCCCAAAGCTCAGCACCTTTGATGCCAATTCTTGAAGGTACAAATATTGGATCTAAGCCGAGTTTCTTTTGAGCTTCATAGTCTTTAAGTGTTGCAAGACCTGGCTTCGTTAAGAAGATAATGACGATAACGTTGAACCATGCCATCGCGCCAACTGCTGCAGAACCTAAGTTCCAAACAACGTCAACTGATGAGATAGCGCCGATAAATACCATCGCTGATAATAAAACTCTAGAAATAAAGATTGAGTATTTATAGCCGTTGCCAGTAGTATTTTTCTTGAAGATATAACCAATACTTGAGTCAGTATAGAATGCGTAAGCGAATACAGTTGTGAGTGTAAAGAAGAATAATGCAACTGCTACGAAACCGCCACCGATACCTGGAATAAATGAGTTAACAGCTTCTTGTGTAAAGTTTGATTTTTCAACGCCAGGTAAGTTTTCAGTGATGAAAGCGCCTGCTTCGTTGACAACGTTGAATGCGCCTGTAGATAAGATCATAACTGCAGTTGCTGTACAAACGAATAATGTATCTACGTATACAGAAAATGCTTGAACAAGACCTTGTTTAGCAGGGTGAGAAACTTCAGCAGCACCAGCCGCTTGAGCGCCTGTACCTTGACCAGCTTCATTTGAGAAGATACCTCTTTTAACGCCCCATGCAATCGCTTGGCCAAATACTGCGCCGTATACTGCGTTCATGTTGAAAGCTGAAGAGAAGATCAAGCCAAATACTTCGCCGATTTTACCAAAGTTTACTGCAAGGATAACTAATGCGAGAAGGATATAAGCGATTGCCATAAAAGGAACGATCATACCAGCAACTTTAGCGATTCTCTTACCACCACCAAAGATAACCCATGCTGTAATAGCAGTATAAATAAGTCCGATAATCCAAGTTTCAATACCAAAAGATAATTTACCAGCTTGAGCAAATGCATTCGTTTGGATACCTGGTAACATGATACCACAAGATACGATTGTTAAAATTGCAAATGCGATACCAAGTGGTCTAGATTTTAAACCTTTTTCAATATAGTAAGCTGGACCACCACGATATTCGCCGTGAATCTCTTCTTTCCATACTTGAGCCAATGCTGATTCGATGTAAGCTGAGCCAGCGCCTAAGAATGCGATTGCCCACATCCAGAATACTGCACCAGGGCCGCCAAAGAATATAGCAGATGCAACGCCTGTGATATTACCAGTACCAACACGACCACCAAGAGCCATTGCAAAACCTTGGAATGATGATACGCCAGTTTCAGACGCTTTACCACCAAGTAACAATTTAACCATATCTTTAATTAATCTCAATTGCGGGAATTTCATTAATACTGAAAAATAAATGCCGGCTGCAAGACAAAGTACGATCATTATTTGTCCCCAGAAGAACCCATCAAGCGTTGCCGAAAAATTTAACAAACCCTCCATTTACTACTCCTCCTTGTATTTAATAGATTTGAACACTACTGCATATAGTATATAACCCTAAACAGTTAATTAATTGTAACATTCTGATAACAGTGTGTCAAATGTTTTCATTTTGTTAATAATTTAATAAAGTATTGTTCATTATTAACATTTAAGTCAATTAACAATTCGGCTTCATTTTAATAACCGTTTGATGATAATAGGACTAAATTACTATACTAAAAATGTTGAATTCTTGTTATCGATATAATCATTATAAACTTGTATGTAATTTTAACACAAAAAAGTGACCAATCATTATCGGTCACTTTTTAAGTATAATCCTTTTGCTACAATTTGCTTTACCAGCCCCATCTTTTCAATTGAAAATCTTAAAACTGGTGCGCTTACAATCGCTTTAATCGAAATATAGATTTCTATATCTTCCTTTTCAAAAGTGTTATAAAGCGATAAATCAGTAGGTTTTTTATGGCTGATATCCGCTACATCATATGTTGGACAGCACCCTCCACCACTTTTTAAAATGTCTAATACGAGACAATTTTTCTTTTTCTTTTTTAGATATTCTTGTACTTCAGGGTCAATGGCAATATTCACATTCTGCGACATATAAGCGGCCTCCTTGATGACTGAGTATTTGTTGTATTCATTTTCTCACATATTTGTGAACATTTCATGTGAATTGAAAAGAACATTCAATCAATAGTAATGACTGAATGTTCTAAATACAGCTCTAACTGTTCACTGTCGCAAAATACCTACTATTTATCTGCAAAGTTAGCGGCAGCTTCTCCAGCAATTCGACCAAAAGTAATGCTCACTTGAAGCGACGTTCCCATTGCTGGATAAACCGTATTATAGAAGTTGCCCGTCGCGAGTTCCCCCGCAGCATATAATCCTGAAATTGCAACGCCTTCCGCATTTAAAACGCGCGCCTCCAAATCAGTTTTAAGTCCCGACATTGTACCCAAGATCGCAGGCACAACTTTTAACGCGTAGTATTTAGGAGATTCAAGTGGTGTCAATTCCTTGAGATTCTTGCCAAATTGCTCATCTTTTTCAAATTTGATCATGTCATTATAGTACAACACAGTTGCATTTAAACCAGTTGGATCAATGCCCGCTTTAGCTGCCAATTCATCCAATGTATCCGCAACAAATGCTGAACCATTTTCCACAGCCGCATCTAATGTTGCGACATAAGATGTCTGGTCGAAAATCATGTAAGAAATTGCGCCTTCTTGCTTAACGAGTTCTTGATAATAGATCGCAAAATCATCCGATTCATCAACAAAACGTTCACCTTTGGCATTTACAGCTAAAAGTGGCATTTCAAGTAGCTCATTAATTTCCGTTTTATAAGCAGGTTCACCATCAACGGTTTTCGTACCAAATACGCCGCCTTTATTGATGACATCCGCACCAATTTCAAGTGCCATTGTTAAACCATCGCCCGTGTTGCTTTCACTGGAAAAAGTCGTTTGTCCTTTGGCAACTGGAGCGTATGAATCGACAAGCCCTTCATTTTTATCAAAGCCACCTGTTGCAAGAACGACCGCTTTTGCTTCATAAGAAACTTCTTGACCCGCTTTGTCTGTTGCTTTTACGCCAACTATTTCTGAACTTTCATTTGTGATGAGCTCAGTCACACGCGTTTCAAGAATTATAGTTACTTTTTTCTTTTCTGCACGTGCCTTAAGTGCATCGATGATGCCAGCACCTTTATTTTCAGCTACATGGCCTCTTAAAACAGGACTTGTTCCCGTAGCTACCGGTTCGCCAAACACGACACCGAGGTCAACGAGCCAATCTATTGTCGCGCCTGATTTATCTGCGACGAGTTGAAGCGATGGCACATCATTTTGGCCTTCCGCTTTATCGATCCAAAAGTTAACAAGTGCTTCTGTTGAGTCGTTTACAGGGTACTCAGTCTGAATTTTAGAACCAGTCGCATAGACGATGCCTTCTGAAAGCAAAGTGCTTCCACCAAGTACTGGCATTTTTTCAATAATAGCAACTTCAGCACCCGCTTCCGCCGCTTCTATGGCAGCTGAAAGACCGGCTGCACCGCCACCTACTACGATTACATCAAATTTCGAATCGTCATTATTTTGAACATTACAACCTGAAACTAACCCTAAGATCATGATAAGAGCTAACATAAATGCAAGAATTTTTCTGCTATTCATATACTGCAAGCCTCCATTAAATTTGTTTGTTATAGAAAACACTAAATACAATTGTACATTATTTATCGCGTTTAGACAATCACATACTAAACATGTCAAGAAACATACCAATGTAATAATGGCTAAGTTCGAACCCATTGACTTTAACTTTATTAAATGTTATTTTAATTATATTAAACATATTGTTAAGACGTTTTGCAACATTGTTGAACTTAGCGAGGGCGTGAGTTGGTGGTGCCAGGCATATCGACTCTGAGTCGAAATGCCTGGCACCACCGACTCACCAAATAAGGAGACCTACATGTCAAATGATAACATTCCAAGTTGGTTTAGAGCGCTTGATGACGAAGACTATGTCTTCATCAAACGATTCTTACTTTCTTCAGGTTCATTAAAAGAGATTGCCGCTTCTTACGGCGTCACTTATCCGACGGTTAGACTCAGACTTGATCGATTGATTCAAAAAATCAAAATTAGCGACGATCAGTCCAATGAACCCTATGTGTCTTTAATAAAAAAATTGGCCGTTGACGAAAAAATAGATTTCGACACGGCCAAACTGTTGATTTCAGAATATAAGAGAGATAAAAAGGAGGCATCACATGTTTAAAATCAAAGCGCTCATCTTCGTATCCATCTTGGCGATATTGCTCATCTTGTCATTTGTGCTACAAGTTCAACTTTCAAAGCGACGTTCACCACTACCAGGATTATTCCTACCAATATTTTTCACCATAGTTGCTTTCTTTTTTGCAACGTTTACTACTATATATGATGGTAATTTAACTCCTGTGCTTTTTGCATTTATTCTCTATATGATTCCTGCGGACATCCATTTCGTCATATACGCCATTATTAGAAACAACCAGAAGAAACTGCAAAAGGATGAAATTGATAAAATGCATATACAGGATTTATAGGGCCACTGGCTCTGCCCCAAGTGTACCAAATAGTGCACTTAAATAGGCATCCGACTGGTAGTAGAACAGCGTTTCTTCCGCTTCTTGAAGGCGTTCAACGTATTTGAATTCTCTTATAATACTCTTGTTCATAGGATTGGTGATAAAGGCCTCCAAATTGGCTATTTTTCTCTGAATGAGCGCCACATCTATCTGCTGCTTGTTTTTAAGTCGTTCTCTATACCAATTGCTGCTTAGTACGACCTCTTTTGAAAACAATTCACGGATTGATTTAGATTCTATCGTATCACCTTCAAAAGCACCATCAGCCATGATATGAAGCAGTGCTTTGATTGGCGGAATCGCAACGTCTATGCTTCCGTCCTTAAAATAATCGAGTGCTGCTTTTCTGTGTCCAGCGGTTATGTTGAGGATGCCATCGACAAATGCTTCCAAGCTTTGCTTTTCAGGTTTCAAAATGTCCTCACTGAAGACACTTTGTGGTTCATCAAATATTTTGCCTAGGTATTTATACGAAAATACATTTGTCATGCGATAACCTAAACGACTTGCAGGAATCATAACGCCTTCATACTCAAAATCGTCGAGTTTCTCAAACGAGCCCTCTTCAATTAATCTAGCTGGGTTGCGTTCGCTTTCATCAAGCCTCGACCAAAGTTCAGGTACGAGAATTGAAATGTCATGATCCACTCGCATATGTGGCCCAATATGACCTGCTGGCGTCGTGAACGCCACATAATCGCCAAGAATATACGACAACAAGGCATTGTTCAAGTCATAGATCGGCAAGAGCATATTAAAAGGCGCTTTAGTGAGTGCCCCTTCAGACCCAGCACCAGTGGTTGATGGCGACTTGCCTGTTAAACTGCTGATGAAATCCATGAACAGCTCTGGCAACTCTTGATAATGAATCGGATTATAAACGCTTAGTGGCAGAATTTTCTTGCCATTTTCCATATCAGGCGGATTATTTCGACGGCCTGCCAGTATGGCATTGACCGGTTGATGCACGGGTTGATCAAGAGGTATCTTTCTTGAGAGTCTGACACCAAGCTCAGAGAGATATGTTTTAAGTGGGTCGAGAAAATCCGATCTGTGCTCGAGATATCTTGGGTTCTTGCTCGGCTTACCTTCTACAATTCGAGGTTCTGAAGAAACAATGCAGTACTCATCGTTCCCTTTTAAAAATGCATCAATATGCGCTTTGACAGGGTCCGTATAGGCAATATACTCCATTACGTCGTCTTTTATTGCCATAACAGCAGGCTTTTTAAGTGGTTCGAAATTAGTCACAAACAAGTTGTTGCTTGATAAATCAAGCTCAGCACGTTTGTCATACCCTTTATGGATCGCATCATCTGGCCGCTGAAAGAACCGGTATTCACAATTTGTTGCAAACTTGTAGCTGCCATTTGAATATTCTGTACTTAAGTGTTTCAATTGAGTGGCAGGAACCAATACAGACGCAGTAACATCATCCTCCATCTGTATTTTTTCACTTGGCATAAAATCGATTCTTAGTTTAAAAATACGCCAGGACTCATCTTCACCGAATCCGACGCGTAGAAAACTAGGCCTAATTTTCCGGCCGTTAAAGTTGATTTCATTTCCAGGTTTTCCATTGATGATATCCACGGTAAAATGCTTGCGCCAATCATCACCCCATGTCTGCTGATAAAAGCGCTTCACCATAAAAACAAGTGATAAGACGTGATTTGGAATGGCTTCCAGATAGGCGTTAAAGGCATCTGTGTAAGCTGGCGATGGTGATAGTAACTTGATTACTGAACCTAAAGTGCGATCTTTTGAGAGAATCGGTCTAGACGGTCGTGTACGATCCGGATAATCCTTCCATCTTTTACTGTAATCGTAGGCAAAAATATCCGCCACATTGTCAAGATCCTTTGCCAAATCAAAAACATAATAAGTGCCATAGATGATCGAGTTATTGATGGATTTTGATATCTCGGATTTGCCACCACCTGACACAGTACATGGTTTATGGCAAAATGTCCCTTCTGCTTCTGTGCTGACAAGCTTCCATGCAGGTGTGGCCGGGTGTTTCTCCATGTGAAGTCTTTCACCATTTGGTAAGACATAATACATATTAGGCTTTAATTTCAACTTCCGTTCGACGGACTGATAGTCCCATTTTATCTCCGTTTTGTGAAGATCGATTTCAATCGTTTCAGGAAGATAAATTACTTCAGGATTTAATTTATCGATGCCATAATGATCCACTTGAAGGTCCATAAGCGCGCCATATCTGCTTAACACGTCTTCAAATGTATACCCTGAAAGACTCTTATCTTCATTGCCGTTATAATTTTCACCGACATTCTTCTGTGGATGAACAATTGTTCCGCCTGCGTGTTCCTCTTCGACCCCACCAAAGAGATTGGCCGCGAAACTAATCTGCGTTTTGATTTCCTTTTTTGAGTAGCCAAAATAATTGTCGGCAATCAAAGTAACCGCAACACCGCTTTTGTCTCTGCAAGTGAGCTTGAATGCTTGGCCTTCATTATAATACTCATTGGAATCTGTGTAGCACATGCCATCCCGACGTTGTCTCTCAGTTGCCTCTTCAAAATGTGGCAAACCCAAATCGATTTTTTTCAACTTACTCAGATGTGGGGCAAGCAATATATAACCGGTATGCCCCGACCAACCGTCGACGTCGAGCCCAGAGTCGTTGTTATGATAACTCGAATCCCCAGAATTGCCAAATACAGACTCAAGAAAGTCCAAATTTGAAACGAGGCTACCTGGTGCAATGAACAAAACTTCCATAGTCTTTTCTTCTACGACACCAGGCACTTTGGGACAGACGATGGGTTTCACAGTCAATGAAACAAACGTCTTCGCGGGATTTGGTTGGTTCGCCGTAAAAGGGAGTACGTTTAGCGCTTCAGGAGGCGTTATAGCCGCTTCATAGAGTTTTAAAAAGACATCTTTTGGAACAGCTTTCTTATCATAAGGAATAGCAAGGCCGCCTTCAACAATGTGGAAAGATCCCTTTGTGGTACGTCTATCATTTTTAGGGTTGTTCAAAATGCCTTGTTTGATACGATAACTGCTGATATATTCATTGCTATATGTGTTTGAACCTGGCGGCAATGACATTTCTCTAGCCAAACCATAGTGGTCTAGTGTGAAATGTTCTTCAATTACTTCAGGTGGTATACTGACATCTTTAAAATAATTTTCAAAGAACTGATTAATCCGTTTATGAATGCCAATTTCACCTAAATCGACCATCCGCGTCTTCTCTTTATAATCTTTTATGATATCGTCCAAAAGATCAATGAGTTCAGCACTGGAATTATCCATTGCATCAACGGGTCTGTAGATTGGCAAGCCAAGAGATGCCAATTTGAAATTGATGTACTTGATTCGGTCTTCACGTTTCGTTATGGAATCGATATTTCCAAAATCAATCCCGAGTTTTTTTCTCGTTGACATATTGCCTCCCTGTTAACATTCTACTAAATATCAAGGTTGTTTTCGGTGATTTTCGGTCATTTTCCGACACATATTTATTCATACCCATTAATATTCATAACCACACGATTTTCAGTTATATTAGCATTGCTTTTTCATGAATAACATCATACAATAGATTTAGGTCTTGGGGGCATAGCGCAGCTGGGAGCGCACTTGGCTGGCAGCCAAGGGGTCGTGGGTTCGAGTCCCACTGTCTCCACCAAAAAAATAAAAGATGGGATACCTTTACAGAAGGTAACTCATCTTTTATTTTTTTGCATTGCAGTTTGCCTTTATATTGCTGTTTGCCTTTAGATTGCTGTTTGCCTTAGATGTTACTATTTATCCTTCAAAAAATCCACGGCAGCTTTTGCCACTTTTTTTCTCGTGTTGTTTTTCTGGCGTTTTACAAAGGCGATGATCTCTTCTTTTCTATCTGATATGTCAAAATACGTTCCAAAGCAATTGATAACAGCGCCTAGGACGATATTTTTGCATTCAGAATATACCTTCCCCTTATGCATATAGTTGTTGCTTTCAATCGCGAGCAATTTTTCAGTTATTTGTTTTTCCAAATCGGGATAATACTCGATGATTTTCCAAGTATTATTGATCACATTGACAGCAGTGACCATAACTTCTGAATCGATCAACATGTAATACATATCGAAAACATCCCGAAATCGTGCCTCATGATCTTCAGATAACAGGTTGGTCAGTGTTATGATGCCACCCCATTTAATAAATTTATTGTCGCTCTCAACCATCCTCACAACGTCGTAGAAATAAGGGTAAATCAGCTCTGGTGCAAGTTCACTCAATTTTCTTATGATTTTTTCACAGTAAAATTTCTGCGTGCCTTTATCAGAGTGAATCACATCAAATAAAATGGGTATCATGACATGATTTGATAATACGCGTTCAACAAATGCTTCTGTCGTCGTTTTTTCTTTAATCAGTTCATAGATGGTTTCCTTTTGATCCATAAGGCTCACCTCAGTATCGATAAAAGGTTGAATTTATCTAGTCAATTTGATTTGCAAAGTCAACAATTGCATCATCGAGCAACCCGAGTTCAGGTTTGCTTTCAGCCAGAATCTTTTTCATAATGAATTTATACAGAAAGCCTAATCGATCCACATGAACATCACCACCAAGCTGCTTGACTTGCTTTGCATGTCTGAACAATGTCGTCGGTACTTGCTTTTTGAAGAGTTCTACACCTTCATCACCTCGGGCTAAACCACAGACAAAGAAATGCAAGTTTTTCTGCATCAATTTTTCGATATTATAACCTAAAAATGTCTTTACTGAGTTTCGGATCTGCCCCATATAGATTGGCGATCCGATAACGATGGTTTCATAATCGTCCAAATTAATTTTTGGACGTTTTGCAAGATTGTACATATCGATCGTAGCTATATCTTGACGTGTTTCGAGAGTCGCCTTAATTTTGTTTGCACATTCTTCTGTCGTGCCAGTCTTACTTCCGTATATAATCAATAATCGCATGGTTTACCTCCAAAATAATGATTTATAATACAATTTTAGCATATTGCAGACAATAAATCACATCAACTTCTTTAATGGCATCCACTTAAGCACAAAATTGTGTAAAGTCGCTCTATATGGGTAAATTTAATACGTCAAGTAACTCAACACATGTCAATTACTGATGGAAATTGGAATCATTCAGTTTCTTTACTTATCATGATAAGGAGGATATACATGAGTTTAAAGGATACGTTCGACAAATTGGTACATGGCTCCAAAGATAAAATGGACGATTTAAAGGATAAGACAGGAGATATTAAGGACAAATTGGACGATGTCGTCAAAGATGCAAGAGTAAAGACAGATGATATTTTGGACGATTTAAAAGATAAGACCAGTGATTTGAAAGATAAAGCAGATGATTTAAAAGATCAGGCAAAAAGTAAAATAGATGATGTTAAAGATACTGCAAAAGATAAAGTGGATGATATCAAAAGCAATATGAATGATCATTAAATCGACAAAATAAAAAAGGGAAAATTTCGAGATGACTACCAAAAGTCATAATGAGATTTTCCCTTTTCTTTATGTTTTTATTTTACAATAACATGAAATCAATCACATCACCCAGTGCAAGATCTTGCTCCAATATCGGAAGAACAACCCAGTCATGCTGCATGTCTTCAAATTCAATCCCTTTGACAAAAGTGTTTTTAAGTCCTTTTGTACTGATGAGTTTTTCGCAATCTGGTTTGAGTATTTCTTCTGAGCCGTAAAATACAAGAATATCACCCAAATCGTTGAGATCGCCATATATTGGCGAGACCTTATAATCATCCAGTGGCACATCGAAGGCGTATCGTTTACCGACGTCCCTTAACGTTTCTGTGCTCAACATAAAATCTTTTTCTTCATAAAGCGCGATTTCTGGATTCGTTAAGCTTATGTCCAGCCATGGTGAGAAGAGGATTAACTTTTCTGGTTGTTTAATTTGATTCATTTTGATATGGATTGCCAATGCCAATGCCAAGCCGCCTCCTGCTGAATCGCCCATCAATATGAACGTATGATCGGGAAATTTTTCAACCTGTGCTTTATAGGTCTCAAAGACCATCTCGATGGTTTCATTGACATTGGATTCTGGACTAAGAGGATACTCTACATAACTAATCATACATTTAGCAAGTCCGATGAACTTTTCAATCATCGCCAGATTATTGCGTGAGGGTTCATGGACATAACCGCCTCCGTGGAAAAAAAGGACGTGCTGCTTTGTCGATTCTGCAAAGGGTAAAATGTTATGAACATTGCAACCCATAATTTGCACGGTTTCAATAATATTGAATTTATAAAGCGATTGAGGCAACTTAACTTTTTTTGAGCGTCTTGGTTCAAAAAAATCTATGTTGTCTTTAAATTTTGTCAGTTTTAAAACGCTATTGATCGCCATTGCTTTGCCGCTTATCATCATCTTTCCATCCGCCTACTCTATTACCCAACTGTTGACATACACCCAATCGTTCTTCAAATCGCCTGGACTTTGTTTATGCCAACTACCTTTAAGGCCGAGTTCTTTTGCAGAAAGTTCAAAATGACACATCGCGATACCTACGTCATTGAGCTGCATATCGAAGTCCAATGCACCATAACCTTTTGTCCGACTCAAATAAAAATGATAGCAATCTGCCTTTTTAACAATACGCCATGGCTGTTTATTTGAAGCAGACGGTCCCAAACGCACCATTTCAAAAGGAACAGCATATGCTTTTACTTTGTTTTCATCGAGAGCCACTTCAAGCGTTTCATCAAAAAATAGTTCTTGCCATGGCTTTCTTTTGTTTGCACCAACTAAACCACGCATCGCCGTTTCAAGCATGCGCTGTTTTTCTTTTTTATAACCAAGCGGTGAAATGATCGCGATTTTTTCATCCTCTTTCAAGGTCAATTTAGCTTCAAAATCACTTTTCTTGAAAGTGCCGCCCAACCAACAGGTATGAAGGCCAAGGTCATTGGCTGCAAGTACAATTTCCTCAAAAAGATACCCAAAGGCTGCCGCATCCGTTTCAGATTTGTCGATCAATCCGATGATATAAGTATGTGCCCCTGAAATAACGCCATAAGTGCCTAGTTTTTTGTCGCCGCTTCCAATCCCTTGAGCCAAAATAAAGCGCGCATTGATTTTCGTCGACATATTGATTTCATCTAAATACGCTTCAAATTTCTTTAACGTTTCGCCTTGTATCGCTCGTTCGTCAAAAGTTCGAGTACTTACCCTCGTCTTAATATTATCAATGACAGATTTTTCGAATTTCATATTAACTCCTTATCAACTACCGTTTTAACAATAACTCATTTAACCATAACTACCTTATATAGTCCATATTTCGTATTGTAGCATAAGACCCATCGAAAATATGCGTTTAATTGTTAACATTTAGATATTCCGTTCGCAATTTGGATATAGGTAATACAGAGGAGGCGATAAAGATGAATATGAAAATGAATTTGAAGCATAGTAGCCTGTTTATCATTGCTATTTGTGTCTATCTATGGTCTGCCATCAACCCTCTTGACATGCAATCCTGGTTTTTACTATCAATCCCTGCTGTAGCTCTTGTAACTGGCCTCGTTTACGTTTATCCAAAATTTCAATTTTCAACCTTTACTTACGCTGTGGTTTGTTTTCACGTCATCATCCTGCTAATCGGTGCAAAGTACACTTATACTGCAAATCCGCTCTTTGAATGGCTTGGTGACGTTTTTAATATTGAGCGCAACCAGTTCGATCGCGTCGGACACTTTATGCAAGGGTTTACACCTTCCTTGATGGCGAAAGAAGTTTTTATTAGAAAGGAACAAATGACAAGAAACAAAATGTTCTATTATTACATTTTAAGCGTAGCGATGGGCGTTAGTGCCATGTATGAGCTGCTAGAATATTTGGCGACAATCATAACAAATATTCCCGGTGAAGTTGTTTTGGGTTTACAAGGTGATTTTTTGGACACGCATAAGGATATTACAATGGCTTTTGTTGGTTCTTTGTTCGCCATGGTCGTATTTGGAAATTATCATGACCGACAAATCGACAAAATGAATAGTCAGTGATGGCAAAAGATGGTACGATTCTATTGAGTACACAATAAAATATTCTTAGCATTCAGTAATGGAGGACAACATGAAACGACAGAAACGATCGATCGTATGGCTACTCATCATCTCACTCATGACACTTGCCGGATGTGGCAATATTCTGAAGGACACACCACCTAATTCATCAGAAGTTGGGACAGAAGTTGAAACTGAAATTGAAACGACACAAACGGCCCCTTCTGATACGGATGCGAACTTGTACCTCGCGTATCAATTTGTAGATGGACAAAAAAAATATGGTTATATCGATGGTTCAGGTAATTTTGTGATTCAACCACAATATCTATATGGCAGCGACTTCTCAGAAGGTTTAGCAATTATAAATGACGGAAACTACTATAAAGTTTTAAACCAAGCGGGTGATGTTCTCTTTCAAAATGAAGGGTCGATTGAGCCCTTTCAAAATGGAATGGCCGCTTTTATCGATCAAGCCACCTATAAAATGGGCTACATTGACACCACTGGAACGATCGTCATAAAACCGACTTATCTCATGACAACGCCATTTAAAGCTGACGGAACAGCAATCGTCTCAAGCACGACAGATGAATTGATTGTTATCGATAAAAGCGCAGCCACTATAAAGACGATCGAGCTCAGTTCTGAATATACAGGCCTATACGATGTCAAAGATGGCTATGCACTGTTTATAAGTGGGGGGCAAGATGGTTCAAAAATTGGCGTCGTCAGCCTTGATGGCCAATTGATCATACCAGCAGTATATAATAGCATTACGAACTTAGGCAATGGCTTCTTTGAAGTCAAAGATCCTGAAGGTGAATTTTACGATGTACTAGATACCCTCTCAGCGATATTCGATCAAACTGGAAAAAAATTGACCGATTACATCTATTACGATGTTAAGCCCTATCAAGGTGATTTTGCATCTGCAAATGATGGCACAGAAACTTTCTTCATAGGTCGCGACGGCAAGCGCGTAGATACGCTTCCGAAACGCACAGGGATAGGCACTTTGACTTTTACTGGTGACTTGATCAAAGCCGATATAGATGGCGAACTCGCCTATTTAACAGAGGATGATACCGCTATATGGCAAGCCGATCAAACCTATAAGCTTTCGGATGCCATTACCATCAAGCAAAACAAGGAACGCCTTCATCGCACAGCTTTAGTCGTCTATCCAACCATCATTGGTCTCGATGATGAGCAAGTTCAAGCCGATATCAATGCAAACCTGAAGACGCTTTTCATTGACAATCGAACTGAAGAATCACTTGTAGGCCTTTCAGTGGATGATCAATTTGCTGTGAGTTTAAGCGGTGCGTTATTGACGATTCACAAAAGTGGTTATGACTATCCAACGGGGGCTGCACACGGTATGCCAATAAGCGAATACTATCAATTCGACATAAAAACCGGGAAATTATATGCGCTTAAAGATTTATTTGTGAAAAATAGCCGTTATATTGAAACACTGGATGCGATACTCTTTGAATCCATACAAAAAAGCTATGATAGTGGCAATACCATGGTATTTCCAGAAAGCTTTAAAGGTCTAACAGAAGATACAAACTTCATCATTGCAAAGGATGCGTTGATTATCTATTTCTATCCATATGACATCGCAGCTTATGCAGCAGGCTTTCAAGAATTCTCAATTCCTTATGAAGACCTGATGTCTATCATTGATGTCGATGGCTCACTTTGGAACAGTTTTGAGCACTAAAAATCAAAAGAGCGTGACCCAAAAATGAATCGTCATTTTGAGTCACGCTTTTTTTCACTTCATCTTTGCAAAGGCGAGGATATTGCCATCAAAATCGGTACAATAGGAGACGTAATCCCCCCAATTTCTTTGCTTTGCTTCACTTATGCCACGGCCACCAAGCTCGATGACTCTGTTGTAATAATAAACAGGATCATCTACATATAAATAGATTTCGCATCTCGGATAAGCTGTATTCTGATTCGGGTTATCGACATTGCCTTCCAAAATACCGACAATGCCATCTCCAGGCAATATGCCAAGTCTCGTGGTTTCGGTAAGTGGAATCTCAGTCATGCCAAACACATCGAGAACTGGCCTTGTGCCTAAGAGTTCTGTATAAAACATTTTAGACCGTCCCTGATCTTCAACGTAAATGATGATAACCATATCCTTTGTACTTATCATATGTGCAATCTCCTTTTTAGATCATTATAAAAAAACACTATCATCATTATCTCATGTAAAAAGGGAATGGCGCAAGCGACATTCCCCTTTTATAGACTCTTTATGAGCAACTTTTTTTAATGTTAACATGACTAGAATTTTTTCCCTTTAAGCCGCTTCAATCTAAAGAAATCTTCACGCTCTTTTTCTTCTAGGGATTCTTCAATCCATTTTGTCATTTCAACGTATTTAGGAATTTGTATCTTATCGAGTGCGTTAGCTCGCTTGCTCGTTTGTCTGATCTCTATCGCGAGTCTAAAAACGGCATTTTCCACTTCGGCGAGGTGGTAGACAAGCAACTGTACTTCCCTCATTTTTACGACGGTTAAGTCGATTGCCGAATTGGTTCGATAAAAACCATAATACGGTTTGAGCGGCTTTTCATCATACTTGATTGTTGGTATTTCAACGTTCATAATACTTTTATTCAAAATGGTCATATTTTCATCAACTGGAATGGACAAAGCGGTCTCCATGACGGCACTTGATCCCATGGTCACAGTTGCGTGATTCAGTGTCGCATAAACTTCAACAAAAATTTCATCAATTTTTACTTGAAGACTTTTTACTTCTTCGATCATCATCATCATCTCACGTATCAGAACACTACGTTTTTTATCTAGGAGTTGATACCCTTGTCTAGAAAATATCAAGAGCGCTTTTGATTTCATGAGATTGGCTTTGGTCGGCGTCAGTTTCTCCATCGCATCATCTCCTATGATATTTGAGAATCGTCGCTTCATCCAGTCTGTCTAACGTTTCTGGTGGCAGAATCGACAGCGTTTTCCATCCTAGATCGAGGCTTTGAGTAATCGTTCGTCTCTCGGAAAACCCCTGATTGATAAAGACTTTTTCAAACATTTTACCATATTCCATGTACAATTTATCCGTTTCGGACAGATCGGATTCACCAATAATCTGTGCCAAAGAACGCACATCTAGTACTTTAGAAAACGACGAAAAGAGTTGATTGGCAAGATCCGGATGGTCAGCACGTGTAAAGCCCTCACCAATGCCATCCTTCATAAGACGTGACAACGAAGGCATTACATTGATAGGCGGATTTAAGTCCTTGTTAGCGAGGTCGCGCGACAAAACAATCTGACCTTCTGTAATGTATCCTGTAAGGTCTGGAATAGGATGCGTGATGTCGTCATTTGGCATCGTCAAAATCGGAATAAACGTTATTGAACCCTTCTTATTTTTAAGCATACCCGCTCTTTCATAGATGAAAGCGAGATCGGAATATAAATAACCAGGATACCCTTTTCTACTTGGCACTTCTTCTTTGGCCGATGCAATTTCGCGAAGTGCTTCACAATAGTTCGTCATATCTGTCATGACGACGAGTATGTGCATGTCTTCTTCAAAAGCCAGATATTCAGCAGCTGTTAAAGCGCATTTCGGTATGCTTAATCGTTCCGTAACAGGATCGTCAGCGTAGTTCATGTACATGACGACATTGTTAAGCGTACCGGTTTCTTCAAATTTCTCGACAAAATAAGCTCCCTCGTCTTTTGTGACACCAATAGCGACGAAGCAGATAGCAAATTTTTCATCCAGAGCCGAGGAAATCTTCGCTTGACTGACGATTTGAGCGGCGAGTTCTTTATGCGGCAAACCATTGCCTGAAAAGATTGGCAGTTTTTGCCCTCTAATGAGCGTGCTTAAGATATCGATAGAGGAGATACCCGTTTCAATGTAATCTCTTGGATACCGCCTAGCTACCGGATTGATTGGTCGTGAATTGATGTTGTAATTGTTTTTGGAATAGATTGGGCCACCACCGTCGATCGGATTCCCAAGGCCATTAAAGACGCGTCCCAAAATTTCTTTAGAAAGATTGAGCGTCATTTGCTCGCCGGTGAATCTTACAGAAGCATTGACCGTACTTAGGCCAGACGTTCCCTCAAAGACTTGGGCAACGACTAAGTTCTCATCAATTTTGATGATTTTGCCTATCCTATTTTCATTTTCCATTTTAATTTCTATGATTTCACCATATCGGGCTTCTTTGATTCCTTTCAGGAATATGAGGGGGCCTTCAATTTTATCTATTTTTAAATACTCTTTTACCATTTCTCCACCTAACTGTATTGCGCGATCAAAGCATCATAGTAAGTATCGATTTCGGAGACGATTTCATCAATCCCAGCCAAGTTGTCATTTGGTATCGTATACTTCATTTTTATGACCTTCTCAAAAATCGCGGAATCTTTAATTAAAGATATCGGGATTCCAATCTCTGCGCAACCATTTGCCCTTTCATAAAGATGCCATACCGTTCTGAGCATACTGAACTGCTTTTCCATAGGTACAAAGGAATCATCCTTGTGAAAAGCATTTTGTTGAAGGATGCCCGTTTTGACAACCCTTGCAATCTCTAAGATAACCCTCTGTGAATCCGGTAAAACGTCTTCACCAACCAGTTGTACGATGTCGAGTAATTTGCTTTCCTCTTGGAGCAGTCCCATCATTTGGTTTCTAAGTGAAATGGCATCATCTCCGACGTTGTCGGCATACCATTCATTTAACATCTTCAAATAACCGCTATAGCTCGTCAGCCAATTGATGGCAGGATAGTGTCTCGCATAGGCAAGTTTTCTGTCCAGCGCAAGAAATGCATTGACATAGCGCTTTGTATTTTCAGTTACTGGCTCTGAAAAATCACCACCCGCAGGTGAAACAGCGCCTATGATCGTGATGGAACCTTCTTCGCCATGAAGCGTCTTAACATAGCCTGCTCTTTCATAGAATTCTGCCAAGCGATAAGATAAGTAGGCAGGATAACCCTCTTCTGCTGGCATTTCTTCCAATCTACCGCTGATCTCCCTGAGGGCTTCTGCCCATCTAGAAGTTGAATCAGCCATAATCGCAACGTGATAGCCCATGTCTCTGAAGTACTCTGCCATAGTTATACCAGTATAGATACTCGCCTCGCGTGCCGCTACAGGCATGTTTGACGTGTTTGCTATCAGTACGGTACGCTCCATAATCGCCTTGCCCGATTTTGGGTCGACGAGCTTTGGAAATTCTTCCAGTACATCCGTCATCTCATTGCCACGTTCACCACATCCTATGTAGATGATGATGTCAGCATCAGACCATTTAGCGAGTTGGTGCTGGGTCATTGTTTTTCCAGTCCCGAATCCGCCTGGTATAGCAGCTGTACCGCCTTTTGCGATCGGAAAGAACGTGTCTAGAATTCTCTGGCCAGTGATCAGTGGTTTGGATATGCGCATGCGCGTTCCAATTGGGCGTGCCTTTCTGACTGGCCATTCTTGGTACATCTTAACATCCGTTATTTTACCACTTCTATCTTTCACTTTGAGCAAAACGCTATCAAGGCTATATGAACCGTTTGGTACGGCAAACTCGATAGTGCCTTCTACACTAGGAGGCATCATAATCTTGTGTACGACGAGCCCTGACTCAGGTACTTCAGCAATGATTTGACCTCCCTTGACGGTTTCGCCTGCTCCAACTTTCATGGTAACTTCCCAAGGACGTTCAAGATCGATGGATAAAAGACCAATCCCAAGCGGCATGAAGTTGCCACTCATTTTTTCTATGATGTTGAGTGGTCTACCGATTCCATCGAAAATATTTCCGATGAGTCCTGGGCCAAGTTTTAGCGATAACGGTGTGCCAAGTCCGACGATTTTCTCACCGAGCTTGATGCCCTCAGTTTCTTCAAATACTTGGATTGTGCCTACATTGTCATCGAGTCCGATTACTTCAGCGATCAGCATACTATCACCTACCATAACCATTTCACGCATCTGAAATTGTCCCATATGCGTTCCTTTTACAACCGGACCGTTAATGTAGATGATGCTCCCTTCATTCGTCCTCATGACTATCCTCCTCAGATGTTTCGTAAAGTGTTTCGATCATGAGGCCAAGAAACTCATCCATTCGATTGACTTCACTATTAAGTGTATAGTCATATTTTATGCGACCACCTTTGATAATATAAAAACCACCTAAGATTTTCTCATCGATCGTCGTTTCGATATCGTCCTTAACAAGTATGAAATCTCGCGCTTTAACGCCAATGACCAGGTCGTCTTTTTCTACAAAGTTACTCATAGCTTCTGTCAATCTCCTATTGAAGTAAACTTTGTAAGCATCGGTCATCGTCTCCTTTTCAAGAGCGTCCATAAGTTCGCGTTTCATCACGCCTACCATTTCGTTTTTCTTAACCAAGAGGCGATTTTGTGCTTCGGAATGCGCTTTTGATAGAATGCGTCTTTTTCTATCGTTTGCTTTCTCCTCTATGTTTTCCAAATAGGCTTCACGTTGTTTTTGACATCTGTTCTCCATATCGTCTAGAACTTTGGCGTGCTTGCGATTGAGCGCTTCTAAGATACGTCTATCTTCCGAAAGATTCTTCTCAATTACCATTCTTGAAAACAATTCTATTTTCATTTCAACTGTTATGATAGTATCACCTTCTTTACAACTTTATTCCTATAGAGTTCTTAATATACTTCATAATATAATCCTTGTCCTGCAAACCTTCTGGACCTGGTATCTGAATGATGAGCGTATCTTTTCTAAGTAGCTTAACTTCCATGATATAATCTTTTAATCGATTGTGAATGTTCTCAGAAATCATGATCAATCCGATAGTCTTGTCCGCTAAAAGCGCTTCGATCAGGCGCTTGGCCTCATCTTCCGATGTGACAAGCCGACTTTCGATACCGCCGAGTCTCATGGCAGTCATCGTTTCCTGTTTTTCACAAAGGCAATAGGATCTCATTATAATCTACCTAGAATCAAAATGGAGATAATCAATCCATAAATGGCGATACCTTCTGCAAGACCAACGAAAATAAGTGTTTTACCTAAAATTTTAGGATTTTCGGAAACTGCGCCCAGCGCTGATGAGCCAACGCTACCAACTGCATAGCCAGCACCTATGGTAGCAAGACCTGTTGCGATAGCCGCAGCGATATAGCCAAGTCCAGCCGAATTATTTGCCACTTCAGCAACTGGAGCTGTATCAGCAGAGAACGCTGCTCCAGAAAATACCGAGATAGTAGCAAGCATGATGACACTGATGAACAAAGTGACATTCGTGCCAAAAATAAGTTTTAATTTTCTATTGGCTGTCTCGACAGACGGCTGAAAGTAATAATAGATGCCAAGTCCAATCGTGATCAGTATGATCATCGCTAAAATAAACACATAAATCATAGTACCCCTCCTAAATTTTGTCAGGTGAAAACAGGATCCCTTCACCTGTATAATATTTGCTGAATAATTCATAGTAGAATAATCTCAGGCCTTGTATAAACACGACTAAGCCTTCGAGGGCAATGATGACTAAATTCCCAATGAAGAACATCAAGATATTCCCACCAGTACTGCCAATCATCTCTGCAAGCGTATGAAATGCAATGAACAATCCCACATGATTCAGTGCGAATGCGCCAATTCTGATAAATGAAGCCGTATTACTTAAAATGCTTAGAAAAGTCTCAAGTAGGTCAAATCCACTTTCAATATAGTAAGACCCTGCATCTTCGTCGTACAGTCTTTCTTCCTTATGAATGGCGTTGGTAAGCGGCTGCTTGATAAGGAGTAACAAAACGCTTATTCCAATAATACCGTACATAAGCAAATCCGGAACGAAGGTCGCTTGCATGACTCTCTCATAAACCAACAGTAGTATCGACGTAAGTAAAACCACACCATTGATTCCATTTCTCCCAAATACGCCTTCTTCAAGATCCCCAAGTCTGAGTTTATTGACAATACTGAAACCATAGCTTATATAGACTAGTACCAATCCAGCTATGATCGATAAGATCAGCATGAGATTGATGTTGTCGATTGGTCTGATGTAAATCGGCAATGGCAACACTTTCGAAATCAGGTGTTCATACCCGAAGAAAGAATCATATAAGATGCCAAATGCCATCGAACCGATACCGATTCTAGTCAAAATACCAGCGAAGTCAGCATTGACTTTTTTCCTTAAGAGCAGTCCCGCTAATATGATGACGATTCCCTGACCTAAATCGCCGAACATGGCACCAAACATAAACGTATAAGCGAGCCCAAAAAACATCGTTGGATCGCTTTCATTATGGTTTGGAACGCCGTACATATTCACGAGCATTTCAAAAGGCTTAAAAAAGGCGTTGTTCTTTAAAAATGTTGGCACCGGAATATTCGAAGAGACTTCGTTAGAATTTTTATAAGAAACGAGAATTTCCGATGTCCTTTCTAGCACTGAATCAAGTTTGTCCTTGAACGCTTCAGGAATCCATGCTGATAGATAGGCAAAATTTTCTGTGACAGCGACTTTTGTTCGTATTTGATCGATTCTGCTTTCCATGATCAGTTTGGAATAGAGAATGTCGATAGACTCACTGCGGGCCTTAATGTCTTTCTTTGTCAATTCTTGAATCTCGATGAGGCGTTTGAGATTTTTCGCCATCTCACTTTTATTTTTTTCCACCATCGATTTTGGCGTTCCAAGAAAAGTATCGCCAAGCTTAATCTCAACAAAGTCGGTACTTCTTAATATTCTGCCCATCTCAGCATCTAGACTTTTCGGAGATAGAATGATATAGACTTCCTTCTCTTCAAAAGTTCCGACGTGTAGGACAATCGCTTTAATATGCTCGTAGTTCTGAGAGATTCTCTTTGCTTTTTCTCTCGTTAAAAACCCGAATTTCGTCGTAAAATAACTTAGGTTTACAAGCTCTTCGAAATCGATGTCAATATTTTTGATACACTCGATAACTTTGAGCTCTTTCAATTTCTCTAACCTTTGTGTTATTTGATTGACCTCATCCGTTAGATTCGCGAAGTATGAACCAAGCGCATCAACTTCTTCTTTTAGCCGCACAAAATTCTGTTCGCCACGCATGTGTTTCTTGGTGACTTCTGGGCGGTAGTTGAGGCTCATCAAGGTCAAATCAAGCTTTTGAATCACCTGTTTGATCTCCTTGTTTTCCTTAAGTGGGACGATATCCTCCATATCGAGGATTTCGTCGGCATTTTCTTCGGAAATGCCAATATTGAATTCACCTTCATTGATTTCTATAAAGGTATCAATGAATTCACATTTTTCAAGGAGGATCAAATCACGGATGATCTCGTCAAGTCCGTCGCGATGACAAACAACATTTGCCATAGCAAGTTTTTTAATAGCCACTTATCGCTCCCTCCTTAAGTCTCGAATCAGTAAATCATGAATATCCTGAAAATGGTATTTATGACCTTCAATTATAGTAAATAAATCTCTTATTTCATATTCAAACTTAAACAAAAGCACAACTGGGAGTGCTATAGAAAGTCCACCTTTTTTTGTAAAATCATCGAGCTTGTAGTAAAGATGTCTTTCCATTGCGCGTTCCATCATGTATTCTCTATCCTGAAAAATGGCTTTGTACTCGCCAAGCGATATAAAAAGTCTAAAATCGTCGAGATCCATGTAACAAAATCGTTTAAGTTCCTTATAATCATATCTTGCTCCGCCATTGAGCGTGAAGTTGAATAACTCTTCCGATGTGATATCAAAGTACTTTCTACCTCTATAAATCCATTGGATGTTAAGGATGTCGACATTGATACCAAGTAGCGCCAACATCAATTGCTTATCCGTTCGATTTAACGCCATAATCGATTCATACAGCTGGTTGAAGTAACCTCTGTCAAGCACCATTTCCATATGAAAAATCATACTTGCTGGTTCTTCATCTGAAAAGGGATCGAGAACCGCATGGTATTTTGTCCCTTTTATGGCCTCAAGAAACTCTTTGATGCTCGTCACCAAATTGAGTGCTTCATAGTTGATATTCGAATAAAGACTAGAATAAATCAGATGGCTGGTAATGTGGCTCAAATTTTCATTCCTTGATAATGCCCTCAAATACAGTTTTAAGTTTTCCACTTCATAACGGGTGAACAGGGCTTTAAAAAAATTGCGATATTCATCTATATAGAAATGATACAGCTTTTCATACGCACTAAAAAAATACCGCTTCATCATGAGTTCAACGCTTTCAGCATCATCCTCACCTTCGCTAAACAATTTTGCATAATGCGTCCCATAACTAAGGTATTCTAAGACATCTTCAACAGTATCCAGCTTTAATAGTTCAATATAGTCTTGATCTTTAAGTAGCTTGCCAAGCATGGCGTTCGCTTTGGCATTGGCTGCCGCATGCGTTTTCACCTTATCCATTAAGTCCCCCACTTATCTACAGCTAGCTTTTGAAACGCTTTTTCAATCATTTTGGTTTTGTTGGCTTCAAAGAGCCGATCCATTGCAATCAATTTTTCGTCACACGCATTTTGAATACTAATTTGTTCGCTTTCCGCTTCTGACATGATGCGTTCGAACAACTTTTTACCATGTTGTGTTTGATGTAGATTTGAGTTTTGTTCAATTTCACTGATAATACGCTTCAATTGTTTCTCACGCTCGACGATTTCGAGTTTTACTCTTTTTACTTCGTCATCAGTCTTTTTATCGATGTCGATAATTTTTTTCAAAACCAATTCTACAGATTTCTCATCCATTGAAACACCTTCTTCACTCTTGTAATGTCGAAAATTTAGAATTTTCTTATAACTCTTATTATGTACCCAATTTTTTGCGTTATCAAATAGTAATTTGGAATATGAAGATTATTTTTATTTTGATACAACTTGTTGGGTTAGTAAAATGCATAATTTCCTTTATTAAGAAAAAGTATTTTTTATATGGCCTCATTTGCTGATTGTTAAATTATCTTCAATTGTTACAAACCTTTAAGCGTGCTACAATTCAAACGAACTACTAAAATATTTAGGAGGCGTTAACGTGGCAGAACAAAAGGGTTTACATTACACAGCTTATGGCGACTGTAAAGGTGAAGAGTATGTTCCGTACATTCCAGTTGATAAGGCATTGCCTGAATTGACTTGGTTGTCTATCATCGCAGGTATTATTTTTGCAGTGATTTTCGGTGCGGCGAACACATATCTCGGACTTAAAGTCGGTATGACAATCGCAGCGGGTCTACCAACGGCTATTCTTGCAACAGGAATTTTGAAAGGGCTTTTCAAACACAATAACATTCTAGAAATCAATGTTATTCAGGCTATGGGTTCTATGGGGGAATCTTTAGCAGGCGGTCTTATTTTTTGTCTTCCAGCAGTTATTTTATTAGGTAGTGAATTATCACTCATGACGATTACGATTGTCGGTATTTTAGGTGGTCTTTTAGGTATCGCTTTCGTCGTACCACTTAGAAAATTCTTAATCGTAGAAGAGCATGGCAATTTAATCTATCCTGAAGGTATGGCAGCAGCAGAAGTGCTTGTTTCCGCATCGGAAGGTGGCAAAGGCCTTGCAATGATGCTTACAGGTCTCGTATCTGGTTTCCTTTATAAGTTCGCATCTGAAGGACTTGGATTCTGGAAATACGAACCAGAATGGAACATCAAACCACTTCAAAACACGATCATCGGTGCAGACGTATTAGCATCACTTATTGGTGTTGGTTACATCGTCGGAATCGAAATCGGTATGTACATGTTTGCCGGCGCACTCGTTGCGTGGTTAGGCATCATTCCATTAATCAGCTTCTTTGGTTCTACAGTTGCTACGCCAATCTTCCCTGCTACTGACGTAATTGCAGAGCTAGGCGCTTGGGGCATCTGGAGTAAATATGTAAGATATATTGGTGCTGGTGGTGTTGCTGCTGGTGGTTTTATCAGCATCTTCAAAAACGCACCAACAATTGTTAGTTCTTTTAAATCAGCTATGGCTGGTATGGGACACAAACAAACGGACAAGAAGAAGAGTGACCTTGACGTGCCGATGACTTGGGTAATCGGTATTGCAGCTATGGTATTTTTCACTTCTTGGTTCCTTCCAATGGCTGGTGCTAAAATCGGACCTGTCGGTGGTGTCTTAGTTTTAATATTTGCATTCTTCTTCTCAGTTGTCTCTGCGAGATTGGTTGGCGTTATCGGTACTTCTAACAACCCAATTTCAGGTATGACAATTGCATCGCTTCTTTTAACAGCTGCAGGTCTTAAAGCAACTGGTACAATCGGTGATGTTGGAATGATCGCAGCGATCCTTGCTGGTGCAACAATCTGTGTTGCCATCGCAGTAGCGGGTGGTACAGCACAATCATTAAAAACAACTTATATCATCGGTGGTACACCTAAAAAGGTAGAAATCGGTATGATGATCGGCATCATCGCTTCTGCATCTGCAGTAGGCTTTGTCATCCTCATGTTGAACCAAGCATACGGTATCGGTACTGAGCAAATTGCTGCACCACAAGCGACGATCATGTCTATGATCTCTAAAGGTATCATGAGCGGTAACTTGCCATGGGATCTCGTTCTCGTAGGCGCAGTATTTGGCATCATGGCTGAACTCATGAAAATTCCAGTGCTTCCTTTCGCACTTGGTCTTTACCTCCCGATCCATCTTTCAGCGGGTGTTGTTATCGGTGGTATCGTAAGAGTTCTAGTCGACAAAAAATTCAAGTTCGATAACGAACTTCTCAAGAAACAAACTGAAAAAGGTATTCTTTTAGCATCAGGCCTCGTTGCCGGTGATGCGATTATGGGTATCTTGATTGCAGTATTCACCATCGCAGGATGGACGGGTACACTTGCTATCGGTCCAAAACTTTTACCAGCACTTACAGCTAGCCCGTGGATGTCAGCACTTATGTGCGTACTATTATGTGCATTTATGTACAAGCTCATCATCAAAGTGGATGGCGGTAAATTAAACGGTAAAAAATCGAAGTAATGTTGTCACAAACTGCTGAGAGCAAGCCTCTCAGCAGTTTCTTATATGAGGAAATTGCAAGAAGGAGCCCTTCATATGTTCTTTAAGAAAAAGCAAGCCAAAGAAGAAATACCACAGGAAAACTTTCTACTCTTTGTTCCACACATCAAGCACACAGAATGGACAGAAAAAAACGGTCTAGTTCTATTGATCTTCCATCACAATCATCCGATACAAAAAGCGGCAAATTGGCTCGTCAAAAAATCGAGCACCTCTGATATGAAATTTGACGACCTCGGTTCAACGGTTTGGAAAGCCATTGATGGCAAACGCAATATCTATGAAATCGGCGAAATCATCAAAGCAAAATTTGGTGAAAGCTGTGAGCCTGTCTACGAGCGACTCATTATGTATGTGAGATATTTAAATCGTCGTGGCTGGATTTACTTTGAAAATATTGAGGCCAAGTTGGCCAAATCAGATAAAAAGAGATAAATATTTCTTAAAATTTCATTAGCTATACAAAGCGATAACCATATGTTTCAAGGGTTGTCGCTTTTTTTATGCATATAATAACTCATGCTTTTGTTATGAATTATTAATTATATGGAAATTGAGAATCTAAAGTGCTACAATAGACCATGTAGTGTAAAATACCTAGTAACATAGGCATTAATTCTCACACACGCCTACTAGCAACTCGATATTTCTAAGGAGGATTTACATGTATATTGGTAAATCTCGAATCGTATCTGCGCCAGATGCAGATGCTTATTACAACCATCAAATCAAAGAAACCATACGCCTTGGCAAGATCTTAGTCATAATGGGCCTAATTGGGACTTCATTCTTTATCTTTCAAGACTTAACCAAGATATACGTTTTAAGCCTTTTAACAGCTCGTATGATACTTGTGGGAACCTTGATCGGATACGGACTTTATCTATTTTATATCGATGAAAAGAAGCTTAGGACTATTGAACGGTTACATACGTTTATTTTGGTTTGGTTTGTCGTTTCTTCCGCTATTCAAATCCTATATACTTATTTGATTCAAGGACCTTATCACCCACATACGCAACTTGCGCTTGTAGCTTATATCGTCGACATGTTTTTTGTATTTTTGTTCGCTGGTGTGTGTTCAAAATGGCTTCATGTCATCTGCGGCGTTCCATATTTGGTCCTAGTTGGCTTGATAGCAGTTTTAACTCAGTCGACTTTTACGGAATTGTTTGTCTATTTCACCAATACGTCACTCATCACTTTACTGGTAGTTTTTCTTGCATATAAAAAAGAAAACGATAGTTTCAGCACCTTTATCGCAAAGTTAAAGCTTCAGCAAGAACTTGCAATCAATGCACAAATCACTGAAGCGCTTAAATTGACTTTGGAGGAAAACGAAAAGCTCAACAAGAATCTTGAATACCTCGCCATGACGGATACATTGACTGGCACATATCCTAGATCTGCAGGAATAGAGATTATCAACAAAGAAATCAAGCACTGCAAGCGACTTGGAACTCAAATGTCACTGATATTTATAGATGTGGATGGCCTGAAAAATGTCAACGACACGCATGGCCACGCTCAAGGTGACAAGTTTCTACAGATCATCATTGAGAACTTTAAACAGCGCGTTCGTACGACAGATCACATCGTTCGAATGGGTGGAGATGAATTTCTGATAGCCTTGCCACAATGTGATTTATCAAATGCTTCAGAACTCATCGAACAAGTAAAGTTATCACTCGAAAATTGTACCATCATGACTGTGAGACCGACATTTTCCTACGGCATCACATTATACGATCCAGGTAGCAATATCACTTTAAACGAGTTGATCGAAGAAGCTGACCTGCTCATGTACCAAGACAAATTTACAAAGTCCATGCAAGTTTTGATGTGAGAATGCATTAAAAACACAAAACCATAAAAAATATAAAGATCAAGTCACTATTAAGTCGTGACTTGATCTTTTTGTTTTATCTATGGGAATTGCATAATTATCTTATAAAATTCATAAACTGTTTTTGCTCTCTCTCGGGTGCACTGATTTTACCTTCACCATTTTTAACGAGCTTCATGAGCCACGCCATATTTTTACCCAATACGCGCATGATCTGTACGCCCTCTTCATCTTTCAAGACTTCACCTGGTCTTGCGCCATGAATCACATTCCAGTAGTTCGTGCTAGGCATGACCATCTCAGAGTAGTTGATGTAATTGTTGAGTTGGTTAAACGTCGGCACACCGCCAGAACGTCTCACAGCGACTACTGATGCGCCAACTTTATGCCTGAACAGACCAGAACTTGCCACATAAAACACTCTATCTAAAAAGGATTTCATCGTGCCGCCAATTGCGGAAAAATGTACAGGGCTCCCTAGTAGGATGCCATCTGCATCTTTCATCGCTTGGATCCATGTGTTGACGTCATCATTTTCGATGACACAGCGATCGTTTTTAGTTCTCGCACAATAACCACAACCTGTACAGCCACTGATTACCTGTCCACCAACATGTATGATTTCTACCTCTATACCTTCTTTTTCAAGCTCTTCAGCGACGAGCTTCAACGCATGATAGGTATTGCCTTCTTTTTTGGGACTTCCATTTATTGCGATGACTTTCATATTGCCTCCTCATTCTCGAAACGTGTTCCGTTATACAATTTCAATATTGATCACTTGATGCTAAAATGGATTTGCTTCATCTCTCCGATTTTGTCAAACCCAAGTTTAATGTACATTTCTCGCGCTGTATCATCCTCGTCCGTGACGAGATATATCGTGTGACATGATGCTTCAAGGGCTTTGCCAATCATAGCTTTGAGCAATGTCGTGCCATAACCCTTGCGCTGATACGCCTCAATGATACTAAAGTCTTCGATTTTTGCCACACCATCGTGTATGAAGAGATCACAGCAGCCGATGATTTCGCCATTTTTATATGCGACGTAGGCATTTACACCAGTCTCAAGTATATAAACTTGACCACGTCTGTAACATCTTCTGATGCAAAAATCTCGACCGAGATGTGCTTCATCCGCTTTAAGATCGCAATATAAGATGTCTTCCACATTGTCGATAGATGTCACTTGCTTGACCTCTACGCCATCCACTTCTGGTAGGGTGTCAAAACGGCCAATTCTAAAGGAATAAAACCCGAATGTGGTTACTTCAGACGGGTATTTAATATAGCCCAATATTGCTGGATTCAGCTTCGAGTTGACTTTGATATCACAAAAATCGCCCTTTTCAGCGCGCCTTACCGCTATTTCTTCTTCCATCAAGCTTCTCATTTTGAGTTCTTTATATGGGCTCTTGAAATAAGTATAGTTGTGGTGATACATATCCTTTATGACGTCATCTCTGAATCTCAAGATATTGTCATCTTCATAAACCGTAGAAAAACACTTTGTATATTCGATCTCGCAATTGATAATCTTCTCATTTGTCACCATTATGAAGCCCTCCTATCCGTTACTTACTCTCTATTATAGCCTAAAACCAGCTTATGGTGACAGTATAAGATGATACAAATTTTGAAATCAGCTAATATAATAGCTCTTAAAACGCAAAAAAATGACTGAGGCAACTTCAAAAGTTGCCTTAGTCATTTATATTTGACGCAATTGCCTCTTCTAATACATCATAAAGCCCTTTTCTACCATTGTGTTTAAATCATGGCTCTTGATGCCGTACTCTGACAGTGTGTAAAGGTTGGTACCAGACCAGATGATGCGGCTTACGTTCTTAGTTGTGTCATACCATTTGAGGACGCTGTCATCGATTTCAGGCTGTGTGAGGTGTGTTGATGTGCCCCTTAGCACAAAACCTGAAGTCGGGCTGATACTGTACACATAAGCACCTTGGAAAGAGAATCGGTTTTCATTGCCAACGCCAGAATAAAGGGTCACTGGCAAAGCGAATAGATTCTTATCTTTTGAGAACAGGAGTGCCTTGTGATTGTAGAGGACATCTGAATAACTATTGCTAGTTCCTAACACAATTTTGCTTTTTTCAATTGGTTTAGTGACATCCGTTACGTCAAACATGGCGATCTTGATACCACCAAGAATCGGGCCATTGGCTGTTTCGATGGTTTCTCTACCAAATCCGATGACCGTATTTGCATCATAAGGGTGCAGATAATCGCTGAATCCAGGTATTTTCAAGTAGCCTAAAACTTTAGGGCTAAGTGGGTTTTTGAGATCTATGACGTAGAATGGATCCACTTGCTTGAACGTCACGAGATAAGCACGATCGCCAACAAATCTAGCGGAATAGATGCGCTCTCCCGGTGCTAAACCTTCCAATTTTCCTTTAACAGCCATGTTGCTACCCAGAACATAGATGTTGTTTTGTGACGTATCTGACCAAGTTTCTCCAGAAGTTGTTGCAATGCGATAATTGCCATTATATGCATCCATCGAAAACTGGTTGAGTACACGTCCAGGTACGGAGCCTTTTGCGCTGTAGACAACGGTTCCATTGATGAGATTGAATTTATAAAGCTCAGTCGTATTTTGGAACGATGGTGCTATAAGGTCGCTCATAATTCTAAAATCATAGTGATATCGGTCCATTGCGATGACCATGGAATCCGTGTTTGCATAAACATTTGTGCTATTTCCAAGATATGCGGATTTATGTGGGCTTTGTGTCATCACATCGAGATTGAAACCAAGTGTGATCATCAAATTTGCCTCTACTGTATCAGGGAAATATCTTAAAGTATCAAAACCAATTTGAGACGTTTTAACCGTTTCATTTCCAGAAAGAATCAATGTGTCAGTAAAGGTAGGCAAGACATTTTCTGCTGTTAGGCTATAGCCACTCAACCATTTGTTCATGACCATGTAAAGCTTGCCACCAGTCAATCTGGAAGTCATATAAGTGCCTTCGCCCTCATGTTTTCTGATCAAAACTGGTTTTGCTGGGTTACTGACGTCATAGAAATAGATATGTGTTTTAGGCGTCACTTGTGGCATTGGCATGATGCTCGGTGCAAATTTTTCAAGCATTGGATAGAACATCTGGCTGTTTCCGATTACGATGAGTTTGTCATCATAAAGGTAGAACTCAGTCGCACCAGAGAATTCTTCAAATTTTATGGTTGCAAGCGTTTTCATCGTGCCAGTTGAAATGTCCGTAATTTTTAAATCCTGTGCACGCAATTGATAGATCGTGTTACCGTCCGTCTTGACGATATCGGCTTCATCCACCCCTTCTACTTGCACATTCGTTGAACTATAATTCGGGTCTGCTGATGGTGCCGCTTCTGGTTGAGCTACTGGTGTATCGCCACCCTTGCCATCTGGCACTGGTTCCAATACGCCATCTTCACGAATCGGATAAATGTACTGTGTATACTTGCCAGCATAGGCCAATATCAATTTGAGTTTTTCAAGCGAACCGACTGTTGGCAACGCTTCGGTATAAACGTAAGGTTTGAAGCCACTTTTTATAGAAACCAAACGCGTTTCTGGATTCCAAGCGACTTCGCTACCAAAAGCTTCAGAGATAAATTTAAGTGGCACTAGCGTTCTGCCGTCCACTATTTTACCAGGTGCTTCAAGTAAAATGAGTTCACCGTTAATATTGCCATATGCTGCATCAATCTTTATGGATACGTTCATATCAGCATTATAGGCAGTAGCGATGCGCTCTCCTGATACCCAATCGATTTTAAGACCAAGCGCTTCGAAGATGGCCTTAAATGGCACCAAGGTACGACCATTCTCGATCTGTGGCGCAACCTCTAGGACAAGCGGTTTTCCATCGATTTCGATTCGGATTGTATCGTCCGCAAAGCTTGGGAGCCAGCACATCAGCGCCAGTATTGTAAAGATAACTATTTTCTTCAACATAATTACACGCTCCTTTTATTTTGCACTTTCCATAGTTGAATGGAAAAAAGACTGCTTATTTTTAGCAGTCTGCTTCTTTCCATACTTTTATACCCACGAATTAATTCATGCCTTCAAGTAAAATTGTTGCGATTGCTTCACAGCCTAAATGGTAAGTGTCATCGCCAACACGCGCTACGATAAATACTGGATCGCCGTAGCTAGTAATAAATACTTCTTCGCCGTTTTCAAGACTAATTGTCATGTTGTAGCCTGCGAGCATTTCAATATATGCAGTATCCATGATGTAGCTTTCATTGAATGCCGTTTCGATGGCTGTCATTTCTTCTGTAGTAAAGGTTCTTTCAACGACATTGCCGTCGATATCTTTAAGTGTGATACTCTTGATGCCTTCAATCAATTTGTCAAATTCCATGGCTCTCGCAGTGGATTCATCAATTTTCTCGCTGATGCCAGCGGCAGGATTAGCTGTCGTTTCTTCTGTGTTTTCTACTGTTGTTTCTATGACTGGTGGATTTTGTGTTGGGTTTTCATTTGTAACTAGATTCTCATCTACTTTTGAACAACCAGATAGGAACAAAACTCCTACCAAAGCCAATATGCCTAATTTACCTGTTGTGAATTTCATATGAATGTCTCCTTTTTCTTCTTAAGTTGAGTTGCGTTATAGGGATTAGACGCCGCTTAAGATAAAAAAGTTCCGTTTAATTATAATAAAGGAAATTGCATAAATCTACACATATATCAAACTTGATTTTTTCTCAATCCCAAAAGAACCAATGATGCGCCAATTACTGTACTTGCCGCACCTATGACCAACATCTGCGGCACGCCAAACACATCGATGACGATGCCGCCAAGCAAACTACCCGTTACACTGCCAAGTGTTGTGGCGCTGACGACGAGTGTCTGACCTTTAACGAGGTCGTACTTAGCCATTATCTCACCCACATAGGCAACTGAAATTGGGATATAAAGAGCAAAAGAAAGAGCTTGTAACAACTGCGCAAAGTAGATGGCAACCATGTTTCCGGCCATAAGAAGTGCAATACTTCGTATGACATAAAAGACCATAGAAAATGTAAACAGATTACGTGTGCCAAATCGTCTGATCAATTTGCCGGAGCCCATCATCACAGGGATTTCCACCATGGCCATGAGACTCAAAGCAAATCCAAATTGACGTTGCGTGCCTCCAACCGCTTCTACGATTTTCACTAAAAAGACGTTGGCCATGCTATGAAAAATAAAGATAAAGCTCAATCCAAAAATTACCCATAGAAAAGTTGGATACTGTTTTTTCACGCGTCTAACAAATTTTTCGGGGATATCAAGTGGGTCTGTAACGGTACTACTCTGTTCGTGAGCTTTATCAGACTTCTTAGAACCATTTACATCGGGAAAATTTGCTACAATCAGAAATAAAACAAGTAATAACACAGATGTGATATACGGGATCACCGAAGCAGTACTCTTTTCTACTGTTGAACCGATAAATGCTGATGCACCAGCAAAAGCAAGTGAACCAAACGCCCTTGAGACGCCAAAACTCACATTCTCCTGTCTTTCTTTGAGCTGCAAGATCAACGCACTAAAAAGTGGTTGAAGTGTAATTGTAAAGATGAGTGCCAGCATATAAAACAAAAGTGCAATGCTTAAACTTGATAAAATCACTATGAGCATCACTGAAGCGACAAAAGCCATTGCGACGAGTAAGACACTCGCCTTTTTCAAGCGAACTTTATTGTTTTGGTCGATCCATGAACCGACTATAGGTTGCGCAAACACAGAGATAAGCGATGAAATGGCGATTACAAGACCTATATTGGTACTCGCAAAGCCCAAACTTGAAAGAAATACGGCTGCATAACTATGGATGCTACAGAATACCATCCAATAGATAGCTTGTAGGGAGATGCTAAAAAAATGTGCTTTTGATTGATTCATGATCTGTCACCTTGCCTTAAAATTTATATTTCATTAGTTACAGAATATCATGGATTAGCATGATAAAATATGAGATATCTCACATAATTAATAAAATGGTTTTTGAAAACCATTTTACAGGGAGGCAATTCGTTTCCATACCTCTATTACCTTGTAAGTGGCAAAGCAAAAATATTTATGACACATCCGAACGGTCGGCGATCACTGGTTCATTTCGCAAATGCACCCTGTTTTATTGGAGAAATGGGACTTCTAGAAGTCGAAGCCTATTCAAAGGGAATTGAAGCGATGGTTTCATGCGTCTGTATTGCGTTGCCATTACATGAATACAAAAAGCAACTTCTGACTGATACAAAATTTTTAAAAAACTTAAGCATAACACTTGCGACAAAAGCGGTATATCGATCCGAAAATTTAGCCAAAACATATGCATACCCATTTGAGAATAGATTGGCATCCTTTATATTGACCACAGAACAAAATGGGTGTTACCTCGAAAAGCATACAGAAGCTGCCGAATACCTCAACGTCAGTTATAGGCATCTTTTATACACCTTACAAGCCTTTATAAACGAAGGCTTGCTTGAGAAGGCGGGGCGTAGTTACCTCATTAAAAATCGAGAGGGTCTCGCAGCGAAAGCGAATGCATTGATATAAATCAATGCTAATGATTACTGTGTGTTCAGTAAATTTTAAGGGTATAACTTAATCAATCCATCTATAAGAAAGGAATCCCTATGAAAACTAAAACAGGCGTTACACCTTTCATTACCCTATGTGGTGATGCAGAAGAAGCCATTCAATTCTATTTGAGCATCTTCAAAGATTCAAAACTCATCGACTTGACGCATTATCAGAATGAAGCACCTGGTATTGGAGAAACTGGAAAAGTTCTAAACGCTTCTATTGAGCTCAAAGGCGAGACACTCATGTTTATGGATATCGCTCAGGATCAAGGACCAGAGTTTAGCTGGGCGATTTCACTCTTCGTCTCTTGTGATTCAGAAGAAGAATTTGATCATCTATTTGGCAATTTTGCAGATGGAGGCTTTGTCGTCATGGGACCAGAGCCTATCATGAATTTACGAAAGGTCGCTTGGGTAACCGATCGATTCAAAATTACTTGGCAGTTGGTCTGGGCTTAATAAAACGGATGTCACTTTGTGACATCCGTTTTATAATGTTCCAATTGTCATCGAATTACTCGATTAGTCTTGTGACGTCAGAAGCTGACATCGGTCTAGCGAAATAATACCCTTGAATGCTGTTGCAACCGAGTTGCTTCAGCATTTCCTTTTGATTGAGCGTCTCTACCCCTTCTGCAACGACGTGAAGGTTTAAGTTGTGAGCGAGTTCAATGATGCTCTTGATCACTTGCGTCTCTCGATCGCTTTCGTAGGCTTTATCAACAAACGACTTGTCGATTTTCAACGTATCAATCGGCATTACTGTCAAGTAATTTAACGATGAATAACCCGTACCAAAATCATCAAGCGCAATTTTGAGTCCCAGAGATTTTAAGCTCTGCAGAGTTTCTAAACTATCGCTTGAGGCGTTAAATAGCACACTCTCAGTGATTTCAAGTTCCAATCGCTCAACCGGAAACCCAGTCTGCGACAATATGTCTTTCACTTCATCAAAAAGTCCAGCTTTGAACAATTGATGCGCAGAAATATTTACGGATAGCTTGCCAATTTGATAACCGGCATCAAGCCACGCCTTTCCTTGCATACAGGCATTTTTTAAAATCCAGTTACCCAGGGGTATGATTAAACCTGTATATTCAGCAATTTGGATGAATTCAAGTGGTGATATAACGCCAAGTGTTTCATCTTTTAGTCTTGCCAAAGCCTCAATGCCACGAATTTTATCATCCGATAAGTTTTG
This sequence comes from Acidaminobacteraceae bacterium, assembly GCA_942493125.1. GTDB lineage: Bacteria > Bacillota > Clostridia > Peptostreptococcales > Acidaminobacteraceae > Fusibacter_C. The sequence goes on along the minus strand of OW818667.1, from coordinate 2,906,168 downwards.
TTGCAGCTGATAATGAATCATCATGGTGTCACGTTTAATCGCTTCGCGAATACAGTTTTCAATTTTAGCATTTCTCAGGATTTCAGCGTGCATGTCATCGTCAAAAAAGCAATATTGATTCCTGCCACTTTCTTTCGCTTTATTGAGTGCCATATCAGCATTTCGCATATATTCGCTTACTGTTCTATTTTGCTTTAGACAGCAAACCGCGCCGATGCTCGCTGTAATATGGATGGTCTTGTAATCCAGCACAAATGGTATTTTAAAGACATCAATAAGTTTTCTACAAACCGTTTCAACTTTATCGACTGTATCTGTATCCCTCAGAAGAATTAGGAACTCATCGCCACCAAACCTCGCGGTCAAATTGTCCTTACCAACGATGGATGCGATAATTTCACCGATATGTTTGAGAAGTTGGTCACAGAATTCAAGTCCAAGTGTGTCATTGTATCTTTTGAAATTATCGAGATCAAGCATCAAAATAGAACATCTTTTTTGCGTGTACCCCGATTTTTCAAGTTCGGATTCCAATAAATCCATGAAACGTTCTTTATTGGCAAGTCCCGTCAAAGAATCAAAATATGCCATGTATTCCATTCTGGATTCCCTCTGCTTGCGTTCGTTGATGTTCGTGATAGAACCAGCTATAATATACGGTTCTCCTTCTTGATTCATATAGACTTTACCTCTATTTTGAACCCAGCTATAAATTCCGATTGGATCCATGATTCGGTAAGTACTATCATATGTCAACTTCTCACCACTAAGACACGCTTCAAATGCTTGAACAGCATGCTCATAATCATCTGGATGAATGGATTCCTTCTGCAAAATGGCTTCCACACCTTGACCTTCCATCTCGTTTCCAGTGATATCCACCCATTTGTCCGATGTAAATATCTCTCCTGTCGCAATATTCCACTCCCATAACGCATCATTGGCACTATCCAGAGCTAGTGAATAGCTCTCCTTCACTTTTTCGAGCTCCTTTTTTAAACTGGCAAGATGCTCTATGTTTTGATCTTTTCTAAACAACCTTATCTGCATCAGCACTAACAGTCCAACAATCAATAAAAATAAAATCGATGCTATCGTCACGAATCTCATCGTTGATGCAGTCATATTTTCTTTCATAGAGACGTTAATTGTCCATGTGTTGTCCAATATCAAAATATCATTACGATAGACATGCCCCTTTTGCTTGCCTTCATAACCCCAAAATAAATTTCCCTTATTATCATAAAAGCTTATGTTATATTTTGAGGTCATTTCTTCGTCTATGATCCCATTTATGAAATTGTTGACACTCATGACCACAACAAAGAAACCATTGAACGCATCGTCATGATATAGGGGATATCTAATGACAAGGCCTAATAAACCATCCGTATTTTTTAAAACAAATGGAGCATTTGCCGTTACAACCTTTTCATTTATCGCTTTATTGACCGCTTCTTCTACTTCAGGTCTTCCCATCAATGTTGCGCCAAGCGTGTAATCGTATGTATCAGGGTAAACCATATCGGTGATTGTCTCTTTGTTCTTGTGTTGTATGTAGATAATGTCTGGGTTCAATTTAATATAATGCTCTGCCAATGTCATGAACTTATCTTCGCTTAATTCTGGGTCGACTTCGTAATTGTAGGCGAGCGAAGCTAAGACCCCCTCGCTGATATTGACATCTTGTTGTATCGTGAAAGCGAGCGTTTGTCCCATGTTGTTGACTTGATTTTGCAATTGACCAGAATCATATCGCACAAAAAAGTAAAGAAGGGATAGGAATATAACAAGTGTAAATGCACCCTGAAGTATTATGATCTTTATGTATTTGCCAGACATGTTTCACACTCCTTTGGGTATTTTTTAAAATATACCCTCACTATTTCAAATAGCCATAATATATTTTACCATAAATGCCCAAGTATGAAGACAAAAAACCTTCAAAATGAAGGTTTTTTGTTTTGTCTATCAACGTCCTTTGTTCTCTCGACTTAAAAAATCATCGTCTATTTTTGATTTCCACTTTTTATCAAGTGTACGATTTGCCCTCAAACTACTGACGGCATCGCTGATCACCTCGTAGTTTAGCTTCGTGCCATGACTATCTGCGTGGAAATTGGCAGCGCGATCTTCTTCTATTCCGAATTTTGCCGCAGTGCCAACTGCATCGATGTTAGCGCCTAAAAAAATGAATTCCCAGTTATAATGTTTCTTTTGATGTTCAATCATCTGTCTAGTCACGGCGTAACTGTATTCACGGCTGGCGTTTTCGAGGCCGTCCGTCGTGATGACAAATAGAACCTTGTCAGCCTTTTGCCCTTGTGCGGTCATCTTTTGGACGTTGATGATTTTTTGAAGTGTCATCCCCACTGCATCGAGCAATGCCGTAGAGCCTCTTACATAATAGTCTTTGTCTGTGATTGGCGCGATTGCTTCAATATTGATGCGATCGTGCAAAAGTTCATACTTGTCATCAAAAAGTACTGTTGTTACGACGGCCTCACCTTCTGCCTTGGTCTGCTTGGCGAGCATGGCGTTGAATCCGCCGATGGTATCCGATTCGAGCCCTGACATTGAACCACTTCTATCCAGTATAAAAACAAGTTCCGATTTCATAGTGTTATCCTCCTCATCTATCTTGAGTTAAGTCTAACACCTATGTAACTTGGATAGGTCGCTCTCAAAGCGACATTTGTGAGCCAATAAACGGCGTTTATGCTACGCAAAACAACATTTATGCGCCGAGAAGTGGTTGGTCAAATGCGAAGAGTGCTTCATTGATCTCAAAGATATTGTAATTGCCTTCCTCGATAAAAAATCGGATGATGACGTCCGATTTGTTGCTTTGAGACAAAGAATAGCCTGCTTTCGATAACAAATCACGCGTTTCGTCCAAGTTTAGCTCGAGGGCTATGGCCAGTGCAATCGCTGTGGATTTGCTCGGGTTATAATGCTTATCACTGCGAATCTTTGAAAAGAGCTTTCGATCGATGTTTGCTCTTTTGTAGGTCGCCACATCCGTGAGCGCCTTTGTATCTATGAACCTGAAGAGCATGACGGCGAATGGCTCGTCTAGTTGATTGACGACATCCTCAAGGTTTCTTTTTGATTTTGACGGCTTAATTGAATTTGATGATTTTGTTGACTTTGAGAGTTCAGATATTGACTCTGAGTAAGCTTCTTCAGCCTCAGCGAGATTTGATGTTCGCTGTGACTCTCTCACTGTCAAATGTGTCTCTACATAATGATCGTCAATATAGTTCTCAATGGCACTAAATAGCTTCTCACTTAATTTAAAGGCACTCTTGTCAAACACGACGAGGTAAACCATCATATCGTGATGCATCAAGAATTTTCCAATTGTATCTATGGCAATGCGAAGAGCTTCGTCCTTTGGATAACCATATATACCGGATGCGATGAGCGGAAACGCGATGGACTCAAAGCCATTCTTAAGTGCGAGTTCCAATGAATGCTCATAACACATTGCGAGCAGTTTTGCCTCACCACTTTGTCCGTCTTTCCAAACGGGTCCGACGGTATGGATAATTGCTTTGGCAGGTAAATCAAAGCCATCGGTCATGACCGCTTCACCAGTGGCACAGAAGCCGATAGCGTCGCAGGCACGTTGTAGTTTTTGAGGATTTGCTGCATTAAAAATCGCACCGCAAACACCGCCACCCATTTTTAAAGATGAATTAGCCGCATTGACAATGGCATCCACGGGCATGTTGACAATATCGTTTCTGACGATTTGAAATGGCATCCCATCACCCCTTGATAAACTTCACTATTTTTTTAGCATCTGCCGCTGGATTGATCTTTTTAATCTGATCCGCGATTGCTTGTATCGCTTCATCTTGCTTGATTTCACCAGCGCGATTGAAGACATCTTCGCCCCAAAATGTCTCAGTTGTGCAAAACACCGTCGACGACCAACCGTACTCGTTACCTGACAATGAGACCTTTTGTTGTCTACCGCACATGGTGATATATAGCTTCATTTGGAGCTCAGTCATGGCACTCTCAAATTTTGTCTTATCCTCTTTTCCGATTTGTGCAAGCGCTTTTAAGGTATGCAGCGGCATCTGGTCGTGTGCTGCTATGATGTCATATAACTTTTTACCAAGTTGCGTTATGGTACCACTTAAAAATGCATCTTCAAAAGTCATGCCATTTCGCCTTGCTGCGATAAAGTAAGGTGCCCATTCCCGGGTAAGGTATCCACTCTTCTTAAAGTAAATTTTTGAATAGGCGATGTCGTCGCGCTCATCGAGTACGCGCATGCGCCACTCCCATGGGTCTGTCTCTGGATTTCCGGTGTGCCATTTTACAGGTGTTTCTTCGATTGGTTCTTCATCCCATGAAAACGGAACGACCGCATAGATGCCCTCGCTATTGCCGCCACCCATGGAAAATCCTTTTTTTAGCAAATCTTGAACAAAATCATCATAGTTTTGTACCATAATTAGTCACCATCCTTATATCTAATGACGAGGAAAATGCATTGTAAAAAACCTTGAAACCGATGACATATCGGTCTCAAGGTCTCATTTTTTCAACGTGACTATCTTTGCGCTTCGAACTGTCTCAAAAGTGTTACGAACAATTCAGGGATTTTTGCCATGTTTTCTGGCGTTTCAACAAATGAAATTCTAAACTGTGTGCTACCTGGGTTTTTATCACCAGATTTAACGTTGTAGAAGCCTTTCATCGGTGCAACAAGCAATGTTGTTTCAATGCCATCAACCACTACTGAACCTTCTTGCGCACAGTAAAGGACGAAGTCAATTGCATCAAAACCAGGTTTTACGATGTTTCTTACATCGATAACCGAATAGATTGAAGCATCAGGGCTTGAAACGATAAGGCCTGGTTCTTTTGCTTTTAAACCGTTGTATACTGTGTAGAGTTGCTCTTTGTAGTATTCACGAAGGCCTTTGCACCATCCGAGAATATCTTCTTTACTCTCATGTGCGAGTGCGCCAAAGATATATTGTCCGATGACGTTTGCACATAAGTTCGCAGTATATTCTGCTACTGAACGGTTGTTGAATTCTGCACTGTCAGTAATCACTGCGCCAATTCTAAGACCGCATGCGTTCCATACTTTCGAAGCTGTTTCGATGCTGATTCTTCTGCCTTCGATACCAGGTACTTCAGCGTCAGTTACGCCCCAGATGCTGACGAGCTTTACATTTTCATCATAATAGAGTTCTCTGTATGCTTCGTCACTGATGAACCAAAGGTTGTATTTTACGCAAAGTTTTGCGAGTTCAACGAGTGTTTCGTGATCGTAAAGCTGTCCAGTTGGATTGTCATAAGGGATGACAAGAAGTGCGCCTGGGTTGTTGAGTTTGATCGCTTCTTCTATTTCACTGATTTCTGGAAGTGAAAATTTGCCTGCGTCAGTCAAGGTACGTTTAACTGTTACCGTTTTACGGCCAACTCTTTCTGCAAATGAAATGTAGTTTGTATAAGCTGGATCGATCATCATCAGTGGCTTTTCACCTGTGCCAGCCGGTCCGCAAACGCCGATTAATAAAAGCTCCATACCTGTAGAACCGCCATCTGTAACTTGAACAAATAACTTGCTCGTATCAAAGCCTTCGCATTTTAAGATATTTTTAAATGCTTCTTGTGTTTCTGGCAAGCCTGCAGTGCCTGAATATCTTACAACGCCTTTAGAAAATGGGCTTTCAGGTGCATCGAGTGCGAACATTCTCTTCATCATAGCTGGGTTCGTTGGAAGTGATACATTGCCGATACCTACGTTGATAACAGCTTGAGGCTTCACTTTACGTTCATCGTACTTCATCTGTGCAAGACGCACGTCAGATGGTGTTCTTGATTCAAAGTGAGCCGAAAGAATTGGTTTACTCATGATAAAATCTCCTTTATAATTCGTATTTAATTGCTTTATAATGGTAGTATATTCATATAGAGTATAACATTTTTGATTTAAAATGCACAATCTTATTATCACGAAATGAATCAGATGTATACAGGAGGAAAAGATGGCTAATATCACTTACAAATTGGCGACACAGGTTGCTGATGACGCGATCTATGAAGCTTTCAAGACGGGATTTTCAGACTATATCATCAAACTCCAAATGGAAAAAGAACAATTTTTTGACCGTTTCTTTGGGCCAGAAGGCAATACAAAAATGCTGACACATGTTGCTTTTGACGATGGCTTGCCAGTAGGCGTGCTCCTCGGTGGCATCAGAGATTATGATGGTCTAAAAACACTCAGGTGCGGTGCGCTTTGTATCCATCTAGATTATCGAGGCATGGACGTTGGCCTGACTTTGATGTCACGCCACACGGAAGATGCTAAAACAAACGCTTGTGGCCGAATGATGCTCGAAGTCATAGCTGGAAACGATCGTGCAATCAGGTTTTACGACAAACTTGGATATGACACGGTGTATTTCATCCATTATTTTGCACATAGAGATGTCCCTTTACTTGCAGCGATGCCCATCTCGTGTGATGATGTCGTTCCAATTCGGTTGGAACACTTATATGACAATGTAAAAACTTGGGCTTCCTACTATCATGTTAACTGGCAAAATGATTTTGCCTATATCATGCAAGTCCCTGATGTTCAAGGTTTCGCCGTTCTAGTGAACGAAAAAATCGTCGCATTTATCTGCCTAACGCCACAAGGAAGACTCTTTAGGCTGCTCGTACATCCTGATCACCAAAACAAAGGGTATGGTAAGCAGCTCCTCGTTCATGTAGCGCGTACTCTGAAGCCAAGTGCACTCCACATAAGCGTATCAAGTAGCGGCCCTGAAACGCGGTTTCTTCGTAAACTGGGATTTGGTAAGGATTCACTGTATCAGTTTGAGATGATCAAGTAAATTTATTCTTCCATGACGATTGCGCCACGATGGTTACGCATGTCAAAAAGCGTCGCAATCAGGCTTTTATGATATGGGATGAATGTGCCAGAATCAATCATCTGGAGTATTTCATCTCGACTTGCCCATCTGACGCTTTGTACCTCCTCTGCTTGAAGAACAAGGTTAGGGAGGTCGACTTCCGCTTCTATGAGATAAAAATCATCAAAGCCGAAGCTGAAATTGACCGTGATAAAAGGCCGTTCATCGGTGAAATCCCATCTAAATCCGATTTCCTCAAACAGCTCTCTTTCGGCGGCATGTGCACTGGTTTCTGAGGCTAAAGCACTGCCGCCAACCGTTACATCCCAGAGGTTTGACCAGCCGTGTTTAAATGGCTGTCTCTGTTGAATCAGCATCTGTCCCTTTGAATTGAACAGACATATATGTACGACGAGATGGTAGTCATCCGCAGCGATATCGCCGCCACGCACCATCGTTCGTCCTTTTTTTTGCCTGTCTTTGTCATAAACTTCCCATAGTTCCATAAAAGCACCTTCTTATTTTCGAATTTAGAATTTATCGTTTTAGCTTTCTCTTTTATGATACTATTCTCGATTATATGACAAAGTCCTTTATTTATATTGAGGCTTTGCATTATTCTAATTTTATAATTTGTGATTTTCCTCGTTATGAAATCGCTTCTGAGCCAACTATATACGTCCATCCATCACCCGATCTTTTGGCGATGCAATCGATGAAGAAGTAAGCGCCATCGCCCCCGCGCCACTTGCTGGCATCGAAAGTAAATTTATCATCTGACGTATTTTTGACTTCTAGTTTGAATAACAATCCTTTTTCAAAATTGAGACTGTCAGGGTCAACATAACCTTGTTCCACGAGTTCATCATAGGTGGCAACCATGCCTTGTAACTCGTAGGCGTTGCCCACAACATAGGCAAGTGCTTGTTTTTCCGACTCACTTAAATTGGTTGTGAGCGACAAATCAAATGCCATGATCTCCACGCCAGAATTCAGGCCTTCATCGGTTTTCCATAGATCATCGATGACCGTCGCATACAAACCGACCAAATCATCGCCTTTTTCAACGATTTTGATATACTCGAGTCCTGCCAGTTGTGCAGGATAAGATTCCATTACAGCACCCGAATACCCAAGCTCTATCTTTTGACCTTCCAAAAGTGCTGCTCTGTCCGCTTCCGCGTCTTTCTCATCAAAGATTTTTGCATCTGTTGGCACCATGAAAAGGTCATAAGCATTTTCACCTACAACTAACATTGAATTTTCATAGAGCTTGATAACTTTCGCATTAAGCACAGCCTCCGCTTTCGGCAATTCCCTTGCAGTATTACCAGAGCAAGCTGTCAACCCAATCAATAAAACCATGATTATCACCATGGTATAAGCCATTTTTTTCATATGACACCTCCACAAAACTATTATACTTATCGTTAAGACGTAAATAATCCTCGCTTAGTTCCAATGCATCCATATTTGTTCACAGTTTCTTGTTGAATTGATTACATGCCATTAATTATTAGTTAACATCTTGCTAGTATACTAAATTTAGTAGCAAACCCCATCCACTTTTCCATTTATATAATCCCCCTTATATAAGTAGACGAAAATGCTCATCTATGTAGGATAGTATCCTTTATAGATGAGCATTTTTATTTTTTGTGCGTCGTGTGTGAGGGTGAGTGGATGAGTGGGTGGTGCCAGGTAGATTGACTCTGAGTCGATCTACCTGGCACCACTCACTCATCCACTCACCGCCTCAACGAAGCGGCAACAAAATCCGCACTGTCGTACCCTCCCCAAGACTTGAATGAATCTCAAGTCCATATGGCGGACCGTATAGGAGCTCGATGCGACGGTTTACATTTTCAAGGCCAACGCCTCCGAGCTTCGTCATGCTGCTGGTCTCTTTCACCAAATGCTGATCAAATCCAGCACCATCGTCACGGATTGTGATGACCAACTGAGTGTCTTCCTCTAAATGTTCAGATACGATATGGTTAGATTCTACATGCTCAGGCCTTAAAATAGCGGCTTTAATCCACAAATTTCCCGGGCGATCCAGAGGCTTGATGCCATGATAAATGGCGTTTTCAACAATCGGTTGCAAGATAATTTTAGGAACTGAAGCTGACTCAAGCTCAGGATCGACTTCGATGTGATAACTGAGCTGATCGCCGTAACGCTGTTCTTGTATGAATAGGTATTGCCTCACATGTTCTATTTCCTTACTTAATGGAATCAACGCATCCCCTTGACTGAGCGAAATTCTGAAAAATTGTGCCAATGCTTTGGTTATAGCGACAACCTTTTCATTGTCTTTGAATTCCGCCATCCAGATGATAGTGTCCAGCGTGTTATATAAAAAATGCGGGTTGATTTGACTATACAGTGCCCTTATTTCAGATTCTCTCAGAAAATGCTCTTTTTCCTTGATGCCCGCAAGCAATGTCTCTATCTGCACACTCATTTCATTGAAACGTACGCGTAAATTGTCCACTTCATAGCAGCTATTCGGGATCTCCACTGCCGAAGCAAAGCCACTCGAGAGATCGTGCATTGCACCTTCGAGGGAACGGATTGGCTTAGAAATTCTCGAAGCGATGAGCATGCCACTGCCGATGGCTATCGTAGTGAGTAAAATGGCAACCATGACAATCACTTCAAGGAGTTGACGTCTTGCAGCACTTAAGTGATCCAGAGAGGAGACGCCCACCAAAGACCAGTCGGTTCCTTGAACGGCGATTTGATGGATCAACTTACCCATATCACGGTCATATCCCAAAGGCATATTGCGGATGGCTGTGAGCTCAGAGAGTTTGTCTGGTGACTCAAAGTAGGTTGAATCCTCGTGAAAGACCAGCGCATTCGCCTCTGTCATGATAAAGGCAAATCCCTCAGAACCAAGATTGAGGTCCTCTAAAAAGCGCTCGATCACTTCATATGAAAAATCGAGAATCAATAGGCCAACATGATTGCCTTGATCATCTGTGATTTCCTGCCCAATCGAGATGACCCACTGGCTTTTATCCATGGTGAAATCCTGCCTGCGAAGCGACGTCAAAACTGGCATGGAGCCCTTTTCCATCACGTCGATGTACCACGCCTCATTCATCATGTCAGAAGACATGCGCATATCCAGTGACGCTTCATTGGATAAGATATCCCCCGTTTTGCTCACGAGGATGCCCGTGAGTAGCTGTTCATCTGTAGACAGGACATTGTCAAGCAATGTGACGACATCCGGTCGTATGCCCGCCTCATGGCTCTGAAGGTATGCGATGACGTCGCTGTCACTTGCGATGATCTGCGAAATCGCTTTAAGCTTTTCCACATAGAGCGCGATGGACTGTCCACTCTTTTCAACGGCCTTTTTCGTATTGTCCAAAGCGTCGTCCAGCATGATGTTCGTCAAGCTGTAATAGAGAACGGTCCCCATGATGCCGATGAGAAGGATACTCGTGATGAGATAATAGGTGGCGATTTGCACCCTTATATATTTGAAAAATGATAACCATCTATTTATTTTCATTGGGCTGCCTCACTTGTGTGACGTATTGCTTTGGAGAAACACCATATTTCAGCTTAAACCGCGTATTGAAATAGTTAACATCCTCAAACCCGACGCGTTCAGCGATTTCATAATTTTTTAGCGACGTTGTCAGCAGGAGCAATTTTGCTTTTTCGAGGCGATGTGACAAGACGTATTCTTGAAAAGGTACGCCGAACAGATTTTTAAATAGACTACTGAGATAATTTGGTGCATAGCCGAGATTGTGCGCAACGGATGTCAAAGAAAGCTCTGGGCTGGATAATGACTGGTCGATCAGGACTTGAAGTCGGTGGCGTGTAGACTCAGTGGCCTCTGACGAATATGTCGAATTTGATGCCTCTTGAGAAGATTTTGATAGCGAAGGGGTTGTTGAATCTGATAATGTTGATGACTTCTCGTTATTGTTCGAATTTGAGTCAAGTGACTCATGGATCAACGCACTTACGACGTTTTGAATTTCGCGATTTGTCCGTTCACTTTCGTACCTCTGAATCAGTTTTGCAATGACGTCCGTGACATCCTGTTTGCTAACGGGTTTAAGTATGTAATCATCCACTCCGATTTTAAGTGCGCTGATGGCGTAGTCCACATAGTCGTAGCCCGTGATCATGGCGATTTTCGCTTGACTATCATGTGCTTTTATCGCTTGTGCAAGCTCTAGTCCATTCATCACCGGCAAGTTGATGTCCAGTAAAATAAGTTGAGGGGCGTGCTGAATAAACAGCCTTAGCCCCTCTGTGCCATTTGATGCTTCATATGCGTCTGTGATGCCTAGTTTTTCAAAATCCACCAAGGTCAATATGCCTTTTCGGATCAGTGGTTCATCATCTACGATCAGTAGTTTGTACATAAGCACCTCAAAATTTGATATAGAAAATTTTATAGTATTATATAAATTTACAATTGTGATGCTAACATTATTAAATATACGATCATGATTAATATACTATCACTACTCTACATATGATTTAAGATAGCCGTATCCCATTGCGTCCATTTCATCCAGCGCGATAAATTTGATGGATTCGCTGTTGATACAGAATCTCAAGCCACCTTTGTCCTTCGGTCCATCTTCAAACACATGTCCAAGGTGTGAGTCCCCACTACGGCTTCTCACTTCAACTCTAACCATATTGAAGCTCGCATCTTCGTGATAAGTGACCACTTCAGCCACGATTGGTTTTGTAAAGCTAGGCCATCCGCAAGCTGAGTCGTACTTGTCCTTAGAACTGAAGAGCGGCTCACCTGTCGCGACATCTACATAGATACCAGGTTCGAAAAAGTCCCAATAGGTGTTTGAAAATGCGCGTTCTGTCTTGTTGTTCTGAGTGACCTCATACTGTGCTTCAGTGAGTATGTTTTTTAAAGTCGCATCATCAGGTTTTACATACATTTTAGGGTCGATGACGGATTCATCAGCGATTGTCAAATCGATATGGCAATAACCGTTTGGGTTGTTCGCCAAGTAATCTTGGTGGTAATCCTCTGCCAATGTGTAATTGGCAAGCGGCTCAACTTCAACGACGAAAGGCTTTGAATAGTTCTTTTGTTCTTCATTGATCACGGATTGAATAACTTCCAGATCTTCATCATTTGAATAATAAATACCCGTTCTATACTGCGAACCAACATCGTTTCCTTGTTTATTTACACTTGTTGGGTCGACGACTTTGAAATAGTAAAGGAGCAGTGTGGCTAAATCGACTTTTGTGCGGTCATAAGTGACGTGAACCGTTTCGGCATGACCCGTATCACCCGTCAACACTTCCTCGTAAGTTGGGTTATCCGTCGTGCCATTTGCGTAACCTGAGGTGACATCAAATACGCCATAAATGCGCGCCATATAGGCTTCAACACCCCAGAAACAGCCACCTGCGAGGTATATTTCTCCGAATCCGTCTTCATTCCAGTCGAGGCCTTCGTTCTTATTTGGCATACTCACCGTCGCCCGTGCGCATCCAGTGAACACGATCAGCGACATGAGTAATATCGTCAGCCATTTTTTCATATCGGTCAGTCCTTTCTTGTCGGAAATATCATAAGTTTAACAATAATTATAACGCTCGTTCGATATCAATGAAAATCGTCTAGTAGATTGACCTAAAGCTTTCAATAACCTTAGCGTTTTCCACATGGCCAGGTAATTGTTTGATTAAGACGCCATCTGAGCCAATATATGCCGATGTTGGATAGCCTCTCACGCCGTATTCTTTTGCAATGTCACCGTCTGGATCTAAGAGGACGACGATGTTTTCATAATCCAGTCCACTGTACCATTTGATAAAATCGTCACTGGATTGCTCGCCATTGAAATCGGGTGATACAATCGTAATGACTTTAAAGCCTTCCATATTTGCTGATAACTCATTGAGCTCATCCATTCCAGCTAAACAAATTGAGCACCAAGACGCCCAAAACTTGATATAGACGCGTTCGCCTTTTAGTGATTCAAGTGAAACAGAATTTCCTGATACATCCATTAAATCAAAAGCAGGTGCAGCGTCGCCTTCATTTGTCATCATTTCGCCTGGTTCTGACATCATTTCTGTCGTCATCACACTCTCGCCTGCAGCCATACTTTCATCAGTAATCGCTTCCGACATCATCTCTGTTGTCATTGCTGCTTCTTCGGACATCATTTCAGTTGTCATTTCCGCAACTTCCTCAGTCATTGGGTCGATGACTTTCATATTGCCATAAACGCTGATGCCTATCACGGCAACCACAACCAAACCAATTGCTAATATAAGTTTCTTATTCATAATCATACCTTCCTTTTAAAATAGTTTTTCGATCCACACCGTCACGGTCGTTAAATTTCTGGTCATCAAAAGGATGCCCATGATGACGATGAGGAAACCGCCCACTTTTTTGATACGGTCAAGATGCTTTTCAAGTCGATCATAATATTTGAGTACAAATGTTGAAAGTGCAGCCATAATCACAAATGGCACTGCTAAACCTAATGTATAGAGGAACATCAACCATCCACCATATAGAGCTTGTCCACCCTCAGCGACGACCACTAAAACCGCGCCTAGAACCGGTCCCACACAAGGGGTCCATGCAAAGCTGAATGTGAACCCAAGCAGGTAAGCTGTCAAATATCGACTTTTCTTGCTTTCTTTAAATCGCATTGCTTTATATTTTTCTAAAAATGTAAACCTTAAAATGCCCATTTGATGGAGCCCCATGAGGATGACAAGTGCACCACCGAAGATGTAGAAACCATCAAGCTGAATGAGTCCGCCCAGTATGCCTGCCCCGAACCCCAGCGTCACAAAGGTTGTCGAAAGACCTGCAACAAAGAGAAAGGTCTTGATAAAAGGCTGTAACTTTTTATGCTTTTGTCCTTCCACGTCTGTCAATATGCCGACGTAAACGGGAATCAGCGGAAACGTACACGGTGCGAAAAAGGATAAGAACCCCGCTATAAAAACTGTACTCATAAATAGTGTCATGTCATCACTTCCTAGCGACTTTATTTGTAAAAATTGTATATTTCCAATATTTATAGTCTTATTGTACTGCTAGTCGGATGTGATTGATATTGAGTATCATTTGTAAAAACTTTGTTTTGATAAGGTGTAATAAAAAAGAATGAGTGATTGCTCATCTTAAGATGTCACCCCGTATCTATGCGTGATGACACATTGGAACAATTAGTGTATTCTTAAATTAATATCTGACAATATAGGGGGCAGCATGAACTATAAAAGATACATTATTAAAATCATTTTAATAACAGTTTTCATTTATTTGTTATACTTTTTATTCACTCCGATAAAGTTTGAGTTTTATTTTTTACTAGTTTTTATTCCAGTATCAATGGGACTACATTATATTTTCAATTTTATATTTACACTAGTAAAGCCTAAATAGTATAGAAATACAATAAAAAAGCCGCGTCTCATGTAATTGAGATGCGGCTTGTATTTATTGCATTGACTTAATCGTTAATATTATATCTTGAATCGTCCGACGATCTTAGTAAGGTCCTCTGCCATTTCGCTGATAGAGCTGATGTTGGCTGAGACTTCTTCAAAAGATGCCGTTTGTTCCTCAACAGCTGATGCGACGTCCTGCGTGTTGCCAGCATTTTGTTCTGCTATGTTTTGAATGTCTTTTGCCGATAGTGTGATTTCGGAAAAGTCGTGGTTCACTTTTGTTGAGATCATCATGATGCCCTGCGATTCTTCAAGGGTGACTGACGTTCTTGTAAGGATGCTCTTAAGCTCGCGTTTCAATGCGTCCATAGCATTTTCTTGAATCTTCGTCTTGTCGACAAGCGCTTCCATAGACCCTTTTACATTGGATGATTTCTCTCCGATGCTAGAGACGATCGAGCTGATCTTTTTAGCAGACACGGATGTTTCTTCTGCCAATTTTCTGATCTCATCGGCGACGACCGCAAACCCTCTGCCGGCTTCCCCTGCCCTTGCTGCTTCTATAGAAGCATTGAGCGCAAGCAAATTTGTCTGTGAGGAGATGTTGTGGATGAAATCGACGATTGCCTTAATCTCTTCAGAGGATTTGTTCAGTTCGTCCACGGTTAAAGATGCAGATCCAATAGCTTTGATAAAATCGTTCAATTCACTCGATTGTATCGCCACTTGTTGATTGCCTTGCTCAACTGAAAGCTGTGACGCCTCCGACGAACTAAGCGTTTGTTGCGCCTTTTGAGAGACATTTTCCACATCTCTTTTGATCTTTGCAACGAGGTGATTTAAAGCTTCAAGTTTGTCATTTTGATGAACGGAGCCCTCAGCGACATCCATTGAAGACATGGCGATCATCTCAGTCGATTTCGTAAGTTCTTCTGTCGTGTTGGTGATGGCGCTCATATTTTCGGATAGTACAGTTGAAATATGGGCGATGTCTTTGACGATATCGTGGATATTGGCAATAAATCGATTGAAATAGCCCGTCAAATCGGCTATCTCATCTTTGCTCGTTATGTCGATGCGCTTCGTGAGGTCTCCATTGCCTTCGGATAACGCTTTTAAATCTTCTGTTAACGATCCCAGTGGCTTTCTGATACCTTTGTTGAGAAGCATAAACGCAATCAGACCGACTACGAGTGACACGAGGCTTAAAATGCCATTAATCACTTTTGCCGTCGAAACTTTGGCGTTTGAGTACTCAGAATAGCCTGTGACCATGTCATTGATCGATGCGACGTAATCGGCTACCTCTGTATTGATGAGCGAGACGGCATCTACATCTGATGCATCAATGACTGACTGATACGCTACCTTATAAGTGGACTGCCATTTATCTGAAATTGTATTTAACTTGGTTAAGGTTGCTTCGTGCTTCATTTGTGATAATCCCAACGCGTCGTTTCCCTTTGTGACATCAGATAGTATGGTGTCAAATAATGTGATACTTTCGCTCAAAGCAGTGGCTGCGGCACTGTCTTCTGTCGCGATGACGACGTTTGAAAGTTGCGCCATCTTGTAGCTGGTCGCTCTGAGTTTTCCGGAGTGGTTGACGAAATTTGCGTCACTTTCCATCGTTTGATAGGTCACCAAATTGATGCCGACGATACTAAATGCGAGTGCGATCAATAGGCCAAAGGTCAATAGTAATTTGTGCTTGATTTTCATAATGCTGCCATCCTTCATAGGTTAGACTTATCTCTCTCCTACTATAGCCTATATCTATGCATTTGTAAGTAACCGTTGTTACAATATTTATTTTGGCATAATGAGTCAATCTACCTGGCACCACCAACTCACTTACTCACTCAATCAGTGCATTGAGCGCATCTTTGACAGTCGAAAAGCTCAGTCCTTTGTCCGTACAATAGCTTTTGACGCTTTGATTTTCTGGTGGCATTTTCGCATCGAGGATGGTTTCGATTTGCTCTTTTGTAATGCCGAAATCAAGTACCTGTGAAAATGTTGTGTTACCATTGACTCTTAGTTCATTTTCACCTTCGGAAGCATTTTCCACGGATTCCTTTGACGTGCTTGCTATGTTTCCTTCAGATGTGCTTTCCGAACTCCCCTCAGATGCTATTACAGCTGTGCCACTAATGACTGTCACATCAACTTGGTGACTCTCAAGATAGGCCAAGATTTTATCTGACCGTTGAGGGTTCACACGCAGTAGCACTTGTACGGCACTTGTTGGTAGAAATGCATCTGTCCCGTCAATATCCAGTTCTTTCATAATTGCAACAAAGACCTGGACGGATTCGTTGCCAATTTCTACGCCTCCTGGAAGCTCACCATACATGGCTTCAAGATCCTTGGATTGACGTGCATTTGCGGCATTAGCATCGCCTAATTGAAAGGCTTCCGCAAGCAAAGTGATGTCTATTTCAAATAAACGCGCTATTTCTTCGAATGTATAGGAGCCTCTAATGTCAAATGGGTCATAAGTACCTGCACCGACGCCTTCGGATAGCTTTACTGGAATTTTTTCTGATTCCGTTGCCCAAAGATCAAAGCCCTTTGCGACATAAATGCCACCTATCAAAATGAGGACGATCAACACAACTATATGGCTATTTTTGAGTTTCATCAATTCTCACCCCACTTTATTTCTACTGTTTCGGGAACAGGGCAAGTGTTTTCTGAAGTACACTCAAAACAGCTGATACACTGGAGCTGCGTCACTTTTTTGCTGCTTTCGACGTCGATGTTCATCGGACATGTCTGTGTACATTGATTACATGAGATGCAAGTGTTTTCATTTCTTTTAAGCTTAAAGAGTTTGAATTTGTTGGTGAAGCCTAATAGTGCACCATATGGGCACATGTATTTGCACCAAGGCCGCTCGACAAACAGTGAACCGATCGCTGTAATGGCGAGAATCACAAGGGCTTGGATCGCCACTTCACCAGTCCAGAAATTGAACAATGCATAGTATGGATCCACATTAGTAAATACTAATTGCCCAGTTCTTGCGGTAATGTAGATCACCCATATCATCACAAGGATTCTAAAATAGCGCATGAACCCGTCTAAACGCTTTGGCACAAAATGGTTGTACCTTTTATTGAAGAGCTTCTTGCCCAATTTCCCTATCCATTCTTGGAATGTTCCAAGCGGACATACCCAGCCACAGAAGACCGGTCCGAGTAACACTGCAAGTAAGAATATAAGCCCCATCAACACAAGCGCAGAGCTATGAATCTTTTGGACATAGGTGCCGACGGTGAACAAATTGTAGATTGAGACCACGCCTCCAAAAGGACAGATTGAATGTAAAGACGCACTTGAGAAAAATGTTATCCCGCCGCCGTTTTCCACTAAGAACTTATTGACTGCAATGAGTGTGATCAGCACAAAGAATCCAAGCTGCACCACATGTCTGATTCGCCATTTTCGCTTTACCGTACTATTTTTATTCTCCATCGTAACCCCTCACCCACTTCGAATTTTTCATGTTTCGTTCTTAAATCTAGAAATCTACTGCAATTTCGTGAACTAACTGTGATTATAGAGGGAAATTGTGATGGAACTATGATGGATTGATTATAGAAATGAAAAAATCGCCTCTCATGAACAAAGGCGATAATTGTTATAATATTTTATCATTTTTACTCGTGGCAACTATGGCCATCTGCATGTGCGTCACAACCAACGCCAGAATCAGTCAACGTGCCTGCAAGCCATTTAGCTACCACGTCGTCGACTTCACCTGAGCAGCCTCGAACCACTTCGATACCTGAAAAATCTAGGACTCTGACAGCACCCTCGCCCATGTTGCCAGCGAGCATAAGACTGACATCCATTTCTGACAACGTTTGTGCGATATTAGACTTGCAACCGCAGCCTTCTGGTGACGGGAGCATTTCTTTGGAGACGATCTCTTTATTTTCATCAATCGTAAAGATTGTAAAGGCTTCACAATGCCCAAAGTGGTCATCGATCATATTTTGTCTTGTTGGCAATGCTATTTTCATAAGGTGCCTCCTAAGTAGTTTATGGTCTATATAATTTTAATCGTAAACTAATTGTGACATAAGTCAAGGTTATTCATGCCAGATGTTCACCGATCACAAAATACCGCTCCTCTCACGTGCCACACGTCGTCGTGTAGTTTTTCGGCCAATGTTTCTGTGGTGCACCATTTGCAATGTTCGCTTCAGTATACTGATAGGGATTTTCGAGTGACTTAAGCAATGCTTTGTATGGCTGATCATTGCCATTATTTACCCACTCGCCTATAACGCTCTCAACATTATGGTTGCGTGGAATGATTGCGGGATTATTCATTCTCATACACGCATTTTGTTTTGCCGTATCCGCACTTTGTTGTGACTTCCTCATCGTCCACTTTTTGTGCCATTCAGAAAAAGCTACTGACGGACAATTTGATTCTGTTTCATAGTGCCCTAGTGTAAGCCTTAGAAAAGTATCGTGGTAATCTAGCCCTTCCTGCGTCATACATGCCAGGAGCTCATTTATCAACGTCAAATCTTTGGACGAATTTTCTGTTGAATCTTCTGGCACATCTTCGCACAATCCTAACTTTTGCTGCATGATGTGCAAATATTCCGCTTCATAAACCTTATCATAATAATCGAGTGCTGCATTACCGATTCTTTCACTCTCATCTTTCATAAGTGGCAATAACGTCTCAGCAAAACGCGCAAGGTTCCACTTTCCAATGAGTGGCTGATTCCTGTATCGATATCTACCACCTGTGTCAATCGAGCTAAACAGCGCATCTGGATGATACGTATCTAAAAAGGCGCATGGCCCGTAGTCTATTGTTTCTCCAGCGAGAGAGACATTGTCAGTATTCATGACGCCATGAACAAATCCAACACCCTGCCATTTGGCGATGAGCTTGGCTTGACGCTTTGCAAAAGCAAAGAGCATGCATTCAGGGGTAGCGTCTTCGCTTAAACACTCTGCGTAATGTCGTCTTAACGTATAATTATATAACGCTTCTAATGTTTGGTATGACTGGGAGGCCGCAAACTGGAACGTTCCAACGCGAATATGACTCGAAGCCACTCGTGTAAGAATGGCACCTTCTTGAAGGCTTTCTCTAATTACTTTTTCACCTGTTTGGACTATTGCAAGGCTTCTTGTTGTTGGTACGCCAAGATGTGCCATCGCTTCACTGATTAAGTACTCCCTGAGCATTGGCCCTAGACTTGCTCTGCCATCGCCCCGCCTTGAATAAGGCGTGGGGCCTGAACCTTTAAGCTGTATGTCAACTCTTTGACCATCAGGTTTAAGATGTTCGCCGAGTATCAATGCCCTTCCGTCACCAAGCTGTGTGAAATAGCCAAATTGATGGCCAGAATATGCCTGCGCGAATGATGAAACGCCTTCGATCATCGAATTACCAGACAAAATAGCCACCCCTTCAGGCGTATCGAGTTTCTCACTTCTCAGGTCGATCTCCTTTGCCAAATCCTCATTGAGTAATATGATGCGCGGTTCTCTAACAGGGCGCGCTGGTTGCAACGTATATAGTACAGAAGGCAACTCTAAATAACTGTTGTCTATTTGAAATCCAAAGGGATTCATATGTGTCCTCCTTATGTGAGTGAGTGGGTGGTGAGTTGTTGGTGCCAGGTAGATTGACTCATGAGTTGGTGGTGCCAGGTAGATTGACTCATAGTGTGAGTATACCCACATTCAATTGATGTTACTCATTGGTATGAGAGCGAATGAATCGATGACAACCACTAAAAAGTATCGTATCAGTTAATATTATCAACTAAAATATTGTTAGGCTCCATTTACACGCTTCAAAGTTAAGCGCATAATGACACTATAAAGCACACACATCAAAGGAGGCATTCATGAGAGAAATCAACATTGCCACTGTAATCCTATCCAATCGCAAAGAAAAGGGCATCACACAGGATGCACTTGCAGATTATATCGGTGTCACCAAGGCATCCGTATCCAAATGGGAAACGGCGCAAAGCTATCCCGATATCACGCTGTTGCCTCAATTGGCTACGTATTTCAACATTAGCATCGACGAACTCGTCGGCTACATGCCGCAGATGACAAAGGCGGATATTCAAAAGACATACAAACGGCTGACACAGGAATTTGGTACAAAACCATTTGACGATGTTTATGAAACTTGTCAGGCAATCATCAAAAAGTACTACGCCTGTTTTCCACTTCTGCTACAAATGGCACTGCTCTACATCAATCACCACATGCTGGCTGAAGGCAGACCGAAGCAAGTCGTCATCCTCAAAGAGGCCATCGAGCTCTGTGAACGCATCAAGAAAGAAAGTGACGATGTATGGGTTGTGAAACAGGCCAATTCGTTCGAAGCCATCGGCTACATGATGCTCGGTGAACCCGTGATGGTCCTCGACCGATTAGAGGGCACCATCAAACCCATGATTAGTGACGATGCAACGTTGGCACTCGCCTATCAGATGCTGGGCAAACACGATGAAGCCAAATCCGTGCTGCAAGTGAGCATGTACCAACACCTGTTGAGCTTAATTGGGATTGCGCCCACTTACTTTCAGACGATAACGGGTCCGATAGAAGACTTTGAAGCGACCCTGAAGCGCTTTTTGACCATCGCGCAAAGCTTTGAGGTGGATGCGCTCAATCAAAATGTCATGGCACAGCTTTATTACTCAGCCGCACTAGCCTATACGCGTTACGGCGACAGCGACAAAGCGCTCCACATGATCGAAAAATATACACAGGTCTGCCTTTCCATCAAATTCCCTGCCACCCTCCATGGTGATGCCTTCTTCGATAGCATCGACGATTGGATCAAGGATTTTGATTTGGGCAACCAAGCACCGAGAGGCGAAAAAGTCATCAAAGAGAGCATGCTCTTCGGACTCACACAAAATCCGGCGTTTGAAGGCTACAAAGACGACACGCGCTTTAAGCAGTGTGTCTATAAACTCAATACTTAAGGAGGTTCATCAAATGGACAAATTCATGGAATACTTACCAATCCTCATCCCGATCATCATCTTGGAACTCACACTGACGATCGCATCACTCGTGCATGTTTTGAAGCACAAAAACTACAAATTCGGCAATCGAACCTTTTGGATCATCATGAGCTTTGTGCAGATCATCGGCCCAGTTGTTTACTTTGTCTTTGGAAGAGGGGAAGAATAATGGACATCCTTCAGATTTCCTCAATCAGCAAAAGCTTTGGAGAGAATCAGGTGTTAAAAGACCTCTCACTTACCGTCAAAGAAGGATCAATCTTCGGCTTCATCGGCCAAAACGGCGCAGGCAAAACGACTACCATGAAGATGATCCTTGGGCTACACAAAATAGACGCAGGTGAAATCAAGGTGTGTGGCGAGCGGGTGACATACGGACAAAACAAGACAAACGGCTTCATCGGCTACTTGCCCGATGTCCCAGAGTTTTATAACTACATGAAGCCCACCGAATACTTAAAGCTTTGCGGCGCCATCACCGGTCTGCCGAAAACTGTCTCCACAGCGCGCATCGAAGAGCTACTCTCCCTTGTGGGTTTGGAAAATGCAAACAAACGCATCGGCGGTTACTCAAGAGGTATGAAGCAGAGACTCGGTATCGCTCAGGCACTTCTCAATGAACCAAAGCTCCTCATCTGCGACGAACCGACTTCCGCACTGGATCCCGTCGGACGTAAAGAAATCCTCGAAATCCTCTTAAAAGTCAAAGGCAAAACCACCGTCGTCTTTTCCACACATATTTTATCCGATGTTGAACGCATCTGCGACGAGATCGCCGTCCTCCACAACGGTAAAATCGCACTGTCAGGCACCATCCCAGAGTTAAAAGCGAAACACAGACAGGAAGGCCTTTCCATCACCTTCTCTACAGTTTCAGACAAAAAAAGATTTTTGACCTGTACGGATATTCACGAGAACGTGGACAGCATCACAGAAACTGAGCTTGGGATCAAACTGACGACGCAGCATATTGAAACCCTTCAAACAAGTATCTTTGAGTGCTTGGTCAGCGAACACATCCTTCCTAGCAAATTTGAGATCATCGAACCGAGCATTGAACACCTATTTATGGAGGTGGTCTCATGATGGCCTTTATCGCGTTTATCAAAAAAGAATGGATGGAAAGCGTCCGCACGTATAAGTTTTTCATCCTGATCACCATCTTCCTGTTGTTTGGCTTCATGAACCCGATCATCGCCAAAGTCATGCCTGAGCTGCTCGCATCCGTTCTGCCGGAAGGCATGTTCATCACGCTCGCGCCACCAAATGCCATCGATTCCTGGATGCAATTTTTCAAAAACGTCTCACAAACGGGACTTATGGTCCTAGTGGTCATCTACAGCGGCATCATGGCAAACGAATTTAGCAAAGGCACCCTAGTCAACATGCTCACAAAAGGGCTTCCAAGACAAACTGTCGTGCTCGCTAAAATGCTTGCAGCTACCTCAATCTGGACGCTGAGTTACCTGATTTGTGTGGGGGTCACCTATGGCTACACCGCATATTTCTGGACGATGGCTGGCGTCAACGACCTGTTTCTCGCCCTTTTCGGACTTTGGCTCTTTGGCACCTTATTACTGGCGCTGGTCCTTTTAGGTGGTATCATCTTCAAGAACATCTATGGCAGTTTGCTCTTTACGGGGGCTGCCGTGGTCGTGATGACGGTGGTCAACATTTTTCCAGCTGCAAATCCCTTCAACCCTTCAACACTCGCGTCAAATAGCGTCTATCTGCTCACTGGTGGACAGGATGTCGCCAATTTTGTCTCTGCACTGGGCGTTTCCGCCGTTCTTATCGCACTGCTTCTAGCTCTTTCCATAGTCATATTCAACAAGAAGCAAATCTGAGGTCAGTGAGTTATTGGTGCCAGGTAGATCGACTCATGAGTTGGTGGTGCCAGGCAGATCGACTCATGACTTTTTGACAAACGATTGATTTTTCTTGATTTTATCTCTGTGGTATAATAATAACAAAGTCATCACAGACGATAGGAGAAGCACATGACAAAAGGTTATATCCACATATATACTGGCAACGGAAAAGGCAAAACCACCGCCGCATTTGGACTCGCATTACGGGCCGCTTGCGCAGGCAAAAAAGTCTACATTGGACAGTTCGTCAAGGACATGCAGTATAGCGAAACGGCGGTTGTTGGCATCCTACCCAAAATCGAAATCGAGCAACTCGGCAGAGGGTGCTTCATCAGCAAGGATCCCGAACAGGCCGATATCGACGCGGCTGCGCAAGCTCTCAAAACATGTATCGAAAAATTGAATTCGGGCATGTATGAACTCGTCATTCTTGATGAAATCTTCATCGCCCTCCACTATGGCCTCATCCAAACCGACCAAGTCCTCGAAGCACTGAACAACCGCCCAGAACAGGTGGAAGTCGTCCTCACGGGTAGATATGCCCCCGACGCACTCATCGAGCGCGCCGACCTCGTTACAGAAATGAAAGAGATCAAGCACTATTACAGTCAAGGTGTCTTGTCGCGTAAGGGGATTGATTGTTAATTTAGTTGATTGATACACGTAAAAAAAGCCTTCTTTGATATTATTCTCAAAGAGGGCTTCATTTTTTATTTTCTACTATTTCATGATCACCGATTGTAAGCAACAAAACGATCTGGTGACCATTCCATTTCCATAGAAATCTGTATGACAAATTAATACGACTTTCAAATATTGTTTCTCCAAATTCATTGCTGGCAGCATGATTTTTTTTAGTCTTCAAGCTCGGATGATTAGGATCTGAAACAAACAATTCAATTTGCTTTTTAAAATTCTTTTTAACTTGATCTGGAAGTGATTTGTACTGCTTTTCAAATTTTGAGGTTGTCTCAAAATTAGGCATCCAAGTCCTTAAACAGCGCTTCCACCGTGCTATGTGCTTTTACTTTTCCTTGCTTAATATCTTCGAATGCTTCTTTCAAATCATCAAGCAATTTTGTTTCAACTATTGATACTGGTGTAATAATAATTTTGTTGTCTTCCAGAACAACTTGAAAAGTATCATCTTTTTTAAGGTTCAATTTCTTAACAAATTCTTTTGGTAAAGTTACTTGATTCTTATCTCTCAATTGAAGTAACATTCTCAACACTCCCTTAATAATACCATTTATCCGAGTTTCTCAGTTTCCTAATATGCGAAATTCCTAGATTCAGAATTTCCGGTTTTCTTACTAATATTATACCCCGATTTTTTAATTATTGCATTAATTATTTTCAGTTGAGGAAATTGCATAATTCTAAATAGTATGAATTTCATTTATCAAAACGGCTTGATTCAGTCATTTTTATATTCGATAAACGGAATTTCGCAACTTAAAAGGTAATTATGCGATTTCCTAAGTTATTCACTTGGATTACATTTCTTTATCATACTTAACGCGATAATAGATGCCGTAAAAAAGGACAAACATATATGACGCTACAAGCAATAAAAGTGGCAATATACCGACACCCATCAATGCATAGCTTATCATCAATGCACCAAATACAAAGATCATCATATCATGCGCTTTAGCTTTTGCACGGTTTCCAACGGCAATATTGCGTTCGTCATTTTGTTCAATGGCAATTTGTTTCGATACCTCTGGATGACCTTTTAGTGCCCAACGTTGAATGATATTTCCCAAACCATGCCCGAAAGCGCCACACCCTACACCAATAGCGACGTAGGGAAATGCTAACATAACACCTTGTGGGTCGACGATTGCTTTAATCAGATAAATGCCTATTACAAATAATGCTAAACCGACAAACATGATCACATAATCTATACGCTTTTTATTCATGTTAAACTTCCTCCTCTTCGTAAATAAAGATCTCTTCAATTCCAATCCCAAAGTAACGCGCAATTTTGAACGCCAACAGTATGGATGGATTATATCTACCATTTTCAAGAGAGCCTATGGTTTGACGAGACACTTCTAGAACAGCTGCCAGCTCCTCTTGTTTGATCCCCTTCTGTTTTCTCAATTCTTCTAAACGATTTTTCACAGGTTACCTCCTTCTATGTAAAGTTAACTTTCCATATTTAGAGTATAACACGTTGTATGTAAATGTAAAGCAAACTTTCCATAATTGATTAAACTAAAAAACACGAAATATGGCATTCATGTCACGTCTCGTGTTTTTGGCATATATCGTATGGAATTTTCATTTGTTCTTAATTATCACGACCTCGTCATTTTGAATGCCAACCAAATCAAAGTTTTCATAAGTTTTATATCTAACTGCCCTTTCTTGATCAAAAACCATCAACTTGTATGCGGCGTTAGAATTTTTGTCGAATAGTGCTATGAGATAATTATCTTTCTGTTCCAATTTTACCAATTTCCCGCCCTGATTTATAACACCCGATATGCCTGTGACACGTAGCAAGTCATCTACAGCTAGCGAATAGAAGACATTTTCATTCATAATCTGATAGAAATCAACCGGTTTGTCTACCAAAATTTCTGCTGTACCTCCAGTCAACGGCACACGATAAAGCCTTCTGTTACCATCTTGAAAATAGATCATATCCTCCACGATTTTAAAGCTTTCAGCTTCTTCGCTGCAGAGTCTTGATGTTGCATTTGTTTTGACGTTTATTTTGTAAATCCCCGTTGTTCTTGCTTTTGGATCATCAGGTAGACCTTCATATCCAAGAACATAGATATCCCCATCTATCAGATATAAATCATTGTTACTCTGAGCACCTGTTTGCGTCGATACATGTTTAATAAACAGACCATACGTAAATTCTGGATTTCCAATTTTGACAAATTCACTTTCAGAATTCTTTTTTATCTGAAGATTGTTATTTGATGGCGGAAACCCTTGTTCCACACGAATCGTAAAATCATCAAAAATTTTATAATTTGAATAACCATTGTCCACTTCGAGCGTTGTTGCATCATCATTAAGCTTGATTAAATGATCCGAGCCCATAATCGCACCACCCGTGTGGTATTTTAAGAACGCTTGGTTGTCATCTTCATAAAGTGACGCATAAACATAGGCATCTTGACTATCACTCAATGGCAGCTGATAAAGGAATTTAATATTTTGAGGATTTGATATTGGCGCTTGATAGATTTTACCAGCCACACCTTCAAAATAATAATAATCACCAGCCATAGCAAATGCGCCTTTTTCACTCATTTCACGTTGGACAATCGGCAACTTCACCTCTTTGACAGATATATTGCCCCCGCTTGTGATGATCTCTAAACCTTGATTGGTATCAAATGCATATTGCCAACCAAACTCATTAACTGCATACCTCCAAGTTAAAGGAAAATACGTAATATTTCTAAACAAAAGCAATGGATATGATTCAAGCATATTGTCAATTAGTTGGCCATTAACCTCAATCTTAAAAGGTGCAATCTGAGCACTGTATGCACGACTGTTTTTGTTAGTCGATGGGTATTTGTGATAGTCCCAATTGCCACCCGTTTTTACTATTTCAAGCCCAGTAGTGTTATCCCATAAGCTTTCCAGTCCCATGAAACGGCTATCGTAGTATGTCATCGGGAAATATGTAATATCCTTATAGACAATAAGTGGATACTGGCTATAAGCGTTATCTATTATAACGTCATTTAAACGCACTTGAAAAGTTGGAATTGTCACACTAACAGCGGTGGCTGCTTCCGATTTTGGCGTTGACAATAGTATCAAGCTTAACAGTACAAAAACCATTGATAAACTTATCGTTTTTATTCTCATTCTAGTTCCTCCTGTTTGACTGTAACAATCTGTTGAATTAACTCAAGCAGCTGAATTAACGGTTAACGATTTGACAGTTAATATCCTCACTTAACGTAAAACCTGTATGCATATTCGTTTTACTAATAACGATATGCATACTTTGAACAGTATTGTCGCCAATGTTCCCTACTAAACGCGCATCACCATACGTGAATTCTTGATCATCTTTATCAATTAAAACCATAGTAAAGTTATATTGGTATGATTCTTTTTTAAATTTTTCCACACTATAACTTTTTTCATCGATATATAACTTACCTTTTATGTAATAAAAGTCAAATGGCAATCTTATAAGCTTACCTTTAAGTGTTACAATCTCTGCTTCAATTGTAGATTCATTTTGATCCACTGCAAATTCAAGATCGAAATCAGTTGATTCTGTGGTTACAATCGCAAGCAATAAAGCCATTATAACGCATACAAGCACTATAATACTTTTTTTGTTTTTCATACTTCCCGCCTTTGATATACTGTAAACGACCCATCTTCTGGGCTAACCTTGTACCAAATAATAGCGTTGCTATTTTTATCTAACACATAAATCAAATAATCTCCTTTTATGAAAAACGAGTTACTATCCGCTCTATAAATCTGAGGTGTTCCAATTTTATTCCTGTAACTTTCGTTGGTATTATCAATTATTTCAGTATTGCTAGAGTCAAGGTTTGAAACAATAGCAACCGCCTCTTTGTATGTATATTGAGGAAGTAGCAAAAATGAAGAAAACAGAATCAACAAAATGATAATGTTGGCTTTATTAAACCACTTCGGATTATATTTGAATAGAATTGCAGTTATATTGAGAACTATAAATAAAAAACCGAAGTACTCAATATGAAGCAAAGTGCTTTTGAATACGCTTTCATTAATCAAGACAAACAGCAGACACCAAAACGTGTAAATTCCAATAAAGTAATTCCCTTTCATAATTTACGATCTCCTAATGAATGACTTTTTTTACTTTATCACCAGTTCTTCAATCAATTTTGACAACAAAATAGCTATCACGCCACCCACAAATAATATTGCTAAGGCAATTGCACATAAAAATCGCATCTCCAGATTACCTTGCACCATCAAATACGAGCCAGTAAATACAAAAAACCACCCAAAAAACAACGTGCCTAACCCCCAAAAGAAATGCTTCATAGCTGAATCCTCCATTTATTATTATTTTATATTTTCAAACGCATCAAACTGCACAATTAACTTATAGATTTCTTCACTAAATTTCTTTGGCTCTTTGATTCTGAAAAATTGCTCATTTATTTGTAGTCGATTTCCTTTTGACAGTTCCTCAAGATTTCCTGCTTTTTCGTTATCGAAGTTACTAAGGACATAAAAATGAACCACTTTAGAATATTGACCGACTTCAGCGTAAACCAAATCGATTCTAAATAGGTTTTTACTTGGAAATCCACTTTCGATCAAACTGTCCGATGCATTTCTAATGTATATATTATGATTGATGATATTTAATAACAAAGAGATGTCTTCTTTGTCATTAAGATCAACGTGTTTATTATCAAAACTAATTGTCACAGTTTGAGGCTGAGAATTATTTAAAACGCCTTTGACAGGATAATAATACCAAGTCAAAACTAAAGTCATGATAACAATAATTGAGAAGGTTCCAATGCTTAAAGGCGTAAACAATTGTCTCGTTTTCACCCATTTAACGACAAAAAAACTCACCGTTATAAATAATAAAATGGGCAGTATTAAGATAAATGCAAAATACAAATCCATAGAAACGCCTCCTAATTCATTTTAAAAGTATATTGCCCAACCAAGGATTTGTCCGTATTAAAAATATTGAAACTCAAGCTCTCAATATTGTAGTCCTTATCATGCATAACAGTGACACCTAAGAAATAATGTGTGCCATTTATAAGAGTTGTTGTCTCAGCTATCGCTGAAGCATAAATACACCACTTACCATCAAGTTGCAACTCTGTCGAGATTAAAGGATTCTCATCATTAAAATTAATTATGTAATCATTGAATTTATAGTCACCAATAAATTGATATCTTTGCTTAGGATTTAATAACTCAGTGCTCTTATTGTTTTTATCTTCCGCTATTTGGGCTTTGCCAACTACGGCTATTTTTACGTTTTTATTGTTAATGTCCATTTCTTTAAGTGGTGATGTCACCTCATTAGAGGACTTCGTTTCATACTCTTTAACCACATCCAGTCCAGAATTTCGACTCATTAAATTATTTTCTGCAGAAACACCCACTAGAACGACTAAAATAACGATCACAAATAGTTTCATGACTACGGTAAGACTTTTATTTTTCATATAAATACCGCACGAGCTTGTCTTCAAAAAACTTGATCGCATGCAATTTATATTTGAAGAAGTCTTGCTTGACGCTTACTTGTCCTTTGTTGACCAGTATTTCTTCTGTCCCAGTAACGTTATCCTTTACTACTATTTCCACAGTAAAGTCATAATACTTATCATTGTCATTCGATTCGATCGATGTCAAATTTATGCCTTTGAATGAGATGGTGAGATTATTGTCACTGGCTATCTGTGGGGCCATGATCATATACCGGTCGCCAACTAAAAATGTCTTATAAAAGTTTTTTGTATATAAGCCATCATAAGTTGATTTCGCAAAGCTTCCATAATCGACAACACCCTGATTTTCACCATTTACACCTGTACTGCTGGATATCATTAAATCAATCGTATCTGGGGTCACTGTATAAAAAGCACTAAAAAATTCTGTAATCGTATTTTCAACTTCTTGTTCATCGGTTGATTTATAAGTGCGAAACGAAAATAAGCCGACGAGTAAAATAATAATGACCATCGAACCAATTATGTATGTTCTTTTATTGCGCATTGAATCCTCCTCTTCTGACGTCAAATTTTGTTTTTCCATATTATTTACAGTATATCACCATTATAAATTAATATGATAGGCGAATAGTATTAAAATTGTATGTTATTTACATATCTGATTGTAACAAAAAAAGCCCGAATTCACATAAGTGAACACGGGCTTTCAGGGGGAATGCCAGCTTTTATTCCAGCATGAGTAAATTGTAGAGAATTTGTGCCATCTGAGCTCTTGTCGCTAAGCCATTTGGATCAAGCTTATTGTTTTTACCTGATACAAAGCCACCCTCAACCAAAGCTTCCATAGAAACTTTCGCATAAGATGCTACGGAGCTGAAATCACTGAACTCACTTACGTTTCTTACGTCAGTAAGCTCAGGTAGTTCATTTACCATCTCTAAAGCTTTATAGAGCATCGTAAACATATCTTGTCTGCTGATCAACGCGTCTGGCGCAAACAAGTTATCGCCTTTACCACCTGTAAGACCTAGTTCTTTTGCAGTCGCTAGATATGCTGTATAGTATGTGTTTCCCGCATCTGCAAAATTTGCTTTAGTATGAGCATTTGCATCTAGCGTTATACCATATGCATTCATCATCATCACTAGGAATTGACCGCGCGTGATATTTTGCGTTGGACTAAACATTTCAGGACCTGTACCTGCGGCTATATTACGTGCCGCTACGTAAGACACTGAATCATAAAACCAATTCGTATCGTGAACATCTTTGAAATTCACTGCGCCGTAACCGATCATATAACTTGAGAAGTGTGAGGTCTTGAATTCAACCATCTTCGTAGTTTTGTTATAGTTGCCACGAACCGTTTGTAACTGTCCACTTGCGTCAACATAATAGATAACGACTGAATTTGCCCTTTCACCTGGCTTCAATTCATATGGCAAGCTTACAGTGACTTTGCCAGATCCAAATGAAGTGATGTCTTGATCACCAGAGGATATCGTGAAGTCGTACACAGGTCTATCGCCAATAACATTTTTCATCTCAGTAGACAGCGTTTGTGGATCTACTTTAACAAGGTTGATATTGACATCTGAGCTGCCACCTTGCGAATTGATACTTTCAACTGTTTTGCGATCTAACTGGATGCTACCAATGCCTGTGCTAAATTGTACACTTGCATCTGTTTCTGTAGCGATTTGGTTAAATGCAGACCGATCCATGACAAAGGTTACATCGGTTTCAATCGAATTTGTCTCAGCTTTGAACTGAAGCACTGCTAACTTACCTTTTACATCCGATAACAATAATTGATCCACCATCTGATTGACATTTTCTTTACTGACCGGTGCTGAAATTTGACCATTCTCTTGTGTCATGTTACTTACTGTAAACGTTTTAACGACAACTTTAGAATTTTCATTATTTTCAACGGATCCATTTGGTTTTGAATTGCCTGGCTTTGGCGCATCAGGTGTCGTATCATCTGAATCTGTTACGGCTGTACAGACAACATCTGCGCGGTCGCGAATTCTAATTCTTGCACCTTCAGTATCATACGAAGAAAGGCCAGTTGCCGTAATTTTATTGCCCACTGCAAGATTTGCAATCACTTTATTTTGCGTTATATAACCATCGATAAAGACTCTACTTGCCGTCCCACTGCTATCTTTTACAAAGATGCTTTCGATGACATTGTTGGCATACACGAGATTTGTAATTGTTCCAGAAACTTTTACAAGGCTACCTAAATACATTGCGCCAGCTGCCTCAGCAGTTGTTATGACTTTAGCCGCAGGCAATGCTTTTATCGTTTCATCAATGATGGTTACTTTCTCGACAGCGATTTGACGCTCGCCATTGTAAGAGCTTGTCACACCGGTGATTTCTACTGTTTGTCCGGCTTTGACAACGCCTGCAACAGGGAATGCATTAATACCTGCTGTTTCATCTTGAACGTAGATACAGTCAAAGAAGGCTGTTTCTTTGTCGAAACCAGAAGCATTTGAAGTGACAATACCTTGAATGGTAAAGGTTTGACCTTCTTTAGCTGCTTGTACATCTGCAATTTTCGTGATCACCACAGGGTTTACGAAGCGAATGACATTTTCAAGAATTGTATAGTTGCTGTATGCTGGTGTCGCATAACTGTCCATTGTTACCTGAATCTCAAAGTTACTCATGAACGCTGCACCTGCAACAATAACGGTTCCCATTTTTCCAGTGCTATGCGTTATGGTCTCTGATGCGATGACCATGTATTTATCAGAATACTTAGGCACTGCCACGCCAGTTATTCCTGTCGTGCCATCTTTATCATCATCTGAAGAATAACCTGTTGCAAACGCATAGACCATCGGACTTACTGTTGCTGGTAACGCCGCTGTTGGCAACTTGTCTGCGCCTACTGCATAAATTGTAGAACCCGCATAACTTGAATATACTTGCTCTAGTGGCTTAACAGATTCTAAAAATGCGTTGTCGAGATTGTATTCTTTTAAATGGAGACGCTGTGCTTGTCCTTGATTGGTAACATCATCTTTGACTTCATCATCTGAAACTCTCAAACTTGAACCCAATGCATCGAGCAGTTTGTTTTGTTGCGCTGACATGTGCTCCCCTACTGGAAGTGTATGTGCAGTGCCATCAGAATATTTCGTATAACTTTCATAATAATCGCCCCAACCGGTTATGATCACTGTATTTCCCAATTCAGAAAACGCTTTGATAGCTGCAATTTCTGCATCGGAGTAACTTCTGTAATTGAGTAGGAAGTTGTTGCCATTACGACGTGTTGGTGGTGTTAAAATGATCATTTTGAATTTCGGATTTTGGGTCGCAGCAATCAGTTCTTCGCTTGTTTTTAGTTCAATCACGCGAACATCTGACTCAACAGCCATGTTGGCAAAGTTGCCCATGCTGTCTTTGTAATTTCCAGCAACATATTCATTAAAGTGGCTTGCATCAATGCCTACATAAATGAGTTTTTCACTATCTCGGACATTGATATCCAAGTTTTGTGTGAATGTTTTAAGCTGATCACCTAACATAATTGTTGCTGTGGCAGTGATTACGACTTTACCAGCAGCTACTGGTGTATATTGCACTGTATGCGTGTAGGTTCCAGTAGAAACAAGCGGACTCTCTACGTTTTCAGTTTTGATAATTTGGCCACCAATTGAATACTCAATAGATTTTACAGTAGCTGAGCTTGTTTCGTTATTGAACATCGTGGTTGTAAGATTGATTGCCTCATTGGTAACGGGAAGTTTTGTCGTAGTGGCAAATGAACTGATGCCTACTAGTGGTGCTTGACCCACCCAAATTGGTGCAGTTACTGCTATGTTTTTATCCGCTTGCGTAACGCGCACATAATAATAACCTTGTACAGAAGGAAGCTCAAAGCTCCACTCAGCAACATTACTAGTGAATGTCTTACTTGAAGCAATTCTGCCACTGTTTGTAATGATTTCGACTTTGGAGTTGACATCATCGGCATCCGGATCCGTGACGTTGACGATAAACTTAAGCGATTCCGTTGGAACTGTAGAAATGATGCTGCCCATGATCAAATCGTTTACCGTATAGTCGATATTGATGTTTTTATCTTCTGTCGCATATACGGACATGTTTTTCAAACCTTCGAGCATGCCTGTTGTACTAAATTCATCTGCAATGATGACGGTTCTAGCAGTGTTTGCATTTCCCCAACGGCCTTTATGGTTATCTTGGTTATTCGTTGGTGCAACATGCCAGCCTTTATCAAGTGCTTTTGTATATTCTGTGTAGCTTGGGAAATAGCCACCTGAACCAATTGCGCCTTCACCATTTCCGATTTCCACAGCGACCATCTTGTTGTCATACGATGGTGACCAATAAGCAAAATCTGCAAAGGTACCAAAAGTGGAACCTGGATGGTTAAATTGCGATAAGTTGGCAAGTGGATCTGTGTTTTTGATCAGTGTGTTGTAATAAGCCTTTAGTCCAGAGTCAGCTGTTTTGTTATTTAAAGTAGTGTTGTTTCGGCTGACGAGACCAACTGAGTTAAAGGTGTTTATATGACCAGGGCCACCTGACCAAGTCATCTCATAACCTGGCATAGCTACTTTTGAGCCTGCATTTTCTTGGTTGAAAGATGTCATTGTATTGACATACGTGTTCCATTTTTCAAGGCTTGTCGCTGTCATCAATGATTTGTCATTCATTGCATCCGCAGCATTTGCGGCTGTTGTCGTATCAAAATAGTTAGAGTGATCTGTGAAGGATACAAAGTCTACATTGTCACTCGATGTGATGCTTTTGAGATAATTGAGACCATCCGCGAGCGTTCCAGAACCGTCCGAGTATTCAGCAGTATGGCCATGAAGCTGACCAAAATAGGCTTTATAGGCAGGTGTTCCGACTACAAATGTCCAAGTTGTCGTTGCGCTTTGTAAATCTGCGCGCATCACAGTGACTGTAGCACTGTACGTGCCATCGACGAGTGTGCCTGTCTGATAATTATAAGTGACATTTGGTTCGCCAATTGTCATATCTTGATTGTCAACTAGTGTAACGCCATCTTTTTTAAGTGTCAATTTCACCACTGGATTGACGCCAGCGTTTTTGAGGTTAACAGAAATTAATGGCGATTTGTTTTCACCTGTGCTACCATTTCTTGCAGGTGTAACTGATGCGATTTGTGGCAGATTGTCTATGACTATCGTTTTAGTCGTGCTAGTTGTCACAAGATCGGTTACATCTGTTGCAGCAATCGTAAAAGTAAATGATTCAACGGATGCCAAAATTTCACTACCTGGTATTGTGAAGCGATACTCATTGTTTGTAGGTTCATAAGCCATCAACTGATTGCTGACAGTCGTCTCACCTATTTTATAAGTGATTTTGACATCTTTGATGCCCTTATTGTCTTCCGCACTGACTGCTAGTGTATAATCTTGAGTCGGTTTCGCGTCCAAGTAGCTGTCTCTTAATGTTAAGAGTGGTGGTTTCGTATCATTTACAACGTCATAAATGTTAAAACCATTCGCTTCCTTAGTTCCAGTATACAGCTGGATGGTTGTATTGTTTATAGCTACCATCGCATAGATATCTACGATGTCGCCTGCTACAACTTGAACGGGATAAGCTGTTGGTTTGTAAATGTTTATGGTGCCTGTGGCATCAGTAATTGGCGTGCTACCACCAGTATTCAAAGTGCCCAACGTCACATTTTTGACCTTAACAAGTTGACCTAGCATCGTAGGTCCGTTCGCAATAAGTTCAGCAATAGTCATTTCTTTTGCCACTTGCGCCGTTCCTGCTCCTATGAGCGAAGATGATGTCGGCGTTATTTGTGGCTGACCATATCTGATGGTATAAGTGCCTGTGAATTTGACTTCGTCACCAATTTTCGCGCCTGACGGTGCAGATCCAAATACATAAAGTGCATATGTTTTGCCATCAACTACCTGTTGAATGACTGGATTACTGTAACTTGTAGCGAAATATGCGAGTGTTCCTTTGACTTCTACATTGGCTGTTCCAGTCGGGAGCGCTAGTACGTCTTTAATGGTAGGAACAACGGTTGGGTCCTTGATTTTATAAGCTTCTGTTAAGACCGCACTATCTATTTTACCTTCAGCTTTTGCGATTGCTTTTAAAGTGATTGTTTCACCAATTGCGCCGACAATTTTTACAGCACCTGTGTACAGTGTGCTTGCTTCTGTAGGGTTGGAACCATCTAAAGTGTAATAAATTTTTGCGGTTTCATCATTGCTAGTAAGCGTTAAAGTTGCGCCACTAATTGCATCCGCAGATGTATGGCTTACATTTAAGAAAAGTTGATTTGTATTCTCAGCTTTACTCATCGCTGTCACAGCGGCTCTTAATGTGCCGTTATTATCATACATCCGAATCGTTGCATCGATCACATCACCAGCAACGATCCCAGGGAAATCCACTAAATTTACTGCTGGATTTATCTCGAGCGTTTCACCAGCTTGTGTTAACAATGTCGTGCTCGTTAATGTCACACCACTGATTTTAATGATTTCACACATATGATCAAAGCCAGATGTTTTGCCTAGTGGTGTTGCTTTAAGTTCAGATAGTGTTGCTGTGCCTCGATCAGGTATTGCATTGCCTGATGAGAGCACTTTTAAGACGGTTTCATTTACATTTGTAAGTTCGATTAAATTGCCGTAGTTCTCTCTCTTACCTAGAGCGATGACTTCATCGCCAACTTTTACTTTTGTGGCATTTGCTTTCAAGAAAAGGCATATTGCGCCTGTGCTATCTTGTATATAGACGTTCCTATTATAAAAATAAGATACAATTCCTTTCACATAGACATTTTCAGTATTTAGTGCTGCATCTTTAGCGTTTAGAACAGTTCCAGGTGCAGCTGTGTTGACGGTATAAGTAAACGTCTTCACATCACCATTATCAAGGCCTGCCTTTACTGCGCGTGTGTAAACTGTTGTATCTACAGTAATTTTAATTACTGAACTCGTTGTCCATTCAGCAGATTCAGGTGAGAACGTATTGTACTCAATTTGAGCACCTTCAGTACTTGTCGAAAAGGTTACGTCCGTATCCGGTAATACGACACCAGATGCGACGTTTGCCGTAACTTCCGCACACTTTGTCACAGCTGCTGGTATTCCGTTTCTTGGATTTGGCGTTGACGTTATAAAGTCTGCACCGTTATTGTTTGTGTCCACACCGACTGATTTGCGAATGATTGATAGCGAGTTAGACGGTGCAGGTGCTGCTGCTGTTCCTTCATATGCGTTTGCTGATGAACCAAAACCAACAAAATCAATGACATCTTCATCTAAAAGTCCTGAAATAAATTCAGTATTCTTTACTAGGGCTACTTTTCCAGATGATGCACCCATAGCAATATTTCCAATTATTGCTACCGATGGAAGTGGTACGCCGACGCTACCTCCCGCAAGTTGAATCAAATAATAGCCATTTGGCTCAATGGTACCCGTTAAATCGACTTTGTTTGTAGTGAAAGATCCCGCTGCACTCGTTTGTTGAATCGAAAATCCTGATAAATCAATTTGAGCATTTGTCGGATTATACAATTCTACAAAGTCGTGTGTATATGGCGCGCCACTATTACTACCGCCACCGTAGATCTGACTGATGATAACATGACCAGTTGGATCAGCTGTTTCCGCTGCCGCCACTGGTAGTCCCATAGAGCTAACGATCATTATGATCGCCATCATAATGCTTAGAGCTTTCTTAAATTTGATTCTCATTTCATACCCCCCCTAACACCTTCATTATGATAATTACAAAAACCGAAATGGCTTTTGTAAGGATCAACCTACCTCTTAACGTTTAACCCCTTTTGAGGCGTATGTTTCACGCCATATAAAGTTGCACTTAATACCGCCACAAGTGGCACTGTCAGAACAATTCCGATAGAACCTGCAAGCCCTTGGATAATTTCTATCGTCATCAAATCGCTATTGAAAATTTGCACATATGGATAATCAAATACTCTAAACAGAACAAGCATATTGAGTGATGCGCCTGCAAAAGCAAGAATTAATGTGTTCGCCATCGTTCCCATCGTATCCCGACCAATATTTAATCCCGATCTAAATAGGTCTTTTGCTTTCGCTTTTGGATTCATCTCGTGTAACTCAGCAATAGCTGATGTAACACTTAGTGCAACGTCCATGACTGCTCCCAATGAAGCAATTAAGACACCACTTACAAGAAGACCACTGATACGGAGTCCTTCATCAGAGGATCTAAGAATCATCTCTTCTGCTTCTGGCATGTTAAATCCGTTTATTGGTGTGACAATGGTCACAAGTGATGCAATTATGCCCGCAATGGTAACGCCCCCAACGCATCCAGCAACCGCAATCCAAGTCTTTTTTGAAAAACCATTCAGAGCTACCAGTGAAACAAGCGTCGTAATCGCTACAAGCAAGATAGCCGATGGAATTGCAGGAAATCCTCTTTTCAATAGTGGAATCAAGAAAAACCATATACTAAACATAGTAAATGCGAGACCAACAATTGCTGCGATGCCCTTTTTTCCTCCAATTATGATCAGACTTGCCATGAAGATAAGTGCAAGACCAATCAGCATAGCACTTCGATCGTAGTTTACTATGGAAGTGATATACGGATTTCCACTTTCATCTATATCCAATCGAACAATGACTCTTGTGTCCACTTTCAAATCGATGTTTCCATATGCACCTAAATAGTTCGTCGCATAAATTTCTTGCTCTTTAAAAACGCCACTATCGATTGCTAAAACGGCTTCCTGTGTCCCTAACCTCAGTCCCTCAGTCCATACGTCAGGACTTGCATTATCTGATATGAGCTCTGAGACATGGGCTCTAGCAAAGATTACTTTACTTGCCGCAGTTGCTGCAGCACCTTCTTCTGGTTGATTGAGCCAATAGACAACCGCTATAAACATCATTAATCCTATAGCTAGAATGGTACCTTGTATTAATTTGGGTCTATGCTTCATATATAAACCGCCTTTGATATTTATTGAGTTTGTGAAAATAATTTACAATTTGTTAACAGATACTATACAACCTATACAAATTAATTTATACTGTCAATGTCAGAAAATTCAATTTGTTTTGTTTTCACAAAAATAAATTTTTATGGCATTCAAAATACCCCTTTATTATCAATTTCGAAGGTTTTATGACGTTGTCTTTGTATAGTTTTAAAAGGCGTTTTTTTGACATTTATTGACAACAAAAGATATTGACAATAAAAAACAGCCGCTCGTTTTTATTAAAAACGAAGCGGCTGTTGCTATTATTCTAATATTGTTGAAATTAAATACCATGCTGCATTACTAATTACTCGATTAAGCCCGAGGCTTCATGAGCGGGAACATGACGCATTCTCTGATTGGTCGGTCCATCATGACAGAGAAGAATCTCTCTGACACGCCAAATCCAAATGCAGGTGGCATGCCGTAACGGAGTGCTTCCACAAATGTTTCATCGTGTTCATGTGCCTCTTCGTCACCGGCTTCACCCATCGTGCGTTGCTCTTTGAAGCGCTCTTCGAGGTCGAGTGGGTTGTTAAGCTCTGTGTAGCCGTTACCCATTTCTGAACCGGCGAGGATGATCTGCATTTGAGCCACTTTTCTTTCGTCTTCTTTGAGTCTTCTAGGAAGCGGATTGAGTTGAACGGGTTGACCCACGAGGAATCCAGGACCGGAAAGGTCTTTTCTCACGATTTTCCAAAGCACGTCCACCAATCTCCAGTAGCCTGATTTCGGATCGTATTCAACGCCCTTTTCGTTTAGTTTCGCGATGATTTCTTCTTTTGTCGTGTTGAAAATGTTAATGCCCATTTTTTCTTCAATCACTGTTTCAAAATCATAAATTTCCCATTCAGAGTCCATATCGATCTCAAAGCCTCTGGTAGTAAACTTTGAAGTGCCCATGACCGCTTTTGTCACGCGGCGGTACATTTCCTTACAAAAATCCATGCCCATTTTGAAATCCGCATAGGCCCAGTAAAACTCCATTTGCGTATAATCTTGAAGATGCTCAGGGCTCATGCCTTCATTTCTAAACTGTCTACCGATTTCAAATGTTCTTTCAAAGCCAGCTACGAGCAGTTTTTTCTGCCAGAGTTCGCCCATGGAAATTCTTAAAAAGACATCAATATCAAGTGCATTGTGGTGCGTTGAAAATGGTGTCGCCGCCGCGCCGCCTGAAGAGGTCTCAAGGATTGGCGTTTCTACCTCTAAGAAGTTGTTTTCTATAAGGAAATTACGGATTGTACTCCAGAATTTTTGCTTCTTCATGAAAATTTCTTTAACGTCAGCGTTCATGATAATGTCGAGATATCTCTTACGGAATTTTTCGTCTTCATCTGTGATACCGTGGAATTTTTCTGGAAGCGGCTTTAAAGCTTTTGTCAAATGGATGTACTCTTTTGCCTTTACACTGATTTCACCAGTGTTTGTTCTAAACACATTGCCTCTGATGCCGACGATATCACCGATATCGCACATATCAAACACGCTGTAGTCAAGCTCTGACAAAACGTCTTGTCTCAAGTAAATCTGGATTTGTCCATCGTTGTCTTGAATATGCATGAAGCCCGCTTTGCCTTTGCTTCTCTTAGTCATAATTCTACCAGCAACGGCAACTTGGATTTCATTTTCTTCCAAATACTCTTTTGTCGTGTCCATATAGGTCGTCTTGAGTGCTTCCGAATGATGCGTCACATCGAATCTGCCACCGAACGGATCAATCCCCAAATTTTCCAAATCCTTAAGTTTATCCACTCGAATCTGCTCTTGTTCACTTAATTTTTTTACATAAACTTGTTCACTCATTGTTTTCATCGCATGACCACGTCATGCTGCCTCCTTATAACATTATTTCAATAAAAAAAGCCCCTTACATTCACTGTAAGGAGCGTGTTCACGCGGTACCATCCTAATTTATAACTTATGACGGGATAACGGTCGTTAACCGGCTTTTACGCAACTCATGAGTCTTTATCCATATCCACACCTGTCAGCTCTCACCTATCGCCAACTCTCTTTGAAGTGCGTCCGATACTTCATCCCTCAGTCACAGTCTATAAATCTTACGTTGAGAGAAATTTACCATAAATGAGTTGATGTGTCAAGCTTTTCGACTCATTTAGCTTTTCGACTCATTGTAAATAAACATATTCAACTTGTTTTCAGCATATCAATTTCCTTCTTTTTTCTGGTAATTGTTTTCTCAACCTGGACTGCATCCAAATTGCTAAATACCATCTTTTTCTTCATCCCCATCACGACTTTTGCAATAAAACTGATTCTCGCATCAATTTCACCTTTTTCAAATCTTGAAATAGCTTGTTGTTTTACGTTTATTGATTCGGCAAACTGAGCCTGTGTCAAATTATTTTCTTTTCTATAGGTTACCAATTCATTAATTATTGAATATTTCAACTCTAAAAACTGAACTTCATTCTTTAAAGCCTCATCTTTTTCTAAAAGATCCGAAATAAAAGATTTATAATCGCTCATATTTATCAGCTCCCTTACTTGAACAGTTTGATTCATAGATGAACCTTTCTTCTAATCCAAGTATACAACTAATATGTTGTATGTTCAAGGTTTTGTTTTCGACATTAATTTCCATAATTTTACATTTATTTGTCGTAAAAGTCAACCTCTTTTATCATAAATAAAAACACTATTAGGATGTGTTAACCTAATAGTGTTTGAGTTAAAGTGT
This sequence comes from Acidaminobacteraceae bacterium, assembly GCA_942493125.1. Classification (GTDB taxonomy): domain Bacteria; phylum Bacillota; class Clostridia; order Peptostreptococcales; family Acidaminobacteraceae; genus Fusibacter_C. Next base: position 2,864,980 of record OW818667.1, on the reverse strand, counting down.
CAAGCTTTTCAACTCATTTTCTGTTGTTTCAATGGTTTCACTTATCCGCTCTTTCAATCAACCAAAGTCTAGACTGATAATCCCCAGTGGCATCGCCACTGTACTCAATCCCGTTGAATGACGGTTTGATGAGGATGCCAAACTGCGTCAAGTAACTGCCAGAAAGCGGTTGGGGATAACCGCTGACACGGTAGATTGATTCGGGCATAAGTCCCTGTAATTTAAGGTTGAATGTCGCATCGTTGGGTTTCGCAAGAACTTGGTAATAAGCAACTAACGCTTCGCTCCCATCTTTGGAGACCACCATCCAAGCGGTTTGGTTACCCTGCTTTTCAAAGGGACTTAGCAAACGATAAAAGTCACCTTGGTGAATCAGTTCGCGATGAGCTTTAAAGAAAGTGATTTGCTCTTTTACAGTATCGAGCACATCTTCAGGCATCTTTAAAATGTTGAGTTCATAGCCAAAGGTTCCGAAGTAAGAGACATCGGCGCGCATTTTGAGTGGCGTTTGACGCTTCACTTGATGGTTTGGAATATCGGAAACATGTGAGCCCATGGCCGAGAGTGGATAAGCTAAGCTGGTGCCGTATTGGATTTTGAGGCGTTCAACGGAATCGGTGTTGTCACTGGTCCAAGCCTGCGGTGCATAATAGAGCATACCTGGATCAAATCGACCGCCACCTGCAGAACACGACTCAAAGAGTATGTGTGGGTAACGGCTGGTCATACGCTCATAGAGGTCATACACACCGAGAATATAACGATGCAACAGTTCGCCTTGGCGGTCTTCAGGCAGTGTAACGCTGAATGCCTCTGTGATGTTACGGTTCATATCCCATTTGATATAGTCTACGGATGCGCCATCAAACACTTCAGTGAGCTGATCAAAGATGCCATCCACCACTTCAGGTCTCGAATAATCCAGCACGTACTGATTTCTACCATGAGAGCGCTTTCTAAGTGGATCGCCAATCAGCCAATCTGGATGTGCGGCGTAGAGCTTCGTGCCTTTATTGATCATCTCTGGTTCTATCCAAAGGCCGAATTTCAAACCTACTGCGTTCACAGCTTTTGACAACCCTTGTATGCCACTTGGCAATTTATCTGTGTTCACAGACCAGTCGCCTAGGCCACATGTGTCATCGTTTCGTTTGCCAAACCAGCCGTCGTCTAATACGAGCATTTCGATGCCAAGCTCTTTTGCGCCCTTGGCTAAGTCGAGAATCTTGGCTTCATCAAAGTCAAAATACGTCGCTTCCCAGTTGTTGATCAGGATCGGTCTCGGCTCGTCTCTAAAGCGATCAGGGATCAGATGGTCCCTAAACAAATTGTGAAACGAACGGCTCAGATCACCAATGCCTTGATTTGAATAGACGAGTAGCGCCTCAGGTGACTGAAACGCCTGCTTCGATTCAAGTGTCCACTGAAACCCTTGTGGATGAATGCCTGCACTGATGCGCACTTTGTCATCTGAATTGACTTCATTTTGTATGAGGAAATTGCTACTGTATACGAGTGAAATGCCGATGGCTTCACCTTGAACTTCATTCGTATGCTTGCGTGTTAACATCATAAATGGATTGTGCGCAGCACTGGATGCCCCGCGTAGACTACCGATGGATTGAATCCCAGGGTGCAAGTCATGAGATGCCATATGGCGTTCGCGCGTCCAGTCGCCATAGAGCTGAGTCATTTGCCACTCTGCATCCGGAAGATCTAAACTCAAACTCATCAATCGCTTGACGACAAAAGGTGTCGCGCCATGATTGGTGAGTTTTGCATGCCTTGCAATCACTGGGAGGTCTGCAAACACCGTATAAGAAAGCGTCAAAGTCGCTTCAAGCACATCGTCATAAAGGTCGATTTCAAGTGTTAAAGCGTCCTCCTCACCTGCCCGTGTGGCAGGCAGGCCATCTAGCTTCTTTTTACCTGATAAGATGCGATGCGTCTTGTAGGCAAAATCCACAACGCTGCTTCCCGTTTGCGACACGACATCCACAGCGGGCGTTCGATAGTCCGTCGTCCCAAAGCATGGATATTCCAGACGTTCCAAATTAAGCGAAAACGTCATGTCACCTTCATAGACGTAGTTGGTTAGCCCTCGGTTTTCATCTTGTTTAAAAAGATCCTGCGTCAGTTCACTTTCAGCGTTCATGTGAAGGGTCTGACCGTAGTAAAAATGTCCTAAGTGGCCATTTCTCAGGATGCCAAAGATATAGCTGATCTTGTCATTTTTTAAGTGAAATACCTGATTTGTTGAGTCAAACGTAATCGTCAAAGCAACCTCCTACTATTGTTAACCACACCATTTTTATTAAAAAATATGCCACTTATTTACAAACTCTATTAATTATCAAAGCTACTTCACTTACTCCTTAACCGCACCACTAATCGTGATCGCTCTTTCAACCTGGTTGCTGAACAATGTATAGACCAGTACGGTCGGCAAGCTCGCGATGACCATGGTTGCACCCATTGCGCCCCAATCCGTCGTGAATTGACCTTGGAAGAACAAGATGCCCAGTGGTAATGTCTTTAAGCTCTGATCCATGACGAGGACGTTGGCCAATATGAACTCATTCCAAGCGTTGAGGAATGTAAAAATCGCAAGGGTCGAGATCGCAGGCTTAACCGTCGGTACGATGACGAAGAAAAACGTCTGAAAGATATTGGCACCATCAATACATGCCGCCTCTTCCAATTCTTCGGGTAGCCCAATGAAGAATCCGTAGAAGACGAGCGTTGAAAAGGCTAAGTTGAAGGCCGTGTATGGTACTATGAGCGCCCAGTGACTGCCTGAAAGGCCTAGATCCTGAACGATGCGCGTCACTGGAATCAGGACGGCTTGCACTGGAATGAACATGCCCAATGCCACGTATGTTCTGACAAAGTTTTTGCCCCGCCATTTCATGCGGCTAGTAGCGTAGGCAAACATCATGGCTAAGACGATTGTGATGACCACGGTCGCCGATGCGACGATCAGACTGTTCATGAAATAGACAGGCACATCGTACTGCGACCAAGCGTTGATATAGTTCTCAAAGCGCATGATTTTTGGGAACCCAAAAGGGTTGCTGACAAAGATTTCTTCGTTGTTTTTAAAGGAGTAAAGGATCATCCACACGAGTGGATAGAGTGATATAAAGGCATACGCCCATAAAAATAGCTTAAAAAATAGTTGAGGAAATGATCTTTTTTTCATATTATGCACCTTCAGTCGTTTTGAAAACTCTATTGATCACTAAAATTGCCATGAGGCATTCGAGGACCAAGATCGAAGCAGCCGCTAAGCCGTAGCCGAACTCACCGCTTCTAAAGGCGGAAGAATACATCATATACGTCAACGTATACGTCGAGTTGCCTGGACCACCGCTGGTCATGATGAACATTTCAGTAAACGCTTTGATACCACCAGTGACTGAGATCAATAGACAAAATTTATACGTTTCTGCCAAAAGTGGCATCGTTATTTTCATATGGGCTTGAAGTGACGTCGCACCATCGATCTGTGCGGCTTCATAGTAGGACGTTGGAATCGATTTGATGCCTGCGAGGATCAGTGCGAATTGGTAGCCCATCCACTGCCATGCGTTGACGGCTGCGATTGCCAGGATAGCTTTATTTCGATCCGTCAGCCAGTTTTGTCTGTAGTTCGAACCGATGAGCTCAAAGAATTTGTTGAGAAGGCCAGTGTCTGCATTGTAAATGGATAACCAAAGCTGGCAAACGACCGTGACCGATAAAACGACTGGGATAAAGTAGACGATTCGAAAGAAGTTGCGACCTTTCGTTTTTACATTGGACACGGCTAGCGCCAAGACTGTGGCGACTGTCAACTGGAAGACCGTAATGACTGCCGCGAAGATGAAACCGTTTTTGTTGCTTAGGAAAAATAATTTATCATCGAATAATCTGAAGTAGTTATCGAAGCCGATAAACGTTCCCGCGGAGAGGCCATTCCAATCAAAGAAGCTTCTGAAGAACACTTGAAGGATTGGATAAAATACCATTAAGCTAAAAAGTGCCAGCGTTGGGACCGTGAATATCGCAATCGCGAGTTTGTTGCCATAATATTTTTTCACGTCGTCTTCCTTTCTTAAAAAAGGGCTCTCTCATGGTTGAGACAGCCCCTTCTCATATGCTATTTTCTATTGCTTCATACGTTCTATGACTTTATCAAGTTCTTCGATAAATTCAGCTGGTGTATAATCTTCTGTCATCAGGAATTGCGATTGGTCTTCCATTGCCACTTTGAAAAGTGGATTTGTTAAGCCCCAAGCAAACTTAGTTGTAGACGTGATGTTGCCAAGTTCTGAATCGAGTTTTTCCATCATTGCTGGGAATGGCGTATCTGGTGTGATGCTTGCATCAACTTGAACCGCTAAGATTGGGTTGCCACGGAGCTTGTATTTCGCTTCGCAATATTTTTCTGACATATAAGCTGCGATCTCAGCTGCGAGTTCTTTGTGTTCAGAGTTAGGGTTGACTGCGTAGCCACCTGGTGCTCCACCGCCGCTAAGTGCGTATTTGTTCGCTTCATAGCCCGGCATAACTGGATACCACATCCAATCCGCATTTTCACCAAGTTTTTCTGTTGAGCCAGCGATTTCCCATTGTCCGTTTAAGAACATCGCTGCTTTGCCTTCATAGAAAAGTGCCGCTGCTTGATCGTAGTTTGTATTTGTTGCGCCTTCAGCGAACATGCCCGCTTTGACGAGTTCGTTAAGTGTTTCTGCTGCTTTTGTGTATGCTTCATCAGAAGCTTTGCCTTGACCAGCGTCAAGTTTAGTGATACCAGCTGGTTCAAATCTTGTAGCAAGTACGTCGTACATAGCTGTAGTAATCCATTTTTCTTTAGCGAATATAGACATTGGAACGATATCGTTTGCATTGAACACTTCAATAGCTGTTAAAAGTTCTTCGTAAGTTTCTGGAACTTTGACGCCGTATTGCTCAAACAACGCTTTGTTGTAATACCAGAGAACGAGTTCGTTGCCTGCGTATGGGAATGCATAGATGTGACCGTCTTCATTGTAGATGATACTTTCAGCATTTGAGTATGCTCTATCAAGGTAGCCTGTGCTCTTAGCGACATCGTCGAGGATCATGATGTTGCCAGACTCTTTAAACGTTTCGATTTGCGTTAAACCAACTTGGAAGATATCTGGCAAGTTGCCAGTTGCTGCATAAGTTTGAAGTTTTTGACCATCGTCTTGCGCTTGAATGTCGAGCTCAAGTGTCACGTTTGGATAATCCTTTGCAAGCTCTGCAACGGCATAATCATAAGGAATCTTAGTATCATCATCCGAGTATTGTGCATAAATTCTTAAAGTAATGTTCTCTGCTTCTGTCGTCGCAACTGTCGTCTCTGCAGCTGCAGTCGTTTCTTCCACTGCCGGCTCCGTTTTCGCGCAACCTGCGACTGTGCTTAACAAAAGCATCAAAATCAATAATAATACGGTAAACTTTTTCATTTGTTTTCCCCCTATACTTAATCATGGGATACCCACTTATCATCCCGTATCCAAAGTATATGTTTTTATCTTTGTCATTTGAATGTAATATTCAAAACGGATTTGTACTATTCAAAAAAAATGAGTATCAATTATATATCCGGATACTCATTGCATATGTTATCCCTTTTACTGATACTCACTCGGCGACACGCCAAAATGGTTTTTAAAGCATTTGCTGAAATATCCCGAATCGCTATAACCCACCATCTCTGAAATCGCGGAGAGCTTGAAACGCCCTTCGAGGATCATGGCCCGAGCCGACTCCATGCGAACCTTTGTAAGGTATTCGGTGATGGTCATCTGCATCTCTTCTTTAAACATTTTGCGCAAATACGTCTGATTGACTAACAGCTTCTTCGATAAGTCGTTCATGTTAAACGCTGCATTTGATACATTGTCATCGATGCATTTTTTCGCATCTCTGGCTATCTGACTCGATCTCGAATCGCGGTGGGCGATGAGATAATCAAATGCCCTCGCATACGCGCGCTTTATAAACCACCTTTGCTCATCTTCCGTGCCATGGTCAAAAATCGCATTAGGGTCAAAATTGTCGGGATAAACGTCGCTGATATTCTTGCCCGCCTTGACGAGGTATGACAAAAGCAGACTGATGATGCCCATGTTGATCATGCGCTTATAGCCCGAGCTAAAATGCTTCATGTCCGCCTCTTTGAACACGGAATCGATGACTTCTATGGTGTGGCTCGCGTTGAGTTGATGGAGATGGTTCAAGATGATTTCATTGATTTCGGCCGAATAGAAGCCATAGGTTTTTTCCTCAGAAGATATCGCCTCGTATTTGATGGCCTTGTTTCCGCCGAGCTTAAACCTGTGACTCAAAGCGTTGATGGACTCGAGGTAAGAAGTCCTGATCCCTTCAAAGCCCTGATGCGCGCCACCGATGCCAAACGTGACATCCAGTGCCAATCGTTCGCTGATAAATCCCATAAAGTGCTGCAATTCCTCATCATCAACTTCCGCATCGCCATTTGCGCTAAGTATATGAATGAAAACCACCCTACTTTCATAGTCCGTAAAAAAGTATTTGGGCAGTTTGCTATCCATGTAGTCACTGTAAAGATTGCCGATGATGCTCTTGAAATTCATCGCCCGTTCAGAGCGTTCGATGCTCTCTGTTGCCGACTCAACTTCTATGGAAATGACGTTGAAACGGTCTTCATTGCGGAGCTGCAAATCGTGCTGAATCAAGCCCTCTGAAAGGGTCTCAGCAAGTGTTTCATCAAAGTACTTTGCATAGATCAGTTGCCTAAGAAGCGCTTCCCTTTTAAGGTATAGCTTGTCCTTCTTTTCCTGCTTCATCTCGATGGCCTTGTTGATGTTGTCTTGTAAGTTGAGCAGCGTCAATATGAGCTCTTCTTTCTCGAACGGCTTCACGATATAATCAACGACGCCAAGCTTGATGGCGCGGCGGGCATATTCAAATTCACTATTGCCCGTGATGAGCACCACTTCAATCTCAGGATTGAGCTCCGCGAGCTTTTCGGTGAGCGTCAACCCGTCCATATAGGGCATTTTGATGTCGGATAGGACGATGTCTGGTTGATAGATTACAGCATTTTCATAAGCCTCTTGTCCATTTTTTGCCTCGCAGCACAATTCAAAACCGTACGCTTCCCAGTCGATAGCCGATCTCAAATACTCTAAAAATATGGGCATATCATCGACGATCATGATCTTAATCATGCACGGCCTCCTTTGGAAGATTTATTTTTATGTCTGTGCCAGATCCCAAGCTTTTTGTTCCAAATTTACTCACGATGTGAATGCCATAAGCGTCGCCAAAAAAGAGCTTGAGTCTATGGTTGACATTTTTGATGCCAAAGCTCTTGATTCCTTGATTGTCTTGTGCGAATAAAGCGCCTTTAAACATCGTGTTCATCCGCATGACTTTTTCGGGTTCTATGCCAACGCCATTGTCGGAGACCACGATTTGATAGTGACCATCCATAGGTTTATCCATAGGATCAGCCATAGATTCATCAAGAGGTTCGCCTATCACATCATAGATGCGAATGAGGCCAGGTTCGGACAGGTCTTTGAAGCCATGTTCGATTGCATTTTCAACGATTGGCTGAAGCGAAAGCTTGGGTATCATGATGCCTTCTAGATGCTCAGACACCTCAATTTTATAGTCGAACACATTGGAATATCTAAGTTTTTGAAGCTCGAGATAATCCAGCGTGATTTTCAGTTCTTCTTTTAGGGGTATGATGTCGGCGCCACCTGACAGCGAGTTGCGGTAATAGTCGGCAAGTCGCCTTGTCACCTTTTGCGCCTTGCGCTCTTGTCCCAGTTGCGAGAGCTTCAGGATGATATCCAGTGTGTTGTATAAAAAATGCGGCTTAATTTGTTGTTGGATGAGGGCCAGTTCATATTCGCGCTTCTTCTTTTCCTCACGTTCAACATCATATAGCAGCTTTTTGATCTGAGCCGACATGTGGTTAAAACTCTCGGCAAATAGACCGATTTCATCATTGGTTTTCATCTTGAAGCGGTAGTCGAAATTACCCATCGAAATCTCTTCAACACCGCGTTTGAGTTTCATGATAGGCGCTGTAATCAGACGGTTTAATGCAAGCGTCATACTGATTTCCAGAAATATGATAGTGACGAGCATCGTACCAACGAGTAAAAGGATGTTGGTGAGATCCTGCGTAAATAGATTTAAATCCGCTTCACTGAGCAGCGTCCAATTGAGGCGTTCGATCTCGGTTTTAGATACGAGCGTCTTGTCGCGAGCCGACTTGACAAGGTCAGAACTTAGTTCCGTCTGACTTAAGAAGCTTTGGATGGTGGCATCAATGATTGGCGCATCAACTGTTGTGGACAAGCGCTGTGCGCTCTTATCATATATGGCGTAATCCACCAACTGCTCGCTAAATAAGGCTGTAAAGGTGTCTTCGTTGATATTGATGAAGAGATAGCCGATAGTTTCTCCCGTGTTGATATTCCATACTTTTTTGCCCAATGTCAGCATCTTTTTATCCGAGGATTTTGTGAGGTAATCTCTTGCCTTCAGATCAAACCACACGCTGTTGCCCGTGGTTTTTTCAAGGGTCTTGATCATGTCCGACACAATAAGCCCCGTTTTGCCCGTTTGAAGTTCATAATCCGAATAGTAAAGTGCATGGTTTTTATCGATAAATCCGATGGAATCAATGTGTTTGTAGATGAGCTTTGCATAAGACAGCTCGTTTGAAATTAAGTTATACAGTTTAATGTCGCGGCTGAGCATGCCGTGGAATGCATCGCTATTTAAAAGGCGGTTGATACTTATCGTCAAGAAAGTAGCACTGCTTTCCGCTTCCGATAAGATGCTATCTATGCGATCCGAGATCAACACGTTGTTGTCTTCCATGCTGTCTAAACTGCGGTTGATAATCGCGCTCTCGTAAAATTTCATCGAAATCACGGCGAACAGGATCATGGGCACGATGGCGATAGGCAGGTACAAATATGTAATTTTTCGCTTGATCGAAAGATCTTTAAATCTCAATGGATGGCCCCCTGCTCGAATATTTAAGTAAATGTCTACGACTATCATAACTTATTTTACTAAAATTTCAAGTGGACAAACAGGAGCCACTGAGAACCGTTCTATTTTAATGCATCAGTTAACAAATTAAAACTAAATTTCAAGAAATCATTCTCATTTATCCCCATCGTTTGCCAGATACTCTTGTCTGTGGACGCAATCGTATATAAAAGACTAAACGCAGAGAAAAAACCGAAAAAAAGAGCTTTGGGAATTTCCAAATCTGAATTTATACTGCCATCTTGCATTGCGCTTTCAACTAGCGAACCGAGCGATGCCATCCGTGCGATGTTAATCTTGCTAATTTCTTGGTAATGAGGGCTCGCTTCCGTATTTTGCTGATTTGCAGGTGCATAGTTCAAAATTCGAAATAGATCTGGATATTTTGTATAAAAATCTAAGTGGGCAAGATTGACAAGTCTAATCTTATCTCTGGCATTCTCACCTTGCGCGAGTGCATCGAATGAGGTCTCAGATAGTAAACGAGCCCCTTTCAAAGCCACCGCATAATATAGATCTTCCTTACTCAAAAAATACTGATAGAGCGTACGTTTAGTCAACCCAGCATTGATGACAACTTCATCAACAGAAGTGTTCTCAAATCCTTTTTCTGCAAACAGCTTTTCCGCAACGTTCAGAAAAATTTCTTTTTTCAAAATTTTATTCGATTCTCGCTTTGATATATTATTTTCCATTTTTTTAAATCTCCTATTGACATTAAAGTATACCGGCGTTATACTTATTTAAAGTAGACCGTTAGTATACTTATTAAATGTAGAATACCATGTATTCTTAACCTTGTAAAGGAGATTGACCATGAAAATTGCAATAATATCTTATTCTTTAACAGGCAACAACGAAACGTTGGCAAAACGCATTGCATCTGAACTAAATGCAAAACACATTCAGGTGACAGAAAAAAAACGTCACTCAATGGGCAGAATTTTCTTCGATATGATTTTTAATATAAAGCCAAAAGTCATGCCCGACTCAGAAATTATTAAAGATTATGACACCATCGTATTTGTGGGTCCTGTATGGATGGGGCAAGTGGCTTCACCCCTAAGAGCCTTTTTAGAAGTCCTTAAATCACACACAGCAAATTATGCGTATCTATCAATTAGTGGGGGCGCACTCAATTCAAATCCCAAACTTCCAGAAGACCTAACAAAAAGAACTGGCTATGAACCCGTCGTGGTAATCGATCAACATATTGCAGATCTTATACCTCATGAACCCAAACCGTCAATGAAAGATACCAGTAGCTATCGCGTCACTTCTAAGGAAATCGAAATAATTGCTGAAAACGCACTGGAGAAATTGAGAAAAGCTTTATTATGTAGAAGTATCATTACAGAAGATTGATTAGGTAGATGATATGAATCTTATAAAAAAACATGCGATTAAGCTCTATTTTTTCTTCGTATTTTTCATCTCTTGGTGTGTCGTTGCATTGATGGCAGGCTTAGGCAATATACCAATCAATTATGACAGGATTCTCGTACCAATCCCCGTATTGTATAGCGCAATACTTCTTGGTCCAAGTGTAAGTGGCCTTATCATGATAGCATTTGTCGATGGAAAAACTGGAATGCTTAATCTACAGACACGTTTGTTCAATTTTAAAGTAGGATTTAAGTGGTATGTCCTAGCAATTTTCGCGACACCACTATTGTCGATGGTGATACTCACTTTTTTATCTACACAATCCTCTGATTATTACATTGCTGTTTTCCAATCAACGCAACCCATGGGATTAATTATGAGTGGCCTATTTTCTGGCATCATGGTTGGCGTTTTTGAAGAGATTGGTTGGAGTGGATTTGTTATACCACAAATGAAAAAGCGGTATAACAACTGGCAAACTGGTCTTTATGTCGGCATCATTTGGGGGGCATGGCACTTCATATTGTTTTTGGAAAGCGGAAGCTTCACCGGAGTGCTCCCATTAATGATTCTGTTAGGTCGTTTATTTGCATGGTTACCACCCTATCGAATTCTGATGGTGAGACTCTATAGCCATACTGAAAGTTTGCCAATCGTCATGTTGTGTCATGCCAGTCTTGTTTTCACTGTAACAACGCTTGTTCCAATGACACTAAAAGGTGCGTCACTGCTCATATGGCTAATCACTTGGAGCGCGGTACTTTGGCTTGTTATAGTGATCCGAAGAAAGAAAGGAGATTTATGCATAAAAGAATAAGTGTAGAGCCAATCAACAATACACATCTTGCAGAGACTATGTTTGCGTTATGGCAAATTCAATTCAAAAGATTCTTTTCAAATAATGATTTGATAACGTATTGGACAAATCATCCAACAAACTTACTTGACTATTTAAGCGAGCACGCAAAAGCTAATCAAGGCGTCATTGCCAAAATCGATGAAGAAATTGTAGGATATCTCCTCTATGATACATTTTATTTTCATGGTGAAGAAAGTGCATTTGTTCCCTACATCGGAAATGCTTCAACTCAAGAAAACAAAGAAGCTATCTATTTTGAGTTGTATCAAAAGCTGGCGGAAGAATGGGTTGAGCGGGGTATTAAATCGCATTATTTTACGATTTCACATGACGATCTACTCTTAAAAAACGCACTCTTTGATTTAGGTTTTGGTTCCTGTGTAGTGGATGCTTTTTCAGATCTTGCCGCACTCAATAGTGCAATGCATCAAGGGGTTGTTATTGAAAAAGCCATCATGAAAGACGCAACAAAATTATATAATCTTGTAAACTTAACAACGGCGTATTATCTTAGTTCCCCAATATTTCTAAGAAGAAATGAAACGTCACTTGAGGAAGTAATAGAACATATTGAACGTAACACTATTTTTTTAGCGAAACACAATGGCAACATCGTTGGATTCATGTTTTTGTCATTCACTGAAAATGATGACATCATCGAAATGACTGTGAAAAATTGCTGTAAGATTAGCGGGACTTATATTTTAGAGCAATATAGAAATAGCAACATAGGCATTCAATTGTTAATCGAAGCTTCAAATTTTCATGCAAAAACTGAAATATCTAGTTTTCATGTAGATTATGAAACCTCAAATCTATTTGCTAACAAGTTTTGGAAAAAACATTTCGATCCAATTATGCTTTCAGTAAAAAGAACAATTCACTCTGATATTTGAATACTTGGAGGTATCAACTATGAAAAGCAAGTCACTCGTTATAGGCATCATTAGCAGTGCTCATGAAGGTAGCAACAGTGCTATATTGGTGAGAGCTGCACTTAAAGGTGCTGAAGAAAAGGGAATGGACACTATAGAAATTTATCTGCCAGAATACGATTTAAAATTTTGCAAGGGCTGCCTATCATGTATGAAGACTGGAAACTGTCATTTGCCAGATGGCTTTAACGAACTTCGTGCCCAACTTTATGAAGCGGATGGTATTATTTGGGGGTCTCCAACTTACGCGGGCGCACCAAATGCCATCATGAAAAATCTCATTGACCGCCTGGGTATGTATGAGGTATCTACGTCGTCTCTCGGTGGAAAATACATGGCAGGAATCGCTTCTGCTAGCTCACCTAATGCAGCAAAAAAAGTTGCGAAGGGATTATCTCGCTTTGGAATAAGTGGCACTTTTTTGAGAAGCTACACTGTGGGTTACCTTGGTGCTGGTTTCAGAGGTAGCAAAGTAGCTGAAAATGAAAAGGCACTTATGGAAGATGCTCGAAAACTCGGTATGAAGATGGCAAAAAATATTCTAATGAAAAAAACCTATCCATTGCAAGGGCTTCCAAAACGCATATTAAACGCTTTAATGATGAGACCGGTATTCGGAAACTACATCAAAAACAATAAGGATGGCGAGACAAAGATTCTTTATGAAAATCTTCACCAACGCCATCTGTTAAATTAAACTATAAGGAGAAATGTATCATGAGAGTATTTCAAATAGTTCTAGCGGTCATCACGCTGTTTATGGTGCTTGGCATGTTTAAATTCAATTTGTGGATTGGTACTAATTTTGCAAAAGGAATGGAATTGCCACAATGCTACGTTCCTATGAATTACATTACAGCTGGACTTGTAATCGTCACTGTGATTATTATTATCATACGGAAATAGTAAACTTCTACAAACAGAAATGACCCTTTTCAGGGTCATTTCTCATGTTATAAAATCAGTTTCACATACCGCACTTCATTCTGACCAAATTTATCAAGCCACTTCACATGTTCCGTCGCTTTATAGCCGTTTTTCTCGTAAAATTTTCGACTTGAATGGTTGTTCTCAAGCACCCATAGCCTAATCTCAGATTGACTTTGCGATGTCGCTATCCTTTCTGCTTCTTGTATAAGTTTCGAGCCGATGCCACGGCCTTTAAAGTACGGTTCCACGTAGATCGCAACCAGTTCCATTGGGTCCCCTTCATCTTGCTCCGTACATTTTTCAAGTCGCATGAAACCTTTGACGATGCCATTTTCTTCATACACATAAAAACCATGATCCGATTCCAATGCTGTATATAAAGTTTTATAACGTTTCACAACGCTCATGTCCTTGTACAAAGCTTCTTCACCGAGAAAATCGATATATGCGGTTCTCCAGCCATAAATGATGATTTCGCAGATTCTCTCCGCATCTGATAGTTGTGCTTTTCTGACCATAGTTTGATCCTTTCGCGATTATCTTCGGTCCCACTCGCGCTTCAAAATAGAATAAACAGCCAATGTACAAAATCTATTATTCTTAAACTGAACGTCTCTCAATATGCCCTCATGGGTCATTTTACATTTTTTCATGACTTCACCAGAAGCCGGATTAAGTATGTCGTGTTTCGCTGAAATCCTATTTAAACCTACTTCTGCAAATAGGAAATCGATGACCGCTTGAAGAGCCTCCGTCGAGTAGCCCTTGTTCCAATATTCACTCCCAATACAATAACCAATCTCACACGCACTATTATCAATTTCGTACTTTACAACCATAATATTGCCGATCACTTCACCAACATCTTTGATCTCAATTGCCCAGTTAAATGTGTTCAGAAGTTCATAATTTGCAATCCATTTATTGATGATTTCTTTCGTTTCAAAGCTATCTTTATGTGTATTCCATGATAAAAAGACAGGCACTTTTGGGTCACTGCCACAGTTTTTAAACAAGCTCTCTGAATCACTACGTTCAAATTTTCTAAGTATCAAACGACTGGTTTCCAGTCTATTTGTTCCGATATCCTTCATTGTTTTGGCTCCTCATTTACGTGATCATAGACTTATCGATCTTCATAGCCACCGTCTTAACGCTATTCACATGCTGACAGATCTTCAAATTGCCACACAAACACAGTCTTATAGCTGCATCATTTTTACTCATGTTCAGCTCATGGATCAAATAATCGAGCATGTCCCTTGAGGCATTTTGTGAAGCTTCTTCTAGTGTGCTACCGAGTCCGATGATCTCGATAAAGTCTTCGGTCTCAAGTATGGGTGCAGCGATGCGCTTGCCATTTAAAACAGTCACTCTGATGGTGACCATTCCTCCAATTTCCAACCCACATTCGCCGATTTCGCCATCGCCCATTAGTGCGTGCAAATCGCCAATCGCCATCAAGCCGCCTTCCGTAAACACAGGTAAATAAAGCGTGCTGCCCTTACATATATCGTTGCAGTCCAAATTGCCACCGTGGATACCAGGTAAACCCGTGGACAATGCCCCCTCGGTCGCAACACCAATCACACCGATCATCGGTCTTGCTGGAACGTCCACATTATTTGATAGCTCAACGACTCCGTTTTGAACTTTTATCCGGTTGATCGTAAATTTCTCAAAATAGCTCTCAAAAAGAGCGTTAACCGGACCAGTGACAAATATTCCAACCTCGCCCACTTCAATATCCAAGATCTCAATCTTCAATGTATCACCGATCTGGCAGTCGTAAATGTAAAGCGGACCCGTCGCAGGATTGCAATTCTTGGGATTATCTACCCCGAATTCAGTGCCTTCAGCAATAAACACGTTGCTGAAACAGTCCATCGTCTCAAATTTTACGATATCGCCTGAATGGCAAAACTGCGCTGGTGCATTGGATATGGACATTTTAAAAATGTGATTTGCCTTATCAATTTTAATCATGATTGCCTCACTATCATCCTTTTATTCACTGCTTTTCAGAGCCTCATTCAGAAATATCAAACGTAAAGTGAACCACATCAGCAGGTTCGCCACCAAGGCTTTTATAAAACGCAAGTGCATGGTCATCGCTAACATCCGCTTGAACATACATATCTCCGATGCCATTCTGGGCACAATACGTCTTTAGTTCAGTAACAAGCTTTGATCCAATGCCTTTGCGTTGATAAGCGTTTCCTACCGCCATATCATAAAGGTACATAGTTGAACCCACATAACCGTACATTTTCAGTTCATAGCCGGTTAACCCACCGACCACTTGATTCTCGCTTAAAGCCACGAAACAAACAAAATCGGGTTGTGTTAAGAGGCTCTTGATATTTTCAACATTGACATAATCCAGATCTGACTTTTCGAATTCCACGTTAAATAGTTTGACTAGCTCTGCAAATGAAGACTCGTCCCCTGCTTGTAATCGCTTATATGAAACACTCGTTTTATCCATAAAATGCGCCTCCTATAAAAAACAATCTGTTAGCATATACCTTCAAATTAAATTAGGTCTCATCATCCGAAGTGATCTTTCTCATATCCCAAAGAGGTTCACCTAGCTGAGAATACGTTCTAGCCATCACAGAAAGTAACCCTTGATCAGGGTACTCAACAGCATCTGGTGACACCTGATTGCTCACCATAACTAGCCGAACGACTTTATCTGTGTTATTGATGATTTGATGTGCCCCTTCTGGACCTTTTTTAAAATGGACGACTTCGCCTTTTTCGAGAGTACGTTCACCCTCAGGTGTTCTCAATATAGGTTGTCCTTCTATTAAAATCAACATTTCTTCAATGCCGTGGTGGAAATGATAGTATCCAGTTTTCGCGCCTGGTTTTAAAACGTACAGACTCGCCCCCAAATCAGTGCCTCTTGGCAACCTTGTGGATAACGCGCCACCTTCCCATGGGTTTTCCCCATTGGAATCAAATTGATCGGTATAAATCGAACTTTTTATCATACTTGCCTCCTTACAATCAATCCTTTTTAGATGACTTGTAGCTTCATTGTTTAAGCAAATACGAAAGCACCTGATAAGAGATCAGCGCCCTATTATTATAAAGATCAATGATGCCTTCTTTGTGGTCGGCAAAAATGCCATGTTGAAGCATCGCCGCTGTAAAGCCTCGTTCTCTTGCACCATTATACGTTGCAAGAACGCAATACTCCGCCGCACTGCCACATAGTACAACAAAGTCCACATCAAGCATTTGAAGTGTTGCCTCTAAATCCGTTTGCCAAAATGAATTGCTGAACTTCTTGAGAACTTCGATATCGGTTTCATGCGCATTTAACTCTTTCACACTCATGTAAGCTTCACCTTCGCCATCTTCAATATCCCTGACGACTATCACGGGTTTACCTGCGTTTCTAAACAAATCTGCCGTAGCATTGATATACTCAAAGGTTTCAGCATAGGATTTCTCTTCACGTCTGCTTCCTATAAATGCTTCTTGAACATCAATAATAATTAACGCACTTTTCATAATTACCTCCACAAAAAAGGACAATTGTTTAGTCGCCTCAATCAACACGCTCATTTTTAATCCGATAAAGGACATGCTCGCAAAGCACATGCTCTTTATCTATTCTAGGATGGTCAAATGTCATTTGCTTCGTCATGCCAATACTTCTCATAACACGTTCTGAGCGTGCGTTCAATGCAGACGTGAAGCTGTACACCTCTGTAAAATCAAGTCGTTCAAATCCGTATGCCAGACATCGCTTTGCACCTTCTTGAGCATAACCCATCCCCCAAGCTTCTTTTTTTAAGCGCCATCCGATCTCCACAAAAGGATCAAACCCCAAATTCAAGCTTGCCTGATGGAATCCGATAAAGCCTATAAACGCGCCAGTTTTCTTCACTTCGACTGCATATAGGCCATAGCCAACACTTTGCATATTATCTTTGATTCGCGCATAAAAAGCGTCCGTTTCGGTATGCGTTAAGGTGCTTGGAAAATAATCCATGACGATGGGGTCTGCATTCATTTTACGAAATTCTGATAAGTCTTCTTCTTTCCAGTCTCTAAAAATCAACCGTTCTGAATCAAAATAAATCATGACTAGCACCCCCTAGTGGTAGGTCTATCCGTGCTTTACATTTCAACCGCTTGAAGTGAAACGACCTTCTTGCCATCTGCTACAGTTTGTTTGCCAACTTCTTTAAAGCCATATTTTTCATGAAAGCTGAGTGACCCTGGATTTGGTGGGTTAATGTCGATTTCCGCCGTCACGAACGGAATGCCTTTTTGTTTAGCATAGTCGAAAACGGATTTGTATAGCATGCCACCAAGGCCTTTACCATGCATCTTCACAGATACAACGACGCGGTCGATGTATAAGAAACGCTCATAATGCGATGCAAACCATAAATAGTTGACGCTGTCGTAGTCTTTTCCTTCGATGACTGTGAGGACAAATGCTTCCACTTCGCCATCTACTTCTACAACTTCCAATAGCTCTGACTGGGATACGAGATGCTCAAGTTTCTCCATAGTAAGTGGTGATAAAAAATGTACGGATTCTTCATTTAATTCCAAAATTTTCTTCAAATCTTTGTTTTCAGCTTTTCTTATAATCATCATCACGTCGCTCCTCGTTTTTTATGTCTTTTGATCTTGGAATTAAGCAAATTATGCAAATTATGCGAATCCCACATATATATTATAACAAAAAATAATCGGATTTTATTGCCCAATTGCTTTGGCCCCCTAAATAAAGTTATAATAGCAGTAGCACTTTAATTGAGGAGGTTCACATGAATCCAGTTATCGAAGTCATTAATAACAGAAAATCCGTCAGACAATATGAAGATAAGATTGTTCCAAGTGATGTCAAAGAAGCCATTTTACAGGCCGCATTTCGAGCACCAACTGCTGGTAACCAAATGCTCTACACAATCATCGATGTGACCGATCAAGCGCTGAAAGATAGATTGGCTCAGACGTGTGATGATCAGCCTTTCATTGCGAAAGCGCCGCTGGTTCTGATTTTTCTCGCCGATACGAGACGATGGCTAGACGCCTACGAAGAAGCAGGTCTTGAAGCAAGACAACCTGGCTTGGGCGATTTGTTCTTAGCAATGCAAGATGCGATTATCGCCGCTCAAAACGCAGTCGTTGCAGCCGAATCATTTGGACTCGGATCGTGCTATATCGGCGATATTCTTGAAAATGTGGAAATTCATCGCGACCTTCTCGGCTTGGACCCTTACACTGTTCCTATTACCATGCTAGTAATAGGATACCCAACAGAAAGTCAAATTACACGCACAAAACCAAATCGCTTCAACCGTGAATTTATCGTCTTCGAAAATCAATATCATAGGTTATCTGGCGAAGAACTCAGAGAGATGCACAAAAGACAAACATCGAAGCCCGACTACGATTTCGATGCGGATATCAAAGCATTTGGAACACGCAAGTACATGTCCGACTTTGCACTTGAGATGACGCGTTCTGCTGAGGTTTATGCGAAGGCGTTTATGAAATAAAGTGAAATGAAAAGCAATAATATTACATAATGAAATATTATTGTTGGAAATATATTATATTCCTTTATAATAAAATTATATAGAAGTAACGAAGGAAGGTGTTATAGTGAGTGATTTTGGTCAACGTTTGAAACTGATCAGAAAAAAACAAAAAATCACACAAAAGGAGTTGGCGACGGCGCTCAACCTTGCACAATCGACGATTGCCAATTATGAGAACAACATACGGTTCCCTGGTGAGCTTCATTTGAGGCAGCTCTCGGATACTCTAAATGTCAGCATTGACTACCTATTAGATATCCAGTCGTCGCTTAACCCCGATGAAACATCAGCCGTAACGGACGAGAATATCTTAAGTGACACGCAGCTTGAGGCTTTGCATTTACAACTCATCGACCTACTTTTGGCAGGTGATGAAACGACGTCTACCGATATGGTCATGGCGGCCTATCAACAGGGCAACAAGACACTCAAGCTCATCGAATGTGTTTATCTCCCGATTCTTAAGACGACTGGTTTGATGTGGCAAAAAGGTGAGATATCCATTGCAAATGAACATTTCATCTCAAATCTGATCGACCGTTGGTTAGCTATGACCAGCACAGCGACACAGTCGCCTAAAAAACCATATTCTGCCGTTTTTATTGTACCAAGCGGTGAAGAACACGTACTGATCCTCAAGATGATTAAAGAGTATTTTAGGCAATATAATTGGAAGACATACTACCTTGGAAACAGCATTCCGTTCACAAGTTTAAATTCTTTTATTGAACTTAATAAAATCGATCTCGTCGTCATGTCTGTGTTGATTCAATCACATTTGAATAGCGCAGAGGACTTGATACAAGCTTTGAAGTCGCTAAATGTAAGACACCGTCCAAAAATACTGATCGGCGGTAGCGCGATTGATGACGCATCACATGCAATTAAAGGATTGAAAGCGGATTATTATGCCGCGAAAATCTCGGATTTATCTGCACTGATTGATCAAATAGAAGCGCAGCATATTCAATGACTTAAACTAATATAATAATTCGCCGATACTGCAAATAATAATAAAGTATAACAGTTGTTTGCCGATAATGATTATGAGGTTTACAGATTATTATACAGGGAGGCGCCAGCATGAGGATTAGCAATAACCTGATAGCTATGAATACCCATCGACAGTTGAGTATCAACAGCGGAAAGAGTTCAAAATCCATCGAGAAGCTTTCTTCCGGTCAGCGGATCAACCGCGCCGGAGATGACGCTGCAGGTCTTGCAATTTCCGAAAAAATGCGGTCTCAGATTCGTGGTTTGGACCAGGCTTCCCGAAATGCGCAGGACGGCATCTCCTTAGCACAGACAACTGAAGGTGCGCTAAACGAAACTCAGGCCATTCTGCAGCGTATGCGTGAGCTGGCTGTACAGAGCGCCAACGATACCAACGTGGAAGCTGACCGCTCCGCTCTACAAAGCGAAGTAGACCAGCTGGCGTTAGAAATTACCCGTATCTCCAACAACACAGAGTTCAACGAACGCAACCTGCTCAACGGTGGTCTCCAGTCCGGCAACCTTGGGGAGCTGACGTTCCAAATTGGTGCAAATACAAGTCAGAACCTGCAACTGGGCATTAAAGCCATGGATGCATTCTCTTTAGGTGTGGCTGGATTAGCGACGAATGTCACTCTTGCCGGTACTGGAGACGTGACTGCAGCAACGGTAACAGGAAATGCAGCCGCGGTTGTAGATGGCAATGTGGTCACCATAACGACTGTTCTGGTCCCTGGGGCGCCAGCACAAAACGCTATTGCTGAGTTAGGTAACTCTGGCGCAGGATTCATTGCAACTGCTGACGCGGGCAATATTACTGGTAATGGTTACTTGATATCCTTTGTTGATAACACAACAGAGGGTATCGCGGTTGATCATGATGCAAAGACTATTGTTGTAGATGTCAATATTACTGGCGGTTACCCAACAGCTGTAAGTTCTCTTTTAGTTTCAGAGACTGGTGCGGATCCAGGCATTAACTTCACCTTCAGCGGAAACTGGGCAGGAATATTCGCAAATCCAACAGCGGCTCATACATGGGGTGGGGCACTACCAACGCCAGACTCCTATAAGATCAATTTCAGCTCGGCGTCAGGGGGTTCTGTCGATGTTACGGGACTTGCTGCAAATGCTACTTCTGTGAATGGTACCGGTGGTTACGCTGGATTCTCACTCACCCTAGATGGGGGACTTGCCGATGCTCAGACTAACACAATTACACTGGATGTAACTTCTGCCAGTGCAGCCACATTTGTCGGTGGGGTGACCGTGGCTGCTACAGTCCAATCCGGTATCAACATCTCCACGCAGACTGCGGCTAACGGGGCCATCACTACTATCAACAGCGCCATCACTAATGTTTCTGAAGAGCGGTCCAAGTTGGGTGCAGTTCAAAACCGTTTGGAACACACCATCAAAAACCTGGATACATCCGCTGAGAACCTTCAAGCTTCCGAAAGCCGTATCCGAGATGTAGATATGGCCAAGGAAATGATGCATTTCACAAAGAATAACATCCTGCAACAGGCTGCACAGGCCATGTTGGCTCAGGCCAACCAAGCACCACAGGGCGTTCTGCAACTGCTCAGTTAATCCTTACCGCTTCAACTCAGGCGCCGGAATTTTCCGCCATCTTTTACTGTGGCTTCTAATTCTTTTACGCATTGTCCGCCGCTTTACATAAAAAAAGGGATCTGCTCAGCAGGTCCCTTTTTAATGCACTTTTTTGACTAAGGTTGCATTGCTCCAAATAATACAAGCCAAGCCAATATTGATTTTGCGACAAGGCTTAAAGTAATGTAGAAACGCTCACCGTAGATATAATCTTTCCATTTGCCAATCTTTTTATATTGGAGCACCATATTCACAGGAAATGTGTTAAAGGCTACGAAATACGTACCGACGATGGCCCATACAAACCAGGGCACCATATCGAAATTGCCGTTACCGAACATGTAAAGCAAGATTGCAATCCAAGGACCTATGCCTGCAAGCGATCCCCATATAAATGGTCCCCAATTAACTTTCCCCTTTTCTTTACCTGAGTTAAGTTGCTCCATGACGAGACCAAATAAATTCATCACGGCATTGAGGATAAAGATAAGTGTCAATGATGCGATGTCGTAAATCCCAAATAATGTTGCGATCAAAACGATCATGATGGAAGAGCTCAGTGCATACTCAAACCATCTAAATTGATTGATACCTTTTTCCAGGTCTGAATTGTACTTCTCATTGAGACGCTTTGGCAATGAGATCAATGCATGTGCTGCTGCTGATATCAGCAAGAACGATGCGACCATAATTCCAAATGGAAGTTCAAATAGGATTTTTGAAGCGGATTCCAGCGATTGGGTCTGTGTGTTGAATGCCAGATAAAATTGAGTGATACTCGGTTTGAATTCTGCAATATTTTGGATGACAGATGTTGCTAAGATTAGCATCATGATACCTTGTATCAAGTGTAGGCCACCCATGACCATATTAAATTTTCTCAGTTTCTTAGAAGTGATTTCTTTCATTTGATTACCTCCCTAAACACTTTATGAAATATTTTATAATTTCTTTTTGATTAATCATCTCATATTTACCCAAATGTTTTAGGATATAACACATAACGTGATATTAATTTTATTTATGATACTCCACCAAAACACCCTTTGCTTCTAATTCTTCCAAAAGGCCTCTATCGATGATTCTCTTATCCAAATCTTCATATGCCGTAAATTCGGTAAGAGACTCAAGATGCATGATAGGTGCAATATTTGAGATTTTGTTATAGGAAATGTTCAGCGATTCAAGCGCTGTCAGCGAAGAAAGTGCGTCAATGCTTTCGACAACATTTTTATGAATACTTAAATATTTTATTTGCGTCTTGCCCTCTAATGGTAAAAGATCATTGACATTATTATCATCCAAACTGATTGTTTCAAGTGCCATCCAATCCTTCATAAACGCGATAGAAGTTATGCCACAACTCATAAATGATATATCCGCAGCAGCCGTCGCACCTTTTAAAAATTCGAAATCTGAAATATTGGTATCTATAAAATTGATGCGATCCAAGGCAGGCGTTTCAAATGGTAAAATAGGCTCTTCGATGTTGGAATAACTGATATTCAAATAACCTATATTCTTTAATTTTCCAACAGGGTTAAGTGATTTTAGTGTTCCATTTCTAAACGAAAAATCATTCAAATTTAACGCGAATTCCAACCCATCAATTTCGTCAACCGGTGTGTCTTCATAATTGATGTTTATTGAATATAACATTTCCATATCACCTACCGTGATATCACCTTCAGGTTTTTCAATTTGTTCACGTATGATTTGCTCAAGACCAGGATCTTTGATTAAGACAATTTGATCTCCAGTTATCATTTCTGTCTCAGTATCATTATCTGACATAGATTCAACTTTAGGACCCGATGAACATGAGGTGATAATTAACCCAAGAAGTATGATAAAAACGATTAAGTAGCCTTTTTTTACAAACATTTTGCTCCCCCCTTCAAATTTTCTAATTTTAAGTTTCTCAAATAATATCCTGTTAATGTCACAATTATATACCCAATTGCAGCATTGTGATATCTTAATACTAAGGAACATGTATGTGCACTATTAAAATGATAAAAACAGGGTATATACTGAGCAGTATTACATTATAGGGGGTTACACTTATGAAAAGATTTTTCACGGGATTATTAATAATCATCGTTTTGGTCGCAGTTGGCGGATTCATTTTTTTTAGTACAGGAAAGCAAGTTGATGTTGATTGGGATGAAACGGATTACGTCACCGCACTGGATAAGTCTAGCATTGAAGTCGCAAATATCGAAGAAATTAACTTGGTCACTTTAGCACGTGGTGACTTTACAACATCTGGCACCAATGAAATCGAGGCATCCTTCACGAATGCAGAGATGAGCGCATTGATCGATACAGCCAATGCAAATGGCGGCCCAATTACGAACTTTAAAGTTTCATTTAATGGCAACAATGAAGGCGAAATGAGTTTCAGAATCACCGATGCATTCATCGATTTTATTCAGGAACAGAACATGATCCAGCTTACAAATCAAAAGACTGCTTATAACTCATTTTTGATGCCGCTGGCATCTGCTAGCAACAACGTCTCAGACACAGTGATTAAAATCATATCTAGCGTAGCTTCCAACAAACCCGTCTATGCGAGAGGCACCTTGTCTCGTGCGAATGAAAATGCAGTGAGTATAGATATCACAACACTTAAAGTCGGTCAACTCACACTAGGCGAAGACGTCGTCCAAAAAGTGGAAGATCAGGTGCTTCTCTTCGTCAATCGATTACTCTCCAGTAGCAATGGCTTCATGATCGAAGAGCTTCGCGTCGAGGATGGCGCATTGTTTTACAAGGGCACGTTACCGGCTGAGATAAAAGGGACTCAATTGAACCCTTAGACATTGAATTATAAAAAACACAAGCATAAGAAAAGCCCTTGTTGATATGATTTTCTATCAATAAGGGCTTTCATTCGGTTATATCACATGTCATCAGCATTCATCAGCATTCGTCAGCATTCATCAGCATTCGTCAGCATTCATCAACATTCGTCCGCATTCATCAACATTTACCAACATTCATCTGCTCTTATCAGCAGCGTCGTGATGCTCTCTCCTGCAACGTTCACTTTACTCAGTTGACCATTTAATCTCACAAAGCAATCATAATCATTTTTTGTTCGGTTCAGCAGGACGGCTGTGATTGACGCATCTGGATTTTTAAAGGCCGTCACTTCTATTTTGTCTGTAAATCTGGACAGGCCAATTCTAACAGCGCCAGGTTTGATGTACTTGCTAAAGTGGCCAATATAGTCATAGCTTAGGTTGTAAATCAGCTTTTCCTGCCTATAATCAATCATGATCGGGGCGTCACACAGGTTGTCTACGTGGTTCGGACCGCCCTTTTCATCCAAGTATAGGTTCCAGTCGATAAAGGCGTTCATGCCAGCATTTAAACTGCCGATGATCTCGTGCGCGTACATTTGGGCATTGATCAATTGACTATCTGCCGAGAACTTCGAATACTCGATGCAGCCTTCCGTGAATATCAAATCTTTATCTGGATACTTTCGCCTCACGAGCTCGATGGCTTCAAAGTGATCACCGCTGTACCAATGAAAACCAACCGCACCCACCGCAGCACCAGCAACTTCATCACTGCATATTAGATCTGTTCGATCGAAGAGGCGCTCTTTGTTATGGTCCCAGACCATGATTTTGACGTCTTCTAGTCCTGAGCGCTTCATCTCAACAGAGAGAAAATCGCGTACAAAATCGCGTTCTTGCTCAGGTGTATAAATGCATGAGTCCCATCTTTGAACGGCGTTGGGTTCATTTTGGACGGAAAGCGCATAGATGGCGTAGCCTTTATTTTTATAGGCCATGATATACGCACAAAGGTATTTTGCCCAAGTAATTCGAAACTCAGGCAAGAGTTCGCCGCCATTGTTCTTTTCGCCATTTGATTTCATGTATGCCGGCGGACTCCAAGGTGACAGAATGAGCTTCATACTAGCTTCCACCGCCGTTGCTTTTTCCAGCATTGGGAAAATATACATGGCATCGCGTTCAAGCGTGAACCCACTGAGATCGTCTGGTGTCCCCTCGGTGATGGCGCTATAGTTGCCCAGTGAAAAGTCGCAGCTGTCCACAGGGCATCTGCCCAAAGTGTATCCCAGTCCGTCTTTTCCAAAGTAGTCTTCTATCAATTTGTTTTGAAGCTCCTCGGAAACTTTAGAGAGCACGAACCCTGCGGACTCTGTAAATGCACCGCCAAAGCCGATCAGTTTCTGAAAACCTTCCGATGGATACAGGTTGATAATGTCCGTTTCTTGATTGCTCAGGTCAGGACCGAAGGGCGCAAGGTGTTCAACCGTTGTTTTATTCTTGTTCTTATATAGCGTCTGTATGATTTTCATGCGCATCCCCCTTTGAAAGTGATAGTGTGTCCAAATAGATTGTTCCAGAATCACAGCGTACCTTAAGTGCCACAGACTTACACTCAGCTTTACTCTCAGCCATACTTTCACTCTGCATCTCACTGTTCATCATAGGTACATTCAAAACGAGTGTCGTAGGTCCCGATACACGTAGATAAAACGTAGTGCTTTTATCGTCAATTGTGGTGTCTTGAACGTCAACGTTTGTGTTTTGAACGTCAACGTTTGTGTTTTGAACGTCAACCGTAAGTGCGCCATCGCCGTAACACTTAATTTCAACCTGTATCGCATCAAAGTCGTTTTTGAAATTGTAGCTGACCGAGTCTGAAGGCTTGAGCATGACCACTAAATTTTCATCGTCGGGTTGTGGCTCGCCGCCGTACCTCTTGTAATCCACATCGCCCAGTTTTCCAGATTCAAATAAAATGGAAATAGGATCCGTTTCTCTCAGATTGGCGCCCTTTGTTCTTTCGGTATGACACTCACATGAATCATATGCTTCAGCTGGGATAAGGACTGGAAGGCGCCTATCAAGGGCATTGTATACGGCTTCGTTTATTTTAGCTGCCTTGATGCTTTGAAGCAGGGCATCAAATATGTTTATTGCTTCCGGTTGACTCAGCGTACCGATGCCATCTATATAATTCAAAACCAAGTTCCAGTTTTGAGGCTGCTCAAAGGTCATCGGAGAATTCGTGCAGTCCATTTTTTTATAGCTCCAAAATGACCAACTGATGCCCAAGCGCTCATAAAGTGGAAACATCGTCGTATACCATGCGTTGTTGTTCTCGCCACCCTCGCCCATAAAAAGGGGGACGTTCCATTTTTCAGAGGCCTCTATAAAAGGCTGCAAACTCTCTGCGTCTGGATTGCTCCAATACTTGTGGAATTCCAAAACGATCCCCTCTATCGCGAAATCGTTCGGCTTGGACCCAAAGATAGAAAAATCCGTCGACCAATGGAGCCCTTCAAGTATGATTAGATGACTTTTATCCACTGCGCGTATGGCCGCGATCAACTTTGCATATAGTGGCATCAACTTGTCGTTGTGCTCACTGAACCAATTTGGAAGCGGCTCATTGAGCAGGTCATAACCAGCTATAATCGGCTCATCTTTATATCTCAAAGCCAACATCCGCCATAGCTCCGTCAATATTTCGACGTTGCTATCATCCATGAAAAGCTCAGGAAGATCCGACGCACTGTCGTCTATGTTTGCCCCCGTCTGTCCGCCTGGAGCACCATGCATATCCAAGATGACATAGATTTGCCACTTTCGGCACCATTCAATCAAACGATCGATGCGCTGGATGGTCGCCGCGTCAAAAGTCACGCCATCATCTGTCATATAATAGAGCTTCCTTGCATTGATAGGCAGCCTTACAGAATTGTAGCCTCTCGCCGCAATCTGCTCAATATCAACTTCCGTTATATAGCTGTCAAAATAGTCTGCCCAAAACTGTGCGGCATATTCCATACCACACAAGGTTTCGATCAACATTTCCATGCGCCTTGGTCTGTCACATTTCGTATACAGCTTCCACATGTAACCTTCTGGTAAAAACCACCCTCCGAGGCCAAAGCCCCTCAGTAAAATGGGCGATTCCCCACTGTAGAGCTGCGTCCCTTTTGCATAAATGAATGCCATGCGCTATCCTTTCAAAGCACCATCCGAGATGCCTTTGAGTATATTCTTTTGGAAAATCGCGTAAAAAACGATGACTGGCAAAGCTGCCAAAATAAGTGCGCTGAGTATGGCGGTCCAATCGCTGCTGTATTGCCCAAAGAGGGTGTTTGTGGAGAGCAGCAACGTGTATTTTTTATTATCCGAGATGATGATGAGTGGCAACAAAAAGTCATTCCATATCCATAGGATATTTGTGATCGCGATTGTGACTGTGACGGGTTTCAACATTGGAAACACCACGTAGAAGAACGTTTGAAATGCATTGCAGCCATCAATCGCAGCCGCCTCCTCAAGTTCAACGGGGATGCCCTTCACAAAGCCGTGGTATAAAAAGATCGCCATGCTGACACCCATACCCGCATAGATGAAGGATAAACCGACCAAGGAATTTTTGATATTCAAGATGAGTACGAGTTTATAAAGGGGAATCATGATCGAGCTAAATGGGATCAGCATCGAAAATATGAAAAGTCCCAATATAAATGACGACAGCTTCGTCTTGGTTCTACAGAGCTTCCAGCCTGCAAGTGCCGAGAAGACGATCATGACTGAAACGCTTAACGTCGCTAAGAAGATGGTGTTGAATAAACTTCTCAGATAGTTCATTTTATCAAATGTTCGGCTATAATTTTCAATTCTGAACTCAGTTGGCCAAGACATGACATTGGTCAGTAGCTCACCGTTGGATTTAAAAGAGTTGACCAAGGCCATCCAAAGTGGCAACAGGCATATGATTGCCGCGATGCCTAAAAACGTATAGACGCAGATGTTGAAAATGAGTCTCTTTTTTTTCATGATGTGAACACTCCTTTCTCGGCCTAGGCTTCATGCTCTTTCTTACGCATGAGTCTGAGTTGTATGATCGTGATGATGAGTACGATGATGAACAGTACTGTTGATTTTGCCGTGGCGTAGCCATAACGTATATTGCCTTTGAAAGCTTCCTCGTAGATGTTCATCGCCGTGGATTGTGTAGCCCGACCTGGACCGCCTCCTGTGAGCGAATAGATGACATCGAAAACTTGAAAACTGGCATTCAGCGTCCAAAAGACACAGATGGTAACAGCATGTCTAATCATAGGTAGGATGATCGACCAAAATGTCTGCCAACCGCTGGCACCATCAAGGGTTGCCGCTTCTTTTAGCGAGGATGGCACACCTTGAAGGGCAGCCATATAGATGATCATCAGATACCCCACAGATCCCCATGAGGCAACAATGATAATCGCAATAAATGCGTACTTGGGATCGCCAATCCAAGATTTGTCCAGAAATGTAAAGCCCCAATTATCCGCCATATAGTAGAGCACCTTCGTCACGATGAACATCCACATGTAGCCACCGATGATCATGCTGATCATATTCGGCATATAAAAAACCGTTCTAAAAAGTCCTTTTCCTCTGTTGATGCTCTCAATCAGGGTCGCGAGCAAAAGTGCGAGGACATTGGCCACGATGACCATGACGATGACGTATTTAAATGTAAATAAAACAGAGTCCCAAAAGTACTTGTCGCCCAGTATTTCCACAAAGTTAATTATGCCCACAAAATTATAAGATTTATTAAGTCCATTCCAATCTGTCGTTGCGTAAAAGAGTCCAAGGACAGCTGGAAGGAGTTTAAACAACCCGTATACGATGAGCGCAGGTGCGACAAACAGCATCAGACTGATATTGGGATTGCGTTTATTCATCGGGTTCACCTCCAAAAAGGCATCATTAAAAAAAGGGCGAGCTTTCGCTTGCCCTTCTTGCCTAATTTATTTATTTGTTGCTGCTCTTGTACACTGCGTCCATTCTCGTTATAAAGTCTTCTTTAGTCACTGATTTTACATAGTATTCTTGGAGCAATTTGCCTTGTTCCTCAGTTACTGCTGAAGGAAGAACTAAGTCTTTGTAAGATTTTCCTGCCGCTACGAATGCCGATGCATCTGCAACCCAAGATGCTGGTTGGTACGTATGGACCGACGCTAGAGGATTAAATGAACACGCTTGGAATAAAGCGGCTGAGTCTTGATCGTCAAGTACATAGTTTGCAAATTTAAGTGCTAAGTCCATCTCTTTTGCATCTGGATGAACAGCTAGTGTCGTTGACGTTGATAAGTTGACACTTGTAGTCGCTTCATTGTCGTTTACTGGCAATGCAAAGACGCCGAGCTTCATATCAGGATTTGTCGTCATGATAGTGCCTGCTGCCCATGTGCCTTGTACAAACATAGCTGCTTTACCGTTTGCGAAATCTGCTGCGCCCGCTTCAGAGCCAACTTCCATCGCACGGTTCGTACCATTTTCCATGATCAAATCGATCGGTCCAAAGATGTCGATAACTTCTGTGTACGAGCCTTCATTCTTATTCATTCTCTCAACCCAATCAGGAATTTCTCCAGACACTTTGCCACCTAAGGTAAGCGCTGTCATGAGCTGTGGTACCCATTGTTCCTGGAAAGCCAACATAAAAGGCGTATAGTCGTTTGCTTTAAGTACTTCGACGATATTCTTGAGTTCTGTCAAAGTCTTTGGTGCTTCGAGTTTCAATTCTTCAAATATGGTCTTATTGTATAAAACGCCCCACGCTTGACTTTCAAGTGGCACACCGAGTAGCTTGCCATCTACTGAAACGGTCGCTTTGACATTTTCGTAGATTTTAGCTGCCAACGGTTCATTTGAAAGATCAGTCAAATAGCCTGCATCGTTGTACGTTCCGATATTATTGCTGTGAAGTGTGTATAAATCCGGTGCATCTCCGCCTGTAAGTCTCGCTTGCAAGACGCTTTCATATTGATCGGAGCTAGGCATTTCAAGGTTTACTTTGACTATGATGTTTTCTTCAGCCAACATTTTCGCTTCAAATTGTTGCACATACGTATCCCACTGGTCCATATACTGTGGAATGCTCATCATGATATTCAGTTCCGCTTCGCGTGGCGCTTCTGCCTGCGTCGTTGCTTGTGTACCAGCTTGCGTGGTTGTTTCTTCAACAACTGGATCCTTTGCACATGCTACTGTTAAAAACACCATACAAAACACAAGAGATAAAGCTAAAATCTTCTTCATAATTCTCCCCCTCAAGTCGTTATTTTGATTAAGACTTAATACTATAATCTCTTATTTTACCGCCTACTACATTATCCACTATTGTTCAGATTTGTTGTCTATTTTTAATGTGAGTTTCATCTCACCAGGTGTCATATCGAAATGCTTCTTGAATTTCTTATAAAAATGGGGTTGTTCCACATAGCCAACCATAAAACCGACTTCCTTTATTGGGATGTTCTGCTCCAATATAAGCGTTTTCGCTTTTTCCATCCGAAGTGACGTGATATACTCAGCAAAGCCCATCCCAACAGTCGCCTTAAAAATCTTACTGAGGTATTCCTTGCTCACATAAAATCTGGATGCCGTCTGTTCAAGGCTGATGCTTTCAGTAAAGTTTATGTCGATATAGGCTTTGATCAACCCAATATCCAATCGAATTCTGTTCTTGATCGAAATCTGAATTTCCTTTGACGCTTTACTGTATAGATCACAGATAAAATAAAGGAGCTGTTTGCTCGTGCTATCGTGGTTGAATACAAACGACGTTTCAGTCGTGCCAAAGAAATCCCGCACACTGAACTCCTTCTCACTGATAAAGAGTTGGAGCTGATTCATTAAAATATAATATATGCAGATCATCACACTTTTAGCGTCACTTGTGTCACTATGCTTATCCACCAAATCCACCAGTGCATCAAAAACTTTCTTGACTGCACCACTATCCCCAGTATACAGACTCTCATGCGCGGCTGTTTTAAGACTATAAAACGCCTGTGCCCAGGGCACTTCTAAAAACCCCGCTGCCGAGACCTCAAAGTCACCGTTTACCTTCACACCCCGCGCAGCCAACTTTTTCGTGCAATTAAGCAACTGCTCGTTAAGTTCCTCTGGCTTGATCGGTTTAAGCAGGTAGTCAGACACATCGAGCTTCATCGCGCTATGAATATAGTCAAAGTCGTCGTACCCACTGATGATGAGCACCTCAGCCGTATTACCGGATTGCCTGAGCCTGCTCACGAGTTCAATCCCGTTCATGTTGGGCATATGCACATCTGTGAGGATGATATCGGGTTTGAATTTTTGTATAAGCTCAAGTCCAAAATCGCCATCGGACGATTCCCCCACGATTTCGAGTCCGAGCTCGTCCCATTTAACAAGGCTTTTTATGACTTCCCGAGTCCAAAGCTCGTCATCTATGATCACCACTTTATACTGCATGCTGCGCCTCCCCCGTTGCCATCATTCTCACTTTGATCGTCGTACCCGCGCCATCCACGCTATCCACCGTAACACCGTACTTTTTATCCGGATTTCTCAGCCTTATCCGTGAATGCACATTGCCAAGCCCTATATGCATGCTCGTACTCAGCGCATTTTCAACATTTTTGGCGAGATCCTCTTGTATACTTGCAAGCATCGCCTCAGATATCCCGAGACCGTTGTCAAAAATCGTCAAAAGTAGATCGCCATCCTCCGTCAGCTCGCCTCCCAGAACGATTTGCCAATCGCCTTTCTTATTTTGAAGCCCATGTTCAAAGCTGTTCTCAATCAGTGGCTGCAGGATGAGCTTCGGTACCATCAAAGTCATCAGAGCCTCAGGGATATCCATTTCAAATGAAATCCGATTCCCAAACCTCTGATTTTGAATGGACAAGTAGCTGTTCAGGTACTTGATCTCCTCACTTAAATGAACCATTTCCTTTGAGAAATTGAGGGAATATCGCATAATGTCGCTTAGAGCAATCGTGATCGCATACACTTCCGATGCGTTCTTCTTCATGGCCATACCGCCGATAACTTGAAGGGTGTTGTACATGAAGTGCGGGTTGATCTGCGCCTGTAAAGCCCGAAGCTGCGCATCCTTTCGATCGAGTTCACTTTGGTACTCGCTGATGATCAGTTCCCTATTTCGGCTGAGCATGACATCAAAGCTCTCATGTAGAAACCCGATTTCGTCTTGTCTTTTGGAGCTTATCGGACTATGTGTCTCAATCAAATTGATGTTCCTGATATCGTTTGCCAGATTGATGATCGGCTTGCTGATGACCATAGACAACACAATCGAGCAAAGCAAAGAAATCACAACGGATAACACCGCTGCGAAAAATCCACCAAAGAGCGTCTTGTTCAGTGCCTGAAGAATCGTCTTATTTGGGACGGCCTGTATGATTTTCATCTTTCCACCCGCCACCGATTGATAAAACCAGAACATGCCGTCTTTTGTCGTCTCATAAACCCCAGAATCTGCCGCGGCGTTTATAATCTCGATCGCCATAGGTTCTGTGATTGCCGTTATGCCATAAAGCCCTTCGA
Organism: Acidaminobacteraceae bacterium; assembly: GCA_942493125.1. Taxonomy (GTDB): domain Bacteria; phylum Bacillota; class Clostridia; order Peptostreptococcales; family Acidaminobacteraceae; genus Fusibacter_C. Next base: position 2,832,210 of record OW818667.1, on the reverse strand, counting down.
TCAGCTCATTATCTTGATTGAAGACCAGAATCGATTCCTGCTCTGTCGTTCTGATTTCTTCTAAAATATCCTGAAAACTATACGGTCTGATTTTTATAACCGCCAGCAGCAGCGGCGACTTGTCACTAAAGCGATTCATCTGATGCGTGATCAGTATTTCTTTTTCCGTTCTACTGAACACGAGATTGCTTTGTACCGATTGCCCATTGCTTTGTTTGTTGATCCATTGCGCCAAATACTCGGACGCCTCTTCAAACGTCGCCATGGAGCGCTGCGCCTTTAGTATGCTGCCATTTGAAAAGTTATGGAGCTCTATGGAATTGATTCGGCTGTCCATGCTGATTTTCTTATTGAGCTTTGTGATCAGCCGCAACTTTTCACTGTAGTCGAGTTCCCCACCAGAGTCATACCAAGCAGTGATATCCCGTTTAAATGAGGCATCCACTTCCATGTCATAAAATTCGTCCCCATAGTTCTCAATCTCCAGTGCCAATCTATCTTGAAGCCACCCCACACTCATGCGGTGATTGGCAATCACTTGATCTTTCATCGTGCCATACGTGATAATCAGCGCAACAGAAGTCACGATCGCTACAGACAACAACGAAAACAGCACCATACTGATAAAGAATTTCTTTCGAATCGACATATTTTTTATGTTTTCAATTTTATTTGTATTATTAAGCTTCCCCATACTTCCCCCAGTAAAGCGTCGGATTGACGACAGACACCCTATTTCTGAATAGGTAGCCATTTTAATACGCGTTGAATTTGAGCATCCCAATACGGCCAGTCATGATCGCCTTGTGATTCTTCATATGTCAAATCGTAGTCCAAATTTTCAAGATGTTCTTTCATAGTTATATTTTGATGATGTACAAAGTCTTCCGTGCCACACCACATATATATCTTAGGGCGTACTTTTCCCGATTCCTTTAGTTGAGTGGCCAGGGCCAACAAATCGTTGTTACTCCCTTTCACTTTGTCCGCATCTCCAAATACATTGGTCCAAAAATCTTTTTCCTCTGTATTTTGATTGTATAGGCAGATTGAAGACACATCCAGTGCACCAGATAAAGACGCAACTGCTGAAAAGGACTCTGCTGCGGCAAGGCCCATTTTCATCGCGCCATAACCACCCATAGAAAGCCCCGCCACAAAGTTATCCTCACGCTTCGTTGAAAGGTTGTTGAAGAAAGCATGACAGATCTTCGGCAATTCATCAGAAATGAACGTCCAATATTTGATGCCATGCGCCATATCTGTATACCAGCCCAAATGCGTCGAGGGCATGATGACCGCTATTCCAAGATCGTTCACATAGCGCTCAATCGACGTATTGCGTAGCCAAATGGTATGATCATCACTCATCCCGTGCAGTAAATATAGAACAGGAATTTTTTTATCACCATCAACCGCGTTCTGATTTTGTCTCTGCTGCGGTAAAATGACATCCATTTGCATCCACATCCCGATGACCTCGGAAAAGAAATTCACATTCAATAATGCCATGACAACCTCCGCGTATTCTTTTGATTCTATTGTAACATCGCTTCATGAAATTTAGATAGATTGATTTCCAGGAAAATTATGTGGGTATCATTGTAGAGAGGTGATGATATGGATAAAACAACACAAGACTTTTTTGACAAAATGAAAGAATTAACTGGCAAGACCTATGACGAACTGGAAGCGCTATATTTAAGTTCAGGTCTTACAAAACACAGTGAAATCAGAAGCTTTTTTATGGACAAGTTGCAACTTGATTATTTCATGGTTTAGACACCACCGATTCGCGCTTGAGCATCACTGTTTCGCATGAAAGCGTCATCGAGGGTTAAGTATAAAACGCGCAAGAGCAAAATCTATCCGCGCAATAGCATCATTTCCTATAGAATCAAAATTGAGAGAAACTCTCAGAATTCTATAGGAAGGAGGCCAAAATTATGGCCAAAAAAATCAAAGTGAAGCTTATATTGGAGCTTCAGGCAGCACAAATGTCACAAAGAGAAATCTGTCGAACTCGAAAAATGTCACAGCATTCAGTTGGAGATGTATTCAAAATCGCGAAAGAACTTGGAATTACTTATCAAGACATTCACGACAAAACGGATGAAGATGTATATCAAATGTTTTACCCAGATAAGTATTCAACCGAAACTCTCTACAAAGTACCCGATTATACCTTTATTCACAGTGAGTTGAAACGTACTGGTGTAACACTCAAACTGCTTTGGGAGGAATACAAAGACTCTAGCAACAGTTCAGGCAACCTTTCTATGGGATATACTAAGTTCTGCGAAGGGTATTCTGATCATGTTGTTAAAAACAGTCTTGTTAACCATTTGGTACACAAACCCGGTATGGTCTGTGAGGTTGACTGGGGTGGATCTACGATGTCTATCTCGGACAATGATACTGGTGAAATCATAAAAATTTACTTGTTTGTCGCAACTTTGCCCTATAGTCAGTATTCTTATATTGAACCATGCCTTGATATGAAGCAAAATACATGGCTCAAATGCCACGTGAACATGTTTGAGTACTTTGGTGGTTCAACTGTCAGAATTGTGTGTGATAACTTAAAAACAGGCGTTATCAGTCATCCTCGTGAAGGTGATATTCTCTTGAATGAAAGCTATGAAAATCTTGGAAATCATTATCTGTCCGCAATAATGCCCACCGGTGTCAAGAAACCCAAACACAAACCTTCTGTAGAAGGGACTGTTGGTAAAATTGCCACCGCAATAATTGCAAAACTACGAAATCAAACCTATTACTCACTTGAAGAACTTAAGATCGCAATTACTGAAAGATTAAAAGACTTCAACGCTGCACCTTTTCAAAAGCGCGAAGGGAGTCGTTTAAGAGTTTTTAAAACAGTCGAAAAAGATTATCTAAGACCTCTTCCAATTGTACCTTTTGAAGTGTCAGAATGGGTGCATGGACATACTGTCGCATTAGACTGTCATGTTGCATATATGACCAACAGGTATTCAGTACCATTCAAATATGTTGGCAAGAAAGTTGATCTCAAAGTTACAGAATCTTTAGTTGAAATTTACTTAGGAAGTGAGCGAATTTATACGCACATGAAATTTCCTAAATATGCTAAGTACAAATGGTCGACGATAGAAGAGCATATGCCAGACCAGTTTAATCAAGCACAATGGGATGATGAACGAATAAAAAAGTGGGCAAATACTGTGGGACCATTCACCAGCGAAGTTATAGAACGCATTTTTTCAAATGTAAGTATAAAAGAGCAAGGATATAACTCAGCTCTATCAGTGCTCAGAATAAGCAAGAAATACTCTAATGAACGACTTGAGGCAGCATGTGGAATAGCTCTTGAGCGCATACGCTATCCAAGATATCGAAACATAATGTCAGTACTTACGTCAAATATGGATCTAATAGCTCTTAAGAATAATTCAAAATCACAACTAAAAGAAGCTAAAAACGTTGAGCAAGGTTATGTTCGGGGTTCCCAGTTTTATAGTGGAGGTGATCACTGATGCCTCTACTAAGTGAAGAAACAAGAAGAAAACTTCGAGAATTGAATCTAGGTGAAATGATTGACGCTATCGATCAACAATCTCAAGATATTGATTATTCAACGCTGTCATTTGAAGATCGCATGAAAATGGTAGTAGACTTTGTGTATCAAAAGAAATTTAATAGCAAAGTACAAAGGCTCGTAAAGTCTGCCCGATTGAGAATACCAAGTGCATCTATTAATGATATTTTTTACGTCCAGAGGAACCTTGATAAGGAAAAACTACTTGTTCTGTCAACGGGTCTGTTTTTAGATACTAACTCAAGTGTGATTTTTCAAGGATTCGCAGGTTCTGGGAAAAGTTATCTTGCATGCGCTTTAGGTAAGCAAGCTTGCCTGCAAGGTATAAGAACTCGATATATCCGAATTCCAGATTTACTAATGCTTCGAGATGAAGCAACGCTTAAGCCACAAGGAATCTCAAAGTTGCTTAAGAAATTTACAAGTTTCAATCTCTTGATTCTCGATGAGTGGCTTTTTGATGCTTTATCAGATGAAGAACAGCATTTTATTTTTGAACTTATTGAACGAAGACATGACAACAGCTCAACAATCTTTTGTACACAGTTCAAAAAGGTAGATTGGCATGAGCGACTTGGTGGAGGCGTTCATGCAGAAGCGATTATGGACAGAATCGTTCACAACGCAGCTTGGGTGTATTCTGGTGATATAAATATGCGCCAATTAATCGCTGAAAAACAAAATCAAATCTAGGACCATGCGAGCTGCCTTGGCAGCTCGCTACTTCTCAAAGATGTGATGCTCAACACAAATATGAACGGTGCTCTAACGGAGTACTACTGATGCTCAAGCTATGAAAAAGATGTTGCTTTTAGTGCGAAATAATCAGCAACTCAGCTATGGCTATTCCAACACACTCGTTCACCTAATCACAAAATCAGATGGCACGAGTATGGCGGACGGTAAAAGCATGGATGTGCTTCTTGAGGAAATCTACGACGCAAAGAAAATCCATCTCAGACCAATCCATGATGCCATTATGACTGAGATCCAAGATTTTGGTGACTTTGAAATCGTACCTAAAAAGGGATATCTGAGTCTAAAAAGAAAACGCCAATTTGCCATGATTGGACCCAAGTCCAGCACGCGAATAGAAATTGGCATCAACATCAAAGACATTGATGGCACAGAAAGGCTCGTCGAACAACCCAAAGGAAGCATGTGCAAATTCATCGTGAAATTACAGACTATGGACGATATCGACGCGGAGCTGATTGGGTGGCTTAAAGAGGCTTATGAGCAATCCAATTGATAGGCGGACAAAACAAAGCGAGGCAATTTTACTTCAAATTTGCCTCGCTACTTTTTCGCCAATTTTGTGTTTTTTTGAAACTGTCTTATTATTGCTCTTTATGGTCGTGCTCGATTATTTCACCTTAATCAAACATCGCTACGTTCGCTATCATCTGTGATAAAGTTTGTATGAAAATATCCAACGATCGCAATCAACCCCATTAACATAAACATGGAAGTAACTACCCGAATTTCAATCAATTGAAACTTTTGATACATTTCTTCAGTGATAAATCTCACAAAAGTCCCTTTATTGAGGATCGCAAATTGACCTTGATACATGCCTGTACCACCATCGCTCATATAGAACATGTCAATGAAAAAGCAAATCGCCGCATACAAGCCACCAGCGTTTATTAACCACTTCTCAAGTTTTGAAAGCTTACTGTAAGCTTCTGTTAAATTAATGCTATTTCTAAAGCTCCCGCTTCGTCTCGCTTCTTTAAAAAACAGAATCGCCGTCATGATAAAGACAACTAAGAATGTCCACCTTAAGATCGGAAACACGGCTGATATATCCACACCTACATACGTGAAAACATTGATGATGGCCACTCCGAAAAATACGATTATTGTTATGATAAATGCTGTCATTAGTAGAACCTCTTTTTAAGCAACTATTCTTTTTTTCTTTCTTTTACCATTAATATTTCTGTCACAATAAATGATTAAAATTATCTATAATTTTCTCTAGATTTTGTATTACAGGTAATGTTCCATCAATTACAATAACTGGACAAACAAATTTCATTGCACTTTCTTCAACTGCTTTTGAATCGCGATTTTCTACAAATTTTCGAAATTCCATTTGTTGTGAAAACATATCGCCACCATCAAGAACTCTTGGTCCAAACCTTTTTTCTTCCCTCGCTTGAATTCTCTTCAATCTTACTTCACGTGGTGTTTTAACCCAGAAAGCAAAATCTATACGAGAAAGAATTTCATCACTCCAGTTCATTGTAACTCCAGAAATAATAAACCTAGAATGAGTCTTTATATTCTCTATAATTGCAGATTGTACTTCACTCTTCGTTCTAGGGTAAGAAAAAGGTAGCTCCTCTAAATGCTCGGTATCAATCGCACCGTCATTTTCTAAAACCCATTTTCTTGATTCTCTTTGCTCTGGAAAATAATAATCTTCCACATCCATCTCAAAATAACCTATTTGCTTTGCTAATGCATGCGTTAGTGTCGACTTCCCGCAACCATTCAATCCGAAAATGGCAATCCCTTGAACCATTCTTTATACCTCACAAATTCAAATTTCATTAGCTGCTATATAAATAATATTCAATCGCAACCGCAATTGGGTTTCATTGATTAATTGTGTTCCAATCCCCCGATTCCAAAAAGAGGGCTCTCCAATGAATTGATCCATTCCATAAATTTTACCAGAGAATTCAGAGAAACCATATTTCTCAACTTCTTCATCATTTATCAAGTAAAATTGGATATATCCGATATCGGATGATTGATATTGAATGATACATTGCGTGATTTCATCACGATTCTCAAAAAAATGTTCTTGAACTAATTCGATATCGTGAGCTCGATCACGACCTTCATAATACTTTAGGACCGTAGGGTCAGAAAGCCACTTTACTAGTAATTCAGCGTCTTTAGTTTCAAGACGCCTTATACAAATTTCATTGCTTTGAAAAACAACCATGGATGACTCTCCTGTTCTTATGTTCTTGCGGGAATTTCACTTAACGTTCTTACAGCCCTCGCAGCCTTAGTTGCGAGGGCTGTAAGAATGTTAGATGAAGGCCGCTAAAATTCAATTACTTTATTATATTGTTCAAAAAAATATGCATATACATAAGCAAGCATCCACTTATTGTCTTTTTTCAACGTTCTAGATTCTTCTCTTTCTATTTCTTCATGAAACTTTAAAAAATATGGCTCATGAACATAATCAGATGTAAATTTATATATTTCATAGATTTTCAAATTCCCATCACTTCGTTCATTTCCTTCTATATTACCATCTATTATTTTTGACATATCTTTTATTCTTTGCTTTGTCCATCTTTTTTCAGTAACCATTTTTATAATTCCGATATAGTCGGTTTCTGTTTCGCTAATTTTCATATTTTCATCTATATCACCTCCCAAATAAGATGATACTTTATCTGGATTATCAATTAAGTAAGAAAAAATAATAACCTGTTCTATTGTAGTTCTCAATAAAATATAATGATAACAATCGGAAAAATTACTCATTTTTTTTAACGCATATAAATCATCTATAAAACACTTCGAGAAATGAACTGCTATGAATTCGATTGTATTACATTTATCCGCGTTATTCTTAATTTTATCCAACAAGATTTTATTTGATTTTCTAAAACTTCGCTTTGTTTTTCTTAGCCAATAAATATTCAGTATATTCATCTTAATCTAGATCTCCATTTTTTTGACTTCATATAACGTTCCGCCGTTCCCGCCACCTCAGTGATGGGAATGGCGTGCTATCCGATGCAATTCAGTTTCTATTGATCTTAATTTTGAACTTAAATACTACTTTGTTAAAATATATTATTTCTAAATAGAAATAGTATAAATGCACCTTGAAAAGCAAGGTCAGATTGTAAGGTTTTATAATAAAATTCGCACATCTGGATAAACTTAAAACTAATTTACTGTAGCTCGAATTCGATTAATCAATTTTATCTTTAAATCGTTTTCATTGTTCCAAACTATATGGTTAAATTGTCTCGTATCAAAATGTAATTCATCTACTGAGTCTTCGCGACAAGTAAATATTACAGGTATCCCTAATCCATGAGCAAATCCAGCTTCATAATAAACGCCTCCCCTGTGTCCAGTAAAATTACTAATTAAAAACTTGCTTTGTTTTATTTCAGCAACTATTTGATCACAAATCTTATTATTATGTTCAACTGTATCAATTCGCTTTGGCACATAACCACATTCAGTGATTGCTTCTAGAATTGCATTTGAAGCTATATCCATTGATCTATTAAACCACATAGCAACAAAAACTTGTTTATTACTACTTAAACCATTCTTAATTTCATATAACTTTTCCCAACCTTTTGCTGTAATCTTAATTTCAGTTGGCAATGATAATTCTGATTCAATGAAACCAAAATCTTTTAACATTTGAATCACAAAAAATGTTGAACTCGTATCCCATACTTCGGGATAAAATAATGTTTTATCTTTATCTAGTATTCGAATTCTATCTCCAGAAAACCCACTCATTTTTTGAAGATTAACTAAAGCTAATTCCATTCTTTTAAAGACATCTTTTGGAAATTCATTTAGAAGAGATTCCTTTGTAACTGAAATAAACCTATCCATTTCACCTTCAGGTAATGAATTGAATATACAATATTTTTTTATTCCGCTAATGTGTTGTCTCTTTAATATAGACGATATCTTAGGAGCTTCATATGTTGATGTTGAAATATCATCATCAGCCTCTTCAGCAATTAAATAAATTCCGCAATAAGGACAAGAAACAGTAATTATTGAACCTGTTGTTTTTCTTATTTCTTGGTTATCATGATTACATATCTTACATTTCAAATTAATACTCCTTTCTGTATGTTGAAACTGTGTACTTGATAAATTTTTCTCTTCTTTTAGTTTCGGATAACATTCTTATCGTTTGAACCGCTTCAGTGGATCAAAAGATAAGAAAGGTATCCGAAGTAAACACTAAATTAATGAGTTTAAATCAACACTATACCCACATTCTTTCAATTCCCTAGCGAGCTCAAATTTCCAAGTTCCTTTAATATCATAATCTAAATAAATTACGCCTGAATAATCGGAAGGCATTTCAAAATCGTTTACCGATGGATGTAAGATAGCAACACGCTCTCTACCTAGTTTACCAATAAAGTATCCCATTTCAAAAACAACATTTTGCCTTGCTCTTGATTTCATAATTTCTGCTTCACCAATTTTTCCACCAATGTCATCCGCTGATAACAAAACTATTGCAAATCCAACGTCTGAATAATCAGAAAATTTCTCGATAATTGTGCGGTTTCTATTTGCTTGTTCATGTAATATTATTGCTTCAAAATCCATTTTTTCAACTATCCTAGCAACCGCTTGTTTCATAGCCTCGTCGTGTCCATGTACTATAAAAATTTTCCGTACAAGTGATTCACTTTTTTCAGTTTTTGTATTTTCGTTTGTATTTGTGTCTTCATCACTAAAAAGTTTGATTTCTTCAATCATTGTAATAATAACATTTCTTAGTTTTGCCCTACCATCTTCCCAAATTTTCAGTTCATTATCTCTCGAAGTTGGATGAACCATAGAATGAAATGATGCTCGATTGATGTCAATTATATATTTTGAAGCTATTCCAAAATATTTACTTGCTAATAAATGCAATTTTTTCTTTATTGCATCTAATTCACTATTATCACTGAATTTTAATTTTTCAACTCTAGTTAGTTCATTTTGTAAAATTTTAATTTTGTCCATATTTTTCTCCATCAATTTATTTCAGATAACGTTATTTGTAGTCCCACCGCTTCAAGTGGCGGGGCTACGGTGTTAGACGATGAAAATCTTATTTGATTTGTTGGGAACTTTTTCTGATTCTATGAACTTCTGCATCAAATTTTTCTTGAATCGAATTTACAAAGTCAAATTTATAGTTTTGTGTATTTAGAAATTTATTATCAATTTCTTGTTGTTCGTTTAAATATTCAATTAATAAAGATATTCTTGCTAATCTAGCATTTACGATATAATTTGGATTGTTAGCTTTTAATTCACTAAATTCAATTTCTTTGCTCATTTCTTTTAATTTATTAAAAGTGTCGTTTGATTTTATAAATGTATCTTCAACGACTCTCTCTAAATATGCAAATCTATAAATTAAATCATCAACATAAAAGAAACCCGCAGGTGTAAGTCTGATATATTTAGAGTTTAACGGATTTACATATCCATAATCCGTTTCAAGTAGCTTTCTTTGTATTAACGAAAATAATGTATCATTTAGTGCTTCATAACTCATAAATAAAAAACCAATAGTATTATAAATCTCTTTTATTTCGTAAAATCCATATCCATAAACAGTACGACTATTTGAATTGTTTTTTAATATTCTTAAAATTTCAAGTTTAGTAAAATGTGAATAAAAACCATCATTGTCATACCTAAATACGTTCATAATTTCACGTCGATCAGACTTAAAGTACTTAAAATCACCCAATGCAAGACTTCTTATAACAGCATGTTGAGGTATTGTATAAGAACCATTTTTTAAATACGTATTTATGAATTCAAGTGTATTTGTATGACCACTGATAACAAAAATTCTAAATAGATATAAGGCATACCTAAGGTCGTTGCAACTCAAGTCTTTAAATATCCTAAAACTCTCAAGTTCCCCTTTTGAGAAAAATGAATGTCCAATAATTTCAAAAAACTTTGCCATCTCGAATTTTATATTTTTTCCTTCATATTCAATTGTTATTGTATCTTTGTTCTTTCTAGATTCATAAATAGCTGCGTCAAGTCTTTTCTTTATTGCATAATTAATTTTGGGCGCTGTAATATGATATGCATAATTTGAGTATGCATCAAAAGGTTTCGTATCTTTAAGTGACCAATATGTTTCTTCTCGTAAAGATAGTACTAATAAAGAATTGAACTTTTTAGACAATTCATGAACGACTTTAAAAGCCTGAATTTGAATTTCTACATCCTTTTGATCTACATTATCAACTATTATGCATATTGTTTGATAAGGGAGTTTTGTGAATCCAATATATCTAAGTACACTTGAAGAAAACTCAACCTCGTTTATTTGCTTTTCATACAAAAATTCACTTATTTTTTCTTCGTAAAGACCCTTATTTTTTTCGAAAATAGGCTTTAAGGAACCATTTTTTAGTCGGTTAATATCTCCTTCAAATATTTTTATTAATGTATCATAATCATCAATTCTTAATTTAATGTATTTTTCGCGAATTTGCTTTAGGCTTTCTTTTAGAATTAACTCTCTTGTGTCAACTAGTTCACTTCCTACTTCTAAGAAATCAATATTCAGAATAATTAGATCTTTCTTTAACTTATCATCTAATTTATACTTGAAAAATTGATGTATAAAAGTTGATTTGCCAGCGCCAGTTCCTCCAACTACTAACATTATTTCCGAGTTTATTTCAATTCTGTCTTTTATGTACTTATTTTTTGCCTTAAAATCCTTTTCAAATTCTTCTTCTTGTACTGTTTCTATTTCTAATTTAGGCAAGTGGTCAACAAAACATGATTTCATTCTATCATTATAATTTTCGGTATTCCTATCTGTGCAATATAAAAGATCAAACAAATCCTTATCTTTGGTTGTAAGATCACCAAAATATGTTGAAATAATTCTCTCACAATATTTATTTATTTCGTTTCTACTAACACGCTCATCTGAATTATCGAAAATAGATATTAAACTCTGGGAAAATTGCGGAACCATTCTTACAAAATTACTATCATTTGATACTAATGCAGCAATGTTTATTTTTGCATTACTATATGGCGAAAAAATATTGTAAAAATTAGTGAAGTCTGCAAAAATATCTTGAAAACCATTAAAAACGTATGCATTATATTTTGTATTGATATATACATCAAATACGATAAACTGAGAGCCATTAGTTATGCAACCGATACTAATCCCTTTGCTTAAGCAGTATCCTTTTGCTTGTTCAATCGCAGCTTTAGTTTTTTCATCTGTTGTAAAATTACTATTAATATTTATTTTTTTCTTAGAAAAAGGAAGAGTAAAATATAATCCGTTCTTTTTTGCTTCAATTACAAACTCGTTCTCATTCGACTTGTAATGGTAATCAAGATATCCATTCTCACTTTTTTCCTCTCTGAATACATTACAATATTCCCAATCTAAGCAGAATTCCATGATTTGATCAATTAATTTCGAACGTGTATCTGCTTCATTCATCGGGCTTGTAAACATTGAGTTTAAATTCACCAAATGATCTGTATATTTTTTGCATGATAATTCATAATTTTCCATATTTTCCTCCCTTTTTTTGTCGTCTAACGTTCCACGTACTCCCGAAGTTGTCGGCGGGTTTTGCCGCAATTTTGGGAGTACGGTGTTATGCGAAGGATTATTCTTGTAAGATTTCTATACCATCAAAGAATTCTTCATTCGATTTAAAATAATCGAAATATCTTTCGCCTCCTTCACCAGTAAAAATAACCTTTACACTTTTATATTTTCCAGCTTGCTGCTTTAATCTATTTAAGAATATATATAAGTCACTGAGCATCGTCCATTTACTTTCAATTCTTATCAATATTTCTTCACAATGGCTGGGTATGTTTAAATTAAAATGATCTCTTTTTAAAACATAAAAATCAGGAACGAAAGTACAATCAGCACTAACTTCCACCTCTAAATTAGTATTTTTCACAATGATAAATTCATGTTTATTAGATCCGTCAAAAGTACAGTAACTATATCTAACAATCTCATTGAACTGAGATTTGAACTTCTTCAACATAAATTCACCACCGCCTATTCTTGTACCCTCTATAGCATTATGGGTACTCAAATCAAACGGCTGACCATCTTCAATAATTTTTATTCCATTCTTACTAAAACATATCTCTACAGAAAAAGCATTTCCATGATTAAAAATATTGTTAATAATTTCCTTTAACAGAACTGTCAACTCATCTTTTGTCTCACTTTCGACTATAGGGTATTTACTCATCAAGTAGTCTACTTTTCGCCTAAAATCAATTTTTTCAAGATTTATTGATATTAATTGAGATGTGTGCAAATCATGAAAGTAAGCTAATTTTATCTCCTCAAATTTGTTGTCTAAATAATTAGCAATTTGATTGTTTGATATATATCGAAATTCGCACATTTTATCTTTACACATTTTTTTGCAATCTTCGATTTCTTCAGAATCAGGTTCAAAATTAATAAACGCAAAACAAGTTGAATTTCTTAATTTATTGATTTTTTCGAGTTTATTTATGCTTTTCTTTAAATCTTCAATTATTTTACCCTTTGCTGAGTCACAAGTAGCCTGTATATAAACATAATTCGAATTTGTATCCTTGCACCATATATCTGGAGTACCTTTTCTTGTTCTATCTCCACCTTCACAAATTCCATAAGGAGTAAATTCAGTCCATTCAGGCTCAATAAGTTGTATTAAATCAAATGCAAGTCTTTGCATCTGTCCACCACTAAGATTGCGAATCAAGGTTTCTGTCGTATTAATCATTTTCTTTACCTCTTAAAGTATTTTTTGAATATTCTTTCGCATAACGTTCTACCGTTCTAGACGTCTCAGTGGCTGGAATGATATGTTATAAGAAGTGGTTGCTTTCTCGAGTCTACATTTCCCTAAACCTTCTTGGACTCAAACCAATCCCAGTATGATGAGAAGAACATGTCATGTAAAAAGTCATCTCTGTTATCATCTAATTTTTCAACTTCCTCAAATGAACATTCAACTAATTCAATTGATTCATAATTGCAATTGGGAATATCACCAGAACCATCGATAAAATTAAATAAATCGAATAATGGATACATACTTGCATTTACCATAATTTTCTTTAAAGTGTCTTCTGCTTCCGGATTATCTTTCAGTACTCTAACCAAATTCTTAATCTCTAAGTCAGATAATTCTACATTTGGTGGGTAGCTTATGAGTTCTTTTAGTTTACCAGTTCGTAAACCTTCAAATGTCCAATCAGTTGATTCTTGAATATTCTTGTGCAAATAAAGCATCATTGAATGAAGATGTTTGCCACTTAATTTCTTCATTGAGTAACCTCCAATAATATAATTGCAACCATTTCTTATAACGAGAGGCGAGTTCACGAAGTTGCCTGTTTGCTCCTCAGAGCAAACTTGGCACTGGGCTTACGAACCGTAAGTACTGTGACAACTAGACAATTTCCGTGAACTCGAAGTTATGTGAAGTTCACATATACAATGTATAAGAGTTTAAAGTTAATTATTTGATTGAGACATTCTTGCTTTATGTAGACTTGGAGACTTAGTTTCTAAATATTTTAAAATTCTTTTTCTTATTATTGGCTTAACTTGATAGTGTTCTAATGAAGCATCTCTTATTGATGGCTCATTCTCAAACCATGTATATACTTCTTCGGCATCAACATCAGATAAAACTTTTTTTATAGTATCAAGATTAACAACATCCAGGTAACATAAATTTTCGAACCATCTTTTTTGAATGATATTCATCCAACGCGAAGTTCGATCATAAAACATTTTGTTGGTATGAGCACCACCTTTTTGGGACTTAATATTTTCAATCTCTAACTCTAATAACCACGGATATCCTTCTGTTTCACATATTAATTTGTCTACACTCACTTGATCTGTTATTCCCATCATTTTCAGATATACTAGAGCTTCATCTTCACTAAATTTGTCTAAATCACATTCGACAACAATGTTTTTATTAAACTTTTGACTCCAATCTGAATGTATATTTGTAATGATATCTCTTCCAACTACTATGATTGTTGATTCAAATTTTGCGGTTTGTAATTTTGGCAAAAAATAATCAATCAGAAAATCATGCATAATATCTTGTTTATTCTCGAAGTCTTCTAAAATAATTAAAAGCTTATTATATTTCTTAATTTTACTTTGAGTCGGCTTCACTTTTTGTTTTATATCTTTTGCCCCGTATAGAACAGTGTGCAAGTCAAGTTCTAAAGCTTCAGCCAAACATAGTGTCCTATTTGCTCTGACTTTATCTCTAAATCCCTTTTGTCCGCCAAAATCTGGAATTATATTACTTAGAAAATCAGTAGAAAAGTCATTATTTGCCTTGCGCCATATATTTTTGATATCACTATCTATTGATTCTTCAACTTTACTAAAATTTATATACTCCTCTGTTTTACTAGCATACTGATTAATACCTTTTCCTAATGCAAAAAATATATTCACAAAGCTGTCTATTTCAGAATCTGTTAGTTTTTTTGTCTTTTTCATTTCTTTTCTAAAGTTCTTTTCTATCTCGAAATCAATTTCTTCTATTTGCTTGAGAGTTCGCTCTGTCTCCTTAAAATAGCCATACCCACCATCAATAGCTTGTTTTGCCGATTTCAAAAAATCTTCTTCAATTATCTTTTCAAAGGACTTAATTTCATTATTGCTAACTTTAATAACCAATATATCAGTATGTTTACATTTAATGTCATATAATGATTCATCTAACAATGTAGATTTACCAACTCCACCAGGACCACCTATGGAAATAATAGCTGGATTGTCACTATTATGTTTATTTAGTACTGAACACAATTTGTTTTTTTCTTCAATCCTGCCTATAAAACTAGATTTCATATGAAATTCCTCCAAATTATATATTTTGACAATTTCGCATAAAGTTCTTACAATCCTCGCAGCCTCAGTTGCGAGGATTGTAAGAACTTTATACGTCGTTTTTTTCGGATGTAAATTAGATGTTCAAAGGAAAAATCTCATTATAACTTTTATTATATGCATCTAAAATTTTGTAAATATACTCTGCAATTTTTAACATTTTAGGGTCATTAAAAGCTGTACTACTCTTGAAAGTACTAAAATCTGCAGGATTTAGTTCTAACAGTTCGCCAATATTACTTGTTTCCTTTACTAAGTCTGTTAAATTAATTTGACCGTCTGTTTGAAATATATATTTCGGAAAAACAATATTATCAAACTCTACTCTTAAGTTTTCCTCAGCTGCCAAAATACTCACTATCATTACTTAACCTCCTCATTCAAAACAGCAATATTATACTTATCCATTCTATTTTTGAAAGCTACTTCTCCACCATCTAAAATCTTACATGCTTCTTCTCTAATTCCAATATTCTCTAATCCACCTTGCTTATAAGTAATATTTTTGCCAATACTCTCAGCTATTATTATATTTTCAGCATCTCCATAAATAGCTATGCTTGGATTATGAGTAACTAGAATCACTTGAATTTTTCTTTTTAGTTGTCGAATAATTTTCACAAGCTCTTCACTTATATATTTGTTATCAATGTTATCTTCTAATTGGTCAATAAATAGTACATTTTTACTATTGTCTTCAACTAAATTTTTTAATTTAATATCCAAAAATATTGATGCTTTTTTTCCTTGTGAAGTTGATAATGTACTAATTTCATGATCAATATCAACACATTCAACTATTTCATATGTTTTTTTACTTTTAATATTTTTTATATAATTTGTAAACACAGTTTTTAAACGTTCTGGATTCTTACCATCCAGTGGAAATTGCTTAATTCTGACATCTTCAAATTCAACTTGTCCTAAATTGAGCATATTATAATACAAAGATGAATTTGATGAATAATTGACAATCTTTTCAACAAAAAAATCACTAATTATTTTCTTACCATTCACATTCAAATTAACTTTTGTGATAAATTTATACTTTGATTTTATCTTAACTTTATCATCAATTCGTTTATCTATTTTTTCAATTTTCTCACAGACTTTCTTTAATTTCAGTTTAGAACTGTAAAATTTATAATAATCATTCAAATCATCTTGTAACTTGTGTTTCGCTTGCTCAATAATTTGTTTTTCAGTAGTAAGTTCATTTGATACATAATTTCTAATTATATTTCGAACATCATTAATAAACTTAATCCGTACTAACTCATTATCCTTCTTTTTCTTAATTTCTTTTGCTTTTTCTCCAATAATAAGAACTGTTTTATTAATCTGTTCAATTTCTAATTTAGAAAAAATTTCATTGCCTTTAATAACAGCATTAATAATTTCAATTAAACTATTCTGAGTTTTATCAAGATTTGTTATTAATGATATATAATCGGTTAAATCAGTACTTAATTCTATTGAGTCAATATCAATCTCAAATAATTTATTTGAATTTCTAAGTACTATTTCAACGTGTTCACAAATATCACCTTTATCTATCTTTGAAACAATTTCAAAATATTCTTTATAAGAATTAATGAATTCATCAACAATATCATCTAAATCATTTTCAATTGTTCTTATTTCTCCATCACTAATATCTATAAACTCATTCTCTAATTTTGATTTTAAATCACTTCCGTCTTCAAAAAGCTTAATTATTGCTTCCTGACAAAAGGATTCACCTGCAATTGATAAAGTGTTAGATAACTTTCCCACACTAAGTTTTGCCATCGTTAATGATTGATTTACAAGGCTAGAATAATTCTTTCGAAAAACATGTTTGTCGATATCAGGAAATTCATTATTCATGTTTATTAATGTATTAAACAGTAAACTCTTTCCCGATGATCTTCCACCAATGATTACATTTAACTGTGGTGAAAATTTAATTACTTGAGTGGCGCCATCATTAACACATATATTTACTTCATCAATATAATTTGTATTAATTCTAGGTTCATGTTCCGATGTATGTATTCTACTTTCAGGATCAGAAAAAGCAAGCCGCAAGGATTCATAAGTTGGTTGACCTTTTATCCAAGTCTTTTTTAATCTTGGAGAATATTCACTACAATTATGATTATCTGAAAAAACTACATAAGAGGTTGTTTTTGTAGTTCTAAAATCATCATTCATCAGCTTGTGAAAATCTTCATTATAGTGGTTTATTACACTCTCCATATTTGCATTACTTTTCATTTCAAGTGCAGAAATTCCACCTATAAGAATTTCGTTCTGTGCCTCATCAATTTTGTTTGCTTTAATATAGGGAACAACGATCCCTTTATCCTTATTTCCGTGAGCAATAATAAAAAAATCTTCATCATTAAAGTGTCTAACAATGTAATCTATTGTTGTTACCCTATAATATTTCTCCATTGATAAATCTACATTTTTATTTAATAGTTTTGTCGAAATGTCTAAATACATTTTCTCAAGTTGATTAGATATTTTTATGTGATTCTTAGTTCTAAAAAGTATAAGAGCATGAAAAGGTTTTATGTTAATTTTAATATCACTTTTTGACTTTAAGTTATTAACATAATCAACAAGATGCTCTTGCGAAATCGATACATCTAACTCAATACCAACAAGATATTCAATATCACGCTTTGACAACTCTTCATATGCATCACAATTAATTATGTTATGATCTGTCAATGCAATTAATTTTACTTCTTGTTCTCTTACTTTGTTGCACAACAAATCAATTGAAAAATCACCTTCATAATCATTTTCTTTTGTAAGTTTTGACATATCAGTATGAATATGAAGATCTACAATATTCCACGTTGAATACATTAGTAACTCCTTTCATTATGTAGTGTGAAATGACGCATAAAGTTTAGCCGTTCCCTTCACCTCAGTGATGGGAATGGTGTGTTAAGCGAAGGAACAACGGTTGCTCACTTGAGAAAATATTGCTTCTTCATTCTCGTGCTTACAATGTTAGGAATATCATCCACATTTATGCCTTCTGCCTTAATAATATCCGCTATCTTCTCAAGAGCTACTGTAGGATGATTTCTCCCATCCTTAAAAATGGAAATAACTTCGCCTGTAATAGCCGCACCAACTCCGGCAAGTGGATTCAATATTCCTGCAACTGTTGAAGTCATAAAATTTAGTATCTTGAAGACATAGTCCGTTTTACTTATTTTATTATTTGTTGCCTTAATTAGTGCGCTTAATATTTCTCTATCATCTTCTGAATCTTTAATGACACTTTCATACAAAATTCCAAAGTCCTTTGAACTCTTAAGCTTCAAAACATCTTCAACACTCATCTTCTGGTAAAGAAGTAGTAACTCAATATCTGGCAACTTAAACATCTTAAGAAGCTGATTGAACTTAAAGGCATCACTAGAGAAATGAGTTTTAAATCTTGCCTCATAAATATCCATCAAAATATCGTCTGCGTACAGGGTATTGATTCTTAAATCATCTACAGTCTTTACACTCTTATATATTAGCCCCAGAGCATTTACGGTTGGGATATCTGCTGTAAGAATCTTTGTTCCATCGATAGACTTGATGCCCATATTTTCTCTTATAGATGTATTTCTAATATCTTTATCAAGTGAATTCACTACATCAACATAGTCCTTCTTATCATACTCAATACTATTCTTCATAAGATGCTTTAAGATATTATCTATGTTGCGTTTAAATGTATATCTAAAGAAAACAAATTCTCTTAGCTCCTCAACATTCTTTACTTTTCCATATTCACCCATGCCATACGAAAGAACACCAAATAAATTCTTCTTTGACACACCTATTGTAGTATCATAGCCATTCACAAAACTGAAATATCCCTTCTCCGCTGCTTCAACTAGAAAGTCCATATCCAAATAATCTAGTACATTTAGCAAATCAGGAATATCTAATAGGTCAATATAAATTCGATCATAATATAGCATCTGCTCTATCAACCTGAATGTAACACCAACTCTAAATGTTTTATATATCTCACCTGTCATATTTTTTTGAGCATAATTAATTTCAGTATTCATTTCATTTAATCTATACTCATTATGACGATAGATGTTAGGAAAGTATAACGTTCTCATTTTCTCACCCTTTCAATAACCTAGTTGTTCTTTCACATAACGTTCCCGCTGTTTCCGACGTTTCTTCCTTTTAACTCCTTAGCGGAAAAGTGAGCAGGGCTTGCTTCGCAAGGGCTGTGACATCGAAAGGAATGTAGGAAAATGAAGTATTAGACGATGGTAATTTCGTTTTAACTTTAATTTAATCTTATTTCATAACAGCCTTCTCATACCATAATTTTAAATACGACTCAATCTCATTGGAAGTTATAGCTTCAACAATTTGTTCTCCAGTAACAGGAATAACAAGTGCTGTTTCTTTAGAGTTTCTCAGCATTTCAGAATCAAAGCCTTCTGTAAAACCATTCCATGATATTAGATACGCTGACTTCACTCTATGATTTCTATTCTCAATTTTTGATTGTAGAATGTTATACTCTTTTCTATCACATTTTGTTGACCAATTCTTGCATTCAACAATGATATATTGCTCATCTTTTTTCCAAAACTCACTAGTTGATTCATTTGTAACAATTAGATCAATTTCTTCATTTTTAGTTCTAACATTTTTACGAACACTAAAACCGTCAACACTAGAAAACATTTGCTCTACTAACACTTCAAGAACTTTGCCTTTCTCGTTGCTTCCAGTTGAGTTTTTTATATTGTATAGTAATGTCGCAAATTCACTTTTTGGGGTGCATGAAGGAGCTTCAATTGAGGATTCTACATCATTTTTATGAGCACTTTTTATAGAAGGTAACTTCTCAGTGAGTGATTCTTTAAGATACTCGCTAGTTCTATTTTCTAGAGCCATTACTATTCTACTAGCTAACCGTTTAATTAAAATAGGTGATGATGCATTCCCAAGTAACCTCAAAATTTCAAATATACTTAATTTTTGATCAATTACAAGGTCATTTAATCCTAACAAATTTGCACATTCATCTGCACGAAATCTTCTAATACCAAATGTATCTCTAATAATATATCTATTTATCAATCCTATTCCCCCTAATAATGGTGGAGCTAATTGATACTTCATCTCAACATTTTCATTATATGGTATATACTGTCGACTCTGATTATTAAATTTGAGTCTGTATATCCCGATCCTATCAAACTTTGAGTTAAAAGTTTGATGCTCATTTATATACGAACTTGAACTATCTTTTTGATTAAATTCAATGATACTGTCTAATTTTTCTATCAAACTAACACTATCAGGATAAGTAAAACGCTTAGAATCCTCCCGATTTCTAAAACCAACTATAAACAGTCGGTCTCTGTTATGAGGTAATCCACCATGTCTTGAATCATTTAATTTTTGTGCTGAAATAGAATACCCAAGTTCAACTAACATTTCAGTAAACTTTTGATAATATTTGCCTTTATCAGTTGTTTTAAATGCTGGTATCGTTTCAAATAGAAATACTCTAGGCTGCTTAAGATTTATTATTTCTAATAGTTTACTACTAAGCGTAATATTATCTCTATTCTCATTATTACCTGCTAAACTAAAAGGTTGCACTGGAAAACCAGAACACAGGAGATCAAAGTTTGGTAGCATGTTTAAATCCATATTATATATATCTTTTTCAAATAAATTCACATTTTTGAAATTCATTTTGTAAATACTATTTGCATTAGTATTACTTTCTACAGCAGCAATTAGGTCAATTCCTGCATCAATTAAACCTTTTGACATTCCACCTATTCCTGAAAATATCTCTATTGCTTTTAATTCCATTTTTTCCAACCTCACAATTAGTATAATTAATTACATTCCTATTATAACTAATTATTTACAAGAATAGCTATATTTCTAACAATCTCAGAAATTTCTTTCTTCTAACGTTCTTCGTAGTCCCGCCGCTTCAAGTGGCGGGACTACGGTGTTATATGAAGTCGTTAATTAATAAAATCAACTAACAATATATCTTCTAGGAGTGATTTTAGCCTATTTAGAATTATTTTATCTGCATCTTTTATTTCATCTACTATTGGTTTAATCATCATCCACGTTCCATAAAAAATACCTATAGTTATTACAATTGCAATCACAAAACCTAAAGACTCATCATTTCTTGAATTGTTGAAAATTAAATCAGTCCATTGCAAAACAATCGGAATTAAGAGTATTGTAAAAACTTCTTTACTCATTTTTTTATTTTTTTTATCTAAATCAAGATTAATTTGACGAATTAGCTCTCTTATTTTCATTTCTGAATAGAATCTATAGTTATCACTCTTTAAAATATTACGCATTGTATCAATTCTTTTATTATACTCAATAACTTTTCCATCAATATTTTTTGTATATTTCTTTTCTGAAAAATAAACAGTTACACCAAGAAATCCTATATAAGCTACGAACAAGCTCCAATGAAGATTTATTTGCATAAATGAACTTATTATTATTAGTAATCCAACAATCAAAATTATCGCTATTTTAACTAAATCCATTTTTGGAAGTTCGCTAATTTTTTTATATTCTAATGGCTTAATTTTGTTTTTATATTCATACATCAGGTACCATATCATAACTTACTTTTCCTTTCTCAATTTAATATAACGTTCAGCCGTTCCCGTCACCTCAGTGAGGGGAACGGCGTGTTCTATGATGGTTTGCATTCGGTATTACATGACGATTAATTATTTATAGCATCATAATACATATCAATGTTCTTTAATAATGCATAATGCCATTTATCAAAATTAGTGTCAATATTAGGTTTTCCGTACTTCTCAATATATTTTAAATACCACCCTATCATTCCATCCCATTCTTTGAGATTTCCTCTCTGATGAACTTCAAGACCACTTTCTTCCAAACTCCAATTTGATTTCATTGCATTATTCATCATAGAAGTAGTTACTATGTTAAGTTCAGTGTCCTCACCACCTCTAGATATGGGAACTACATGATCATAAGTGGGAAACGATTTCCAATAAGCTACATGACAGTGGGACATCTTCCAATTTGGATGATATGGAAAGTATTTTGGAAATTCATACGAAATGATTCTTAACACATTTGGAAATACAAGCCTATCACCTGAATATCTATCAATAAAACCATCTTCAATGAATACTTTGATTTTTCTATCCAAAGACATACTCCGTTTTGAGTAATTTATATACTCATGAGGCATTACAGTATTTATTAATTCTTCCGCTTGTTGTTTATCTTCATCAATAAGTAGATTCATGATATTTTCCAGAGTCTTTAATTCACTCATTTGTCCTCCTGAATTTTCTTTGCTATCTTAGATTTTCATGATAATAGTATAATCAATTTAATAGTATTATCCTTATCTGTTAAACTTGATTTTCTGAAATAATCAAACTGTCGCTTAACGTTCTACCGTTCTAGCCGCCTCAGTGGCTAGAATGGTGTGTTAGTTGACGTGTTTATAAAAGTTATTTTGAAAACATGAGCCTTGAGTAACCGCCGACGAAAACTCGAGGCTTTCCTTCGTAAATTTGTTCATCTACCTTATCCGAAGGGTTCCCTTACGCTTCCATTAGAAGCGTTTACGTGAGACTTCTGAGATAAGAAAGGTTGATTCTATATAAAACGATTCGTTGTGAACCAGTCTTGAACCCTAATTAAATTCTGCAGAGTTTTCAAGAGGTGGTTTTCGGAATGACCCTTTCAACGTAATCTGGCGACCCTTAATCTACAAAATCCTTTTAACAAAAAAAAACTAATGCACCAAACGCTTTTCAACCTGAATGCGATAAAGTATCGATAGTTGCGAAATGCTCGGGAATATTCTGTTGCCCACACCTAATCTACATGTCATCTAACGTCTATTTCCACGTCAAACATCAAAAATACTACCACTAAAGCAGTATTCTGGATGTTTTTCTCTATATTTAAACAATCTTTCGCAGTCCTCACCTACTTCAACCTCTCCAAAACACCTTTCCGCTTAACAATATTCTTATAATCCCACTGAATATCACGCGCCTTTATCAAACAGCGCTTAATATCCTCTAAATTGATCTCATCAACCTTAGTAAAGCGAAACTCAGCTGCCTTGAACGAGCCTTCTGGTTTAAGCACAACTTCATCAAATGACTGCCCACTCCAAAACAACATTCGCACACTGTCTTTGAGTTTGCTGTATCCCACGATTGGGTTGTCATCTAAGAACCAAACCGGATGCCCATGCCAAACTTTGCTCGTTGCTTCGGGGAGGGTTTCGATAATTGCACGACCTAGGATCTCACAGATTGCCAAGTCTTCTGGTGCTAGCGATTCGTGATAATTCTCTATACTTTTTAGAACTGCCTTGTTCTGTTCTTCACGTTTTGCCATGACCTATCCTCCATAAATTTAACCAATTCGGATTTGTGATGTAGCTTTCTAAGGTTTTGCTTTTTCTTACATATTGCACTATTGGTAATATTCGGCAAACTGCAATAATCTCCTCTATAAAATTTACATTGTAAGAAATATTATGAAATAGTGCATCATCTCACTTAACTTTGCTCAACATTCTGGGCTTTACCTCTACTCTTTAATGCCCACGCTATCAAATACTCCCCAGTCATGATCAAACAGATCATCACTGTAAATCCAAATATCCCCACTAGTAATGTTATATACATAGCGGATCCCACCTTAAGTATCATAAGCATCAAGCACATTATCACTACAAATAGACCATCTATGGCCAGTATCCCATAGATGCGATTGCGAGATTCTAGGATAACATCGATGATCATGGTGTAGACGATGGTTTTGGACAGCACGAATTTCATTTCCATAAAATAATGCTCAAATAGGATCAGGATCCCCACATATACGATGAGCCTTATGATGCGCGCCTTGTCCATGCACTTTTCAGTTTTGAGGATAAACCCGTAGGCGAATAGGAGCGCGGCCGTAAATACTATCAATAGCAAACCAAACGCCATCAACTCGCCAAACACGAACTGATATGCTGTGTATAGGCGATTTGATGCTTTATCTAGAAGCTGTGTCAATGAAAGTCCTTTCTCGAGGTCAATAATGGCTTTGGGTCCTTCACTTTCTACAAATACGATACGGCGGCCACTTATGCGCCACACGTCAAAGCCTTTGATTTGAAGGGTCTCATTTATTGATATCGGCACGAGCACTTTGAAGAGATCACCTGTGGGCAAATCCACATGATACGCGAGGTTTTGCCAGTCGCACGCACGCTCAAATGCATGCCACATTGGATCGCCGATCAGTATGGCGCGCTCGAAGTTTTCAACATTTTCTTTGATGCCATAATTGTGGAAGCTCACGAAATCGCCAATCGTGACGTCCTGTGTCGTCAAGAAATGTGAGCTGATGCCGTCGCGCAATGGATTGGTCACGCCGCCATTTTTCACAGACCCTACATAGGCAACAGCCCCTTTTTCGATTGCGTCCAGTGCCATGCTGCCCTGTTCATTGAATCCTCCCGTATAGCAGGCTTCAAAGATGAGGACGGCGGAATAGAACGTGGGAAAATCTTTGCCATTCAAATGACTACCATCGCCAAGTAGAAAGCTTTTCGGCATGCCATGGCCACACAGCTTGATATAGGAACTTTCGCCCAACTGCTTGACGACTTCTTCCTTATTTGCTTCTTTGCCCTCGGCCAGGACATAGGTCCAGTCATCAAACGTGTCACTTTCATAGTTGTCCGCACTTTCGGCATTTATGGCTGTGACCTGATTTTTCTTAGCCATCTGTGCGTAGAAAAAGCTCCTGGCTACGAGCAAATTGGCTTGTTGGGCATTTTTCCCGGTAATAATGCCTAGACTGACATCCATGTGCCCATCGCCATCTGTGTCCAATTTTTGTTGCAGTGCTTCAAGCTTCTCAACTGTGAAATCGCCTTGTGAAACAACCCAAGCAAAATAGCGGGTTTGCTCCGACGGACGCAGTGCGTCATCATCAAAGATGAGTCGCCCCTCCCTTAGTGCGGCTAAGTATACGCCAGCAATATAAAGCGCGTCCGATTCCACATACACATCGAGGACTGTGTCGCCGACTGCGTCCTCGTACCATTTTCTTACCTCTTCATATGTAACATAGTTTTCTGCCACTTCTATTGCAGAACCAAGCGTGTTTGTGCCTATGACGATTATTTGATCCGCGGCGTTTAGCCTATCTGTTTGGCTCTCGGTGAAGCTATCAGTGGGGTTATCATTGGGGCTACTACTTGACGTTGACGAATCTTGCACGATTAATGTGGATCCCTCAATGCTGCTTACATGTGCAGCCATTGCGAGAAGTCTTTTGTCTGAAGTGTCCGTGACTAGGATTATTTGATTTGTTGAAACTGAGTCCGAGTTTGCATCTGCATCAGTGTTTGCGTTATTCTTCTGAGATTCGACCAACAGGTTCCCTTGATACTGCGAGGCAAACGCATTGAAAGGCTCATTTTCAGCGCCATCATCGATCACAAGTGGCGTTGAATGTTTAATACACTTGGATAACGATTCTAGAAATTCGATTTCATCACTGGCAAGCACTGGCGCAGATGAAGTCGAAGATGAAACTGTAGGTGAATATTCGAAAGCAAAGCTTAGTGTATCTGTTGAACCAACCATAAAAGACATTAGTAGCATTAGTGTTACTAAGGTTTGAGTCATTTTTTGAGTGAACGTTTCTGTCATATCGTCAATGTCTCCTTCAAAATTTATGTGTCACCTCATTCAACAATATCACTCATACACGAACAAAGAAACCCGTATTTATACGGGTTTCTGACGTGTTGCATATATTTACTTCAACTCAACCGAAAACTCGGCCGCTAAAAAATACGTATCAAAATCGCCTGTGCCTCTAAAATCCAATATATCCTTAACGATGCGATAATCTCCTGTATCTAAAATCCCATACAGCCATTCCCATTCAACAGGCCATTCGCTTGTTTGAGACGGATCAAGTGGAAATCCTACTGCATCAAAGCCATAATCGCCCTCAAAAAAAACGGGCACTTCATACCACTTATCAGAGATTTTCTTTTCCAACAAGTAGTATGATCCATAAATACATGACTTATCAGAATCATTATCAAAAATTACCGTAAGTCCAGTCGAAGATGCTGAATCATCTACGACCTTCATCGATACACCTTCAAAGTCATTGATTGATTCAAACTGTGAAGGTGTGAGGTTCTCTTGTTCATTTTGAGAATCGGGATTTTCAGATTTATTGCATCCTGATAATAGCATTAAACTTAATACACATATCAAGATAACGATGACTTTCATATTACGCCTCTATTCTTTCCATATCGAAATGGTTCCGCAACAGTCTTTCTAAAAAACGCGATGATCGGACCCATGAAAAATGCAGTCACCAGCGTCCCCACACCAACCGTTGCGCCAAGCATGAACCCGATCACCGTACAGATGAGATCGGTGCCAATGCGACAATATTGAAACTTTGCGATCTTCTTCTCTGCCATTACAAGTGCCACCGCATCATAGGTTGACACACCCATATCACCAGTAAAATAGATGGCTGCGCCAAAACTGATCACCAATATCCCGACGCCCAGCGCCAAGCTTCTTATGAAAATGGTCGGATCTGGGATGAGCATATCGAAAAACCAAGATGAATACTGGACCACATAGCCGAGCAGAAAGATATTGATCATTGTGCCAAGTCCGATCTTCTTACGATCAATAAAGTAGATCGCAACCAACATCACGAGATTCAATAACATATAAAACGTGCCATAACCTATCGGTGTACGCGCCCACACCCCATGTGCGAACACTTGAAAAGGGTCCATCCCAAATAGTGAGAAATTGAATAGTCCTACGCTGAAGCCACATATCAATACGCCGCCTACAGTCATTAAAATGCGCCTTTGTTTTTCATTCATAATCTATATTCCTTTCTTCCTTTAACAAACTATCGCATAAATCCTTATTTCGACGGCTAATATGGAATTCAACTCCAGATTGGCCGCTTTATTTGAAATTGAATATGTTTAACTCCGTACCACATAACTCCCCGACACGATATCCGCGATGTGCCTGTGGTCTTTTCGCAATATGACCATCACAACATAGATCACTGGCAAGACAAGCGTGACGATCAATAAGTTCGGTGACCCGAATCCGTCATAGATACCTCCGATAACTGCCATGTGGGCGAGTTGCCACGGGAGGAATTTGAGCACATTTCTGAGGATGCTGCTCGCAAGCGGATTTTTGCCAAACTTGACGTATTTCACCTGTATACCCATTTTTCGTTTGCCTAACGACGCAAAGTCATTTCTTGATTCCACAAATGAAAACCACCCCATCACAGGCAACACCGACGTGAAGAAAGCGACCAGTTGGCTTTGCAAAGCTGTAAATGCTGGGACTTCACCGAAGAAAAGCTTGTAGCACGCCATAGCAATACCCATCAGCAAGGCCAAATAGGCAACAATACATAAATAATCAATGAAGAGCGCTTTGAACCTCAGCTTCAGTGGTGCAATTTTCAAATCAGTTTTCAAAGTATCTATTTCAGCATCAGGTTTATTTTGATTTACAGTGAGATTCATAATAGTGCCTCCAGCATTTCTTTAGAATTTGAAAGGATTGCGCCGACGGTCATATACGTCCCATCGCTACCCGACCAATCCAGCGGAGCATCCAGTATGTGTTCGCAAATATCGCCCACGTGGAAACCAAGTGCCTCCAGTGAATACTTTGGTCCTTCCTTTATGATACACGATTCGCCGATGGTTTTAGTGCATATCTCGCAATGGTAACAGTTGCCTGCGATGAGTACTTCAATTTCCTCAATTCCTTCAATTTCCTTAGGTTCAGAGATCCCTTTAAGTATATCCCCAAAGCGTCGCCGAGTTACTTCAAAGTCAATAGTCTTCACGCCTATGATGAGAACGTGCGCATATGGCGCGAGGTATGAGTTCGCATCAAAGTCAAACGGCGGACACGACCAAATGCGTCCATAGTTTGGACATGCGCTGCAGTAGCTTTCGATTTCTACAGGCTTGTAGTGTTGGTATAAGGTTTCCATTGTCGTCAGACGTGTGATGACTTCTACGACGCCTGGTATTCTATTTATCAGTGTTAATGTATTTTCATTTGCCATTTTCAACCTCTAGGTCTATAGTGTATGTTTTAAGAATAGATACAACTCACTTGTTAGTGATTCTAAGTCGTTTTAATATAGTATACTACAGTTATTATTTCGCGTAATCATATTATCGAAGGTAATAGTTTTTGCTTTACATGTATTGTTAAATCATAATAACTAGGAATTGTTAATAAACTAAGAACTATTTTGCGACTCTATTGACGAATAAAATTAGCACTGTTATAGTTGTATATACAAATGAACGGAGTGACCTATGAAAAAGGACTGCAAAGATCAAGAACAAAGCTGTAGATTGAATACGTGTTTATTTTTTTCCGCTACAAAACTGTCAAGAGAATTCAGCAAAATCGGTGAAGACGCATTCAAACCGATTGGTTTGTCTCCAAGTCATGCCATGCTGCTTTACATTTTAAACCTAACCGATGAGATGCAACAGAAAGAACTTGGAGAGCGTTTAACGCTCACTCCCTCTACGATCACGCGATTTATTGAGAAGCTGGAATCTAGTGGTCATGTTGTCAAACGGGCAGAAGGGAAAAACGTATTCGTGCGTACAACTTTGCAAGGAAAAGAGCTACAAGGCGATATTATAAATGCGTGGAATTCACTTCACCATTTATATGACGGTATTTTATCAAAGGAAGAAACACAACAATTTATCAGTATCAGCAATAAGCTATTGGAGAAACTTGGTCAATAATTTAATTATGAGAGGTAATATATGAACGCTATTTTTAATCGCAGAAGTATCCGAAAATTCAAAGATCAATCTGTAGAACCTGAAAAGATAGAAAAGCTGCTTAGAGCAGCCATGCAAGCGCCATCTGCTGCAAATCAACAACCGTGGGAATTTATTGTTATTCAGGATAAAGCCGCACTTGAAAAACTTTCAGAGGTATCGCCTTATTCTAAGCCAGTAGCAACTTCTGGGGTAACGTTTATACTTGTTGCAAATGAGAATGCTCTCATAGTGCCGACGGCATGGCAACAAGATATGAGTGCAGCTGCAGAAAACTTGTTACTTGAAGCAACTGAACTTGAACTTGGTGGCGTATGGTTCGGCGTTGCTAACTCAGAGGTCGTCACGGAAGCTGTTGGTAAGTTATATGCATTACCAAGTCATATCAAGCCTTTTGCGATGATTGCAGTCGGATATCCAGACGGACAAAGTAATGTTTTTGTAGATCGATATAAAGCTGAAAAAGTTCACTTCGATAAATGGTGATACACCCATTTTAGAGGCAACATTTAACTGTAAAGCAAAACTACTTGACAACCATTTCGCGCCTATGGTAACCTATTCTTGAACAATTAAACAGATTGGAGATGAGAAAATGAGCAAACATTCTTGCTAAGCAACTTTATAGAGTCGGCATGTGCTTCCAGATGGATCGCACGTTTTTTGGTCGTACTCGGCAAGAAAGAGGTTCTGCTCATTTGACTATAGTTTCGTGGATTGTTTATAGGACAATATACGTTTATCAGCCATTTTTGGGGTGCAAGAGACTTTCTTGCATCCTATATTATTTTTTGGAGGTAAACCATGTCGCAAATCAAAATAACAAATTTATCGTTTGCCTATGACGGCAGTTACGACTACGTATTCGAAAATGTATCCTTTCAAATCGATACGGACTGGAAGCTCGGCTTCACAGGTCGAAACGGCCGCGGTAAAACGACGTTTTTAAAGCTCCTTATGGGCGCATATACGTATCAAGGCACCATCAATGCCTCTGTGCACTTCGACTACTTTCCATTTCCGGTGACATCGCTCAATCGAACCGGTCTTGAGATCGTGGCTGACATCTACCCACCGTATGAATATTGGGCCATCTGTAAAGAACTGTCGCTCCTCGATTTGGACGCCGACGTTCTCGATAGACCCTTTGATACGCTGAGCCAAGGCGAACGCACCAAGGTTCTTTTAGCGGTCCTCTTTCTGAAGGAAAACAACTTTCTTCTCATCGACGAGCCGACAAATCACCTTGATCTTGAAGGCAGAACCTGCGTCGCCAACTATTTGAAACGCAAGAAGGGCTACATCCTCGTATCGCATGACCGCCTCTTCCTCGACCACTGCATCGATCACGTGCTCTCTATCAACAAGACGCACATCGACATCCAAAAGGGCACGTTTTCCTCATGGATGCACAATAAAGCTTATCAAGATCAGTTTGAACTGGCAGAAAATGAGAAGCTATTAAAAGAGATCGACAGACTCGGTGTGGCGGCAAAGCGGACTGCAGGCTGGTCGGCGTTGACTGAAAAGAGCAAGTTTGGAGGAGGCGTTCCCGATCGTGGCTTTGTGGGCCATAAAGCCGCAAAGATGATGAAGCGCGCAAAAGCCATCCATCAAAGACGTGAAAACGCCGTGGAAGATAAGAAGAAACTACTCAAAGATATTGAACAGGCGGATGCCCTTGAAATCAAACACGAGGTACATCCCGCTGACGTATTGCTTCGCGTCGAAGATTTGACCGCTGCCTATGATGAGCGCGTGATGTTTGAGGATCTGAACTTTACACTTGAACAAGGCGACCGCATCGCAGTGGTCGGCGGCAATGGCACGGGAAAATCCACGTTACTAAAGTCCGTGTTAAATGCCATCCGCAGCACCTCCACAGAAGCCTGCCTCACGAGTGGCAGCATTAGACCTTCCAGAAACTTGATTGTCTCTTATGTGTCGCAAGATACAAGTGGCTTGTCTGGTTCCTTAGACGATTATGCCAAAGAACATGGCGTCGACGTAGTACTTCTCAAATCCATGCTCTCGAAGCTCGACCTTGGTCCAATCCAGTTTGAAAAGGACCTGTCACGCTACAGCGAAGGACAAAAGAAAAAAGTCCTCATGGCAAGCAGCATTTGTGAGCGTGCACATGTCTATATCTGGGATGAACCGCTAAACTACGTGGACATTCTCTCGAGAATCCAGATTGAAGACATGCTCCTGAATTATCAACCGACCATGCTCTTCGTCGAGCATGATCAGGCGTTTCTGGAGAACATTGCAACCAAGCGGATTGTGCTTGGATAACATTGAGTTTTAGTTAACAGTGTTTGTGTTAAGCACAAATTTTTCTGTTAGTCTGTGATGACAATATCCCATTTATGGCATCAAAGTGGATGCGGATTTAACCCATACAAGTTTTGTGAAATGATGAAAGGAGACAATCTATGACAAATAACCTTCCTGAAAACCCTGAAAAGTCATATCTGTATATATGGAAATTTCGTGTACGACCAGACAAAGAAGCCGAATTTCAACAGATTTATGGACCCGATGGTGACTGGGTCCAGTTGTTCAAGCAAGGGGTCGGCTACTTGCAGACTCTTTTAGTCAAAGATTTAGATGAAGCTTACGTCTATACCACTATTGATATGTGGGAGTCAGAAGCTGCTTTCAAAGCTTTCAAAGCTTCGTTCGCGGCAGAGTTCGAGGCAATCGATAAGCGTTGCGAGCACCTGACTGAAAATGAAGTGCTCATCGGACGCTTTGAGTTTTGACATGATTGCATCCATTGAAGGACTGAATCCAGTACAGTACAGGATTCAGTCCTTATCAGATTGTCAGGTCTGGAGTACCTTATTTACTCATCCTCGAGCAGAAAATCAATGATATTTTTGTGAATCACACCATTTCTAGATCGATTTACTAAATCCATCGAAATCACCATTTTTTGAATATCATATATTTGTCTTTTATAAATGACTTTTATTCAATTTTCTTAGATTTTGTCTTTTATAAAAGACTTTTATGCATTTTTCATTGAATTTGTCTTTTATAAAAGACTTTTGCTTTTTGTATTCTGCCTTTTGTCACGCATGACACCAAAAAACAGGGTAAAAATAAGGATGGAATGCTATTTAGTTCATAGATATGTGCGTGACAAGGAGGATTCTTATGATAAAAAGATGGGTTTGGATAACTGCCATCGTGCTTCTATTTGCTTTTCCGCTAACGGCCTGCGGAACCAATATCGGTGACATTGGCAATGCAGATGATCCTTTAACGAATACTGACGAGAATGCTATAGACAATGCCGATACAGATACAATAGAAGCCAACGAAGTGGTTGTCGAAACTGAAAATGTCCCTTTGGCTGGTGCGGACAATAGTCTCGTATCTGTTGGGAAAATCGACAACTTGACTGACTACTCCGATGCATGGAATGACCTTTATTCTAACCATGAACCGATCATCAACGACTATACAGGCATGCCGATCATGCCACTTGTCATGGTTGGGTTGCCACTTGCCAATGCGATTTTTTACACCATGCTCGATCTCGATAACGTCGATGGCGAGTTCAGTGGCAATATCGGTTTTGGAGGTACTGAGGGCTATTACAATAAATCTGGCGACGTGGCAGAGTTCGGCCATGATTTAATTCGCGATGTGGATGGTATTGTGTCAAATGACAAAGCTGGCGATCGCAATATCATTACAGGACTATTTGATGCTAGCAAAGGATACTTTTACATGGAGGATTCAATGCAGCGAGATGATAAAACGTTTACTCGAACTAAAACTGAGTTTATCCGTTCAGATAACGGGTCTTTTATATGCCTATATCAAGTGGCGAACGATCTTGATTATGGCGGAAATGAGAACAAAACCAACACTTTGGCGTTTATCGCGATGAGTGAGGACAGTTATGAATTCGTCACGGCCGAAGGCACTATTGGTATAGACGGGATGTTATTAGCATTAAATAAGGGCATGACGGTTGACGAGGCTACGATGCAGTTTATAGATGCTGGGTATGCCATCGACCAAACAGGCGGTATCCAAAATGGCGTTTTTGTGGTAGATTGAACTTAATCAGTCACAAATCGGAGGCGCTGCATGGATCCCAATGAGTCACTTAAAGATCTTGATAAATATCTGGACGGTTGGTCCGGTGGCATCAACCCAAGAACGTTTGCCGCTTTAAAAGAAAAAATTCAGGTCATAAGCATCGACCGATATCCCATTGGCTATTTACATCTAGATACACTTACAGAGCAGCGCGTCGTATACCCATCTCTAAAAGCAGTGGGTGGAGAAACCGAAGATCCCTATCTCAAGTACGAATTTCCAGAGGATGTCGATGTCTGGAATATTCAGATGGAGAATGCACCAATCGATTTTTTAGAGGCGACCTATGTCAAAGACGTTCCCCATGCAACGCGTATCGTCGATTGTCACAATTGTCGTGGCACAGGCGTGACCAACTGTCAGATATGCGATGCTACAGGAAGCAAAACATGCATACATTGCTCTGGTACTGGCGCTTTGATGTGCAAGAAATGTGAAGGGACAGGTCTCGAAGTTTGCACCATCTGCGAGGGCAAAGGTTCAATTGGCTCCGAAAAAGTCAGAGAGTGGATGACCGATGATGGCGAAGTGCACCAAAAATCCATGCAGATCACTGAACCATGTATCGTTTGTGGCGGCAAGGGAATGATGCCCTGCACGAACTGTCGCGATGGTTCTGTAACCTGTACGTATTGTGGTGGTGAGGGCAAAAGCAACTGTGACGTCTGCAGAGGGTTCGGAACGCTATCCTGTGAGGTCTGTGCAGGCAAGAAAATACTCATGAGCACCTTGATCACCAAGCAGAAATTCATTAAAACAGAAGACTCGCTCGTCTTCGTACCGCCAGAGCTTACAAGACGATTCACCGAATATCCTTTTAGGTTCAATACGAGTAAAATTTCTGATGCTTTGCTGTTTGACCATACTTATGAAGGTGGCATCGAATCCAACGATTATACCGCTTTCGCGCCAGAAGCCTACATGACCAAATATGACAGAGTCAATCGCACCTATGAATTTTTCAAGCTCAATTTACCTAAGAAACCTAGCGAACGCATCACACGGCAGCGCGTCACTTACTTCGAAGCGGATTCTGTCGTCATTAGATATACCTTTGAACAAGAGATTTATGAATTTATGGTTGATACACATAACATGCGGTATGCAGCGCCAGACAATCCATTTTTGCGCATCGTAAAAACGCTCGTCAGTGAAGCTGAAACGGCGTTTGATGAAAGAAAATATGGCAAAGCCTATGACTTGGCGTCCGAAGCATATGATCAATTTGAAGCTTCTGAAGAGGCGCCAGATGTCGCTAAGCTTGTGTCTCGTATCAGAAAAGCTATGAATCAGCATTATCTTTACGGGTTAGGCGGCGGGCTCAACTTGATGATGCTCTTGAAATTTATGTCGCTGATCAGTCTTGGGATGATTGTCGTCTATATATTGATCCCAATCTTGATGACTGTTTTGATTGGATTTTTGTTTACGCGATTTGCCCGTAAGCCCTTTATAAGAAGTGACGCTGTGCGAATCGGTATCGGTTTTGCCTGCAGCGCTATTATGTACCTTCTGTTGACTTTGTTATTCTAAAATTTCACATAAACTTAAACGTCACTTAATTCAGTCATTACATTCTGATGCTATTCTGTCTATAGAGCCATTTTAGACAGGAGGTTTTAGGTGAAAAAAAATAACAACAGCAAAATTAACACGATTATTTTCGATTTCGATGGCACCATTATCGACACCAATCTATTGATTGAAGAAGGTCTGAATTACTTTTCACAAAAGTATCGAGGAAAAATGATTACTAAGGCTGAATTGTCAGAAATGACTGGTAAAACTTTAGAGGATCAAATGGCCTTTATTCATTTTGATAAAGCTGATATTTTAACGGAACAATTTAAGATTTGGTATATCCACAATCACAATGCAAAAACACGAGCATTTCCTGGTGTTATAGAATTGATTAACCATCTGAAGCTGCTTGGTTATCAACTAGCGATTGTAAGCAATAACAGCCTACCAACAATTGAACACGGTCTCAGACATTTGGGACTTAACAATCAATTTGATATCATCATCTCACGAAATGACGTGAATGCCGTCAAACCTTCTCCTGAAGGATTGATTCGCGTCATGGACTATTTTGGTTGCGAGCCACAACAGTGCCTATATATTGGAGATACGATAGGTGACATACTAGCTGCTAAAGCAGCAAACATGTATAGTGTTATGGTTGGATGGACGCATTTAACGGAAGCTCAGATTGTTGATATTAATCCCGACACCGTGCTTAAAATTCCAAATCATTTGTTCATGATATTGGATGCTTATGTTTTAGAAGGCAACAAAGTAGCAGGTTAAAGCCTCCTATTACACCATGTATTCGGGTGTAACAGGAGGCTTTATTTTTTATTTTCATCTAATTGTTAAGTTCATCGTTTGTCTCATCGATAACCCTGTCGCTACTATTTCGTCCCTGATTCACGACGATGCGATTCTTTCCTTCGTGCTTGGCTTGATAAAGCGCTTCATCAGCGCGCTTGGCAATCAAGTTCACATCATCCCCCACTCTAGGTATCAAGCTGTAGACACCCATGCTGCAAGTCGTCTTTCTGATAAGCTTCAAATAAGTGTCTTCAAGCGTTATCTCACTAATATTGTGTCTGATGTTTTCTGCGACAACCTTTGCACCATGTTCATCTGTATCAAATAAAACAATCATGAACTCATCGCCGCCATACCTAACCGCGTAGTCTGTACTTCTTGGTAGAGTACTCCTTATGGTGTTGCCCACCGCGGCGAGATAGTCATCGCCGAAAACATGGCCATGGACATCGTTGATTTCTTTAAAACTGTCGAGATCTAGCATGATGGCAGAAAGATGGATTTCACTGCGTATCGCGAGTTGTATTTCCTCAGCCAACCGCGTTGCGAGATACCTTCTATTGTAGACACCTGTAAGCGGGTCTATAGTGGACAGCGCTTCCAGCTTGACGTTGGCATCCTCGAGCTTTGAATTGACGATGGCCAATGCTTCATTCATCCTTTTGATTCTTTGACCCTGCCATATTTTATAGATCCCGTATAAAATGATGATAATAAGCAATGTGTATACTGAGTACATTGTCGTCGTGCGATACCAAGGCACATCGATCTCAAAGGTAAGTCTGGACACCTCTGAACGGACGCCGCGCGCCGTTTCAGCATAAACTTCAAGTGTATAATAGCCAGATGACAGTTTTGAATAGGTTGCCTTATCTATCATACCAGAATGAATCCAATCTTCATCGAATCCTTTCAACCTATATGTGAAGCGTATTTTTTCCGGTGAATCATAGTCAAGCGCCACGAATTTGAAACTTAAAAAAGTCTCATCCTCTTCAAAAGACAAATGCTGACCATTGTAGTATGGAGAATAGGTCGCATATGGCTTTTGAAAGACATCAACAGTGGTAATATATACTTTTGGAGAAATGGAAACGCCTTCACTTATATTACCTGGAATAGCCGTGATGCCGTGTAGACCACCAAAATATAAAGTTCCAGAGGCATCCCGATAGTGTCCAGGGTTGAATTCATAACCCCCGATCCCATCATCTGGGGTGAGATTGAATAGATCACCCGTCTCAGGCGTGAGTATGGCTAGTCCATTGTGCGTCGCTGCCCAAATTCTCCCATCATCGCCTTCGAGGATGCTAAGCACGACGTTACTTGGCATGCCGTCTTTCTCAAGATAGGTGGTGAAAGTGCCATCTTCATTGTAATAAGATAATCCGCCCCCTACTGAACCAAACCAGATTCTACCTTTTGAATCTTCAAAAATTGTTCTTATGGTGTTGGTTGCTAGCTGGCTAAAATCGCCAGGAACGGATCTGTAAATCTGAAACGGTTCTGATTCGCTTACCTTGAGATTGAGACCGTTGTTCGTCGCTACCCATAATCTACCCTTACTGTCTAAGTCGATATCGTAAACGAGGTTATCGGATATTTGAAATCCCGAATCGTCATCATCGCTATAATTATACTGCTCTTTTTTCACCCGTTTCCCAATCGTATCTGTAAATACCATGTCCGTAAGTACCAATCCAAAGTTTTTCATCAACGTTCTCCAGCTCATAGATGATTACATCTGAATCGAGTGCAATCAGCGTCTCAAATGTAGCTTTCTCCTCGTTGTAGGACATGACATCAGATCCCACAGCAAAAATCAAGTCCCCATTGTCGCGTTTTGTTATAGCTACGACATTCGGATTTGTCAAAGCACCCGGCATATCTAAGGCATATTTGTATTTTGTGATACGTCCATCTGGTGAAATTCTATCGAGTCCTTCATTGTATACGGCCACCCAGAGATTGCCAGCTAAATCCTTTTCTATGGCGTTGATCTTACCTGCGCTCATCGAGTCGATATCATCTGTTTCATGTTTGTATATGACATAGTTGCGTTTAAGTGGGTTCACTTTGCAGATACCGCCCCCATTTGTTCCAATCCAGAGGATGCCAGATGTATCTTGCATCATGGAGTAGACGATGGGATGCGACAGTTCGTTTAAATCGCCGCTACCAATAAAATGGTGTTTATCCCCATTTTCTTCGATGGCATAGAGGCCACCGCCCCATGTGCCGATCCACTGCGTACCATCTTCTGTTTTGATATAGCTATATACGCGATTGTCGGCAAATGACTGCTTATTGATCGCACCAGTTGCAAGATTGATTGTGACGATGCCACCGTCCCAAATGCCAAGTGATAAAACGCCTGGTTCAAATTCATTGATCACCATGACGGACTTGGCTGGCAGCTTGTATCCTGATGGCTTGACAGCATCTGAAGCTTCGTCAAAGT
Source organism: Acidaminobacteraceae bacterium (assembly GCA_942493125.1). Classification (GTDB taxonomy): domain Bacteria; phylum Bacillota; class Clostridia; order Peptostreptococcales; family Acidaminobacteraceae; genus Fusibacter_C. The sequence continues at coordinate 2,794,061 of OW818667.1, read as the reverse complement.
ATAGTAGCCCTTCATAACTGCCTATCCAAAGTTTTCCTTGTGAATCCCAATTGAGATCACGCACCACTTTTCCTGGCACTTCATACTTTTTGATAACACCCGTTTTAATATCGATTTTGTTCAGTCCATCAAGCGTGCCTACCCACATATTGCCTTGATCATCTTTTTCAAAAGTCACGACGACTGCGTTTGATAAGCCATCCTTATCCACAGAATAGTTTATAAAGACGTCATTTGCGATATCGTATCTTGAAATGCCTTGATAGGTGCCAATCCAAAGCTCATGGTGTTCCTCATCATAGGCCATCGTCTGAATCAAGTTGTGTATGAGGCGCTGTGCATCAAAAGGATCATTTGAATATACTTTGAAAGTTCTACCATCATAACGATTGAGACCGCCTTGTGTCGCAAACCAAATAAACCCATCCTTGTCCTGTATGATACTCGATACTGACAAGTTGGATAAGCCAGCGCTTCTATCGAGGTTCTCAAACGTTGGCGTTGTGCCCGCTCTGATCAAATGCTCGGCATATGTATAGGAGGTGGATATCACTATGAACAGTGCCACGAACAAACCGATAACTTTATATCTCATTTATGCCTCCCAATAAGCTATTGTTGAGGATTTATACCCACTATTTATTAAAGCATGACTATTTTGTCAGCATTTTTTTCAGTTGTTTTTAAATGCATTGAGCTTGTTATAAACTTGTCTTGGACTGATGTCCAAAATTTTAGCTGTCAACTCTATATTGCCGTGCATTTGCCTATACACAGCCTCAATATGCTCGCGTTCCACCTTGTTTCTGACGGCTTTGAGCGATTGGTCTTCAGGCATCGTGTCGCTACTCATGATCGGCGAGCTGCCGATAGGAATCACTGGGTGAGCCAACAAATCGTCCATGGTGATGATTGGTCCTTCTGAAAAGACGAGCAATCTTTCTATGACATTCTTCAGCTCTCTGACATTGCCAGGATAATCATACTGTATGAGAACTTGCATGACCTCATCATCGAGCCCAGTGATACGCGTCTTCATATCTTTATTGATCACCTCTAAAAAATGCTGAATCATGAGTGGCAAGTCTTCCTTTCTTTCTCTTAGAGGTGGAATGACTAAAACGATAGTATTGATGCGATAATAGAGGTCCTCTCTAAAAGTACGTGCTTCAATAGCGTTTTTCAAATCTTTATTCGTCGCACAGATTAGACGAAAATCGGTTCGTATCGTTTTATTGCTGCCAATACGTTCAATTTCCTTGTTCTCAATATTTCTTAACAGCTTGATTTGGGAACTTAGTGGCATCTCGCCGATTTCATCCAGAAATAAAGTGCCATTGTCAGCCGCTTCAAATCGACCGATACGCAGCTCATTTGCCCCTGTGAAAGCACCTTTTTCATGACCATATAGCTCAGCTTCAATCATGGTCTCAGAAAACGCATAGCAATTTACAGGCATAAAAATCCCCTCACTGCGTTGTGAGCTTTGATGGATATATCGCGCAAGCACCTCTTTTCCAACACCTGACTCACCTAAGATAAGTACATTGACTTCTGTCTGTGCTACTTTGTGCGCAGCATGGAGCACTTTTAGAAATTTGGGACTTAAGGATTTTAACATGTAACCCGATGAGGCATGTTCCGTTTTAAGCGCGACATTTTCACGATGCAACAGACGCATTTTTTTGATTTTTTCTATTTCAAATAGCAACTCTTCAGGATCTCTCGATTTGATAAAGTAGGAAAATGCACCATTTCGTATCGCTTCAACGGCATTGTCGATGCTGCCATACCCGGTTATCATAATACAGTCTGGTCTTAAATAGTCTGTGGGATGTAATTCTTGGATCGCCTTTAAAACACCTATTCCCGAGAGTCCAGACATACGCATATCCGTGAGCACAATATCGTAGTTTTGTTTTCGAATCATGTCGATGCCTTTTTCTCCTGATTCAGCGCTTTCTACCTTATATCCCTTTCTCTGTAATATAAGACTGAGCAATTCTCTAAATTCCTCATCATCATCTATAATCAACACTTTCAACGTCTGTCTCATGAATTATACCTCCTCTATCTGAGTTGCCAAGGTTATGACAAATGTCGTTCCAATACCAAGTTCGCTGTGTACGTCTATCGTTCCTCCAATAGCCATGAGTTCCGAATACACGATATAAAGACCAAGCCCAGTACCTTTACCTGGTGCCTTTGTCGTAAAGAAAGGTTCAAAAATTTTATCTTTTTCATCGCTAGATATCCCTTTTCCCGTGTCTTGTACGCTTATTTTAGAAAAGGCCTTACCATATGAGTCATGGCCTGTTTCTACGAGAATGGTTATTTTACCAGCGCCCACGATTGCGTCACATGCATTGGCAATCAGATTGTTCAGTATATGCCTAAAGGCTTCTTCACTCATTGTAATTTGAAGTCTATCAGGACACACCACTTGAAAATCAATCGCCTCGTACACTTTTGTAGAGGCGTAAAATTCTACGAGTTCTTCTAGGACTGGCCTTAATAAAAACGTGACTTCTTGACTCGATGAAAGTCTTGAAAAGTTTAATAGGTTATCGATGATGTTGCTTGCACGATTGACTGCGCGATTGATTGCACCGATACCTTTATCGCGAATCGCCCCATCTTGATCGCCGACGTCTTCAAGCAAGTAAGTGGAGTTGCGTATGACGCCGAGTGGATTTCGAAGTTCATGCGCCACACCTGTTGCGAGTTGTCCAATCGCTTCCATCCGATTGCTTTGAATCAGCTGGCGTTCTTTTGTTTTTTCAAACGTGAGATCCTGAAGCGTGAGTAGTTTGTGCTCCATACTTTTTACCTCATAAAAACGGCCTATATGATTTAGCGTCGCAACATCATGTTCACCTAATGCATCCAACGCATTTTTGATGATCTCTATGTTTGAACAATGTGTGCCAATCAATTGATTTTTCTCCATACCAAGATACGTCAAAATGGCGCGATTCGCATTGAGAATCAAGCCTTGATCACTTAAAACCACTGCAAAACGATCTAAGCTATCAAATGTGAATTGTAAATTAGCTGTTTTTTCTTCTATTATATGTTTGAGCTTGCGATTGAGCATTAGAAACGCGCTTAAAATGAGAGCCATCCCGCTTCCAGTCATCGCAAAGATAAGACGCCACTTTTCAGCTGTCTTGTTCGAAGTCAATAGTGGTGCATAAGCACGCCATTTTTCATTGATTTGATCCAGTGTCCCATTGCTTCTCAAAACTAAAATGCTTCGGTTCACGAGCTTTAGTAGGCTCGTTTCACCCTTGGGAACAGCTATGACTACCGGTTCATCATAGAGCGGTGTATCCAGAATTTTATATTGATGGACTATGGACAATTCTTTAATCAAATACCAGATTACAGGCTCGTCGCCAATCACCGCATCGACACTGCCTTGATCGAGTAGTTTCAAAGCTTCACCGAGATTTGATACTTCAACAAGCGTCACATGATCTACTTTCGAAGTTAAAGCCTCGATCGAGTAATCGCCTTTGGGGGCTGCGACCCTTTTATTTTCAAGATCATCAACTGTTTTTATCGCTGTGTTGTCCGCTTTTAAAACCACAAGGCCTCTAATTTGATAAAGTGGGTTTGAAAAATCAAATAAATCTGCACGTTGCTCCGAAGGGATCAAATCACAAAAATCAGTTTTGCCTTGAGCGAGCGATAACAAAGCATCATTCCATACCATGGGTTTCGAAATGATTGGCACTTCCATGGGGATTGAGAGTGCGTTGATGTAATCCACGACAAGCCCTAAATGTTGACCCGTTTCAGGTTCATAGATACCGAGTGGTGGTTCGTAAATATTGCCACCATGCACAAAAACCTCGCGACTTTCTTTATAATTTACTTCCTCTTCTGTGAGGGGCAATGACAAATTTATATAAGAAATGAGGGTCACATCGTACATGAGTTTCGTATATTGATTAATAAGCAGCACACAAAGTGCACTGAAAAGTATTGGCCATATCAACTGTCTTTTTTTCATCACAACTCCAGTTCAAAAAAGAAATAGAGGAATTGGAACAGCGCCCAATTCCTCATTTATTATATCAAATTTAATGTCTTTTTACAAAAGTGGACTATGCCATTGCTTCTGCAGGCACTGATGTTACATCGTGTGATGCGTCTGTTTTATTATAGTTCACCGTAGATGGATCATCACTGATCTTAGCAACCGTCCAGCCCATGAAGCTCATAGCGATAACGACTAAAGGCATGGTGTAGTTGAAGACAGCGTATGGTAAGTAATCCAGCGTTTTAACGCCAAGGACACCTAATAAAAATACACCACATGTATTCCAAGGAACCAGTGCAGATAAAAGTGTACCTGATGATTCGAGTGCGTTTGAAAGCGTTTTTGGATGTAGGCCCATTTCACGGTACGTGTTGGCATACATACGTCCAGGAAGTACGATGGCAATGTACTGCTCTGGCATTGTCATGTTGCTGCCAAGACAAGTTGCAATCGTTAAGATGATCAGACCTTGCGCAGTTTTAACCCCTTTAACAAGTTTTTCTACGATGACTTCGAGTTGACCCGTTTTTTCCATGATACCGCCAAACATCATAGCCAAAATCGTAAGAGAAATAGAATACATCATGTTCATCAAGCCGCCAGCTGTCAACAGTGAATCGATGGTTTCTACGCCAGTCTCACTTGTAAAGCCACTGTAGCTCACTTCAAGGATTTGACCAAAGTCAACCCCTTGGAAAATAGGGCCAAGAATAGCGCCTAAAATAATACCAATAAAAATACCTGGGATAGCTGGTACTTTTCTAGAGATTGCCACGATGACTGCAAGTGGTGGAATCAATAAAAATGGAGAAATCGTAAAGCTATCTTTCAAACCGTCTTTCATAGCTTGAATCGCTGTGATATCGACACTTGTCGCACTAAATTTCATGCTCAATACGCCAAAGAAGGCTAATGTGATCACATAAGCGACAATCGTCGGCCTAACCATGAATTTAACGTGTGTGAAGACGTCGGTTCCAGCCATTGCAGGCGCAAGGTTCGTCGTATCGGATAGTGGCGACATTTTATCGCCAAAGTACGCGCCACATATGATGGCACCGGCAGCAATTGGTGCTGGAATGCCAAGGCCACTTGCAATACCCATCAATGCGATACCGATTGTTCCTGCTGTACCCCAAGAAGTACCTGTTGCAAGAGACGTTACTGAACAGATTAAAACCGTAGCCACTAAAAATATCTGTGGCGTCAGGATCGTTAATCCAAAATAGACCATAGATGGCACAACGCCTGAAAGAATCCATACACCGATTAGGACGCCGATGATGGCTAAAATAACAACGGCTTTGCAAAGCTTGTCTTATACCATCGAACATGCTTTCCTCAATCGTTTTCCAATCAAATCCGATTTTCAACGCGATGACAGATGCAAAGGCCGTACCAATCAGCATCGGTATATGTGGGTTCGCACCAAATACTGCGATGCCAACAGCCATAACGAGCATCAAGCCTCCAAATGATAACAAAGCTTCATAAAAATATGGTTTTCTTACTGAGTTCATTCTATTTCCCCCTTAAATTAATTACTAATGAATAGAGCAAATAGTGTGCCAACTCTTAACAATCTTATGAAGTGTGTTATTTCATGCCGTTCACAAATGACAAAATGTTAACAATGTTGAAAACGGCCATTATTTTGAAATTTACTTCAATCATTTTGAAATTTATTTCACAACAGCGATTCATTGGATAATGTGCCAAACCCCTTTTTTGTGTGCCACTCAAGGCGTTCCAATCAGCAGGAAAAAAATATATTTATTGTTATTTTTTGTTAATCGGCGTATACTTAGTGTTAACAACTATTAACAGAGTTGCCAGCCATTCATTGGAATGAGCATGAGGAGGACCATTTGAAATTATTTAAAACTAAAAGCATTGCCATTGTCATGAGTTTGTTACTGATCACACTTTCTTTCGGAACAGCTTTCGGAGTAACAACACTTACCGATTATGACACGCACTGGGCTAAAGAAACGATTCAATCTTCTATAGAATCTGGGGATGTCAATGGCTATCCAGATATGACTTTCAAACCTGATCAATCTATTTCACGCGCAGAGTTCTTTGCTTTGATTAACAACATATACAATTATGCGACGCCATCAAATGTAGTGTATTCTGATGTTGATGCAAGTGCTTGGTATGCAAATGATGTTGCTATCGCAACCCATGAGAATTATGTCACTGGTTATACCGATGGAACCATGAAACCAGCGCTGTCTATTTCAAGACAAGAAGTCGCAATGATACTTAACAATCTATTATCGCTCACTCCTGTAGCAAGCACGTCGATTTTTACCGATGCTGCTCAGATTCCAGCGTGGAGCAATGATTCGATCATCGCCATCGAAGAAGCAGGCATCATCAGTGGCTATCCGGATGGCAGCTATAGACCAACGGCTTCAATTACCAGAGCAGAGGCTTTGGTATCTATCTTAAATAGCTATAATCATTCACCTATTCAAGAGTCAACCGAACCTACCACTTCAGGAAGTACAAATCCTACGGAACCTTCAACCAACCCTACGACTAACCCTTCAACAGAACCTACGACAAATCCAACAACGAATGTACCAGTCGTAGGCACTATAGCACCTGTAACACTTGGCGCGGCTGGCAATTTTGTCATCCTTGCAAAATCGGGCATCTCAACAGTTCCTACCTCAGCAATCACAGGTAATATCGGCGTTAGCCCTATCGATTCAACGGGTATTACTGGCTTTTCACTGACGATGGATGCAACCAATCAATTTGGAACTTCTAGTCAATTAACTGGAAAAGCATATGCCTCTGATTATACATCACCAACACCTAGCAACCTCACTACAGCGATCAGCAACATGGAAACAGCTTACGTGGACGCTGCAGGTAGAGCTGCAAACTATACTGAATTATACGCTGGCGACTTAAGCGGCAAGACATTGACACCAGGCGTCTACAAATGGGGCACTGGAATCAGTGCAAACACAAATGTAACGTTCAACGGTTCTTCAACAGATGTCTGGATTTTACAAGTCTCTGATGGCATCACCATCGCGAGCGGCGTAAACATCATCTTAAGCGGAGGCGCACAAGCGAGCAATATCATCTGGCAAGCAGCTGATACGGTTACTATTGGTACTGGCGCTCATTTTGAAGGCACCATTTTAGCTATGACAAATATATCTTTAGGCACAAATGCTTCAATTAATGGTCGTTTATATGCACAAACTGCAGTTACTCTTGACGCAAATATAGTTGTTATCAAATAGTTTAAAATTGTCACACAGATTTACACACTCACCTAAAAACACCTAAATGCTTCAACTTGCATTTAGGTGTTTTATTTTAATAATATGCCCTATAATTGGGTATACAATATAAGTCCCACTTTCGAAACTTTATGCTATAATGATAATGCAAATAAATGCGGAACTATGGAGCGAATGAATGAAAAATTTGATTTTTAGATTTTATGCACTCGGTATTGCCATCGCGCTTATCGTAATCATCGGGATGACCATTGAATACCGTGCATTTAAAGAAGTCGTCGTAAGTGAAGTCAAAGAGAATATCGTCTTCGCCAGAGAAAACATCACACATCAAGTACTTGGGAGATTGACTGAAAAAAGTCAAGTCATCCGCGATGCAGGTGCTTTCGTAAGGCTATCTAGCGATGATTCGTTGCGACTCGACTATTTTGAAGCCCTTTTAAAAGAAAATCCCACATTCGCCTCCATCTATTTCGGTTCAATAGATAACGAGATGATCAACGGTAGTGGCTGGATGCCACCTGCGAATTTTGATTTACGTACGCGTCCATGGTATGTGAAAGCTGTCCAAGAAGACGCACTCATTTATACCAGTGCTTTTCTCAATGCCTCAAAGGATCATGTCATAATCACCATCGCACAGCCCGTTTATGGAGAAGATCAAGAATTGCTTGGCGTCATCGCAGGTGATATCCAATTGGATGCCATTATTCAAATGATCAACAACCAAGTGATCAGCAACAACGGGTACTCGTTCCTCATTGATGCACAAAACAACTTGATCGCCCATCCAAAGCTGGCACAAAGCGCTGCGGTTGAGCTATACAGTGTGGATGATATTTCCACCAGCCTTGCAGGTATATTAGCGGAAGGTTCAGAACGTCCAACATTGATAACGCTTGATGGTGTACGTGGCTACCTGTCGTTCGGAAAGATTTCAAATACTGATTGGACAATTGCAAGCTTCATTCCCGAAAAAGTCTATCTGACATCCAATCGCCAGCTGCTCGCGACATTTTTGTTGACACTACTCTCTGTTTCATTGATGTTCGGACTATTCAGTATTTTGCAGCGCCTCTACATCATCAATCCGCTCTATGCGATCGATAAGGATATTCGAAAAATCGTACAAAAAGGTGTCACATATCGCCTACCTGAATCTGAAAACGATGCCTTCAATATCATCAGAAAATCCATTAACCTTGAGCTCGAAAAGACAGAAGGGTTATTTGTTGCGCTTACTGAAAGCGAATCACATGTGAGAGCCTTATTGAACATTCATCCAGACATCATCTTTGTAATCAATGCACAGGGAGATTTTCTCGAGTTCCAAACCAATCCCAGTGATCAAGAATTATATGCCCGGATGCGTTCATTCCTTGGTAAAAATGTCTTCGAAGTCATGCCTGCTGATGTTGCCCGTAAGGCTATGATCGCCATCGGTCATGCACTGGACCATGGCGATGTTCAAACCTTTGAATACAGCCTCGTGGTCGACAATGCAACCATTTATTATGAAGCGCGCATTATCAGAGCGGCAAACCAAAATGTCGTCTGCATCGTCCGCGATATCACTGAACAACAATTAAACCTGATGCTCATAGAGAAGCTTAGCTACCGTGACCAGTTGACCGGCCTTTACAACCGTCGTTTCTTCGACGAAGAGTCAAGACGTCTCGACACATCCAGAAACTTGCCGTTGTCTCTCGTACTCATCGACGTCAATGGTCTAAAGCTTACCAACGACGCATTTGGTCATCTCATGGGCGATGCTTTGCTGCAACGCGTTTCCAGTGTGCTTCATCACTGCTTTAGGGCGGAAGACATCATAGCACGTTTTGGCGGCGACGAGTTTGTGGTCTTGCTCCCGAGAACGAACCGAACGGATACAGATATCATCGTAAACCGCATCTATCAAAATATTGAAGATGAAGATTTCGGCGCAATCAAGTTGTCTGTCTCCATCGGTTTCGAAACCAAAACAGTAGCTGAAGAAAATCTCAAAGACATTTTTATTAAAGCTGAAGATCATATGTATAGCAGAAAGCTCAACGAAAGCCAACGCATGCGCTATCAAACGGTCAAGGGGATTATCGATACTTTGAACGACAGCAGCGAGGTCGAACGCCATCACGCTTCTGAAGTGGGCAGACTTTCTCGATTGATCGGCGAAATGTTGGACTTGACCGTACAAGAACTGAAGGATCTCGAAAATGGTGCAAAGCTGCACGATATTGGCAAGATATCCATCAAGGAAGAAATATTGAACAAGCCTGACGTTTTAACTGAGAGTGAATATATCGACATAAAACGCCATACCGAAACAGGGTATCAGATTCTTAAATCAGTCAACCTTTACGCCTCCATCGCTGAAATCGCCCTTTCCCACCATGAAAGGTGGGATGGTCTGGGCTATCCACAACAGCTTTCTGGTGAAGCCATCCCCAAACTTGCTCGCATCGTCGCAGTGGCGGATGCCTTTGAAGCCATGGTCTCATACAGACCATATCGTGCCGTACGAACAAAAATTGAGGCAATCGAAGAAATTGTCAATAACGCAGGGACGCAATTTGATCCTGTCGTCGTAGATGCCTTTCTAAAAATTATTTAAATAAACATATAGCGTAGCTCAAACACTTATATTCGCTTGACCTTATACTGGCAATATTGAGATTAGGTAACCGCCAAGTATTAAGCTTGCAAAGTTAGCTAATGTCACAGTCACAAATCGCTTTGCTTGACTGTGTTCTTTGACCAAACTGAGAATAGCAATCCATTCGACTATAAAGACAAAAATTTCGCCAAAAATCAGACCGAATATGACGTAACTGGCTGAAACGGGATTTGTTGCGAGCATGAGATTGAGTACGCCTTGAGTCAGCAGGTTGATGGCCAAAAATAATAACCAAGTGATGCGTTTTCTAAAGCCTAATAACCAGAAGATAGTCCCTTCGATCAGAAGTGTCAAACCGACGCGTAAGCCAACAAGTGTAACATTGCGCATAAGTGTTTCACCTGGCAATAATGTTTTTTCTTTTAAGTTTAGCGAGTACGTCGCATGATACGTATTTTGCGGTTTATCAATCGTGATTTCAAAGCGCTCTGTTCCGTATTTCACTTCTAAAACATATTCCTCATTATCTGGTAAGTCACGTCCAAAAAATTTAATTTGAGCTTCTATAGCATTTGTTGTTTTGCGTCCTTCTACAAACACTGATTCAGCATCATGATAGACGCCGACTTTAAGATCACTCGGTGCATCGGCTACGATGATAACTAAAGCCGGTGGTTCAGCCGCATTTGCAAATACAGGCACACTGCTCACAAATATGACCAATAAAAGTATAATTGTACTTATCGCTATCACTGATTTTAAATTTTGAGTCATATCAACACCCCCATGCAATCAGTATAGCACTTTTGCCAAAGAAAGGAACGGTTATGAACGCATTCACCTACTTCGATGTCGAAACGCCCAATCGCAAAAATGACCGCATTTCCTCTTTGGGAATCATCCACGTCGTGGACGGCATCACTGTTCATGAAGGGCTCTACTTCGTCAATCCTGAAGTGCCTTTTGATAGGTTCAATATTGATCTGACTGGAATTACACCAGCCATGGTGAAAGATAAGCCGACACTAGGTGTTTTATGGCCAGAAATTGCTTGTTATTTTACAGATGCCATCATCGTCGCACACAATGCGACGTTTGACCTTGGTGTCCTCACAAAGACACTGGTGCACTATGGTTTTCCGCGTCCTATCTTTCGATATATCTGCACCATGGATAAGGCGAGACGCAATCTCAAATTCAAACGCAATAGCCTTGACTATTTATGTGCAACCTTGGGCATTCTCATGGAACGACATCACGAAGCACTTTCAGATGCCCGCGCCTGCCAAGGTATATTTTACTATCTCGTCGAGCGATACGGTCTCACAGATGATGAGGTTTCTATTTTTCGCATGCGCTACGATCATATGAATCCACGTGTAAATCCAGGTCGACCATATGATAATTATATGCGTAAAGCACTTCAACAAGATGAATCAACACGATCCATGATTCATCCAGCGACTGATGACATATCCCAAGCCGAGAAGGTTCAATTCAAAGGCAAAGTCTTCTGCTTGACTGGAGATTTTGATTTTGGCAGTAAAATCGACGTCGAGCTGTGGCTCATGGCACGAGGCGGTCGCTGCACTGAATCATTAAGTCCGTATGTGGATTATGTCCTGATCGGCAGTAAAGGCAGCAAGAGATGGGCATATGGCTCATACGGCACTAAAGTGAAGCGCGCAATGGATATGAAAACAAATGGACATACTATAGAAATATTGAAAGAAGCACAAGTGTTAAAATAACACTTGTTTTTTTACATATTCTGTTAAATTACTATTTTTTGCATATTTTTTGAATAAGTGGTATACTTAAAGGGTGTTCGGTTTACATAATTTCGAACACTAGGAGGACTATATGTCTAAATTATTTTTAAACGCGTCTTTAAGAGATGCTCTAGGATCAAATAAATCAAACAAACTTCGTAAAAGCGGCTTAGTTCCAGGTATTTTATATGGTAGCCACATGGATCCAACAGCAATCTCGATGAAAAAACTCGAAGTTGACAAGTTTTTCGCAGAAAACAACATCGGCTCAAAAGTTTATGTCAACCTTGAGGGCAAAGAAGTTATGGCTTTCGTAAAAAGCATGCAAAAGGATGTATTCGGTATTTCTATCCTTCATGTGGATTTACAAGCACTCACAAAAACTGATAAAGTCAAGATGAACGTACGTCTAAACTTCACTGGTAAAGAGTTATTACCTGTTGGTGCCATTTCTCAAGAATTGGTCAACTCAATAGAAGTTGAAACATTACCTGAAAACATGACTGAAACATTCAATGTTGACGTTTCAGAACTTAAGTTTGGCGACGTTCTCAAAGTGTCGGATTTATCAATTATGAACGATCCGAACTTCAGAGTTTTTACTGCTCCAGATATCACCATTTTTAATCTTGTACATGCTAGTGCAGCAGAGCCCGAAGTTGTGGTTGACACAGAGGCTGCTACGGCAGTTGCGGCTGAATAAAAGACGATTAAGGCCATCAAAATTTGATGGCCTTTTTTTTATGCTCCTATTTATCTTATTTATTTATCTTATTTACCTGTTGATTTACGCGTTTGATTTCGTTTTACGGCCTCTTCTCTTATAGTAGATCACCGCTGCGATACATATGACGACGCCACTCACTGCGGGTTTGATGATTGATAACCCATCTTCGCCAGCAAATAATGCGCTCCAAACAACCTTTAGTACAGCAGCTGCGATGATGACGCCGATAAGCGCCTTAATACTGCGATGCCAAGCTGTATAGATAAGTGCAGCAAAGAAAGCCGGCACTGCCAACTGAACGATAATTTTGCTAATGTCCCATGAACCTTTCAGATATTCTTGTTCAAAGGCTAAGAATCCTACAACTTTGTCACTGACGAGCTCTGGTGCTGGAAACCAGAACATGCTTGTAAATAAACAGAAGATAGATGCCATAATACCTGTCCAACTCTTTTTAAAGGCAAAGTATACGATCGGTATGATAAAAATTGGTCTGATATACCAACTTAAAACGTTGTGGTGACGATCAAATGCCCATTTAAAAAAAGCGTCATTCGTAAAGAATAGAAGGATGGCAATGGCTGTTAACGCTGCAAATAGCATCCCTATCATAAAATCCATCTTTTGATTTTTCGTTTTCATGAGAACCTCCACTATTTTGCGACCACTTGGTCACTTTGATGTTGAATGATAAGCGACCAGTTGGTCGCTTTATATTCTCATCATACGACTACTTGGTCACATTGTCAATACCCAATTTAAGAATTTCCAGTTCAAGATCGACAAATTCCAAAATAGACGCTTGATCCACTGTAAAATTCAATGACTCATAATGCTCTGTCATATAGTCAAGTACAGCATCGTTCAAAGCTACTATCAGAAGAGCCAGCGCTCTCGTGTTAATCGAACGTTTCACTGTCCCTTGTTCTTTTGCCTTCTCTATTAAAGTCTCATAAAATGTATACGCCTTTGGGTTATTGCCCTTTAGAACACTTTGCTTGACGTGATCGTTTTTTTCATGGGCAAACTTTTGTGCCAGATTTGAATACTTGGGATTTTGAATGGCAAATTCTATACCACAAATATATAGTGCTCTAATCTGTTCTAGAAATGTTAAATTGTCCAAGTTTTTTAGGGTTTCGCCAAAGATGGCCATTTTTACACCAGCTGACTGTGTGAGTAAATAGACATAAAGATCCAGTTTATCTTCAAAATACTGATAAAAGCTCCCTTTTGCGATGCCAGCGCTTTTACAGATGCGATTTGTGCTCGCTTCTGCGTACGAGTAGCTCGAAAACTCATCGATGGCAGCAGTCATGATTTGCGCTTGTCTCTCGTCTTCCAAATTTATAAATGTCTGTTTAGGCATAGCGTCCTCCCTTTGTTTCTACTTTACGACCATCTGGTCACATTGTCAATAACAATTTACAGAATGTCTTATAGGCATTAAACTATACTTAGTGTTACGAAAAATATCATCCGTTATTAAAAATACAAATGTGAGGACTTGAAATGACACAGTTTCAGAAACATATTCCAGGTATTCTATTATGCTTGTCAATCGCAATACCTGCCTGGATTCTTGGAAAAGCGTTTCCCATCATCGGTAGTCCAGTCTTCGGAATTCTTTTTGGCATGATCATCACGATGTTGTTACCCAAGTTGACTTCAGGTGGATTAAACAATGGCATCAAATATACATCTAAAAAGGTTCTTCAATTTGCCGTAATCCTATTGGGATTTGAGATGAACTTGTATAGAATCATCGAAGTGGGCGGACAATCCCTCTTTGTTATGCTCTTTACACTAAGTGCTGCTTTCGCAACGGCATACCTAGTAAGTAAAGCGCTTAAAATCACACCGAATACGACTATCCTCATAGGCGTTGGCACCTCAATCTGTGGTGGCTCTGCCATCGCGGCCACTGCACCGGTCATCAATGCGGCTGATGAAGATGTCGCACATGCGATATCGACGATCTTTTTATTTAATATCGTCGCCGTCTTTATCTTCCCCGCACTTGGTAGGTTATTGGGCATGACGGATTTGGGCTTCGGCATGTGGGCAGGTACAGCAATCAACGATACGTCTTCTGTCGTAGCAGCAGGTTCGGCCTGGAGCACAGTGGCTGGAAACAATACGGCACTTGCATTTGCAACGGTCGTCAAGCTCACTCGAACGCTTATGATCGTTCCGATCACACTTGCGCTCGCCATCTATACGACTAAGAAAAATCAAAGCACCCCTGATGGTAGCACCTTCAAATTTTCGAAAGTTTTTCCATGGTTCGTCATTGGCTTCTTACTTGCAGCTGTACTAAATACTGCTCTCGAATTGCCGTCAAATGTCTCACATAGCCTCGTTCAAATGGGCAAATTCCTCATCGTCATGGCCATGTCCGCTATCGGTCTTAACACACACCTTAAAAAGCTCATTTCAAATGGCCTCAGCCCTATCGTGCTCGGACTGAGCTGTTGGCTCGCTGTTGCAAGCGTCTCCATCATCGTTCAACGACTCATGCATCTTTGGTAATCTAGATAAAATATTCATATATAATAAAGGGGATAATATGTCAAAAAAACTATTTGAAATGGATCCTGAACTTTACAAAAAAATTGCCTTACTCGTCAACTCTTTCGTCAATACCCACCTTTTAACAAAAGATGAATTTCTCATCAATGCATTGAATTCTGCTTTCGAGTTAATACCCGAGGCAGAAAAGGGTTCTTTATATGTATTACATGGTGATGACTATCTCCCCGTCTGTACTAAAGGTTACGATATTGAGTTAATCAAACGGCTATCCTTTACCAAAGATAATATTTTTATCGGTTTTGAATGCCCGGATGTCAATAATATTGAATCCTATGAGAACTACATAGAAAAACGCATTGATCATGCTTTTGATGAATACACGCTTGAAACGTTTAAATTGCTAGGTACATACAGCAATTTCACTTCGCTTTATGCGCCTATTCAATTTGATAGTACAGTCATAGGTCTCATTAGCCTTGAAAGATTCACTAAGAGATCTTTTTCCGAGGAATCAAAAGAAGTTTTACGTTTTTATGCTCAGATGATATCAAATTTCTATGCTTTGAAAATTAAAGCAGAACGCGAGCAAGCTATGCACGAAGAGACTATTATGGCATTAGTTACTGCCATAGAGGTCAAAGACATCTATACTGAAGGACATGCAAGGCGTGTTATGGATTATAGCGAGAGATTGTCACGTGTTATGAATCTGCCTGAAAGTGAAATCGAAAAAATCAAAACTGCAGCATTACTACATGATGTTGGTAAAATTGGCATCCCGAATGAAATCTTAAACAAGCCTTCTACTCTCAACTATGAAGAATATGAACTCGTGAAAAAACATCCAGAAGACACAAAGCGCATACTCGATAAGATCACTGGATTAGGCGACGTTGTAAGTTTAGCTTTTATGCATCATGAGCATTATGACGGAAGTGGCTATCCTCAGGGTTTAAAGGGTGATCAAATCCCAATAGGCGCGCAAATCATACAGCTTGCAGATGCTTTTGACGCAATGACATCAAAACGTGCTTACCGAGAGGCGATGCCGAGTGAAATGGCTATAGAAGTCCTTAAGAACTGCTCTGGTAAGCAGTTTCATCCTGATGTTGTCGAAGCAGCGGTGAACTACTATTCGTCATACAAAACACATTAGTGCTCTCGTTTGAGACGATTTTGTCCTAAACATAAAAAGAATCGACACCAGGCTATACGTTAGCCCTGTGTCGATTCTTCTTTTATTGTATGATAGCTTATTTTGAATTTATATACTACTGCAATTTCGCTTTAATCGCGTTTTTCTTTTCTACGCGTAGGGCTATGGTGACTGCCAATACAGTTCCGCCCCATACTAATCCACATCCAATAACCATCATGATCACTGCACTTGTCGACATATTAGTTGCCCTCCTGATCTGCTAATTGGTGATGTTCCGCCCATTTTTTCTTATTGAATACCAGTGAAACACCTATCATGATGGCAACTGTACCCCAACCGAATATGATGCTGGACATTAAACCAATTTTATCCGCTTCAAACAACCCTGTTACGATGTTAAAGATATTCGTAAACACGACTGCACCGAGGAGCAATGGTGTAAAGTACTTAAGTAGATAATCCCACCAAATACCGACTTTAAAGTCAGAGTACATGTTCGCTTCTTCTCTGAGTTTCGCGGTACCATATAGGTAGCTGATTAGAACAACTTCTACTAGACCAAGTCCAGCGATGACGATATTACCGACATACGAATCGACGATGTCGAGTATATAGTTGAAGCCTGCATAGCTCGCAAAACATGCTGAACCTGCAAAACCAACGAGTGCAATAATCGTGATCAATTTCTCACGTGTGATTTTAAACTTATCGAGTGCCGCTGTTGCAAAGGACTCAAGCATAGATATACTCGATGAAATCCCCGCTATGAATAAACAGAAAAAGAATACAAATCCAAGCAATCCTTGAATCATGACATTGGATGACATCGTAGAAATGGCAATTGGGAAGGCTATAAAGGCAACCCCTGCACCAGTACCAAACGATGTGAACTCAACGCCCATGTTTTGAACGAGATAGCCCAGTGTCGAGAAAACGAGTATGCCTGCGATTAAGTCAAAGCTTGAATTGGCAAGTACTGTGATGAAAGCGCTGTTGACAATGTCCGCTTTCTCATGCAAATACGAACCATATGCGATCATGACACCTACAGCCAGCGTCGTTGAGAAAAACACTTGCGCATAAGCGGATACCCAAATGGCTGGATCCATAATCTTGCTAAAATCAGGTTTGAACAGTGCTTCAAGTCCAATTGTTGCGCCATTTAAACGTACGGCATTGATCATAAAGATGACCATCATGACGAGAAGTAGCGGTGTGAAAATCATAGACATTTTTTCTATACCACCAGAAATACCCTTCTTTACGATCAACCAGTTTGTCAACCAAACGAAAACGATTGCAACTAAGATATAAAGACTCATTCCGGCACCTAAATCAAGCGCATTGTCCGCACTACCTACGACCATACCCATGATCGGGCCTGGATCTTGAAGCCAGTTCATCATACCAAAAGCATGTCCGAGTGAGAACACCATGAATATGAGCGACACGGCAATGATAGCACAGTAATACATCATAACTACTATAGGAACCATAACTTGGACCCAACCAACGACTTCGTACTTTTTACCTAGCTCTGAAAATGCTTTTACAGAACCGCCGCGAATCTTTCTACCGTAAGCGTATTCCATGATCATAAGCGGAATCGCGCAAGTTGCTAGTGCAACCAAATATGGCAATAAGAACGCACCACCACCATTTTTATACGCTTGAAATGGAAATCGCCATAGATTTCCAAGACCGATTGCAGCACCTGCGGCTGCGAAGATAAAACCCTTTCGACTTTGCCAATTCTCTCTCATTTTATTTCCCCCGAAATAAATTATTTTAGGCCATTATGTCATGAACAGGATGTCTTTTTGTTTATATTGAAACGCAACTGATTGATGCAATTTCTTGATTTGAGTGGATTGATTATTTGAGTGGTTTCAATCTAGCAAGGAAGTGTCTGAGTACTTTTGGCTCATATTCGAATTCAAAACCAACGAGTTTGTCTTTGTTTTCCATTACTTTTTGGAATCCTTCAACGATTTGATCCATATGAGATTGCGTGTATACACGTCTCGGAATTGTCAAACGCACAAGTTCAAGAGCCGCTTCTTCTTGTTCGCCTGTCTCAGGATTTCTACCGAGTAGGAATGAACCGATCTCAACTGGTCTTACGCCAGATTCGAGGTAAAGGGCATTACAAAGTGCTTGTGCTGGGAACTCATTGCCTGGGATATGTGGTACGATTTTCTTTGCATCTACAAACACTGCGTGACCACCCGTTGGGTATTGAATTGGAACACCAATTTCCATGAGTTTGTCACCGAGGTATTTGACTTGTCCAAGTCTGTACTCGAGGAAGCTTTCCTCAATACCTTCGTAAAGTCCTCTAGCAAGGGCTTCCATATCTCTTCCTGAAAGACCACCGTATGTTGCAAACCCTTCAAATGGTACACATCTCGCTTGAGCGCCTTTGAAAATTTCTTCGTTGTTTTTAACTGCTATCATACCACCCATGTTGACAATGGCATCTTTTTTAGCACTCATCGTTAAAACGTCAGCCATCGCATACATTTCTCTGATGATATCTTTTATCGATGCGTTTTCATAACCTTTTTCACGTTGCTTGATAAACATTGCGTTCTCAGCGAAGCGTGCAGAGTCCATAACGATCAACTTGCCATATTTATCAGCCAATTTTTTAAGTTCTCTCATGTTAGCCATAGAAACTGGTTGGCCACCTGCTGAGTTATTTGTGACTGTCATGATAAAGAATGCAACATTTTCAATACCAACTTGTTCGATAAAAATCTCAGCCGCTTGAATATTGAAGTTACCTTTAAAATCGTAATATGTCGTCGTATCCGTTGCTTCTGGGATCAAAAAGTTTCTAGCTTTACCACCAGCAAGCTCAACATGACCTTTTGTCGTGTCAAAGTGATGATTGCTCATTACAAATTGACCAGGCTGTAGAAGTAACGGGAATAAAACTTGTTCTGCACCACGGCCTTGATGTGTAGGCACAACATACTCATATTGGAAAATATCTTGTACTGCTTTGACGATGTTGTAGTAGTTTCTGCTACCTGCGTAAGCTTCGTCGCCGAGCATCATGCCTGCCCATTGGTTGTCGCTCATCGCACCAGTACCACTGTCTGTCAACAAGTCGATATAGACGTCGTTTGATTTCAGCAAAAATGGGTTGTAACCTGCTTCTGCAAGTGCCTTTTCTCTGTGTTCTCTCGTCGTTTTGTATAGTGGCTCAACCATTTTAATTTTAAAAGGTTCTGCCGGATGTTTGATCTGTGACATGTCGTCCTCCAAGTACTAAATTTTTATTATGATAATAATTTATTATTATAACTCGAATATACTACAATTTATTCATAATTACAACACAAAATTTGTAGTTATTTTAACTAAGTTTGGGTGAACCGCGCAAGTTGACAAAAATCAACACAATGATAAAATAATCTTATAATGATAAGAAATTAATATGATGAATGAGGTGATTAATATATCTGAATTCGATTTTACATCTTATATTCACCTAGTCAACTTTTTAGGCGGCTGTTTGGATAGCAATACAGAGATCGTGTTATTTAGTCTAGACAACATCAACAGTTCCATTGTCGCCATCCACGGCGGCCATATAAGTGGTCGTAAAGTTGGCGATCCACTTACAAACTTTGCGATCTCAAAGCTCAAGGACAAAGGTAAAGACGGACCCCCCTACTACCTCAACTATGTCGGCGTCTCTAAAGATGGTACACCACTTAGGTCGAGTAGTTTCTTTATTTTAGATAAATCGGGCAATCCAAGAGGTGTTCTCACGATTAGCTCCGATGTGACCAAATACCAGAAAGCGGCCGAGTTGTTGAGTCAATTGGCATTTTTGCCGAATATGGGGACTGTTAGCTCTGAACCTGTTGATATTGAGCGTTTCCAAGCGACACCTAAGGATCTGATCCTGGATATTATCTTTGATGTGACAAAGTCTAGGGACATAGACACGCGAAGGCTGACACCTGATGAAAAAATTGAAGTTGTACGTCGCCTCAATGTCGAGAATTTTTTTCTTATGAAAGGCGCTGTGAGCCAGATTGCCTCTGTACTAGACAGCTCTGATGCGACAATCTATCGTTACCTCAGTAAAATCAACAAACAGAATGGGAGTGTACGCGCTTGGTAATCGAACGCATTTTTCTCAATGAGGTTTTAGAAATGGTCACATTGACCGCTTATATCCAAACAAATGCCCTCAATCCTTTTGCGTCAACTCAACCGGAAACAGATGGTCAAAAGTGTCTGAATCGACCAGCAGTAATTATCTGTCCAGGTGGTGGTTATCTTAGCTTGGCGGAAGATGAAGCCGAATATGTTGCGCTTCAATTTTTGGCAAAAGGGTATCAAGCATTTGTTCTCAATTATTCCATTGGTGCCCCATATGCCAGCTTTCCTGCGCCATTTCTCGATTTGGCAGCTGCGGTTGTCTGTGTGCGCGAAAGAGCGAGCCGATATACTGTCGATCCAGACAAGATTGCAGTAGTTGGTCTATCCACTGGTGGACATGTTGCGTCCATTCTGGGTACACTTTGGCAGACGTCACTTTTTCCAAACAAGTTGGCTAGACCGAATGCGATGCTCTTAGGTTTTCCCATCTTTGACCTTTTGGACTTTGAAAAACGGTTACTTGAGAAAAATCCTATGTACACGCATTTTATAGAGATGATGGCTATAGCGACAATTGGCATCAAGACATTCCATTCTGATGAGGCGGACAATTGGAATAGCATCAAAGCAGTAAGTGAAACGACAATTCCCACATTTATATGGTCCTATTTGTCAGATGATATGGTCGGCCAGACACAGATCACAGCCTTCACTAACGCCTTGAAATCGCATCAGATTCCGCACCAAGCGCTCGTATTACCTGAGGGCAAACACGGTGAAGTCGTTTCGAAATCCAACACGGGTTGGCTTGAATCCGCAATACAATGGTTAGACCAATCAATTTTTATTTAATGCTATGCATAATAAGGTGAATTCTTCGAAACACCTTATTTTTTTATATAAAGAAACGGTAATGCCTTACATATATTATTCAAAGCGTTTTACTGCCATGCTATAATTTAGGAAATTGCATTCAACTGAGATATGTCGATTACGAATCAGAGAGGAAATACTTATGGATAAAATCAACCTTCAACGAAAAGAAATTGAGGCAATCTATGGAAAAGTCAGTCCCTTCGAACTTAAGGACAAATTGATTGAACTCGCAGAAGACTCTAAGCTCAACAGTACACAGCTACTCCTCGATGCTGGCAGGGGCAATCCCAATTGGATTGCGGCCACACCACGTGAAGCGTTCTTTACATTTGGACAATTTGCAGTTACTGAATGTAGAAGATCTTGGAACGATAACGATCTTGCCGGGATGGCGTCAAAAAGTGGCATTTCACAAAGATTCATGACATACTATGAAACACATTCTGAATCACCTGGTATGGAACTTCTCAAAATGATTATCGACTATGGCATTGATGTTAAACGTTTCGAACCTGATACCTGGGTCTATGAACTCGTCGATGGCATCATTGGTGATAACTACCCAAATCCCGACAGAATGTTACGCCACATCGAAACCGTTGTGAACGATTATCTGCTAAAAGAGCTTTGTTATCATAGACATATTAAAGACAAATTCAAGACGTTTGCCGTTGAAGGCGCCACGGCCGCCATGTGTTATATTTTCGACTCACTAATAGCCAACAACATTTTATCAAAAGGTGATAAAATAGCGCTCATGACTCCAATTTTCACACCTTATCTAGAAATACCACATTTGCCGAGATATGACTTTGAAGTTGTCTATATATTGGCAGATGAAGTAGATGCCAATGGGGTAAAAACTTGGCAACATTCAAATAAAGAAATTGATAAGCTCAAAGACACGTCCATAAAGGCATTGTTTATCGTCAATCCTAGCAACCCGGCGTCCATTTCTATGAAAGCTGGTACTGTCAGTCATCTGAAGCAAGTCGTTCTCAATGACAATCCAGATTTGATGATTATCTCCGATGACGTTTACAGTACTTTCGTAGATGACTTCACGTCACTTATGGCGGATTTGCCATATAACACCATAGGCGTCTATTCCTATTCCAAGTATTTTGGCGTGACGGGCTGGCGACTTGGAACGATTGTGTTAAATGAGGTCAACGTCTTTGACAAGCTTTTAAGAGAACAGTCCGAAGATAAGAAGGAAAGAGCAAGAAGACGATATAGCGGTATGTCTAGCAATCAAGACGACATCGCTTTTATCGATCGCATAGTTGCGGATAGCCGTCAAGTCGCGCTCAATCACACCGCTGGACTCTCGACACCACAACAGGTTCAAATGGCATTCTTCTCAGTTTTTGCACTCGTGGATGCTGACGATCGCTATAAAAAACTGACACAACAGATTTGTCGTCGCCGTCAACAGTTGCTTTATGAAGGTTTGGGCATGTCCGTACCAGTAGATCCACTGGATGCCGCCTATTATACGCAGTTTGACATCTTGGAGCTCGCAGAGAATTATCATGGGAAAGCTTTTGCTTCTTACCTCAAAACCCATTATAAACCCGTTGATATTCTCATCCGTCTTGCTGAAAAATCTTCCATAGTGCTCCTAAGTGGTAGTGGTTTCAATGGTCCAGAGTGGTCAATCAGAATCTCACTCGCTAATTTGAACGATGATGCCTACTCAAAAATTGGACATGAGCTTAGCAAGGTCCTGGATGATTATGTCCTTGAATGGCAATCCATAATATAATAGTTCACATGCAAAAACGCCTCAGATACCGAAATGATATCTGAGGCGTTTATTCTTATATATTTACTTTTATAACTTCGCAGCTAATTTTCTACCGTATTCTCTACAGATTTCAAGTGCTGCCTCATCTGGCTTCCAAAGGACACCGAGACCTTCTTCAAGAATCTCAAAACCACATGCTTCAAGTTCTTGAGTCATATGCTTAGGTGATTCACCGCTCCAACCGTAGCTGCCAAAACCTGCAGCTTTTTTATTTTTAAATTTAAGACCTTTCATGATCTCTATCGTAGAAGCCATGGCAGATAAGATGCCTTTGTTGATTGTTGAAGAACCTGCGATTACGAGTTTGGCTTTAAACACTTCAGAGATGACGTCGTTTTTATCAATCTTGCTGACATTATACAACTTGATGTTGAGCGTTGGGTCCACTTCTTTGACACCTTGTGCGATGGCATCGGCCATTTTCCGCGTTGCTTCCCACATCGTATCGTAGATGATCGTCACTTGATGTTCTTGATAGCTATCTGCCCACTCTAAATACTTTTGAACAATCTGAACGGGATTATCGCGCCATATAATACCATGTGATGGACAAATCATGCCAACGGGTACATTGAAACCAAGCACTTCAGTGATTTTCTTGGTAACAAGCGGGCTGAATGGTGTGAGTATATTGGCATAATATTTGATCGCTTCTTGGAATAGCTCGCCTTGATCCACCAAATCGTTGTACATGAATTCAGAAGCGTAGTGTTGACCAAATGCGTCATTGCTAAATAGGATTTCATCCTTCGTATAATATTCAAACATACTGTCAGGCCAGTGTAACATTGGTGCTTCGATAAAGATGAGTTTGCCTGCACCAAGGTCGAGAACATCGCCTGTTTTGACGACGACGAAATTCCAGTCTTGATGATAATGGCCTTTAAGCGATTTCACACCGTTAGCAGTACAATAGATTGGCGTATTTGGAATCTCTTTCATAATTTCTGGTAAGCTACCACTGTGGTCCACTTCTGCATGGTTTGCGATGATATAATCGATTTTATTCAGGTCGATGACTTTTTTGAGGTTCGTCACATATTCTTCATCATATGGTGCCCACACAGTATCGATCAGAACTGTCTTATCATCTTGAATTAAATATGAGTTATACGATGATCCTCTGTGTGTTGAATACTCTTCTCCGTGAAATTTTTTGAGATCCCAGTCGATTTTGCCTACCCATGTAACGCGATCATTGATCTTGAACATATTTTTCTCCTCTCCATACTCGTTTAGTATGACACCTTTAAATTATACCCTTATAGTCCGTATTTATAAACATATTATATTAATATCATTATTATTTGAAAAAAGTTGATCCGATTTTCTAGAACCTTTTAAACAAAATGTTGTTCTCAGTATGAACATGCATATACATATCCGCAACAAGTGTTTTTAGCATATCGTAAACCATGCCATATGATGTACATGCGTCTTTTGGCAATGTAAAATGGTCCGTCACTTCAGTCAAAGTGTGCAAGATATCACCAGCTCCTACGTGTTCATTCTCCAGCTCTTCGATCAAGATTTCAACGCCTTCACTTCCAGCTAAGATCATCGGAAACAGTCTCTTCTCTTCCTTTGTCATGTGTCCTTCAAGCTCCGTTTTCAAATTTCCGTATAGCTTATGCACGATATAAAGTTCTGGATGGTGCTCGCCATGAACCGTCAAAACCTTGTACATGAGTTCAGAGAGTTTCGGCATCGTCTCTTTTAAGTATTTGTGATGCGTCATGAGAATGCGATCGATCAGCTGTTCATTTGTGAAATCTGATAGTGTCACTTTCTCACCACCATCTATCGAAAATGCACTAGCTGCTTCAAGTGCTGAATCAGCCGCTTTTACGAGTTCTTCAACATTTTCAGTATCTCGCTTAATAGCGTCCATCACATTTCTATCGCCTCCACAGCAAAAATCAACTTGAAAATCCATAAGGACTTTCACGATTTCCGGGTGCTTTGTCACCACCTCACCTATGGTTAGATGTTCCAATTGATTCATTTTTGTAAGTTCCATTTTGTGCCTCCTATTATTTGAGGAAATTGTTATTTCCATATTCATCTTGAACCCATCTTACCATTTGAAAATGATTCATCCTGTGATTTGGCGCACACTTTTTAAAATATGTTATAATTAAGGAAATAGCATACTTAGGAGGTTAGAATGAAAGCCATTCATTCAGAACATTTTCCCGTTAACGGCTGTGTAACATGTGGACATTCACTTTGTGCCAAAAAAGTTTCTCTGTTCAGCAACTTGAGCGCATCTCAGCTTGAAGCAGTCATAGAACTGATCGAGCGCAAGCATTATAAAAAAGGCGAGACCATCATGCGTGTTGGCGACGCATACGATAGGCTTTACATCGTCAACAGTGGCACACTTAAGGCATCGTCCTATCAAGAAGATGGAAAAGAACAAATCCTCTATTTGTTAAATGATGGCGATTGCATTGGAGAGCTTGCCCTATTAAAAAGCGAACCCGCTGTATACGACCTGATCGCCATAAAAGAAAGCTTTTTATGTACGATTCCCAAAAAAAGCTTTGATGCCTTTTTAAAGGCAAATCCTGAAATTATATTCGCCATTCTGGCTTCAACACACGAAAAAATCTCTTCACTTGAAAAGCTGGTTGGCGCCATCTCATCTAATGATGCCGATATTAGACTTAAATTTTTACTCAAGCAGCTCATCGATCAGTCCAAGGAAAAGACGACAAAGGGCACCATCATTCACCTTCAACTCACTCGAGAAGACATGGCGAATTTCGTTGGCGTCACGCGCGAAACTATCAGTAGAAAACTGTCACAGCTGGCGCAAGAGGAAATTCTCGAGCTAAAAGACAGTAAGAAAATACTGATAAAAGACCTTTCTTATTTCGAACTATAGATTTATTGAAATTTATTATTTGATTTTCATATCTCGCTCGGCAATAGTGGTTTTGAGAGCAAGTAACCTTGATAATAGTCGCAGCCCATGGATTCCAAAATGTCATATTGCGGCCTACTTTCAACACCCTCAGCGATAATTTTCATATCCATCCTATGTGCAATATCGATAATGAGCTTAGTTAAGGCTCTCATTTTGGTATCATTCGTAAGGGCCCACACGAAGCTCTTGTCAATTTTTAAAATGCTAAATGGCATTCTTCCCAATTGATAAAGCGATGAATAGCCCGTTCCAAAATCGTCCATATGCATCTCAAAACCATTTTGGTTCAGTGCGATGAGATTATCTCTTACAGCATCTATATATTCTGAGATCGTCGTTTCAGTGATTTCGATATGCAGTTGATTGATTGACACATCATGCGCTTTGAGTGTTTCTAACAGATGGCTCACATAGTCTTTTTGCAGAAGTTCCTTATATGATGCGTTAATCGATACTTTAACGTTTTTACCTTCTTTATTTTTCTTTTGAATAAACGAAATCGCTTCCTTTATGACAAAACGGCCAATTGTGTTGATGTAATCGATAGATTCTGCCAGTGGCACAAAATCCATAGGCGCAACAAAACCCAACGTCTTGTTCTTCCATCTAAGAAGCGCCTCGTAGCCGATGATTTCACCTTTTTCCAACGCGTTAAATTGTGGTTGATAGGTCAAATAAAGCTCATTTCTCTCAATGGCTTTTAGCAAAAGCTGTTCCGTTGTAAGTTCACGATCTTTAGCTATTTTTAATGAACCATCATACCATTGAATCTGATGGAAAAAATTCCTGTTTACCGCGTATTCAAATGCGGTTTCAGCTTCTGAAATAACGTGTGAATTGTCACTGTCAACCTTTTGACGTGTAACAAGTGTCGCACCATAAGCGACATTGATTGGTATCTCAATGTTAGAGAAAACACCGACCTTACTTGAGAGCGACGCTTCTAGCATTGTCATTTGCGAGCGCGCACAGTTGCCCGGATCATCACAGGTCATCCAAATGGCAAATCGACCGCTATGAAGTACCGAGATATATTGTGCGTCTGAAAAGACATGGCTGATTTCAGCACTTAGCTGGAATAGCATGATATCTGTCAAATTTTTTCCATAAGCATTCAGAATTCTACTAAAGCCTACAACGCCGACGACGAGCAGTATATGTGAATCGGAATTGTTTTCCGTTTTAGACAAATTGTTGACGATGTCTCCTAAGAAATCCATGTTATATAGCCCTAACACGGGATCGTGAAAAGCGTAAAATTCGATACGCTCTTTGTTGATGACATCGTGATGTATATCTGTGAGTGACCCAAAAATGCCATTTCCTTCTCTGATACCTAACAACTGGAACCAGTGGTATACCGGTTCAACGCTGTCAATGCGCATTCTGATTTTCACATCAAAAACTGGCGTTTCATATTGAAATTCTGGACTAAAGTAATGAATCACTTTGTCGATATCTTCATTATAGATGCGATCAAAAAAATCACCATATGGCGTCTTAGACGCTGTCATTTCCTTCGAAAAATTGGTAATGAAGAATTCACCTGTTGAAAAATCATATTGCCAATACGCTTCGTTACTAGCGATCAAAATTTTGCGATAATTGTCCTTCTCCACTTCAAGTGCACTTCTAACACTTTGGAGTTCTTCGTAGTTATACCTGAGCATCTCTTCAGAAGCACTCATTTCTTCATATAGCGCTTGAATTTCTTGGTTTGCATTTTCCAGCTCTTGGTTGCGATTCATTATTGCATCGCTGTTATCAATCATAGGATTTAGGAGTGTCTTCATAATAAAGCGCACCAAAACAAAGACGACCATTAGCGTAAACGCAATAAGTATCGCCATATCTTGAGCAATGTGAGCTAAGTCCTTATAGTCATGATGTGTGACGAGTGCCGACATCACAATAAACGGGATGACGAAACCGATTGACCAGAGCCAAAGCTTAGCGGAAATTTTCTTTTGATTGCTACTTTTTGGTTTCATTTAAACTCCTATTGCAATTTCAAAAAGTAAAAAGGAGCAATAGCTAAATTGCCCCAACTAGCTTATCTTTTTTCATAGTGACCGTCAATATATTGGGCAAATCTTCCAGAATCCCTAGGATTTATCGGATCTGGTCGGTTCCATGGCCAACCGCCAAAATGCGTGTGCTGATAATCACTGAACGCTTTTTGTATCTCGTGCTCAGTATTCATGACAAAAGGACCATAGCTTACAATCGGCTCGTTGATAGGCTCTCCTTCGAGTAACAATAAGTAACTTATATGATCGCCGTTTAAAACCTCAACTTTTTCGTTGCCATCCAATTTAATGCGTCTTGAAGATGGAATATCTTCGTCTCCGACATGGATCGTACCCAAACCTTGATAAAAATATAAATTTCTGATAAATGTCTTTGAAATGCCCTTTAACACAATCTCAGCATGTGGTGCCATCTCGATTAAAAAGATGCCCACTTTGTTTTTAGGTTGTGCTGCGTATGACGCTGCACATGGTGGTACTGCATTGATGCCATCCCATTCACCCGCGATGATACGCACTTTTGATTTTGGGTTTTCATCATGACCTGTTGAAATGACAGGAATGTCCTCATTCCATAGCATTTTATACTCAGGAGTTGTGAATTTATCTTTTGCAGGCAAGTTGAGCCATACTTGAAAAAGTTCTAATGGATTTTCTTCCTCCATTGAAACAAGAGGAAACATCTCAGCATGCTGACAGCCTGAACCAGTAGTGAGCCACTGAACATCGCCATTTCCATATCGCCCTTTTGATCCAAATGAATCATGATGGTCAATCAATCCTTTAGTTACAATAGTCACGGTTTCAAAGCCACGATGTGGATGAACTGGAAATCCGGGTATCTTAGTGCCATGATACATTCTAAACCCATCCTTTATTGCAAAATCATCGCCAAGTGACCGTCCAGTCAAGGATATCGTTGGTTCTTGCATCGCGTTGCCTTTAGGGTAATTGTCTTTGTGATGGGCACAAAATATAAATGGATTTTCCATTTCCCAATGAAAATCAATTTTTTGAATCCTCAAAATACGATGTGACATACTTAGCTCCTTTCGATACTCCATAGTTAAAATACTTATACCCATGAATGATTAGCAAACGCTTTTTTTGGTAGAATTATATTATAAATCGTTATATTACCACGGTTGATTATATATTTTTATAGTGTTAAAATGAGAACATGTTGCAAATATTAGCATATTTATGCTATCTTTGGTGGAGAAAAAATGAAAAGTATCAAATTGCGTACGACTTTACTGGGATTATTTATCATACTGTTAGTTTCAAATACATTGGCAGCCTTTGCATACATAAACTATAACAAACTTGCGATTGGAGAAATCACTAAATCGCTACGATTAATCACGCATGAATCAAGTCTGTTTATTGGCAATTTGATGGCTTATCAGTTGAAGCAATTAACGCGCGTTGCTGAATCAGATGCCCTAAAATCTGGGGACATAGATCGTCAATTGTCTTATTTATCAAGTTTGCCTCTAGATTATTTTGAGACACCATTTGTTGCAGATCTTGAAGGCAACGCCATGTATTTATCCGGAGATACGGTCTTTGTTGGTGAGCGCGACTATTTTTTAAATGCCCTAAATGGCTTAACTGGCTATTCCGATTTTTTCCAAAGTCGACTCTCTGGCGATATGGTCGTCGTTGCAACCATCCCAATTAAAGATGTGGATGGTGCCCTCATCGGCGTGATGGGTGCGCATATCAACCTCGATTCCATATCCGATATTGCTGGAAACAAAGGGTACGGCAAGAATGGGTTTTCTTACATTGTAAATGAATCTGGCAATATCATTACCAATACCAACACGCCATTTTCAACGAACAACCTCAATATCTATTCCCTAGCGGACAGAAATCACAATTACGTGCAAATGGCCCAGTTTATCAGTAAGAGCCTTGAAAGTGACGAAGGCATGTCAAGTTATACACTCAATCAAACAAAGAATCTGAGCGCCTTTTCAAGTATTGCTGGGACGAACTGGAGGCTTTACATTGGTGCCCCTGAACACTCGCTATATGAGAGCGTCAACAATTTTAGATTGCTATTTCTCATCACAACGATTTTTTTGAACCTCATTGCATTGATATTGGCTTCTATGCTTGCAAAGCGTGTTACCGCACCTATTATTGAACTTGATAAGGCCTTTCAGGCTGCCGCCTCTGGCGATTTGTCTGTTCGCTTAAAACGCACGACTGACGATGAAATCGGACGTGCTTCAATCAATTTCAATCAAATGATGGATGCTATAAAGAGATTGACTTATTATGATCCAATTACAACCTTCCCCAATCTCAATGTTCTAGAAACTGAATTCAATAGACAGAGTGAGTCCGCGATACCCATTAAAGGAGATTCACTATTGCTCATTTCTATAGATCAGTTTTCAAAATACAACGAACAATACGGATACACACATGGCGATCAAGCGCTTAATCACATTGGAAGGCGCATTATGCCATACCTCATCGACGGTGTAAACGCCTATCGCGGCAAAGGAGATGAGTTCATCCTATATTTCGATCAGAATACAACGCCTAACGTCGCACTTGGTATTTCGAAGCTCCTTTTATCTGAACTCAATAAAATCTTTTCTATAGATGGTAAGAAGGTGTTTTTTAAATTTAGCATGGGTTTTGTTTCAAGATCTAAACCACACTTAGGCCTAGATGAACTGATGCTTCATGCGACCCACGCAAAAAATATGGCAAAGTCCAATGGCGGCAATCAACTGTTCCTTTATGACATGACACTACACAACGAAGCGCTTGTTCAAAGAAGTCTAGAGGAAGATTTAATCATTGCCATAAAGGAAAAACAATTCACTTTAGTTTATCAGCCTATTTTTAATTTATCTGATAAAAAGATGGTCGATGTTGAAGCGCTAATAAGATGGAAGCACCCAATAAGAGGCTACATTTCTCCAGAAGAGTTCATCTATCTGGCTGAACGTATGGGCATGATTAACGAAGTTGACAATTGGGTAATCGACGAGACGTTCAAACAGCAAAAGATGTGGAATGAATCGCAAATCCTTTCAATCAACATCTCAGCGCACACCTTTGAAAATGAAAATTTTATTCCTTATTTGGAATCGAAGCTAGCACAATACCATTTGAAACCGTATTTAATACAGCTTGAACTTACTGAGCGCGTGCTGATTCAGAATATCGACACGACAATTGAAAAGCTAAAAGCCATAAGAAACCTTGGTGTGAGAATTGCTGTCGACGACTTCGGCATCGGTTATTCGTCTCTGAACTATATCGTGCAGCTTCCACTCGACAGTCTGAAAATTGACAAATCATTCATCAGCAAAATTTGTACCAATGAACAGTCTAGAATCATCGTCCTAACGATATTAAATATGTGCAGAGCGCTAAATCTGCATTCCATTGCGGAGGGCATCGAAGACTTAGAAACGCTCAATGCACTTAAAGAGCTTGGTTGCAACAACGGCCAAGGTTATTTCTTTTCAAAACCGCTTCACCCAGATGAAATATAAAAAGCTGTATCAAAGTCTAAGTAAAAAGACATTTGATACAGCTTTTCTATTTATTGATTAAATGAGACCCAAAAGACCATCAAGTTCACCTTTACGATCTAAAGCATGCATGTCATCACAGCCTCCGATAAACTGATCGTCTATAAATATCTGAGGCACCGTATCCCAACCCGTTTGTGCCATAATTGACTCAAATAGTTTTCGATTGTTTGAAACGTCGTAATTCGTGTATGTCACACCTTTGTCGTCAAGCAACTTAAGTGCGCGTCTGCAGTAAGGACAATATGGTGTCGTGTATAAGTCTACTTTCTTGTTCAAGTGTGCCTCCTATTTAAGTTGAGGAAATTTCACAATTCCATTTTATTGATATTACTTTACGATTTCTCCAGGCCAATCCATGATGCCACCAAAATCGTACACGTTGGTATACCCTAGCTCAACAAGTAATTCACTGGCTGCCGCACTGCGGTTGCCACTTCTACAGTAGACTAAAATTACGGCATCCTTATCAGGAAGTTGTTCTGCTGCCAATGTTTCAAGCTGATCGTTTGGCAACAAGAGTGCGCCTTCTATATGACCATCATCAAACTCTTCTTGTGTTCTGACATCTACAAGTGTATAAGGATCACCAGATGCCATCATTTCCATTGCTTTTTCAGCATCAATGGTATTGACCACTGCAGGTGTTGATGATTCTGTTGCAACAGTATCCGTTGTTGCTTCCGTATTTGCTGCTGTATCGGTCATGTCCACATCATCGTCCAGATTGTTGCTACATCCCAAAATGCCCATCGCAAGAAGAAGCACCATGCTTATTAGTAAAAAATTTTTTTTCATTTTAAAACCTCACAATCTAAGTTAAAGAATATTTCTCGACACACGCCTTACAGATGCAAGCAATTCCCTTTTTATCATCAGGAACCATATCTAAGACGTGCTTTGGTACGACCACTGTTTCACACCAGCACCCACCTTCACCATGAGCGCACTTATTGTCGATGCCACATAGTGGACAGGTCTTTTCCTCTTTTGTTAATACCCTTAGTGTGTTCACATGAAACCCCTTTTCGATTATATGATGATTAATGATTCGTCACAATTACAGTTTGAATCGCTTCACATTGGTATTTAGATCTTCAGCAAGTTCTGCTTGAGATGTTGCAACACCTGCAACTTCATCAATCGCTCTCGTGACGTCTTCTATACTATTTGAAATTTCCTCTGAATTGATCGTCGCCTGTTCGATCGCTGATGCCACCGACTCAATGGCGATATTAATTTGTGCGATGCCTTGATTGATCTGTGCCGCTTGATCACTAAAACGCGTCATAGTGTCATTGACAAGGGTCGCATCTGAAAAATACTGATTGCCCGTATCCACAAGTTTCACATAATCTCCGATGACTTTGGCATCGATGAACTCTAATATGCCATTTGCATTATTTGATAACTCGTTGAAAGCGACATCTACTTCACCGACGAGATTGCCAATTTCGCCAGCGGTTTTGGTGGATGCTTCGGCGAGCTTTCTCACTTCGTCTGCTACTACAGCAAAACCCCTGCCATGCTCTCCCGCACGTGCCGCTTCAATCGCGGCATTTAGGGCCAAAAGGTTTGTTTGTTCTGCAATATTTCGAATGGATTCAGACATCGTTTTTATCTCGTGGACAATTTGTCCTTTTTCTATAGATGCTTTAATAATGCGTTGTTTTTCATTGTAGAGCGTATAGGCATCTGTCTTTGACGTTTCTGCTTCATGCCTCATTTTAAGAGCCCGTTCAGCAATAAAGCCAGCATTTTCTCGGCCTTGTCCGGCATCTGTTACCAAGTCATTTGCAAATTTGAGAATAACCTGTCCAGAAGCGTTCACCTGTTCAACTGCAGCAGCAGTTTCATGCATGCCTGAGGATATTTCTTGTGTCGATGTGTTGACGCCTTGAATCTGTGCATTGATTTCTTCAACCGTTGCACTGAGCTCTTCGCTCGAAGCGCTCACTTCCATACTGTTTTCGCCTATTGATTCAAGCAATTGCTTCAGCTTTAGAATCATATCATTTGTTGCGCGACTTAGATTGCCAATCTCATCTTTACGCGTTAGTTGTTTTTCTTGAATGGTCTCACTAAAGTCACCTTGCGCCAATTTTTCTGCCTGTGAAACTGCCATCTTGATCCCTTTAACGATATTTCCGGATATCACAAGACTGAGGATGAGGGAAATAGCAAATGCAACAGCAGTCAAAACGATGGTCGTCAATGACGTCATCGCTTGTGTTTGCGTACTCTCTTTATAGAGTGCTTCTGACACAGCTTTATTGTTTTCAACCATTGCAACGATATTCGCTTCCGTAACCGCTCTGACTTCTTCTGCTTCTTCATTTGCCGCCAAAGCTTGAGCCACTTTTCCTGAATAAGCAAGATTGATGACATTTTGACGCATCGGCCTATACTTTACGAGGGATTCTTGGAGTGTCGCCAACATCGATTCTTCTTCTGTTGACAAGTTAAGCGCCTTATATTTTATGAGGACATCACTTGTCGATGACGCGATTTGTGTCAATGTATTGCTTGCATCCGTGATGACATCGCGTTTATTTGAGTAACCATATTCCCAAACGACACGTAGCATCTGTGCCTTTGATTCTATGATATTGCTTTGAACTTTCGATAGATAAATATTCGCTACAAGTCTTTCTTCATAGAGTTTTTGCATGTTGTTCGTAGTCAGGCTCAACGCATAGAGACTTGCGCCTCCGATGACGCCTGTTAGAATGGATACAATCAAAAAAGCACCGAGTATTTTAACGCGCATCTTCATGTTGTCTATTACTCTCATATTTCCTCCGATTTGTGACTTTTGAATGAATTCCAGTCACTTTTTTATGTGGTGTAAATCTTATCCCACTTGATATTGCTTGATTCTGCGAGAAAAGACCTGCGTTTTTATTATACTATTATCATGATAAATTTGCACTTAAATCCATCCAATATATTAAAAAAAATTAAGATTTTACTCGTGCCATATTGACAGTGTTGATCAGTGCCAAAATACTACCAAGCACAGCCATTACAGTGAATGACACTTTCAAAGAATACAAATCACCGATAAAGCCAACAATTGGAAAAATGATAATCATAAAAAAGCTAAATGCCATACTGGCCATCGAAAGGATGGTCGCCCGATTTTCACTCGGTATCACTTTGTTGATATAATCACCTAGTGCCACAAATATCAGCCCTTCAGCCAAGGCCATCGGAATGTAGAACAGAAAGTGATATTTAGAGAGTGCAACACCCCAGATACAAGCCGCAGTGATGAGTGGCATGATGAGCAAGATACCACGTTCTTTTATCAATGCTTCTATTTTAAAGACTTGAGGTGCCATGATGGCGCATCCTAAGGCGGTCACTGCGTAGAGTGCTCCGATTGCCGCTTCGTCATACCCGTCACTTTTCATGTAATTTTGAAGATAAAAGAAAGTCGTCGTCGTAAAACTCAAAATGAACTGTGAAAAGAAAATCAAAAAACCAAGGCGTTTATGGCCTCTGAGTATCTGATAACTCTCTCTAAGTTGATCCTTAATATGGTGCTTCTTGCCTTCAATAACAAGCTTTCTACCGACATTCGGCTCCACGAACAAAAAAGAATAGGCAACGGTTGCCAAACCTATGACGATTGTGATGGCAAATGCCAGTTTGTAGCTTTTTGTCGCCAAATACCCACCTATAAAAAATGAAAATATACTGGCAATCTGAAAGACCATTTCTTTGTTGCCACCAATTTTCATATATTGATCTTCTTCGCCTATTTCTTTCATAGAATCGTAGATAAGGGCATCCCCAGCACCAGATTCCATGTTATAGGATAAAGCGATGATAATAAAAGATCCTGCAAACCAGAAAAATGAGTCTGCCATCAAAAGGATGACGACGCTGATTACCGATAGGATTCGTCCAATGATCCTACTGGTCCGTCTACCGTATAGATCCGCAACCGCGCCTGTTGGCACTTCCATAGTGAACGATGTCAGGTGAAAGATCGTTTCAAGCAAACCGAGCTGTGTAAGGCTCATGCCCTTTGATGCGAGATAGATCATCCATATGCCACGCGTCAGGTCGACATTTTGTAAAAATATAAACACGTAATTCTTTTTGATGTTTTGCTTTAATTGATTTTTATTTTGATTTGATAATTCCATAAAATGCTCCTCAGTTGTAATTGTGATTTAATAGTGAATTAATTGATATCTTATCGTTATCCCACCCACCTGAGGTCTGGCTCAAAAAATAATAAAGCTCTGGAGCATAGCACCAGAGCTTGTTTTATCAGGACATTTTCGTCTTGAATCAACTATTAGGAACTGACTCTTTGCATGCTTATATGACTCCGATTTTTGGACAGACCTCTCCCGTCATGTCCTAAATCTCCTGCGTTCATATAAAGTTCAGCAAAAAAACCATTCATGCCATTCATCGTTGACTCCTAATTTTTGATACTTGCATACTTACCATTTCGAGATATGCAAATGTTACCACTCATTATAGTTTAAAGGGAACAAGTTAAAAACGCAAGAATTTCTTATTTGAGGCAATTTCTTAGAAATGCATCTTCCAGTTATAATAGCCACTCTGCGCATCTTTTTCATATTTGAGATACGCTGAGAATTTTGTCCCTTTTTTATTGGTAAAACTATTGCTATGGACTTCACCTTTCTCAAGCAACTTCATGACTGTGAACTTGTTAGGCGTAACTTGTAAACTCGACAAGAATTTGTCGTTTTTCCAGACGACAAATTTGCATCCACCCTTCCAGTTGGTGCAACCAAAACCCTTCTCGCCTTCTATGACATCAGAGCCACATCCTGGGCATTTGCCCAAAGACTCGCCAAGCGGTTTCTTGTCAGTTGCACCTTCGTGTATGATGTGGAATGCATCCTGCTTGATACGCTCGACAGCATCCTTTGTGAAATTGATAATGGTATCTAGAAATACTGCTTTTGTGACATCGCCTTTACTGATATCAGAGAGCGTTTTTTCAAGTCTCCCAGTATACTCGAGGTCAAAGAGCGTCTTGACTGGAAATGTTTCAACGAGACGTCTACCCATGTCTGTACAAAAAAGCGACTTGCCTTTTGTGTCGATATACCCTACGCGCTTGAGCTTTGTGATCGTCTCAGCGCGCGTCGCTGGGGTACCGATGCTGAAACCACTGAGTATAGCTTGTAGCAGTGCCTCTTCTTCTTCAGACGGCGTCGCATCGACATCTATGCCTTCAGTAAGGTCCAATGACACATCCGCGTCTGATAGGCCAACTAAATCTTGGTCTTGATCGTCATCCACATCTACATCCTCAACGACGTCGTCAGCATCTTGCTTTTTTGCATTTTTAAGGCGTTTGCCACAAGTTTCCATCACGCGTAAAAGTGTTTTTTCTGTATGATTTTTAGGCGGCATCGTCCCTTTTGTATCGATTTTCATCTTTTGAAGCGTTACCGCATCCTCTTTTTCAACAAGTGGCAGCAACTTTTCTTTAGATTGGATTCTTTCTACTTTACGCCACCCTTCAACAAGTTGTGTACGGCCTTTTGAGACGAACACACCCTCTGCATGAAAACCATCCACATCATTAACTGGCTTCGTATTGAGCGTTACCTCTTCATGCTCTGCTATCGGCATAAACTGCATGATAAAACGGTTTTTAACGGCGTCATAGACGGCCTTCTCGTCAGGTGACAACCCTTTAGCCACCATATAAGTCGGCATGATTGCACTATGGCTTTCTACTTTGGCATTGTCAAAGACGCGCTTATGTGTATGAAACGCGATTTCATTTTCATAGGGCAATCCTTTTTTATGGACGGCCAAAACTTTTTGAGTCTTGTCAATCAACGACTCTTCAAGTGCTAAACTTGCCGTTCTAGGATAAGTTATGAGCTTCTTCTCATAGAGTTCTTGAGCGACTTTAAGGACTTTATCAGACGTCCACCCTTTAAATTTACTGGTGACGTGTCCTTGTAGACCTGATAGGTTAAATAAGCTTGGGGGATATTCTTTCTTTTGTTCTACAATGCGATCCGATACATAAAACGGCTGGCCAGTTAATGCCGACTTGAGCGCCTCAATTGGCGCCTTTGTCTCAAAGCGATCCCCTGTGGGTTCATTGTAAATACCATCATAAAGTGTTTCATCCGCCGTTTTGAAAGTAGCCATCAGTTTGTGAAATTCTTCTTTCACAAAATTCTCAATTTCCATATCTCTGTCGTAGATGATTTTAAGGGTTGGCAAAAGTACGCGACCAATGTTTAGAGCTTTTGCCGAGCCACGTTGATACTTAAGGGTTGCTACAGATGTCAAATTGATACCGATGATCCAATCCGCCCACTGTCGGCTGATGCCAGCATCCCGCAATGGTGACATTTGCGTATTGGAAACAAGTTTTTTCAAACCGCCCAAGACTTCATCCGCTGTCCATTCGTTTAACAGCAACCGCTCAATCGGCTTTTGCACTTCAAGGTATTCAAGGATAATGTCTCCGATGATTTGCCCTTCACGATCGTAGTCGCATGCGCTGATAACGCCTTCAACATCAGCTCTGTCAATCAGTGTCCGGATGGTCTCGATCTGCTTCTGAGCACCAAGATCCACTTGTTTGCGATCCATATTGTCATGCTTGACCTTATATTTGAAGGCCTCTGGTATAAATGGAAAGTTTTCCATACGCCAGCTGCCCATTTTTTCGTCGTAATCTTTAGAATCATAGAGTTCAAGTAGGTGACCAAAAGCCCAGGTGACTATGTAATTGGCACCTTCAAAAAAACCATCGCGCCTTTGTTTGGCGTCGATGGCTTCCGCTATGTTCCTAGCCACTGAGGGCTTCTCTGCGATGATGACTTTTAACATATTCAGGTCACTCCCACGTCATTTATTTGATCTGTCTATTAAAGCTCACTGTCGTGATTATGGTGTCTGTGTGAGCGGTCAACAAATCCTTCTGGACGCTCAAACTGCGTTCTAGGAAGCTTCATTTCGATAGCCTTTTCAATATCTGTAAGGATAATTTCATCCTTTTGAGAGATAAACGAAATGGCGTGTCCCTTGCCACCCATCCGACCCGTACGGCCTATGCGATGGATGTAGATCTCAGCAGTTTCAGGTAAATCGTAATTGTAAATGTGGCTGACGCCTGAGATATCTAGACCTCTTGCTGCAACATCTGTTGTGACAAGGTATTGGAACTTTCCTTCTCTAAAGGCTTTCATCGTGCGCTGTCTCACATTTTGAGACAAGTCACCATGAAGCTTTTCACAGCTGATGCCCCTTTGTGATAGCTCAAATTCCAGTTTATCTACACGACGAATTGTTCGGCAAAATATTACACCTAAAAACGGATTTGTATATTCTAGTGAATGAAGCAAAGCTTCTGTCTTCCAACGATCTGACGTTACGATGAGCTTTTGTTCGATGTTTTCAAGTGTGACGGTTTCTGTGACGGCGCTGCATTCAACGGGTGAACGCATATATCGGTAAGCGAGTTTTTTTACATCGCGGTCCAAAGTCGCTGAAAAGCACAACAGCTGCTGATCTTTACAAGCATTCTTTAAGATGAATTCCACTTCATTTTTAAAACCTAATAAGAGCATTTGATCTGCTTCGTCGAGAACGAGTATTTTGAGTTTAGACAGATCGATACTGCCTTGTTTCATATGATCTATGAGTCTACCAGGTGTCGCAACGATGATATCGATGCCTTTGTCCAGTTTTTTAAGCTGAGATTGGGTGTCAACACCGCCATAAACGGCAAGAAGTGTCAGACTTTGACCCTCTATCATCTTTTTCGTTTCTTCTGTTATCTGTAGCGCAAGCTCGCGCGTCGGTGCTAAAATGAGCATCTGAAGTGTTTTTGAATCGATCGACAGTCTATTTAAACTCGGCAGTAGATACGCTAGTGTCTTGCCAGTACCTGTCGGTGCCTGTGCGATGACGTCTAAGCCTTCATTGATTTGTGGGATGGCCCTTTTTTGTATCTCCGTTGGTGCTTTGATGTGTTGCTTTTTAACCCCTTCAAGCAGCCAATCTGCAAGACCGAATTCTTTAAATGCATTCATAGGTCAACCTTTCTCTTTAAGAGCGCGTAGCAGTGCGATTTCAGAGGCATAGCCTTCGATTTCGTTAGGTGTTTCTAAATAAAATGGCAGGAGGCTTAGTTTAGGATGATTGATGATGTGTTTGATCGCTTCAAGTCCTAAGAATCCTTCACCGATTTTTTCGTGTCTGTCTTTATGACTTGAAAACGGATTTTTTGTATCATTGAGGTGGATCGCATATAGGCGTTTAAGGCCAATGATTTGATCAAATGTATCCAGCACGCCATCCAAATCGCCTACAATATCGTAACCAGCATCATACACATGACATGTATCAAGACATACCCCGATTTTTTCACTATATTCTACCTTATCGATGATTGCCTTGAGTTCTTCAAAGCGGCTGCCTACTTCGCTGCCTTTGCCTGACATCGTTTCGAGCAATACGATCGTCGACTGATCTTTATCTATCACGCGATTGAGCAGGGAAGCAATCATCTCGATGCCAGCTTCTATGCCTTGTCCAACGTGGCTGCCTGGGTGAAAGTTATAAAGAGTCCCTGGAAGGGACTCAAGCTTTTTTAGATCTTCTGAAAATACATCAAAGGCAAAAGCTATTACACGTTCATCTGCTGAACAAGGGTTGAGCGTGTATGGTGCATGTGCCAATATGGGGCCAAAATTATGCGCAAGCATGAGCTTTTGCAAGTTGACGACATCAACTGGGTCTAGCAATTTTGAGCTGCCACCTCTTGGATTTCGAGTAAAAAACTGAAAAGTATCGGCATTAATTGATAAAGCTTCTTTACCCATAAAGTGATAACCCTTCGTCACAGACAGATGGCATCCAATATATTTCATCTTCTACTTCCCTTCAGGTAAATAGCCCAATAAATGATCGCAATAAATAATGCGCCTCCGACCAAATTGCCGAGAGCAACTGGAATCATATTGTTAACAACAACCGCCATCCAATCGAGATTCGCACCTACTGCTGCACCCATCGGTATGAAGAACATATTGGCTACAACGTGTTCATATCCTGATAGCACAAACAACATGACTGGAAACCAAAGTGCAAGAATCTTGCCTGCTGCATCGGTTGCCGCCACTTGAATATATACGGCACCTGCCACGAGGACATTACATAGTATCCCTCTCATAAATGCTTGTGTGAATGTCAGAGATGACTTTGCCTCAGCCACAGAAATTGCTTTTGTAGCTAAATCACCAGTATAGACATCTCCGGCGTAAAGAATATAGACTAGTAACAGAGAACCAATGAGATTGCCGACAAATACGATGCCCAAATTGATTATATATTTTGATAACTTCACATCACCATTTGCCCAAGCACTACCTATAAGTGCATTTCCTGTGTATAGTTCGCCACCAGCGAATACGACGAGCATGATCCCGACAGGGAAAACTGCCGCGCCCATGAATTTTGCAAAACCAGCATCAATATGCCCCAAAGTCTGAGTGACAACCAAATTTCCATGTCCACCCAAGCCTATAAAAAAACCACCTAATATTGCAAGTAAAAAAACATTTATAAAAGAATAACCAATTTTATTCTTTCCAATGTCAATCCATGACTGTGCCACTTCTTTCGGTGACAAATAACTCTTATTCATTTCTTCTCCTATTTATCGGGAAATTGCTTAATGCCATTATGCAATCTCCATATTTATTTCTAAAAGCAAGTCAACTCCATATATTATAGTCTAATTGCTATTAGTTTTCAATGCCATCATCCACTTACATCATCCATTTACACCGTCTACTTTACGTCGCACACTAAGCGTCAATGCGACTTGACCTGGCAGATAAAACAGCCACATCGCCAAACCCGAAGATGCATAAATACGCGATAGAAAGACATTTGAGTCAAAAAAAGATGGGAAATTGTAGATTGCAACATTGATATCACAAAGTGCATATAGGATAAGACCAATGACAAATAAACGACTATCATAGCTGTCTTTCGACTTTTGAACAGATAACGAAAAAATATTCCATATGAACAAAAATGCATAAAAGGCGCCAAGTGCCAGCATGAGCGCATAGTTAAACCGATCTGGCATCATTTGAATAAAAAAAAGCAGGCATGCAATGAAAACAGCGCCATTTATAAACACCCTTTTCATGACAAGCCTCTTTTGAATTCTTACAGAATATAAACCTTGAACGATGACAAACAGAACTAAGCCAACTGTAAATTGTCGGGTTAGAAGTAAAATGACATCTGATGCAAGGGTCAAACTCATGACAAACACCATCAACCTGCCGTCTTTATTTTTCGGATTTAAGAGAGCCTGTCTCACTAAAAATGCAACGCAAATCGCAATACTCAGAAGTTTCAGTGCAACACTAATACGCATCAGAGTTGGATCCCCAAATCCGATATCTAAAATATGAAACGCGATATAAATGAAACATTCAAGTAATACAAACCATTTGAAATCTTGATTATAGGTCATCCCAACTGGACCAATGTCATATATACAGCAGTTCCACTTAATATGCTCAGTAAGTTGTTCCTTTTCCATAAATGAAGGAGGCTTGTCACCACAATGGCGATAGCCACTGGGAGGCTACTGCTCACATCAAGTAGTTTGACTGATTTGAGACTGTAAACAATGAGCATACCCATAACGGCAGGTGGCAAGACGCGGCCAACATAAGTCACCCACTTTGGCGTATTATTGCCTTTGCCAAATAACAGGAAAGGTCCAAGTCTGATTAAATAAGTCACAAGTGCCATAAGCATAATTGCCAATATTTTATCCATTTTTCACGCTTCCTTCTATTTTATTACGGAGGAGGAGCAAGACGGTGAATAATATCACCATTGCAGGTAATACCATCTGTCCAGGACCAAATAATTTGAGCGCGACCAAGGCAGATAATACACCCGTTATCGCTGGAAGGTGCTTTTTCTCAGCAAGCCATTGTTCGATGAATATGACTACAAAAAGTGCCGTCATGGCAAATTCGATTCCAGCCGTATCAAAGGTTATCAGATTGCCTATTAACGCGCCGATCAATGTTCCAATTACCCAATATGAGTGGTTCAATGCAGAGATCGTGAACAGCAATTTTTCCGAATCCACCTCTTGTTTTTCAGAGATGCCACACATTAAGGAATACGTCTCGTCTGTCATGGCAAAAATCATATAGTGTTTCATCCACCCAAAGGGCTTAAATCGCTCGATAAAAGAAAGGCCATAAAAAAGATGCCTAATATTGACAAACAAAGTCATTAAGGCAACTTGTACCATGCTTATGGGATTCGTCAATATTTGAATTGCAACAAATTGCATCGCACCAGCATATAAAAACACGCTCATGAGAAGTGCCAACCAGATGCTCAATCCAGATTTAACAACGAGTAAGCCAAAGGCGATACCAACTGACAGATAACCCAATAAAACGGGTATGGTAAATGCAATCGCAAGTTTCATCAATTTTTTGATAGGTTTGTCCCCCTAACATCAGTTTCCAGTATTATATCAAATAACTGGCGTTTTGGGTAAAACAATCTTAAAAGTACTGCCCTTTCCTAATACACTCGATACGGTTATTTTTCCACCATGGCCTTTTACGATCGCCTGAGAAATCGTAAGCCCGATACCAGCACCACCCGTCGTTCGATTTCTAGATTGATCCGCTCTGTAAAAACGTTCAAATATAAAGGGAAGATCTGTTTCTGCTATCCCGTAACCGAAATCTTGAAAATCGATCTCAATGTCCGTTGCATTCGCACTAAGACGAATCATTAGTTTGCTGTATTCCGGTGAATACTTGAGGGCATTGGACATCAAATTGACAATTACTTGGTTCAGTTGATTTTTGTCGCCCATGATGGTCTCATCCGACAAACAGTCAAATTCTACAACCATGTGTTTCTTATAATAGTCACTTTCAAAATTTTTGATTTGATTTTCTATCAGTTGTTTTAGATCAACAGGGTTGCGCGCGCCTTTAAAGGCTTCATTTTCCGCACGTGCCAATTTTTCTAAATCACCAACGAGTTCGGTGATTCTCACAATTTCCTCATGACAACTTTTAAGTCTGTTCGCATCCGCAACCCAGATGCCGTCTATCATGGCTTCCATATGACTTTGAAGGGTTGCAAGCGGCGTCCTTAGTTCATGCGCCACATCGCTTGTCAAACGTTGTCTTAATTTTTCTTGATTTTCTAGTGTCTCAGCCAATCCATTGATCGAATCCGTCAAGGCATCTATTTCGACGGTTGTGGAATGCGACTGCGACCTTGCCTCATAGTTGCCATTTGTGATTTCATTGGCCGTTTCCATTACGATAGAGAGGGGTTTGCTTATGCGACGTGCCATAATCGTGCCAACAGTCAACGCCATAATGATGGCGATGCCACTTACAACCAACAGTAAGAGGTTGAGTGTCTCTATAAATGCGACGTCACTATCTGTGAAATAATATGGGCCATAGAATTCGATGGTCACTTTGCCCATTTCTTTGCCATTTTGAACGAGCGAATAATCCGCTTCCATCACTTCACCCTGCCAATTAGGGACTTTTTGCATCATGCTCATCGACATATGAGCGATCATTTCTTCACACAAGCCGTTGTTATGTACTTTTGCATCCCATATTGATTTGCCATCCAACGTTTCAACGTGCATGATCATCCCTTGTTCAAGTGCGGTGATGCCGATGGTTTCTATTGCAGCGGTATCAAATGAGCCTTCATTATCAATTTGACTTTGAAGTTGTTCGACGATGGATTCATTCTTCATAGTCTGATTCTTGATGACATAGTTAATAAAGCTCTTTTCTAAAAACACATTTGAAAAGACCGTAATGATCAAGATGCACAAAAGTCCTATCAGAAGATAGGACATGGATAATTTTGTTCTAAGTTTGAGTTTCATCATTTAACCGCCATATCTATAGCCGATGCCATGAACCGTTACAATGCGTTTAGGGTTCTTTGGATCGCGTTC
Source organism: Acidaminobacteraceae bacterium (assembly GCA_942493125.1). Taxonomy (GTDB): domain Bacteria; phylum Bacillota; class Clostridia; order Peptostreptococcales; family Acidaminobacteraceae; genus Fusibacter_C. Next base: position 2,749,571 of record OW818667.1, on the reverse strand, counting down.
GATTTTTTGTCTGAGGTTCTTAATATGTGTATCCACAGTTCGATCATAACCGTCGTAGTCTGCTCCAAATACGATAATCACAAGTTCTTCCCGCGTAAATGTTTTTTCTGGATACTTCATCATCGTCGTGAGAATTTTAAATTCAATCGGTGTCAAATTCACAGCTATGCCGTCGTTGAGTACCTCATGCTTATCCTTTAACACGACAAGTCCTTCTGAAGGTGTCGGCTTGATACCACGTCGTAAAACAGCTTCAACCCTTGCCATCAATTGTCTTGGGCTGAACGGCTTTGCAATATAGTCGTCTGCACCTAGCTTAAGACCACCAATGATATGCTCTTCGTCACTTTTAGCTGTTAGCATGATGATTGGCACTTCTGATGTTTTTCGAATCGTCTCGCAAACCTGTTCACCTGACATACCTGGAAGCATCAAATCGAGAATGATTAGTTCAGGTCGATGTTCTGAATATAAGGCAAGTGCTTCTTCACCATTACCAGCTACGATTGCTTGATAACCGCTATTTTCAAGGTATGAAACGATGACTTCTGAAATCTTTTCTTCATCTTCTACGACCAATATTTTTCGATCAAGGTGCACAACAGCCTCCTGTCGAGCTTGCGCCCGGTAACTGTATCGTTTTTTCATTTTCAACAAATGACGTATCTAGGGCATTTAAGTCATCTACTACTTTAATTTGACCACTAATCATACCCATCCAACATGAGTAGAAGAAACTACCCGATTCGGTTGGCGTAAATTCTATGACATTTTCTCCTGTATAAAGTGGGATTTCAGGTTGTCCAAATTTATTTAGATTGATTCGATTGTTACAGCCATTTAAACTTGTCGCTTCAGCATCGATGACCCATCTCACTGGAACACCCTTTTGTACGATGATTGCTGGATATTCGCTCTCATCTAATGGCGTTACGATATTTTGAACGTCTCCATTAAGCTCTGCGACGCTCCAACCATCCACTTGACCGTAACTGATGCCAGTACCGTTAAGTGCAAATCCGCGGCTCATCATGACAAAACCTAAAAGGATGACAAGTGCTGCGGAAACTTTCAACATGGATTTGGTAAATTTGCGACTGAGCAAACTACTAATTGCTCCAAACCCGAACATTAAAGGCATGGTGCCTAAACTAAATGCAAGCATTGATAAAGCACCTGTCACCGCACTACCAGTTCCAAGAGCATATAGCTGCATCGCTTGAAGGGGGCCACAAGGCATCAAGCCATTGAGTAGACCGACATAAAATGGTCTTTTGCTATTTTTTGGATCGAGCTGCATATTGGCAAATATTTTTGGCATTTTAGGGTTGAGTTTTCTGAGCCATGGGAACAAAGACAACATATTGAGTCCCATTATGATCATAAAGATTCCTGTCACGATAGTGATCATACCCTTGGCCATTCCTGAAAACGTCACTACGCTTCCAAGGGCTCCAACCAAGCCACCAATAATTGTGTATGAAATCACTCTACCGCCGTTATATAAAAAGCTCGGCTTGATCTTTTGCATCCAGCGCTTTGTTGGATTGCTTTCAATAGCTTGAATATCAGTCACGATACACTGAGATAAGTTGATACCACCACACATGCTGATGCAGTGAAGCGATGTCAGAAGCCCTATGACAAATAAAACGCCATAGCCCATTCCAGGCTTTATTTCTGGGATAAAATTAAATCCAATAGTATTGTTGATTAGAAGATAGATGCCTATGACTGCGATGCCGATTCCAACAAGATGCAACGGTGACAATTTATCAGCGTCTTTTGTTGATTGTGATACGGTCTGATTCGTGTCTTTCGTAACATCGACAACTGTATAGCCTTCACTCTCAAGTGCTGCTTCGATTTGCTTGAAATCCACTTTCTCTTTATCAGATTTCACAACCGCTTCTGATCGGCTATACGATGCCTTTATCTCTAGGGTTGGATCAATGGATTTAATGGTTTGTTCCACTTTAATCTCGCAGTGCGCACATGTCATGTTTTCTATTTTAAGTTGCCACTTGTTTTGTTTCGCCATAATGACTCTCTCCTATTAATCGTTTTATGTAGATTCTACCATGCGTTTGTGTGAATTTTATGAAGACGGATCTATCTTATATCTAAATTTTGGAATCATTCGTCCTTTAATGACTAATGATTCAACGATATCAGTATTTTCAGCGCCACAAGCGTTATAAAAGCTACCCGCTTCAGGACTCGTGACAAATTCTATTTGACTAATATGGTTTTCGATACAAACCTCTCGCATAAACTGCCACATCTTTTTGCCATATCCTTTACCTATATAATCAGGAGCGATATAAAAATAATCAAGGGTACTGACATAATCTTCTTTCACTATACCAAAAAAACCGATCAATTTGTCATCTATTAGCATTTTATAGACTAAATTACCAACAATAAAATTTTTCGTAATGCTGTACGTTCTTCTAAAAACTTCCATGAAGGCAGGCTCAAAGCCCCAAGTCCCCTCGGAATCTATCGCAAGTTGCGTTAAAACGTAAGAATCCTCTTTAATTGCCCGCTTAATATGAAGCATGTTAAAAGCCTCTCTTTCACATAGACTTAATTGAATTGATTGAAAAACTTTGGGTATAAAACCGGTATCGATTTAAAAATATCAAATGTTAAGGAGGTTATTATGGACAACAACAATAACATTAACAACGATAATAAAGACAGATACGACAACAATGACACGAACAACTTCACCAACAATAACAATAATGTCAACAAAGATATCGAAGACAATAAGGTAATCGCTGCACTAGCATACATCATATTCTTTTTACCCTTAATTGTCGCTAAAGATTCAGAATTCGGTAAGTTCCACGCAAATCAAGGCCTTATTTTACTTTTACTTGGCTTTGCTGTAAGCATCGTCGGCACCATCATTCCATTTATTGGATGGTTCATCATCGCGCCAATCGGTGGATTAGTTGTAATGGTTCTCGGAATCCTTGGCATTATCAACGCGCTTAACGGAGTTGAAAAAGAACTACCATTCATCGGAAGCATCAAATTACTTAAGTGATTATGGAAATTGCATAATTGCCAAATAAGTCACAAACTGGCCTAAAAAGCTAAAACCGCAAGCAGAAATTCTGCTTTGCGGCTTTTTTTGCGTCAATGGCTGATTTACTGCTCAATAAAGTGGTTCTTTTGCCACACCGATTCTAGATTGGCGTGGTCCCAGTGTATGGTGCTGTTAGCACAATCGATTGCATTTAGGATATATCCCTGCGATAGGTTTAACGGTGCATTATTGTCAGGTGCATTATCGTCAGAATCATTATCATCAGAAGAGATTAATATAGCCGGCTTGAAGTATAGATACATGGCCATGTCGTCCACTTCTGTCGGCAAATGGTAGTTTATAGGAAGTCGCTTCGCACCAAGTTTTTCATAATAGGCGATACGACGCACTTGATTGATGTCATCACCTTTTGGTATTTCAACTTCGATAAACATGCCTTTACGATCTGACCACATGCACATCATCTCTTCAAAGAATTTAGAACCATAGCCTTTGCTCTGATACGCTCTTTCTATCACCAAATAGTCGAGCCAAATAAAATCTTCATTTTGTGGTACGTATAGACATGCAAATCCAATGCGCTGGATTGCGTAATCCTTCACTTGTTCTTCTGCGATTAACATGTGGTACGCACCTCTGATCATCAGTTGCTGCAATTGGTATTTCGTTTTCCTTTCATTTTCTGGAAACTCCAAAGCATAACTTTCATAGATTGCATCCAGATCATCTATGGTGCCCATTCTGTATTGAACCATTTCTGCCTCCAATGATTACTCACTTATCTCATTTTGTTTCTTTACGACAAATGCCACACCTAAGTTGAGCAACATAAAGCCAAGTACGACCCAAAAGATCTGCTTGATGCCAAAGATAAGTGAGACATAAGTGCCCATGACGGGTGATACCATCCAGCCTAAGCTGCCCACTAATCCCTGTATGCCAAATAGCGTACCTCGTCTGTCAGGATGTGTCATCTCAGCAGTCGTCGATGTGATCAGTGGCTCGATACCACCGATGATAAAGAACAGCGCTGTATAGAATATCACGAAAGGTACGAGACCAGTCGTCAAGTTGATGATTAGGACATCCACCAAACCGATGATCAGCATGATGCGGATTAATAGCATTTTATCGTATTTGTCGCCCAATCGACTGATGAGCACAGCCGAGACAGCTGTTACAAATCCAACAAGACCGTTGATATAGCCTGTTGTCGATGCAGCGCCAACGATGGTATGCGTGGTTTCTTGCACAAATAGTGGAATAAACGGATTAAAGACCGTGCGTATAATGCGTTGTAAAAATAGCATGAGCAGGAGCATCATGATGCCCATGGCAAAGAGGTCGGAATAGCCGCCTTTCCCTCTGATTAAGGATGTGCGCTGTGCGGTTTTCTTTTTTTCACCTTTTAGAAATAAAGTGACGACGAGAAAACCTATTAGCATCAGCAATCCACCAACATAGAAGCTGGTGCGATAGCCAAAATGCTCGGCAACTTTACCACCTAAAAGTGGGCCAAGTGAATAGCCGACAAACGTGGATGACGATAAAAATCCAAGGGCATAAGACAATTTATTGTTAGGGGTATTGACTGCAACAAAAGCCGACGAAGCCGTTATCGTCCCTGTAAATAGGCCTTGCATAAATCTTAAAACGATCAAATGCCACACATTGCCAGCGAATCCCATACCACCTATGATCGCAACAGCTGCGAGCATCGCCCTTTGGATCATGAGTTTTTGACCAAATCGATCTGATAAAATGCCCCATATTGGCGACATAATGGCCATCGTCACTGCCGGAGCTGCTGTTAAGACACCAGTATATATTTTGAGCTGATCAGGGTCCGTCACGCCAAGTTCCTGAATAAAAAACGGAATAAACGGGAGACCAAAGCCGAAGCTCGTCAGCGAAATCACTTGTGAAATCCACAATATGTATAAATTTATTTTCCATCGTTCCATACTGACATCCTCTTTAGACATTATTTCGATACACGACTTAATTATAATTGTAACGTTTTTTATCAAAACGCGCTATCCATTTACGCGTTTTTTAATCATTATGTGAAAAAAAATCCCCTGATTCGTGCGTCTAACGCATGAAGGCAGGGGATTTCACTTGTAACAGGTGCGCTACTTAATTGGCGCAGCTTTTTTTGAATGATGCAAATAACTCTAGGCTTTTAACACCTTTGATAAAAATGACTGCGTCCTAGTCTCTTGTGGGTTGTTGAATATCTGCTCCGGGCTGCCTACTTCGACGATTTGGCCTTCGTCCATAAAGACGACGCGGTCTGCGACTTCCTTCGCAAAGCCCATTTCATGGGTGACGATGACCATAGTCATGCCATTTTGAGCGAGCCCTTTCATGATGTCAAGCACCTCGCCCACCATCTCTGGATCAAGGGCGGAAGTCGGTTCATCAAAGAGCATGACATCTGGGGTCATAGCCAGCGCACGCGCTATGGCGATACGCTGCTTTTGACCACCAGACAACTGGTTTGGGTACGCATCGCGCTTGTCGATGAGGCCAACGCTTTTAAGAAGATCTTCCCCTTTTTCGTTCGCTTCAGCTTTACTTAGCCCGTTAAGCTTTATGGGTGCTAAGGTGATATTTTCAATAACAGACTTATGGGGGAATAAGTTGAACTGTTGAAAAACCATCCCAATTTTGCGTCTATGTCGATCGAGATCCACCGATGGGTCTGTCAAGGTGACTCCCTCAAAGATGATATCGCCACTTGTCGGCTTTTCGAGTAAATTGATGCACCTAAGTAGCGTGCTCTTTCCTGAACCGCTTGGACCGATGATGACGACGACTTCGCCTTGATCCACAGTATGTGTCACATTTTTGAGGACTTCGAGCTTTCCGAAAAACTTGCCTAAGTTTTTAATTTCAATCACTGACCGTCATCCTCCTTTCAATTTTTCCTAGTACTTTAGAAAGTGTGAATGTGAGTACAAAATAGATGAGAGCTGCAACAACTAGAGGTTCAAAAGCGATAAACGTATTGCCCCTCACGACGTCCGTATTATACATGAGGTCGTGGATGCCAATGACTGAAACAATAGCGGATTCTTTGATGAGCACGATGAATTCATTTCCCAAAGCTGGCAAGATATTCTTCATCGCCTGCGGGATGATGATTTCTTTATAAGTCAGAAAGATTGGCATGCCAAGAGATCTCGCCGCTTCTTTCTGTCCTTTATCAACAGCACCGATACCTGCCCTGATGATCTCAGCTATATAGGCGGCACTGTTCAAGCTCATTGCTACGACACCTGCTGCCAACATGGGGATGTCCTGGATGCCATAGTAGACGATGTAAAGCTGAATGAGAAGTGGCGTGCCACGCACAAATTCGATGTAGCTCACGGCAAACGCCTTCAATATTTTATTGTTTGAAGTCTTCATCAAGGAGAGGGCTAAGCCGCCAATCAGGCCAAATATGACGGTCAGCGCCGATAGAAAAAGCGTATAGCCAGTCCCTGAGATGAAGAACCCTAGATATTTGGGTAAGAAACTAAAATTCATTATTCGCCTTCACTGAGCAACATTGCGTCTGAGATGATTTGATCCATTTCACCGCTGTCCATAAGGGTTTTGATTGTTGCATCAATTGCCTCTAAGAATGTGCCAGAGTCCTTTTGTACTGCTATGGCAGAGCCGCCTTCACTGCCTAGATCCAAACCGTTGAGTGATAAATCAGGATTTGCTGTAGCGTATTGTTTTGCAACTGGTTCAGCTAATATCAAGCCGTCTACTTTGCCAGTTTTGAGTTCCATGATCAAGTTAGGAATTTTGTCGATTGCTTTTGCTTCGGAGCTTGTGAACATCGTCTTTGCTAAGTCTTCTTGAATCGAAGATTTTTGTACGCCTAGAATTTTGCCATCAAATGCTTCAATTGTGTTGAGTGTGCCCACTGATTCAGTCAAGACGAGCATTGTTTGTCGTGCATCATAGTAAGTGAGTGAAAAGTCGACAGATTGCTTACGTTCGTCTGTTGGTGTCATGCCTGATACGATGAGGTCGATTTTACCAGCAGTAAGCGCTGGGAGCAATCCTTCAAATTTCATATCCACGATTTCAAGTTCTACACCAATATTTTCTGCAATTTTATTGGCAATATCGATATCAAAACCGACGATAGTGTCTTTTCCTTCCACTTCAATGTGGAATTCAAAAGGTGGGTAATCTGCTGACGTGCCTAATACTAAGACGCCTTTGTCTTTAATCGCTTGTAATTTGTCTGCTGGAATTGCTTCAGCAGCCGTTGTTTCCGCAGCTGCCTCTTCTGAAGCCACCGTTGTCGCCTCTGTTGTTGTTTCCGCTGGTGCCGAACATCCCGTGAACATAAGTGTCACCAAAGTGATCATCATCATGATTGAAAGTAATTTTTTCATTATATATTGCCTCCTATTTTCTCTTTTTTATATTTTTTAATATAAACGCTTTTCCATTTTCTATACTTGTTAAGACGGACTTTTTGGATGTCGAGCCATATGACTTTTTATTTTCTATGACGGTTTCAATGTCCAGCGTCTGATAGATATCAGCTTCGATCATTGGACACCACGCCTTAAAAACATCTAGTGGCAGGTCTTCAAGTACAATGCCATTTTCAATGCAGTACCCCACCAGTTTACCCGCTATTTCGTGACATTCTCTAAATGGAATGCCCTTAAGCACCAAGTAATCGGCAAGATCTGTTGCGTTGAGGAATCCCGCTTTCACCGCTTTTTTCATGTTCTCCGTTAGAAATGTCGTTTCTTTGAGCATCTCTGTAAAGACATCTAGGCACATAGCCACTGTTTCAGCTGTGTCAAACAAGCTTTCCTTGTCCTCTTGCATATCTTTGTTATAAGCGAGCGGCAAGCCCTTCATCACAGTTAAAATGCCCATGAGGTTGCCATAAACTCTACCCGTTTTCCCCCGCACAAGTTCCGCGGCATCGGGATTTTTCTTTTGTGGCATGATGCTGCTGCCCGTTGTAAATGTGTCGCTAATCTCTATGAATTTGAATTCTGAACTGCTCCATAGTATCAACTCTTCTGAAAATCGACTGAGATGCATCATGAGCATTGCGCCAGCGCTGTTAAACTCGATTGCAAAATCACGATCGCTGACAGAATCCATGGCATTCTCTGTGATGCCTTTAAAACCCAGTGCTTCTTTTATAAAGTCGCGATCCGATTCATAATTGACGCCTGCAAGGGCACCCGAGCCAAGTGGCATATCGTTCATGCGTTCATACAGGTCGGCATATCTGCCGTAATCTCTCTTGAGCATTTGAAAATAGGCCATTAGGTGAAATGACAACCGGATTGGCTGTGCTCTTTGAAGATGCGTGTACCCTGGCATAATATCATCCACATAAGCCTCACCAAGTTCGAGGAGTAAGGACATTAAACCTTTGATTTGAGTCATAATGCCTTTGGTTTTCGCCATCGTGTACATTTTAAGATCGAGTGACACCTGATCGTTTCTACTGCGCCCAGTGTGCAGCTTTTTACCTAACGGTCCAATTTTAGATACGAGCAACGCTTCAATGTTCATGTGTATGTCTTCGTTTCCGATGTTAAACACCTGACTCACATCATCTGATGCGATTGCCGCTTCGATCTCAGCTTCTATGGTTAAGAGCCCGCTTTCTATCAAACTAGTTTCTTCCTCGGTTAGAATTCCGATTTTATGAAGCATTTTCCCATGGGCGATTGACCCTTTGATATCTTCATGATAGAGCTTGTAGTCGAAGTCGATCGATGCATTGAAGCGCTCTAGTAAGCCGCTGCTCTGGGACTTAAACCTGCCGCCCCATACTTTCATACTGCGATATCCTCCACTTTGTATACACTTAGTTTGATTGATTGATCTTCCAGCATGCTGTTTGATAGTTCATTTTGACCGATTCCTTCTTGCATCATCAGCGCTTTTATCTTAATTGGCAATGTGAAGAGGTTGATGAAGCCTTCAGCATCCTTTTGATTATAGACAGCGTCCTCACCAAATGTGACAAACGCTTCATTGTAAAGTGAGTAAGGCGATTGAGACGCAATGGCTGTGCATGATCCCTTGAATAATTTAAGTTTCACTTCACCAGTTACGTTAACTTGCGTTGAATCTATAAAGGCATCAAGTGCTGTTTTGAGTGACGTAAACCATTGACCGTCATAGACGAGTTCACTGTATTTTTGTGCGACGATTTTTTTGAAAGCCATCGTCTGTCGGTCGAGTACGAGTTTTTCAATCGCTTTGTGTGCGTTGTAGATTACTGTTCCACCTGGCGTTTCATAAACCCCTCTGGATTTCATGCCAACAAGTCGGTTCTCAACGATATCCAAAATGCCTACGCCGTGTTTTCCAGCGATCTGGTTTAGCGTTTCAATCAGTTTGACAGGGTTTAATAATTCTCCATTCAGTTTCGTTGGAATACCGCTCTCAAAGGTAAGTACGACAACTTCTGCGTCATCTGGCGCTTTATCTGGAGACACGCACCATTTGTAGACATCCTCTGAATGTGCATTCCATGGATCTTCTAGATTGCCACCTTCATGGCTGATGTGCCAGAGGTTTTCATCTCTTGAATAAATGTCTTTCTTCGTCACAGAGAGTGGGATGTGATGCTTCTCAGCATAGTCGATACAATCCTCACGAGATTTCAAATCCCAGATTCGCCATGGGGCGATAACTTTCAGTTCTGGTGCCAATGCTTTAATCCCAGCTTCAAAACGGACTTGATCGTTTCCTTTTCCCGTTGCACCATGAGAGATGGCAACTGCACCTTCTTTGATGGCGATATCTACGAGCATCTTTGCAATCAATGGTCTTGCATACGCCGTTCCGAGTAAATAGTCATCTTCGTAAAGCGCACCTGATTTGATGCCATTAAACAAGTAGTCTTTCACGAAAGCCTCTTTGGCATCGACGATGTAGACTTTCGTCGCCCCGGTATCAAGTGCTTTCTTCCATACCGCTTCATAATCATCCTTTTGACCAACATCGATACAAGCGGCGATGACATCATAACCCATTTCTATTGATAACCATTTTAAAATGACAGATGTATCCAATCCACCAGAATACGCCAAAACAACTTTCTTTTTCATCACATACCTCCATATTTATACATTTATTTGGTTTATTATGCATTTTAGAGTAAAAAAAATAACCCTGATCTAGGATTCATCGTCTCTGCTTAAGAAATGTTGGCATAAAAATAGTCTACTTTACGTAGACTGATCATTTACCTAGATAAGCGGAATATAATCAATCCTGTCTGGGACGAATTTCTCCGCGGTACCACCCAACTTAGCTCTAAGCTCTCTCTTATCAGTACGGACACATGTCGATACCTATTCCTGTTAACGGGGAAAAACCGGCTTGCCTTACTCAATTCTTGCAAGCTGCTCGAAAAAGTTCTCAATAGATTTGTCTTGTATAGGCTCACACCAAACCCTATATCGCTGGACCAACGCCACTATATTTTCTTTTTCTCAAACGCATTAAAATGATTAACTTGTGGTTAATTATACATAACCAACAAATGCGTGTCAATAGTATTTTTGAAATATTATTCGTTTTTTTTTATAAACATGCGGTGCATATTCAGAAAACATTCAGAAAGTATTCAAAACAGCCGTTTATACAGCAACAATTAATCTTCGATCAAGGACAGAAACTGCTTCTCACCACCTGGTTCAAGCATGACGATTTTGGGTGTTACCCAGTGATAGTAAGTGTCTGGAGAGTTTCCCGTTGAAAATACAGTAAATACTTTATCCCCAAAGTGCGTTCTTATACCATCTTCTACGACTTCGTGTCCTCTGTATAATGTATCAATATGAAAATATTTTGAATAATTATCAAAATGCGCCTCAGAATAGTTAAACCTTTTTCCAGTTAGATCTAAGTCTTCCCCTTCTCTTTGTGGATCACTCCACATGATGTTCTGACGGATCGTCGAAGAAGCGTTGTCGAGCTCTGGAAATAACGTCAAATCCGACAGGCATTTTAAATGGGCGTAAAGCTTAGCGACTGGCTTTGGCAAACCACCATGTACGCACTCCACCACTTTGTCTCCCGTTTTTATGAACGCAATATAGGGAAGTGTATCAAATAAATTCAAATACGCTGGTAACACATTTTTAGAAAATGTGGGATTTGATGCACTTAGTGCTTCTAAATACCTCGGAAAATAATCGAGTGGATTATCCGTTTCCGGTATGCGATATGGCAAACTCGTAATACCAGATTCCGTTATAATGCCACCATCATGGTTGCCTCTAAGTAAAGTGATGCGCTGTGGAAATAAAGATTTCATAATTAATAAGTATTCCATCGTTTTAAGATGCGCTTTGCCTCGATCCACATAGTCGCCCATAAAAATGAGATGGCTCGGATTGACGTCGTTCATCGTTTCAAAAAAAGCCGTCGTCTTAAAGACGTGCTTTAATGAGGCGTAGTCAGAATGGATATCGCCGATGAGATAATAGGTCTTTGCCGCAGAAAACAAGACGATCCCATCTGCCATTTTGCCAGTTACTACTTTGTCATTCTCTATTACCTCTCTAGCTGACAAATGAGCACGTAGAAGTGTCTCATTGATTAAAGAATAATCTTCTTTTAACAGGCTAGTTACCGATTCTATAAGGTTGAGATGAAAGGCACATAGTGCATTGAGGTCTACCGTAGACTGCATCACGGAATGATTATCATGCGTCGCCCAAAAGCTGTCCACGATCACATTAATGTCACGCTCTATGAGTTCACGCTCTATGCGTTCAAAAGCGCCTACTGAGAGGCGCTCTTTGAGGTTGTTATATGCTTGAATCCGATCCATATTAGCTCCTATGATTTTTCAAATAGTCTTTTCTAAGATACCCGTAGATCACGCGGTCTTTCCATTCACCTTGAACCATTTGATGCGCTTTTAGCTCACCTTCTTTAGAAAAGCCGAGCTTGATCATGACGCGCTCTGAACCGCCGTTTTCTTTAACACAACCCGTCACCATTTTATGAAGTCTAAGCTCACAAAACGCAAACTCAAGAACCGCTTCGCCTGCTTCAGTCACAATGCCGCGATTCCAATACGATTGTTTGATAAAATAGCCCAACTCGGCTACCCCTTCCTCTAGCAAAGTAAAGCCAATCTCGCCAACATAGCTTCCAGAAGTTTTCTCAACGATGGCAAAAAAGTACTTATCGCGCAGTGGTTGATCCATAGCATCCATAGCCGTCTTTAGATTTTTCTCTACCGCTTCTCGATCCTTTGCATAGATATCCATGATATACATCATGTTGTCTTTGTTGCCAATCAACGTCTCCAAATCTTCTAAGTCTGACGTGATATGGTCTCTGATGATGAGTCTGGCGGTTTCTAGGTGAACTCGATTTATTGTCATAGTATGAACCCTTAGTATTTTTTTGGTCGCTGCGGACTTTTTAGAAATTTTTTATAAGCACTATTGGATAACAAACTCAATCCAGTTAATAAGGCCAAAAATATAAATGACAGAATCGCGAAAAATGTCACGATTGCTTGAATCACACTTTTAGCGCCCTCTATACCACGATTAGACATAGCCACTCCTCTTTTAATCAATGTTTTTAATGAAGCAAATGACGCGATTCACTTCCTTAAAACCTACCCCGACATGGAAAGCATAACTTACCACATTTTCATCTTCAATATCTGACGCAATTTGAACGCAGCCCTTTGACTTTGACCATTCTTCTGCTTTAAGCAACAACTTTTTTGACATCCCTTTTTTTCTAAATTCAGGTAAGACATAGATGCCTTCAACATACCCCACAGGACTTGAATCAGCCCCTTCAACGTAATCCGCACGCAATGCGACATGGATGAAGCCAACTGGGAGATCATCGAGAATGCTCAGAAAAACCATCTGCTTCTCGTCACCTTCAAATCGCTCAAATTCATCTCTTAAATGCATGTATTCATTTTTTGGCCATAAATCCAGGGCCATACTTGTTAAATCATCTAGATACTCGAGTTCATATGGCACAATACGATAATCAATTTTCATAGAAACCTCACTCTTTCATGGCCGCTTTTAGCGCCTGATATGAAATTATTTTGGAGCGGTATTGTTAAACGTTTTTAGTATCCCTTTAAACGCCTCTAAATCTGATGGTGTCACAAACACTTTTTTAGGTACGATATACGCCATCACTTGGCTGACGTATATAAAAATATGAGTACGCGATTCTACAACTTTTTCAATGGCTTCATATCGCGTTATATCTGTAGACGTTTTATCAGAGATGACCCCTTGTTCAATAAAGAGTTCATGCGGGCCAACGACGCCTGGTACTTTCCCGGATGCGATCAGCTTTTCCGATTTGCGTGCGATTCGATATTTAAACCACTTAAGATAAAATACAAGCCACAGAATTGCCAATACCCCAAATAGTGTCATCAAAACCACAAAAGGCACATCAAATAAATTGCTTAATGTCGCCGGGGACGCCAACAAGAGGATCGGGAACATGATGCGTTGTATTAAAAGCGAACGCTTCATAACAGGCGACGTTTCTATAAAATTAATATTAAAATCAATAAAATCTTGACTGGTCAGTTCGTATTGCAGCTTCATTAGTTCCTCCAATGCGTCATTTTAAGCGATACCAGTTAGGGATCACTTGATTCATATTGTCATACCATTTTAGAACCAGTTTTGTTTGATCAATCATCACATCGACTTCGCTTTGACCGAAAGGTATTGCCCATGGAATAGATGACAATTGGTTGCTTGAGATGTAAAGTGCCATGAGTTTGAAAAAAAGTTCAGGCACATCCTGTTCAAAGTAGCCATCTATTAAGCCAGTGGCAAATTTGGAACTAGCCATCGCACACCATGTGATGCGGTTGAAATCTTCCCATGGGTCGCCAAAATCCATTCGGTTAAAGTCGATGATCCCTAACTGTCCTGAAGGTGTAATGACCATATTGCCAATATGGAAGTCACCATGATGCAAGGATTGCGGCCTTTCTTCAAGCAACATCCGATTGGCTTCAATATAACGGATCAAATGCTCAGCCCCATCAACTTTTATGGGACATGCTTGATATAATGCAATCTTGTGATCCATCTTTCTATTAAAACGGCTTTTCCAGTCCTCTTGCGTTTGCGGTGCCTCGATGCTATGGATTTTTCGAAGCGCCTCTCCAGCAGCTATGCCATGCGCATACTGAGTTTCCTCAGGTAAGTATTCGATAACACTACTCGCGTCAACCCCTTCAAGCCATGTAAACAGCAAATAGCACGACTGGCCATTGTCACATAACCCTATGGCAATCGGTAACGTCATCTTTAAATCAAATGCCTTGACGCGACTCAAAAATTCGAACTCCCGTTTTTTCGTCTGATAGCTCTCACCAGGTGAAATTCTTAAGAGATAAGTGCTCTGATCCCTACAGGTAACCTTGAATTTTTCATCGGTTGACCACCCTTTTTCTATTGGCTGTATGTCAACCCATTCGTTTGACCGATCTATATCTCTAAACATTGGGTGCCTCGTATTGCCAATAACCGACATCTAGCCACACCCCTTTTTTGAATCCAATTTCTTTATAGTGTGCAACTTTCTTAAAACCCAGAGATTCGTGTAGCGCTACACTTGCAGGATTGGGTAATGAAATACCGCCGATGATGACATGTATATCTCCAGTTCTTAGACTTTCGATGAGTCGCGAATATACTTGACGCCCGATGCCTTTACCGACATGATCTGCAGCCACATAAACAGAAGTCTCGACAGTAAAGCGGTAAGCAGAGCGTGCCTTCCATTCGTTTGCATAGGCATAACCAACCACCTTGTTGTCTTTTTCATACACAAACCAATGGCCACGTTCAATGCAAGGCTTCATACGTTCAAGCATGATCGATTCAGTGACTGGCATCTCTTCAAAGGTATGCGTTGAATCTAACACATATGGGTTATAAATCTCACAGATAGCTGTGACATCAGTTAACCTAGCTTCTCTAATGTTTGAAATATTCATATTTGTGCTCCATTTTTCTTCACAAGTAAGCTATAATATTAAGGCATAGGGGTATAAATTATATAGCCCATTTATGACTTTGATAATATATTCAATTCATTATAGCATGAAATTTTTCTGTGATTCACTGACATCTCTATTTTAATCTTGATTTAAGGAATTTCTAATCTGGAGTGATGCTTATGACTAAAAAATATAGACTAAATCCTCGTTTTGAACTTGACCTCGATAGGATCAACGAATACGTCGATTGCGTTGCTGACATGCTCAAACACGAACGCGTGCAATCCATGAAGAACTTTATTCAACATGGGAATACCACATGTTTTGAACATAGCCTATACGTATCCTATACCAGCTATGTCGTCAGCAAAAATCTCGGACTTGATTACCGCGCAACTGCCCGCGGGGCACTGTTACACGATTTCTTTCTTTACGATTGGCATATCAAAGGCAACTCGGAAGGTTTGCACGGATTTTCACATCCACGTGTCGCCTTAAGAAATGCCCTTGAATGTTTTGAATTAGGTGCTATAGAACGCGAAATCATACTGAAGCATATGTGGCCGCTGACACCTGCATTACCTCTTAAGAAAGAAGCTATGGTCGTCACTATGGTCGACAAATATTGTTCGATTGCTGAAACAGTTAAATTCAAAGGCAACACGCACATCAAACACCTTCAGTCTATAGAAATATAAATAAATCGCTGTAAGTATGCAAAATGGACCCATAGAGGTCCATTTTTATTTAAGTGCGGTTTCATCACGATCTAATGATGCTTCCCCGTTGGATCATCGTTTATGGGGCTTCTCCAGAATGAATAATGCATCCTCCAATTGGGCGTAGTGGGCTTTAAGCGTTTTGTTGACGTCGAACAGCGCTTGATTGTACGCAAAGGGCCCAAGGATATCCAGCATGTACTCAATCAATTGCTCTGCAGAAAGGTTTCCGATTTCTTCCATGGACTGGTCTTCAAAATACCTTTGTACTTGAGCGACGAGTTTTGCCTTTTCTTCTCTTGAAAGTGTCATTGTTTTATCGCCTCCTTCCAAAATGATATGCTTATAATCTAGAATCTATCATCCTTTATAGAATTCTACAAAACTTATGAAACTCCTTCTTTGCATTTGCCGCAAAAAAAAAACGACCGCAACAAAATGATCATCACCATTTTGTTGCGGTCGTCTTTATTTTTAATATCAACCAACCGTCTTAAAAAAACAAAGACTAGTTAGCGAGATCAAAGGGCTTTAATAATTTGTTAACTAAAATCGGTTTATCATTTTCATCCATAACTTCAACTTCAGCATATGCCCATCCAGCGATTTTAGCAGGATCTGCACCAGCATTGATAAATGGCTCAGGGTTCAATACAAATACGATATCTTTATCATTTGTTGCCATATCACTTGCCCATTCGAACATGTTGCCATTGCCCATAGCGATGCCATAGTGATCGAGCTTCGCGTGGAAACCAACGCTGTCTCTATAATCTTTGACGATACCTTCAACAGCAGTTGTCATAGATTTTGTTGCATCAACTGAAACGGCTGCATCACCGAGGTTACCAATAACGAGGAGCTTATTAGTTTCTGCGTTGACTGAAAAAATAGTTGCATCGAGCTTTGTCACATCTAAGCCCGCATCCAAGAAAGGTTGTAAGTCGAATTCTTGCACAGTATCAACGCCTTGAGTAAAGTCAGCAGAAATTGAAAAACGTTCACCAGTAGGTGCAGTAAGTGCCCATGCGTTTGCAGTCTCATCAAATGCGATTTGATCAGCTAAATTTACCGCTACTGCATCGAAAGATTTAGCAGCAAATTTACCAACGGTATCTGTAGATGTACAAGCTGTAAGTACCAAAACACTTGCCACTGATAATGCCATTATTTTTAATGCGTGATTCATTTTCATAATAACCTCCAAAATTTGATTTCAAAGTCATTGTATCAGAAGGTTATGGAGATTTTATGGAGATGGCATTCAATCGAAAATCGTCATATTTCGAACGCCAAAAGCCTCAAAAGGAATATAGACTTGTAAATAATCAGAACCCGTTCTGAAATCAGGATAGGTTATTTGTATGGACAAATTGCTTTGATCGAGTGTAAATATTTTCTGTTCTATGGCATTTTCAATCTCTGCCTCGGTGAAATTTCCACTTTGAACGATACGTTCACGCACCTGGGTTTCAATAATTGATTCGAAATCAAAGCCATCGACAAACAAATCGGAAAGCGTCAACTGTTTTCCGGAGGTATCGTAAACTTGATACTCGGTCAAACTGTCATAATCACTGCCTTTTGTTAGCCACAAGTTCTTAGTGATAATCACAAAACGACCCACCGAAATCTTTGAAAGTGTCAACATTGCATTGTTGTCATTACCATCAAATTTTAGTGCGTTTAATGCCTCTTTGGATTCGAGAACGAATGCTTTGTAAACATCATCTAAACGTTCATCTTGGTCATAGCTCGATAAATACCATTTTCCACCTTCAAATGTGCCTTCTGTGTTTTCCGATTGCCCCCTTCCATTTGATTGCCAAATGGGCAGCATGCGTTTTTCAGTCTCGTCGACAAAGAGATTGTTTTCAGGTTCATAATACCTTGTGCCAATGGCTAGATTATCACCGAAATTTTCAAGACCGATTGAAAAAGTGATCTGTTCGAAAACGCTATCAAATCTCGGATCATCTGGTTCGATTATGATAACGAGGTTGAAATTGTCGAGTAAATAAGCTTGATCGTGAGCAATTCCATCGAATGGTTTTGTCAATCGAGCAGGTAAATAAGTATATGCTAGGTATGATTCATCCATAAGATTATTTTGTTCTATTTGTTCCAATATTGAATAGTTGATGACGCTTTCATAATCATAACCATCGATGAACAGGGCTTCCAAAGGGACGTGATCCCCTGTATTGAGATCAATCGTCAGACCTTTACACAGACTCATCCATGACGGCCCATCATAGCTTGCATCACTGACTTGATAATTGCAATAGGTATAACCACGAACAGATAACAGATTGTTGGCATTGAAAGATGTATAGAGCGATATGTAACTCGAAGTCAATTTAGAAGCTTCATCAAATTTGGTCTTAATGCCTCTAAAAGGTGCAATCGTCTTAGGATCCATCTGTCGCCCCAGTTCAAAGATGAGCGATGTCATTTCTGCATTTACTTTTGCTTCAATTTCTTTTGATTTAAGCCCTGAATAGACTGAATAGTAGACCATATGCTCTGGTCCGACAATCTCTCGAGGTGGATCAAATTTAGGCGACACCTCACTGTTCACCTCTGTAAGCGCGTTTGGTACAAGATACTTGATCTCACTTGGCGCTGTTACCGGCTTTTCAAATGACGTATAGACGCGTTGCTCGCTTTCAGTCGTCGCATAAATATCTAGATCATCACCAATGCCCATTGCGTCGCACCCAGTGATGAGAAGTACAATTGCCAAAATACAGATCATGATCATGCCAATGGCGATGATTGCATTTGCATCACTTTTTGATTTTGACATACCCACTTTCCTCCATCAACGTTTGACCCTCATCAGTTAGTATCCACTCAATGACTTTTCGCTCATTGCTATCTTTAGGAGACTCTTTACGGATGACTGCGTAGTATGCCGTCGTAAACGGATAGTCGCCAGAACTGATCGTTTCATGATCTGGATAGATGCCATCGACTTCGAGGAGTTTGACTGCGTCGCTGCCCCACATATCTTCGACAAAATAAAAAAAGGAGTAACCTAAGGCCGTCGCAGAATTTTCATAGTTTGCAACCGCATCAATCAATTGACCCATTTCAGCTGCCACCTGCTCCTCTGGCGCTTTCATCGGTGTGAGACCTTTCATGACAAGGCTAAGAAACCCAGTCTGACTTCCAGAATTGACTGGCCTTTGATAAGGGATAATCGCTTTATCTACACCACCGACTTCGAGCCAGTTGGTCACTTTACCAGTATAGATGTCTTGTATGTTCTGCGTTGTCAAACCCTTAACTGGGTTGTCTACATGTGTCAAAAAAACAAATGCTTCGCTGACAATCGGTACGATTTCAAGCTCAATGCCTGCGGCTTCTGCAAGTGCGAGCTCTTCTTCAGATGGTCCAGTAACAAAGATCAAATCGACTTTTTTATCGATGAGGTTGAGATACGCTTGATGCGTTTTATTGTGCAAAATGTAAGGTCTAACCGCTTCAAGCGTGCTGCGCGTCAAAGTGGCTGCAACTGCTTCAGAAAGTGGAATCGTCACAGTTGAGCCATCCACTTTTGGGTAGGTCTCCATTGTGAACGCAAGTTCTTTCTTTTCACATCCTATTAAAGTCGATAGACCAATAATCAAACACAGCAACAACATTGTGTATTTTTTAACAAATTTTGTCCTTTTCATGTAGCACCTCCAAGTGTTGTAAAACATATGGAACGTTAACACTCAATTATTTCGTTTCTTTTTTGACTTTCTTCTTATTCTTCTCCGCTGTTTCTTCCAAACGATACTGTACGATTTTTGTGATTAGCTCAATCGGCAGCGGCTCATCGAGCGGAAACCTCGCCGAGCCTTTGGCGTATTTATATTTCTTGAGCTCATCCTCAAAGGCTGTGATGCCACTTGGCGTTGGATAGAATCCGATGTGGTTCTTGTAGCCTGCAAAATGTACGAGATTGCCATCCAAATAAAAAGTCGGCATCTGATAGCTCATTTTTTCAGTAGCGTCAGGTACAAGTGATTTAATCAATTCCCTGATTTCGTTTAGTTTCACTTGAACCTCTTCAGGAAATGTACTTATGTAGAGATCAATTTCATTTTTTTCGTGTGGCATAGTATCCTCCTAATTCTGCTTCTTCATCTTCATTAAAAATCAAGAACCCATGATCCAGTAAAAGCTGCGCTGCAAGCCCATTTCCTTCCACTTTCACACTTGAAAACGACCCATCATAGATGAATCCCTTTCCACAAGATGGGCTATTTGCCTTTAGTATGGCGATTTCTGCGCCACATGCTTTGGCGATGGCCAATGTCTTTTCAGCGCCCGAAATAAATGCCTCTGTTCGGTCAATCCCCGTATTGTCCATCACTTTTTTTGTGCCGTTTTCGTCTACTATGATCTCACAAGCCGGCCTCGGTATCGGCAGACCGCCTAGTACCTCTGGACAAACTGGGATTGCTTCACCTGAAAGCACTAAATCTTGGATCCACTTGACGGTTTTATGATCACCATCGAATCTGCATTTGATGTTTGCGAAACACGCGCTTACTATAATCATACACTTATTCTCCTATAACAAATCAACAATCTTATCTATGATGTCACTTTCGAGTATTTGATTGTGCCCTGAAACGATGGTGTGACAATGATAACCCTTGCATTTCAACAAACTTAAACGGTATGTGGCACGGTCGCATTCGAGATAAGGCACAATTTCAGTCATAGTATCTCCGATATTGTCGCCCATATTGATAATGCCGTCTAATTCATCAACAATACTGATACAGTCTGAAGAATGTCCAGGTGTATGAATCAACCTGATTTTGTCAACTGGAAAATACAGAGCTTCTTCAAAAGTGAGATTTGGCAGTACTTTGACGCGCGGTTCCCTTACAAAGTATTTATTGCGCTCAAGCTCCGCTGACCAATTCGCCTCAATTTTTTCGCCACAAAGTGTGTGACCGATAATCAATGCGTTTTCTACTTGATCATTTGCCCAAGTGTGATCCCAATGATAATGGGTGTTGATGATCACGAAAGGCAAATCGTTGCGCGCACTTGCATAGGCAATCATCGGTTCAACAGTGAAGTTACCTAAACCTGGATCGATGACGAAATTGAACGCATTTCCCATGATGAGGTGTAGGTTCAAATCCCAATCTGATCCCAATTCGCGTGCTTCAAATGTAAACATGACGCTTCTCGATCCAATAGGTGTCGTCTTCATCTCTTTAGCCTCCTATTTTTGCCAATAGTCTTTGAGTGCGTAACGCGTATGACCATGAACCCCCGTCGTCTCATTTGCAGTTATGAGTGCATTTAATATCGCTTCTTCTGTGGATTCCGCCGCCGCTCTAAAGACCGTTTCCAACAGGTCTTCTTCGAGCTGTGAAACGTACCTGATCGAACCACCCTCTACTTTATCAGGCTCGGACATTGGATGTGTCGTAAATCCTATGACAATATCGCCACTACCGTGACCAATATATGAGCCCACACGTGCCATGCCAACCACCGCACGTTTACAAACGCGTTTTAATTGCCTATCTGAAAGGGGCAAATCCGTCGCTAGTACGATTATAATGGACCCTTTATCCACTTCAGTGCGATTGGCGATTTCTTCTTTAATCGTTTGTCCAACCTTTTCGCCATCTATGGTCAGATCCGCCAGAGCACCGTAATTAGCCAGTACGAGTGCGCCAAGTGTATATGTCCCCTCTGAAAGTTGCAACAGTCTTGACGCTGAGCCGATGCCGCCTTTAAGATTGTGACAAGACATCCCTTTTCCAGCGCCGATGTCACCTTCCATAAAGTCGCTGTCTGCACATTCGATGGCTTGAAAAACGTGTTCATGCGAAATCATACGCTTATTAATGGCATTAAGATAACTGTCATTGCACTCACCCACAACAGGATTGAATGAAAGACATGGCACAGCCTCTTTCTCGCATCGATCCAGCGTATATGAAATCAACGCATCGGCGACACGTGAAGCGCATAATGTGTTCGTCAAGAGAATAGGACTTTCAAGCAAGCCAAGTTCTTCTACCTGAACGAGGCCGATCGTCTTTCCATACCCGTTGATCACATGGGCTGCTGCGATACATTTGTGGGTAAAAATATTCTGAGGTGTTGGCATAATAGCTGTGATGCCCGTTTTAATATCGCCATCGTCCAAAGTACAGTGACCCACTTTAACGCCTGGGACATCTGTTATTTTGTTGCGCACGCCCTTTGGCAATCTGCCAATCAATACACCATAGTCTTCAATGCGCTTTTGTTTTATCATAATCCCTCACAATCTTTTGAGCATGCGAATGTCAGCATGCCAAGCACCAAAGTTATAGACGAAATTGTCAATCCTAGCGATCTCTTCATAACCCATTTGTTCATATAAGCATCTTGCACGCTTGTTGTATTCAAAAACGCCAAGTTCTATGGCTCGCAAACCTAGCCGCTTACATTCCGCTTCAATAAAGGTCATGATTTGAATGCTGATGCCCTTACCCCAATACGCTTTTTCACCAATGACGAGGCTAATCCATGCCGTATCCGTTTCTTTGTGAATGCGCGACTCGAAATCTGTATCAATACTGCATTCACCTATTGGTAAATCACCATCGTAGACGACATATATGCGTTTTTTGATATTGCCAAGCAACGATGACATGAGTTCAGCAGGTGTAACATCGATATAGTCGCGTTCAGAAAACCTCGGAATGGAATAGGGTCTAATTTCTGGGTCGTTTGTCCACTGCGCAAATTTTTCAAATATCGGAACATCTAGATTGGTGAGTCTCTTTATTTCAATAGTCATATACACCCCTGTACGATAATTTTCTACATTATATGATTAAAATATCATATTCCTACAAATATAGTCAAATTTCTGATATGATTATTTGCATAAATGATACTATTTTGATCGAGGTGTGAAATGGCAGAGAAAATCCTTGCACTCATAACTGAATCCGAGGCGACAAAAAACGATCTTTGTGGGCAACTGAGCACATTGCTTGAAGGCTATATGAAAGTCACAGGTTACGCGACAGAAACAGGCATCGATGCGCTGATTAGCGCCGATCTCGTTGTATTCAGCTCCAACCAGATGTTTGATATCGCGAAGGATTTCGTCGATCCAGCATGTCAAGTTATCGTCGCCAACCGTTCGTTAAACTTCAAGAATATCGATCAACTCTTTTTCATCCCAAAAGGCAGCAACGTTTTGGTAGTCAACGACCTCATCGAAAATGCACATGAAGTGATCAATTTATTAAATGAAATCGGTTTAGATCATCTCAACTATACTGCTTATGCGCCTGGTGAGCCATTTGAATCGGGCTTCAAGTACGCTGTAACACCGGGTGAAGTGTCACTCATCCCAAAATCCATCTCACAAATCGTTGACCTTGGCTCAAGAAACATTGATCTCACAACGATTATCGAGATTCTAGGCAGACTCAACTTGCTCGATGAAAAAGCGCATTTTATCTCAGCTAAATACATTGAAACCATCGTAAGACTCAACAAACGACTCCATGATTCCATAGGTGAGGCGAATTTTACAAATCAAACATTGGTAAAGGTTTTAAATCACGTCAATGACGGCATGCTTGCCTATAACGACTATGGCATAATCACCGTATTCAATGAAACGAGCGAAACACTATTCGGCATCCGTGCTTCAGCAGCGCTTGGCAAGAACTTGGCTCAAGTGATACGCGATAAGTCGATATGCAACTTCTTGCTCACACATATTGAAAATGAAGAGATGGTCGCTCTGATTGGAGATTCAGAATACATTATCAGCCGTTTTCGTGTGGAGAAATTGCAAGCCTACGTATGTACACTGACTGATACCAAAAATGCACTGGCCATAGAGAAAAAACTGAGACAAATTATGATGAAGAAAGGGTTCATCGCGAAATATAGATTTTCAGATGTCATAGGAAACTCGAGCTTAATGCAAACTACCATAGAGACAGCTAAGAAACTTGCTATGACGGATATGAGCATCTTAATTCGAGGTGAAAGTGGCGTCGGTAAAGAAATCTTTTCAAGTGCCATTCACAATAGCTCGCCGAGATGTAACGGCCCATTTTTAGCCATCAATTTTAGTGCCTTGCCTGAAGAACTCGCTGAAAGTGAGCTTTTCGGGTATGAAGATGGCGCTTTTACTGGCGCTAAAAAAGGTGGTCGAAAAGGTCTGTTTGAAGAAGCCAATGGCGGGACGATTTTCCTCGATGAAATTGGAGACATTTCTCCCCGTATTCAAACGCGGTTATTGCGCGTGTTACAAGAAAAGGAGATCAGGCGTGTCGGTGGCACAGATATCATTCCTGTCAATGTTCGCGTCATCGCAGCCACTAACCGCGATCTTGTAAAAATGTGTCAGCAAGGTATTTTTCGTGAAGATCTCTATCATAGACTTCGCAAGCTTTACCTTAAAATACCGCCCTTACGAGAGCATAAAGAGGATATTAACGCATTAATTGACTATTTTGCCTCTTCCAGCTCAGGGCCAAAATTGACCTTTAGCGATGACGTTATGGCTGTATTGCATCAAAGCCCATGGAGTGGCAATATTCGAGAGCTTCAAAATCTGATTGATTTTTTTCAAGCGGTCACCACAACCGGTCACATAGAACTCAGCGACTTGCCAGACGATTATTACGATGCTTTGCAAACCCAAAACGTTTCTATTCCACATGCTATGCATTATTCTTCAAATGAGGATGCGCTCTCGCAAGATGACTTTGCGATCCTTAAATGCATTCTGGCTACAAATGCCCTTGGAAAAGGTGTTGGCCGAGAAGGAATCGCAAACTTGGTAAATTCAGAAATGCCGTATCTGACGAGTACTAGAATCCGCAAACGCACAGATGTTCTCAGTACACTCGGATATCTCACAAAAGGTGCAGGACGCGGCGGTATGCGCATCACTAAAAAGGGCATCAATCTTTTAAAGGTATAAAAAATAAATAAACGATTAATTAATCGGCTTTTGTTGGCTCATATTTAAACCAATAAAAGCCAGTTATTCAGATTTCATGTCATACCTTTTTGTTTTTTTGTTCATAATAAGCTGTTTTTTCATTGCACTCAAGCCATTGTAGATTTTTTTCATTGCGTGTTAAACATTTGGCACGGTTGTTGCGTTATAGAAGAATAGGGTCGAAACTATATTTATACTAAATTTAGGAGGCACGCTATGGCGAAGCAACAAAAAACGAAAGGTATCGAAAAAATTGGTACGGGCCTAACAAGATTTCAAACACCCCATACCTACGCAATTATCTTTTTTGTCGTAATTTTATGCTGGATTTTAACATTTTTAGTCCCTGCCGGTAAATTCAATACTGAAACAGTTGAGTATCAAGATTCTAACGGTGACATTAAATCTAAAACCGTTTTAATGGCTGATACGTTCAGGTACAGCTATGCATTAGACAATGCGAAACTCGATGCAGAACTTGATACGCTCATCGGAAATACAGATAAGCTTACAGAGCTTGGCATCGATGCAACTGCTTTAACTGAATTTAGTGCGACAGATTCTGCATCATGGGATCAGGGTCAACTAGATGAGGTCGGCTTAACGGATGCGGTTATTTACGACCTATATGGCAATTCCGTATTTGACACGAGTAAAAAGCTACACAAAGTGGCAAACGTTTGGGGAACTGACGATTATGATGGCTTTGGCTGGATGAACTACTTATTTGAAGGCTTGGTAACAGGCAGTAAGTACGGCTCAGCAGTTGGTATCGTCGCTTTGATTCTCGTCGTTGGTGGATCGTTTGGTATCATCATGAGAACTGGCGCCATCGATGCAGGTATTTACGCATTTATATCTAAAACCAAAGGTCTTGAAAAACTTGCATTACCTTTAATCTTTTTTATGTTCTCATTAGGGGGCGCTACTTTCGGTATGTCCGAGGAGGTTATCCCATTTGCGATGATTATGGTGCCATTTGTCATCGCCCTTGGCTACGACTCTATCGTCGCCGTCACGGTTACGTTCGTCGCATCACAAGTTGGTAATGCTACCTCTTGGATGAGCCCATTCAGCGTTGCGGTCGCACAAGGTATCGCAGGTGTTCCAGTATTATCTGGCGCTAGCTTCCGATTGATCATGTGGTTTGTCGTTACGGCACTTACCGCAGCTTACATGATGTACTATGCAGAAAAAATCAGAAAAAACCCAACTTCCTCAGTTATGCATGAAGCAGATGGCTATTTTAGAGACAGAATCGCACAGACGACAGAAGAAGAGAAAAAATTTACACTTGGCGATAAATTGATCTTATTAGAGATGTTGGCTGTACTGATCTGGATTATATGGGGTGTTACTCAGAAAGCTTACTATATTCCAGAAATTGCGTCACAATTCTTTGTAATGGGCTTCCTTGCAGGTGTTACAGCTATCATCTTTAAACTCAACGGCATGACCATCAATACGATGGCAAGTTCCTTCCAAAGCGGCGCCTCAGATCTTGCAGGCACAGCAATCGTCGTCGGTATGGCAAAAGGTATCTTGCTCGTTTTAGGTGGTGCGGATGCTGCCGTTGCCTCAACATTAAACACGGTTCTTCACGGCATTGGCGTTGCTCTTAAAGGTTTGCCAACCGTTGTTGCAGCTTGGATCATGTATGCGTTCCAAAGTTTGTTTAACTTAGTGGTCACATCAAACTCAGGACAAGCAGCTCTTACTATGCCAATCATGGCACCTCTTGCAGACATCGTTGGCGTTAGTCGTCAAATATCTGTCCTCGCTTACCAACTCGGTTCAGGATTCGTCGATGCCTTTACACCAGTATCTGCCAGCTTAATCGGCGTACTTGGCGTAGCGAGAATTGACTGGATTAAATGGGCTAAGTTCCAAATCAAGATGCAAGGCTTCTTCTTTGCAATCGGTACAATCCTCATAATCATTGCCGTTTCTATCAACTTCCAATAATAAGCATCTTCTGTAAAAGGAGAAATAAATGATTACAATAATCAAAAATGTTGAACTTTACACCCCTGAAAAACAAGGCAAAAAGGACCTTCTCATCATCGCAGGTCAAATCGTTTCCTTTAAAGACAAAATCGAGTTGCCAGCATTAGATGCCATCGATGTAACAATCATTGATGGTGAAGGCAAAGTACTAGTCCCAGGATTTATCGATTCACACGTGCATATCTTAGGTGGCGGTGGTGAGGGCGGCTATAAAACGCGCACACCAGAAATCAAATTTACCGACTTGACACTTTCAGGTGTTACAACGGTTGTTGGATGCCTAGGTACAGATGGCGTGACACGCGATATGATGTCTTTAGTGGCAAAAGCGAGAGGGCTCGAAGAAGAAGGCCTGACTGCATTTGTCTATACAGGTTCTTACCAAATTCCCGTCAAAACACTCACAACATCCATCATGAAAGATTTGTTAGCCGTTGATAAAATCATAGGCGTTGGTGAAATTGCACTTTCAGACCACCGATCATCGCAACCAACTTTTGAAGAGTTTTTAAAAGTCGTATCAGAAGCACGCGTTGGTGGGATGCTCTCTGGAAAAGCAGGCATCGTCAACATTCACCTCGGCGATGGTCGTCGTGCGATTGACTACTTGGTCAAAGCCGTCGAAGAAACCGAAATTCCTATCACACAATTTTTACCGACGCATATCAATCGCAATAACGACCTCTTCACAAAATGTATCGAATATGCCAAAATGGGCGGGTACATTGATTTCACTGGCTCGGAAGACTCAGATTTTTGGGAGAAGCAAGACGGTGAAGTTAAGGTCAGCAAGGGCATCAAGCGCCTGATCGAAGCTGGCGTCAATCTCAACAATTTTACGATGTCATCAGATGGCCAAGGTAGTCTTCCTCTTTTCAATGAGAAAAAGGAATATATCGGATTGCAAGTGGGTTCCGCCCTTTGTCTGTTAAAAGAAATCAAAGACTGTGTTCTTAGCGCTGGCATCCCACTTGAGATTGCCATCAAGGCCATCACGGACAACCCCGCTAGGATTCTAAAGCTCGCAAAAAAAGGAAAAATATCCGAAGGCTTTGATGCTGATCTCTGTCTTCTTGATGCAGAAACGCTCGACCTATGCGATGTTATGGCCAAAGGCAAATGGGTCGTCAAAGATGGCGCACCAATCGTTTTTGGTACTTTTGAAAAAAATTAATTAGTTAGAGCCAGATAAGTCACTCTCGATTACAGAATCGGATTTGACTTGCTGGCTCTATTTTCTTTTGGATGAAAATTTGGGCGATTTGCACTATAATATCAGTAAGATTAAATGTTTAAAGTTAATAGTACTATATTTGAAAGGATGGCCCCATTATGAAACAGATTCTAGGCAACAGTTATTATTTTCCTTCACAAGTGGCCATCGGCGGCTATAAGATCGACAATCAACTTCTGCTCATCGACTCTGGCAACGACGATTCAAGCGTGAGAAAAGCATATCGCGATTTTGGCGATATTCAGATCATCGGGGTGCTCAATACACATTCACATGCCGATCACTGTGGCGGCAATGCGTTTATTCAAAATAGATATGGTGCGCCAATCTATGCGCCGAGCCTTGAACAAGCATTCATTGAAGCGCCGATATTGGAACCTGCATACCTTTATGGCGCCTATCCCTTACAAACGCTACAAAATAAATTCCTCATGGCAAAACCTTCGAAGGTCACACATGTGATTACAGAAGAAGCATCCATCCCAATCAATTTTGATGGCGACACGCATCTGTTCGAAGCCATTTCATTAAAGGGTCATTCACCCAACCAATTCGGGTTTAGAACACCTGATGACATCCTCTATTTAGGCGATGCGCTAATAGGCTCAGAAATCGTCGCTAAGCATCCTTTAATCTTCACTTATGATGTCACCCAGCATCTTGAATCTCTTGAAAAACTAAAAATGCTGTCAGCTAGAGGCTATGTAATCGCTCATGGTGGTTATGTCCAAGAAATCGAAACCATCATCGCCTCTAACTTTAATGCGTTGATGGAGACGCAAGAAATGATTCTCGACTTGGTCGCCAAAGCTTCCAGTACGTTTGACGCTTTACATCAGCGCTTAAGCGAAAGGTATCATTTGACTGAAAATGTCTCTCAAAACTTGCTCAATCGCTCTGTTATCCATGCCCATGTCAAGCGATTGGTTGACAATGGCAACTTAGACATCGCGGTAGAGGCAGGTAAATTGACGCTTCAAAAGCTATAAAACAAAACCGGGAGAATTCTCCCGGTTTTTATTTTTTCATATACGCTTTTAAGCGATCATAACTCACATCCATCGTCATCTTGGAAGGCAATGCCAGCTTTCTACTCGGGATAAAAGCACCATGATAATCCGAACCACTGGTGATGACAAGTGATTTCTCATGGCAATAATCCAGATAATAAGCCGCATCTTCTTGTGATTTATAATAAGGGCTATAACACTCAATGCCCTGTATTCCCAGTGACACCAATTTATCAAGCATTTCAATCGGCAAACGTTGCCCGCCATAATATGCAGGTGGATGCGCTAGCACCAAAAGGTAGCCAAGTTTATGGAGCTTTGGAATCACTTCATCATATGGCTCAAAAACAAGTGGCGTGCCAAACGCTTCAATCATACTCATAAAATCGAATATCGATGAGACGATTCTTTTGTCCATAAGGTAGTTTAGTGCCTTCCAGCCACCTCTTGTCGCGTCATGCGCATATTGATCAAAATCGAAAGTACTAGCATGTCTATCGCAAGCAAAGGTCACTAGTGCTAAGTTATGTGCCTCTCGAATCGCTTGATTGCGACGCAGGATTTCAGCTAGTGCATCATCTTCCGTACTGACGCCATACGTGAGGATATGAAGTTCCTTTCCTTCGAAAGAAACTGATATTTCTACGCCTGGGATAAAATCGATCGCATTGGCTTTTGCGAGCTTCGATACGGCATCAATATTTTCGACACTATCGTGATCGGTGACAGAGAAAAGTGCGAGGCGTTTGAGGATGACTTCTGCCATGAGCGCTTCAGGTGTTAACGTGCCATCTGAAGCAGTCGTATGCATGTGAAGGTCAACAATCCCCGAGTATTTGAAAAAATCCGTCATTTTTAACGCGACATATTTCTCGCGATCGTAGGGGCCAACTGTATCAATAATATCAGCTTTAATAGCGTTATAAGCGGCAACAAGTTGTGGATTCTCCCTTAAGGCATCTCTAAAGCGTACATGCCTTATCAGTTCAAGGCTGTCTTTTGGACATACATATAGATGGTGCGGGATTGCATCAAGTAATTCATGCTTATGGTCAAGCGTTGCATCCGTATTATACATTGTATCCGTTGTATCCGTTGTATCCGTTGTATCCGTTGTATCCGTTGTATCCGTTATATTCATTGTATATCTAGATATCGGATTTCTCTTAAACGCTTCACGTTCAAAGATGCCTTGGTCGCCACAATGCATATAGCCCAAACCTTCAAGCGTCTGCTTAATGGATTCAAATGCGTCATAGCTGTCCATCACGAGATCCACGTCGATAATAGGCTTTGCACACATCCCTTCAATGGCAGTACTCCCTATATGTTCAATTGCAACGATTTGTTCGCCGAGTGAACTGCGCAAAACATCGGCCAAGACTTCAAACCAAGTCCGCCAGTGACTATTATACGTACAGAGTGTTTCGGTTTTTCTGTTTTTTAACAGTTCTTCGATTGCCCATGCCTGATGGGTCAATCTCAGCATTGTTCGCGCATTCTGAAGGGATAGCCATACTAACGCATGGTCCATTTCAACGATTGACGTTCGAGCCCCAGTATCGGTGACTAAATAATTGTGACCCACCATTTCAAGGCATTTGCTTTTTCCAGGGGCATAACCGATTAGAGTACCTGAACTCAGAAATTCTTTCACTTCAACGACATAGCCAATCTCTTCCTGAAATTCACGAATGAGACATGCTTTATGATCTTCCTCTGCTTCGATCCCGCCACCTGGTAAAAAATACCCTCTTGATGTTTGTACCACTGCGATTTCGTCATTTGTGTTAAAAAGTATGCCATATGCAGCTTCTCTTTTTGCGACACTTTTATCTGTTTCTGTTTTGCCGAACGTTACCATTTAAAAACTCCAATTTTAAAATTAATTTATGATTTCAGCGATTCGACTATCTTAACCAATCTCGCCTGCATCGTCTCTTCTTTTTTAGCTTCAGTCAACTTTGTGAAAATTTCTTTCTTTCGCGTAAACGACAATTTGTCATAGGCACTTCGTAGCGCGTCATCTTGCTGCATCAAGGCATCAAATGCAGGATGCACGTCTGCGATGCGCTCGGCTTCATCTTTATAGATCTTGATGTTGATGATATCGCCCACTTTTTTATCGATTTTCTTTCGGATGTCCTGCGTCATGCCGATGATGTGACACTCTGTACCCATTTTGACGAGTGACCCTCGATATTCGACGTCTTCAAAATAACAGACGACTTTTATTCTGCCTTTGGAACCAAAAGAAGTTTCAACATCGTATGGAAATTCAATATATGCGGTGTTTGTACCTGGTTCCATTGTCTTTATCTCCGCTTTAAATGAAAACACGTTCATAACATACTCCTATCTATCAATTTCAACTTGCCAAATCATGTGATCTAGACCTTCGCCCCACTGATCCTTCAGTGTGATTTTAGGCTCGCCAAACATGTGCGTCCATACCTTTTGTGCTTTGCCATACCCACTGTCCAGACAGAAAGCATGGATGCCCCGCTGCTTTAGGATTGCATAAATAGCATTTAGCATTTTTGAAGCGATGCCGAGGTTGTGGTACTGCGGATCGACAAAGACAGAACCTATTTCAGGCAAACTACTCAAATAAGCGTCATTGCATGCGGTGATCAGTTCATTTGCCGGTCCGAACTCGATCGTGCCAATGATCTTATCTGCCTTTTTTGCGATGAGAAAATGCCTTTTCTCAGCGTGATTGTCAATATCCTGTTTCAGATATTTGATTTTAGTTTTGATTTCCAGTTCCAAATCTTCAGCCATGCCGTCGATGCCATTGGATTCAAACGTATAAGTCAAAATACTTTTGAAAAATTCATTGGATGCCGCTTCGTCTTCCGGTCTAGGTCTGTCGATACTTATTTCAGTTGATAATAAGACTCTCTCGAGTATCTGATGCCAGTCCAAAGGGAAATCGTGGTCAAGGCCTTTAATCTGCTTAAATACATGTGGAATTTGCTTCTGCTTAAGATGGGCTACTAATTTAAGTGTTCCCTCAAGGGCATCCGAATCGTCTTCACCACAATAGATGTAGACTTTGCCTTCACACGCACTTAATTGGTCTAAAAGAGAAATCCATTCGTCAACCTCTGGTAACCAAGGTCCAACGAGTATTAAAGCTTTGGCTTTAACCTCTCCTGATAAGGTTGCGCCAAGCACCGTTCTCGCGCCTGCAGAAAAGCCTGCTAAAACGAGGTTTTCTTTTGATTCGGGATACTCTAAAAATAACTTTTCGCAGTGTTTTTTCAGTGCAGCTGTACTTTTTTCAAGGTCATCCCAACAATATGCATCTGAAAACTCAATTTGATCTGACTGAGGCAATGCCAATGAATATCCGTGATTCAAGCACACTGACCAATAGGGCTCTGCTAAGCGTGCATTTTCTTGATTGCCGTGAAGCGCAACCAACCATTTTGAGTCACCGCCATTTTTTATCACCATAACTGGTTTCGCATCGACCCGTGCCAATTGTTCTCTTTCACGACAGAGATCGACCAGCGTTTCAAACAGCGGTTCTCCCCTTAGAGGTTCTAGATCGTCATCTTCAATCAGATACCCATAAGCGTACCAATACCCTTTCTCGATGATGGCTTCCTTCATGATATCCAGTGCCAAAGCCGTCTCACCCAGTTTGGATGCTAAAGCGTACCTGAAGTTATAGATCTGTGCAGGTATGCCACCAACATCAATACCTTTTTCAGTGATCAAGTTGTAGGCAATATCGTATTTGCCTTGTGAATAGAGTGACAATGTTTGGTTTATAAGCTGTGTATACGTCATCTCTCGCATAACTTCTCCTCATTTTTACTTTTTATGTCAACAAAATCTCAATGCGTTCTTTGCCGCCTCCGATATTGTTGCGTTTCAATTTGATTGTGCCTATTTCTCCCGTTCGTTTTAGGTGTGTGCCACCACAAGGCACTTTGGCAAATCCGTCTATTTCCCAATAACGACTCTCCTGAGATTCTTCCGAAAAAGCACTTACAATCGCCAAATTCCTATCGATTAGGTCTTGCACTTGTCTAAGCAGCTCTGGGAAAATCGATGTGATATTGCCAGCCCAACTAAAATCGACACGTGCTTTATCTTCTGTGATATTTGCGCCAACTTTTTCAGGGTGTCCATAATTTTGATAGACGCATTCAAGGACGAGCTCCGCTGCAAAATGAAGCTTCATCAATTTGTAACGTTTTTCCCAGTTTATATTCATCTGTACCCTGTCACCAACTTTTAGTCCATGACCATTTGGAAGCGTGTAATAGATCTCGAAATCATCCTTTTTCGCATCTAGAACTGCTAGCCCTTCAATCGTTCCAGAGTCTGACTGTTGGCCACCAGAAAACGCATAAAAAATCGTCTGGTCAAGCGTAACCACGTCTCCAGTTACACTGGTCACATTGGCTTCAAGCTCAGTCAAATATGGATTTTCCCAAAATACTTTTACACATGCCATAATAATGCTCCTATATTAAATCGCGTCTCGAATCAATGCCGTAAAAGCGTCACCGTATTTTTCAAGTTTGGACTGTCCAACGCCAGAAACGTCCAAAAAGGCGTCTAGGGTCGTCGGTTGCTTGACGCACATATCGCGTAAAGAAGCGTCTGAGAAGATGATATAGGCCGGTACGCGTTGCTGTGCTGCAAGTTTGGTTCTCAAATCTCGTAGCTTATCATACAAAGGATCGTCAGAGGTAGAATGCTTCTGTTTGCCTTTTCCCTTTTTACCTTTTTTCCCTGTTTTTTCATTTTGACGCTCTGATTCTGTTTTAACTACCTCTTTAGGGAGTTTCATAAAGACAGGGTTCAGATGTTTGATCACTTCTCCTGATTTGCCTGTCAACTCGATGACTGGGAATTCATCCATAGACGTCGCCAAATAATCGTGGTCCACTAAGTAGTCAACAATTTTGTGCAAGCGCCTTGACGGTACATCCGACATGATGTTGTAGGTCGACAAAGCTTCTAGACCGAGGCGTTTTATTTTCTCGTTTGTGCTGCCTCTCAGAACATCTACGATCATGAGCTTGCCGTAACTACGGTTCATCTTGGACATTCTGAAGACGCAAGATATGATCTTTTGCGCTTCTACAGTGATATCCACTGTTTCAAAAGTCGTGTTGCAGTTTGAACAATTGCCACAATAACTATGTGTGCGTTCACCAAAATACCTCAATATAAACTCCCGCAAGCATTCAGTCGTCGTGCTATAATACGTCATCATCTTGAGACGCTCAAAATCCTTTTCTTTGATTTGAGCACGCACGCGCGCGCTGATCTCTGGATTGGATTCGGACTGCTCTATCATAAAGCGATTGATTCTGACATCTTGTCCACTGTAAAGCAAAGTACACTGAGCTGGCTCGCCGTCTCTGCCCGCCCTACCTGCTTCTTGATAGTAAGCTTCAATGCTCTTAGGCATATTATAGTGCACTACGAAGGCCACATTGGACTTATCAATCCCCATGCCAAATGCGTTGGTAGCAACCATGACTTTATTTCGATCGAAGATAAAATCGTCCTGGTTGTCATGTCGTTCATCTTCTGTAAGACCAGCATGATAACGCGTGGCCGAAAAACCATCTGCAGTGAGTTTGCTGCAAACTTCCTCCACGGATTTTCGCGTTGCGCAATAGATGATGCCGTTTCTGTCATCATTAAGTCGCATGATATCGATGAGTGCCTTATATTTGTTCTCAGGTTTGATCACATTAAAGGTTAAATTCGGTCTATCAAAACCCGTCACAGTGATATAGGGATCGTTGAGCTTTAGAAGTCTAGCGATGTCCTCACTCACATCTGCAGTGGCTGTTGCAGTAAAAGCAGCCACAACTGGACGCTTTGGCAAACCATCTATAAAGTCGCCAATTTTCACATAGCTCGGTCTAAAATCCTGTCCCCATTGTGACACGCAGTGCGCCTCATCAATAGCGACAAAATCGATGTCAATACGGATCACAAGTGATAAAAAATCTTCCGTCATCAAGCGTTCCGGTGCGACATAAATCAATTTATAAGCACCCGCAAGTGCCTCTCTATAGACTTCAGCGTATTCTTTGGCCGATAGTGTGCTATTTATAAAAGCCGTTTTCACACCCGCTTGCAGAAGTGCACCAACTTGATCTTTCATTAGGGAAATGAGTGGCGAAACGACCAAGGTCACCCCTTTAAAAGACAGTGCAGGTACTTGATAGCAGATGGATTTTCCAGCACCAGTGGGCATAATTCCGAGTGCGTCCCTTCCAGAGACGATATGCGATATGAGATCCCCTTGTCCTTCTCTAAAGGTATCATGACCGAATACTTGTTTTAGAATATCTGTCAGTTTTGTTTTTGCATGTGTTTGTGATTGTGTTTGTGATGTTTGTGTCATTTCAGCTTTCCATCCGATCCTGTTTATTAGTCTCCTTTTATTATACATGACAGAAGCCATTCTTTCTACAACACCTCTAGACGTTAGCGGCAACTCGCGGTATACTTATAAGCATATAAAGTAATTATTTCCGTGAAATTCATCAGGGAGGAATCAGTATGATCGATTTTTTATCTGGATATAGCCCCGTTGTTCAGGCGCTATTTGCCACACTATTCACTTGGTTTGTAACAGCTCTAGGCGCTTCACTGGTATTTTTCTTTAAAGAAATCAATAAAAAAGTATTGGATGCCATGCTCGGTTTTGCAGCTGGTGTTATGATTGCTGCTTCGTTTTGGTCACTGCTCGCACCAGCAATCGAACTTTCTGAGCAAATGAACTTGAAACCTTGGCTACCAGCCGTTATAGGTTTTGCATCAGGCGGTATTTTTCTTAAAATTGCGGATACGTTTACGCCCCATCTACATCTTTTCCAGCCTATTGAAAATGCAGAAGGCATCAAGACCAGTTGGCATCGAAGTATTCTGCTCGTCTTAGCGATCACCTTACACAACATCCCAGAAGGTTTGGCTGTCGGTGTGGCATTTGGTGCCGCAGCAGCAGGTTTGCCTTCCGCTACTGTCGCTGGTGCCATCGCACTCGCTATCGGTATTGGCCTTCAAAATTTCCCAGAAGGTGCTGCAGTTTCCATCCCTCTCAGACGTGAAGGTCTCAGTCGCACGAAAAGCTTCTGGTTCGGCCAACTGTCTGGTATGGTAGAGCCATTTGCTGGCGTCGTTGGTGCAGCAACTGTATTTTTCGCAAGACCACTTTTACCATATGCGTTATCATTTGCAGCAGGTGCGATGATCTATGTCGTCATCGAAGAGTTGATTCCGGAAAGTCAAACGTCTGGCAACAGCGATATCGCAACAATCGGCACCATGGCAGGCTTTATCGTCATGATGTTCCTTGATGTTGCGTTAGGCTAGAGCATATCACCATCTTATACACAAGCATAACTAAAGGAGATATCCTAGGCATTTTTGCCTTGATATCTCCTTTTCTATGCTTTTCTATACTTTTCTATGCTTTTACTATGACTTCTATAATAGCATCTTAAATATAAGCTTAATTTCTAAATTTTTTGCGAATCACTTCAATACGTTGATAGCTGATAAGAACCAAACTTGCGATTGTGGCGACAATAGCAAAACACACTGTGGCGATAACTATCGGATAAGCGCCATCAAGCCCAGATTGTGAAGTGTGTTTTAACAGGATGCCTGCAAATGCCCACAGGATGACAACGCCATAGGTGATGTCTCTAAACTTCAAAATCGTTCGTGCGGCAATAGAGAGACCAACCAAAAGAATCACACTGGTCCAAAGGTCTTCACGAAGGCCAAAACCATTCCAATTTAAGCTTACAAGCCATGTGGTGATGTTTGCAATAGTAGCTATCGTAATCCATCCAAAGTACAAACTAAAAGGCACTTGAATCCATCTGCGTTCATGCGCAGTGAGTTTTGCCGAATGCAGCAATAAATTGCAGTTAATGAGTGCAAAGAGTATCACGAGCATCCAAATAACTGAAAGGCCAATGCGATCAAAATGCCATGAGAAAATCCAAAGGATGTTCGCGACTGAAGATATCGAAAACCAAAGGCGCATCTTCTGGATCATCGCACCCGTTTCTGGTGAGTAAAATTTCTGGCGGAACTGGAATACGACATGACCGCCAAGAGCCAGATAGATGATGGCCCAAATCGCAAATGTAATCCCTGCGGGTGCAAATAGGTTTGCGTATGTGTCAGACACTTCGCCTGTTCCTATATTATTTAGTGGTAAGATGTTCGCCAGTGCATTCATTACGACCATCAACATATAAGTCACGGCAACTGTGACTTTCATTATCATTTCATTTTTTTCGTTTCTTTGGTGCATAATCGTGTCTCCTTAGTTGTCGTTTTGAAGTTTTTTTAGTTCGTGTGACGCGGCTAAAATGCACGCAAAGGCGCCAGTCCATACTGTTGTCACTATGCCCCACCAAATGCCGATCAAACCCCATCCAAACACTTCACCAAAAAGTGTAAAGAGCAAGATTGGCATCGCAATTTGACGATAAAGTCCAATCCATATCGCATAATGCGGTTTTTTGATTGCTTGTAAAACTGAAAGCCCAATGTTCAATATGATGTACCCGTTAAAGGCTATGAATTCAATTCTGAGATACCTTGCACCCTCAAAGATCACTTGTCTATCTTGGTTAAAGGCGCCAATTAAGACCGAAGCCAGTGGGAAAATAATAATCATACCAACAGTCATAATTATCATACCCAATTTAAGACCTTCTGTATATGTCAATCTTACGCGTTTGATGTTTTTCGCCCCATAATTTTGACCAGCAAGTGTTACGACCGCCGTATTTAATCCGATTGCAGGCAGCAGAGCCAATTGTTCGATGCGCATGGCAACGCCATAGCCAGCAATAGCTGCATCATCCCCGTGTTTATAAATGAAATAATTGATGACAAAGATACCAAGTGCCATCGTCAACATATTAAGCGACGCTGGAATGCCTTGCGATAAAATCTCCAACTGCATTTTAAGCTGAATCCCTGCGCGTTTGAAAATCGAAGCATCCAGTTCAAGCATTTTCACACATTTATATATAAGATATACATTGCCTAATATTTGGACGACGACGGTTGCGAGTGCGACACCAAAAGTACCCATTCTCGGCAATCCAAAGGAACCATAGATGAACATCGGATCCAAAATGAGGTTTATAAAAAAACCAACAATCAAGTAATTGCGATACGGTTTTGTGATGCCTCTTGATGATAACAAGGCATTTAATGCGGAATTGAGCGCGAAAAAAATTGTCCCTGCATAAATTCCCCTTACATAGTAAGTCCCTTGCAATAGGGTATCACCTTCAGCGCCAAGTAAAGCGAGAAGCTTCGGCGAAATGATATAGCCAAGAATGCCTATCACAACGCCAACAGCAAGCGTCAATGCCAGTCCGTTCACTGTCAAAGCCCTTACACCTGCTTCGTCTCTTTTTCCGTATGAGATTGCAAGCAATGCTGACAAGCCTGTGCCAAGCCCGCCAATGATTGCGATCAATATAAAAAATACGGAAAATGATAAGGACATCCCCGCTAGAGATGACGTCCCTAAGCGACCTGCCCAATACGTATCCACGACATTGAACATGGTATTAAAAAACAGC
Source organism: Acidaminobacteraceae bacterium (assembly GCA_942493125.1). Taxonomy (GTDB): domain Bacteria; phylum Bacillota; class Clostridia; order Peptostreptococcales; family Acidaminobacteraceae; genus Fusibacter_C. The sequence goes on along the minus strand of OW818667.1, from coordinate 2,710,906 downwards.
CCGACACTCACTGGCACTGCCATGGTCAAAAGCTGTTTCTTCAAATCACCGGTTGTATAATCTTCGAGATGCATAGACACGTCCTTTCACAAAAAAACTAAGTACGTATCTACCATTTTACCCGAATATATCGATATTAATCAGGTCAACTATCGATGCTTTCTGACATCATATCTTCTCTGAGTTTACAAACGTCGACCCATCCATGCGCACTAGAATATTCCGCCATTTCATCCGTTGTGACTTTGATGGCGGATTGGCTACTCCCACATGCAGGATATACAAAATCGAAGCGTTTCAAAGATGCATCGAGCATGATTTTGATGGGACGTTCAATCCCAAATGGACAGACGCCACCGACGGCATGCCCTGTATAGGTCAAGACTTCTTCCGCGGTTAACATACGCGCTTTGAAGCCAAAAGTATTCTTGAATTTGATGTTGTCAATTTTTGCATCGCCTGCAACGACGATCAACATAGCGCTGTCGCCATCTCTCAAAGTCAATGTTTTCGCAATTTTTGCAGGCTCTACACCTACCGCTTTAGCTGCTAACTCAACGGTTGCGCTAGAAACTTCAAATTCCATGATGTCATTTTCACGATGCCACTTTCTAAGGTGCTCTCTAACATGTTCGATTGCCATAATATCCCCCTAAGATTTAAGTGATTTATTTAAGTGATTTTTATAAGTGCCTCTTTAATATTGCCTTCGATCAAACCACCGTGATAACAAATGATGCGCTTTATATCTAAAGCAGTCAATTTTCTCGCTGATGCCCGCGCCGTTTCAAGATCTAAAGAATATTGTGGATTTGCCATATGAAGTTCGCCATTTTCTGCAACGAGTGCATCGCCAGAAACCAGCGTCTTGTCACCTTTGACATAAACGGATATGTGTCCTGGCATATGTCCTGGTGTTGCCACGATGACGACCTCACCAGCTGTATCAACACTGTCACCTTCATTTGCCAAAATATCTACTTTGACAGGCTCTATGGACGCTAAGTATTTGTGGAACCAATCTGCCCATTCTTTGCGTTCTGGAGGCAGTGTATCGTATAACGCTTCCGCTTGCTGCAGTCTCAAAGATTTTTTCAGCCCTTCAATGTAAGGTGCTTCAATCGGCGATGCGATGACCTTTATCTGAGGCACGAGTCTTTTAATCTCTGCAAGGGAGCCGTAATGGTCGTGATCATGATGTGTAATGATCACCTTCGTTAAGTCCTGTAATTTGAAACCCTCCATTTCTATCGCTTCAGAAAGAGCCTCAATAAGGCCAGGTGTGCCACAGTCTACGAGTATTAAATCCTTATCGCTGACGATCAATGTCGGTGTATAATGCATCACCATGTCCCTTGCGACGACGCGTAAATTTAGTAATCTCGAATAAGCCATGCTAACCTCCAGTTTGTTTTAGAATATTATTCGGTTTAAATTGTATTGCACATATATGATTTTAGTGGTGTATACACGCGTTTTCCACCAACCACTTCGGAGTTAAATACAGTGACGGCATCGACATCGATCCTCTCATCGAATGGTTCAAAAGCCGCTTTCAACATTTCAAGTGCTCCAGCTAGTTTAATGTCCTGCCCTACAGTGATATGAGGTGCATAAGGTCTATAATCCTTGGCAAATCCGTTGTCACATAGGGCATTTTCTATGGTAAAATACAGGTCGTTTAACGCATCTAAATCGCCATCTAGACCAAGCCACAGAACGCGCACAGGTGTCATTCCCGTCACTGATGATGGAACAGCTGATCCAAATACGTCAAGCCCCTTTAAGTGGATTGAAAATGGTTTGAAATGGTCTCTGGTTCTTTCGAGGGTCTCAAACAGGCCATTTAACCGATCCTCACTTATATCGCCTAGAAACTTTAATGTAAGGTGAAAATCGTCCTCGTTCTTCCAGTTACCCTTAACCGCATAGGATTTGATTTTACTTTGCAGTTCGATGATTTCGCTTTTAAGCGTTGGTTTTAAATCGATTCCGACAAATATGCGCACCGTGAACCTCCTCAACTGCCGTTAGATGTTAAACCACAGCGCTTTCTAAAATCGTAAAGCGTTTCGCCTTACAATCGATTTCTGCCAAAGCGCCAAAAGGCAACACACAAATAGGAGACGCATGGCCAAAGTTTAAATTGTATAATATCGGAAGGTCTTTGAAACCAGCTTCTTTGACTATTGCCGTTTTAATACTGTCCTTGTATGCCTCGTAATGTGCTTCGTCTAACGGTTTCGAAAAAATGATGCCGTTAATGCGATCTACAATGCCCATCGCGACGAAGATGCGGAGTGTACGTAGGATGTATTCCGGTTCTGGCTTTTCCTCACTCGTTTCCAAAAATAGTATCGCACCATCAAACGATTCGGGACTTGGCCAAAGTGGTGTGCCGCGTAGCCAATCGACCACTTCAATACAGCCACCGATGAGTCTTCCAGTCACTTTTCCAGATCCGTTAAGGCATTCAATCCCATGCATCTCATCATTCATCTTGCGTTTGATGCGATTGTTTTCTGATATATTCCATTCAAGCCTTTCCGAAGTCCACTGTGGGCTAGAAGCAATCTCTCCAATTGGTGATGTATCGAATAGCGCTTTATGTACATGTGCTTTTGTATAGGTGAGCATTTCGACATTTTCAGCAAATTCAGCCAATATCGTTGGCCCATACAAGCTGGAAAGACCTGCTTTTAGGCACATGAAATGATTGACCGTCGTGTCGGAATAGCCCATGAATATTTTTGGATTTGAACGGATTACTTGAAAATCAATATAAGGTAAAAGTCTCAGCGTCTCATCGCCACCGATACATGTGATGATTGCTTTGATGCTGGGATCTTTAAAAGCCTCCATCCACTCCTCGGCGCGTTGCTTCGGATGCGTGTAGACATACTCAGAGCCCATAAGTGTATGCGGCAATTCGACAACTTCAAGACCAAAATCATCCATCAAGCGTTTTTTACCGATTTCATACCGTTCCCTGATCCCAGGATCCCCGGCACCACCCCATGACAAACTCACAGTTGCCACTTTATCTCCTTTCTTCAGCATGGAGGGTTTGATAAGGTTATCTATACTCATTTGAAATTCTCCCTTCCTCAAGTCCAAGTTTGGACATCTTCTTGTAAAGCGCTGTTCGATGTATGCCCAGAAGTGCCGCTGCACGCGTGCGACTCCCATCACATTGTTCGATTGCCTTCTGTATGAGCTTTCTTTCAAATGCATCCATCATCGTGTAAAGATTATCATCCAGCAAAACATCTGTCACATCTAATGACTGCGAGACATTTGCCTCTTGTTTATCTGTTTTTATTTCTTTCAAATGTGCGATATAATCCGGTAAATCGCTGACGATAATATGCTTCGTTTTCGCAAGACTGACGGCACTTTCTATGACATTGCGTAGCTCTCTGACATTGCCTGGCCATGAATAAGCCTCTAAACAGTGCTTTGCCTCCTTTGAAAAGCCATCGGGGCAGTTTGGATAATCCTTTGAAAACTGTTCGATATAGTGGTTGGATAATAGCATGACATCGCGCTTTCGGTCTTTAAGTGGTGGCAATTTTAGATTGACGACATTGAGTCTGTAATAGAGGTCGCTTCTAAAACGGCCTGCTTTGACAAGTTCGTGGAGGTCTTCATTTGAAGCGGATATAAACCTTACGTCGATGTTGATGCGCTGATTGCCGCCAATGCGCTCGATTTCCCGCTCCTCGATGGCCCTGAGCAGCTTCGCTTGTACCTCTAAAGGCAGTGAACTGAGCTCATCCAAAAATATGGTGCCACCATTTGCGATTTCGAATTTACCCGTGCGACCATGTGTGGATGCGCCAGTAAATGCACCAGGTTCGTATCCGAATAGCTCAGATTCAAACAGATCCTTTGGGATGCTAGCGCAGTTGATGCGGACAAATGGACCGTATCGCCTCAAACTGCCTTCGTGGATGGCATGCGCAAAGTATTCTTTTCCCGTGCCACTTTGCCCTTCGATACAGACACTTGAGTTGCTGACGGCCGCTTTTTTAGCGCTTTCGATAAGTGCAAGCATCCCAGGATCCGCTGTGAGAATCTGTTCAAAAGAGTATTTTGCAAGATTGAGACGCTTGAGTTCCTGTTTGTATTTTTTGACATGCTGCTTCATTTGTTCAAGGTGGTCGGCTAGGTGTTTGACTTCGAGAATGTCTTTGAATAAAATCGTACCGACCGCTCCGACGACTTCGCCGCCACGTATGATGGGAATCCTCGATGTGACGACATTGTGACCCTTGATGTTCTGAACGTCTCCGATTTCTGGTGTCCCAGTTTTGAGGACAATGTGTAGCCTTGTATTTTCCATGACTTCGGTGACATGTTTGCCAATGACATCCTCTTCTTTCACATCCAGGAATTTTTCGTATTTGAATTTGATGATTTTGCCATCCCTGTCGATAATGATGAGGCCTTCATAGGCTTTTTCTATGAATTCGTCCAAGATTTCCATTTCCCACTTTAACTGTTCATACGTTTTTTCCAAGCTTTCACCTCGCTTTATATCGTTAAGTTCGTATGTCTCATGTGTTTTATTGGTTAAATGAGTCCCAAAATCTCACCAGGCGTGTGTATCACATGATCTGGCTTGAGCTCGAGCAGTTGCTTCATATCGATGAGCGTCCATGATACCAGGACAGAAGTACAGCCTGCATTATGCGCCGTTTCAATGTCATGTCCGCTATCACCTGCAAATAGCGTAGCCTTTAGCGCATCAGGTAAAGCCTCCTCTGAAACACCGAGCAATTGAAGGGCTTTAAAGATGCCTTCTTCATGGGGTTTTGCACGGATAACATCATCAAGTGATACGGTGACTTCGATGAGGTCATGTAAATCGAATTGATCGATGCCATGGTTGATGCCATGCCTGCCTTTATTGGAAACAATGCCTGTTCGTATACCCATACTCTTCAGTTGGCTCAGCATCTCAACGACACCTTCATAGATCTTAGTCAGATCATCCTGTACCCTTCTATACTCTATCCGATACATCTCGACAAGCGTTTGTGTGTGCTCCTCAGATAGAAAAAACATCTGATCCTGGATGGGCTTCCCAAGAATTTGATTGAGTTCATCCGTGTTAAATGGAAAGCCTCTATATTTTATCGCGACGTGATTGAGCGAAGATATGACCGCTTCATTGGAATCAATCAGTGTACCGTCAAAATCGAAAAGTGCGTATTGAATCGCCATAGTGCCTCCTGTTTAAAATATCATAAAATTGAAATTATGTAATTTCCATAATTATAATATATCACAAATTCTAAATCATTTGCGTTCATTTTGTAGTAAAATGGCTACAAAAAAGCAGCATAGCGGATTGCGCCATGCTGCTTTTGTATGCAATTACAAATACTATAACATCGTTGTTAATTGATCAGAGATGATGAGTGTCGCTTCAGTCGCTGCTTGGATTTCCTCGATGGTATACTCTGGATTGTATTCAGTGAGCAACAAGCCCTCTGGTGTCACTTCCAAAACTGCCATTTCTGTGATAATCTTGCTGACTTTTTTTGCGCCTGTGAGTGGTAACGTACATCTCTTTAAAATTTTGATTTCACCTTTAGCAGTGTGTGTCATCGCAACGATGACTTTTTTTGCACCACCAACGAGATCCATGGCTCCGCCCATACCTGGTACGAGCTTGCCTGGAATCATCCAGTTGGCAAGGTTTCCTTCTTCATCGACCTGTAACGCCCCGAGAACGGTGGCATCCAGATGCCCGCCGCGAATAATCGCGAAGGACATTGCGCTGTCGAAGAAAACCCCACCTGGCATCACAGTGACAGGGAGCCCGCCGGCATTTACCAAATTCAGATCGATGTGATCTTCATCTGGCGCAGGACCTATACCCGTAAAACCGTTTTCTGAATGCAGGATAATTTCTATCCCCTCTTCTATATAGTTAGGAACTAAAGTCGGGAGACCGATTCCTAGGTTGACGACATCGCCATCTTTAAACTCTTTTGCTACGCGTTTTGCGATAATATCTTTTGCTTCCATGTTATCCTCCTATGCCTTTACGATATATTTGACAAAAAGGCTAGGCGTCATCACGAGATGTGGGTCAAGCTCGCCGACTTTCACGAGTTCTTCCGCTTCTACGATGACGACTTCCGCAGCAGTTGCCATAAGTGGGTTAAAGTTGCGCGTGGATTCATGGTAATAGACATTGCCCTTTTCATCGACTTTTGAACCGAAGATCAGTGCAACATCCGCTTTGAGTGCTTTTTCCAGTAAGAATGTCTTGCCATCGATGATGAGATGATCTTTGCCTTCAGCAACTGGAGTGCCAATACCGATTGGTGTCAATACACCGCCGAGTCCTGCACCACCAGCACGTACTTGCTCAGCAAGCGTGCCCTGTGGTACCAATACGACTTCGAGTTTGCCTTCGTTCATCAATCTGCCTGTTTCCTTATTTGTGCCAATATGTGAGACGATGACTTTCTTCGCCTGACCACTCACTACAAGTCTGCCGATCCCTCTATCGACGAACCCCGTGTCATTGCCAATAATCGTCAAGTCTTTGATTCCTTTTTCTATGATTGCATCAATGATCTTATGTGGACTGCCACATGCTAGAAATCCGCCGATCATGATCGTCATACCATCTTGAATATGACTTATCGCCTCATCCATCGTAATGACTTTTTTCATCCATTGCCTCCGATTTTAATTGATATCTTAACTTACATAATTCCAATTTTCATATCTATTTCCCTATTGCCTATTATATACGCAATTGTCGTGCCAAGTTCATATATCTTTATGTTTTTTTGTGAAGTGAATCATAAGTTTCAAGCTTTTTAAACCTTTGTGACAAAAATAATTATTTGTAGATTATTTAGCAACTAAAGAAACGTGCATAATGTGGTCAGCAACACGGACGGATAATGTATGAACAATGTCTCCATTTTGATACATTTGATTCAATTAATGAAACTGCACCCTTCTTTGTAGCCATTTTGATACGCACTTTTTGAACGTTGTATCCATTTTGATACAAAATGAGAATACTTCTAATAGTTTGCCTTCTGTTGATAATTACAAATCAAGCTGGGTACAAATGTATCAGGAGGTGATGCCATGTTTGTATTCACTTGGAATGATTCTTTAAAAACGGAGAATTCCAGAATCGATAGAGATAATCGCCTGATACTTGAAAAAGCCCATGAACTGAGCCAATCAATATCATCAATGAAAGAAGAATTTCAGATTATTGAAGACCTAATCGATTTGAAAAAAGTAGTTAGAGAACATTTTGAACACGAAGAAATGATGCAACAGTACGACCATTTTAACGATTATTATGTCCATAAAAACAGCCATGCTCAGTTTTTAAAACAGCTCAATAAGCTGTCGAGTAAAATTATGAGGAATCCTACTTCGCAAACGCATATAGCTGAACTCAATTCACTTATGTCCGAATATTGCAATGATCACATTCAAAAATATGATACTGAAGTCGCTAAGTTCTTTATGAATCGCGATTTTTACAAAATATAAACAGTATATCAAAAAAGATGTTTCAGGAAAATCCGAAACATCTTTTTTTTAGTGTTTGATATCATCTTAATCTTTTTTCCACTTTGCCCCTTCAGGCGTGTCGATAATTGTAATGTTTTTTGCTTTCAACGCATCTCTGATCTGGTCAGCTGTCGCCCAATCTTTATTTAACTTCGCCTGTGTCCGTGTAACGAGCATCGCCTCTATTTCTGCTATTTCATCTTGATGCACTTCTGACTCAATCACTTCAACAGGTTTAAGTAGATCTAATGATAAAACATTGTCCATATGTTGAATGAGTGTCGCTTTTTCAGCATCCGAAATGTTCGCTTTGAGAACATCATACAAAGCAGTGACGGCATTTGCGGTATTCAAGTCATCAGCGAGGCAATCCTCAAACTGTACTTTAAGGTCTAAAGATGCTTGCGTGAGCGTGACATCTTCTGTAAGGGCCTCAATATACACTGCCGTGCGTCGTCTCAGTTTTTGGTAGGCACTTTGCGCCATTTCAAGGCTTTCAAAGCTAAATGCGAGTTGTTTTCTATAGTGTGATCCAAGTACAAAATAACGATAACTGATTGGATCAAAATTCTTTTTCTCAAGAAGTGACACCGTTAAAAATTCACCTGAAGACTTACTCATTTTGCCACTGTTCTCGATAAGGAATTCTGCATGCCACCAGTATTTCGTCCACTCTTTGCCCGTATAGCTTTCCGTTTGCGCGATCTCATTTGTATGATGCACCGGAATATGGTCGATACCGCCACAGTGTATATCGAGTTTCTCACCGAGATTGGTCAAAGAAATAACGGAACATTCAATATGCCATCCTGGGTAACCCACGCCCCAAGGAGATTCCCATTTCATAGCTTGATTATCAAACTTTGATTTAGTGAACCATAGCACGAAGTCTTGTGGGTTGCGCTTATGGAGATCTTCTTCAACATCATCTCTATGTGCGATTCTAAGATCGTCGAGATTCATCTTGGAAAGTGCCGTGTACCTCGGAAATTTTGAGATGTCAAAATAGACGTTTCCATTTTCAAAATAAGTGAAGCCTTTTGCTTCCAACGTCTTTATGAAATCGATATACTGATCGATATAATCAGTAGCTTTTGCGATGATTGCAGGCTTTTTGATATTGAGCTTTCTGCAATCCTCAAAAAAGGCATCTGTATAAAACTGAGCCACTTGCCACACCGTCTTGTTTTCTCTAATAGCACCTTTGAGCATCTTGTCTTCGCCATCATCTGCATCGGACTCCAAATGGCCGACGTCTGTGATGTTCATGACGCGTTTGACATCATACCCTAGCACGCCCAATGTTTTTTCCAGGATGTCTTCGTGAATATACGTTCTTAAATTGCCGATATGCGCATAGTTATAAACAGTTGGTCCACATGTATAGAGCCTAACCGTCTTGTCTTCATAAGGAACAAAGTCTTCAATGCTTCTCGTCATAGAGTTGTAAAGTTTCATCATCATACCTCCCAAATATTATCTAATGCTTGATTTTACAAAAATAAAACCTCGCCCTTTATTACAAAGGCGAGGAAATTCGCGGTTCCACTTTGATTGTTTCTCAAGGATCTTTAACGGAATCACCCGACATGCCTACTTGATTGACCTATCTTGAAATGGCTTCTCTTTCAGTTATGCACTCGCGAGGGCATTCGTCGTGTCTTCCATAGGTTTTTCCACCAAACAAACCCTCTCTATAATGGCTTAACATGAGTACTGGTCTCGGTCATAGCGTTACTATATACATACCACAAAACGGGTGGTTATGTCAAGTTCGTTACATGAACATGATGGCAACGCCAGCAATAACCACAATGGTTCCAACGACCTCTTTTGGCGTTACTTTTTCTCTCTTGAAGAAAAATGCATACGGTACCAACAGGATTGGGGTGATAGAGATCAGCGTCGATGCGACACCCGGATTGATTTTTTGTACGGCATAAAGTGACAACGATATGCCTAAAAACGGACCGAAAAATGAGCCCAAGGTCAAAGAAGCAAGTGCGTCTTTGCGTTTGAAAGAAGCTTTGAATTTAGGCCAATGTCCCTTTAATGTGAATAAAATGGCAAATCCCACGATACCAGCAATCAACCTGATCTGAGTAGAAGCAAAAGGATCGTAATCTGCCATACCAAACTTTCCTATTATATAGCCTGCCGCTTGCCCTAGTGCGCCACCAAATGCAAAGAGAATGCCTTTAATAGGTTGCGAAAAACTCATTTTTTTACTGCCTTTTTCCGAAATGAGGATGACAGATGCAATACCAGCTAGTGTCACAAACATGCCTAACATCTGCATGCCCGTCATCGTTTCACCTAGGAACATCCAAGCCATAATGGCGCTCAGTGGTGGTACGCTAGAGTAGATCAGCATGGAAATTCTCGAGCCAATCATGACAAAAGCTTCAACGAGAAGCAAGTCACCGATAACGATTCCCACAAAACCAGACATAAACAGCCAGAACCATTCAGATTGCGTGGCGTCAACTGGAAACAATATACCTCTGGTGATCAAGGTAAATATTGATAAGAAGACTAAGCCTATCAGCAGCCTTAACATATTTAAATTTAAAGATCCAATTTTCTTTGCACTGTGTTCAAATGCAGTCGACGTAATCGCCCAACATAGCGCAGTAGATAAAGCAGCGAGTTCTCCTAAGTAATTCTGTATGAAGCCCATGTTGTACTCTCCTCTGGAATTATGCAATTTCCTCAATAATAATAATGATGTCACAATGAATATACCATATAATTATGGAAAATTATATAATCCTTACGGAAATTGTAAAAGTCATAATGGGAGCAATGGCTTGATATCACTCGTAAGATTGTGAAATTAAATAGATGGACACATCATCTTCACAAAAAGTACACAATATTATGTTAACCTACTTAAGTACTGACATTTCTAACTTTAAGAACTTTACCCGTACCACGAAACACTTAGGAGGATTTATCATGAAATTTAAAGCAACGCTTATCGTAATCGCACTTGTCAGCCTATTGGCCGTTGGTTGCTCTAGTACACCTGCGGATGATACCACAGAGGCTGTTACTGGAGAGGCTGTTACAACAGAGGTTGTTTCGACTGAAGTCACTTCAACTGAAGCCGATGTAATAACAACAGCATCTATCGTTGACAGCGCAGCAGCTTTTGAAAGTGCAGTTGGCAGCGAAGGTACTTGGTTAATCGCTATTATCAATGACTTAGTGGTTGAAAATCCACTTGTTTTAGATGGCGATTTTGAAAACGGCAAACAAGATGCAGATGGTAAAGCAATTTTACAACGTAAAATCGCGCTTTATTCACAAGATGCAGACAGAAACATCACAGCTAGATACACATTAACTGCACCATCATTAACAATCAACAGTGTTAATGCAAGCATCCAACACGGTACTTTTGTTGGCGATCTATATGTATCAGGTTTAAATTTCCAATTGGTTGATGCAACAATCGAAGGCAATATTTATTTCACTTCCGAAGAAGCAAAATCAACTTTTACCTTAGATGAAGACAGTAGCGTCACAGGCGTTCAAGAGATTAAAAAGTAATCGTAGTTTAGTTGAAGCAGTTTAGAGATGCACTCGAGATAACCCCTCCGGTGCATTTTTTTTATTGCCCAAAATCTTCTTATATCACTTTACAAAACAGCAGAAACATCATATAATCTTCTTATTGATAACAATTATCAGTAAGCATATTTCCCATCATCCTAAAGGAGGACAATGAATGGCAACAATGAACGGCCCTAGATTTAAAAAGTGTAGAAGTCTTGGACTCAACGTCTACGGACACCCAAAAGCGATGAAACGTGCAAAACCCGGCACGAGCAGAGCAGACAAAAAGCTATCGACTTATGGCATCCAGCTTCTAGAAAAACAAAGACTTAGAACATATTATGGCGTCTTGGAGAAGCAATTTGAACGCTATGTCAACGATGCAAAAAAAATGCCCGGCCAAACTGGCGAGGCACTTGTGAACATCTTGGAATGCAGACTCGACAACCTCGTCTACCGTATGGGGGCAGCGACCTCTATCAGACAAGCGAGACAGATGGTCGTTCACGGCCACATCTTACTCAATTCAAAAAAAGTAAATATACCGTCACATCCTGTAAAAACAGGTGATATCGTCGCTCTATCAGACAAGGCAAAAACCATGCCTTTATTCGTGGAAAACTTTAATCAAGCAAGCCTAAACACATTACCGTATCTCCAGAAAGATCTAGACAATCAAGCGGCTGTATTGTCCAGAATGCCTGAGAGAAGCGAAATCCCGATTGAAATCAACGACCACCTCATCGTGGAATACTACTCTAGATGAGCAAAATGCTTCGCATTAACAAGTTTGCATCGCAAACTTGCCCGACATAGGCAACGAAGTTGCTAGGAGGGGTTTGAGTGGGGTTATGCCAAGAGAATGTGTGCTTTATAAATTAGACGACCCTCATATGCATGACATATGAACATAATATAATAAGGCTTTTAGCAATTGAATGATCAATCAGCTAAAAGCCTTTTTTCGTGTCGATTTTTCGAATGTCACTATTTGCATCTTCCTAAAGTCAAATCATCGATTTAAGCTTCTGCATGTCGTAGATCAATATTTTCTTTGCTCCAATCAACTTGATCAAACCCATTTCGTCGAAAAGCTGAAGCTTTCTAGACATCGTCTCACGGGCGATGCCCGCATAGCTGCCCATCTCTTCACGGCTAATTGTCAAATCCAGTACGATACCACCTTCAGGGCTAGGCGATCCAAAATCGGATGCCAAGTCGATTAAGAGGCCGACGACTTTTGCATCTGGACTCCCGCTTGAAAGGCGCTCGACGAGACTCTCAGCCTTGATGATGCGCTCATATGCTTTTTCGAAGATTTTAAGCGTAATCTCTGGATTGGAGATCATGATTTTGTCGAAGGCGCTCTTTTCAAGCGTGCTGATCTGTGTGTTTTCAAGCGCCACCGCACTGAAATCGAATTCGTCCGCTTTGAGGAGATTGAATGCGCCGATAAAATCACCTTCCGAAAGAATATAGAGAATCTGCTCTTTCCCTTCCATGAGGTTTTTGAAGATCTTGATTTTGCCTGAACATACGATATAGAGCTTATTGGCGCGTTCGCCTTGTGAAAAGATGACGTCGCCTTTTTTATACGCATGTGAAGAAACCCCTTCTGAGATCTTTTCGATTTCTATATCGTCAAGGCCTGACAGCAGGGGAATATTGTTGATACATAATAGTTTGCCACAATGGACACACGTTTCGCGATTGCAGGTTAACGATACTGATTTGATAAAATCACTTCCATTTCTAGATAACAGCCAAGCTTTCGCTTTACACATTTGATAATCGATGCGGCTTTATGACGCGATTAAGCCGACTTTTTTTGCATCGGCTCAGCTTTGAATGCGCTTAGCTTTGCATTGATATCGGCTTCAAATGCCATCGCTTTTTCTGAGGACATCGCAGGCACCATCTCAAAGGTATAAGCCAAGTTTAATTGAGAATATTTTTCAATCCCAGCTTTATGATAAGGCAAAATATCGATTTTATCAATCTTTTTTTGTAGGGATAAAACCATATCAAGCAGTTCATCCATATAGTTTTCGGCGTCTGTAAGCCCTGGCACCATGACATGTCTGATGGTGATCGTGCCATTAAACGCTTCAAGTGCTTTTAGGAAATAGCGGATGCCACCCATATCGCGTCCCGTTAACGCGACATGAGCTGCCTCCCTCGTATGCTTGATATCGAGTAAAATGTGGTCCGTATGTTTAAAAATTTCCTCGTAAAACTGTGTCTGTCCGTATCCCGACGTATCGATACACGTAGACACGCCTCTCTCTTTCAGTGCTTTTAAAGCTTCTATTAAAAATGCGCCCTGCATAAGCGGTTCACCACCTGAAAAGGTGACGCCCCCACCGGTTGCATCATAATACGTTTTGTAGCGCTCTGCCGTCTTGACGACGTCCTCCACAGTGATTTCATTGGCTCCCATAAAGTTTTGAGAATCGGGATTGTGACAATAGCTGCATTTAAGTGGACATCCCTGAAGAAAAAATACCGTTCTGATGCCTGGTCCGTCCACCAAGCCCATCGTTTCAATCGAATGTAGTTTGCCTGTTCGCATATTGCCCGCTCCTTTCATAAAGTGAAATTGAAATATCTAGACGCGTTCATGGAATGTACGATGAATCACTTCTTCTTTTTGCTCACGCGTAAGTCTGTTGAAGTGCACCGCATAGCCTGAAACGCGGATGGTGAGTGTTGGGTACTTCGCTGGGTTGTTCATTGCGTCGATCAATAAATCTCTGGACATGACGTTGACGTTGAGGTGGAAGGCATTTTTGGCAAAGTAGCCATCGAGTAGTCCTGATAAATTGCTCAATCGATCTGCTTCTGATCGTCCAAGTGCTGCAGGTACGATGGAGAATGTATTTGAGATCCCGTCCTGACATACGCCTTCAAAGGGGATTTTAGCGACTGAGTTAAGCGATGCCAGTGCGCCGAGTGTGTCTCTGCCATGCATTGGGTTTGCACCTGGTGCGAAGGCTTCACCTTTACCTCTACCATCTGGTGTGGCGCCTGTTTTTTTGCCGTATACGACGTTGGATGTGATGGTGAGTACAGAGAGTGTCTTTTCCGCTTCTCGGTAAGTTTCGTGTGCTTTGAGTTGATCCGAGAAATATCTCACGACTTCGCCTGCAATGTCGTCCACTTGATCATTGTCATTGCCGAACATCGGGTAAGCGCCTTCGATTTTAAAATCTACCGTGATGCCTTGAGCGTCTCTGATCGGTGACACTTTTGCATATTTGATGGCACTGAGTGAGTCCGTTACGATGGAGAGTCCCGCGATGCCAAAGGCCATATATCTGTGTACCTGCGAATCATGAAGCGCCATTTGGCCACTTTCGTAGGCGTATTTGTCGTGCATGTAATGGATAGTGTTCATGGTGTCAACGTAGACGCTGGCCAAACGGTCCATCACCAATTTAAAGTTGGACCAAACCTCATCGTAGTTTAATACGTCGTCATGTTTAAGGGCAGGAATGCCGCTTAACACGGTGATCAAGCTGCCGTCTTTGTTTCGCTTGAGCTCGTCCACACCGCCGTTGAGGCTGTATAAAAGTGCCTTGCCGAGGTTTGAACGCGCCCCGAAGAACTGCATGTCTTTGCCGATGCGCATTGGGGATACACAGCAGGCAATGCCGTAGTCATCACCATAGATTGGTCGCATCAAATCGTCATTTTCATATTGAATCGCGCCTGTTTCAATGGACATTTTTGCACAGTAGCGTTTGAATGTTTTAGGAAGCGCCGCTGACCATAATACAGTCATGTTTGGTTCCGGCGCTGGATCGAGGTTAGTCAGAGTGTGTAAGAAACGGTAAGCCGTCTTTGTGACCAGTGGTCTGCCGTCTTCCCCTACACCTCCGATAGATTCCGTCACCCAAGTTGGATCTCCTGCAAATAATGTGTTGTAGTCTGGAGTCCGAAGATGACGCACCATTCTGAGCTTGATGACGAGCTGATCGATGAGTTCTTGTGCTTCACTCTCATCGATAATGCCAGCTTCAAGATCACGCTCTATATATATATCTAAAAACGCAGTATTGCGTCCTAGTGACATCGCTGCCCCATTGTTTTCTTTGATGGCTGCAAGATAGCCGTAGTAGAAATATTGAACGGCTTGCTTCGCTGTCGTTGCAGGCTTTGTGATATCGTTGCCATAACGTGCGGCCATCGCAGCAATCTCTTTAAGCGCCACAATCTGCATGGAAATTTCTTCTCTGAGTTTGATGATGCGCTCGATAGCTGGTTGCTCCGCCAATTTCTTGAAATCTTTTTTCTTTTCAGAAATCAATCGGTCCGTGCCATAGAGAGCGATGCGTCTGTAATCGCCGATAATGCGCCCACGACCGTAAGCATCAGGAAGTCCAGTGAGCAGCCCAACGCTACGTGCGGCTTTCATGTTATCCGTGTAGGCGTCAAATACGCCTTCATTGTGCGTTTTGCGATAAGCCTGGAAGTCCTTGGACAGGTCTTCATCGATGCTATAATCATATGCTTCTAGTGATGCCTCAAGCATTCTAAATCCGCCGTAAGGGTTCATAATACGCTTAAGTGGTGCATCTGTTTGGAAGCCGACAATCTCTTCATTTTCCTTATTCAAATACCCTGGCTCAAAGTTGTCGATGCCCGAATACACTTTCGTTTCAATGTCGATGATGCCCTTTTCAATTTCTTCTTCAATGAGTGCTTTTGCCTGCGTCCAGAGGGCATCTGTCTTGCTGCTTTTCCCTGTTAAAAAACTTTCGTCGCCTAAGTATGGGTTAAAATTGTTTTGTATAAAATCCCTTACATCTATCGCTTCGTTCCATACGCCCGTCTTAAATGCTTTTCTCATCTTTGTGCCTCCACTATGTCAACAATCAGCTATTTTAATTGTGTATACAATATACTTGATTATACGTGAACGCATTTATCATTTATGTGACCAGACGCACATTTTAATGGTGTTAAGAAGAGTTAACATCTTGTTCACAAAAAATAAAAACGCGAAACGAGGTGAAACTTCGTTTCGCGTTATAGTATTATTTCAAACTAATTCGCTTAAAAATTTTGCACGCTTATATAGCAAGCGTCTCAATCCAGTTCGCTATTTCTAATATTGGTTCGCGCATGGCATCATCAACCGATGCATTTTTAAGTGCGTTTGACAATTCTGTGCGTTCAAGCCTTTTGCCCGTAAAGACGTCTTTAAGCGCATCAACCAGGTCAGTAGACATGGCATCTGAATAGATGCCACTGTCTTCTATCACTGCCCCTTTTAGCTTGAAGCTCAAAACGAGTTCGCCCCAAGTGAATTTTTCTTCAAAAGTCACATCGAAATTTGGCGTCTTGCCATATATCCAGTCCCATGACGCATAATGGTTATAGCGTGCCAGTGCGCCTTCAGGTGCATTGTCTTCAGAAATGGTGAACAATTCCTCCGCTTTGCCGTACTCGGATTCAAACGCTTCACCTACTGCCATCATCACACTGCCAATCGTGAGTTCAGGGTTGAGCTCTTTGAGGTTGATGACGCGTGATTTGACGGATTCGACGCCTTTGGCATTGAGTTTCTTCATGGATACGTTGAGGTATCTGCCAAGCTTTGTCATGTCGACATCCACTAAGATCGTGCCGTGGTGATAATAATTTGTCTTGCCATGGTAGAATGCATTGCCTGAAAACTTTCTGCCCTCTGCGAGAATGTCATTTCTGCCAGAGAATTCTGCATCGATACCGAGCGCTTTCACACCATCTACGATCACTTTGAGTTGTCTATGAAGGTCTTCGTGTTTTTTATGCATGACGAATGTGAAGTTGACATTGCCGAGATCATGATACACGGCGCCGCCACCAGACAGCCGTCTTGCCACTTTGCCGCCATCCGCTTCGAGCTCTGAAACCAAGACTTCGCGCCAAGGGTTTTGATGCTTGCCGATAACGACCGTGTGCTGATTTTGCCACAAATAGAGATATATTTCATCTTCAGCTACTTCGCCTACGAGCTGTTCTTCATAAGCTAAGTTAAACCATGGATTTGTCGATTTAGAGATAAACAACTTTGTTTTAATAGACATGGATTGGCCTCCTATTGAGTTCGATAACTATCGAACGATATGACTCTATTTTATCAGTAACTTCTGACTGATATCAAGTACTAATTGAGGAAATTACATAATTACGTCAACCTTTATATCGGAAGATCCTTGTCTGCATTGAAATCAATGATGAGGCCTTTATTATACATCCCAACCTCTGTAAGGACTTCAATCAGCTTTTCAGAATAGGCACCAAGCTGCTTGATCATTTCATCCAGGTTCACAATTTTGATGCTGATTGGATACTTTCTAGACGAAAGTTCATCCCAAAGGGCATCGAGATTTTCGCCATAATGCTCTGATAAGTTGAGTTTCTCTTTGAGGTATAAGTGCGTACCCCTTACGGTATTCATCCTTGCGCCATCCAATTCTACTTCTGATGTAAACATATAAGATTCCTCCACTAGGTTCTACGAATTATTCATACCACTTTTCAAACGACGTATAATGATCGCCAGTATAGTAAATCAACCCATCATTGGAAAAGACAAGGCGCTCACCATTTCTAAATCCGCCTTCATAGTTGACATCACATTCATACCATATTCGTGATGCCTTGTTTGGCAACAAACCTTCTCGATTTCCAAATCGATCGCCACCAATAACCATTTTGTCAGTAACATCCCACAAATTGCCTTGATCACTATCCCATCCAAGGTCGTTTGCCTCACCTTTTGTCAGATAATTGACTGGCAACTTGCCATATGTATGAATGTACAATGCAACCTCTTCAGCTTCATAATAGGGATTTTGTTCATCGAGCTTTGAATCCCCAGATACGTTGGTTTCAGACGTGACCTCGACTTTGACCGTCGATTCATCAGTTGTTTCAGAAATTGAGTTCTCCGTATTTTCACTGACTTGATCAACAGATTTGTCTTGATTTAGATATGAAAATAGTGCAATAGCAAGGATCACGATCATCGTCACTATCGACTTTGATTTGCGTTTCATAAAGGCCTCCATCTAATATAACTTTAAAGAAAACGATTTATTTATTTTATTATTCCTAAAATCATTATATCATATGCATAGAGAATGAAAAGATTAAGGAGGAGGCACCGAGACATATGAACATTCAAATATTCGGTAAGAAAAAATGCTTTGAAACTCAGAAAGCAGAACGGTATTTTAAAGAACGCAACATCAAATTTCAGGCCATAGATGTCGTCAAATTCGGCATGAGCAAGGGCGAGTTTGAAAATGTCGTGCGTGCCGTCGGACTTCAAAACATCGTCGACCAGACGTCACCACTCTACCTACAAAAGAACCTCGATAAAATCCGCGGGGCTGCCATGATCCAAGAAATCGTGCTTGAGAACCCGAAACTCTTGAAAACACCGATTGTTCGTAACGGCAAACAAGCTACCGTCGGATATGCACCTGAGGTTTGGGCGACTTGGGAATAGAATTTAGGTAATTATATAAGCTTTGTAAATGTTAAGAAAAATTAATATTATTGACAATGTTTTTTGAATTCCGTATAATCCATTTCATAGCTAAAACGTACCCGAGGAAATCACATACGATTTCCATTACAACTGAATAGACTTCTCTTATCCAGAGTGGCGGAGGGACTGGCCCTATGATGCCCGGCAACCAGCTTTAAAAAGCACGGTGCTAATTCCTGGGAGCAATCCATAGATAAGACGCACACTTTATTTTATTGATGATGCCTCTTTCTTTATGGAAAGAGGTTTTTTTATATTAATAGTGAAAGCGTAAAACTTGGAACCATGGCATATGCAATTGAGGAAATTTTATCAACTTACAACTGAATACGTACGACTCATATCCAGAGAGGTGGAGGGCACGGCCCGATGAAACCCAGCAACCAGCTATCGTTAGCATGGTGCTAAATCCGTCAGTAAAACTGGAAGATGTGAGAGGCTAGACAGACTGTCTCCTTTTGCATTTTCGAAAAGGAGATTTTTTTTATGATTAAAATAGGCCATCTGAGAAAAACATATCAAAAAGGCGATCAAGCAATCCACGCGATTGACGGTGTCGACCTCACTATAGATAAAGGCGATATCTACGGCATCATCGGTCTCAGCGGTGCTGGAAAATCGTCACTGGTACGCTGCATCAACCGCATCGAAGAACCAACTTCGGGCGAGATTGAAGTAGGCGGCATAAACATACTCGCACTTTCAGGCAAACCTTTGAGACAGGCACGTCAGAAAATCGGGATGATCTTCCAAAATTTCAACTTGTTAAGCAGTAAAACCGTTTATGAAAACATCGCATTTCCCTTAAGACTCCAAAAGCTCGATCCAACTAGCCGTCATGAACGCGTCATGGCGCTTTTGGAAAAAGTGGAACTCAGCGACAAGGCAAACGCCTACCCGATCAATCTCAGCGGTGGGCAAAAACAAAGAGTGGGCATCGCACGGGCACTTGCAAATGCACCGGAGATACTACTCTGCGATGAAGCAACTTCAGCACTCGATCCAAAGACCACCAAACAGATCCTCGAACTTTTAAAGCGCATCAATTCTGAACTTGGAGTGACACTCGTCGTCATCACGCATGAGATGGAAGTGATCAAAGCCATCTGCAACAAAGTGGCTATCCTCGAAGGCGGCAAAGTCGTCGCTCAAGGTGACACCATCGACGTTTTCACCCGTCAAACCAATGCGGAGACAAGGCACTTCATCGGCGAAATCGATGTGCCTAAATCACTCCCCGTCAGGGGCAGACGCATCTACCTGACATTTGCCCATGGCAGCGCAAAATCACCTGTTTTGTCAAAGCTGATTCGTAAATTTGAGGTAGATATCAATATTCTGTCTGGAACGATTGAAAGCATTCAAGACCAACCCGTCGGTCGACTCCTAATCGAGATTTTCGCGCCAGAGGCCATCATCACACAAATACTCGATGCATTCCACACAGAAAACGTCATCACGGAGGTATTGCCATGTTAGACTTGCTAATCCCCGCAACACTTGAAACGCTATACATGGTCTTTCTCTCCACACTTTTCACGATATGTTTTGGACTGCCACTTGGCATCGTTCTCGTCGTCACATCAAGTGGCCATATTCTTGAAAGACCAGCGCTCAATAAAGGCTTATCCGTCGTCGTCAATGTGACGCGGTCCTTGCCATTTATCATCTTGATGATTTTTATCATCCCATTTACAAGACTCATCGCCGGCACATCCATCGGTACAAATGCAGCCATCGTACCACTCGTCATCGCTGCTATCCCTTTCTTCGCACGCATCGTGGAAAGTGCGCTGCATGAAGTGGATGGCGGCGTGATTGAGGCCGCTATCGCAATGGGTGCCAGCCCACTAGACATCATCGTTCGCGTCTTGCTCCCAGAAGCTTTGCCTTCACTGATTCTTGGGACGACAATCACCATCATCAACTTACTTGGCTACTCAGCCATGGCTGGCACGATTGGTGGCGGTGGCATCGGCGATCTAGCCATAAGATATGGTTACCACCGCTTTCAAACCGATGTCATGTTTATGACCATAGTCGTCCTGATCATCCTCGTACAGGGGATTCAAGTGACTGGCAACATAGTTGCCCAAAATGTATTGAAGCACCGCAGGAGATAGAAGTAATCAAAAACTTAAACTTAAAACTAAAACTAAATTTAAAGGAGAACACTCAAATGACTTATAAAAATGGAATCAAAGGATTCATCACAACACTTATACTCGTTATTTCCCTCGTAGCACTCGTCGGTTGCGGCGCAAAAGAAGCAGATGCAACGGTCTTAAAGGTCGGCGCATCACCTGTGCCACATGCTGAACTTCTTGAACTCATCAAACCAGAACTTGAAAAACAAGGCATCACCCTTGAAATCGTAGAATTTACAGACTATGTAACACCAAACATCGCGCTTAGCGAAGGCGAAATTGATGCAAATTTCTTTCAACACGTGCCTTACATGGAATCCTTTGCAACAGAGCACAGCCTTGATCTCGTAAGCGCTGGTGCCGTTCACGTCGAACCGCTTGGCCTTTACTCAAAGACATTTGATTCAGCAGATACGATTCCAACAGGTGCCGTGATTGCGATTCCAAACGACCCAACAAATGAAGGCCGTGCTCTGTTGTTACTCCAAGCAAACGGTATCATCAAACTCAGTGCCGATGCGACACTTGAAGCAACTGAAGCGGATATCATCGAAAATCCACTTGGCATCGTCTTTCAGCCTATCGATGCTGCTCAGCTCCCTAGAACGCTAGACGACGTCGATGGCGCTGTCATCAACACGAATTACGCTCTTGAAGCGAACCTCAACCCAGTGGAAGACGCCATCGTTTTAGAAGGTGCCGAATCACCATATGCAAACATCGTCACAGTATTGCCTGCGGATCTTGAAAACGATTCGATCAAAAAATTAGTTGAAGCGTTGCAATCAGAAGCAGTCAGAACGTTCATCGAAACACAGTACAAAGGTGCGGTTGTACCTGCATTTTAGCCACATAAAAGCATAGAAAGAAAAGAGACGCTCAGCATGATCTATCCTCATGCCTAGCGTCTCTCTTCATATACTTTAATATTAGCTTCTATATATAAGCTTCAAATTTCTGTTTCTATTTTCTTAAAATGCTGCAAAACGCGAGCCAAAAGCTGCGCAATCGGCTAGGCCATTTGCATCGGGCGTGTCGTTGATAATTAAGCCTTCTTCAAACAATGAGGCACCGGATTTTATGGTGCGTTCTTGCCATACTCTCATCCATTCGCCATCTCCCCAGCCGTATGAGCCAAAAAGAGCGACTTTCTTGCCAGATATTTTTTCTTCAAGGGCTGTAAAAAATGGTTCAAATGACATGTCTTCTAGCTCTTCGCCGCCCATTGATGGACAACCCAACGCCAAGTGGTCATAGCTTAAGGCCATATCCGCAGTGATATCGTCCACGTTGAAAAGATCTACAGTTTCTCCAGACCCTTTTAGTGATTCGAAAATGGCATTGGCCATTGATTCTGTATTACCTGTACCGCTCCAATAGATTACTGCTGCTTTACTCATAATATGTCTCCTTCCATTTTCCATAATTTAAGAATTTCCAACATTACGCCACTTCTAGGTACTGTGCTATTGATAGCCCTTTTTCGACGTGATTGAATATGTCGTCACGCACTTTGCTAAACGAATCAAACAAGCAACGCGCCTGATCTTCATCGCCATAGACTTTCCAATAGCCGCAGAATTTGCAGTTTTGACCTTTATTCTTGATAAAACCTAACACATCGATGAGTGGATACCCTAAAAATACGCCGACTTCATGTGGGAAACCACCCGACTCAACAATGCGTTTCTTGAGGTGTTCAATAACCCGATCGAAGCCGCTGTACATAGGATATCCCTGGACGAACAAATAGCCCCAGATTTCAGGCTTTTCAATGAGTGTTTGAAGCAATTCTCTGTTATAAACCAAAGTCAATTCCCTCTGGTTACATGCCTGCAATTGTTCCATGTAGATGCCCTTTTCGATCAAGGATTGCCTTGTTCGTTCAAACGATTCCGCTGTGCCATAATGATGCATCAACTCATGTGCGATGAGATTGGCGGGTTTAAGCCCAACCAGCGTCGGTGCGCAGTGAAATGCCAGCATTCTTTCTAAATTCAATCGGTTTTCCTCCTGTACTTATTTTAAGTGATTTCCTCAACTGATAAACATTCTCATTTGTTTCATTTAAATGATAACTATTCTCACAGTATTTGTCAAGGTCTTGAATCACGTTTTGACAAATAAAAAGCGACTTACTATAAATATAAGCAATAAAAAATCCCCAAATCCATTGATTTCAATAGATTTGAGGATTTGATCCTACATGATTTCTTTATTAAAATGTCCTCTTGTATCCGTTTCCTGATTGAAGACCACCCGATTCGTGTTGCCGTCCAATTGGCTAAAAGCCTCATTGATCGTTTTCAGAACCTGCTCTCTTGATTCAATCGTGAAGTTCAAACGGAAAGCTTCGATTCCTTTTATATTTGGTAGCTCATCTAAAAGATTAAGCGTCTTCCCATTTAGGATAGTCACTGAACAATCGTCATGCGTGATGATTGGGAACGATCCGTGCTCATCTTTTATCTCATATCGCTTCGTTTTACAATTGCCACATTGATTCATTTTCTTAAGCGGACAATACTTCGTAAACATCATAGGCGCTCTGCCATAAACTATCATCTCAAGTTTAGGGTAACTGTCGTTTTCATCAAAATAGGCAGTCATCAACTCTTCTATTTGACTTCTATTGAGCTCATAAGATAACGTGACGCGTTTCGCACCTAATCTAAAGAGTTCATAGCAGCTGGTGGCATTGACTACGTTCAAAGAATAGTCTGTCACAAAAGGATTCGAATTTCTATAGTGCTGAATCCCGCCATAGCCTCCGATGAGGAGCTGTCCTTCTTTTTCAGTATAGTCGATTTGGTTGCGTCTGATGACGTTGTCAAAATAGATTTCCTTTATGCCACCGATCACGCAAGCGTCATACTGTTCCTGTGTCGTAACAGTAGCTGTAAGGTATGGTTTTTCAGGAGTAAAGCTTATTTTTTCTTTTAAGGTAGGCGCCTTAGTTCTTTTCTTTTGGCTGTTTATCTTTAAATCATACAACCCCTGTACAAATTCTCTCCTCGCTGCATTTAACAGCTTGGCTGGTATAAATGCACCGCAATCCTCATACTCTACCTGACCAAGTTCGAATATCGTCTCGTTCAACCTTGAAAGCTGTTTGATCACCTGCTCTTTTGTAGACGGATTGTTGATAGATGCGCCGAGTATTTCTTCGCTCTCATAGGAATAATTGCAGCCTAAGCCCTTCGCATTGATAATCAGCTTGGAATCTGGATAAGCATGGACGATAACATCGAGGTTAAAACGTCTAAATTCATTTTCCTGTGAAGATTCCAGTGCTTTATAATAGGCATAATCCTTCGTCATATAGACCAAATCGCCTTTTGAAAGCTTTTCTTTTACTTTGATATAGCAGACGGACTCTGCTCGGTTGATTAGATTGTCCTCTTTATCATATAGTTTCACAACATTTAAAATGACGTCTTCGTCGTTATGGCTTATTCTGATGATGTCGTTTTGATTTAAAGGCCGTGTCAATGTTATTTCATACGTGTCTTTGATGATCTTGCTGATTCTACCAATTTCAAAACCAAAGTTGTTCGGTCTTAAGATGTTTGTAATCTCTTTCGGATCTTCATGGAACATATAGCCTTTTGTAAACGTTCGATTGAAAGTTTTGCTCAAATCATCCTTATCTGCTTCTGTTATTTTGTGATCTATGGCCTTGCGATACTTTGACACAACATTGGCAACATATGCAGGCTCTTTCATTCGACCTTCTATTTTTAAGGAATCAATGTCTTTCAAATCATCGATATAATCGATGGTGTTTAAGTCCTTAGTTGATAGAATATAGTTTTCCGCCAATGTGGTACCTGTGGTGGTATCAATGAGTTCATACATCTTACGACATGAACCGACACATCTGCCGCGATTTCCGCTTCGATAACCGATCAGTCCAGACATGAGGCAGTTCCCTGAATAAGACACACACAAAGCGCCGTGAACAAAAATTTCTATAGGCATTTTAGAACGTCTCTTGATCTCTTTTACTTTTTCGATCTCAACCTCACGGGATAGTACCACTCTTTTAGCACCCAGTTCTTTAAACAATAAAGTGCCGTCCAAATCGTCGATGCCCATTTGCGTAGAACAATGCGCTTCCATATCCAGAAAGTTTTTAACCATATAATCTAAAGCAGCCAGATCCTGGACGATAATCCCATCCACACCGATTTCATTGAGTGCATGCATCTGCGCTTTCATCTCTTCTATTTCATTTTCAAAAACGATGGTGTTCATCGTAACATAGATTTTTACGTTCCTAAGATGCGCATACTGGACAGCTTCTTTTAACGTATCAAAATCAAAATTTGATGAATACGCACGCGCACCAAATTTTTGCATACCCAAGTATATTGCATCACATCCATTGGAAATTGCAGCTTTTAAAGCTTCCATACTTCCTGCTGGCGCTAATAATTCAGTCATTTCTCCTCCATAATACGGCAGTTCTCGAATGAAACAGTGTTTAATTTACCCTTTAGTATAACAAGTCACACTGCACAACGTCAACTCATTTGCACCCTTCCAAATGTAAACAAAAAAAATCAACGCTTCATGGGGATGAGTCGTTGATCAAAATGGAAAGAAGGGTAAGAAGGGTATCAGAAACCTCACGATTTGTTAGGGGTAAATCAGTGAAGTTCAGCATATTCAATTGTATGAAGTAAAATTTCAGCAGCTTCAGCTCTAGTGAGCGCTTTCTTAGGATCGAGCTTGCCATCTTTGTCTAGCTCGACGATGCCATAGTGTAGCGCACGTTGTAACAGACCACTGTATTCTGGTGTGATGCTGTCGGCGTCTTTGATTTCAACTGGTACGAGCTTGATCATCGGCAGTTCATGTTTGACTTCAAGTGTTGAAACCAGTCGGTAGAGAAACTCTTCTTTAGTCCAATCTGCTTTAGGATCGAGATCTGCTGGAAGCTCGACGCCATTGACAGTTGCGACGATAAGGCCGTATGCATACCAAGCTTTGTCATCTGCATTCTTAAAATAATCTGTTGCGAGCGGTTCTTTGATAAATCTAATTAAGTCTAGATTGAGATCAAACGCTGCATTGATCATATGAATGCCTTCAACTGATGAGAGAATGCGGTCTGGTGAAAATGTATCACTCGATGTGCCTTTTATGATGCCACGCTCTTGTAGCGTTAAAATCGCTTGTGCCTCTTTTACGTTAGATATGTCGTTAAATCCTGTTCCTGCAAAGCTTGTACTTGTAAGTGTCATCACTGCGAGCACCGCCCCAAGAAATCTTTTTTTTGTCATCATTTTCATAAGTTGCACCTCTTGCTTTCTTAAGTTAGTAAATAAATATCTATTTATACTTTTTATACTTTTTATGTTTATGCGTTTTAGACGTAACAAATAAAAAAAAGGTTCCATGAATTTCATGAAACCTGACATTAAAACAAAGACAGCTGGTCCGATGGCCGTTCATATTTGTAGGCGTTTATGATGTCCTCCATTTTATAAAGGATGCCATTTGTATCGCATGCTTGTTTAAAAGCAGCATATAAGGCCTTTCCATTAGGGCTTCCACAGCCATATTGGTTGCCGAACGCCTTGATATACTTTTCTTTGATTCCAGGAAAATGCAGATCAAGTTTTTCATAAAAATACTCTCTTTGGCCGTCTCTTAGTGTCACACCAAAAGCAGGGTAAATAAATTTAGCACCGCACTTAGCTGCCTCTTCTACAATGGCAAGAACATTTAGAGCGGTATCGTTTATATAGGGCAAAATGGGCATCATGAGGATACCCGTGTAAATACCGGCATCCGATAATGCTTTCACCGCTTCAAACCGCTCTGAAGTACGTGATACACCAGGTTCTATCTTTGCAGCAAGCACATCATCATACGTCGTAATTGAAATCTTACAGATCACTGGTGAATGGCTGTCAATTCTCTTAAGAATATCAATATCACGCATAATCAAAGCACTTTTAGTCGCTATGCCAATTCCGAAACCATGCTTGTCTATGCGCTCAAGCGCATGTCGTGTGAGTAGCGCCTTTGCTTCTTCACGGTTATAGGGGTCACTCATTGCACCAGTCCCGATGACACCTGTTGCACGCTTGCCTTTAAGCTCTGTATCTATGAGATTCAGGGCATTTTCCTTGGCACGTACGGTATCAAAGTTTTCAACATGGTAACAGGTACTGCGGCTGTCGCAATAGATACAGCCATGATGGCACCCTCTATAGAGGTTCATATTATAGTCCATGCCAAACCAAAATTGATTTTTTGTTTTGGCGATGATTTTTTTTGCAGGAACTAACTCCATAGACTTACCTCAGATCACGACTTAGTTTGGAAACCAATGCTTCGTGTTGTTTGCGATTTTGACTAACATGAGCATGACTGGCACTTCCACGAGTACACCGACAATCGTCGCCAAGGCAACGGGACTCGTCGCACCAAACAATGCAATGGCAACTGCTACAGACAACTCAAAGAAATTCGATGCGCCAATCATCCCTGCAGGGGCAGCAATATCATGTGGCAGTTTGAGCGCTTTGCTTGCCAAGTAGGCGATAAAGAAAATAAAGAACGTCTGTATCGTGAGTGGGATTGCGATGAGTAGGATATGCAATGGGTTCTGAGTGATTACATCGCCTTGGAATGAGAAGATGATAATTAGTGTCAGCAAGAGACCACCGATCGTCGTATTGCTAAATTTCGGTATAAAACTGTTTTGAAAATACTCTATCCCTTTAGTCTTAACAACGTGATTCCGTGTAAGAACACCTGCAGTCAATGGTACTACGACAAACAGAACAACGGAGAGAATGAGCGTCTCCCATGGAATATTGACGCCGCCAACGCCTAGTAAAAAGGCGACGATTGGCGTGAACAACACGAGTATGATCAGGTCGTTAGTAGCAACTTGAACAACTGTATACGCTGGGTTGCCCTTAGTCAAGTGGCTCCATACAAACACCATGGCTGTACATGGGGCCGCACCAAGCAAGATCGCACCTGCTAAATAGTCCTTTGCCAAATCTGCTGGAATCCACTTTGCAAACACAACATAGAAAAAGAAGTAAGCGATGCCAAACATCGTAAACGGTTTGATCAACCAGTTGGTTATCCAAGTGACATATAATCCCTTAGGATTTTTGCCGACGTTTTTAACACTATGAAAATCCACCTTCATCATCATCGGATAAATCATGATCCATATCAATATCGCAATTGGGATAGATACATTGGCGTATTCAAATTTTCCTAGAAATTCAGGAATCTGAGGTGAAAATTTACCAATCAAGATTCCTATTGCCATACAAAGCGCCACCCAAAGCGTCAAATATTTCTCAAAAAAACTGATGCCCTGTAATTTTTGTTTGCTCATACTTTCACCTCATCACCACAACACCTGTTGTTTCCTATAGCGCTACCATCAAAGAATTCAACTAAATTTTCTGGAATTTCATAAGTAGCATCTGAATCGGTCG
Organism: Acidaminobacteraceae bacterium; assembly: GCA_942493125.1. Taxonomy (GTDB): domain Bacteria; phylum Bacillota; class Clostridia; order Peptostreptococcales; family Acidaminobacteraceae; genus Fusibacter_C. The sequence goes on along the minus strand of OW818667.1, from coordinate 2,682,608 downwards.
TTTTATAGTCAGGAGCGTACAATTGCTTTAAAATACCATCAATTATCATCGCCTTAGGAGGATCATTATAGATTTTGCCCTCATGGACAAATACACGGCAAGAGGTCGTACTGCCACTTATGTCGCTACAAGCACCACAAGTGTTTTCCTCAATTTCTCCTAATATATCAAATCCACCTACACGTATTGTCGGCGAACTTTTGAATTTATATGTTTTAGCTAAGTCTACATTAATAATATTTACTTTGTTCACGATTATGTCATAACCCATTGATTTAAGTGGTCTTGACAATTCTTCCACCGCTTCATCCAAAGTATGTTCCGTATCCATGCAACGGTCACAAGTATTCAAATCTAAATATAAAAAATCGATTTTAATCGCCTTGTTTTTCATCACGATAATATCTATCATCTGGTACCTCCATTATGCGTTTGATTAAGCGAGTTCAATCTCATTGTTTTTAATTTTCTCCGCGAGAATTTTAACGTTTTCTTCTATCTTAGCTATAATCATCTTGAATTCATCATCAGATTTTCCAGATGGATCATCAAGTCCCCAATCCTCTTCATGTTGGCTTGGTAAAAATGGGCAAATGACATTACATCCCATCTTGATGACGATATCTACTTCTGGAATATCTGGCAACAATTTTGAACGTTGTGTCTCTTCCATATCAATATTATAGATTTCTTTGATGAGTCTTACAGCATCTTGATTGATATGTGGTCTTAACTCTGTTCCTGCAGAATAGCTTTCAAAAACATCTGATGCAAAGTGTTTACCAAGCGCTTCAGCCATTTGGCTTCTGCATGAATTGTGTACACATATAAAGGCTACTTTTGGTTTTGCGTTCATAAAATCCTCCTAATTATACGACTGAATCGTCGTTATGATTTGATTTTGTGTTGATTGGATTGCTTGTATTATTTCATCCGGTCATGCATATAGCATGCTGCGCACCGACGACTTTAAGTTTTTCAGAGTCTGCAACGAGGCTCTCATCCATAGTAAAGCGCGACTGAATGTGCGCATATAGATGGTTGTTATTTTCAATAAACTTAGGATTAATCGAATAATACACCCACTGGGAATCCTTTTTTGATGTGACTATTTGAGCCTGCTTCAATTTGATCAAGTGTCTAGAGACATTGGATTGTGACATCTCAAGGACTGCTTCTAGTTCGCAAACACACAGTTCCTTGTGCATCAAGAGATTGACGATGCGCAGTCTGTTTTCGTCTGAAAACGCTTTAAATATTTCAACATCCATCATAAAAGCACCTCATATTTAACAATAAATTCTTATATTCACTTATACTCATATACTACATAAATATTAGGGTTTTGTCAATGTTGAGAATTACCAGATATGCTTATGACAATCATCTCATCTAAGCATTTCTCCAAAGTTTCATAGGTTTCAGTATATAAATTTAGCGTTCTTAGCTTGGAATCGTCTATATGATAGAAAAAATCATGATATTTTCGGTCCTCTACATAGTCAATGCTTGACACTTCATTTACAGTTAGACCTGTCACCTTTGCATATTTATGGCGTATAAGCTCTACAAGTTCTAAGTTGCTATAAATTTCTATACCACGTACATTGATCACTTGATTCACGACATTTGCTTCTATTAAAGACCATATGATTTCACTATATGTCTGCGCAGAAAGCCAGCAGCGCTTTTGTCTGCCTTCACCATAGATGGGAATTGGCATGCCCTTTGAAAGACAATCAATCACTTTGGGAATCAGCTTTTCATTGTGTTGAAATCGTCCAAAGTTATTGCTGCTACGAAGAATTAAAGCTGGAAACGCTTCACTATTCATCTTGCTGATCACCAATTGATCTGAAGCCGCTTTTGTCGCTGCATAGGGATTGCTTGGATTGAGTCGTGTGCTTTCATCTGCTGCTATCTCTGTTTCCAGAATTGAGCCATAGACTTCATCGGTTGAGATATGCACAAACATTTTATCGGAATCGGCATCTAACATTTGGCGAAAGTGCTGCGATGTCGCATCCAAAACCGATGCAGTACCTATAATGTTCGTCTGTATGAAAGGCATCTCATCATTGATGCTCCTATCAACATGAGATTCAGCCGCAAAATGGACAACATGTGTGATTGCAAACTTTGTAAGTACATCTGCAAAATCACTTGCATTACAAACGTCTCCTTCTACAAATATATATTTTGCGCCATCAAGTCTGCTCAAATCAGCAGCATAAGTCAGTTTATCATAAACGATGATTTCCCCAATCTGTGCACCTGTTTTTTTCATATGGTCGAGCCACTTAATAAAATAACTGCCAATAAATCCTGCGCCACCTGTCACACAGAAATTTTTGCAACCACTTTTATTGCCTACTTGCTTGCTTGGTTCCATAGTTTATTCGCCTCTTTATTTTAGTATCACTATACTTTGCTTTTATTCAGTTTTATGTCTGCATTACACATTTGATAACTGCTTCAATGACACGGTCCTGTTCCTCTATACTCAGAGCATCGTATAAAGGTAGCCTAATCATGCGCTGCGCAATAGCCTCTGTATTGACAAGACTTGTCCTGGTCTTACCATATCGCTTTCCACCTTCTGAAAGATGCAGGGGTTCATAGTGCGTGTAAGCATCAATGTTCATTTCTTTCAGATGTAGCCGGAGCTCATCTCGACTTTGAGTGTCTGGCATAATCATGTAGTATATATGACCGTTGCCACGCGCATGATCGATTTGACTCGGTAAGATGATCGAATGATTGTTATACACTTCAAGAGATTTTGACATGAATTCTTTGAACGCTTTTTTGAATGCCTCTTGGTATCTCTCCCACATCATGGATCGACGACTTGTTACTGATTCAAGTTCTGTTAAACACGCCTCTAAATAGGCCATCGCATAAGGTGTCATCGCATATTCACCACCAAGTCTTTGCCAATGATATGCAGACGTCTTGCCTTGTAAGAAGTCTACCCGATCTGTGCCTTGATAATAGATGGTTTCGATAAGCTTTCTTTCAACAGTCTCTTTGTTGATGAACAGTACGCCACCCGCTCCACCTGCCGTGATATTTTTTGAATGGTGAAAACTCAAACATCCCATATCACCGATTGTACCTAGCGGTTTGTTGTCATAGGCTGCGCCTATACCATGTGCCGCATCTTCAAGTAGTTTCAAAGCGTGTCTAGATGATAGATCCTGTAGCCCATGTAGATCGGCAGCATAACCACCATAATGGATTGGGATAATTGCCTTTGTCCTCTCTGTGATCAGTGGTTCAACTGTATCAACAGTGATGTTCAGCGTCTCCATGGCGACATCGGCAAATATGAGCGTTGCACCCGTGCGAGCAAAAGCGTTGGCAGTTGCTGCATACGTATAAGAAGGCAAAATAATTTCATCCCCCACATTGAGATCAAGCGAAAGCGCCATGATTTCCAACGCTTGCGTTGCAGAGTGGGTGAAAAATACATCAGTTTGATCCGATAGGCCGACGGTTTTACGAAGCAGTGCTTCTAATCGTCTTTCTTGATCCACTTCACCAAGTGGGGTTTTTCTCATATTATCAATCACCTTCCGCTCGATGGCTTCACTGGTGAATGGTTTATTGAAAGGTATTTTAGAATATGTCGATAACATAGTGCCCTCGTTTTCATTGTTGAGGAAATTGTATAATTCCAAATTGTATGAATTTCATTTATCAAAGGTAATTATGCAATTTCCATAGTTATACAAAATGAGATGCCATTTCATCAATTATATCATGAAAGGCATCTCAAATTAGTTTAGGAAATAGTCGGTCTGATGAAACCCGATATAATTATTGAACGATTGGATAACCTTTGTTCGCCCAACCAGCTGGTGCATTGGCAGGCGTACCCATACCGCCATTGAGTGATACGGCATCATAACCCATCATACGAAGTGCAGCAGTTGCTTGACCTGCTGTTTGTCCTGTGTAACAGTAAACGACAATTTTTTTATCTTTTGGCAATTCTGCTTTAAACGCCGCCAACATTTCTTTTCCAAAAGGAATATTTGTAGCCCCTTCGATATGGCCTGCCGCAAAGTCTTCAGCTTTTCTAACTGACAAGATATAGATTGAATCGTCTTTAGCATCGACCATCAATTTTAAATCGTCTTCAGATACTTTGTAATTTTTATATCTAGCATCTTCTATTGTTCCTAGTCCTGCATAGTATGCAGTGATTTGCTCTTGAACAGCTGGTGAAATTTCTGAGCCAGCGCCTTCAAATACACTTGCATCAGTCACTGTGACTGCCGCAACGCCTTCAACTTTAGAGATACCGAGATTCCATCCGAGATTGACGCTTCTTGCTTCAATACCTGCAACATTTAAAGTTACCACTGCTTGACCAGCTGTTTGGCCAGTATAGCAGTATAAAAAGACGGGTTTATCTGTTGGGATATTGGCTAAATTTTCTGCGATTGCTGGACCCCAAGGTACGTTGACTGCACCTTTCACGTGACCTTTTGCATAATCTTCAGCTGTTCTGATATCGAGAACTGTCATAGGTGTTTCTGCAACGACCATCTCAACAAACTCTTTTTCTGCGATTTTGAAGATGTGTTCAGGCATATTTGTGTAGAGTTCATCCAGCTTTGTGGTAACTTCTGAAACCACTGGGAAACCGTTATTTGCCCAACCTGCAGGCGCATTGGCCGCTGTTCCCATACCACCATTGAGTGATACGGCGTCGTAGCCCATAAGTCTTAATGCAGAGGTTACTTGACCTGCTGTTTGACCTGTGTAGCAGTATACGACGATTTTTTTGTCTTTTGGCAAGTTGGCAAAGTCCGCAGCCATAGTTTTACCAAATGGGTTATTTAAAGCGCCTTCGATATGTCCTTTATTGAAATCTTCCGCTTTTCTAACTGAGTAGATATAGATAGATGCATCTTTTGCATCAACCATTGTTTTTAGATCCGCTTCAGAAACTTTGTAATTTTTATAGATGCTATCTGCAACGGTTGATAGACCTGCATAATAGTCATTTAAAGCCGTTTGAATAGACGCTTCAATCGTCGCAACTCCAGCTGTAAGTGTCGCTGCTTCTGTAACTGTTACATCTGCAACGCCTTCAACCTTTGAGATACCAAGGTTCCATCCAAGATTGACACTTCTTGCATCAAAACCTGCAATATTTAACGTCGCAACCGCTTGACCAGCAGTTTGTCCTGTATAGCAATAAACAAATACTGGTTTGTCACTTGGAATGCTCGATAAGCCTTCGCTGATTGCTGGACCCCAAGGCATGTTGACTGCGCCTTTTACGTGACCAGCTGCGTAGTCTTCCGCAGTTCTAATATCAAGTATTGTCATTGCCTCATCAGCAACAACTTTTTCAACAAATTCTTTTTGATCAATTTTATAGATGTGCTCTGGCATGTTTTCAAAATAAGCCGTTACAAGGGAAGTCATATCAAACGCTGCAGCTTCAGTTGTCGCTTCAGTTGTAACAACATCCATTGATGCTTGTTCTTCTGTCTTTCCACATGCTGTTGTCGAAAATACTAAAACAAGTGCCAATAATAACCCTAACCACTTCTTACTCATATGTTTCATCCTCCATCAATATCTTTATCAGGATCCGTCTGATTCCCCCACGGGTACTGTTTCGACTGGTGCTGTAACGCCTACTCGTGATGACCATTCAAGCCATGCGCCGTCATAGACTTTCAAATTTGTAAAGCCTGCTTCTTCTAGCAAAGCCACAGTTTGTGTCGCTCTAACAGATGTTTTGCAATAAACAATAATCATATCGACCTTCTCAAAACCAGCATCTTTATAAAACAAACTGAGGTCTCTACTTGACATAAACGTGCCATCCTTATAGAGGTTTTGAGTATGTGGATATAATATTGCGCCTGGAATATACCCTTCGGCGTATTCAGCAGGTGATCTAACATCTAATAGTTTGACATTTTCTTGTGGTGCATTCGCTATCGCTTCTACTTCTTCAAAGGTAGCGATGGTCGCTGTATTTGCTTCAGTAGCTGTGTACTCAGACACTGCAAGCGTTGTCGTTTCAGCAGACAAAGCGCCTTCTGCCTTTACGAGTGCTGAGGAACCGCCGTTTACGATCATCACGTTTTGATGTCCGTAAATACGCATGGTCCACCAGATGCGTGCAGCGAATATACCTGCATTGTCATCATAGATGTATACAATGCTGTCATTGGAAATACCTTTTGAAGACATAAGTTTTTCAAATGGCTCTTTAGGTATCAGCATATTTGGTACCGTAGTTTCCACTACGGCTTCTTCAACCGATAAACAGATGGCGCCATCGAGATGTCCCTTATCGTAGGCTTCTTTACCGCGTGCATCGATGACGATAACTGCTGGATTGGAAGCCATATCTTCAATAACCTTAGATGCCTCGACGACATTCATCGATCCTGAATACGATGTATCAACGGCACACGATGTCATTAAGAGCACCATAACCGTTAAAACTGCTATCAGCATGAATTTTGTAAATCCTTTTGTCATGTTGACCTCCTAAACGAATTTGTGAGATTGCTTTGGAGTATATTGTTAAATAATAAACAAATTGATCGTCATAAACTTAACGATTTCTAGCTTATTATAAACGATACCCCCTAGCTTTGGTTATCGCATTTGCTTATACTCCATTTCATATTAGAATGATAGATTTTTAACAACCACAAATAGCCATGTATACTTTTTTGCCTCTATCTATTATGATAAATGAGGAAACTGAATAATTCCAAGGTCCATAAATGAGAGATAAAATGTGAGGTCCGCACTTTATGATTTTTTCATCAGACAATAAAGCCCTTCAAAATATAAGACCGTTCAGCACATACGATTGGATGACTTTCTTCTTAATCGCAGCTTTTTTTTGTGTCAATTTTGCTACTTTGATGGCCTTTCCAACTGTACACTCAGATGAGCTCTGGCTTAAAGGCATTGCTACTGAAATACTGGATCAAGGTCGTTTTGACGTCACAGAACCCTTTTACGATTTATACCCACGAGTCATACATCCGTTTAGGTGGCTATACAATAGCATGCTGATCATCGCACTGAAAACATACGGACCATCAGTAGTTGCTGTAAGATTGGTCGCCCTTATTTTCGGAACACTTTGCTTGCCCCTCGTCTACAAGATTGCACGTAAGCATTTTGAAAATCCACTCTATGGACTTGCCGCAACCTTTATGATGTGTTTAAATATTCAATTTGTCTATAGTTCACATCTCGGAAGACAAGAAACCATCATATTATTTTTGTTACTGCTCGGTTACTGGTTGCTCTTAAAAGACGACGTTAAGTACCTGGTGCCAAAGCTTTCTCTGCTTATACTATTAGGCATGGGGGTGCACCCGAACAGTTTTATCCTCGGCGTCTGCTTTGCAGGGTTATTATTTTACAAATGGTTAATGCGTGAAGCGCGGCTCTCCCATTTTCTAAAACTCGTTGGACTGACAGCATTTGGGGCTCTTTTCTATGCCATTATCGGCTATTGGATGAACCCAAATTTTTTAGAGGGCTATCTCAATTTCGGAAAGACACTAGGCGTTGATTCCGATGCTATCAGTCGATTCGAGGGTTTTTATTGGTACTGGTACAAGCTTTTCAATCAGATTGGTGGCACCTACGATCTCTTTGATATCAAGTTGTCTCTGATATTAATGGGTTTACTCGTCTTGATTTGGCTACCGCTCTTATTGATTGCACTTACAAAAGTGCGTCTCAATAAAACGACGCGCCAAGAAGCCTCTGTATTTTATCTCTTGGTCACAGTTATCGGTATAGCACTAAGCATACTCATCATCGGACGATACAACCAGACGTCCGTCGTTTTTATGATGCCCTTCATTTGCTTGTTGACGCTCCAAAGCCTTCATTTGGCATTGTCCACTTATGAGCGATTAATCAATAAAAAATCCCCAATCATGCTGCCAGTGCTATTAATCATTCTGGCGATGTTATGGGGATCAAATCTGTGGTCCAATCTGAACACTTATGAAGCAAACCGTTTCTATTCGAAGTCATATGATGCCATGTTGAATGAAATTGCAGCGCACGTTCCAGAGGATTCCGTAGTGCTTGGCAATTTGAACATCATCGAGGCTTTCGATCAGAACTGTTTCTACGACATCAGAAATTTGGGGTATCTTGACCCATCGACAAATGCTTTTCAAAATTATATTGAATCGCGAAATATCCAGTATATCATCCTACATGAGGAGATGGACTATATCGCGCGAACGTCTCCAAAATGGGATTTTCTATATGTGACTATCGACTATTATGATACGATGCAGGCATATCTTGCGTCACATACAGTACGCATATATGCTTTTGAAAATCCACTTTACGCCATGCGTATTTCTAGCTTTTCTGGCACCTATCCTTGGCAGACGGTCATCTATAAGGTTGTCGAATAACTTTGGAGATTGCATCATTCAATTTCCTCAATAATGGAGATTCTGCGCTTCATCATAACTAATAACTAGGTTATTTCCGGAGGCATCTTGAATGGTCAATAATTCAAATGCCTTTTTTATATTTGAAGCGACCTCTACTTCTGTCTCTCCAATCACGATGAAATAACCCGCACGCTGCGATGCGTTCTCTATGTGGCCGATTGTGTCACCGATTCTATAGTTATAACCGACATCCAATATATACGGTTCCGCTTTAAGCACCGCTGCAGACAGCATATTTGCGATTTTTCCAGGTCGACAGAAAAAAAGTTGCGTGCTAAATGCCTTGCCCATGTAATTATAGGCATAGCCATTAAAATGCGCATGAGCATCTATGCTCGCTTCAATGTTGAGCTTAAGGACATCTATCCCCGTAACATAGGGAATCGTAACGTCTTCATAAGCGCCACCAAGTCTACATGCCACTTCGTTTACTAGGATCCCCTTATCACCAATGAGCAATTGAAAATAAATAGGGCCATTTTCAATATTGAAACAGTTGCAGATGGACTGTGTGATGTCTTCAAGTTTTTGACCATAGTCTTTTTGATGCACCGATGGAAATTGATGTGCAATACAAACGCCAATGCGCGCTTCCGCTGGAAATGTCACGCGATCGGTTATTGTGAAAATATGAGCATGACCGTTTGAAACCCAGCCACTTACTGTGACTTCGGTGCTTTCATAATATTGTTCCACCAAGATTTCTTCGCTTCTAGAATACTTGAGAACTTCGTCAATATGCATGCGAATTTCATCGATAGTGTCCACTTTGAAGATGCCACGTTGCCCTTGTGAATCAATGGGTTTTATGACGTATGGTGGCTTGACGCCAGTAATTGAAGCAGAACTAAACGATCGACTTACAAAAGCATAAGAAGCTGTGGGAATTTTAAACTGACTAAATCGCGTTTTCATTGCCTTTTTATTTGTAACCCAAAGTGCTGTTTCGTTATCTAAAAAATGTGGCAAGTCTAGTTTTTCAGCCACTTGGTTTACGACTAAGACGGGTTGATCCGTTCCCACAGTCATGATGCCATCAATTTTATTATCAATAGCACATTTCAATATGGCCTCAGTATCGAATGCATCTGCCCTCACATGCGCATCAGCCAGTGCTTTACCATCTGTCCATTCGTTGTAATCCGCTGCGATCACATAGTGTCCCATCGCTTTGATTTTCTTGATCGCGTTGATCTGACAACTACCCGCGCCTACCATTAGGATGCGTTTCATATGTTTTTACCCCTTCCAATAACGGTGGATATAATCCGTAGTTAAGTACTAGTTTGATGCCAATTCGAATACATTTTATGAGTGTGTACCCTGATTTGCCATAAAGGCGCTGCCTTCTGAATACATTGACATTGCCAACTTTTTTACTGAATGGCAAAAGTTCAGCACTTAGATAGACAAAAGGTTTAAGCGGCACATTGAGTCTCTCGTAAACGGAACGATGAATCAATCTCAAACTGCTCACATGATGTCCATTCAGTTTTTTATAGCGCATTTTGAAAAAAAGGCCAATAAGCATGGAGCCTAATTCTCTCGTTTTTTTCTCACCATATTCTTTATAGACGCCAAATACCAAATCAGCACCTTGTTTGGTACATTCCAGCATCGAATCCAGTGCCCTGATGTCGTGCTGCAGGTCGTCATCCATAGTGAGTGCATAAGTGCCCACAGCTTCAATAAGGCCAAGTGCCAGAGCCTTTTGCTGACCGACGTTCTGGGGCAAGTGAATCAGCTTTATTATCATCTGTGAATTTGCATTTTTCAATTGCTCAAGCGCATACAACGTCTCTTGTCTGCTTGCGTCATTTACAAAAATGAGCTCATAATGATAGTGGGTGTCCATAAAATATAACTGGACTTCCTCCAACAATATGGGCAATGACTCTATGCTATTATAGACGGGAATGATGATTGAAAAATCCATGGAGGCCTCTATTCTTCTTATATTGAATTGTGATATGATATACTAAATATGACGTTTGTCATTTTAATGTTAGAAGGTGATCTTATGAATAAAATTGATTGTTTTGGCGATATTTGTCCTGTTCCCATATTAAAAATGCAAAAGGAATTGTCTCATTTAGCATCAGGCGATTCATTTATGATGGTTGTGGATCATAGCTGTGTCATTGAATCCATCAAAGAATATTTAGCTAAATCTAAATATGACTATACGGTTGATGAAGTTATGAATGGCGTTTGGGAAATAACTGTTTCTCACTCAAGCCTAGAAAAATAAGGATGGGTCCCACGGGATCTCATCCTTTTTTTGAGGAAACTGCAAAATTAACAGAATTCCTTCTCTCCGTTCTGAATAAAATAATTATAAGTATCATCAATGGCCTTGTTTCTGTTGGCTATTTTTTGTGTCACCAAGTATATGTCGTAATCAATAGTGAAGTTTGTGACTTCAATAATCTTAAATCGCTTTTCATAGAGTTCTTTTTTCACAGACATGTAAGGCAAAAAACATATTCCAAGGTTATTTGAGATGGATGACTTTGCAGCTGGTATAGAATCCACTTTGAACATGATGGGAATTTTATCTATCGTTACGCCCACCGTCTTCAGTTTGCGTTTTAAAAAAGAGGATATCGTCAATGTATCGTCATCTAATAATACCATTTCATGTTTCTGTAAATCCTGTACATCAATAACATCTGGAATACTAGAGTCTTTGTTAGCTATCAAAACGATACGTTCTTTGCCGATTCGACCAAATTCCAAACGGTCATCGCATGGTTTTTCGGTTACAAAACACAAATCCGTGAGTTCATTTATCAAATCGTTGATCGATTCAAAATTAGAACGGGCGTGCATCTCAAAATTATAACTAGGGTGCTTTTTTTTGACTTTATAGAGTACACAAGGCAATGAATAATCGACGAGAGACAAAGAACCATTTATTCTGACGCTCTCGACATTTAGCTGAAGGGCATCGAACTCCTCTTTCATTTTTTCATAAATACGCAACATGGTACCGGAGTGTTTGAAAAGAATTCTGCCTGCCTCGGTAGGTATGACGCCTTTGTTACTGCGTTCAAGTAGAATCAAACCCAATTCATCTTCAAGTTTATGGACATTCTGACTAAGCGCAGATTGAGATATATGACGGTTCGTCGCAACCTTTGATATGCTTTTTGTCTCAACAACTTCTCTAAAATATTCTAATGCCGTTAAATTCATAAGCCACCTCTCTAAATATCATGCCTCAAAGTTAATATAATTGGCTATCGGTTTTTCTTATACTGAAACAGAATTCCAGTGGTTTTTTTATATTGATAAAATGTTATCATATTATAGTGAGATTGTTAAGAGTATAGCAAACTTTTTTATTAGGAGTGTGAAAAAATGGCTGAACAAACAAATGCAGCATCTTCTAGACGCTCTTCAGCAAATCGAAAACCGAAGAAAAATCAAATACCATATGGATTCTTAACGGTTGCCTTTATAGGTATCGTTGCCGTGTTATTGAATTTAAATTCATCCAATGTCGCTTTTTTCTGGTTAACAGGCGCCGCATTTGGATTTATTCTTCAAAAAGGTCGATTTTGCTTCACGGCTTCATTGCGTGATCCTTTACTGACGGGCAGTACTTCTGTTACACGTGCCGTCCTCGTAGCCTTTGCCATTACAACGATTGGTTTCACGGCAATCAAATACGGCTATTCATCTGCTGGTTTACCAATACCGGGTATGAGTTATGTGGTGCCTATTAGTTTGGCAACAATCATCGGCGCTTTTATATTTGGCGTTGGCATGGTTATAGCAGGTGGTTGTGCATCGGGCACTTTGATGCGCGTAGGCGAAGGTTTCGTTATGAACAGTATCGCGTTCCTATTCTTCATTGTAGGCTCACTATGGGGTGCACACGATTTTGGATGGTGGAAAGAAGTCTTTATTTCAAAAGGTCCTAGCATCTTCCTACCAGATGTCTTTGGATGGATGGGTGCAGTCACCTTACAATTATCCGTGTTATTGGCAATATATATCATTGCTGAACAATATGAAAAGAAACGTGGTGCTTCGCACTAATTGCGAAACTTATCACCATTATAACCGATTTATCGACAATACAGTGACTATTGATCACGATTAAATTTTAGGAGGAACTAAAAATGAAAGAAGTTATGTTAGATTGTTTCGGAGAAGCTTGTCCAATACCGCTCGTAAAATCTCAAAATAAAATCGCTACACTTGATATCGGCGATGTATTAATCGTTCAAATCGACCACAGCTGTGCTATGAAAAACGTTCCAGAATGGGCAAGAAAAGAAGGTTACAACGTAGAAGTTGAAGAAGTGAGTGACGGCGAGTGGGAAGTCATCATCGAAAAAACGAAGTAATAAAATCTTCGCACCAAGCATGGAGGTGTAACCCTTGGATAAGAAAAAAGAAAAATTCTTTGACAAAATGAAGTCAAATGAGTATTACGTTAAATGGTTAAAAAATCCATTCACTTATATAACCGCGGCAGTTCTGCTCTCCCTTTTTCAAATCGTGACGCTCGCAGTCACAAAAAATCCATGGGGTGTTTCTGGACCTTTTGCGATTTGGGGCGCATGGCTGTTTGAAGCAGTCGGTGGCAGTGTGGATAAATGGTACTATTTTGCTAGTCCAGGTGCTCAAGCAACACTTGAAGGCGGTTTGTTAAATCACCCAGACTCATGGCGGAATTTTGGTATTATTGTAGGTGCGTTAGCAGCAACTTTACTCGCATCGGGTTTTAAAATAAAAAAGATCAAGTCCTATAAACAAGTTCTTGCAGCCGTAATTGGTGGCACTATGATGGGTTATGGTGCACGTATTGCATTTGGATGTAATATCGGCGCATTGTATAGTGGCATCTCTTCTCTATCTGTTTCAGGTTGGGTATTTGCCATTGGCATATTTGCTGGCGCCATCGTCGGCAGTAAGCTTCTCGTAAAATTCTTTATGTAATAGTTCACTAAACAAAAGGAGAACAAAATGGCTAGAGAAAAAGTTGTTGAACATTATGACGTCGTCATCATAGGTGGTGGTCCTGCAGGCTTAAGCGCTGCCATCTATTCGGGTCGCGCACGTTTAAAGACATTGCTGCTAGAAAAAGCACTTGTTGGCGGACTTGCAACCTATACAAATGAAATTGCAAATTATCCAGGCTTTCCTGATGCACCAAAGGGTGAAGCAATCACAAACCTCATGAAGGAACAAGCAAAGAACATGGGCGTCGATTTTAAATTGACTGCGGTGACAAGCGTTGATCTACATGGGGAAGAAAAAGTCGTTGAAACCTTTAGAAACAAATTCATGGCTAAAGTTGTGATCATTGCGACAGGTGGCAGACCGCGAACCACTGGTGGTGAGCGTGAAGAAGAATTCTTGTTCGACAAGGGCATCAGCTTCTGTGCGACTTGCGACGCTGCTGGAAACACTGACAAGCACGTCGTCGTCATCGGTTCAGGTGATGCCGCTATCGAAGAAGGTATGTTCCTTACGAAATTTGCGCGTCAAGTTACTGTATCAGTTATGCATGATGAAGGTAAAATGGATTGTAATGAAATTGCAAAGGAAGCTGCGCTTGCAAATCCAAAGATGCATTTCATCTGGAACTCAGTCGTCAAACGTTTTGAAGGCGATGATCATCTCAAAACAGTCGTACTTAAGAACATAAAAACAGAAGAAGAGATCCCAGTGGACTGTGACAACTGTTTTGAATTTATCGGCTATTTACCAAATACTGAATTATTCGAAACACAATTGACTCTGACGAGACAAAAATACATCACCGTCAATGAAAAGAAGGAAACGGGCATCGAAGGTGTTTTTGCCATTGGTGACGTAACGGACAAATGGCTCAAGCAAATTGCTACAGCTGTTGGAGATGGAGCAATCGCCGGTACTGCAGCAGAAAGATACATCGCTGAAAAAGAGATATTTGACGAAAAGATCATGCAAAAGTCTAAGCCAGGTCTCATCTATGTCTACAATGCTATCGACGCAAATTCTAGAAACTTCCTTGCAGATATCGAGGCTTTTGAAAAATCAAAAGAAGGTTCAATCGCTGTCAATAGAATTGATACGTATAAATCAAACGGCCTTGCGCTTAAACTTGGTCTTGATCAAGTCCCTGCCATCGTCATCACTAAAGATGGGTTGATTACGGATAAACTATACGAGCTTAATACAAACCTGATTGCCTCAAGATTATAACTTCTTTATACAACGAACCCCAACCAAGACGAATGTCGTTAAGGTTGGGGTTTTTTATGTACTTAAATTGATGATACGATCTCCGATGCGTTTGGCTTCCTCAAGATCATGCGTCACAAAAATCACAGTTAACGAACGCTTGTTTTTTATTTCGATGATTAAATCCTGCAATTTTCTCCGTAAATTTGCATCTAAGCTACTGAACGGTTCATCCATTAGCATAACTTTCGAATGACATACCAGCGCCCTGGCGATGCCAACTCTTTGCTTCATTCCCCCTGACAATTCATGAGGTTTTTTATATCGATGTACTTCTAGAGAAACTAAGGTCAAAATTTCATCGAGAGCTTCATTAGATAAATTGCTTTGCACCAAACGGATATTGTCTTCTACATTCTTCCACGGCAAAAGACTTTCCGATTCTTGAAATACAAATGGAAATGGGATTCGATTGCCTTCAAATATACGTGCATCATAAGCAATTCTGCCATCAAAATCACTATCTAGTTGTCCGATGAGATTTAACATGGTACTTTTACCAACACCGGATTCCCCCATGAGGACTAAAATTTCATCGGAATAGACATCAAACGAAACATTGCTAAATATTCTCTTTCCTCCAAATATTTTACTGACTTTCTCTACCTGAATGATTGGTTTCAACGAAGGCCTCCAATTTCTTTGTCCTAAATAAAACAGATTCAAAAAAGATACCACATAAGGCAATCGCGATTAGTCCTGCAAACATCCCCGCAGTGTCCATATACATTCGTCGTTCATAAATCAACCACCCAAGTCCAGACTGTTTTCCGACGATGCCAAAAATCATCTCTATACTAAGTAGTGCACGCCACCCTCTACTCCATGCAATTTCAAGACCTGCAACAATATCAGGCAAAATGCCCTCAAAGTAAATATGGCGAATTCGTCTTATACGCGGAATTTTGAATGCCGTCATCATACGATGATATTTCATTTTTAGGCGATCCACTGCTAAAACAATATTGGTCCAGAGTGGCCAAAGCATCGCATGAATCATGATGACCATCATCGCGCTTTGAGAGATCCCGAGCCACAAAATAATGACTGGCAATATGGCAATCCCAGGAATAGGACTCGCGATTGCGTTCAACAATTCAGTATTGACTCTTATATACTCAAAACGCGTACCCAAAGCGACGATTATGAGCGCCAATATCAAGCTAAATACCATGGCGACTAGGACGATACTGATGCTATACAGGGCTTTTAATAGAAGTGCCTCATGTAAAGTGAGGTCGACAAACCGCATTAGTATCCCCTCGAGCTTTGGAAATAGTGCCTCTGGATAATGACCAGAATATGCAACAATCTCCCATAATATCGCTAGTCCCATAATAAAACTAATTTTCATTAACATTTTCTTATATTTCATAAGTTTCCTTTAGAATCATTTTTCACTTTCCCAGAATAGGGATTGCGGTGTATATGTTTCTTTGATGGCTCCCGTTTCGGCCATAAATTCAACAAATCGGTCAATGCCATTAACCTCTGTTGTGAATGTCATTTGGTCTTCATAAAGAAAAGTATTCAATGCTTCTGGCGTGTACTCATAGACTTCAGCTAGAATTTTGATCGTTTCTTCTTGGTTTTCAGCCATATAGTCTATTGAATCTTCTAGAGCTTTTTTGATGGCATCATAGACTTGCCTATCTTCATATAGTGGTTCTTGACATATGCCTACGATAAAAGTGAATGCATCACCAAAGCAGGCTTCACCATCAATCAGTTCACGTGCATTTTGATTTTTCAGATCCTCTTGAAGGTATGGCGGTGTCGTGAAATGGAGCTGTGTTGAGTCACCTGCTGTGAAGGCTGTAACGCCATCTGGATGCGCTAAAGCGATAATCTGATCATCAAAAGCTTTGGCATCGCCTAGCTGATCTTTTGATGCCATTTGCAGCAATATATGCTGGATGCTTCCAGGCTGGGGCAATATAATTTTATGTTGATGCGTCAAATCAGCGAGACTTTGTATGGAAGGATCTTTCGTTACCAATGCCACTTTACTTTCTGAAAGGCCAGAGATGATCTTCCAATCCATACCATTGTCCATGCCCAACAAAAATGGGGGAATGCCCACAAAACCAACATCCAAATCTCCAGAGAGCATCGCCTCTCTAATCGCCGTTGTGTTTCCAAATTTTTTCCATACTATTTGTATGGTTTCGAGTCCTGATGCTGCCAATGCTGTTTCTAAAAACTGCATTTCCTTCATGATTTCTAAAGGCGCATAGGCTAGTCCAAATTGATCGGCTAATATAAGTTCTTTTCTGATCTCACCTGGAGGCACATCGTTACCAGCACTAGAACACCCTATTAACATCGATGTGAGCAAAACAATACTTAGTAATAGGATTATGATTTTTCGATTAACTTCTGTCATATGATTCACCACATGGCCCTTTCATGCTCTTATGTCCGCCACTCTATTATACAATACCTAACATCAAAAAAATAAAAAAGATTCTACTTAATCTCTGACTTTGCGCCAAATAATCATGTAAAATCTCTAATCTACTATCCCGTTCATTTTCTTAAGTAAAACCAAAAGTGCATCCTTGTCCTCTTGAGTCAATCTTCCAAAGATGTCTTCAAGTAGAAAAAGATGCTGATCAAATACAGGCTTTATAAGTGTTCGTCCAGCCTCTGTCAATCCTATGACAAATGCCCTTCTATCTTCCACGTTGACATGCCTAGTAATCAAGCCTTCCTTTTCAAGGTTTCTGATCACCACGGTCATATTGCCACTTGTAGAAAGCGTCTTGTCTATCAATTCGCAGATTTTCAAATCTCCAAGATGATACAAAACTTCTAAAACACCAAACTGAGCAGTCGTCAGATCATAAGGTGCAAGAAAATTTTGAATTGCCCTAGCAAAAGACGTTTGTGTTCTCGACAACGCGATGACGAGCTTTAAATTTATTGAGTTATCTTCCCCGTAATCCATATGTTTTCTCATACCAAAAGGATATCACTAACTAGTGCGAAAGTCAAGATGCATCACTTAACATTATCAACAAGCGCATTGTAGATTGCATCTAGTTTTTCAGGTGTTGCATTGAAGATGATTTTTTTGCCCTCATATTCAAAATAGATATAGTCTTTGTAATCCGTGTTCAAAAATAGCTTTACCGAGCCCAATGTCTCTAGCTTAAAATGTCCCTTTAGATGTGCCCCTAATGCAGCACCGTTCGTTTTCATCAATACTTTTGGCAACACCGTCAACCGCTCCAAATTTTCCACTTTATCATAGTCATAGGTGTCGCCATACATGCCTTTAATTTCAAAACCCGTATCGCCGATGACGACCTCAAGTGGCTGTGAAGACCAAATCATAAGTCCTGCTACCACGACGAGAATAAGACCTGTAAAACTTAGGGGCTTCAACATTTGCTTAAGCGCACCTGGCCTCATCTTGTGATTTTCATCAAACAGATTGCCGTCATAACGTTGCAGAAAAATGAGCATGAATACGATGGATACAGCAATAATGACGAACACAGGCGTCACACTAAACTTTATACCCATATATTTTAAGAAAGATGTGAGAATCAATAATGTCCCATCAAAATAAAAGACGATACCCATAACTTTTGCGATGCTACGGACATCGACGTTAGCCCTTTTTTCAACAGGCATGGTATTGTAACCAGAGATCAGAAAATGCATTTTAAAAACGTGAACCGCCAATCCCATGACGATTAAAAGTAAGCCAATAAAAGCGTATAACCACATAGACACCTCCAAAAGTGTTTCTATGTTCGTTATACGCCCTGTTTATTAAAAAAGTCTTAAAGGGGGATAAAACTTTTATTGGTATGGATGCTCTAGTTCCCCAATTGCTCTTGCAAATTTGCGATTCGCGCACGCATGATATTGATTAGAGAAGTCGAGCTGCCAGTCAAACTCATACCACCTCTCATACCGCCATTTCCAGGACCATTTTCAGGTGGCACACCCTCAGGCCTCATGCCCTTTGTCCAGTCACCATTTGGACGTTCGCCATTTGGCATTTCGCCATTTGGCATTTCGCCATTTGGCATTTCTCCATTTGGGAGTGTCGCATTTTCAGATGCACTTGTGCTTGCATCAGAGTCGACGCCCTCGCCTACGCCCTCGCCTACGCCCTTGTCCATACCCATAAATCCGCCTTCTTCATTGGCTTCAATTGGTCCATCTTCTTGATAAGTCGTTACCAAATCAAATTGTTCGACTGTCGTGAACTTCGTTGGATCCGCCTCGACGCTCGGTCTGATAAGCGAAGCAATTTCAGATACTTCAGCTTCAAAATCTTCAAGGATCGCCAAATAGTCTTCAATAATTTCATAGTAGCGCGCTTTATAGTCTTCTACTTCGAGTAAATTTTGAATGAGTGGTACCTTGTCCAGTGATGGCCCTGAGACCGGTTCATCGATATCTATAGTCGATAAAGCGCCACCTTGAAAGCCGCCAAATGCCATGTTGAAGTCCCAAGGGATGACGTTGAACTTACCAGATTCGTTGTAAAGGTAATAATTTTGCGCAAGTGGACCACTGTAGCTGTCATAGTTTTCGAGTATCGTATTGGCTGCAATATATTTGAGTGCGCTGTCTACATTTAGCACGGATTCAATATCGCCTTTTTCGCCATCTGGCATATCGTTCAATATTTTGATGAAATTCGCCAAATCGCTTTTACTTTCATCATCGCCATTTTTTTGCTCAGAGTTTTTGTACGTTTGATCTGTTTCGTACACGAGTGAGCTTCCAACTTCTTGCTTATAGAGGTTGCCTTCGTTCTCACCGAAAGCCCTGTTCAAATAGCTGTCTTCGATGGCTTCGACCATGAGGTACAACCCATAGAGTTCGCCATTTATGGACACTTCCACAAAGCTCGAAAGTGGCACATCCAGACCCGCTTCACCCATGATCTTATAGCTCAGATACTCGCGCATGTAGGAGGCGTCCGAGAACATATTGTTCAGCACAAACTCATCTAAGCCAAGCAAAGTCTGATCTTCCACATATTCATCGAGTTTAACCTTAAAACTGAATCGATCTGATTCTGAGGACGCAACGGATTTCAATGAAGAATTGCCCTTTGTCCGAAAACCAACACCATCAGCCTCCACACCATCTATTGTCACTTTGGCTTCATGGTAGATTTCATCTTCGGGATTGGCCAAAATATCCGCCCAATCGTCTTCTGTTATTGTGACATCAATGGCATGCACGACCCCTTCCTCAAAAAAAGTTTGGTACTCCGCCACTGTTTCAGTTTCAGTGTCAGTTTCAGTGTCAGTTTCAGTTTCAGTTTCAGCATCAGTCTCAGTGGTGCTGATGACGGCTGCTTGTAGTCCTGCTTCTTGTCCTGTTTGTGTACAGCCTGTTCCAATGATAGCTATCGCCATGACAAGGCTCGCCAATTTCATGATTTGACTATTATTCATTTTCATAGCCTTCCCTTCTTCTAAACGTGATTCGTCAATCTCAATCGTTACAAATGTCTGTTGCCATCATCAAATTGATGTTGAGGTTGCCGTTGCGACATCTCAAATCGTCGATGAACGCTTTCGTACTGACGCCCTGTTTCAGCTCAAGTTCATAGCTGAGTTGGTATAAGCTGCCAAGTGCTGTCGTTTTCACGCGTTTTAGATCACTGCGTGTCGTGTATTTTTGCATCACTTCATCAAAAGCGGATTCGTATTCCAGGTCTTCAGGAACGGTTATGATGAGCTGTTTAGCCTGGCTATTCGACTCATTTTTAAAACGCGTTTTGAAAAGGACGAACATGACAAGGCATAAGATGATGGTGAATACGGCGGCGTAAACATAGGCAGAAACCCCACATGCAAGGCCTGCTGCCATCGCAAACAAGACATAGGCGATATCCTTTGGTTCACCAGGAGCGCTTCTGAATCGTATGATGGAAAACGCGCCGGCTAAACTAAAGGCCCTCGCAACATCGCTGCCAATGAGCATGATGATGATGGCGATGACAGCTGGCAACAGGATCATCGTAAGGCCAAAGTTCTCGGAGTATCGCCCTTTTGCCGAAGTCTTGTGGTACGTTAAACTGATGATGCCTCCGCAGAGGAACGCGATGAGAATCGTGATCACAACAGTCGCGATGTTTAATGTGTTAATGGTTGACCCTGTTGTATTAAATAATGACTCAAACATGTCATGTGTTCTCCCTTCATTTCTTGGTCTCTTGTGAGGTATTCCTTGCCGTATTTTGAGAAACTCGAAGCATTGATCCTGTATTCAGATAATAGTTTGACGAACCAAAGTGGAAACGCCGTAGACGCCTTGACTTCCATCAACCACATACCTGGTTCAAGGAGTGGCTTTCCATAATCGCCATATTCTAAACCCAGCGACTCACGCCGAGACCTGATGTGCGTGTCAAATGTGATTCGCAGATCTCCTGCAAAGAGCGCTTTTCTATCATAGGCGATGTACGAGGCAGGTTTGAGATCGTACATTTCCATGAAATAGGCGATTTCTCGAATCACTTGACTATTGTGGTAAGGCTTTTTAGCAGGAATCTGACCGGTCTCAATAAATGCATATGCCTCAGATAACGTCATACTCGTTCGCCTTTTATTGACGAGCCCATCCACTTTTTTCTTGATTTCTAAAAAAACGATCGAGTCTAGGTCAGGTACGCCATATGCCCTAAGTCTCAACTTTTCTTTATAGATTGGCTTTGAAAGTGACTTCTTGATCAAAGCATCGTCTACCGTATCAAAGTAGAGGTTACTTATCGTATAGAATCCCGCTTCTTTATTGTACACATCCAAAGTCATGCGTTCACAAAGCTGACTGGCTATCGCTTCATAAATCGCTTGATCAAGCAGATATTTCTTCTCATATCGATTGAATACGTCTATGCTCATAGTGTGCCTCCTGTTTCTAACTTGTCTTCATTATAATCACTCTACCTTTAACGAACCTTAAACTAAATTATTGATTAACTTGTTTTTGCAAGGCATGTGGTCGTTTTATTTAAGGTTCAATAAAGGTTGACCTGCTATTCTATAAGAGAAAAATCGAGTATAATAAGAAGGAAAACTTCCAAAGGCTTATTTGCTATTGAAACGAGGACCATTTATGAGATTATTATTAATTGAAGATGAGATACATCTTGCAGAGGCAATCTCGCAAATTTTAAAGAAGAACAATTACACCGTGGATATGGTGCATGATGGCGAAGCTGGATATGATTACGGCATGAGTCAAATATACGATATAATTTTACTTGATATCATGTTGCCGAAAATGAACGGGATAGAGGTCTTGAAATCCCTTAGAAGAGAAGGCGTAACGATTCCGATTCTCATGCTGACCGCTAAAGGGGAGATTGGAGATCGCGTTACTGGGCTTGATAACGGTGCAGACGACTATTTGCCAAAACCTTTCGCTACTGAAGAGCTACTAGCAAGAATCAGAGCGTTGTTAAGACGCAAAGGCGACATTCAAACGAGCATTGAAATGGCTATAGGCGATATCACGCTCAACCCTTCAACGCTTATTCTCACAAAGGATTCACATGCGATAAAACTCACACTTAAGGAAAGCGAGCTCCTTGAATACCTCATACTGAGAAAAGGCCTCATCGCATCCAAAGAGCTGATCATCAACAAACTGTGGGGCTACGATTCCGAAGCGGAGCACAATAACGTTGAAGTCTATATCTCATTTTTAAGAAAAAAACTCAGCTTTCTAAAGTCAAACGTCATTATAACGACGACGCGTGGAGTGGGATATGCCCTGGAGGTAAACAAATGATGTTTAAAAAGCTTAGGCATAGAATGTTACTGATGAATCTGTCTATCATCTCAATTCTCATGTTGTTGTCTTTTTCAACGATCTATTACATGACTTATGACAATATTCATCAATCAATTCGACAAGACTTGTTTAGAGTGGCCGATTTCATTAAACCTGACAATTTTTCCAAACCCTTATTCGATTTGTTGATAAAACCGCTTCCAAATGATCGATTTGATAAGTTTGACGATTCAAAAAATCCAGAAAGTGAAAATGATGATGCAAAGAACGCGTTTGACGCAAGAATGAACGCCTTTGTCATCGAGACGGACGACGCCTTTTTGATGCGCACGTATTTTTCTTTCTTCAGTTCTGAAATAACGTTTTACGAGCAAGCGCTAGAACAAGTGCTGTTAGATGGGAACGAAAATGGTGCCTTTAAGCTCGATGGCAATGATTGGGCCTACTTAGTACAAAACCACCCAACAGGATATGTAATCTCTTTTATAGATATGACGGCGCAACAAAATGTCTTGGATCGTCTTATACTCACCTTTATCGGTGTCACGCTAGTCATGTTAGTCTTCATTTTATTCATCAGCAACTTTTTGACTGAACGTTCCATTCGACCCGTCAAAGAAGCCTTTGACAAGCAAAAGCAGTTTATTTCCGATGCCTCTCACGAGCTTAAAACCCCACTTGCCGTCATAAGCGCCAATGTGGATGTGCTCGTCAACATTGGAAATGGAAATACGAATGCGAATGCTGAAGATGTAGACAACAGCAAGTGGCTTCTTTATATCAAAACGGAAGTCGAACGCATGAGCCATTTGACGCGTGACCTGCTTTATTTGACCCAGATGGAGGATGCAGAAGACCATCAAATGATGAAAACGACATTCAACTTAAGCGAAAAAATCGAGCAGATGCTTCTCTCTGTTGAAGCGATCGCCTTTGAAAAAAAAATAAAACTGGATTATGCACTCGTACCTGATGCTGAAATCGTCGGCAATTCAGAGCAGTTGTCTCAAGTTGTCATGATTTTGCTCGACAATGCTATCAAGTACACACCTGAAAACGGTGAGATCAAAGCGAACTTGACGCGCACACAGCATCACTATATTCTGACGATCACCAACACGGGCGAAGGCATCTCACCAGAGGATCTGCCATATGTATTTGATCGTTTCTATCGTGGCGATAAAGTAAGGTCCAGACAATCCAACAGTTATGGACTAGGTCTCGCCATAGCTAAAACCATCATCGATCAACATGGTGGCAAACTCATATGTGAGAGCGTCCCTGGAGACAAGACCACATTTTCAGTTAAGCTAAAATCAAAATAAAAAAATGCCTTAACACCGGGATTGCTAATCCTCCCAGTGTTAAGGCATTTCATTTTTTTAACAGCATTTTCCTTCTTCGTCACCGCTACCACCGCAACAACCGCCTGATGCTTGATTCGTGTCTGCAGTGTTGTCGTGATTGCTACCTCCACAACAGCCGCCGATTTTTATACCTTGAATTTCAATATTTTTGCTTCCGCCGCCACAGCCGCAGCCGCCGCCTGATTTTGGTCCATTTCCGTCTTTATTTGGCATTTTATTCTCCTTTAAATGAATATGTTAAGTGTATATGCAAATGACGTAATCAAATCTTTGATCAATTTATTTACGCTCTTACCAGTATAGCTGAATAAAATCAGGTGTCAATATAATGACATACAAAAAAGAGTATTGACAAACATCGACTAATTGTATACAATTTAATTGCACAAGTGATTCAAGTTTTACTAATATAAATATATTAATATCAAAATATGGAGGTTATTTAATGAACATTTACGATTTTAATGCGAAAGATATCGATGGCAATGAGGTTTCACTTAACGACTACAAAGACAAAGTTCTACTTGTCGTAAACACAGCGAGCAAATGTGGCTTTACACCACAATATGAAGATTTACAGAAATTATATCTCGATTATAAAGATCAAGGTCTAGAAATACTAGGCTTTCCTTGCAATCAGTTCAAAGCTCAAGAACCAGGGAATAGCGATGAAACAAAAGCATTTTGCACACTTAACTACGGCGTGACTTTCCCGCTCTTTGAAAAGACAGATGTCAACGGTGCAGACGCGCACCCGGTCTTTAGATTCTTAAAAGAAAATGTTGCTTTCGAAGGCTTAGATATGTCCAACGCGACAAACAAAATCATCGACTCAATCTTAAAAGAGACTTTCCCAGAATTTACAACAGGCAATGCGATCCGTTGGAATTTTACAAAGTTCTTAATCAATAGAAATGGCGAAGTTATAAAGCGCTTCGAGTCATCCTTTGAGCCACGCGATTTGGCGGATCATATCAGGCCGCTTTTATAAAATAAAATGATACCCATATAAAAACAATTTCATTAGAATTTTAACACTAAAAAACGAATATAGTTGTATTCGTTTTTTTAGCATATGTTTGGGTATCAAATCTCATAGCCATATAGAAAGAGAGGATGCATCTATGGACAACACAAATGACTTGCTGGAGCGTTTCTCCCAAGCACTCATTGATCACGACAAAGAAACAGCGATCAAACACATCTCCGAGGCACTCATAAATCATACAATTGATGTACGTACACTTTATGAGAACATATTGGCACCAAGCCTCAATCAGATTTCCAGTAACCAAATTGAGCAAGAAATGCCGATTTGGGAAGAGCACATGAGCAGCAGTATCGTACGATCCGTATTGGAGTTGACTTACCCGTACGTCATTGCTGAACGAGATGCTATCAATACGCCTGAAGCAGGGATGATCCCTCGAGAGAAAGCCATCGTCTTTTGTCTTGAAGAAGAATACCATGAGCTCGGCGCTCGCATGATCACTGATTTTCTTACATTACTCAATTTTGACACCTATTTTATCGGAGCCAATACGCCAAAACGAGAAATCTTAAAGGCTATTGCCTATTTTAAGCCCACGATAGTATGCATCAGTGTCACCAATTTTTATCATTTAACCAAGCTACATAGTTTAATTGAGCAACTTAAAATGGACGTCATTCAAAGCGTAACGCCATTTACCTTGATCGTTGGTGGCTACGCTATTCAGCATTCCACCAATGTCGATGAATTGGTCAAAGCCGACTTTTATGCCAATACATTTGACGACCTTCAGAAAATCAAGGAGGCGATCTTATGCGTTTAGCTTTTAAAATCGCCCTAAGATTTTTGACATCCAGCAAAGGGCAAACGATCTTGATCGCACTTGGTATCGCAATCGGCATCTCCGTACAAATCTTCATCGGTTCTCTCATCGAAGGCCTTCAAATCAGCTTACTCGATGCGACGATTGGCAATGCCTCACATATCACCGTTAGTTCTAGTGAAAAAAATGAGCCCATCGACGATTATGAAGCCATCATATCGGACATTCAGTCAAATTACTCTGAAGTCAGCAAAATTTCACCCACTTTGACGAAAGGTGCTTTTCTCAAAACCGAAGATAAAACGAATCAAATCGTATTAAGAGGTTTTGAACTCGATAAAGCAGATCAAATCTACAAGTTTAGCGAGGCACTTTTAAACGAAGGCGCATTACCAAAGGTGTCGACAAATGAAGTCATCATCGGCCTAAATATTGCCGAAGACTATTCTGTCGATATTGGCGAATCCATTGAAATCATTACACCAGAAGGTGCAGCTTTTGAAGCGATCGTAGTTGGCTTCTTTGATCTTAAAGTTGCCAGCGTCAACCAGACTTGGGTTATAGGTGACCTTGGGTTTGTGAAAGAGGTCTTTAGTTATGATGCGTCTCAGGTAACTGCTATAGAAATGCAAATAGACGAACCCTTTGATGCCGATTTGATTTCAGACCGCATGGGCCTAGAAATCCCAACAGATGGCGTTAAATTTGACAATTGGAAGGCGCAAAACGAGCAACTATTAAGTGGACTCAGTGGTCAGAGCACATCGAGTTTAATGATTCAAATATTCGTTGTCATCTCAGTTGTTCTCGGTATCGCCAGCGTACTCGCCATCACAGTTCTTCAGAAATCTAGACAGATTGGCATACTTAAGGCCATGGGGATAACAGATAAAATTTCAAGCCAGGTGTTTTTATTTCAAGGGTTTATGCTAGGTATTTTAGGCGGCCTGTTGGGGATTCTATTCGGCCTTGGACTCTTGTGGTCCTTCAGTCAATTTGCCCTTAAACCAGATGGCACGCCAGTCGTTCCAATCTTTATAAATTTGGGATTTATTGGTCTCTCTGGATTGATTGCCGTGGTCGCATCGACATTTGCCTCAATTATTCCAGCAATTAAATCGAGAAAGCTCTCTCCAATCGAGGTGATCAAAAATGGATAATATCATTACACTCGGCAAAGTCAACAAGATATATGGCACCCAAATACAGACACAAGTCCTTTTTGATGTGGACCTAGATATCAAAGCAAAATCTTTCAACGGCATCATCGGTGCATCTGGTAGTGGTAAGAGCACTTTGCTCAACATCATAGGCACATTGGACAAACCGACTAACGGACAAGTCCTCATAAACGGAATCCGTACGGATCAAATGAAGAAAAATGAACTTGCGCGTTTGAGAAATGAAACCATAGGGTTTATCTTTCAGTTTCATTATCTGCTACCAGAGTTTACTGCCTTTGAAAACGTCTTGATGCCCTATTTCATTAAAGGTCAAAAAATCGATAAGAAAATGGATCAGCGTGCCCATGAAATCATGGAGCTGGTGGGTCTTGGCAAAGTGAAAAACAATCTCGCTGGAAACATGTCCGGTGGCCAACAGCAAAGAACAGCTATTGCGAGGGCTTTAATCAACAATCCAAGACTCATACTCGCTGATGAGCCTACTGGCAACTTGGATTCAGACACGACTGAAGTGATTTACGATTTGCTTAGAGACATCAATAGGCAGTTCGAAACCACTTTTGTCATCATCACGCACGATCGTCGTATCGCGGAAAAAACAGATCGCATCATCGAAGTAAAAGATGGTAGAATCTACAACGATTTTTCGCGCCTATGAATAGTCATGTTCTCGCGTGAATATTTACTCGTCAGAACGACGTTGCCACTTGTTTCCATCTCTAAACAATGATAATATTTTAACATTAAACGATGTGGTTTTATTCACATCGTTTTTTTTGCATAATATTGATGGGACTTTGATAATCATATAATTCAAGAGACAGCAATACTTGTAATCAGTTCAACTTAACTGCGGTATCAAAATGATAATGCTTTTTATTTAGGCACTCTAATATTTATAATTTGTAAGTTTATTTTTATAAATGCATTGAATATTCTGCGTCTTTTATGTTAATATTAATACGAAGTCCGATGTATATATATGTGCAGAATCTTACAACCAGTCAGTGAAACGTCGGCTTAATAAAGGGAGGGGTTTTATGAAAAAGCTATTCTCATTAATGATGGTCATACTTATGATCATGACGTCCTCAGCGGCATTTGCTTCTGTTGATGCGACATCTTCGGCAACGACATGGGTTGAAGAAACACCTGCTACACCAGCACCTGCACCAACATCAACACCAGCGGCTCCTGCACCAGCAGCGCCGATGGCTCCAGTCACTACCGACATGGAGACACATGTCGTCGTAAAAGGCGATGTGATGTGGCAAATCGCAATGACGCACAAAATGACACTCAATCAATTGCTGGCACTCAATCCACAAATTAAAAATGCCGATTTGATCGAAGTTGGTCAAGTGATTATCATCAAAGCAGGTACACCAATGGCGCCAACTACACCTACTACACCAGCAACACCTGTCGCGCCTACTTCTACAAAAGTATATCAAGGACTTGGTCAAACTTTTGCATTTAGAGTAGGTCCAGGCAAAGATGCTTCTGGTAACCAAGTATACAGCTTTAATATTGCCATGGCGCAAGCTACTTTTGATGCTGCCGGCAGAATCATCAGCGTCTATGTCGATGGCGTAGAAGTATCTACACCTAACTACGATGGCGCATCTATGCCACACTTCTCAGGTTGGCCAGGTAAAGAAGGCTATCCAATCGCAGAGCATGATACAGGCGTCGTGACTGGATTTTCAGTTCAAACGAATGAAACCGCTGTAGCTGAAGTTGCAGGATGGCAAACAAAACGTGAGCGTGGTGATACTTACCATATGAATCCAGAAAACGAATGGTATAAGCAAATGGACTTCTTCCAAGAATTCTTCGTAGGCAAAACAGTTGCTGAATTAGAACTCTGGTTCGCTAAGAACACAACAGCTGCTGGTCGCCCTATTAAAGCGGATACTACAAATGAAGCTGACATGGCAAAATATGCAAAATTGACTGCAGCTGAAAAAGCAGCGCTTGCAGATGTTGTCACTGGCGCTACGATGTCAATTCGCGACGCACATGGCGATTTCTTAGGCGCAGTTGCTGAAGCGTACAAAAACAGAGTTGAAGTAACAATCCCAGTCAAATAACGAATTACCGTTATCCATATCAAAAGCGGGCAACCCTATCCACAAGGGTTGCCCGCTTTATTTATGTCTGTTTCCATTTAATAGAATCATGGAACGAGTCTTTGACCATCTCTCGGGAATAGTGATGTGCGCCTTACATTGGAAAATCCGAGCAACTGCGCCGTTAAGCGCTCAAGACCGATAGCTAAGCCGCCATGTGGCGGTGCGCCATATTTAAATGCCTCAAGATAACTTGAATAGGCATCAGGATTTAAGCCTTTTTTCTTCATGTTTTCAATGAGCGCCTCATAACGGTGAATACGGCATCCACCTGTTGTTATTTCAAGGCCTCTAAAGAGGAGATCGAAACTATGGGTCTCATCCGTGCCACATGGCATCGTATACATCGGCCGTTTTCTTTGTGGGTAATGTGTTAAAAATAGAAATTCCGAACCTGTTTTCTTCAATATGTGCTCACTGATTAACTTCTCGCCTTCAGGGTCAAGATCGCCATCCAGCTCTGTTTTGCCATAAACGGTTTTTAAGATCTCGATGGCTTCAGACAATTTCATGCGCGGGATGCTTGTCGACACTGTCGGCAATGTGACGCCGAGACGTTCAAGCTCAGCTTTTTCAAAGGTTTCAAGTGCATGCATGATATAGCTTAATAGCTCCGTTTCCATTGTCATAAGTTCGTATTCATCTTTGATGAAGGCCATTTCAAAGTCCAAGCTGACATATTCATTGAGATGCCTGCTGGTGCTGTGGGTTTCCGCTCTAAAGACTGATCCAATTTCAAAGACGCGTTCAAAGCCTGCGATTACTGTCATCTGTTTATAGAATTGCGGGCTCTGTGCAAGGTAAGCCGTTTCTCCAAAATAGTCGAGTTTGAATACGTTGGCACCACCTTCTGCGCCTTCTTTGACGAGCTTTGGCGTATGGATTTCCATAAAGCCTTCACCGGTTAAAAATGCCGCGAAATACTGAGCGATACGCGACTGAATCATAAAAATCGCCTTCTCTTTTGGATGTCTAAGTCCCAATACGCGATGCTCGAGCAGCGTGTCAAGTTGAACATCCACTGTATCGAGGTTGACTTGTATCGGCAATAGTGCTTCTGAGGTATTGAGAACCTCTAAATGGTTGACGTGAATCTCATAAGGGCCATATGCGTTTTTGCCTTCAACGACTGAGCCAGTAAGGCAGACAACCGTTTCTGGATTTAGAGCCAACCCCGTTTCAATTTCTTGTTCAAGGACACACTGTATGAGTCCCGTTCGGTCTCTCAATATCACAAAGGTGACATGCTTTAACTTTCGAATCCGATGTACCCAGCCACATAGCTTTACTTGCTTACTTTGCAAATGGCTGACTTCTGAGATCATGATGCGACGCATTTGTTGCTCAGCAACTTGATGCTCGGATGTTTGATGCTCACGTTTTTGATGCTCAGCTGCTTGTTTCTTGATAGTTTGTTGATTCATAATTCTGCTCCTTTCGATGATATCGAGGCGCAAAAAAAGCCCCTCGAACATTAAGTTCAAAGGGGCGTGGTTATCACGCGGTGCCACCCTAATTCAACTGTAAATCGTCAGTATGATGCCCGAAAAATAACAAAACCCTCACTCCAAAATAGGAGCGAAGGTTAATCCGCGGTGCCATCCTCGTTGACTTAAACAGTCCTCTCAGTTCCTGATAACGGTGGAAGCCGATGTACTCTACTTGCTTTCAAGCACATACCTCGCGAATGTCTTTCCAAAAATGCTTCCATACAGGGCTTACACCAGTCCCCCGCTCGCTTGATTTCTACATTTTGTACTTTTTCGTTCATCGGTTATTGTTGGTATTTTAGCACACCTTAATTTGGCTGTCAAGAAAATGCGTTATGATAATATATTATGTGAGTGCGTCAAGAGAGTGCGTCAAGTCTGTATGATATTAAGTCTGCCGATATCTGATCTGAGAAGCGCTTCAAGCTTTGGCAGCTGCGTATCTTGACTCAGCCAACTGGAGATTTCATCTGTTCCAAGCATCAAAGGCATCCTTGGGTGAATCGCTTTCATGTCTTCATTTGCATCGCGTGTGACAATGGAAAAGACCCATTCCATTTGACCGGATGCGTCGATACTTTTCGTATAGATGCCTGCTATGCACATGATGGGTTGGTCTGGGATTGACACTTTAAACTGTGGCTTAGGTTTCTGATCCGTGTAATCCGACCATTCAAAGAAGCCACTGGCAGGCACGATGCAACGCCTTTTTTCAAAAGCCTCTTTGAACATTTTTTTCTCGTGAATGGTCTCAGAGCGACTGTTTATAATCGGTCTGGCACTGTTTGGCAACTTGAATCCCCATTTCATAAGGCCCAATCGCCTGTCGCCCTTACTCTCTATGACCACAGGGCTACTTTGCGTAGGGAAAATGAGTGGATGCTCTATAATCACTTTTGGTTCATATTGGATTCTAAAATAGTTGAGCAGAAATTCCGCATCTGCATCGAGGTAAAATCTACCGCACATTGTGACACCTCCTATAACTCTCTTCTACTTATTATTCTAATGGAAATCTGTAAAAAATGCGCCATAATTTTAAAAGCGTTTATGTTATAATGAATCGCACGACTTTTTTAAATGGGGGAATCATATGGTAGAACTTCTAAGCATCGCACAACTAGATAACGACTGGAAACAGGTCATAGGCTCAGAATTTGAAAAGGACTATTTTAAATCCTTAAATGATTTTTTAGAAATTGAGTATATGTCTCAGATCATCTATCCAGAAAAAAATGATATATTCAACACCTTCAAATATACGCCTTTCTCATGTTTAAAAGTCGTATTGATTGGCCAAGACCCATATCACGGACCCGGGCAAGCGCATGGTCTCTCATTCAGTGTCAAACCTGGTATACCTGCGCCACCTTCGCTCGTCAACATCTACAAAGAACTTCATGACGACATGGGTGTCCAAATACCAAAGCACGGCTACCTCAAACACTGGGCAGAGCAAGGTGTCCTGTTGCTAAACACCGTCCTCACTGTCCGCGCTGGCGAGGCACATTCACATCGCAGCAAAGGTTGGGAAACATTTACCGATCAAGTCATTCGAAGCATCAATGATAGACAAGATCCTGTCGTATTCTGGCTTTGGGGCAAACCGGCTCAAGATAAAGCTAAGCTCATTACGAACACAAAGCATCTGATTCTCATGGCGCCGCATCCTAGCCCACTTTCGGTTTACAGAGGATTTTACGGCAGCAAGCCCTTTTCCAAAACAAATGACTTTTTATTGGCAAATGGAAAAGCGCCCATTGATTGGACGCTCTCGGATTTTTAGCTGCGATTAATTAGAGAAAGTAGTTTATACCGGCACATTGATTTCCTTGAATTTTTCGCCAAACTCGACTTTTAAGAAATCGACAATGCCACGTTGCACTTCTTCTTTGTGCATGTAACCGATATAATCATCATGTAGTGTTTGAAACGCCAGTTCGTGTCGCATTTTAGGGTTATAGTAAACTTTCTTGATATTCTCGTATTCGACAAAATATGCGACTTTGCTTTGGTGGAATTCAAAAATCAGTTGCGAAGATTTGCTATCAATTTTAAGTAGGCATGTTTCAATTTTGAAAAATCCGGTTTTAAATTCCAGTGGAAAGCTCATACTCAATGGAATCACCTCAAAGGTAATATACCCTTTTTGTGGGAATTAAACTCGCATTAAGGTTGATGTCAATGACAAAAAAAATCGCGCCGTACGTCTCAAACCTTCATTTGATACGTGGCGCGATTTTTTTATAATTTCCTTACTCATCAAAATTGTTATCAATCAATTGAACTAAAGACGTCAATGCCTCTTCTTCATCGGCACCATCAATTTCGAGTTTTATACGGTCGCCCTTTGACGCAGCCATTTTCATAAGACCGAGCAAGCTCTTGCCGTTAACTTTTAATTCACCTTTATGAAGACTTATCGCACTTTGATATTTGCCGCTGACTTGCACAAATAACCCAGCTGGTCTAGCATGTAAGCCATGCTCATTTTTTAATTCAAATTCATAAATTTTCATCTAGCACCTCATCTATAATTATATATGTCCTACGCGTTAAAGTAGTTTAACAAGTAAGCTTCCGCTTCTGCGTTCCAAAGACCACTGTGTTTTTCAACGAGCTCAGCAAGCGCTTTAAAGAGCGGATCAGTTTCGCCAAGTTTAGCAAAATCATCAATCGCCGTAAGCGGCATGTCGATATGGTTGTAAACGAGCTTTTTGCCACCTGGGATGTTTGGTAAATCCATCACGGCGTCGATCGTGCAATCGAGACCACCGATGTGCGTCAACATAACAGATGGGTTGATCAGGTTTTTCGCCGAAAGATCAAGTGCTTCGATGAGGTCTTCTGTATTACCACCTGTTGAACCCATGATATGCGTGTTGTTGTAGTGCACGTTATATAGGTTGATTGGCGCCGTAAACTTTGTATCTGTAGGACCCGCAAAGAAATTCATGCAGCCATCGTACGCTAAAAGTTGATCGCCTTGCTCAACGAGCGGCACAACTGGTGCATAGACGAATACGTCGTCATAGCCGTGTCCATCTGTCAATCCTTTTAAGTGTTCAATTGGATGATCATAGTTCGCTGTGTTTACATATAAGAGTTCTACGCCTTTAGAAGCCGCATAAGCAGGTGTGATGAACTTTGCCGCTCTATTTAAGCGGTCATCGCTGATGTCTGTAACGACGATCTTAGCTGGCTTATTGTCAATAGCAAGTGCATAATCAACTGCACCTAGACCCATAGGGCCTGCACCACCCAGTATCGCGATATTGCCACCCTTTTTGGTACCCATCACATGCTCATATTTATAAGGCACCGTGTGGTAATTGGCATGATAGCCGCCGATGATACACGACATCGGTTCGCCTAGAGATGCCCCGTAGAAGCTGTCACCTTCATATATGAGCAAGCATCCAAGCTCCATAACTTCTGCTGGTATCACATTATAAGTGGCATTGCCGCCAAAGAATTCATAGGAATAACCCGGTGCATAAGGGCTGCCTTTATAGTTAAGCGCCGGTTGAAGTGAAAATTTCATGCCTGGTTTGAACTGGCCTTCATATTTTTTACCGACTTCCACGATGACGCCTGCCATCTCGTGACCTACTATTACCGGATGCTGTGCGACATTTTCTGGTACGCGTTTGTGATTTTTACCTTGCTTCACGGCTTTGTAAGTTGACATACAGATACTGTCTGATACAACCTTGACGAGTATTTCATCTTCTTTTATTTCAGGGAGGTCAAACGTTTCCAATCTAAGGTCATCCATCCCGTACATTCTTACTGCTCTCGTTTTCATATTGCCTCCTAAATATAATCTATGACGACGCGATCAATCTGACTCATGATCCATTCGACGTTCATCGGTTTGGTGCCAATGGTCATCACTGCACCTGCACTGGTTGCTATGGCAAGTCTAAGCATCTCTTCCACTTCATACTCGTGGTCATAAGCATAGACAAATGCGCCAACAAAGGCATCGCCCGCCCCAACACTGCTATGTGCATCCACTCTAAGCGGTCTAAGTCTCAAAGACTTTTCCTTGTTTGCATAAAATGCGCCTTTTTTACCCAAGGAAATAAACACATGATCGACGCCTAAATTCACAAAGTGGTGACCAGCCGATTTCAAATCTTCTTCTGTTTCTATATTTTTTCCAAAATATATTTCCAGCTCGTGCTTGTTTGGTTTGATAAAATCAGGCTTGCCTTTTAAGCCAGCCTTAAATGCGAGACCAGAAGCATCTAAAAAGACTTTTGCCCCTTTGCTTTTAGCAACGGAAACCAACGTTTCATAGATATCATCCGGTACCGATTTGGGTGCACTTCCTGATATGACGACGACGCATGGTGGCTTGATCAACGCCTCAACTTTGTCGATGAGCGCTTTAATGTCAGCTTCTGAGACAAAAGGTCCAGGTTCGTTGATTTCAGTCGTTTCTTTCGTTTGCTTATCGAATATTTTTAAATTTGTGCGCGTCATGTCAGCGATTTGGACGAAATCATTTGCAATCCCCAAATCTTTAAGTGCATTTTCAATATAAAGCCCTGCACTGCCGCCAACAAAACCCGTGGCGATGCTTTTGCCACCTAAAGATTCAACAACTTTCGACACGTTGATGCCTTTTCCGCCTGGATCTTGAATCCATTTATCGACTTTATTGAGTTCGCCAATCGTATAATCGCTGAGTTCTATCGTTTTATCTATCGCCGGGTTTAATGTAATCGTCACTATCATGATTGTAACATCCCTTCACTAGAGAACAGTTCATAGATATAGTTAGGATCCTGCGTTTCCAACATGCGGGTAAGAATTTCATCATCCTCTATCGCTTCGGCGATATTCGCTAAAAGCTGGATATGTTCATTGCCTTTACCTGCTATGCCGATAACCAATTTTGCCAATTTACCTTCTCCGAAGCTCACGCCATCAGGATACTGAACAACGACGATTCCCGATGCTAAAATGCTGTCTTTTACACCGTTCTCACCATGTGGGATTGCGACATTACTTCCAATATAGGTCGAAAATTTTTCTTCCCTCGCATGCATGCCTTTGATATAACTTTCTTCTACATACCCGCTTTTGTAAAGGAGTTCACCAGCATGTTCAATGGCTTCACTCATGCTAACTGAGGCTCTGTTTAAGACGATATTCGCCTTCATTAAAATTTCTGTTGGGTGTTTGATTTCCATTTCTACCTCCGAAATAACACAATATGCCTTTATGGCGGTTAAGAGTTGATCGTAGACTTCTTTGTCCAAAAAGTCCTTTATTCCAATATGCAATGCGTTTGGTGCTTGTTTTCTTGCCCTTGGCAATAAATCGACGTATGTGATGACTAAATCCGAATCCGCTGGGATTGCGTCAATTGGTACGTTTACAACAGGTAGTTCAAGCCCGTGCTGCTTGACGAGTTTCCCAAGAAGCGAAGCCCCAAGAGCACTTGAGCCCATGCCAGCATCACAAGCAAATGTAATTTTAGATATTTTATAGTCGCCTTGATACCCTTTCAAAAACTCGGGAATCAATGTATCCACCTTATCTTCAGGTTCCTCTTCCCACTTCTTGCTACGTTTAAGTACCACACAACTGATAAGAAACGAGACAGTGGTCGAGACAAGCACACCAGCTAAAACGGCGAAGACTTTTGTTTTTGGTGCCAATGCAAGCAAAGCAACGATACTTCCGGGTGACGGTGTTGCAGTCATCCCTGCGTCAAGCATTTCAAACGTAAAGATACCGCTCATGCCCCCTAGTATCACAGCACCAAACAGAGCCGGATGCATGATGACATAGGGAAAGTAAATTTCATGGATGCCCCCAAAAAAGTGGATGATGATCGCACTTGGCGCATTATTTTTGGCTACGCCTTTGCTATAAAACCAATACGCGAGTAGGACGCCTAAGCCCGGTCCTGGATTCGTCTCCAAAAGAAAGAAGATCGATTCGCCATTGATAAGCGCATCTTGAATTCCCAAAGGTCCGAGTATACCGTGATTGATCGCATTGTTTAAAAACAGGACTTTTCCGGGTTCAATAAAGAGGGAAACAAGAAACAAAACGCCTTTATCCAGTATAAAGGTCACACCGGTTTCGATGATCGTATTGAGAAATAAAATCAAAGGTCCAATCGCTTCATAGGCAAGAATCGCCAATAGCGTACCCAATATACCTGCTGAAAAATTCGTGATCAGCATTTCAAAGCCTGTGGGAATGTACCGTTTGATGGCATGATCGAGCTTTTTTAACACCCATGCACTAAATGGCCCCATAATCATAGCGCCTATAAACATTGGAATATTGGATCCAGCAATGAGTCCCATCGTTCCGATGACGCCTATGACGCCACCTCGCGTGCCATCTATTACTTTGCCACCCGTAAAGGCCACAAGAATAGGCAGTGCATAAAAAATAAAAGGCTTAATGATGACCTCATATTCTGGATTTGGAAACCAACCATCTTGATTGAAGACGGCTGTCAATATACCCCATGCGATGAATGCACTGATATTGGGCATGACCATTCGACTTAGAAATCTGCCAATATGTTGTAGTCTATCCATCATACGAGACCTCCAGCCTTCATATTTTTGGACAACCAATTGTGCAGAATCGTTTTAATAAACTGCTTTAATTCCGGTTCACTAGCCTGTTTGATTTTATCGATAAATGACGCCTCTTCTACTAGTGCTTTGCTGAGCTGACTCATGATATCGATTTGAATCTGTGTTACATCTTGTGGGATGAGCATGACAACTGCCGCATAAATCGTCTCAGTGGTCCTCTCAAGATTATGATATATTGGCGACTTAAAACGCCAAATGGTAAAACTTATGTTTGTGATTGCAGCTGATTTTGCATGGAGCAACAGGATGCCCTCCCCTTGCAAGACAGTGCTGCCAAGTCTTTCACGATCTCTTAACTCGACTTGAAGCGTTTTTTTATGTTTGCTATCATCCGTCATCTCTTCTGAAACCAATTTGATCAAATCACTGATACGCGTCGCCTTAAAATTATCATAAAGCTTAAAACGCGCTTCGAGATTCAGCACAGTATCCGTGATCGCGTGGATTCTTTTTATGGTATCCGTCTGATCTTTATTTGAAACTTCCTCAATATTTTTGTAAGGTCTAACGTTGCTACTCAAAATACTGACAACTTGCTTGATGCGTTCAATATCTTCTGGCATCAACAATGGATTGACTTGGATGTTTGGCATGTCGCACTTGTCCAAATTGATGGTCGTAATCAGTAGCTCCAAATCATGAGCGGCAATTCTTCCCAGAAGTACATCCTCTTTAGAAAATTGACCTATGAGCTCAAGCCTCGGAATGAGCTTCAGTAACCTCGAATAGAGCAAACTCGAAGTGCCTATGCCACTCGAACAGACGACACCTGTCCTTATGCGTTTTTCAATACTTTGAAGTTTGATGAAGCGCTCAATTGCCGCACCGAAATGCATGGCAATATAGCCGATTTCTTCCGCTGGCACTTTCATATGAAACTGTTTCGTGACAAGTTCACTCGCGACAGTAGCCATATCATATATTTCAGGATACATCTCCACAATTTTGCCTAGCAGTGGGTTTCTGATATCCAGAGACAGTTTGATACGCGTGAGTGCAGGTCGTAAGTGACTCACCAAACCTATCAGAAGTTTTTCATCCTCTCTAAAGTCATAGCCACTCAGTTCTTTAAACTTTTGGATCATGTTAGATGCCAAACGGCTGAGTTCAAAATTGGTAATGATCAAATCTTGATTTTCTATCAAAGATCCGGTCTTTAGCTTCGACCCTTTTAGATGCATGGTGATATAACCAAGCTCATCTATTGGGAATCTAATCCCAAAAACTTTCTCTACGTCAGTGCCTATGTCTCTTGCAATCTCAAATTGTGCGTCGAGTTTGAGTTCTCTTAGTATTTCTTCGTTCATGATGATGCTCTCGCCACGCAAGATGCGTTGCACGGCTATAGATAAATGAATCATCAGCCCCATATAGGATTGGTCAGTCAATCGGTTGGCGAGGTAATCTTCATACTGACCGAGGATTCTGCTGACCTTCATACTGATTTCACGATCCATGACAGTATCCACAAAATTGGCACTGTTATCAATTAGATCAATCAAATCCTGATGTTCATAATTTTGATAGAGAAAATCTACTATGGCCTTTCTAAAATCAGCTTCCTTGCCACTTAAGAAAACGCCGTAGCCCGGTTTTCTGACGAGCTTTATGCCCCTATCTTGAAACCAGGGTTCGACTTTATCCATATCATATGAGATCGTCGCTTCAGAAACGCCAAGCAAGGTCGAGAAAAAGTAAAACTTTCTAGGTTCTCTACTCTTTAAGAGCTCAATGATGATTTGATTGAGTCGATCTTCCTGAGAGTAATGTGTGCCTTTATTTTTGTTCGAAAAGTGTTTGAATGCGGATATTTGTTCTGGCGTTGCCTCTATGCAAAGGCCAAGCTTTGTTTTTTTATGAAGCTTCAGACCATGCTCGGACACGAGTGCTTCCACTTCATCCATATCTCTGAAAATAGTGCGTTTGCTAATTTTCATGACGGATGCGATGTCTGAAACAGACATAAACCCATCATGATTCAACAAAATATCGATGATGTCCCAGATTCTTTTTGAATAAGCCACTTGAACCCCCTAAGAGTACGCTTTTAATAGAGACAACTTTTAACAAATACGTGCAATCTAACTCTGATAACTGTAAAAATACCATAGATATTACATTTATTTATTATTATACGCCTATTATCCGCCTAGTTCACTAAAAGTTGCTACAAAGTGACATTATTGAACAGTGACATAATTGAAGAACGCTATAAATAGAGAAACAGTGAACGTCGTTCACTGTTTCTCATATCTATATTTTTTTAGTGAGGTAATTATGCATATCCATAGGAAATTATGCGATTTCCATATTTACTTATTTTTTAAGTCTTTCAATCAACTCATCATAGATTGGATTGCCGACAAACTGCTCAATTGCGATGAGTTCAGCTGTCTGATTTTTATCTCTTGCACGTTCTGCGAGCGAGCTGTGCGTGATGATAATATCAGCATCTGATGGGATCTCATCGAGTGACGTATTGATGACTTCGATGTCGAGACCAGCTGTTTTCACTTTTTTTCTAAGTGTAGTAGCACCCATAGCACTAGAACCCATACCAGCGTCACATGCAACGACGATTTTTCTCACTGTGCCAGTAATTTTGCCTTTTGATTCAGCTTTCATGTTGCTAACTGCTGCTCTTGCTGCTTCAAGATCGCTATCTTTGTCGCTGCTGCGTTTGATAAAGAATGATGCCACGACAAAAGATACGGCTGCTGAAACGAGCACACCAGCGAGTACTGGTAGCAATCCGCCCTTTGGAGACATTGCGATAAGTGCCAAGATACTACCTGGAGAAGGTGTTGCGATCAAGCCTGCGCCTAATAAGCTAAATGTGAAGACACCACTCATACCACCAGCGATTACCGCTAATACAAGAATTGGCTTCATTAATACATAAGGGAAGTAAATTTCGTGGATACCACCGATAAAGTGGATGATGATTGAACTTGGTGCAGATTCTTTAACCATACCTTTTGAGAATACCCAGTATGCCATCAAGATACCAAGACCTGGACCTGGATTTGCTTCAAGCAAGAAAAAGATTGATTTTCCTGTTTCAGTTGCTTGTTGGATCCCTAATGGTCCAAGGATACCGTGGTTCATTGCGTTATTTAAAAAGAGAATTTTACCTGGTTCTATAAAGAGTGAAGCAAATGGTAATAAGTTTGCATTTACAATTGCTTCTACGCCAGTTTTCAATATGTCATTGAGCATGAGTACAACTGGACCAACGCCAAGAAGTGCAACGAGTGATAAGATCATGCCGATGATGCCTGCAGAGAAGTTGGCAACGAGCATTTCAAAACCTGCTGCTACTTTGCCATCTACAAGACCGTCAAATTT
Source organism: Acidaminobacteraceae bacterium (assembly GCA_942493125.1). Classification (GTDB taxonomy): domain Bacteria; phylum Bacillota; class Clostridia; order Peptostreptococcales; family Acidaminobacteraceae; genus Fusibacter_C. The sequence goes on along the minus strand of OW818667.1, from coordinate 2,642,127 downwards.
CTTGATGCACCATCCGCCCATTGGGCCCATGATCATCGCGCCAATAAACATTGGAATGTCAGCGCCTACAACAACGCCCATCGTTGCTACAGCACCTACAACACCACCACGTACGCCGCCGACGAGTTTACCACCCGTATAACCGATCAATAATGGCAACATATAAGTGATCATTGGACCAACTAATGTCGCAAGTTTTTCATTTGGTGCCCAACCAGTAGGAATAAATAATGCCGTGATAATACCCCATGCGATGAATGCGCCAATATTTGGCAAGACCATTCCGCTTAAGAAACGTCCAAACTTTTGAACGCCGCCTTTTTTAGAATTTGAACCTAATGCCTTTTCCATTGTGTTCCCCCTTATTTAATTTTCCCATCATCCTCGATGGCAATTTACTCCCCCATTATATTTACCAAAAACCGAAGTTTCAATTGAAAGACCATAGACATTGGCACGTAACAATAGTGACATTTTTTACAAATGAGTCACATCAATTCGTCATAATCTTTTAAATAGTTAATTTATTTAAATGAAATGGCCTAATCACTTAATATTTCCTTGTATTTTGTTAACCGCCTTATGCTATAATAATACGAGAAGCAAAGGGGGAATCTTTATGAAAATCAGAGCGCGAATCGTCCTTATTACGAGTTTTATCATTGTTTTAGCCATTGGTTTTCAAGCTATCTTCAATACGGTAACCACAAATGGTTCTATTGAAGAAATTGTAAAAAATCAATTGAATGATCAAGTTGTCAATATTCAAAAAGAGTTGACTACAGCATCAGATGTCATCGAAATCACCAAAGTTGCCATGAATGAAAAAAATGTGGCACTCGCACAAGCGATTGCTGAAATGGTCACTTATAACCAAACTTGGCTCAAAACGTATAACATGGACAAGTTAGCAGACCAACTTAAAATTGATGAAATTCGCATATCCGACATTTCAGGAATTGTACAATTTGGAAACAATGAAAAAGCATTTGGATCCAAATTATCTGCCGATCCGCTGAATAAACCCTTCATGGATTTAATCAATAAGCGTGACGGTTACTATGCACAAGAACCCGAGCCAAGAGCAGAAGATGGCAAGATGTATCAATTTATCGGCGTTCCGAGACGCGATGTCCCTGGTGTCGTACAAATTGGTATCGTACCGACATCACTCATCGAATTGCTCGCCAATTTAGATATTCAGAAGCGTCTAGAAGATCTGGTCATCGGTGAAAATGGATTTGCGGTTATTATAGATACAAACAACATGATCATTGCACATAAAGACCCGTCACTTGTGGCAACATCAGCTGTCGATCAACCTTGGTTGTCAGAAGTTCTCACAGGTACTAAGGATATGTACGATGTAACTATTGCAAATGAAGAGTTTTTGGCTTATAAAATCACAGACGAAGCAAATACCATCGTCGTAACGTACCCAAAATCAGGTATCAACGCAATCATTCTTAAAAATATTATCAACAACGTTATCGTTGTCCTATTATCAGTACTCATATTAGGCGTTATCATTTCTCGCCTAATCAAAAGAACCGTAACAACGCCACTTAGAAAAGTTGAACTTGCCATGATTGAAGTCGGTAAAGGCAACTTCAGAACTGAAGTCGATCACAAAGCGAAGGATGAAATTGGTTCACTCGCAACTGAGTTCGGCAAAATGACTGATAACGTACGCCATTTAATCACAGAAGTTTCTGCAAGCATCAACAATATTGCCGCTTCGTCAGAGACGATTACTGAAAACATTGAGGGTCTTAGTGCATCGAGTCACGAAGTAACGCGTGCGATAGAAGAAATCACACATGGTGCAACAGACCTTGCATCAAATGTCAACGAGAGACTTATCAATGGACAAGACTTAAGCAATAGCATCAACTTGATATTCTCAAAACTGACAGATGCTAAAGCTGTGTCAACTGAAATGGCATTGGTCAATCAGACAGGTCGATCAAAAATTGACGACTTACAACATGTCTTCCAGATTACTGTCGACAATACGGATCACGTATCAGAGAAAGTACATGAACTGAGCATCAGTTCACAGGCGATTGAAACCATCGTCAGCACAATCAAAGGCATCTCGAATCAAACGAACTTACTGGCACTGAATGCCTCTATTGAAGCAGCGCGTGCAGGTGAAGCCGGACGAGGTTTCTCAGTTGTCGCCGATGAGATCAGAAAGCTCGCTGAACAATCCTCAACATCTGCTGAAGAGATCAATACCATCATCGCTAAGATTGTCGCTATCGTCGAATCGACCAATCAAACTGTACAAGGGACACAAAAATCGGTTGAGAAGGCTAAAGTTAATTTAAATGAAACGGTAACAGTCTTTGAAGACATCGATACACGCGTCGTAAAAGTAGGTATGATTATCGACGAATTCCTTCGTGAGACTGAAAAAATTGAAAGTTTAAAAACTGAACTGATCGTTTCACTTGAGTCTATGGCAGCGATTAGCGAAGAATCTGCCGCATCTACTGAAGAAATCAATGCCTCTACCGAGGAACAACTTTCGAGAGTTTCAGAGATCGGTGTAGCAATTGACCATCTCAACGAAGACATCGCCAATTTATCTGTTGAAATGACAAAATTTAAAGCATAAATAATCTTTCAAAATCAATCAAAAGAGCCATGCAGATCTAAGAAATTAGATGCGCATGGCTCTTTATTTTTGTGCTATACTCATTTTGAGGGGGGATATCGATGAAATTTCACGAAAAACTCAATCTTCTTATGAATTTACAAAACATACCAAATAATAAGTTGGCTAAGGCACTTTCCGTTGATCCATCGTTGATCAGCAGATGGCGCAACGGCACGCGTGATCTAACCAAGCACAGCGAATACGTAACAGGTATTGCCACTTATTTTGCGAATCAAACCTGCAACAAAGATTGCTTAATCGAAATTCTCGACATTTCAAAATCTGAACAAATCGATCAAGCAATTCTCACAGATAAAATTTGGCATTGGCTTTCAGATGACATAATGCCCAATACCTCTTTGATCAATCAATTTATCGAGCGTTTCAAACAAGTCAAATCTTCAAATTTACCAGATTTTAAGCCTGAGTTACTCCAAAATTCAGTTTCTGGGAAGACTCTTAACATAGAAGTCTTTTATGGCAATGAAGGCATGCGCCAAAGTGCTGTCAATTTTTTAACGACAATCATCATGCAAAATAAAATAGTTACCCTAAAGCTTTATAGCGACGATTCAATGGACTGGATGCTTGAAGATCCTGACTTTTGCTTAAAGTGGAAACAGTTGATATCAGAGGTGATCAGACGTGGCAATCGAATCATCATCATTCATACGATTAATCGTGAAACGGATGAGATGAATGCCGCCATAGACCGATGGCTACCGCTTTACATGACCGGTGCCATAGAGCCCTACTATTATCCGAGTCACCAAGAGACATCATTTAAGCACACTTTATTTCTCGCTCCAGCAATCGTTGGCGTTACTTCAACGGCAATGGCAAGCAATACCGTTTCAGAACAACTGCTTTATCGTGATCCCGAAATGTTAGCCAATCTTGAATCTAATTTTGATGCATATCTTGAGCACTGTAGACCGCTCATGAAAGTATTCAAAATGAATGAAATCGATAAATTTCAAAAATTGTATAGAGAATTCGAAACGCAAAGTGGTAACTCATCCATATTGTCAAAGTCACCATCTCTCACAACCATGCCAACAGAGACCTTCAATGACGTCTTGAATCCTCACGCAAACGGTTCAAATGAAGAAAAGCTGAACATGCGACGTGCGATTGAACACTATAATAATCGATCCGTTGCGTTTCATGAAAGCATCCTGACAAATAAGCATTGTGAATGGTTGCAATTGCCTGAAATCAATCGATTGATAGACAAATCATTTTCATATAAAGGCCCTTTAGATTGGTTTTTCACGCCAAAACCGACCTTTGAAACAAAGCACTACGTCCAACACGTGGAAAATGTTTTGCAACTCATGCATCAACATAAGACCTATAATGTTCATTTGACACCACTATCGATTCCTGATGATCTATTTATAGCATTCAAGCAAGACATCGGTGTCATCATCTGTAAAGTTGACCAATCGCCAATTTTTATTGCTCTAAACCATTTGACGATGATCAATGCTTTTGAAAATTTCATCGAAGCTTTTTCTGAAAATGCTTGTTCTGATGTCCATACTCGGGCAGTGACAATCAAAACGATCGAAACTTGGTTGGAACAGGCAAAATCTGCTCTAGGACAATAAAAATCCCGCATATAATCATGCGGGATTTTCTTTTAGATATCGTAGCCTTCGCTTTGTCTTGTGCGCGCGTTGACTTGTCGACTCACTTTTTTGACACCCAGCTTTTCTATAGCTCGGATTTTGTTGTCTTTTTTCGCTTCAAGATGTCTTATTTCCTTTTGAAGCTTCAACCAGCTTTGCCATTTTGGCATATCAATTGTCCCTTTTCTAAGTGCATCTCTAACGGCACATCCTGGTTCTTTTTCGTGTTTACAGTCATTGAAGCGACAGCTTTTGATGATCGATTCAATATCCCCGAACATCTTTTCCATGCCTTCTTCTGCTTCCCAAAGCGATAGTGTTCTCATACCTGGTGTATCGAGTATCAAGCCACCTCCTGGTAATAACACGAGTTCACGATGTGTCGTCGTGTGTCTACCCTTGCTATCGTCTTCTCTAATTTCTTGCGTCTTCAATACTTGTGAACCAGTCAACGTATTGACTAGCGTGGATTTACCAACACCTGATGATCCCAATAGCGCAATGGTCTTGCCAAGTGATACATATTTTCTGAGTGATTCAATCCCAGCACCAGTGAGATTGCTGACGGCGTGGATCTCAACGCCTGGCGCAGTCTCTTCAACTTTCTGAATACGCGCGTCTACATCGTCACATAAGTCCGATTTTGTCAACACGATCACTGGAACCGCACCACTCTCCCATGCTGCAATCAAATAACGCTCCAATCGTCTCATGTTGAAATCCTTATTCAAGGATTGGATCAAGAAAATAGTATCAATATTTGCAGCAACAATTTGTTCTTTAACCGCAACGCCAGCTGCAGCACGAGAAAATTTCGTCATCCTCGGTAGAATATGCTCTATGGTCGCTTCTGTATCATTGTTGATCAAATGCACACTTACCCAGTCGCCAGCGGCCAGCAATTGCATCATTTCTTGACCATGTGCTGGTCTATTGGCCAATTTCTCACCGAACGGTGTAATCACTCGAACTTTTTGACCGTAGTCTGAGATGATGCGTGCAGGCATTACCGGACTTTCCATGTGCCATTCACTTTCATAAAGTTTAAACCAAGCCTTTTCATAAAAGGCGTTAAATCCATAGTCTTTCATATCAATCGTTTTATTCATTCATTGTTCTCCTATTTAATTCTAATTTTAATTTCAATTTAAATTTTTCTTGTTTATAGCCTTCCATTGTTCTTTTATTCAATATTTTATTTTCCATAATTTACCTCCTTTAGCACATAAAAATCCCGCAGAGACGACCATCTGCGGGATACATTTAGGCAATAAAAAACACGCCCTCACAGCGTGTTAAATTGACAGACACGATTCAGATTGCTCGAAAGAGATACACAGCGCATAAAACAGCACCGTGCTAATATTCAGTTAGCCCGTAAACACCTCATCAATTTTCACAAACATGGCTATTTCTCCTTTCTTACAATAAGACTTATTCAATATGATTATAGAATCCATTTATCTTCTTGTCAATAAAAAAATCTATATAGAGACATATGAATGGTTAGATGCACTAAAATTCGTTGCTTTCATCTCTGAAATACTGATTGTTTTGTTCCAGTTCAATTTCTTTTGATTCAAGGTCGTTGATAATCTTTTTCAGATTGAACATGCGATCGTCCAAGCTGGCAATCAAGTCAGCACAGCCTTTAAGCTCGGCCTGAATCATTTTAGGTGCTTTTTCTCGATATTTATAATATATCTTATGCTCGATTGATGCCCAAAAATCCATGGCAATCGTTCTAAACTGAATCTCAACGCGCGTTGGTACAACGCCAGAGCTTAGAAACACAGGGTATTCAATATGAATATGAAGACTCTTGTACCCATTCTCTTTTGGATTTTCTATATAGTCTTTGACTTCAACAATCTTAAAATCACTTTGCCTCGATAAAAGTTCCAACACATTGTAGATGTCTGCTGTGAATGCGCAGATGATCCGTATTCCGGCAATGTCGAAAATGTGTTTTTTTGCATTTTCAATGGTCGGTTCAAAACCAATTCTTTGAAGCTTCTCTTTGATACTTTGTGGCTTTTTGACGCGATACCTGATGTGCTCTATGGGGTTATAATCGTGGATATTTTTAAATTCTTCATCGAGGATGTTGAGTTTCGTGCGTATTTCTTCTACTGCAAATTGATGCACTAAAAGCAAATCTCTCCAGGGTTTCATCTCATCCGTTAACAACGCTTCGTACATGGGGTGGATCCTCCGCTTCTTTTACACACGATTTTTATCTCATTGTTTTTGTAACAATTCCAACAAATGCTCACTGCTTAATGGTCTCGACATGAGATAGCCTTGACCATAAAGACAACCAAGTCTAGAAAGCACCTCACGTTGCTCAGTCGTTTCAATACCTTCAGCGACAATTTTTAAGCCCAATCGTTTCGCCAGCTGTATGATTTGCTCGACTATGATTTGATTGTTGCCTTCTTCAATAACGTGATCGATATATGTTTTATCAATTTTTAATGTGTCAAATGGGATTTTACTCAAATAATTCAGTGAAGAAAAACGCGTTCCAAAATCGTCCAGTGAAATTCTAAAGCCCAATGCCTTGATCGCTTTTATGACGCTTAATGATTCGTCAAAGTTGTCGATTAGTGAGTGCTCTGTGATTTCAAATTCGATTCTATTTGGATTAAGAGATAGTGTTTGAATCTTCTCAGATATATAGGGAATTAGATTTGGCGCTGTCAACGTTCTCGGTGACAAATTAATCGATAGCGTATAATCGTCATTTTCAAAATGCTCTTTGAAGAACGAAAAGGATTGGTTTAATACCCAACGATCGATTTCTATGATTTGTCCCGTTTTTTCTGCGACTTCAATAAAGTCACCAGTTGAGATCACCAAATCTTGGGCATGCCATCTAAGCAATACTTCAAACCCCATGATGGCATTGCCATCAAGTTGATAAATCGGCTGAAAAAACAACTTGAAGGCATCGTCTTGAAGCACTTTGTTGATCAAGCTATCGATGCGAATTGATTTTTCTACTTCCAACTGAAAAGCAGATTCATAGTATTTCACTTGTGATTTACCGATGTCTTTTGCCTTATATAATGCCATTTCAACATTTTGATGTAGTAGCGACGCATCGCAGCCATCTCTAGGCGACTGTGATATGCCTAAACAAATTGATGGGTAGTATTCCATCTGCCCAACTAACCATTTGCGTTTTGTTATTTTCATCAAGACATCTATGGTGTTGTCAATATCAGAAGAATCCGATGATTTTTGAATCAGTAGAAACTCGTCACCCGACCATCTGTATACGACAATTTGTGGTAAAGATTTTCGCAACACTCTTGAATAATCGTATAGAAATTGGTCGCCAAAATTATGGCCCAACAAATCGTTGAGATTTTTAAAATTGTCAAAATCCAAATAAAACAGCGTAAACGATACGTTATTTTCAATCAAATCTGACAGATCACTTTCGAACACAACACGATTTTTTAAACCCGTCAATTTATCTGTAAAAGCGAGTTCGTAAATCTTGTTTTCCTTTTCTTTCTCAAGTGACAGATCAACGCCGAAGGATGCAATGAAGGATTCATCTGAGTTTGGATTTTTGATGATTTTATCATTCCATAGAATCGTCATGGCCTTGCCATCTTTTTTGAGCATGCGGCTTTCGCGATTTTTTAGACTGCTTGAAAGAATCAAACGTTCAATAAACTCAGGTGCTGAAAAAAGTTCTTCTGGGTGCATGTAATTGACCATTTTATTGCCTATTACTTCATCGCGCTCAAATTTTGTTAACTCGACAAAGTAGTCGTTGACATCTATGATATCGCCTTCAAGATTCCAAAGCAAGATGATCGCGTTGCTGTTGTTGTAGATTTCATCGATATAATTTTTATATTTTTCAAGGGATGTCATCGATGTGTTCAAATCGCTAATTTTTAATTGTAGTTCCTCTTCAACGGCGATTAACTCTTCAGAAAAGCTCGTCAAATCCTGATTTTTTTCTGTCAGCGATTTGGAGAGATTGAATATTCGAAAGTTGTCGATTCTAATAAGAAAATAGAGTAACACAGCGGTAAACGAAACATAAATCCATCCCTTATATGTTTGAAACTCCAAAAATTTTGCATGATCAGTTATGAACATTGCCAGAACTTGATCTGAAAACAATATCCATGCAAATCCGAAGACGATATATATAAGTATTGTTTTCCAAGGATTGTTTTGTACAATATCATCGCTGTTTTCAAGCAATGACATGTGTCGGTCAATATTTTTAGGTTTATGCATCATCGTCTCCTGTTGCAGCACACGAGGCTGCAAATCTACATTTTGAATTATGCATTTATTATATCATTTTTAGTGTATTAAATCCTAAACATGTTACATATTTTCTACAGAGCCACGTTTTGTGAGGAGCACAATGCTCTCCACACCAGCTGTCCAAGGGAACATATCTACGAGGGTTATATCGTCTGCAAAGTAACCACATTTCTGAAACACCAACATGTCATCTAAAAGCGTTGATGGATTACATGAAATGTACACGATCTTCGGAATGTCGTACGCCGCAATAGCTCGTGTTGTCTTCTCTCCCATGCCGCTTCTTGGCGGATCTACGACGATAACTTCCGGATGGTCAGAGATGCTTGATAGTTTATCAAAAACGTCACCACAGATAAATTCGCAGTTCTCAAGCCCATTTATTGCCGCGTTCTCTCTTGCTGCGACAACAGCATCTTCTACCCATTCTATGCCAATGACTTTTTTTGCGCGTTTTGCCATGATTTGACCGATGGTACCAGTGCCACTAAAAAGGTCGAAACAAATTTTATTCTCGATTTCAGGAATCAAATCGAGCGCTGTTTCATATAATTTTTCTGCACCAAGTGTATTTGTTTGGAAAAAAGCATACAAGTTGATTTTAAAAGAGAGATCAAATAGCTTCTCAACGATAAACAACCTACCGTGAAGACACTCGAGTTCTCCACTGACGACATCGCCGAGCCCGTCGTTGTGCACGTAAATCAAACTCTCTACCCTGCCTTTTAATGGCAAATTCTTGATAAAAGCTGCAAACGCATCTTTGTCGAATGGATTGCCCATTTCATCTGCCATCTGAGTTGTCGCCGACAGTGCAATCATGATTTCTGAAGTCGCCTTGCTTTTTCTCACTACTAAATGTCTTAAAAAGCCTTCGTTAGAACGCTTATTGTACTTTACCAATTTATTTGATTTTGCATACTCTAAAACACCGGTTAATATCGTGCTAAAATCAGAATCGACAAGATGACAAAACGGCACATCGATTACGTCATGATGATGCCCTTTTTTGTGCATCCCAAGTGTCAATGGACCGTCTTTATATTCATCGCCAAAAGAGTATTCCATTTTGTTGCGATATTCAAATGGTTCGGGACTAGGAATAATTGTATTGAAAACCAACGGCAGTCCTGCTTCATCGAGTAGGTTTTTAACCATTTGAACCTTTGTGTCCAATTGATTTTCGTAACTAAGCGTTTGAAGCATGCAACCACCACAGCGATTAAAATGCTCACAAAATGATGGCTGCTCATTTTCAGCGCGCAGTACAACCTCAAGGGCTCTGGCTTCAACTTTACCGCCTCTTTTTTTGCTTACGCGACAGTCTAAAACTTGTCCTTTTAGTACGTTCTTAACTCTGACTTCCTGATCTTCATAAACGCCAATACCGACATTTGGATATTTCATGCGTTCAATTGTCATTGTAAATTCTTGTCCCTTTTTCACTTTGGCTCCTTCATTCAAAAAAGCATTATCCACCTATCTCTAGATGGATAATGTCTATATAGTCTATAAAATTTCACTAAAGCTGTAAATAAACTGATCCGCGTCTGCTTTTATCGCTTCTTGATATGGCTCTGAAAGTTCATCATAGACAGCGATGACACGCATACCTGCTCTCTTTGCCGCAAGAACGCCTGCATGGGTATCTTCAAAAACCAGACACCTCTCAGGTGCAACGCCAAGATCCTCAGCTACTTTCAAAAATATATCAGGACTCGGTTTACCCTTTTCAACCTCACACGACGTTCGCATCGATTCGAAATAATGGTGAATCCCATGTGCCATGACGACTTCATTCAAGAGTTCCTTTGAATTGCTCGTGCCAATACCCAGCTTTATTTGATGGGCATTTGCATATTCTATAAGTGGCATCACCATATCTTTAAGCTTGATATGTGATCTGTAAAAGTGTTTGGCCATCTCATTCCATTCAGATTGGATGGTTTCCAGTGATTCTTTGAGATCGAACCGATTGATAAAATAGTTGGCTGTTTCAGTAAAACTCATGCCTTCAATATCTTTTTGAAGATCATTTGGCAATACGATGCCTCTCTTCTCTAAAAAATCGATATCGATTTGTTTCCATATCCACATTGAATCTATAAGTGTTCCGTCAAGATCGAAGATGATCGCTTCAATGTCTTGTAAAGCCTGCATATTATACCTCTTCTTGAGTCTCAAGTTCTCTGCTTTGTGCTTTTTCCATCATTTTTTCGTAATTGACGACAGTTCTCGTATGTGTTCCTGAACCTATTTGACCAAAATCGTCAAAGGCTTTCATACCCAATGTGTATTTGCCATGATCTTCACTAAGCACTTTTACTTCAATCGTTACGGTTGAACCGACAACCGTTGGGTTAAAGTGGTCAACTTCTACATGATGACCAACTGACACAAACCCTTCCGGTAATTTTGGATCCATAAGCTGTGAGCTCGCCTCAATTAAAAATGCAACGAGACGTGGTGTCGCGAACAAATTTGGAATTTTACCACTGCCATAATTCAAGGCCGTATCATCCACTGTGATTTTTTTCTGTAATGTGAGTGTCATGCCTACTTTAATAGTATCGATTGCATTCATAATAAACGCCTCCTCTAATAAATTTTAGTGTTCACATAATCGTCAATGACCGATGCCATCCTCTCATCAAAGAAGCAATTTGCCTCTTTTAATTTGTACAAGATTTTACGGTCTTTAGAATGTAATACCACTTTTTCATGACTATTAAACCGAATTTCATAAATCAATCCTTCCAAAGATTTGGATTTCATGTGAATAAAATAAGCTTCAACATCTTTATAGGCGATGAGTTCCAACATATTAAGCGTTATTTTGTCTTTTTTGAGATAAAAATCAAACGCTTTATCACGAAGTTTTTCGCATTTGTTGGGGTCCTTAAATTCGATGCCATCGGCTTCCAACATCAGTTTTTTTGCCATTGTATTAAAATAATGGTATTTTAAAATGCCCTCTTCTATACAATTCACATCATAGTTTACCTTTTGATACGGCTTCATCATCTGATAGTTTTCGATGATAAAATCTTCTTTTGAGAGCGTTCCAAGTTCCAATTGCTCAATGAGTGCTATGCGCTTTTCACAGAGCGCTTCGATATCTTTCGTATTTAAAAATTTCAAGTGTGTTCGCCTTTCTAAATGCTAATAAGTGCATTATTCTGGAAGTTGTATCAGTTTAAAATCTAAATAATCACACGATGTCAACCAATAGTTGACACCATGAAAATTTCCTTTAATTGCATTTTTAAAGTTGCTCTTGGCATGAACATGCCCATATACAACTTGAGTGATTGTGTATTTCTGAAAGATCTCTGTAAATCCAGAAGGCTCTTTCTTTTCATTGGTTGGCGGAAAATGCAAAACGCCATATATTCGCGTGTACCCTGCCTTTATGGCCTGAGTGATTGAGTTTTCTAGGCGAATGAGTTCTCGTTTATAGATTTTTTCGTCGTCTTCTGTGAAGGCATCACCTGGACAAATCCAGCCGCGTGTACCACAGATGGCGATATCGCCATATACGGCAAAAGAATTGTGTACGAATTCAATCGTTTCAAATACTTTGTCCATCTTAGCTCTTGATACCCACCAATAATCATGGTTGCCTTTGAAGATGATTTTTTTTCCTGGTAAGGCATCAATCCAAGTCAAATCAATTTTTGCACCTTCAAACGTAATCGCCCATGAGATATCTCCAGGAATGATCACAGTGTCATCAGATGTCACTTTAGCCAACCAATCCGCTTTTATTTTGTCATAGTGTGCATCCCAATGTGCACCAAACACTTCCATAGGCTTGTCTGAACCAAAACTCAGATGCAGATCGCCAATTACAAAAAGAGCCATATTTCACCCAGTTCCAATCCGCTTATAGTAGTCTATTTCGATCTACGTTTCCAAGTGCCTGTATCACTTTATCTGAAAAATCAGGTGCTGTCAATTCAATTTGATGGATCAAATCCTCGGATTGACTTCTTAACCTATTGTGTGAAAACGTGCAGATATCCTTCATTAAAGGCATCTTTAATGCCTCTGTTGCTTTAATGATTGACACTTCATCCATATACATAAGCGGCCTAATCATACTTAGCTCATCTTCGACACTTGAAATCGGTGGCATCGTTGCAATCTTCCCATGCTGAAGGATGTTCATGACAAAAGTTTCGACGAGGTCGTCTTTCGTATGCCCTAGGGCAATTTTATTAAATCCATTTTCAAGAGCATAGCGTTTAATGATGCCTTTTCGTAGCCTAGAGCACGTATAACAAGGTGCAAACGCGCCTTCTAATGTTAAATTTGTCGCATAGTGCTCTTCAAAAACCTGATGGTTCAAACCTTCTGTTTTGCAGTATTGCTTATAGGCTTCAATGTTACCAATAAGTCCATGATCAACCGTCAGACCCATAACTTCAAAGTCGTAAGGACCATATTTACTCAGTAAAGTTAAAGTATAAAATAACAACGAACTATCTTTTCCACCCGAAACGCCGACCAGTATGCGATCACCTTGCCCAATCATATGATAATCATCAATGGCTCGGCGGATGTTTTTTATGAAAAGATTTTGCATCCACCGCTTCATATCAATCGACCTTTTTCAAAGTGATTGTATCTAGGTAGGCTCTTCTTGATTTCAGTAAGCAGCAGTTCAAATTCAAACATGTTGTCGTTGTTCTTGATATTGTCAAATCGCCTTTGATAATCCAGTGCCTCTGTCTCTTTACCTTGAGTAAACAGTAGTTGTATATTGGCGATGATGTCTCTGATCGTATTGGATTTTTCTTCAAACATAAGTTGTGCATTGACGACTTCACGGCTGATCTCCATCATTTCTTGGTCGAGCCTTGTCGCCGCGGTCGCAGAATTTCTAAGGCGTTCGATGATATCCTCAGGAATGTGCGATTTGTATTTATAATTGAGTGAATGTTCAATCGTCGCCCAAAAATTCATCGCCAAAGTTCTGATCTGCAATTCCGCAAGAATCTCTTTAGTCCCGAGCGCCGTTTGAACAGGGTACTTGATAATGATGTGATAGCTCTTATATCCGCTGTCTTTCGGATTTCTTATGTAGTCTTTTTCATAAAGTACGGTGAAATCCTTGCCACTTCGTTCCCTAATGAGCGTCACCACTTCGTATATGTCGTCTATGAACTGGCACATGATGCGAATACCGGCGATATCTTCCATTTGCTCTTCGAGATGTTCCATGGGAATACTACGCCTATCTGCCTTCTCGATGATGCTCGATATTTTTTTGACGCGACCCATGACAAATTCTATAGGAGAGTACTCATTGAGTTCTCTATATTGATTTCTAATCGATTTAAATTTTACTTTAAGTTCTTCTACGGCTTGTTCATAAGGAATCAGCAACGTTTTCCATTCTTTAATGACGTTCATGATGCCCCTCCTTCTACTACGGATTTTATTTTGTGAATTCATTTCAACACTTTATTCTATCATACACCGGGTTATAAATGAACATTATTATGTATGGGCCCTCTTTAGGAATCAATAAAAAGAAGTTGCCGCAAATCTAAATATTCTAGATGTGCAACAACTTCTATTTATAACATTTGATAAAATTCACTGAGGAAATTGTATAATTCCAATTTTATGATATTCCTCATTTGTAAACGGCGTAAATAAGCCATTGTTACCGTGTGAAACTATGCTTTTGAGACTTATTTGGTAATTATGCAATTTCCATAACTATTTAGCTGGAATCACAAATACATCGCCTGGGAAGATCAAATTCGGATTTGCAAGTTTGTTCACTTCAGCAATTTGTTGCCATGTCACGCCATATGTTTGAGCGATTTTCCAAAGCATATCACCAGAAACAACGGTATAAGTTACAACTGTCGTTGGTGGTGTGACAACTTCAGGCGTTTCAACAACTGGTGTTTCAACTGGCGTCTCAGTAGGTGGTGTCACTTCAGGAACCACTTTTGTAGGATCATAGAGATTGACTCTGCCTTCAACTTTTACAGTAGCAGTATCAACTTGTTTGATGTAGTTGATTAACGCTTCATCTAGAGCAGCATATTCACCCGTTTGAGCGGATGCACCAAGCGATACATATTGATCGCCACCAGCTGCCATAAAATCATTGGTTGCTACAGAATAAGTCATATTAGGATCGAGTTCTTTACCATTGAACATAACGCTTGTGATTCTTTCCATAGCAGGCTTAGCAGGATCGAAAGTATAAGTGATGCCCGCAACATGTGGAAATGCACCTTTAGCAGCTGGATAATCCGTAACGCCATTTTCTAGAGCTTTAATAATATCAGAACCAAGAACATCTAGTGTCACAATATAATTGCCGAAAGGCAATACAGTGATGACATCGCCGACTGTGATTTCACCAGGCTCAATTGATGCTCTGATGCCACCGCCATTTGTGATGGCAATTTGAGCGCCTGTTTCATAGAGCATTGCATTGGTGATTAAATTACCTAAATTGGATTCGCCTGCTCTAACGATTTCACGGGTACCTTCAAGCTTGACGCTCGTCGAGCCAACATTCACTTCTGTGATGAGCTTGTTAGCAGCAGAAATCTCAGCAATCACTTCTATAACTGCAGGATCAGCAACAATATTTGCAGCTTGTTCAGTTGTTAAATGAGATGCTTTTTTAGCTGTTACAACGCCATTAGTAAGCGTCAAATCGACGATTCCAAGGTTGGCATCATATGCACCGGTTTGAACGAGTAGCGTGTCGCCTACGACTTCGCCTTCAGGCTTAACTGTATGAGAATGGCCATCTATAAAGACATCAATGCCATCTACAGCAGCGATGATTTTTTTAGATGTAAATTCTGAGCCAGCATCTTCCCCAATGTGACCTATGCAGACGACTAAATCTACATTGTCTTTTAGGAGGTTAACCATTACTTGTGCTCTTTCAATTGGGTTATCAAATGTTAAACCTTCAACATTTTTAGGATGTGTTTTATAAGCTGTTTCAGGAGTAGTCAACCCGAAGATGCCTATTTTGACGCCATCGATTTCTTTAATGATGAAGCCTGGTAAAAAATGAGTGCCCATTTCAGTAGTGATATTCGCAGAAATCATCGGAAAGTCCAGCATGTCTCTAAGTTCAAGCAAACGATCTTGTCCGTAGTTAAAATCGTGGTTGCCTGGGACCATGACGTCGTATTTCATAGCATTCATCACTTTAACGACGGATTCACCTTCTACAAGTGTGGCAATGGTTTGTCCATGGAAAGTATCTCCTACATCCACTAACAAAAGATTGGGATTTACAGCTCTGAGTTCGGTCACTTTTGTAGAAATTTTTGCAAAGCCCATGATGTTATTCCCGGATTCTATGCGTGCATGTGTATCATTTGTATGCACGATGGTTAAATTAACTATTGAATCCGCAGCCATCGAAATGGTCGATAATGAGAAAATCATTACCAAAACTAGACAAATACTTAGTACCTTTTTCATTATTTAGCCTCCCTTTTTTATATGTACAGCTATTTTACTGCTCACCATGAATTTTATAACCTTTTTCAAATCGATTCAAACATTTTTAACAATTTTGTAACAAATATATAAAAATAATTTTATACACCCTCATTTACAATAAAAAAAGAAACGTAATCATACGTTTCTTTGGATGCACTTCAATACTTTTTATAAATGGTATTTTTTAAAACGCAATTTTTATCATGCGATTTTTATAATGCGATTTCTTCTGTGACATTAACTGGTACAATCAAAAACTTGACTGGCATGTGCATTTTTTCTTGCAATCTCTTAATCATGTTTTGCTGTTCACTGCCTTCAAATGATTCGCCCATTATGACATCTGTGATTTTATTTTTAGCTGCGAAGTCTGATAATGCTTTCTCTATATCTTTTGCTTTAATAACGGTAAGCATGGCATTTTTTACTTTTGATGCCTCAAAGAGATAATCAAGTGCATCCTTTTCTTCCAATTGTCCAAAATACTTCCAATTCTCTTTTACTACGTGAATCACGTGGAGCTCATCTGCATCGCTGGTCACTAGCCTGTCACCAAAATCAATCAATCTTTCACAAGATTTCTGCTGGGTAACACAGACCATAATTCGTTTATTGTGCTTCATATTTAAATCTCCTTCCAGATTGCTCTGCGCTCAGTACAATTATAGCAAACCTGGACTCAAAAATAATTAAATAATTTGTTAAATTTCGTAAATTTTTAAATTTTGCATTTTCCTAACAAGTTGCACTTCATAGGGACTCTAGGGTATAATAGGTCATATTGAATCAAAATGGAATGAAATCAGTTTGGGAGGCAACATGAACCGCTATACAAAAATCATTGGTATGACAGGCGTAATTTATACAAAAGAGTTCGAGAAAATCAAACATCACAAAAACAAAATTCGAGATATAAGTGAAGATACAGTCGCAAAAGTCTTCAAGAGTGGCGATGCTGAAATCAAAGTCTATTTCGAGGAGACAGATACCGAAATGTTAATTGATGCGTTCTCAGATGTTGAACTCATCAAAAAATATCTAGGTAAAAAATTTATATAAACTCAAATGAAAGATCCCATAATCATGATGGGATCTATTTTTTTGCGTCTATTTGGATTTAATTTAAGAACCTATGAAGACTGGTCGGTACTTCTGATTCATAGTTTAAAGTGATTACGAAGTCGATATTAAAGGCACTGGAGATGTCTTCGGCTTTGATAAACCAAGTCGTCAACTCCTCTTCAGTCATTTTTACGGTATTCATGATGCCATCGATGAATATTCTCTCGATGTCATAATTGTTGGAGATGAGCCCACATACGAACCCGAAGAATTCGCTAGCGCTTGAGATAGGAAATTCACTGAGATTGATAAAACGGATGTCATGATGCAAATCATACATAGCGCGGTTGTCATCGTCGATAAAAATTGTATTGCCTTTTGACGCCTGTAATTCGTCATTTGCTTTATTGACGATGTCTTTAGTTTTACCAGAACCTTTTTTTCCTGCAATTAAAGTAACCATCTTGATCTCCTCCTTCGTTTTAAACACTTAATGTATTATTCTAGATACAATCGTGTTTCTCCTTCAAAACATTAAATTTATTTTTAGCTTAATGATTCGGCTTTACGAGCTTGCTGTTTCGAAGTTGACCACATGCTGCGTTGATATCAGAGCCAAGTTCCCTTCGAACGGTCGTATTGATATGATACTTATCCATTAATTGATTTTTAAAGCCATTTATTTTTTCAATCTTTGTAGGTTTATAGTCTTTTTCTTCTACAGCATTTACTGGAATCAAATTCACATGGACGAGTTTGCCTCTTAAAAGAACGCCCAATTGGTCCATATGAAGCATCGTGTCGTTGACACCTTCGATCAATGCGTACTCAAAGGTAACGCGTCGTCCTGTTTTTTCGATGTAATAATCGACCGCTTTAAGCAAGTCGACAATTGAGTAGCGCTTTGTAATCGGCATAATCTCAGCACGTTCTTCCTGGAATGGGTTGTGTAATGATATCGCCAGTGTGATGCCAAATTTCTCATCCGCCAATTTGTAGATTTCAGGGACTAGCCCACAAGTCGAAAGCGTGATGCCGCGAACTGAAAGATTGAGCCCTTCTGGATCGGTAGCCATCTTGATGAATTTTACCGATTCATCATAGTTATCAAGTGGTTCACCACTGCCCATGAGCACGACGTTGTTGATGCGTTCACCAGTCAGTCTTTGCAGTGCAAAAATTTGACCGAGGTACTCACCAGCGGTTAAGCTCCTGACGACGCCACCAATCGTTGAAGCGCAAAATGCGCACTTCATTTTGCAGCCAACTTGCGTTGAGATACAAGCGCTATGTCCATGCTTATAAGTCATAAATACAGATTCAACAATGTTGCCATCTGCTAAAACGCCAAGGGCTTTTATCGTGCCATCCTTCGCTTTATGATGTTCGAGAATTTTATAATTGTCTATCAGATATTTTTCAGATAACTTCTGTCTGAGACCGGCTGACATATTTGTCATCTCATCGATAGACATGGCGCCTTTGGAAACCCATTCAAAAAGCTGTTTGCCTCTGAACGGTTTTTCGCCGATAGCGATCATCAATTCGATGATCTGATCTTTATTCATATTTCTTAAATCTTTCATGGTCACATTCCTTTGCACATTATTCCAATAGAAAAGCTACTGATAATCAGTAGCTTTTTAGACATAAATCAAGACTTTTTTTCATTTTCAAATTCATCGATGTAAATAGATAAAATATCGGCGAGACCCGTAAACTCACAGCCGTAGTTATAGCCCTTGCCCGTATCTTCAATACGCATGATTTTGATGACGCTGTAAAACTGCTTGCCATTGCCCAAATCGATTTTTGCATTAAAATAATAATTCAAAGGAAGTTCTTCAGTCGTAATAAAACCGATACCGCCTTTAGAGATATCTATAATTTCTATTGGAAATTCACGGTTGACCTTGATGATTTTATCTTGATTGTAAACTTCATCAATATTGATAACCGCATTATAAGAAACCCTATGGGAACGTCTTCTCTCACGCATGCTCTTCCTCCTATTTATACGATACAAACACACTTTATAAAGCTATTATACATGATTTTTAGATTTTGAACCTTCGTTTTCCATAAATTCACTAAAATTTTCATACATTTTCTTTTTCTCGTATTTGCCACTTGTATCCGTGACGACATAAAAGTCGTTGTTGTTGTCAATAATGAAACACTTTTTCCCATTGTTTGCGTAGACCTTTGCAAAATTGATCCCTACTATCTCAATAGGCTCAAGCATCGGTTTCGCACTAGGTCCGTTGAAGTTACCCCATACGAGTGTCTTGCCGGATTTCACCATACAAAGTGTTAGTGATTCTTTGACTCGGAGCGTTTCTACATCTTTGAGCCCTAATATTTCTATAGGGAAATAGATTTCAGATTTGCCCCTAACGCCAAGTTGACCGTAGGCGTTGTTGCCACAACCGAAAACTTTACCCGTCTCAGTAACCACAAGTGAAAATTTGTCGCCTGCATGTACGCTCTTCACATTTGTATAGAGCGAAACCGTCGGTTCATTGATGCTTCCCTTATAGCCAACAGCAAGTTGACCACTTGAGTTATCGCCCCAAACAACAACAGTGCCATCGTATTTAAGTGCCAAACCAAAGTTCGCACCACATGCGATTTGCTTTACGCCATTTACTTTATCCAGTTTAATTGGCATCAATGAATCTGTGAGTTCTTCGTTCATCAATTGACGATCCGAGTTATCTCCCCAAACATAGACGTACCCCTCATAGTCGAGGGCTGCACCAAATTTCTTGCCAGCTGCGATTTGTTTGATATTTTGCAGTCCCCAAACGCTTGTGATCGTCTTTTGTGCATTGCGATCGCCAAGCCCCAGTTCACCCACACGGTTCGTCCCAGCAGTGCCAACTGAACCATCATGAAACCGAAATATATTGTAACCTTCACCGCATGCGATCTCAAGAACAGAATCATACATGGAGTTGTATTTTAAATCAATAACTTGAGAAAGACTGCCTATACCAAGCTGTCCAAATTCGTTCTTACCTCTTGAAAGCGACTTTCCGTTGTTATAAATCATGAAAAAAGAGCCATCGTAAGCTTCTAGCGCCTTGATACCTTTTTCTTCTACGACTCGGATCTCCCGTTCAAAGACATCAGACCAATTGTTGTTTTTATCTCTAATACTTAAACGAACGGCGTAAATACCCGGTTCTTTAAATGTCGCGAACTTATTCTCCCACTTTTTTTCGAGAATTTCATTGTCTTCAGCGACACATCCTGAAAAATCATACGTGATATAGCTCGTCGTCGTATATTTGCCCTCGGGTTTCATTGAAAAATGTGCGATCGGTTTGACTTTGCTGAGCTCATTAAAACGTCTAAGCGTCAAATAGGTATAGATACCGTTTATATAGGAATCGCCACCAATTTCATTGATAATGCTTTGAGATTCTTCTAAACTCATGTTGGAAACTGTCAAAAATTTGCCATCAAGCGATAGTGCATATCGCTTTGTATTGATTTCAAAAGGCACTTTAATAAAGGGCATCAGTTTATTAATATCCTTTGCATAGTCGCCATGTGCTTCTTTGTACTCCGTCATGGCATCTAAATATATTTCATAGTCTTTATAGACATCGATGGGTTTCTCTTCTTTATCTTTGAGATACAGCGCCACAGCGCCAATAAGTGTTCCTATAGCAACAACGATACCTAACAGATTCACCTGATTACACCTCTAAAATGCTCTATGACATTCAATAACAGTACTGCATTTGTGACTGGACCAACGCCACCAGGTACTGGTGTGATCATGCTGACATAATCTTTAAGCCCTTCAAAGTCGACATCCCCGACCATTTTGCCATCGACTTCATTCATACCGACATCGATGACGATAGCCTTCTCGCTGACCATATCTCTCGTAAGAAAATTTGGAATGCCCACGGCTACTATGATGATATCAGCCTTGCGTGTATGATCTTCAATATCCACGGTACGTGAATGACAAATCGTTACTGTCGCATTGTTTTGCATGAGCATAACTGCGAGAGGCTTTCCGACGATGTTGCTCCTACCTATGACGACGATATACTTGCCTTCCAAATCGATGTTCATCTCTTTAAAAATCGTCATCACAGCAAGTGGCGTACACGGTCTTGTTGCTTTCTCCCCTTTGAAAAGTCTGCCTGCATTCATAGGATGAAAGCCATCTAGGTCCTTTTCAGGTGCTATGGTCATAATGACGCGTTCTTCACTGATATTGTCTGGCAAAGGCATTTGAACCAATATGCCATCGATGTTATCGTCCAAGTTCTTCTCGATTATTTTTTCAAGAAGTGCGCTCTCGCTGATGCCTTCTTCCAATCGAATTAAAGTATAGCCAAATTCAACACTTTTGCAGGTGCGCTCTATCATCCTTAAGTATGACTCAGAGGATGGGTTATCGCCGATCATGAAAGCGACGACATTTGGTTTTCTTGCACAATCCGTACAAAAGTTCTTTGCTTTATCTTTTATTTTTTGAGCAATTGCTTTTCCATCGATAATCATATGCCCCTCCTCGTGTCATCTCAATAAAAACCATAAAAAGCCCATTTAAAGGAAATTGAATAATTACCAAATAAGTTTCAAAATCAATTTTATGCATGCCAATAATGATTTACTACATCATTGTCATGCGAGAAATATCTTGAAATTGGAATTATTCAATTTCCTAAGGAAAATGGGCTTACTATCTAATATAATTCTAATTTGCCTTAATCTCAGTCCATATGCGATCGTATTCCATGATGAAATCACCTGGATCACTGAAGATTTCAAAATTTTCAAGCAATGCTTCATCAGGATAAGCGTAGGTCGTACCAAGTAGTGCAGGATCGAGCAACTTCATCGTCTCTGTATTACAAGTCGCATAACCGACATAATCTGCATTTTTAAAGCCGATATCGCCTCTACATAAAAAATCGATGAATTGATGTGCAGCGTCAATATTTTTTGCGCCTTTAGGAATGATGATATTGTCGAACCACATGTTTGAGCCTTCTTTTGGCAACACGTATTCAAAATTGTCATATTCCTGAATGACTGCGCTCGCTTCACCTGACCAAACGACAGCCATAGCTGCTTCTTCGCTGATCAACATATCCTTCACGTTGTCACCAACATAAGCAAGTACAAGTGGTTTTTGCTCAATCAAAGCATTTTTTGCCGCTTCAAGTTCACCTAGGTCTTTTGTATTCATAGAATACCCAAGTTTTTTGAGTGCAACCATGATAGAATCCCTTTGTGAATCGATCATCGTAAACTGTCCACTATATGCTTCGTCCCACAAGACATTCCATGAGTCTATAGGCTCAGTTATGAGATCTTTGTTATAGATAATGCCAACAGTTCCCCAAAAATATGGGACTGAATACTCATTATTCGGGTCAAAAGCTAGTCCTTTAAAACGACTATCTATATTAGAATAATTCGGAATTTTAGTTAAGTCAATAGGTTCCACTAAATCTTCCTTAATCATTTTTTCAATCATGTAATCCGATGGAATCGCGATGTCGTATTGCGTGCCACCTTTTTTTATCTTTGTATACATCTCTTCATTTGTAGCAAACGTTTCGTAATTGATTTCGATGCCCGTCTCTTCTTCAAATGTATCAAAGATGTCTTCATCGATATAATCGCCCCAGTTATAGACGTTGAGAACGACTTTGTCGTCACTTTTACAACCGGTGAAAATAAAAGCTGTAAGTGTGAGAATCATAGCAACCATAATAAACTTTTTCATTGATATCTCCCTTCAAATTTTAAATTTCTTAAATTTATATTTCTTCAATTTTCGTGCGTTTGTTCAAGATCAACATTAAAATAAGGACCGTTAAAAACATAAGTGTTGATAGCGCGTTGATCTCTGGCTTTATACCACGCCTCGCCATCGAGTAGATCGCGATAGACAAGTTGCTGACACCGTTTCCCGTGTTAAAGAAACTGATGACGAAATCGTCGATGGATAAAGTAAATGCGATAAGACCACCAGTGATGATACCAGGTTTAATTTCAGGATATATGACTTTCTTAAAGGCATACCAAGGTGTCGCACCGAGGTCCAAAGCCGCTTCCAGCATCTCACTTGGCATCTGTTTGAATTTTGGCAGAACAGACAAGACGACATAGGGAATACAAAAAGTAACGTGGGCGATGATCATCGTCATGAGGCCAAGTTCAATATTGAGTGCGACAAAGAGCGTCATAAGCGATATGCCCGTTACGATATCTGGATTGAGAATCGGAATCGAGTTTACATTTAAAATGGCACGTTGCTTCCAGCTCTTCATATAAAAGATGCCAAAAGCTGCAAATGTTCCGATGATCGTTGACACAATCGCCGCGATCACAGCTACTAAAACCGTGTAATATAGTGATTTCATGATATAACTGTTTTGAAACAAGCTTTGATACCAGTCTAAAGTGAAGCCTTCCCACTTCGCTGTGGATTTTGAATCGTTAAAAGAAAACACGGCTAAAACAGCTATCGGGGCATATAGAAAACCGAAAATCAATACGGTATAAAACTTATTGAGAAATTTGCTTACCATAGATTTACGCCCCTTTCTTCTGCGTTATTGCCTCCCAATCGATTCATAACAGCCATGGATACCAATATTAGCAGCATGAGGATGATCGCAACAGCGGAACCAAAGTTCCAGTCATTGACGACTAGATATTGTTGTTCAATCAAGTTGCCGATTAACATGTACTGACCGCCGTATAATAGATTGGAGATGACAAAGGTGCTCACAGCTGGCATAAAGACCATGGATACACCTGACAAAATACCTGGCAACGAAAGCGGAAAGATGACTTTGAAAAAGACCGTTCTTTTGTCGCCACCGAGATCTTCAGCAGCTTCTATCAAGCTCTGGTCCATCTTCATCAAGACCGTATAAATTGGTAGTACCATAAACGGTAAAAAGTTATATACCATACCAAGGAGAACAGCGCCTTCCGAGTATAAGAACGTCATTTGAGGCAAGCCAAAAACCGATAAAATGCCATTCAAGATGCCGTTTTTCCCAAGAATCGTCATCCAAGAATAAGTTCTGAGTAAAAAATTCATCCACATAGGTACGACAAATAGCATGACGGCAGTGGTTCTATATTTTGGATCCATCTTTGCCAAAATCATGGCCATCGGATAACCCATTAGAAAACAAATCAGCGTCGCTTCAAGTGCGATCTTAAGTGACCTCACTAAAACGGATATATAAATAGGCTCAAACGCGCGCGAAAAGTTTGAAAAAGAAAACTCAAGGCCGCCGTCCGGGCTTTTTCCAAGCAAACTAAACGCCAAAATCATAAAGATTGGCACGACGACAAACATGGAAATCCACAATAGATAAGGGCCTGATGAAAGTCTTTTGATCATCTTAACCCTCCTTGTGCATGATGTGAATATCGTCTGGTGTTATGCTGATACCGACAGTCTTACCCTTCTCTTCCATAATGGTGCTATGAATCATCCAGTCTGTGCCTGATATCGTGACGAGCATTTCATAATGAACGCCTTTGAAAACGATGGATTTGACGATCCCTTCAAGGATGCCTTCTTCACATGGAACAAGACGCACATCCTCTGGTCTTATGACGACCTCGATTTCAGCATTGTCGCCAAAACCCTTGTCAACACAGACAAAATCACGACCAGCAAAGTTAACGTGAAAATCTTTAATCATCGTTCCTTTAAATATATTGCTCTCTCCGATAAAATCGGCGACAAAAGCATTTTCAGGTTCGTTGTAAATATCCGTTGGTGAACCAATTTGTTGAATTTCACCTTGATTCATGATGATGATTTTATCGGACATCGTCAAGGCTTCTTCTTGATCGTGCGTCACGTAGATGAAAGTAATCCCCAGCTCTTTTTGCATGTTTTTCAGCTCGATTTGCATTTCTTTTCTGAGTTTCAGATCCAACGCGCCAAGTGGTTCATCGAGTAATAAAACCTTAGGTTCATTGACAAGTGCCCTTGCTATGGCGATACGCTGTTGTTGACCGCCAGAAAGTGAGTTTACTGGTCTCTTCTCAAAACCTTCCAAATTCACAAGCGCAAGCATTTTCGCAACTTTATTCGCGATTTCTTTCTCGCTAATTTTCTTGATTCTAAGACCAAAGGCGATGTTTTCATAGATATTCATATGTGGAAACAAGGCATATTTTTGAAAAACGGTATTGATCGGACGCAGATAAGGCGGCAAATCTGTGATGTCTTTGCCTTCAAAAAATAAACGTCCTGAAGTAGGTGACTCAAAGCCTGCAATCATGCGAAGCGTTGTGGTTTTCCCGCAGCCACTCGGACCTAGAATCGTCAAAAATTGATTTTTTTTCACCCAGAAGTCAATGTTTTTGACGACTGGAACGCCACTAAATTCTTTGGTGATATTTAACCCTTTAATGATTTTATCGCTCACGTGTACCTCCCGATGCTAGAAATTTGGGGGTGTACCGACTAATAAAAGCATGGCTTCTCGCCTTCCCTTATTTACGATTTCGTGCCCCTTGTTTGCTTTGTAGTAGAATGTGTCGCCTGCTTTAGCAACGTAGTTTTTGCTCCCCAATCTAATCACGACGGATCCAGATAGTACATAACCGAATTCTTCGCCTTCATGCGGTTCGTGAGCATCATAGGCACCGTTAGGGGCCAATGTCAATAAGATGGGCTCCATCATATTTTTTTGTGCATTAGGTATAATCCATTCTAGCTTATAGCCCACTTCTTCATTTTCTTTTTCAAAAAAGTCTTCTGTCTTAAAGACGATTTTTTCTTCAACAGTCTCACTAAAAAAGGCCTGTAGGTTCGTGCCTAGGCTCTCCAAAATATCGACCAAACTCGCAATGGATGGCGACGTCATGTCGCGCTCGAGTTGCGAAATAAATCCTTTAGAAAGCTCACATCGATCTGCAAGCTCTTCTTGAGTAAGGTTGTTTTCTAATCTCAGACGCTTTATTTTCTCACCGATTTGCACAACCATACCTCCTATTTGAGTTTACTATCATTAAACTTTTCACTCGATTTATTATACTCGATAGGCAAATAGACGTCAACATCATAAAATACAAAAAAAAACACAACGCACGCACGCGTTGTGTTTCGCCATAAAAATTATTTATTTCTCAATTTTGAGCAGTTTATCTATAAGCAATACCAAATTCTCAATTTCGGGCTTACTCATCTGTGCATCCGCACCAACTGACTCGCCTTTGTGAAGCAAATCGCCAGTGATTAGCGAAGAAAAAATGATGACCGGTAATTTTTTGAGTATTTTGTGTTCCTTAATTCTTCTAGTTAAAGCGTGGCCATCAAGCTGAGGCATCTCAATGTCCGTTATCAGAAGGTCGATCTCCGACATGAAACCCTCGCCCTTTTTATCCGCTAGCATCATCAAGTACTCATAAGTCTGCATGCCATCGTCAAAGAATTTGAGCTTCGTAAATCCAGCCCTAGTCAACGTATCGAGCAGCACTTTTCGAATCATCGGCGAGTCATCTGCAAGTACGACTTTGATATTTGAACGATCTTTAACTTCTATATCCTTAATGCGGTCCATGTTGATTCCTGTGTTAGGATTGATATCCATAACGATTTTCTCAAAATCTAGGAGCATGATAATCTGGTTATTGAGATTGATATTGCCAATAATCAACGAGTTAGACGTCAAGTCATCTGGCTTCATGATAGCGTTCCAACCGATTCTATGAATCCCTAAAACAGCTTCAATAGCAAAGCCCACTTTAATTTTGTTGAATTCGCAGACGAGAGTCATACTCGTTTTAACTTTTGGATTTTTTTCATTTTCGAGGACATAAAGAAGGTCTACGATGGAGATCATCTCACCTCTAATGAGGGAAATACCCGATACTGCCGGATGAGCATTTGGGATTTTTGCGATATTTTCTATTTGTAGAAGCTCTTTGACTTTTACGACGTTGATCGCGTAATGTACGCCTGCAACGGTAAAATGTAGAATTTCAACTTCTCCTGTACCACTTTCTAGTAGAATACCCGGTTTGTTTTCCATACTTTATCGTCCTCCATTATCTCGTGTTATGTGTAAATTCACATTAACATATAATCCATAAAAGTTAAACATTATATTCTATTATACCTGTGTCACGTCTATTTAGGAATAAATATCTTATATGAAAATCAAAAAGACTTTTGAAGTGATCTGCTCCAAAAGTCTTTTATGTGAAATTATAAATGTTTCATTTAGATAAGGTCCATCTCTTTGCCCACTTTTTCAAATACGGCAACCGCTCTGCTGAGTTGTTCTTTAGTGTGTGCTGCCGTTACCATACAACGTACACGTCCAGTGCCCTTTTGAACAGTTGGGAAGATGATTGGTGAACAGAATACGCCGAGTTCCAACATGCGTTTTGAGAACGCCACAGTGCGCGCTTCATCGCCGATGATTACTGGTGTGATAGGTGTTTCACTTGCGCCAGTGTTAAAGCCAAGTTTTCCAAGTTCCGCTTTAAAGAATTTCGCATTGTCCCAAAGACGATCCGTATACTCAGTCGTCGTACTCAGGATGTCTACAGCTTCTATGATTGCACCAACTGCTGCTGGTGGTAAAGATGTACTAAATAATAGTGGTCTACCTCTATGAAGCAACCATTCTTTCATCACTTTGTTTCCAGCGACATAACCGCCGATAACGCCAATCGCCTTAGAAAGTGTTCCGATGCAGAAATCAATGCGGCCGTGAAGGTGGAAGTGATCCACTGTGCCTCTACCGCTTTCGCCGAGGACACCAGAGCCATGTGCGTCATCTACATATGTCATACAGTTATATTTTTCAGCTAACTCGACGATTTCAGGCAATTTGGCCAAGTCGCCATCCATACTGAAAACGCCATCTGTGATAATCAAACAGTTTTCATAATTTGAACGTCTTTCTTTCAATACGCGCTCAAGATCTTCCATATTGCTATGCTTGAAAACCGCTTTATCCGCTTTTGAAAGTTTGACGCCGTCGATGATGCTCGCGTGGTTGAGTTCATCTGAAATGATCAAGTCGCCTTTATTTGTAATCGCTTGAATGGCACCTGCGTTGCAGTTGAAACCCGATTGGAAGACCATAACCGCTTCTTCACGCTTAAACGTAGCAAGTTTTTCTTCTAATTTTTCGTGAATATCCATGTTGCCAATAATCGTTCTAACTGCCCCAGAACCGACACCGTATTTTTCAATGGCTTCTATAGCTGCCTTTTTTAATTGAGGATGATTCGCAAAACCGAGATAATTGTTTGATGATAGGTTGATAACCGATTTGCCGTTTAGAATAACCTCTGGCTCGTTTGCACCTTCAAGTATAGGAAGAATGCGGTATACGCCTTGATCCTTCAATTCTTGTACCTGATCTTGTAAATACTTTAACTCATGTACATTTGACATAGTCATGCCTCCATTTAAAGTAATTGTTCGGTTTAAGTATACCACTAACGGGAATGGGTGAAAACCATTAATCCATATTAGGTTCAAATGTGTCAATATTTTCATAATTGAAGTGTTTATGTGAACATTGCTAACGGGTTCATTGCTTATGCGTTCAAATAGACAGGCGATTCTTTATCTGTGTGATCGCCCAAGCATAATAGTTGGCAAGCTTATCATCTGCCTTTAAATCAGAACGTTTGACAAGCGCTTCATAAGCTGATGAATCACCAGTATTGCCTAGAACGATTAATGCATTACGTTTGTAAATCCAAAGTGGCCGCCACGTAAACCCCATGTGACCATATTGATATTTGAAGTCTTGACTTGTCAACTTTAGTAATGCGATGGCATCAAGCCAATTTTCAGACTTAAGCGTCAAAAGGGGATGCGCCGTTTTGTTGTGATTGAGTGGACAGACGACCTGACAGACACTGCAACCATACAATCGATCATGCATCGCAAATCGCATGTCTTCAATCAGGATTTCTTTACTTTGTGTTTGTGCGGAAAGACAAAGCGTCATATCTGCTTCCTGTAAGCCGCAAACATTGGTGGGACAAGCTCTTGTACAGCGGCCACACGACTGACAATGTGGGTGATTTATCGTTTCTGGTAAATCTTCTGGCATTACCAATGCACAATGTTCAACCAGCATTTTTTCGTGAATAACGAGGTAACCAATAAAGATATTTGACCCTAGGTGTTCGTGAATGAGAAGATGATTATGTCCCACAAGGCCTAAACCCGCATAAAAACCGACCTCACGATCGCTATAGGGACTCGTGTCGACGCAGAGTGTCACTTTGTTAAGTGGATAGCCACATAACATTTCAATCCCACTTTGGATATCTGTGAGCAGTCGTTTGATCTGGACATGATAATCGAAATCCCAACCAAATGCCTCAACTTTTGCCATGTTCGTTTGCTTTGGCTTGGAAGTGCCCTCGAGTGCATATGGAACAGCGATTGAAAACACAGTCTTGTCACTATTAGTGTCTGAGTCATCCACTTCGATATTTAATATGCTATTTTGTACTTTAAAATAGTTCGATGCCTTAACGGTTTGTCGATAAGTGTCATCTATTGAGAAAATGCCCCAATACCTTAGCATTAGAGCATCCATCATTTTATCAATATCTTTTTTTCTAATCATATTAACCTCACTGTAACACATCTATTTCTAGTAGCGTAATCTGATCGGTCCAACTCGTGTTTTCATCGAGCGAAAGATTTCGGACCCTTGAGTTATATGCCCAAATTGTTTTGAGTTTTGCAATTGGGAGGTAAGGGAGTTCTTCGTTTTGTACGATATGCCACGCTCTCAATAACGCTTCACGTTCTCTTTCGGATTTTGCCGCATGAAGGTCATCAAAGATTAATTGCGCCTCACTATCCGCATACTTTGCATAATTGAAAATGCCACCGTTATCCACTTGTCCAAATAATACTTCTGGATTGATGTCGCTCGACATTTCCCAAGCCAAATTCCACATGTTCGGAGTTAAACCTTCTTCAAGTTGCGCCATCAACGTTTCATAGTCACCAAAGATGAGCTCTACTCTAAAGCCCAGTTTTTCCCATTGCTTCGATGCCTGTATCGCTAAATTATACGACCATTCGACATCTGTAAACACATACCAAGAAAGTTCCAATCGCTCGCCGTTTTTTTCTCTAAAACCATCACCGTCATAATCACGCCAACCAATTTCATCTAAAAGCTGATTCGCCTTGTCAATGTCATACGTATAGAGTTCGAGATTTTCATTTTCATATGCGTACTCATGAGGATCCGTAGCAAGATAAGATACAGAGGATGCAAATCCCGACCATTGGTCTAGGATGAACTGCTCTCTATCAAGCCCAATCAATAGCGCTTTTCTCACATTTTCTTCTGAAAATATTGGCGCTTGCCAATCAATCCCAATAAAAGTCACAAGGTCCGTATTCTTCGTCATGACATTGCCAAATCCAAGTGCTTTGACATCGTTGACGATCGCCTTTGACGTCTTAATTTCCAATAGGTCAATTTTACCTTCGTTGAAAGCTTGTAAAGCTGTCTCATCATCCATTTGTCTGATGATAACGCCTGATATTTCTGCATTCGTTTTCCAATAGTCAGGATTTTTCAAAAGGACGATGCTTTCGTCTTGTGAATAGCTTTCAAATTTGAAAGCACCCGTACCAAGCGGTGTTCTAAAACCTTCTACAAAAGCACTCCAGTTAGAAAATCGATAGTGTTCTTCCGATAATATCGGCATGACAAGTACCCTTAAATTTTCCATGCGTTCGGACTTAAAAGTAAAGTTTACGGTATAATCGTCGACTGCTTCGAAAGATGAGAGATACGTCGCATTCTTAGCATAAGCGCCAACATAAGATTCATTCATAATCGTATCATAAGTAAATACGACGTCTTTAGCTGTTAAGGGGGACCCGTCATGAAAGGTAATCGATTCTTTTAAGTGTACTGTGTAAACTAAGCCATCCTCAGATGAAGTCCACGACTCAGCCAATGCTCCGTCAATATCTCCACTGGCATTAAATACAAATAAGCCATCAAATACAAGATCCTCAAGCCACCTATCCACTTTACTATGAGCAAAAAGCGGATTAAATGTGGTCGTGATGTCAGGTGCAGCGACAACAAGTGCACCTGAACGGGAAAGCGCAGGATTTGAAATCAGCGCTTGGTCCGCGGGATCTTGATTTGTTGGCAATATGTCATTTCCTATATTTGATTTTGAAGTGCATGCTGTTAATACAATCAAGACGCACATCATGCAAAAAGACACTTTGACGAATCTTATGAAATTCATCTCACTATCTCCCTATTCTTTTTCAGGCATTGCAAAAACCAAAGTTGCAATTGAATGTCTCTGTGCATTTTCACGAGGATCTTCTTTTCCAACCTAATAGGTATCTAGCATTGCTGATAACTTTTCATTTATTTCTTTAGATTCTGCCTCTGTTAAAAAATAATCCGAGTATTGTGACACTTTTCGAGTAATTGTGCCAGTATAATTTTGTACGGATTCATAAAAGTCTCTTGAGATGCCCTCAAAAAAAGCAACCGATACGTTGCTGATCGAATCTGACATTTCATCATCAAGTGTGACGGCACTACTGTCTATTATAATTTTGTATGCGACGGGACAATAATACTTTTCGACGACACCGTATTTGGTGACCTCTTGAACGAGTTCAATGATGCCTACTTTTTCAAGTATTTTAATATGATAATTCACACGACCGTGTGGCTCGTCTAACATTTCAGCAATTTGCTTTGCTGTTTTAGGCTTGCTATCAAAAGCTTCAATGATGTCCAATCTGTATTGCTGAGATATAGCCTTAATTTGCTCTAGATCTTTTAAGACGATAACATCTTTCATATACACCCTACCAATCAATTTGATTTCTTGCTATTACATTATAATTCTTATGCTGTTAACCGTCAATAGAACTAGATTTCCATCAAAATATACGTGATGTCGTCATTTAGAGATTGCTTGAACGGATTGATGGCATTCACAAGCTTTTCGTTGAGTTCATTGATTGAGTCGTTTTTGTTGATCGTCACAAAATGAATCAAACTTTCCAAATCGAATGTGTTGTTTTTATCTTTATCAATCAAGCCATCTGTATAGAATAATAATCGGTCGCCCTTTTCAAGTTTAACGCGCTCACTTCTGTATTCTGGCGTGATAAAGTCCCCGAGTTTACAAATTGGAAACCCGTCACTCTTGTCTAAATAGTCGATGCGCCCGTTTTTCCTGAATCGTATTGGACTGCAGTTAAGACCTGCTGAACAATAAGTGAGCATCTTTGTACTGAGATTTAGAGTCGCATAAAATATGACCATGTGCATTTCATCGGGAAAATTCATCTCGTTGAATTGCTCATAGAAATAGGCCAATGTACGGTCGGGTTTCAAACCTCTAAAAAGCTGTTGGTTTTTATCGTTTGATTTAAGATAGTTGTTGCTAAACATCGTTAAAAGGGCAGCAGAGAGGCCATGTCCAGACACGTCAAGTAGGTACAAGGCGATGTTATCATCGTCAAGTCGATAATGGTCATAAAAATCCCCACTAAGACGCTCGCACGGAAAGTACTCGGAAACAAAGCTCACATCCCGATACGCCATGTTGGCATTTGGCAACAATGACTGTTGAATCTTTTTGGCATATTCCAGTTCGTCAATAAATTTCTGATTGACCTCGCGCACTTGAAACGTCTTCTTGTCGATGATTTTTTTCAAATTCATCGAATAGAGGTTAAACTGTCTCTGAAGCCTTTCCTGATTCCTCTCTGGAATGAAGAAATTGTTTAAATTGACATGATAGAAGAAGAACATGAGCCCCACACCCAACAAAATCTGACTTTGAATCTGTATTTCATAGCTGTTGTTTGTGAGTGTGACGAGAAGTTGTGCGATGAGCATCGTCGAAAACGCGAATAAAAAAGTATATGAGTTATCCGTACGGTCTTCAAGCACGATCTCGTAGTTTAATACGACAAGTAAGAGCGCGATCATGCCATTTATTAAAAACACAACGGTTTCTCTATTTAACGTCGACTGATAGAGCGCATAGACTGCCAACGCTTGCACGAATATGATACATAGACTGACCAAGACCATTCTAATTTTGTTCACATAAATCCATCTAAGTGTTTTTCGCCACTTGAGCGTTAAGATGCCAAATACAAAGAACAGCCTGCCAAAGCCCAGGAACAACGAGATGATTTCCAGGGCATCTGCGGGACGAATCACGATGATCGTCAGGGAAATGATGTAATCGGTTATCATGATAAATAGATAAAAAGACAGGCTGACATAAAGTTCGTCGATTCTAATTCGGCTGGTATAATAAGTAGCGTGTGCTAGCAACGTCGTGATGACGATATTGATGCACATGACCGCTGCAAAATAGACCGGAAGCAGTTGATTCATTCGATCAAATATAACAACGGTATTTGAAATTATGACAAACATGGATACGACAATAGCTAAGACATATGATCGTCGTTCCAAATTCTTACCACTAGAAACGCCCATATATTAGGCCTCCAACTTTTACTTTTCAGTCTTTTTACAGATCAAAACCACTGCCGCCAATGAATTCTTTCAAAATTGAAACCGTTGGCACGAGATCGTCATCTTCAATTGAACTGAAATACCCTAAAAATTTTCTGAGTAGCAATGCTTCTGTATATTCTGGTTCAGTATGTGTAATTGCTTCAAGAAGTGGGAGTGCATGTTTTTTTATGACTGCGAGTTCGTAAGGCAATGCCGTATTGAAAATTTGATCTGCTTCTTCCTGAAATGGAAAGATATATCGCTCTTCTCCACGTCTCACGGATGACCACATCCCTATGGTCTTCTTCGCAGAATGGCCTCTAAATTGATTGTCCCTTACGATTCTGCGTAGCAATCGTGCCTGAGTCGTCGGAATTCTATTGTGGTCGTCAATGTTGAGTTGCGTCAAAGCACTGACGTAGATTTTGAACTTGTCGCGTTTAAATAAATCTCTTGTTAAACTGTCATTTAAACCGTGGATTCCTTCAATGATGATCGGTTGGTCTTCATTGATTTGAAGTTTGTTGCCGTGATATTCACGTTGGCCGATTTGAAAATTAAACACAGGGAGTTCAACAACTTTGCCATCTAGAAGGTCGTTTAGGTCTTTGTTGAACGCATCGACATCTACGGCATCGAGAGACTCGAAATCATAATCGCCATTTTCATCAAGCGGCGTTTTATCTCTATTGACAAAGTAATTGTCCGTTGAGATGGTTATAGGATGCAAGCCATTGACTTTAAGTTGGATTCTCAATCTATTCGCAAACGTCGTCTTGCCAGAAGATGAAGGTCCCGCTATCAAAATGACGCGTTTTTTTCGACGCGTGATTTCATCTGCAATTTGTGCAATTTTCTTCTCGTGGAGTGCTTCTGCAATCTGTATCAACTCTTTATAGGTGTCGTTTTTGATCATATCGTTAAGATTGCTCACATACCCGATTTCCATGATAGAAGACCATTGTTCACTCTCTTTGAAAACTTCTGCGATCTTTGGTGATTCTTCAAATTTTGGCACAGAAAACGGACTATATTTCGTCGGATGCATCAAAATAGCGCCATCGTCGTATTTAATGATATCAAATATTTTTATATAGCCTGTGCTTGGCACCATATATCCGTAAAAGTAATTCAAGAG
This sequence comes from Acidaminobacteraceae bacterium, assembly GCA_942493125.1. Lineage (GTDB taxonomy): Bacteria > Bacillota > Clostridia > Peptostreptococcales > Acidaminobacteraceae > Fusibacter_C. Next base: position 2,607,279 of record OW818667.1, on the reverse strand, counting down.
GCCATCGCATTCATATAATCTAATATCGCTTTTAGGTCTAAATTTGAGAAGTGCCACTTTCGATAACATGTTGTTCGCACTGAAGAATGTCGAAGCCTCTTCAACCGTGCACAAGCGTTTTTCAAATGGTATGTCTCTTTCAACATATTCCTGCATCTTAGACATAATCAAGCGATAATCTTCGTGCGTCAACCGTCTCTGGTAATCGAATTCACAATAAAGTCCTTTGCTAAGTGAGTGCTCTATGCGGACTTGAATGCCTTCAAATACAGCTATAGCAGCACGTACCAAAAGAAATGAGAGGCTGCGCTGATATATTTTTTCACCGTCCGAATGTCTGAGATCTATAAATTCCATATCACAATCATCAGCAATAACAGTGCTAAGTTCTCTTAAAATATTGCCGCACTTTGCCGCAACGATCAAGGGGCTATCTGGACGTTGAATTTTCTTGGCAAGACCTTCATACGTATCTCCAACTTCATAGTCAAAAATGCCATGACCTTTAACATTTATTTGCATCAATTAGTCCCCCTATTCATAATGACTGCTTCCGTTATGGTCTTTCACAAAAACTTTTTTAGAATCCCTCGCTAAAAATTCCAAAATCGTTTCGTTGATCAGCGAATACTTATACCTTTGAATGTCGATGCCCAGCGTATCGAGGCACGCTCTGAAATCATCTAGAACGTTGTAGGGATTGCCATATACTCTCTGAATCTCCTCTTCACTTATACCTTTAAAACCATGACCTATGAGCGAGTCATTTCTGAGCTCAATAAGTTGATTCATTTTCTCTGAATTCATAAGCTTGATAATAGGTTCAACGGCTTCGCTTCGTTGATCATATTTTTTAAAATATGAATTGAGTGCAAAAATTAGATTGTTGTTGAATATTTTATAGTGGTTTCTTAATATCTTTAAAATCTCTTTCTTTTGTAAGAACCGCATTTGAAAGGTGAAATTGCGATCTGGCAACTGACTTTTGATGAACATATACTTGTAGATGGCTTCCTTGAATCGATTGACTCTCCCAAGAAAGTCGATGTACTCTTCGTTGACGATTTGAAACTTTAAATTTTCAAGGAGTTCTGACATGAGTGCATCAGGATCACCGTTGATGAGCGCATCCAGATTCGATGCCAATCCCTTGCAGGTTTTATGCTTAATCCCTTCTTGGGACAGGTGCCTCAGATGCTTTCTGGCCGTAGAAAAATCGAAATTTTTCGCATATCGACAAGAATTGATCAACACACCGGTATCCGTTTTTTCCATTCCTTTTTCCTTTAATACTTCAAGCGCACCACCGTAGTCATAGCGTTCGATGAGTTTTTGTATGACCTGCACGGATTCAATCATGAAAACCCCCTAGAGAATTTGATTGTTTAAGAATGTGTTTGTATAAATGCATCGATTTCTTTTGATGATGCTTCAAAAGTGCGTGATTCAATGATGATTTTGTTGCTGTGCAACAATTGATTGTTGAGATCATCTACGCGGTGGCCACCGTATTTTAGATCGCCTACGATAGGATGTCCAAGCAGTTGCATAGACGCTCTGATTTGATGGCTTCTACCTGTAAGAAGTTCTACTTCTACCAGTGTATAGTCGCCAAATTGCTTTAATGGCTTGTATTTGGAATGACAAAATTTCGCTTCGTCAGAATCTCGAGTTACAATGCGCACTTTGTTTTGAAGTTCGTCTTTAATCAAGTATCCTTTGACTTCACCAGGCTTTCTCAAGTGGCCTTCAACGACGCAAATATAATACTTTTCAACATCTCTCTCGCGCATCAAGGCGTTATATTTTTTTAGAGATTCATAGGTTTTTGCAAAGATGACAACGCCGCTCGTATTTTTATCCAGACGATGGACTGGTGCAGGTCTAAATGTGTTAGTGCATAAATCCCTTAAGTAAAAATGCACCATGGTTGCAAGTGTGTTTTTATACTCGGATTTATCGGGATGTGTCAACAAACCTTTAGGTTTATTGAGCACGAGTATTTCTTCGTCTTCGAACACGATATCAAGGCCAAGCTTTTCAGGTTTGTAAGGGATAAATTCCTTCATCATCGCATTCATGGATTCGTCGGAAATAAACATTTCAAGGACGTCGCCTTCCTGAAGAAAATAATTTTCATCGGTCATGCGTTTTCCATTGACCTTGAAAACCTTTTTTCTGATGAGCTTATAGATGTTGCTACGCGTCGTATTGTTGAAATATTTCAGTAAAAAGCGATCCAGCCTTTGCTCGGATTCGTTTTTGGTGATATCGATTTTTTTCATGGTCTCTCCTAAAGTTTTATAAGCCTGCACCTCGCACAGACACTAGTAAGTGATGGTTAACATAGAATATTGCTCGATTGCCTTATACCCAGTTTTCTCATACAATCTTCGGGCATTTGTGTTGTTGTTCATAACGAACAAATACGGTTTTTTATCCCTAGCAATCAGTTCATTTGTGAGCATACAGGATATGGTCTCCCCAAGTCCCTTATGTCTATGCTTCGGGGCGACATATATACCCGCGAGAATGCCCATACTCGCTGTTTCGTCTTCTATCAAACCCTGTGCGACGATTTCTTTTCCCGTCACTATCAGCATGTAATTTTCCTGACCAATCAAGTTTTTGAATTCTTTAACAATGTCGTTGATCGCTTTCACTTGTCTACCGAAATGCGTTTCTACATCGATGAAAAAACGCAAATCACTGAGCAGATCATCCACAATTTTATGTTTGCCTGTTATACATTCATAAGGTTCAATGCTCACAATCGGCAGTAGGTCTTGTTCATAGACCATCAATGTAGACTTGGATTCAGTCGTTGCAACGACTGATCGACACACCAATTTGTATATCCCGTCGATCATGCGTGGCAATCCCTTGACGAACTTAGGTTTATAATACTTGATCGCCTTTAACAAGTGAAGGTTACCAAGAATTTTTTCATTTGTTGCATGCAGCGCCAGCACACTTTTGTTCGAGAAATAAAAAATAGCTTGTAGCTGCCCAGCATTTTCCATATATCCATAAAAAAACCCCTGTGAATTGGCTGATGCAAACTGTTCCATGGGTTTTAACAAATAGATGACTTCATCTTTGAATTGTTCTATATAAGCCGTCATAAGCGGCAGATGTTTTTCTTCTAATCTGACAAACATATATGCACCTCTAAAAAAATTGTAACATGAAAGTAATCAATTTGGAAAGAACAATACTATGAGAATTGGCTAAATTATGCTATTCTATAGTTACTAGCATCACCAAATTTTGGAGGGTTAATCATAATGTTTGATAAAATCAAAGATTTTCTATATGACATAAGTGACATTTTTGTATCCCTATTGATTATCGGCGTCATCTTTTTTGCCGTATCATGGAAAATTTCAGACACACTTAGTGTTGATATAAATACGCCCGTTTCTCCCACCACTGAAGCAATCGAAACGACTGAAGCAACGATTGTCGTCACGCCAGTGGAACCGACAAATCCTGACGGTGAAACTTCTACAGAGGCTTCTAATGAAGCGACGACAGAAGCGGTTACACAACCTGCTACAGAAGCAACGACAGAGGCTGCAACACAAGCTGCAACACAAGCACCTCAGAACCTCGTCTTAGAAAATTTCGTCGTTTCCGATGGTGAACTTGGTTATACGATCGGCGAGAACTTAGAAGCGCAAGGATTTGTTCATGACGCGGATGATTTTGTTCAACGACTTATCGAGATGGGCTACGACAGCAAACTTAGAGCAGGCACATTTAAACTCGACAAGCGAGATAGCCTCGACGTCATCATCAAAGTCTTAGCAGGTGAAAAAAGATAGCCCAATCAAAAACTCATATTATAAACGCTCATATTTTAAACGCTCAAATTATAAATGCTCATCTAAACAGGTTGCATGTACGACCTATATAGATGAGCATTTTTTTACTTTTTTGAGTCTATGTCAATCGTCATTCGTAGACGCCTACAGTGAGCGCTGCGAACTCATCTTCTGTAAGCTCTCTGTATTCACCAAGCGCAAGTGTTGGGTCGAGTTTTAGCGCATTCATTTCTATGCGTTTAAGGTATGTCACAAAACTTCCCGTCGCTTCAAACATCCGCTTTACTTGATGAAATTTGCCTTCGTGAATCGTGAGTGACACTTCAGTTTGGCCACCTTCATGTTTGTGGATTACGAGCTCTGCGGGTTTGCATTTATAGCCATCATCTAGTGTGACACCTTGTCGAAATGCCTCAATCGCTTCATTGCCCACTTCACCGTCAACTATAGCAAAATAGGTTTTGGGTACGTGTTTTTTTGGCGCTAAGAGATTGTGCGTCAAGTCACCGTCATTTGTGATGATCAATAGTCCTTCTGTGTCGATATCAAGTCTGCCAACCGGAAACAGCTCATAGTGTTTGAATGTGTCATCTATCAAATCGATGACCGTCTCATGCACTTTGTCCTCTGTGGCTGATATCACACCTTGTGGCTTGTTCATCACGAGATAGATATATTTTTTATAGATGACGGGCTCATTGCGATATAGCACTTCATCCACTTCGACATCCACTTTATCTTTACCTGTGCGTACGACGATGCCATTGACTTTGATTTGACCGTATTTTAACGCATCTTTCATCTCGCTTCGCGTCCCTTTTCCCATATTGGACAAGAGTTTGTCGAGCCTTACTTTTTCACCCATGATTCGCTCCTTATTTATGCTTTACACAAAAGTACTATAATTGTGCCTGTTTTTACAACATCCGCCAACTTGTCGGGTATTGATTTTTAAGTGTTCCGCCATTGACCTTTGCAAATCCAAGTGGGTAACCATCCGTACACACGAGGTGAAGCCCCTCTGTATCACTTGCCACATGTAGCGTTTCGCATTTAAGATATTTGATGGCATCAACACTGTTAGGGTCTAGATTGATAATTGGATGGAAATCGTCCGCTTTCAAATACATAGCGAACGCTTGACTCGGCGTAAAACGATCTTTTTTGATCTCGCCAATCAACAAGCCTTCACGTACGATTTTGAGCCCTCTCGTAGGAAAATGTATCTCCGGCTTGAGATAAACGCGCTCCTTTTCCAATACAAAATGCCCTTGAAGGGGTCTTTTCAAATGCTTATCCATAAAAGCCACCACTTCTGGAGGCGGGGTATTGGGCTCATAATAGCAGTTCGGTTCATCAGTTGCGTGGTTGCCAACTAATCCGCCGATGAAATGACCTTCACCACGATGTAAATGCGGCCATATATGCGCCATATGCGGTTTTTCAGCACTGATAGGCTCTATTCCATTCAACAGCAGTGCTCTAGGCTGGAAGCAATCATAAGCCTCAATCAGATGCTCGATTTGATCTTCATTTTCCATGTTTGAAAACGTACATGTCGAGTAGACGATATTGGTTTCATGGGCGATTAAATCCACCAGCGACGAAGTAATCTCCCTCTGAAGCACACTGCATTGCTCAGGCCCATACGTTTCCCATGATTTAACGGCTTTTGGGTCTTTGCGGAACATGCCTTCACCTGAACACGGTGCGTCCACTAAGATACAATCAAAGCGATGCCCCATGATTTTAGCTATTTTTTGAGGCGAATCATCAAGAACGATGACGTTGCGTAGACCAAACTTTTCGACATTGCGTAAAATGGCCTTCACGCGGGTTTCATTGATATCGTTTGTCACGAGTATTCCTTTGTCCTTGATTGCGGTTGCAATCTGCATGGACTTACCACCAGGTGCTGCACATAGGTCCAAGCATCGATCGCCTTCTTTTGCACCGAGCGCTTGGACAGGCGACATGGCTGAAGGCTCCTGTATATAATATAGCCCAGCGTGAAAAAAGGGGTGCTTTGTCACAGGGTCTTCAGGATGATAATAAAAACCATCGGTTGTCCACGGCACAGGTGTCAGTTCATACGGGAACTTTTCAAGAAACGATTCGACATCTATTTTCAAAGTATTCACTTTCAATGCGACATGGTAGGAATGGTCATAAGACGCTGAAAATTCAGGGTAGGAGGCTCCCAGCATGTCTTTCATACGTCGTTCAAAACTCTCGGGTAATTTCACGGGTCACTCCTTGTCCCTGCGGGATAAAATTTTTACTTTTTTCATTTTTTAACTAGCAATAAAGGTTTACATGTTTTATAATATCATATATAGCAAGACATTGTTAATAGGAATATCAACAAGTTAATCCATACACAAAAGGAGTGATTCGAGTGCCATTAGTAACCACAAAAGAGATGTTTAAAAAAGCCTATGAAGGCGGTTATGCTGTCGGCGCATTTAACGTAAACAACATGGAGATTATCCAAGGTATCGTAAAAGCGGCAGCTGAAACAGGTTCACCAATTATCCTTCAAGTATCTGCAGGAGCTAGAAAATATGCTAGTCCAGTTTACTTGAAAAAACTCGTAGAAGCAGCGCTCATCGAGCATCCAGAATTAGATATAGCACTTCACCTCGATCACGGTGAAGATTTCGAAATCTGTAAAGCATGTATCGACGATGGCTTTTCTTCTGTCATGGTAGATGGTTCACATTTATCATACGAAGAAAACATTGAGCTCACGAAAAAAGTTGTCGAATATGCACACGCTAGAGGCGTTGTTGTAGAAGCGGAACTTGGCAGACTTGCAGGCATCGAAGATGCTGTAAACGTATCTGCTGAAGATGCGACTTATACAGATCCTGAACAAGCGGTTGATTTCGTTACGAAAACTGGCTGTGACTCACTTGCAATCGCTATCGGCACAAGCCACGGCGCATACAAGTTTGCTGCAGATTCTGATCCTAAGCTCGACATCGAGCGTTTGAAAAAAATCTCTGACTTATTGCCAGGTTTCCCACTTGTTTTACATGGCGCTTCTTCAGTTATTCCTGAATATGTTGAAATGTGTAACGAATACGGCGGCAAACTCGTAGATGCAAAAGGTTGCCCTGAAGATCAACTGAGATTGTCAGGTAAATACGGCATCTGCAAAATCAATATCGATTCAGATTTAAGATTGGCGTTGACTGGAACAATCAGAAAGCAATTCGCTCTCGATCCAGGCAACTTCGACCCAAGAAAGTATTTAGCACCAGCTAGAGAAGCTATCTACGGAATGGTTAAACACAAAATCGTCAACGTTTTAGGTTCAAACCAAAAATAATTATCACAATTAAGCATTGTTAGATGCTGATGAAAAGACCTCGCGAAAGTTGAGGTCTTTTTTTGCGTTAAAAAGAGCCCTGAAACTTTCAGGGCTCCTGCACATGATTTCGATTTAAGTTCAATTTGAGTTCAATTTGAGTTCAATTTGAGTTCAATTTGAGTTCAATTTGAGTTCAATTTGAGTTCAATATAAATTCAACATGAGTCACTTCGAATTCTTAGAATTTCTCGATATTGCCGATCTCATAATCGTTTAAAATGACTTCTACTGACTCGATTACAACGTCTTCAACTGGCTTGTCGCTACCTTTTGTTTTCACGTTGGCGATTTGGTCAACGATTTCTAGACCTTCAGTCACTTTACCGAAGCCTGCATATAAACCGTCAAGGTGTGGCGACGTTTTATGCATGATAAAGATTTGGCTACCACCGCTGTTTGGGCTTTGTGAACGCGCCATAGAAAGAACGCCTTCCGTATGCTTAAGGTTGTTGTTGACGCCATTTTTAAGGAATTCGCCTTTGATGCCGTAGCCTGGACCACCCATGCCAGTTCCATCTGGGCAACCACCTTGGATCATAAAGCCTTTAATAACTCTGTGGAAAATTAGGCCATCATAGTAACCTTTTCCAGCAAGGGTCAAGAAATTGTTAACACTTGTTGGTGCAATTTCAGGATAGAGTTCAGCAACCATAGTGCCGTAACCTTTAACGGTGATTTTTACTTGTGGATTCATGCATTTGCCTCCAATAATTTTTATTTAATGCTAAATGTTATAATCATTATTCTTCGGGATTTTGACGTTCAATGACGATATCGTAGTCGTTTGCTTCGAAAAGCGCATTGATGATTTCCCATACTTCGTACTTTCCATCACGCGTTGTAGCAGAAACGGGAACGATAACCGCTTCCTTATCCATTTTAAGTTCATCGCGAATCATTTTAATTTGCTGAAAAACTTGATTTTTTGTGAGCTTATCTGACTTGGTCGCAAGTACGATGCCGTTGAAGCCGCATCCTTTTATCCATGTGTACATCTCTTTGTCTTCATTCGAAGGTTTGTGTCTGATGTCCACAAGTTGAAAAACTTCAATAAGCGTTTCACGGTTGTTGAGGTAAGTATCGATGATATTTCCCCAATTCGCCTTTTTCTCTTTTGAGACTTTTGCAAAGCCATAACCTGGTAGATCGACTAAGCGAAAGAGACCATCAATGTCATAAAAGTTTACAAGCTGCGTCTTACCCGGCGTTCCACTCGTTTTCGCGAGTCCACGTCTATTGAGCAGCATATTGATGAGCGATGATTTTCCTACATTTGATCGCCCTGCAAATGCGAACTCTGGTAGCGCATCGTCTGGATACTGCGATCTTGCGACAGCACTTATCACAAACTGGCTGTTTTTTATCTTCATTGTTTAACGTCCTCTCTCACAAGAGCGTGGATCAACACTTCATCCATCGTCTTGACTGGTACGAATTCTATTTCTTTTTTGATGATTTCAGGAATTTCTTCAAGATCTTTCGCGTTGTCAAATGGGAAAACAATTTTCTTGATGCCAGCGCGTTTCGCTGCGAGTGCTTTTTCTTTAAAGCCACCAATTGCAAGGACTCTACCTCTCAAAGTAATTTCACCTGTCATCGCGACAAAGCGATTGACTGGAATTTGTGATAAGGCGGAGATCATGGCAGTTGCCATCGTGATGCCTGCTGACGGACCATCTTTAGGAATCGCCCCTTCAGGGATATGCACATGCAAGTCGATTGTTTCGTGGAAATTTTCTTCTATGCCATATTGGCTAGAAACGGTTCTGATATAGGAAAGTCCAGCTTGAGCAGATTCTTTCATCACATCGCCGAGTTGACCTGTGAGTTGAAGCTTGCCTTTGCCTTTCATGGTGTTGACTTCAATAGAGAGCGTTTCACCGCCGACAGCCGTCCAAGCTAGCCCAGTAACGATGCCGATTTGATCGTCTTCAGCTATCAAATCATAATGATATTTGAGTTTGCCAAGATATTTGTCTAGGTTCTTCTCTGTGACGCGAACTGATTTTACATCGCCTTTGACGATGCGAACCGCCGCTTTTCTACAAAGATCGGCAACTTTTCTCTCAAGTTCACGAACACCCGATTCCCTAGTATACTTGCGGATGATGTCTAAGATGCCTTCATCAGAAATCGATAAGCTGGTCTTTGAAAGGCCATGCTCTTCCATTTTTTTAGGGACGAGATATTTTTTAGCGATATTGAGCTTTTCATATTCCGTGTAACCAGATACCTGGATGACTTCCATACGATCAAGCAAAGGTCTTGGAATAGTCGTGAGGGAGTTAGCCGTCGTGACGAACATGACTTTTGAAAGGTCGAATGGCACTTCAAGGTAGTGATCCGTAAATTCTTTGTTTTGTTCTGGATCGAGCACTTCGAGAAGTGCAGATGCAGGGTCGCCTCTAAAATCGCTAGAAAGCTTATCAATCTCATCAAATAAGAAGACAGGATTTTTTGTGCCCGCTTCTTTGATGCCGTTGATGATACGACCAGGAATAGCGCCAATATACGTTCTACGGTGGCCTCTAATCTCAGCTTCATCTCTGACACCACCAAGAGACATTCTAACAAACTCACGATTGAGCGAGCGTGCGATGGATTTTGCGATAGACGTTTTACCGACACCTGGAGGGCCAACAAGACAGATGATTGGACCCTTCATGCTCTGCGTCAAATCTCTGACGGCAAGGTATTCGACAACGCGTTCTTTAACGGATTCAAGACCATAGTGATCCTCATCGAGAATCGCTTGTGCCTTAACGAGATCGATTTCATCTTTCGTTTCCTTTTTCCAAGGCAAGTCCAAAATCCAATTGACGTAGCTTCTTATGACGCCACTTTCTGCGGATGATGGTGACAATCTCGAATATCGATCGATTTCTGTTGATACTTTCTTGTCAATTTTTTTGGAGAGTTTGAGTTTTTTGAGCTTATGTCGCATATCTTCTATTTCGTCTTCTTGAGCATCTTCTTCGCCAAGTTCATCTCTGATGGCTTTGATCTGCTCTCTTAGGTAATACTCTTTTTGTGATTTGTTGATTTGGCTTTTAACTTTGTCGTTGATATTCTTTTCAACTTCCAGAATCTCAATCTCAGTCAATAAGAGCTTATATAGGCTCTCAAGTCTGTCATTCACACCGATTGCGTTGATAAGCTCCTGCTTTTGCTCCGTTTTCAGCGTGATTTGAGCAGCGATCGTATCTGCCAATCGACCAGGTTCGTCAATGGCAGTGACTGATAAAATCACTTCTGCACTCACGCGATTGCTTGTGGCAATATACTTCTCAAAAGCTGTGATACAGCTTCTCATTAGCGCACGTGTCTGCTTGTCCACTTCCACTGTGTCGACGTGAACGGTGACATCTACTCTAAAATAAGGTGTGTCCTCAACGATTTCGTTTACTTCCGCACGCTGAATACCCTCTACTAAAACTCTTATGGCATCGCCAGGGAGTTTCAGCATCTGTTTGATTTTGCAGATTGTGCCCACCTTGTAAAAATCAGTGGATTCTGGTGAATCATTGTCTATGTCAAACTGCGTTGTCAAAAAAATACGTTGGTCTTTTGCCATTGCCGCTTCTAAAGCTTTTACTGATTTCTTTCGACCCACATCGAAATGCAAGACCATATATGGAAATATGGATAAGCCTCTTAGTGGTATCAAGGGAATGTTAATTACTTTACCGTCATTTTCCACTTCATCACCTCATTCTTTGAAAATCAATTAAAAAACGAGCTTTCGCTCGTTTTAGGATACACTTTCTTTACCCTTGCGTGATTCCTTCTTAGCGCTTTCTTTCTTTGCGTCAAAAAGTACAAGGGTTGGCAGTTGATGGTTTCGGATGGTTTCCTTTGTCACAATACATTTTTTAATATCGTCACGCGAAGGAATCTCATACATGATCTCCATCATAATGCTCTCAAGAATGGATCTCAAACCTCGAGCACCGGTCTTTCTTTCAATCGCCAATTTAGCCACTTCGACTAATGCGTCTTCTTCAAATTCCAAATCCACTTCATCGATTTTCAGCATCTTTTGATACTGCTTGATGATGGCATTTTTAGGTTCTTTCAAGATGCGAACGAGCGCGTCTTGATCGAGTTCATGAAGAGATACGACGATAGGAACACGGCCGACGAATTCGGGGATCAATCCATATTTCAATAGATCTTTAGGTTCTATCTTATCGAAAAGTTCCCCTAGAAGTACATTTTTCTTACTTTGAATCGTTGCGCCAAATCCGAGGGCTTTCTCACCAATCCTTGAATTGATGATTGATTCCATGCCGTCGAACGCGCCGCCGCAAATAAAGAGAATATTGGTCGTATCCACTTGTAAAAATTCTTGGTGTGGATGCTTCCTTCCACCTTGCGGTGGTACATTTGCGACTGTACCTTCGATGATTTTGAGAAGCGCTTGTTGAACACCTTCACCGGAAACATCCCTCGTAATAGAAGGGTTTTCGGACTTTCTTGTGATCTTATCGATTTCATCTATATAGATGATACCCTTTTGTGCGCGTTCTATATCATAATCTGCAGCCTGCACGAGTTTTAATATGATGTTTTCGACATCCTCGCCGACATAACCAGCTTCTGTAAGTGCTGTAGCGTCTGCAATTGCAAAGGGTACATCGAGAATTTTAGCGAGAGTCTGCGCAAGTAAAGTTTTTCCTGAACCCGTTGGTCCAATCAATAAAATATTACTTTTTTGTAGCTCCACTTCTTCTTCGTCGACGATGCTTTGAATGCGTTTGTAGTGATTGTACATTGCAACTGCCAAAGTCTTTTTCGCTTTCTCCTGTCCAATGACATAGGAATCGAGAATTTCTTTGATTTCAGCTGGCTTCGGTAAGGACTCCAACGACCATTCGTCACTGTCTTCCTTTTTGTAAATAGAAAGCTCTTCTTCAAGAATTTCATTGCAAAGTTCTATACACTCGTCACAAATATAAACATTTGGACCTGCGATCAAACGTTTGACTTGTTCCTGACTCTTTCCACAAAAGGAGCATTTTAATGTTGGTTTATCCATGTATTACCTCATTTCTCATATCGATCTTATCTCTTGACAAATACTTTGTCGATTAGGCCATACTCTACGGCTTCTTGTGCTGTCATGAAGAAATCTCGATCGGTATCTTTTTCAATCTGCTCATATGGCTTGCCTGTTTTTTCACTTAAAATTTTGTTGATGTCTTCTCGCATTTTTAAGATGCGCATCGCTTGGATTTTGATGTCCGAAGCTTGGCCTTTTGCACCACCTAGAGGTTGATGAATCATCACCTCGGCGTTAGGAAGAGCAAAGCGTTTGCCTTTCTCTCCTGCTGCCAATAAAAAGGCACCCATGCTTGCCGCCATACCCACACAAATCGTGGACACATCCGGTTTGATATATTCCATGGTATCATAAATGGCCATACCCGCCGTAATAGAACCACCAGGGCTGTTGATATAAATATTGATATCTTTATCAGGGTTTTCTGCTTCTAAAAATAGGAGCTGTGCGACGACGAGATTTGCTGTGTTGTCATCAATTTCACCGCTGATAAATATAATTCTGTCCTTAAGCAGTCTAGAAAAAATATCGTAAGATCTTTCGCCTTTACTCGTTTGTTCGACTACATATGGGATATAATTTGACATTTTGCACCTCCGTGATGCGAATTACTAGATAAATTTTGCGTTGTCTACTAAGAAGTCGACTGTTTTTCTAGATTTAAGATTTGACTTTAAGTAGTCGTAATTGTCTTTTTCGAATAATTTTCTGATTTCGCCTGCATCACGTTTTTGCATTTCTGCAATTTTTTCGATTTCTGCATCAACATCAGCTTCAGTGACTTCGATATTCTCTTGAACCATGACTTTTTCGATGACTAAGCTCGTTTTAACTCTAGCAAGGGCATCTGTACGCATTTGTTCTCTAAGAGCATCTATGTTTCCACCAGTGAATTGTACGTATTGATCCATGCTCAATCCTTGATATCTGAGTTGTTGATCGAACTCTTTGATCATGCCGTCGATTTCACTTTCAATCATCTTAGCAGGAATTTCTACAGTGATGAGCTCAGAAACTGCGTCGATCACTTTATCGCGTCTTGCCGCTTTTGCGCTATCTGCAGCGGATACTTCAAGTTCAGCTTTCATGTTCGCCTTATAGGCTTCAAGCGTCTCGAATTCAGAGACATCTTTAGCAAATTCGTCGTCAATAGCAGGTAATTCTTTAAATTTAATGTCGTTTACTGAAACGTGGAAGATCGCATCTTTGCCAGCGAGTTCTTCTGAATGGTAAACTTCAGGGAATGTCACATTTACGTGTACATGGTCGCCAATTTTAGCGCCAATTAATTGCTCTTCAAAACCAGGAATAAACTTGCCAGAACCGATAACGAGCTCTTGGTTTTCTGCTGTGCCACCTTCAAATTGGTGATCGCCAACAAAGCCTTTGTAATCGATAATCGCAGTGTCTTCGTTTTGAATCGGTCTATCAACTGAAACAAGTCTAGCATTCATATTACGCGTTTTTTCGATTTCGTCATCGATCATCTTGTCAGTGACTTCGGCATTTATATCTTCAACTTCGATGCCTTTGTAGCCTTCAAGTGTGAATTCTGGAGCAACGGTAACTACCGCAGTAAATACAAGCTCTGACTTCGGTGCAACTTCTTCGATATCGATGTCAGGTCTTGCAACTGGATCAATAGAAAGCGCATCTAATGCTTTTTCATAGTGAACTGGAAGTAAGCTGTTTACTGCATCTTCAAAAAATGTTCCCTCACCGTATTGCTTTTCGATGATAGATCTTGGTGCCTTGCCTTTTCTGAATCCTGGAATGTTGAATTTGCCTTTATTCTTGTTGTATGCGGCAACAACTGCTTTTTCGAATTCTTCAGCAGCTACAGTAACTTTTATAGTCACTTCACTATTTTCTTTCTTTAAAATCTCATAACTCATTAGAGTGCCTCCCGATCTTTATAATTAATTTCGCCAAGCTAAAACTCGACATATAAATAACCATTTTAACCTAATAATATTATCTTATTTAGCCAAAAAAGTAAAGTTTAATACGGAAAATCACTATAATTATACCTTATATAGCGCATCAAACAAGGGTTTATTGCAAAATTTACCCTCATGTTATATATTATTCACATATCATTCACAACCATCGCACATTTAGGAGTAAAAATGGCTCAAAATAGATTAACTGAAGCTCAAAACACCGCCTCACTGCACCATAATGGCCCTGCACTTACGTTAGCGATCCCTGGAAGTGGCAAAACGACACTACTTTTGCATCGTTTGATCAATTTGGTGACAAACCATGAGGTAAAGCCTAGTCAAATTATGACGTTGACCTTTTCGAAAGCCTCTGCCGTTGATATGGCACAGCGCTATAAAAGCCAGTTTGGGCATCTAAACCATCATTTTCAGTTCATGACAATCCACAAATTTGCCTATGCCGTTTATCGGAATTATTTAAAGCAAACTGGCAAAACGATGCAGCTTTTAGATGATGGCGCACAAAAATATCACATTCTCAATGAAATATATAAAAAAAGGCATCACGACACACTGACAGAAGATGATTTTGAAACATTGACCAACCACATCGGGTTGATTTACAATCTAAAACTGACACGCGAAGACCTGCCAAATTTCAATTTTCAATGGCCAGACATCTTCGACCTCACTGAAGACTACCACCGTTATAAAAGAGACCACGACCTCTTCGATTTCGACGACATGTTGTTAAACGCTATCAAACTGCTTCAAAAAACGCCTAATCTTCTCGAACAAATCCGAAGCACCTATCCTTACATTCAAGTGGATGAAGCGCAAGATACGTCTAAACTCCAGTTTGAACTGATTGAGCTTCTCCTTGGTCCGTCAAGCAACCTCTTTCTAGTTGCAGATGACGACCAATCCATCTATGGCTTTCGAGGTGCCTTTCCCACATATTTGCTTGAATTTCCAAGCAAGTACCCCGATGCAAAGCTTTATTATCTCACTGAAAATTTCAGATCGGATGCTAACATCGTCGAGACCGCATCAGCTGTCATCTCCAAGAACAAGCAGCGCTTTGACAAAACCATGTTGCCCTATCATGCCGCCACAGAAAAACCAGTGGTTAGACTCTTTGATGACTTAACGGGCAGAAATGCGTATCTCATCGATAGGCTCCAAAATACCGAAGGCACAAAGGCAATTCTGTTTCGAAATAAAGTTTCATCGCTTAGCATCATCGATATTTTAGAACGACACAATCTGACGTTTCAAATAAAGGATGCACCTCTCAGAGAGTTCAACCACTGGATGATCGAAGACCTAATCGCCTTTTTCACTCTGGCCTTGATTCCACAAGATCTAGATAGCTTTAATCGCATCGCTTTCAAAATGAACGGCTTCATCTCAAGGGAAATGCTCAATTTCGTCAAAGCCAATCACAGAGGTCGTAGTGTATTCTCTATATTAGTCAACGCACCTTTTTTACAAGACTATCAAACGCGGACACAAGAGCGCCTTCAAAGCCAATTTGAAACACTTAAAACGCTGCGTCCATATGATGCGCTGCACTACATTGAAACCGAGCTCGGCTACCTCGACTATATAAAGAGCAATTCACAGAGGCTTGGACTCAGCATGAACTATGCGCGCACAAGGCTCGATGCCTTTAAGGCCATCGCTAAACCCCTTCGTACGGGTTTTGATTTTATAAACCGCATTTCCGCGTTAAAAGTATTTCTACAGGAAAACTTCAACAACGCATCTGAAAGCATCATATTATCCACCATACATGGCTCTAAAGGGCTCGAATTCGATTCTGTTTTCATGATTGATGTCAACCCTCAGATTTTTCCGGGGTTTAAAGCGACAGAAAGCGACGCCCTTGAAGAGGAACGCCGCCTGTTTTATGTGGGGATGACCCGTGCTAAGAGGTCTTTTGAGTTATTACACGTCGAGTTTATCAATGGCAGCTACAATCCAAATTCATTATTCATCGATGAACTCCTCAGCAAGCCGCTCACTGACCGCCGATTTAATAATGCTACTGGAAAACCCGCGATTGGCTAAAAAACTCGCCAATTTTTGATAAGTGCTATATTTGTATTTATAATCCGTCTTAAGGCGATCCCAATCTATCGTGGTGCTCGCTATTTTTTTGTCCAAAATGACCCTTATGGCAACTTCTGGATCGTGGGGTTCACCCTCCCCCTCTTCTTCATCTTGCAATTTAAAGAAGGCTTCTTCAGCATCGTGACTTGAAACACCTTTTTGTTTTAAAGCCATCTTGATGCGATAATCCCCATATTTTGAGCGTCTGCTTCTAATAAAATATTGGGCATAAGTCACGTCGTCGAGATATTTGAGTTCTTTCAAGAATCCGATGATTTGCGCGATCAACTCAGGCGACATCTCCTTTGATGCGAGCTTGTCCTCCAGTTGCTTGACCGTCCTCATCTGTAGTGACAATAAATAAAGGGCATATTCCAGCCCTTTTTCGTAGTTGTAAACCACTGCGTTCTCCTCTCAATACGGGATTAACGTTTGCTGCTCTTATCTTCTATGGTCACTTCTATCCAATCGATCTCGATAATATTGCCCGTACCGGTTCCATATGGGTGCATCATGATTCGAATGGCATTTTTATCAAGTTTATAGCTATAGAGTTTATATTCTTTGTCATTGATCTTATAAACCATCTGATTTGAACGCATATCGAAAATCAACGTCTCTTCAATCCATTCGTCATAAATCGGCGTGATCAGCTGATAGTTGTCGTTGTATTCCCAGTCAGAAGCCAAAAACCGAATGACATCCTTTCCCGGTCGCTCAGTGACGTTTTTGAGGTCGTAAGAATACTCTACGAGTACAATCCCATCGCCTATAGCTGTAAACCACGAACCATCTGTCGCACCCGGTTCAAGGTCTAAATCAGCCGTTTGATAAAGGGACAACCCACCTGAAAAGGTCTCATTGCCATGGTTCATTTTGACTTTGCGTTTGATTGTAAGGACATCTTTGCTTTGAAGTTCGATGGGTTTGCTCAGCATGTAAGGCATGACGCCGGTCGTATCCGATGACAATTTTAAAATGCCATCCGTCATAGTCACTAGGTCATATGAGCGATTGAATGTCTCCCATTCACCTACCAGCCAAAAATCCTTGTCCATGTCATCAAAATCAAAGCGATAAGACTCTATATTATCTGGGGCTTTTTCGTGTGCGATGATGCTGTAGAATAAAAATATAGCTAGGGCAACTAATAAAATGACAAAAGCCTTTTTCATGGTTCACATCCTTACACTGTTTTTGTTTTTTCCATGATCTCTTCGATATCTTTGAGTCCGATGATAAATTTATACTTAGGCTTTATTTTCTCGAATTCGAGTTCAAAGACGAACTGAATCACGTCCACTGATTGCCAGGTGATCGTAATCTCTTTAACCCAATTCCCAAGTTTGATTTCCTTAAGTTTATCAAGTAGTAAATGCTTGAGTCTAGACAAATCCACAAAACCCTTTGGCGTTCTTTTAAGATAATTAAAAGTCGCGATGAGTATCGCTTCACGCACGCGTTTAAAAATGAGAAATTGTTTGACACTCTTATAGCTTTCTACCATTAAAAATATTAAGAAAGTCGCTACCCCTGACAAAATGATATTGGTTAGCATGCGCTTCTCCTATTCTGTAACCCTATACATTAACCTAACGTTCTACCTAAATTATCGGCAAATTTACTTCGGTTCTTGAGTCATATATGCCGAGTCGTCATTTGATGCAATATTGCTACGTAAAGTGATCAGTTCCTCTTCAGTTAAATGGCGCCATTCGCCTTTTTTGAGATCACCCAACAAGATATTAGATACCCGAATTCTCTTAAGTTTAACCACTTCGTAGTCAAGCTCTTCGCACATGCGTCGAATTTGACGATTGAGCCCCTGCGTCAAAATGATGCTAAACGTACGATCATCAACGCGTTCGACCGTGCAAGGTCTCGTAATTGTCTCCAAAATTTCAACACCTTCAGACATTCGCGTCAAAAACGTTCTTGAAATCGGTTTGTCAACGGTGACGATGTACTCTTTCTCATGAAAATAGCGCGCTTTCAAAATGCCATTTGATAGGTCACCATCATTTGTCATGAGAATCAGCCCTTCTGAGTTCTTGTCAAGTCTACCAACTGGATAAATCCGCGTTGGATAATCGATATAGGCAATGATGTTATCTTTAACGTCGACGTTACTCGTACACTCAATACCAACCGGTTTGTAAAATGCAAGGACCACCTTTTCAGTCACTGCTTGAATCACCTTATCGCCAAACGTCACTTCATCAGCTTCGGTGACTTGCGTTCCAAGTGTTGCTACAGTGCCATTGACGCGCACATTACCCGCTTCGATTTGACGGTCGGCTTCACGTCTTGAACATACTCCAGCTTCACTTAAAAACTTGTTTAACCTCATAATATTTCTCCTAAATTTCTAAGTTCTATGGAAATAGAGCCATCTGGGTGCGTCACGATATTAAGGTTCTCACTTCTTGAGACGTATTCAAATGGTAAAACGATCTCAACACCGCTTGCCGTCTTTATTTTTTGAGTGCGTCTCAGCTTCTTTCTCTGAGATTCGTTGACTGAAAGCGTCTCGGGTTCGATGCCTTTATCTTGAAGTTCTTGCACGTAGGCTTCTCGTGCCACTTTTGTCTCAAAGCATTGATTGACGATGGTCGACATATCAAGCGATCCATTTTCATCAAGGTGCGCTGTAATCATCTTTTTAACAGCAGCCGTCTTTACAAGGGGTTGGTCATCGTATTTTTCCATGACTTTTTGAGCGGCCTTAGTGATCAGGTCGATTTTGCGTTTGACCGTCATATCACTTTGGAGACCAAGGACCTCTTCTGCGATATATTTGGTTTTGCTACCGTCAATGGTGACCAGTTTGTCTTTGATCAGCGCTTTATGGCCTGACAAATCCATCAAAAAGCCCTCTTCGACTTTTTGTGATTTATAGGGAAGCGTTGTGACTTGTCTGATAATTTTATTCGTGATGAGGTTGTCTTCCATTTCAACCGCATGGGCATAACTCGTTCTAAAATTGAGCTTAAGAAAACCGATATAATCGATGTCTTCGCGACTGAATTTAAGGCACATCAAATCACATGGCTTTATGTCATCGGTCTTTTGCATCGCCTCAAAAAAAAGATCTGCCACTGCAAGTGACAACTCTTTGAAGTCAACAAGGTCCCCACTAAGCTTTGTCGCTTGAATCAAATCAGAGGTGGATATATCCAGGTGTTCAAAGAAACCCTCAATGTGCTTGGCTGCGTACTCGCTAATTTCCAGATCGAGCTGCATTGGCCGTTCCGACAATAATTTAACGTTGCTCTGTGCATCGAGCACATGTAGATAGGCTTCAACTATTTGCATTTTTTTCTCCTATAATGTTCCTTTTCGTTTCTCGATTGTGCTCTATATAGAATAGCCTAGTCTTTTTATTATATCAAGTCAGAGTCTATAAAAAGCAATTATTCTATCTCTTGATAGATAACCCAAGCCTTGTCTAAATTTTCAATGAAGCACGCAACGATTACTGGATCAAAATGTTTGCCTGATGCATCCTTGATCATTTCTACAGACGCCTCAAAGCTGAATGGCTCTTTATACGTTCGTTTTGAGGTCAATGCATCGAAAACATCAGCCACTGCAACGATTCTTGCAGATAACGGGATTTCACTACCGATAAGGCCCTCTGGATAACCACTGCCATCCCATCTTTCATGATGAAACCGTGCGATGTCCTCCGCAAATTTGTAAAAATCGGCATCAAATACACTTAGACCGTCTCTAAGTGATTTAAAAACATCAGCACCAACTTCAGCATGCGTCTTCATGATGCGCCATTCTTCAGGTGTCAACTTACCAGGTTTCTTGAGAATTTCATCTGGAATACCCACTTTGCCAATATCATGTGCGGATGCATTGCGTTCAATTTCAAGTACGAATTTGCGATTGACTTCATAGCCTGGTATTTTACGAACGCGTAAGGCTTCCGCGATAACGACCGAATAACGGACCATGCGCATGATATGATCGCCCGTTTCATTGTCCTTTTTATCGACGAGCTCCGCGAAACTACTCGTGATTCTTGAAAAGACGACTTTTGTGAAATAGGCTCTATTGAGAAGGCCGCTTATTTCATAGATGATTTTTTCCGCCAATCTTAAGTGATCCTCAGTAAAATGCTTTTTCTTGACCGAACTGAAGAATACCATGCCAAATACCGCATCACCCATCACGAGTGGGACGACCATGTTGGACATGATCCCTTCCATTCTAAGCAGCTTTAAAGATGCACTGTAAGGTTTGGCACTAAATGCTTCCTCTAGGTCTTCTGTTATAAAGGACTCTTTTGAGTAAAGTGTCGTCGTAAGAGACGTCTTTGAAAAATTGACTTCAAAGCCTGGTCCAAGTCGAATATTGTCAAAATTTGCAACGCCGAACTCCGCAATGAATTTTCTTTTGCTATAGTCTACAAAAGCGATACCGATCCTGTCTATGTCAAATTTCAAATTGACCTTGTCAAACAATAGCTCGATGAGATCGTCAATCAAATAGTGTGTCTGTATGAGCTCTTTGACCTCTTTGGTAAATTTTTCTTCTTCAATATGCTCTTTGATCATTTTAACTATTGCTTGATCCTCTTTGAATATCGGTCTCCCATTTGGCAATGCATTGATGTCATATTGATGCTTTTCCAACTGGGAGAAGCCCTTTAAAATAAACTGTTGATCGTAAAGGACATATTTAATGACGCCTAGTGTCAACCCTATGATAAGCAGGATCAATATGATAAACACCGTGTTGAGTAAAATGGTCGTATCTCTAAATATCGCATCGTTTATCGATTTGTTAATTTGTTTCAGCTCAACAAGTCCTGTTGAAAGTGAAACGCTATAATTGTTGATGATCTCAAATGGCATTGCGTCCATTCTGCTTCCCTTAGTCAATTTTTCAATACGCTCCGCACTGTGCCTAAGCGTTTCTATGAGCGCATACATTTTAGAGATTTGTGCATGATGCCTTTTTAAACTGAGCGTATTGAGTTGCTTTAAATTGGCTTCAAGTGCATCAAATTCGCCAATACTCGTTTCAGCTAGCATATAAAGTGTTGTTTGATAAATTTCAAAAGCCTCTGTAAGCTTAATATCAGGCATGTTCTTATATTCTGGACTCGATTGTGACAAAACATTGTCAATGCCTCGAAGTGGCAGCTCCATAGATAGGGACCCTGACACAAGTTGTTCCATATGGTTTACATTGTCATCGCTAATTTTTTTTGAAGTGGGCACGAGATAGAAGTTAAAGCCTATCGCGATCACAATAAACATGATGATGCCAAATACTAATAATGTTGTTACTTTCTTTAAACTGACCATCGAATGCCCTCACTTATTACGATTTCCATAGGTATTTTATCAAAATTTGTCTCATTATGGTAGGCAAAGATTCTTAAAATTTAGTATACTGTCTTTAGACGCATAAGAAAAGAAATTATTCCGATAGAAATACGCTTTATGGGAGGTCAAATGAACAGCATAGACTCAAATCGCAACTTTATGAAATCAAATTTTGACAGCTTTCAAAATCAGGCGGCATCTGACCAGATGAAGGGTGTTCCGGCACCGAGTTTGCAAAAAGCGCCAAAGCCTGATGCATTGATCATCAATCTGCCAAATGAAGTCGCTCCTGGAACTAAAGAAGCGAGCTTGTATGACGCATTAAACAAAAGACGTAGCATCAGACAGTTTGGCGATGTGCCTATGAGCCTCACCGAGCTTGCTTATCTTCTGGAATCCACGTGCCGCATTCAAAAAGTGATCGGCGATAACATCGCCAGCTTCAGACCTGCCCCATCTGGAGGTGCAAGACATGCCTTTGAAACCTATTTAGTAGTCAACAACATAGATGGTCTTGAAAATGGAGCCTATCACTATTTGCCATTGAACCATCAGTTAGAAAAGTTAACTCAAGGTGTTACCGCTGAACAGCTCATCGAATCAGTTAACGGTCAAAAATTTATCGAGGGCGCGAACGTCGTCTTTTATTTCAGTGCAGTTCCCTATCGTGCCGAATGGCGTTACGGGCTCAAGTCCCACAAAGTCATGCTCATAGATCTCGGTCATCTCGGCCAAAATCTCTACTTAGCAGCTGAGGGCATTCGCGCTGGTGCTTGTGCTATTGCTTCATATGACCAATATAAATCAGATGCGCTGTTTGAACTCGATGGCATCGACGAATTTGTCGTGTATATCGTGCCTGTGGGTAAGAAACCTTAAAGTTATGCAAATTAAAGAAACATTATTTATACCAGTAGATAATTCAACTCAGGAGGATTTACAAAATGATCAATGAACAAAGATTGGTTGATGCCTTCATGGCATATGTTCAAATTTCCAGCCCTACAAAACAAGAAGGTCGATTTGCCGCTTTTATCAGCAAAGAGCTTGAATCACTCGGCCTCGAAGTCAGAATTGACGATACTGGCGAAAAAGTAGGCAGCGACACGGGCAATGTCATCGCAAGACTCAAAGGCAATACGGATGGGGATACAATCCTTTTCAGCTGCCACATGGACACTGTTTCACCGAGCATCGATATCAAACCAGTGATTCGCGATGGCATCATCTATAGTGATGGCACGACGATCCTTGGTGGCGACGACAAAGCGGGTATTGCAGCCGTCGTCGAAGCACTCCGTACCGTCGTTGAAAACGATATGAAGCATGCAGATATCGAAGTGATCTTCAGCATCTTCGAAGAAGGCGGCTTACATGGCGCAAAGAACCTCGATTTCAAACAGATCAAATCAAAACAGGTGTTTGTACTCGATAGCGGTGGCGATCCTGGCCAGATTATCGTCAAGGGACCTGCGCAAGATAAACTCGAATTCAAAATAATAGGCAAGCCTGCCCATGCAGGGGTTGCCCCAGAAGAAGGCATCAGCGCTATCATGGTGGCAAGTCATGCGATCAGTAAAATGAACTTGCTCCGTATTGATTCAGAAACGACTGCCAATATCGGTCACATCGAAGGTGGTTCGGTTACCAATATCGTGCCCGCTGAGACTGTAGTTATCGCTGAGGCGAGAAGTCTTGACAACGACAAACTTAAAAGCCAATCCGACCACATGGTGGCTTGCTTCGAGGAAGCCGCAACAGCATTTGGCGCAAAAGTGGAATCAAAGGTTACACGTATGTATTCTGCATTTTCAGTAGATGACAATGCACCGATCGTTCAAAAAGCGATGACGGCATGTACAAATATCGGTCTTAAGCCTTTCACAGCTTCCTCCGGCGGTGGCAGTGACACAAATATCTTCAATGCGAATGGTATAGACGCCATCAACCTTGGCATTGGCGAGAAAAAGCCGCACACACTTGAAGAGCACCTACACATCAAAGACCTCGTCACAACGTCTAAGTTGGTTCTTGAATTGATTAAAGGTCAAACAGTATCACAAATACTATAGGTGTTGGGATAAGCAAAAGTAATATCAATAGAAATATCAATTGAAATATCAAAAGAGTCATAATAAAAAGGAACCCTCACAGCATCATGATTTTGTGTCATGCATGAGATGGTTCCTTTTTTATTGACTACTTAGTCATTGCATCCAATTCTTTATCCAATTTAGTTTCCAAACTGTCAAGATGTGTGATTTTTTGGGACAGATCAGTCATAGCGATCAAGTCATCATTTGATAAATATCTAAGGTCGAATTTTCGATTGAGCGCCATCAATTGACGTAAACCGACCGATACCCGCTCAAGAAAAGAAAAGACACCTACAGCACCTGGTGAAAATGTATGAACGCGTTCACCATACTCAGCCTGTAAGACTTTGTAATTCTCAAATATCGTTTCAACGGCGTTTCCAAAATGTTCATACTCTTTTGGCGTCTTTCCGTTTTCAATCATTTCACCGACTTGTTTGCCCATCATAGCAGCGGCCATTGCAGCTCTTCCAATACCGACGAGTGTGATATGAGGCGCACCCAGTGCCAAAGCCTTAAATACTTGATCCTCCATGGCGATGCCACCAGTTATTGCCACTTGCGGCACATCATATCGAAGCAAAACGAGTTTTCTGAGTATGTCGTTGACCAAGACTTCTAGCTGAATCGTTGGAATGCCCCATTCGTTCATCATTTTTGCCGGACTGTTGCCCGTTCCGCCACCTGCACCGTCAAACGTTACAAGATCAACACCAGCTACAGACGCAATTTTCAAAAGATGCATCAAGTCTCTCGTATCAAATGGGCCTGTTTTAAAACAGATGCGTTTTGCACCTAACTGTCTTAAAGCATTCACTCTTTTGAGCAGATGCGTTTCATTCCAAACAGGTAACTTACCTACTTTTTCAAAAGTCAGCCCAATACCCTTTTCGTAATTGGCTTTCACATTTTCATCGGTTGGATCTGGAAAAACCAAATACCCCATCTGCTTGAGACGCATTGCTTCTTCTATGGTTTTGAGGCGTCCCATACCTTGAATCCCCTTAGCCGCCTGACCAAATTTGAGTTCAACAGTTTCGACATTTAAGTATTTGATGGCATAATCTAGGACACCAAGACGCTCATCATCTTCATTTGCCTGTACAACGATATCGCCATAACCGTCTTGATGCGACCTAAATGCTTCGACCATTTGTGACAATAAAGGAGAATCCACAACTTTTCCCGATTCGAGTACAAGGAGTGAATCCTTAGCCACGACATCTTCACCTATGACAGCTAAAACTCCGGCGAGGGCAGCGCCAGAAAAGTAATCTTTCCAATTGAGCTTTGCCATAGCAGGCAAAATAAACGGCGCTTTCAATTTGACAGGGTGAAGCTTGCCAAAATGCGTTTCAATGTTGGCCTTTGGAAACGTCGCTTCATCTACACTTTCAACGGTGCCTTGAACACCAAATACGCGACCATTGATATTTAAATGAGAAAAATCAATCGGGTAATTTTTTTCAGAACCAAATTGATTCACATCAGCCGAATGTGGATAAATCGCCTCAGAACCTCTAACTGCCGAGTGACCAATTTCACAGGTTCCCAAGCATTTTACCGTACAAACGGCGCACATTCCCGAAACCGTTGAAATATTTCTCGGGGTTCTCATTTGCGTATTACTTATGCTACTGCCTAATGATGGACTGTATGACATAACTTTTCCTCCCAAAATAAACATAGGTATTGGTGATGAACGATAACTACTGCTCCAGTGTCTCGGCAACGCCGTCAATCCAATTGCCATCATATAGCTCTATCATGCCATTGTCACATGCTTTTGCTAGCTTTGCATCGATGGGAATTCTTGCGATGATGTCCAAATTGTATTTTGTCGCTACTTTTTCAATATTGCCCTTTCCAAAGATTGCATGTTCTTCGTCACAGTTAGGACATTTAAAATACGCCATGTTTTCTACGATGCCGATGATTGGGATGTTCATCATCTGAGCCATTTTCACCGCTTTTGATACAATGACTGATACTAATTCCTGTGGAGATGTTACGATGACAATGCCATCCACTTTAATTGATTGAAAAACCGTGAGAGGGACATCGCCTGTTCCAGGTGGTAAATCGATGAACATATAATCCACATTAGCCCAAATGACTTCAGACCAAAATTGTTTAACGGTGTTGGCTATGATTGGTCCTCTCCAGACAACTGGATCAGATTCATTAGCTAGTAGTAAATTGATCGACATGACATCGATGCCCATTCTGCTTTTTGTTGGATAAATGCCAAATTCGTTGCCTGATGTGCTGCCTTTCAATCCAAAAGCTTTTGGAATAGAAGGGCCTGTTATATCGGCATCCATGATAGCCACATGATGCCCTCTTCGATTCATTGTCACAGCGAGCAAAGAAGTCACAAGTGATTTTCCAACGCCACCTTTACCGCTAACGACGCCAATCACTTTTCCGATGCTGCTCATGTCATGTAGTCTCTCTGTAAAATCAGTCTTT
This sequence comes from Acidaminobacteraceae bacterium, assembly GCA_942493125.1. Taxonomy (GTDB): domain Bacteria; phylum Bacillota; class Clostridia; order Peptostreptococcales; family Acidaminobacteraceae; genus Fusibacter_C. The sequence goes on along the minus strand of OW818667.1, from coordinate 2,581,043 downwards.
GGTTCTTTTCTGGTGCTACATTCTTCACCACAGCTACTACAGCTTTGATTACATTGTTCACTCATTGATTATCTCCTCTTCAATTTGGTCATTTATGTTGTCATATCCACATTTGTTGCCGCGGCAACCGCCACATCCACAAGTTCGGTCGTGACCACTACATAGAACATAATCGCCACCTTCAATGCGCATGACTTTTCCATTCACAAGCGAATCCGCCAGTTTTTTTCTAGCGTCATTGTAGATTCCTTGAACAGTCGTTCTTGCTATCCCCATGTGCCCCGCACATTCTTCTTGTGTAAAAGATTCCAGATCAATCAATCGTATCGTTTCATACTCATCTATACTCATGATTATAAAGTCTTCGCTATTCATAAACGAACCTAACGGTCCAAATCGATCATTATCTGGCATGCAACATACTTTTCGCCATTTTCTAGGTCTTGCCATGTTTTACGTCCTCCTCATTATGTTCTTAAAGTCACTTCAAATGTATGATTCCAATTTCCTTCATTTGGGAAATCGCATAATTCCAATTCCATGATATCCTCATACAAATAAAACGTAAACAAGCAATTGTTGCCATGTATATGCTTGTATTCCGAAACGTATTCGGTAATTATGCAATTTCCTTCATTATACGTCGAATCCGATATATGTCAATAATATATGGTTCACTTTCGTTTAAATCCATTTTACTTTGGGTACAAACGCAACGTACCTATACAGAGGAGGTGAATCTATTGCCAACTGATTTTAAGCCCGGATGTGTTAGACCAAAATCGTCCATCGTTCAAGCATCACCATTAGTAGAAGATTCAAGAAATGAAAAACAGGAGGTAAAATCCATGATTAAAGTAGGCGGACCAGCACCAGATTTTGAACTCGCTGGCTATTACCAAGGTGGTTTTAAAAATTTTAAACTCTCAGAATTTATTGGCAAGTGGGTCGTACTCTGTTTCTATCCAGGCGACTTCACATTTGTTTGAGCGACTGAAGTATCTGCAGTTGCAGATAAACTCCCTCGCTTTCAAGAACTAGGCGTTGAAGTACTCTCGGTCAGCGTCGATAGCATCTACGTCCATAAAATGTGGAACGACCATGAGCTTTCAAAAATGGTTGACGGCGGTGTGAGATTCCCTATGCTTTCCGATTCTGGGGGCGGTGTTGGCACACTCTATGGCATCTATGATCCGGAGGCTGGCGTGGAAATGCGCGGTCGATTTATCATCGATCCCGATGGCAATGTTCAAGGCTATGAAGTCTTAACCCCTCCTGTAGGGAGAAACGTTTCTGAAACGATTCGACAGATCCAAGCCTTTCAGCTTGTTAGAGAATCTGGTGGTACTGAAGCCACACCATCTGGTTGGTACCCAGGCAAAAAAACACTTAAACCAGGTCCTGATCTTGTCGGTAATGTATGGAAAGTATGGTCCGTCGAGGACGAAGATTAAATTACCTAGTTAAGGAAATTGCATAATTCCAAATTGTATGAATTTCATTTATCAAAACGGCTTGATTGAGCCATTGTCAATTTCGATAAACGGAATTTTGCAACTTAAAAAGTAATTATGCAATTTCCATAGTTATACCATAATAAAGAGATTTCTCAAGTTTCAATTTGAGAGATCTCTTATTTTTGTGATTATTCGTTACATGAATCATGATGTTGATGATCATGACACACTGAACCCGTTGATTTTAGATTCCCTGCTAAATAAGATTTCGCAGCATTTTCAGAAACGCCAGTTGCGCCAATGATCACTTCGATGCCCTTTTCATTAAATATATCAATTGCACCGCCACCCATTCCACCAGAAATAATCACCATAACACCTAGATCATGAAGAAAATTTGGTAAAAATCCTGGTTTGTGACCTGGATTTGCTACACTTTCAGTTCTTACGATGGCTTTATTTTCCGTATGGAAAATATGGAAAAACTCACAGTGTCCAAAATGTTCCGTTACTTGATTTCCATTGCTTGCTACTGCAATTTTCATATAAAATCCTCCTCAAATTTTTATTACATTAAATTTATTTCGAGTTAATTCTAAATAATGTTTCACTTGATTCGTCAAATAATATTTCTATCGTTTGTTCATAAACCCGCTTAACCGCCTCGCCCGCTGCAGATGGTTTTGAGATGATGCTCACCCCTTTGTTGATCGCATTTACCGCCTGCGTATCATAAGGAATACGACCTAAAAACCGCAACTTGTTTAGGGTGCAATAATTTTCAATTTTCTCTGATAAAAAATGGTTCGTATCGTACTTGTTGATACATACGGCTAACTTAGGTTTAAAAATCTTCGCCGTTTCTATGATGCGTATCATGTCGCTAAAACCGGAAACAGATGGTTCAGTGACAATCAGTATCATATCTACGCCACTTATGGACGAAATAACTGGGCATCCGATACCAGGAGAACCATCGATGATCACCAGTGGGACTTCCTGTTTTGAATCGACAATCGCTTCTTTGAGTTTTTTCTTGACTTCTGAAACGAGCAAACCACTTGTACCACTTCCCATTTTAAGCTTTGCCGTTGAAAAGATCGATTGTCCTTCAAGCACTGTAAGATCGCCAGCCTTTTCACGAACCATTTGAATCGCATCCACAGGACATACCAGTTCGCATACGCCACACCCTTCACAACCAAAAGCATCCACTTTATGATTATGGATCGCTTCAAAACGACAGTTGTCCATGCATATACCACAGTGGATACATCTGTCTGGATCAATAAACGCTTTATCCATTCCAAAATAGTCGAGATTTCTTTCTGTCTCAAAATCTCTATGAATCAAATGAAGGTTTGGTGCATCGACATCGCAATCTGCAAAGCCTTTCGCTTGAGATAGTTCAATGAAGGCCGACGCAATCGTCGTTTTACCGGTTCCACCCTTTCCGCTCAATATGAGTAGTTGTTTCATCTAAAGCGCCCCTCCATTATGTCAGATAGTAACGATTCAAAGAGATTTTCAAAGAGCGTTTTATAATGCAAATCATTGCGCGACACGATTTCCCCGTTTGAATTGAGACTGCCCAATTGATGATCGAAAGGAATTCTTGCAATAATTGGTATGTTATGTTCCTCGCAGAATGTCTCTGATGGATTAACGCCTTCCAAGCATTTGTTAAGTAGACAACCATATGGTTTTTCAAATAGTCTGACAAGTTCATGGACCATTGTCAGATTATGAACGCCAAAAGCAGTAGGTTCTGCCACAAGTATGCAATAATCGGCATCCTTGATGCTCTCCATGACCATGCACGAGCTTCCTGGAGGGCAGTCGATAATTGTCGTCACTTTTTCATCCTTGATGCGTTCCAAAAGATTCTTGATAATTGGGACGCCTGTTTCTTCACCTGTGATCAGTTTGCCAGTAATCACTTTAACGTCTTCAGAATAGCCTTCTTCAACAGTCCCTATGACTTTATCCTTTTCATAGATTGCATTTTCTGGACATACCAACGAACAGCCACCACATGAATGGCAGATTGTGTCAAAGACTTTAACCTTATGATTGATGAATGCCAGCGCATTGAATTTACAAAAATCAACACATTTACGGCATCCAGTGCACTTTTCGTGATCAACAACCGGTATTTTTACAGAAACAAGTGTTTCTTCTATAGCTTTTGGTTTGAAAAAAAGAGCGCCATTTGGCTCTTCTACATCACAGTCCACATAGATGGATCGAGCTGAGACGGATGCCAAATTGACAGCGACTAAGGTTTTTCCAGTACCACCTTTACCACTAAGTACTGCGATTTTCATACAGCCCTCCAAATTTTCACTAGTGCTTGTGTAGACCTGCATGCACTTCATTTAAGATCGACAACTGACTATTCTTGAATGCCTCGATATTTTCGGCAATGGAATTTCCGCGTGACTGATACAGCTTAACCCCTGCTTCACTGCATACTTCAGCTGCATTTTCACCACATCTTGGCGTGATTAACGCCCCTATCTTTTGGTCGACTATGGTTTGTGCAGCTTTTATCCCTGCGCCACCTTGACTATCAGCCGCAAGATTTTCGATAAATATGTGCGTATCCGTTTCTGTATCATAAATTAAAAAATAAGGGGTTCTTCCAAATGAAATACAGATTGTGGATTCCAACTTATTTTCGTCTACTGGTAATGCAATGATCATAATAATTCCTCCTAAGGTTTCGGACATATGTCGGTTACAACTAAATTATACGCCGTTTCCGACATATGTCAACAATAAGCGAAAAAAATAGTGCATCAATGTTGACTTTCAAAAGTCATAGCATTGATGCACTATTTTGTTTTTTGCTTCTATGTATTGGTGCACCCAAGAGGGTTCGAACCTCCAACCAACGGATTTCAAAAAAATCGTTTCATATTTCCTTGTAGCGTTTCATTTGTTTGAATTTCAACATTCTATGTCATGTATAATATTATAATATTTTGTAAATTGTCATAATTTTAGTGGGAAAATGATGGGAAATAAAAAACGAAGCGTCCTTATGGACGCTTTTTATTTTGGTTTAGTTTTCAATTTCTAATAGAAAAATTATTTACTATTTACTACTTCTCATTATCCCATCCATTATTTTTGTGATTAGTTGATTACTATCCGCGATGTATGCTAAAACTATAATTGTTGAAATAATCACTATTGTTCTGTTTATGTACAACAAAACTCCATGTTTATTTCTTATTCTGCAACTTAATTTTACCTTTTCGCATTTACACACATGACTACCTTTACATTGAAAACCAACTGGTTTATCAATTAATTTTCCAATTAAATAGACAAATAAATAAAGTGTATTAAGCATTGTTGCTGAGCATAATAAAATTATTGTAGTAGCTTTATAAATACTTATAGATGAGTTCGAAAATAATGTTACTATTTCACCCATCGATGATATTCCACCAAACAAGGCAAATACAATGGCTGTAAAAATTCCTAAAATTGTTATAAATTGCACATAAACATCATTAATTTTTTTAGTCGTTTCATTAGACTGACTTTGTACAGTTTCAATTGATTTTGTAGCATTTGTTACGGACTCTTTCATTTTATCTAACTGCGATTGTTCTTTATTCACATCTGACTTTAAAACTTCTAAATTGCTTTTATGTTCCTCAATTTTATCTACAAAACTCTTACTCATTACATTATATTTTTTGCTTGTCATCGCTTCGAAATATTCTTTTCGATTAATTTCTAACTCAATATGATCAACCAATTTCAATAATTTATTAGAATTTTCATTTTTTATACTTTCAAGATAGGTTTGTATAGCTCCTAACTTAATAGATAAATATAATAAGTCCTCATTTATTGCGGTATTTTGAGTATTATTGTTTTCAAAGCTTATTATGTAGGAAAGAATATCTGAATATTTATGTCGTTGATTGTCTTTGTATAGTGAATTTGTCATCTCTAATATTAAAGATGGATTCATTGAAATTACATCTTCAACTTCCAAGTCGTTTACTTTATCAAGATATTCCTTTATGTCCATAATTTATCTTTATGCCTTTCGAAATAATTTCTAATACTATCAATATCAATTATGGTATTGCCATTTAAATTTGCTTCTTTCCAAGGTTGTTCTTCGTGAGTAAGTTGTACTAACTTTAATGGATTGATTTTGCACTTGGAATCAATAATTTTATTAAAAATCATCATATCTGCAGACTCTATTTCATTATCCAAATCTATTTTTTGCACAATAAAATAGTCTTCAGAATCAAAATCAAAATATTGTCTTGATACTATTTTTCTATCTATACAAGAATTGGAATGAATTTTATATTCATGATAAACTGATTCTACTACAGGTCCATATTTCCACGCCAAAATAGGTTCACTAAAAGCAACTTCGTTTTTTTCTACTAAAAATGCAGCTTGAATATAATATAAAATCTTCTGTAATGAGAGATTACTTATTGGAGAACCAACTTCAATTGCACGATTTATAGCATATGCAGCAACATAAAATACATCATACATAATAGCCACCTCCATGTTTTCATATTATTATATCATACTTTAATTATATTTATCTACTTCATTTATATCCCAAATAATTACATATATGCTTAATCAGAATCATCTACTTGCATATGATTTTTGCATTTCTACAAAATTTTCAAGCAAATATTCATTTCTATTTTTCAAGAAATAAATGAAAAAAAATGAGCGGACAATACCGCTCATTGATTTTATGGCTATTTACTTCTAACTTCTTCAGCATAAGTTAACAGGTCAATATTACCGTCTGTAAGTTTTATTTTTAACTTATCGACGCATTCCTCGATGTAGTGATCAAAGTCGTCACGCGTAAACACGAGGCGAAGAATAAGCGGAAGCTTCGCATAAATTTCTGAAATTACATGCGCATACTTTTCTTCACCGGTTTTTGAACCAAGTACTTGTTCCGCTTGGACGACTAATGCAAATATAATTTTCTTTACCAGATCGGCCCTGTTCTTTCTTAGTAGCACGATCATTACGAGAATAAAAACCAGAACAATTAAAATGTCGAGCCAGAATGTTTTTAGTAATTCACTTATCATATGTGCCCCCTATTTCTCACAGTACAGTACTGCTTTTTGTGGGTACTGAGCATTGAAAACGCTCTTTGTACCGGATGCCTTGGTGAAATTTTTTGCATAAGGTGTGCCACCATCTAAATGGATGATGAGATTTGGATCACCTCCGAGATTATTTACGATCAAAGCGTCTAGACCCTTCATCGTGATGCCTGGATGGGCGACTCTATACATCATGCCCGCTTTATAGAAGATGCTGACTCTTGACGCTAATCTAAGTACGTCAGAGTAATCTCTGACTTTGCCGTCTGAACAGATATTTCTTTTAAAGCCCTCAGCTGGAGGATTCCAGTTTTTACCGCCAGAGCATCCGCCTACCAGCCATACGATCTCACCTAGAGGCGTACTGATATCCTTAAGGTACCGAGCACGTTCATACTTTACCTTTCCATCTTTGGTGAGAAAGATTACGCCCTCAGGAAAAGCTTCACAACCTACTGCGTGCATCCATGAGTGACACGCTTGATCGTACAAGACCTTTCCCTTATCCATAGCCAGAGATCCAATTTGCTTGCCATTATTATATTGGCCACTAGATCCTTGGTAAAACTGATTGATGCTTTTTCCCTGGCCGTGTGCTACTCTCAGCTGATTCGGATACATTACAGTGATGTCGGCACCATAAGCGCTAAAAGTGTAAGGGTACTCAGCACAACCGAGCGCCTCGAATATAGTCGCTAGTGTTTGAGGACCTTGAGAGCCATCCACTGTGATGCCAAACTTACGTTGGATTGCCTTGATCATATGTGACATATCCGGATCAATTGGTTTGAAATAGTCCATACTACACCCCCTTAGTAATAGAAGCAATCTGGCTAATCACATCTTTGTATTTTGATAGTTCAGCCAAGAGCGACTTGTTATCTTCTCGTAGTTTATCCATCTCTAGATTTGATTGAGGCTCTGAGTAGATGCCTAGGTACTTGCGTACACCATCAATGCCCTCGCGAGCACATTCCTCTTGAAATGCAAAATCCTTCATTCGCTTAGCCTCATATGGATCATCCATAAAGCCAAACTCACAAAGGATTGCCGGCATAGTCGTATAAACTAAAACGTCGAAATTTGCGGTTTTTATTCCTCGGTTTACTTGCTTAGTGCCCTTGATTATCTCAGCATGCACCGACTCAGCAAGTAACTTGCCTTTTACGCTGCCAGGCATGTGGTAAGTCTCAATGCCTTCAGCCAATGATCCGTCCCATGTTTCTCGATGTGCATTGTAATGCACGGATACAAAGAGTACAATACCGTCTGGATTTTTTGCAAGAAAGTCTTTAGCCGCTTTGTTGGCCCGATCAGTCCTGACCTTAAGTGATACCTCTTTGTGCTCCGGTGCCGTGTCAAACGTCTCGATGCCGTACTTGGACGCTAATGCCAGCATCTTGTCGACTACCGGCCTATTAAACTCGTACTCTCTTATTTGTGTGCCATCTAAAAATCTAGGTGTCCGCTTGCCAGCGGTATCCAGTTTGTGGCCTGCATCACCTATGAGTAAGTATTTCATCATATCATCCTTTCAAATCTATTTGTGTGGGAAATCACCTACAGTAATGCCCAAGAACTTTTTTCCTGTCAGCTCACCGTTTAATGCGTGCATTGCATTCAAAGCATCATACTTCATTTGTACAAAAGCATATTGATATATTGTCATTACATCCCACCAATCACCATGGCAATCGACGTTTAGTCCTGAACCTGGTATTTCATGAGATGCTAATCTAACAACTTCCTCTCTTGAACGATGCCACGACTGGAATATTGGAATAAACACACGCATTGTAGCCAATGATTCAGGATCGTATGCTAATTTACCAAACACATCATGTTTATTTGACATATCCCAACTAGTGGAATATCTTTCGGTGCCTTCAATTAACATTTTACTGAACATATTTTCAGATTTATTACAATTTCCAAAATGCTTAAAATTGCACTTATCAAAGCACACCTGTGCCTCTATGGCATAATTTTTTATTACATATCGCCAAGCTCTTAGCATATTCACGCACATTTCTCTTATGATGATAGTCCTTCCTAAGTCTGGTAAACTAAATGATCTTAGAAAGTAAAATTCAATTTCATCAATTGTGGCGAATAGTGGATGATGCTCCAGAGGAACTTTTCCGACAATTATTTGTCTGATCTTGACATCGTGTTCTTTATCTTTAGCTTCAGATTTTACCTTTTCCATTTCCAATTCCAACATACGCTGGCGATGTTGTAACAAAATAGTTATGAGTGCCACAACACCGCCGGAACCAAAAAGGCCTACAAGTATCAAAGACGTTACGTCCATATACCCCCCTTAAGTTTGATTTTATAAACCTAACAGATCTCTTAATTCGGTCTGCTCTATGGTACAATCCATATCCAGTAATTTCTTATTCCCGATTGTTTCTTTTAGATAAGAAATTCTCTCCTGCTTCACTTTATCAACCTCGGCTTGCGCTAACTCTTCCGCATTTGGTACCCTTACCATAGAATGACAATTTACTATTTGACCATCTAAATCTAAAACCATGGTGTCAAATACAGTTAAGTGCCATATTGTACCATCTGGCATTTCATACTGCGGATCTTCATATATGACTATCATAAAGCCTCCTTATTAATCTAGTGTATACATAGCTTGTTCTGTTATTCCAAAAGCGTATGTTGAGTAATAATTTAAAGATGAATTAAACCTAAGCATTGTTCCTACTACATCAACGCCTACTTGATAGTCTATAATAGTAACTCCATCTAAGACCAGTTTTCTACCATTTCCTGTTGATTTAATAGCATGAACAAAACCTTTTCCGGACACCGTTTGTATCAAACTGGTAGCTACAGTTGTTGTATAGTTATACTTGTCAATAACTGGGACACCCTTCTTTAAATCAGTGCTACCGGTGCTAAAGCTTGCAAAAAACGCATTTGCATTGTTGGTCTTGATTTCAAGGCTTGTGGTATATGGTATCAAGCAGGCTATCATTAGGTTTCCAGATGGAATAATAAAATTGCATTTTAAAACGCCATCTACCCAAATAGCTCCCTGTACTTGACCGACAACTGATGTAATACTAGTCAAGACACCTTTACCGGTTTTTGTTATCTTAGTGGTATTTGAGTATGCCGCATCCACAAATCCGCCCAACACTCCTTTTATGTCCAGGCTTTCACTGCCACCTATATTTGTTTTTCCTACAGCCATGCCATCACGCCTTTCTTATAACATAATCAAATGTTACACTACCTGTAGGTACGCTAGTACCAGCCAGCACAATGCCTCCTGCATAACATTCCACATATTCAATGCCAGCCGCTTTTGCAATTGGGAATGATGCCCCAATAAAACCGCCACTAGGATAGTCTGCTGCAGCTACTCCTGCAATTGGGGCTTGCTTAAACACATATCCAGGAATTGAGCTGGCTGCCCAACCTGTGTTAGTAACCGTTACTTGACCCTTTAGCTCTTGTGATCGCACATAAGCTGTTGTTGCTATCGATGTATCATTGTCAGTTATTACTGGAGTAGGTGCAGTTGGGTTTCCAGTAAAAGCTGGTGAATCTGTCCTTGCTACTTGTAGCCAAGGTCCCCAAACACTAGCGGCGCGATATCTGTAATACATAGTGTTAGTTGAATTATATGGGATCGCTAATTGCATAAAGTTCTGGGTAACTGCACCATATATATCTCCATATCCAACAGTCATAATATAGAAAAATGTAGCTGCAACCGGACCATTAGCATGATTTGTTAATATAAATGGCGCCACTGGTGTATTGGGGTCTGAGGTAGAGCCATAACTTGTTATACTATTCATAGCCCCTATATCAAGAATAGATAACCCATCAAGTAAGTCAGCATTAAGTCCGCTACCCGGACCATCTACAGTCAAAAGCTTAGCAAGAACATCTGCTGCAGTATAGGATTCCGAGCTTAATGGGACATAACCCTTAACCGTATCAGCGTCTAATCCACTGCCTGATCCATCTACAGTCTTGATTTTAGCAAGAATAAATTCAGGTGTAATCATGTTGAATTCTTGATTTACATAATCCCTCGTAGCAACAACATCTGAGGAAAGCTCTACAATGACATTTACAGCGTCGCCCATCGTGAGTACAAGTTTAATCACTTTTTCAATCAGTGTTGATGAACCAGTAGGCGCAATATATTCTGCATATTCTGCAGCGTTTCCATAGGAATAAAGTATCTCACCTTCATCTGGATCAATCGCAAACAAACCGCATTCTCTATAGTAGAAACCTACTTCTAAGGCTTCATTACTGAAAGCAGCGCTTACTGAGGCAATTCCTTCGCCCTCTAAATTGATGCTTGAGACTGCAGACTCTACTCTTGTAGAAATGATATTGTTCAGTTCCTTAGGATCAATAGCACCTAAGTTGCCATCTCCCAGTGCGATTTTTGAAAACTCTATCGGTATTCCAGTCAAGCCTTTTGCAAGGAGTGCGTTACCTTTGTTTGTTACTATGCTATTCATCAAATTAGTTCACCCCCTACAATATGTGTTTCTTTAGTAACTATGTGATAAGCAATGCCAGTATATATTGTTAAGCTACTTCCAAGCTCAATTGTCACAGCTTCAAGCCAGCTTCTGACGTTTTTTGATTTCTCAACTGCTCTTAAGAACTCTTGCATTAGTGTCTCAGTGATTTCAGCATTTGATGTAATTACCTTAAATCGATATGGCGCTCCGTCATATTCATACCATTCTTGGACCTTTCCGCTTCCAAAATAGGATTTAACAAGTTGCTCAACTGCCCATTTTGTTCCCCTTCTAGAGTGTACAAGATCAGAGTTTTTTATAATTTCACGCTTAACTTCGATTGAAGACTTTTTATTGTACCAATCAATATTCAGTTCCCAAGCGAGTTCGTCAAGCTCTTCAACTGACAATTCATCTATATGATTCCAGGTGCCCAAAGTCTGACATTTTAGTGCGATTTTATGAGAAACTTCGTTAAGCACCTCAGCAAATACTTTGATTGCTTCATCATCGCGCATGAATTCAGGAATTAATTTTACAAAATCTAAATCATCAAGTTTCATTAAATCACCTCATGAGTAACTGAAATAGTCCCGCTGAATCGAGCTACTTGATCTATTCCAATCACTTGATACAAAGGCAGTGTAATTTCTGCTCTATTTGCTCCAATGCCATTTACTGACCATGACGGTGATAATATGTGCTTTTTGAGTTCATCCGGATTGATGTCTCTTTTTAATGCAGCGGATTGCCAAGCGATATAACGTTCAATCGCGCCACCTTCTCCCTCGATGTTGCTGATTGCATCACCTTCATCTTCAGCTCTTACATAATAATGCAGCTCTATATCATACAGAACTTCTGAAGGTGCCTCAACAATAATATGATCAGTCAACGGCTTTATTTTTGGATCTGTAACTACACTGGCAACTTTTTCTATTACGCTCCCAGATGGTATGTTTCCATCTTTTAGAAGTAGAATAATTTTTGTTACGCCTTCTGTTGGAGAAAATACTTTGACGTCTCCTACAGTAACATCTGCTGACTTTGCATAAAATTCGTATGCACTTTCAGTTCCTGCGGTTGAAAATTTTGCTGGTGCTAACCGAATCCTTTCTCGATAACTATTGTCGCCCTCGTCTGTATAGGGCTCTCCATCATCTCCGCCACTCGAAATTGTAAGATTGCTTACACTGCTAATGTAAGGGATTAAATCAACAAGCGTTTTAACACTTCCTATTGGAAAGTCGTTATACTTGCTTCCAGGTGTCGTGCACTTTGCTTCGACATCAACATGCAGATTACCGGCAGTAATCACTGCCTCTTTCACAGTTGCAAAGTAAGCTTCTGAATCAGCTGTAATTCTGACACCTTTTGGAATAATGACGTTAGTTGGTAATACAGACTGAATTGCAAGTCTCAAAATCGTCGATGATGACGTTGCTACAAGTCTCGACTCACCAACTCGTTCACCAATTGCATCCAACGCTGTTCGTCTCGCATATCTAAGTAACCTTTGTTTTGCACTATCATTCATTTTTGCATTACATGCAAGAATAACAGATACCATTGCCTCTCCAAAGATCTTTCTTTCATCACCAGGATAAAGTGGTTCTTGTACTGCTACTTCAAGTTTTTGAGTTAAGTCGTTGTATAATTCTTCTGCATCAATATCTATAAAATCATAGCTCATAGCTGTTCTCCCTTGATTGATAGATTCGCATTGATAGACAAAGACGTAGTAGGATCATCGTCTACTGAAATACTTAGGATATTTACTCGAGGCTCATATGTGCTTATGGTCCATCTTGAATCTTCAATTATTTCTGCCTTTGCTTGCTCTATCGGTAGATCGATCACTCTGCGGTCAATGCCTTTCACTCTTTCAAATGGCACTTCACCACGACTAATTTTAAGTAAATTTGACGCACATACTTCTGGATTACCATTACCAAATGCTCTCATGGCCCCTCCTTAAACACTCGTTACAATCGAAGTTGAACTAATGATTTGTGAGTTTACAATTTTTTTGCTTCTTTTCTCTTTTGAAGTCGGTCCAGCTTTTGATGTAACTTCAACTTTTTTTGTTTCAGCTTCAACAAATGAAAAAGAAATAGTAGCAGATCTTGTACGTCCAAGTCCATCTACTTCAATTTCATCTATGCTGACACTATTGAGCATATATACTTCTGCTAAAAAGCGCTTTCCTCCAAGATTGAAAGAACCCGTTTTGCCAACAAGATCTTTCCACGATTCAATCTCTTTTAAAACATCTATGCCGATTGCATCACTTATTTTCATATCAAAACTCAATGGTATGAGATCTAATCCTTTTATGATTTTCTCTTCCTTTCCATCCTTTGTTGTTTTCGTTTCAGTTTTAACCGCAAAGGATGTGGAAAGTTTGTTAAATGCTAGAATTTTTTGAGGTGATATTTCCCACTTTTTATCTCGCCATGTAGCAATTACTGCCATAAAATCACATCCTATTCACCAAGTCCATAAACTTCTCCATCTGATCTCGAGAGCAAGATTCCAGTGTTGTCCTCAAACACAGAATAGATTACTTCTGTGCCCACTTCTAAGTTTCCCCTTGTTCCTCTAAGTGACCACGGTACCACAATTGGTGTAGACACATGATGAGGTCTAGCAATATTTTGCACCCTTGCCAAATTATTTTCGACTAAAACAATGATTCCTTTTTCTAATCTAGCCATCAATATCCCTCCAAAGGTATTCTAAAAAAGACTTTGCATTCTTTGTTCACGTAATCATTTCGTATCCTAGTAATGAACACCTTAGAATCCCAAGACTTACGTTGCTCTGTGCTTAGGCATAAAACACTACCTGGAGCAAATTCTAATAAGCTACCCTTTTTAAACCAGCCACTCCGACTTCTTTTGTTCACATCTCTTAGTATGTTTTTGGAATACCGAAGTGCCTCAGCATTACTGCTTACCTTAAATCTTTTAGTTGGAATATAAGTGCTGCCATCCTTTATAGAATATTTCCCATAAAATTTGCCTATTCTCACTTCGCATGATCCATATTCTGATGATGATGCGTCAACATACTCAAACTGATCGCTTTTTGTCACTTTGATGCTTGAAATTGCATTCATCCCCTCTAAATAGCTTTGACTATATACAATAAGAGTCATATCAAATACTAAAAATGAACATCCCTCGAGGACACATATTTGATGTAGAAACTCAAAATCTGTTTGATTATCCTGCTCAACATAATCAAAAACACGCTCAATTTCTCCGTAAATTTTAAGAGAAAGACCATGTATTTGAGATAAGTCTGTGCATATTTGAGTGAATTTAACCTGTTCCCAAGCCTTAGTATGTCTATTTAACCCTGCATTTGGAATTGAAAGTGCTACCACTGATATTTCTCCACTTGAAGGCGTTATCCTTGAAATGTGCATGATACCTGTCTTTGCTGAATCTTCTACGATAGCTAATGTGTCCCCAGTCTTTGGAGACCAATCATCCCAATAGCCATCATTGTCAGTCATTTTAAGGGTAAGTTGGTCACTTTTACCTTCACAATACATCTCATGGATACATTTACTGATTTTCACTTTGTTGGCAATATCAACGCCGTTATATAGAAGTTTCATTATTGCCTCCATGGTGGAAGTGATTTAGGCGCCTCACTTTCGTCAAAAATCGGGATTTTTATAAGTACATTTGCATCGAAAATGAGAACATCGCTGTACTGAGGATTTTCCTTTATAATTAAGTGTGCTTTTTTTTCTTCGTTATAAACAGAGAGGGCTAACGCGTCAAACGTGTCACCCTCTCTAGTTGTATAATTAATAAACTGGACTATCTTTGGCATATCTACCCACTTCCCGCGCTTGCATTTTCTCTTCTAAAAAGTCCATAAACTCTTCTTCAAACTCTTTAAGAATCTGCATTAACTCGTTTTTGTTAGCTTCACCATGAACGACTACTTGAGGTGCAAATTTAATACCGCTAAAGTCATATACTACGGATCCTGAACCCTTCATTTCTGATAATGATATGCCTTCCTGGTTAAACAATTTTGCTGACGAACTTATCTTATCTTGTCCATTAGGTAGAACACCTAATATTTCACCTGCTTTTCTCCAATAGTCTATATTGCTTTTACGATGCTTCTTGTCGAATGAGATAACCGCTTCTGTTCCAGCCTCACCTGCAATTGATACACCTTCAGTGAATCCACCTTTTGCGAGTTTAGGTATAAAGGGAATACTTATTCCTTTTCCACCAATAGAGGGAACCCAGTCTGGAATCTCAATATTGTTTACACCCTCAATTACTCTATTGAGTTGATCTATCATGAAATTCACTGGCAATTTTATTGCATTTGAAATTCCTGTACCAATGTCAGTAAAGATCTCTTTAAGACGCTCCCCCATAACAGAAGCAAACGAAATGATTTGTTCCCAATTTTTATAAAGTAGCACACCAATTGCTATTACAGCTCCAATAGCTAGGATTACAAGTCCAATCGGCGAAGTCAGAAATGCAAATGCAGTGCCAAGAGCAGTCGTAGCTGTGGCAGCGCCCCCTGCTACAAGTCCCCATATTGTTGTACCAGATGCTGTCAGAGCTTGCTGAACTTTGTATGCTATGAGAAGTGCTGTTAACGTGCCAACCGTAATTGCAATTGTTTCAAAAGCGCCATTCGTATTAGAAATCCACGTTATCAAATCAGACAGTTCAGAAACCATATCAATAATAACTATTAATATATCTGGGAATCCGCTTTCTGCTAATGACACAAGTATTATTTCTAAAACAGGTAGAGCCTTTTCAGCCAGTTCTTTTACAATAGGTAGGATTTTCAGACCCACCGATGTCATAAAATTACTTCCATAGTTTTTCATCATAGCAAGAACTGATTCTAGGTTGTCTGTCTGAGCTATAAATGCTTTATCTGCAATTCCAGTAGCTTGATACATGGCCTTTGTTTTCTCAGTGAAATTTTCTGCCTGAGAACCTGCCAAAGCGAGCACCGCACTTTTTGCTTCTACGGATCCAAATAGATTTGAAAACTCTATTTCATTGCCTTTTACCGACCCCATCAAAAGGTCTAACGCACCTTGCAGCCCCTCTGATTCTAATAGAGCTTTACCATTTTCATAGCCGAGTGATTCAATGGCTTCTGACATTTGCTTTGAAGGTTGTAAGAACCCCTGTACCGTACCTTTAAGTTGTGTCATTACTTCTGCAGTGTTACCTGTCACACCTGTAAGTGTTGCAGTCGCACCAAATAATTCTTCCTGAGATACACCCATTGCATTTGCTAGAGGTATTACTTTGCCAATACTTGAAGCAAGTTCTGGAAATGAAGTTTGACCAAGTTTTACCGTCTGAAAAGCTAAGTCTGCAGCCTTCTGCTGTGCTTTTGCTGATGTATCGCCATAGCCTTTTGTAACAGCTGACAGTAAATTGATTGAATCTGTAGTCGTCGCATTGCCTGCCTTAGCCGCTTTTGATGCAATTTCAAGTGTCTTAGCACTATCTTCTGTATCTCCAAATGCTGAGATAACCTGGTAAAGTCCATCAGTTAAGTCTTTCGTCACGACGCCAGAACGATTAGAGACTTTCAGCACTTCATTTTGAAGTTCCTCAATTCTGCCTTTTACATCGCCATCGAGAAGAGTGGCCACGTTAGACATTTCTTTTTCATACTTCGATGCACTTTTTGTCGCTTCAACACCAAATTTAACCGCAGCTACAGTACCAGCAGCAACGGCAGCTCCAGCTGCAAGCGCTGTGACATTAATTCCACCAATCTGTTCATTTGCACGATTGATAGACTTAGCTAAAGATGGATCTATGCGACCTGCTATGTTTATGACTGCTTGTAGCATTTTTCCATTTGCCAAAGCGCTTACCTCCTTCGCTTATATTTAGGTGGAACTGGATTGTTCTTCGCCCTTTTCTGCTCTTCAATTGCTTCTTCTACTGCTTCTGAGTATTCTTCTATGAATCTTTTTAACGGAATTGATTCTAAGTCTCTGACTGAAGTGTTGAAGGCTCTGGCGTAGTCTCGGATTGCACTTCTGATACGTTTTCCTCTGACTCTTCCGAGCGCAAGATAAAATTTCTACCAATTTTCATCACCTCTTTGAGATCATGTCCTTTGATTCTCTCAAGGTCTTCCATTGTAATTTTATGATCCACAGCAATAATAGCTGCAAAACCTAAATACAGATGGAAACTATAGTCTAACTCCACAGCCCCTGCCATGTTCCCCGATTTTGAAGATGCAGCTTGCATTTTTTTGCTGTCTGCTTCAGCGAAAAGCTGTGATGTAATCTCATCTGCGTCATACTCAAGCTCACTTACATTGTTGCCATTTATTAGTAACGGTTTTTTTAGTGTTAGTTTTTGTCTCATTTCATACATCCCTTCGTTAAAATCCCCCAATCGAGAACGATTAGGGGATTTGCTTATAATAGACTTCTAATTTTCGAGTAATAATCTTCGCCATCTACTCTTAAGATCTGGCTTAGCCTATCTATCAAGAAGAGCTCTTTCCCATTAACGAAAAGTTGATAACGCGTTACCTCATACGTGATTTCATTTTCCATTGCTGAGCCAATTTCTGTTGTAAGTCCTGGTATGCCTTTTGGAATCGCTCTTAAAAATGCTTTGCATCCTTCAAGTTTTGTAGATCCATCATTTCCAACAGATTCCTGGACCCATCTTACTTCAATATCTTGTTTCTCTGGACGAACGAGTTTTGCCATATTTACGTCTGTCCCAATCTTTGTTATCGTCATTTCCATTGATTCTATGTTACCAATAACAGGTAAATTCATGGTTCCCATTGCAACATAGTCTGCTGTGATAGGTGTCACAGCTGGAAGCTGTACTGATGAATCTTTGGCACACAATTCATTGCCTGAATAGATTGTGTTTGCTGAAACAGGTCCTTTTAATTCAATAGCGCTCATTATTCACCTCCAAAGTATGATGAGAATCCTGCATCTGTATAAGATACATACAGTGATCCACTCTTAAATGGTGGCGTTGGTGTTGCAGATAGATTCCAAATAAATCGTCCATTTACGACGCCTTCTAAAGAATTTGATTCTTCAAGAAATGCAATCACTGGTGATCCTATTAAGGCTCCGATACTTACAAGCGAATCCAATTTCTCCTGTTCTCGATTGATAATTGTATCTTTTAACTGAAGAGTCATTGGTTTATCAATTTGCATTCCCCATTCAATTTGAAAGCTATTTGAGATGTGCATGAGCATACGCATTGACGAATCAAAAATACCTCTTGGATCAATGGCCGTCCCATTTGGTTCGCTCTCATCGAATTTATATGCTGCAGTATGATCACCCCATATAACCCAATTACCACTCCAAAACACTGCGGTTGTAATACCCTCTTTTGCCAAAAGATTTGCTGTTTGTTGATCGTAACCTTTGCTTGTTGCAGCGTCACCAAAATATTGCTTAACAACTGGTACGCTTTTGCCAGCTGGCGTTTCAAACGGGATTGAATTGTGTTTCAAATCTACTCGAAGTGCTTCTGCAGCTACTAATGTAGACAAATGAAAGATGTTTTCATCAGGATCCATAAACATTGGCCAGAAAACTTTTGCGCGCTCAGAGTTGTATTGTTTCGCATTTTTCCAAGCAAGTGCCTTTGCAATTGTATCAACAGCCGCTCCATCTAAAATTGGAATATCAGCAAATACAAAGGCATCCCAGTGCCCATTGATTTTCTTGCTCGCTTCGACTAAAGCAGCATATACCTCTGGAGTCTTGCTCCATTTTGGGGCTGCAATAATATTTGGAACAACATTGTATCTAGGATAGATAAGTTGTAAAGCTCCAATCCCTTCGAATTCACCATCTTCTGTTGCAAGGCCAATGATTTCCTCTTCAGTGACTTTCGTAATATCAACTTCAAAGAAAGAAGATGATAAGGATCCAACAAGAGGATTTACTTTGTCTAACGAAGTAATTTTAACCATGCCTTTTGAAAAGTCATATTCAAGTTTGAAGTCAACACCTTCTACTTTATCCTCGATCACAAATGTGTCTAGAATTATCAAAGAACTCATGAAAGATGCATATCCATTGGAAAACAAAAGTTCCTTTGTTGTTTCAACAGCTTTTTTCATGGTCAGTGGATCAAGTACATTAATAATGTAAATTGGTCCTACATTGCCCTGCTTGTTGTCGAAATGAGCTTTGATTGGCTCGCTAAGCGTAAAGAATGACCAGTCCTTTGTAAAGCCAATTTGATTTTTTGCGTCATTAAAGTTTGAAATTTTAATTGGTACATTTACTAATTCTAAGGATTCAAATCCTCTGATTAGATTAATCGCTGCTACGCCTATATAAACTGGTGCAGTCCCGGCAAGTATCGCCGTCTTAACCTCACTGTCGCCAATATGTCCATAGGCACCATAGCTGTATTCTCTCATTTTACACCTCACAAGTATGGTTCAAAAATGGCATTGTTTATCTTGTACTCGACCGTAAAAGATACCCAAGCCAAAAAATATGGATAAAAGTCAAGATAGTTGCCATCCTCCGTATAAGACCCGAAGGAAATACCATCCTCTTTTGCAATCCTTAAATTGCCGATACTACTGGTTTTTTTTAGTACTTCTGTACATAAATCAACAAAATTCCATACATCACGCCATCCTTCTGAATGGCGCTGAAAAGACTTACCAGCTGGATCATCCCACTTTGTATATGAGATTTTACCTTCTACATCCTTTTCTGGGATAAACAACTCGCCTTTTTTATGAAGACCTGGATTCCAAGTAGAAAGCGCAAAGTTTATTTTTAAGCGCCCTTTATTTTTTGTCAAATCTTCATCACCGTCTTGCAGTTGAACACATAGCGAAGGCGAGTTATAAGTTAAATCTGGTGGTAGTCGGTCCTTTGTTGGCGTATAAATTGCAAATGTTTGAGGATTTACAAAAATAGGCTCATATTTTGCTCCTGACTCATCTTCATCAGGCTTTTTAAACTCAATCTTTGAACATATGCTTAATTGCGCCCAGGACACTATATCGTCGATATGCTTTACTACTGACATAACTCCTCCTACGCAGAAATGCTTTGACTGAGAGCAATTGTAGAGATGCCCATGCTCTCCTGCCAATCGTCGACCGTATACTCTCTACCATCAACATTCAACGCAGAACCATTGCCTTTTCGTTTTGGCAGGTCTGCAGTCTTAGCAATTAGAAGAATACTAGATTCTCCAATTGCTATCTCTGCACCACCTTTACGTTCAGAAAGCTTGTCATCATCAACAATTGCTGTAATTTCAGTACCTTCAACTTCAACTAACACGCCAAATTCCTCTAAATTCATAAATATATTTAGATCCGCGGTAAGTTGTTCTTTAAAGGATCGCATTACGCTATATCCTCTTCGTTAAACATTGGAGGAGTATCACCATCATCGATGATTTCATCATCCACATTCATAATGGCATCAATGACTTTATCTTTGTTAGCCATTTTTTCAGGTTTTTCAATGCCGAGTTCCTTAGCCATTTTATCAAGCTCTTTTCGTGTAAGTGCCTCTAAAGTAGCTTTTTTATCAGATGTAGACTCACTGTTAGCACTTGATCCTGCATCTGTTAATTCAGACTCTTCAACATTTTCATCAGCACTATTTTTTGTAACGTACTTTGCTACACCTCTACTAACAAGGCGAGCTTCTTTATCAGGTTCCAGTTGAAAAGCACCATCTGCAGAAGTAGTGGGAACAATTCTGTTCCCGACTCTCCTTCCATATGTGCCGTTAATGATTCTAATCATGTGGTCCTCCTTATTAAGCGTTAAGGACTTTTGCTACAATCCAAGGCGTTTCATTTTTTGGAATAAGCAGCGGTCTAGAAGTGACTTTGATTTCTCTCGTTTCTGTTTTGCGATCTGAAAGATACTTAGGTACACGTGCACCCATGTATGTGTGGAAAGATTCGTCAGACTCGATTTGCGTAACCGCACCGTAAAGTGTACGACCACAACCAGGTGCAGTGACAATGACGTGACCAGGTGTAATAAACGGTACATTTTCACCAGTGGTTTCATCTTCGTAAGTTTCGTCATACGTTAGAATTTCAATCATTCTGCCATTAATGTTGATTTTTCCAAGAGATGCAGCACCACTCGGCAATACCATTGGTTCAATCTTGCCAAAATTCATGTTCTTGATATCAAAAAGCTTTTGGATTCTAGCGCTATTGATCATCACTTCTGCGACGTCACCTGCAACAAGAGCTTCTTCTGCTGCAAGACCTCTAGTAGTCAACATTTTGATCATTGCTGCAAGGTCTTCAATGATTTTAGCCTCTGCTTCATCCCAATCAACATCTGGTGTATAAATTGACGGATTGCTTCCCTCGTAGAATCGAAGTTCCCATTCTTCAAAGTGGCCAGCACCGTAACTATCCGCGTAATGCTTTAGGATGTAACCATTGTTCAGAAGCGCACTTGCTGCCATGAACTCTTCTCTGCCACTGATTAGATCTTGTAGTTCTGTTAAGTCTTGTCGCAAGATGTCTGCTTGACGTTGCTCAGGTGTGATATTTGAAAACAATGATTCGCCAAAGCCTTTTTTATTCAATATGTCAATCGTGAGCACACGCTGAGGCGCAATATATGGCGGTTCATAACGATCGGTTCTATATCCTTCACGTTCCATAGTAATGCCGCCTTTTCTTGGCATTACTGCAGGTGCAATTTTTCGATTTCCTTTACGGATTTCAATCAGCACCTCTTCTGTTGGGAAGAGATCAGTCGCTTTGTTATGAGGAAAGTATCTGTCTCTTAAAAAAGTTGCGCGCTTGATCATCAACTCCATTGCTTGAAGCATGATCTTTGTTTTATAAATGCTAAATGACATTAGGACCTCCCTAAATTAAAATGTGTGGCTTAAGAAGATGCCACCGCTGCGAAGCTCTGTTTCATCGTCTTGAGTAAGTGTGTATGCAGCTTTAACTGCTAAATAGTTACGTGCAAAATGGCCGCTTCTATATGCTGTAGCAAATAAAGTTGAGCCAACAACTTCACCTGTCTCAACATCGTCACAGAGGATTGCATCTGCAGTTAGAATTTCATCAACTACAGCAGCCGTGCCTAAAACAACATGATTTTCATCCCCTTCATCACCCGTTGAGAGCGATAAAATAGTGCCGCGCTTTAATAAACCTTGGCCTGATCTGATTTTAACCGACTTAACATCGAGTGGATGTTTGCTGTCGTAAATCAGGTTGTCTGGCGTCATAACACCAACTGTTTCATTCAACAATTTAGGCATTTTTGTTTACCTCCTTATTTGAGATTCCAGCTAGCATTGCAATTGCTACTTCATCAGTATTTTTAACACTGCCTTCTGGATCTTCTGATTCATTACCACCGTTTGCACTTGCTTTTACCTTGTCGGTATTAGCAGCTTTCAATTCTTCTTTTCTTGCATTCTGAAAGTCCGAACCTGCAGCCTCATCTTTTTTCATGAAATTGAATGCAAGCTCTTGCGCCGAGCAAATCTTGTCACCATACTTTGACTCGTTAACGAGGTTTTTGTCACCAATTCGATTTTGAATTTCGTCAATGCCTTTAATTCTTTCTCGCTCTTCGACTACGCCCTCGTTTTTCCCAGATTCTTTAGCGCTATTCTCGATTTGATTCACCAAATCAGGATACGCCTGTCTGAGCTCTTCTACTGTGTTAAACATCTTTTTTCCTCCTTGTTCAATATTTACAATTCTCGGCGTAGCCGAGTTAGTAACAACTGGGATGTTCTTTGGAATATTCTTGAAACCTAACAAACTGTGCTCAACACCATTTGCAATTAGATGTTTACGATCTGCTGACATTTGCATACTGATTTCTTCGTTTTCAAAAATCAACTCATCTGCAAAACCTTTTTCTACTGCTTCTCTACCTGTCATCCAAGTTTCTTCTCGCATCATGGTTAAGAGTTCTTCTACAGGTATTTTAGTCTTATTCGAATACGTTTCAGCGGCGCTTAGAGCTACTGAATCCAGCATCTTAATAAGTTCAAGCAAACCAGCTTTATTATAATATCCGTACAGAAAAACTAGCGCATCATGAATCATGAAAGTAGAACCAGCAGGCATCTGTATGACATCTGCTGCCATCGCAATAAATGTTGCTGCAGAAGCACAAATGCCATCAATGATTGCAATTTTTTTCGCCTTTAGTGATTTCAGCTGTGAATAAATCGCCTTGCCAGTGTAATAATCCCCACCAACACTGTTAATTCGCAGTTTTATCACCGACTTGTCCTTTACTTGTTTTAGATCTTCTAAAAACTCTTCAGGACATATAAAATTACCTTTTACTGGTTCACCACTCCACCAATCTGTCGGCCTCGCTGATACAATTTCACCGTAAAAGATAATTTCAGCTTCATCATCCGTATCGTTAACCACGATGTTCCAGAATCTCTTTTTGTCCTGATTGATATTACTATTTGCATTAAGTGGTCCCAATAGGATTGGATGCTTCACTTCACTTTTTGTCAACTTCTGTGCCCTCCTTAACCATTGATTTTATAACCTCTGTGACTATTTCGTTTTTCATGCTAGATTGAGATAATTTTTCATTCTCGCGAGCAATAATATCCATATTCTCATTCCAATCACCGCCGTTCATTTTTACAGTGGCTTGTTCTCGTGTAGTAATACCTTGCTCAATGGCCAGAATTTCTGCAGTAATCTCTTTTACTGGATCTAATTGACCTTGCGATGGTCCAATCCATTCTGAGCCTAACCACGCTTGCCTAATGATTGGATCTGTGAAAAAGCCTGGTGCTTTTATTCGACCGGATGACACTGCCTCACACATCCAAAGTAGATACACAGGTTTGCAAAAATCTGATGCAAACCATTCTCTGCGCATTTTAAAAGCCTTCCATGCTTCGAGTAGAGCAGCTCTACTCGCACTATATGATGCGTTAAATGACTTTAATAGTAAATCTGCAGGTATTTCAAGTGATGCTCCAACTTGTTCTGCAATGGCCCGCATAAATGTATCAAATCCATTCGCTGGTCTTTTGGGTTCTCCAAAAGTAACGCTTTCACCTGGCTTAAGAATATTTACTGTTCCAGCGCCTAACTCATAATCATCTGGACTTGATGATACTTTTTCATCGCTCGTTTCGTTAAATGGAACTTTATCCGGTGATTCTTCAGTGGTAATGAATGCAGTGAAAAACGATTGAATTACAGCTGTTAAAAGCTCAGATTCTGTATATCGTCTCATTTGTAGAAGTGGTTCGATTACATGTGCCAGATAACTGACTCCGCGGTATTGTTCAGGCCTTTCCGTATCCATAACTTGTAACACATTTGGAAGTTCTGTAGTTTCGCCATAGGCCTCTATACGCACCCATTTAGCGTTTTGTCCACTTATGAGGTTGATTTCTGTCGGGTGACGATCGCAAATGTGATATGCCTCTATCGCACCATTTTCGTTAATTTCTACGCCATCATAGATTTTGTTTCCGTTTTCATCTCTACCTTCTGTTGTCCCAAATCCTATGAACGTACTTCTTGAATTAGGTGTACAAACTCTATCCGCTTCAATTACATGAAGTCTTAAACTGTATGGCCTCCATAACGTCTTATCTACATGTTTAATAAGCGTGAATGAATCCCCACTTAGTAGCCATGAAACGAGAACAAGTTGTTGCATAGCATAAAAGTCATTAACACCTGTTGCGTCGCACGACTTTTTATTGGTTGCCCATAATGCAAATTCAGCTTCAACTTGCTTTTCCCATTTGTCCGCTTGTTCTTGAGTTAAACCAAGTAGCTCTCTATTAATTCTGCTTTTTAACTTTAGTCCACTGCCTACAACATTCGTACGATTCGTTTTAACCGCTGATGATGCAATCGGTGCGGCCATATATAACATTCGTGTACGCTGCCGAAGTGTGTAATTGTTTTCGTCAATATCCTCGCGTGCACTGCCCGATTCTGCAGTGAAGCCCTTTAAAGACCTTTTTCTTCTAGATGCACCAGCATCTCCATAGCCTTTATTCGCCACTGCATGCGCCGTTCCACTGCTTGCACGTCTTCTATAAGAATCTCTAATTGCCATCACCTCCGCCAGTCAATCACCAATCTCTAGGAATGATACCTACAGACTTTCTCGGTGATCTACCACTTAATTGTCCATTCAAAATATCTATTTCATTTTCAAGTTTTTTAATTTCTGTTTGGATCTCTTTGAGCGCTGTATCATATCTCGTAATATTTCTAGATCCTATGCCATAACTTTTTACACCGTCTTGACTCAACATCTCTTTTTCACGTTGGTAATAAATATCAAGTCTCTCTTTTTTCACTCTTAACTTTTCTTCAAAATCTATTCGATTCAAACTATCACCTACCAATCATCGTCTTTCATTTTGCTTGAAGTTCTAGGCTTTTTAACCTGTTGAGAGGCTAAATTGTTTTTAGGTTGATTCGTTCGTTCCCTCAACCGTTTTTCTACTGCATCTAAATCAACATCAAGCACTCTAAATGCTGCCAAAGCATAATTTCTACAGTCAAGCGCTTCATTTCTGATATGACCAGGTATCTTCTCCCATTGCCAACTGTCCTTGCCGCTTTTCCTTTTGAGAACCATACGTTCAGATAATAGACCCTTGAAATATGAATGATCATAACCAGCAGTATCGTTATTAGGAAAATGACAAAATTTTGGACCTGACTCTTTAACTTTAAGTGCATTCATTAGACTAGATTTACCTGCATCTACTCCAAGAATATACAACCAACAAGTCACGTTTTTATTTTGTTTGATAGGTACCTTCTTTGGTGGGGATGTGAACGGTAAGTCCTCGCCACCTTTTCCTTTAATTGCAAAAACGCGTTTGTTTAACCGTTCTTTGCAGGCTATATAAACCTCTTGTGTAAAGTGACCACCACTGTCCACAAATGTAATTGCTATCTTTAGTCCAGTGCCATCCTTGAATTTATAAGTTTTATCTAGTACAGAATCTAGTCTCGACCACACTTCTTTCGTATCAGGTCTTCCAGTAATAAACCCTTTTCTTATGCCCCATGTTTCTCCATAGTGACCATGGCCGACAACTTCATACTCGATACGATCATCCTGAGTATCTACGCCACAAGTAAGGACAAGGACACCTTCAGGAAGTTCAGCAGCATATTCCTCGCGTCTTTGGATTAATACATCCTCATCCTCGATGTCGCCACGTTCTTCCCACAACTCACCAAAGACAGTATTGTACACAACCTTTAATCTTTCTGGATCATCCTTTGCTTGTAAGAATTTGAGTACGATTTTGTTCCACTGCATCCATGGAGATACGAACGCGTTAATCCAAAAAGAACGAACGCCCTGATTATAGGCGTCCTCATTTTCAGCAATCCATTTCGATGGTGCTTTCTTAACTTCATTTTCGGTTAATGTACAACCACAAGTTGGACAAATATACCAAACTGATTTCACAATGTAGTGTTTTTTTCCTTTGATTTTTTTAGTGTCATACTCGAATTTTATATTTGAAAAAGTGATGTCATTATATTCACCACAATCTTTACAGCAATGGCACCATCGTTCTCTTGTGCCTAAATCGTAGGATGTTTCTATTGCACTGGCACCTTTAATCGTTGGTGTAGAAACCTCTACAAGTTTTGCGTTAAAAAATGTTGTTGTTCTTGCTTCAGCAAGCATCCATGGATCACCTTCAGATCCAGCAGACGCTGGCCATCTATCACGCTCATCACCAAACACATATCTGGCAGGAATAGAAGCAAGTGAAGCTGGGCTGTTAGCACCAGTGATTGTTAGCATCCCCCCTGGAAATTGCTTTTTCAGTACTGTATTTCTTCCATCTTTGCTTTTCGATTCAGATACTTTTTGTTTTAACGGTTTCGTATCTCGAATCATTGCAGATATACGGCGTTTAGATAAATCTTGTGCGTTATCTAGCGATGGCATAATAAAAAGAATTGGACCTGGATCTATATCGATTACATAGCCAAGCATATTTAATTCAATTTCAGTTTTTCCAACTTGCGAAGATGCTACTACAACAATTCTTCTGATTTTAGGATCCGTGAATGAATCCATGATATCTTTCATGTAAGGTGTTCTAGAGGTTTTCCATGGTCCTGCTTCAGCACTATTTTCAGGCGATAAACGTCTGTACTTGTCTGCCCATTCACTTACCACAAGGGATTCAGGTGGTTTGAAATTCTTAACACAAATGCTTACTACTGAGTTGAGCGCTTTTATGTAACTACTCTTCGTCCTCGTGTTCATGGTTCCACCCCTGTCTCTCTCTAACCCTCCTTTTATACTCAACTGGATCATATTTGTAGTCAGAAAGTGCTTCTAAAATATCATGCACAGCCCTCTTGATTACTTCTGATGTTTCAGCTGCATCATTAATTTCAGACACTTCTGTAGCAAGTAATCCAGGTAGCGTCAACATCATGCTTCGAATGTTCAAAACTAAATCAGTAGTCATACTTTCAACATCTTCAGATCTGTGCATTTTACCCTCAAGTTCCTCAAGTTCAAGTTCAGCAACACGAGCTTTTGATTTTTTTAGTGAAATTTCTGCATCAAGTCTCTCTTTTTCGAGGCCAACAATTTGATTTTTTTCTTCTTTTCCTGTCGCTTTTTCTTGAAGGTGTTTGATATATTTTTGAACAGTTACTTCGAGGTCATATCCTTTTCCGTCTTTTTGAAAAATGACACCATCTTGAGTGAGTTGTTGAACACGGCGGGAAGAGATTCCAAAGAGTTTGGCAATGGCACTCGTGCTTTGCAATTTCTGTGTTTTGTCGTTGGCCATCAACTCCCTCCTGTGATTCAAAGTGCGTAACGAAATGGTCCAAAAAAATATTTTTGCATCTAGCGGTTTCCTGGGCTCGCGAGCACCGTAAGCAATTAGAACCCCTGAAAGGACCCGCCAAGTTCTTCCAAGAGTTCTAACGCATTGCAATTGCTACGTTTCAATATGTTTTACCATATATTTTTTCTTGCTTGCTTTATATGATGCTCGTATCGTTTAAGTAATCCATCTTGAAGCTTGATAGATATTCTTGAAGATACATCTTTATTCGTTATCATTTGTGGTACAGAAACAGTCGTAAATTTCTTGATATCTAATCTACTTTTACTTACACGTTGAAATGGAATGTACTTAACTTTGTCCAATATGGTAGCTCGTGTAGACATTAGAATGTTATGTGATCGCTCACTGTTTGGTCCATTTGCTATTCTTTTCGTCTTATAACGGCCAATCAACTTCTTAGAGCCTTTTTTCACTTGCATAGTAAGTCTGTATGATCTTCCTATTGGCGGTGACTTTGGCGACATGCCAAAATGTGTTGGTGTTAATAAGCGCCCTGTATAAACAAGCTGCAATGTTTTGATAGAGTCACCTTGTACCCTAATCCTCCCTGCTGCCTTTCCCTTCTTAATGGTCCCATTAACATCAGCCTTTTTAATATTATAAACATCAGTCACGCACTCACTTACCCATGAAGGTGCACGTTTCTTAATGTCTGAGACCGTTCTCTTTGAAACCATAGCTGACGCTTTGTTTATAGAGTTTAGTTTTTTATTAAGATTTGCGATATCAACGATCCCCATCTCCATTTAGCACCTCAATGCTTTCTCGATATAGGCATAAAAAAACACCTCGTTTTATAGAGGTGTCCAAGTTATAATTTTCATAATACAATTGTATCACTATAATAGTGATAATTGGTGTCAATATAGTGTCATATTCTAAAACCTAGTTTTGATGCAACCAAACTGATTGCTTCAAGCTTCCACCTGTAATAGGTTTTCTTGGATATGAACAACTCTTCCCAAATATAAACGTCTTTTTCATACTTTCTTTCGAAATACTTTATCTCAACAAGACGAAGTTTTTTTACTTCACCACAATTTCTTAGAACTTCAATCATATATTCTACAGCAAGTATTCTTCGTCTGACCTCTAAAAGTTCTTTTGATGTCAATAGATTAGTCGCTTTTCTTTCTGTTGGCTTACTGATTCCTCCACCGCCTCCAGAACCCTCAGGTGATGAGCATAGACCCGCAATATCATCTTCCATTTCGAGTATCTCTTTTTTTGTCTCATGATAAAAATACAACTCTGCTTCGATCAATTCTAGATTATGTTTCCCTATCGTTCTATGCCTCATATTTCACCTATCCTCTAAAATGGTACATCATCGTCATCTTCAATTGCTTGAAAGTCTTCAAAGCTTGGTGTACCAAAACTAAAATCTTCTGCAGATTGCTTCGTTTTCTCACCCCACTCAAGAAATTCAACGCGATTTGCAAGTACTTCGGTTTTATATCGCATAGATCCATCTTGAGCTTTGTAACTGCTTGTACTAATTGAACCTTGTACAGCAAACAACTTTCCCTTTTGAATGTACACAGATAAATTCTCAGCTTGCTTTCCCCATACCACTATGCGAATGAAATCAGCAGTGGGTTTGCCCTGTGCTTCAAACTCTTTTTTCTTATCGCTTTTTAGTCCTTTATCGATGGCCATTGTCACATTAGCGACTGCCATACCACTACCTGGTACAAATCTTAATTCAGGATCTATCGCAGCTCTGCCTATTAATACTACGTTATTCATTGGTCCTCCTTTTCCCAGCAACTTTTGCAATCTCTTGTACAGCTAATTTGGCCCGCCTTTGGCAATCCATCTAAGAAGCTACCAGGACACTGCTCTAATATAGAATTCAAACTTATGATTGTATAACCAACTACACTTAATGTTTTTTCAATCCTATTCATCTTAATCACCACTCAAGTTTCTGACCGCAAGTGTGGCAATGGTTTTGCGAACTGTCTACAGCTTGGCCACAAAGACAATTACCATCAAAACTATTAGCATCATGAAACATTACGGTAATATCATTTGGCTTATATGGCGTCATCAGTTTATCCAATACTTTTGCTTTTGATTCAATTTCTTCAAATTGTGTGAAGCATTCAGCGAAAAACCTGCGTCCGTCTTCATTTTCTTCTTTGTCTTCGGAAAGCCATTTGATTTGGCTTTTTAGTGCCTTAAGTACATCTTCTTTATTTACGAAATCTTTAATTTTCATCATTGTCCTCGCTTACTAGTATTCAATAGCTTGTCCACAATTTGAGCAGTATTTCCAATTAACATCACAATTGCAGTTTGGACAAGCTTGACTAGATGTTTCTGTTTTAATCGCTTTAATTGGCGTTTGTTTTAAAGCCTTTTCTTCAAGTTCAGTAAGTTCTTTTTCAATTTCATCATCTAATTTAAATTCTTGTCTGCAATCAAATGCACAAATTCCCTTTTCCATTATTTCTACTGCTCTGCCGCACATTGAACAGTTATTTTGTGCAATTTTTCTTGTTTTTTCAGCATTCATCACACTACCTCGCTTGCTTTCGCCCATTTACGCAACTCTTCAATTCCAAATAATTGCATGTGAGTTAATTTTCCAATATCAGTACCTCCAGTGCCTTGCAACAATGGATATAGTTCCATAAATTTCTCTGCAGCACGCCCTGTTTCTGCAAGACGCTCAACTTCGCTAACTTCAACTAATGCTAAATCAATTTGTTTGATGAATACTTTTACTGCAATTGTAAGTCTAATGCATTGTACTATTCTTTTGAATAACATTAGTAATACTCGTGTTCTACTTGCTTTCATGCCTTCACCCCACTTTGAAACAGCTTCTTATAAAGATTCTCTATGGATCCCTTAATCAAATGCACATCCTTTACTGCTTGCAAATCATCAGGTATAAGATTCATAACTTCCCATGATGAGGGTCTATAACCATATTTATTGTTAAACTCTTCTTGAAAAGACAACCATTCGTCACGGTAACTTTTCCGTTTTATTTGGTTTTCTAAATTGCTTATCTTCATTGCTATTTCTTCGCCATATTGTTTTGACTCCATTTTAGCTCTTAAGTCATCCAAATACTCTTGACGAGTCTTTGGGGCGTTATACTTTTCAAATTTCCAAAACATGATGTGGAGCAACATCTCAGTACTGACTTCATTTTTTAGATAAGGTGCTTTCTTCTTGATTTTTAATGTGCCACTATCAGGATAATAAATCATCAGTCCAACTTCCTTCGGTATTTCATCGTCTTTTATAATTCCGTTTGGCACAACAAAGTAGAAATTAGTGCAGGCTTTCATGTATTCTGGATACTTATTGTCATTTACAAAATCATATCTAGATACTTTAATTTCAAATCCAATAGCGGTGACAGGCGTCCACGTTTTTTTAATCGCTACAGCATCTATTATTTTAGTACCTGCACTGCCTAATTTAACTTGGCTAGCAAAGATATGATCTGAATATCTTTTACGAAGTGCTTCAGTGATTGAAAATTCTGTTGTTCTACTCATCACTCGACCTCAATTCTCTGTTTAATAGCTTAACGATTTCATATTGTCCTAATTCCAAAGTTAAAAACATATCGCCCATTTCTTCCCAATATTCTTTTACTTCTTCAACCGATTGAAACCCTTGAATGTTTGTAGCTTTATCGTATTCTAATATGCCGTTATAAAACTCTGTTTGGTCCTTATCTTGACAACCATAAATAATAAAATCATTTTTTTCATCTATTCTGCCAAATAGTTGAACATCATTTAAATGCTCATATAATTTACCGCTAGTAACATTTACCATTGCTAAATTAGGTTTACTTGTCATGTCACCCACTGAACTTCATCTCCCCTCTGCCACCACATAGGCACCGCTCTTGATAGTATTGCTCTTTGACCGTACTTTTCGATTTGTCTATTGGTAGTTCCTTTTTACATATTTTGCACGCTATTATCATGCATTGCTTTGGATCAGGTCTTTTCATAGTCGTATTGGACCCCATTTCTCTTTTAAATATTTAGAATAAAGTTCTGCATTAAATGGTTTCTGCTCCTGACATTTCCGTTCAAGGTTCTTAACGGCTTTGCAGACGCTTTTTACAGAGGTATACTTCTTCATATCGCCATTCATAGCCATTATGGCAATGCGTTTGCCCCCTATGAGCTTAGTTTTTCCGCTGAAGTACTGTTTATTACCTCGTTCGTTAACGCTCGATATTACGTACATAGTGGCTACTCCTTGTTATATGATGCCTCTAAAGTCGATTTTCATCTGAGAAGCTTGTGGCGCATAATTCATGTAGACAGTTTCAACCGCACTTTTTCCCATTTCTGTTTGGACAGTTATTTGTTCGATATTCCATTCTTCAAGCATCTTATCGTAAAGTTCGTTTTTGTAAGTTGATATCATTACAGGACCTTTGTGTTTTTTAAGAACCTCTAAAAGCTTTATGTGATCATCGTCTGTCATTTCGTGTTTATAGATTCGTTTTGATCGAGTTGATATCGGATAAGGTGGATCTGCATATATAAAAACATATGGCCGATTATATCGCTCTATTAATTTTAATGCTTCCATGTTCTCAATTTGAACAACGCAATTATCACAATGACCTAATCTTTCCGATGCGATTTGTAGATTTTCGTTGAGCTTTCTCCACCGTGATACTCCTGTATCAATTGGTTTGATATTATTCGCCCACCCAGTTATGTCACTGGTTTTCGTTCCAA
Source organism: Acidaminobacteraceae bacterium (assembly GCA_942493125.1). Lineage (GTDB taxonomy): Bacteria > Bacillota > Clostridia > Peptostreptococcales > Acidaminobacteraceae > Fusibacter_C. The sequence goes on along the minus strand of OW818667.1, from coordinate 2,548,289 downwards.
TCGCCATCCAAGTGCGAACCATGAATCTTCTAGCGTCTTCTAGTGAATCACCAGTCTTTGGTCCATATGACTGTTTATATTCAGTTCTTGACCAAGGTGTCAGATTAATTTGCCTTAGAAGTTCATCCTGTTTTTCTCGGATAACTCTGAATAGATTAACCACTTGGTCGTCAACATCATTTAGTGTTTCTATTTTAGAACGACGCTTATTAAAAAATACTGCACCGCTGCCAAAGTACGGCTCCAAGTATGTCATTTTTTCATAGTCCTTCGGAAACAAATCTATGATCCAGTCGGCCATACTCCATTTGCTTCCTGGGTATTTAAGTACTGTGTTCATGTTGCACCCCTTATTAACCGCGCTTATGATCATATTCTTCGAATCGTTCTACTGATTTAAATATTATTCGATTGTTTACCCATCGTTGAAGATACCTTGTTTTAATAGGTGCTGATTCTTTATTGAAAATCATGATATATGGGTCATACTTCAACTCTCTTAACTTGTAAATCCTTTCAAGATCTTGCTCATGGGTTGTATTAAAGTTTGTTAGGACATAAACGGCTGGATTGTTCTTTCGATTTCTTAATTGTGATCTAATCCATTTCAGGTTGTCATATGTCTTAAACTCGTAATTGTCCCAAGCAAAATGGATTGATTTGATTTTCATTTGGTTAATCAAATCTATATCGGTGTCAGTTATAAGTCTTGCATCAAGTCCTTGAGTGAAATCAACCATTGCTTTTGAATTAATCAACTGTTTAAACAAATCTTCTTTCTCTTTACATGCTGTTATGTTTGGGTCAAGGAGTTTTATTGTTTTCTGATCAGTTGTGAAATTGTTTAGATTTGCAACTTTTAGCGACTTGCACCCCTCTTTTTGAGTTACAATGCAAAACTCACAATTTCTTGGACAACCTCTCGTTAAAAAGCCGTATGCTGTATCTGCGATTCCATATAATAAATAGTCTGGATGCTGCATTTCAATTATGTCCTCAAGTCTTGTTTCAATCGAATATCCTGTACCACCTTTAATTACTTTGTCCGCTTGGATTACTTCTTGAATGTCTGGTGTAAAATCAAATACCTTAGATGCATAAACGATGTCGTATTTAATTAGTCCATTCCACCATTCAACATGATTACCAAGTTTTTTATGATATGTTGATATTTTCATCAAAGCCAAGTTTGGAAAGTTGTGACCATCAACATCTATTAGACCAATCTTCATATCGCAATCCTTTCCTGAAGTTCTTCCATGGTCAAAATCTTTTCGCCGCACAACTCAGGTAAATTTGCTCTAGTAAGAGCTTCAGCAAATTGAGGTGGCACTGAATTACCAATCCTTGCAACTTGCTTAGCTTTCGAATAACCTTTACCATCAATGAAAAAATCAATCTTGTAGTCTACTGGGAAGCCTTGTGCAAGTTTGAGTTCTTCAGCTTCCAGCATTCTCATCCCGATATCGACAATTTGATAATCCGTGCCCTCAATTGTGACTAAACCAAATCTATCACGACTTACGATAGTTCCAATCGGATTATCTACTTTCTGTCCAGTGTCACAACCGTAATACTTAATTAAAAATGCTTTTACTAAGCTTGATTTATTGACAACTGTCGATGTAGCTAGAGGTTCATCAATATTGTGCCCTATACTACTTTTAAAATTTCTACTGATGAATGCAGTTACAAGCGAATTATGATCTACTGAGGTAGCAGTGTGAAGTGGATCGTTTAATGAGCTTCCTGCACCTTTGTAATTTCCATCATAGTATTTTGATATGAATGCACTAACGAGTCCATATCTTGGCGCTGCATCAATTGTTAAAATTGGTCTATCTATTGATTGACCACGTACTTCATTATTTTTATTTTCAGAATGATACTGAATGAGTGTTGGTGCAATTAGTACTTGTTCTGCCTTGCTCACAATCGTTCTAACTGGTTCGTTTACTCCGTATGACCTATCATCTGTGAAACCTGTTTGACCAATTGCGGACATTACTGGCGATACGAGATATTGCTTGCAGCTTGATACGATTGTACTTAGTGGTTTATCAATGTCTTGCACTCTTGGTGCTTGACCTTCGCGTTCGCCGTATCCGATCGGAACAATGAAAGGCTTAGGATTATCAATAACAAATTTCTGAATACCTCGAGCAATCCGCTTCATCGTGTTATCAGCAAGTGGCCTAACTGCCTTAACACCAAATTTCGATTTGATTTCTTCTTTCGTGTCAAATATTGAGGGACATGGAATTGACCAATTAATGCATTCGGCAGCTATTCGATATGGAATTTTACCAGGTCCATGTGTAGGTATTGGCCATACAATTGGATTTCCGTCACACCTTGCGACTAAAAAGAATCTTTTACGGATAGTTGGTGCTCCATAATCACATGCTTTGAGTTCTTTCCAGTCAACCTCATAGCCTTTGGCTTTAAGCTGTCTAATGAATGACCTAAATGTTTGACCTTTTTTAGTAGGATCTGGATAGTATTGTCCAAACTCGTCTTTCTTGAGTGGTCCCCAAGTCTGAAACTCTTCCACATTTTCGAGCATAATCACTCTTGGTTTAACAGTAGCTGCCCATCTAAGAGCCACCCACGCAAGTCCACGAATAGTTTTATCTACTGGCTTGCCACCTTTTGCTTTACTGAAATGTTTACAGTCTGGTGAAAACCAAGCGAGCGCCACTGGACGGCCTTTACATACTTCCGCTGGGTTGACATCCCATACTGACTCTTGAAAGTGTTCTGTATATGGATGATTGATCGTGTGCATTGCAATAGCATCTTCGTCGTGGTTGATTGCTATTGTGACTGGCATATTAAGTGCTAATTCGATACCTGTCGATGCACCGCCGCCGCCGCAAAAGTTGTCGACTGTGATTTCTGCGAGTAAATTCATTTGTGCTTTTTTATTTGATTTCATTTCAACCTCACTTGTTGTATTGCAATTGTCACTTTAGATTTTTGATACTCTAGTAAACGCCACTCAGCTTCCTTATGCTCATGATTACATAGCCATCTGGAATACCGAACTTACCACCTTCCAAAATATAAGTTACCTCAACGTCTACGAAACGACCTGTATTGACTTCCTTCTCAGCATCGTACTCGCATAGTCTCAATACATCACCAATACGATAATTACGGTCATTATAACGATACTCAAATGTCTTTAACTCTACTGTTATATCTTCAAAGACGACTGTGCTGCATTTAAGAATATGATTTGGCACTCTTTCTTTTCTACTGAGTAAAGGCTTTTGATTTACGGTATTGGTATTATCTTGGCTTTTTAGTTCTTTTCGTACTTGCTTTACATCCGCAGATGTTAGCTCATGGCCACTTTTGATATTTTCATGAATTGCTTGTTGTTGCTTTGTATCTAACTTGGACAGATTGTAGGCTGCAGTGATATTAAGATTGCCATCCTTGAGCTCTTCTATGAGTTCTGCATTTAGGTTCTTTCCAACACTCTCAAGAATTTCTACTTGTGAAGAGGATATGTCGAGGATGTCTGCAATCACTTCGCGTATTCTGCCCTCAATTTTAGATCCCGATTTCTTAAGGTCCTCTAAAAGTTCCTTTAACCGACCCACCTGGTATACCTTCTCGTAATCCGTGAGTTCTCTTGCTGTAGCATTTGCGAGAATGAGTTGAAGCTCTGCTTTAACATCATCCATGCTCTGTTCTACCTTACATGGTGCTTTTCTATAATTTTGCTTTCCTTGCTCTACTAAATGCCTAAGTGCGAGATACCTACGCTCCCCACTAATAAGCTCATATTTGGTACTGCCTACAATTTTTCTAATTCGCAAGTTATGAAATAGACCAAAAGCATCAATTGACTCTGCGAGTTCAATTATCTTACCGAGTGAATATTTGTTTTTTTCTGATCTGACGATATCGTCTAAATCGATGTGTTCAATCTTAAATGTTAATTGTTCTTTACTGTCGATCGATTTGGCATTCATGATATCCGATACGCTGAACTTTCCCACTCAAACCCCTCCAATCCTTTGATTTGTGTCAGTTTCTGACACGTCTATGCACTTAAATACTCTTCAACAAGTGCTACGTAGTCCTTAGCAGCATTACAATTCTTTGAATAGGCTTGAAGTGGTACACCAGTGTATGTCGTTTCAATTACTTTTGATGTCGAGCGGATGATTGTATTAAACAGTTTGTATTCTTCATGAGATCTAATCCATTCAACACCTTGGACCACAGCATTATTCTTTTGAAAGATTGTTGCGAAGCAGCCTCTAAAGTTTAGTGTTGGATTGTACTCCTTGATATCTTCTATTTGGTCCAATAGCTCTTGAAGTCCATCAAATGCAAATTTGTCTGGTTTAACCGGCACGAGAATATCATCAGTAGCTACAAGGGCATTAATTATGCTCATATTGATGTCAGGCGCATTATCTATAATGCAATAGTCGTATTCACTGGCGATCGATTGAAAGTGCTTTTTAAGCCTGGTCTGCTGTGGCCTTATTGAATCTAAAAGAACTTCCTTATTTGCTCTAAGCAAGATCATATTTGCTGGTATGATATCTAGACCTTCATATGCGGTATTCTGAATGACTTCATGAATATCTATATCACGATCAGTTAAAAGATTTGAGATCGATGGCGCATCATAATTGTGCATGTCGAAAAACTTGGTAACATTGGCTTGCTTGTCATTGTCTACAAGCAGTACGCGCATCCCATATACCGAGACCAGGATAAATGCAAAATTGATAGCTGATATCGTCTTTGCCACACCGCCTTTAAGATTTATAAAACTAATTGTTTTCATCACGGATAATTCCTCCATTTAGGTATTTTGTTATGACATTTGATGCATCTACCCAGCCATAGCAAACCACGGCCAGATTTCCATTTGCATTTAGTGCTTTTATCCATTTATTTTGTGGCTCAGTTGCTTTATTCCTGCCTGCTTTCATTTCGATGTATAGTGAATGAAACCCACCACGCGCTATAGGTAAACAAACATCTGGCACACCTGCTTTTACACCTTCGGCTTTTAATCTCATAGCTGTGCTTTGATCACGTTTTCCTCCATTAGGGATGTGATACATTAAATCGAGTTCAGGATGAGCACCTATCCTATACTGTGCCCAGGTGAACAGATTAATTTGTTCTTCACTTTCAGATGAAGTAGGGTAATTGTTTTTCATTAGCCACCTCGTGCTTTCATTTTTGCGTCTTGCTCTTTTTTCTTCATCCGGACGTAAATGTAGGCACCCGATACATACTTGCTGTACATTACCTTTATGTCATTGAAGCTATAACCTTTGTATAATTTTTCAAAGATGATTTCAGCATCGTTTTCATTGCGTGCGATACGCTCTGCTTTCCTTCGAGTTACTTTAGTGTCTGAAAATGTAACTGATGGTTTTTTCAAATTACGACTCGTGCACACGCGCTTTGTGTCTTTTGGATCCTTTGTGATGTATCTTGCCAATCCCTCTAAACCAAAATCATCAGGTTGAAGGCGACGCGCATGTGTTCTTCCACCTTTTTCCCATAATTGCTCGGCCACATCACGATCATGAAAATTCATGATGATGTGATGGTGTACGCGAATCTTGCCTTTCTTTGGATCATCTTCGAATTCAGTCACATAGATATACTTAAGTTCGGGAAGGTTGTGCTTAGCAATATATCTCTTTAGACGCTTAATGAAATTCTTCATGTTTTTGTAAGCTTCTTCTGCAGATCTAGGTAAATGCTTCTTTCCATATCCATAGGTGACCCAAATATCTTTTTTTGTGAAATTTACATTTGTGAGCCTTATGATGTTCTTCACTGCATTTTTATTGTTGAGATTCTTCTGAGCTTCTCTACTCTTATTTTTCTTTCCCATTCTCTTTTTGTTTGTATTCCAGATTGGGTATATTTCACATTCAAGAAAATCTCCTGATCGGATACTCTTTATTCGATATTTTTTTATGTCAGTATCTCTTAGCGATTCAATCAGATTTTCTTTGCTCTCTCCGTATTGAGTGTAAATATCTTCATAGTTGTGTGATGTATACGGCACGTTGCTCCCCCTGTTAGTCAGTTTACGTTTTTGATATAACTAAAGAGATGCTTGTGGTTGCTTAAGTAATACCTATTACAAGACCGCTTAAGCCCTCTAAAGCCTTGATTTTGTTTGACTAACCACCGTATAAATGATATAATTTTTATAAGGTATTTTTTTGTGATTAGTCATATGACGGCCCCTTGTAACTGTTCAGAGTTACAAGGGGTTTTTCTTTATTCTCCTACCATAAAATCGCTCCTAACCTGGCTTACAGTGCTCCTTATTAAAATAGAGATTACGGGCAACATTAGAAGTATTCCCTCGCCCCCAATAGCCTTATAGCCTCTCAATGTCTCCATCTGCTCGGAGGCAACAACAAATAGAATGACGCATGCCAACTCGGCTAAGCTGAATCCAATTATTATGGCAACCACTCTCTTAGCCTTGGCTGCAATCTTTTTCCTTTTAACTTCATCCTTTTTTCTCTGTTTTGCCGAACATTTAGGACATACATACCGATTGCTTGAGTCAGATATACTGACTCCCCAATCTAAATCACATACATTACATATTTTTGTCATGGCCCCTCCTTTAATGTGCATTTGCATAATTCAGATGACTCCTCATTCTTTTAGGATCACTAATACTACTTTCTAAATATGCGCAATTGGGTACAATTACTTTCGGGTCTATAAAACAGCATTTGACTTCACAAACATGTGCATGACTGCATATCACGCAACAATTATCAGCACACTTTATTCCTCGCAGTCCCTGGTGATTGCATTTCATTGTTCGCTCCTTTCATCCGATATAAACAGTAGATCCTTCTCGAAGTCGTAGTTAGTCATATTGACATTCTAGGCTTCCTCAACATTGAATCCGACACCATCATCCAGTCCAAGTGCTTGGCCAACGGCTAATCTGATTGTACTTTCCAGATCCACTCTCAAGTGCTCTTCTACATCTTCATCGATAACTGATACTATGAATTGTCTCTCTTCTTGGCTCATACAGAGGTCTCCTTTCCAATGGCATTTTGAATTGCACCTTCTTCAGCTTTAATTATTGCTTCCTGCACTTCGGATACAGACAAATGCGTTTTAATAATTTGAATCCCATTTGGACTATTTGTGTTTGTCGCGCCAATGTAGATCTTTGTCATACATTCACTTCCTTTCTAAAAAACAAGGTTAATAAGTTTGATTATTACTAATTTTAGGAGTAATCTATTGCTGTCAAAGGCTAACTAAAATAAGGGGGAAATTCATATGCCTAACAAGAAGCAAACTTCAAAAGAAGTTGCATCAAAAGCATCAGATATTCTGAAAGATGCTAGATTTGGTGCTAAAGCAAAAGCAGTTGCTGCTAGTGCACTAGCACAAGCTAAGCCTGTCAAAAAGTCTACCAAGAAAGCAGCACCTAAAAAGAAGTAGTCTTACCTTAAGCGCCAGGTCACATGACTTGGCTTTTTTTATATGCCTGTTTGATTTCTTGCCTTTTCATAAAGCCAAGACTTGAACAAATCAACAGGTATCACTGCTTTTTTTCCTATTTTAATAAATGGGAAATCTGTCTTTTCAGCTGCAACTAATTCTCTGATCTTAGTTTCACCTATCCCACTGTGAATAGCACATTCCTCAATGGTCCAGCTCAACAGATTTTTTTTATCTAACTTATTTGCATCCGAAATCGCAGTTTGAATAATAGTTTTTAATTCTTCTTTTGTTATTTCCATGTTTGCCTCCTTTCTATGTAAAAGCTGACATTGTCAGCTTGGAATCTTACTTTCTTACTTTGACTTTCACTCCATTAACCTATTTGATACAATTGTCATTGGAAGGGGGTGTTGGCTTGAATAAATCTATAATTGATGCTATTGAAAAAGCTTCTGAAGAATTTAAAGAAAATATGAAATCTGAAATTCAAACTTCAAAAGCAGATGAATCAGCAATAGAACTAGTTGAACAATTAGCAAGACAAACTTATTACGTTTTCTCTGAAATATCAGATCAATTAAAAAAGCTTTAATTTTAAATTTTTAGTTAACTCTGTTATTGTGATAATGGCATTTCTAAACTGTAATACTTATTGTGAAAGGAGTAATACACTTGGTCGAAAAAATGATTGTTAAACCTGTTGATGTATCTGCTGAAGCATGGTCTATTATGAAAAATGTTTTTGATAACTACATGGAAAATGAAGCTAAATACTTCTCTGACTTTGAAAGTTTGCCATTTTCAGAAGCTGACTTAGTAAAGTATTGTCAAGAACTAGACGATGCTGGCTTTGTTTTTTTCACTAATGAACCAGATGATCGCATTATTTATATGCTACCAACTGTTCTTGGCCTTGTTAGTCGGTAAACACATATTTTTTTAATATTTCATGGTGTTCAGCTGTTTCAATATCTGTGATTACAACTCTAACACCATGATTTTCTTTTTTGATTTCAATGTCACCCTCTAATAGTATGGATGCACTAATTAAGTTCTTTCTTTTGACAATCGACATTTTAGCATCCTGATTTTTCTTTAATATTTCTACGACTTCTTCTAATACTAAATTTTCATCATGTTGCCCTTTTGTCCTTTGAGATAGTGTTATTAAAGTGTTCTTCATCGCTTCACCTCCCTTCTTATGTATTTAGGCTGACATGGTCAGCCTTTTATTGTAATCTTCCACTTTTCTTACTTTTCAGCATGCTTTTCTCATTTTAGTTTCCATCACTTCCTAGTTTTGTTAGACTGTGTCTGAAAGGAGGTGATGTTATGGTTTACATGATTACTTATGACCTAAACAGTCACGGACAAAAATACGATGAATTAATTGAAGCCATCAAAAATTCATCTGAAAATTGGTGTACTTTTTGGAAGTCTTCTTATTTGATTAAATCTACTTTGTCTCTTACACAAGTAGAATCAAGATTAACACCACACTTAGATCCAAACGACAGGCTAATAATTTTAGAAGTAACTAATAATTATGGTGGTTGGTTACTTGAAGAACAGTGGAAATACATTCGTGAAGACATATTTAACTAGGTTTTTTAATTGATCTTTTTGTAATGTAATGCGTTCCTTTGCTATCTTCAGGTACAAATTTCTTTTGCTTTAATTTAGAGACTATGGATTTTAGTATGTTTATAAATCCATAGTTTTTCCCTTTTTTGAACATAAATTCTTCACCTCCCCTTTACGTTATTCGCTGGTTTATCCAGCCTAACGAACTCTTCTCTTTCTCCTTCAAATTTGTTACAATATTTTTGAAAGGGGTGATATGTTGCATATCTCATTAAATAATACTGACCGTGAAATATTATTAGTTGTTCGTGATGCGTTCTTAGATTCTGAAATTCCTGAAACAACTCCAGAAATAAAAGAATACAATGATCAATTACTACTCAGAACAGTTTTAAAGCTTTCTACAGAAGATGGTATACTTTCCGCTGAAGAACTCAGAGTCGTTTATGTTGCTCTACTTCATTTTGAGCACTCTGCTTCTGATCTTATGCAAAAGAATCCAGAATTAAGAGCGTTCGGTTCTGAACTAAGCGTTAATTTATTTAAATCAAATAAGCTCCGTAAAATTTTTGAGTCAGTTCTCGAAGAAGCTGGATTGATTTAATTTTTAATTCTTAACATGTTTAACTTCGATATTTACATCATTTCGTCCTGAAAAATTTTGATTAAGAACTTTCAAAAAATATTGTCTTTTTGATTCTTTGGAATCCACCTTGTTTCTTGTTAAGGTGGATTCTTTTTGTTCTACCATATGTGCTCACCTCCTTATATAGTAGGCTGATTGATCAATTTGGTGTCTTTTAAGACACTTTGTCGTCAAAAAAAATTTGTATCATCTTTTCACCAGTTAAATTTAATTTTTTCTGTAGTTTAACCATTTCGGGCTGTGTAAAAGTAGTAGTTCCGTTAAGCTTCCTAGACAAAGAGCTCCTTGACATTTCCATTGCCTCTGCGAGTTTATCGATTGTAAAGCGGTTCCTAACTATCTCAGCTTTTAAATCATCTATATTGATAATGATCGCCTCCTTTGAAGTGTCTTTTAAGATACTTTCATGTTACACGGTAAAAATATCAAAGTCAAGTCTTAAAAGACACTTTTTGATTTTTTTTGTTGCATTTATGACACATTAATGTATAATACAGTTATTGGAGGGCAACTAAATGGAGATTCAGGATAAGATAAAGAAGAGGCGAGAAGAACTTTCCTTAACTTACGAAGAGATAGGAAATATTGTTGGTGTTAGTAAAAGTACCGTACGAAAATGGGAAACAGGTTTGATAGAAAACATGCGTCAAGATAAGATCATATTATTAGCACGAGCATTAAAAGTTACCCCCGGTTATTTGATGGGGTGGGATGAAGAAGAATCTTCAACTACTGAACCAGAAATTCGGGTCTTGGCAGCACACGCAATTGATGATCTTACTGAAGAAGAACAACTAGAAATAATCAAGTATGCAAAATACATTAAATCACAGAGAGATGAGAATAATAAAAAATGAGCCAATCACTTACTATCGGAAATCGTATCAATATTAGAAGATCTGAGAATAATATGTCTATCTCAGAATTAGCTAAAGCAACTGGAATTTCAAAGTCAAGTCTTTACAATTATGAAAAACAAATTGATTCTAGTATTCCTAGTAATACTTTACTTAAAATAGCAAAAGCACTTCATTGCTCACCAAATTATCTTTTGGATTGGCCAATTAGTGCTCAAGATTCTAAAGCAGGTATATACGTAGATGAAGACATCTACCGAGAATCTCAAAAAATCAAATCAGAATTACTTGAAATGATTAATGATTTATATGTTTTTGAGGTCGCGTGTTTACATTCATATGCGGATCACTTTTTGATTAAAAGAAGATAGAGAGGTTTTGTTTGGATCGCCTTTATAAAATAATCGATGATGCGTGCATCACATTAGTTGAAGATGATATACCTGGTAAAGTCAAAGGTCTTTATTTTGACAATATCATTGTATTACATAAGAGAATTGATACTGAAGCTGAAAAAAATTGCATTCTTGCAGAAGAGATTGGTCATTATTTCACAGCGAGCGAAATAATAATTGATAAAACTAAACTTAAAAATGAAAAGCAAGAAGAGGCTGCCCGAAGATGGGCTACAAAAGAATTGGTTGATCCAATTAGATTTATTGACGCATTTAAGGCTGGGATTCGGAATAGGTGGGAACTGTCACAGTTTTTAAATTTAACTGAAGAATTTATTGAGGAAGCGCTTATTTATTTACAGAAGTTGCATGGTAATACGCTATCAGTTGATGAGTATACAATTCACTTTGATCCATTGTGGGTTTATAAATCATTTTAACTCTCTAGCCATTTACAGTGATTAACACAATTTATTGGAGGGAACATGAAAATAAATAAAATTGATAATCCACTTACCGTTGTTGGTTTATTTGCTGGTATATCCGAGATTTCCATGACATATGCAATAAGTAAATTGCCATTTGAACTTCAAAGCATCTTTATTTGGTTTATGATTTTATTTCCTTGTTTAATCGTTATATTATTTTTTATAACTCTTAATTTTAATGCATCCGTTTTATATTCTCCTAGTGATTATAAAGACGAATCAAATTATATGCTTGCGAACGCTAAGAATAAGACTAATTTAGTAAACGCTGTAAATGAAGCTAATGATTTGGCCAATGAGATAGCTTTCGATATCAATATTAAGCCCGAAGCAATCCTAACTCCATCAGAAAACATTGAAAAAAGCGATCCTAATTCTGAAGATAAAGTCGCTGATTTAGTTAGAAAAGTCAACTCAATAAGTGAAAGATTTTCACAATATATATTGAGTCCTTATGACAGTTTAAGCAACATTGAAAAGTTGGTTATAACAAAACTTCAAGAAAAACCTATGACATTATTAGAGTTATCAGATTCTATATCACAACCAAGAACAAGAACGAAATATATATTGGACAAATTAAATCAAGTTGGAATTGTTCAAAATCAGAGTTATGGACGTCATAATATGTATTGTTTAAATGCTGATTATCTTCAGAAATAAACATTTCTCACAGTGTGCGAACAAACTATTCCCTTTAATCTGATGTAGATACACTCGTTTAAGACGAATAAAATATTCATTAAGGTGGTGAGTTTTTTTGATTATAGCAGTTGTGGGTAATGGTTTTGATTTGCGACAAGGATTCAAAACTGGATTTGACCATTTTCTTGACCATTTCAATGAGAATTACTCTAGCAGTAATCTTCTATATTTATATTTTCACTATACGAAAGCCTCCAAAGGTTGGCTCGATTTTGAAATGCATTTACAACAATTTCTCGTTTGTTATTCTGAATTTGTTAGTCTACCGACTTTTAAGGAAACTGATGAAAGATACAAAATAACCACCGATGGGTATATTAAATCTCATGATCATTATATTTTTTGCGATATAATTCCACTTAGTTTTGGATTCTTATCCCGAACACCTGATTTAAGAGCAATATTTTCCGCAACTTCTGATTGGAGAATAATTTTGGATGAAAAAATCAATAGAGATATTTTTGAAATCAAACATGCTCTTAAAAATTATCTTATTTCAATTGAACAATCAAATCTTGCTGCATTTGAACCAAGTGAATCTCCAGAAATAAAAATTTTAAAACTTGCTGATCAAATAATTACATTCAATTACACAAGATTTCTAGAGAATATTGCTCCTATTGATAAAATCAAATACGCACACGGTAAGCTAACAGATGATTTTGTTCTAGGAATCCCATTTACACCAGCAATTACACAACAGTCTTTAAATATTCATTTCAAAACAAGTCAGTCTATTTTCAATAATTATTTGAGCCCCATTATTCAAAATATAGTTACTACTCATATAGTTTTTATTGGTTTCAGCTTTGGAAAATCAGATCACTATTTTTTTCAAGATGTATTAAACAGTATTAAAGATTTTGAAAAGTATAGTGCCTCAATTAGGTTTTATAGTTTCTACTTTGATTCAACCGCAAAATATCAAATAATATCTAATTTTAGAGATTTTTTTGGTGAAGATGAATTTGTACGTCTTTTTAGTGCTAAAAGAATTAGATTTCATAGCTATGAGTCTGAGTTTGATTTTTCACTCTTTATTTGAAATCAAATTTTCCACAGATATCAGTAAAATAAAAAAACGTCCCCAGCGTTGGCGCGCTGAGGACGTTCAGATACATCAAACCTAAAGATGGCTTAATGCTCCTAAAGATTAACACATTATAGCATTTTCCCATCTTTTTTTCAACTTTAAGAAAGGATGGTTCTCCCATGGCAACAAATTACACTAAGAATGGTACCACATATTATCGTTCTGTGATCTCATACGGTCGAGGCAAAGACGGTAAAATAAGAAGAAAGGAGTTTCTAGGAAAAACTAAAAAGGAATCTGATTTAAAAAGAAAAGAGTTTGAAAAATTACTCGATTCAGGATTGTCATATGATGAAGCTTGCATCAAATTTAAGAGACCATCATTTGAGCCTCAAATTTCGCCTATAATCGCATCAAAACGATTACTAGGCGATTCTATTAGGAGTTGGCTTTTCGATGTGAAGCGCGTTGCCGACAATGTTAAACCATCATCTTTTGAAAGATATGAGGGGTTATACAGACTTTATATTACTGGTCACCCAATTGCACTGCTACCTTTTGATGAAGTTAAGTCTAACGATCTTCAAAAGCATTATAATTCACTCTATGAAAACAAAGGTAAAAGTTATGGTGTGATGAAGGAAGTCAACAAACTGATAAAAGCATTCTTTAATTATGAAATTGAGCAAGAGCGAATTTTAATCAATCCTTGCTCTGGTAAAAAAATATCACTTCCTGGTGGTTCGATTCAAAAGAAAAGAACAGAGATAATGCCTCAGAACGAACTGAAACAATTTATCACTGCTCTTCAAGGCAGTAAATTCGAAATGCTATTCTTATTAAGCATTGGAACAGGAATGAGAATAGGCGAATTACTTGCTCTTAAGCTTCCTGAGTTAGATATTGAAGCTTGCACAATAAATGTATCTGCCAATATATTCGAATGCTCAGTATTTGATGCAGATGGTAATAAGAGCTTTCAAACTATAAGGAGTTCTACTAAAAACAGACTTTGTAGAACTGTTCCTATTCCTGCAAATCTCATTCCTAAACTAAAAGCTTATCTTCTTGATCGTAAAAAACACAAATTTAAAATCGGAAGTGCTTTTGTAGAAGAAGATTATGTGTTTCCGAATATGTTAGGCGGTCCAATAGGATATAGTAATATCAGAAAACAGTATCTTGAAATCTTTAAAGCATCTGGAGTTCCATTTAAGAAAATTCACAGCCTAAGACACTCATACGCTTCGCTACTAAATGAAAATGGAACTAGCTTAACAGACATTCAAGAATTACTTGGCCATAGCGATGTTACCACTACACAAATCTATATTCACACATCAGCAGAATCAAAGAGGATAGCGGTAGATAAATTATCAATTTTGTAAGAAAAATTGTTATATTGTCATATGTTGTTGCGTATTTTCTCATAACAATTGTGGGAAAATGTTGGGAAAACTTACTTATGTAAAAAGTACCAATGTTCTAGGAACATTGGTACTTCTATGTATTGGTGCACCCAAGAGGGTTCGAACCTCCAACCAACGGATTCGAAGTCCGCTACTCTATCCAATTGAGCTATGGATGCACTGCGATAAAAAAAATTATACAATTTTCATATCTATTTATATGATAACAAATAAAAAGATAAAAAGCCACCCCGATACGATGATCAAGGCGACTTTTTAATTGGTGATCCAACCGCGACTCGAACGCGGGACACCCTGATTAAAAGTCAGGTGCTCTACCGACTGAGCTATTGGACCATGGCTGGGGATACAGGATTTGAACCTGTGAATGACGGAGTCAAAGTCCGTTGCCTTACCGCTTGGCGAATCCCCAAAAAAAAATGGGGCGGCTGATGGGAATTGAACCCACGTATGAAGGAGTCACAGTCCTTTGTCTTAACCGCTTGACGACAGCCGCCATCTTTTAAGTTGTGTCAGAAAATAAATGGTGCGTCCAAAGGGACTCGAACCCCTAACCCCCGCCTTAGAAGGGCGGTGCTCTATCCAGTTGAGCTATGAACGCAAAGATGGTCGGGGTGGCAGGATTTGAACCCGCGGCCCTCTGGTCCCAAACCAGATGCGCTACCAAACTGCGCTACACCCCGTCATTAACTGACGAATTTTATTATACATGAATTGCCTATATGCGTCAACCACTTTTCGAATAATATTTTTCACATTTAGGTTACAGTTTTTTCACAGAACCCACTATTATCAGACAACTCAGAACATTGTGAAAAGAACGGTCTCATCCAAATAGGAGTGGGACAATAGTTGTCTTGATACCCATATCGCCAAGTTCCACGATGCCAATGGATGGATATCCTCCAGAACGAGGCTCTGACGCACTCCCAGGATTAAAAAGCTTCACGCCGCCTTCTCGCGCTTGTGTCACCATATGCGTATGGCCAAAACATACCAGGTCATAATAACCTTCTATCGCCTTGAGATGGATCTTCAAAAGCGAATATTTGACACCATAGTGATGGCCATGCGTCAAAAGTATGTGATATCCGTTTAATTTGAGAGAAATATCCTCATCGGCATCGGCATACGAGTCGCAGTTTCCCTTGACCGCATGCACCTTTAGACCCGTGAGATGACCGATTTTTATCCCATCCTTATAATAATCTCCAAGATGCCAGAGACCGTCAAATGTATTCGGATGTGCTTTGATATAGGCTACAACAGGATCTATATAGCCATGTGTGTCGCTAACGACGAGTATTCTCATAATAGGTTCCTATCATATCTTTCAAGACTTTAAGCGCGTTGGCTCTGTGACTAAGCGCGTTTTTCTCTTTGGCATCAAGCTCGGCAAAAGATTTATCCAGCTCTGGTACGATGAAAAGCGGATCGTAGCCAAATCCGTTTGAACCTCGAGGTGCATGTCCGATGATGCCTTTTACTTCGCCACGTGCTACAAGCGTATCGCCATTTTCGAAGATAAGCGTAAGCACCGTTACAAACTGTGCCGTTCTAAGGGCGTCATCTACGCCCTCAAGCGCTGCTAACAACTTGGCGTTATTATTTGCGTCCGACTTAGGTTCGCCTGCGTAACGCGCAGAATAGACGCCTGGCGTGCCCCCTAAGTAGTCCACTTCCAGTCCAGAGTCGTCAGCCAGTGATGCCTTGCCCAACTTTTCATGAACGGCTTTTGCTTTGATCAGCGAATTGGCTTCAAACGTATCGCCATCTTCGATGATGTCTTCATCGCCATAGCCAGCATCAGCCATGGTTTCAAGCTCAAAGTTAAAATCGGATAGAATGGCCTGTATTTCACTGAGTTTATGTTGATTGCCCGATGCGAGAACGATTTTCGTCATAGTCTATACCCACTAATTATTCAATGCATCGTTTTGATGCATAATTAATTTTTTTATGCCGACTTCCGCCATTTCCATAAGGGCATTCATCTGCGCTCTAGAAAATGGTTTTTCCTCGCCTGTGCCTTGAATTTCAATA
Organism: Acidaminobacteraceae bacterium; assembly: GCA_942493125.1. Taxonomy (GTDB): domain Bacteria; phylum Bacillota; class Clostridia; order Peptostreptococcales; family Acidaminobacteraceae; genus Fusibacter_C. Next base: position 2,531,620 of record OW818667.1, on the reverse strand, counting down.
TATTCGCCTTCACCCGTCATGACGAGGTTCATATCCACGTGTGCACGCGAATCCTCTTCATAATTGAGGTCGAGTCTCACTTCATCGTCGATAATGCCCACACTCACTGCCGCTACAGACGTTATGATTGGCGATTGCGCTAACAGACCATTTGAGATCAGCACATCTACAGCATCTTTAAGGGCAACATAAGCACCCGTGATAGAAGCTGTTCTCGTACCGCCGTCTGCCTGAATCACGTCACAGTCAATCCATATCGTGCGTTCACCTAGTTTTTTAAGGTCGACAATCGCCCTGAGCGAGCGGCCTATCAACCTTTGAATCTCTTGGCTACGTCCGTCGATGCCCTTGGTATTGCGTTGCTTACGCTGGCCTGTCGAACCTGGCAACATGCCGTATTCTGCCGTTACCCAGCCTGAACCTGTCCCTTTAAGAAAGCCAGGTACCTTTTCTTCTATTATCGCTGTACAAATCACTTTTGTAAGGCCCATCTCTATAAGCACCGAGCCCGCTGGGTGAACGATGTAATTTCTCGTGATGCGTACTGGTCTGATCATGTCGTTTTCTCTGCCATCAATTCTCATAGTTGTTCCCTTCTTGTATCCTAATTTATTTTAATGTTCTAGATCATAGTCATGAACTGTATTTTAAGCAGTTTCAATAACTTTCAACTTTCAACTTTCAAATTTCAACTTTCAAATTTCAACTTTCAACTTTCAGATCCTTCAAAGCCATAAGGGCTTACAGATTTACTGCAAGCCCTCCTGTCCCTTTATTTTAAGAAGTTGATGATGCCTCGTGACATCGCTTCAGCTGCCTTTTGTAAATACGCTTCCGACATCATTTTATCTTGTTCCGCCGGGTTGGAGATAAAGCCAAGCTCAGCCAATACAGATGTCATCTTCGTTTCTTGCAAAACGACGAGTCTTGGTTTGCTGTCGATGTCTCTATCAACTGCGCCCAGTGCTTTAATTAGCTCGGTCTGAATGCTCTTAGCAAGACCTTTGTCGCTTGCGAGTGAATCGTTGCCGTAGAACACTTCAATACCTGAAACATTCGGGTTCGTAAACGCATTGATATGAACGCTCACGAACAATGTCGCATCAAGATCGTTTGCGATAGCCGCTCTATCGTAGAGTCCGACATATTCGTCATTGCTACGCGTCATGTACACTTTGAAGCCTTGTTTTTGAAGCTCGCTTTCAAGCATTTTAGAGGCTTTAAGTGTCAGTATTTTCTCTTGCGTCTTCGTACCGACAGCACCTGGATCCTTGCCACCATGTCCTGCATCGATGACGATCAAGGTTTCTTTATGCTCTGAATCGCGAATCACTGTATTTGTGAAATTGAAGACGATTGCCGATGAGGAAGAAGCCTCCACATATTTCGTGTTTTCGGCTAAAGTCGCTTCGATTTTATAGGTGCTTGCCGTCTCTGAAACGACAAATTTCTCTATGATATGGTCGTTGATGCCCTGCTCAAAGCTACCAAGGTCGGTTTTGTCTTTCGGTACTTCCATGGTGATCTTTCTGCTAGCGGCATCATAGGATGACGTATAGGTTGTTTTCCCAAACAAATTGATGCTCATCACACCGCGTTCATCACTTTGCTTCACATAATCAAAGTTGTTGATTGGATTGTTTGAGATGTAGACCAGTACTTCGGAGCCGCTGTCTTCGACGTAAAAATCGTCATAGGTGACTTCTTCGGAAAGTTCGATGGTCACCCGCGTTATGACGTCTGTTGGCTCATAGTCGGAACCGAATTTACTCTTGTCCAGTTGTTGGTAAGAAATGGTCTCAATCTTGCCTTTATTCACTGGAAGCACTTGATACGCACCATTGTTGACTTTCAAATAACTGCTTACGATATCGACAATCACCTGATTGCCGTTGATTTGCGGATTATACATCGGACTTTCACTCGTTCCGATAACGACTGTATCTGTGCTGAAAATCTGCTCAACGTTGACCTCGTTGACTGTATTGATTAACCTGATAACCATTTCACCCGTTTTGGCATCATATGAAATATCATGCCCACGACGCTCATCTTGGTAAACGATGACCCTTGTGTTCAGTGGGTTGGTGTTTGTTTGAGAAATCTCAATTTTATCTAGACCAAAGATGCCATCGGCAATATTGTATGTCCATACGCCATTTTTGACACTCGTTCCCGCTGGAATTTTAAAAGCTGTATTTTGAAGATCGACGACGATTTTATCTTGCTCGCCAACATCGGCACCGCCGATGACAAACGACGTCGTGTCCACTTCGCCTGAAACTTTAAGTCTAATTTCAGGAAACTGTTTTTTATAATCGAGATAAGCATTTGTAAGCGTTTGCGACTTTTTATTGACAGCAACTGTTCTCGTCTCTTCAATCCAAGTTATGCTGAGACCTAACACGTCGCTGATGAATGCCAGTGGTACATAGGTCCTGCCGATCAAATCCCCAGAAGTGCTTTTATATGTCATGATTTTAGGTGATACGAGGTCAGGCAAAGCCGTTTTGACGCCACTGATTGTAGCATAGGCGTTATCTACTTGCATGACGACGTTTTTTCCGCCATAGGTGAACGAAATTTCCTCTGTGGTGGCATTCCATTGGTACATGATTCCGAGCTCTTTAAGAATCGCGGAGACTGGCAGAAGCGCTCTGCCGTTCATGATGATACCTGGTGCATCTGAAAAGATGTCTATACCACCTACCATGACGTTAATTGGTTCATAAAGCTTGAACAAACCTGTTGCTCTATCTTTTAATTCGACATTTGCGTATTCAGAGTATTTACTTGCATAAGTTGCGGGTGCCGGTATCATCAGCACGGCGCATAATAAGATGATCAATAGCTTTTTTGTCATTGTGATGTCCTTTCTTGATGCCTATCAGCCTATCACTTTGTAAAGTTCGTCAGCTTCTGGAGACTCAATCATTTCACATCGGCCTTCTGCCTCTGATGCTTCAAAACAGATGATTTTATCGGGACCTTCAGTGATCGTACCGATACATGCGAATGAAATGTTTGCAGCTTTCAAGTCACGTTCCATATTTAACGCCACTTTATCTGAAATACAAATAACCATTGAGCCACTTGAGATCAGCTTGAGCGGATTAATATTGTAAAAGTCACATATTTTTTGAGTGACCGCTTGAATATTTATTTTTTCATAGTCGATGTGACAACCTGTACCACTCGCTTCACATAATTCGTGAACCGCGCCGAGAATGCCACCTTCCGTTGCGTCATGCATGGCACTAGCACCAGCGCGCGCCGCAATTTTTCCCTCTGGAACGACGCTGATTGCCTCTATCAACGATTTTGCAAAGGCAAGATCTTCTTTCGAGAGATGACCCGACAGTTCACATTCTTTATCATGTGCGATGATTGCCGTACCTTCAGTAGCTGCTTGTTTGGTTATATAAATGAGATCGCCCGGTTTCGCACCAGACGTCTTGACGAGCGCCTTGATGGACGTCTTTCCGATAGCTGTTGCCGACACGATGGTGCGATTGACAGCTGTGGTAATCTCCGTGTGACCACCGACGATTTCGATGCCCATAGCGTTGGCTGTTTCGTTCGCTTCGCGTAGGATGCCTTGTATCTCAGCATGTGTCGTATGTTCAGGACATAAAAGCGTCAGCATAATGCCAACAGGCTCAGCGCCACTGGATGCAATATCGTTCAAGCATACGTGCACAGCTAAGCGACCGAGATTTGAACCGCTGCCCGTTATTGGATCCGTAGTCAAAACACATGCCAAATCGCCAAATGCGATGGCCGCACAATCTTCGCCGACCCCTGGTCTGATGAGGATATCGTCTCTGACCTCTTTCAGCTCGGAAAGGACGATTTCGCCAAGCACTTTATTTTTCAGTTTGCCGACTTCCATTTATTGCTCCTTAAAATCCAATTTATTTGTAGTACCAACATTTATATGATAATTATGCGTTTTCCTTTATCAAGGCTTCAAATTCGTCTTCTGACAATATTGGAACGCCGAGCTGTGCTGCTTTATCCGCCTTAGACCCTGCATTCTCACCAACGACGACATAATCCGTCTTGGCAGAAACGCTTCCTGCGGCTTTGCCGCCATTTTGCTCGATGACTTCTTTGATGGCTTCACGTGAATACTTGACTAAAGTGCCCGTGACGACCACAGTTTTGCCTTGTAAGATACCACCCGTCTGAATGGTTTGAGCCGATGTCATGTTGACGCCATACACTGTTAATCGATGAATCAATTCAGCCGTTTCAGGCAGTGCAAAATAATGCGTCAAACTAAGCGCCATCTTCTCACCGATTTCGTCGATCTGTGTCAGTTCTTCAACAGAGGCGCTCATAAGCTGTGGCATGGTTGGAAAATGCTTCGCTAGCGTTTTAGCGGCTTTCTCGCCAATCAAAGGAATACCTAGTCCAGCGATCAATCTATAATAATCGTTTTGCTTGCTCGCTTCGATTGATTTAAAGAGGTTTTGAATCGATTTTGTACCAAAACCCTCTAAATTTTCAAGTGCTTCTTTATGTTCTGGAAGCTTGTAAATATCGGCAATCGTCTCAACAAATCCCCTATCGATGAACTGTTCCACAAACGCCTCGCCAAATCCGTCGATGTTCATGGCCGTTCTCGATACGAAGTGCATTAAAAGTCGTTTGATCTTTGCAGGGCAGTAGTCGTTAGTGCATCTTAGCGCCGATTCGCCTTCTTTTCTGACGGTTGGCGTCTCACAAATCGGGCATTTCGATGGCAACACAAAGCGCGATGTGCCTTCTGGCCGCTTGTCAAAGTCAACCCTGACAACGGCTGGGATGACATCGCCTGCCTTTTGAACCAAAACGGTATCGCCCACGCGAATGTCTTTCTCGTCGATGTAATCTTGATTGTGTAGCGTCGCTTTGCCAATGACCGATCCTGCAACTTTGACCGGCGTAAAGATGGCAAGTGGTGTTATGACACCCGTTCTACCCACTTGTACCTGAATGTCTATGATCGTCGTCGTCGCCATCTCTGCAGGGAACTTATAGGCGATGGCCCAGCGCGGACTTTTGGCCGTATAGCCAAGCTGATCGCGTTGCATAAAATCGTTCACTTTGATAACGAGTCCATCGATTTCATAAGGAAGACCATGTCTGATTTCAACCATATCTTCTGTATATTTGACGATATCTTGCATGCTGTCGAATTTGATTAGTTTTGCGGTTCTGAATCCCCACGTATCGAGCTTTTTAAAAGCATCTTCTTGATTGGCAGCCCCAAACTGTTCAAGCCCTGAAATGATATCGAATACAAAGACATCCAGCGCACGTGATGCCGCAATTTTAGAATCCAGTTGCCTCAGTGAGCCCGCCGCAGCGTTTCTGGGATTCGCAAAATCTTCTTTGCCAAGTAGCGCTTGTTGATTGTTGAGTCCCACAAAGCTCGCTTTCGACATGAAAACTTCGCCACGCACTTCAATCACACCTTCTCCATCGATATTGAGAGGCAATGACTTGATCGTCCGCGCGTTTATAGTGACATCTTCACCAGTCACCCCATCGCCACGCGTCGCGCCGCGTACGAACTTTCCTCTTTCATATAGGAGTGCCACGGTCAAACCGTCGATTTTATATTCGACCGTATAAGTCACGTCAGAATTTAACTCTTTGCGGACCCTGCGGTCGAAAGCCAATAGGTCTTCAGCGTTGTAGGCATTGTCGAGACTTAAAAGCGGAATCGTATGCGTCACTTTTTGAAAAATGTCGAGTACTTCACCACCCACGCGTCTAGACGGAGAATTTGTATCGTCAAGCTCAGGGTATTGCGCCTCAAGAGCTTTCAGCTCATTCATGAGGGCGTCGTACTCCGCGTCAGTGATCGTGGATTTGTCTAGCGCGTAGTAGTCGTGGTTGTATTTGTTCAATTGTTTGCGAAGTTCTTGAACGCGATCAACTGCGTTGTCATTCTTTTCATTGTTCATGGTTTTCACCCCTATCACTTTAATCGGTGCAATATTCGGATCGAGTTTCTTGATGCCGTGCGCATCGAATACGATGGTCAATGTATTGCCGGTCGTATCCACCGTCACGACCATGCCAGCACCAAAGACTTTGTGCATGACTTTGTCACCCGGAGAATAAGTTGCGCCTTCGCTCTTGGTTTCAGTTTTAGTCGTGCTCGTTGACACGGACTGTTGTGGAAAATATGGGTTTTTCTTTGTCGTTTTGATATCGAAGAAAGAGGTTTCTTTTGGTTTGTTTTCTCGCAGTACTGCGGACAATGGTCGTTCACCCATAACTTCTATGATGCTTTGATCCATTTCACTTAAGAAGACACTTGGCCTTCTCGGTTCGAATCTGCCATAATGGTTTCTGTTTTTGGCATGTGTGACATACAGCACTTTCTCAGCACGTGTGATGCCGACATAACAGAGTCTACGCTCTTCTTCTAGCTCTAAGTCGTCATCTTGTGCGCGATACGAAGGGAATAAATTCTCCTCGAGACCGACGAGAAATACAACTGGGAATTCTAGACCTTTAGAAGCGTGCAGTGTCATGAGCAATACGCCTTCTTCATCTTCAGCGATATTGTCTTGATCGCTTTTGAGCGTCGTCTCCGCCAAGAAATCTCTGAGACCCGGATGATCCTGTCTTTTTTCGAATTCTTCAATAACCGTCTTAAGCTCGTAGATGTTGTCGATGCGACCATCTGCTTCATCATTGCGCTCGCGCTCGTACATTTCTATGATTTGAATACGCGATACGAGTTCGTCAAATATCGTCCCTGCAAATTCAATATCGAGCTTTGCTCTAAGAGATACGATTAAATCGTGGAAATTGCGTATCGCTTCTGTGGTTTTTCCGCCGATTCCGTCAATTTTGTCAACAAACGCACATGCTTCCAGCAAACTGAGCGCGTGTTCATTGGCATAAGCGGTCAAACGCTCGATGGTTTTATCGCCGATGCTGCGCTTAGGTTCGTTGATAACCCTTAAAAAGCTGACATCATCATAACCATTTACGAGGAGCTTGAAATACGAAAGCAAATCTTTGACCTCTTTACGTTCGTAGAACTTGAGACCTCCGATGACCTTGTAAGGCAACCCTTCGATATTGAGCGCCTCCTCAAGTACACGTGACTGGGCATTGGTACGATATAGGATGGCGAAGTCCGAACGGCTGAAGTTGCCGTCCTTCACTTGTCGTTTGATTTGATTGACGACAAATCGTGCTTCGTCTTTTTCATCATAGGATTGGTAATACTTGATCTTTTCGCCGTCTTCAGCATCTGTCCAAAGATTTTTATCACGTCTGCCAGGGTTGTTTTTGATGACGCCATTAGCGAGCTTGAGAATATTCTGCGATGAACGGTAGTTTTGCTCAAGCTTGACGATGCGCGCGCCTGGATAATCCTTTTCGAAATCCAAAATGTTTCGGATGTCAGCGCCACGCCATTTATAGATGGACTGATCCCCATCGCCGACGACGAAGAGGTTTTTATGTTTTGCGCTCAAAAGTCTTACGAAAAGATATTGCGCTTTGTTGGTATCTTGATACTCATCCACGTGGATGTATTTAAATTTCTTCTGATAGGTTTCAAGCACCTCAGGATACTTTCTAAACAGCTCGATCGTCTTGATCAACAAGTCGTCGAAGTCCAGCGCTTGGTTGCTTTGAAGTTTGCCTTGATACATTTTGTAGAGTTTGATAAAGTCGCGCTCACGTGGGTCTTTCATGAAATTCGCCTCGTATTGCTCAGGCGTCACCATGTCATTTTTACAGCTTGAAATCTTATATTGGAAAGACTGGATCGGCGTTTGTTTTTCGTCGAGATTCAGTGCTTTGAAACAGCTTTTGATAAGTGCCTTTTGATCAGAGGTATCGTAGATGACAAAGTCGCTGGAATAGCCGATATGCTTGCCATCGCGTCTCAATATTCTCACACAAAGGGCGTGAAATGTACCAACCCACATCTGTGAAGTGACAGGTCCGATAAGCGATTCAATTCTGCTTTTCATTTCGTTAGCTGCCTTATTTGTAAACGTGATCGCCATGATGCTCGATGGAAAAATATCGTATTCTTCGATCAAGTGTGCGATTCGATGTGTCAGCACGCGCGTCTTACCCGAACCCGCGCCGGCTACGACCAGTATGGGTCCATCAATGGCGAGAACCGCCTCCCGCTGCGCTGCATTTAAGCCTTCTAATTTCATTGAAATGCCTCCTAATAATGTATTTTATGAAACCTCTCAGCCTAAATGAGAATGTTGACGAGAAGACCTTGAATCTCTCCGACTTTTTTCAGGACGTTGATTTCTTTATGCTCTCTTTTGATGATCAGATTTGTAAGCTCGATGAGTTTCGCATCGACTTCGGCGACTGTGCGCATGACTTTCGTTCGACCCGTTCTCGAGAACCCTCTACGCTCTCTTATTTCAAGGCCCTTGATGACTGTTTCTTCAATGAAGCCCTTGATGAGATCTTTATAGACGTATAAATTTTCGACGGTTCGATTTTCAACCAGCGCTTGACCTTTTTTATCGATTTCATCCAGCGCCTTTTGCAGCTCTTCTTTTTGCTGATCATAGTCTTTAAACGCCAAAATTTCAGTGAAGCTTATTTTGGGCTTCTCTTCCACTTTTGGGATAACACTACTTTTCGAAGCACTGGTCTTCGACGATTTAGATGATTTTTCGACTTTCATAAGCCCCTCGAAATAAAAAAGATTTGAGCGATTGCCCAAATCTTATTATACCTTATTTTTGTCCATTCTTATATGGGAAAATTTGCCCTTCTTATCCCTCTTAAAACTGTCATCTCACACTTCTCTCTCATTTTGTGCATGCTCAATCGCAGAGGTGATTCTGGAGATTAACGCAAAGAGCTGTGGTGGTATTGAATCGCGCAGGTCGTTCTTGATCATATGTTGCGCCTTGTCCACAGAGGGTTCAACGGCGATACTTTTCTTTTCTGCGGCATCGATAAAGGTCTTTGTGATGCCTTCGAAATTTTGGACGATATCCGATTGGTCATATCCCTTCATATTTTAAAATCAAATCCTTTCCCGTCGTTAGTAAAGTTTTGTGCACTTTTTGACGTCTCAAGTTGTGGCTTGATCACGATACCTGTATCTTTGGAATAACTGGAAAAGCTGACGTCACCCTTTGAGAATCCAAACGATTCAAGCTCTTCCATCACGCGTTCAAGGGGTCCTCTAATTCCTGAAAGGTCGTCGCTCATCACTTGAAGCGTCACTTTCTGTTGTTGAATTTTTACCTTGATGCCTAATGGTCCAGTGGCTTTCAGCTTCACGCCGAAATAGAGCTCGGCATTTTTCCAATCCATCTGCTGGCTCTTGGAAGCGCCTTTCATGTAGACTTTCATGTTGCCAAGTTCTTCGCCATCCATAATCGGTAGGTTGAAGAAATAAAAAGGCTGCTCTCTCGAACCAGAATCATTCATCATCTGTTGTCCGGACAAATTCATGAGATTTTGCTGGGCACTTTCGATAGGTCGATCTTTGACTTCCTCTTTCATGAGCTTTAAGAGTATTTCCTTCACATTGGATTGATTCCAATCTTTAGTGGTTTCAAAATCATTGTTCTCAAGATTTTCAGCGACTTCCATCTCATGGTTGAGTCCTAAAAACCGCATGGTCTCAAGGATGTCTCTTGCCATTTTTGAGCCCTGGACGTCACGCGTTTGTTCAAGTTGATGCTTGATGTGCGCATCGAGTCTCACGGTCGTCTTTTCTGGCTTTTCGAGGGCATCTGTCAGCTGTTCTATCTTCGTCTGTGCAAAGACTTGAACCCGTCTTTGACTCGGGTTGAATTTAATTTGTTCTAAGAGTCCAATCGCCGATTTAACGATGGCCTGAGCTTTTGTAATGTCACCTTGTCTCGTCAATTCTTGCGCTTTATCGAGGTCAGAAGCCATTAACAATAGCTTCTTTTCGGTAAACATATCCGTGAAAAGCGTCACATCGCTTTTTAAGATGATTTGATTGAGCTTTTCAATCACTTTGGAAAGATTGCCTGCCATGGCTGCTTCATTTTGAGGCGCAACAGCTGCTTTCAACAAGCTAGACGTCTCTGCTCTAAAAGTTTCAAAGGTCGTCTTTGCACGCATCGTCGCCTCAGTCGTCGTTTCGACAAGGTACGTTTTAAGTGACATCGTCTCCATGAGCGTGTTCAAAGTCGTGCCCGTGTTTTCGAGTAGCGTTTCAACCATGTCGTTCATAAGTGCAAGTAGTGCATCATCTGCTATGTCCGCTTCTGATGTGTCAATTGCACTAGAAATATCCGAAGAATCCTTCGAGTCTACTGCGTCTACACCCTCAGCGGACACGCCGACATCGTTTTTATTCGCATCCGTTTGATTTGAATTTGCATTGTTTATTTTAGATGGCGATTGACTGAAATTAGATTGAGCTATATTTGATTCATTTATGTTTGATTGATTTGAATTTGATTGGTTTGACTTTGATTGATTAGAGTTTGATTCGTTCAAGTCTAAATGATTTGATGCCATTGGATTCATGTCTGACTGAATTGCATCTGAATGATTTACAGTTGCTTGACTATTGCTTGCTTGATTCAATGTATTAGCAGTTGCTCCATTCGCCTTCAATAGTTGCGCTAAAACCTCTGGTTTTGAAGCAGCAAATGCTTCGATTGCCTTGATCATCTTTGCTAAGGATTTCGACTGAAGGTCAATTTTTGCACCCGAGATTTTATCACCCAAGCTGTTATTACCGGAACCGCTTATACCCGAATTAATCGTGCGTACAACAGCTACGACCGCCTCTTTCAGCGATGCCCCATTGTCTATTTCACGCTTAAGCGCCGCCTTAACATGAGCTGGGAGCTTAAGGGCGTCGATCACTTTTTTAGCCGCTTCACCAGTAATCGGGGCAGCTTCAACGTCAACTTCGACGAGTGCACCGACCACTTCATCATCGTGCATCACAGCTTGATGCATCGTCATGAGATTGTCGCGCGTTGGCTCAATCCCTTTATAAAGGGCAATATCCAAAGTTTGAAGTTTTTCAGCTTCCGTGCCTTTTGCGCTGCTCATAAAAGAAGAAACCTGCTTCATATTTTCTGAAGTCGGTTTTATTTGATATTTATCGAAGACAGACTGTACGCCACTGGATGGCTCTGCCTTATAATCTGCTATTAATATTTCACTCGTTGATTTCTCTTGTTTTTCTTGTGCGGCATTCGTTTTTAATCCGCTACTAACGGACTGTAGAAAAGCACCGATTTTCATAGATGTCACCTCAAAAAAGTTATCGGCACGATCGGATCAATCATTTAGTGCTGACTTGCTTTTTTTCATAAAGCGTGGCCACGGTCACAGACAGCATAACAAAACAGCCACCTACTAGTTGCTTTAACGTGATGGTTTGTCCCATGTAAAAATAGCTGAAAATGATGGTGACAATTGGGAGAAAATTGATGAACACGGATGACTCAGTAACACCGAGCAAATCCATGGCTTTCGCATAAAAATAAAAACCTAGAACTGAAGCCACCAAGCTTAAAAATACGAGGTGCGCAATCCCTTCAAAACCAAGCGCGCCCCAATTGTTGGCTTCAAACGGCACCATGACAAAGAAAAATGGCAAGCTGTATAAAAACTGGTAAAAGATGATCGTCAAATATGAATATTTGTCGAACAAAGGCTTTGATGCCATGGAATATATCACCCACGATATGACCGCACCCACCATCATCAAATAGCCGATGGACTCTTCCGCCTTAAAAAATTCAGAAAATTTGATGTCCACTATAAGCACGACACCGATGATCGATGCCAAAATGGCGATTGTATCCACTATATAGACTTTACGCTTGTAAATCAGTGCTTCAAACACCAGCGTAAACATTGGGATAGCCGCTATGATCAGCGCCGATGGCGAAGCGGATATGTACTTGATGCCCGTGTTTTCGAAATAGAAGTATATGCCGATCCCGATGCCACCCGCGAGCACAAACAAAATATGGTCTTTTTTATCGATTTTAAGCGACGTTTTAGTCGCCTTCATCATCCCGAAAAGCAATATCGTCGCAAACAAAAATCGTACCGCACCAATAGTCATCGGACCTAAATCGTCCAGTAAATATTCTGTGCTCACAAAAGAGATGCCCCATGCAATCACGGGGATCATTACACTGATTAAGCCTTTGGTTCGTTTTGTCATGTTACCCTCCAGAGTTAGTCGACTTCGATGTCTATTTGTATTTTTTTAGCGGCAGCAAATCCGGATGAAAACGCCCACTGAAGGTTGTATCCGCCCGTATCGCCGTCCACGTTGAGCACTTCCCCTATGAAGAAAAGACCCTTTATCAACTTTGATTCAAGGGTTTTTGCAACCACTTCATCGCACGATATGCCACCGACTGTTACCATCGCTTGCTGATAGCCGATTAGGCTTTCAATTTCACAAACATAGGCAGTCAGCTGTTGCATAAGCCACTTTCTTTGTGGCTTTGTGATTGTTGAAAGCTTTGAATCCCTGTCAAATGATGCATCCGCCATAATTAAACTCTTTAGCACATCCGGCAATTTGAGTTGATTGAGATAGAATGAGATCGGTTTATCACCATTCAGATTAGTCGTTTCTATAAAATGTCCTTCGACAACATCGCTAGGCGATGCCAAGAAGTTGAGCAACAAGGTATCCCCGCGATCAAAGTCCCGACTGTTGTTGATTATGACAGGCCCACTGAGTCCAAAATGGGTGAACAACACGGCACCTTGATACAACTTTGGCTTCTGACCTTGTCTATTTAACGTCAAAGTAACGCCGTCGATCGAGACCCCCTGAAGCGCTGAAAGTGTTTTCGAACGCGTGACAACGCCTGTTAGCCCGGGTTTCGTCGGGACTATGGTGTGTCCAAATGCTTCGGCTATGGGGTAACCATCACCAGTGGTACCAAGGCTTGGATAAGACCTTCCACCCGTTGCAACGACTAATGCCTTGCTGAAATATTCCCCTTGATCTGTCTTGACGACGAAATGTGTTGCCGCCTTATCACAGGAAATAACGCGGGTTTCCATTTTAATAACAACTTTTGAGCATGCTTTTTTAAGCGCGTCCACCACATCACCGGCTTTGAGGCTCACCGGAAATACTTTGCCATCTGGTCGTTCAAAGCATTTGACACCGCAGCTCTCAAAGTAACTTACGACGTCTCTATTCGTGTGTGCGTTTAGCGCCGGTTTAACAAACGCTTTATTGGCACCATAATGGCCAAGGAAGGCATTAATATAACCACCGTGCGTCAAGTTGCATTGGCCACTTCCAGAAGCCAACACTTTGAGTCCGATGCGTTTATTTTTTTCGATGATTAATACGTTCTTGTTATTTAAATGGGCTGCGCAGTATAGTCCCGATGCGCCAGCCCCGATGATGATTGCATCATAGATCATAGTTGACTTCCTTACTTGTTTTCAGGGATAAAAATCATAAATTTTGTGAAGTGGTTCTGCTCAGACTGTACCTTGATCCAGCCACCTAAGCTGACAATCTTTTCTTTCAATAGAAAAAGCCCCGTCCCTTTTGAAGAGTAATGGTCTTCTGCCATATAGGTAGAGACGCCATCCAGAAACACTTTGTCGATGACTTCTTGATCGGACATCTCGACGATATCGTCAAAGGCAAAGCGCTTTGAAGCGTACAGTAGTTCTTTAAGTCCGTTGATGTCAACGCCCCTGCCATCGTCAGCGACCGTGACGAGGTAACCACCTTCTTGACGTTCAACTGAGACGGTAATGGTGCCATGCTCTGGTTTGCCATTTCTAAATCGATCAGATGGAAACTCGATGCCGTGTTCGATGGCATTTGTGACGAGCTCTACAAACCCGTTGATGAGGTCTTTGAAGCGCTCTTCGTCAAACAGTATATTTTCACCAATATAACGGATTGGGTTCATCTTTTTATTGAGTCTTTTGGCAATGCCCATTGAATATTTGTCGTATCGATTGATCAAATCCACCAGATTGATAAATCGTATGCGATTGATTCTATTCAGTGCCTTACTCTTTTGACTCGATTCAGGGAGCTCGTTTATAAGGTTTTTTACCTCGATGAGTGCTTCATGGTCAATCGTTAAATATCTCACGTCCAGATGCTCTTCATTGATATATTGCGACAACACTTTTTGGTCTTCATCAAACAGCTTTCGTATGCCCAATCCTTCAAGCTTCGTTTTAAACTGAGCCAATGTGAGGTCGCCGTCCATGTGGTCGATGCCATCTTCTATATGCTGAAGATTGCTTTGTGAATTGTATAATTTGAGTTTGATGCAGTCAAGTTTATACTGATGTAGCCTATGTCTGATGAGCTTTTTGATCGTGTGCATTTCATCTGAGAACATAAAAAATTGTTCAAGCTCATCCACGACGAATTTGTTGAATTGCTGCTTTAATTCAATATAATCCTTTTGGTGATTTAACACCTCAATCGCCATAGAAAGTGCATCCAATTTGGATTCAGTTTCCGAGATGAGCAAGTTTTCCTTTGTATGGTCTAAAACGTAAATATAAAGATGCTTCGATGTTTCAGGAAAAAAATATTTTAATTCGAGAAATTTTTCGTTGTAACGTACTTCTTTGGGTAATATATTAAGGATTCGATTTTTTTCTTCCGTATCAAAGGTCGTAAACAACTGTTCAAGCAAATTAGATATATCATGCGATAGGCCTTCGTCTCTGCTAAAAAGCAAATCGGTGACCTTTTTATTTTGTACTTGCGTCATAAAGAGTTCATCTGTCACAGCATTGATTGGCGTTTCAATCAGTAGTTGCATATTGACAATCAAGACCCCTTCAACAATCCCTTTAAGGATAGGGTCCGCGTCTCCGATTAGGTGCATCGCTTCAAGCTCCTCCAGCGTATCAAAATGCTCATAGGTGAAGCCGCTTTTTTCCAAACTCATATAGCGACCGATACTATAAGCGACGATGGCAGTTATGATTAGTGCTAATATAACGAAAACAAGATTAAACATAGTATCCCTCCCTTATCTATTTTAACATAGGTTTTACATAATTGTTTTTTAAAATCAAGCAATTATCATATATAATAATAAGATGACGAATCGAAAGAAGGTATTTATGAAAGGCACAGTCGTAAACATTTGGCTAAACACAATCGGAAGCCTATATGGCGAAAAAACAAAGAATGACATTCTCACAAAAGAAGGCTGGAATCCCAGCAAATTGATAACACCACTCGAGGAGATCGAAGATGCGAAGATCTTCAGCCTCATGAGCGCATTTGCAAAGCATTCAGGCTTAAGAACCGAGGAGCTATGGAAGAAGCTTGGTCAAAACAACGTGTCCTCATTTTATAAATGGTTTCCTTCATATTTTGACAAATCCACAGCCATGGGCTTTTTACTACTCATGGATAAAATTCATGCACAGCTAACAAAAATCATTCCTGGTGCAAAACCGCCGCGTTTGATCCCAGAAGAGATCGATGCGAAAAATATGATCATCACTTACAAGTCAAAGCGCGGTCTACAAGAATACTTGATGGGTCTTATAGAAGGCGTCGGCGTCCATTTTGGCGAAAAAATCGATGCAAAGATCATCGATAAAAAAATCGAAAGCGATGGCACACATGTCGTAAAAATACACCTGACGTTTGAAAAAACGCCAAAGCAGATTATGACGTATCGCATGTCTAAGATTTTTTCTGTTGGCTTCATAAAAAATACCACACTTAAAATCATTTTGCTACCAACACTATTATCCGCACTTTTGATTATGGCGCTCAACGGCTTTGAAAATATACCACTCCTCATCGTCACACCATTAGTCGTACTTTTATCCGGATTCCTGATCGGCACGACAGTGAACAAACCACTTAAGAATTTAAATGAAGAGCTGGAGAAAATTCAGAAGCTCAATCTATCAGACGATTTAAGCGTCCGCACAGGTGATGATCTTGAATCCACTTATACTGCTTTGACACATGCCAAAGAGACTTTAAGAGAAGAGTTTACGTACTTAAAAGGCGGCATGGATGATCTATACTCTTTCACTGGGAAGTTTTCAGCTGTCGCTTCAAACATGAGCCATGTCTCAGATCTCATCTCTAGATCGGTCCAAGAAGTTGCTGAAGGTGCGATTCACCAGGCTACTGAAACAGAAGGTTCTGTCAGCATACTCGCCGACAACATCGACATTTTGAACACCATCAGCCGAAAAGAACTTGAGGGTAAAGAAAGTTTAGAGGCAGCCGTTAAGCAAATCGAAGTATCTTTTGAAGACCTTGAATCTGTCTCAATCAAACTCAATGGCGTCAAAGACAAATTTGCACAGGTCAACACACAAGGTACAGAACTTAGCGCAAAAGTAAAAGACATCATCACCATCGTCAGCACCGTTGAAAGCATCGCTGAACAAACCAACCTCCTCGCACTGAACGCTTCTATCGAAGCAGCGCGCGCAGGTGAAATGGGCAGAGGCTTCAGCGTCGTAGCAGAAGAAATTCGAAAGCTCGCTGAGGACTCGAAACAAGCCGTCAATACCATCAACAGCAGCTTGAAGCTCTTCACACAAGGCGTTAATAGCATGGTTGAGCAGGTCAACGATCAGTTTATCGAGCTGGAAAACGGCACAAAGACGATGGCAAATGTCACCGATGAAAGCAAACACGCCTCTACACGCATCAAGACTGTTTCTGGTTCTATCTCAGAAATATCGAAGCAGCTCTCAGATGAAACGGCAAAAATAAACAAAGTATTCGAAAACATGCACACCCTCGCTGCAATCGCTCAGGAAAACTCAGCGACATCACAAGAGATGAGCGCGAACGTCACAAACTTCTCCTCTGAGATCGTCTCCTTGTTCGACAACATCAGTGAACTCGAGAAAGTCGTCTTGTTCCTTAAGGATGAGATGAAGCGTTATAAGATCTAATTATGGTTGTCCATTAAAAAAGAACGATGACGAAACGCGATGTGCGGGTTCGTTATCGTTCTTTTCATGTCTAATTTAAACCAATCAAGTCATACAATTTAGGAAGCATATAAAAAGATAAATTGAGCAACATATGCAGTAGAGCCGTTGCTAAATAAGGCCGTCCCTCTTTTATTTTATACACCAAATAAGTAAATGCTAGAAATAGACCTATAAAAAATGTATAACTAACTTTTAAAATGCCCAATATAGAACCTCCAAGAACAGCATAACTAGGATAATGCATAATCCCAAATAATGTGGCTGATATTAGAGCTATCATTATATAGTTAGAGCTTTTCATTCGTTTTCTTTTGTAAAAAATATAAAGCAATTCAATAGGCAAAAACTGAAGCAAAGTTTCAAAAATGGGTGCTATGATAACACTATTCAATATCATATTTCGAGGATCTACACCATAAAATGTGTCGCCTACACTCTCAAAATCAACAAAATAATTGAAGAACGGTGAAAAAATAGCATATATTATATTACCCAAAACAACCATCAATAGTAAAAAGTAGATATCTGGCAGATTGCTAACTTTTTCGTGGAGATTATATATCCATTTTGAATTTTCTTTTTTCGGTATAGCTTCCTTGTTTGCTTGTTCAGTCATGAACATCATGTCCACCTCCATGTTTTGCATGGGAATTTAGCTTCGTTGCAAATTCATTCTTATAATTTTATACATCAACTTCTTTGTATGACTAATAATTTCCTAACATATTTTAATGCAAACAATAACACTGCTAACGTTGCAAATCCATAACCAAAACCTTTATACTGTTGGACTAAAGTGGCATGAAAGCTGGTATCAGAAACAATGATGCCATTTAATGCATACGCACTTCTCATATACTGCGCCGTTTCATATGGATTTTCATTTCGAGACCATTGTGCCATTTGCCATGGTAAATTATTTAAAAGAGAAGGTTCATAACTAAGCCAAATATTTACCTGTCTTTTAACGGATGACATGTTGGGCGAACCCAGATCTGATGCTTTCACACCATCTTGATTAATGTTGCGATTTGGCATGTCATTGACACCAAGTCCCCAATGCCCTACAACAATATTTTTTGGTGCACTTGCAATTGCATTTATTAGCTTTCCAACACCCTGAAAATGCGATAAAATCCCATTTCCAAGACTCGTATCTAAAACACCAACCACTGTCCAGTTTCGCCCTAATATGTTGTACGATCTTCCGATGCATTCTGTCATTCCAAAAGTTTTTAGAGCCTCATCACGACTTATAACAACTTGTCCTTCAGTGGAAAAGTACATTTGACCTTTAAGCTTCATCTGATAACTTAAATTGCCTTGCACCATGCGAATATTTAATGATCCAAATGTTAAATCATATGTAATCGCAGAAGGCGAAATTACATCATTATCCACTTTTTTAAGTGCTTCAATCGTATATACCTTATCAAAAGTTTGCACATAACCATCTTGAGGCAACTCTTTTTCGAGTTGAATGGCAATCCACAAAAAAACTAAAGCCATCACAAGTAGTGAAGTTATCACTATCCTTCTTAAAGTAACTAAGCGTTTAAATGTCTCTATTCTAATTAACACGACTCACCAACCTAATTTCGTTCTATCACTAAGACGCGCATATCAGACTTAATCTCATGACTCAAATTCATTACAATTTTAGGCCAATTACCTGATGCATCCTTTTCTAAACCAACGATTGAACATTCATAGTCACCTACCAATAGTAGGCGCACTTCAACAGCTTCTATGTAATCTTCATCTCCTAAGACACCTTTACGGGTATTGATTACAAACAGTTGCCCGTATTGACCCGGAACATACCGTCCATCTTCAGTTAAAATGACACGTTTTGGCACCGTTATGCCTTCAACTTTTATCGTTTTTTCAATTGTCCCATGCCAATTTTGATATAGTAATGGCGTACCATTCTCTTTGTCGTAATGACAAGTCAATTGCACGGAGCCGTTCTCAACAATCATACTCTTTTTTACTAACTTAAAGTTGATACCTTCATTTAAGTCACTTGAGCTATTTATTTGATCGGAAGAAAAAGTATACTGTTCTCCATCGTTCAAATATTCCGTTTGGTCTGAAGCAACATGGATCACAAAATCCATAGCATCATAGCTCGTCCCAACACCTAATTTTGCGATGCTTTTGGTAGCTAAAACTTTATCGCCAACTCGAGGTACCTCTAAAACGATAGCCTCTTCCTGAGAGTAATACAGTCCTTCTCCATCAATATTGATATATTGATTCAACATAGCGTTTTGACTTTGTTGATACACATTTAACTCGTTTTGTTTCAGAGCTAAAGACTCTTCTAAATACATTTTTTCAATTGCACATATATCTATTCTGCTTTGAAGTTTTTTTATTTCAAGTTTATTAAACGCAAAAGTGTTTCGACCGTTTTCCAAATCTGTTTGCCAAGAAGAGCCCTTTTGTTCAAGCGATTCAATACGTTTCAGCGCTTCATTGGCTATATCCAAGCTCTTATCTAAAATTTCATGCTCCGTTTGAAAAAGGGCATCTTGGGCATTTAAGACCTCCAACTGTTTTTTTAAAGACCTAATATCTTCTAAAAGCTTAATTTCAATCGGGTTAACTTGTGGCGTAGTATTAACTTTTACAACTTTAATAAGTGGCATTCCGGTGTCAACCTTATCACCTACTTTAGTATAAACCTCATCAATAATCACGTCTTCACCTACAATAAGCTCCTTGTGATGTCTTGGTTCAAACTGAGCATCCGCTGTGATACTGACTAAAATCGGCGCATTTTCCTTAGGTACTATGTAATTGACTTTCGTCAAAAACTGATTGGCTATGGATTGGTTAAAAACAAAACCCATTAATAGGAGTCCAATAGCGATACAAAATCCTATTTTCAAGTACTTCATCTTCGACCTCCATCAAATATACCTTCTCTAAGATATCGCTCACATTTTATAAAAATGTACACAGAAGGTAACGTATATAACACTGCACCTGCATAAAAAACAGAATGATCCTGATAATAGATCGCCTCTAAAAAAACCGAAAGTGGTTGTTTATCTGTCGATGTCAGATATAGAACCGCTTGCTCAATCAAATTCCAATAATCGACAAAAGTCAGGAAAAACAAACTAAACAGCGCTGGTTTTAGACAAGGTAATACAATTGACCAAAATATCCGCAGCTCATTAGCCCCTTCAACGCGTGCTGCTTCAACAATCTCAATTGGTAAGCGTTGAATGTATTGCGCCATCAAATAAACGCCAAAAACTGAATAGACACCTGGTAAAATCAGTGCGAGATGTGTGTCAAAAATCTGTATACTAAAAAGTTTTTCAACCTTCTGAAAAACTAGCAAATTTGGTACAAATGTCACTTGAAAAGGCATTAACAGTAACATTGTGTAAATAATAAATATGATTTTTTTTCCTTTAAATTGATACATAGCTAAACCATAACCCGTTAGTGTCGCTAAAATCATATGCAGTACAATGATACAAACAGCAATGACAGCTGAGTTTAGAAAGAATCTCATATATTCAGCTTTAAATATCACTAAAGAAAAATACTGGGTCAATGATGGTAATTCTGGAATCCATTGAAATATTCCTTGAGATAATTGGTTGCGATCCATGAAGCTACCAAAAATGGTATGTACAATTGGAAGAACAAACAAAAATGCCAATAAACGAATTCCATTTAACAGCAGTTTATCCACGCTTAACTTTTTTCGCATTCGGTAGCCTCCGCATCGTCTTCAAATTGCTAGTCATTAGAGGTATTTTTACTTCACGCTTTTTACGTAAGACATATGCCACATGGATGATACCTATAATGAGTAATATAGTTGCCATCAATAGATTAGATGCAGCAGCTAATTCAGTTACATCAAATTTAACTGCTTTATTATTCAAGTAATTTTGTAACATATAAATGTTATTGTTAGGATAACGACCTTCTAACAAATAAATTTCTTTATAAACTTTATAACTATTTATCACCGAAACAATAAAGCCAAAGGACGCTGCTGGTATCAATTCAGGTAAAGTAATATACTTGAAAACTTGCCATCGGGTCGCACCTTCCATATGCGCGCTCTCAAAAATCTCACGTGGAATTTGACCCAGTCCATTCATAAAAATCAAGATAGTATAACCCGCATGTTTCCATATGTAGATGATAATTACAACTGCCATTGCGAAGTTCGTATTAAGCAAATTCACGTTGCCCATATTTATGATCCCTCGAAAGAAACCGATAACCGATGCCGAAGGTACGCATATAGGTAGAACAAATGCCAACACGAGCCATGGACTTGCCTTTAACTCCCATAGCCAGTAACTCAGAATACATGTAAAACACATCATCGCAGCAATACCAATGATCATAAAAAGCAAATTGTTTCTAAGAGCCATTTGAAAAGCACTATTGCGAATGACGTTCATGTAATTATCAAAGGAGAACCCTCGAAAGCGTAAACTACTGACTTGTAATGACATCCAAATACTCACAATGAACGGCAGTAGATATATAACTGCCAGTCCTATAAAATGAGGTGCGATGAATAACAACCCAGGCGTTTGCTTGTTTGATAGCCTCATACTACTCACCTTTTGATTGTTTTGCATACTTACTCATTAACCATGAGATTCAAACGCTCTTCAAGTTTTTTTAGCTCTGTGATCAACACTTCATCTGACTTCGGTTCTCCCCAAATTTGTTCTGTTGATAGTCTGACGATTTCTTCCACCGCCACTCTGGAAATACTTGAAACCGCACTGAAATGAATGGCACCTGGTTGATTTAAACGATCCACCATAAGGGTATGTGCCTCTATAACCGATTCTTCTATCGGCTTTCCATTTTGCAGCAATTCTTGTGTGCGTGCTAATTCTACATCCTTAGTATTTATTGACTTAAGTATAGATCCTGACATTTTGGGAGACTTCACAGTGTAGGACTGCATTTCCATTTGAAACTTTTGACTGAGCAAGAAATTTGCAAAAGCAATTGCATGCGCTTGTTCCTTCGACTGATTATCCAAAACACCAAAACCAATAGATGATGTTAAACTGTAATCACCAATTGCGAATCCAGATGCTGTGTTATTAATATTGCCTGAAAATTCCTTCATATCAAAGGCATTGAATGACACTTTGGTCAGAAAGTTGACTGGTCTTAAATGTGCTGTTGATAGTAGTGCATCACGGTCAGTATTGTAAATCTCTTTGCTGCTCCCCGAGTAAAACGCATCGACTTCCTCTATACTTAAGTTCCTCTTTGGAAGGGCAGCAACAAAAGCACTATTTTTCATGATTTTTTCTACAATCAACGCATGATCAAGACGTACTAGCTGGTCTTCAAAATGAAGCATACTCGCGAGTCCTAATTCAGAAAAAATGCGATAATCAAACAAGTTCAGCTCTGCTCCTTCAGTTTCTGCCCATTTCAAGTAAAGTGCTTCCACATCTTCAGCTGTCATAAAAACGGTACTAGGATCATAACCAAATTCGCTAACTAATGCGTTATTCATTACATTTCCATAAACGAGCGTGGCTATCGCACTATAATGTGAACCTTTCATTCCATCAAATACGTCACTTGAATTTTCGATAATATCATCTATAGCCAACAACTCATTTTTCATAGATTCAATCACCAGTAGTTCATCTTGATACCGCGTATTAAACAAAACCATCTCTGGTTGATCTTTTGACAACATAACATCGATACGTTTCTTAAAATAATCTTCTTGGTTATTGGCTTCAATTGTAATCAAATTCACAGAAGTTCCCGTTTCAGTTTCGAACTGCTCGGCCGCAAATTGCATCAACTCAACCCCAGATGCCGCGGGCGATTTATCAGCATTTGTATTCCATAAAATAACATCGATTTTTTTCTTGCCAGAGACTTCCATTACTGAACCATTTGAACATGCCGTAATGCTGACAAGCATTGTGAGAATTAGTATTGTTACTATGTAATGCTTGAATTTCAAGTTTTTCATTTCATCCACCTCATGAGTTTTTGATTAACAAAAGATATGTGCAATGCTACTTTCATTTGAATGTCCTTATATTAACAGCAACTTATTATTAATTACTTAAAAAACAATTAATGGCAAATAAACAATTGTTTCCAAATTTCAAACCCAGAAATAAAAAGGGATGGATATTCATCCTCTCCTCCAGATGATATTTGTGATAAAATAGACATAGTTACTTGTTTGTTATTTTAAAGAGTATCATCAAATTAAGTAGTATTAAAGGTCATCTGATTGACCCAAAGGAGGATTGACTTTGTTTGCAACTTATGATATGCACAAATTTTCAGAAGAATTAAAGAGCTTAAGAAGCTCACTAGGTTTTACTATAGATAATGTTTGTATGAAAACTGGAATAAGTAGATCTACGATAAAAATGCTGGAGAAGGGTACTTCTGTACCAAAATTTGAGACGCTTCAAATACTATCTCATTTCTATAAAATCGATCTAATTTTGGTTTTGAATAAATATAAAAATTTGTGGCAACTTACATCACTCTATGAAAAACTTAACCACTATATGGCTAATGGAAATACCGAATTGTTAAAAAGTGGTTTAATCGAAGCAAATCATTTGATGCAGTCAAAAGATCTTAATCCTGTTATATTTAATGATATTCTTCAAATGAAGCTTTTATTTGAAGGTTTAGAAATTGCGATTCAGTACACGGATAGCGCATCTGAGCTAATGGAACAGGCAATATCAAAATTGTGTGCATCTCTCAAAGTGATGAATTCGGGATTCGAAGTTGAAGCATTTCACCAATACAAGTACAATGCAGTTGAATATAAGATTCTATTTTCCCTCGCTTCAATGTTAGGCATTCAAAGACAGTGTGAACTGAGTAATCGTATACTATTCCATATCATTCACTATCTGGATTTTTCAAGTCAAGTAGATAGAAATGATATTGTGCTCAAATCGAAAGCGCTTGCAACCATCGCTTATAACTTTCATCGCATTGATGACCATGAAAAAGTAATCGAGTATGCCACTATTGGGATAGAGTTTAGCATTAAAAACGATACATATCAGTATTTACCTTTACTGCTCGCTAGAAAAGGAACTGCACTTTATAACCTGAATAGGGAAAACTGGAATGATTACTTTATTCAAGCATTAAATCTGCTTGAGCTTCAAGGCAAAGACGAGTTAAGATGCGATTATGAAAGACTGTTCAATAAGCTGCAAAAATAAATAAAAAAGGAGCAATTGCCCATCTAGACTTAAATACTCTAGATCAGCAATTGCTCCTAATTCTTTATCTTTTATTCATCTTTTTAACTATGACATGAACGCCTCAACATCCGCTTCAGGTGTTCCAATACCTGCGATGCCAAATGATTCAACCAATACTTTGGCTACATTTGGAGACAGGAAGCCTGGAAGTGTTGGGCCGAGGTGGATATTTTTGACGCCGAGATAGAGAAGTGCCAAGAGTACGATGACAGCTTTTTGCTCATACCAAGCGATGTTGTATGCGATTGGCAGGTCATTGACATCGTCGAGACCAAAGACTTCTTTGAGTTTAAGCGCAATCAAAGCAAGTGAATACGAGTCGTTGCATTGACCTGCGTCAAGGACTCTAGGAATACCGCCGATGTCGCCAAGAGCGAGCTTGTTGTAGCGGTATTTTGCACAGCCAGCTGTTAAAATCACCGTATCTTTAGGGAGTTTTTCAGCAAACTCAGTATAATATTCTCTGGATTTCATTCGGCCGTCGCAACCAGCCATGACAAAGAATTTCTTGATTGCGCCAGATTTAACCGCATCAACCACTTTGTCAGCAAGTGCGAAGACTTGTTCATGTGCAAATCCGCCTACGATGGCACCAGTTTCAATCTCCATAGGTGGTTTGGTGCCTTTGGCCATTTGAATAATAGAAGAAAAATCTTTTTTACCTTCTGCATCTGGCTCAAAATGTAAGCAACCTGGGTATCCTGAAGAACCGGTTGTGAAGATTCTGTTTCTCACTTCGTCTGATTTTGGTGGTACGATGCAGTTAGTCGTGAACAAAATAGGGCCATTGAATGTGTCAAATTCACCTACTTGAGCCCACCAAGAGCTTCCGTAGTTACCTACGAAGTTCGTGTATTTTTTAAAGAATGGATAATAATGCGCTGGTAGCATCTCACTATGTGTGTACACATCGACCCCAGTGCCTTGGGTTTGGTCCAACAATTGCTCAAGATCAGTCAGATCGTGGCCTGAAACCAAAATACCAGGATTGCCTTTGACGCCTATATTGACGGATGTAATCTCAGGATGGCCATATTTGGAAGTGTTGGCTTCGTCGAGCAACGCCATAGCACTTACGCCAAATTGTCCTGTTTTTAAGACGAGCGCAACGAGCTCATCTGCTGTATACGAATCGTTCAAAGTTGCATCTAACGCTTCATACATGAACTGATAAATATCCATATTTTCTTTTCCGATATTGAGTGCATGGTGAGTATAAGCGGACATACCTTTAAGGCCGTAGATGACGAGTTCACGCAGTGAACGCACATCTTCGTTAGCTGTTGCCAAAACGCCGACTGTTGCTGCTTTCGCCAACATCTCTTCTCGACCATCCACTTTAAACGTTGCTGCATCGCCAAAGGTTGTACCAGGTATAATTCTTCTGAGCGAATCGCGTAACTCAATCATCTTTCGAATTTGTTTGTCTATGGCATCTTGATCAAAATTTGCATTTGTGATCGTCATAAACAAGCTTAACAAGAGTTCGTGGTTCATTTCTTCAATCGAATTGACATCTACTTTGCCTTTGATAACGATCTCTGAGATGCCTTTTAGCGTGTGAATCAGTAAGTCCTGAAGATTTGCTACCTCTTCATTTTTGCCGCACACACCTTTGATGTCACACCCTGTATTCCTTGCCGTTTCTTGACACTGATAACAAAACATACTCATATTGAATCCTCCTTAAAAATCTAATTAAGATAAACCCTAATTGAGTTAACCTTTTCGCCAATTAAAATTTTTAACTGCTTTAGATTTATACGCCAAATTCAAAGTTTTAAACCTTACAAATGCATCTTGAGGAAAATGCATCATTCCAATTGATGCATTTTTCATATTTAAACAAGTTTGGGTCTTTCGTATATATTCGTCTTGAGATAAAGAAAACTGTTCAATACAAGTCTCACTGTCATGTCAAAGCCAATGGCAAAGAACACAACATTAACGGAGAGATTGAACACATAAGCCGCCGCTAGCGCAATAGGCACACGCACCAAATAGAGACCTATGCCTGCAGCGTACATCGGCATCTTAGTGTAACCCGCCCCTCGAAGTGCCCCGCCGAGAACGCCAGCAATATTTTGAGGCACCTGCGCAAGGCCGCAGACGATGAGGTAGAAAGTGCCGATCGAGATCAGCGATTGATCGTCGGTCATGAAGCCAAGGAGGATTTTAGGGAAGAGTACGAGTGCGCCACCCCCAATAATGGAAATGATCACAGCGCCCAATAAAATTTCTCTCAAGTACCTTTTTGCCATGACAGGGTCTTTAGCACCTAAATATCTGCCGATATAGGCCGTTGCAGCGACTTGAAAACCAGCTGCTGGCATATACGCGATGCTTTCTGCTTGAAGCCCAAGTTGATATGCTGCATAAGAAGCATCGCCATAAGTGAGAATCGCTCGGATCAATATGATGGCACTGAGTTGCCAGAAGAGCGATTCAAGCGCGCTTGGTATCCCAGTCTTGTAAACGGATGCCATAATGTTTTTCGTGAATGTAAAAAAATGCTTTATTTTGACGCCTTCTAAAAGGCCACCTTTTTTAAGTATGAACCATAACGCAATAAGTGCAGCCACTGCTTGAGAGAGCGCGAGCGCGATTGCAGCACCCATGAGACCAAGTACTGGGAATCCAAACCAGCCCCTTACGAGAATCAAGCCAAAGACGACGTTTAGGATATTCATGATGCCGCTGATGATCATCGGTGTCATGGCATCGCCTTTTCCTTGTAATGCGCCGGAGATTATTAGAATAACGCCCAAAAATGGCATACCAACCCCGACCACTTTAAGGACATCGGCACTGACGCCGAGAAGTTCTCCTTTTGCGCCAAATATCTTGAGCCAGAACTCAGGAACAAACAACATCGTCGCCAAAAATAGGATGGAAATAATGAAAATGGAACCCACCGTCTGCTTGAGCGCATCTTTAATCCGAGCTTTATCACCTGCGCCGTAAGCCTGTGCGATGACGACTTGAACGCCTATTGCGATGCCTTTATAAACCGCCCAAATGATGCCTCTAACCCTTGTGCTGAGACCCATGGCGCCTATGGCAATAAAACCGAGATTGCCAATCAGCTTCATAGATATGATGCCCACCGACATCTCGAGAACACTGGATATTAGTATGGGTAAGATCATTTTTGCGATCGATTTTCTTATTTCAAGTTTTGTTATTTCTGAATTTGTTATTTTTGATTCCAAGTTTGAGTCCACTGCGTTCCCCGTCTCCATGTTTACCCTCTGTCAAAATTATTTCGGTCCCCTTAATAGTTTAGCAGAAAAAGAAAAATATGCTAGATTTGGCGTAAAAAAAACCACCAAACGATGGCACGTTTAGTGGTCAAAAGTGATAAAGGGATAATTCATAGTAAATTCATAAAATCAATGATTCATGTTAAATTCGTAAAATGAATCGTTCGTATTAAATGGATGCTTACAAGCCTTTGTGAAGGATTGGAGAAATACGCTTATATAATAGGAGTGTCAACACTGAAAGGACGATACCTTTGAAGATGTTAAAAGGTACGATACCGAAAAGAACAAGCGTTGCAACACTGTTGATAGCTGGATTGATGATCGTGCCGAGTTCGACGATCGCTTCGATAGGCATAAATGCCGTATAGAAAGGAATAATAACGAAATAGTTTGCAAGCGCACCTACGACTGTCATACAAACTGTACCGACTGCAAGTCCGATAATTGCAGATTTTTTCGATTTGCTTTTGCCGTAAATGATCGCTGCAGGTACTGCGATTGAACATCCAATTGCAAAGTTTGCAAGTTCGCCTACGCCGCCTGTTGTTGTTTGCATCAAGTGAAGAAGATTTTTAACAGCTTCAATAGCTATCGCTGCAAATGGACCCATTGCAAATGCGCCAATCAAAGCTGGCAAGTCGCTGACGTCTATTTTAAGAAAAGATGGGAAAATAGGTAACATAAGTTCGAATTGCATAAGGACGAATGCGAGCACACTGAGCATCGCGATTTTTGTCATCTTTGACACTGACAATTTTTTTGTTGGTTGATTGACCATACCTAAAACCTCCTAATAATTGACTGATTCTCTCATGGAACCAGAGTCATATAATATGTGTTTATGGCTTTTGGGCATAAAAATACCCCCAAAGCATGCACTTCAGGGGAAATGTACATAACATAAACGTCTTCTTTCATCCAGACTGTAACTGTCGGCTCTGGAATTTAACCAGATCAACCTTTCGGCTCGCGGGCTGTACCGCCGGTGGGGAATCGCGCCCCGCCCTGAAGATTCTTTACAGTAAAAGTATAGCACGCAGCCCTTGCGGTGTCAACCATCGTCAGACT
This sequence comes from Acidaminobacteraceae bacterium, assembly GCA_942493125.1. Classification (GTDB taxonomy): domain Bacteria; phylum Bacillota; class Clostridia; order Peptostreptococcales; family Acidaminobacteraceae; genus Fusibacter_C. Next base: position 2,503,047 of record OW818667.1, on the reverse strand, counting down.
ACAATCTCTTCTAAAATAGATTTCTTTTTGTTAATGGTTTTTGTTTGCCATTTCCCTGTTGAATAAATAGCAAGGCCTACCAAGCATATGATCAAGTTGCTGATAATCATCGCATTCCAGATAGAGTTAGGACCAAATCCTTCGAGCTTTGATAAGCCATAAACCATAGGAATTCTCAGCGCCCAGAGTCTGCCCATCATAAGCACCATGGCAGATACCGTATGACCCGAGCCTTGGAAGACGCCGACGAATATTTGGAAAAAACCCATGAGCGGAATAGAATAGATGATCATGTTCAGATAAATGGTGCCGCTCTCTATGACGGCTGGGTCGCTACTGAATGCGCCGACGATCCATTCGGTAAAAGGTAGCATCATCAAACCACCCATGACTAGAAAAACCGTCGAGAGAATTGTACTGCTTTTGACCGCCTGTTTTGCTCTTAGGACGTTATCCGCTCCGAGATTTTGGCCGACAACCGTTGCCAGTGCACTGCCGATGCCCATTGCTGGCATCATGATCAGTGAGCTGATGCGATTGCCGATGGCAAATGCTGTCAAGGTCACCTCGCCGAAGGATACGAGGAATACGTTCAGGATTGTAAAGCCAAAAGCCGTTGTCGCTTGACCAGTCGATGAAGGCAATCCAATGCTTATGATTTTACTAAGTATTTCTTTGTCAAATTTCAAATCGGAAAACTCTATTTTCAAACTCTGTTTGCTGCTAAAAGTCGTCAATATCCCATATAAGGCAAAAATGCCAGTAGAAATAACCGTTGCAATCGCCGCACCTGCAACACCCATGTCGAGCACAAAGATAAAGATGGGGTCGAGCACGATGTTCATGGCAACAGATAATGCTGCGATAATCAGTGGCGACACAGTGTCACCCTGACCTTGCTTGATTGCATTATACGTAAACATCATAAACGTCGTCGGCAAGCCGAGGAACATGATACTGAGGTAGGCATATGCGTTCGTGTAAAGATCTCCCGTGCCGCCCATCCAGCGGATGATCCAAGGTGACCCCAAATACCCAAGAATACCCAAACCAAGTGATAAAACAAATAAAAACGAAATAGACTGTCCTGCTGTTTTGCGCGCCTTATCTTGCTGGTGTGCGCCGATATATTGTGCGATGATGGAGGAAGTCGCAATCGCCATCCCCATGCCAAATGAAGACATCAAAAAGATGAGTGGCCAAATAAACTGTATACCTGCAACAGCATTGCCTGGAATTTTACTGACAAAAAACGTGTCGGTCAGGTTGTAGATGGTATGTATGAAATTGTTGAGCATAATCGGCAGCGAAAGCGTGAGAATCACCTTATTCATCTTACCGTTTAGTATCATTTCCCTCTTTTGTAAGTAGTCCATTTTACCCCCAAAATTACTATCTGAAATTTCTATCTGATAGCCTCATTATAGCACGCATCATTTTACAACTCAATTGTTTCGTGTACAAAAGTAATTTTTGATGGTCGCATTTCACCATATTATTCGAGCTGTTTATTTGGTATAATTGAGGTAAGTGATGGATGAAATGTATCGTAAATATAAGTCAATATTATAGATAACATTACACAAGGAGGTTTTTATGATCGTAGGTAATTTCAATGAACTGCTCGCAACCGAGGTTATGAGTCCTGAAGCAAAACATGCCGCTATGAAAGTACTTGTTTCTCCAAACGAAGGCTGGGAAGGTTACGTGATGCGGGTCATCGAACTCGAACCAAACGGCTATTCACCTAAGCACGCACATGATTGGCCACATATCAACTTTATCATCGAAGGCTCTGGCACACTTCTCATCGGAGACGTGTTACATCCATTGACACCAGGCTCATATGCATATGTACCGGAAAACACACTACATCAGTTCTCAAACGCTGGAGATACAGCGTTCAAATTCATCTGCATCGTACCTGAAAAAGGACATAAATAAGGAAACTGGGAGACGCACACATGCAGTTCTCCCAGTTTTTTTCTATACAATATCTACTAATTGTCAAAAAGTTGTTTATTTTCGATTGCTTTGTTAAAATTGTAACATAGTATATAGTAATATAGATTTTTATCTATCAGGAGGTACATATGAGTAACAAGTATACAATTTTAGCGATCGCTTACAAAGATGTTTCCCCAGAAGTTGAAGCAAAAATCAACGAATACAGTGTGCGTATGATCGATGAGGCAACTGATTTGGTCAACTATTGTACGTATGGCAGACAATTCGATCAAAATTCAAGAGTCTGCATTTATCTTGAATGGTATCAACAAAATATTCTAAGCTATTTGGGCAAAGGCTACAAAATCGTGTTGCTCGAGATCCCATTCAATTCAAATGAACCCGTCGTTGAAGCACTCAATCAAATCGACATCGAGTTGGGTGACAAAGTGTTGGTCATTGAGCACGACGCCGTATAAGGATTGTGCGTTTTATAGCTTTGATAAAATATAAAATGGACAATAACGTATCATCGTTACAGATGATTGCGCTATTGTCCATTTTTTATTATTTATTCTTCATATCCACTCTGACACTTATTATTCGTAAGCAAATTATGCAATTTCCTCACCTACTTCTTCACATCTTCTGATTGATAAGGTATCGATTTTAAATATAAAAACTCAGGATCAATGTCCGCGCGATTAGCCCATTCAATACTATCAAAACAAATAGATACGGATCTAAATACTTCTTCATTTTTAAGTTCTTTATAGATTCCTTTATCTAAATATGGCTTCATATCAAACACTCTAATTTCACCATTTTCAAACGAAAGAAGGAGTTTATAATCATTAAGCGGTTTAACTTCTTTAACTGATACAAGCATAGAAATCCTCCTTTATTTTAAGGGCTCGATTTTCTCACTATTCATTGCAATTAATTATAGCATTAAAAACATTAACACTCAATTTAGAGATTAAAACGGACTATAACGCAATGATATTATGCGCAATAGTCCGTTTTATTTATTTATCTACCCATTCTTCTGAACAATCGTCCCAATATCCCTTCTATAAAAAGCATTGTTGAACGACAGTTCCGATGTCCGTTCATAGGCTAGCTTTCTTGCCGCATCAAGCGACTGAGCCGTAGCCGTCACACCGAGTACGCGACCGCCATTTGTGATGACATCGCCTTCAAAGAAGCGCGTGCCGCAATGGTAGACAATCGTATTCTCAATCTGTGTGTCGAGCCCTTCTATGACACATCCTTTTGAATATGCCTCTGGATAACCACCGGATGCCATAATCACGCATACTGCGTTATCCTGCGACCAGCGTAATTCTATCTGCTCAAGTGTCTTTGATTCAACGGCTTCGATGATATCTATAAGGTCATTTTCCAGTCTGATTAAAGTCACTTCTGTCTCTGGATCGCCCAATCTGACATTGTATTCAATGACGTTGATCGCTTCGCCATCGATCATGATGCCCACAAACAATATGCCCCTAAAGTCAATTCCATCTGCCTTGATGCCTTTGATGAAAGGATTAAGTAAATCCTTTTGAATCTTTGTCATGATCTCATCCGTGATGACTAAACTTGGTGAGTAAGCGCCCATGCCACCTGTATTGGGACCGAGGTCACCATCGTATATTTTCTTATAATCCTGCGCGGGTTGCATTGGCAAGATCGTTTCGCCATCAACAAAGCATAGGATAGACGCTTCAATGCCTTTTAAAAATGTTTCCAAAACAACTTTATCACCTGAGTTTCCAAAGATATGGTCGTCCATAATTTCGGAAAGTGTTCGACTTGCCGTTTGATAGTCCTCGGCAATGATGACCCCTTTACCTGCGGCGAGGCCATCTGCCTTTATGACGACTGGGTAATCAAAGCGGCTCAATGCCTCAAGTGCTGTATCCAGTGCCACATGCGTTTCCGAATGCGCAGTTGGGATCCCATGTCTCGTTAAAAATGCCTTTGTGAAATCCTTACTGCCTTCAAACTGGGCAGAGGCTTTGTTTGGGCCAAATATCCTGAGTCCATTTGATTCAAACAAATCCACGATACCTAAAACAAGCGGTAACTCCGGTCCGACGATGGTCAAATCGATCTGCTCTGCTTTGACAAAAGCCAAGAGCCCTTCCAAATCGTCAACCGCAAGATCCACACATGTTGCAAGTGCTGCGATACCCGCATTTCCTGGCGCTGCAAAGAGCACGGGCTTTCTTTCACTTAAGCTTAACTTATGGGCGATGGCATGTTCTCTACCGCCACTGCCGATAATCAATATTTTCATAGCGCCTCCATAAGTACAGTCTCGACTTTAATTTAACCTAATGTTTAAAATGTCTCATCCCCGTAAACACCATCGCCATGCCGTATTTGTTGGCTTCGTCGATGACGTCTTGGTCTTTCACAGAACCGCCTGGCTGAATGATGGCGGAGATGCCCGCTTCGGCAGCGGCTTTGATGCCATCTGCAAATGGGAAAAATGCATCGGATGCAAGGACGGCGCCTTTCGTTGGAAAGTTGGATTGTCTGATGGCATTTTCAGTTGCCCAAACGCGGCTGACTTGACCTTGGCCAAGACCGATTGTCTGGTGGTCTTTTGAGATGACAATGCCGTTTGATTTGGCGTGTTTACACACTTTCCAAGCAAACATCAACTCTTCGATTTCTTTTTTCGTAGGGATACGTTCAGTGACTGACACGAGCTCACCCTCTAAAAGTTTGGTGTCAATATCTTGAATCAACAGACCACCCAGCGTTTTCTTGACGTCTTTCTGTAGAGGTGACGCAGGTAGTTTGATATCTTTAAGCTGTAAAACGCGTAAATTTTTCTTGGTTTTAAGGCACTCGAGGGCATCTGCGTCAAAGTCAGGTGCGATGACGATCTCTAAAAAAATTTCGTTCATAAGTTGCGCCGTTCTAAGGTCAACTTTCTTGTTTGCAGCCACAATGCCGCCAAAGATGGATACTGGGTCACATGCATAAGCTTTCGTGTAAGCGTGGTAAATATCGAAGCCACTGCCTACGCCACAAGGGCTGGAGTGCTTGACTGCCACGACAGTCGCTTTATCTTCAAACTCTTTGAGGAGTGCAATTGCGCCGTTGACATCGTTAATGTTGTTGTAAGAAAGCTCTTTGCCGTGAAGCTGAACTGCTTCTGAAAGCGTGCCCTTCGTATCGAACACTTCTTTGTAGAACGCGGCATTTTGATGTGGGTTTTCGCCGTATCTCAAGCCCTGAACTTTTTCATACGTCAGAGTCAATGTCTCTGGGTATGGGTTTCTGTTGCCGTGCTTCACGAGGTATGACGCGATCATGGCGTCATAATGCGCCGTATGTTGAAACACTTTCAGCGCCAAGTCGAACTTCGTCTCGTAAGGCACTTCGCCGTGTTCTTTTAGTTCTGAAATAACCCTTGTATAGTCGCTTGGATCGATGACCACGACCACATCCGCATGGTTTTTCGCCGCGGATCTTAACATCGTAGGACCGCCGATATCAATGTTCTCCACCGCTTCTTCAAAATGGACGCCAGGCTTTAACACGGTTTCTTTGAAAGGATATAGGTTGATGATGACGTAGTCGATGGTGCTGATCGAAAGCTCTTCAAGCTGTTTCATATGGTCCGGGTTTGACCTTATCGCTAAAATGCCACCATGTACCACTGGGTGCAGCGTTTTGACGCGGCCGTCCAGACATTCTGGGAAATGCGTGATTTCACTGATATTTTTTACGGGAATGCCTGCTTCTTTAATCGATTTTTCTGTACCACCTGTTGAGATGAGTTCAATGCCCATTTCATGTAATGCCTGAGCAAATTCTACGATACCCGTCTTATCAGAAACACTGATGAGTGCACGTTTTTGCATACCGCCTCCTATTTTTACGCGACCATTCGCGATGTCTTCAAGCGTTTTTACCAAGAGTTCATGTTCGATGCGAAGTACCCTGTGTGAAAGGGTTTCCGCCGTGTCACCTGCTGCTACTGCCACATTGGATTGATAGATGATCTCACCTGTGTCGACGCCTTCGTCGACGAAATGCGTCGTTGCTCCACTGTGCGTATCGCCTGATGCGATCACCGCTTCATGGACATGGTGGCCGTAAAAGCCTGGTCCACAATACTTTGGAATCAGGGCTGGATGTATGTTGATGATGCGCTTACGGTAGGCATCTATGATGCGTTTTGGCAATATGGCGAGATAGCCTGCCAATACAATAAGGTCTACATTTTCAGCGGCTAACGTCTCAAATAGAGCAAGCTCCCGCTCCGATGCATCCGGATGAGAGCCCATGCCTATATAGTAGGCTTCTATGTCAAATTTCTTAGCACGTTCAAGGGCAAACGCGTCTTTTCGATTGGATATGACGCACGCGATTTCCACGGGAAGACCTTTGTCACTGATGGCATCGATGATCGCCTGAAGGTTTGAACCGCCGCCCGAAACCATGACTGCTATTCTTAAGCGTTGCATAAAACGACTCCTTTGTCGCCAGATACGATTTTGCCGATGACCGTCGCCGTCTCACCATGCGCTTCGAGGATGCTGAGTGTTTGCTCGACGTCTTCAGGTGAAACCACAGCGATGTAACCAACGCCCATGTTGAAGGTACCGAACATTTCGTCGCGGTCGATTTGACCTTTTTCCATCATGTAGTTAAATATGGCAGGCAAGTTCCAGCTGCCAAGTGTTATGTCGGCGCGCAGGTCGTCCGCTAAAATTCTAGGGATATTTTCGAAGAAGCCGCCGCCAGTCATATGGACCATGCCTTTTACGTCGACTACCTCAAGGAGTGCTGTGATTGCTTTTACATAAATGCGCGTCGGTGTGAGGAGTACATTGCCAAGCGTGTCGCCAAGCTCTGGAATCACCGCGTCGATTTCAAGTTTAAGCTGATCGAAGAGAAGCTTTCTAACGAGTGAATAACCATTTGAATGAATGCCGCTCGATGCGAGGCCAATCATGATGTCACCTGCTTTGATGGTCTTGCCGCTGATGATTTTCGGTTCATCGACGACGCCCACTGCAAAACCGGCCATGTCGTATTCGCCGTTTGCGTAAAAGCCTGGCATTTCTGCCGTTTCGCCGCCAAGAAGCGGCATATTTGAAAGCTTACAGCCATCTGTGATGCCTTTGACGAGTAGTGCCGCACTTTCCGCTTTGAGTTTACCTGTTGCCAAGTAATCCAAGAAAAAAAGTGGCTTAGCGCCTTGACACAATATATCGTTGACGCACATGGCGACGAGGTCTTGACCGACCGTGTCGTGTTTGTCCATCATAAAAGCAATCTTGAGTTTCGTGCCGACACCGTCCGTACCCGCAACGAGGACTGGGCTTTCAAACTGACCGCTAAGGCGAAGCAGTCCGCCAAAGCTACCGAGATCGCCGATGACGTCCGAGTTGAACGTCTCTTTGACGTGTTTCTTCATGAGCTCTACAGCACGCGCGCCTTCTTTGACATCAACACCCGCCACTGCATACGTTAATTTATCACCAGACATGAATTTCTCCTAACATTTCTTCAGATTCATAAAGCATAAAAATGTTACTATATAAAAACTAAACTTCAAAAATAATTAGCATATGAACTATAAATAGAAATTACTTAAAATTTGAATTATGCAATTTCCTTATTATTCAAACATGAACTTATCCGCTTCTTCAGGCACATCCATCGGATAATCGCCGTTGAAGCACGCTTTACAGAGGCCGTCGCATTTTTTGAAGCCGATCGCTTGAGTGAGGCCTTCAATGCTGAGGTATGCCAAGCTGTCCGCGCCAATCATGTCGCATATTTCTTGATTGGTATGTGTTGCGCCCACGAGATGGAGTCTGTTTGGCGTGTCAATGCCGAAGTAGCATGGGTGCTTGACCGCTGGGGAGCTCACTCTGAGATGGACTTCTTTTGCGCCTGCTGCCTTGAGCATGTTTACGATGCGTTTGCTCGTCGTGCCGCGGACGATTGAGTCGTCTATGAGGATGATGCGCTTGCCGTCGACGTTGTGTTTCATGACGTTGAGCTTGAGTCTAACGGCGAGCTCTCTTGATTTTTGGTCTGGTTGGATAAACGTTCTACCCATGTATTTGTTTTTGATCATGCCAATATTATATGGAATGCCAGATTCTTCTGCATAGCCGATTGCCGCTGCAACACCTGAATCAGGCACTGCGATGACCATGTCCGCTTCGACAGGATTTTCTCTTGCGAGGATTTTACCGGATTCTTTTCTTGCAACGAATACGTTTCTACCGTCGATGATGCTGTCCGGTCTTGCGAAATAGACATACTCAAAAGAGCAGATGGCTTTTCTGTGCGTCGTATCGTACATGATGGACTCGATACCATTTGAATCGATGATGACGATCTCGCCAGGTTCCACATCTCTGATAAACTCTGCGCCAACGACATCATGTGCACACGTTTCTGATGCGAGGACATAACCGCCGTCGATTTTTGCGATGGACAGTGGGCGTAAACCGTTTGGATCTCTCACGCCGATGAGCATATGGTCAATCATGATCGTGAGTGCAAATGACCCTTTGATTTCTCTTACGGATTCGATGACCGCTTCCTTCATGCCCATGTGATAATTTCTAGCGATGAGGTTTGCGATGACTTCTGTGTCGATGCTCGTTTGGAAGATAGAGCCTTCATCTTCAAGTCTTGTTCTGATCTCACTTGCGTTGACGAGGTTACCGTTGTGACCAAGCGCTATGCTGCCGCCTTTGTATCTGACGACGAGCGGCTGTGCATTGGACACGTAACTTTCACCCGTTGTGGAATATCTAACATGCCCGATGCCAATATCGGCAGGCAATCTATCTAAAATCGCGCTGTTGAAAACTTCTTGAACGAGACCCATTTCTTTATAATATTGCATTTTATCGCCCTTGAGCACGGCGATGCCTGCACTTTCCTGACCCCTATGTTGGAGGGCAATCAGGCCGAAGCAGAGCATTTGCGAAATCGCTTCCACACCCGGTGCATAGATACCGATTACGCCACATTCTTCGCTGAGCTTGTCGAGCTTTAAAAAATCATCCATTCTAGTCCTCCACAGGTTATCCCTGAATTCTACTCAAAACTTCCTGATAAGTTTCTTCTACATTTCCAAGATCTCTTCTGAAGCGATCTTTGTCCATCTTTGCATTTGTTTCTGCGTCCCACAGGCGGCATGTGTCTGGTGAAATTTCGTCCGCGAGGATGACTTGACCTTTGAAAAGGCCAAATTCCAGTTTGAAGTCGATGAGCTTAAGGCCGCGAGCAATGAAAAACTCGATTAACAGGTCATTGATTTTCAGTGACATTTCCTTGATCGTTTCCACTTGCTCAGGGGTTGCATATTCCATAGCGAAGATGTGATAATCGTTGATCATAGGATCGCCAAGTGCATCGTTTTTATAACAAAATTCTAAGACAGTCTTTTTCATGACGACGCCCTCTTCAAGGCCAAGTCTTTTCGCGAGGGAGCCAGCTGCTACATTTCTCACGATGACTTCAAGTGGTAAGATTTGAACCGCTTTTACATATTGCTCTCTATCGTTTAAAAGTTCTTCAAAGTGTGTTGGAATCCCCTTTTCTTCAAGCATTTTGAATAGGAGTGCGCTCATCTTATTGTTGACGATGCCCTTGTCGTGAATCGATCCTTTTTTCTCGCCGTTAAATGCCGTTGCATCGTCTTTATATTCTACCAAATAGTGGTCTGCATCGTCTGTTTTGAAAACTTTCTTCGCTTTGCCTTCATACAATTGCTCGAGCTTTTTCATAAGTCGCCTCCATTTTATATGATACTATTTTATTTGAGGAAATTGCATTTCCATATTTCTTCTTTTTATACGTCATTATTTGAATATCGTTTTTTATTTGCAATAAAGTATAACGTTATGCAAATGTATCATTCGATTATTAGCTACACTAATATCTTGACTGAATCGCGACGTCTTTTTCAAGCACTGCATCGGCCATGTCTTTTTTATACTGTTTCATCTTGATTCGAAGCTCTGGATATTTGATTGAAAGCATCTGTACAGCGAGTAATCCTGCATTTTCTGCCCCATCGATAGCCACTGTGGCTACTGGTATGCCGCTTGGCATTTGTACGATTGAAAGTAGTGAATCCAGACCATCCATGGTCGAAGATTTGATGGGAATGCCGATAACTGGAAGGTTTGTCACACCGGCGATGACACCAGGAAGATGTGCCGCTTTGCCCGCTGCGCCTATGATCACTTCAATGCCGTTTGCTTCAGCTGCCATGGCATATTCGATGGCGATGTGCGGTGTACGGTGAGCGGAAAGCACTCTAGCTTCCACTTCTACGCCGAATTTCTTTAAAATGTTGATGCAGCGTTCTACCACTGGAAAATCGGAATCACTTCCCATTAAGATAGCTACTTTCATAAAACCTCCTAAAATCCGAATATTATTCTTTGATATTTCATATTCATTCGTCTATGTTAATCTTATAAAAGAAAAGGGCTCCCGTCAAGTCAAAAGCGAATAATATTATCTCAAATTAATTTAATATTCATATTTATTGCCATTGACATTATGTAAACGCTTCTTTATATAATAAAAAAACACCTGCGATATGCACTTTCTAAAAGCGCGTCACAGGTGCAACATATATGATACTCGATGCCGATCAATAGAATTTTAGAATGATTTCATTGTGGTACTTCTCTCCAGCTTCTAAAAGGTTAAGCGTGTTTGGAAACTGTTGCGGTTCAAAGCATATCCCACCGTGCCGCTTATAGTCTATGTTATTCGTGTAGACGACAACCGATGGTTGATTGCTCCAAAGTGTCATGGTCCTTTCAGAGATAGGATCGTGATATAGGACACTCGCCTTATCATACGCCACCTTATCTTCGAGCGAAAATGGATGGTCAATGCCACCAATATCACTCACGTAGGCTTGTTTGATTGGACAAAGCGCTCCGAAATCAAAAGGCGAATGTTCAATCGGAACTTTAGGGGCAAAAGGCAACCCATTTTCATCTACTTTTAAATAATATTTGGCATTTATAAAAAGGGAATGTTCGTCTATTTGCTTCTTTTCATTTCCAGACAGGTTATAATAGTTGTGGTTGGTCATGTTGAGATGGCAATCGCGATCCGCTAAAGCCGTGTAAGTGATCTTTAGGGTATTGTCATCATACAGTGTAAAAATCGCCTTGATATCTATATTGCCAGGAAACCCATCTTCAAGGTGCTCGTGGGCATATCTAAGTCCGATTTCGCAACGATCCGAGAACACATCTTCGTATCCCAACACCCATACGCGCTTATCGAGACCCGTTGAACCACCATGAAGGTTGCTGATGCGTTCATTGATTTCAAGTTGATAATCCGCCTTGCCAATAGTCAGCCGACCATTTTCAAGGCGACCGGCGTTGAGACCAATCGTTGCATTGAGATACAATGGATTCCTTACGTAGAGACTGACATCATCATACCTAACCAAAACGTTTTCAGTTTTTCCGAGTTTGTCGGGCACGTTCAGGCCGTACATAATACAGCCATACGTCAGTACTTCCACTGACATGCCTAAGTTGTTAATCAGTGAGATTTTATCGATGGGTTGGCCGAGCAACTCTGTTAAAGGCTCAAATTTATCAATTTCGATCCTCATAATCCACCTCTTCACAAGCCTGTAGAAAACGTCTGATTTGGTCGTAATCATCTTTGTATATGCCCGCATCTTCAAGAACGCGTCCAAATTTCAGACCAATTTGCGCTCTGAAGCAATCGAGAAGTGACGCCTTTGTCGCGTCAAAGACATGACTAAAGCTATCACTGTCACTATTAGGATTTTCCATATTGTTTAATATCTCAAGCAACATGTCTTCGATGGACATCGTCCACGGTACGTGCTTCACGAGCGCTTCCGATGCCATAAGCACGTTCGCGTCAATCTTGTCGAGTGGCTTTGAACCCACTAAGCGTTTCATCTCTATAAGTGCGTCAATTAATCCGTCGACTTCTTCCACAAGGCGTGCTGGCAATACGGCAAGGCCCATGACTTCAATCAGGCCGATGTTCTCACGTTTGATATGATGATGCTCAGCGTGTGGATGAAAGAGACCCTCTGGATGTTCGTCAGTCCGTCTATTGTTTCTAAGCGCAAGATACATTTCGTAAGTATCGCCATTTTTTCTGAGAATCGGCGTCACGGTATTGTGCCTTTCAAAAGTATGAGCGATAAGGTCCACCACTTCATCGGAATAACCGATCCACGTGTCAAGAATTTTGCTAGATGCCTCTATGATGGACGCTTTGTTTGTGCTCACGAGCTTTAAAACCGATAATGGCCACTCGATGACATCTATGCTTACGTCGTTTACAAACGTAGGCGTATAACTATAAAGCGTTTTTGCGCGCATCATCGGCATTTCGTAATTACCTGCCTGGTAGTGGTCATGCGTCAGGATTGAACCGCCTACTGTATGAAGGTCGGCATTGGAACCAATAAAATAGTGTGGGATATAATCGACAAAATCACACAATCTGATGAATGTGTTTCGATCGATTTTCATATTGCGATGTTCATGACAAAGCACGATGGCATGCTCGTTGTAGTAGACATAAGGGGAATATTGAAAGTACCAAGGTTCGTTAGCGAGATCCATTTCTACAAGGCGATGGTTATGTCGCGCTGGGTGGTTGACATTGCCACTATAGCCTGCGTTTTCAACACATAGAAGACACTTTGGATACACAGATGGCTTGGCGTGCTTTTGAAGCTCAATCTCCTTTGGATTTTTTTCCGGTTTAGAAAGGTTGATGGTGATGTCCAAATCGCCAAATTTTGAGGCGCTCTTCCAAGAGATATTCTTGCTGACACGGTCCATACGAATGTACGTCGATGCATTTGACAGACTATAAAAGTACTCAGTTGCCATAACTGGATTCGCTCTATGAAGCGACCAGAAAATCGCATTGATCTCCGAGTTTCTTGGCACGAGCAATGCCATGAGCTCCGCTTGGAACATTTCTTCCTGATAGAGATAGTCGAGTGGTTCGCCTAGCTCTTTTGCTTCACCCGTGATGTCATTTAACAGATGGTAAATATGCATTGCATCTGAAACATTCAATCGCTCATTCAAGCGTTCTTGCTTCAACGCATCTAGATCGCATTCAATGCCTAGCCTCCGCCAAAATGCATTGCGCACGACGTCGACATCTAATAGGTGAATCATATTGTTTTCTAGACCATATTCGATCAATTGTTCAAGCAAATCAAACACTTTAGTCGACACGATGCGTTCCTCCTGCAATTTCGGCAATATAAAACGAAGCTGTCAAGCCGGTTTGCTCTGTATATTGATGTGCGATGCTTTCAGTTACTTCAGACAAGTGGTCTTTGTGAACGAGCGCGATGGCGCATCCGCCAAATCCAGCACCGGTCATCCGTGCGCCAATTACGCCTCGAAGTGTGCGACAGATCGATACGACGATGTCCAGTTCTCTGCAACTCACTTCAAAATTGTGCTTCAATGATTCGTGCGAGCTGTACATCCACTCGCCAAATGCGATGAGATTGCCTTCTGAGAGCGCTTCTTTGCTCTTGATGGTTCGATGATTTTCCACAACTGCATGATAGGCGCGTTTGTAGACATAAGGATCCGTCAAGAACTCAGATACTGTCAAAAATTCAGTCGGATTCAAGTCACAAAGCGCCTTGATCTCACGACCACCAAAGTTAGCTTTTAAGGTCTCGTAAGCGATTTCACATTCTTTGCGCCTTTGGTTGTATTCGGAATCCACGAGTCCGCGTTTTTTATTGGTATTGATGATGACAATGCGATAGTCGCCAATAGCTGCTGGAACGTGTTCATATGCCAGCGTGTCACAATTGAGTAAAACGGCATGATCTTTTTTCCCCATAGCGATGGAGAACTGATCCATAATGCCGCAATTGACACCGTTGAACTGATTTTCAGAACGTTGACATAATAGAGCAATCTCAACAGGAGATATACTCAAATCATATAGATCTTTTGCTATGGTTGCCGTCAACACTTCGATTGAAGCAGATGATGAGAGACCCGCGCCATTTGGAAGATCGCCGTAAAACAACATGTCTAAACCATGTGTGACGTCATAGCCCATTTGGTGTAGCGTATGAAAAACGCCCATTGGGTAATTGCCCCAATCCTTTTCCGCATCGTAGACGATATCGTCAAGTGAAAATGATACGATGCCTTGTGCCTCAAAATTGAGCGAAATCATCCTTACAAGGCGATCGGTACGTTTAGCAACCACTGCATAAGTCCCGAGACTTATGGCAACTGGGAGGACCATACCGCCGTTATAATCGATATGTTCGCCTATGAGGTTCACTCGACCTGGAGAAAAATACGTTCGAGGTGTCGTTTGGTTATCAGTAAATACCTCACTAAATCGACTTTTTAACCAGTCCCAGTTGTCTTTTTTTGAATCAGTATGTGAATCAGCATGTGAATCTATCTGTCTATCAGTCTGTGTATGTGTCATCCCATTAGACCCCCTGAACTTTCTTGTAGCCGTCAGGATGCTTTCTATGCCAGTTCCAGGCATCAGCGACTATCGTTTCGATCTGTGTGAATTCTGGACGCCATTTGAGTATGACCTCTGCTTTTTTCGATGAAGCAATCAGAACGGATGGATCGCCGGCACGCCTTTCAGCAACAACCGATGGGATCGGATGACCCGTTACTTTTCTGGCGACTTCGAGGATCTCGAGTACTGAGAACCCTTCACCGCTACCGAGATTGAATATTTGGCTGTCTTTGCCAGTTCGTAAATAGTCAAGTGCTTTGAGATGGGCATCGATCAAATCCGTTACGTGGATATAATCTCTAATACACGTGCCGTCTTTCGTCGGGTAGTCATCACCGTATAGCGTAATAGCCTCTCGTTTGCCGAGGGGCACTTGTAAAATAAGTGGAATGAGATGTGTTTCAACGCCATGTGCTTCGCCAATATCGCCCGATGCATCGGCACCAGCAACATTGAAATATCTAAGTGAAACGTATTTAATACCATGTGCGACATCTGCCCATTTGAACAGCTTTTCCATCATGAGCTTCGATTCGCCATAAGGACTCGCAGGATTCGTTTCATTTTCTTCAGTGATTGGGACCGTCTTCGGTTCACCATAAACGGCAGCCGTCGATGAAAATACAATGCTTTTTACGGCATATTTGTTCATGAGCTTTAACAGTGTGACGGCACCACCAACGTTGTTGTCAAAGTATTTGATCGGCAACTGCATGGATTCACCCACCAATGAGTTGGCACTGAAATGCAAAATCGCTTCAATTTTATTTTCAAGAAATACCTGCTCAAAAGCAGCTTCATCTCTAATATCCACTTGATAATACTTTGCTTTTTGATGCACAGCTGCTTTATGGCCAGTTTCTAAATTATCCACTACAACGACTTCTTCGTCGTGATCAATCAACATTTTTACGGCATGGCTACCGATATAGCCTGCGCCACCTAATACTAGTATCATAGATTTCTCCTCTATATGTCATAAATAAAATATACACTACAACATTATCATACCATATAGGTTAATAAAATCAATTATTTTAGTAAATTTTTACTTGGTGTTTTTTCAGTGAGAAAATTCCAGTATTTTTTGGGCATAAGCTGTTGGTGTCGCTTTGGGTCTTTGCGCTCATCAATGGCAATATGGTCGAAATAAGCCTTCCACATCTGCTGGTATACTTTTTCAACACTTGAAAAATAAAGCGATTCCACTGGATCCAGATCGCTGAAATGTACGGTTTGTTTATTGTAAAACGCAGCTTTTCTGCGCTTCGTATCATGTATGACCCACACTTGATCCGCCAAACGGTCCACAAAATGTGGCACAACAAGGCTTAAAAGATCGTACGTGGGTTCGAACTGTGCATAGAACACCCTTTCTTCTAGTTCAGCAAATCGAATGAAGCCAATCATGCGATGCGATTCTCTCGCGACGGCGTTGTAGCATTTGTAAATCTCAAGAATGTCAGGGTCTGACAGATTGTCCATGGCGTTGGCACCAAGCTTATAGGCGCGCTTTAGGAACCTGTAAAGCTTTGTGCCAAAGGCATCATCTTCAGATAAGTAAGCATAACCAATTTTTCTAAATGTTTCAGGACCAAAAGTATCGAGGATAGAACTGGCAACTTTTGATGCCCAGATTTCGTCAGGATACGTCTCAACAACGGCTTCAAAAATCTGATATTGATACCTCTCTCTAATGTGAAGCGACTGATCTGCCATGGGACCCTTGTCGTGGAACATCTGATAGATTGCTGAAAGCGCGCCTTCAAAGCTGCCATCATATAGATAAATCATGCTGAGCACCCCCAAACTGGTTTGGATAGAGTTCCATCATGGAAAGTTGATCACTAAATCCTTTGGGCGCATCCAAGAGATGTATTTTAAGTTTGATGGGTTCTAGATCCATCGTGCCAAATGTTTTGCCACTACAGGTGATGAAATATTTCGCGCGCTTCATGACGATGCCCATCTTCGTGAGGTTTTCAAAGCCCAGCGCACCGAACCGCCTCGATGCGATGATGCGACGTGCAGTAACATTGCCAACCCCGGGTATGCGTAAGAGCTCCATGAGACTCGCCTTATTGATCTCAACAGGAAATAAGTCCATATTTCTAAGCGCCCACTGACACTTCGGATCCACATCCATATCTAGGTTGGGATCTTCCTTGGTCAATATCTCATCTGCTGTAAATCCATAAAAACGGAGCAACCAATCCGCTTGATAAATCCGATGTTCGCGTTTTAGGAGCTGTTTTTGACCAAATATCACCGCTTCGTTGTTGAGAGCTGGAATCAAGGACGTGTTCCCAACCGGAATATAAGAGGAATAATAGACGCGCTTTAGCGACATGCGGTTGTAGAGCGCTTCTGAGATCTTGATGATTTTTAAATCGGGTTCATTTGTCGCACCGACGATGAGTTGTGTGCTCTGACCAGCTGGAATAAAGCTCGGCGTGTTTTTGAACCGCTTGCTCATGGCCCCATACTCCGCCATCTTCTCTTTGATAAATCCCATCGGCGCGATCATCTCCGCGCGATTTTTTTGTGGAGCCAACAACCTCAAGCTTTGCGTCGTCGGAAGCTCTATGTTGATGCTCATACGGTCCACATAAAGACCCGCACGTTCAATCAAGCGCTGGTCAGCACCAGGTATGCCTTTGAGGTGAATATACCCGTTGAAGCGTTCGACTTCTCGAAGTTTTTTTACGACCTGTATCAACATCTCCATCGTGTAATTAGGATTTCTGACGACGCCTGAACTTAAAAAAAGGCCTTCTATATAGTTTCGGCGGTAAAAACTGATGGTAATGTCAACCACCTCTTCAGGTGTGAATTCAGCCCTTGGCATATCCGCATTTGATGAACGATTGATGCAATAGGCGCAGTCGTAGATGCACTTGTTGGTATAAAGTATTTTAAGCAGAGAAATACACCTGCCATCTTCTGCAAAGCTGTGGCAGATTCCTGGTAATGCCGTATTTCCCAGCATCGATTTGTCGCCTTTTCTTTCACTGCCGCTTGAGGAACATGAGACGTCGTATTTGGCGGCATCCGCAAGTATCTTGAGTTTTTCTAACGCTTCCATAACCCCTCCAATAGAACGTATGTTCTATTTTTATTATACCCCTTTCCGTCCTGATAGTAAATGCCCATCGCAATCAAAAAATAAAAAAAGAGTCCAAAAATGATTCTTTTGGACTCTAATGGAAATTTCCTCACTCAATACATGTTCTCAATAAATTTTCTCAACGGTCGATGATCAATTTTTAGAACATGCTTTTGTCTGATAAATGCATCATTCTAGAAATAGAAATAATCGCCCTCAATGAGCTTGTAAAAACTATCAGCCTTGCTAGTAAACGGTCTGTTGTTGAAGAACAAACAGTTTTTAGCAACGACAACACCCATGAGTGCTCTCTTTGCCGCTAAGACACTTTGTTCTGTCGGTTCAGTTGTCGCAAATCCACTTCTGTAAGCCGGTGGAAATTGTCCACGTTGATAAATGACTTCATAAATGGTATTTGGGAATCTCGGACTTGCAACGCGGTTTAATACGACATTCGCTACAGCTATCTTTTTATCCAAAGAGCCGCCACGTGTTTCTGCATTGATAATCCGCGCTAACCATAAAATATCTTCTGTCGTGTAATTGGTCTTTCTGATTTCTGCCGGATCAACTTTTAAATTTTCGCCAGTGATCTGTGCATGTAGCAGTACATCGTCCCAAACATACGTTGCACCAAGCTTTTCAAGCAATGTGTCAAGCGGTACATAGAGACTGCCTTCTCTCATGAAGGCATTGCCGTTCATTTCAAAACTTTCGTTGTTAACTAGTACAATATTTGAATCCATCTGAAAGCTTACATAGTCGTCATTAATTGTTAGTACTGCCATTTTTGCGGTTTGTAACCATTTTACTTCAACGCCCATTCTTTCTGTGAACTCTGAAACGAGACCATATGCCTTACCTGATTCGTAGATGACCATATCGTCGTGATTCAATAGCTGATTGTTGACCGACACCAGAATTTCGCTTGCAAAGCTCATCCCAGCCAACATCATACAGGCAAAAAGCGTTAAAACTAAAACTTTGATTTTCATAAAACCTCCTTATTTTTTTGGCGGCGAATCATCGTAACGAATGCGTAACGATAATGAGATAATTGTGCGAAATTTCGCCCACCATGTCTTTTGACCGTTTATGAAAATTACTATTTTACGATTCTATCACAAAAAATCAAAAAGTAAAAGACATATTTTACCAATATGCCTTCTACCGTTGAAATTTGAACGTTCTACTTGAAGTAGGCAACACCCGATTTGAAGATGTCAAAATCGTTTTCGCCATAGATGTTCTTATAAAGGTTCATTCCGACGCGTTCTACGTGTCCCATCTTGCCGAAAACGCGGCCATCCGGTGATATAACGCCTTCAATTGCATGCACAGAGCCGTTTATATTCCATTTGCCATCGAGTGTCGCATGACCGTCTGCACCGACATATTGCGTCGCAATCTGTCCATTTTTTACCATCGTCTCGATGACGTCATCGCTTGCATAAAATCTGCCTTCACCATGTGAGAATGCCGTCTTGAAAACATCACCCACCGATACATCTGAGAGCCATGGTGAGTTGACTGAAGAAACGCGGACATCTGCCATCCTAGCCACATGTCTGCCAATTTTATTGAAAGTCAGTGTCGGCGCCAGTGGATCAAGATCCCTGATTTCACCATATGGTAACAACCCTAATTTGACAAGTGCTTGAAAACCGTTGCAAATGCCGAGTATCAAGCCATCTCTTTGCGTTAGAAGCTTCATGACTGACTCTGCAATCTGTGGATTTCTGAAGACTGAAGCGATGAATTTTCCCGAGCCTTCAGGTTCATCGCCAGCACTAAAGCCACCAGGCAACGCGATTATTTGTGACGTCTCGATCATTTTGACAAATGCCTCAATGGACTGTTTGACATCGTTCGCCGTTAAGTTTCTGAAGACGATGGTTTCAACATTGGCGCCGGCTTTTTCGAAAGCTCTTTTTGTGTCATATTCACAATTCGTTCCAGGGAATACTGGAATAAATACTTTTGGTTTGGCGATTTGAATCTTAGGTTTGATGATGGCATGCGTGTTAAATGAAAATGTCGTCGCTTTGCCGTGATCGTGATGTTGCGTTGGAAATACGTTCTCAAGAGGCGCTTCCCAAACTGATAAAGCTTTGTTGCCATCTATGCCAAGTGCGCCAATTTCAAATATATTTTCAGATATCGTCTGTCCAAGTTTGACAAATAATCTTGCATCGCTGTTCAACGTTTGAACAAAGTCCGCATTTGCTTCAAGAACAATACTGCCGTATGCTTCTTCAAACAAGTTCACACCGTGATCCTCTGTCAATCTAAAGCCAATTTCGTTGCCGAATGACATCTTTGAAATTGCAGCGGCGATACCACCTTGCCCAATTGCGTAAGCTGAAGCGATTTGTCCCGATACGATGCCTTTATGGATGGTCTCATAGGCATGATTGAGTCTCGTGAAATCAACCATTTCTTCTTCGTTTCTCTCTGCATAGAAATAAAGGAGCACTGAATCGGCCTTTTTAAATTCCGGTGAAATCACCGCTTCAGCACGGCCGTGTGAAACGGCAAAAGAGATCAAAGTCGGTGGCACATCCAGATCTTTGAACGAACCTGACATGGAATCCTTGCCACCTATTGCAGCTGTGCCAAATGCCTTCTGAGCAAAGCTGGCACCGAGGAGCGCGGCCATCGGCTTGCCCCATTTGTCGGCTCTATCGCCGAGCTTTTCAAAATACTCTTGTAAAGACAGTCTGATTTTCGTGTGGTCGCCGCCCGTTGCGACGATTTTTGCCACAGATTCCACCACAGCATACAAACCACCATGAAAAGGAGACCATTTTCCGATATTTGGGTTATAACCATAACTCATCATCGAGACTGACTGCGTTTCGGCACCTAGTACTGGAAATTTTGCGACCATCGTCTGAATCGGCGTGCTGTACTTTTTACCGCCATAAGGCATCAGAATAGTGCCTGCGCCAATTGTGTTATCGAACCGCTCGACGAGACCCTTTTGAGAGCATACGTTTAAGTCAGCCAACACCTGAAGCCATTTTTCTTCGAGTTCAACGCTGTTTAAATCTTTTTCGATCGTCTTTTCGAAAAAGCTTTCACGATCTGGCGATAGGATGCGCACATCCGTTTCAGCTTTCACGCCGTTTGTATCTAAAAATTCGCGGGAAACATCGAGAACAGACTGACCTTTCCAAGTCATCACGAGTCTACCGTGATCATGTACGACCGCAACAACAGTCGCTTCAAGATTTTCCACGGCACACATCGACATGACCGCCTCTAAATCTTTCGGGTCGATGACGACGGCCATACGTTCTTGTGATTCAGAGATGGCAAGCTCGGTGCCATCGAGTCCGTCGTATTTTTTTGGCACTTTATCGAGATCGATTTCAAGGCTATCGGCAAGTTCGCCGATGGCGACAGACACGCCACCTGCGCCAAAATCGTTACATTTCTTGATCTTCACTGATAATTCAGGGTTTCTGAACAACCTTTGAATTTTTCTTTCTTCAGGGGGATTGCCCTTTTGAACTTCTGCGCCACATTCGAGCAAGCTGTCTTCATCATGTGCTTTGGAAGAACCTGTAGCACCACCGACGCCATCTCTACCCGTTCTACCGCCGATAAGCAATATGAGGTCACCCGCTTCAGGCTTCATACGTACGACATTGGCTAGTGGCGTCGCACCGATTACGGCACCGACTTCCATGCGTTTTGCTACAAACCCATCATCATAGACTTCAGAAACGAGCCCCGTTGCCAAACCGATTTGGTTGCCGTAACCGCTGAAGCCTGCAGCCGCCTTTTGCGTGATGACTTTTTGCGGCAGCTTACCATCAAGTGTGTCTTCGATAGGCGCTGTCGGATTGCCCGCTCCAGTCACGCGCATGCTTTGGTAGACGTAGCTTCTACCTGATAATGGATCGCGAATGGCACCACCTAAACAGGTTGCCGCACCGCCATAAGGTTCTATTTCTGTCGGATGGTTGTGCGTTTCGTTTTTGAACATCAATAGCCACGGCTCTGTCTCACCATCGACGTCGATGTCAACCTTGATGCTGCAAGCGTTGATTTCATCTGAGACATCTAGATCTGCAAGACCGCCCTCTTTTCTCAAAGACTTCATGTTGATCGTCGCTAGATCCATTAGTGAAAGCGGACGGTTTCCATTTGGATAAACCGCTTGGCGCATGTCGAGATAAGTGTCATAAGCTCTCATTATAGGTTGCGTGAATAAACCTTCTTCGATATCGATCGATTTTAGTTCTGTCATAAATGTCGTATGGCGACAGTGATCCGACCAATACGTATCGATGACTTTAAGCTCTGTAACCGTTGGGTTGCGTTTCTCTTCCGTTTTAAAATAATCTTGTACGGCTTTCAAATCCGCCCGCGACATCGCAAACCCCATCGATGCTCTAAATGCATCGCGCACTGCGTCATCGAGTTCTATGAAGCCATCTATAATTGCCACTTGGCTTGGCGCCTGAGTGTGTAATTTTAAAGTCTCTGGTTTGCCTATTGTCACTTCGTGCGCTTCTACCGGGTTGATCATAAAGTGCTTAATAGATTCTATTTCAGCTGGTTTTAAAGATCCAGAAAGGACGATGATCTTCGATGCGACGATTTCTGGACGTTTCTCCAATGTGACGATCTCTATGCATTGTGCCGCTGAGTCAGCTCTCTGATCGTATTGTCCAGGTAAAAGGGCTATTCTGAAAGCAATCTCTGTTGGTGCCATCTCTAACGTTTCTTCTGAAACGACATCCACATTGGGTTCCGACAATATTGAGGTTTTGATGCGCTCTAAATTTGAGGCATCGACATCTTCGAGGTCGTAGCAGTTCACGATACGTAGCGCCTTAAGGCCTTCCAAATGCAAAGATCTAATCAATTCTTCCCTAAGTGCCACTGCTTCAACGTTGAATCCGTCGCGTTTTTCAACCAATATTCTAGTAACCATCTCATCCTCCTCATATCTATGAAAATTAAATAATTTCCTCTTCACAAAAGACATACCATCTATACCCACATTTTATCACAAGCGCTTTGATAAATAAAATTAATATTATTAATGAATACAATTAGTTCTGCTAATACTAAATCTTCTCTATATCCCTATGAATATCGCCACGAGCAGTCAACCATAGACAAAAAAAGGGCACCCATGGTTATTAGCACGAGAAGGGGTGACCCTTCTCTAGGGATGCTACCATGGGTGCAAAAGTATATTAAGAAGTCGTTAGTAAACTAGTTTAATTCGCCTATAAAATTGTCGAATAGGCGTTTTAACAATTCTTTGTTCGTGCTGTAATACATTTTTTTGCCATCTTGAAGATTTAATGTGAATAGTTTGAGTCCAATCAAAATACCTATATGGTGGCTTATTGTCGCCTTTGAAAGGTCGAGTCGATCTGCGAAATCCTTAGCACATACGGCTTCTTTGGAAGCCATCTGTATCATCAAAAGTTTTGTCGGATCTCCCAATGTCTTGAATACTTCTTGAGCCAATGTCGCTTCTTGGTCTGATGCAAAATTTCTCATGCCAAAGCCGACAATCATTTTCATGCTCTTATGATCTTCAGAAAAGTTGTACATGAGATTAAATTCACCGAGAATACTCACGCATACATCTATCTTTTTCAATTGCTCTGTTGAGCCATCAAATTGTATCATCAGAAAGCTATTTCTAAATTTGTTCTCATCCGCCATATCTAGTTCAAAGCTATGGATCTCTCTTGCATAGATAGCTTCCACATCCGGTTCGATGATTTTATATACTTTGTAGAATTGACTGAATGTATCAATCATCTTTGCATAGACATCTTTCGCTTCAGTCTTGAAACGCTTTAACTGTGTATACGTCATGATGAATTGTGTCGTATTGTTATCCAGGATTTCATCAATGCGCGCCTTGATTCCATGTTCGCCAGGTTCTTTTGGTTTGACGACGAGCTTTACATATGCATCGTAAAGTGCATCTGGTCCAAGGGCTTTCAGCTCTTCGATAATGTCTTCTGGCATCATTTCAGGGTTGTTAAGGGCGTACGCTGTAAAAAGTGCATCAAGGTAGTATTTTTTATAGATGATTTTTAGATCTTCAAATAAACGCATCGAAACGGAAGTTGATAAAGTCTCTATAAGCGCTTCGACTTCAGCCGAGGGGGTCACACCCATCTTTTTTATTTCTTTATGGTATTCGGGCATGCCCACCAATCTGTGAATGGCATGTACAAAATCTATACTATTGATACGGATACTGTTGATCATAGGCTCACTCCATTTCGCATAATCTTTTCTCTTATTATTGCATTAACTGATAGCAACTGCAACCTTGAGTCTTGTTTTTTCATGGAAAAGCCAGATGGAAATTACTATGAATCAGAAATTGAATATTTATTTTCTTCTTGGTTTTGATTCATCTTGTGCGAGTGGAATAAATACAACGCGACCGTTAAGGTCCATTAGAATATTCATTGAACTTGATGATGATGTTTTCATAAAATTGCCTCCGATAAGGACAGAAAGGGTAATTAACTTCTATACACATACTATATCACGGAGTTGATTGAAGTTCAATAGTCATCTAACTAAAATATAGTTAGAAATTTATGAACAATTTGTTAATGTGGTTTTAACCGAACTCTAATCTTGAATTTTTCTGAAAATTGCAACTTATTAAGCGATTATGTAATTTCTACTGTTTGTTCAAAGGTTATCTTGGTATAATAGCATTAGCTGAACTAATCAGAATTTTAAAACCAATCAGCAGGGTTAATTATCAACCCGGGAGGACTTATGCAGCAGTATCCTAACCATTCTATCAACTTTGAGCTTTACAAGATTTTCTATCATGCCGCCACATCCATGAATTTTTCAAAGACCGCGCTCACCCTGCACGTCACGCAGTCGGCCATCAGCCAAGCCATAAAATCCTTGGAAAATCAGCTTGGTATCGCCCTATTTTTTAGACAAGGTAGAAACGTCACGTTGACCTTTGAAGGCGAAATCCTTTATGCGCATATAGAGAAGGCATTCAACTTCATCCGCTCTGCAGAGAATTCCATGCATAGCATAAAGTCTTTGGATGAAGGCACCGTTTTCATCGGTGCTAGCGATACGATCACGCGGTACTTTCTGATAGATGCCATCAAAGCGTTCCATGCTGAGCACCCACGTGTAAAGATCTCTATCAACAATCGCCCCTCTCCAAGATCCGTTGAAAAGCTCATCAATGGCGAACTCGATATTGCCGTCATCAACATCTCTCCCGATGCGAACTATGAAGGTCTTGAGCTCTATCCACTTGCTTCACTTGAACATATATTCATCAGCAAGTATGCGTTAGGCAGCAAAAAATTCACACTTTCTGAACTTGCTAAGCACCCGCTTGTTTGTCTCGAGCAAAATTCTACGACAAGACGCGTTCTCGAAGACTTTTACAAATCAAACGGCGTGATACTTGAACCCGCTTTTGAATTCGGCTCCTTTGATGTAATACTTGAAGCTGTGAAGGCTGGTATGGGTGTCGGATTTGTCCCGAGACGTATCGCTTATGATGCCCTATTAGAGAAAAAATTTGAAGAAATTCAATTGAAAGAAACAATTCCTTCTATAGATATAGGCATTTTGATTAACAAAAGTAAACCTTTATCCATCGCAGCACAAAAGTACCTTGATATTCTGAACAAGGCACCACTTTAAAATAATCGACGAGGAGGACCACTGCATATGAATGAATCAAAAGAGAGCGTTCTCGAAAAAGGATACTACTACATAAACACAGGGGATACCGTTGGGGATGCCAGTGGCGATGCTAATGGCGATGGCAAAGGCGCGGCTGTAGACGTCCACCTGTTTCACGAAGGCACCAATTACCGCAGTTACAAATTTTTTGGTGCCCATCAAACCTCTTTCATGGATATGGATGCCGTTCGATTTGTCGTATGGGCGCCAAATGCTAAGGACGTTCATCTAGTGGGCGATTTCAACGATTGGAACGATCCAGGATATCCTATGAAGCGCTTTGGCGATAGTGGTATTTGGCACGTTTGCGTCATAGGTGTCCAATCTTATGACAGATACAAGTACCGCATCACTTCGCAATCAGGTGAAGTCCTATTAAAGGCTGATCCGTATGCCTTTCACGCTGAAGAACGTCCAAATACCGCCTCAAAATTCTACGATCTAAACGGGTTTTTATGGCACGACGACAATTGGCTTGATGCGCGTAAAACAAAAGATCATCATCACAGCCCGATGAGCATCTACGAGGTCAACCTCTTATCTTGGCGTAAAAAATATGATGGTGCGCAATATTCCTACCACGATCTAGCTCAAGAATTGATTCCCTATGTCAAGGAGATGCATTTTACACATATTGAACTCATGCCGATCATGGAGCATCCTTATGACGGCTCTTGGGGATATCAATTGACTGGCTATTTTGCACCTACAAGTCGATATGGCACACCAAAGGATTTTATGTATTTCGTGGATACCTGTCATCAAAATGGCATCGGCGTCATCCTCGATTGGGTCCCTTGCCATTACTGTAAAGATGCACATGGGCTTTACCATTTCGACGGTGGCGCTACCTTTGAATCCCCTGATTATGACCGTGCGCACAACGACCAATGGGGCACAATCAACTTCGACTACGGCAGACCAGAAGTGCAATCTTTTCTGATATCCAACTTGCTGTATTGGTTTGAAAACTATCATATTGACGGCATCCGCATGGATGCAGTCGCCTATATGCTCTATCTCAGCTTTGGCGGCAAAAGCATCACAAACAAGTACGGAGGACATGAAAATCTAGAAGCCGTTGAATTTATCAAGAAACTCAATGACGTCGTCAAAAATGAGTATCCCGATACCCTTATGATGGCTGAAGAAAGTACCGCATGGCCAAAAGTCTCTAGTAATACAGAAGACGGCGGACTCGGGTTTAACTACAAGTGGAACATGGGTTGGATGAACGATATTTTGGAGTACATGCAGCTCGATCCAATCTATCGTAGCGGTTTTCATAATGCGCTGACTTTTACGATGACATATGCTTTTTCAGAGTATTTTGTACTGCCACTGAGTCACGATGAAGTGGTACATGGCAAGCGCTCATTACTTGAAAAAATGCCTGGTACGTATCAAGAAAAGTTTGCAAATTTACGGTTACTATTTGCCTATATGTATGCGCATCCAGGTAAAAAGCTACTGTTTATGGGCAATGAATTCGGCCAGTTTATCGAATGGAACGAATGGCAGCCACTAGACTGGCATCTTCTTGAGTACGACTCGCACAAAAAGATGCAAGCCTATATGAAAGCGCTAAATTCACTTTATAAGTCAGACCCTTGTTTTTATGAGCTTGATACCTCTTATGAGGGGTATCAATGGATAGAGGTGGATAATTCGGATGAGAGCACCATCTCCTTTGCCCGAATCGACAAATCTGGCAATCAACTCTTCGCCATCTTCAATTTTACACCGGTTGCTCGTAATGCACACCCACTAGGCGTTGACAAAGAGGGTACCTATGAAGTGATATTCAATACAAATGACGAAGCGTTTGGCGGCACCGTTGACGCACCACAAAAAATGGTGATGACAACACAGTCGCCTGCATTTAATAAGCCTTACTCAATACGCGTGGAAGTACCAGCTCTTGGCGGATTGTTTATAAAATATAAGGAGGATCAACCGATATGAAGGAAGGCAAAATGATAGCAATGCTCCTTGCCGGCGGACAAGGTTCAAGACTCAAGCTACTCACCAAAGAAGTGGCAAAACCCGCAGTGCCTTTTGGCGGCAAATACAGAATTATCGATTTTCCGTTAAGCAACTGTTCGAATTCCAATATTTTTGACGTTGGCATATTGACCCAGTACAAACCTTACCACCTCAACTCCCATATCGGTATCGGTAGCGCATGGGATCTTGACCGTCGATCAGGTGGCGTGCGTATCTTACCACCTTACACCAACGAACTTGGTGGACGCTGGTACAAAGGCACCGCCAATGCCATTTATGAAAACATCAGCTTTATCGACGAACTCGATCCAGAGTACGTCCTGATCCTATCCGGCGATCACATTTACAAAATGGATTACTCCAAGATGTTGGATTTTCACATTGATAAGAAAGCTGACATCACAATTTCCGTAATTGAAGTACCTTGGGAAGAAACGTCCCGTTTCGGCATCTTGAACATCGATTCAAATCAGTTCATCACTGAGTTCGAAGAAAAACCTAAGCATGCCAAGTCCAATCTCGCTTCAATGGGCATCTACATTTTTGATTGGAAATCACTGAGATCTTACTTGATTGCCGATGAGAAAAACAGCGCCTCTTCAAACGACTTTGGAAAAGACATCATCCCACAAATGAAGAAAGATGGCAAAAAAACATATGCCTATAAATTCCAAGGATACTGGAAGGATGTCGGTACAGTTAAAAGTTATTGGGAATCCAATATGGATTTGCTGTCAGATGACAACGCTCTTGATCTATACGACAGCAACTGGAAAATCTATACAAAAAACAAACACCTACCGCCACAATATATCGCCAACGGCGCTTCTGTGTCCAACTCCATGATCAACGAAGGCTGCTTTATAGAAGGCACACTCGATGGCTGTGTTTTATTCAACGAGATTAAAGTCCACCCTGAAGCAAAAGTGACAAATAGCGTCATCCTCTCTGGTGTAACGATTGAAGAGGGTTGCGAGATTTACAACGCCGTCATCATGGAAGATGTCGTCGTCAAGACGGGCACTGTCATAGGAGCACCTGACAGCAACTACGTCTATTTGGTCAGCAAAAATAAAATAATCGAAACAGAGTGAGGTAATTATGAAAAACTGTCTTGGTATCATTAATTTAAGTGAGGTAGATAGCCAATTTGGCATCCTCTGTCAAAACAGACCGACCTCCATGTTGCCCTTTGCAGGTCGTTACCGCGTCATTGACTTCATCCTTTCCAATATGGTGAATAGCGGTGTCAACACCATCGGGATCTTCACCGGTAACAAAGTGCGTTCGGTTATGGACCATGTCGGCTCCGGTCAGCCATGGGACCTCGATAGAAAAATAAATGGTCTATTTCTCTTTACACCGACCTATGACTATACAACGGTTAACCGAAAAATTGGCGATATCGATTTGTTCTATCAAAATAAGTCTTTTGTCCGCAATGCAAAGCAAGAGAATATATTTCTTGCCAAGTCGTATATGATCGCCAACATCGATCTCAATGCAGCCTATCAAGACTTTGTGGAATCAGGTGCTGATATTTCCATCATCTACAAGCGTGTCAAAGACGTCAAAAACCGTTTTATCGGCTGTGATAAAATGAATTTCGACGAAAATGGTGCATTCAGCAGCATCGGCACAAACCTCGGCATGGAAGAGAGCTTCAATATGTCCCTTGAGATGTATTTCATCAAGAAAGGGGTCTATTTCGACCTGTTGTTTGACGCTGTTGAAAAAGGCAACGCAAACTATTTGAAGCAAGCCGTCTTAAATAGCATCAACAAATACAAGCTGCATACTTACGAGTTTAAGGGCTATGTATCTTGTGTCAATACGACGCGAAACTACTTTGACGCCAATATGGCAATATTAAATCCAGACATTTCTAAAGAGCTATTCTTTGAAAATGGTCAGATCTTCACTAAAGTCAAAGATGAACCGTCAACGCACTACAAGAAAAATGCGCGCATCAAAAATTCTTTCATCGCCAACGGCTGTCAAATAGACGGTTATGTTGAAAACTCCATCATATTCCGTGGCGTCACGATCGAGAAGGGTTGCATCATTCGAAACAGCATCGTCATGCAAAAGACGCATATTGATGAAAATGTACACCTCAACTATGTCGTATTAGATAAACGCACGACGATCAATAAAGGTGTGACACTCATCGGAGATCCTTCCAACCCTTATATCAGCAGCAAGAAAGCGATGATTTCCAAGGAGGGCGACTCATGATAAATGTCGTCTTTGTCGCCTCTGAAGCGGCACCGTTTGCCAAAACAGGTGGCCTTGCTGACGTCGCCGGTTCACTTCCAAAAGCGTTAAGTTCTAAAAAAGTGAATGTGGTCGTCTATATGCCCCTTCACGTCAAGATTGCCAAGGATTATAGAGATCAGATGACCTTTCTTGGATTCACAACTGTGAATATGGGATGGCGCACGCAGTATGTCGGCCTATTCACCTTAACACATGATGGGGTGCCCTTTTATTTCATAGACAATGAATTCTATTTTAAACGCCAAGGGCTCTATGGTGAGGGGGATGATGCTGAACGCTACATCTATTTCTCAAAAGCGGTTTTAGCCGCAGTCAAGATGGTGGGTGTCAAGCCAGACATCATTCATACAAACGACTGGCATACAGCTTCCATCAACGTTTTGTTAGACTATTACGCCAAGCACGACGCCTTCTATGAAGGCATCAAAACCGTTTTCACCATCCACAATCTCAGATATCAAGGCGTTTTTGATCCGTTTATTATGGGCGACTTACTCAATGTGCCTTACGAGTACTACCATGATGATCGTTTGAAATACTACGATAACATCAACATCCTAAAAGGTGGCATCGTCTTCAGCGACCATATCACAACAGTTTCTAAAAGCTATGCAAATGAGATCACTTATCCATATTTCGGCGAAAACCTCGACGGTGTCATCAACAAATACAAAGACAAGTTGACAGGGATTGTGAATGGCATCGATTATGAAGTTTACAATCCGCTAACAGACAAAAATATTCCAGTCAATTTTGATGCTGCCACAATCGAACGCAAAAAAGAGATTAAAACACACATTCAAATGAAATTTGGTCTGCCTGTCGATCCTGAAATTCCGATGCTTGCGATGGTTTCAAGATTGGCCGATATGAAAGGCTTGGATCTCATCGAGCACATTTTAACCGAGCTATTATCTCTTGATGTGCAAGTGGTAATACTCGGAACTGGCGAAGCACATTATGAAGACATGTTCAAGCATTACCAATACATGTATCCAAACAAACTCGCCGCAAGGCTGTATTTCGACCAATACGAATCTCATGCCATCTACGCAGGTGCAGACATGTTCCTCATGCCATCACTATTTGAACCATGCGGTCTCAGTCAATTGATTGCGCTGCGTTATGGCACAATCCCAGTGGTCAGACAGATTGGCGGTCTTAGAGACACCGTAATCCCATACAATAAGTATACAGGTGAAGGCAATGGCTTTGGTTTCGTGAACTACAACGCACACGAGCTGCTTTTCACCATCAAGGAAGCGCTCGGATATTATCGCGAACCAAGTGTTTGGCAATCGCTTATGACGCAAGCTATGGCAGCGGATCATAGTTGGGCGCAATCTTCTAAGGAATATTTGGCCGTTTACGCCAAAGTGTTAGGGTTAAAGTCATTGTAAAATGGCTTTTCCCTTTTTTTGAAAATGAGGTGACCTATGAAACTAACAGTACTTGACTTTAAAGACGACTACATGACCGCTATTAAGGGAACGACAGCTAGACAAATCGGCGATACTACCCCGCTTGAGCGCTACAATGCACTGGGTGAACTCCTAAAGGACTACCTTGGCAACATCTGGGCGAACACGAACAAAGCGTACCGTGACGAACAGACCAAACAGGTCTATTATTTTTCCATGGAGTTTTTGACCGGCAAATTCTTAGAGACCAATTTGACAAACCTTGGTTTGTACAACACTGTGGAGCAAGGTCTCAAAGAGTTGGGCATCGATCTCGATGAACTCGTGGACGTCGAAGTGGATCAAGGACTTGGCAACGGCGGCTTAGGTCGACTGGCTGCTTGTTTCATGGACGCCATGAGTTCGATATCCATACCTGGACACGGCTGTGGAATCAGATATAAAAACGGCCTCTTTGAGCAACGCATCATAGACGGCTACCAAGTCGAGTTTCCTGACCGTTGGCTCGTCAACAACAACGTTTGGGAGTATAAGCGCCCCAACAAAGCGGTCATCGTCAAATACAATGGCAATATTGAGACTTATATGGAAGATGGCAATCTCAAATTCAATCATGTCAATTATGACGCAGTCAAAGCGGTCCCTTATGACACACCGATCATCGGTTTTGAAAACAACACCGTGAATACGTTGCGCTTATGGTCAGCCGAAGAAGTTGAGGAAACACTCGATTTTGAGAATTTTTCAAGGGGCAACTACTACAACGCCTTTGAAAAGAAACACTCTGTTGAGATTATCACGCAGATTTTGTACCCAAATGATGCATATGACGAAGGCAAGCTACTGAGACTGAAACAGGAATACTTTTTCGTTTCTGCTGGTATTCAAAGCATCTTTACGACCTTTAAGAAAATGGCTGTTCCAACAGAAAAATTCAGCGATTATGTCGCCATTCACATCAATGACACACACCCTGCCCTGGCAATTCCGGAACTCATGCGCATTTTAATCGATGAAGAGGGGCTCGACTGGGATACCGCATGGCGTATAACGACGTCAACCGTTTCCTATACAAACCACACGATACTCTCAGACGCGTTGGAAAAGTGGCCTCTTTACATGATCAAGACCCTTCTTCCGCGAATCATGATGATCATCGAAGAAATCAACCGTCGTTTTGTCGATTCTCTTAGATACGTCTATCTTTATTCCGATGAAGAGAAGATACAAAATATGTCCATCATCAAAGATGGCATGGTTAAAATGGCATTTCTCGCCATCATAGGGTCACATAGCATCAATGGCGTTGCGAAGCTCCACACGGAAATACTAAAAACAAAAGAGCTCAAAGATTTTTACAACATCTATCCAACCAAGTTCAACAATAAGACAAATGGCATCATGCATAGACATTGGCTGATCACAGCAAATCCCGATCTGACTGATTATGTGGAAAAGCTCATCGGTGACGGATTCAAAAAAAATCCAATTGTGTTGCGCGATCTCCTAAAGTATCGAGATGACAAACAAGTTTTGGATGCTATGTTCAAAATAAAGCATAAGAATAAGGAGTCCCTTGCGAAATTCATCTTTGATAAACAGGGTGTCAAAGTAGATCCTTATTCAATATTTGACATGCAAGCCAAGCGCATCCACGAATATAAAAGACAACACCTCAATATTTTACACGTCCTTTATCTGTATAACAAACTCAAAGAAAATCCAAATTTAGATATCCCACCGAGAACGTTTATCTTTGCTGGTAAATCTGCGCCAAGCTATTACATTGCAAAGCAGATCATCAAATTGATCAATACAGTGGCAGAACTGGTCAACAACGACCCTGCCATCAAGAACAAACTTAAGGTTGTCTTTTTGCCTAACTATGGTGTATCATTAGCAAGTAAAATGATCCCTGCAGCAGATGTCAGTGAACAGATCAGCACAGCGTCCAAGGAAGCATCAGGAACTGGCAATATGAAATTCATGATGAATGGCGCAATCACGCTAGCAACTTTAGATGGTGCAAATATTGAAATCATGAACGAAGTCGGCGAAAATAACATCGTGATCTTCGGTCTACGCGATGAAGAAGTCTTTGATTATTATAAGAACGGAAACTATAATGCCTGTGAAGTCTATGGCTCAAATCCTAGTCTGAAACAGGTCGTCGATCAACTCGTGAGTGGCTTCTTGCCTGCGGCAAGAGATGAATTTGCACCGATTGTTGATCGCCTACTCCGGTACAACGACGAATTTTTCATCTTGAAGGATTTTGTTTCTTATTGTGATGCACAAGAGCGCATCGGACTTTATTATCGCGACAAATTGCACTGGTCGAAGATGTCACTTGCCAACATCGCATGCTCAGGTACTTTCTCAGCGGATTACACTATAGAAAAATACGCATCTGGTATTTGGAACATCAACAGAAAACCGCTGGACTTCAAACTTTAAGATAATAGGTGAAAATATGGACAAGAGCACTTACCCAATAACAGAAAAACTGCTTGGTGCGATTTATCAGTCGCACCAAACCACTTTCAACGTTTGGGCGCCAACACATGAAACGATCAGTTTAGCAATCTATGAAAACCCAAAAGCGCCCTTTCGGACGCTTTATCCCATGCAAAAATCCAGTGATGGCGTCTTCTCAGTAACACTTCCCGGCGATCTTCACGGTACATTCTATACGTACCTGTTAGAGGGTCAATCCGAAGTGACGGATCCCTACAGTCTTTCGACCTCGGCAAATGGATTACGCAGTGCAGTCATCAATCTTGATCAGACAAATCCGGAAAACTGGATCGGTCACTCGAGACCTCGAGGCAACATGGGCTGTGACGCCATTTTATACGAAGTCCATGTCAAAGACTTTTCAGGACACGGCAATAGTGGCATGATGCACAAAGGCAAATTTTTAGCCTTTTCTGAAAACGATACCAGGATTGAAAACACATCAACTGGACTTGATCACATCGTGGACTTAGGCGTGACACACGTGCATTTGATGCCAATTTATGACTACACAACAGTCGACGAAGAAGTTGAGGCTGACAAGAACTACAACTGGGGATACGATCCTGAGCATTTCAACACACCTGAAGGTAGCTATGCCACAAGACCAGACGATCCTGTCAATCGCATCCTCGAGCTTAAGACGGCCATCAAAGCACTGCATGAAAAAGGGTTAAAAGTCGTCCTGGACGTTGTGTATAACCATACGTATCGGACAGAACATAGTCATTTCAATGCATTGGCACCGCTTTACTACCATCGCATCACTGAAGACGGTCACTTCTCAAACGGCTCGGGATGCGGCAACGAATTTGCCAGTGAAACGCCGATGGGGCGTGAATTCATCATATCGTCACTGCTTTATTGGGTGCGCGAGTATCAAGTAGATGGCTTTAGATTTGACCTTATGGCGCTGATCGATAAAACGACCATACAGCAAGCAATAGAGAAGTTACGTGAGATCGATCCCGAGATTCTCATTTACGGCGAACCTTGGATGGGCGGACTTTCCACTTTGCCTGAAACGGAGCGCATCTACAAGGGCAGTCAATGTGATCAAGGGTTTTCCCTTTTCAATGACGATTTCAGGGATGCCATCAAAGGCGACAACGATAGTATCGGCAAAGGCTTCATCCAAGGCAATAAAGATATGAAGCTACCTATGCATACAGGCCTTGTTGGATCCATTGCGTATGATGCAAAATACATTGGGTTCACGACACACCCATGCGAGACGATCAACTATTTCAACTCACACGACAACCTCATCCTCTTTGACAAGCTAAAGAAATCAGCACCTGACGCACCTTTTGACGAGCTTGTGGCTATGAACAAACTGGCTTTCAACGTGCTTTTTACGGCACAAGGGACCCCATTTTTTCATGCAGGCAATGAGTTTTTACGCGATAAAAAAGGGCATCATAATTCGTATAATGCCCCATTGTCTATCAACGCCATAGACTGGCAAAACAAAGTTAAATACGAATCTTTTTATAAGTACGTCAAGGACTTGATTAAGCTTAGAAAGACGTACAAGTGCCTGAGGCTAAAAAGCTCTGAAGCCGTTAAAAATAGCGTATTCTTTATTGAAGATACAGAGTACGTGGAAGCGTTCAAAGACGGTATCGTCAGTATCATCAAACAGGATGATGGTGAATCTTTTGATTGCATGCTCATCGCACACAACCCAAGTAAAGACGCCATGCTTTTATCAATACTAGATTTGAAGGATACGATTCTTGAATTCTACGAATCATTTGATGCTTCCACATTATCGTTGGAATCCCTAGTCATAGAGTGTATCTTTGACGAACATGGACTCCTCGAAGTCCCTCAAAACATCGATCCACGCACACAGCACTTAGTTAGGGTGAATCCCATCAGTTCTAAGATTTTCAAACTCAGTAGGAAAAGTTACAAATAGAATAAAAAGTGAATGCAAATGCAAAAGGAGAAGTTGCTTATCAAATTAATTGATTTGCAACTTCTCCTTTTTTTTTGCATCAGTACTTACTTGTATCCGTTCTTATTTTATCACCCTGTCAACAAGATGATTTGCCTTTCTTATTTGCTGGACTGACGGCATAGCTATAACCATTCCATCTAATTTCCATCTGTCCAAATGTTTCTTCCATATATTTTTCCATAATAAAATTAATACCTTCGATATTTTCAACGATATCGCCCTCTTTTATCTGGTCTAGACCTAGACCATAGCTTGGGCCACCTCAGCCCATGCCTGCGACATATACCCTAATGTTGCCAGGCTTGTCGGGCTGTTTTTCTAAAACACCACGAATACGTCCAATCGTATCCTGATCTATGACAAAATACATAGTTTTCCTCCATTTAATCATTTTTAACGGTATCTTTCCGTTTTTATTATTATACCCTTCAACTTTCATAAATAACAGTGACTCGATTACAAAAGGAAATTGCTTAATTACCTAATAAGTCACAAGATCATTGTCTCAAATTGCAGCAATGGCTCGTTTACGTTATTTTCATCTGATAAATATCTTCAAATTGGAATTAAGCGATTTCCTCAAATATGGAAATTGCATAATTAAAAAAAAAAAACGATACGGAAGATTCCGTATCGTTTCGTGGTTTCATTCTAATTAATACTTAACCGCAGCTTGAGCAAGATCCGCAAGCAGATGCTTGTACAGTTACAGGTTGAACTGAATAGCCATTGCCTACCCACTCAACTTTGATTTCGCCAACTGTATCATAAACAGATTGTTCTACAACGAAATTGATTCCGTTAACAACTTCTGAAAAATCATTGTCGTTTACATTGTCAAGACCTAGGCCGAAGCTTGGGCCGCTGCATCCCATACCTGCGATAAATACTCTGATGTTTTGTGGCTTATCAGCTTGTGCTGCTAAAACCTCAACTATTTTTTCACATGTTTCCTGATTTGAAGCAATATACATATTGTCACCTCCGTAAATTCTATCGTAGCGTCGATGTTTACACCTAACACTATTACCTTAATTGATTATAATATAATTCCGACTAAATTAGTATAGTTAATTTTAAATTTTAATGAATCTTTACAATTTGTTTTCATTTAGCAATAGTTGGTGTACTCTAATCAGCAAGTCAGAGAGCTCTGAAGCTGCAATTTGACCGGGTGCAGACAATTTTCCCAATGAACCAAACGTTATCGACGATCCAAAGACCTCACCAGTCACTCTGGATATGGCACCAAGATCTGACATCGCGATCGTAACAAGAGGACACTGCGCATACTGTTCACTCATGACAACTGTCGCTTCGAGCAGAGTTAAAACGTCTTTCATGTTTTTAGGCATGACGGCGATTTTAAGGATATCAGCACCCAACTTTTGCATGCTCTGAAGTCTGGTCACAATTTCCTCAACTTCTGGTGTTCCTCTAAAATCATGATTGGAAGCAATCACTTTTACCCCTTTTGCATGGGCATAAGCGATGAGCTGTGTCGCGGTTTCATCGCCAATCAACAACTCGACATCCACAAGATCAACAAACCCTGAATCGATCGCCTCTTTCAAAAGTGACTCATAACTGGAATCTATAGATCCCATGCCACCTTCGCTCGCTGTACGATACGTAAATATAAGCGGTTTGTCGCCAACAATTTGTCTGAGCTCGGCTAAAAGTTCGATGTGTCTCACGTGACCCTCGATGGGTCCCTCATAGTAGTCCACACGCCATTCGAAGATATCGATAACGCTACTCGCAACCTCGTCTCCCACGATCGCAGCTGCATCCTCTAAAAGCTCAGCTTTCGTCTTTGCCGTGAGCGACACGCATACTTTAGGCATGCCCTCTCCGATATTAACCCCTCGAACGATAACTGGATTCATGTTGCCTCCTATCAGACCAACTCGACATAACTGCCGGTATTGCCTTTTTTTACGACGATTTTCCGATCTATTTTTTCCCTTAGTTCAGAAACGTGTGAGATGATCCCCACTAAACGATTGCCATGCGTAAGTGCATTCAGTACATCGATTGCTTGCTCAAGCGACTCGGAATCCAGAGCGCCAAAGCCTTCATCCACGAACATTGTATCCATCTGAACGCCACCTGCATGTGTCTGGATCATATCTGACAAGCCTAGTGCAAGTGCTAAAGACGCTTTAAAGGATTCTCCACCCGAAAGCGACTTGACGCTTCGCGTTTTTCCAGTATAATGGTCCATCACATCGATTTCCAAACCAGAATGAGAGCGCATATCGCTGGCTTCATCTTTTCGGACGAGTTCAAAGCGCTTGTTCGTCATGTACGAAAAGCGTTTGTTTGCTTCCATCAAGACGCGGTTGAAATAAAAGGCTTGGATATAGCGCTCGAAAGCCAGTCTTTGCTTACCTTGCAAGTCCCCATTCGCAGTATCCGATAGATTTTTAATCGTGAGGTAGTGACGCTCTAAGCCTTCAATTTCACCTTTCGTTTTCTTGAGGTTTTCATTAATTTTCATATTGTGTTCAATTCGGCTATAGACGACCATCTTGCGTTGCTCAGCATCTACTTTCTCAGTTTCACTTAGCTTCCTTGATGTCTCTAAAGTGCTGGTATCGCGATAGCTTAAACTTTCTGTCTCTATCTGCAATCTATTTTTTTCAGCTGTGACGCTGGTCATCTGTTCCCCAAAGCGTTCAACTTCAAGCTTGAGCACTCTGATTGCTTCCTCTTCGAGCAGCTTGCTGCGATAGTGGCCCACATCGGTAAAATGCTGCATTTTTATCGCCTCATCAAATTGCTTTTCTAAAGCATCACACGCCTGAGATTCTATGCCAAGACTTAGATTCAGTTCCTCAAAGGCAGCCTTTGCTTGATCCAAAGCTTTTTTACTTACCTGATATCTTTCTTCAGCCAACTCGAGTTCCTTTTTTAAGGCTTCATACGCTTTCATTTTTTCATTGTGGATCTTCGTCGCTTCACTGAAATCGCGGTATTTGAGTCTTTCTCGAATCGTCTTTGCTTGTGAGGCATCCTCTGTCTTAGCTATTCTGAGCTGTGTCAATGCCTCTTCCGCCTCTTTGATAGCCTCCAAGTGCAATTGAAGATTCTTTGATAAATTTGTGATAAGCGCCCTATTGCTTTTCAGCACTTCAACTTGTTTAGTTTTGATAAGATGCTCTGCTTCAAACGCTTCAACTTGTCCAGCGATTAGGTTTATTTCTTTCATGAGTTTTGGCACAAGATCCTCAAGGGATCCCTGACCAAGAAACGGCTCTGCTTCTGATATAAAATCGCTTTGCATATCTGCGAGTGATTTTTGTAACGCACCGACTTTTATACTGCCATCGTTCGTTTGATTTGATGCGAACTCTACATCTCGCTTTGATGCATCAAGTGCTCCTTTGGTAGGCGCATTTTCAGATTTTTGCGCGGGTTTTGGATGCTCGGTAGCACCACAAACTGGACAAGGCGAATGGTCAACCAGTTGTTCTGCCAGTATGCTTGCTTGTTCACTAAAGAAAAGTTGTTCCAATGTATGATAGCTGTCACGTTTCGTCACATATGCCTGGTTATAAGCCTGGAAACTCTGTACCGCCTCTTCAAGCTGCATTTTTGTGGCAGTCAGTTTATCATTTTTCAAGTTTAACCGAACGAGTCTTTCTTGCGTATTTTTCGCGCGTTCACGCTGCGAAGACGTCTCATTGATTGTGTTTTCAGCCTCTAGAAGCCCTTCAATTTCACTTTGAAGCGCGCTGATCTTATGATCAAGAGCCACTTTTTCCGTTTGAAGGGATGTCACTAAGGTCGTCTTTGCTTCAACAGCCGCTGTGTGCGCATGGACCTTTGCGTCTAAAGCGTCGAGCGCTCGATAATTAGGCAGGGCATCCTCAATCAAAGCGATCTCACTTGAAAGCCTTACCCTATCCGTTTCCTTTGCTTTTGCCTCTTGAAACTGCTTGGCATGTTCTTCCGCTTCAATCGTAAGTCGTTTGATCGACGCATCATATTGTTCAATTCTGAGATGCGTATCCTTAACTTTATCTTGTGCCGCGTATAAGCGCACTTCGACGGGTTTGACAAAATATAGGGCTTTTTCGGCGTCTATCACTTGATTTGCCTTTAACTTGAACACATCACTTTGATCTGTTAGCGCAGCAAATGCTTGTTCAATCTTATTGAAAGCCTCTAGCATTTGATTGTCTTGATTTGCTTTGTTGATTTCGAGCAATAGGCGTTCCAAGTCGCGTTGAAGCGATTCTATGCGCTCATTTTCAGAACTTAAGCGCTTTTGATCGTCCGATATCAATGCAGACAACAGCACCATGATCTCAGCATAATCGTGCATGCTCTTGTTGTTTTTTAACGTTATGAGTCGCTCTGAATTTGGATCCTCATCAGCACAGGCGACATCACTTAAAATTTGAACAATCTGGCGTGCAAGTGCCTCATATTCGGCTTTCATCTGATTGGACTGCGATTTTAACGCCACTTGAAACCGCTCATAAATATCCGTGCTGAATACCTTTCGGAAAATGGCACTACGATCTTTGTTGTCCGCTAAAAGCAATCTCAGAAAATCACCCTGCGCGATCATAGCAATTTGAGAAAATTGATTTTTGTTGATGCCAAGTATTTTTTCTATCTCCGTAGTAACGGTTCCAAAGCTGCTCACCACTCTGCCATCAGGCAAATTCAATGTCGCACCGGGCAATTCTTTAGTGAAGCCTTCACTTCTGAGCTTTGGCCGTTCATAAGCCGGGTTTCTTTCAACGCAGTACTTTTTATCTTTATAAAGAAATTCTAGTGAAACGAACGTTTTGGTCTCCGCTTTCGCAAAATCGCTGCGCATCATACTGCCTTCTCGATACACACCGCTCATCTCTCCAAACAAGGCGAAGCAGATGGCATCAAAAATAGTCGTCTTACCTGCACCTGTGTCACCAGTGACCAAAAACAGACCGCATTCGCCAAGCTTATTAAAATCGATAACCACTTGATCTGAGTAAGGACCAAATGCGCTAATCGTTAATTTTATGGGCTTCATAACAGATCCTCCCCTAGCTTCTCCAATAGGTCGCTTACTATGGCAAGCTTATCATCACACAATGGTTCGTTGTTTTGAAGCGCATAAAACTCGGAAAATAGCTCTAGGTCCGTCTTATCATGAAGTGAGTCAGCACCCGTTCTATTGCTCAGCGTCCTGTTCCTATTGTTCTCAAACTCGATGGACATGATGTTTGGGTAGACTTGTCTCATGCGTCCTATCGCGTCCAATATTTCTTCATCATCTGTCAAAGTGACGTGGATATAATCATCCAAATTGGTCCCTTCATAACTTTCCTTTGATAGGAGGTCATTGATAGGGCCTTTAATTTTTCTTAAATCCCTCTTTGGCACCAATGGCAATGCCTCTATCTTTACAGAGCCCTTCTCATCAAGCGACACAATGCTTACAGATTTGTGGTGCTGCGCTTCGGAAAACGAATATTTTAGCGGCGACCCTGAATACCTCACAGTATCTCGCCCAATCCTATGTGGTTTGTGCAAATGGCCAAGTGCGACGTAGTCAAATGCTTCAAAAACAGAGACATCTATGTTGTCTGAACCACCTACAGAGATGCTTTCAGAATCGCAGCGTTCGACGACCGTTCCCATGGCTGTGATGAACTGGTGCATCAAAAGGACATTGCGCTTAGTTTTGTCTAAATTGAGGCTGCGTATCACCTGTGACAATGCATCTTCATATGTTTCGATAAGTACATCCTCATGATATGGCTTGACGTGGGCTGGCTTGATAAATGGCAACATATAAACATCGACGTCACCGTGTTCATCTGTTAATGTGACTGGTTCAATGCAGCCACTAAACACTTTTGACATGTATATTTTTTGTCCTTCCATGATAGAAGAGCCAAAGGCGATGCGCTCCGGAGAATCGTGATTGCCACTGATGACAAAACAGGGAATCCTCAGCTGTGCGATGTTGCTTAAAAATTGGTCAAACAAACTCACAGCCTCAGAGGATGGCATCGATTTGTCATAGATATCGCCCGCTAAAAGTATCCCATCAGGGTTGATATCTTTTACAAATGTGACGATTTGATCCAAAATATGCGCCTGATCTTCGATCAAGCTCACTTCATTTAACCGCTTACCTATATGTAAATCCGACAAGTGCATAAATTTCATAAATAACCCTCCAAGCATAAAAGATACAACCTATTTTCATTCAATGTGTTACTCTTATTTTCTCATTTTATGTTACAATAGTACATATAAATCTGTATACAATTGCATGGATTATAAATGTATTTGATTAAAAAAAAATAATTAAAAGGAGGCAACTATGCGTAAAAAATTGATCGTTTACATAATGGTAATCCTTCAAACATCGCTGCTTGCGTATATAGTTTCCAATATGTTTGGCAATCAGTTCTTTAGCAATCTATTTGCTCCAGTTGCAACTTTGTCCTCAAGTTTAGTCATTCTTTTAACCTTGAAGCATGGTGACTTTTTTAAAATCAGTTGGATTTTGCTAGCCTTAATGGCATTTTTATGGGGTATAGCGGATACTTATTGGATGATTCTCTATAACTTTTTAGGATCAGATCCACAAGACTCCGTATTTTTACTCTATTTTTATATGTTGCCAAGTATATTTATACTCGTATCGTGTTTCGTTTATTTTAGACGCAATCTAAAAAAATGGCATGATTTCCAACTCACAGTCGATTCTGTTGTAACATTTATCATAATTTTTGTAACGCTTTGGTTTAGCCTTAGTGATCACTATGTTTGGGACAATTTCACAATTCACGAAAATCTCTCGATATTGGGGTCGTTGGTCATCGATGGTTTTTCACTTTTGTTGCTTGTGGTGATGATCGTATCTGCTCGAGTAAACAAACTCAGCAATACGATGTTGTGGATCATTGCAGGACTCACCACTTACATCTATACTGATTTTTTCTATGGGTTTTCAGTTATATTAGATTTTTATCAGCCAAACACGCTGATTGATACCCTTTACATTTTATCTATCACCTTTTTTGCTACTGCAGCCTACATAGAGTGGAAGAAGCCTAGCTTGATACAAAATCCCGATATGAAAGTGTCTCCTCAGAATTTCGGTGGCAACAAGCGCCTTATTTATTTTACATTGATACCAATATCTTTGGCTTTGATCGGCATCTTAAATTATAAAGCCTTATTCATCATTGGCTTTTTCATATCCTTTTACTTTATCGTCAGTGGGAAAATTCAAACTGCAATTCACACCGAGGCTCTCCTAACAACAGAGCGTGTTATCAACGAGCGCCTTGAGGAACTCGTATCAATGAGAACCTTCGATTTGAAGGCATCAAAGGAAAAATTTGAGCAGTTGGCCATTCGAGATACATTGAGCTCGTTATACAATCGAC
The DNA here is from genome assembly GCA_942493125.1 of Acidaminobacteraceae bacterium. Lineage (GTDB taxonomy): Bacteria > Bacillota > Clostridia > Peptostreptococcales > Acidaminobacteraceae > Fusibacter_C. The sequence continues at coordinate 2,460,099 of OW818667.1, read as the reverse complement.
GCTACTTTCTCGACAAACTCGATGCATTGATCCAAACGGAAAATATACATTTCTCACTTTATTATTTGGACCTAGATCATTTCAAAATAATTAACGACATCCATGGTCATGAGATGGGCGACGAAGTCTTACGCATTATTGCCAATCGCTTTATAGAGTGGCAGTCTGCCAATAAAATAGTTGCACGTGTTGGTGATGACGAATTTGCCGTGATCCATATCCACGATGCCTTAGATGATAAGATGATTAACCATGAAGTGTGTTCTCAAATATTGGGGTTATTTGCGAATGACATTACTGTTGGCGATTATATATTCAATGTGAGTGCCAGTATCGGCATCTCTCGATATCCGTATGACGCTACCGACAAATATACCCTCGTCAAGCATGCTGATTTAGCCATGTATCAGGCTAAAAGAAGTGGTGACCAAACTAAATATGTATTTTATTCTCGCGAGCACAGCCAACTGGTAAAAAGAAAAAATAAAATTGAACTCCTATTAAAAACGATAGATTATGACAATGAATTTTCTCTTCATTATCAACCTCAATTTTCAATAGATGGGAAGCTGTTATTGGGTGTTGAAGCTTTATTAAGGTGGCAAAATCCCACCCTTGGCAATGTAACGCCAACAGAATTTATACAGATTGCCGAAGAGACAGGAAGCATTATAAAAATCGGCAAATGGGTGATCGATACAGCGTTTCAACAAATCAAGGAATGGCACGATATGGGCTATGACACACTTAAAATTGGCATCAATTTATCGCCATTACAATTTGATAGCGTTGATTTTTTCCCGTATATTATAGAAAAAATCAACGCCCATCAAATTGATCCAGCATGGATTGATTTTGAGATTACAGAAAGCAACGCCATGAATTCTGGAACGATATCAGAAGAGATTTTTTCCGCCCTAGCGAATCTCGGCGTGCAGATCTCCATAGACGATTTTGGTACTGGCTACTCTTCTTTAAGCTATCTCAAACGCTTTGACATTGATCGACTTAAAATTGCAAAAGAGTTGATCGACCACATCGTAGATGACTTTGAAGAGCGTTTGATTATCAAAGCGATTATTCTAATGGCTAAAGGCCTTGGACTTGCAACCATTGCTGAAGGTGTTGAGACAAAAGAACAACTGGACATCCTGCAACAATTGGAATGCAACGCAATCCAAGGGTACTATTTCAGCAAGCCTTTGACCAAAGAGGCCTTTGAAGCAACCTATCCAATTGACGCAAGAGGCTTATAGAATTTTCCATAGAATGATCGAAAGCGATCCGGCAATCACAGCACCAACCCAGATAACACCGACATAAAATGCGATTGCGCGCTTTTTAAGAAACGTCATCATGCCAATAATAACTGGAATTCCAGTTGCTTTGCCCGCAATGAGAAATGCAAAAATCGCAGATTCAGAAACGCCGGAGGCAACCATAGATTGCATCAAAGGCAACGAAGATGCAGAATTGATATACAGTGGTAAACCAACAGTCGCGCCAATCAAGACAGATAAAAATGAGTCTTCACTTAAAAACGGCATTTGAAAATCCATAGGTATCATGAATTCGATGCTTTTTCCTATGATGATAAAAATCATGAAGTAAAATATGATTTTCTTAAAGCCAGTTTCCCATATTTCTGTGAGAAACTCCCGCGATTTGCCCTTGACGTCAAAGACTTTTTTCGCCTTATCACCCTCTTGCGTTTCAAACGCTGAGTTATAATGTGGTTCAACAACTGTAAAACCAGATGTATCAAGCGTTTGCGATGTGTTTGCTTGTGTCGCGTTTGCTTGAGTTTTCTTTGGCTTATCAAGAATTCTAAATTGATCTTTAAAGAACGACGTCTTCTTTTCAAGCACTGTGGCGAGATACCCCGCAAACAATCCGATGACAATAGATGCTATGAGCATGCTTATGGCAAATCGCCAGCCCATAAAGCTCCCTTCAAATAAAAATTCTGAAGGACTGGCAAGTGGTGAAGATATCAGAAACGCCATAACAGGCCCCCATGGGAGCTTGGTTAAAAATAGAGAAATCACGACAGCCATTGTACCACATGCGCATAGTGGTGTCAGAGCGCCTAGTCCCACAGACAGAGGCACTGCAATCTTTGAATGCTGTAACAATTTGTTCTTTAACCTTTCTGGGTTGACAAAGACCTTCATGCTTGTGGCAATCAGAATACCCATAAGGATAATGTGCCAGTCGTTAATCAGATAGTAAATCAATGAGTCCCCAATAAACTTTAAATACGTCATAACATGCCTCCTTCAACAGTTGCTCTTTGCAACTGTTTTTTTAATTTTAAGGCAACCGAAGTTGCCCTTAATTTTTTAGTAACATGCGCTGGGTGCATCAAATTTGACCTTTTCGATGGCATCAACCAATAGTGCGACACTTTCTACAACCTGTTCTCCAGAAGAAGCGCCTAATTGTTCGAACACCTGTCTGTAAAATGAATCCATAGAAGCTTCTATGCTTCTAAATTGAATGATGCCTTCTGGCGTCAAAGAGACTTCTTGGATGCGTCTGTCTTCTACTGCTTCATTTCTCTGAACCCAATTTTGCGTCACAAGGAACTGAACAACGCGACTCGTTGTGCTTTTATCAAGCTGTAAAATGTCCGCCAAACCATTTACGGAGAGTTGACCTTTTCTACCAATTTCAACTAAAGCGTGGCACTGTGTGAGGTTCGTACCACAACAAGATGCCTGTGTTCTTTCAAGTAGCCCCAAAACGCGCTCAAGCTTTCTTAACGATTCTCTTAATTGTTTTTGATCTTCCATCACAATACCACCTTTCAAAATGATTGTATCACACATTAATTGTTTTGTGCAACTATAAAATAAAAATAATTGCACCGATTATTCGATGCAATCTACTTGTCTAAAATAACGACATCTGATTTATAAAATAATGACATCTGACAAATTTGCGCCTACGTTTTTTAGAGCTGCGTAGGTTAGCTTGTCCATTATAGCGCCTTTGAAATTGATGGTTTTGATTGCTTTATAGTACTTCTTAGTGAGATCATTCATTGAACAAAACGAGACGTTTTTCAAAGTTGCACCGGCAAATGATGCACCTTCCATACCCGATTTATTAAACGATATATCTAATAAAGTTTGTCCATCGAAACAGATGCCTCTCAAATCCGAATATTTGAAATCTGTTCCTATAAAAACGCATCTTTCAAAAGTCGTTTTAGACAATCCAGTCATAGTCAGTTTTGTACCGACCAGTTTGACATCTATAAATTTAGCACCATCCAACGAGGATGAACTAAAATTTGTGCGATCCAAAATCGTGTTCTGATAGTGGGTATTGTTTAGATTGTTACCAGACAAGTTGCAATCCGTAAGATTTGCACCATCAAAGATTGAGTTGCTTACATCACTACCAGCAAAAGTACTCTCAGTCAAATCTGCACCACTAAAGTCAGATCCTTTAAGTTGGCTACCTTTAAAATTTCCCCTTCTAGCTTTAACGTCTTTGAAATCAGTTTCTGGCAAATTGCTCGCAGTAAAATTGGTAAGCAGATCTTGATTCACAACCCGCTCAACAGTCAGATCTTCTATGATATTCTGTAGATCGCCAATTGAATCAATGGTCAATTTGAAGGCCGTCGCGTCGTCATGCCCCTCTATAATCAAATCGGAATAACGCTCCTTTAAATCCATAAGTAGTTCAGATTTTAATTCATCAACTTGATGCCCTTTATTAAAAGATGCAAAAATGCCTTCAATATAATTTTCTATTTTTTGATTCATCTATACACACCTCACTTACAATAAATTATCCAAGATTCTCTTGGCAAATGTCCAATTTTGTTTGTTTCTCTCATAGATAAGTTGACCTTTTACAGTGATTTTATAGTACTTTCGTCGGCCACCTTGAGATTCGTCTCCCCAATACCACTCGATGTCGCCATCGGCTTCTAGTCGCTTCAAGCTCGAGTACATGGTCGCTTCTTTCAATTCGTACTCACCACCAGAATTAATCCCGATCGCTTTAACAATTTCATATCCATAACAGTCTTTTTCACTCAACAGCCGCAGAATCATCGTATCGGTATGCCCACGAAGTAAATCTGATGTTAGTTTGTTTTCATTCATAAGCGTACCTCCTAATACTAATGTATGCCATATTACTATGACTGTCAAGGTAATATTTCAATCAAAAAAAATGCCTCTTATTTTCATAAGGTGCATTTGATGTCACTTTATCGCTATTTTACCCAACCCTCTTGCTTGTATTGCTTTAGAATATTATCCATCTCGGTTCTCTCCATGGAAAAATAGAGTGTGTTATATTTGATGATTGGCACTTTCATCAGTTCGAGCCATCCTGCATAGATCCCATCGATAAATGCTTGTCGCCATTCAGAAATCATGCCGTGCAATGGACAAGCATGAATTTGCTCCCTTTCGATGACGAGTGAAAATTCGCCATTTTCAAAATGGGGTTCAAATGGATAAGTTCGACATTGTATGGGTCTAAGCGTTCGCAAACACCCTTCTTCTTCATGGCAATAAATATAATGTCGCTTTTTGATCTTCGGCGGCATATCGTATTCTAAATAACTGTGAACTTCATGGTCCATCCCTTTATCTATTTGCATGTACTCGTATTCGAGTGGCAACAGATACATCCCAAGGCGTTCTCCAGTGAGATCAATTCTTCTGCAGCAATGATACCCACACAGTGCGCCACAATTGCCCTCAATTATTGGTTCATTCATCAATTCATAGGCTTTTTCGAAAATTTCTTTATACCATAATCTCTTTGAAGCTTCATCTGTCAGTCGCAACAATACCTTTCAATCCCCCTAAGTAGAATGCGTATGAGATTTCTAATCTCACTTTCCGAGTACGCGTCGAGCATCTGAATTTGAATCGCATTAAGTAGCCCATAGTAGATGATGTAGATCAAATCGGCAACTTGTTTCGCATCTGTATTCTTACGTACTTCACCTCTTTCGATGGATCTTTGAACATAATCCAGCTTTTCTTGATAGATGTCATCGTTCATGGCATTGAATTTGATTCGCACTGACTGGAGCTCTTCTATTGTGTCGATGCCAAAGAAAAAGTTAGGTCCAAATCTAGTATTACGCTGTGCACAATCCAAAATGACATTTTCCATAAATACCATGATATGTTGATCTTGTTCGATTATATCTGCATGTGATTCTCTGACATCTCGGTCAAAACGTTCAAAGGCTGCAGAATAAAGACCAAATTTATCTTTGAAATGATAATAAATCGGTCCTCTTGAGATGCCCAGTGCATCAGATATATCAGTTAAATTGGTTGCAGCATATCCTTTTATCGAGAAAATCTCTGTTGCCTTTTCTATAAGCGTGTCGAAAGTACTGGATTCAATGGAATTTGTAGACATTGATACAACCTCCTTTTATGTATATTTTTTATTTTAGCATGTTTAAATTTTAAATACAATCAAACAAAAGCACATGCGTTTCAATATATACACGCATGCATATATTTGTTTGATAATTAGAATAAAAAACATTTGCATTCTTTGAAATCTAGTTATATAATCAATTTGAATTATACATGCATGCATGTACAATTATTGACTGGCATCTTTTTCAGATTTCTATTGAGAAAGTTGCTTTTTACAGACTCACATAGTTAAATTTATCACAAAGGAGCTCAGAATCATGAAGAAAAGATTGGCAATAATGATGTTACTACTTTTGACGCTTTTGGTCGGTTGTTCAAGTGGTAGTGCATGGAAAGACGGCACTTATACAGGAACAGCTGAAGGCGTGCATGGAGAAATTAAGCTAAGTGTTGAAGTATCAAGTGGGGAAATATCAAAAATCGATGTCGTCTCACATTCAGAAACATCAGGTGTATCTGAACTCGCCTTTGAACAAATGCCAAAGCTGATCATCGAGGCTCAAAGCCTGGAAGTGGACACAGTCGCAGGTGCGACAGTAAGCTCAGAAGCAATTTTGGAAGCGGTTGGAGAAGCACTAGAAAATGCAAATTAGGGGGATATTATGTTTAAGAGAAGTTTTGCACTAATTATGTCTATGATTATGGTTGTCGGATTGCTTGCAGGATGTGGAGCGGCTCAAGCACCAAAAAAAGAAGTGATTGAAAAAAGCTATGATGTCGTAGTTGTTGGCGCAGGCGCTGCAGGTCTTGCAGCGGCTATTGAAGCAGCTGAAAAAGGCGCTACTGTAGCCGTACTTGAAAAAATGCCTATGGTAGGCGGTAGCACTGTATTATCAGGCGGTATCGTCTATGCAACAGGCTCAACAATCCAAAAAAATCTCGGCGTGGAAGATTCAGTAGAAGACCTTGTCGCTTATTGGTCTGATCGTGCAGAAGGCGACGTTGATACGTCACAGCTTCAGTTCGTCGCTGAAAGATCCGGCGCGACAATCGATTGGCTCGTTGGCCTCGGCGTGACATTTGGCGACCCGACACCAACTGGAACAAGCCCAGTTTTAAGAGCTCACACATCGCCTGACCACGGTGATGGCATCATCAAACCACTTAAAACATATGCGGATTCTAAAGGCGTTGAATTTTTCCTCCAAACAAGTGCCACTGAACTCATGATCGATGCCAATGGCGATGTGGTCGGCGTCAAAGCAATAGATGTCGATAAAAATGAATTGGCATTCACTGCAAAATCAGTGATTATGGCAACAGGCGGATTTGATAGAAGCACAGAACTCGTTAAAACATATGCACCAATCGCAGAAGGTCAAAAGAGTTTTGCCGGCTCTGGAAATACAGGCGATGGCTTAACAATGGCAGTAAGTGCCGGCGCTGAAGTCGTTTCCAAAGGTGGCGTTATCGGTTTTAGAACTGTTGAAAATGAACCAGCTTACACGACAGAAATCTGTATGTTGATGTGGATGCCTTACCTTTCAGTCAATACCCTTGGCGAAAGATTCGTCAACGAAGCGATTGACTACCCACTCTTCTACGAAGAACTTGTGAAACAACCTGAAGGCATTTCATACCTGATCTTCGATGGTTCTACTTACCAACCTGCACTTGATAAAGCGGTTGAAAAAGGTTCTGCATTTGTCGCGGATTCACTTGAAGATCTAGCTAAGCAAGCTGGCATCGATAGCGCTGCGTTTGCAAATACAGTAGCTGAATACAATACAATGATAGAATCTGGCGTCGACACTGCGTTTGGAAAAAATGTCGTTGGACATCCTAAAATCGAAACAGGCAAATTCTATGCCCTCAAAGTCATCCCAGCAACACTTGGTACGATGTCAGGTGTAAAAACGAACCTTGATACGCAAGTCCTCAACAAAGAAGGAAATGCGATTAATGGCTTATTCGCAGCTGGCGAAGTGGCAAATGGCGATTTCTTCAATAAAGTCTATCCAGCAAGTGGCTCGTCTATCCAAATGAGTTTAACATTTGGTCGCGTCGCTGGTACTAAAGCAGCAGAGTATGCTGGTAAGTAATTAATAGCAAATCTCTCGACATCTTCATTATAAAAGTTTAAATTAAAAAGTAGGTACGAAGTCTTCAATATGGCTTCGTACCTACTTTTTTTAATTTCACGTCATGCCTGCGCAAGTTTTGGATAGCAAAATGTCTCAGGAAAACATATCTCTCCTATTGACCGTATCATCCAACCGCTTTTTTCCACTTTACGGCTTGTGAGTTGAAGCATCTCTTGAAACCCCGTCATATCAAATGCGAAATCTATTTTTTCGATCTGTCCTTCGGGCATTCCAGCAATTGCTTTTATAACAGATTCCAGTCGAATCGATTTCAGTTCTCTTTTGTTCAATTCTTGTTTGCTCAATGCTAGTGCATCAACAAAATAATAATCAAGTAGCGTCATCTTGCGTCCATCCTCAGAAATGTCTGCAATAACCAAGCAGTCATCTCCAAGCGTGTAGAGTTTGTCTTTGATTCCATGAAACCAATAAAAGGCAGTGATATGCGCATCGCTTTCGACGTCAAATGCGCAACCTTTGGACATCGCGTTTCGTTTCCAATTTAAAAATGCTTCAAGTGACAAAGTTGTCTTTGTCAATTTGAGCGGTTCATTTTTATGATATTCATTTACAAGATTTTCAGTTGTATGCATTTTATTTTCATAAGATGCCTCGTTTTCTGCATTCAAACTAGGTACCACATAGTGATAACACGTCTCAGGGATTTCGACAAAGCCGCATTTTTCATATAGTGGCTTAGCATCAAGGTCAGCCGCCAAGTAATATAAACTGACTTCAGCATCAAAATCTTCAAAGATCTTCTGTATCAATGCGTGTGCAAGTCCTTTTCTGCGATAGGCTGGATCGGTCATAACGGTTCCAATCTGTATCGCGGATACTGTTGATTGGATGCCGTCAATTTTCAATGTCATGCGGTTGGCAGAGGCATTGGCGACGATTTTACCGGCATCATGAAAGCTGTAAGTGATGTAGTTGTCATCCCAGCAGCCATTTTGATACCAAGCTTCAAAGGAGATGCCAAATGTATTTTTTGCCAGTGCATCAAATGACTGTCTAAGGCCATCGTCTTTTTTATAGTCTTTCACAAAAGTAAGCATGTTTTCCCCCCTTCTATCACAGTAAAATGCTATATAAAATCGGAATCACCATCACAGCGGTCAACAATCTTACCAGCTGCAGCGTACTGATGGTGACGATATCGGAATCAAAGTCCTCTGCGAGCACAATCATCGTAGATAGTCCACCTGGCAACACACTCATCAGCGATGTTAGAAAATCCAATTTAAATAGTTTACCAAAAATTAAAGCGATCAATAAACTTGAGGATATGATCATTACCGTCATTATCATGAGTGGCATCCAAAGTGATGCCACGACTTTCATACTTTCAAGGGTAAAGCTCGTACCAATCACTGCACCCATACCAATCTGCGCGAAATCGTAAATCCACTTTGGCGGTGTCTTAAAAGGTGTTTTGACGAATAATTTTGTAGCTGACACGCTAAATGTCGCGCCTAGCAATAAAGCGGCTGGAAGGCGTAGCCATTGAAACAACAACGCCCCCACTAACCCCGCAACAAATAACCATAAATAAGAATGTATCAGCCTATTCGTTTCAGGGGAAGGTTGAACAACTGGCATCTTCACTTTCTCAGTTGGCGTTAGCTTCAACACCCTCACAATAACGTGTTTGGTAAGAAGTGGGACGATCATGATAATCGACAAAAAACGCAGCAGTTGAAAGGCTGTAACTTGCGCGAGATTCGCACCGAAAGATACCGCTAGAACACCCGTCTCTGCGATGCCGCCTGGAATCACTGCAAGAAAAGACGTATAATGGTCCATGCCACTTATCTTTGTCAGTAAAAAACCGTAACCCATCGTCAGTAGCAAATAGGCGACGGATATTGCGATTGAGGGCCAAATAAGTCGCCGGAGCTGTTTCAATGCATCCCTATCAAACCTCAAACCGAGATAAACGCCAAATAGGATTGAAAAAATAACCTGAAAAATGGTAGGCAATATAAATGTGACCCCAGTCAATTGAACCAAGGCCACTATGAAGATAGGGCCTATGATCTTACTGGCTGGAAAATGAAACATTTCAAACACTTTATATCCAATGACACTTAAGGTAGTAACACCAAGTATCGACACCATCGCGTTCAATGAAACCTCCCTGTTGATATCTCGTGCCCACTGATTGTATAGTCACAACTTTCTGCTATCCAACGTTTTGCTGAGTTCGAGTATCAACTCTTTCACCTTATCGCTATCCGTCTCAGTCAAGCGGTGCAGCGCCATGACTATGATCGCTTTAGTCAGATCGGTTGGATCAAAACTACATTCTTTCTGCACTTTGGTCAAGAATTTTTTTGACAATCTAAATGTAAACTCATGCAAAATCACATACGATCTCGCAAAGTCGTAGATGGGATTGCCCAGTTTGGCATTGATCCAATCAATGATCGTATACTGATCGTTTGAATACATGATGTTTAAGAAGTGAAAGTCCAAGTGGCAAAGGACCTGATCGTTAGGAATCTCGGAAATGTAAAGCAGGGCGTCAGCCTGAATCTTTTTGCTATACGTCATATTTGAAATTACGCGTATCAAATAGGGATTGAGTTTAGGCAGCTCAATCTCCCGGATTGCGTGGACTTCCTTAAACAAGTGAAACAGATCGTCTACGCCGTCTTTGTATTTTTCTTTTCTCATGCGATCGGCAAGGGATATGCCCTCAATATAGTCCATTTTTATACTGTTTGGAAACTCTGAAGGCATATACTTAACCGTAGGTAAATGGCATGCGCTAATCACATTTTGAAGGTTCATCTCATAGTCGAGCCATTCTTCAGGATAATTTGCCTCAAAGCATTTGTAGGCAAAGCCCTTCCAAAGGTATACATTGGCCATTTTCCCTTGCCCGATGAGGCGTCTGTCGTTTATAAATTCTGCGTGCATGTTTACTCTCCAATCACTTACGGAAATTGTCGTCGCCCCTTTTTAATAGTACGAGTGTTTGCTCAAATTGTTGGGTTAGAAAGATTGAAGGACTGCCTATTGCACCCACTTCGTCCAATAGCTGAAATCTAGATGCAGGTTCTCTTATAGTCCATTCATCCATTGCGTCTCTATTTCTAGTTTGCACACTTGTCAGATCCGAGCGTTCGACGCATAGCATGCCATCTTTCAATTTGCTTTGAAGGATTTCTATGCCATAAGCGATTACATCGTCTGTGTTGGTGCTTTTTCGATAGTTGTGCCACCGTGCAATAAAGTGAAGCCCTCTCAGCAGATCATAGCTATAATATCTCGGGAACTGAAGCTTCAGAAAGTCTGGATCCATGAGTTCGCCCGTCAATTTATGGACCAATCGATGGTCGATGACATATGCTGCTGCTTTATCTAAAAAGACGTCTTCTTCCTCTGAAAGCCCCGTTTGTTCGGCGCACATCATCAATGCCTCAAATACAGGTAGACTGGAAGCGATGGAGCTCTTCATCGAAATTCTATAGGCGTCATCCTCGCAGTTTAAGCCTCCGTCTGGGAGCTGATATTTTAAAAACCAAGGTCTGATCCAAGGAAGCACGGCATCGGCATCCGGTCTTTTGGACCTCAAAATTTGATACATATTGCCAAGCTGACAGTGGCAAGGTATGCGCGTATAGGGGTTGATACCCACTGGCAGCTCGTGCTCATGAATCGGGAAAAATTTCAAATAATGGGTATCCATCATATCTAAAACCAATTGGATGATATGATCTGGAATGTAGCTTACATAACCCATTTCATAAAGCAGTGACATATGCCACCAAGGAGAATCCCATTTTGGCCAATATGGGTCTAGCTTTATGCTTTTGATCGCGTCGTCGCTATTTAAGTAGGTCACAGAATCAGTAAATGCTTGCTCGAGATGATGCGTTTTAATCAGTAAAGGTGTCTCCAATGTGGAACCTCCGTTTGATTTGTCTTCTATGTCCTATTATACCATCAAAACCTTTCTATAATAGCAACAAATCCTTTCAATCATAACATCAAATCCATTCTAAACTGCAATCAATACCTGTCTAAAACATCTCAAGAACGCCTTGTTTAATGGCCACGCGCGTCATGACATTAAATAACAGCGTGCCAATAAGCATCAACACAATCCCTAGACCAATCTCACCTATTAGCATGCCGCTTATCTCGGAAAAGGGTGCACCGGCATAGAGTGCGCGACTGGCCTCAATACTACGGGTGAGTGGCATCGCACTGCCGATGGGCTGTAGCCACACGGGCATGCGCTCCAGTGGGAAGTTGGCACCCGTCAGACCAAGCATGGCCATGGAGGCAACATTGAGAATCATATTGAGGTCTCTGGTCAAAAGGCCAAAGCAGGAGATGATCAACCCAAAGGCCATGGCCGAAAAGGATGCCACGATCAAAACGAGCATAAAAGCAGGCCAGACAGACAGCGGGATGCGAAAGCCAAAGAGTAGTGCACCAACAGCAAGCCCTACAACCACTGTAACCAGTCCGTCTAGTATGTGCAGCGTCGCCCTAGGCAAAAATATGCTGACGCCGCTGGATGGCGAAGCGACAAGCAGTTTCAAGGTACCCGAATTTTTCTCTTGTGTCAGCTGGGAGCCAACGCCGAAAATGGCATTGAAATACGTGAGCACCAAGGCATTGCCAATCAACCAGTAGCTGACATCGACCCCTTTGTTGACATATCTGGCCACTAAAGTGAAACAGAGCATTTGCATAAGTGGTGACCCAAGGTTCACCATGAGATATTGACTTAGTGACATGACGGCGAACAAGCCTTTGTAAGAGAGTGTCGCTTTTCGAATCAGTCGTTTTATAGGATCCATCAGTACACCTCCAAAGTGGCTTCAATGCGGCATTTGACGTCGATTTTATTGAACATGATCAGCGATAATACGGTATAAACCAAGGTTAATGTAATGAGGCCCGCGATATAGGGCAACACGTCTGCCCATGATCCACCCCATACAGCGTAGTGTATGATTTTGACTGCCCAAGTCGGGGATAATGCGTATGATAACGTTTGAAGTATGACCGGCAGTTGCTCAAGTGGAAACAGTATGCCACATAAAATGTAGATAGGATACTCCATAAAGTTCATAAGGACCCTTGCGTTGCGGGACAATGTAAAGAGCGCTGCAAAGAGGTACCCGATGGCCACGAGTGACAGCGTCATGAGTGCGAGTCCGATGATGAGCCAGAGAACATTGTCCACGATGATGCTTTTTTGAAACACGAGTGCGACGACACTAAAGCTGAGGCAGATGCTGAGGAAGCCCCACACTGAATTGCCGATAATCTTACCAAGAACGATCCACTTAAAGCCTGCAGGCGCGGCATATATGGTTTCAAGCGTGCCGTACCAACGTTCTCTGTGTATGTCGCTCGCTGACGAAAAACATATGCTGGACCAGAATGTCGATAACCCGCTCCCGAACACGGCATAGAGTGTAAAATCCATTTCTGACCGCTCGAGATAGATCATGCCGAGCAATAAGCCAAAGATGATGGGTTGAGCGAGCACACAAAATCTGAACATCGGTCTGCCGATGGACGTCCTAAATTGCTGTGTGGCGCTGGCTATGATGGCATTCATGCTGGCCTCCCCTCTATCAAGTGGATATATATGTCCTCTAAAGAGAGTGGCGCGTCATCCTGAAGCTCCGTTTTCGCACGTTGTCTCAGACCATCTACGGTATCAAGTGCAATGAGTTCGCCACCGTTTATGATAGCAATGCGGTCGCAAAGCGACTCGGCTTCTTCCATATAGTGCGTCGTCAGCAGAACGGTTTTGCCTTGATCGGCGATCTGCCGTACCATTTTTTTCAGTGCCCTTGCAGCAACTGGATCAAGACCCAAGCTCGGCTCATCCAGGAATATGACTTCGGGCTCATTGAGCAGTGCTCTGGCAATCTGAAGGCGCTGCTTCATTCCCTTTGAATACGTCTCAACCTTATGTCGCCTCACATCGCTCAGCCCCACTTCTTCAAGGAGTCGATCGATCAAAGCAGGCTGCTGTTTTCTTGGCACTTTGTAAATATCTGCGAAATACTTCAGGTTATCTTCACCACTTAACCGCCAATAAAGACTTCTCTCACCGCCAAAAATAAAGTTGATGCGCGGCCTTATGGCTTTTTCATCTCCAAAGGCATCAAAGCCAAAGATTTTCGCCTCTCCTGAAGTAGGCGCCAGTAGTGTCGTCAAGATTTTGATCGTCGTCGTCTTGCCCGCGCCATTGGGTCCAAGCAGGCCAAAAATTTCTCCTGGGTAGATGTCGAAGCTGATGCCCTTTAACGCTTCCACGGCTTTCTTTTCTTGATTCAACAAACCAAGCTTTGTCATGTACGTTCGTTTTAGTTCCTTTACCGAAATAACTGGGAGGGGATGTGTCGTCATTGTGCACCTCTTTCTTGAAATTGATTGAATGGATGAAATTGCATATTAGACATTTGTCTTATTAGATATACGCCTAATATACAATTCTTTCATTTTCGTGTCAAGAGCATAAAAAAAAAGTGCCTAAGCACTTTTTCGTCGAACAATTATATTTGAATATTTGTGGATCATTATCTAGGATCATTTATTTAGGATCGTCTACTTTTCTTTAATATACTTAGTCACTTCATCAAGCGATCGACTGAGTCTCGTATAGTTGGTACTAAAATACTTGATCTGCTTGACCTTTTCGACATTCACTAGTCCTTGCTGGAATAGCGCTTCTAGGTGATGAGAGACCGTCGCTGTGGTGAGATTTAGAGCTTCGGCAATTTCCTTGCCGTACATTGGGTGCATATAGAGCATTCTCAAAATTTTAAGTCGTGTGGCATCGGATACACTCTTTAGAGGGTCCAAGACACTTTCCAAAAATGCTTCAGGTGTTCGTGGCCTTCTGTTAACTGCTTGGATGAAAATCATGCTGTCGCCATCCATTAGGCGCATCGAATAGGGGCTGATAAAATAGACCGGTATAAATTCATACCGCGTATAATCTGCTATGTTCCAAAAAGGTTTGCCCATAACCTCTTGCGCATAGGAAAGAGGATGTCTTTCAAAAGTGCCTTTGGTGAACTGATCCAGTAGCGCGTCATATCCTTTGGTTTGGATCAATGTGTCCAATTTATCATTAAATGGCTTGTACGTATCAATAGTCTTTAACAGGTCACAAAATTGGTCGATGACACTTGATAGCGATGTGATGATGTCAACGAGGTTCTCATCGTATTTTAAGCGTTGCACCAATTTAATGGCCTCATCCGTCGATGATAAAGCAGCTTCTGCTTCACTTTCATCAATTTCATGGCCAAGCAGTGTGACAAGTTGTTTCGCAGGTGTGTTGCTTCGAATATCCTTGATAAATAAACTAAAGTCCTCACGCTCAAAGGATAACAGAGCAAATTCCAGCCATGCAAAACGCATTTGAGGCAACTGACTGAACCTATAAAAAAATGACATATTGCCGACTTTTATTGGCTCAAATTCGACAAAATCCATCACATCTACCTGATCCAAATTATTGCCCAGAGTGCACATCAATGAAAGCGCTTCGATGACACGACTATATTCGATTTTAAGTTGATGTCTAAAGCTGACTTTCATAGGTTCTCCATTCTAAATTATATGATAATGTATTTGCCATAGTCCTATTATAGTCTTATCCCAGCGGATATTTCAAGTGCGCTGCGTTATTTTCATTTTCTAATCCAATCCTAACGACATTCCCATGTATGTCCTTTATAATATGGTTATACATAGGAAATTGGTAATCATGAAATTTTCTTAAATAATAAACGAAGATTAACGGAGGAAAAATATGTCTCTTATAGGCAATTTGATATGGATTATTTTAGGTGGATTAATCTCAGCAATAGGCTGGACCATCGCAGGCGCATTATTATGTATCACCGTGATCGGCATTCCATTTGGCATACAGTGTTTCAAAATCGCTGGCTTGTCACTCGCGCCCTTTGGAAAAGATGTCAGTCTCGGAAATTTTGGTGCAGGTGGTTTAATCGGCAACATCATATGGCTTTTGGTCCTTGGATGGGAGTTATGTATCATGCATCTTACATTTGCACTATTGCTAGGCATCACCATCATAGGTTTGCCGTTTGCGAAACAACATTTAAAATTGGCACAACTTGCTTTGATACCGTTTGGGGCTAGGATATAGTTGGAAAAGACTCCGTTTAAGAGTCTTTTTTTTATGTAATTCTTCCAATCTTGAATCTCTGAAACTTCATAAAATATTACATCAAACAATTTAGGCAAAAATAATGTGAGACTATTCATGATTTCGCTCTAAACTTTTTTCTACTTTGTATCAATTAATAATTTAAGAATAAATTTCCCATGCTTGATTATTTGCTCCGTGTCATACAAAAATTCTCCACCACCGGGTCTATATGAAGCTAAGCATGTTATAAATTCCTGAACTTCTTCATTATCTGGGTATAGTTCGTCCAGTAATAATTCTATATGCCCAGCGTTTTCCATGGAAATGTCTATCTCATCAAAAAAAATACTTAGTCTGATTAACAGTTTATCTTTTATTGTCATAACTTCTCCTTATTCTCGATTAATTGCAGAGAAAATATATTTACCACTAATTTCCTGCATTGTCTGTGGTGTAATCCACCGTGCCATAGAGATAGGAGCGATACACCTGTGTGTATTCTTTTAACAAATCGACAGGTCATTGAAGAGAGGCGAGGTGTTCGACTACTCGCTAGCTTTTTAAATTAATCGAACTTCCACCTTCCGAAGGTATGCCAAATTCGGAGATGAAACTTCATTAAGCAATAGGTGTTATCATCAATCTTGCTTATAGATCCCTGAAATCACCATCTCTTGCCATGATTTAAAATGAGTATCTTCATCTTCTGCTCTAATAATACGCAATGAATAAACACCCAAATTTTCAGGATTGTTTGTGTCCACAGCTACTTCAAATAGAAACACCAAATATTTCTCAACATTTGTCTCTACTTCATAAAAAGATCTAACCTTTTTTGTTTTAATTCCATTTTCATTGGTTTCACTCTCTCCAACACCTGATTCTTCATATGATACAACTTCACCTTTAAAGAAATTAAATAAGTACTCAATTTCGTAGTCTAAATTTACATCCTCCCTAATTGCTGTTTTTGAAAATATTGCTTTCAGACCTTCACTTTCTTTTTTCTCAATAAAACTTAAGATCTGTTCAATACTTTTAATATCTTGCTCATTTTTGCTCTCGTTTAACATTTCCGTTCTATCTCCGCCTGTTGAACATGACGTAAATATGAATAGACTTAACGATAATAATAGAATAATAAATATTCTACTCATCTTAACCTCCTTATCAATTTAAATTCAAACTTTACATTACATATGTCATCCAATTCCCACCTAGGGTCATTTTTTTATAAGTTGTGTTGAAACCCTATAAATACTGTTTTTATTTCAAGTAACTTTTGAGTATAATGTCTTATTTTGCATACTTGCTTAACTCCTCTCTGAATAACTATGTTAATATAAATTTTATTGCTAACAACAATATTGCTATTATTAATAGCTTAGTCATTTTATTTCCTCGAAAGAATTCATTCATTATTGGAATTCCAGCTGTTTTCATACTATAGAATACCAGTCCGATAACCGGTGTCAAAATCAAGCTTGATAGAAAAACTACTTTCAATCCTTCTCCTAGATTCATATCGATGATGTCTTTGAATCCAAATATAAACTGAATTACTGTTGCTACTAAAAAACTATTGAAAAACCATTTTAATTTTATATTCATAATATTACCTGTCCTCAAATTTATCTCTTATAATGTTTATTACTTTATTTTTACTTTAAGCCATATTCTCAGTCAATCGGCTAAGAATAAGAAGTCTTGTGAAGAAAACTCAATCTAATTTTTATTTCATTAAAAGCAAAGACTCAAAATATCACGTTGCAATATACGTTCCTAAAAGTGCATTGATAATTATTCCCCAAAACACAAATGACCAAAAAATATCTGCAAGATGAAGAAGTATTTTCTTTATTATTCCAACCTTTTCATTTTTCATACTCCCAAACGCTCCAAAACTCCTTGCCATCAAAAGAAAAGCAAACGCCAAAAATGGTAAAGAATATATTATATATACTATTTTGAAAGGAATAATTACATAGTCTGATTTTTTCTTAAAATACAAATTTCCATATAAGACATTTAACATATTTTTCACAACTTAAACACTCCTATTCCTTCTTCGTTGACCATCTTCGTGAGGTTGACCACGCTATCGTATTCAAAGGTTTTTGTCTTGCTGAGGGTTACATTGGTTTGTTTGATCATCCTGCTTATTTGATCGTATCGATACGTTTAGTGGCTATTGGGAGACTCGGCATCTACGAAGTTGTCAAGGACATCGTAGGTGAACTTAGAAACGGTGTCGCCATAATTCGCCAACTTTTATTTTGTGTGAGAATGGGGATATCTAGTTTATGTTGTTCCAATGAAAACCGTAGCATCAATTTACAAAACCATAACTTTAGTCACTGCCATTATAAGACGAACTTCCAACTTCCGAAGGTGGGTTCAGTTGACATGGTATCATCCCTTTATAGGTATGAATAACAGTTGAACAAAATTGATAAATATAAGCACAAAAACGCCACTCAATATAGCTTTCCAGCTACTCATATTCAGTCGAAAAATACCAACAATTGACATTATGATTTCCCCTAAATATACTTCGGTATGCCATAAAGGCAGTTGAATAGTTCCACCGCACTCTTTGCAAGTATAGGTATAACGATAATCAATTAGATTATTTTCTGCCAATAAGTTATTGTCTCCTTATCACAGTGAGGACATTTAATATTCTTATAAAAATTTCTTAATTTCATGACTAAGCCTCCTTACTTATAGTCCTTCGCTTTCCAATTATTTCGAATAATATTATCGTAAGAAAGAAAGTAGGGCTTCCATATGGTCCGAACTGCTCATATGAAATTATTTCGTTGTCTCTTACATATATTTTAATTGAAGCTGTATCATTTGAGTTGATTAATATTACTAATTTACATATTTGTATTTTGTACAGGTGTTTTTAAAAAATACCTTTCTCCCATAATACATTGACTTCTGTTCTTTTATTTCTGAATTCCTCTAGAAGTTTTTCCAATAACGATAAATTTTCGAAATATTCAGTTAGCGCTTCACTGGAATTTTCATTATTGATATACTGTTCATCAGAGTATTCTCTGAGGTTTCCTGACAGTACTTGTACTCTGACCGCTATATCCATTTCGAGTTTTGAATTTTTTCCCATATGTCCAGTGTTTAACTCTTTGTCTATTTGGAACTCCTCTTCAGGAGTATGAATAATTCTATTTATTCTTTTATCTTCAAGCATCAACACTTTTTCCACAATTACTTCTAGAAATTCATCATCCACTTTAAGATTACGTACATAATAACCTCTCCATTGAATAACTATAAATACTATCAATAAAATTATCCACAATCTTCTTTTTTTACTCTTCACTTTTTCACCTCATTTACTTAAATTCATACAATTTCATATCTTCATAATCAGACGGATAATATCTACCACGATCATCCAATCTGAACATTGGGTCAGTCCAACCATTATCAAATGAATCATATGTTTCGTGTCTATCATCATTCTCATAAAACCGGACATAGCTTCCTTCATAATAAACCCTATTTCACCATTACTCATTTTATAATCTGGGTTTATCATTCTCATTCAATTTTCAAATCTCCTTCTTTTTGCAGGAATGTTTAAATCTATGGTTCCCTTAATATAACTTTAGTTGCTGCCATTTTAAGACGAACTTCCAACTTCCGAAGGTGGTGACAGGTTCGAAAGAGGAAGTTCGTAGAATGAAGCTGTTGATTTAACTTGATTCAAGGTATTGACCTTCATTTCTTGTAACTGATAAGTTCATTCAGTTACTTTTCTCACCTGTCGCACACGTTCGCCCTGTGTGGCATTTTATCGACCCACGTAGCTAACGTTTTATTTGGCTTTCAAGGTCAAACCACTGCTCGAAACATTACTCTGGTGCGGGATAAAGGGACGTGGTCGCCTTGATTCAAAATTATTATTGAGCTAGCATAACCCTAAATATTTTTTAGCCTTTAGTCTAACAGTTGAAATTGCTGTAGGGAATGCTTCAAAATACTTTGTTAGTCCGAATTCTAAGACAGGTTTAATTCTCTCATTTAGACTTATTTTCAACGCACTTAGGAGCTCCTCACAACTTATATTTTCGAAATCTACAGTTGGTGCTAATTTACCATCAACATTTAAACTTAGTCTTCCGAATACATCACATTGATTGTCTTTAGGATTTATTAACTCTGGACTTAACTCTTTAATTAAAAATCCATAATTCAGGTAATAACTATTTTCATAATTTGACTTTTGAGTTGATACTACAATTATTAATTCATCCGTTTCAGCTCTAGATATATTGCTTTTCGTCACAAAGCCATATTCCGACAGTGTGGTTGCAAGTATTCTTTTAAATTCCTTCTTGTCCATAAAATATTTTCTCCTAGTAATAAATACTCAGACATATGTGGACTATGCAAATATTGTGCTCGGCACCAAAGATATCTATTTAACTGACAATTCTTAACATCGATAGATCTAGACATGAATTGGTAGGATAAAGTGACCAATTCATTCTTTATATTAAACCATTTAATTTAAGTTCATGAATATACTTCAAACGTACTGCATCGTGACCAAAAATTCCGAAAGGTTGTGCATTTCCAATCTGTCCTTTAGTAATTTCAACAGTATTATTTCCCCTTATAATGAAATATTTGTCGCGATTAATCGCATCTCTTTTCCAAAATTCAGGCATTACAACTTCCCCTTCAATTGGAATGTTCGACACTATATTCCATATTTTTTTCTTCAGTCCGATATCTGTAGTCCATATCGAAAGTAATACAGGAGAATTGACAATTTCTTCAAAATTGTATATAAAACATGTTTTAGGATTTACTTTAAACAATTCTATGAATACTGTTGGTTCATCTATTTTAAGAATCCTACCAATACCCTTTCTGCCATTTTCAATTTCTATTTCAAAAACATCTCCTAATTTATAATTAGATTTTTTCACCATTTTTTATTCTCCGTTATTCAAATATGTGATTAGCAGCATCCATATATTTCTTGTAATTTGGGTTTTTTATGCTTATTGGTCGTATTTATTTAAAAATTCTTTCAAACCACCACCTGCATCAAACAACATCTGTTCGGCACCTCGTGCTGGATTATAATTTAATCCTGACTTTTCTGGTACAAAAACGAGTGATTCTTTTCCTTCTGTTAATTGATGAGAATTTCTTACAACATATTTTTACATCATCTTTGATGTGAAATTCCTGTATTGGTGGAATTTGGCGAGCGTTTCACCTCTCCTTTTTAGGGCAAACCCACTGCCTATGCAAAATATTATTTTGCTGCAGGATTAAGCCTCGTGGTAGCCTTGCGCCTGCGACATAGCACAAACGCCGGCAATGCCGACGTTTGTGCTATGTCGTGGTCGAAATGAACGTTAGTGTGTCAGATAGGTGGTCGGCATAGCCTAACTATCGACATTTCAAGCCATGTCGCGGGTGTCTTTAGGGTGATTGTAAACTGCAATTACAATTTATCCTTGTTTAGCAATTCAACTTCCATAATCAGTTTGTCTGCAACTTCAAACCCATTTTTGTAATAATTCTCTTCAGATGCAGTGAATATTATTTCTTCAAGCCTATTAACCGATTCATTAATTGATTTACCAAGTTGTTGACTATATTCATCTGTAATCAATAATGTTTCAAGCCTACTCTGAAACTCTTGTATGCTAAATTCTTTCTCTTTAAAGAGATTACATATTTTAAACAAGTTCTCTAAGGTATTCATAAATATCACCTTTCATTATTTAGTAATTATCGTTACAACTGCTCCTTGTTTGTTTGTAATAACCTGCAAGGATCCAGATATATAAGATAGATTCCCATTTTCCTGCAACACTGGTTTAACTGATGAGATAACATCTTCGACATACTGAGGTGCTACACTTCTTCCATAATCTCCACCAGCTTGTGTTATAGGGTGTCCATATAAATTTCCACTAGGTTGCATTCTATCCACTGCGTGTTTGGAATACAATCTATCTCCTACTTGCGCATACTCTTGTCCATTAACGGTAACTTTCTTATAATCATTCCAATTGCTCCATGGTATTTTCTTCGTGACTACGTCATCTAACCCACTCTCAACTACATCATCACCACTTTTAGTAAAAAACTTGATAATATCTTCGCTAATGTTATCATAATTTTTTGATAAAACTTTGACAGCCTCTTCAGTTATTTCATCACCGTTTTTTGTAAACCATCTACCTGATTTATAAACTATATCTAGTGAAGCTGACCCCAAAATACTAAAAGTATTTTTACTACTTGCTCCAGTTACAGAATCAATTAATGTCCCAACAACAACATCCCTTGCAAAACTTTCGAATATGCTAACGCCACCTTTATTAATAGCGGACTTTGTAATACTACTATTAGCCTTTTTAATACCTGCATCCATAGAAGTGATCACACCGTTTCTATTCAACTCACCATTTTCTACTACGTATGATTCTCCTTTTCTCGGTGATGTTTTTACTATTTTGATGGCATTCCATGAAGTATTAGCACGGCCTATATCTGACTCTAATGTCTTTTGGTTTCTTGTTGCCACTTGTGAGGCTGACTCAACTTGAGTCATACTCTCATCAGCATAAGTTGGTTCATACTTCATTCCATAATAATTTTCATAAATGTCAGTATGGGTAGTTGTTCTGGTATAATAGTACTCTATGCGATCATCAAATATATTTTTATTAACATATTCCCAAGGAGAACTATAATCAGTGCTTTCTTTATAGACATACACATACCCTTGTAATGCTTCTCTTATATTATCCGCATTCTGGTGTGCTTGTTCCTGCTGTTGTGTCCAGTGACCTGTCTTTTCAAAGATTGCATAATCTTCCCACCAGTATTCACCCATTAATTCAAGTTCACTGTTTAAAGAACCTTCTGACATACCACGATAGTAGCTAAGGCCATGCACCGCTATATGCCCCGTAGGATCGACATAGTTTATGGGATTGTTCATGACGTAGGCATACTGGTTGAGTGACTGTGGGACAGCCAGATCGCCTCTGTACGTGTCTTTAGACATGAACCTGCCTACACTTGGATTATACCATCTCGCATTCATAAACACGAGGGAGGATTTGTCATCATATAGGTGGCCTGTGTAGCCCTGAAGGTTGTAAGGTGAGGTGATGCCGGTTTGAAGATTGCCAAAGGCATCATAGCGGTAATCTTCGATTTTGTCGCCATGTCTGTCGTGTAAGGCGGTCACGGTTCCAAGGCCGTCATACGTGTAATACATAAGTCCGCCATTTGTATTTAGCGTTGCCTCTTTTGCTGGACTGATGCGGCCTTTGTTGCCAAACATCTTTTGTGCGACGACTTCACCGCCTGCCTGATAGTATTCGTTCATTGGGGAGCCATGTTCACTGTACACTTTGTGCAGGTTCGTGCTTTGACCCATGTAATCGAAGGTTTCTATCTCGATATTCAAATCTGGAAGTTCGAGTCCTTCTGCCACTTTTTTATATACGCCATAGGCTTTTGCATGTTCATTGCCTATGAGGCCCTTTGGAATGTCTGTTTTATCGTTGTTTCCGTTGCCTTTGTCATTTGAGTTGGCCTTTTCGTTTCCATTGCTGTTAGTGTTTCCATTGCCGTTTGCTTTGCCATTGTTGGATTTTTCGGAAGAATTGCCATTTTGAGATGATGGGGTAGCATTTTTAATTTTCGCCTTTTCATTGAAGCTTTTGATGTTTTCAGGGTCGTATTCGCCGACTTCTCGACTGACCATACGTCCAAAGGCATCATAGCTGTATGCAGCATAGGTTTCGTCATCATAGGTGACGCCTGTGAGGCGGTTTGCACCGTCGTATTTGTAGTATGACTGCTCTTCCATGCTCGTGATGGCGATGACATTGCCCGCACCATCGTAGGTGAAGTTTCTGTCACCTGCTGTGACGAGCTGGTTGGCTGCATCATAACTGTACTGCGTAAGGATGCCGTCCGTCGTCATTGTTAAGCGGTTTCCTGCGTTGTCATAGGTGTAATCCACTGTGCCATAGAGATTGGAGAGATACTCAGGTGTGTGTTCTTTTAACAGATCGATCGGCGCATTGAACTTCCGATTGAGTACCAGATTCGGAGATGGAAGTTCGATAGGTGAAGCTGTTGATATAACTTGATAAATATATTTAACCTACATATTTGTACAGGTGTTTTTAAAAAATACCTTTCTCCCATAATACATTGACTTCTGTTCTTTTATTTCTGAATTCCTCTAGAAGTTTTTCCAATAACGATAAATTTTCGAAATATTCAGTTAGCGCTTCACTTGAGTTTTCATTATTGATATACTGTCCATCAGAGTATTCTCTGAGATTTCCTGACAGTACTTGTACTCTGACTGCTATATCCATTTCGAGGTTTGATTTTTTTCCCATATGTCCAGTGTTTAACTCTTTGTCTATTTGGAACTCCTCTTCAGGAGTATGAATAATTCTATTTTTTCTTTTATCTTCAAGCATCAACACTTTTTCTACAATTACTTCTAGAAATTCATCATCCACTTTAAGATTACGTACATAATAACCTCTCCATTGAATAACTATAAATACTATCAATAAAATTATCCACAATCTTCTTTTTTTACTCTTCACTTTTTCACCTCATTTACTTAAATTCATACAATTTCATATCTTCATAATCAGACGGATAATATCTACCACGATCATCCAATCTGAAAATTGGGTCAGTCCAACCATTATCAAATGAATCATGTTTCGTATCTATCATCATTCTCATTTCAATTTTAAAATCTCCTTCTTTTGAGGAATGTTTAAATCTATGGTTCCCTTAATAACTTTGATTCTGTGTGAGGATGCGGGAAATCTATCTTTTGTTGTTCCAACGATAACCATAGCCTCAATTTACAAATTCATAACTTTAGTCACTGCCATTAAAAGACGAACTTCTAACTCCTAAGGGTGATATGCTCCCTTTGTAGTAGACAGTTTAAATAAATAAAACTGTTTTCTATATGGGGAGCATATCAGGTTCGAAAGAGGAAGTTCGCAGAATGAAGCTGTTGATTTACCATGTTTCTTTGAAAGTTACTCTGGTGTATAGTGTCCAGCATAATTTCGGATTACATTCTGTAGTTCTGCCGTTTTAGTGGTAAAGAAATATAATCATATTATCTATAATAAGGCCAGATAAAATTATCAGCACTTCCACTAGAAGACCAGACAACATCCCAACTTTCTAGTTGCCATTCCTCTTCATTACTTTTAATATAATTATAAAGAAATCCTGCCTTTTTACCACTAGTAACATAATACACTTTTGCTGATTGTTTTGAATAGTTCATAACTTTAAAATATTCAATCTCTGTTATCAATCCGTTTGTATTGTACAATTTACTAAATTCAGATTTGTGTTGCAAGGTTAATATTTCAACTCTTACATAAGGAACAATTCCAGCAATAAAAGCAGATAATAGTATAATCGTAAATATCCTCTTTTTCATCTTTAATTTATCACCTCTTAATTTATGTAATGTAAAACAGTTACTATTTCTGCCTCAACAGATATTACATTGTAGGATAGTATTCACCAACATATTTCCCAAATGAATTGGCTCTTGGTGAAAATGGAGGGCAATGATGAGTTGGTTGGGGCGATATTGGCGAGCGTTCCAATTCGGATTATAAGGTCAAAACACTGCCTACTCAAAATAATATTCTGATTGGACGATGCTATCTCATGTCACATTTTGCAGTCCAATTTAGATTTTAAATATTGTTGTACTATTTCACATGTTATGTTATTTTTACTATTAAATTAATAATAAATGTATTCCTAATTTCTTCAATTTTGATAATTTTCAATCTCTTTATCTATCCAGTAAAAACCGCCGTCTTTCAATGAAATGACGACGGTTTATATATTAACATCACATAAGATAGAACTAATTGAACAATAAAATTAGTCTTTAATTGATATCTTTATTTAAATAACAGTGTTCAACAGTTCTATAAGAAATTCACCAAAATTATTAGAAACAACCTCAATTGTTTGTTCTCCACTACCTGCAGAATAAATTACAATTTTAGGTTCAGAATTAGTGACAGATCCATAATCTTGGCAATATAAATCACCATTTCCTGCTTCATAAATTATTAAAAGATTGTTTGGTAGTTTTGAAATTTGTCGTTCACTTAATGTGTACCATATTCCATCAGGAACGCAAGAATCTTCAAAATTTTCATCTATTATACCTAAAATTTCAATTGCGCCATAACTGCCTGCTCCAAATTCACTTAAAAACATTCTATACATTTGCGAAAATTCTATTGATAATTTCTCTTCAGCCATTTTCAACAATTTGGAGCTTTTATTTCCAGAAAAAAAAGCTTTTCCAGATTTGTCATTTCGCAAAAATTCAAGTGCTTCATTGTAATTGTTTAACATTTTAATTCCTCCTCTTTATTTGAAGTCATTAGCTCGATTTGTCCAATATGCACCTCTAAGTGTGTTAAACTCTTTGCGATCAATTCCAGATGGAATAGAATTAGGATTAATATGCATTACTTTTTTGTTCGTTTGGTGGAAGGTTTCAGTTACTTCTGCAAGTGGACTATTCTTTGTTTGAAGCATATGGTGAAGATTCATTGACTTACCATCAGGACCTAATGGTGCTAAACCACTCTCCATTCTTTGAAGATTTGTTCTTCCTATTTTATCAACAGCTTTGGAATTTATCAAATCTGTTCTCTGATAAACTTTCGTATCTTTAAATTTGATATCAGTTGTCCAATATTTTCTCGTTTGACTTACAACTTCATCACTACTCTTATATAGAGCGGTAACTTTGTTGCTATTCTTAATTAATGCATTTGCTTTATCTGCATATTTGATTGCTCCAACCACAGGCAACAGCCCCATAATATCTACGGTTGTCTTTAACACATGACTCCAAGACCATTTCCAATTTGTTAAGTCATGAGCAATATCTCTTACATCACCTATTAAATCTACACCCAGCAAGCCAGTACCTATCTGTCCAGCTGTTCCTAATAATGTTACATCGTTTGTGTAGTTACCTAAAAGAACTTGTTTCCCTGATGCTTTCAGATAGCTTCCTAATTTTTGTTTTGATGTTGATACAGTTTTACCAGTCTCACTACTTATACCACCTTTTTTAATATGTTCAATTAGTTTACTTTTGTTCGCATTGGTGTGATTGTTATCCGATGTTAGAATTTGTGTGTTTTTCACCAGTGTCTTGTCAGATATCAGATTTGTTTTGTGTTCAGTTTTAACTACTTTAATTATAGGTTCTTTATTCCAAGTAGCTTTTACAGCGCCATAGTTCGCTTCTATCGTTGATTGATTGCCTGCTGCGACTTGTGCTGCAGATTTTACCTCCGTCTTTGATAAGGATTGATATGATTCTTCCGTTTTCGTTCCAAAATCATTTTGATAGACATCCGTAGTGGTCTTGGTTGAACTATAGTAGGTTTCAATGCGATCAGGGTACTCATTCTTACCATCAAACTGCCATGGACTCGTATCTGAGAAACTTCTCACATACTCATAGATATAAGGGATTACGTCACGAATGAGGTCCGCATTGGCATGTGCATCTTCCTGCTTTTGGGTCCATACACCTGTCTTTTCGAATATGTCGTAATCATCCCACCAGTAATCTCCCATTTGTTCTAGAAGGGAGTTAAGCGAACTTCTTGATCTACTTGTAAGTTCATCACGTGAATAAACGTGTATATGCCCAGTCGGATCGACATAGTTTATGGGATTGTTCATGACGTAGGCATACTGGTTGAGTGACTGTGGGACAGCCAGATCGCCTCTGTACGTGTCTTTAGACATGAACCTGCCTACACTTGGATTATACCATCTCGCATTCATAAACACGAGGGAGGATTTGTCATCATACAGGTGGCCTGTGTAGCCCTGAAAGTTGTAAGGTGAAGTGATGCCGGTTTGAAGATTGCCAAAGGCATCATAGCGGTAATCTTCGATTTTGTCGCCATGTCTGTCATGTAGGGCGGTTACAGTTCCAAGGCCATCGTACGTGTAATACATAAGTCCGCCATTTGTATTTAGTGTTGCCTCTTTTGCTGGACTGATACGGCCTTTGTTGCCAAACATCTTTTGTGCGACGACTTCGCCGCCCGCTTGATAGTATTCGTTCATTGGGGAGCCATGTTCGCTGTACACTTTGTGCAGGTTCGTGCTTTGACCCATGTAATCGAAGGTTTCTATTTCAATATTCAAATCTGGAAGTTCGAGTCCTTCAGCCACTTTTTTATATACGCCATAGGCTTTTGCATTTTCATTGCCGATGAGGCCCTTTGGGATGTCAGTTTTGTCGTTGTTTCCGTTGCCTTTATCGTTAGAGTTGGCATTTTCGTTTCCATTGCCGTTTGCTTTGCCATTGTTGGATTTTTCGGAGGAATTGCCATTTTGAGATGAAGGGGTAGCATTTTTGATTTTCGCCTTTTCATTGAAGCTTTTGATGTTTTCAGGGTCATACTCGCCGACTTCTCGACTGACCATACGACCAAAGGCATCATAGCTGTATGCAGCATAGGTTTCGTCATCATAGGTGACGCCTGTAAGGCGGTTTGCACCGTCGTATTTATAATACGATTGCTCTTCCATGCTTGTTATGGCGATGACATTGCCCGCACCATCATAGGTGAAATTTCTGTCTCCTGCTGTGACGAGCTGGTTGGCTGCATCATAACTGTACTGTGTGAGGATGCCATCCGTCGTCATGGTTAAGCGGTTCCCTGCATTGTCATAGGTGTAATCCACCGTGCCATAGAGATTTGAGAGATACTCTGGTGTGTGTTCTTTTAGCAGATCGATCGGCGCATTGAATAGCGCCGAGAGCTGATTGACCACGCTTTGGCTTTTTTTTGCTTGACCCGGAGGGATTTTATCGTTTCCTTTTTCTTTGTCGTTGTTTCCGCCGTTTCCATTGTTTCCATTGTTGCCACCGTTTCCATTGTTTCCGTTGTTTCCGTTGTTTCCGTCGTTGCCTCCGTTTCCACTGTTGCCATTGTTGCCACTATTACCATTGTCATTAGTGTTGCCACCATTACTGTTATTGCCGCTATTTCCATTATCGTTGCCTGAGTTTCCATTGCCACCACTATTGCCATTATCATTGCCATTTCCGTTGCCATTGCCCGGTGCTAGTGGAATGCGTTCATCGAGGAATGTCACTTCTGCATTTGGGTCTAAATCCATGATTTTTGATAAGGGGTATTTAACCTGTGTGATGCGCCCGAGTGGGTCGTAGATGATGGATGTTTTCGCACCGTCTTCTTCTGTGATGCTCGTTTTGTAGCCGTTGGCGTCATAGACATAGGTTTGGCTCGTGGACAACTGACCGTCTTTATAGTTGGAAAGTGTCTCGAGAAGGCCGTCTGCGCTAAAGACACGATTTTCACTCATGCCATTTGGCAATTGTTTTTCCACTTGACGACTTAAGGCATCGTAGAAGTAGTGCGTCACCTGATCATCTGGATCCGTAAAGGTTGTCATGTTGCCTTTGCGGTCATAGGTGTACGTGAAGCTTCGTCCTTCTTCGTTGACCATCTTCGTGAGGTTGCCCACGCTATCGTATTCGAAGGTTTTTGTTTTGCTGAGCGTTACATTGGTTTGTTCGATCATCCTGCCCATTTGATCGTATTGATACGTTTCGTGGCTATCGGGAGACTCGGCATCTACTATGTTGCCAAGGACATCATAGGTGAATTTTGAAACGGTGTCGCCATAATTCGCCAACTGAAGCAGACCCTCTGCAGTGTACTCAAAGGATTTTTGTATGCCGTTGCCGTCAACCTCTTGAATCTTCTCATCGTAAAGGTTATAAAGCGACTCTGTCATATACCCTAGTGGGTTGATCTCTTTAGTCCGGTTGCCGTTCGCATCATACTGATACTGCCAAATGCTTCCGTTCGGATCTTGAACGGCGACGATTCGATCCATCGCATCGTACGTATAATACGTTTGATTCGACAATGCATCAATGACTTTGACAAGTCTGGATTTAGCGTCATAGACATAGTCTGTTGACTCGCCTCCTGGTGTGATTACCTTTTGAATCTGGCTGTTGGCATCGTACTGATACTGCGTTTCTTTGCCTTCTGGTGTGATGGTTTTAATCACCCTGTCAAGGTTGTCGAGTTGATTGGTCCACGTGTTGCCCAGTGCATCGATGACGGTGCTTTTATTGCCACTATCGTCATAGGCGTACGTCGTTTCGTTGCCTGCACTGTCTTTTTCAAAGAGGCGGCGACCGACTGCGTCATAGCCAAACGAATAAACCTCTTCCATAGGCGTGATCACTTCCACAACCTGTCCAAAGACGTCGTAGCTATATTTAGTCGTTGCGCCAGTTGCGGTTTGTTCGGAGATTACTCTGCCACTTATGTCATAACCGAACTTTGTCTCAGCGCCTAGTGGGTCTACAACACCCAAAAGGTTACCCATCGCATCGTAAGAATATTTGTACGTTAAACCTGTGTTTGTTGCAATCTCTGTCACTTTATCCAGTGCGTCATAGGTGTAGTTTGTCGTTTTCTTTCCTATGATAGATTCACTGACTAAGCGACCTGCAGGGTCATAGGTGTAGTCTGTGACTTTGCCAAGTGGATCTGTGATGGCATCGATGCGACCACTCGCATCATAACCGTATTTATTTTCTCCCCCATCGGGATTGATCATCGCTATAAGTTGATTGGTTTCATCATAGGCATACTTTGTGACCGCACCCAATGGATCCGTAAATGACGTCAAATTGCCAACGGCATCGTAGTCGTACTGCTTTAAATGCCCGAGGTAATCGGTTTCACTTTCAAGAAAACCAAGTGCGTTATATTGATACATTTTTGAGTCGCCGTTAGGATTTGTCAGCGTAGACAAGTTGCCTAGCGCGTCGTATTTGTAAGTCGTTTCGCGGTTTTTCTCATCCGTATATGAGGCTAGTAAGCCCTTTTTGTTGTAATGCTCTGTCGTTGTTCTGCCTAATGCATCTTTAGTTGTGACGGTGCCTTGGGCATCGTCATAGGTCTTTTGAGAGATGATGCGCGTATCGATGGCGGTTTGTGTGACTCTGCCAAAGAGGTCGTACTCATAGTGTGTTTCCGTCATGAGTGGATCCACTGTTTTGACGACTTCACCAAAGGCGTTGTATTCATAGCTGACTTTCGCTTCATTTGGAAACGCAACCGTTTCCAACAAGCCGTCAACACTGTATGTGTACTGCGTCGTTTGATTCATCGCATTGATTTCTTCCACCACTTGATTGGAAGCGTTATAGACATATTGGGTGCTTCTGCCCAAAGCGTCCGTAACTTTTGTGGTGTTCCCTAGCGCATCGTAAAGCATGGAAGTCGTATAACCAAGTTTATCCACGACTTTCGTGACTTGGTTGACTTTATTATAGATCAGTGTTTGCTTAAGTCCTTTTGCATCTGTGATGGCAGTGATGTTTCCAAGCAAGTCGTACTGATACTCAATTTGCTTGTTGCCATTGGCATCAATAACGCTTTCAACTTCGTTCATGGCGTTGTATTGGTACGTTGTGAATTCTCCTAACGCATCAATGGTCCGCACAATGTTGCCATTGGCATCGTATTCGTAACCCGTTACGCTGCCTAGTGCGTCTGTCGATGAAATCACTCGGCCATATCGGTCGTACTGATACGTTGTACTCGCCTGATTGGCATCAAATGCTTTTGTCATATTCCCGCTGCTGTCGTATTCATATCCAGCGACATAGCCGCGGTGATTGAGCTGCTTCGTGATTTGACCATATGGGTTGTACAAGTAAACATTATAGAGATCGCCAATTTCTTCTCTTATGACACGGCCATAGGCATCATATTTATAAGTGGTCTCTACCCCTTTTACATCCACCTTTCGAACCAACTGATCGTTAAGGTCATAAGCATAAGTGGTCTTTTGCCCTCTTGCATCGGTTTCTTCCACCATGCGGCCAAATGCATCGTAGGCATATGAATAAAAAGCGTCGCTCGGAAGCGTAATGTTGACCAGTTGATCTCGTTCGTCATAAGTGTAATAGGTCTTTTGGTGATTGGCATTTTCTACGATCATCTGATTGGTTGATTCATCATATGTGATGGCTGTCTTACGAAGGTAAGCATCTGTGATGAGAGTGATGCGGTCTTTTTCATCATAGGCAAACTTTGAGGTGTTGCCCTTCGCATCTTTGATTTCTATCACGCGAGAATACGTATCATATTTGTACTGGATGATACCACCATCCGGTGAGGTCACTGCGACCACGCGTCCTTTCGCATCGTACGCATAAGCGGTTGTGTTTTGGTTGGCATCTGTGTTTTCAACGAGTCTACCCAGTGCATCATAGACGTAGCTGTTGCCTTTGTCCATATAATCCTTCACTGAGGTCAAAAGTCCCGCTGAATTATACGTGTATTTGCCCATGAGAAGGTCATTTTCATAGGTTTCTATCACATGGTCATAAGCGTCATAGACATAACGCTTCGTGACAAGGTCCTTAACTTCAACAATTCTGTTGAAGGTGTCATAGACGTAGCTTGTCTGCGTTTTATCAAAATCGACCACTTTAATCAATCGCCCATAGCTGTCATAGCTATAAGTGCGTTTGAGTCCATTGTGATCTGTCATTTGGACCAAGTTTTCATTTTCATAAAGATAAGCGATCTTTCTGCCGCGATGGTCGACAACTTCGAGTACTCTGCCTAAAGCATCATAAGTCGTCGTCATACTGCCGTCACGGGTCGTTGTGACTTGCTTATTTTCTTCATAGCGATATTTTACAAAGTAGTTGTCCTTGTTGATCTCGACAACTCTGCCCTCTCCATCGTAGAGGTACTGCGTTTCGCCATAACGGTCTGTTTTTTTGGTGATCTGTCCGAGAACATCTCTTTCATAAAGGGTTACATCTGATCCTTTTGAAATCTTTTTGATAAAGCTTGTAGCGTCATATTCATAAGTTACTGTGCCTTCTGGCGCGCTGTTTTGGATTAAGCGTCCATTTGCATCGTAAACATAGGCATAAGATTCGTTTGAATTTTCCATTTTGATCAAATGGTTTTTTGCATCGTAACTGAAGTTTGTGACCACGCCACTTGGTGCGGTTTCTTTGATGAGGTTGCCACTCAGATCGTACGCATAAGTTGTCGTGTAGCCATCAACCACTTTGGTGATGATATTGCCAAAGTTATCGTACGTCCATGTGATGGTTGCACCATCTACAGTGGATTGCGTCGTGACTTGGCCACTGGCACTACGCGTATAATGCGTTGTTTTGCCTTTCTCATCTGTTTCTGAGATCATGTTGCCCTTTGAATCATAGGCATACGTTTTGGTACCATATGGCGTCGTCTCAGTGAGCATGCTGTCCAGGCCATCTTCAGAATACGTAAATTGCGACACTCTACCAAATGTATCCGAACGCGATGAAAGGCGCTTTTGGTCGTCATATGTGTAGCTGATTTGCGTGCCATTTTTATTTTCTGTTAAAAGTTGTCCCTCTTGATCATACGTATAAACCGTTTTGTCGCCATTTGAAGCTTCACGGCTCAGTATGTTTTTATCATCATAGGTGATGCTGTTCCATCCACCCAATGCATTGGTGACGACCGTCTTTCCCGGCGTGTAGGTATAAGTATACTGAACACCAACAGGTGTTGATTGTTTAGTTATCTTTCCGTCTTGATAGCTAAATGTTATGTCATCGCCACCCGTTTTGTACCGAGTGATTTTAGTGCCGGAATATTCGTAGCTCTTGATTTCACCATTTGGATATGTAACCGTCGAAAGTTTATTTCCTGTGTAAGCAAAGTTAACGGTTTGTCCCATCGGATCTGTCATACCACTTATAAAGCCATTTGAGCCATAGGTTATCAGAAGCGTTCGACCCTGATTGGTAAGCGATATGAGTCGGCCCGATGCATCGTAATCATAAGCGATCGCGATGCCATTGATATCAATGCGTTTTATCAATTTGCCTTCTTTGGGTGAATTTGCGCTGCGCCATGGTGCCCGATACCCTTGATAGATAAAGGTTTCTCCAAGCTTTGTCACCACTTGATATTCTGTCGCGCTGATTCTTGTTAAGGTGTCCCCAGCAGCGGTTTCATAATGGCCTTTGTTCAGCTCGTAATTGACCATCGGATCGCCATCATAACGCGTTATAAATGCGTTCGGATCATCTTGAACAAAGACATAGGCACGCTGTGTGCCGTCAACGCGAACTTCTCCGATGTCATATTTTGAATACATGCGCAGTTCAGTATAGAAGTTTAGATCCCAACCTTCGCCAAAAGCCCCTGTGTTTTCAGAGTTGAACCTGGTTAACGTCAAATCATAGCCTAAGCCTTTAACGAAATGATCGTTTTCCTCAAACTTGAGATTTCCAGTTTGAGGATCCACTAGTGATGGCAGTGAAACTGTCGCATCCGGACCTGTGATTTGTTCGACTGGTTTTTCAATTGAGTTAGGTGACTGCGTACCCCCGGGTAAACTCGGCATCTGTATCGCCGCTGTATCACTTGGATTAGGGATAATCGGTGCCATGTTTGACGCGCCTAAAAGATCCAGCATCGCCAGCGGGTCATAGATGGTTCTCGGTTGTGCAAATGATGGTAAAACAGTTCCCATAACTGTTATGACGACCAGCATTAGCGACAATACTTTCTTAAACCTTTTACTCTTTTTGCTCTTGTTCATTTTTCCCCCTTGGATTTTGAAATAAAAAAAAAGCAGGCGGCTGCCTACTCAAAGTAAAATGGCAACCTGGCAGTCATAGCGTTAGCTTTAGACCCATAGCTTTGCGTCCCAACCTTTCGATTGGTTTGCCCAATATAAATATCATTATGACATTGTTATTATGTAATATTCTGACTTTTTCAAAATAATGTAATTATACAATACAACATTTTTCTGAATTTTACAATAAATGGTTGAATAAAAAAATCCTTGGCATTGGCACTGCAGATTTTACCTACATTTTATGTGCCAAATACCAAGGACTATGTGAAAGAAATCCAGTTCTGCACTGCATTTATCATTTGTCCACTAATTGGTTAATCCGCTTTCAAAGGTGGACCAACAACCAGCATATCATGGTCTGCAAACGCTTTTTTAATCTCCTCTTGTGTCGGTGCAGAAGTCCACTTGTCTGTAACTTTAAAAAATGCTTCCATCTTTCCTGCTGGAAAATACGAAACTAACATCTTCCCCCTTTCCGTTAACTGCAAAAAAGCATGCTGCACATTTCTTGGAAGGAATATAGTGTCACCTGATTTCATTTGATATTTCACATCACCAACTTGAAAAAGATACTCTCCTTCGATTACATAAAACCATTCATCTTGAAAAGGATGGATGTGCAAAGGTGGACCACCATTTGGTGTAAGTCCGGTTTGCTCAAATACTAATAAGTCGTTATCGGTGTCAGACGCGGAGATTTTGAGGTCTAAATTATTTAATGTGATGCCTTTCATTTTGAAGTGCTCTCCAAATCTGGCATCACCTTCATTTACTTTAAATCCATTATTCGTTCTCATTTCGTTCTCCCATTGTTCTCCATAGTGACCAATGACTATGTCACTTGTTTATTATTTATACCCCATTTCCATGAAAATAAAAAGCAGGCGGCTGCCTACTCATGTAAATGGTCTAATAAAAAAGTCCTTGGTATTGGCACAGCAGGTTTTACCTACATTTTATGTGCCAAATACCAAGGAATATGTGATTATTGAAGGGAGTTTATTGAAGCAACAGATCGACGATCCATCGCTTAACGATGCCCAAACTAGGGAACACTTGCTTGATGCGATCAACCATTTGATCAGCCTCCGCTGGCAGGCGATAAACAAATTCGATGCTGTCACTAACGACGTTTGGATCTTGCGTATGTCCTGCGATTTGTGCGATGCTTTGTCCACCGATGGCGATATCACTAGCGATTGCCAACCCGCCCACTGCCATATTTTTTGCGATGCTAAAACCGCCAACGGCTAGGTCGTAAGCTGCGGCCACACCGCCCATTGCCATAAAAAATCCAATTGAAACGCCACCAAAAGCCCAAAGGCCCATCGCGACGCCACCTAGTGAAAACAGGCCCACCGAAACCGCTCCGATGCTGACAACACCACAGGATACGGGTCCAATAGCTATGATGCCTTTAGCAATTTTCATCCTATTTGACACAACGTGGATCAGCGGCAATCCGAAAATCTTAGTTTCTGATTCATACTCCCAGCCAGTTGCAACGGGTAATCCTAGATTTGCCGAGAAATCCGCTGCCACTTCAGCTGGTGAACCCATCAACGCTACTGGATCTGACAGGCCGAGCTCTTCTGCCCTGACATTTAAAGCGTCGATGACATCTTCGCGAATGCGCCTTTTCATAGCCTGATTGCATTTGAGGTGGTTTGAAACTTCTGTCGCGTATGCTAAACTTTTCACTTCAAATGATCTGTATGATGCGTTATCATCTATTGAATCCATCTTGTTTCTCATATAAGCCTCCTATCCTAGCATTCTCGAAGTGATCGATTTAAATGTGGTCCACTCGTCCGTTAATTCCTCTAAAGCAAGCTTGCCATCATCCGTAATTTTATAGTATTTTCTGGGTACGCGGCGTTCGCCGTCAAACGCTTTTGAGTAACTCTGAATGTACTTTTTATCCTCCAAACGATACAAAATCGGGTAAAGTGACCCTTCCTTGATCGAGTAATACCCATCGCTTTCAGACTCCATCTTCTTTATCAGATCATAGCCGTATACATCTTCTTCTGAAATGATCTTAAGTACCACAATTTCAAGGACACCTTTCTTAAGTTGTTGATTTAGAACGTTCATCGTCACACCCCTAACTCGAGTTGTCATTGCAATATACTTAGTATTGCTATGTATAATGTTATACTATGCCTGTGTGGGGATTTTGTCAAGGGGGTTTCGAAAAAAAATACTCTCAAGCAAAATACATTGAGAGTATGCATAAAAATATTTTATTCAGCGAAATAATGTTTATAGTTGCATTTATTCGTACGAATAAATGTAATGTCATTGTTTCAATATTTTATGGTTTCAACTGCAACGAAGGATCCCCTAAATAACAATAAATATATGCATCCATTAGATTAATCTCATCAATGATAAGTCGCTGCATTGAGATATAAAATTCTTGAGAAACTATTACTGAACTGTTTTGAAACATATAATTTACTATGCGTTTTTGTGGTTCTGTTGGTGAGATAGTGGATTCTCTTGTTGTTGCTATACCAGCACTTGTCACACCATTGCTCAAAAAATCTTGAAAATGTTTTACTTCCTTTTCATCTGTATCAGTTTCCACTTGCATCGTATGACAACCATCAAAAAATAAAAAACCTGTTTTAAGTCCTTGTGTTGGCATTTCAAAAATGTCATAAGAATCAAAATCTTCATCACAATAGCCATTATTGTTAACATCGTTGTCCCAAAAAAACATGACGGAGCCAGCGTGGCCAAAGGTATAAGTCATATCGTAAGACTTTTTGAATTCCTTGTTAAAATTGACAACATTCAAAGGATATGTGCATTCATATTCAGAAGGAATAAGACCATCCTTTTCATAAAGAGTTATATTTTTTATTTGACTTGTGTTCAAATTCTCAGAAAGTAAATTGGCATAATAGGCGCCATCTGCAATATAATCATACTTTTCACTCTCTGGATAGCTAATTATTCCACTGGCAATAAGGACATCTGAATGTTCTTTTTGAGCATTCTCGTAAGCGATGGTAGAGTCTAATACTTTCTCTATGTTTTCGTTATCTGAAAAGGGAATTCTTCCCAACAAAAATCTAAGCTCCAATTTTTCCGCTTGATCTTTTGCTCTTAGGACATCTTCATACTCACCTGCAAAACCATCCATATCAAAGTCCCATTTAAAATCAAATGTGTAATATATATCAGATGGCGTGTTAAATGCATTTTGTGTCGCATCATTATAATCATAATAATCGTAGTTATATCTTGTGTTATGGTTGTGATCATTAAAATACATATACTTCATTGAGATAATGCCCCCTGTATTTTGTGGACATGCCCTTTCTTTATTGTAAGGATCTCCGATAAACAGTACGTAATCCAATGACAATGCTTCATCTAGCTTATTCAGATATTGCTTTATAGTATCGGTTGCCTCTTGATTTGAATTCACTTGAATGTCCGTTTCAACGCTTTTCACTGTAACAATAAATCCTTTAGACTCTTTGAATGCTTTAAATTTCTGAACACTCTCTCTTTGTGTTTCAGATTCAAGGAGTATAAGGTAATTTTTTGTCATTACATTACTATTTGCCTCCAGTGATTCTGTTTCTTGCTCAACCACAACTTCGGTAGAGGTCACTTCTGGCTCATTATCTTCAATAATCGCTTCTGTGTAATCATTCTTATTGTTGTCTGCAGTAACTCCTCTAGATTTTGCAATGGAATTTCCTAAATAACCAACACATATAATAACTACAACCAGAGCAATGGTGATTAACAATTTCTTGTTTATAAACATGACTGCTCCTCCAACTATATTATCATTCCATATCTTGTAAGAGCAATTTGAAACATAATGTTAGCTAGATATAAACAGATCGCAA
The DNA here is from genome assembly GCA_942493125.1 of Acidaminobacteraceae bacterium. GTDB lineage: Bacteria > Bacillota > Clostridia > Peptostreptococcales > Acidaminobacteraceae > Fusibacter_C. The sequence goes on along the minus strand of OW818667.1, from coordinate 2,421,734 downwards.
ATTCTACGACTTTGATCAAAGTCGGTTTTATCGTCTTCACTTCGTTATGCTCAAATATAACCAATGTAAAATCACCAACAGCTTTTATCATAAAAGGGAATAGACGTATCGTTGTCACAAGCATTGAGAACACAATAATAATTACTGAAATCACTTCATACCTATCTATACCAAAGTATACAAATGCAGTTAAGAGGATCATAACGATCACATTTTTTATAGATTTTGATAATAACATAGATGGTGTTTTTACTAATTTGGTCTTTTCCATTTTACTAACCTCACGTCCTCAAATTTTTCGCTTATTTATCTTTGGTACGGTTCATTGTACTTTTAAGGTAATTCATAAGTTTCTATAAATTCGCCTTGATAAAATTGACCCCAATTTTTAAAGCTATCAAGCGTAAAATCATCTCCAGATGTTTCTGAGGAAGTTTCAAAGGAACACAAAATGCTATTATTTCCATTTTTATACTGAAAGCTTATCTTAATTCGAAAAGCACTATACTTAAATCTCTCCTTATGTAAATCCTGCAGTGAATTGTATGATTCTTTATTACTAAGAAATTCAATAACTCTCAAAAATATAGCCTTGGCATCTTCCTTCTCATATGGTTTTTTCAACCTAAAAATTATATACACCGTTGGATTTGTTGGATTTGTAACACTAATTCCCTTTATGTTTGTAAACTCATTCATTATCTCATTTTTAAAATCAAACCAACCAACTATTTTAGAATAATTGATAAAATACATTGAAAAATAATAGATTAAAAACAAAACAATAGGAATAGCTATAACTAAAATTGTTTTTTTAACCATAGTCCCTCCTTTAAAAATTCATGCTTATTTTGCTCCAAAAACAGTATGTCATCTGACCATTTGAATCAGTTTCGAAGCGCACGTTTCCAAGAACGTAATACACTTGAGTTCATCGCATATTAAAGTTTAAGTGTTCCAATGAAAATCACATGTTCTATCCTTCTATGCTTAATAACTTATTAAATAATTCTACATTTTTAAAATTTGATCCTTTCAAATTTAGTTTATTAATAATTAGTTCTCTAATTGCCATAATCCATATTTCATCATTTTCATTAATAGCCTTTTGAATCGCAATTTCAATATGAGGCAACAAAATAGAAACATCAATACTCAGAAGTATTTCAAATGCTATCTCTGCACCAGGCCAGTTCATATCTTGAATCCACTCTATCAACCCTGGAATTGCTTGCCTATTTCTAGGATAACCAATTTTCTTGATAACTAAAGCAGCATTTTGCCAATGCGATTTAGCTATTGGTTTGATTAAATGAATTACTTGCATATCCTCTATCTTCATTAGATTTTCAATAGCCATTTTTTGCAACTCAATTGAATTTTTCCAATTTAAATCACTAATCAATTTCTCTAAATCATACAACATTTTTTTACCTCGCATTTTATTTTGCGGTTAGTAACAATAGAACGAAAAATTTTGTAATGCAACAGAAACGGTTACACTGCTCTCATTAAACCAAACCTTGCATTTAGTATAAAAACATAAATAATTGATGAACCAAATACCACTGTAAAGTACATAAACACTTTTCTTTTAAAACTGTTTTGTTTTGCCATTCACAGTGCAAAATTTTCCTGAAGCTCTATTTCTGTTTATTTATAAACTTTAATGCAGATTTTAACTAAAATCTCTTAATGACCCATAAACATATTCCCATTATGCTTCCTAAAACAATATAAAGTGATATCATAACAATTCCTGAAATATCTATCCATGAATAGCTAAAATTTTCAAAGAGAAAATAAAAATCGTTTGATGCATAATTGTAGAATAAAATGATACAAGTAGTTGATAAAAATGTACCCAATGCTATTAATTGAACTAATAACACTCTAAAATCATCACAGAAACATAACAGTCCATACATAGCAATCAGTTTGAACAAAGCTGCAGTATAAAACGAATCGAAATCAGACGCACTTGTTTGTGGGAAATATACATAGGATCCAACTAACATAGTAATAGTTACGATTAAATACAATATAAAAACAAGTATTTCATTTTTCTTCAATTTACTTGTCATACTTCTCCTTCCAGCCAAAACTACCAACACCATATACAATCCTGCGTTATCTTGTAAGAGCATTTTGAACAGACCTTCATATACTTTACCACATCCTTGTGAATTAAATAACCCGTATAAATACGGGGTAATTACGTTGAAATTTAGTCATATTCTCATTTACGGCAATATTGGTTTACATTATACTAATTAAGAATGCGAAGTAAGTAAATACATAGCCTTAGCTATATCACATGGGGGGAATTATGAATTTTAAAAAATTCAAAGGTTTGACGGGTGTCTTTTTAAGTATTGCAATTATTACAACTCAGATTCCTGGATTTTCGACATCTGAAACCAAACAACAGGTCAATGAGACGCTTGAAAATACATATGAAGAGGAATTTGTACTAATTGATGCAAATACTGATATGTCTTCTCAACCGATAAGTGTTCCAAGTTCTAACATTCAGTCATTTGAAACTTCCTCAGATGGCTATATGACAGTCAACTACACGCTTGATGGCGTCAATATGACAGGGCGTTATCTGGAGAAGGATATTAAGCGCAAACTGCATGATAAAGATCTAGATTTGGCTTTAAAGAGTAGATCAGCAGATATGGTTGCTGCTTCTTTGGGCTATGAACAACTCAAGGTTTTGGCTGAGAAAAGTACCGAAGAAATCATCGTTGCCGTTATCGATACAGGTGTTGATGCGACGCACAGTCTCTTAAAGGATCGCTTGGTAAGAGGTTACGATGTCATCAATGATGATCACACTGTTGAAGACGAGGACGGACACGGTACACATGTTGCAGGGATTATCGCGCTATCATCTACTGATAACGTCAAAATTATGCCGATTTCCGTTTTTGAAAACGGCTCAGCGCTTGATTCGTCAATCGTTGAGGGGATCCATTACGCTGTGAAAAACGGTGCTAAAATCATTAACCTATCTCTTGGCGGTTACGGCAAAACCAGCTATTTAGAAAATGGGATCAAATACGCACGCAACAACGGTGTCATGGTCGTAACGACCTCTGGAAATGAAGCACACGATAACCAATTTGATTATCCTGGGGCTTTCGAGGATGTTATAACAGTCGGTGCAACCAATAATACGAACACTTTGCTTTATTACTCTAATTATGGACAATCTGTAGACATCTGTGCACCTGGTGAGAAAATTATAAGTACTTATCTTGACGACTCGGTTGAAAGTCTTTCGGGTACTTCAATGGCTGCCCCATTTGTTTCTGCAGCTGCTGCAATGCTCTGGCTGGATCAATCCAACTTGCCTCTTGCACAAGTCGAAGCAAAGCTTCTTGAAAACACAAAAGATCTTGGTGTTGCAGGAAAGGATATCGCCTTTGGACATGGCGAAATCGACTTTACAAATTATAAATCATCAACGGATTTCTACATGATTGGACATTTTACAGGTGAAAACAAAAAATCCTTAGAGTTTAAATACGATTTACCATTGAAATATTATGCTGGTCCAGACGTAAAAAGCATTGAAGTTAAAATTGATAAAACAACTGTATTAAAAGCCACTATAAGCAATGGCGTCTATAAAAATGTTTTAGATATTAGAAATTTATCTGTGGGCTCTCACAACTTAACAGTTGATGTCACTATGAAAAATGGCACCACAAACCAACAAGTACTCAGTGCCTTTGAAATTCCTCAATTCAACGTGAGAGTAAAAGCTTTCGATATCTATGGTGAAGAGATTACTAATGATTTGGGGGGTGAAAGTGCGGGTTACTTAATTGGAAATCATCAGTACGATATTTATAGAGAGTTCAAAGCACTGACTCGAAGTAACAACGGATTTCAAATGAATGTTGATTTCACTAAGGAAGCTCAAAAGAATTTGTACTATTACCTATGTTATAGAACCTACTCACCTGAAATTCCAGTTTATCTCAGGGGTGCTTATACGACAGGCGATTATTATTTAGAACCTTCGGAAGCCATGGTCTCAACTTATCGAACGGATTTACCAGTTGCGGACGATTGCAGAGTCATTTATCAAATTCCAACTGTATTGGACGCGAATGTAAATGGCTCAAACATACCATGGACTTTTTATCAAGTTTGGGATTTCACGAATATCTACTATCCAGTCACGATAGATGAAGATACTGATACAACCGAATTATATTTCTATCATGATCAATTTGACTATTACTTGGATATATTTGGTACGCTAAATGACTCACAAGATCAGTCCTATAAAATACGATTGTTTGGCGGTTTTACAGATGAATTGAGTAGTGAAATTCAAAGCAGCGCGCTTTACAAGTACCTTGATGTACAATTTGATTCCAAAATCATGCCAGAAGTTTATGCATTTGAGGATATTCTTTCACGTTCTGCTGAGTCTTACATGGGATATGAAAGTGGTTCTTTCCTCACTTCAGGCATATATGACTTTTGTGCGGATCTTATCTATAAGACGGGCAACGACACTTTCATGGCTTATATTTTCAGAAATCAATTTGACTTAACACGTGTTGATGATTATCAAATTAAAGTTGGCGATACGATTCAAAGCCAAGTTTGGCCATCGCTTAGAAAAAATGTTATTTATAATCAGTGGACCGATGCGTATGATAATAAAATAACTGCATTAACTTGTCTGGGATTTTATAACAGAACATTGTACGTGCCTACATTAGTGCTAAAAGACATTCGTACGCAAAAAACGTTTCGAATTCAAGGTGAAAAAACAGGTATGCTTGAAACTTCCTTTACTTCAACATATTTAACGGATATGTATCAAATCAATCAAGTTTCAAATGGCACTTATGAAGTCACCTTTGAATTTGAAAAAGGAAAAGAGTTTGCACCATTTGAGGTTGAACAATCTTATACTGTTATAACTATTAAAAATGGTACTGTCATATCCGAAAGCAATACCCCACCTAAGTCTGTAGGTTCTTTGACTTATGTTCTATTGCCACAAGATCAGCTTTCATTAGATCTTACAACTGTTTTTTGGGATCAAGAACAGCGCACTTTGTTTTATGAGTCAGATGATGGCAAAGTTTTAGGCGATTATTTTTATTATCAAGATATACTTAAACAAGATAAAGATATTTTAATTACTGCCCATGATGGTGCTGGTGGTAAAGTTTCCATGAAGCTTACTCTCTTGATTGGCGATCAATTCGAAAATGATAACGATTTTGAACCAATACAGGATATCATTACCATAGGGGCTTCAAATTGGGCTAAGGCACCTGTTGCAATCGCAATTGAAAATGAACTTGTCAACAATGACATTTTAGACAATTATCAAAGTGAGATAACTCGTTCTGAGATCTCAGAGCAAGTCATCAAACTTATTGAACAATACAAAGGTCGATTGTCCATTGCAAAAACAGTTTCCTTCTTTGATACCCAAAATGAATCTATACTTAAGGCAGTGTCGTTAGGCATTATGGGCGGGATTGGAAATGGCATGTTTGGACCAGAAAACAGTATCACAAATCAAGAGCTCTCAGTAATCCTTTTTAAATCGGCTCAAGTTACCTCTGGAAAAGCTTTTAACACTACCAACTCCGTTCAAGGATTCAGTGATTGGGGTTCTGTGGCCAGCTGGGCTAAAGAAAGCATGACTTTCTGCGTTAACAACCAAATCATAACAGGCACCTCTGGCAAACTAACACCAAAGCGTACTGTAACGCGTGAGCAAGCCATTTCAATGATTGTGAAACTTTATCAGGGCATCGAGTCTGATACTTTGAAATAGACCCAACAGAAAAAACTAAATTACAAAAATTTAAATGGGTCACAACAAATCATCATCTGAGATTTGTTGTGACCCATTTTTATTTAGTATCAATTTTTCATGACTTTGTTTATCATAGCCTTCAAACTAGCCCCTAGACCTTCTCATCTTCACCAATTCTTTAAACAGAATCTGAGATGGCAGCCCCTCTTCAAGCGCCTTTTCTGGAAATTCCTGATCAAATTCTTTCACAGCTTCTTCATCATATTGAAAGACTTCATCCTCAAAAAATCTTCCCTTCATGTCGCTCAGTCCACCTGGTTCAAGAACGCACGCAAGAAGTGGCACTGCATAATAGTTGTCGGCGGTTCCTATGTCAAATTTTTCAGCCTGAACAAATCCAAATCTCTTGTAAAACTCTGGATCGCCGTAAATGAGGATGGCTTTATAGCCCATCTCTTTTGCGAGCCATTTGGTGTGCTCAATCAGTTCGCTGCCGATGCCCTTGCCTTGATACGCGGGCAGAACGGAGACCGGACCAAATGTGAGCACTTCATGCTCGACGTCATCATCACCGACGATTTTAGATTTTGTGTAGACGATATTGCCTACAATCTCGCCGTCAACTTCGGCTACAAAATCCAGTTCTGGGATAAAGGCTTCCGCATCTCTCATGATATGCATCAAATAGTGCTCTTCACACCCTGGTCCGTGATGGTTCCAAAAGGCTTCTCTCGTTACATTCTCAACGGTTTTATAGTCAGGTGGTGTTTCTCTGCGTAGAATCAATCCATTCATTGTCATCGTTAAACCTCCGTTTGAATTCATGATTATGTTGATGTTTTTGAAAATATTTATAACGCATTAGTTGTTTTCCGGCGCATAAGTCCACCCATGATCGTTATGATAAATCATCAGCTTGCTCATCCCACCGTCCACAGTTATGTTCTCTCCAGTGATAAAGCCAGCCTCTGCATCGCATAGGAACATCACCGTTCGCGTGATATCTTCTGGCGTTCCGACGCGACCAGCAGGGTGCTGTGCATGGTCGATGTCGCTGATTTCCGACCAGTCGGAGCTTGTGTGGATCCATCCTGGACTGATGGCATTGACTCTTGCTTTTCCAGCTAAGCTGATGCTGAGTGCATGCGTCAACGCCAAGATGCCGCCCTTCGCCGCGCTATAGCTCTCCGTATCCGCCTGTGACATGTTACCACGTGTGGAGGCGATATTGACGATGGATGCCCCTTTTGTAAAGTGATCTAAAAGGCCCGATATCAATGCATACGGCGCTGTCACACCGACCATCAGTACGTCGTGAAATGCCTCTGGACTACATTGTGATAACAACCCACCCGCTGAATAACACGCGTTGTTGACGAGTATATCCACCTGAGGCACACTGAGTTTGATGCTGGTCACCGCAGCGGCTATGTCCGAAATATCGGTCAAATCGCACGCTCTATAGGTTACGTTCGCATGAGGGGGCGATTCGCTCGGCACTTTATCGAGATTGATCACCAGTGCGCCTTCACGCGCAAACGCTTCTACCATCTGCCTTCCAATGCCACCTGAGCCACCTGTGATGATGACTGTTTTGTCTTTGAATCGCATGCCTACCTCCTCGTATTACCTCAACCGCCCTTTGACTTTGCGCATCACAGCTTTCTTATCCGCGTTGAAAAGTCGATAAATTTCCTTGAGCATCAACGTGTCATTTCTAACATCATGATGCTTGATTTCCATATCATCCGTCAGAATTTCGTACACTTTTTTGAGGCCCGGCCTAAATGAAATCCCCGAGAATTTCATAAACTCGTCTTGGAAATCGACGATATTGAATTCCAGTTCACCGGCTATCTCTACACTGGCTTTATAAACTGCCTCAAGGTCGACATTGCCCCATACGTAGAGAATGTCGTCATCGCTTGTATTTTCGATCATTTGCTCGTAGAGATCAGAGAAAAGCGGCTTATCGATCAAGTCGGCTTTCGAGATGCCCGTCAGTGTCGTGCAATACTCGGATACTTCAAAGTCCTCATCGTAAGGCCTAACATAGCTCGTGAGTTCGTAACTGTCATCTTCCGAGAGTATACAAATTGCGATGATGTCGTCTTCATACGCAAAATCCACATCACACAGAAATTCTAAATCCATAAAATAATTTTTCATATTGTCCACCTATTTATTCCGTCTATTTGCCCGGTTATTATCCGGTTTATCCGTCTATTTTCGCTCAAGTAAAGTCAGTTTTCCAGTTTGTGAATCGATGATCAAGCCGTAAATCTGAATTTCAGCAGGCACCAATGGATGGTTTCTGATCATTTCAACGGACTTCAAAATGGATTGTTCAAGGTCCATGAAACCGCCAAGCCATTGCTCGAAATCAACGCCGTAATACTTGATCATATCGATGCTCTCGGTTCGAATCCCTCTAGCCGTCATCTTTTGGACGATTTTTGTACTGTCCGTCATTCTTGCCCCACAATCTGTGTGGCCAATGACAAAAATCTCTTCGATTTCCAGCTCATAGATGCCAATCAGCAAGCTGCGCATCGCACTGCCAAAAGGATGCGAGATGATACCTCCTGCATTTTTAATGATCTTCGCATCACCGTTCTTTATACCCAAAGCCGCAGGCAACAACTCAGTTAGGCGCGTATCCATACACGACACAATTGCGATTTTTTTCTCTGGGAACTTATCCGTTTCAAACACTTTATACGATTCATTTGCCACAAACGCCTCGTTGTAGGCTAATATTTCTTTGATCATTGTTTTTATTCCATCCTTATGTGTTAACTTGCTTTAGTATTTTGATATCAGTTTATCATAAATGATACTCGAATTCATAGTAGCATAGCTGATTATTCTTTTTCTAATTCACATGAATGCGTTATAATAAGCTAGAGGTAAACATATGACTTCGTACACAAAGACAACGATAAAACTCATATTCTCAGGTGTTACCATCGGCATCGTCCTTGGACTATTTCGACTGCTCGTCTTTAGTCCACTCTATCTATTTAATTTAGAGTCTAAACCTTTGATTCTAATGATTGCTTTTTGCTTGCTCATACTTGCACAATTGTTGATTCATAGGCACTCAATCCTTAGAGGTTCAGGTGTGCCACAGGTACGGAGCTTTATTTCACATAAACGAAGTCTTAAGCCAATTCAATTTGGCAGTCTTAAATTTACGGCTATTCTTCTTCTAAACAGTATCGGTTTCTCAATTGGTAGTGCAGGACCATCCGTATTTTTAGGTGTTTGCTCTGGCAGTTTGGTTATGGGCAAAGAAACAAAGGATGAAAACTTATTCTCGGCGTTTGGCGGCGCTGGTCTGGCAGCTTTTTTCAGTGCACCTTTCAGCGGTTTGATGCTTTCAATTGAAGAACTCGGACTAAAAAGAAGTCTGCCTTCACTCATGCAAGCTATGATTGTGATTCTTACCGCATGGCTAACCGCTTTTTTTATAACAGGACGTCATATTGGTTTATTGATAAGTGACTTTAATCTTATTTTAGATATCAGACAAACCTTATTCTTGTTCATTGCTTTAAACATCATCACCATTCTCTCAACCGCAGCTGGTTACTTTTTTAAAAATCTTCTTTTGAGGAGTCCTTACCTAGTGACCTCTCGCTTTAAACGTGTTTTTTTATATCTGATGCCTCTTTTGTTTCTATTATTGGCATTAAACTATCCTGAAATTAGTGGTGGTGGCATTATATTGCTTAAAGCTTTAACTACCAATTCAACCATCTATCCAACTTCAATGATTATGTTGCTTATTATATTGAAGTTTTGCTTTACATTGAGCTGTGTCAGCACAAATATTCCAGCTGGTTTGTTCATGCCCAGCTTGTCCATCGGTGGTGCTATTGGCGCACTCATTTTTGTTGCTTCACAACCTTTAATCGCATCAAGCGGACTCAGCTCTACTCTATTTGTTGCATGTGGCGCATCCTGCTTCTTTTTTATTCTGATGAGGCGCCCGCTATTATCGGCTTTCATCTCAGCAGAACTATTCGGAGATTACAGGCTCTTGATCATTCTTCTCCCAATTATGATCACTTTACATCTTATCTTAAAAAGAACTGTCGATAGACCACTAAACGACACACTTTATGATCTAATCGACTGACATCAGAAATGGAGGCATTCATGAAAAAAAGCTGGAAAAAATGGCTTCTAGTGACAATTATACTGATTGCTGTCGTATTACTTTCAATCGTTGGTTATTTTTATTTTGCCTTATCGGGCAATCCGTTTATCATGTGGTCGCAGCAGCGCGACATTTTAAACATTTACGAAGAGAGATACCAAGAAACATTTAAAATTACTGATTCAAATTACGACTATAAGCGGAAAGAATATGAGATCGAGTTGGCACCGAAAGATAATCTTGAGCTTACTTTTGAAACCACGGTTTATGAGGCCAAGCAGATCGATAAGTATGGCAGACTACGCGCAATCAACTACTTCAGGGAACAAATCTCAGAATCATTGGGTTTGAATTACTCCGACCTAGAATACACCTTCAATGTCTTTGAAGATTACGAATCAGTCGGTATCTTGGAAACGGATTTGATGACAAGACTTAGTCTAAACAAATACACGGTTGATTTTTCTTTTGATGTCACCAGTATAGATGAAGAGGAACTGGATGCACTTTTTCAAGAAATCCATGGGAAGATCCTTCGGTCAACTGAATTACCATTGAAACAAACGACCTTTCGATTTGGTGCTTATGATGGCACAAACTATTATCACGCCGAATTTCCCAAAATATTTCCTTAATCAAAAAAAGGAAGCACCTGAGCGATATCGCTCTATGCTTCCTTTATTTTGCGTTTAATAATTGCGTCTAATAATTGATTCTAACTATAATCTTCGCTATCTTTCCCTCACGATGGAATATACTTCGACTAATCTCTTTATTGAGTTTCAAAATGTTTTCAAAAGTATATTTGTCGCCATTGTTATAAATGACTGTGATCGCCTGGTAGTTATTTAATTCATAGACAATTGGAACGGAACATACTGTAAAACCAAGTTGATTTTTTTCTAACGTGAGCGTCTTTTCAGGCAACACCCAATTTGCTCTTTTTGAAAGGAATTCCGATTTTAATAAAAGACGCGGATCAAAATTGATTTCACCGCCAATAATAGTAACACCCAGCTCTCCAAATCTTGATATGATGTCTTCTTTCACTTGACCGGTCATACCAGGTTGCTGAACACCTGCAAAACTTGGCGTATGGGAATAAGCATCCGTTGGAAATGCACCATAATCTACTGGCGATTTCTCCACTCCGATTCCCGCTCTCAAATCATGAAAAATCTCAGCTAACTTATTGGCGACCTCACCCTGCCCATTTTGTTTGACAACTGCACTATAATTTTCCTGTGTTGCCAATACGAGCTTAGAAACCATGTGCCAATAGATACAGCCTAGTCCTTCGTACTTGTAAAAAGTTCCTGAACGGCCTGTGAATGCGTGATGATCAAACAGCTCAGTAAAAATCTCACCAACCTCCAAGACTTCCTCTCGTGCATATTCTCCAGTTTTGAGGATTGCCTCTACGATTTCGCCACCATTTCTGAACGCACCATTAAAATGATACTGGCCTTTTACATCTTTTTCAACAAATCGCGTTAAGCCTTTTTCGATTTCCATGCTTAAAACGCGAGACGACCTGACGATTTGCTCCGGAATGAGGTTTTTGCTTAAGAACTTTGGTAAGTCACGCACCGGATAAAGCATATAACTGTTCTGATCCTTGCGATATATGGCGCTTTGTCTTAGAGCTTCCAGTACATGCAAAGTTTCTTCAGAACTTAAGGCGCAAGAGCTAAGTACCGCAACTTGGCCTTCGAGCATTTCATATAAATAAGATATGCGACATGCATCCTTACTGAATTTCACTAAATTGTATGCATGATACAAACCATCTTCACGCCTATTATCATCGATTGTATCCTTTATATGCGCCTTTGTAATTTTAACAAAAGCTCTCAAAGAATCTTTTGATAGGCCTTCTTTTTCACCGACAAAACCGTTTGTGTAAATGGCGTGACGGTAAGCTTCACCAACACGACCCAGATTTGTGACCATCTCAAAACGTACTTCGTCACTGATTGGAGAACCCAAGTATTTCGCGGTATTATTTAAAATGGTTTCAATACCTTCAAACATCCTCTTTACTTCAACCGAAATGAAAACCTCTTCGTCTAGATTTTCCACAAGCTCATCTACAAAGCTCAAGTATCTATACAAATAGTAGAGTGTAACCATTGAAATACCATTGCCTACCAATGCATTATTTGCATCATTCCATTCTGGGCGTTGCGTATTCATCCAAATGCCACCCTTTGGGATGAAATTTGAAAGCTTTGAAAGAAGTACCACAAGCAGTTTTTCCATCAAATTGACATGATATAATGACTCATTTACCCTTATGAGCTTTCCATCAGCGCCAATTTCACCTACCATTTCCTCAATACGTTTTTCACATGCCGCATCAAAAATAATTGTATTTTTGGGATCAGATAAAAGATCTTCTAGACCTTTTATTCTATAGGGCACATTTGCATAGACAAAAATATCTTTATGCAGCAAAGCGAGCAATGACTCTGGATTGTATCTTCTAGACAGTTCCATTAATTTTAGAAGATAGATCACCTGGTGATCGCCCCAATATCCGATGTTTGACCAAGGATCAATTGAGTCCAACACTTCCCAATCCACACCTTCTTTTGTGATGCGGTAAGGATTATAGCCATCTGCTGTAGAAGCATTTACGAATTTTGAAATGATACTCTCGATATATCCTGGATAAGAGAGCGATAAAGCTTCCCAGTTTTGAAAAATATCTCTCCAATTTCCTTCGAAGTTTAAGTTTTTCTCTCCGTTTTCCTTTGTTATTTCTATATTGAACTTATTCCATGGTCGGCTTGGGTCCCCATGACGCCTTGAATAGGTGAGTGGCAAATATTCCCTAATGAGGCGTTCCAAATCGGAATCCTTTCGATTTTCAATCATTTCAAGCAGTTCAAAGTAATTCACAACTTCTGGCAATGTGTTCAAATAATCCGTATGCTTGCTGAAAACGCCTTTGTTCCATTTTCCTATAAAGTGCTTCAAATCGCTCGTTTGAATGTCATACCCATCGGCATAAATCCCACCACGCATGATGTTGTATAGCGTATTTGAAAAATGTCTATAGGTCATATTTTGATTGCCTGTCAGTTGAAAACCGTCGGCTTCAAATACGAGTTTCTTGAGATTTTGATCGCCTTTTAAGACGTCCTTTTCTAGTTTCGATAGAATCGAATCGCTCATGTCGATTTCATGCATCAACCATTCAATTTTAGCGGCACTTTGATTTAACTCAGAGACGATAAACCACTCTTTGGTTTCTCGAGCACCTAGTTGAACCGTACTCGATACGTAAAAAGCCCCTCTTCGACCTTTCACATCATATTCTGCAACGATGTTCCTGTTGCATTCGAAAGCGTGAATTTGCTGTTCTGAAAGCAAGTAGGTTGGATAGTCCAACCCCTTTGACCAAACCGTTGTCGATTTCAACGATTCACTTGGTTCAGCTTTATCGGATATGATGGCACTTAACGTAAAGATTCCCAAACCATAAGGCTCTACGAGTTCACAGCGCTTATAGCCGTCAACAAGAGTACTTCTCGTCATTTGGAGTGCCGTATCCACACCATATGGTACGATATTGCGTATGCCGTCTAATAGTTTAACGGTTAAAGGTTTATCAGAAGTATTCAAGAGCTCCGAATGCTTAATAAACCCGTATTGATCACTCGTTTTCCACGTATACCTGAACGTAACGTTCAAATCACGATTGACTTCTTCGAACATAATTTTATTGCCAATTGTATTTTTATAAAGATTTCTAGTGATTCTATAAACGCTTGAATTGTGTTTAGAAAAGGGTTTCCATAAGTAGTTCTTTTTTCCATCAGAAACAATCAACACAGTATGTGAGCCGGTCGTTTCATTGCTATCGTGAATCTTGTCATCCGTATAATATGGAAACAAAGCCGATTCAGGTGTTTTACGTCCCGCTGTTATGCCACCTGTACTTGAAACAAATAACCAGAAATCCACATCGCTGACAATCGTCATAAAAAAAGGTGTCATTTCATCATAGTTCTCTATTTTAAAATACGTGTCATTTTTAGCTTCAACCGTTTCAAATAAAACCTCACTTGAATTTGAGCATAAAAGCATGTCACCAAAATATAAATTGGTATCTTTCATATAAAATCCTTTCTAAGCATGGTATCTAGCCTTTTACTGCACCTGCTGATATATTCTCAATGAGATATTTTGAAGCAAAAATGAACACAACGACTATTGGAATAATCGAAATTGCAAATCCTAGATAGATTGCACCTTGGTTTTGATGCCAAATCTTCAATGCTTTCAAAGAAGAAATAACCATAGGAAGCGTTTCATTCGCCTTTGAACTCAATATAACCCTTGCACTGAGGTAATTGTTCCAAGATCCGATAAATGTAAAGATCGACATCGTCGCAACGCCTGGTGCCATAAGTGGCAATGCGATTCGATGGAAAATATATAATTCACCAGCACCATCAATCCTTGCTGATTCTATGATTTCTTTACTAAGTGACGAACTGATATACGCTCTTAAAAAAAACACGGTCCCTATGGAAGCAACTGCGGGGATGATCAAGGCCAAATGATTGTCCATTAAACCGAGTTGGGTCATCCATTTGACATAACCTAAAAATGCCAACTGGCTTGGAATCATCATGAAAATGAGAATGATACCAAATAGGAAATTTTTCCCTCGAAAGTTATACATGTGGAAGCCATATGCGGTTAATGCTGAAAAATATCCGGATAATACAGTAACCAATAGTGCAATCTTAAGTGAATTTAGGAAACCACGTACGACGTCAACATTTTTTACGAGAATCTCATAATTTTCCGCTAAACTGGTCCCTGGGAATATTGTAACACCTTGCGTCGAAATTGCCATACCATCACGTGTCGCATTGATGATCACAATCCAAAAAGGGATAATCGCAACGACTACCAACAGAGCAAGAAAAAGGTAAATACAGGAATAAACGATTAAGTTCTTTCTTTTTCTTTTTGTTTCTTGGATTTTTTTATTCATATTTCGCACTTCCCTTCGTTGCAGCTAGGCTTTTCTTTCTTGCCTTTCTTTCCTTACGGTTATGGAAAAACTCTTTAAGTTCCGTTCTATTCGTCATAACTGTAAATACAACTGTAAACATCATGATCACTATAAATAGCGCAAAGGATAATGCTGATGCATACCCATAATTTTTATAGACAAATGCCATATTGTAAATATAGACGATCATCGTATTTAGACTTCCTTCCGGGAATCCTTTGCCATCTGTGATTAGGAATGGAATATCAAAAAGTTGCAAGCCGCCAATAAGACCCGTAATCATGACATACATCAAAATTGGTTTAATCGAAGGAATCGTGATATTCAATAACACTTGGAGCCTACCTGCGCCATCAATCCTTGCCGCTTCAAATGTTTCTTTGCTGACAGCTTGCACGGACGCCATAAATAGAATAAACGAATTGCCGAACCACATCCAAGTCTGTATAGCAGAAACGCTCATTTGAGCCAAAATCGGTTTAGTCAACCAACCAATCGACTTGTCAATCCAACTAATGTTGAAAAGCACCTGATTGACAACCCCATAATCCTTATCCAGCAATTTCATAAAAATGAGCGCAATGGTTGCAGAAGCAATCAAGTTTGGCAAGTAGAATACAACTCTAAAAAAACCAAGTCCTTTTACTTTATATTTAATATCCGAGAAAATCATGACCAACAAAAGCGCCAAAAATACTTGGAACAGTATATTCACACCCCAAATCTTCAATGTGTTGATAAACGCATCAACGACATTGGGGTCCTTAAAGATCAGTTTGAAATTATCAATGCCAATAAACACTTTTTTGCCATAACCTTTGTATCTTGTCATTGAAAGGTACAACGTAAAAAAGATTGGATATGCATTAAAAAGGAAGAAAACTAAGAAAAAGGGCGATATAAAAAGGTACCCAATTCTATCTTTCATATTTTTCATATAGCCCTCCATATACAAAAGTAGACATAAAGTCTACTTTTGTGTTATTTCTATACTTGGAGAAATTGCGTAATGCTTATGCAATTTCCTTTCTAATTAGTTGGTAAACCATCTACATAAATTTCTGGATACGTTACTTGTACATCCGAGTAGAATTTCGTTAAGACATCAGCGATTGTATTGTAACCGTCTGCGCCTTGCTTGTAGTTTGTGATATGAATACCTAACATATCATTCAACCCTCTATCATAGATCGTAACATTAGATAAATCGATTTTAGCTGCTTCTTCGTTAAAGACTTTCAAGTGGTTCATACCACCTAAAGACTCTCTGCCTTCATAATTTGCAATTACAGGTGCCATAACAGATTCAACAGAATACATATCGCCGTCTGCCGCTTGACGCTCTGCTAAACGCTCTTTGTCAAACAACATTGATTTTAAGAATGCGAATGCAACTTCTGGAAGTTTCGTATCTGAGTTAATACCTAGATAAGTGCCGCCCCAGAAATATGAGTTAGGACCTGAAGCCATACCCCAGTTGCCTTTAAATGCAGCTGCTGCAAAAGCATCTTTCGTTGCTTGATCAGCATCTTCCGCTGGTTTAGGAAGTGAAACGCCTGCTGCGTCAACTTTTTCCATGTTTGGTTCGATAATATACTTTAAGCCCCATGTAGGCATTGAATACGCCATAACTTCCCATGTGTTGCCTTCAGCATCGACTAGCTCTTTATCCATTGCATCAAACCAAGGACCGCCCCACTCTGCAGCATTTGCTGTCAATGAGTCAGCGATTGTCTCACCATACATCTCTTTTACCAAATTGATGTAAGGAATTTGTTCTTTGATCTTAGCAGGATTCAATTTGCCATCAGCATCAATCCACATTGCCGGTTCATTTGTACCTGCAGCAAAGTGTCTTACCGCTTGATCATCTGGGAATAAACGCCAGTTTGGATTGAATGCTTTTACTTCTTTTTGAGCGACAAGTAAATTCTCAACTGTATTGAATTTGTTTGCATTCATCCAGTTTGTAACTGATGCATTGTAATCAGCAGAGCCCTCTGCTGGGAAACCAGCTTCAGTACCCCAAATTTCAGCTGCCATATCTACTTTAAAGAAGATAGCACCTGGTGTTACTTGCCATGACAATGCAGCTAATTTTCCTGTTGCTGGATCGATACCTGATTGCCAGATATATTCTTTATAATCCGCTTTTTCAGCTTCAAAATCTATTTCAGGATCACTTGCCATCATCGATTCGATGTCCGCATAATAGCCTGCTTCAATGAATTGCTTGATGTGGTCTAGCTCGCCTGTAAAAACGTCTGGTCCATTACCTGATTCAAGTGCAGGCAATATTTTATCCATATAGCCATCTTGAATAGATACAGCTACAAATTCCACTTCCATGCCTTCAAAAGGTTTTCCTTCAGCTGTATAAAGTTCTTTAAAATGATCGACGTCACCAGCCGTTGAAAGTTCATCAGTAAATGACCAAACCACTAACTTTTCTGTTGAATAATCTTTTGATTCATCAACTACAACGCTTGGCGTCTCTTCGACTTTATTGCCACAAGCCGTTAAAACCAGTAAAGCCACTAATAAGAAAACAAGCAATTTCGATATTTTTCTCATTGTAATCCCCTTTTACAAATTTTTTTCAACATGTTAAAATGTTGTAACTATAATATAGCACATATACGAAACCGGTTTCAAGAACTTTCTAATTATTTTGTAAAAGCTTTTTTATTTTTGAAATTCGCAACTTTTTTTATCCCGCAGGCATAAAAAAAGCATTGCGAATTCCACTTGAAACCGCATCGAAAAAAGCACAAAAGCGTTCTAAATTCTCATATTTACACTTGTAAACTTACTTTGAATTTGACACAGCTACATATAAATCACTTCGAAACCGATTGCTTTTTCGCGACAAATGTTGTTATAGAATGATCTGGAAGGTTGATATTGAGGCCTTCTCCATCGATAACTAGCGCGAGTTCCGCAATCCAACCTTCGTTTTGAGCGACGATGACAATATCACCGTTTGGATTTTTAAAAGCAACGGCGTGGACATCTTCTTTTGTCACGCTAATTTCTAACCTTTTAGCACCGACTTCAATAAATTTTGAAAAATGACCAATATAGTAATACGAGTTATTATAGATCAGTTCTTTCTTGTTGCGGTCATACATGATTGGCGCTTCACAATAGTTGTAGACGTGATTTGGACCCCCTAATTCATTGAGCACTAAATTCCAATCAATCCAGCCTCTGCTCCAATTGTTGAAATCGCCAATGATATTGCGTCCATAGCGCTCGCCATTTGACCACGATCCCAAGTAACCGTTAAACACTGCATTTTCAGAAGTCGTCGTCAGCTCCACACACCCTTCAGTAAACAATAGATGCTTATCGGGGAACATATTGTGTAGCGCAGTCAAGTTTTCAAAAGCCTCACTGACATACCAGTGATTGCCCGTTCCCCAAACGTATTTAGCCGCTTCCTTATCCGCCAATACAACGGCGCCACGTTCGACCAATACATCTCGGTTATGATCCCAGATGATGATTTCGGTCTCAGGATAGGACGCCTTGAGGACTGGGCCAAGGTGGTTCTTGACGAAATCACGTTCTTCTTCTGCCGTATAGATACACGAATCCCATGTTTGAGTCGCTAAAGGCTCATTTTGAACACTAACTGCCCAAATATCTATACCGCGTGTTTTCATTGCCTCAACAAATTTTACATAATAATTCGCCCAAGGTCCATAATAATCCGGCAACAACTTGCCACCATAGTTCATTTCTTTCGTATCTTTCATGAAAGCGGGCGGGCTCCAAGGGGATGCCAACAGTTTTATTGGCGCTTTTGCACAATCCATCGCCTCTTTAATCATTGGAACAACCCATTTGTCCTCACGCGATATATCGAAAGTAGCAAGCTCGGCATCGCCCTCTTCTACGTAAGTGTAATTTTCAAGTGCAAAATCACACGAGTGAATATGGACGCGACCCAAAACATAGCCAAGACCCTTTTCTTTGGAAAAATAAGCATTCATCGCTTCATCTCTCACATCTGCCGGCGCTTCTGACAAGGTGAATGCAGCCGCTTCAGTAAAAGCACCACCGAACCCCATGAACTCTTGATAGCTTAAACCACTATTGACTGCTATCACTTGTCTTTTAGGATCATAGTTGCCCGTTTGACGCTCAGGTAACTTCACCCAGTATTTTGAATCTTTACTTTCTGATCTGACAGATATTATTCTCATGTGACCCCCTTAATATTGTACACGATTATTTTATGTGATTTTCTTATATACCATGATTACTTGTTTTACCTGACAATTGCGGATTTTATGTGCTAGTTCGCCTTTAATTTCCTCATATCGCGCACCATCCACCAAATAGTAATCGACACAGATTTCCGATGAATACGTTGACAGCGATGTGTTGTTTTCAACGATAAACTCTATCTCTGATAATAGCGTTGCCTTTACACGCCCCTCTAAAAAGAAGTCAGCGTTTAGAATGGGACTTGGCGAAAAAACGAGATCATCGGTATATTTAAAAACCGATTCACCAAACATCATATGGTTCCAAATGCTTAGCATTTCTGCTGTAGAACCACTTAACCGCGATACAAAGCCTTGCCCGCGAACCTTAGGATTCGGGTTTACACTACTCGCAATAAAACTAGAATTCTCAAGTGTCGATCGTCCATACACGCTTGGATCCATAAAGCATACCAGGTTGGACTTAATTTCTTCGAAGAATCCCTCATACAAGCCGCCTTTGAGCATGCCCAATAAATACTTATACGTCATATGCAAAAAGTTGCTTTCTCGCTCTAACCACCCCGGTGTAAACGCCCTGATTCGACCGAGTTCATAGCTCATCTCATCCAGTTTGCAGCTTGTTTTATACGTTTTTAAAGCCGTATCATAAAGATCTGTCGCTTTCAATCGGTGGTATAGCGTTTCATTCTCAGACGGCGTATTTATTTTCATAATCCTAGCGGGTGCTTCAAGAAAATTTGGCATCTGATGCATTTCAAACGCTTTAATGCGAACACATTTAAGACCATATGGCGTTTGACCATCAAGCACGTCATAATCAGTCGCAGCATAGGTGATATACGTCGGAACGATGCTACCGTTGCAAGCGCTGGCACGCTGGATACCGTCTAGCAAAACGTCTTCAACTTTCACTAAAAAAGCGTCCAAATCATACTGATTCAAAATGACTTCATTGCCGCTGACACCCGTTTTCACGCGTTCTCTAAATGTTTCGCGAACCGTGGACATCGCATCCCAGCGCTCAAACAAAGTCAGTTTTTTTGTTAGCACATCACTTAACCCTGTGAATAATTGCTCGTTTTCGACCAAGATTTTAAAGTCTTTGGTGCAGTGTTCTTTTAAAAATCGAACGATACGCACAAGCTCAATCGTTTCACTGACGCCCGATCCAAAAACGCCTGGCAAACCGTTCATCGCATCATTCCAACCGGGCTTGTTGGCTTCCATCTCAATCCCCATTCCAAATGGATCAAGGGATGAAAACTTTGTGAGTACAAGGGTCAACAGCTTTTGCGCTAAATGCGTCTGATAAATCTCACCCGAACTGTTGCGCGTCCAGTTTGTCTGATTGAAACGGCTTGAATGTGATTCTTCTTCAATAGAGCCATACTGCCTAACTGCACCATCTTGAGTGAGCCCGTATTTCTTACATCTCGGCAATACGGACACAGGGCTTTCAAAATAGCGGTAGGTAATATCCTCATAAAGCAACGTCTCAACCTTATCTGGAAATATACTTAAATAGCTTTCAATCAAATCAAAATTATAAGTGAAGTGGTCCACCCAAAACCCTTCACCAAAGATGGCTTCAATATGCTGCTCAGCTTCAGACAGCACACGATTCATAAAGGTCTCTTCCGGTACCTTTAATTTAACGTCGTAGAGCGCCATCTGCATACTCAGTTTTCCAGGTGTAAATTTACCATCAAACACTGTTCGGAACACTTCTTTATTTGACGCCACGTATTGATCCATGAGTGCTTCGGCGCGTTCCCGCTTGAGTGTAAACGTCGTTCCTTGCACACCCAGTGGGTTATAGCCATCCAGCTGAATGAGATTCATAAAGAGCTTCACATTGAACAAACCCGCATCTGGCACAAAATAAACATCACTCCTTCTGTTTTGATTCACATCTCTGAAGTTTCCATTGCCTTGAGAATAGAATTCTGGAGCCAATGTAAAAAAATTATAATCACGTTCCGGATCCCCATGTTTTCTTGAATAGATATGATAAATCTTCTTAGAGTCACCTTCACCAAAAACTAAAGGAAACCCACCTCTCAAAGAGTTGTCCAAGAAATTCTGTTTGATATAGGCATCAAACATAGGAAAGCTGGTTTTGGTGTCCACCACACCAACCAAAGCATCGATGACGGCTTCAGCTTCTGAAAGCTTTTGTGCAATATACGCTTTTTTAGCAAATGAAGATGCCTTCTCGTTGATCATAGACACATCCGCCGCATGTCCGATTATCGTGTTGATTTCAACAGTCTCACCATTTACAAACATTTTCGAAACCGGTGTAAAGCCACATGGCACTTTGTTGACGACGATTTGATGGTTCAAATCCAAATCCCTAAGGTCATTATTCTTAAAACCGAAAGGTACTGTCAATGATGTATCATAGCCAAATAATAGCTCCAAATCGATAATCGGCTTGATCAATTTGTCATCTTCCACAAAGGACAGATAAAAGTGACCTTTGTGATGCATGGATACTTCCGCTTCGTCGCCACTTGAAGCTCTGAACTTGTAGAAAGGGATATTCTTCTCAGTGTTTTCAACGCCCATCCAAGAGACCATCAAGTTGGACATGTTTTTATAGCCCTCATTTGTAGCACCCGATGGCAAAATGTTCGCAAGGCCATCCACGACATCAATCACGCGTTCGTCACCAAAGTTTTTGATTTCAACTTTTCTTACCAAACCCGCTACAGATTCATTTGTCAGCCCGAAATAAGTCACTTTGACCTGTATTTTCCGCGTTTGATTGATCTCTTCTATAGAAAAATGCCCTCTTGAAATCATCATATTTCTCGTCAGATCATCCTCTGTGTTGACTGTAAAAGGCTCATATACAGCGCCACCAACTTTTACAAAGCTTCTAAAACCATATTTATCGACGTATTGATAGCTCGTATTTGCCGGAAAAAATTCTTGAATTGGTTCATCCTTGTCCTTGATGCCAAAACTGGTCAACCCTTGACCGCGATTCGAGTAAAATGCCCAAAGAGGAATGCCATTCACACCTGCAATGCCAGGCAAAAAACTGGAAAAAGTCTTCTGCTTGTCATAATTTTCAATTACAAACTGATCATTTTTAAAGTAATAACTCAAGTTTCCTCCTATTTTAAGATCCCCTATATTAAAATTTATCCAATTTAGGAAATCGGTTTCGTTGATTCTATATTAACACAAGGCACTTCGAAATTAAAACAGGAAATTTGCATAAAAAAAAGAAAGCACATTATTTTGTACTTTCTCTGATAATCAATTCAACCGGTACGCGTTTTACGATGCCAGGTGATATTTGCGTTTCTTTATTAATTAATGAAATTAAGTGTTTCGCCGCCTCTGTTCCAATCTTC
The DNA here is from genome assembly GCA_942493125.1 of Acidaminobacteraceae bacterium. Taxonomy (GTDB): domain Bacteria; phylum Bacillota; class Clostridia; order Peptostreptococcales; family Acidaminobacteraceae; genus Fusibacter_C. The sequence goes on along the minus strand of OW818667.1, from coordinate 2,399,119 downwards.
ACTTTATCCTGCGAGACAGTTGTCAGCGAAGGCGATGTATAGCGCGTTAATTCAATATTATCAAATCCTACGACCGAAACATCTGAAGGCACTTGATAACCGAGCTCTTTCAAAGCGATAATCGCACCTAGCGCAATATCATCACTGGCTGCATATATGGCATCAGGTACTTCGCTATTTTGTTTAAGCAATTGCATCAATGCATTTTTACCACTGTTATAGTCGTAATTGTGGGCTTCAACGATTAAATCATCTGTCGCTTCAAATCCTGATTTACTAAGAACGTCTTTATAAGCACTGAGTCGTTCTTGTCCCGAAAAGGATCTCAACGGACCAGCAATATGCGCAATATGCTTAGCACCTTTTAGCATCAAATACTCGATTACCATTCGCGTCCCTTGATAATTGTCAGAAATAATCGTGGGTACGTTTATAAGTCCATTGTCTACAGTAACGATAGGAATTCCGCTCTCTGTCAGCTCTTTTAAATTGGCATCGTCGACATCAACGGTTAAGATCAGAACGCCGTCAATATTTTTATATTTACACCATTCAAGATAGGTCAACGATTGTGTGCTCACTTTTTTTGATACAAATGTCACTTCGTAACCCAATGCTTCAACGTATGTTTTAAATGCTTGCAAGACACCGGCAAAGAAATGATGCTCAAGTCCGATATTTAAATCTTCACTAAATAAGATGCCAATCGACCAACTGTTTTTTGTTGCAAGCTGCCTTGCATTGGAATTGGGAACATAACCCATTTCTTTTGCAGCTGCCAGAATCTCTTCTTTTCGTTTAGCGCTGATCGTTTTAGAGTTATTCAGTGCTTTGGAAACAGTGCTCGATGCACATCCGACTTTCTTTGCGATATCATAAATTGTTACCATCTTGTTCACTCCTAGTAGAAAAACCCTTGATGTGTCCATTCTACCAAGAATTTTGACTTTAGAAAAGCGATTTTATGCTTTAGCCCCCATCATCAGCTTAATATATCGAAAAGAAGCCTTAAATGATCCAATACTCAGCCTAAACATGCTATTAAAACCAAATCTCTTAAGCATTTCTGTGGATTGGTTCAAACTCAGATTGATATAAAGGTTCGTCACGAGCATCTGAAAATAATAAGTGCGAAGGCTCATCTTTCCCGGCTGGATCGACACTTGTCCAAAGCTCCATTTTTCATAATCGTCGGCTTCAAAGATCAGGCGATCTTTATATGCTTTATAGAGTGGTAAATTTGGAAAGGGCGTCAAGGGGCTCACACTTGAAATTTGTGGCGAAAGCTGTTTCACATAGTTTCTGAACGCTTTGAAATCCTCACGCGTCCAATCTGGATGCGCCATAAACGAAGCCCATACATCGATGCCAATCTCCTTTAGAAGCAATGCAGCCTTTTGATTGTCCACAGTGGTGGCCTTTTTTGTGTAATAAGCCATTTCTTTTTCACTAAAAGTTTCATAGCCTACCAACAACGCTTTGAGACCTAAAGTCTTAAACCGTTTAAGTGCCGAAGCATTGCTGAGAATGCCTTCCACCGACGCATAAGCGATAAAGTTCTTCTTAAGTTTTAACGACTCAACCAAATCCAAAAATCTTTGGATTCTCTCCTCAGATCCTAAAATGTCGTTGTCATATAGCATGATGGTCTCTTCTTTGATCGATAAAAGGTCTTGTTTGATGGCTTCAGTCTCAAATTCTACTTCATCATGCCCTTCAATGCGCCATCTTAAGCAAAACATACACGCTTTGCTACAGCCTTGCGAGATTTGCATAATCGCTGCAGGTTTATAGCCAAAATAGGAATAGTGCTGGCGATACTTTTCGGTAGAGTCTCTGTTTGGCAGAATATATTCATTGATACCGGATAGTTCGATCCCTTTGTATCCGTTATTTCGGTTTAGAACGCCTAGGATTTCAAATTCTAAATGATTCATGGACAACGCGTCATAGAAGGCTTCTATGTTTTGCGTCGTCGTAAACTTAAAGATATAATCGATGGTATCTTCGAAGAAGCTGCTTGGATTTAAAAGTGCCTGCGTGCCGCCAACCACAGTATGAATCGCCGCATCATGATTTTTAACCGCATTGGCAATTTTTATAACCGCCTTCACATCGATACAGAGACTTGTAATGCCAACCACTTCGGGATTAAACGCAATTAACTTTTCCTGTAATGGCTGCGCATCGCACATCATATCGAAAATCTCAACTTGATGGTTCTTTTCTAACACGGCGTACAACATTTCAAGACCCAAAGGCTCTGAATACATAAAATCACTTAAGGTGACTGCCTGTTTGATTCGCGGTGGTCTTATTAACAAGATTTTCATTCAGCCCTCCCTTAAAAAATATTAGGGGTGATCCCTTTTTTGATATGGCTTCTATAGAACAAATTGACGGTGGTGTATAACAAGTAATTCAAAGGTCTCTTAAAGAAATCTTTTCTTAAAAGGGTCCGTTTGATGATGGATTTGTATGAATAGAGCGCGTTATATAGTTCCCAGTAAGCCTTCGTCAACTCATCAGGCGACATGTTTTTAGGTTGATGTTCCGCTTTACAGCCATCAAATGAATAGATATCATCCGATAGGATGCGGCCATCCGCTTGCATTTCTTCAAAAAACTTCGTCCCCGGTATCGGCGTTAAGATATAAAATCTCGGCACACAGATCTTGTTTTGCTCGATAAAATCCTTAGTTTTTTTAATGCTTTCAAGGGTATCCCCTTCACCGCCAACCACCATCTCGGTGGAGACGTCTATCCCAGCAGAAACGATATTGTTGATCAGCTCAGTGTATTCCATGGGATTTGCCCACGCTTTGTCCATGTGGTTGAGCGATTCTTGAGAAATGCTCTCGAGACCAAAACTCAAAGCATAGCAACCACTCTCTTTCAAAAGCTTCAACAACTCTTTGTCTCGTCCGATCTTGATATCGCATTGACTCATCCATTTCATGCGAAAGGGCTTTATGACTTCAAGTAGCTTAATTAAGTAGTCTCTATCGCCATGGATGTTGTCATCAAGTAGTGTAAACTTTTTAAAGCCTAACGCTTTAACCTGTTCAATGTCTCTCTTAACTTCCGACAAATCCTTTTTTATATACGAGCCTTCGTACAAACATGCGACAGAGCAAAATGAACAACAATTCGGACAGCCTCGACCCGCTTGTACAGGTAAGAAATCGCCAATGGCTTTATTAACGATCAAATCAAATCTCGGTAGGGGTGTGCTGAGTCTTTGGATAGATGTGGTAAGGGGTTCAATGGGTGTGTTGCGTTTTTGAATGGGTTTGCGATACATTGGCTTCAACGAACCATTTTCATAATCCGTTAACAACTCTTCCCAGACGCCTTCTGCGTCGCCAATCACAACCGCATCACAAAACTGTACGGCTTCTTCAGCCATAATGGAGGCCATATACCCTCCGAGTATGACGGTTTTACCCATTGTGCGATAGTGCTTCGCAAGATCGATGGATCTTAGCACGCCATGTCCCATGGTGCTTATGCCGATGAGTTCAGCGTCTGTTTCGAGTGGCACGTCTTCAATGGTCTCGATACATATTTCAACGTCCCAATCCTTTGGCGTCAACGCAGCGAGTAACGGCATGGCAAGGCCGACAAAATAAAGCCGTTTCTTTTTGATCGGCTTATGATTTTTATCATAAGGACTCGGTTGTATCAGAAGCAGTTTTTTCATCTTAACCTCGAATGATTTTTAGGATATATTGAAGTGACACTCTTGAGCTGCCAATCAGCATTTTTATATTGGGCGTAACGCCAAACTTCTTAACCAGTCGAATCAAGTGTTTAGGCGGCATCACGATTTCATAATACAGCTTCAAAATTTGGAAATAGAACAGCCTTTTAGACATATATTGAGGTTTTAAAACGATATGCGCCATATCCCATAACTCAACATCTTTTGGATCTTCTATAAAATCTTTGACATACTCAGAATAAATGGCCGTGCCCTTTAAAGGGGTCAATGGCTGCAGGTTCACAAAATTGACAGATGTTTTCCGAAGCCAAAGCTTTAAGTCTTTAAAGTCTTTCTTACTGAAATCCAGCGGGATAATCAAGGTGCTATAGCACTCAATATCCAGTGCGTTCAGTATGGCGATGGCCTCCTCATTGATTTTCACCGTCGTAAGTTTGTCATAAGATTGTAGGTCTTTTTCTCTTACGGATTCAATCCCCACTATGACGCCATGAAGCCCAACGGCCTTAAATTCAGCCATGAGCTCAGGGTGCTTGGCAATAAAATCCGCCCTACCGTAGATTAAAAAATGCTTGTCTAACTGCGCCTCAATTAATGCCTCGATAAACTGTCTAACGCGCCTTTCAGAAAATAAGAAATTGTCATCCACGATGTAGATTTCTCTTTCATTGATGCCTTTGAGTTCTGAGATGACATCCGTGATGGGCCGCTCATAGTAGTGTCCATTTGTAATCTCATGACAAAAACAAAACGAACATTTAAATGGGCATCCAAAAGAGGTCTTAATCAATGCACACGGATTGTGAAACATATAGTAATACTTCTCGCGATAAGCTGCGTTGATCGTCCGATTTGGCGGGTTGTAAGCAAAGGTTGTGTTGATCGTTTGTGCATCAATTTTGCTTTGTATGGTAGCGATAGGTGTGTGCGCTTTTAATCCATTTAAAAGGATGTTGAAGGCATCGATGCCATTTTTCCAAAGCAACATATCGATGTGTGAGTCTTTGAAATCGTCAGGTACCACTTCCACATGAACGCCGCCCACTGCTGTGACGATATTCGGATCATACGCTTTGATCTCTTTGGAAAAAGCCTTTATCAAGTTGACATGAGTATTGTATCCCGTAAAAAGAACAGCACTTGGCCTGTGTTGCTTCAGGTGATCGGCAAGCCTTGTTCGGTCGAGCAACATATCGATTATGATGAGATTGTAGTGCCCTGCCAAAGCTGGGTCTAGATTGGAAACCAAATACTCAAGCTCTAAAGGTTCGCAAATCATGACGTGCTTTAACCCTATGGTGTCTTTATGCGGTTTCGGTCTTACAAGCAATACGTTTGTCATGTTTAGGCTCCATTTCAAAAAGATAAATACTCGGCATGTACCATTTTTCTTTGATTCGCGTTGTGGTTAGTGGATTAAAGGTCTGTGAAGCAATCGTTATAAACTCAGTTACCGATGGATAAATGGCCTTGCCGGTTGTCATTTTCACAACCGACATACATAGTGCATCATAAAACGAGTTCTTGCTCGCGAAGGCAATGAGCAGTTTCCCTTCAGGATTTAACATCTCGCTCAGCTTGCTCAGGACATATTTTTGATCTTTATAATAGGGAAATGAATGCGTACATAACACTAAGTCCATTTTCTGTGTCGTTTCAAACTTATGAATATCTTCACAATGCCATGTTGTTTTCAACGGCCGCTTAGACGCAATGTCGATCATGCCACTGGAATAATCCAATCCATAGCTGTTTTCCGTCACAAATGTGGCCTCGATTTGATCGATCAGTTCACCGATGCCACAACCGATATCGATGTAGGTGCCAAGCGTCTTTCCCGCAAATGTTTTTTCCATATGCGCCAGCACTTTTTTACGTGTCGGTTCTAAAGAGACCTTCTGCACCCATAGGTCTTTATATCTTGGTGCCCAAAAGTTCCACACTTTTTGATTGCTCATATTTACCTCTATCAAACTAGAATCAACTTTATTCAACTTTGTCTGTAGCTGTTTCTGACGAAATCTTTTACCCATTTATAAACAAACTGTCTCGCCGATTTGGCGTGAAAAAACTGAAAGACAAATAGCTGCGCAAACGCTAATTGAAATGTAAGCGCACGCATTTTATTTGGCTTCAGCACGAGATGCAAAAAGTCATAATGTGCTGAGTTAAAATCGATGATATCTTTTTCATACACTTTGTATAAATCCGTGCCTTCCAGCGGTGTAAATATTGAAAACGTATAATTGCGTATGCCCATTTCTTTTATATAGGTTTTTAGCGCTTTGAAGTCCTGTAACTCTGCGCCGATATCGAGCATGAAGAGTGCTGTGAATGACATGCCGGAATCATTTAACACGGCTATTGCTTTCGTGTTGATATCCGGTGTATAGCCTTTATGGTAATTTTCAAGAACGCTTGCTTTAATGGATTCAAACCCTACGATGACTTCCACAATCCCTGTATTCTTTAACGCTTCCATCAAATCTGCGTTATTGGCGATGAAGTCCGCTCTCAAATACACGATCATTTTAAAAGATGTGCCTCTAAAGGTTTCGATAAAAGACACCGCTTCCTCCTTGTTATGGATAAAGACATCATCCACCACCCAGAACGTGTCCGCGTTTATGGTTTCCATCTCAAGCTTCAGCATTTCGAAGCTTCGACTCACATAATGCCCTTGATTGAGCTTGGTACAGAAACAGAATTCACAACTATACGGACAGCTGTGCGCGCGTTTCACCAAAGCGACATTATCATAAAGTAGATAGCGCGTTTGATGCTTGATCTGTTCAAAATAGTCTCTGGATGGCATTACCATTTCAAAGGCTGTGAGTTTATCCCCATGGATAGTTATGGGGTTGGCATTCAAATGATTAGCGTCCTCTGCGATTGACGGGTCAGTGTTCAGCGTTTGAGTTGCCAGCTGCTCAATCAAGCGTTTAAAGTCACTGAGTCGATTGGAGGCGATCAAATAATCAAAAGCGCTGTTTTCATAAAGCTTCCAGTTGACCTGCACGTCGACGCCAGACCCTATGACGATAGTGCTCGGGGCATTCTCTTTTAGCTGTTTGGCTTCCAAAATCATCTGATTTCTCGCGGTATTGTAGCCGTTCAAAACGACGACGTCGCCTATGACTTTCTCTTTGTGGTATAGGGGGTCGACAATCATACACTTGAGATGAAGCGTGTTCGCGACACCATGATTTGAACTTAGACTAAGGTTTAGTTCGTCAATCACCGCTTTTAGATACTCAAGTTCAAGCGGTTCTACTTTGACTGGATCAATCCATGAAAATGGCGTTTTCTTTCTCACTTTTTTGAGTACGATCTTCATAACGTTTCCTTAAACACATTGTAGGCGATGCCATGTGGCTTATAAGACAGCAACGGCAATAGTCGCGCGATTAAATAATGAAGCACCTTGTTTGAGTGATGCACGTACAAGTATTTCTCAACTGGCACACAACCGAGTTTGAGCTTCGTTTCTTCAGCCGTTTGGCCGAATTCAATGATTGAAAACCCTCTTTCAATGCCGATTCGTATGATTTCCAGGAGCATCGCCATATACAGATCATGGGTTCTTACACGCTCTTGTTTAAAGCCGCCAAATAAAAAGATGAGTTTGCTTGATTCATGGACCAGCTGAACAAAACCAACCAGTTCGCCTGTATCACGCCTTTTAAACTCGTAGATTTCGGAAGGGAATTCCCTGAAAAATTCAAGGCTTAAACACTCCAATTTATCTTTAGAGTTCTGATAGACTTCTAAATATAAATGGTGATGCGATGCGTCAAAATCCTTTTGATCTATTTTATGGATCATGAGTTCAGATGATTTCACAAGCGCCTTTTTCACGCGATATCTGTAGTGACTTCTCAGAGATGCCAAGTAGTGTTCAAATGATGCAAAGCGATTGTGGAACACATGACTTGATAATGTATACGCATACGGCAGATCTAAACCACGCTCACCATTGAGTACGAGATTTAGCCCCTTTGTGGTTTTAATCAGTGCACTTACCGCATCATTTTCGCCTAGGTAGCCCTTCTCTGAAATGGAGTAAGGTTTACCGATGATTTTTATTGGCAATCGAAGCGTCAGCTTTGGGATGAAATTAAAGATATCGACGGTCTGATGGTACTGAATCACAAAAGCCGATTGATTCGTGTAGTACTTCTGCTTACATGGATTGAGCCTTTCTAGATAGGACAGTTCGGTTTTAACGGATTCGCTCAGAGCAAAGGTACCGTTGGCACGAATGTCATCGATACGATAATCATCGGCATATAGGTCATCGATGCATGTTCCCTCGGCACATGAGATGTTCGCAAAACTTCTATTGGTCGTCGGTTTAGTCATGGATTGGCCTCGTATATGCCGCATAGGATTTGTACGCGCCTTCTGACCACTTAATTCCAAAGTTGCTGGAATCACTGTTGCTTTTCAGGATCCATGACGATTCACAATAGTCATATTGATCTTTTGTCCTATGATAAAGTGCCTCAAATAAAGATAGGATTGCACCCGACTTTTGTTCGGACTCAATCACACCTATCTCGACAATCTTAAAGGTCTTTATTGGCTTCCGCAATAGCTTGTGATCAATCACTGTTTTAATCGACAACTTTTTTCCTGGGGGTATCAACGCATTATAATCGGGATACCAAAGCATAAACCCAATCGGTTGACCATCCTTTTCCACAATCAAAAGATTTTCTTCTTTCAATAGCATTTTGAACGGTTTAAAGAGTTCATAATCCTCTTTGAAGCTTCGTTTATAATAAAACAGATGATGCTTAAAGGCATCGTTGTTAAGTTCGGTATAGATCTGAATATCCCTTTTAAAATGCTTATAGTTCATCGTTCTAACGCTGTACTTTTCATTTAACCGGTTGAGCAATCTTTCAGATAATGGTAGTTCAAAGCGTTTCATGTCTTGCTTATAGGTCACTAAATCTATTGTTTCAAACCCTGCCTTTATAAAGAGATGGTTATAGAATTCTGGATTATAATTCATGCCAAAGCTGCATTCCTGATCATAGTGCGAGCTTAAAAAACCTAGACCGTAGTTCACATGGATATTCAAAGAGCCGGAGATAGACGTAGCACCCCACAAGTCTCCAGTCGATTTCGTCTCTTCTAGGATCAAAGCAAAAGCGGCTTCGTCCTCTGAAACAGCTTCAAAAAAACTCATTTGAATATATGGCAGCATCGCGTCTACTTGTGCCAAAATCGTCCCCATGATCGGAACGCCACCACTAAAAACGAGAAGCGGCTTCAGCTTAACCCTTTGATTAATCGTACTTTTATTCTTAAGAATCGACAACAGCATACTGGCCATGTCGTCTTTTTTTCTCGGTCTGTTATTGTATATGGTTTTGTAAAATTGATAGTATTGAAGATACTCATTTTCGTTTAATATTTTTAACATCATGCGTCACCTCAATGTCATACTCACTTGAATCATTATATCATATTCGATAAAAACATGACATTTTGCAACAAAAAGGGAAGCATCTGAGTTTTTGGCTCCATGCTTCCCTAGTGTAAGATTGATATGAATTTGAGACTTATTAAGTGATTATGAAAATTATGTGATTACTATGCTTATTGCTGTGTTAATATAACCTCTGGTAATTTTTCAACGATGAGTTTCGTTCCCAATTCACATACTTTAGTGAGCATCTCAGGCTGAATCACCTCAATCGTATCTAAGTCTGTATGATAATCGTGAAATGGTCCAACTTGGACGTATATGGCATCTATGCCCGCCTGTGCAAAGGGCGCATGATCGCTTCGATCCGTCACAGACGTCGTAGGCGAATATCCCATATCTTTTAAAGCTTCACGAGTCATCTTAATCAGATCCGGCGCTGTAAAGCCGTCAGCTGAGCCAATATCGAACGTATCACCTACACCGACCATATCAAAGTTTAGCATTGCGATCACTGAGTCTTTTTCTTCTCGAGACAGGTTATAGACATATTGTTCCGAACCGACTAGTCCAATTTCTTCCGCACCAAATGATACAAATGCGATATCATAAGGCAGTGCGATTTTCTGATCGCTTAACGCTTTTGCCATCTCTAAAATCACTGCTGCACCAGATGCATTGTCGTTGGCAGCTGGTGTGTCGACACCATCATAATGTGCACCAACAATCACGCGCTTTCCTTCAGGATTATCAGCTGATTTGTAAAGTGCTGTTATATTCTTTGACGTTGAATCCTCATGTGTTACTTCGGCGTTTAGAGAAACAGTGACGACATTGCCATCTTGAACTGTTTTTTCAAGTCCTTGACCTTCTGCACGATTTATACTAACTGCAGGAATTTTAGATAACTCCGTTAAAGTTGCAGAGATTGCGCCTTCGCTGTTAGGGTCATAAAACAAGACTGCAACGGCACCCTTTTGAGCGGCTCTAGCTGTCTTAACGAAAAAGAATTCGCCACCACGTTGCATAAGCACCACTTTGCCTTTAACGTCTTTTCCTACATAATCGCTATCTGCACCCATCCCAAGTGGCACGACGTCTGCCGTTATGCCGCCTGCTGGTGTTGCTGCACTATAACTTAACGCTTTCGCTTCCCCAACGATACGATCTGCATCAGACGTAACCTTTAATTCAAGTTTGTTACAGACATACGCTTTTACAGGAAAGGTCTGAGCAGATACTTCTAACCCCAAAGAAGTATATTGTTCAGTGAGGTAGTCAGCGGCTGACAACTCACCTTCAAACCCTGTGATTCGAGCGTTATCTTTAGAAGATAACAGTTTGATAGTATCAAGCATGCGCGCTTCAGAAAATTCAGGAACAAATGCGGTGTCTACCGCAGTATCAGCTGCAGTAGCAACAGTAGTGTCATTGACTTGTGACTTTTCCCCTTTTGAATCACATGCAGCACTTGTTGCCATAACAAAGACCAGTAGTACCACGATAAGTATTTGCTTCGTTCTTTGTGTCATATTCCCCTCCAAAATTGTATTGTCAAATAATTCTGACAATTCTATTTTACTTCTTTTGATAGAAGAATAGTTTGTATTTTTCTTAACACTATTTTGGGGTTGTTAAGAAAGCGACACATTTTATTTTTCAAAGTCAGTCGCCAACAACTCTGAATTTTTATGAAGATTGATCAAATACTCAACAATAGCCTCACCTTTTAGCGTGATATAGCACAGTGTGTTTCTTCGATCGCTTTCATCCGTTTCTCGTTTAATGAAACCATCTTCCTCTAGTATTTTCAATACTTTCGTCACACTGGCTTTTCCAACACTTTTAAGTCTTCCGATTTCAAGTTGATTGATTCCAGGGACGCTATAAATGAGTAGAAAGTATTCAAATCGCCCTTGCTTTATCCCGTCTTTTTAGTTCACCAGTCAACTATTGATATAAAAAAATTGATGCCATTTGCTTGTCAGAATTTGGAATATGCATTTTTTGCATATTCCTCATACTGCATCCTGGGATTGTCGTATGACGGCTTCATATGAAACAAAAATATGAATGGACCGAAACAAATTTGCTATAAATTAAAAGTGAAAGATTCTGAATGCCAGTATGAGCCTGGATCCGTGATCTTTCACTTCTTATTTTTTTGACTACATATAATTTCTAATATTTATTCTAAGACTTACATTTCCCACTGATAAGAAGCAGTTGTTGCATTTTATGCAATAACTGAATATATATCCTGCTACTGCCATAATATTCCCCTCTCTGTAATAATCATCTCATGCTTTCTTATACCGCGTTTTTTTCCCTCGTCCTATAACCTGTATTTCATCTTTACTTACAAGATTTTTTGCGCCCTAGATGCCAATGCTTGCGATACTGAGAGTGCTATCTCAACATTTTTTCACATTTCTTCATTTGTTCTACTCTCATTCTAATCTTTCTAATCATTCTCATCAATAGAATGTAGGAGAAAGGTATCATATAGCGTTGCAGGCCTTAAAAAATCACTAATGTGCATTTTTTGCATATTGCTCATACTATCCAATTCTTCAACTGTAAATGATTGATAATTATTGGCTGACTGTTTGAAATATCACTCGAATAATCATTGTTGTATCATGGAAATTAATTCCTTCAGCATATTTAAACTTTTTCGTATATGCAATCCAAATATTTTCTAAATATGCACTCTCTTCAATTTGATTTAAATATTGATCCCATTTTTCGATATACATTGAAGTATTTCGTTCTACTGCCTTTTTACTTATAGCATTTCTTAATTCGTCATATTTAATTTCTTCACTTCGAAGTCTATGAAGTACATAAATATCATAAAAATCTCTTGCTCTTGTATTTGCTATGTTTCTTGAAAGAATAGATTCAATCTTTTCCGCTAGAATCGTATTTAGATTATAGGCTTTAACTGGAATGCTACGTTCTTCAAACATTAACTTAAATGTATAAACAATTTCTCTGGGAATGATTTGATCCCCAGTGGTTAAATCAATTTTCATTTTAACTTTTATAGAATAAAACTGCGCTTCAAGAGAAATTCTAAAATCATCATAATCGTTTACATCATGAATGTTCTTGATATCAACAATTTTAAACTGTAAATTATCATCTATATCAATCGTTATAATTTCAGTGATTATTCTTTCAATCTCAACGCGATTCACTTCTATGCCTTTTATGGTCGTATCCATATCCAGCGTGCTTCTCATGTCGGTTCCAATCATAGAAGATATTAAAAAACCACCCTTGAGAATAAAATTATCTTTCCATCATGTAGTTTTGAAGCAAATAATTTGCAGATACCTTCTTTACTTTCGCAATGTTATTAATCTTATCTTTCAGCTGTCTTGGACTCGTAATTTTCATGTCAACACCTCCAAGTAAATTCTTACTAGTTCTTTAATCTTAAATATTTCGGCATATTCAATCAACTTTGCAAATTCTGCTCCTGGTGTTTGCATATATCTTTTAATTGCTTCTTTAACCATATCGGTATCCAATTGGTCTTTCTTTTTAATACAATCACAAATGGTTCTCTCTTTATCATAAATCTCAATTAAATTTCCAAATGGGCTTTCTATTTCGATTTTACCTAGTTTATGCAATGAAGCATCAATATAAAAAAACTTATACTTGTCTTGTTCTACTAAAAGTCTCGTATTGTATCCAGAGGGAATAGTCATCATCATAGTTATTGGCGTACGATCGGATAAATTGTGAAAGTACAACGCAGTTTCATGAGAAAATATACCTTCTTTGCATCTGTACTGTGCAACGAAGTATTCGTCTTCCATTTGATTCGGATCCATGTACAACCCATACTCCAGTTTTTCAAGCTCACCTGATAGATGTAATCTCTGAATTGTTTTATAAGAAACGCCAGCTTCTCTAGCTTCACCAGAGGTTATCAATCCTTTTTTTTCTTCTAACAATTGCATAACGATTTCTTTTTGCTTCATAGAATCACCCCCAAAAGTCATCATCGTTTGTAATAATTCTACTTTATACGAACAAGTATGTCAAATATTTATTTTTTATCTACATAGCGACCTGATCTTTATTCCAGGAGTACCTCCAGCACTCATTATTTCATTTTAGCGCCCCAAAATGAAATAACAACATGATTATTAAGTGCTCATTTCAATTTGATTCCATTACAACTAAAAAAGTCATAGATTACAAGCATACAACTATACTTGATATCTATGACTTCACCTCGAATTTCTACTATTCGATCAAATCTTGTCGTCTCACTAACGCCTCATTAAACACAATATTGCCAAAGGTTGCACCAGTCTTACCTTCGATTAAAAATTGAACCCTGTCAATTGAATCAAACTCAGTGAGTGTATTTACGATTGAATAAACCGTCATCAGATCATTAGAGCTTCCTGAAATATGATTATCAACAAACGCCTGAGAAAAATCTACAGTGCACACGCCATTCAGTATCGATATGTCAAGAAGCTGTGTGCCTTCAGGTATTGATGGTGCAAGATTAGATAAAGGACCCTCTATTAAGCCTTCAACCGCTGCTCTTGCTGTGCCATCATTGGATACAAGAAGCTCTCTGAGTTCTAGGTGCAGTTTATCTACGTTGTTATCTGGAAAGTAAAGCTTTGTCTGTATCAATTTAGCCACTTCAAAATCAAACAGAAAATAACTTACCGGGAAGCTTGAGTCTTGAAGTTCTAGAAGCTTTTCAACATTTATAACGCCAATGTTCTCTTTGATAACTCTCTCTTCATAATAACTGCTGTTAACATCATCATATCTAACTGTATATTGCTTAAAACCATCTTCATTGATTTCTATCTTTTGAATAAATGCTTTAAGGGTCGTAACTTTCCCCTGTTTATCTACTACTTGTTCTTGCCACGAGTTACCAACTGATAAAGGCGCCTGTATCAAAGTGATTTTGTTGAATTTTGAATCGAGCATCGCGCTCTCAACTTTTTCCTGTATGATCTTATGACCGTCTATTGTGTATTTAATGCCAATACTTCTATCCAGATTGTTTTCGCCACCTGATGGGTCACCGACTTTGCCTGTTATTACATATTCTCTCTTTTGATCTAGATCATTAATACTCTCTAGCTGCATTTGATGACTATATTCTGCAAAGCCATCGTACCTCCAAATGAACCCTTTGGATTCAGGCAACAGTCTTGACAGGTCAGTTTGATTGGTAATATCATTGATACTTGCTACTCGAGTGTCCGGATTCCAACCGACCTCTTTATTAAGTAGCTCAGCTACCTCTTTTAACTGAATATAAGTTCTTCCATTCAGTAAGAAGTTATCTGCAATTACTTGCTCCCCATTAACTTCAATTTTAATTGTATTTCTAAAAATCTCGATAACTTCACTTATGTTTGCGTTTGAAAAACTTATTGTAAATGCACTTATTAAAACTAGAATTAATAATAAAACAAAAACTTTTTTCATAATCTCGACCTCCTAATTATATGCTCAAAAATAACCTACCTCGTATGGCTAATCGTCTCGTTTTCATTTATGGTTCATCTATATTTATTGTTATTATACCCATATTCAAGATAGATATATTGAAAATACTGCAAAAACTCGCGACTTTCTTAATATTTAGGGACCTTTAGCCCTGTTAAATGAGGACCCTAAGGACTCGACACACGCATGTATTAATTGTATAATTATAATTAATTTCCGATAAAGGCAAACTGTCCGAAAGGTCAGGACGCAAAACCACGGGTCTAAGGGTATTCTATGATCGCCGGGTTACCGAAGAAGTGAAACTGAAAAGTTTTTCTTTTTATTGGAAAAAATCGATAGGAGGAAAATGAATGAAAAAATTATCATTGTTTTTAATCTTGGTACTAATCTTCACGACGAGCATGGTTTTTGCAGAAGATAGTGCACCAGTAACCACAACCGAGGTTGTTGAGACTTCAACAGAAGCATCAACTGAGGCTTCAACTGAAGTTACTACTGAAGCTACAACAGTTACTACTACTGAGGCTACAACTGAAACTGCTACTGAAGTTTCAACAGAAGCTGACAAAGCCCCTAAAAATAAAGGGAAAGGTCAACAAAAACAAGAGGCTATGGCTGCATGGAAGATTGTAAAAGATGAAGCTGAAGCTATCAAAGATGAAACCGAAGCATCTTACGAATCACTTAAATCAGAGTATGAAGCTTTGTTGAAATCTGGCGATGAAGCTGGCGCTGCTTTGCTTATAGTCGAACTCGACTCACTAAAAGGACAATTTGTTACAGCTAAAGCGGATTTGAAAGTAGCCTTGAATCAAAGAAAAATCGACGCAAAAAAATTATACACATCTGAGGAAATGGAAATATTTGAAGACTCATTGGCAAGTATTACTGCCGATTCAGCTATTTCAAAGGTTTTAAGTATTGGTTCCATTTCAGTGAAAAAGAACCTGATCAAGTTTGACACACCACCATATATCAAAGGTGGACGCACAGTGGTACCTGTCAAAGCAATCACTCAGGGTCTTGGTGCTACCGTGACATTTAACGCTGAAACATTTGAAGTGACAATAGTCAAAGACGATATCACGATTGTTTTAACAATTGGATCCAATGTAGCTCTAGTAAACGGCAAATCCGTTGTATTGGATGCAAAGTCAGAAATCACAAACTCAAGAACTTATGTCCCTATCAAATTCATCGCTGAAACTTTTGGCTTGTCCGTTGAATGGGATGCAGATACAGATACGATAGATATTGAAGATGGCACAGAAGTAGAAGCGACAACTGAAGCAACGACTGAAGTGACAACTGAAGCGACTACTGAGGCGACTACTGAGGCGACTACAGAAGCAACTACAGAAGCAACTACAGAAGCAACTACAGAACCTGTTACAGAAACTGGAACGCAACAATAAAATAAAAGTGAAAGACTCAGAATTCAGGCGCCATGCCGAGATTCAGAATCTTTCACTTTTTTATTTTTTGCCTATATTCAATCTCTTTAGGAGTTGATTTTACTTGATTGTGTGATGCCACCTTCTGTGTGTGCATCTGGTACAGTTCTTCTATTCCCTGTGCAGAATCCTGATAATACGGTTATATACGATTTCCGACAAATTCCAAGTGTATCCGTCAAAATTAGTTGTGTTCACAAATTGAATAACTACAGCATCAATTTCTTGGTGGTATTTGGCAATACTCTGATAACCAGGGATTAATCCCGTATGGCCATACTCGTAAATTGAAGAATAGATTTCCTGTTCACCTTCATCAAATATTGACCCATCGTTTAATGACCGTAGAAATATACCCACATCTTCTGCTGACGCTATCATTGAGCCATAATCAACCGTCTTAATATCCTCCTCAATGCCAACGTAGTAACCGCTCATCACATCGTTCATATTCGTATCACGAATCGAACCGAAAGTATTTTTTAGCCCGAGAGGGGTCAAGATTTCCTCCTTGATGTATTGGATTTTGCTATAACCCAACACCTTTTCAATAATTTCAGATATTAATAAATAATTGGTATTTGAATATTCGTAATCTTCACCTGGTGCAAAGTTAGCAGGCAAATCAAGTACTCGTGCAAGTGCTTCTTTATTATTTTCTGGTGGGTTTGTCCAAAAATTTGGTGAGTCGGTCATATTTGGAATGCCACTTTGATGCTGTACCATCATTCTCAAGGTAATTTTTTCTGCATTTTCAATTCTTCCCACAAGTTCTGGAAAGAAATCTGCAAGTGTTTTATCCAAAGACAAGACTTTGTCATTTATCAATTTGGTGATAGCAACAGCATCATACAACTTGCCAATACTTGCAATCTTGAATAATGAATGGGGATCGGCAGGTATTTTATTCTCCCTATTTTTCCAGCCTGCAGCATAAAAAGCAGATTCTTTACCTCCTTGGTCCACATAGACAATTATTCCATCAAACCCAAGCTCTATTGCTTCATTTACTTGTTCTTGAACTGTGTCAGGTAGTGGCGCTAACCACGCTCTTAGCAAAATCCATGGTACGAAAAACATGGAGATTATGGTTGCTATTGGCAAGAGTACTCTAAGTATTCTTTTTATTCGTTTCTTTTTTTGCATTTACAATCTCCTTTCCGCAGCTTGACTAAAACTCGGTTAACGGTTAATTCTATATAAAAGTAGATAAGAGACCTGCCTCCATCATGCTCTTCAACTCATTTAAATCCTTAGCACTATGATTTGCTGAATCAAATCTTCTTTAGTATAATCTATTGTTTTAAATGCACCAACATTTGATAGAAATTCTAGCATTTCAGTACTGTCTACCGCCGTTACTATGGCACCTGAATGATTAGCCAATTGAATGACCTCAACAACGCCTGATAATTCCTGGCCTAATACTTTTTCTTTGGGTCTAAATAAACCGAAGGTCCTCTTCGAAAATAATCAAGATAATTCACTAAATTAAACCTTCTTAATATTATTATTTTGATATCAGTTTATCATAAGAAGAATGTGAATCAAAGGGGAGTTCCTTTTTTGATGTCCTACATAATTCTTAGCCATAATAATTAACCAGACACAGAATCGCTTAGTTCAATTGACACTCACTCATTCACTCATACATAAACAAAAAAAACGAACTTCCAACTTCAAAACCTGTTACCAAGTCCAGAAGGGGAAGTTCAATCTCTTTAGAGGTTGATTTTACTTAATTGTGTGATGCCAACTTCCGTGTGTGCATCTGGTACAGTTTTTTTTATTGAGCACTAGAAATTTCAACTACTTTCGAGTCAGCAGAATGACTGCCTCCACATGGATCAACCCGATGATACAACGGGTACCGGGTTACAAAATGGCGAAAAGTCAGATGACATTTCTACACTACTTGAAATCAGGGGATCTCAGCGGTCATACAAAAGTTTTCGCCAATATTGTGCTCGGCACCAATATCTATGTTTCTGAATTTGTTTCTTCAGTAAGGTCTTCTGCTTTAACAGAGGAATCTTCATTATTTCCATCTGATTTTTGAGGTAATTTTGTTATTTTATTTAACATAACATTTACTTTTTTCTTGCCATCCTTGCCAACGTTCACTATTTTTTCTATTCTTTCTTGATTAGCTTTTTCTTTTAGTTCTTTCATCAACTTAATTTCATTTATTACTTCTTCATTTATAAAATAAACCCATACTCTTTCGCCGACTTTAAGCTTGCCTTTAATCTTATGATCATTTGGATATGTTGCCCTAGTAACTTGATTTTGTTCTTTGTTAATAAATTTCATATCAGCTTTTTCCAGCTTTACAGTAACTTTAAGGCCTAGACTTTGAAGGTCCTCCTGTGCTTCATCAATATTGAGACCAATTATCCTGGGAAGTTCAAATTCCTGTACCTTTTTACTTAGTATAACTTTACTCGCATCTATCGTTTCCTGTGTAAGATAAAAAACCTTCACCATAGATTTTGGATTTAATCTAGACCCACATTTAGGCTCAGTATACATAACTTCATTTTCGCTTTCATAAGCATATGCAGCCTTAGGTTTTGCAACAACAGACGTTGGATTCAAATTATAATCTTCCTTAAGAATTTTCAAGGCCTTTTCGATATGGACATCCTTTAAATTTGGAACTTTTACTCGGTTTTTTTGACCCTCAATAATTTCATTTGTAAATTTACCACCTAAATCAATAGCAGCCGGAAGTGCAGCACTAAATATTAATTTAGCACCTTTTTTTGCTACTCTTATTCCAAGATTTACGCCTTTTTTTATAATAGGATTAGCCATATATTAACCGCCCTTTCTTAAAGTATATATATTTAATAACTAAAATACACAAATCTCTTTGACTTGGTAGGACTACCATACTTTTTACCACGGGTACCGGGTAACAAAATGGCGAAAAGAAAATTTGTATTTCTATACTAATTGAAATCAGAGAATCTCAGCGGTCACACAAAAGTTTCCGCCGTTTTGGTACCGAGTATCCATAGGTATTACTATTCAATATAGAAACAATCAAATAACGGATACTATAATCTGATACTATGCTGTATACCTAGAGGGGTACCAGTCATGATTTCGGAAGTAGCTCGTTCTCGATTCTTTCTATGCATTCTAACTAGATACTTTCCTCATTGTATTTTGTAGTTACTCCGTTTTGGTGTCAGGAATCGAATATTTTATGCAATAGAAATAAATCATTGAATTTACAAAAAGTTCAGATTAAAGAAGGTCCCAAGCTGTTAGAAACAGGATAAAAATCTCGATATCTGCCTTCTTTTTGTATCACCCCAAGGCATCATTCTTGAACTTGGCCAAGTTACATACAACAAACGCTTTGATCTTGTAAACGCCACATAACAATTATTTTTTTCTTGTACTAGTTCAACTCCACCTTGCTTAATTGCACGATAATCAGGGAACGTTTCATCATCCATACCAATAATAAATACAATATCAAACTCCTGTCCCTTCATGGTATGTACAGTACTCAGAGTAATCCCAGAATGTTGAGTTAATGGATGAGTTTGTCCTAATGCCATTGCATTTTTGAATTGTAGCAAATTAGTATTATCAGTTTTTTTGGCATAATTATACCAGTGCATTAACAACTCATTGATATCGTTAAGAACCATAATTTTCTCATTTTCATCAGTAATTTCAAGTTCGTTAGTATATTTCTCAAAAAGTAGTTTCAAATTAGACCCATCATCTCTTAGTTCATCTACTATAACTAAAATCCTTCTAATATTAAAATTCTCTACTAAATCAATGCTCAATATTAAGTCTTTTAAGTTATTGATTGAAATGCCTAAATTCAGTTTTTTTAGCAAATGTGATTTATGCAATCTATCAACTGGATTTAGCTTAACTCTCAACGACAAATCAAATATCTCCATAACTTCAGATTCAAATTTTACAGCACCAGGTGTCATTTTGTAGTAAAACGGTAATTGACTCTCTTTGAATATCTTTTCAATAGTAGCAAATACATACTTGTTTCTAGCCAATATTGCAATCTTTTCATAAGTTATCTTGCCTTCAATATCCTCATGAAAACCTAGGTCTATCAATTCTCTTATTTTTGTGATTACCCACATAGCTTCGTCTACTTGATCTTTAGCTTTATATATTTCAAAAATGCCTTTTTTTATGGTTCCTTCAATATATGCAGCATCAGGCATGATTTTTTTTGCAGCTGATAATACAGAAACTGAAGAACGATAATTCTCTATTAATTCAATGATTATTGGAGAAAAATCATTCACAAAATCAATATTCATAAAATCAGATGAAGATCCATTGAAGTGATAAATTGATTGATTTGGATCTCCAACCATCATTATATTATTAAAATCATTTCCAGCTAAAACGTAGATAAGTTGATATTGAGCATAATTCAAATCTTGCGCTTCATCAATGCATATTGAAAAATAACTTCTTCGGTACAATGTAGCAATTTTGGGATACTCGATTAATAATCTATAACCGAGTAAGAGTAAGTCATCAAAATCTATTGCATTTTGACTATATAAAATTTCTTGATAGCTTTGATAAAATAACACAATATCTTCGTCTACACCTTGTGAGTTAAGATGATTACCTAATTCTCTTTTTACGCTTGATATATAGTTTAGCGCCCTGTACTTATAATCCATCTTATCTTTAGAACTCATCAAGTTATACATTTTTGCATATGACGGAATCTGATTAATTGCTTGTTCTAGCAATTCTATCCGATCTCCATCTGACTCAAATATATGTGGCAATTGCTGAAAACCGATTAAACTACCATGATTTTCTATCAGCATTTGACAAAATCCGTGAAACGTACCTATAAAAACTCTTTTATCAAGATCACTAATATCACTAAGTCTTTCTTTTATTTCTTCACCAGCTTTATTGGTAAACGTTAGTGCAAGCACTTTCTTACTTGTTTGACTTAGTAGATGTCTTACTCTTTCTGTTAATACTCTCGTCTTTCCACTACCTGCACTTGCTTTAACATATAAAGGCAAATTATCTGCGTAAACAACACTTCTTTGCTTATCTGATAGCTCTATCATTTGCTTCATAAAATACCTCCTAAAAATTCAAAAGAGTTTCTACCTTCTCAAATAAGGATACTACTTTGGGTGAAATATTCTTGCCACTCTGTACTATTAACTCAGCAATTAAAGGTGCATACATTGTTTTTTCGCAAGTTATAATACTATAAAGTTTATCATCATTATAGCTATTAACTTCTTCAATCCTATGTGCTTCTCTTGCTAATCTATGCTGTTCATTTACATATACTTCAAATGAAATGATTGCCTTTCTAATTTCATCTCTAAAGCCATCATTAATTAATTGTCTTTCAAAATCATTACCATTATCTAACATTACAACTACATCAACTTTTTGCTTTTGTGTGCCTGAGTTCCTTAAATGTTTATCAATCCAGTCAGGAACATCTCTGTCTGCATCACTAAATATAACCCAAGGTATATTCAGATTGTCCGCAAAGCGAATAAATGGTAAATAGCTTTTACAACCTCCTACCCCAATAAAATCTACACCTAATTCCACGGGTGTAACACCAAAATGCTTTTCGAAAAGAATTGGTAATGCTTGTTCCTCAGTATCACCCTCAAAAAAAACAATCGCTTTGGAGAAAAATATTTCTCCTCTAGTATTAATAACTTGGCGTCGAATCTTTCTTAAATCTTCAGGTTCTAAACTATCTGTCAAAATTTTTCCGCAGTTTACGATTGATGTCTTATAAAAACTCCTAATTCCTTGTAAATCTGAGGATGCGGCTATATAAGGAGAATGAGTCGATATTATTTTTTGTCCATTAATAGAACTAATTTGTGAATATAATTTCTTTTGGGCATTAGGATGTAAATGTGCCTCAGGCTCTTCAATTGCAATAACAGGAAAATAGATGCTATTATCTTCTTCTGCTTTTTTTGCAAGTAGTTGGATAAATGCTTTTAATGTTAATAAAGATGACCAACTTCTAGTCCCCATCCCGTGGTATTCCATTGAAAAACTATCACTATCATCTCCATAATATATCGCGAGTCCTTTACTTAAATCTCTAATTTTTTTTGTAAAAGGAGTTATATCGATTCCTTCACTCCTGCTTCCCATAGCAGAATCTAATTCTTTTAAAACATTTTTCAGATTGAGTAGAATTTCACTACCATTTACAGCATTCTCATTTAGTTCTTTGATACTTTCTTCAATTTCTCTAATTTGGTCTGGAGAGTACTCAACTTTAGCTAACATTTTTCCTAAATATGAATTTTTAAGTTTTGTATCTTCTAAAATATCCCGTTGTGCATCCATATAGAAAAATGGTAATTCTTCGAAATTAAAATTTACTTTATTGCCATTGTCAGTATTAAACCAGTAAGAGTTCTGATCATTAAATAGTGGCCACTCTTGAAGCACATGTTGTACACTTTTAAAACTGTTCTTCATTGGATCAAATGTAACTATAGTTCGTAGCGGTATAAAACTATTAACTCCATCTGTCTTTATCCTGTCGGTTGTAAATAAAATCTCCCATTCTTCAGTAAAATCTTCGATTTGTTGATATAACTCGTTAACAGGAACAATTAAAATGTCTACTATTATTTTACTACTTATTACATTACTCTTTATGTAAAAATCATCTTGCGAAATAAAGCTCCTCTGTCCAAACGCGATTTGCAATGCTTTTAAAAAAGATGTTTTCCCTGAATTGTTCGTACCTGTTAATACAGTTGTTTCTTCTAAATCAACTTCAATATTTTCAAGTCCACGGAAGCCAGATACCCTCACTTTTTTAACCAAAATACTCATTTAGCACCTCTTTATTTTATTTATACTAAACTACTTTGCTACAAAATTCATAAATGCAAAACTGACTTTTTTCTTAGATTCCTCCATGAGAGGTTTTGATCTCGCAAGTATAGCACGGTTACCGAGTTACAAAATGGCGGAAAGTCAAATTGAATTTCTATACTAATTGAAATCAGTGAATCTCAGCAGTCACTCAAAAGTTTTCGCCATATTGTTACAGAGGACCCTTAGGTGTTCCTATTTCTACAAATCATACTTAATCCCATTATTCCGAAGCCATTCTTTCCGACTCTCATAATCGGGCAAAATCCGTTTCAATAGATTCCAAAACTCCTGAGAGTGATTCATATAAACCATATGACACATCTCATGAACCACAATATAATCCAACACTGGTGATGGTGCCATAATGCACTTCCAGTTGAATAAAAGTTGATTGTCTTTGGTACAACTTCCCCAACGCTTTTGTTGATCTTTGATGACAATGCGTTTAGGCTTTTGGTCGAAGTGACTTTGATAATAAACGACTCTTTCCATTATCTTTTCTTTAGCTTTATCTTTATACCAATTTTCGAGTGCTTGCCGTATCTGGTCGAAGTCTTTGTTTTCTACAGACACAACAAACTTACCTCTAGTCAGTTTAGCTTCAGGCATTCTAACGGTTTCATCCTCCACAATCTGAAGGCTGTAGTTTCTGCCCATGTAGATGAAGGATTCGCCATTCACGAATTCCTTATTGTGTTTTCTGAATTCCATTTCACGGATTTCAAATAGCTTTTGTACGATCCACTTGGACTTAGCCTTAACCGTTTCGAGAATCTCGTCTTCTGTTTTACCTTCTGGGGCAATGACAGTAATCAAACTTGGCGTTTCAACCTCAATAGAAAGGGTTTTTCGCTTTCTAAAAATCACATCAAATTCAATTCGCTGTGTTCCATATTGATATACCAGTCTCATTATGCGATACTCCAATCATTTGTATGATAATGGATTTTAGCTAGTTCTATTATTTTTGCAGTCATTGTGGTGATCTTATCATATTCTCCAATGTCTTGATAATATTCAGAAAGTAGCATCGAATGGATTTCTTGTTCCATTTCATTAATCCGTGTTGGATTCTGAGTAAACCCAATAACCCAGCTCTTCTTAATGGCTTCAATTACCGCATGAGTCATTCTCTTAAAAATAGTGTTTTCATCATCACCAGCATAATATACCACTTCAGCAACTTTGCTGTTATTAGACTCAACCTCTGCTTTAATCATTTCAAAAATTGCTAATTGTCTCTTCTCAGTAAAGCCAAGTTTAATCGCTAAATCTTCTTCACCATGACTCATTTCACGTTCAACAAACTCTTCTAGTTGTCTTCTTCTTTCTTCCCAGTTCATGTTGGTCTCTTCTAAGATTTTAAGAAGTCTTTCAAGAAGCGACTGATAGTGAACTGGATTTTCTTTCATCTTTACATTGATGGCATGTTTAATAGCATGTTCCATTGTAGAAGCAATCGCTTCATCTGAACCATGATTAACTTTGTCTTTAAAATCCTTATCAAATAGAGTGATAGGTTCAATCCACTGATAAACACCATTCGATTTTAAGTGTTCTGATATGAGTTCTTTAGCCTTTTCGCCACAATCACTAATATCAATTGTATCTTCAGGTTCAAACCTTGCTTTACTTCCAGCACGAATATATGAAAGCCATTTAAGGTCGTTAAGGTCTTCTTGTCTAACATGGGTTGGCATTAAAGCATTCACCGCAATAGCAAATCGTTTATAAGCCATTTCAAACTCCGCACGTTTATTTTCTGGTTTTAGAACGTTCATCAAAGCATCTAAATCTTTTTTATCAACACTAGTAAAGATTCTCATAACAGCTTCTTTGTAATCTAACATCTTCTTAAAGAGCGAATCGATGTTTTCCATTGGTTCACCAACGTCAACGTTGTCAAAGATTTCGAGTGCTTCTTCTAAGTGACGCGTTATCCCAAAATAGTCTACAACTCTTCCGTAAGCTTTAGTTCTGGTTTTCTCAATTTCTTTACCATCTTCTATAGCTTTATAAGGCTTGTCATATGTTCTGTTTACTCTCGCTATAGCTTGAAGAAGGTTATGTTCTTTAAGTGGTCTATCCAAGTACATGACATCTTCAATCTTTGCATCAAAACCTGTCAGAAGCATGTCTTTAACAATGATAATACACAATCTGTCCTTTTCAATTTCTCTCTTGAATCTGCTTAGTATTATATCTTGGTCAGACCTTGTAGTTCTGTGTTCTTTGATATAAGGATCATCGTTATTGTCAGCTGAGTAAATAACTTTTATTTCAATCGGATTATCAGGAAAAACATCTGCCATATGCTGAGTCAAAGCATTGTAATACTTAACACAGGCATGACGAGAAACACAAACAACTTGTGCCTTAAAACCAAGTTTATAGCTATTATCTCTGAAATGAATTAGAAGGTCTTTTGCAATATCAGAAATTCGGTCTTCAGCTTCAGCAAGGGAAATTCTATTAAAGTATTTCATCTTAATAGCTTCCTTTTCGTCATCTGATTTGTGCTTGAAAAACTCAATGAAATCTTCATCAAGTTTGTCTTGAATGATATGTAGATCTTGTCGTCTTCCTTCATAAATGATAGCTACCGTATTACCATCCAAAACAGCTTGGGAAATTGTGTAGCTGTCAATCAGTTGACCAAAAGTTCTATAAGTTGATTTATCGTCTTTTTCGATTGGTGTTCCTGTAAAGCCAATAAAAGTAGCATTCGGAAGTGCTTTTCTCATATTCATAGAAAGATTAGAATACTGGCTTCTATGAGCTTCATCCGTAAAGACAATAACATTTGATTTATTAGTAAGTACCTCAATTTCTTTGTCAAAGAACAATTGAGTTTTGGTTTCTGAGTCTTCAAGAATTGGATGATCATCCGCTTCGCATTGAAACTTTTGAATGGTAGTACATATGATTTTAGCTTGTGCCATGCCAAGCAACGTCTTCATTTCCACCACAGTCTCTGCACGAGTGAGTAGTTTATCTAAGTTATTCTCAGCAAGCGTATATTCGGATGGAAACACTCTTGAGAACGTATTATATATTTGCTTATCAAGGTCAATTCTATCTGTAATAATCACAAGCATAGTATCTCTAAGTTCAATAGTTCTTCTAATCATTCTAGCTAACATCACCATTGAAAGAGATTTTCCAGAACCCTGTGTATGCCAAATAACCCCACCCTTCTCTAGTGGCGTTTTACCTTCAGAAATTTTCTTTAATGCCTTCATACACGCCCTGAACTGTTGGTATCTAGCCAGTTTTTTTATTCTAACATCACTTTCAGTTTCGAACATGATAAAGAACTGCATAATTCTCAGAAGATTATTTTTCTCTAATAGACCTAATAAGAACAGCTTTTGACCATTATTATCAAGGTCTTCTATGTCTTCCTTTTTAAAAGGATAAGGGTCTTTCCATTCTAAGTAATAATCATAGCTTGAACTGATAGTTCCAGCATAAGCCCTGTATTTATTGATAATGCCAGTAAAGAAGTTAGTATGAAATAATCTTTCAGCACCTTCAAAAATAGCACCCTCTCTGACATCCATATATCTTCTTAACTGATTATAAGCATCTTTCTTACCAGCCTTAATAAATTCACCACCTTCTTTAAAGGGGGATTTAGCTTCAATAACGACAACTGGTAAACCATTTATAAATACTATAATATCGGGGAAGATTTCTTTATTTAAGCCTTGAACCTTATACTGATTGGCTACTAAGAAATCATTGTTCTTCACATGATCAAAATCAATAAATTTAACTGTATGTGGCTTCTTTTGACCATTGATGACTTGAGTCACTGTAAAATCCAAATCTACAATAGCTTTATAAATTTTCTCGTTGATTTCAAGTAATGAAGTTCCAAGAACCTCACTATTCACAAGAAACTTAACTGCAGAATCAAGTGATTCCTCTGTCATCCAAGGATTCATTCTTCTAAGCGCTGTTCTAAATCGTTTGATTAAAATGACATCCCGAAAAGACTCTCTTTCACCTTCAAGAGGAGTCAGTTTTTCGCCACTTATATATTCATATCCCAGCACATCAACCATATAATCAAGTGCTGGCTTTTCTACAAGGGTATATTCATTTCCTAAAGTAGACATTTATTCACCATCCTATTCAGTAGCTAATATTTCAGTTGCTACTTTTATTGCAAAACTTCTGAATTGTGAAACTCCACAAACAAAATCAAAGGTCTTCACATTTTGTCTGTTTGCTGTTTTGAAATCTTGAAACCTCAACGATTTAATTACACCATCTGTACAGTCTTCTT
Source organism: Acidaminobacteraceae bacterium (assembly GCA_942493125.1). Classification (GTDB taxonomy): domain Bacteria; phylum Bacillota; class Clostridia; order Peptostreptococcales; family Acidaminobacteraceae; genus Fusibacter_C. The sequence continues at coordinate 2,371,787 of OW818667.1, read as the reverse complement.
GATTAAAATTTCCATGGGCAATAGAATTTCTAATGTGTCTTAGCACGTTTTTCAAGCTGTGAGGATGCATTGAATTATCATTCACTTTTATCTTGTTCGCGTCTATTCCAAATCGGTTTATATCTTCATCAGGCAGTTTATCAAAAAGATTTTCTTTTGGAATGACTAGAAGCCCAACACAGCTATTCAGCAATGCTGTTACTTCATACTCTCCTTGATATCGTTCTATATCAGCAAGAGTTCTCTTAATAAAATCATATTCAAAATTGACATAAGCAGACATTATATCGCCCTCACTTTACCAGTTAAGAGTTTTTCCATTAGAGATTTTTTTAGTTGGATATAGTCTAAGCGCTCATTAATCAATAAATCAATTCTATCATCTAGCATTATCAATATTTGCGATATTTGTTGTTGTTCTACAAGTGGTGGAATTGCAATTTTTAATTCTTTCAAAGCAGTCAGCCCAATTCTTAATCGTGTTGTCCCTGTGCTATTTGCTTCAGCTTGCTTCCTAAAATAATGTGAGTTAATTGAATACAAGCAATATGATGAGTCATAACTTAAAGGATTCACCTTTAATCTAATTCCGTCAGAACACATGACGTATCTGTCATAGAAATCCGGAATTTTACATGCTCTTGCAACGGGGGCAGCCATTTTTGCGAGTATCAAATCATTTGGATAGATATTACTATTAATCAATTCATTCGCCTTTTCTGTAGATGTGTAGATTTTTGAATCGTTAAGAAAATTTCCGTCACCAATATTTTGCAATTGAATAACTCTTATTCCTTCAAGTGTATAATCACTAGATTTCAAATCTGAGCCAAATGGTCCACCTGTAAAAGAATATCGGTCTGATTTATCTGCTAAATCAATTATTCGAGTTGCTTCCCACTCCTTCGGAATTCTTCCAATCTCAGTCTCTTTAAACTCAGTATGATTTATACCTTCAGTCAGGAGTTTTTTCATCATGCCTTTTTTTAGAAGCTGATAATCTTCAATGGTTTTATCAAGCTTTTCGATGTGGGCGTCAGTGGTGGAAAGAATTTCTGCTATGCGTTTTTGTTCTGGGAGTGGGGGAACATAAACTTGAATTTGTTTAGCACCATCAACATATAAGTGAACAATCGAATTCCCTTGTCCAAGCTTTCTTTTCTGAGTAGTAACTTTTTTCGTTGCTAAAAAATATGATAAGTAAAGACTATTTAAAGCTAGACTTGGTCTAAATATTATTGTATCACCACCCACATAGCATGGTTCATCCCCCAGATAAGCAACTGCTTTTCCAATGTCTTCTAATGTTTCACCAGAACCCGCAAGAATTAGTTCCCCTTTATCGATTTTCATACTACTATTAGCGATTTCTTCACTTATAAAAGATTTTGTTTTGACAACCACATGATTATAGTCAGTATAAATTTGACCATATCTTATACACTGAATACCAGTATCAACTACTTCATCTTTCTTTATCCCTTTTCCTTTTCTAAAACTTCCGATATTATTCAGTTTTGAAATTTCCCAGTCCTCTGGAATAATCCCAATTTCAGTCTCTTTATATCCTTCTCTAATCTTAGTCATCATCTCATCCCCCTATATTCTCTCAAAGCCAAGTTGTTCAAGGAATGTGTTAAGTTTTTCTTTAGAATCACCTAATTCTTGCTCTCTCTCTGAGATTCTGCCAATTACTTCTTCGATATCTATTTCTTCTTCTTCTTCAGATGTATCAACGTATCTTGTGATGTTAAGGTTGTGGTCATTTTTCTTGATTTCTTCTAGGTCTGCAAGTTTTGCAAATTTTTCTTCATCAGTGAAAGCTTCATATGCTTTTACTATATGGTCAATATCTTCTTCTCTAAGTTTGTTCTTATTACCATCTTTAATAAAACCCTGTGATGCTTCAATGAACAAGACTTTTCCCTTTTTATGTTCTGGTTTGTTTTTGTTTAAGATAATTACCGATGCTGGAATTCCAGCGCCGTAAAATAAGTTTTGCGGGAATCCAATAACTGCTTCGAAAAGATCATCTTCAAGAAGCCCTTTTCTGATTTTACCTTCTTCGCCACCTCTGAAAAGAATACCATGAGGAACAACTGTTGCCATAATCCCTTTTGAGTTTAAAGATGCCAGCATATGCTGAACAAAGGCTAGGTCACCATAAGATGTTGGGGCTACACCGTAGTTGAATCTGTTATAATCATTCTTTTCTGCAACTTCTCTACCCCAGTTTTTAAGTGAGAAAGGTGGGTTAGAAAGTACCATATCAAAAGTTTTAAGCACTGAACCCTCTGTATTCTTAGGTTCTCTAATAGTATCGCCTTTCCAAATCATTGCACCAGATACTTCGTGAAGAAGCATATTTAACTTGGCAATTGCCCATGTTGAAAGGTTGATTTCTTGACCGAATATTTGAAGGTTTCTATGGTTTTGTTTTTGTGTATCTCTAATATATTCTATGGCACTGATCAAGAAACCACCGGATCCGGCACAGGGGTCATAAATAGATGTCCCTTCATGTGGCTTAAGGAGTCTAACCATAACGTCTTTAATCTCTTTAGGTGTGTAGAATTCTCCACCTTTTGCACCACCATCATCTGCAAATTTTTTAATCAGGTACATATATGCATCACCAAGAATATCAGGTGACTCTAACCCATTATTTGATAAATCAAGGGCATTGAATATCTGAAGTAATTGATTTAACTTGCCATCTGGCACTCTTTCTTTATCGTTGTAATTAGCTGTTGTGAGGACGCCAACAAGTTCGGCATTTTTAGGTTCATCTTCAATGGCTTTAAAAGCTTTGTCCAGTTCAGCACCAATATTAAGGTTAAGGTCTTTGAAATTTTTCCATCTTGCTTGCTTTGGAATGAAGAAGGTTTTGTAAGACTTTGCATTTTCAAGTTCCTTTTCAAGTGCTTCAGGCGGAAGTTTAGCAAACTTCTCTCTCTTTTCAGTTCTTTCAACTTTAAATTGGTCATTTATTCTTTTAAGGAACAACATACCAAATATGTATTCCATGTATTGGCTTGAGTTAAGTGTGCCTCTGAGTATGTCTGCACAATCCCACAATTTTGTTTCAAGTGTTTGTAATGTCAATTTTGCCATTTTTGTTATCCTCCAGATTTTATATAAAATATAGTCATATGAATACTTTTACGCACTATAAATATTATAACTTATTTCCATATTTTAATCTATTTACAATTGCCGTCGCTGAAAATTGGTCAAAATAAAACTCACAGAAGGAACTGTGAGTTAGTGGAAACTAATATATTTGTTAGGCTTATTTTTTAAAACCACCGTAACAAGTTTAAACCAAACGATTTTGATATACGTATTCTATAGCTATTTATGTGGCTTGATGGTGGAGTAGTTTCATTTTAGTAGCAAGAAGTCACTCAAAAAACAAAAATCGAGAGTAGCACGGGGGCTCCCTCGATAAAAATGCAATTGCACTTTTGTTCATCGATTAATTATACGTCTTCTCAGCAAAATGGTCAACCACCATTTTTATAAATTTGTAACTCTCAGTAATTTCTTTATTATTTTTATAATATTCTGCGTTTCTTAAAAAACGATTCGAGATTAATTCATGTAGCTCCATCATCGTATGCATTTTGATCATATCGCTACTTACAATTCCATCAAATACAAAAAGTAAACATACGAAATCATGAATAACGGGATTACTCATCATTCTTTGCCTTTGTGCCTTAGATACGCCTTTAATATTTGCAACATAGTTGCCTAATTCTTTTGACTTATGATTAAATTGATATGGCCTTCTCATGGAATTCAACAAACAATTGTTATGAGCAGCTGCATTTCTAATACATTTTACTGGAAAGACAAGATTATGCATAGATTTTTTGTCTGGATATTTAGTATAGTAATAATAGTAAAGGTTTGCAAAATCTCCAAAAGAAAGAATTTCAACAATATTCCATAATGCAAAATCATCTTCATATTTTTGGATAAGATCAGAACACATATTATTATTCTTTTTCTTTGACAGTTCTTGCATGACTCGTGGATTTTTCAATAACCATTCTTGAACAATTTCATATCCATCTTCAAAAGCATTTGAAATCACATCATTCAATATTTTAACTTTTAAATAATGTTCAAGATCAAGTGAAGCCCTGATTATAAATTTTCTAAAATGCATATCGACTGTTGATAAATCCTGTAAGTAAGCGAATTCAAGATCTAAATACTTACCTTGATTCTCACCAGTTGCATATTTTTCATAATTTTTCGCAAAAGCCTTCAGCTTGAAGTAATAATTATTATTCATTAAGAACGTACGGGCGTTGCTTTCAGAAATAATATTGAATTGTATCCCTTTATCATCATGCATATGTGCAATCTGTTCATCGATATTTAACTTAGAACGTTTCAATCATTACCTCCGTACATCTTCGCTAATATAATAATACCACAATTTTACAAATTCTATTAAAGAATTATTGTTCACTATGTAAATGGTACATCCTCACCTAAAATTCAACAATTTTTAAACTGTCAAAAATAAAATAACCCCGAAAACTTTGAATTAACAAAGTTTTCAGGGTTAAAATTTTTCTTTATTCCCACTCAATTGTACTCGGTGGCTTACTAGTAACATCATAAAGTATCCGATTCACACCTTGCACTTCATTCACAATTCGAGACGAAATCTTATCAAGCACTTCGTACGGAATTCTCGCCCAGTCACTAGTCATACCATCGATAGATGTAACTGCGCGGATGCCAATAGCGTGTGAGTAAGTGCGTTCGTCGCCCATGACGCCGACTGATTTGACGTTTGGAAGGACTGTGAAGTACTGCCAGATGTCACGATCGAGGCCTGCTTTGGCAACTTCTTCACGGAGGATGGCGTCTGACTCGCGGACGAGATAGAGCGCTTCTTCTGTGATTTCGCCGAGGATGCGGATCGAGAGGCCTGGACCTGGGAACGGTTGACGCCAAACGATGTGGGCTGGTACGCCGACTTCGAGGCCGACGCGTCTGACTTCGTCTTTGAAGAGGTCTCTCAGTGGCTCGATGAGTTTGAATTTCATATCTTCAGGAAGGCCGCCCACGTTGTGGTGGCTCTTGATTACTTCTGCTGTATCCGTGCCGCTTTCGATGACGTCTGGATACACGGTGCCTTGTACTAAGAACTCGATGCCTTCGAGCTTGTTCGCTTCTTCTTCGAAGACGCGGATGAACTCTTCACCAATGATTTTGCGCTTTGTTTCAGGATCTGAAACGCCTTTAAGACGGCTCATGAAACGCTCTTTTGCGTCGACTCTGATGAAGTTCATGTGAAACTCATCTCCAAAGACTTTTTCGACTTCATCGCCTTCATTTTTTCTGAGGAGGCCGTGATCGACGAAGATACATGTGAGTTGGTTGCCTACAGCTTGGTGCACCATAGTCGCAGCAACGGATGAATCGACGCCGCCAGAAAGGCCACAAAGGACTTTTTTGTCTCCGATTTGCGCTTTCATAGTCGCGATCATGTTTTGAGCAAAGTCGCCCATATCCCAATCGCCCTTGCAACCACATACTTCATAAAGGAAGTTTTTGATGAGGGTTCTGCCAAATGGCGTATGTTCAACTTCTGCGTGGAACTGTACCGCATAGAGTTTTTTAGCATCGTTCTTCATAGCCGCTACTGGACAGTTGTCAGTCGTCGCTGTGATTTCAAAGTCTGTCGGTGCTTGTGACACGTAGTCAAAATGGCTCATCCAGCATTGTGCATCTGTTTCAATATCTTTGAACAGGCCATCAGATACCGGGATATTGAGGCTGACTTTGCCGTATTCTTGTTGGGTCGCGCGCTGAACATTTCCGCCAAGCTTCATAGACATGAGCTGCATGCCGTAGCAGATGCCAAGGACTGGGATGCCGAGTTCGAAAAATTCGCGGTCAAGGGTTGGTGCGTTCTCGAGATACGCTGAGTTTGGGCCACCTGTCAGGATGATGCCGATGGGATTTTTCTCTTTGACTTTTGCCATGGCGTGTTTCCAAGAAACGACTTCGCTGTATACGCCGGCTTCTCTGACGCGTCGTGCGATGAGCTGATTGTATTGGCCACCGAAATCGACGATCATTATAAGTTCATTGTGCATGTTATCCTCCAATTGGTTGGTTGTGTATCATTTTATTTCTATTATATATGAATCTATATTCAGTTGCTTAATTTTATACAATGCTTAATCTTTTAGATTTACTTATCACTACTAGAAATACTATAGTTAGGTGGCTCTTTTGTGATGGAGATGTCATGCGGATGCGATTCCTTGAGACCAGCGTTTGTGATGCGCATGAATTTGCCATTTTCCTGAAGGTCTTCAATCGTCGCTGTGCCACAATAACCCATACCTGCTCTAAGGCCGCCCACCAATTGGTAGATGATGTCTTTGAGGTAACCTCTGTAAGGGACGCGTCCTTCGACGCCTTCCGGTACAAATTTCTTCGTTTCGTTTTGGAAGTAACGGTCTTTCGAGCCGGCTTCCATAGCAGCTGTTGAACCCATGCCCCGATACGTTTTGAAGCTTCTGCCTTGATACATCACGATCTCGCCTGGGCTTTCTTCCGTGCCTGCAAAGAGTGAGCCGAGCATGACGACGTTTGCGCCTGCTGCGATGGCTTTTGGGATATCGCCTGAATATTTGATGCCGCCGTCCGCGATGACTGGGATGCCATACGGTTTAGCCGCTTTTGCACAATCGAATACTGCCGTTATCTGAGGAACGCCGATACCAGCGACAACGCGTGTTGTACAGATTGAACCAGGTCCAATACCGACTTTGATACAGTCTGCGCCAGCTTCAATCAGGTCGATCGTCGCTTCACCAGTTGCCACATTGCCTGCGATGACATCCACATCTGGGTAAGCCGCTTTGATTTTCTTGACTGCTTCGATGACGTTGATACTGTGACCATGTGCCGAGTCGAGACCTAAAACGTCTACGCCCGCTTTGACGAGTGCGTCAACGCGTTCCATCATGTCTGAACCGATGCCGACAGCCGCGCCTGCGAGGAGTCTGCCTCTAAAGTCAGTGGCACGGTTTGGGTATTTAACTTGTTTCTCTATGTCTTTGATCGTGATGAGTCCTTTTAAGATGCCGTTCTCATCCACGAGCGGTAATTTTTCGATTTTGTGTGTTCTTAAGATTTTGCCCGCATCCTCTAAAGTGATGTCCGCTGGTCCTGTCACGAGCTTGTCTTTTGTCATGACGTCTCCGATGAGCGCTTCCATGTCGGATTCAAAACGGATGTCACGGTTTGTGATGATGCCCACGAGCTTGTTGTGTGCGTCCACTACTGGAACACCTGAGATTCTGTAACGCGCCATGAGTTGTTCCGCGTCCTTCACTTGATGTTGCGGTGACAATGAAAACGGATCCACGATAACGCCATGCTCACATCTTTTGACTTTGTCGACTTCCAGTGCTTGTTGTTCGATGCTCATGTTCTTATGAATGATGCCGATACCGCCTTCACGAGCGATGGCGATGGCAAGCTTTGCTTCTGTAACAGTGTCCATACCTGCGCTGATGATTGGAAGATTTAGCGTGATTTTGTTTGTAAGCTTTGTCTTTACACTGACTTCGTGGGGTAACACCTCTGATTTTTGCGGAATAAGTAAAACGTCATCGTACGTAAAGCCTTCTTTTAATAATTTGCCTTCCATTTTTTCCTCCTATGATAGTGACCCTTTAAAAATAAAAAAAGACAACCTCTAGGTTGTCCTTAATAATCCTCCCAAAACACCGAATGAAAGTGCTTCAAAAAATCATAAGAGTCAACCCATAGTGCGATATTATGGCCATCGCGTAGAGACTTCCAAGCCGTTACATTTGGAATTATATGAGTACATTGTCTTTAAAAAATGTTCAGTTATAGATGCCTATAAATTTCATTGTAGTGATTGATATTAATAATCAAAATATCATTTTTAACATGTTTTGTCAACCGAACCACGTCATAATGTTTTGGCTAACTTGTTAACTTTTTTTAAACATTCTCTGAATTACACAATATAAAGCGCTTCACATAACCTTTCGCAGCTCGAAATTTATTCCTATAAATAGTAACTATTAAGGCTTCAATCTATACGATATGTGCTAAAATATATAGATGAAGAAATGAAACAGATACGGAGGCTTTTCAAATGGGCGATTTTAGATATATCTCGGATTTTTTAAAGAAAAATATGGGCTGGTACATATTTGGCATCCTTTTGCTTATGGCGATCGACGCCTTACAGCTCATCACCCCGCTGATCATAGGCGATTTCACCGATGCCTTGACGGACGGGATCCTAACGCCGCCACTTATCGGCAAATACATCTTCTACATACTCGCCATCGCAGTGGGCGTTGCCATCGGACGCTACGGCTGGCGCATGACCATCGTCGCGACGGCGAAAAAGCTTGAATACTGGCTCAGAGGCTGCGTGTTTCAACACCTCGAGCGCATGTCGCTCAATTACTTCAACCATCATAAGACGGGAGACCTCATGGCGCATTGTACCAACGACATCGCAGCCATCCGCAACGCCTTTGGCGGCGGCGTCATCATGCTGGTCGATGCCTTATTTATGGGCATCATGACCGTCGTCATCATGATTATAAAAATCGATTTGAAGTTGACACTCATAGCGCTCATTCCGCTGCCGCTCATCGCCATCTTCATCATCGTGCTCGGCGAACAGGTTCGCGTCCGCTTTCAGAAAGTGCAGGAGGCGTTTTCGGACCTCACCGATGTCGCACAGGAGAATTTTTCAGGCGTGCGCATCATCAAGTCCTTCGTCCAAGAGCGCGCGTCACTGAATCATTTTAACGAAAAAAATCAAAATAACTTCGATAGAAACATCTCCATGGCCAAGTTATTCGGCATTGTCCATCCTCTGGTGGGTTTCATTGCCATGCTCAGTACGCTTATCGCCATGATCTACGGTGGCAATCTCGTCATAGACGGCGTGATCTCCATCGGCGACTTTGTTGCATTTCTAACGTTTGTGGGCATGCTCTCCTGGCCGATGATGGCACTGGGCTTTGTCTACAACATGCTGCAGCGTGGCCAAGTTTCGCTCAAGCGCATTAACACCATCCTCGAAACGCCTCCAGAAATCATCGACATCGGTGTTCTCGAAGCCCTAAATGCAGCCTATGCCGTAAAACCTGAAATCGAAATCAAGAATCTATCCTTCAGATACCCACGCACCGACACGGACGTCCTTAAAGACATCTCGCTCACCGTCAATGCCGGTGAAACACTTGCCATCGTCGGCAAGACGGGCACGGGTAAAACGACGCTCGTCAACCTGCTGCTGAAGCTCTACAATGTTGAAGGCGGCACAATCCTCATCGGAGGCGTCGACATCAACCGCATCCCACTTCAAAAGCTCAGGTCGATGATGGGTTACGTCCCACAGGACAACTTCCTATTCTCAAAAACCATCAAATACAATGTAGGCTTCGGCCTCGATGTCATCACAGACGAAGACGTGGCACATTATACCAAAATCGCGCAAATCTACGACGAAATCCAAGGGTTCCCAAAGGGCTTTGACACGGAACTCGGCGAGCGCGGTGTCAACATGTCAGGCGGCCAAAAGCAGCGCGTCTCCATCGCAAGAGCCCTCGCGAAAAAACCAGAGATCATCATCATGGACGACTCACTGTCCGCTGTAGACACCAAGACGGAAGAGAGCATCCTGTCGCATCTGAAGGAAACACTTAGCGCCACGACGAGCATCCTCATCGCACACAGGCTATCCACCATCAAGCACGCCGAGCAAATCATCGTCTTATCAGAAGGTACCATCGCTGAACGCGGCACACATGAAGCACTAATCGCACTTGACGGCATCTACGCCGATATGTACCGCAAGCAGCTGCTCGAAGAAAAACTCTCGGAAGCTTAGGAGGCACTATGTCAGAGAACATCCATCACGAACAGGAAATCGAAAAATCATTTGACGCGCATATCATGAAGCGTCTGTTCAAATACGCAAAGCCGCAGTTTTTTCTGCTCTTCATCAGCATCGTCCTCATGCTCCTCGTCACCTCGCTGGACCTTGCGATTCCCTACTTTACAAAAGTAGCCATCGACGATTACATCTCACCCGTCCAACAAAGGGTCTATAAAGATGAAATGATCGTGGATATCAATCAAAACGCGACAAATCTTGTCATTCCATCCATCACTGAACGTTGGTCGCGCAAATATGATACGCCAACGCTTAAACTATCAACACTTTATACTTTGGAAGATGACATTTATCTCATCATTGGCATGAAACCCGCCAAATCCCTTGAGAACTTTAGCATCGATCCTATAAATAAAACCGCAGAACTCAACGGTCAAACCTTTGAAGTGAGAAAACTCGCGCCAACAGCCATCCAGGCAGTACAAACTCATAACAAAAAACAAGTTATGTTGCTGACTCTAACTCTCGGTGCGCTGCTGATCATCAGCTTCTTCTTCACCTTCGGCCACACTTATCTCCTCAACTACGCAAGTCAAAAAATCGTCTACACCATGCGAGAAGAATTATTCTCACACATTCAAGGCATGAGCCTCAGCTTCTTCGATAAAAACCCGGTAGGTCGACTCGTCACGAGGGTTTCAAATGACATGGACAATATCAACGAAATGTTCACAAACGTCGTCGTCAGCTCCATCAAGGACTTTCTCCTGCTGGCTGGCACCGTCGTCGTCATGGCCATCATCAACATCAAGCTGACGCTCATCTGCTTTGCCACCATGCCACTGGTCATACTCTCCGCGTCCCTCTTTAGACGCAAGGCGCGAAATGTGCAAAGGGATGTCAAAATCAAAATTGCCCGCATCAATGCCACCCTCGCCGAAAACATCAACGGTATGAAAATCATCCAGATTTTCAACAAAGAAAAGGGGATCAACGACGATTTCGACGTCATCAATAAAGACTTTCTCGACAGCTCTATCGAAGAGACCCACGTCTACGCTATCTTCAGACCGACCATGAACCTCGCATATTCTCTCTCACTGGCACTTCTTCTGTGGTTTGGTGGCGGAGATGCCATCCAAAGAACCGTCGAGCTAGGCGTCCTTGTGGCCTTCATCACGTACACCCAGCAGTTTTTCAGACCTATCATGGACCTGAGTGAAAAATTCAACATCCTGCAGTCTTCCATGGCGAGCGCCGAGCGTATTTTCATGCTCCTCGATGAAAAATCTTCCATCACCAACCCAGACCTACCGAAGAAACTCGACCCTGACCACTTTAAGGGCGAAATTGCGTTTGAAGACGTCTGGTTCAGCTATGCAAACGACCCCAAAACTGACGACGACTACGTCCTGAAAGGCGTGAGCTTTTTTGCCAAAGAAGGCGAAGCCATCGCACTCGTGGGTGCCACGGGATCGGGCAAAACTACCATTATCAGCCTTCTCAACCGTTTCTACGATATACAAAGAGGCCGCATCACCATCGATGGCATCGACATCCGAGACCTCGACATGCACGATCTCAGACACCACATCGGCATAGTGCTACAAGACGTCTTCTTATTCTCAGGCGATATCAAAAGCAACATCAGACTCTACAATCAGGACATCACAGACAACCAGATCAAAGAGATCGCGACCTACGTCAATGCCGACCACTTCATCACAAAGCTTCCCAAAGCCTACAACGAACCCGTCGTTGAGCGTGGCGCAACCTTATCCGCTGGCCAACGTCAGCTTCTGTCTTTCGCCAGGGCCCTTGTATTTGACCCGGGCATCTTGATTCTCGATGAAGCGACCTCAAACATAGATACTGAAACAGAACTGCTCATCCAGGACGCCATCAACCGAATCATCAAAGGCCGTACGACGCTCATCGTCGCACATCGCCTCTCAACTATCCAGCACGCTGACAAAATCATCGTCATGAGCAAAGGCGAAATCAAGGAGATCGGCAACCACCAAGAGCTCCTCGCCAAGCAAGGCATGTACTACGACCTTTACACGCTGCAGTATAGTGAGAGCACAAACTGATAATATGTGATCCACTGAATTCGCATCCTGGACCATAGTTACATTGTGCAATAAAGTAACTTTGTCATCGAAGAACTGTGACCTTAACGCTTGATTGCATTTACAAAGGCAGTGTTTTGTGGTACTATATCCATGTAACTTAATTGAATAAAATGATTCACCTAGGGGTGCTTTTAGCTGAGAGCGCATATGCGTAACCCTTTGAACCTGAACTAGTTAACCCTAGCGGAGGAAAGTGTGGAAAAATGAAAATTTGACCATGTTTGGACCCCCAAGCATGGTTTTTTATTTTACACTGTCGAATCATTTAGATTTGCCGTGATTTGTATGAATATCACGACACACATTTAAATGGAGGTATCACTATGGAAAGAAAGTCAGTTTTCTCTACCAGAATGTTGGTGGAAGGTGCAATGATGATTGCCATTGCAACCGTTTTAAGCTTTATCAAAATGAAGACCCCCCTATGGGTCAACGGCGGTTCCGTAACAGCGGGTAGCATGATCCCAATCTTAGTATTCGCCTATCGTTGGGGCGGCGTTCGCGGAATGTTTGTAGGCGCAGTCTACGGCCTTCTACAGTTCTTCATCGAACCATATGCCGCACATCCACTCTCGGTCATCATGGACTACCCACTGGCATTTGCAGCGGTCGGTTTCATGGGCTTCATGGCCAATGACAAATCAACACCAGCAAAAGTCATCACTGCCATCACAGTCGCTTTGGGCCTTCGCTTCGTCGCTCACTTCCTGTCGGGCTTCATATTCTTCGCATCTTATGCGCCAGAAGGCACGCATCCAGTGATTTACTCGCTGATCTATAACGCATCGTACATGGTACCAGAAATCATCATCTCTGTTATCGTGTTCATGTTGCTTAGGAAATCACTTGGGAACTTGAAGTAAGGGCATCACTTTGGCATAATGAAAACGCACGGCATCGTGCACAGGCACACTTCCACTAAGTCCTCGGGACTTCTTCTTATTCCGACTTTTTGTCGGATAGAAGTCCCTGCGGAATCGTTCCAGCATGCCTATGCACGCTGCCTAGCTATTAATACTTTTACGCTATTTGGTGATTTAGATGATTAAGTGATTAAGTGATCAAGTGATTAAGTGATCAAGTGATCAAGTGATTCAGCGCCTAAATAATCAACAATTCAATAACATATCAACAAATTATACCAAGCGAACAATCATATTTATGCTTAACCAAATTTGCAAAATATCAAATATCAAGTACCAAATATCAATTATTAAACATCTACCATCTAACATCAAATTATTGAAACTAAAAAAAGGAGCTGTTGCAGATCTAAGAAATTAGATGAGCAACAGCTCCTTTTCCATGTCCGTTGATAATTCAACACATCATCTTTTGATGGTGATTTTGATGATTGTAGTTTTTCAAGGTTTTTAGACGCACTCAAAAAAGCCTATCCTGTAGATTTTACAATCTCAGATTATGCGACTTTTTTGTACTCAATCACACCTGTTTGGTTCTTAATCATTTTTGAATGTAGCTTATTCAAATTGATGCCAATGGCCATTAGGGTGATGTCCGATATAACGCCTTTAATACCGCGATGCCTAAAACGGTCATATTTCAAACCATCTTTTAGTTTCGAAAACATACCTTCTGCTTGTATCGATCGATTGATGCGCTGTATGATACCTTCTTCGGTAGTTATATTATGATTTGATTGTTTTCGGTAATTCTGAAAAGCTGGCGAAAACTTTATGTGTTTTTCTGATCCGCCTTCCGCTTTTTTACTCTTGATACATTGACTATTATAAGGACATCCCGTACATTCAAAACACTTGTATGAATAAAGCGTATCCGTGAATCCAGATTCATAGTTTCGGACTTGGTCCTTGGTACGCATCAGTCTTTTCCCGTTTTTGCAAACATAGACATCCTCATTTTCCAAGTAGAGCATATTTTCTCTTTGGCCAATGTCTTCTTTTGAACTTTTCTTTTTGCTTGTTTCATAGTTTGCGGGTTTGATATAAGGTCTCAACCACTTATCGCGTAGATAAGCGTAATTTTCAACGCTTTCGTAGCCTGCATCTGCCACAACATTACATAAATGCTCACCATAGCGCGGCATCATTTGTTCTAAAAATGGCTTGAGAGTATGCAGGTCATTGCTTTTCTGACTGCCCATGACGCCAACGATAAATGCACCGCTTGAAGCTAACTGAACGTTATATGCGGGTTTCAGTTGGCCGTTTAGCATATGATCTTCTTTCATTCGCATGAAGGTTGCATCGTGGTCCGTCTTTGAATAGCTGTTACGATCAGCCATGATTGACAGATGTTCCTCATATTTCTGCAGTTTATCAAGCTTTTCTTTCTTGTTTTCATAATCACGCTGATATTCAGTTTTTCGTTTTCCAATCCCGTGAACAAAAACGATATTCTTACTTTTACAAATATTACGGATGTTGTTAAAAGCTTGTTTGACACACTCTGTTACATATTCTAAGCTGCTATCCTCTGGCAAACCGAGTTCTTCAATGAGTTGTTCTTTAAGTTTGTTTTGATATTTTTCTACCGACTTACGCCATACGAAAGTATAACGACCTGCAGCGGATTCAATCTTAGTCCCATCGATGTAGATGTTCTTTAAATTCACATGACCTTCTTGCATGAGTAGTTCAACAAACTGAGTCAGTAAATCTGATGAAAAGTCTTCTAAGATCTTGCGAAAACGATTGATGGTTGTATGATCAGGTGGTTTACTTCCTTCGAGCAAGAAATGTGCTCTCGTATCATATGTGCAAAAATCCTCAATCTTGCGACAGGAATAAATGCCTTCGCTATAGCAAAACATAAGAATTTTCAACATGGTAACTGGGTCAATAACTGGCTTTCTCCCCTTGACGGAGTAGGTGCTTAATACAGAATCTAAATTCATCTCCTCGACAATATTGCACACCAATCTGACCTTGCTATCCATAGGAATATATGTTGCCACATCAAATTTCATTTTTAGTTGCATTGTGTGACCTTTTTTTGTAAAATCAATATGAGTTAGATTGTTCATAGTAAAATAATTATAACTCATCTGAACTGGCTCTGCGAGCCAGTTCTAAACATTTATACAATAAAAATGGACCTCAACAAATCAAATTTGATTTGCTAAGGTCCATTTTTTACTTTGGGTCTATTTTGCAACAGCCCCTTCTATTTTCTCTCATACCACCGATACAAGCTTCACACCATATACTGTTTCAGACTCTAGCTCACCCTTCAAAAAAAGTGTGATTAACTGGTTCAACACTTCTGGTTTCTCATACGGGATGCCGTGAGCGGCAGATTCCACATTATAATAGCCTTTATTACCCAACACTTTTGCTGTGATATTGGCAGACTGCTTCATGATGTTTTTCTCTGCATCTCCTACGATTACAATACCCTCAGACCCACAGCTTCCGCCAAACTCAAAGGTCATATTTTCTTTGAGAATATTCGTCAACGTCGCTGGACTCAACAACAGTGAGTCTTTGAAATACTGCTCAAACATCGAGTCCGGAAGAGACAACTCTTTACTCTGAAGCCTTGCAAAGCGCTTAAATTTGATAAGTGGCATCGAGCAATATATTGCCGGTTTAATCATCCAACCGATGCCCTTCATCGGTTTGTTCAAGCCGCTAATTACAACGCCTTTATAGACAATTTCACGCATATTTTTCATCATCCACATCAGAATTTGTGCACCAATGGAATGTCCAATAATAATCGCTTTTCCGTCAAAACTCTCCTTCAAAATAATCTGCCTTAACTCATTTGCAACGTCTTCAATCGTCGTAAAATCCACATCAGAATTGTCACCATGACCAGGTAAGTTGAAAATGATTTTCTTGTAGCCCTCAAAAAAGTCAATCTGATGCGTCCACATAAATGGCCCAATACCAGCTCCGGTAATAAATACCATCAATTGTGTCTCAGCAATTTTAGTTTCATATTCATTTTCATTTTCTTTCTGTTTCTGTTTCTCTATTTCCTTATCTATTTCTTTTGCTATTTCCTTATCTTTTTCTTTTGCTTCAACAACTTGATACCTCATTCATAACACCCACCTTCATCACGTCAAAAATTAAACTCAAATCCGCAACAAGCTTCTCTCTAAACGCACTCAACTCCGTTTGATTGTTCATATGATCAAGCAATTCAAGATTATAGCCGTTCAACGTACACCCTGTAACAAAAATAAGTGCATCTTTCTTTATCCGATAACGATTCCAATCAATATCATCCAAAATATCACTTTGATATGCTTTTACCAAACGATCCCGAAGGCTCAGCAGTTTGTCGTACACTGGCGACCGCCGGTCTAAAAGCCCAGTAAGAATCGCTTTATAAGAAGCTTTGTGGTTTTCATAAAACTCAAATGCAACCTCAGTCAACTCAATTATCCGGTCAAAATAGCAACTCGACCGCTTTGCAACATGCTTCGTTTGGTAAATGATAAGCTCCGTTAAAATTATCTCCATCGTATATAAATACAGATCCTCTTTGCTGGAAATATACTTGAACAACCCACCCTTTGAAATGTTCGCTGCCTTAATAATCGCATTGATTGAGCTCTGTTCATAATTGTGCGTGGCAAATTCATCGATACAACACTCTAAAATTCTCTTTTTCTTGTCTTCCTCTATCTTAAAAAAAATTTCTTTCATATTTATTCACTCCTTGTAGAGACCACGTGGTCTCTACACTAAAAATACCACATTATAGTTGGTTTATCAATCTCTTTCTTTTTTTCGTGGAATGACAAAGTAAAAAGACCCTCGCAAATTGGAATGCAATTCCAAGAGCGAGGGTCTACTATATATAACTGTGAAGATAATGGGTTTCGAATGTTTTAACGCTTTTAACGCTTTTAATCACTAAAATCATCCAAAATAGCGACAATGATTGAGCGCAGGCGTCGCGCATAGGTACACTGGAACGATTCCGCAGGGACTTCTATCCGACCAGAGTCGGAATAAGAAGAAGTCCCGAGGACTTAGTGGAAGTGTACCGGTGCGTGACGACTGCGCCAAACGTTATGCTAAAAATGATTTTTACATCATCCCATTCATACCCCCACCCATATTCATACCATTGATAACGCCTTCTTGCTTAACATCCACGACTGCCGCTTCAGTTGTTAAGAACATTGCTGAGATAGACGCTGCATTTTGAAGTGCTGAACGCGTTACTTTCGTAGGATCCACGATGCCCGCTTCGATCATGTTGACGTATATGCCTCTAAGGGCGTCGTAACCGATGCCTTCAGCTGAATTTTTAACTTTTTCAACGACAACTGAGCCTTCCATGCCAGCGTTGATTGCAATTTGTCTAACTGGCTCTTCAAGCGCTCTCGCGATGATGAGTGCGCCTGTACGTTCGTCGCCTTCAAGTGTTTCAACAAGCGCGAGGACCTTGCCGAGTGCTGCGATATAAGCCGTACCACCACCAGGTACAATACCTTCTTCTACAGCTGCTCTTGTCGCATTGAGTGCGTCTTCGATTCTGAGTTTTTTCTCTTTCATCTCAACTTCAGTCGCAGCGCCAACTTGGATGACTGCAACGCCACCTGCGATTTTTGCAAGGCGTTCTTGTAATTTTTCTTTATCGAACTCGGAAGTTGTTTCTTCCATTTGAACTTTAATTTGACGTACGCGTTCATTGATTAGAGCTTTGTCGCCCATTCCGTCGATGATCGTCGTATTGTCTTTGTTGATTTTTACAGATTTTGCACGACCGAGCATTTCCATAGTCGCCGTTTTAAGATCGTAGCCAAGCTCTTCTGAGATCATCGTGCCACCTGTTAAGATAGCGATATCTTGAAGCATTGCTTTTCTTCTATCGCCAAAGCCAGGTGCTTTGACTGCGATACATTCAAAAGTACCTCTGAGTTTGTTTACGATAAGTGTCGTAAGCGCTTCGCCTTCGATATCGTCAGCGATGATGAGGAGTTTGCCTGCGCTTTGAACGATTTGCTCAAGCATAGGTAAGATTTCTTGAATGTTGTTGATTTTTTTATCTGTGATCAAGATATATGGATTGTCTAAAAGGGCTTCCATTTTTTCTGAATCTGTTACCATATAGTGTGACACGAAACCGCGGTCAAATTCCATACCTTCAACGACTTCGAGTTGTGTGCCAAATGTTTTTGATTCTTCAACAGTGATAACGCCGTCTTTGCCGACGCGCTCCATAGCTTCAGATATAAGTTCGCCGATTTCACGATCTGCTGCAGAGATAGATGCAACGTCTGCAATGTCTTTTTTGTTTTCGATCAACACGCTTTCGCTCTTGATCATGTCAACCGCAACAACAACTGCTTTTTCAATACCCGTTTTCAAGATCATTGGGTTAGCGCCAGCAGCGACGTTTTTGATGCCTTCTCTGATGATTGCTTGAGCAAGCAATGTCGCTGTCGTCGTGCCATCACCAGCTACGTCGTTCGTACGCGTTGCAACTTCTTTGACAAGTTGAGCACCCATGTTTTCGTATGGATCTTCAAGATCGATTTCTCTAGCGATTGTAACGCCGTCATTTGTGATAAGTGGTGCACCGAATTTTTTATCGAGAATAACATTTCTACCTTTTGGTCCCAATGTCACTTTTACTGTATTTGCCAATTTATCGACGCCAGCTTCCAATTTCTTTCTGACATCTTCGCCGAACATAATTTCTTTTGCCATTTTCTTGTGCCTCCTATTTTAATACTTTTCTATATTTGTCTGCCAATTACTCAATAACCGCTAATACATCTACTACATCACAGATGATCAGTTCTTCGCCGTCAATTTTAATCTCTGCACCTTTATACTTGCTGAACACAATTTTGTCGCCAACTTTTAAATCTTCAACTTCTGTGCTAACCGCAATGACTTCTGCCATCTGTGGTTTTTCTTTTGCTTGGCCAGGCAATACGATGCCACTTGCCGTTTTTTCTTCTGCTTCAAGTCTCTTAATAACAACGCGTTTACCTATTGGTCTCAACATTTTAATTCCTCCTGTTTCATTACAACTATTTGATTCAGCCATCTGTAGGCGTTTTAGCATAATGCTTTCTACCCTATATCATATAATACTTGCTCAAAAAAATCAATATTTTTTTAGCACTCTATACAAACGAGTGCTAATAAATAATAGTTGGAGAAAATCAGCTTATAAGTTACTGAACATAACTACATTTCAACAAAAAGCTTCGTCGCTTCATCGATGGATTCCAAATAGTGGTCCGAAAGCAACGTATGGTCGAGATTTTTTTGAGTCGCTGTCTCGACAATCATATCCCAATTGCCCATTTCATAGTATTGCAGAAACTGTAAAATGGTATGAAAGTGATTGTGATCACCCATTAAAGCCCCTTTGAGATCTTCCTTTAACGGCAAGGGTTCTATGATATCGAATAGTGGTTTTTCCATGATTGTGTCGATCAGTGAAAACAATCCCAGAAGAAAAGCTTCCGTCTCTCGACCACTTAGCTTGAACTTTTTGGCCAATTTTTCTGCAAAAATGGCGCGGACAAGCGAGACGCGTATCAACTCATCCGGTTTATCGGAGCTGATGTCCCTGAGCATGATAAGTGTCGTCCATTTCTTTATTTCGTTGATGCCAAGAAGTGTCAGTGCATGATTTACAGAGGTTATTTCACTCACAGTATAAAATGCCGGAGAATTGATGAGTCTAAGCAATTTGTATGTCAATGAAAAGTCTTTCTTTATAATTTCAGACAATCGATTAAAATCCGGAACCTCTCCAGTAGTCTCTTTCAGGATTTCCATATATCGATAGGTAGATACGTTGATGCTCTTACTTTTGCACATGACGGGTTTTTCAAAGAAATAACCCTGAAACAAATGGTATCCAAAGCGCTTCGCTTCGTCAAAATCCCATTGTGACTCGACTTTTTCAGCAAGCAACTTGATCCCAAAAGGCGCATATTTCTCTGCGATATGCTGTCTAGAAACAGAATCCATTGCGAGAAAATCGACTTTCAAAATGTCGACGTATGGTATAATCTGATCAAATTTATTGCCACCGATAAAGTCATCGAGTGCAATCACGTACCCGCGCTGCTTCATTTCTTTACATTTTTCTATGAATTCGTCATCTATTTCCTGTGTTTCTAGTATCTCAATCGTTAACGTATCCGTTTCAAACAGTGTATGTAAATCATCATATAAAAGCTTTCCAGTAAAATTAATATAAGCCATCTTACCGCCAGTCAATTTCTTGATTCCAAAATTGATGAGCGCATCAATAACGACAGAAGTTGTTGCCTTGTCTCCATCCGTATCGATATCATATGTATTTTTCGCACCACTTCTATAAAGAATTTCATAGGCCACGACATGCCTGTTCCTGTTAAAGATGGGCTGCCGAGCCAAAAAAACATCCATAACTGTACCTCCGCAATCATTATTTTGTTGTCATTGTTTCTTATAAATGCATGTTGTCATGTATATTGTATATGTCTTTGTCGTTCGTCGTTAATGGAAATTGCATTTAACTTTAGAACTTTAAACCTTTAGGTTACGAATATAGAAAAATAAAATTTGCTGCGCCATACCTGGAAATTTGTCAAATTTATCTTTAACAAATGCATCATAGTTAGATGTTATGCCATAGAGTTGTCCAAGCATCTTTTTCACCCACGTGTCGATGGGAAACGCTTCCATTTTACCATAGGCAAACAAAAGCACACAATCTGCCACTTTGCCACCTACACCGTAAAATTGTGACAGCCAAGTTCTTGCTTCCTCATAATCCATGAGGTAAGGCTCTTTTAAATCGTACGCCGCTTCAACCAATCGATTGCACGTGTTAAAGATCGATTTTGCCCGATAACCAATCGCTTTGACGTTTAATGATTCAAGGGATGCTGACGCAAGTGACATGAGATCTGGAAATGTATAGTAGGGCTTTCCTTGATAATGTCCCAAGTATTTCCCGAATTTTTCTGATAAAGCTTCTACTGTCATACGGATTTTTGGTATGTTGTTGTTACTCGATATGATAAAAGAGAGTAACGTTTCAAATGGTTCCTGATTTAAAATCCGAATACCCTTTCCATAAGCAGCCGCATTGTTCATATGGTCATCAATCGTGCTTAACTGATCAAATATGTGCTCGTAATCTGTTTCGAGATCAAAATAATGTGCTATTTCTGCGTAAGTCATTTCATTTCCATAAATGGTAACCATATGATGGTCATCATCAAGAGGTCCTATGACAATTACAGATTGTGCCACGACACCGACATAAGAATCACCGGTTTTCTGCCATCTGAAGCATTGTCCACATTCAAGTGTCTTTGTGACATCGAAATAATATGATGCTACACTATAAGCATTTTTTTTTACCATTTCCATTTGAGGATTCATCTGAACTTCCATATATTAAACCTAAATGCGTTCTTTCGTTAAATTTTTATCTTTATATCTTAAATAGCTCACTATACCATTATACAACAAAATCTAACAATCAATACTATCAATAAAATACAATTTTGAAACAACATTTGTTGTCAGTTTCTGGCATAAAAAACGCCGACCATCCTAAGGATGACCGACGTCTTGATAACTTGAAATGCATGATAGAAAAAATCAATTTAACTATGACTTGATCTATGGTTTATTGCTTACATTACTGCCAATAACACAAAGTTGAGTACGAATAAAAGTGCAGAAACTAACAGAATCGGATGTACGTCTTTGAATTCTCTTTTTACGAATTTAACGATTACGTAGAAGATGAAACCAGCTGCGATACCGTAAGAGATGCTGTAGCAGAATGCCATGAAGATTGCTGCAAAGAATGCTGGAATCGCTTCATCAAGATCGTCCCATTTGATGTCTCTGAATGCTGACATCATCATGATACCGACTACGATAAGAGCAGGAGCCGTAGCAGCTGCAGGCACGATACCTGCTATAGGTGCAAGGAAGATACAACCGATGAACAAAAGTGCTGTTACTAAGCTCGTTAAACCTGTGCGGCCACCAGCTCCGATACCTGCAGCACTTTCAACGTAAGTCGTTGTATTAGATGTACCAACGATAGCGCCGATAGATGTTGCGATTGAATCTGCAAATAAAGCTTTGTCCATTTTTGATTTAAAACCGCTGCTAGTAGCCATAGTTTTTTCATCTTCTTCACTGAAGATGCCACTTCTTCTACCTGTACCGATGAATGTACCGATTGTGTCAAATGTATCTGATAAGCTGAAGGCAAATATTGTCATAAGAACGAGTGGGATTTTAGAAGCATCTGCGAAAAGTGATAATAAACCTTCACTGCCAAGTGCTACGCCAAATACGCCACCGAGCTCTGCGAACGCATCGCCAATGCCTGCAGTCGTACCGATCATAGAAAGATCTACTACGCCAGCTGGAATACCAAGTAAAGTTGTTGTCACGATGCTGATCAAGATAGCACCTTTAACTTTAAGAACCAATAATGTAACGAGAATGACAAGACCAACAAGTGATAATAAAACAGGTGCTGTATTCAAATTGACAAGGCTTGGAATGATGCTTGCATCTGCAATCACTGTGCCGCTGTCTAAAACGATGTTTTTACCAGGATCTGAAACGAATGATAATAAGCCTGCATTTTTAATACCGATATATGCGATGAAAATACCAATACCACCGCCAATAGCGTGTTGAATAGAAGAAGGGATTGCTTTTATAATGGATTTACGAATTTTTGTTACTGTGATAAGAACGTTGATCATACCGCAAAGGAATACCATTGCGAGAGCTTGTTGCCAAGTGAAACCAAGTGCGAAGACAACAGTATAAGTGAAAAACGCATTAAGACCCATACCAGGTGCTTGTGCATAAGGTACGTTAGCAAATAATGCCATAATCAATGTACCAACAGCTGAAGCAATAATCGTCGCCAAGAATACCGCGCCCCATGGAATGCCCGTTTGTGAAAGCATTGCAGGGTTGACAAATATGATATAAGACATGGCAAAGAAAGTTGTAAAGCCTGCAATAACTTCTGTTGAGACGTTAGTTCCATGCTCTTTGAGTTTAAAAAACTTCTCCATTTTTAAATCCCCTCATTATTTATTTTTTTATTAAAACAGAAAGCGTTAAGAAAATAATAGCAAATAAAAAAGACAACCGCACGGACCGGTCGTCTAACTGATTGGAAACAAAATGCACCTTAATGATATGAGGCACTTCGTCCAATAGTCGAACATTTTAAGGTCGTTCGGTAGAAACATCGGGTCCATATCACCCAAAATATATTGGCTATCTATTCTAATAGTCACATTTTACTATGATTTTTGGGCATGGTCAAGCAAAAAAGACATAAAAAACGATAAATTTTCTCGATTTTCAATTTAATGTTCGCCATTTACGCAAAAACAACCTCATCAAAATCGATGAGGTTGTGGTTAATACGCCATATATGAGGCATTATTCGGCATTTATTGTGATATTACTGAGGCGTTATGATTTTAAAACAGCTGAAGGATCAAATGATAAGCTATTGGAAGCAAGACGCTCGGCAACATATTGCCCACTTTGATTTTTGTTGAAGTCACCATCGATATGCCTAATCCGAGGATTAACAGACCACCTGTTGCGGACATTTGAATGACAACTGTCTCTGTTAAGACAGACGAAAGCGCGCCTGCAAGAAGTGTAATCGAGCCTTGATAAAGCAGAACAGAGAAAGCTGAAAATATAACGCCGACGCCTAAAGTTGATGCGAGGACGATGGATATAATCCCGTCTAGAATCGATTTTGCAAACAGAATTTCGTGATTGTTGTTGAGGCCACTTTCAAGCGAACCCATGATGGCCATTGCGCCGACGCAGTAAAGCAAACTGGCTGTCACAAAGCCTTTACTGAAGTTTGAGTCATCTCGAGTAAATCTTTTTTCAAGGTTATTACCCAATTTTTCTAGGCGCTTTTCGATATCAATGCCCTCGCCAATCAAGCTACCAATGACGATGAAAAAGATGATTTCCATGATGTAACTGGTGCCTTCAATGGCACTTGATAATCCGATCAGCATGATACAAAGACCGACACCTTGCATGATTGTTGAACTAATACGCGATGGCAGCCCACCTTTGATAAGTATTCCGACGATACCACCGACTATTATTGCTGCAAAATTTACGATTGTCCCTAGCATATGGTCACCTTCATCTATTTTTATACTTATATTATCAGTGGTAATAAAAGAAATCAAGCGAATTCCAATATTGAAATTCGCTTGCATCTTACTTTGTTGCACTATTTTCATGTACGAACTATTTAGTGATTGAAAACTGAAAATTGAAAATTGAAATTGGAACTTGGAAATTTGCTATATTGCTATATTGCTATATTGAAATATTGAAACTAGAATAATCCGATGATCTCGCCATCTGGTAAGATGTCGATTCTATTTGCAGCTGGAACTTTTGGAAGTCCTGGCATTCTCATGATATCGCCCGCCATAGGGATGATAAAGCCAGCACCAGCTGAAACTTTTACATCGTTGATGACGATTTTAAAGCCTTTTGGTGCACCGTAACGCTCAGGATCATCAGTGAGTGAGTACTGCGTTTTAGCCATACAGATTGGCAAGCCACCTAAGCCATCTTCTTCGAATTTCATGATGTTTTTAATCGCTTTAGGGCTGAATTCAACGCCGTCTGCTCTATAGATCTCTTTTGCGATTTTTTCAATTTTTTTGATGATTGGTTGATCGAGTTCATAAAGGGGTTTGAAGTTTGAAACGCCTGATTCTGCAAGCTCAACAACTTTCTCAGCAAGCTTCACAGCACCTTCGCCACCATGTGCCCAAACTTGTGTCAAGACTACTGGAACATCGATTTCAGCACACATTTTTTTGAGGAATTCCACTTCTTCTTGTGTGTCTGTCGGGAATTCATTGACGGCAACAACAGCAGGTACGCCAAACTTACGC
The DNA here is from genome assembly GCA_942493125.1 of Acidaminobacteraceae bacterium. Taxonomy (GTDB): domain Bacteria; phylum Bacillota; class Clostridia; order Peptostreptococcales; family Acidaminobacteraceae; genus Fusibacter_C. Next base: position 2,346,802 of record OW818667.1, on the reverse strand, counting down.
ACATTTTCTACGTGTGTTCTGAGGTTTTCAAAACCAAGGCGAAGTGCATCGAAGTTTTCGAGGCTAAGCTCGTTTTTGTTAACGCCACCGTGTTTTTTAAGGGCTCTGATCGTCGCAACGATAACTGCCACACTTGGATCAAGACCTGCTTGTCTACATTTGATATCGAAGAATTTTTCAGCGCCAAGGTCTGCACCGAAGCCAGCTTCAGTAACGACATAATCAGCGAGTTTCAATGCCGTTTTAGTAGCGACTACTGAGTTACAACCGTGTGCGATATTTGCAAAAGGTCCACCATGAATAAATGCAGGTGTGTTTTCAAGTGTTTGTACGAGGTTTGGCATGATGGCATCTTTAAGAAGAAGCGCCATAGAGCCTACTGCTTCGAGATCTGCTGCAGTGACAGGTTTATTGGCATACGTATAACCGATGATCATCTTAGAAAGTCTGTGTTTCAAATCGTCAACACCGCTTGCAAGACAAAGAATCGCCATAACTTCAGAGGCCACAGTGATATCAAAACCATCTTCTCTTGTAACGCCATTTGTTTTACCACCAAGACCGATGACTATATTTCTAAGCGCTCTATCGTTCATGTCGATCGCACGTCTCCATGTGATGCGGTTTGGATCGATGCCCAATAAGTTGCCATGGTGAAGGTGGTTATCAATAAGCGCTGACAGTAAGTTATTTGCTGTCGTAACGGCATGGATGTCGCCTGTAAAGTGTAGGTTGATGTCTTCCATTGGAACAACTTGTGCGTATCCGCCACCTGCTGCGCCGCCTTTTACGCCGAAGCAAGGTCCAAGTGAAGGTTCTCTAAGTGCTGTAAAAGTCAATTTGCCAATTTTATTCAAACCCATGCTTAATCCGACGTTGACAGTCGTTTTGCCTTCTCCGGCAGCTGTTGGATTGATCGCTGTCACTAAAATCAATTTGCCATTTGGCGCATCTTTTTTACTTTCAAGAACGCTCAAGTTGACTTTTGCTTTATAGTTGCCATATAGTTCGAGATCGTCTTCTGAAATACCTACTTTTTTAGCAATGTCTCTAATGTGCATTTTATTTGCTTCTTGTGCGATTTGTACATCTGTTTTCATAAAATTCCCCTTTCAAATTTTAATAACCTTTAAATTTTAATACCCTTTTAAATTTTAACAACATTTTCAATTTTGAAATAACGCATCATTACTGTTTAATTATATGGAAATTGCATGAATTTAAGCAATTTTCTCAATGATTCTTTACAAGGCGCTCAATAAGCTTCAGCGTTTCTGGCGTTCCCATGATCATTGCGTGCTTGCGCGCTCTTTCAAGGTACTGTCTACCAGCCGCTTCATGCCCACTTTGAATCAAGATGACACCAAGATAGCCTTCCGCCTCGCTTCTACGCCAAAGCGTGTCCACTGTTTCGAAATTCTTGAGCGCTTCTTCAAAATAAGATTTTGCAAGGTCCATTTTACCCATCCCATACGCGATAATGCCCGCATTGGTATTGAATATGGAACTGCCACGCATGATATTATGCAGTCTGCAAAGTTCAATTGCGCGCTCGACATGAGTGAGTGCTTCATCCATGCGATTTTGTCTGCGATAGGCTTCAGATATATAATTGTAGGAAGCTGCAATATTTAGGACATATTGTCCTACTTTGCCTAGATTTTCAAAGCATTGAATGGATTCTGAAAAGAAGACTCTCGCCTCTTCGTAACGACCAGCCATTAAACTGCTTATACCCATTAATCTAAGTGTAACTGCATCGTTTTTTGGCGAACGTTTAAGGGCATTAATTTTACCTATCAATGCATCCATCTCATCCACTTTTTCTGTTTGAATGAGATAGTAGAACCATTGGACATAACTTTTGAACAGCATTTCTTCATCGTTTAATTTAAGACTGGTTTCGATCAGTGTTTCAATGAGTGCCATCCCTTCCACATATCTACCATTTCTGATAAAGTATCTGGCTTTCATATGGCTATATTGCGCCCTAAGGTCCATGGCTTCATCTACAGCAAGTTTGGCAAACATCGCTTCGAGTTCATCGAACGTGTCTTCAGGGCTTTTATCCATGGCAAATGGAACATTTGAAATCAGTTCAGGATAGAGTTCATGGCTAAAGTCAAAATACGCTTTCAAATACTTAAGATAGTACGTCAAATGCTTGACGGTATTGCCCGCGCTACTATAATGATAGATCAGCTTCTGATAGAGCAAAATATCTCTTTGATCGCCCATCAACTTGTCTTCTATGATGCCGCCGATCCGGTTATGAAGGATTTTCTTCTTGGCCATCGGCGTTTGTGCGTAAACGTGTTCTCTTAATTTGTGATGCGTAAATTTAAGTTTTATGGCATCTTCACTCTCTATCTCTTTGAGAATAAACCTTCTCTTTAAGACTTGGACGTATTCGAGTAAAAGATCTTCATCAATCGTATAAAGTGACTTGAGCATGTCGAAATCAAGTTCATCAAAGAACATGGCTGCAATGACCAGTAGTTTCATCTCGTTGCGGTCAATCCCGATAAAACGCGAATCCAAAATGCCCTTAAAGCGATGATTTCTGTCGTTATTTTCTTGAGCAAGTGCTACGGTACCTTCTACGATGAAAAAAGCATTGCCCTCGGATTCTTCAAAAATCCTCGTCTTTAAAGCGTCATCCATATGCTTGTCCGTCAAAAAGTCCATAAAAGCATACGATTCATCTCGAGAAAAGCGTTCAAGTGGGATCGTGACAATTCGATCGTATTTGTAAAGCTGTGCAATGAAGTGATCCATCGCCTCGGAGTATTCATTTCTAAGCGTTGCTACAAACACAAGGCCTTCAACGTGATTGACGAGGCTGAGCAACAATCTGAGACTCGGTGGGTCCATCCACTGTAAATCGTCTATATAGAGAATGATTCGGTTGGTTTTAAGGAGACGGTCAAATAATTTGGCACTCAATTTTTCCAAATAGTCGGCATTGATCGTTTCAGTATTTTCGAGATACGCGCTGCCAGTCCATTCGTCAAAACCAGGAAAGAACTTGACTAAAACTTGCCTTGTAAAAAGAGGCAGTTCAATTTTTTCCTCGACTATAATGTCGGCAATTTGTGAAAACACGTCGTTCCAAGCTTTATAGGCATAGCTTGACTCTGCAGGATAGCAGGTCATCTTTAACCGCTTAAAAGATTTTTCATACCTAAGCACGCTCTCTTCAAGCAGTTTAGATTTACCGACACCGGCTTCACCCATGACGACTAGAGATTGACTATTTTGTCCAAGCGCCGTCTGATGCAATATTTTTTCAATCTGAGCGGTCTCCCTTTGTCTGCCAAAGTATCTCAGACCTTCGTTTTTTGATTCATGCGGTGCATAAATCAAGCTATAATAATGATCACGTGTCACTTTATCCGGTTGTATGCCCATTTCTTCATCCAACAGCGTTTTGAGTTGGGTATATATTTCAGTGATTTGTTTGTATTGGCCTAGATGAGAATAGATGGACATAAGCGTTCTAGCGACGGATTCATCAAAATCATCGATTTTTCTCATGACCCCCGCGATTGCTAATGCCTCATTATAATTTTTTTCTTCGAGAAGTACTTTGATATATATTGCAGCCAGCTTCATGTACTTTTGATTGAGCGATGTTTCAACTGACTGACGCCACCTTTCAAAATCTTCCGACTCACGCAGTGTGAAATTTTCGATAAATTTACCCTTGTAATGCGATAGAAAGTAATCGTCATTTTGATCCACATCGACGCTTAAACCTGGTACTGAACCGAGCTCAATAACGTGCTTGTTTGGGCATGAAAAAAGTTCAGCATCCAAGTCTTTTTTGAGTCTGTATAAGCTGTTTCTCAAATTTTTCTTGGCAGTTTGCTGTTCGATGTCACACCAAATAATACTGACCACTTCATCACGCGTCACTCGTTTTTCAAAGGCAATATAATAGAGCATCGCTTCACTCTTTTTCAGTGAGATTTCGATACTTTGCTCATCGATTTTTAAGCTCGGTTTTCCGAATAGATGAAGCGTTATTTGCATAAGTGCCTCTCTCTTAAAAAAAAGCTGCTTTTCATAAAGAGCAGCAGCTTTTAGTTTTATTTTCCGCCTTTTACATATGCCTTTTCTACGAGCGATTGGATATACGCTTCGTCTGTGAGGTAAGGCAACGTTATATGGTCGTTTTCACGTGTTTGGTTGTACGCAATGGTCGTTTCCATGGCGTGGTCATTTCTCGCCCATGAACGTCTAGCAACGCCGCCCATAACATCCCAAGGCATTGCATTTCTAAGAATTTCATCGACGCGCTCACTACCGTCCAGTACCATACCAAATCCACCGTTGATGGATTTACCGATGCCAACACCACCGCCGTTGTGAAGTGCAATCATGCTCATGCCACGCGCTGCGTTACCTGCAAATATATGCGTCGCCATTTCTGCCATGATATTTGAACCGTCTTTGATATTTGATGTCTCTCTAAATGGGGAATCCGTGCCTCCTGTATCATGGTGGTCTCTACCTAACATAACAGGGCCAATTTCACCATTTCTAACCATCTCATTGAATTTTAGAGCGATTTTTAGTCGACCAAGAGCATCTTGGTAAAGAATACGCGCTTTTGAACCGACGACGAGTTTGTTTTTCTTGGCATCTCTAATCCAAACCCAGTTGTCTCTATCTTGGAAACGTCTGTTTGGATCGATGCAAGACATAGCCGCTGCATCCGTCTTGTCCAGATCGTCATCTTTCCCGCTGAGGCAAACCCATCTAAATGGACCATAGCCGTAGTCAAATAAGACTGGACCAAGGATATCTTCTACATAAGATGGCCAGATGAAACCATCAAGTTCGTTGTAGCCATTTTTACAGATTTCTGTGACACCAGCATCAAATATCGCTTTCATAAAGCTGTTGCCGTAGTCGAAGAAATAAACGCCTTTAGCGGTTAATGCTTTTATGGTGTCATAATGTCTTACAAGTGTTGCATTGACTAGCGACACAAACTTATCTTTATCTTTAGATAGAAGCTCAGTCCGCTCTTCAAATGTGATACCCACTGGACAGTAGCCTCCGTCATAGACGTTATGGCAAGATGTTTGATCTGATAGCAGGTCGATTGTAACGTCATTTTGAACGGCATATTCTAAAAGATCGACGATATTGCCATGGAATCCGATGGCGATTGCGCGGCCTTCTTCTTGGTATTGCTTTGCTTTTCTAAACGTCTCTTCAGGTGTTCGCGTCACTTCACTGATCCAGCCTTGTGAAAAACGCGTTTCAATACGGGAGTCATCGACTTCAGCTATGACGCCTACGCCGCCAGCGATTTCTACCGCTTTGCCTTGTGCGCCACTCATGCCACCAAGTCCAGACGTAACGAAAAGTCTGCCCTTGAGGTCTTTGTCTTCTGGGATGCCAAGCTTGTCTCTACCGGCGTTAAGCACAGTCGAATACGTGCCATGAACGATACCTTGAGGTCCAATGTACATCATACCACCTGCCGTCATTTGTCCATAAGACGCAACGCCAAGTGCGGAAGCTCTGTTGAAATTATCCATATCGTCGAACATGCCGATCATCAAGCCATTTGTGATGATCAGTCTAGGCGCAGTTTCCGGCGCTTGGAATAGACCAACGGGATGACCCGATTGCATCACAAGTGTTTGTTTGCTCGTCATGATTTGAAGGTATTTTTTAATCAAATGATATTGCATCCAGTTCTGACAAACGGCACCTGTTTCACCGTAAGTGATCAGTTCATAAGGATATAGTGCAATTTCAAAGTCGAGGTTGTTGTCCATCATAACTTGGATCGCGCGACCTTCTGTGATAACGCCTGGATACTCTGCAATATCCTTGGCTTTGATATTACCCACTGGTCTAAATCTGTATCCATAGATACGACCTTTTGTCAGAAGCTCTTCAAGAAACTCAGGAGCCAATATTTCATGCCATTTTTCAGGAATATAGCGAAGCGCATTTTTAAGGGCAAGTGCCACTTCGTCTTGATTTAATGTCAAATTTCTTTTAGGGGCACGTCTGATGCCCTTTTCAAATTCAGGATAGGCAGGAAGCTCTGTAAAGAGATCCTCTAACTTTACCATCATTGCATTTGAAATATCTTGATTAGTAATCATTGAAAACGCCTCCACACTTATTTTATTCTTACCCACATTCTAATAAAAAAACGTCTATTTTTAGTCCACTTGACCATATAATATGGCCTAAAATCGACTTTAACTAAAATTCAAGAACTAAACCTCATAATTTTGTGGACTTTAAGTGCTGTCTGGGCTGCGTATCGATCTTCTTCGAGGTCGAGGTCTATCTTCATGATCTCTTGAATCCTGCTGAGTCTATAAAGCACTGTGTTGTAATGCGTGTACAGCTTTTCTGACATTTTTTTGAGGTTGCCGTTGCACTCAAAATACTCCTCAAGCGTTTTAACGAGCTCTGTATCTTTTCGCTTGTCATAGAGGACAAGTGGATCGAGAATATCTTTATAGAATAGCTCGAGCTCTGATTTAATTGCGCTGTTTGACAGCACTTTGTAGATGCCCATCTCTTCAAAAAGGACAATATCCTCTCCGATATAGTACATAGCTGCTTCAAGGGCTTTGGATGCATCTTGGAGGCTCTTATGCACTTGATTCAGACCTTTATAGATTCTCCCGACACCTATTTGCGTCTGGTATTTTTTCATCTTGGATTTCAATATTTCATAGATATATTTTACATAACGACGAACGATTGGCGCATTTTCGCCTTCCTTCAGCATGACGAGCAAGAAAATGCGATCGCTTTTGTTTAAGATCATGTAGGACCTGCCCATGTCTTTGCAGATCATCTCAATCAAATAGGCGATTTTTAGCGCTTTTTCTGAATCGTCTGCCATATGCTTGCTATAGACGTTAATATCCATAATCACATAGTAGGCACTTTCTGAGAATCGGAAGTTTGATGCGCGCTCAACAGCTTTAGTACGTCTGATTTCATCAAGTGAAATCAAATCGTCAAAGAATTCGAGTTTGTATTTGTTTTCCACTTCCTGAACAGATATTTTTTTGAGAAATTCAAGTGCGATGATATTTGATGCCCCTTCGAGGCCAAGTTTGTCATAATTTGAAATCGCATGTTCTTTGCCATAGGTCACAATATGACCAAAGACTTGATTCTTCACGAAAATTGGGACGATCAAGCGTTCAATTTCCGTCTCTTTAAACGGTACAGTATCCCAAATAAGCTTCGAGTTTTTGCCATCGAGTTGAATGCCTTCTATATTTTCATAGAGTAGCGCATAATCGTCTTCAAAAGCATTTTTTATAAAATAAGTGTCTTCAAAATAATAGTCTCTTATAAATACTGGCGAGACGATCGTCTTGTGGATGCTCTTTAAAACGTCATCAATATTGCCGCCGTTGATGACGACGTTCATGGTATCTTTATGAAGCGTCTCGACGCGTTCGAGAACTGCAGATTGTCTTGCGAACATCAAACTATAGACAGTTGAAAAAATCTCGGTGAATGATACTTCATAATTTAGGTCGATTACAGGTAAATTGATCTCACTACAAACGTCTAACACTTCCTGAGAAAGCGCTTCAATATAAGGCGTTACCTTTATGAACACGGCCGATACATTGCGCTGCGCAATGGATTTGAATAATTCGATTTGCTCAACAATCGGCATTTTTTCGAACATTTGACCCGTTGTGAGGATCATTTGTCCGTCTTGTCCAATCCAATTGATAATCGTTTTATCGAGCATGATGTTGACAGAGGAAACTTGATGCGTCAGTGCCTCGTGTGTCGTCAAGAGCTTTGAGAATTCAAATAATGGGAGTTCGATAACTTCCTTCAATAGGACGTTTGTTTCGTTAATCACTTTGACCTCCTGTTTATTACTTTTTAATAATCTTATTATAGCAAATGGGTGGCATTATACAACAAAGTAATTTTTTACTGGTTTTTTGTTGTTACATTTTAATAAACATGAACATTGTACAATTACGATGAAAATTGCATAAATACCTATGGCAATTGCATAATTGCCTATAGAAATTGCAAAATTACCTGAAAGCCAAATAAAAAAGGGAACCTCTCTCGAGATTCCCTTGGTCTTAACATATATTTTGATGCTTAACTCTTAGTAGTTACCTTGTTGCATCATAGCGTCAGCTACTTTTAAGAAACCAGCAATGTTTGCGCCAGCAACTAAGTTATAGCCTAAGCCATAAGCTGCAGCAGCTTCCATAGAGTTTCTGTGGATGTTAACCATGATTTGGTCAAGTTTAGCATCTACTTCTTCTGCAGTCCATGAGTATCTCATAGAGTTTTGGCTCATTTCAAGAGCAGAAGTTGCAACGCCACCAGCGTTAGCTGCTTTTGAAGGACCAACGATTACACCGTGCTCCATAAAGTAGTCAACTGCTTCGTTTGTACATGGCATATTAGCTGCTTCACATACGAATTTAGTGCCGTTAGCCACGATGATTTTAGCATCGTCGATTCTGATTTCGTTTTGAACCGCACATGGGATAACAACGTCAGCTTTAACGCCCCATGGTTTTTGTCCAGCATAGAACTTAGAACCTGGGAATTTGTCAGCATATGGTGCAACGATGTCTTTACCTGAAGATCTAAGGTCTAACATGAATTCAACTTTTTCAGCATCTAAGCCAGCTTCATCATGGATGTATCCGTCTGGACCTGAAATTGTGATAACTTTACCACCAAGTTCAGTAACTTTCATTGCAGTACCCCAAGATACGTTACCGAATCCAGAAAGTGCAAATGTTTTACCTTTAATGTCTTCGCCATTAGCTTTCAACATTTCTCTTGTAAAGTAAGTAACACCAAAACCAGTTGCTTCTGGTCTAATTAATGAACCACCGTAAGAGATGCCTTTACCAGTGAACACGCCATTTTCGAAAGCGCCTTTGATTCTTCTGTATTGACCGTACATGTAACCAACTTCTCTACCGCCAACACCAATGTCGCCAGCTGGAACGTCTACGTCTGGTCCGATATGTCTATATAATTCAGTCATGAAGCTTTGGCAAAATCTCATAACTTCAGCATCTGACTTGCCGTTTGGATCGAAGTCAGAACCACCTTTACCGCCACCGATTGGAAGGCCAGTTAAAGAGTTTTTGAAAGTTTGCTCAAAACCTAAGAACTTGATAATGCTAAGGTTAACTGTTTTGTGGAATCTGATACCACCTTTGTAAGGTCCGATAGCGCCGTTAAATTGAACTCTGAAGCCTCTGTTGACTTGAAGTTCGCCTTTGTCATCAACCCAAGGGCATCTAAACATAATTTGTCTTTCTGGTTCTGCCATTCTAGCGAGAAGATTAGCTTTAACAAACTCTGGATGTTTCGCAATAACAGGCTCTAAAGATTTAAATACTTCTTCAACTGTTTGTAAGAATTCTGGTTGCTCTGCATTTCTAGCTTTGACTTGCTCAAATACCTCATGAATGTAGCTCATATCGAATATCTCCTTTTAAAAAAATGATATAAGGTTTCCCTTTAAGCCCTTACGGCCTCTTACCTTTTTGCGTTAAGTTTGTTAAAAAAATATTAATCTCTTTAACGTTTTAATCTTAACACAATCCACCTATAGTGTAAACCATAAAGCGTTTTAAATCTATAAACTTTTTGAAATAATGAACGTATTTTTGAAGGCCCTATAGGACGTTTTCCATCCCGTTAAACTGCTTCATTTTATGAATTTGAAATATAAATCCAATACAATTTCAAAAAAAGCTGTCTATATATTAATAATGATTATCATTGTATTTGAACTAAAATGACCATTTATTTTTTATATGACGTTGTTCTTTTATTAACAAGGGTATTATAATGAGGTATGAAATTGCATCATCTTTATCCGATGTAATTTCAAAGGTTTTTCACACTTAATTTAAATTGGGAGGTTCTATTATGTACGTAATTAACGATTCTTGTATTTCATGTGGCGCTTGTGAGCCAGAATGTCCAGTAAACGCAATTTCAGCTGGTGACAGCATCTACGTAATCAACGCTGACTGTATCGATTGTGGCGCTTGCGCTAACGTTTGTCCAGTTGACGCACCACAACCTGAATAATAATTAAACTTAAAGGGACTTCCAAATGGAAGTCCCTTTTTTATTTTTCTTCTATAATATAGTTTAATTTATATGCACTATTTTTACTCTTCCAATTTCAAAATTTTAGCGAGGAATCCCGAGGTGCTCGCTTGGAATGTGAGTGTCACTAGAATCGTGGCAAATGTTACGGACGATATGATGTCAGCGTGAAGGACACCAGAAGTCATGAGCATACCGGCAAGTGCCGCAGGAATAACACCGGTTTCACGTACCCACATCATATAGACGATTTCTTTCCATGTCCACTGTGCCTTTTTATCACCGATAACACAAAATATGACTGATATCGGTCTCGCTATAAAAATCAAAACACCGACGATGATCAGCGTTGGCCATAAGTTGGCAAGCAGATTTTGAAAATCAAGGTGTGTGCCTAACAATACAAAGATCATCATTCTTAGAATGATTGTAAGAATTTCTTTAAAGCGCAAATGCGTCTGAAATGACTCTTCTGGGATCCAGAAGTCAAACATTTTTTTATTCCCACAGAACATCCCTACAATAAAGACAGCCATGAATCCGCTAAACCCAAAATGATTGGCGATCAGATACGCTCCAATGACCGATACCAATATCAGCTCGGCAGTATGGTCTTTGAGTAGCCCCTTCTTTTTTTCATCGATGAGTAAATGCGTCAAATATCCGATTGTCGCACCTACGAACAAGCCACCTGTTATTGTTTTGAATAGCTCTAACATGCTTTCAGAAACCGAGAATTCACCACCCATGATTACGCCAAGGATCGAGAACGTCACAACGGCACCTGCCGCATCGTTGAAAGCAGATTCTGAGATGATCGTCTGTTTCAATTTGTTGCTGATTTTCATTTTCTTAAAGAGTGGCACCAAAACAGAAGGATCCGTTGATGCGATAACTGAACCCATGAGCAATGCATATTCCAAAGGGATATCAAAGACGATTTTTGCGCATACACCTACGATGATTGTCGAAATAAAGACGCCTACCGTCGATAACAAGCCAACTGAAACTTTTACTTTATTGAGTATCTTCAAATCAATCTCTCGTCCACCATCATATAAAATATAGGCAGCGCCAAACGAAAGGATTAACTGATTTTCCACAGGGTACGTGCTGATATTGACCCAGTTCAGTATGTTTGGTCCCAGTAAAATCCCTGCAAAAATATAAAGTACCACATCTGGCAACTTCACTATATGACTGATTTTCGTGAATATTAGTCCTGCTAAAATAACCAATCCGACAAGTTGCATAAGTTGATCGGCTGATTGAATAATCGTATTATCCATAATTCCTCCATTACCACAAATATAAGCAAGCTTGATTGTACGCCTTTAATTTCATAACATCAAGAGATATTTTTGAAATTTGGCTTCTTTTCCATGTCTAATTATTAACAACTTAACAAAATTGCCCTCGCAAATTTTTTTTTTGCAATAATTCTTTATTAAACCTGCAAAAAAAGCGGCGTTCACAAATTGAACGCCGCTTTAAAAATCATTTGAAATCCGTTATTTAATTTCGTATTTATCCGTATGGACTTGTACCATTTTACTGATAAACTTAAGAATCGTTTTTTCTTCGTTGATGGTTACGTCATTTAAAATAAAATCCAGTTCGAGCTGCTGTTCTTTGAGCAAGTCTTGATAAAGTTCCCTACCCAATGGCAACATCGAAATGATTTGACCTCTCCCATCTATACCATCCGGTTTTTTTTGCAGCAATTTAAGGCCAATCAATCTTTTAAGGGTTGTCGTCACGAGGTTGCGATCGACTTCCATCACTTTGATAAGTTGATTTAATCTGATTTCACCATGCTCGCCAATCTGCTTGATCATAAGCATCTCTAACAAATTGATTTTTACTTTTAGGTGATTTCTGAAGTAACCCTCTTTATCTTGTGACACTGTCTTTATGTTCAGACGATCCAACATATGCGCGATTTCACGCGTATAATTTGCCATACGCACCCCTTAACCTCATCTGAGGAAGTTGCATAAAAGGAAATTGCATAATACTATCTTTTGATAATGATAGCTTCACCCATACCGCCACCGATACAAAGTGTCGCTAAGCCGTATTTGCCATCGCGCTTGATGAGTTCATGAATCAATGTGACAAGAATTCTGTTACCAGATGCGCCAATTGGATGACCAAGTGCGATTGCGCCACCATTTACATTGACGATTTCCTTATTGAAGCCAAGTTCCTTGCCAACAGCAAGTGCTTGTGCGGCAAACGCCTCATTTGCTTCAATCAAACTTAGATCTTCTACTGTAAGGCCAGCTTTTGCTAGTGCTTTTTTAGTAGCTGGAACAGGTCCAATACCCATTATCTTAGGATCCACACCTGCTGATGCGTGCGATACGATCGTACAAAGTGGTTTGAGTCCGAGTTCATCTGCTTTTTCTTTACTCATAAGCACGACGACTGATGCGCCATCGTTGATACCTGATGCGTTACCAGCTGTTACCGTACCGCCTTCTTTTTTAAATGCAGGTCTAAGTGCCGCTAACTTTTCTGGTGTCGTCTCTTTTATATATTCATCGTCTTCAAAACGTGTCGGATCACCTTTTCTATTTGGAATCATCACTGGGATGATTTCGTCTTTGAATCTTCCTGATAATCTGGCTTCAGCTGCTTTTCTCTGTGAATGATACGCAAGCTCGTCTTGTTCTTCTCTTGTTATGTCCCACTTTGTTGCAACGTTTTCTGCCGTTACACCCATGTGGTAGTTGTTGAATGCATCCCACAAGCCATCCATGACCATAGTGTCATAGAGTTCTCCGTTACCCATTCTTTGTCCCCATCTACCGCTTTTGATAACATATGGCGCCATACTCATATTTTCTGTACCACCAGCGATGATGACGTCGGTATCTCCTGATACGATAGCTTGATAAGCCAAAGATACCGCTTTAAGTCCTGAACCACAGATCATGTTGATCGTCGTACATGGTATTTCAACTGGATATCCATTTTTTACCCATGCCTGACGTGCAACGCCTTGGCCATAACCAGCTTGAATCACTGAACCTAAAATGACTTCTTCAACTTGTTCAGGTGCGAGATTGATCTTCTCAAGCGCACCTTTTATGACAGTTGCACCGAGTTCCGCTGGCGTAATATCTTTAAGTGTGCCGCCAAATGAACCAATCGCTGTACGTACTGCACTAACTATAACAACTTCTTTCATTTTAAACCTCCCTGTATTTTTTAAAATCTCTGTTATCCCTATCTTACATTTTAACAAAAAAAAGGAATAAGGTCATCCCTTATCCCACTAACTTGTTTGTTTTTTTTATCGAACAAAAAAATTTGACTACTTTTCAATCTTTTCTTTTAAGAAATAGGAAACTGTGAGTAAGTTGTCAATCAAATGAATGTTTTCCACAATAACACCAGGCTTAATTTTCAAATCTACGGGTGCAAAATTCCAAATTGCTCTGACACCAGTCTTTTGAATCTTATCAGCAACGTTTTGTGCGCCATCTCTGCTTGTACATATGTAGACGATTTCAACATTGTTTGATTTAACAAAATCTTCAAATTGATCCATATCGAGCACTTTGACATTGTTGATTTTTAAACCGATCAATTTTGGATTGACATCGAACATAGCTTGCAATTTAAAACCAAGCTTATCAAAGCTTGAGTAATTTGCGAGTGCTTGTCCAAGATTTCCCGCTCCAACTATGGCGACATTGTATTCTCTTGTCAAACCAAGAATTTTACCTATTTCGTTATAAAGATCCTCGACGTTATAGCCGTATCCTTGCTGGCCAAAGCCTCCGAAATTGTTGAGATCCTGTCTGATCTGAGAAGCTGTGAAGCCGATCATTTTACTAAGTTCTTTTGATGAGATTCTCTTTATATCATTGTCCAGCATTTCTTTTAAATAACGGTGGTATTTTGGTAACCGTCTAATTACTGCAACCGAGATATTCTTATCCTTCATTTTTTCACCTCATTGTAAAAACTATTATATTGAATTATACCACTTCAAACGAAAGACTGTCAAATACTTAACAAGACATTTAGACGCTCGAATCTCTTTTTATTTTATATGATTTACGTTATAATATCTAGTGACTTACATCCATTTTGATAAATTTATATGGAATTTACATGTAAAAAATACAAATAAATTGGAATATGCGATTTCCTAATATAAAAAGAGGTTCTTATGATAGCACTTTCCTGTACCGGAGTGAACAAAACCTTCGGTGTTAAACCAATTTTAGAAGATGTGGGATTTACAGTCAATGCCAAAGATAAGATCGGCCTTATTGGCGTCAATGGTGCTGGCAAAACAACGCTCATGAAAATCCTTATGGGTATTGAATCAAAAGATTCTGGCGAGCTTTTCATAGCGCGTGAGATGACAATCGGCTATCTTGAACAGAATACCAATCTTGACATTTCGCATTCTGCTTACGATTATTGTGAAGAGGTCTTCTCTGATATTTATGCAATCGAGCAACAACTCAGGGCGATAGAAGTACAGATGCAGGATGATCATAGCGATTCAATATTAGATACCTATAGCCATCTTCAAGAAAAATTTGACCAACTTGACGGTTATTCCATCAGCAGTAGAATACGAGGCGTCCTTTCAGGGCTTGGTTTTACTGAAGCTGAGTACAATAGGCCAATCAATCAGCTCAGTGGTGGGCAGAAGTCACGCGTAGGCGTAGCGAGACTATTGCTTAAAAAACCTGATATTCTCTTTCTGGACGAACCCACCAATCACCTCGACATCGCCGCCATCAAATGGCTCGAGGGATTTTTGCACGATTATCCTGGAACGATCGTCATGATTTCGCACGACAGATACTTTTTGGACCAAATCACGACGCGCATCTTTGAAATCGAAGACTGTGAGCTTACTGCTTACAACGGTAACTATACGCAGTTCATGATTCAAAAAAAAGCAATCTTTGAAGCGGAACTTAAGAAGTATGAGACACAACAAAGAGAACTTGTAAAACAAGAAACGCTCGTTAGAAAATTTAAAGAACGCGGTACTGAAAAATTGGCAAAGCGCGCACGATCCAGAGAAAAGCGTCTTGCGCACATGGAGCTCGTCGAACAACCGAAGCTCTTCAATGCCCACTTTAAAATCGATTTGAAAACAGGCGTCAAAAGTGGTAAAGACGTTCTAGTCGCCCGTGATTTGGCTAAGGCATATGGCGATAAAACCATATTCAGTGGCGTCAATTTTGAAATCTACAAAGGCGATCGAATCGGTCTCATCGGTCCAAACGGCGTAGGTAAAACCACACTATTTAAGATGCTCTTAGGCTCAATTGACGTAGAAACCGGTGAGCTATTATGGGGGCATCATATTATTCCTGGTTACTACGACCAAGAGCTCAATACCCTCAACTTGGACAACACGGTTTTGGAAGAGATTCACGATGACAACCCAAAGCTTACGCTGACTGAAGTACGTAGTTTGCTTGGTGCGTTTTTATTCAGTGGTGACGACATCGAAAAGAAAATCAATCAATTGAGTGGTGGCGAGCGTGGACGGGTTTCCCTACTTAAGCTCATGCTATCTGCTTCCAATCTCCTTTTTCTAGATGAACCAACGAACCACTTGGACATCTATTCAAAAGAGACGCTGGAAGAAGCACTCCTCAATTATGATGGCACGATGATGACGATTTCGCATGACCGTTACTTTTTAAACAAGATCTGCACGAAAATCTTTGAGCTTTCACCTGAAGGCGTTGACGTTTATTGGGGCAATTACGATTATTATCAGCAGAAGCTGGTTGAACTGAATGCTTTAAATGTCGATTTGCCACAGGAACCCGAACTGACTAAAACGAAACAAAAAGAAATTGCACGAAAAGAAAAAGAAAAAAAAGGTGAAGTTAAAAAGCAAAAGCTCGCACTTTCTGAACTTGAACAAACAATCACGACATCTGAAGAGCAACTTCATAAGCTGGAACTCGAACTGTGCGAACCGGCTGTTTATCTTGATCATGCATTGGCACTTAAAACACAACAGCAGATTCAGAAGCTTAAGGAAGAAATTGAAGTGCTCTACTTGGAAATGGATGAATTGTTAGACTTATTATAATTTGTTCAAAAGTCCTAGTTCAAAATAACTAAAAACTAGGTAGACAAATTTCATTTTTTCATTATAATTAAAACTAGTTAGCGAACTATTTCGCACTTTTCACAATTTTAGGAGGAACCTATGTTTAAGAAAATAAAGGCAATAATCGTTGAGCAATTGAGTGTCATCGATCCAAGTGATATTAAACAAGACACATCGTTTGATAGCATGGACATCGATTCAATAGATGCTGTAGAAATCATTATGGCCATTGAAGATGAATTTGAAATTGAAATTCCAGATGATGTTGCTGAACAATTTATGTCTATTGCCGATATTATGAATTACTTGAACACTTTAGGTATTGAAGGCTAAATTCTATATCGCAATTGAAAACCAATCTACAAGGTAAAAATCGTAAAATCTCAATAAATAGGAAATTGCATCATTCCATAATAGGATGAGTCTGAAATCAGGCTCATTTTTTTTATTCGTTCATTTTATTTTGGTCAACACGCATTTTTTTGGCAACACTCATTTTATTATGGTAACCGATAATCTGAATAATAATTATGCATTTTCATCTATATATTTGTATATAATACATTTAATCCACACAAAACTTGAGTTATCCACTATTTTACACAGGTTTGTCCACAACTCATCCAGAACGGAATTGGGATATTCGTTAATGCTCCACAGTATCCACAATTTTATCCACAAATGTACTGATTTTAGTACATGAATATCTTTATACACATTCGGTTTACATAATCAGTTTTAGTAAAATTTATCAATATTTTATGGCAAAAAAGTAAATGGGACGTGAGTCCCATTTTTTATGCTTCTATCATTATATTTAAGTCACATGCTGTTTACGAGTCAGAAAACTTAGAATTTTTGTTCACCGATTTTGAGATTTGGCACAGCATTTGTAAGCAGCGTTCCAACATGACCCGCCTTTGCTGCATAATATCCAGCACACCCGATCATTGCGGCATTATCTGTACAAAGTAAGGTAGGTGGATAATAGAGCTTGATACCTTCTATCTCACCCAACACGTCACGCAATGAGCTATTGGCGGCAACGCCACCTGCGAGCACCAGCGTGTCGTAGCCGGTCTGTGCAAGAGCCTGCTGTGCCTTTATCTTTAGAACCTGCACGACGGCGTGCTGAAAACTCGCACACACATCGGGTACATTGATTGTGATGCCTTTCATTTTACAGCTGTTCAGATAATTCAGTACAGCTGATTTTAAGCCGCTAAAACTAAAGTCGAGACTATCATGTTCAAGCATCGCCCTAGGAAAATCTATTGCATGCACATTACCTTCTTTTGCGAGCTTATCGATAAGCGGTCCACCTGGATAGCCTAAACCAAGTGTTCTAGCAATTTTATCAAAAGCTTCGCCCGCTGCATCATCACGTGTGCGACCTATAATCTCAAATATGGCGTAATCTTTTACGTCGACAAGATGTGTATGACCGCCAGACACGATCAAACAGGCAAACGGTGGTTTGAGTTCTGGATGCGCGATGTAGTTTGCAGCAACATGCCCTTCGATATGATTGACAGGTATCAACGGCTTATCAAGCGCATACGCCAATGCTTTTGCCGTTGAAAGACCGACGAGTAACGCGCCGACTAGCCCTGGCCCATAGGTCACTGCGACTTGATCCACTTCCTCAAAGGTGATGTTCGCATCGCGTAGCGCTTTTTCTATGATTTCTGAGATCTTTTCAAGGTGATTCCTCGATGCAATCTCTGGAACGACGCCGCCGAATTTCTGATGGATTTCAATTTGTGTATATACTTCGTTTGAAAGAATGGTTCGACCATTTTCTAATATGGCACATGCTGTTTCATCACATGATGTTTCTATTGCGAGCGTTATTATTTTTTCGTTCATTTTAATTCCTTCCACATCACCAGCGCATCTTCGCCAGTGTCTATATAATACTTCGGTCGTTTGCCGACACTCACAAAGCCAAATTGCTCGTAGAGTGCTATGGCGACGTGAT
This sequence comes from Acidaminobacteraceae bacterium, assembly GCA_942493125.1. Lineage (GTDB taxonomy): Bacteria > Bacillota > Clostridia > Peptostreptococcales > Acidaminobacteraceae > Fusibacter_C. The sequence continues at coordinate 2,328,581 of OW818667.1, read as the reverse complement.
TGCTCTCTCGCACCTCTAAAGTCATATGGTTGAACTGACGCTCCTGTCCATATTGAATTAAAGCGCGAATCAGGACCTTGCTATAGCCTTTGCCTCTAAAATCTGTTACCAATGCGACATTGGTGATATGGATCTCATCTACGATCAGCCACATGCCACCATAACCGATGATACGATCTTCATAAAGCAAAACGATATATTCGGCCAATGTGTTCGATACGATTTCGTTGTGGAAAGCCTCTTTTGTCCATGGCGTTTGAAATGATTGCACCTCTATCTCATGGACGCGATCCACATCTTCTAGTGTCATTTTTCTAGTCTTCAGCATATCAACGATCCCTTTCTGCTTGAGACTTTCTCATATAGTTCGCCTTTGCGCTGTAAACGGTGGACGATTCATCGACAGCCAATGAAGCAATCGCTAAATCGGACGCTTTCGGTACACCTTCTGTACTTGAGCCCAGGAGAAACGTCTCGTGATTTTCAAATACATTAGGGTACGACGTAATCGCATCACCCAATAGCAAGATATTCTGCCCAGGATATTTTTCTTCCAAATAAGTCAAGAGCTGTTCCAATGACTCAACGCCCTCTTCCAATGTAGATAAAAAACCATCGTCCCAAGAATAGACGCCATAGTAAACTTCTTCGCGTTTGGCATCGATCACGGGAACGATTAGCCCGTCGTGGCGCTTAGCGCCGCTGGCAATGAGAAACATGCTTGGAAACGTATACACGGGTTTATTGAATGGTTGAGCAAAGCCCTTTACAGTAGCTATACCAATGCGAACGCCCGTGAATGATCCAGGTCCTTCACACACGTAATAAGCATCGATATCTGAAATTTTTGTACCCGTTTGCGTCAAAAGTTCGTGGACAATCGGCATCAATTTTTGTGAATGTGTCGCCTTGTCATTGACGAACACGTCACCTATCATGTTGCCGTCTTCTACGAGTGCCGCGCTTGCTGCAGTCGATGATGTATCTATAATCAATGATTTCACTTAAATTCTCCCTCAAAGTTTTGACCTGTATAGGTTAATACCCTTTTTCCATCAAGTGTTAACGTCAATGTGATCCAAATACTGTCTTTTGGAATCATGTCTGCCACTTGATTTGCCCATTCGACAATGCTGATACCCTCACCGTATAAAAAATCATCAAAGCCAATCTCGAACATCTCGTCCGTAGCAAAGATACGGTATACGTCAAAGTGGTGAATATCGATAGGTTCCCCATTGAGCGTGCCAGTATACGAATTCATGAGATTAAAGGTCGGACTTGTGATATAATCCTGAACGCCTAATTCTTTACATAAAAACTGGGTAAAGGTCGTTTTGCCTGCGCCCAAATCGCCTACGAGGCAGATGACTTGGCCACGATCTATATGTTTGACGAGCCACTGCGCAAATCGCTTTGTGTCGTCCAGTGATTTTAGTTCTATTTGCATATTTTACTCCTTGTTAATAATATCAAATCACAAAAGACATGACAGCCATCATGCGTCAATTGCTCACTATATTGTATAACAACGCCTTCCATTATGCAATTTCCTCGTAAAAAAAACCTATCCCCATGCTCTTGAGCGCGGGAATAGGTAGAGTGAAGGCATGTTATTTTTGGTACACGACTTTTCCATTCACTAAAGTATGGGATACAGTCGCTTGTAAATCGAAAGGATGGCCATTCCAGATGACGAGGTCGGCATCTTTGCCAACTGCAATTGAACCAATGCGATCGTCTACGCCGAGGATTTCTGCAGCGTTGATGGAGATGCATTTTAAAGCTTCCATTTCATCCAGTCCTGCTTTGTGAGCAAGTGCAGCACACATTGGCAAATACTCGAGCGGTATCACGGGGCTGTCTGTCATAATGGCGATTTTTACCCCTGCTTTGTGCATGATGCCAGGCGTGTCAAATGTCTTTTGATTGAGCTCAAACTTTGACTTGTTGCCGAATGATGGACCGATAATCGCAGGATAGCCTTCCTTAGCGAGTTGATCCGCAATCAAATGACCTTCCGTACAGTGTTCAAGCGTCAACAGCACATCAAATTCCTTTGCGATTCTGATGGATGTAAAGATATCGTCCGCTCTGTGTGCATGTGCCTTAAGTGGTATTTCCTTATTGATGACGGGTAACATCGCTTCGAGTTTCATGTCATAAGTTGGCATCTTGCTCGCATCGCCAGCAGCTGCCAATTTTTTATCGCGATATTCAACTGTTTTTGCAAGTGTTTCTCTAAGCTTTGCCGCCGTTCCCATACGTGTGGACGGCGTCATTTTTTTATCGTTATAGACGCGTTTAGGGTTCTCGCCAAATGCGCATTTCATCGCTAAAGTTTCCTTTACGATCATGTCATCAATTCGGTTGCCATGTAATTTAACCACTGAAAATACGCCGCCGATGACGTTTGCACTACCTGGTCCAGTTGCCGCAGTTGTGACACCACCTTTGATGGCGTTTTCAAATGCTTCATCTCTTGGATTGAGTGCGTCGATCGCGCGCATATTTGGTGTGATGGGATCGGTCATTTCATTGCCATCGGCCCCTTCAAAGCCAATGCCCTCTTCCCACATGCCGATGTGACAATGTGCGTCGATAAAGCCTGGAAATACGTTCATGCCGGCTGCGTCAATCACCTCAGCGTCAAGTGGTGCCACACAGTCCGTACCAACTTCTTTGATTTTGCCGTCTTCAACTAAAATGCATCCATTCTCAATTATTTCGTCTGCCATCGTGTAGATCTTGGCATTCTTGATCAATAACATGGTTGTCCCCCTAAGGCATAATATTTCGTATCACTAAATAAATTATAGCACTTTTGAATTTAAATCGCACGAGGAAATTTTACGTCTCCTTCAGATTCTTCATCGTGAGTCCAATTTTATTTCTGACGAGGTCTAAACTGAGTATCTGAACTTTGACCGTATCACCGACGGATAAAACTTGCATTGGGTGTTTGATGAATCGGTCGCAAATCTCAGAGATGTGAACGAGGCCGTCTTGCTTCACGCCAAGATCGACAAATGCGCCAAAGTCTACGACATTTCTTACGGTACCGTGCATGATCATGCCGACTTGAAGGTCTTCCATTTTGAGTATATCGCTTCTAAATACTGGCTTTGGCATCTCTTCACGTGGATCTCTACCCGGCTTTTTGATCTCATCGATGATGTCCTTTAGGGTCATGACGCCAATGTCGAGCTGCTGTGAAAGCTTTTCAACACCCGCTTGATATTTGGTCGAATCCGGCTGGTTGCCCATGATGCCAGAGTAGAGAATCACTTTGTCAGTGATGTCCTTTACTGCGCCTGATTCGATGTCTTTGGTTTTGTAGCCAAGCGTATCGAGAAGTTTTTTTGTCGCTTCATAGGCTTCAGGATGTACGGCGGTATTGTCTAGCGGGTTGGTCGCTTTAGGGATTCTTAAGAAGCCTACTGCTTGAACGTAGACTTTGTCGCCGAGGCGTTTGACTTTGAGAAGTTCCTTACGCGATTTGAATTTACCGTTTTCATCACGGTAGGCGACAATGTTTTTCGCAAGTAGCGATGAGATGCCCGAAACATAGCTGAGCAATGAAGGCGTTGCTGTATTGAGATCGACGCCGACGCTGTTGACGCAGTCTTCGACGACGTTTGTAAGTTGTTCTTCGAGTCTTTTTTGATTGACGTCATGTTGATATTGTCCGACGCCGATGCTCTTTGGATCGATTTTGACGAGCTCAGCAAGTGGGTCTTGCAGTCTTCTGCCGATAGAAATCGCACCTCTGATGGAAACGTCGATATCAGGATATTCTTCCGTTGCGAGTTTTGATGCCGAATACACAGAAGCACCCGCTTCACTGACGATGGTATAGTAGACTTCTTCCTTCAGCGTGCTGATCAGTCCAGCTACAAGCTGTTCCGTCTCACGGGATGCCGTGCCATTGCCTATCGAGATTAAATTGACTTTATGCTTCTGGATGAGCTCTGTGAGTTTCACTTTTGCTTCTTCCACTTTGTTTTGTGGGGCATTTGGATAAATGGTCGCGTATTCAAGGAGCTTGCCCGTTTCATCAAGCACGGCGAGCTTACAACCTGTACGGAAACTTGGATCAACTGCTAAGACGCGTGCATCTTTAACTGGAGCGACTAGTAGGAGCGATTTTGTATTTTTACCAAACACTTTGATGGCTTCTTCTTCTGCGCGCTCCGTAAGCATCGTGCGGACTTCGCGTTCGATGGATGGCGAGATGAGGCGTTTGTAGCTGTCTTCAAGTGCTGATATAAGCAGTGGCGTTGTAATCGCCTTCGAATTTTTGATGACGGCTTTATGAAGCTGCTCCAATATCAATGCATCTGGGCTGATGAGTTTGACTTTGAGCATCTTTTCGCCCTCGCCACGATTCAGTGCGAGGATGCGGTGATTTGCCATTTTCACAACAGGTTCTGAATACTTATAGTACATTTCGAAAACAGAAGATTCCGCTTCGTTTGTCGCCACGGATTCAATAACCCCTTGGGCTAGAGTCATTTTTCTGATGAATGCCCTGTTGTCCGGATCGTCTGAAATACGTTCCGCCACGATATCCATAGCACCTGCGAGTGCATCGTCGGCCGTTTTGACGTCCTTTTCCAGGTTGATGAAGCCTTCAGCGATGTGACGAATGTCTCCCTCAGTAAGCTCTTGTAGCCAGATAACGTCTGCAAGCGGCTCAAGACCTCTTTCAATAGCTTTCGATGCGCGTGTGCTTTTCTTTTGCTTGAATGGTCTATATAAGTCCTCCACAGTCTGAAGCACTGTCGCTTTTTCAATATCCGCTTTAAGTTCTGGAGTGAGTTTGCCTTGCTCTTCGATGATGCGGATGACTTCTTCTTTACGCGATTGAAGATTTCTCAGATATTTGAGTCTGTCGTCAAAATCCCTGAGTACCTCATCGCTGATGCCACCTGTCGCCTCTTTACGATAACGCGCGATAAAAGGGATCGTGTTGCCTTCATCGATGAGGGCTACTGTCGTTTCAACTTGTGACGTCTTAAGAGACAGCTCTTTTGCGAGTTGTGAGATGATGAGCTTTTTAAATGCCGCCGTGTTGATGCCTGTGGTTGCTTCAGCTGATGCTGTTGGTGCTGCTGTTGGTGCTGTTGGTGCTGTTGGTGCTGTTGGCACTGCTGCTGTCGTTGCATTTGTGTTCGCGACTGTACCAGCCTCTAAATTAGTTGTCGATTTTAAAGTCATGTGAACTTGCCTCCTTTAAATAGGCGTCGATGAACAGATCGATTTCACCGTCCATGGCCGCTTGAATGTTACCCATCTCTGCATTTGTGCGATGGTCTTTGACGAGGTTATACGGATGGAACACATAAGAGCGAATTTGACTGCCCCATGTGATCTGCGAGTAATCGCCCGCCAAATCTTCTATCTTATCTTTATGTTCGCGTTCTTTGAGTTCGATGAGTTTTGCCATGAGCATTTTCATAGCGGTTGCTTTATTGGAGGTTTGTGACCGTTCATTTTGACACTGAACGACGACACCAGTTGGTAAGTGCGTGATTCTGACGGCAGAATCCGTGGTGTTGACGTGCTGACCACCCGCACCGCCTGAACGGTACGTATCCACTTTCAAATCTTCAGGGTTGATGTCGATCATGACAGAATCGTCGAGTTCAGGCATGACATCCACAGATGCAAAAGACGTGTGACGCTTTCCAGATGAATCGAAAGGTGAGATTCTGACGATGCGATGGACGCCTTTTTCCGACTTTAAAAAGCCGTAGGCGTTGAGCCCCTCAAACAGCAAGGAAACACTCTTGATGCCCGCTTCCGTATCGTCTTGAAGATCCAGCGTCTTGACGGTATAACCGCGACGTTCTCCCCACCTTTTGTACATGCGAAGCAGCATAGCCGCCCAATCTTGCGCATCCGTTCCACCTGAACCAGCATGGATCGAAAGGATGGCGCTGTTTGCGTCATAATCGCCTTTTAATAGCGTTTCTAGAACGACTTTTTCATAGACTTCTAAAATCGCATCATAGGTCGTCTCCACTTCAGCTTCAAACGAATCGTCCGAATCCAGGAGCGCCATCTCGATCAAGCCCTCAAGCTCATCGATTCGGCCATACAAATCGTCATATTTTTCAAGTTTATTTTTAAGGGCTTTCTGAAACTTCAGTTTGGACTGAGCCGATTCGTTGTCGTTCCAAAAATCTGGCGCAGTCATATCCATCTCAATCTCTTCTATGCGATATCTGACATTAGCGAGGTCAAAGTGACACCTCAAGCTCGGCGATTAACGCTTTTAGTTTTTTTACATCTCTACTTAATCTTTCTAGTAATATCATCCTACACCTCTTCATTTAAGAAGGCCAGAAGTGAAAATCTCAAATCTGGCCTCTCGTCTATTTGGGAATGAGTCAAAGTGCCAGGCAGATCGACTCATGAGTCAATCTGCCTGGCACCCTTGACTCACTCGTTTATTCCTCTAGATTTGCACCGTGACATTTTTTATACTTCTTACCGCTACCACATGGGCATGGGTCATTTCTGCCAACTTTTTTATCCGATTTGACAGGCTTTTTCGTCGTAGAGCCATCGCCAGTTCCAGAGACATTGACAATCTTCGCGACTGCTTTTCTCTCCGTCTCAGTTTGGATTGTCACGTGGAACATCGCCTTTACGGTTTCTTCCTGAATGTTTGTGATCATCTCATCAAACATATCAAAACCTTCCATCTTGTAGGCCATAACTGGATCCTGTTGACCGATGGCACGAAGGCCAATACCTTGCTTGAGGTCATCCATGGCATCGATGTGATCGATCCAGTGATTGTCGACAACGCGAAGGAGAATCGTGCGTTCCACTTCTCTGATGCGCTCTTCACCAATTTCCGCTTCTTTGATCTCGTAAACTTTTTTAGCGACATCAAATAGGATTTCTTTTAGTGAAGCCACTGTCAATTCATCTACTTTATCGATTTTAACAGCGCCTTGTGGTAGGAATATCGGATGCAAGTGGTTGAATAAGCCATTTAAATCCCATTCTTCAGGATATTTATAGCCTTCCGTGTAGATTGGAATCGTATTGTCAATCACTTTCTCGATCATGGTCATGATGCTATCGCGAATGTCTTCACCGTGGAGCACTTTGTTTCTCTGGCCGTAGATGATCTCACGTTGAAGGTTCATGACGTCGTCGTATTGGAGGACGTGCTTACGTATTCCAAAGTTTCTACCTTCCACTTTTTTCTGAGCATTTTCGATAGATTTCGTCAAAAGCTTGTTCTCAAGCTGCATGTCCTCTTCAAAGCCCAATGTCTCAACGATGGATTTTGCACGATCGCTAACGAACATGCGCATCAAATCGTCTTCAAACGATATATAAAACTGTGTTGAACCAGGGTCACCTTGACGTCCAGCACGGCCTCTTAATTGATTGTCGATACGTCTCGATTCATGGCGCTCCGTACCAATGATGTGTAATCCACCCGCTGCTTTGACTTGCTCCGCCTCTGCGTCAGTTACGAGCTTGTGTGCCGCGTAAAGTGCATCATAAACAGGTTTCGCTTCAAGGACAACTGGATCTTCTCCGATGATTGGACTAGACACTTTGTTGACGACGTGCTCATCATAACCTTTTTTCATCATATCGCGTTTTGCCAAGAATTCTGGGTTACCGCCTAGCACGATATCCGTACCACGACCTGCCATGTTTGTGGCGATCGTAACTGAATTGAAACGACCTGCCTGAGCGACGATTTCCGATTCTTTATCATGCTGCTTGGCGTTGAGAACTTCATGTTTGATGCCCATTTTTTTAAGCAGACCGCTCAAAAACTCCGACGTTTCAATACTGATCGTACCAACGAGGATCGGTTGCCCCTTCGCATGTCTTACTTCAATGTCTTTAATCGCCTGCGAGAACTTGCCTTTGAGATTCTTATAGATAGCATCCTCTAAATCTTGACGTGCAATTGGTTTATTTGTAGGAATCATGACGACGTCCATGTTGTAGATGTGTCTGAATTCTTCCTCTTCCGTCTTAGCTGTACCCGTCATGCCTGAAAGCTTTTTATACATACGGAAGTAGTTCTGTAATGTAATCGTAGCAAGAGTTTGCGACTCTTTTCTGACTTCAATGTTCTCTTTCGCTTCAATCGCTTGATGAAGGCCGTTTGAATACCGTCTACCATACATGAGTCGACCAGTAAATTCATCGACGATGATGACTTCGCCGTCTTTGACGATATAATCCACATCGCGTCTCATCAAGTAGTTGGCGCGAATCGCCTGGTTGATATGATGTGAAATCTCTATATTCTGTGGATCACTCAAGTTTTCTATGCCAAAATAGCTTTCAGCACGTTTGACGCCATTTCTATTTTCACTGCCTTCTTCGACATCGCCAAATTTATCGGCAACGAGTCCATCTGTAAGGGCTATGGATTTTGCTTTTTCATCAATTTTAAAATCCTCATCTGCACGAAGCGTCTTAGCAAAAATGTTCGCGATGCGATAAAGATCTGTCGATTTTGCACTTTCACCCGATATGATGAGTGGCGTTCTCGCCTCATCGACTAAAATACTATCGACCTCATCAACGATAGCGTAGTTTAGCGGTCTTTGGACCAAGCGCTCTTGACGCATTACCATGTTGTCTCTGAGGTAATCAAAGCCAAATTCGTTGTTTGTACCGTAAGTAATATCCGCTAGGTAGGCATTTCTACGATCTTCGCCTTCGACGCCATGAACGACACAGCCAACTGTAAGACCCATAAATTCAAAGATCTTGCCCATCCATTCCTTATCACGCGATGCGAGATAATCATTGACCGTGACGATGTGAACGCCTTCTCCGCTGAGTGCGTTTAAGTATGCTGGAAGTGTTGCAACCAACGTCTTACCTTCACCAGTTTTCATCTCCGAAATACGACCTTGATGCAGGACGATACCGCCCATAAGCTGTACGCGGTACGCTCTAAGTCCAAGCGCTCTCTTACCGGCTTCTCTTGCAACGGCAAACCCATCAGGTAGAATGTCATCAAGTGTTTCGCCGCCTTTTAACCGGCCTTTCAAGATACCCGTTTGATCCTGAAGCTCGTGATCTGTCATAGCCGCATACTTGCTTTCAAGCGCTTCTATCTGATCGACGGTCTTCTCCAGTTTTTTGACTTCTTTCTCGTTTATATCACCAAAAATCAATTTTAATAAACTCATGCCTTATCTTCCTCGATTCGCTAATTTATTTATAGAATTTGCAACTTTCCTCATTTATCTTCTAAACTTCGTATTGTATGAGAAATGTACCATGGAGCCTCTGCTTTTCAGCGATGACAACAGCATCTCGTATTGAATGATCGCTGCAATGCCAATCGATATGATGAGATCTCCTGCACTCAAAACCTTTTTAAGTGGGTAAAAATCGGGCAAGGCTATGACCTTTCCGAGTATTGTGCTGATGGGATGTGCACCATCCATAGGCATATAGTTGACCACATAACCGTCCTTAAGCGACTCTATAAATGAAGTGAATCCAAGTGCCTCCATTTTAATCGCGTCGATCGGCATTTTAAAATCATTGAGACCCATGACCACCAAATTCAACAAGACGCCGATGAGTAGAATCTTCATACCATTCTTTTCAAAGTTGAGTAGCGCTATGACTGCACATATGACCATTGCTAGGAAAGGAAAAATTTGAAGTTTTTCAAATGGACTTTCCATAATTCTCAGTAAATATGGAATTAAAAATAAAGCAAAAGCCAAAATACTTAATGCCCAACCCTTAAAACGCACTTCGAAAAAATTGGCAAGTCTGCCGTTACGCGCAAATCCTATGATGAGACCCAAGATTATCGCTTCTATATACATAGCGCACTCCTTTTCAGTGTGGAATTTGTGATTTAAACCCATATAACTTATTCTATCATAAAAACTATAGGTTTTAAAGAACACGCATTACTGTCAATTATACCATCTACTTTTTTCATTAAGAGAACGATTGTATGAACAAATTGATAACATTTAGATAAAGTCAAAATTGACAAATCGTCAATTAATCAGTTGAATTCTACACATTTCGGCATGTTTTCCCGTTAAATTACCAAAATATGCTAAACTCAATTTAATATTAATGCGAGGTACTGTGATGCTCAACTATTATAAATTGAAAGAAATCAGAGAAGCACACGATATGATACAGAAAGATGCCGCTAAGCTCTTAAATGTTGAGGCAACAACACTTAGCAATTATGAAAGAGGCACGCGAAAACCGCCCCATGAATTTCTCTTGTCTTTTTGTGAGATTTTCAATATTCCAAAGGAAGAGCTCAATGCTATTTTCTATGAAGAAAAAGTTCATGACACTTTAGATCCTTACGCCAGCATTAAAGAAGCAAATCAAGCTTTCATCATCCTTGAGCCTGAAAAATTAATGGAACTGAGTTACACTGAACGCTTGATGATTAAAAACTATGCCGAATATATTTATAACACGCATAAGAAGAGCAAAAACAAACGATAATGATGCAATTTCCTCATGCATTTGAAATAGTTAAAATATTACAATTATTCTGACAAAATCAATTGACCGAATTTAACTGCCATGCTATAATTCTATTATGAATTGTAAGAATTTTCCATTAATGCATAGGGGGAAAGCGCGTGGAAGCCAATCAAATCAAAAAAAGCGACAAGGAAAAACATCAAAAACTGACGCAATATTGCAATATCTGTAGAGGGGAATTCGACGTCATCGCATTTAAGGATCACTGTATCTGCGAAGAATGTGTCGAGTATATCAAAGTGAATTTTTAATAAGACCAACAGCATAAGGCCATATTCGACATTGAAAGCGTTATGACATTTAAAAAAGGAGACCATTTGGTCTCCTTTTAGTTTATACATGACGTTTATACATTTTATTCAATGATATATCTTACGTTTTACTTCTTTCGAATGATTTCAGTCAATGGGATGCGCTTATAAATAAGGCTCTATGATACCGAAATCACCGTCTTTTCTTTTATATACAACATTGATTTCTTCAGTATCTCCATTAAGGAAAACAAAGAAGTCGTGGCCTAAAAGTTCCATTTGTAAAACCGCTTCTTCTGGCATCATAGGTTTGATCCCAAATCTTTTCGTCTTAACGATTGATTGTTCTTCAAACACTTCATTTGATTCAGGGAGCTCTTCAAATCTTATAGAATCATTCGAATGAAATCTTTTTTCAATTTTAGTTTTGTGTTTGTTCATTTGTTTTGCGATTTTATCGATCGCTTCATCAATTGATTGGTACATGTCTTCTGTAACGCCTTCAGCTCTAAAGAACGTGCCGTTCTTAAGTGGGATGGTCACCTCCACGATGTGGTTATTTTTTTGAGTACTAAAAGTAGCGTGTGCTTCGACATCACTTTTAAATAGTTTGTCGAACTTACCAAGTTTCTTCTCAACTTGATCTCTAATTGCTTCAGTAATTACTAGGTTTCTTCCAGTCACGATTACTTTCATAGGCTCAACTCCTTTAATATTGATAATCATTTTATACCCACAAGCATACGCACTAACCATGAAACTCAAAAAAACAAGATTATTTATTTATGTTCCTATAAGCAGAATAAGCTTTGTTTTCTCGACTTTTTTTCTTCAGATCAGATTCCGTTTGCAGTCTTATTTCCTGCGTTTCTTTTTTTGAAGTGTCAAGTGCCCTCTCGCGCTGTGCAATTAAAACGACGGCTTTTTGAATCAATATAAGAGAATGCTTTTCATCCTCTTTAAGTGTCTCCATATCGACTATACTCTTGATATCGTTTATATCGTCAACACTGTTCATCACCTTAAATTTCTCAAATTTAGACAAGAACAACAAATCCATCGACTGGATGTCTTGTTCAAGTCTATCTATTTCATCAAAAATCTTTAGTAGCAGGTCCTGCCTAACATCTTTGTCTATTTGTTCGTAAAACTTAAGGCAATTTTCTTGTCTGTCGAGCTTGTCGAGTAACAGATCTTCAATTTCCCTGATTAACGTAAGTCCCAACATAGACACCCCAATAAATTAAGGTCAAGCGAATCGCTCAACCTCTAATTTTTCCTACAGTTTCAAGTCAATATTTTGACCAAGATGTGGTGATACGGCTTGTTCCATGGCTTTAATAACGCTTTCCACAGATTGAGCATCCTGTTTCATGGTTTTTTGAAGTACAGATATGTTGAGTGCCTGTTTCACGCTTGTAAGCATTTGAGCTTGATATGACGACGCTTGAATGTCCATCAAATCCCTCCAATCATAAACTAAAAAGGGTATATATTAAACTAATAATATTATACCCTTTTTGCATTCAACTTGAAAGTTTTAAAATGGAAACAATTTATGAATATTGAACAATCTATGAATATTGAATCCATCGAAATACATTAAAACCGCGGTGGATAAATATCATTGAAATTGTTGTTTTGTCTGTAGGTGTTGAACACCTCTTCACGCATATTCTCTCTGTTTTCAACCAGTACAATGATTTTTCCTTGATTGAGTTGATGCTCATAGTTTCTAGCATCTACTTCATCGATGCCCATTTTAGTAAATGCACCGATCAAACCACCAGCTACACCTCCTGCTACAACGCCTCCTAATATCACAGCAAGTGGTCCCGCTGCTAAAATAGGTCCAATGCCTGGTATTGCGAGTAGACCAAGTGCTGGTAAAGCAGCAGCAATGCCACCTATTGTGCCACCGATAGCAGCACCTTTACCCATGTTATCTGCATCACCTTCAAGATGATCCATTTTGTCTTTATCTCTGGCTAACACTGTTATATCGTCTTCACGGTATCCGATTTCTTTCAATCGAATAATGACGTTATTTGCTTCATCAACGGTTTCAAAAATCCCTACGAGGACTTTGTCATTATCGTTTCTTTCCATTCCGGTCATGTCCCTATTTCTGTCTGTCATATCTCTTTCTCTGTCGGTATATGCTCTGTCACCTTGAACATTGATGACTTTTTCCCTATTATTTCTTTCAAGGTCTGTCATGCTCTTATCTCTGTCATCATACGATGTATCGTTTCTTACATGATCTTTATCCAAAGTATTTTTATCCCAATCTTTTCCAAACTGATCTTTCATTTTTCTCTCCTTTTTGTCAGAATAATTACTGACTTAAATAGATTAAGTTAATGTTGACCGTTCTCATCCATTGGTTATGCAATGGATTGTATTTATATACCCTCGCAAATCGATTTTATGCATGTTTTTTAATTTAGAATGTCAGATAATCATCCTCCAAATTATAGTTTTCATAATTTCGAGCTGACAATTTGTGTATTTTCAATTAAAAAATCAAAAATATCAATCAGAAAATCCAATTAAGCACAACAAAAAAAGCTTGAAAACCAGTTATTCTAACTGTTTTCAAGCTTTTATCACATTTTCGTCAAAGAAAGCATAGTACTCAATTAACATTGAGTTATTAAAATTTTAAATAGTGAATAAAAATGCATTTATTAAAGTGATGAGATTGGAATTATTTAATACTGAACGCTTCTTTCCAAGTATCTTTGAAATTTTCTGCGATTTCTAGAGCTTCATTGAATAGAACTTCGTTCTTTTCAATATTTGCACTCACGAGCTTAAAGTTGAGATACTCATAGAGCGACTCTAGACTTTGGCTGATTGGAATATCCATATTGAGCGTACTTCTTAGTTCGTCAACAATGGCTTGAGCACGTTGTGTGTTGTAGTTAACGCCTTCATAATTCTTAGCTTCTACTGCAAGCAACGCTTTTTTAATAAATTTAACGATGCCTTCGTAAAGCATAAAAGTAAGCTCTTCTGGTTTCGCTGCTAGAATCTTGCTTTCTAAATACTGATCCATCTTGTCGCTTACTGAGTTGCGTTTGACTTCAATGGGTTCTTGTTTTGAAGATTCTTGCTTCTCTAGAATCATAAAATTTCTTGGTTTCGAGTAATTGTATGGGTTCATAACCGCCATTTAGCAGCCTCCTATTTCTTTAAATCAAACGCGTTCCCGACAGCACCATTGACATAAGGGTTTGAATATTGTTCGTGCACCTTCTGAGTTTGTTTCATGTCAATTTTTTTTGACCTGTTTGCATACATTTCTATTTCCATATGCGATTTGAATGATGCGAGTTTTTCGATACATATAAGATTGAGTGCCTCAAAATCCCGAATCATTTTTTCAGCTGTTGCATCGATTTTTTCGCTGCGTTCGCTGGTAAATTGTTCAATCAAATCGTTACGTTTTTCCAATGAGCTTAGGGCTATATCAATATCTTCAGCTTCTAAAGCACTCATTATGATATGCGTTTCATCGAGAATTTTTTGTAGTATTTCCTGGTTATTCATGCATCAACCACCTAATTGACTCATCAGCGATGAGGCTTGGGATTCCATCTGTGAAAGTGCGGATTCCATCTTGGCAAACATGTTGTAATAGTATGCTTCTTTTGAATCGAGATCATCGAGTAATGATGAAATTCGATCGTCAAAACCTGTGATTCTCTTTGAAAACTCATTTGAAAATGCACTTGTGTCATTTTCAATACCCGCTTTCATGATGAGAACGCCTTTATTGCCATTTGTATCTCGAGAAGTTCTTGTATAATCTTTGAGAATGTCATCAAATCTTGAAGCAATGCCGTTCTCGCTATAACGTGTCGCTTTATTCGCTGTATCTGTGTAAGCCACAGCAGATTTCTTTGAAAACAAGTTGACGACTTCATCAAAATTGTTGTCTAACGCACTTTTGAGCTTCGTTTCATCAATTGTTAATTTGCCTTTATCAGAGTAACCCGTGCTCGCGATACCAATTTGGCTTAAATTTAACCCAACATCAGATATTGGTTCAATGACGGCATTTCTTAGCTGTATGAGCATATTGCTTAGCTCAGACGAGCCTTTTAACATGCCGCTCTTAGCTTTAGTCTCCCATTTGACGATATCTTCATCTGAAAGAGCTTCTCTTTCTTCTTCTGTAAGCGGTTTAAAATCGTAATTCTTTTTCTCAGTAAGTTTGTTGGTGATGAAATCGACGAGATCGTTATACTCTTTTACGAAGCCTTTGATATTGTCGATAATCGCTGTAGAATCCGTTGATACATTGATATCTATAGCAGTAGCTGACAGTTCTTTAAGCGTATATGTCATGCCATCCATAGTAAACGTGTTGTTACTTTGTGTAACCGCAACACCATTTATGGACAATTTGGCATTAAGACCTTCATTTCTAGTGATATTAACTACAGTTCCACTTGCATTGACCAAATCAGCGACATTTCCAAAGGCTTTTCGTAAAAAAGTTTCTGCCTCTGAACCATCGGCGATAGTGATATTGTTTGCAGACCCTTCCGTCTTTGATTCAAGAACAAATCGGTCTCTTAATGCGTCATAGCTCATGTTGACATTAGCTGCTGAGCCGTTGATTTTTTCAAGCATTTTATTGATTGAATCATTTTCATCTAATGCGATGGTTGTGCCATTTATGCTCACATTTGCCAAAGTGGCATTTGTGAGACCAAACAACTCACCTATTGTTTTGGATTGAAAGCCATAACTGCTTTGTCCATTTGTAAATCCAAGTGCCGCCATCGTTTCTGTATTGGTGTCAAATGTCAACATCTTGACTTCACTACCACCAAAATCAAACTTAAGTTCTCCACCAACATTGGTTACAACACTGCCATAATCGCTACCGAAAGCAGCAGAAATTTTGGTGTTCATCACATTTTTGAGATCGTCAACCGTAGTAACAGCTGCGAGTTCAGCTTGAGTGATTTTAATCACTTTTGAGTTGCTACCGATGGCCAATGAAAATTCTGCATCTTTACCCGCAGTTGTCATGGCTGTTTTAAACGCAGCAACATCAAATGATTCCGTTTTTATACCCCTTAAATCCGCAGCATTGCCAACCCAGTTGTCCTTTGAAGCCAATTGTGTGATTTCATCGATCGTTTGAACTTTGTTCTTTACTGCTGCAGATGCAGTGACGGATACTTTTGTCGATGCAACGCCGCCACTCATTACGGAATAAGAAAACTTTCCAAAAGATGAAGCGGAAGTCAAATTCTGACTTGGTTTCAAGACATCGAAATAATTAGACTGAAAAGTCTTTAGTTTATTGATAATATCTCTGAACCCTTCTTGTTGCCATACTGCATATTGCTTATCTTGTTTGACTTTATTGACACGTGAACTTTCAGCCTTCATCAAATCTTTAATCATAGTCTCCGTATCGAAACCTGACATAATACCATTTATTCTAAGATTAGCCATTTATCTCACTTCCTTTTCATAAAACCATCAAGCTTTCTCATCGACAAACAAACCAGCCAATTCCCACATTTTTGCGATCATATCTTGGATTTTTTTAGGTGGAAATTCCATAATTACTTCATTTGTAATAGAATCTTTTATCGTGTACATCACAGAATGTGTCACTTCGTGAACAGCTCTTTCTATATGTCTGTTATGTACTGCTAAAGACTTGTTTGCCTGTGCAATTGCCTTATTGAGAATTTCTTCATTGAATGCTTCTTCATTCTCAGCAGCTTTTTGATTTTTGACTTTTACATCAACTGGGACAGTTGATTCAGCCTGCTTTACCGGTTTTGCTGCCCTTACTTCAACCGACCTATTTTGAGCTTCCGTGCCTAGGTTACTTGTTGAACTGACCCCTGAACTAATTGGGTTAATCTTCATAATTGATTGCTCCTTTCCATGGATAAATCATCAAATCGTAATATACTAGTAATATCGGCTAAATACTATAGAAACTTAACCTATTATCACCATAATTCGATTTACTTTTTGAGAATATTAACAATATGACTTTGCACCTCGGCAAATTCATTTTCGGTTTTGAAAAGATGATTTGCAATGACACACATGATTTCAAAATCTGCTTCACTATCGATATCAAGTACAGCAGTATCCTTCATATGAATTACTTCACATTTGCCATCGAAAATGCCTAACCCTTTAAGTAAAAATGATGGTTCATAGGCATATAAAGAAGCATTCATATCAAAGAGCTCAGGTGCTTCTTGTCTAGAATTAAAATTCGATTTTATGACCCTGACGTAACCACTTTCTGTTTTTGTTACCATATTAAAGTAAGGATTGCGCCTTGGTTCAGTGACAGAAAATACAACATCGGAATCAGTTAGACGTTTTTTCTCGATCAGATGTGCTATATCGCTCATTCTACGTAAGGGTGATGTAATATCCAGATCCACAACCATATCATATACGACCTGTCTTCTTTCAGACATTACCTCATAACAATTTTTTATGACATCGATTTTTGGTGTGTTGTCATGTGATAGTACTTCACTTCTACGGATGAAGTGGATTTTTTGATCGATTGCGCTTTCTATTTGTTGAATTAAAGCCTCACTATCCGTATTTAAAACGACATCACAATTTATATTTGGATTGGCCTTCTTATATAAATCTATTGCTGACACGGTATAAAACGAAAGGGGATATCCTAAAAACATTTTAAGGTTTTTATTTTTCAAGCCTTTGGAACCTGCTCTGCCGCAGATTGTCAATAATATGTTCATAATATAATGCCATCCTTTGCAATACTTAGAGTTGATAAAGCAGTTTGAACTGAATTGTGATTTAATAATTTGCCTTCGATCATATCAAAGAATGCTTCAATTTCTTTCATCTGATAATCATTGCGAAGCTCATGAAAAGAAATAACCTCGCCACTTTTTTCGTATCTTATTTCACTTTTAATCAAATCGCCAACAATTTGTTCCGACTCGGTGAACAACTGTATTTCACGCACCGGTTTGCGTCCAAAATAATCCAAATGGACCTCTACCAGCATCTTCTCATATCTTGCAATATATATCGAAAGATCATCGCTGTCGATTTCTAAATTTGAAAAACGCCCTCTAAAGTTTAATACTTCCTTTGGTCGCCCGAAAAGATAGAGGATGTAATCCCATTCATGGATCAAATCGATAGAGACGCCTCCACCTTGGTTGGCACTGGCACTGTACGACTGGCGGTAATCTGTATCTGGACGCCAATCTGGCAAATAGCTTGAGCTGATAATTCTAGCACTAAAGACGCTTGATGGATCAACCGTTTCCTTTAAATACTGAATCACATTTGTGTATCTGAGAGGGCAAGCGACATAATAGACACCATGTTTGTTGAAAGACAGCGCATGTAGTGGGTGCCTGAGATGATCGAAGATTGGCTTTTCAATAAACATATGAACGGTCTTATCAAGAATCGCACTAACTGTTTCGAAATGCTTGTCTGTTGGATTTGTTATGAAAGCAATATCGTAATCATTGGGCATACTGTCAATTGAGTAATAAATATCATGAATTAATGGCTTGATTTTTTCATCAAGTGGTTTCGTTGAATCATGTCTAACCAAATCTATAGTGTAAGAAATGTCTCTGTATTTGAATAATGTTGCCATATTGTTGAGATGTCGCATGCCAATTGAACCAAGACCTATCATAACAATTTTATAATTTTTCTTCATATTAAGCCTCAATTTTATCAATCAAGATTAGAATCTCTTTATCCTTTTCAAAAGAATAAGGAAGGTTCTCTTTGTCCATATTTTCTATAGCGTCAAAAAATGTAACGATCTCATTGTAATAGGCATTTTCAATGACAAATTGGTTGTACCCTTCCAATTGGTCAATTTCATGGTAAAGTTCAATGAACTGCTCTCTTTTCTCAAAGAAATCATAGAACCTTAATCCTTTTGGTGAGCCATCCCACTGTAGATATAACGATTCGCCATAAACCTCTAAGTTTCTTACCGCTTTCCTTGAAACGACATTGACGGAAAAGGTTCCTTTATGTCCAGTACTGTGCTCAACAATCAATAAATAATTGTCATTATAATTGATATCTAACGTACTCATTTTGCTTTTAACAACGGATACATTTGAAATTTCACCAAACGTATCGACAATCCATGGCAGCTCTATCGCAAAAATCTCTCTACAGCCGTTAGTACGCTTGTCACCTACAAAGTAGTCCTTGTAGCTTTCCCAAGGGTGCCAATCAGGAAGATATTGACCAACATGATAATTATAATTGACTGTGCCCTCTGCTTCACGAACGCGTATCTTTATTTCCTTAATTTCGTCTCTATAAATGAACGTGGATGACAGAAATAAACGTCGCGCTTTCACACGCGACAATTCAATATTTTTTTCGTAGCCATCTGAGGTCAAATTGAGTTCTGTGAAAACATGCAACCCATGATTTAAGCACCTGGATATTAGCTCGTTATGTGTTAATGGCGGTGTACATATGAAGGCGCAATCTAAGTGGTGTTTAAAGACTTCTTCCATACTGCCGAAAGTCTCTATGTTATACATCTTTTCACATTCAGCTCTACGCAAATCACTTGCGTCAACGCCGACAATTTGAAAATTTGCATCATATTTTTGAATCAGTCTAACACGTCGTTTACCCATTGAACCCAATCCGATTACTAAAATAGTCACTTTACTTATCCTCACAATCAAAAAATGTTTTCTTTAAATCAATCTTATCTTGATGCAGAAAATCGCGTATGACGCCCACTATCTTTTCGGAAGTATTTCCGTCTCCATAAGGGTTGACTGTTTGATGAATTGTTAACAAAAAGGCATCACTTTCTGCCAGTTTCATCGCATCTAAAATGCTCTTCTTTTCAGGTCTACAATTTATAATGCTATTAGATTGAATTCTACCCCTTTGACGATCGCCAATATTGATTGTCGGAATAGTAAAGCTTGGCGCTTCTATGATGCCACTTGAGGAGTTGCCGATTACCATCTTTGCATATTTTAGTGCAGAAAGAAATTTCTTTGAACCCAAAGAATCCACCAGTAAAAAGTGGTTATTTCTCTCAGCATAACTCTGAATGGTTTGATTTATCAATCTTCCATCAGCATCGGCGTTCGCTTTAGTGAAGATAAAGGCCATATCCTTACGGGACTCGCAAGCTTGAAGCAACGCCTCTACTTGTTCTTTCGCTTGGTTATCTTCAAGTGTCACCGGGTGAAACGTTACAACACAATATGGTTTTTCCAATGAAAACTGCAAAGCATCTTCAAGCTGTGATTTACTTAGCAATGCTAGATTTTTGATATTTTCAATACCAAGGGCTCCAACTGCGTAAACGCGCGATGGGGATTCACCAAGTTGAATCACACGCTTTCGATAAGCCTCAGTACTTGTAAAATGCAAATAACTCAACTTTGTGATCGCATGACGAAACGCATCGTCGATTGCACCCTCTGTAATCTCACCACCGTGAAGATGAGCGATAGGGATTCGCAATAACGTGGCCGCAGAAGCGATAGCTAGTGCCTCATAGCGATCGCCAAGCAAGATGACCAAATCCGGTTTGAGTTTCGAAAAATATGTGCCAAATTCAATTAAAGCGATGCCCATGGACTTGGTAATCGCTTCTGGGGAGTCTGATTCTGAAAGAATCTCTATTTTCTCATCAATTATAATCCCATCTTCTTCAATTTCTTTATAAGTCAATCCAAATTCTGAAGACAAATGCGATCCCGTAACTGCCAATCTAACATCGAATTCATCAAAACACGACAATTTCACATATAAAGGCTTTAACAAACTATACTCAGCTCGAGTGCCGGTTATGATACTGATTATTTTTTTCATATTTCTATCAACTCATCTTCCGTGAAATCTCGGATAGCAACCGTACCGATGACTTCAAACCATTTCATTGGACTGATGCCACTTCCCGGTCTTTTTACCGTTAAATTATCTTCTGTAAAAATGTCACCTTTTTGTATACTTGTCTTAGCGATTATGCTCTTACGAGCAACGGCCATATTCTCAATTTCAGATGCTGTCGGTTTTTTCTCACCATCTCCAATAGCGCTTTCAACGTCTCGAATCGCTTTAACCATCTCTGTAAGCGCTATTGGTTCTAAACTCGCTTTATGATCCGGTCCTTCCATCGTTTGGTCTAGTGTAAAGTGTTTTTCAATGACTACAGCACCTAATGCAGCTGCCGCAATCGGAACAGTTATGCCAACCGTATGATCTGAATAACCGATAGGCAAGTTGAAAATTTCACTTAAAGTCTTCATAGCTGAAAGATTCACCACTTCAAACGGCGTTGGATATTCGGTTGTGCAGTGAAGCAATATGATATCGGTTGTCCCACTACGTCTCAATACCTCAACCGCTTCCGCCACTTCATCGACAGTACTCATACCTGTTGACAAAATGACCTGTTGCTTCAGCTTTCCCACTTTCATCAAGTATGGCAAATTTGTAATCTCTCCTGACGGAATTTTCCATCTAAGCATACCAAGACTGTTTAAAAAATCGACACTTTCAAGATCGAAAGCCGTCGATAAAAACTCTATGCCAACTTGATTACAATAGTCACGCAATACAACAAAATCATCGAAAGTCAACTCAAGTTTCTTGAGCATATCGTACTGATTGTTATCACCTTCATCAGTTGAAGTATTTTCAATTTGATAAGCTGCCTTCTTTGCGTGTTTTGAAACGATGTTCGATGAAATATAAGTCTGGAATTTAATACAATCGACACCTGCCAATTTAGCTGTGTCGATCATCTTCATTGCATTTTCTAAACTTCCATTATGATTGACACCGGCTTCAGCTATAATAAAAATACTCAATTATTTTGCCTCCCTGCATGGATTGCCAAATGCTATTATGTGATCTTGAATATCGCCAACGACTACACTTCCAATGCCGATCAGCACGTTTGATCCAATTGTAAGCCCTTGTCTAATTACCGTATTGGCACCAATATGTGTATCGTTACCAACAGTGACATCGCCACATAAAGTGGTACCTGGCGCTACATGGGCAAAAGCACCCACCATACAATCGTGTTCAATGATTGCGCCAGAATTGATAATTGCACAAGCTTCAATCGTACTACCTGCATTGACGATCGCACCTTTTCCAACAAATACGCCTTCAGAGATAGCAACATGTTCGCTAACGGTTGCAGAAGGATCAATGACCGTCGGAATAATAAAGCCAATTTCACGAATTGCTTCATACAGCATCCTTCTTAATCTCGTATTTCCGATGCTTCCTAAAGTAATAAAGGCATATTTGTAGCCAGTTTTAAAAAGATTTGACAGATCATCGTCGGACCCTATGATCGGAACACCCAATACCGTTTTTCCAATATTGTCTTTAAGATCAACAATGGCTACATCTGAGTACGCTTCTAAAGCTAAAATGGTATCTAATACAGATTTACAGTGCCCACCGCCACCTATTAACAACAATTTATCGCCCATATTACTCCAACCTTCGTCTCATTTCTTCAAGTTCATCCAATTGCCCCATATCCAACCAACTTTTTTCACTGATTGGAAAGACGCCAATTTTTTCGCCACTATCCTTATAGTTTTGTATAATTGTCGGAAAATCTATTGGTTCGTTGTACTCGAGTTCATCTATCACACGTGGTTCAACGATATACATCCCTGTATTTGTGAAAAATGAAAGCTCCGGTTTTTCTTTCATACTCTCAATGCCACCGCTTTCATCGATTTCAATCACACCATAAGGAATCTGGATTCTCTTAAGAGAACAAACCATGGTGATGAGATTGTTCTCTGTTTTATGATAGTTGTATATTTTATCATAATCTTCTTCTATCAAGATATCACAGTTTGTCAGGATGAACGTCTCTTTAATTGTGCCTTTCAAGAGGCTCAATCCTCCGCCTGTGCCAAGCGGTTTGTCTTCATCGATAAAACTGACACGATACTTGCATTCGATCTCATTGAAATAAGCTTTGATCATGTTTTTCTTATGATTGACGATCAAATAAAAGTCTCCGACCCCTTTTTTTAAAAATTTATTGATGATATGTTCAATAATCGGTATTTCACCAATTGGAATCAAAGGTTTCGGTAATATTTTCGTATAGGGGTATAGCCTTGAACCCAAACCACCCGCCATGATGACTACAGGTACATCCAAGTCTTTTCCAGGCTCTATTTCTTGTGCATTCCACAAGACGACGGATATGATATCATTGTCGCTGTTCAGTATTGGCAACGCCTCTATGGCATGCTTTTTCATAAAATCAATCGCAAATGATTTTTCATTTTCATATAGGTATTTGGGAGAATAATTGGCGATCTCATAGACTTTGGCCTCAAGGTTTCCCTTTTTTAAAATCCAGCGCCTGATATCACCGTCTGTTATGGCAGCCACAAACTTATTTTCACGAATTACGAATAGTACTTTTCTTGCATTTTTATCTAGCTGAGCCATCGCTTCAAGCATCGTACAATTTTCATCGATCAAAAAATCCTTCACTACCATCCCCCCTTTTAATACTGCGTTTCAATACTCAAATTATAAATTACATTGTTAAACATTCAATTGTATAAGTCAAATCTTCTTGATCTAGATTTGAGCTACATGGTATGTTGATTACGTGTTTCAAATAATCTGTCGCTTTTTCAATTTGAAAACTTTGATTATTAAGATATGGTTTCTGTTCGTGTATCAATCCCCAGATCGGTCTGGATTGTATGTTCTTTGCAATCAAATGTTTGAGCAGACCATCTCTGTCCAGTGGATAACCATCACTACAATATACGGCATAAAACCAGTAGTTAGGTCTAATATCCATTCTAAAAGGCAAAAGACTTAGTCCTTGAATTTTTGTGATCGCCTCTAAATAGCGTTCATAGTTATTTTTCTTAATTTCAATAAATGACTCCAATTGTTCCAGTTGAGCAAGTCCAAGTGCCGCCTGGAGATTAGTCATCCTATAATTATACCCAACTTCATCGTGTGTATAGTATAGTTCATCAGATTTTGCCTGCGTTGTCAGATGCTTCGCTCTTTTAAGCAGCATGTGGTCATCAGAAACGATCATGCCACCACCACCTGTCGTGATGATTTTGTTGCCGTTGAATGAATACACCCCAACGTTTCCAATAGTTCCCGCATATTTACCACTGTATTTACCACTGATATAATAAGTGCCAATAGCTTCCGTTGCATCTTCGACGACCATGAGGTTGTATTTTTCTGCAATGGGCATCAAGCGCGCCATATCGGCCATATTACCGAAAATATGGACAATTAAGATTGCTTTGATTTGTTTTTGCGTTATTTTATTGATTAATCTTCCATCGATAAAGTCACACTCTGACTCGCAAAATGCTTCCAGTTTATCCATATCCATAGTCAAAGTGTCATCACAATCCATAAAAACGGGTTCCGCACCGATATATCTGACTGGGTTTATCGCTGCAATAAAGGTTAAGGTCGGTACAATCACTTCGTCATCTCGCATCACACCACAGATTTCCAAAGCGATGTGTAGCCCTGCCGTTCCGTTTTGACAGGCGACAGCACCAGATGAACTAACATATGACGCAACGTCTTTTTCAAATTTTTCGATGAACGCGCCACCTGTAGAAACCCATTCACTTTCAATTGCTTCGGTAACGTATTTCAGCTCATTGCCTTTGAAATTTGGCACTGATAATGGGATAAATTTATGGTTCATGAGATCACCTCTTTATAAGTTGTAGATGTCCGATTTATATAGATGCAAGTTGTTCCTTAAAAATTCTATGGTTTCAGCTAGGCCCTCTTCGAAAGAATATTGCGGCTTCCAATTTGTAAGGGACGTAATTTTCTGATTAGATCCAAGTAAGCGATTGACCTCACTGTTTTCTGGTCTCATCCGTTGCTCTTCACACTCAATCGTTGCGTTTGGATTGATTTGTCTTATCAATTCGTTGGCAAGTTGCCCGATTGAGATTTCCTTTTGAGTTGCGATATTGATTTCTTCACCAATCGTACTTTGTGTTTTTAATATTTCTATAAATCCGTTTACTGTATCCTTAACGTAGTTGAAATCTCTTGTAGGTGTTAAAGTCCCCAATTTGATTTTATCATATCCAGATAATAATTGTGTGATAATAGTTGGTATCACGGCTCGTGCGGATTGTCTCGGCCCGTAAGTATTGAATGGCCTGACAATCGTTACAGGTAAGTTAAAACTTCTATAAAACGATTCTGCCAATCGATCAGCACCGATTTTTGTCGCTGAATAAGGGGACTGGCCTTGAAATGGATGTTTTTCATCAATAGGCACGTATTGCGCAGAACCATAGACTTCGGACGTTGATGTGATCAGTACCCTAGAAACATCAAAATCTCGAGCTGCCTGGAGTACGTTTAAAGTCCCTTTAATATTTGTGTCAACATACATATCTGGCGAGTGATAGCTGTACGGTATTGCGATAAGTGCAGCTAAATGCATGATGCTATCAACGCCTTTAACTGCTTCACGAACACCATTTGGATCTCTTACATCGCCACTGAAAATTTCAATTTCTTTCATAATCTCTTTTGGAAGTGTATCAAGCCAACCCCAATTATTGAAAGAATTGTAGAGTGAAAAGGCTTTAACATCATAACCCAATTTAACCATTTCTTCTGCCATATGACTGCCAATGAAGCCATCTGCTCCAGTAATCAGAACTTTCATGTGAACCTCCAGTTAAATTCTATCGATGTCATAAGCAGGATCGTCCTGCCACTCAAGTGCTTTGAACGTCATAAAATCACTACAATTTTTAGGGAAGATGATCATAAATCGCTTACAATTGTGATTGATCTCAAGTAGCATCTCATAATGTATTGTCAAATTCTGAGCAATCGTCTCTAGTGTATAATGTTGGGCATCAATCTGATTGACTTTATGAATAGCCATCTGTATAGGATATTGAAACAGCATCATCATGTCTTTATCATGTGCAATGAGCTTCACAACTTTCTTTTCGACATAATCAATTGCATCATAGACATTGTCCAACTGTTTCTGTGTTTTTAAACCTTTATTAAATCGCTCGATTGCCTTTAAATTCTTTTCTACTGCCTTCGTCAAAACTTTGTACAAGCCTTCAAACTTTTGATATAAAGTGTCGATTTTCTCTACGATGGTAGGTAGATAGTCTTCAAGTTTGTGATAGGTTTCAATGCTTTTATAGATGTCTATCGGCGTTCTAAGCGTCTCAATACAATAGGTTTTCAATGCCTCTTCGAGCGTTGATAATGTCGTACCCTCGATGAAAGCACCCCCTTCAGTTGCATTGATTACATTTGCTTTTGCCAAATGTACCAGTTCATTGTAAGTGATTAAGAACTTTTCCCAAACTGGCGTACTCGGAACCAATTCTTCGTAATTACCTTTTAACCAAATTGTCTTATCATCCAAAGGTTTGAGTTCTTTCACTTCAGAATCATCTGCATGTGTGATGCCATCGCGTCTGTATGAGAGATCTTGACCTGCTAAAATAATAGGGTTGCATTTTAAAGCCTCTGCAAATGAAAACATCAAGTGCGCTACGGAAGAACCACACCACAATTTTCCCTTTTCTTCATTAAGTGTCTCATGCATGAATACGCCATAGGAATCCTTATCTTTGAACATAGATAGAAATCTGTTTGGGAAAGCAGCTGGAATTTCAGGACGCACAACTGCTGGTGCAATCAACAATAAATCTTCATCAAATGTTTTGCCTTCGTAGAATGCTTCATATGTGCGCCACACTCTCTCAACACTACCAATAAAATGTGCTTTGATGCCATTTTTAAGGAGTGTCGTATACGAGCCATCGCAACAAAGAATCAATATTTTATCCTGATAGGCTTTTAGAAAGTGAATGTTTTTATCGAGTGATGGTCCCGACGCAACTATGATTGCAGGTTTACCTTCATAACACCCCATACTTTGAGAAATAAAATCATTCATACCTGGGCTGTTTGCATAGCTTGGCAAGTTTTTCAGCCTGTTCTCAAGGCCATAAAGCGTGTCATTGAGATCGTTACCCAATAAAAATGCATAATTTTCTTTTAGTTTTCGAATATGCATCAAAATTTCTTTAATCCGTACGAGATAATCTAGATCCTCTGACACACTGATTAAAGGAAACACTTGTGTATATTGATAAAACAGTTGATTGAGAAGAAGCGCAATTTCCTTTTGTGCCTTTGAATCGTCCTTATCTATTTTATGGATTTGAACAGCATGCTTAAGAGTCGTCACATCAAAAGCAGAAAAAAGTCTGACTAAATCCGATTCTTCTTCGTAGAGATACAAAATAATCGATTTTTTCCCCATTTGATCAATTAGATTGCGAATCAGTGTTACATCTTGATTGCGATACATCAAATATAGCACTCTATTCTTTGTAAATTCAAATTCACTGGACAAAACTTCAATTACTGCCTCTTGATATAAATCTAAATCTATACCATCCATATTAATACTATAAAACGCCGAATTTTTCTTTAAATTGTCCACGAATACCTCCAAAAAAAGCCGACAAACTGTCGGCTTTTTAAAAGTTGTTTTATTGATTATCTTAGCAATTGTAACACGCCTTGTGGCGCTTGATTTGCTTGAGCAAGCATAGCCTGAGCAGCTTGTTGCAAGATGTTTTGTTTTGTAAAGTTCATCATTTCTTTTGCCATATCGACGTCTCTGATACGTGATTCAGAAGCTTGAAGGTTCTCAGCACCTGTATCCAAGTTTTTGATTGTGTGCTCTAATCTGTTTTGGATAGCACCCAATTTAGCTCTTTGTGTAGAAACTTTCGTAAGGGCGTTGTTTGTAGTTGTAATTGCAGTGTTTGCGCCTGCTTGTGTCGTAACGACGATTGCTGCAGAGAACAAAGCAGTACCCATACTTGCAGAAATTCTTACGTTAATGCTTTGTGATGCATTTGCACCTATTTGAATCACAGCATTTAAAGCGCCTGTCAATAACTTTTGAGTATTGAATTCAGTGCTTGTTGCAATTCTAGTTACTTCGCTTGATAAAGCAGTAATTTCTTCTTTAACAGCTAAACGGTCTGCACC
Organism: Acidaminobacteraceae bacterium; assembly: GCA_942493125.1. GTDB lineage: Bacteria > Bacillota > Clostridia > Peptostreptococcales > Acidaminobacteraceae > Fusibacter_C. The sequence continues at coordinate 2,300,667 of OW818667.1, read as the reverse complement.
AACATTAGTATCATTGGCTGCTTGAACTGAAAGTTCTCTCATACGTTGAAGAATCGCTTGCGTTTCATTTAAAGCGCCTTCAGCAGTTTGAATCATAGAAATACCATCTTGTGCATTTCTTGAAGCTTGCGTTAAACCACGGATCTGGCCTCTCATTTTTTCAGAGATTGCAAGACCTGCAGCATCATCGCCAGCTCTATTGATTCTAGAACCAGAAGACAATTTTTCGATTGATTTTGCGCCTTCAGCTGTATTGATACCAAGTTGTCTGTGTGTATTCATAGCCATTAAGTTGTTATTGATTCTCATAAAATATCCTCCTTGAATTTTATATTAGGCTTCCTTGCCTATTATCTTAATAGTTGTAAAACGCCTTGTGGTGCTTGGTTAGCTTGTGCAAGCATTGCTTGAGCAGCTTGTTGCAAGATGTTTTGTTTTGTGAAGTTCATCATTTCTTTAGCCATATCTACGTCTCTGATACGTGATTCAGATGCTTGTAAGTTCTCTGCGCCAGTATCTAAGTTTTTAATCGTGTGTTCAAGTCTGTTTTGGATAGCACCAAGTTTCGCTCTTTCAGTTGAAACAGTAGTCAAAGCATTGTTTACAGTTGTAATTAATGCATTTGCAACTGAGTTGCCTGCAGAAACTTTCAACAAAGCGCCAGCTCCAGTGGATAACAACAGTTTAGTACCAGATGCTCTCATATCACTGAATGTTACTGTGATTGCTTGTGAAACGTTTGCACCGATATGAATTTTAACTGCACCTGCAACAGAGCCGATAAGTGCTTTTGTATTGAACTCTGTGTTTTTAGCGATACGTGATACTTCACTATGAAGCGCTGTAAGTTCTTGAGTTACAGCAGCACGGTCAGTACCAACATTAGTATCATTGGCAGCTTGAACCGCAAGTTCTCTCATACGTTGAAGAATTGCTTGAGATTCATTTAAAGCGCCTTCAGCAGTTTGGATCATAGAAATACCATCTTGAGCATTTCTAGAAGCTTGTGACAAACCACGAATCTGGCCTCTCATTTTTTCAGAGATTGCAAGACCTGCAGCATCATCGCCAGCTCTGTTGATTCTAGAACCAGAAGACAATTTTTCGATTGATTTTGCGCCTTCGCCTGTGTTGATACCAAGTTGTCTGTGCGTATTCATAGCCATTAAGTTATTATTAATTCTCATAAATATCCTCCTTGAAAGTTATAGTAGGCTTCCTTGCCTAAAGGTTTATCTTAATAATTGTAAAACACCTTGTGGTGCTTGATTTGCTTGAGCAAGCATCGCTTGAGCAGCTTGTTGTAAAATGTTTTGTTTTGTGAAGTTCATCATTTCTTTAGCCATATCTACGTCTCTGATACGTGATTCAGATGCTTGTAAGTTCTCTGCGCCAGTATCTAAGTTTTTGATCGTGTGCTCAAGTCTGTTTTGAACCGCACCAAGTTTTGCTCTTTCTGTTGAGACTGTTGTTAAGGCTGTATTTACTGTTGTTATTAGCGTGTTTGCTCCAGCTTGTGTAGTGATTGCCGCTACAGCTGCTGTACCAACACCAAGAGCAGTTGCTCTCATGTTTCCAATAGCAACAGTGATATTTTGACTCGCATTCGCACCGATATGGATTTGAGCGCTGTTCATAGTACCATTTAGTAAAGCTTGTGTGTTGAACTCAGTGCTTGTTGCAATTCTCTCAACTTCTTTCGAAAGTGCAACAACTTCCTCTTTGACAGCCTGACGATCAGCTAAAACGTTTGTATCGTTGGCAGCTTGAACAGAAAGTTCTCTCATACGTTGAAGAATCGCTTGAGATTCATTCAAAGCACCTTCAGCTGTTTGGATCAACGAAATACCATCTTGAGCATTTCTAGAAGCTTGTGACAAACCACGAATCTGGCCTCTCATTTTTTCAGAGATTGCAAGACCAGCTGCATCGTCACCAGCTCTGTTGATTCTAGAACCTGATGATAATTTTTCAATTGATTTTGCGCCTTCTGAAGTGTTGATGCCGAGTTGTCTGTGCGTGTTCATCGCCATTAAGTTATTATTGATTCTCATAATATATCCTCCTTGAATTGAATACTAGGCTTCCTTGCCTATTATCTTAACAGTTGTAAAACGCCTTGTGGCGCTTGATTCGCTTGCGCAAGCATCGCTTGAGCAGCTTGTTGTAAAATGTTTTGTTTTGTGAAGTTCATCATTTCTTTTGCCATATCGACGTCTCTGATACGTGATTCTGATGCTTGTAAGTTTTCAGCACCTGTATCTAAGTTTTTGATTGTGTGCTCAAGTCTGTTTTGAACCGCACCAAGTTTTGCTCTTTCAGTTGAAACAGTTGTTAGTGCTGTATTCACTGTAGTGATTGCAGTATTTGCATTGCCTTGAGTCGTAATGGAGATAATCAAGGAATTTGCGGATACTTTACCAAGTGAAAGTGCACTTGCTTTCATGTTGCCAATTGAAACAGTGATATTTTGGCCTGCATTTGCACCGATTTGAATTTGAGCACTGTTCATACTGCCATCCAATAGAGCTTGAGTATTGAACTCAGTACTAGTAGCAATTCTGTTGACTTCTTTGGCAAGTGCGTTCACTTCTTCTTGAATCGCTGTACGGTCAGCACCAACGTTAGTATCATTGGCAGATTGAACAGCCAATTCTCTCATACGTTGAAGAATCGCTTGTGATTCATTAAGTGCGCCTTCTGCTGTTTGAATCAAAGAAATACCATCTTGCGCATTTCTTGAAGCTTGTGACAAACCGCGAATCTGGCCTCTCATTTTTTCAGAGATTGCAAGACCTGCAGCATCGTCGCCAGCTCTGTTGATTCTTGATCCAGAAGACAATTTTTCAATTGATTTAGCGCCTTCTGAAGTGTTGATGCCTAACTGTCTGTGCGTGTTCATTGCCATTAAGTTGTTGTTAATTCTCATATTACTTCCTCCTTGAAATTTAATTATCAGAATCCATTCTGAAAAATTTATGATCACTTTCGGATGCCGGCCGTCATCCGCAAGCAGGTCATCTAATTAAGATATCGGCACCTTCAATAAAAACTTTAACTACTTCTTAAGTTTTTTTGACAATTTATCAAATGCATCCACAGTCTCTAAAGCCTCTTTATTGTTGGCTTTAATTTTATCTACGACTTCACTTCTGTATACTTCGATATGCTTGGGTGCATTGATGCCGATTTTGACTTTACCTTCTTCTATGCTTATGATCTGAATCTCAATGTTGCCATCGATTATGATGCTCTCATCTTTTTTTCGGGTTAAAATTAACATCACTCAACTCCTTGAACTTTGACTTGAGTAAAAATCAATTGTTTGATATCTGTTCTGTCCTGCAAAATGACTTGCATCGCCACGTTCATAGTGTTGTTGACGACGATAGGTGCAACACAATTGATGGTTGTCTTTTCAACTTCATCAGGAATCGTCGTTATCGTGTAAATAGAGACATCCGTAAGATCTTCAATGCCTAATTTGGTAACGACTTCTTCTGGAACGACAAAATCATAATCAGCCACAAATAAAAATGGGTTTGTGATGATAAATGCAATATCGGGATTCGTAATTGACTGTAAATGATGGAATGGGAATGATTCATCACCTGACAAAACAATGATAAAAGCTTTTTCCTCGATAAATCCAGGAAGGCCGTCACCAAAGGTGATAATATTAGATTGCTCGTACTCAATTTCGCCTAAATGTTTGGTGAATAATTTCATTTTGCTATCCTCCTACACGCTAAATTTAAATTTTGGTTCTTCATATCTAAAATTTATGCTCGAATATTGCTTCATATAATAGTCTATTTTCCAGTCGGAATAGCTCATTTGTACCTTTTGGTCTACAGTTGAATTTTCAACGGTTCCTCTCGTTACATTGATATTAACCTGACCCTTATTGATGTTTATATTAGGACGTGACTGTGGTATTGCGCCATAGTTAAATGATACTTCAAACATTTCATAGGCATTGTAAATTGCTAGATCGGGTATAGGATCACCACCAGAATGGATATCTCTGAGTGTATTGCCTTGATCCACAATTCTCATAACGCCTTCAGAAACGACTTGTCGACCATAGGCTACAGAATCATTCATGAAAGCACGTAAGTTCTTACGCCCTGCATCGGCAAACGATTCAGTTTGATCAATTATCAATTGCGGTTTTATCGTCTGAATGTCCAAGACGGGTGCACTGCTATCCATCTGAAGCAACTGTGGTGCGTTGCCACTTTGTTCTACTTTTGCCTTTTGAACATCCCATCCAATAATTGAAGGCTGCGTACTTATTTGAATAGGCATATGATCGCCTCCATACTTGATTGTGTAACTTACTAGGTAATTATGCAATTTCCTTAGTTAATAAAATCCACCAAGCTAGGTTGAATAACTTTCGAACCTACAGAAAGTGATGCTCTGTAAATATTCTCGAGATTCTTAAAATACATTATTGCTTCAGCCATGTCAACGTCTTGAACCTTGCTTAAAAGACTTGTGAATGTAATTTCATTTTCTTCAACACGGGATAAGATAAATTCGATTCGGTTTGTTTTACCACCCAACTCACCCATGACTGTAAGTACTTTGTCTAAGTGAATATCGAGTTTTGCGAGTGACGTTTGTATGACAGCATCATCCTTTGTGCCAAGTGCACCTATCAGATCTTGAAGATCACTGATCATTTCACTTTCTTGAGAAACAACGTAGTCCATTGAAAGTGAATGCGCTTCTCCATCATTGATACCATTAATTGTAAAATTGAGTGTGCCACCATTTACTGCAGAAGCTGTAATCGTGCCTGCTGGTGGAAAACTCGCGTTGATTTGTCCTTGCAAAGCCGTCTGTAAATCGGCAACTGTATTTAATCCAGAAAAGTCAACTTCAATACTTTTTCGCACATCGTCGAGTTGTAGGATAATTGTATGTTTTCCTGTATCTGCCAGAACATCTGCGTCAGTCAAAATACCGGTACCTGTAATTGTAGCCGTCGTTCCATTCGTTCCTGCTGTAACGACACCACCTGTGATGCCTGCTGAAGCAGAAAACGCCAAATCATCAATCACGGTTGCTGCGCCATAATTTTTTTGCCTGAATGACCAGTTTGTCGTTTAGATCGAAATAAATATCTGCAACTTCGGATAAATTCGTTGTACCATCTGTAGCAGCTTTTAAAACATCCAGAAAACGCTCTTTTGTAAGTGGGTTCATCGGTGTATTGACGAGTAGCGATTCATCAACGTTATAAGTGATACCCGCAACCTCTAGGTCTAAAACGTCAGTGGTAAAATTGTGTGTTAAATCAACGCCCGCACTCAAGAACGATTGTGTGGCTTTGCTGGTATCAACCTTGTTTCGAGTGAGAATGCCATCAAAGAAACTATTGCTACTCACCGCACCAAATAAATCTGTTGAATGGACACCGATTGGCATTGTCTCGCCAACAGAAACTTCGTAACCCATGACATGTTTTAAATCGCGTCTTTCAGTAGTCATATCTATGTTGAATGTACCGTCAGGATTGAATAGCTTTTTGTTCGTTTCGAGTCCTGTAAACAAATAACGACCTGCACTTGTTGCATTACCAGCGACGATAATTTCTTTAGTCATCTCTTCGACTTCAGTCATGATTTTTTGTGTATCTTCTGCTGTGTTGGTGCCATTGGCAGCTTGAACCGTAAGCTCACGTACACGCTGCAAGATATCTTTAATATTGGTGACGGAGCTCTCTGAAACTTCAAGCCATCCTAAAGCATCTGTGATGTTTTTAGAATACTGTTGCGATTCGCGTATATCCGTTTTGTACTTTAGGACTTGTGTAATGCCAACCGGATCGTCCGATGGACGCGTGATCACTTTGCCCGTTGACATCTCGTTTTGGCGTTTCGCCATTTGAACCAAGTTATTGTTTGAATTCCATAGCATGTCTTTGACAAGCATTGAATTGGTTACTCTCATCTAATCAACTCCTATCTGCCGCCTGTTCCAAGTCTGTTAACGACTAAATCTAGCATTTCGTCAAAAATATTGACCATTCTTGCATTGGCGTTGTAAGCGGTCTGATACTTGATCATGTTGGCCATCTCTTCATCCAGTGAAACGCCCATGATTGAATCTCGCGCAGAACTATAATCTTTAGTAAGAATGCCTTGGTTTGTCGATACCCGATTCGCTTCAGCTGCATCAACACCGAGATTGGAAACTAAGGATTTGATGAAATCCTCTGGTGCTCCCCATTCATAGAGCTTTACATCGTGCCTTGTCTCTATCATGTTAAGGATATTCGAACCATCACCAGGTACATCTTCAAGTCTGGTTGCAGCCGCAAATTTATTGAGGTCTTCCAAGTCTCTGGCAATCGTTACTTCAGAGGCTTTCATACGATCGACGACGTAATATTTACCATCGATCATTCGAACCGTTTTGCCTTCAAAACTTGGGTTGTTTGCCAATATCTTCTGAATATTTTCATTGATTTTATCTTGTTGCTCATCCGCAGGAAGGACAGAAACACCATTTAATACAGATGCAGTAACTTCTGCGGCGGCTAAGCCATCAAGACCCTTTGTGAGCAAATGTGTTTTATATTCAGCAGTTGACATGTTGTCGATAGTGAACATGTAATTGCCTGTACTGCCATCTAAGCCATATCCTTTTTCGTGAATGCCGTTAAATGTATTGGTGAACGTATCGATAAAGTTGTTGAGTTTGTCGATGTAATACGGAATACCCTTCTTATCGCCAAACATATTGTCTCTGACGTCACGAAGGCCGAGTAGCTTACCTGATGTGATGTTGAGTTTGTTGCCATTTCCCCACTGCACATCCATGATTTCTTCATCGTCATCTTCGTTGACTTTTTCAGCTCTAGCAACGAGCTCGAGATTATCACTTCTATAGTGGGCAACGAGCTGTTGGCCACCAACAAGGACATAAAAACGATTTTGTTCATCTTCATAATAGTCGACGTTTACAAGTTTTGATAGTTGATCGACCAATACATTTCTTTGATCTCTAACGTCGTTTGCGATGCCGCCTTCAAGTTCTGATTTATAGATTGTTTCATTTAACTTTGCAATCTGGTCTGCCAACGAATTGACTTCACCAACAGCGGATTTGAACTGGAAGTTGAGGTCGGCCTGAAGGTCTTTTAACATATTTGAAATACGCTGAGTACCTTCAGAAAGCGCAATGGTATTTTGTCTAACAAGCGTTCTTGCTGTAAGGTTTTCAGGATTTTTTTGAAGACTCTGTAACGATTCGTAGTACTGATCGAGAAGCTCTGCTATAGAAGAATCCGAAGGTTCATTGAAGATACCTTCAAGTTCCTCAAGAACACTAGCACGCGCATCCCACTCGCCTTGTACACTTGTTTCAACTCTATATTTAAAATCTAAATAATTGTCTCTGATTTGTTTGACTGCAGTAATATCAACACCAACACCCAATGTGCCAAGTCCACCTGGAAGCTTCTGTGGATCATAAGCTTTCGTGTTCATAACTTGTCTTGAATAGCCCTCTGTATTGGCATTTGCTATATTATGAGACACGATGCCAAGTGATCTCTGATTAGCAAAAAGCCCTGAAAGTGCTGTATTGAGTCCTAAAAACCCTCCCGACATAGTATCACTCCTTTATACACGTGCATCAAATAGATTCTTACGCTCGCCATCTTCATCAACCGCTTTTTTATCATATCGTCCACTGTCTGCACCCGTTTGTGCAAGTAAGTTAATATTAAAGTTGATAAGTTCAAGTTTATCTTCTATCATTTTGTTGTTGAACCTTGATTCATCGCTGACATTTTTAACAAGGACCAATAGTTTGTTTTTAGAATCAATGACTTTGCTACGATCTTCATCATTCAGCATTTGAGCCAACTGCGTGACGTTTTCTACAAATTCGATTTTTTCTTCGCGCATGATTTTATCGACCACTTTTTCTCTTAACTCTTCAAGTTTGAAGAGCGATACGACCAATCCTTGTTCAAGATTGACCATTTTTTCGAGCTGGTCGATATTTTGATTTTTGATTGATTCTCTTTTCTGACTTGATAAATCCAACAATTCACGATAAATTTCTGCTTCTTTATCTAATGTCTGAACCAATTGTTCAACACTTTTCGTCATAAAGTTCACTCCTATATTAATATCTTTGCACATCGAGTGCGCATATTCTTAATAAATTAATAACCGGACATTAAGTCCGGCAATAGTTGGGGGATAAGAAATCGGCAGTTAAATTTTTTTCGACTCTATTCCGGAAAACAATTTGTCTACGATGTCTTCTGCAGAAGGCTTATAGTTGCCTGAAGCCATAAGCTGCTTGATTTCATCCAATTTTTCAGTTCTAACTTCTGGTACGTCTAAAAGTGCTTTTCTGGCGACTTGAATATCTCTAGCCATGCTTGAAATCTCCATTTTATCGCTTACTACGCCTGCTTTTTCGAGTACTTCCGCGTGTTTAACGCTTTTGCCATATGTTTTAAGTACATTTTGAACATTCATTTGATTTGTGATTTTCATAATAAAAACACCCCCATACTGCCGATTTCTATACTAGGTATATCGGCACATATGAGGGTTAGTTTAGTCTTAATTTTATTTTTTTCTATCTATTTCTTTGATATGCATTCCTGCCTTAGGTCTGGCGTCATTGGAGCCAATTCCGTCTTTCAATCCATCTGCCAACTCTTTTACGCATTTCCCACAAAAACGACCACCGTCCATTGGCGATCCGCAACGCTGACAAAATGATATACTCGAATTTTCTGCGAGTATGATTCTACCGTCTCTGATCCATTTTAATATGATATCTGACGAAACACTTGTACCCTTGCTGACATCCTTTATACTGGATGCTGGGTTGTCGTATATATACTCTCGAACTCGATTGAATCCATCATCTACGTTGACATTACATCTCGAACAAAGCATTGAACCTTCCACAGAAGAGAACAATCGATTGCATTTTTTACAATTTCTGAGTTCATTTGTGTTATTCTCTGCCATTTGCAACCTCCTGTTTATTTTCCCCTGGCTACTGTGATGCAGCATATCCGCTCACAGCCCGCTTCATATAACGCGCGCGCACATGCATTCAGAGTCGTTCCCGTCGTATAAATATCGTCGACGAGCAGAACCCGTTTGTTTTTTAATGAAGGGGCGGCATTCTTATCCACTATTATAGCATTCTCTAGCATCAATTTCCTAGATTCTTTATCAAGATTCTTAAGTTTTTTTGTGACGCGCTTACGGATCAATAAATCACTAGGAGGCTTAATTCCAAGATGTTTGCACATATGGCTAGCCAAAACTTCAGCCTGGTTATATCCACGATTTAAACGTCTTAAAAAATGAACTGGGACTGGCACTACAAGATCAAAGTCTTTAAGTGATACATCTTCCATTACCATTTTTGCTAGACACTCACTGAAGTATACCGCTTGGTAAATTTGCCTTTTATACTTCAGTCCCATTAAACCCGTCTTGACACCTTCATCATAGTGGGTAAATGCTCTATGTTTATGGAAGAACACGAAATTTTCTTGGCACTCTTTACACCTAAAAAAGTAATCTGCGTGCTGCGCATAAGTGACATCAATCGGTCGACCGCATTTTTCACAAAGATGTCCATCGATCATCACCACATGAGTAAGGCACGTTTCACATACGGGCTTCTCAGACTTTGGTGGCAACTCCGCTTCGCAAAAATTACAAGTCAAATGCTCTGGCATAAAAAAATCCAAAAGACCCCTTATCAAATTACGCATAAATATAGTCTTCAACTCAAACTTCACAGATTTCATGCGTTGTCTCCGAATAGTTCCTTGTAATAAAGCAACCTGGTTTTTAAACCCGAATTGCGTTTCGCCTCTTGTGTGCGTTTGATCATCTCGGAAAGCGCCCGTTTCTCTCCAACGAGCACTAAAAGCTCCCGTGCACGTGTGATAGCTGTATATAGGATATTGCGGCTCATGAGCATAGGTGGTATAAATGCCATTGGCATGATGATGGCTTTGAACTCGCTGCCTTGGCTTTTATGTACCGTTATGGCATAAGCCAAGACCAGTTCGTCCACAGTCGGAAAGTCATAGATGACTTCGCGTTCTTGATCATAGAGAATCGTTACCGTTCGTTCGATTTCGTCAATTTCTGTGATATAGCCGATGTCACCATTGAAAACGCCTTTCCCCTCTTCTGTATATTTCGTCGTCCATTCGAGATTGTAGTTGTTTTTAATCTGCATGACCTTGTCGCCTTCTCTAAAGCGTTTTTTACCAAATACTTTCTCAACCTTTTTCTTACTTGGTGGGTTAACGACATTCTGAAGCATGTCATTGAGCGCTTCAACGCCGACCCCAGACCCTTTCACAGGTGACAATACTTGTATATCTTCCATTGGATTTAAGTTGTAATAGTTTGGAAGGCGTTCCATAACTAAATTTTTGATCTCATTTAAGATTTCGTCTGCACGGCCCTTGGAAATAAAGAAAAAATCCTTGTCAGCTTTATTGAGCACGGGCATTTCGCCCTTATTGATCATATGTGCATTCACAGCAATCAGTGACGCTTCACTTTGGCGATAGATTTCAGTGAGTCTACAAGAATCGACCCATTCACTTTCCAGGAGATCTTTTAGAACGCTGCCTGGACCTACAGAGGGTAGCTGATCAGAGTCGCCGACAAGAATGAGGTGCGTGCCGAGCTCCACTGCATCGAGCAGTCTGTACATGAGCACGATATCCACCATAGAGATTTCATCGATGATCAACACGTCCGTCTTGAGTGGGTTATCCGCATTCTTTTGAAAGTTGCTCTCCCCTTGAAATTCAAGGAGTCTGTGTATCGTCTTGGATTCGCGCTGCGTCGTTTCCGTCATGCGTTTTGCAGCTCTACCTGTTGGCGCAGCTAAAACGACTTTTTTATTCAACGACTCATACGCCCCAATAATCGCATTGATGATCGTTGTTTTACCAGTTCCTGGACCACCCGTAATCACGAACACGCCACTGTGTAAGGACGCATCAACGGCTTCTTTTTGCCTTTCAGCCAGTAAAATGCCCCGCGTCTCTTCAAATTCTTTAATAAAGCCCACTGTATCGAGATATTTTGATTTGACTGCATTGGCCATCAATTGATAAATTTTATTAGCAACATGTTGTTCGGCATAGAAAAGGCTTGGCAAATAGACGATTACTTTTTCATCGCCTGTTTTCTCATCTTCTATCTTTTCAACATGCAAGTTTCCTGCGACTGCCATGCTGCTAATCTGCATGACAACATCATCTGCTTTGACGGAAAGCTCTTGTGTGGTTCTCAGAACCAGATGATTTTGCTCACAATAAGTATGACCATGTGATGCTTCACGATTCAGAATAAAATTGATGCCTGAAGCGATGCGAAATGGCGAATGAAAATCAACGCCCATCTTCATGGCGATTTGGTCAGCCTGCTTAAAGCCTACGCCAACCAGTTCATCAGCTAATATATAAGGGTTGCCTTCAATGATGACAATCCCTTCGTGGCCGTAGCGCTTATAGATGCGCATTGCGAGGTTGATCGATATATTTAAGCTCTGAAAATACATGATAAAATCCCTGAGCTCGTATTGTTCTTTATAGGACATGACGATCTGTTCAAGCTTTTTGGGTCCTATGCCAGCGATGTTCAGAAGTTTTTCAGGATCTGTCTGTAAAATGTCCAATGCATCACGGCCAAAGGCTTCAACCATCAGCTGGGCTGTCGTTTCACCAATTCCCTTTATGATGCCGGATGCCAAGTATTTGAAGACATCTTCGACATCAGTGGGCTTTATATGCTCAACATAATCAACATTTAATTGTTCACCATAAAAAGCATGCATGTCTATCCGTCCTACGACGCGCAGACGGTCTCCTTCTCTTATGAAGGGAATGCACCCCTTGATGCTTAAAAGGTCATCTATAACGTCCATGACGGCTATGACGTATCCGTTTTCTTCATTATAATAGATGATGTCCTGAACGACACCTTCATAGGTCACTTTTTCATTCTGATTGTCAGACATAACGGTCCCTCGATTTTTTCGAACTGATGTTCATAGTTTAACATAATTTTACAGTAAAATACATGGCAATATAAGTCAAAAGGAGACAAAACGGACAAAAAAAGAGATGCACAAAGTGCATCTCTGATTGTTCATAAAAAGATTACTTACCGAAAGCTTCAGCGCGTAAAATTTCTGCTTTGTCTGTTTTTTCCCATGGTAAATCGACATCTGTTCTGCCGAAGTGACCATAAGCTGCTGTTTGTCTGTAGATAGGACGTCTGAGGTCAAGATCTCTGATGATTGCGCCTGGACGAAGGTCGAAGTGCTTTTCAACAAGATCTTCGATTAAATCTACTGGAACTTTGTTAGTGCCAAACGTTTCAACCAAAATAGAAACTGGATGTGCCACGCCGATAGCGTATGCAAGTTCAAGTTCACATTTTGTTGCAAGACCTGCCGCAACGATGTTTTTTGCTACATATCTCGCTGCATAAGCTGCAGAACGGTCAACTTTTGTTGGGTCTTTGCCCGAGAAAGCGCCGCCGCCGTGTCTAGAATAGCCACCGTAAGTGTCTACGATGATTTTACGGCCAGTAAGTCCAGCATCGCCTTGTGGTCCGCCAATTACAAAACGGCCAGTTGGGTTAACTAGGATTCTTGTATCGATAAAGAGTTCAGCAGGGATGATAGGCTTGATGACAAATTCGATCAAGTCCGCTTCAATTTGCTCTCTCTTAACTTTTGAGCTGTGTTGTGTAGAGATCAGTACTGTATCAATTCTACAAGGTCTACCATTTTCATCGTACTCAACAGTAACTTGTGTTTTACCATCTGGTCTAAGGTAAGACAAAGTACCATCTTTTCTTACATCAGAAAGTTTTTTAGCAAGTTTGTGTGCAAGTGAGATTGGAAGTGGCATAAGTTCAGGTGTTTCATCACATGCAAAACCGAACATGATACCTTGGTCACCAGCGCCAACCGCTTCAACTTCGTCGATCATAGTGCCTTCTTTACTCTCAAGCGCTTGATCAACGCCCATTGCGATATCGTCAGATTGCTTGTCGATTGCTACGAGTACGCCGCATGTATCGCCGTCAAATCCATATTTTGCTCTTGTATAGCCGATTTCTTTTACTGTTTGTCTAACAATACCTTGAATGTCAACATAGCAGTCAGTTGTGATTTCACCAGCGATGAGCACCAACCCTGTAGTTACAGAGGTTTCACATGCAACACGCGCATTTGGATCTAGTGTGAAGATCGCATCTAAAATTGAATCAGAGATTTGGTCACAGATCTTGTCTGGGTGACCTTCAGTTACAGACTCAGAAGTAAATAGTCTTTTTCTTGACATTTAAAACACCTCCATTGATTTAGTGCTGCAAATGCAGCTGAATCCTTTTTCGCATTGATGATCCTAGGCATAAAAAAAACCTCTTCGCAAGAAGAGGGTATATTCTTACAACCTCATCTTCCAGGTATCCGTACTACCCGTAGGATTTAGCACCGTGCATAACCGGTTGCTGGACTTCATAGGGCCTATTCCCTCCATCGCTCTTGATAAGGATTACTATTAAATTTACTTGACTATAATAGCATACCATATCCAAGATTACAATACTATATTTATGAAAATTCATTAATATTTAGCTGCATTTTCTGGTATAATAAATAAAGATTCTGCCGATATATATGGTAGAAGCATCATTAGAAAGGAGACATGCGTGTGAACTATATAGAACGGTTGTCATTGGAACTGGAATCCTTAAAATCGCAACGTCGAACTTTGAGCGGTCTTCAAGCTGAATATGCCTGTCGAGAAATAGATAACGAGATCGAGCGGCTTAATCGCGAACTCGACCGTTACAAGTCCTATGAGATAGGGCGCATTCATCAAATCTATACCAAATCCGAAAACTGACCCCTGGTGCTTATAAGTACCAAGGGTTTTTTAATGCGACAAAAATTCAAATATCGTTTGATACTCGCTATTGATATAGGCGTATAATATTGGATCATCCGTTTTAAGTTCACATATAAATTGAAGACTCTCAGCATACGTTTGATTGTTGACAAGCATGCTGTCGATCTGCTCGAGGTTTGCCTTTGAAAATGAAGCGATCAGCAATTGACCAGCGCGTGAGAAGAAATACATCGCATAAATGTCTCCATTGAGATAATAAGGATTCTCCGATACATGGGCATTGTCAGTATTGAATTCGATGTAAAGCTGTCCCTGTGTGTATTCCTGTTTCATCATTTCCGGGTTGTTATCCGCAAATCGTCTTTCAAAAAAGGCATCCTTGAGTTGTGTGACAATCATAAACTCTGGTTTATTTAAGTTAAATGCCGCTTCAATGCTACTGATCATGAGGTCTTCAACGTGTTCGACACTTACGATTTTATGTGTCGGCGCATGGACTTTCATTTTAAATACCAACAATTTATACTTGTGCTCAAAATCGATCAACGCCTCAGCACGATAAACCTTGGTATCATCCAGCACATCTGCCACTAAGTGACACGTATTTTTAATCAGCGTAAAAGGCGTTTCAAAGAATTCCGTTTTCCTAATCTGAGATTGGTCAGCCCATAGTGCGATTGTAGACATCACATCGCCACCAACTATACGCATAATCATATAATTGATAGCTTGTATATCTGACGAAATAGGCGGATTCATTCTCTCCATCAGGTCGACGATCTCTACAAGTGACAAATCATCCTGCCATGATAAAAACGTCTCGAGAAACGCTTCAAAATCCACATGCGTTTCAACGCTGTTCGGATCGACCACATAGGCGGATTTGAGTAGATAGACCATCTCTCTAAAATCTATTGGGACAAATTTACCGCCGAGACCTCCAGTTACAGCTAACGTCAGTGTGTCGAGCTCTTTTAGCGCTTGACCCATCAAATGATAGAAGCCATCAATGCCGTATACTTCATAATCCAAATGAAAAATCTGAGCGATTTCTCGCTCAGCTTCATCTATCCAATGTACGACGACACCAACAACGCCCATGAGCCTCGTGTTTGTGGCCTGAGCCGATACAAATTTTAGTTTGGACGCTTTTATTGTCTTCATCAAGCCAGGACCTTTTCGAGCATCAAAGTCTTAAAGTAATCCAGCTTATTTTTTGCTTGCTCGAATTCTTTATCACAAATTGAGAAATATATTTTTAGTTTCGGTTCAGTTCCTGATGGTCTAAGAACCATCCAAGATTTTTCATCGAGATAGAATTTGAGGACATCTGATTCAGGTAAGCCCGTTTCGTCTTGAAGGTAATCAATTTTTTTAATATAGCTGAATAGACCTTCCGAATGATTTCTAAACCGTTCCAATATAGCCATCATAACGGTGTTGCCCTCTTTGCCTTCAAAAGTCTTGGCAACTGTTTCCTCGATAAAGTAACCATGACGTTTATAAATGCTCTCTAGAACGTCGTTCAATGTGAGTCCGATGCTCTTGTAATACTCTGCCATCTCAATAGCTAGGAGCGTTCCCATAACGGCATCTTTATCGCGAACATGTGGCGCAAATAAATAGCCATAGCTCTCTTCATACCCCATGACAAAGTGCAAAGTGTCCAGCTCGATTTGTTCACCAATAAATTTAAACCCGGTGAGTGTTTGTTTGAGTGTTACGCCATAATGTGCCGCTTGAGCACTGGCAAGATCAGAAGATACAATGGTATTTACGACATAGTGTTTTTTTGTTAATCCTTGCTTTGATGATAAGACATACTCAAGAAAAAGTGAGCCTATTTGATTTCCGTTTAAGGCTTTGTAACGATTGCCGTCTTTGATCATCAAACCAATTCGGTCACAATCCGGATCGGTTGCAATAAGAAGATCCGCATCGAATTTATTCGCCACTTTTAGAGCGACTTCAAACGACTCAACAGATTCTGGATTTGGTTGTTTACAGGTAGGAAATTCTCCATCAGGTGCCATTTGCTCCTCGACAGGAATTAAATTTGAAAATGACATTTCTTTAAGCACTCTTGAAATGGTATGACCGCCCGTTCCATGTAGCGGCGTATAGACGACTTTTAACATAGAACTTTTTAACAGTTCAGGTCTAATGGCTACTTTTTTTACCATTTCAACATATGGTAGATCTACTTCTTCGCTAATCAACTTCATGAGTTTCGCTTGAACTGCTTCTTTTCTACCCATGATTTTAACCATTGAAAAGTCAGTGATATTATTGACGTGCTCAACGAGCGCATCTGCAAGATGCGGAACAAGTTGACACCCAGTTTCATCGTAAACTTTATAGCCGTTATACTCTGGCGGATTGTGACTGGCCGTAACCATTACGCCGCCCATACATCCGAGATGCCTAACTGCAAAAGACAACTCAGGTGTTGTCCTGACATCATCAAATACATAAGCTACGATGCCATTTGCTGCAAATACTCGCGCCGTCTCAATCGCAAACTCATGAGACATTCTTCTTGAGTCGTATGCAATCACAACGGAATTGTCTGAAGCTTGATTAAGTGCTTCTTGTCTCTCGACTAAAAAATTGACAAAGCCTTGTGTCGCCTTTCTAATAATGTAGTTGTTGATTCTATTTCTACCCGCGCCGATAATGCCTCTCATCCCCGCAGTTCCAAATTCCAAATCTTTATAAAATCGATCTTCTATTTCGTCCGTTTTTCCCTTTAGAGATTCAAGTTCCGCTCTAAATGCTTCATCAAAATAAGGATTATTTAACCATTCAGAGTAATACGATTGAGCGTCCATCAAAATTTCTCCTTTCATGCCTCCATTAACTTTATACAATTTTATCATAGTTCAATTGGGAATTCCAGTGTCCTCAAGACCTTGCATCAACGTAAAGTACATGTGCGTCAAAAGTTCTTTTTTTAATTTATGCGGAAGTAACAGCGCACTTTTGTTTGGAAGCGCTGTCATAATGCGTTTCACAACATCATCTTGAATCCCTTTATAAGACTCTATTTGAGAAAAATAGTGCCTATTTACCTTCCTTACAAAGGTCGAATAGTCCATTATTTCAAAACGATCGATACCGGCTAATTCCGCCATAAATTCAAAATATCTCAAAATGAGCTCACTGTATGAACTGGATTTATCCACTTTCAACATGTCTCCGAGTAGTGGAAGAAAATCTTCAAAGATGACGCGGTGTGTTGACTTACCTACACCTAGAATATGTGCAATGCTCTGTAGTGATGTTTCAGAAATTTCGATGAGCCTATTTAATATAATCGTATCATCAATTAAATTGGAGATATAATACTTTGACCCATATAACCCAGTCATAACTTTTAATGTATCATAATAACCCATTTTTATGTTTTGTTTTGCACGTTCTGGATCGATTTCAAGGACCTTCCCTAAATCATCTGAAGGCACAATATACGTTACTTTACTTTGATCTTTATTTTTGATTCTCCTGACTCTTCCAGGTGCGTTCAATCTTATCGCGATAACGTCGTCGCAGCCGCGATCTAAAAGCATTTTAATGGGTAAATTATCGACAAACGCACCATCGAGCATTTTTTTGTCATCAAATTTTTCATCTCTAAAGACTGGCAGATTTGACGAAGCAAAAATATAATCGTGCAATTTTCCTTCAGGTATCGCATCAATAAATAATTCGACTGGTTTCAAATCACTGAGTGAAAGCGAAACTAAACCAAAATCGATTGAAGATTGCCTCAGCGTATCTTCATCCACCAATTCTTTGAGTTTCGTCTTAAAAGGCGTCATATCAAGGCCACCCTGTTTAAAAGTTTCTGTAATAAAGTCTCTCAATTTGCCTTGATCTAATTTAAAATCGAAATTCATGATGCTATTAAATAACTTTTCATCGACTTTGATCATATCTGTAACGCTGATTGACAACCAGAGCTGTTCCAATAGTTCCAAGTTTCCTGATGCGATAATCGAACCGTTGACGGCGCCAATCGATGTCCCTGTTATCACTTGAAAATCTATTCCCAGCTCTTTAAGAGCCTTTAAAGCACCTACGTGATAAGAGCCCTTAGCCCCACCACCTTCCAGTGCGATTCCTCTCATATGTGGTTCCTCCAATATAAAGATATTTCTCATATAAAATGGTGTAATAACTTTCGGAATTATGCAATTTCCATATATTTATACCATGATTCATCCGCTACTAACAAAATAAAGACCGAATTGAATGAATTCGGTCTTGTTAAACACATATAATTGTATATCATTTGACTTATTATCCTTTGATATCGATGGATATCGGTTCGTTTTCATCTGACTTGCTTTCAGAATCCTCATCGGATTTCTCCTTAACATCTTCTGAGATTGCTGCATTGTTTGCATAGACCTTTACCATGTTGTTGTAAATCATGTCCGCAAGTCCAAGTCCACCTGTCTTGCTGATCGTTTTAGACATCTCTTCGTCGAGCATGTCTTCAAAGGTTGTCGTGGCTTGAGACTTTTCAGTGAGACCACTTTCTTGAATGGTCTTTCTCATCTCTTTAAACAACGTATTGATAAAGAAAGCTTCAAACTCTTGACTCGCCTCTTTAAGCTTAGTCAAATCATTGCCTTCAGCCGCTTTTTCAAGCATGTCTTTAAAGCCATCAGCTTCCATCGCCGTTTTCTCTTGAGTAACCGCCGTTTTATAAGCACCACTTATAACAGAATTATCTATTTTCATAATGCCTCCTAATCAATGAGACGATTTAACGTTTCAAGTTGTTCGCTATTTCGAGCATAGCATCAGCAGTTTGAATTGATTTTGAGTTGATTTCATAGGCACGTTGCGCCGTAATGAGATTGATCATTTCATCGACGATTTGAACGTTGCTGTTCTCAATAAACCCTTGCATGACTTCAGTTTGATCGCCTTCTTGTATGCCTTCTATGGCCACACCAGAAGCGCCAGTTTCTTTGAACAAGTTCTTGCCAACTGCTTCAAGACCGGCTGGATTGACAAATTTGCTTAGAGAAAGTTGACCTATTGCTTCATAATCTTGTATGCCATCTCTCTTTACTTGAATGAAACCTTTGCTATCAACACTTACTTCCGATACATTTTCACCAAGTACGACATTGCCATCAATCCCTTGAACAAAGTAACCATCTGATGTTACAAGCTGTGCACCTTCTTCGGTAGTTGCAATTTTAAAGGTACCATCTTTTGTATAACGCGTACCGCCATTATTATCTACCACTTTGAAAAAATGGTCGCCGCTTATAGCCAAATCCGTTGGATTTTCAGTTTGTTGTAAGTTCCCAGTCGTAAAATTTCTTAGCGTTGCCGAGATCATGACACCGTGTCCAATCTCTATAGGCACTGGTTTGCCCTCTTCTTCGAGTCTATCTGAAGTCGTTAAACTTTCATACATGATGTCTTTGAATTCGACGCGCTGATTCTTAAAGCCAACCGTATTGACATTGGCAAGGTTGTTGGAGATTGTGTCGATTTTAAGTTGAAGATTTTTCATACCTGATGCTGCGGACCACATTGCTTTCATATGTCAAGCCTCCTATACTCTACCAAGTTCAGTTACAGCCTTACCAAGCATTTCATCAATCGTCGTTATGACTTTTTGACTTGTCTGATAGTTTCTGTTCATCTCTATAAGTTGAATCATCTCTGTGATGGAATCCACATTTGAGGTTTCGATAAATCCTTGAATGATTTCACCCTCAAATGGTACCTTTTCACCAGTCAATTCAGTTTTTTCTTTGTAATAGCTTGTGCCAATTTTATAAACGTCAGCGACATTTGTAAATGTGGTCATTTGAAGTTTGTCAGTTATTTCACCATCTTGGATGATTTCACCAAATTCGTTTACTGCAAAATTTTCACTGTCGATGATAATTGGCCCATTAAGACCAAGTACTTTATGCCCTTCAAATGTGACAAGTTCACCTAGCCCATTAATCGTGAATGCACCGTTTCTCGAGTAATAATCTCCAGTTTCAGTTCGAATGTTAAAATAACCATCGCCTTTGATCGCTAAATCAAAATTGCTATTTGTCCGTTCCAATTGCCCTTGCTCATGATCCGTAAGTACCGAATAACTGCGGATACCTGCTGTTATTGTCCCAACGACATTGGGCATTGTCTGCGTAACTAACTGATCAACTTTTACGCCACCGACGTTGATATTGCCGCTTTCATCCATCTCGAAGTCCGCATCGCCGACATATATCGGTCCCTTTTGACCCAAAACCAGATTGCCTTTTAAGTTGTCTATCGTGCCGCCAATATTTTTATAGATGGTACGCAAATAGCCATCTGTGTCTTTAAAAAATATGATGCTTTTACCATAGTGATCGCCATTTGGCGTATCTACTTTGAAATAGCCATTTTCCGTAGTCGCTGTTATTGCTTCCCCATTTTTCGTTTGAGTGATTGTATTCGGGCCAGTTTCAAATGGATAATTTGAGCCATTTATTCTAGAATATAAACGCGCGTTAAAAGATTCCACTTCCACGCGATCTTTTTTGAAGCCTGTCGTATTTACGTTTGCCAAGTTGTTGCCTATGACATCCATTTTGTTTATATTCGTTATCATGCTTGTGCCTGATATATAAAGCCCTTTTACCATAATAGCCTCCAAGATTCGTTCAAAAAGGTTATCGTCCGCTCACACCAAAAACTTTAGAGAAATATGCTTATTATTTTAGAAATTTTGATTTGTGTTTTCCAGTATACGTAATTGTTAAATAGTAAACTATCAGATATTCCTATCGCTCTATCGCTTGATTTTTCAACGCTTTAATGTTATATTTTAAGTGGTTAAAATACCATACCCTTTATTAATTTCAATTTCCTCATTTTTGGAATGACCGTCCGTTCGTGTCATTCCGCTTTTTTTTGCCCATAGGGCGGATTATGACTTACAATAAAATCGCCTCATAAAAAAAAGCGTCAATCGGGATATCCGATTGGCGCATTTGATTTATATGAATCATTTTTCTATATCAGTTCCTTAGAGCGAATTGAAAGCCATTCATCTTTAAGCATTCGATAGTCGACGCGATCGTGCAATTTTCCATTGTAATACATATGCTTAACGAGATAGGATTCCCGTATCATACCCACTTTTTCCATAACTTTCAGCGACCCTATGTTCGCATGGAGGCAACCAGATTCAATTTTTATGACATCCAGGTATAAAAAGGCATAATCCATTAGTAGATTTACAGCTTCAGTTACATACCCTTTTCCCCAGTATTGCGGAAAAATAAAGTAGCCCAAATTGACAACGCGACCTTCTTCACAGTCAATTTTCACTGAAAAGCCGATTTCGCCAATATAGGCACCAGTTTCTTTCAGAACAACAGCGAAGAAAAACTTGTTTCTATTGTCAAATTGAGATTCAGCAATCGATTCATACAGAAATTTCTTAGATTCATCCAGTGAATGGGTTTTTACTTCTGGCATTAAATGCATGACATCATCATTTGTGAAAAGCTGGTGAAATGCGTCAATATCCGTTTCCAAATAGTCCCGTATGATCAGTCTTTGCGAATCAAATTGAATCATATTACTTCTCCTTGTAAAGTGGCATGCGAATACACAATTAGTATATCACAAAACACAGGACGATTTAAAGCTTCATACAAATCGAAGGCTGATATCCAAAGCTTTGACTGAATGTGTCAGTGCACCGATCGAGATGATATCGACCCCCGTTTCAGCAACTTCTCTGACGCGCATTAAAGACATATTACCACTTGCCTCTAAAATAGCTCTGCCAGCATTGATCAAAACAGCCTCTTTCATAGCTTCAGTCGACATATTATCCAACATGATGATATCGGCTCCAGCATCAATTGCTTCAACAAGCCCAATGATTGACTCCACTTCAATTTCGATTTTCAGCGTATGAGGGGCATGCGCTTTGCATTTGCCTATTGCTTCGAGGATGCCACCCGCTGCCTTGATATGATTGTCTTTAATCAATATCCCATCTGACAGATTAAAGCGATGGTTGGCGCCTCCGCCATCTCTCACGGCTTGTTTGTCTAATACGCGTAAACCTGGTGCCGTTTTACGTGTATCTACTATTTTTACTGGTAAATCAGCAACCAAAGTCACGTATTTATCCGTCTCGGTTGCAATGCCTGACATTCTTTGTAGAAAGTTGAGGGCAGTTCGCTCGGCAAAAAGCAGCGATTTCGTTTGCCCTTCTATTGTAGCGATAATATCGCCTATTTTGATCGGATCGCCATCTTTAACTTTGGCATCGACACGTGTTTGGGCATCAACGCATTCAAATGTTCTCTTAAAAACGCTCATACCCGATAAAATGCCATCTTCTTTGGCTATCAAATGGGCTCTCGAATGGTCTGCATCATCAAATAACCATTCAGAAGTCATATCATGTGTCACGAGATCTTCATTTAACGTATTTTTTATAATTGCATCTACAATTGCTGTTTTATGCATGGTTCTTCTCCTCTAAAACGTGACATAGCATTTCTTTCATAACGATGAGAGCATTGTGTTTTTTAATCGTTTCTCGATCAATATGAGACCGTTTTGGGGATGCAATGAAACTATTTAAACGACTAGCGAGTTTCTGATACATAATTTCTATTTCGGGAATATTCTTCTCTATGCCCATATTGGCGTCCATCCACATGGCGAGTTCTGATAATTCAATCTCGAAAGTGGGTAGATAATCAAGCGGTTGAACGTGCGTACAATCCTGTTCATAATCGCAACCCATTTTTGTAAATCCATCCAATGTGTCACGATTGATTGCCTGTGCTGTTTTTTTCGCAAAGACTATAGCTTCTAAAAGTGAATTGCTCGCCAGTCTATTTTTCCCATGTACGCCTGTGTAAGCACATTCGCCGACAGCATAAACACCTTCGCATGATGTCCTGCCACTCAAATCCACTTCAATCCCACCCATTGAATAATGGGCGCCTGGTGCCACTGGTATGAAATCCTTGTCAAGGTCGAGTCCATGAGCTCTACAATATGCATAGATTGTTGGGAATCTCAGTGCCATTTTTTCATTTCCAATATGACGCACATCGAGCCACACAAAAGGGTTCCCTTGCTTTTGCAATTCTAGGTGAATCGCCCTTGATACAATATCCCTAGGTGCTAACTCAAGTTTATCGTGATACTTGGTCATGAATCGTTCATGCTTTTCATTTAACAAAATACCACCATCACCACGGACTGCTTCCGATATTAGAAAGCCTTCTTGTTCACCCGTCGTGTTATAAAAAACGGTCGGATGAAACTGAATCCAATCCAGATGTTTGACTGTTATGCCCGCTTTGATTGCAAGTGCAGCGCCATCACCTGTACTATTTATGTTGTTGCTCGTACGTTTATATAGTCTTCCCATGCCCCCGGATGCAATGACCACCGACTTTGAGCAAATTTGTATCAGTTCACCACATGACAAAATATCCAGTACTTTTATATCAGCCTGGATATTCGTTAAATTGTAGACAAGGGCATCACTTATAATTGTGATGTTCTCTCTCTCCAACACGCGTTGCCAAAGTGTTTCCATAATGGCCTTGCCTGTATAATCACCGATTCGCAGAATTCTTGGCATGCTGTGTGCACCTTCCATACCAAATTGGAAGCTTCCGTCAGCATTGAGATCAAACTTTACGCCGAGACTTATAATGCAGTCAATTTCTTCTTTAGTGCACTCGGTCAGTTGTTTCACCGCTGCTTCATTGTTTACTTGGTGCCCACAGGCCATGGTGTCTAAATAATGGCTCATTGGTGAGTCATGTATTCCAACTGCAGCAGCAACGCCACCTTGAGCAAGGTAACTGTTTGTTTCCGCGATTGATCCAGTTGATAAAATAGCTATTTTAAGTCTCTCGTCAAGTGAAAGTGCCGTGTAGATACCCGACAAGCCCGATCCAATGATCGCTATATCAAATTTGAGGTTCTCTTTCATCCTTAAGACCTTTCAATCATTTTAGCGATAGCTTTTGTCGCGTTTTCAGCAACTTCAGAATCCACTAAAATCTCTCCAACTTCCTCTTTTAACACGTTATAGACATCTTCAAGTGTCGTCTTTTTCATATTTTTGCATACCATATGCTCGTCCAACATGAAGAATTCTTTTTCCGGCAGTATCTTTTTCAACGTGTCTACGACACCTTGCTCCGTCCCGATAATGATTTTTTTTGCATCGGAAGCTTTGCACGCTTCAATAATTTGAGCTGTGCTTCCAATGAAATCTGCAAGTTCTAAAACTTCAGGACGACATTCTGGATGGGCAAATAAAACAGCATCGGATATTTCATTTATTCTTGTAACAGTCTCTAATTGTGTCACGCGATGATGCGTTGGACAAAATCCCTTCCAGAGGTGAATTGTTTTATCAGGGCACTGCTTTTGGACATACTGTCCTAAATTCTGATCAGGTACGAATATAATTTCGTTTGACGCAATTGCGTTCACAATTTTAACGGCATTGGATGACGTGCAACAAATATCACTAACCGACTTCACAGCTGCCGATGAATTGACATAAGTCACAACGACGGCATCAGGGAACTGAGCCTTCATTTCTAATAGCTTATCTATAGTGACCATGTCGGCCATAGGACATCCTGCTGCTGCATTTGGTAAAAACACGCGTTTTTCTGGTGCGAGCATTTTTGCAGTCTCTGCCATAAAATGGACCCCGCATAATATAATCATGTCTCCGTCAACTTTTGCGGCAATTTTTGAAAGCTCCAGTGAATCGCCTACAAAATCTGAGACTTCTTTAATTTCTAAGCTTTGATAATGATGCGATAAAATGACAGCATTTTTTTCTTTTTTTAAGCGTAATATTTCTTCAATCATAAACACCTCTTTAGATAAAAGCACATTCGTGCTAACACAATTGTAATGACAAGTGTCTTGTCACCAAACCCTCATCAATATATCACAATCGCATATAAACTTCAAGATAAAAGCTCAGCCTGAATTGAGTTGTCCCCTTTATCAAGCTGAGCTATTTTGTCTTATGATCCTATTTATTTCTTATAAATATTTCTTATAAATATTTCTTTTTACCTGTTGTCATCATATTTTTTTCAAGTATATCCAAATGCTCTAGGCTCATACCAGTGCCTTTTGCGACACAGCTTACTGCATCGTCTGCGATATAAGTTGGGATGCCAGTTCGTTTTTCGATGAGTTTGTTGAGTCCATTTAGCAATGAACCGCCACCAGTCATGACGATGCCTCTTGAACTAATATCTGATGCGAGTTCTGGCGGTGTTTTTTCGAGGACTAAATGTACTGCGTCCGCGACTGCATTGACAACTTCTTGAAGCGCTTCAAGCATTTCGTCACTTGAGATCGATATATTTTTAGGCAAACCTGTGATAAGGTCCCTGCCTCTACAATCCATTTTAATCGCTTTAGTCCTTGGATATGCCGTACCGACGTTTATTTTAAGTTCTTCAGCCGTACGTTCACCAATCAGCAAGTTGTGTTTTTTTCTCATATATTTAATAATGGCTTCGTCGAACTTGTCACCAGCAACTTTAATCGAGGTACTAACTACGATTCCACCAAGTGATATGACTGCGATATCCGATGTACCACCGCCGATATCGATGACCATATTGCCATCTGGTTTTGTTATGTCAAGTCCTGCACCAATAGCAGCTGCAATCGGTTCTTCAATTAAAAATGTTTTGCCACCGCCTGCTTCCATTGTAGCATCAAGCACAGCGCGCTTCTCAACTTCAGTGACGCCGCTTGGAACGCATATGATGATTCTCGGTTTGAATATTCTTCTTTTGCCACATGTTTTGTTTATAAAATATCTGAGCATTCTTTCTGTAACATCGTAATCTGATATTACACCATCTTTAAGTGGTCTGATCGCGATAATATTGCCTGGTGTTCTACCAAGCATTTTTCTCGCTTCATTGCCAACTGCGAGTACTCGGTCTGTATTTTTATCTATTGCCACGACAGATGGTTCTCTGAGGACAATGCCTTTGCCTTTTATGTACACCAGTACACTGGCCGTACCTAAATCTATTCCAATTTCTGCGCCTACACCAAACATCGCGGTCCACCTTCCATTACATTTTTATGCATCTATTCTTCGAATTTTTGCACCAAGGCTCACTAAATCTTTTTCGATTTGTGGGTAGCCACGGTCGATATGATATATTTCGTCAACTTCAGTGATGCCCTCGGCAATCAAGCCAGATAGGACTAATGCCGCACCAGCTCTTAAATCGGTTGCTTTTACTTGTGCGCCTTGAAGTTCTTTGACGCCTTGAATTACAGCACTGTGACCCTCGATTTTAATGTTTGCACCCATACGGTTGATTTCTGAAACATGTCTAAATCTATTTTCAAAAACAGTTTCTGTGATGACACTTGTGCCTTCCGATACGGCAAGTAACGCCATAAATTGGGCTTGTACATCCGTTGGAAAACCTGGATATGGCAATGTTGTCAAGTCAACTGCTTTGAGTGGACCTGTCGTATAAACGCGAATCGTGTCATCATCGTCTTCAACTGTAACGCCCATCTCTCTAAGTTTAGCAGTGACAGGTTTGACGTGGCTTGAAACGACATTTTCAATAGTGATATCGCCTTTAGTTAGTGCAGCAGCAACCATATATGTAGCAGCGATTATGCGGTCTGGTATTGTTTGATGGCGCGTGCCACCCAATTTTTCGACGCCCATGACTCTGATTGTATCGGTACCAGCGCCTTTGACATTGGCACCCATTTCATTTAGGAAGTTGGCCAAATCTGTAATTTCCGGTTCTTTAGCAGCATTTTGAATCAAGGTAAGTCCTTTAGCCATCGTAGCTGCCATCATGATATTTTCAGTTGCACCAACACTTGGAAAATCCAGATAAATCTCAGTGCCTACAAGTCCATGATCTGCTTTTGCTTCAATATATCCGTGACCCAAAGTCACTTCAGCACCAAGTGCTTGAAATCCTTTTAAATGAAGATCTATAGGTCTTGCGCCAATCGCACAACCACCAGGCATAGATACTTTTGCAATGCCTTTTTTAGCGAGCAATGGTCCCATCACTAAAAAAGACGCTCTCATCTTTTGAATCAATTCATATGGCGCCTCACATTTGAGATCCACAGCAGGGTGTATCGCAACAATTTCTTTTTCGCGGTCATAATCCGTCGTCATACCTAATGCTTCGAGTAATGTAATCATGACTTCAACATCTATCAAACCGGGTACACTTTCAATAGTACAAGTTTCATTTCCCAATATTGATGCTGCCATGAGTTTTAATACTGAATTTTTTGCACCTTTTATTTTTACAGACCCTACTAATGGTCCGCTTTTCTCTACGAGTAGCTTAGCCAAATTCGTCCTCCATTCCGTTCTCAAAACAATTAGTTTTCTCTATATAAAGTGATTTCATATTTTCTAACTCAATTCAGTAAACCAGTTAAAACTGGCCATAGTCATTTATTATTATATATAAAAATGATTGTACTATCTATACCTTTTTAGTTTTTTTTCAAATTTATTTAAGATAAGTGGTAAAAAAGCGAAAAAAATAGTGTGAAAACACCTAATAAAGCGTTTCACACTATTTGACTGAATAATTAGTTTATTTGCGTAGTTCTCTTAATTTGATTCTATTGATCGCTCTTTCTAGAGCAGCTTTCGCTCTAACAATATCGACACCTTTATCTTGACCACTCTGAATGCGATTCTCTGCTCTTGTTTTTGCTTCAAGCGCGCGTTCCATATCGATTTCTTCAACCCATTCAGCTGAATCAACGACAACGGTTACTTTATCTTCATTAACTGTTAAAAAACCAGCTGCGCATGCCGCCCATTTAAAAGATTTGTCATCTTGTCTGACGCGCATACTCCCGATACGAAGTGGTGCAACCAGAGGTTCATGGTCATATAAAATTCCAATATCGCCTTCAGTCGTTCTAAGAATCACCATATCCGTTTCACCATCAAAGAAAGTGCAGTCTGGAGTCACGACTTCTAGCTTGAATTTATTGCCCATTAAATCACCCCCTACTCAGCTTTGCTTGCTTTATACTTCTCAACGACATCCTCAATGCTACCACAGAACAAGAAGTATTGCTCTGGGATTTCATCATGTAAGCCATCAAGTATTTCTCTAAAGCTTCTAACGGTTTCCTTGACAGGTACATACACGCCTTTGAAGCCAGTAAATTGTTCAGCAACATTGAATGGTTGTGACAAGAATCTTTGAATTTTTCTCGCGCGGCTTACGACGAGTTTATCGATATCCGACAATTCATCCATACCTAAGATCGCGATAATATCTTGAAGTTCATTATATCTTTGTAGGATTTCTTGAACACCACGCGCTACTGAATAATGCTCTTGACCAACGACATCTGGCGTCAATATTCTAGATGTTGAATCAAGTGGATCAACGGCTGGATAAATACCAAGCTCAGAAATCTTTCTCGATAATACCGTCGTTGCATCAAGATGCGAAAACGTCGTTGCTGGTGCTGGATCCGTTAAGTCGTCGGCTGGTACGTATACAGCTTGTACCGAAGTGATCGATCCTTTTGTCGTTGATGTGATACGCTCTTGAAGCGCACCCATATCCGTTGCTAGTGTAGGCTGGTAACCAACGGCACTTGGCATACGGCCAAGTAAAGCAGAAACTTCCGAACCAGCTTGTGTAAATCTGAAAATATTATCGATGAACAGAAGAACGTCTTTGCCTTCTTGATCACGGAAATATTCTGCCATTGTAAGACCAGTAAGCGCAACACGCATCCTAGCTCCTGGCGGTTCATTCATTTGACCAAATACGAGCGTCGTCTTGTCGATAACGCCTGATTCCTTCATTTCATGGTAAAGGTCGTTACCTTCTCTTGTTCTTTCACCAACGCCGGCAAATACTGAAAGACCACCATGATTGGTTGCGATGTTGTTGATAAGTTCTTGAATGATTACAGTTTTACCAACACCTGCACCACCGAACAAACCGATTTTACCACCTTTAGCATAAGGGGCAATCAGGTCGACAACTTTTATACCTGTTTCAAGCATTTCTGAACTTGTTCCCTGTTCAGCAAATACTGGAGCAGGTCTGTGAATCGGCCAAAATTCTGCCTGTGATTTTTCTATTTGACCTTGTTCATCAATTGTTTCGCCAAGTACATTGATGAGTCTGCCAAGTGTTGCTTTTCCAACTGGAACTGTTATAGGTGCACCTGTTGATACTGCATCGATACCTCTAATAAGACCGTCTGTTGAGCTCATAGAAACGGCTCTAACAGTATTGCCGCCAACGTGTTGCATAACTTCAGCAACAACGTGGATATCTTTATAATCGATTCTTACAGCATCATAAATATTAGGAAGCTGGTCCGCTTCAAATCTAATATCGAGTACAGGTCCTATGATTTGCACGATTTTACCAATCGCTTGATCCATACTCTTCCACTTCCTTTCAATAGTTATTTTAGTGCTTCAGCACCACCGACAATTTCAGAAATCTCTTGTGTGATTGCAGCTTGTCTCGCTCTATTATAGTAGAGTGTCAAATCTTCAATAATTTCTTCGGCATTATCCGAAGCACTTTCCATTGCAAGTCTTCTAGCTGCTTGTTCTGAAGCAGAAGATTCAATTAGTCCACCAAAAATCGTACTTTCAACGTACTTAGGAATGATATATCTAAGGACTTCTTCAGCAGATGGTTCATAATTGACAATTTCTGTTTTAACATCTTCTGAAAGAACAGGTCTTTCGATTGGTAATAACAGAAGATCTGTAGCCGTTTGAGTCATTGTACTCATAAAACGCGTGTACACGAAATGGATCGAATCGACTTCGCCAGTTTCAAGTAGTGTCATAGCAGCACGTGCTACTTGAGAAGCGTGATTGAACTCAGGTTTTTCAGAAATATATAAAAAGCTGTCGATGACGTTGTATCCCATTTGTTTCAAAAGATCAAAAGATTTTTTTCCGACGGCTATAAATTTAGGATCGTCGAAAGTTCGAGCCGTTTCAAGTGCTTTCTTTATCGCGTTGATATTATATCCGCCACATAGTCCACGATCGGATGTCACAACGATGTAAAGAGGCTTTTTGCTAACTTCACTCGTAACAAACTTGCTTTTGATGCTTTTATCACTACTCAAAATATCGTGAACGGCTGTCTGAATCGTATCAAAATACGGTTTCGTAATATCCATTCGATCTCTTGCGCGCTTTAACTTTGCAGTAGAAACTAACTCAAAGGCTTTGGTGATTTGCATGGTGCTGTTGACACTTCGTATTTTGCGCTTGATATCGCGTGTACTACTTGCCATGTTATCCCTCCTATAAGGAAGCTTACTCTACTACAAAGCTTGCTTTGAATTCAGTAATCGCCTTTTTAAGTTTTTCTTCATTTTCAGAAGTCATTTCGCCAAGTTCAGCTATGCTGCTACCGATCTCAGGGTAGTTTAAGCCTAAGAAATCAAGTAATCCCGCTTCGAATTTCGGTATATCCTTTGTCTCGATATCCGTCATATTTTTATTGACGATCGCATAGATGACCATGACCTGTTGCTCAACCGGTACTGGCTTATATTGTGGCTGTTTTAAAATTTGCATCAATCTCTCACCGTGAGCAAGTGTTGCTTTTGTCTCTTTGTCAAGTTCTGAGCCGAACTGAGCAAATGCTGCAAGTTCACGATATTGTGCCAATTCTAGTTTGATTTTTGAAGCAACTTTCTTCATCGCTTTAATCTGAGCAGCGCCGCCGACACGTGATACGGAAATACCCGCATTTACAGCTGGTCTATGGCCAGAGAAGAACAATTCCGATTCAAGATATATTTGACCGTCTGTAATAGAGATAACATTTGTCGGAATATAGGCAGAAACGTCACCAGCTTGCGTTTCGATGATCGGAAGCGCCGTAATCGAGCCTCCACCTAACTTATCGCTTAATTTTGCCGCACGCTCAAGTAGTCTACTATGCAAGTAGAATACGTCACCTGGGTATGCCTCACGACCTGGTGGTCTCCTTAAAAGCAAGGACATGGCACGGTAGGCAACGGCATGTTTGGAGAGGTCATCATATACGATGAGGACGTGTTTGCCTTCGTACATAAGTTCTTCTGCAATCGTTACGCCTGCATAAGGGGCAATGTATTGAAGTGGCGCTGGATCAGCCGCTGTCGCAGACACGATACAAGTATAATCCATTGCACCATGATCTTCGAGTTGCTTAACGATTTGTGCAACTGTAGAATTTTTCTGCCCTATAGCAACATAAATACAATAAACGTCTGTATTTTTTTGATTGATAATCGTGTCAATAGCAACTGCAGTTTTTCCAGTTTGTCTATCTCCGATGATTAGTTCACGTTGACCGCGACCGATTGGAATCATAGAGTCGATAGATTTGATACCTGTCTGTAACGGTTGATTTACAGATTTTCTATCGATGACACCAGTAGCTTTTGCCTCTATTGGTCTAAATTTTGTCGTAGAAATCGGTCCTTTGCCATCGAGTGGCTGACCAAGTGAGTTAACGACGCGACCAAACATTTCTATACCGACTGGTACTTCAACGACGCGCTCAGTTCGCTTAACTAAGTCGCCTTCTTTAATTTTTTCATCAGAGCCAAATAAAACAACACCAGCACTATCTTCTTCCAAGTTGAGTACCATACCATATACTTCATGTGGGAACTCGAGAAGCTCCCCTGACATACAGTTTTGAAGGCCATGGACTCTTGCTATACCATCGCCAACTTGAAGGACAGTACCAGTATCCTCTACTTGAAGCTTAGACTCATATTTTTTAATCTGTGCTTTTATCACAGAACTAATTTCTTCTGGTCTTAGATTCATGTCTAACACACTCCTACTTAAATAATTATTTGAGTTAAACCTTCGAGCATACCTTCAAGCTTAAACTTTACGGAACCATCTATGACACGATCGCCCATTTGAATTGAAATCCCACCTAAGAGTTCAGGGTTAATTTGATTACTCAATAGCACTTCTTTACCTGTCAATTTGTTGAGATTCCCTTTTAAAGTTTCAAGCTGTTCTTCAGTCAGTGGAATGACTGATTCCACTCTTGCTTTGACGATGTTCTTGTGTTCATCCACACGTCTGTCAAAGTCTTTTATGATATCCAGTATGTCAGTTCCTCTTTTCTTGTCGATGATAATTTTCAAGAAATTGAGCAGTGTTTGAGAAACGTGATTTTCAAATGTTTCTAATATCACCGTTTTCTTCTCGGAATTCCCAATTTTTGGCGTACAAATGATTTCATAAAATTCTGGATATTCGATTAATGTATTTGCAATTAATTCAAATTCCCTTTGAATATCATCTAAGCGACCTTCTTCAATCGCGACGTCAAATATCGCTTCCGAATAGGTTTTGCTTACTAACT
This sequence comes from Acidaminobacteraceae bacterium, assembly GCA_942493125.1. Taxonomy (GTDB): domain Bacteria; phylum Bacillota; class Clostridia; order Peptostreptococcales; family Acidaminobacteraceae; genus Fusibacter_C. The sequence continues at coordinate 2,268,261 of OW818667.1, read as the reverse complement.
CTGCCATTGAGTCTCACCTACTTCACTTATGAACTTGTTGATAAGTTCTTTGTGATCCGCTTCATTTAAGTCTTTTTCAACTACTTTAGAAGCTGCAAGTATCGTAAGCTCAGAAATCTGACCTTTCAACTCATTAACCGCTTTAACTCTCTCTCTTTCAAGCTCTCTATGCGCATTGTTTTTCATCGTTTCAATTTCTGCTTCTGCAGTTTTTACGATCTCAAAAGCTCTGTTTTCAGCACGTAGTGTGTATTTCTTAACAACGTCCTTACCTTCGTTATCAGCTGAAGCCAATTTTGCTTCGTATTCAGCTTTCAAACCCTTTGCTTCTTCATCCAAGATTTTTGCGTCTTGAATTTGTTTTTTGATTTCGCTTTCACGCTTTTGCATAAATGAAGTAATTGGCCCAAATAGAAACTTTTTGAGAATCAAATATAGGATGAATGTATTGACCAGCTGGAATACAAAGGTCCAGTTCAGTTCCACAAGCCCGAGTCTCAAGCTCGCGGTTACCATATCCATACTCATGTAATACCTCCTGTATTATCCTATAGAATTAGAGCAATTTTACCAATGGGTTTGCGAATAATAAAATCAATGCAATAACGAGTCCATAAATACCAGTTGTTTCGGCAACAGCTGCACCAAGAAGCATTGTTCTAACGATATCGCCTTGTGATTCAGGTTGTCTACCAACGGCTTCAGCACCTTTACCTGCTGCATAACCTTGACCTATACCAGGTCCAACGCCCGCGATCATCGCAAGACCTGCGCCGATTGCTGAACATGCTAAAACTAAAGCTTTTCCTGTAATTAATGTTTCCATAAGATAATCCTCCCTTAAATTGAATATTGAAGTGGTATTAAGCAAAAACCTATAATTTTAATAACGGATTTGCAAATAATAAAACAAGAGCAATAACGAGTGCATATATACCCGTCGTTTGAGCGACAGCTTGACCGACAAGCATTGTTCTAATGATTTGAGTCTGCATTTTTGGTCTTTTTCCTACTGCTTCAGTTCCCTTTCCAGCAGCATAACCTTGACCGATTCCCGGTCCGATGCCGGCGATCATCGCGATTCCCGCTCCAATTGCCGACGCCATAATAATGAGTGCATTGCCTTCTAAGTCTATGAGTGGATTACCAAAAAGCATGATGAGTGCTACGACGAGTGCCAAGATACCCGATGTTTCTGCAACTGCAGCACCGAGCAACATAGTCATAGTCGTTTCACGAATCGCTTTTGGGTTTCTCGACACAGCTTCCGCACCTTTACCCGCTGCGTAACCTTGCCCTACCCCAGGACCTATACCTGCAATCATCGCAAATCCAGCACCGATTGCCGTTGCTGATAGAACAATAGCCTTAGGTTCAAAACTCATCAACCAATTTAAAAAATCGACGATAAAATTGCTATTTTCCATGAGTTCACCCCTTTAAGTGTATCTTATTCCATTGCGCCTGAAATAAATACCATAGATAACATTGTGAAGATAAAAGATTGTAACAGTCCTGCGAATAAGTCGAAGTAGATATGAAGCACTGCAGGCGCACCTGCTTGGAACAACGGTATAGCCAAACCGAAAAGCGCTTCTGTCAAACCACCGAGTGCACCATATAACAGCGACATGATAATGACACCCGCAGTAATATTACCGAATAAACGGAAGCCCAAAGAGATAGGGTTCGCAATTTCACCAATGATATTAAGCGGTAATAAAAACGGCATCGGTTGTAAAAATCCCTTTGCATAGTTTCCAATGCCCTTGCTCTTCAAACCAAAAAATTGGGTGAAAACAAACGTCGTTATCGACAAGCACATCGTCGTGTTGAGATCTGCCGTTGGCGGTCTAAAACCTAAAAGTCCCATGAGGTTGGAAACGCCAATCATGATCAATAATGTGCCGATGTAAGGTGCCCATTTGTAATTGTGTTCGCCCATCGTTTGTTTTGTAAGGTTATTAATGGTTGATACAATTGATTCAACAATGATTTGAGAGCCCTTTGCCTCTTTTTTGAGATTTCTGGTCGCTAAAAATGATAGCAAGAAAACGACAAACATGATTAACCATGTTACTGTTACTGTTTCGGTAACAGGTATATCGCCGATAAAAAACGCAATGCGTGGTCCAAAACCTTCACTGCCCACTAGATTCATCCTCCTTTCTTTTAAAAATATTTCTGAAGTAATTCTTATCACTTAGTAAATTGGTTACCAAAATGATGATTTTGATGATAAAAAGGCCTATTATGGTTCCAACAATATTTATATAAGGTGCTATGATGGATACGTAAATTACCACCGCAGTCACTATATATCGGATGAAGTACTTGATGACCGTAAAACTTTGCGCTTTATCTTGAGGCATCGTTATCGCACGACTCAGTGTGTTGGCTAGTTCAATAAAATTCAGAACGCTTATTGCTGAACCAAATATAATTCCCAATATGAAAGGCATTGGTTTACTCACAACAACATAACTTATTCCGATTATTATCAAATCAACCACTATAAGCATTTTAATTATGGCAAACTGCATTTGTTTCAATGTTTGCATGGTTACCGCCTTTGATTTTCTCATGTTTATAATTATACCATTAATAAAAGAATTTGATAATTATTCTTTTGTTTTTTCAGAGTCAAAATGTTTCAAATTGCGTGAATTATCAGAATATTCAGAGTAAAAAGTCACGATTTATTATCTTCGTCAGATTTGTCGTCGTTGGACTTTTTCGTATATTTATTCACATAACTGGATGGAGTTTCACCGTTTGTGTATTCTTTGCTCTTTTGAATAGATAAGACATACAGGTTTCGAAACGATGAACCCACACCTAAAACAATAAATATGATGAGAAAAATTCCATTAGTTTTCATGAATCTATCTAAGAAAGCACCAATTACGACACCGCCTATGATAGGAACGATCATCATGATACCAACCTGCGAGATTAAAGCTAAATTTTGAAGTATGCCATTTCTATTTTTATTCTTATGGGACATATTTCTCACCTCATAATTTTGACAATGATTAAACAATCGACTAATTATATCATAAAGTTAACATCTCGTTTACTCTTAAATTATATTATTTTTGACTATGCCATTTTTTGATAGCATCGACAATTCTTAAACAAGCTAGACCATCTCCATATGGATTTGTCGCTTCCGCCATATTCATATAAGCGAACTTATCCGTAATTAATTTAGATGTCATTTCGTAGATGGTTTCCTCTTCAACGCCTGCGATGATAACCGTTCCTGCTTCCACTGCTTCTGGTCTTTCCGTTTCTGTTCGCAAAACGACAACTGGTTTGCCCAATGCCGGCGCTTCCTCTTGAATGCCGCCAGAGTCAGTCATAATCAGGTAACAACGACTTTGAAGATTGGCAAAAGCTTCATATTCAAGCGGTTCGATCATATGGATTCTCGGGTGATTCGCCAAATGCTTGTCCGCGATTTGACGGATTGCGGGATTCATGTGCACTGGAAAGATCAATTCAACCTCTTCAAAATCGTCCACCACACGTCGTACGGCACCAAAGATATTTTCCATTGGTTCGCCCAAATTCTCGCGTCTATGAGCCGTCAATAAAATCACTTTTTTTGCCTCAAAATCAATTTTGTTCAGTCGGTTATCTTCAAATGCGTACGCTTCATCTATTACAGACATGAGCGCGTCAATGACGGTGTTTCCCGTTTTGACAATCGCCTGTGGATTGATGCCTTCTCTGAGCAAATTATCCACATTGCCTTCCGTCGCCGCAAAATGAATTTCAGCCAAACGCGTCGTCAGAACGCGGTTCATCTCTTCCGGATACGGACTGTAGATATTGCCACTACGGAGTCCTGCTTCGACGTGTCCAACAGGAATCTGTTGATAAAATGCCGCAAGTCCTCCTGTAAATGTCGTCGATGTATCCCCATGAACCAACACAATATCAGGTTTTTCATACTTTAGCACTTCTTCAACACCAAGTAAAACACGCGATGTGATTTCGCTAAGTGTCTGTCCAGCTTTCATGATATTCAAGTCGTGCTTAGGCGTGATGTCAAAAAGTGCAAGTACTTGATCCAACATTTCTCTATGTTGCGCCGTAACGACGACGACAGATTCAATTTCCGGTTCTGCTTCAAGCGCCTTAACGAGCGGTGCCATCTTGATTGCCTCAGGTCTTGTTCCAAATAATGTCATGACTTTGATCATATTTCCCTCCATAATTATGCAATTTCCATATGTCTATTTCGTTTGCTAAAAAAGAAGCCTCCGAAAAAAAATCGAAGGCGTTTTATAATTTATATATTTCTGCCTATGATGACTTAATCTAAATTATTCTTTTTCTGAGTTAAAACAGATCGATTGATCGGAATAAACACTACAAACGCAGCGAGTCCAAGCAATATGGTCGCATGAATCCAATTCTGTTTTAGTAGAGCAATCGCTCCAGCACCCAGCAAAGCGCTAATTAAGTACATGGACAAAACCGTTTTTCGTTGGCCCAGTCCCATCCCCATAAGCCGATGATGGAGATGACCCTTGTCCGCTTCCATAATCGGTCTTTTGTTGATTAGGCGCCTAAGAATTGCAAACGTCGTATCGAAGATTGGTACGCCAAGTGCAAGGATTGGAACGACAACAGTTAACGCCGTTGCACCTTTAAGGGCACCATCAACTGAAATAGCGGCAAGAACAAGTCCTAAAAACAAAGCACCTGCATCGCCCATGAAAATTTTTGCGGGATTAAAATTGTACGGTAAGAAGCCAATTGAGCTTCCAGCCAATATAAGTGTAATCATCGCGGCATCATAACGGTGATTCAAGATGGCGATATAACTGAGGGTAACTGCTGCTATGGCAGAGATGCCCGCTGCTAAACCATCCAGACCATCGATTAAATTCACTGTGTTGGTCACGCCGACAATCCATATAACAGAAATTGGGAGTGCCAAAGTATGCAAATAAATGAATTCGGAATCTCCGAAAAAGTTGGTAAAATAATTGATTTCAAAGCCTGATTTGACCAAAATAATCGCCGCGATAATCTGCATCAATAATTTGCCTTTGGCACCAAGTGGTTTAACATCATCGATCATGCCTGTAATGAGAACGACAATTGAAGCAATAAACAAACCGATTAGTTTACCGGTTGCAATATTTGAAAATATGAACATGCTCACGAAAAAACCAGTGAAAATGGCTATCCCGCCCCAAAGAGGCATAGGCTTCTTGTGCATGCGTCTGTCATCCTTTGGCACGTCAACCGCTCCAAATCGATGCGCAATTCTTATGACAAGTGGCGTCATAATAAAAGTGATTAAACCTGCAATAATTGCTGGTATATACATTCTTACACCTCAATATCTATTTAGTGCCGAATAAACGGTCTCCCGCATCTCCAAGTCCTGGAACAATGTAAGCATGATCGTTCAGTTTTTCGTCGATTGCTGCGATGTAGATGTTTACATCAGGATGTGCCTTTTGAACAGCTGCAATACCTTCAGGGCAACCAATCAAACATACGAGCTTAATGCTTGTTGCGCCTCTGTCTTTTAAGAATGTAATCGCTGCACTCGCAGAACCACCTGTTGCAAGCATAGGGTCTACGACGATTAAGTCGCGTTCGTTGATATCTGTAGGAAGTTTACAGTAATACTCTACTGGTTCCAATGTTTCAGGGTCTCTATATAAACCAATGTGTCCTACTTTTGCCGCTGGAAGCAAGTTCAAAAATCCATCTACCATGCCAAGGCCTGCTCTAAGAATTGGAATGATTCCCAATTTTCTACCTGAGAGCATTTTTTGCATTGATTTACAAATAGGGGTTTCAATTTCGACATCTTCAAGCGATAAATCACGCGTCACTTCATAAGCCAACAACATGGAAACTTCTTTCACAAGCTCTCTGAATTCTTTTGAACCTGTATTTTTGTCTCTGATTAAACTTAACTTATGTTGAATCAACGGATGATTCATTTCAAATACTTTACTCATTTTGCACCCCTTATAAATTATTTAGTTCAATATTTTTTATCTTATCCACACGACATGTGTGGCGACCACCTTCAAACTGCGCTTCAAAGAACGCATCGATTATCTTGAGTGCCAAACCTTCACCAACAACGCGTTCACCAAGTGCGATGATATTTGCGTTATTATGTCTTCTTGCCATCTCTGCGCTAAATGTATCGCTGACAGGTGCTGCAATAATGCCTTTAACTTTGTTGGCCGCGATGGAAATGCCCAGTCCAGTGCCACATACTAAAACGCCTAATTCGCAATCGCCTGATATAATAGCGTTTGACACGATCAGAGCATAGTCTGGATAATCTACAGAATCTTTAGTCTCGCAACCAAAATCTATAACCTCATAGCCTTTTTCTATCAAATGCGCTTTAATGACTAGTCTCAGATTAAATCCACCATGGTCAGAACCCATTGCAACTCTCATTCACAACCTCCTATGTTTCAATTTATAAGTTAAACGATAAAATTTAATAGATTAAATTGCCTAATACATTATAGAATTAACCACTGTAAAAATCAAATTAAATTCTCGTTACTTTACCTTCAGATGCCTTCTTGAGTCGGTTCATGATTGCTCCACCTAGACCGATTTCCTCGACGCCGCGAACCAATACGAGCTCACAACCAAGTACGTCCACTTCCCTTAAGCACTCAAATAATTTTTGGCCATAAGACGACCAATCCTTGGCAGATCCCAAAGCTAAGATGACAATCTTTTCATTGAATTCGGGAACATGTGCGAATAACTTATATAAAACTTCTGCATCCTCATCAAAAGTCATAATGCCGATACGTCCAATTGATGTTTCAATTAATGAAAGCGCCTTGTCATAAAAAAACCTTATAACATCAGATGTCGACCCGACATAAACATGGACATCTGCAACGGGTGCATAATGTCTATATTTCATCCCTGGCGATCTAGCGATGCCCGATGTGTCGATAACCGGCCCTTTAATCGCCGCGTCAATATCACAAGCACCAATGCACTGTATAATTAGCTCTTGCGTGACTTTTCCAGGTCTTAGTATGACAGGCACATCGCCAGTCACATCGAGGACCGTAGATTCTAGACCAACTTCGCAATCGCCACCCTCTACAATACAATCGACACGTCCAAATAAATCCTCAATGACGTACTTACTCGTCGTAGGACTTGGTTTACCCGACAAATTTGCGGAAGGCGCTGCGATAGGTTTTCCTGAAAGTGCTATCAACCTGAGTGCTATAGCATGGTTTGGCATCCTCACTGCAATAGTATCGAGACCACCGGAAACCACATTTGAGATTTCGGGTCTTTTCTTGAATACAAAAGTGATGGGACCAGGCCAAAAGTCCGTCATGAGTTTGTGTACATATGGCTTGACCTCTACAGCCAAATTGTCAATCATATCTATAGAAGCAATATGAACAATCAATGGATTATCAGATGGTCTTCCCTTTGCTTCATATATTTTTTTGAGTGCCGTATCATCAAGTGCGTTTGCGCCTAAACCATAAACTGTTTCCGTTGGAAATGCGACAGTTCCACCATTTGCAAGAATCTCAGCTGGTGGCTTTAGCAAAGCGTCTAACGTCACTGCATCGCAATCATGCTTCTCACATATCGTTGCATCGATGATCAATGTCTTTTTTTGCGTATTCATTTTCTATACCTCAGCTCTAATCATATCAATAATCTGACTAAAAACAAACACTCTTTTTTAGCAAAACAAAAGCCCTGAAAAAACAGAATAATCCATTTTTTCCGAGCTTTAAAGTCATGCTATCATTTTTAGAATTCATCAAGGGCTTTAAGTGCTTCCGTTTGAAAGAAAGTGTGCACTTCATCGATCATCTCATCAATTTCGCCGTCCATGTAACTATCTAACTTATAGAGCGTTATCGGCACCCTATGATCGGTAACTCTTGCTTGTGGAAAGTTGTACGTTCTAACTTTTGCACTACGATCACCCGTTCCAACTTGGCTGCGTCTCTGCTCTGCAATTTGCTCATTTTGCTTATTGAGTTCAATTTCATAAAGTCTCGCTCTAAGCACTTGCATCGCTTTCTCTTTGTTGGATAGCTGTGACTTGCCGTCTTGACAACTCACGACGAGACCAGAAGGCATATGCGTGATTCGAACCGCTGAATCCGTCGTATTAACGCTCTGTCCACCATTTCCTGATGATCTAAACACGTCAATACGCAAGTCGTTTTGCTTGATATCTAAGACGACATCATCAACTTCAGGCAATACAGCAACCGTTGCTGTTGAGGTGTGAATCCTGCCACCTGACTCCGTCTGTGGAATCCTTTGTACGCGATGCGTGCCGCTCTCGTATTTGAGTCTAGAGTATGCGCCACTACCCTTGATGAGGACAGAGGCTTCTTTGATGCCGCCAACACCCGTTTCATTGGTATTGAGAATCTCAACTTTCCATCTTCTGCGTTCTGAATACCTGATATAGAGTCTCAAGAGTTCCGAAGCAAAAAGTCCCGCTTCATCGCCGCCTGCACCCGCTCTAATCTCCAAAATAACATCTCGTTCGTCATTTGGATCTTTTGGCAATAGCAACTTTTTCACTTCAACTTCAAGTGTCGTCACTTGCGCTTCAAGTTCAGAAAGCTCTGTTCTCGCAAGTTCTTTCATCTCATCATCGTCACTACTATGGAGCATTTCTGTTGCTTCCTCAATGCCTTCTTTGACCGCCTTATATTCACGGTATCGCGTGACGATGTTAGATAGCTCCGAGTGCTCTTTCATCAATCTTTGCCAAAGCTTCTGGTCGTTGATCACTTCAGCATCAGAAAGCTTTAGGCCGAGTTCTTCATATTTTTCTTCAATAAAATTCAATTTTTCAAACATTGTTAATCACCCTCCAAATGGTGCCTTTTTACCATATATAAATCTCGGTATGCCATTTAAATCACAAAAATGGTCCACCTCGACATAACCTGACGCAATAAATAGCGACTTAATCGCTTCACATTGATCATGACCTGCTTCAAAAGCAAGCAAACCACCATCGTTTAAATGCTTTAAAGCATCAGGTATAATTCTTCTATAAAAATCGAGCCCATCTATTCCCCCAAACAGAGCAATATGTGGTTCATGAACTACAACTTCAGGTTCTAGACCAGATGCATCGCCCATGGGAATGTAAGGCGGATTTGATACGATGATATCAAATAACGCATCACCAATTGCTTCAAACAAGTCACTTCTAACCAATGTAATTCTGTCTGAAGTACCGTGTTTCAAACTATTCAGTTCAGAAACTTTCAAAGCCGCTTCGGATATATCAACCCCAACGCACTTATAATTAGGAAGCTTTGTTGCTAAACTTACGATAATGGCACCACTGCCAACACCTATATCAAGCAATTTACCACTTGTGCCTTTTGCATAGTCATAAAGGAAATCCACCAAACACTCCGTTTCTGGCCGCGGAATCAACACGGATTCATTGACGTTAAAATCAAGTCCATAAAAATTCTGAAGACCAAGACTGTATTGAAGTGGATATCGTGTCAAACGCTGATTGATAAGTGTTTGAATCTGTGATACCTCATCTGTAGTCAGCTCTTTCGATTTTAAGAAAACGAGATCTATGGGTTCGCATTTCAAAACATGACAAAGAATCAGGCGCGCTTCTACGTGCCATGAATCTGTGACAGAAGCAAGTTTTTCTTCTGCATTTTTTAAAACGTCAAGTATCGTCTGCATCATACCCTCACAAGATTGTTTCCTTTGGTTTGTTATCATCTAAAACACTTTTAAATGCCACGATTGCCACTTCAAGTTGACTATCATCTGGTTCACTTGTCGTGATCTTTTGCATCATGAGGCCTGGGTAGCTTAGTGCTTTAACGATCGGATTGTTTGACTTACCCGCTAGTTTGATCATTTCAAAGGAAAGTCCAGCAACAACTGGAAACAAGAGAAGCTTCGTCAAAAGACGCGTTGCGACATTTTCCCAACTAATAAAAGTAAAGATGATGATGCTGATCATGAGCACGAAAAATATGAAGCTCGTTCCGCATCTTGGATGTAGTGTTGTAAACTTTTTTGCATTTTCGACGGTTACTTCTTGACCACTTTCATAGCAGTGGATTGTCTTATGTTCTGCGCCGTGATATTGAAACACGCGCTTAATATCTTTCATTTTTGATATCGCGAGGATGTAGATGATAAATACGGCGATCTTCATGACACCTTCAATCGCGCTTAATATCATATTGTTGTCAATGAAACCTCTTAAGAAGCTAACTAGCGCCGTTGGCACAGCACCAAATAAGAGCATCGCAAACACAAAAGCAAAGAGAATGGACAGTGCCAATATGACATCGTCAGCTTTTTTGCCGAACTTTGCGTAAAGCCATGTCTCAAATTTGCCTTTTTCCTCTGTTCCATCGCCTTCTACAAAGAATTCTGCAGAATAAGTCAAGGCGCGTACGCCGATAACCATCGAAGATACGAGTGCAAAAATTCCTCTGATGACAGGTAATTTTGCAATTTTTAAACCTTTATTTTTCTTGATTGACTCCACTTTGAGGTCAATCTCGCCATCCGGTTTTCGTATGGCGATGCCTATTTTATCTTTACCACGCATCATAACGCCTTCTATCAACGCTTGACCGCCGATAGAAGTATATTCTGGCGATTTATTTTCACTCATGAATTTTCACCTTTTTTCCTTTGTACTCGAAATAGCAGTTTGCACAAAGCGATTCGTATTCAACTTGGTTTTCACCATCGATGACAATCTGTTCGCCTTCAAAGACGAATTCTCCATCGATCTTTCTTGCATTGAGTATGGCTTTGCGACCGCAACGGCATATGGTCTTTAATTCTTCTAAACTATGCGCGAGCAATAATAGACGCTGAGAACCTTCGAACCCCTTCATCAGGAAGTCAGTTCGCAGTCCGTAACATATTACAGGTACATTGCCTGTAACGGCGATTTCAAACAATTGATCAATCTGTTCCGCTTTCAAAAATTGGACTTCATCTACCAAAATACACTGAGTAGGTCCATTCTTCGAGATCCAATTTTCAACGGCTTCAATGACATTTTCATCGGATTTTATAAGTATATCTGCTGTTTTGGAGAGACCCAATCTTGAAACGACTTGGTCACCACCTTTTGTATCTGTATAGGGTTTTATAATGATCGCTTGCATACCACGCTCATGGTAATTGTGCATCACTTGCATCAGAGCTGTTGATTTTCCACAATTCATTGCACCGTATCTAAAATATAGTTTCGACATCATTTTCTCCTAAAAACAAAAAAGGCTAGGACTACCCCATCCTAACCTATTTACCAGCAACTTATTTAAGATTATATTTTTCTTTGAATTTTTCTGCTCTACCGCCACGCTCAACTTGCTTAGCTGTACCAGTAAAAAATGGATGGCATTCTGAACAAATTTCTATTCTGATTTCACTTTTTGTAGACCCAGTCTTAAAGTTATTGCCACACGCACAATGTACGTCTATTTGTTTGTAATCTGGATGAATATTTTCCTTCATATCGTTCACCTCTCTCCTTAACTTAATTTATATCAATTTACGATAATCAAATTTCAAGCCTTATCATTATAACACAGCTTTTTTGAAACGGCAATGACAAATCCTTAATATTTTCTTCAATCAAATGCGTTAATTTTATGGTATAGTCTATACTAGGATAGTAACACATTTTTTAATTCTAATCAAATGGTGGTCGATTTATGTTCAAGAAAAATCTTTTCTTATTAATAGTAATAATAGCCTTTTCTGGTACTGTAGCGTTTGCTGATCCAAGCATGGGAGGCGAACCAGTTCACGGTAAAATCTTCCTATCCAATCAGGAAGTTTCTTTCACAAATGCACCATTTGTCATCAATGATGAAATTATGGTGCCTGCAAAACTATTTTGTGAAAAATTAGGTGCACAGGTCCTCTGGAATGAAGCCTCACGCGAAATGATCAGTTATCGCGACAACATCTTTATCAAATTTAAAAACAACTCTAGTTTTGCCTATGTCAACGGAAAACCTAAAACGATGCCCGTAAGCTCTTTTACTTTTAAGGGTGAATTATATATCCCAGCTTCTTTTGCAGCTGCAGCACATGAGCTCACATTTGAAACAGAAAGCTCAAGCCATGCAATGTCTATCGATTTTAGAGAAAACATACTAGAATATCGTCAAATTGATTTTAGACATTTCAAACGCATCAGTTTAACGAATTATGGGATCAGCTTCTATATTCCAGAGTATTGGTCAGAAGTTGCAGACAAGGTCGCTACTTATGGCGTCGAAAACTCATTTGAGTCGTATGACTTTGAGGCCAATGTGATGACATTAAATCCACAATACACAAGACCTATTCTCACTGAATCCATCTTAGAAGGACTGGCTGCAGAACATGGTGACACTTTAAGTTTGGTTTCAAGCAACACGATGGTACTAGGTGAGTATACATCTGATGCGATCTATTACGATATAACTTCAGAAGGTGTCACGACACATCACAGTCTCTACATTTTCTTTGAACAAAATAACGGCTATGTTTTCAAGGCGACTTACCCTGACACGAACGATTTGGAAGAGAGCCGAGAAATTTTCGATACAATTGCCAGTACGTTCAGCATCACAAAGTTGACGGTCAACGAACAGCTAGAACATTATACAGAAATGACGCGTTTTTCTGAATATGGCGTAGAGCTCATTTCCGAAATACATTCTAATATGATTGTTAACAATCAATTTCAATTAAACGGGACAATTTCACATCCAAAAAACATCAAAGGCCTTAACGTTATCATATCAAAAGATGGCGATATGTTTGAATATTATATCCCTGTTATAGACAACGCCTTCGATGCAAAACTCTATACGCCTTTTGGTCTTGGAAAACACAACATAACTGTGATTGCAGATGATACGACCTCAAAGTTAGGGTCTGTAGATATTAATGCATTCACGACACTTGATGACTATATTGAACAAACGCTCTTGTCTAATTATGATTTTGACGAAGCGGAAACCATTCTAAAATTTAGTGTTCTTAATGCTTCGAATGAACCAATCAAAGACTTGCTTCCAACGACGTTTATTAACTACGATCAAACGAGCATTTACGACATTACAAATGGCATCACATATAATTTGACCAATCAGTATTCAAAATCAAAAGCACTATACGAATGGATTGTTTCAAATTATACACTTGATGAACTGCTCAAACCAACTGGTCTTTTAACCGCGAAAGAACTCATCGAAATAAAAAGTGCCAATTCTGTTGAACTTTGCATCCTTTATACAGCGCTTTTAAGAGCTGTAGATATCCCAGCTCGAATGGTGAGAGGTATCACTGAGGATGGCGTCGATTACTGGGTTGAGACGTATTTGAACGGACAATGGATGGTGGCTTCCATAGCGCAGGAAACGCAATATAAATTTAATGACTTGACGTACTTCAATCTCGATCGCTTAACACATTATGAAAACTATAGCATTATCGAACAATTGCCATTTTAGTGTAATTTTCACATGAAGGGCAATAATAAAGTGAGAGTCCATAAATGATTTAATCTCAAATCATATATGGACTCTCTTTTAATTTTTATACTGTTTCAAATTTACTTTAACCCTAAAATCATTCTCGCTTCATCCGGTGTCGCGACTTCGCGGCCCATCTCTTTTGCGATTCTTACGATACGTGCAACGAGCTCTGCGTTTGACTGAGCAAGTTGTCCCTTTCCGTAGTAAACATTGTCTTCAAAGCCAACGCGTACGTGACCGCCTAATATAATCGCCATGACGGCAAGAGGCAATTCACTTCTGCCGATGCCAGCTACAGTCCAAGTCCAATCTTTTGGCAATTGGTTGACCATGAACATCAAATCTTCCGGTGTTCCCGGACAAGCACCTGGTACGCCAAGTACAAAATCGACATGTAATGGGGCTTTAACGAGACCTTTTTTTACAAGCGTTTTAGCATTTTCAATCATGCCACGTTCAAACACTTCAATTTCTGGTTTCACGCCCATTTCCATCATTCTTACTGCAAATTTTTCCATGTATTCTTCTGAATTCATGAAAACATCTGGTCCAAAATTGCATGTACCGGCACTTAGTGTTGCCATCTCAGGAGCAAGTTCAACAGGTTGCAGTCTTTGCTCAGGCGTGTGCCATACAGCGCCTCCTGTTGATGGTTGGAAAATTATGTTGCATTTTGCTTCTATATTTTCTTTGATTTGTCTATAAACATCAACGTCTTGCGTTGGTTCGCCTGCTTCATCCCTTGCGTGGATATGTACAATGGATGCACCTGCTTCATAACAAGCAAAGGCTTCGTTTGCAATCTCTTCAGGTGTCAAAGGAAGATTCGGCTGTTGGGCTCTTGTAACTTCTGCACCAGTAAGGGCAGCCGTTATGATCAATTTTTCCATAAAATCCTCCGAATTACTTTCTTTGTTTATTTTTAGGAACGACGCATGTACCAACTGCACGACAAACTACGATTGGCTCTTCAAGAACATCACATGCAGACTCGCTAATTTCAGGTCTTGGAATAATAACTTTTCTCGCTTCAAAAATCATTTTTCTAGATGAATTGCCAACATTAGTAATTTCGCCCACAGCTTCGATGTAATCACCAGCATATACAGGTGCTAAGAACTCTACTTTTTCATAAGCTGCAAACAAACCTTCATCGCCATCATTTCGAATTAAAAGCTCTGTTGCGACATCACCAAATAAGTTGAGCATTTTTGCGCCATCTACCAAATTGCCACCGTAATGTGCGTCATGCATGCTCATGCGCATTCTAATCATTGCTTTTTCAGACATAATTGTATCCCTCCTGTTTTTGTTTCCCTCGCCTTCTATTTTAGAGCACAAAAGGGGACTGGTCAACATTTACCTACTTATAGCCACCTTTGGACGCGTTAATGAACGCCTTAAATAGTGGATGGGCATGTGTTGGCCTAGATTTGAATTCCGGGTGGAACTGAACCGCTAAAAACCAAGGATGATTTGGCACTTCTATGATTTCTACCAAGCGTTCGTCAGGCGACATGCCACTAAAGATGAATCCATTTGATACAAACTCTTCTCTATAGGCGTTGTTGAATTCATATCTGTGGCGATGTCTTTCGTAAATCAGCGCTTCACCATATGCTGCATACGCCAAAGTGTCAGGTTTGATTTTACAAGGGTATAGCCCCAGACGCATCGTGCCACCCATATCTTCAATATCCTGCTGTTCTGGCATGAGATCAATCACAGGGGCATCCGTCAAACCATTGAGCTCAGAACTGTGTGCATTTTCGTATCCGAGAATATTTCTTGCAAACTCCACAACTGCCATCTGCATTCCCAAACAAACGCCAAAAAACGGGATGTTATTTTCACGCGCATACTGGGTTGCCAAAATTTTTCCCTCAACGCCTCTAAAGCCAAAGCCGCCTGGTACGAGAATGCCGTCAACATCTTTCAGCACATCCGCAATATTCTCTGGTTCCAAAGTTTCAGAGTGTATCCATTTGATAGCCACTGCGACTTCATTGGCAATCCCTGCGTGTTTAAGTGCTTCAGCAACTGACAAATACGCATCCTTTAGTTCAACGTACTTTCCGACCAACGCGATGTTCACTGTTCTCGTCAGATTTCTTTCTACGGCAACCATTTTTTCCCAATCCGTTAAATCGGGTTTGATCAAAGGCATTTTGAAAAACTCGCATACTTTGTCAGGCAATCCTTCAGCCTCAAGTGTTAGCGGCACTGAATACAATGAATCCGCATCAAGGTTTTGTATGACGTTTCTAGCAGGTACGCTGCAGAATAGCGCAATTTTTTCTTTCATATCTTGTGAGATTTCTTTTTCCGTTCGGCAGACAATTAAATCGGGTTGTATGCCGATTTCTCTTAGCTCCTTTACAGAGTGTTGTGTTGGTTTCGTCTTGAGCTCACCGGCTTTGCTTAAATATGGGAGCAATGTCAAATGGATATACATGACATTTTCACTGCCAACGTCGTACTTCATTTGTCTAATGGCTTCAAGAAATGGAAGCGACTCTATATCGCCAACGGTTCCGCCGATTTCAGTAATGACTATTTCAGCATTCGTTTCCTTTGCAGAACGCATCAATCTGTCTTTAATCTCGTTCGTTATATGTGGAATCACTTGAATCGTCGCACCAAGGTAGTCACCTCGGCGTTCCTTTGTGAGCACTGACCAGTATATTTTTCCTGTCGTGACATTGCTGTACTTTGACAGATTGATATCGATAAATCGCTCGTAATGTCCTAGGTCTAAATCCGTTTCTGCACCGTCATCTGTGACGAACACTTCACCATGTTGATAAGGGCTCATGGTGCCCGGATCGACATTGATATAAGGATCGAATTTTTGAATCGTAACTTTTAACCCTCTTGCCTTCAATAATTGACCCAACGATGCAGCCGTTATGCCTTTACCCAGTGAAGAAACAACACCACCTGTCACAAAAATATACTTCGTACTCATTTGCAAGCTCCTTTCGCCCAAAACCAAAATCCAAAAAAACCATAAAAAAAAGAGTGAGAAAGTCCCCAATAGGATGACTCATCACTCTTGTTCAGTAGCCACCCCTTCGGGTGTCACTATACCGATTCAATTGACAATACTTACATAGTATATAGACACACTTTCCTCATGTCAACACAAAATTATGGCATTTGAACAGTAATTTTTATGACCTCAAAGATAGCATCTGCAATGGCTTTGCCATCGATATACAGATTCATACCCGGTTTGTAATTTGATGCTTTAAACGCAGAACCCACTGGGAATGTAATCGTTCTAATGCGGTTGCTTTCATCTGTCACAATAAGAATATTTGACGATTCAACCACTTGTGAAACAGTTACTTTAATGCCCATTGGTTCGGCGACGATTTTTCTGCCAAGCTGCACTTTAGTAATGCCGCCTATACCGATATCTATAGTCACTTCTTGAGCAAGTCTCAAATCGTAGATAGACAGCGTATTTTCACCTAAGGCATTGATCATCTTCACTTTGTTCGCGAGTGCATATGTCTCAATCTTAGAATTTGCAAGCGTCACAGTAAGTTCAGGTGTTTTCTTGATGTTAATCCCGCTTAATGTGCCGACCACTGTTTTCGCTTGACCGATATACTCTAGTCTTGTCAATGCACCATTTTTAAGTGTCACTTTGACGATATCGCCAATGTTAAAAACAGATGCATTGATATATGTTGTGCCCGTTGCCGTAGTCGTCGCTGTAACAATATTACCTGACTGAAGTGTCACTTCAAATTTACCAGGTAATTTAGGGTCTAGTCCCTTACTCATTATCCCAGTGAATTCGTAGAGCTCAGAATAAGCAATGATGCGTTTTGCATCATAACCATCATAGAGCACAATCACTTTATTACCCGCTTTGATATCCGTCGCTTTTGCTGGTACACCATTGATCGTTACAAGTGTGTCGGCATATACGTTTCTAAAATCATGCAATTTAGTAGGTAAAAGAACCTTGATCGATTTTCTGATATTTGTCACACCGATATTATCTGTTAAGAATACAAAAGTACCCTCCACTCTACTGAGTGATTTTTCAAGTGCAGCAGTCGTGACAACACCATCCTCTAACGTGAGTTCTATTTGAGCGCCTAATGTGATGCTTTCAAACGTCCCCTTATAGCCCGCTTCAGTAATCGTCGCTTCTTCAAGTGAAAAACTTTCGGTTTTTCCAGAAGTGTTCAGCACCGAAATCGTTTGATCTGCATCATTTACAGTTTTTACTTTACCACTGAAAATCTTTTCAGCTTCAAAATTCAAAGGTGGCGCTTCAGTCGTTGGTTGACTTGACGTGTCGGTTGTCGTTGTAGGTTGCGTTGTTGGCTGAGTCGTTGGTTGCGTCGTTGGTTGCGTACTTTCAAACGTAGTAAGCAACTTGTATAACCCATCTGTTAATACTGCCAAAGTCGCCCTGTTGATCGAACTCGTGGGGTTAAATTTGCCATAAGCATCGCCTTTACTGGATATAATCCCTTGTTCTATCGCCAAGTTGACATATTTAATGGCACTTAGCGAAATTTCCGCTGAATCTTTGTAACTGAGCAATATGATTTTATTTAAATTTTCTTGTTTGTATGCATTTAGCGCTTTCGCAATGAAAACCACCGCATTCACTTTCTTGACGTTGGTCAACGTTGAACCACTTATAAAGACTTTGATCTCATCAAGTGTCAATATATTGTATTCAAGTGCATAAGCTAGTGCCGGGTAGGTATCTGAACCATAAGGTGCTAACATTTGAGGCATACCCAGTGTTTTTAAGCTCGTCTCGTGTTTGGTCGTGATGGCTCCCATTTGAACATTATCCAGTAAACCAGCGGTTTTAACGGCTCTATAAATAGAAACGATAACTTCCAGACTCGTCACAACTGAATCGGGTTTGAAAGTGCCATCAGAATATACTGGCATGATGATTTTGCCTGAAACGTTTTCAATCTGTGTGTTCGCCCAATGGCTTGTTGTGACATCCGTAGCGGCAAGTGCGATGCCACTATTGCCGATGAGCATGACACATAACATCAATACAAAAATGGATTTCTTCGTTTTTTTATGCATATTATACCTCCGTGTCCATGATCGGTTCATTATTCTATTGACATTATAACATGTCCAACTGCTTTCCTTTATTAAATTTATTTTACTCAAGACCAAATCGGGTATTATTCCCTAGTGTTTTTATGGTAAAATAAGTATGGAAAATGCATAATTTCCTTATAAGTGCCAAAATCAATTTTAAAAAGGCAACAATTGTTGTTCACGTCATCTTCATACGAAGATTTCTCAAAATTGGAATTATGCGTTTTCCTAACATATGGAAAATGCATAATTACATTTATAAGTGCAAAATTTAATTTTAAATTGTCAACTAGTGTTGTCAGCATTATCTTCATACGAAGATTTCTCAAAATTGGAATTATGCGTTTTACTGAAGTATGGATTTACCATATTATATTCAAAAAGAGGTCAATAAAATGCCGATATTTACTTATGATGCATTACAAATAAATTATGAACGTTCTGGTAGCGGAAAACCGGTCCTTTTTTTACATGGATGGGGGACAGATCTTCAAAGCTTTTCATGTCTTTCGGAGCCGCTTTCAAAATCCTACGACGTCATCTCCATTGATTTTTCAGGTTTTGGCAAATCGACAGAACCCCAAACGCCTTGGAATCTCGATGACTATACGAAAATGACCTTGGCTTTCATCAAGCATCTCAATTTGCAGAAACCTACTCTGATCGGCCATTCATTTGGCGGTCGCGTCTCTATCAAATTAAGCGAACAAATTGACCTTGATAAAATCATCTTGATTAATAGCGCAGGCATCAAACCTAAACGTAAATCAGGCTATTTTTTGCGTGTCTATGGTTATAAATTTTTCAAGACAGTTGCTTCTATGCCTCTTCTAAGTTTTATTCTTAAAGAGCCACTTGAAGCGTATAGAGAGATTTATTCGAGTAGCGACTACAAGCAAGCAACGCCGATTATGAAACAAGTGCTCTCAAAAGTAGTAAACGAAGACTTACGCGAGCGTCTTTCATCGATTCAGGTTCCCGTTTTGCTCATCTGGGGGGACAAGGATACCTCAACACCACTAGAAGATGCAAAATTGATGGAACAATTGATTCCCAATGCTGGGCTTGTCGTTTTTGAAGGCGCTGGTCATTTTTCATATCAAGAACAGCCTTCTCGCGCGCTTACAATAATTAAAACGTTTCTTGGAGGCCAATAAATGCTTATATCAATTTTAGGATTGGGCTTAATCATAGCCGTTACATGGATGCGAACTTTTTCTGACGTCCATAGATTTCAACAGTACGGCTATTATACAAACCAATATTTGGATGCCGTCAACAAAACTAAGGGCAAGCTCGTAAAACCATATGACAGCCTTTATTTTTTAGGTGTCCTATTGACATTTTTACCAGAAAATATCTTATTTAAAATCTTAGGTCTCATATTGCTAGTCATACATTTATACTTTTATCGTTTGATTGTCAGAGCGTATCCCGCTAAGAAAAAATGCGTCTATACGCCCCGTGTTAAGCGCATGCTCATCACTTCAGCACTTATATTACTCATCTCTTCTGCTTTAGTCTTATTTGCCCCATCGTGGGTTGTGGCCTTATTTGGCATTCTCATTTATCCAATTAGTTTCTTTGTTCTCTATTTGGCTAATTTGATTAACAAGCCGATAGAAAATGCCGTTAACCAATATTATTATCGGGATGCACTCACCATACTTGGTAAAAATCCCAACCTCATCGTCATTGGTGTGACGGGTAGTTATGGTAAAACCAGTACGAAGAATGTGCTATACACCATGCTTTCTAAAGATTTCAATGTTCTCATGACTCCTGAGAGCTTCAATACAAAAATGGGTCTTACACGAACCATCAGAGAACATCTCAAACCAACGCATCAAATTCTAATCGCGGAGATGGGTGCCAAAGAAGTTGGTGACATCAAAGAGCTGTGCGACTTCGTCCATCCGACATATGGCGTGATCACATCCATAGGTCCAGCCCACCTCGATACGTTCAAAACATTTGAAAACATCGTTTCCACAAAAGGGGAACTCTTTAAATATCTCAAACAAAACGGAACCGCATTCGTCAATGTCGACGATGAAAACATTCGCGGCATTGCCCTACGTGAAGACGTCAATGCGATTAGGTATTCTGTGAACGACACAAACGAGTTATCTCCCGACTATTATATTGAAGCGACCACTGTCGGGAGCAACGGATCGAGTTTCACACTCGTCCAGAAAAAGACAGGTAAGAAAATCCGATTGAGCACAAAATTATTGGGCAAGCATAACTTAGCGAATGTCCTAGCGGGGCTATCCATCGCAATCTCTTTGGGTGTATCCTTTGATCGACTTGGTGCGATGACTGCAGACTTAAAACCAGTAGCGCATAGACTTTCAACGAGACGCGTCAACGACCAATATACCGTTTTAGATGATGCCTTCAATTCAAATCCAGTCGGTTCAAAGATGGCACTAGAAGTTCTTAAAAACTTTGAGGGCAACAAAAAAATCATCATGACACCAGGGATGATCGAACTTGGTGACCAAGCCTATACTCTCAATAAGCTTTTTGGAGAAGCGATTGCGGACACCTGTGATTTCGTCATCCTCGTCGGCAAAAAACAGACAGAGCCTATTCAAGATGGTTTGGCCGAAAAAGGCTATCCAACGAACAAATTATATATTGCTTCCAATCTCAACGATGGCTTTAGAAAAATCAACGAAATTGTCGCACTCGGAGACGTCGTTTTGATTGAAAACGACTTGCCAGACACTTTTAACGAATAAGGAGTTCATATGATTAATATTGGCGTTATTTTTGGCGGAACCAGCGTCGAGCACGAGGTCTCCATCATCACGGCGCAGCAGGCGATCGCGCAGCTTCGAGATATGCCGGCGTACAAAGTCGTCCCGATCTATATCTCCAAACAAAACCGTTGGTATACAGGTGACTATTTGCTCGAAGTCGAGCATTTCAAAGACCTAGGTAAAGTTATGGCAAATGGAACGCGCATACAAGCAGTTAAAGGAGAGCGCAATGCGTACCTCATTGCTGACCCAGTGAAACGCTTTCAAGACCCAATCGTGGACTATATAGATATCGCTTTTCCTGCCATACATGGTACAGGTGGCGAAGATGGCAGTCTTCAAGGGTTACTTGAGCATCTGGATATTCCGTACCTCGGTTGTAATGTCCTTTCTGCAGCTATGACGATGGACAAGATCGCTTCAAAATTGTTTTTACAAAGTTCAGGTATACGCGTCGTTGAGGGCGAGTGGTTTTATTCACATCATTGGCTCAGTTTTCAAAACGACATCGTCGATGATCTCGAGAAAAAACTGAAATACCCAATGATTGTCAAACCTGCAGATATTGGTTCTAGTGTTGGCGTCAAACCTGCTAAGAACAGGTCAGAACTGGTAGAAGCGATCGACTTTGCACGTTTTTATTCCACTCGAATTCTCGTTGAACGCATGCTTGTCGGTATGCGAGAGATCAATATTTCCGTATTAGGCGACAGTGAGCGCCTCGAGCTTTCAGTATGTGAAGAACCGATTACATCAAGTGATTTTTTAACATATGAAGATAAATATGTTAACGAAGGCAGTTCCAAGGGCATGTCATCTGCAAAAAGACAAATTCCCGCCAATATCACACCAGATATCAAACGCGAAATTGAACGTATGGCCGCCGAGGCATTCATTGCACTCGATTGTGCTGGTGTAACACGCATCGATTTCATGATTGAGAAAAATACTGGACTGCCTTATATCAACGAATTCAACACCGTACCAGGCTCATTGTCATTCTATCTGTGGGAAGCCACGGGGAAGAGCTTCAAGCAAATGCTGGAAGCAATGATAGACGCAGCTTTCAGAGGCTATCGTCGAAAAGAAGGCTTAACGCGTTCGAATACCATTAACATCCTTTCAACTGCAGATCTTAGAGGCATTAAAAAATAATTTTCTAACTTTTGCGATACACGTCCATAGGGGGGCCATCATGGAAAAAATACTCATTGTTGAAGACGATCTACAAATTCAAACACTTATCAGAGATTATGTCAACGCCTCTGGTTATATTGCAGTTACAGCGTCAGATGGTGAAGAGGCGCTCATGAAATTCGACTCTGAGAAGCCACAACTTGCATTACTTGATATTATCCTTCCAAAAATAGATGGTTTTGAGCTTTGCAGAAAGATTCGCAATGAATCTAACATCCCAATCATCATGATCAGTTCAAAAAAGGAAGATACAGATAAGATCCTCGCACTCGGTTTAGGAGCAGATGACTTTATTGAAAAACCGTTTAGTCCTAGGGTCCTCATCGCCAAAATACAATCCCAATTCAGAAGAGTTAACGTGCTTTCTGGCACACCACATAGCGATATATTGACCATCAAAAATCTTGAAATTGACATCAAAGCGAGAACGGTTACCATTTTAGGCAATCAGGTACCGTTTTCTGTAAAGGAGTTTGAAATACTCCATTATCTGATGCTCAATAAAAACCAAGCTCTATCTAGAGAGAAAATATTTGATGAGATTTGGGGCTACAACGAATTCGGTGATATCAACACAGTAACTGTGCATATGCGGAAAATTAGAGAAAAAATCGAGCTAGATCCTTCAAATCCAGAGTATATCGAGACGGTTTGGGGCATCGGCTATAAATTCAAAGGTTAAATTATGAAATCAAGCAAGTTTAGCTTACGCGGTATCATTATTTTATCAATGCTCGGGATGATTCTCATAACAACAGCGCTTATGATCTATATGTTTTTCAATTTTGACATTAAGGTCAGCGACCAAGCCACGATAATCACAAATCCTTATTTGTGGTTTGCTTTGATTATTGTGACGATGATCGTTTTCTTTATGATATTGATTTTGCTGATCAATAAGTATATCTTTGACCCCATCTTTGCTATGAAGCGCGCTGCTGAACACATTAAATCCGGTAACTTGAATTATCCTATCGTCTATAGGTCAGAAAATGAAATCGGTGAATTTTGCAACGAGTTTGACAAGATGCGCATTCGTCTTAGAGACACCATCTTAGAACAACACGAAATAGAAAAACGTCGCAAACGTCTTCTTGCTAGTATCACGCACGATCTACGTACACCGCTTACTTCGATAAAAGGATATGTTGAGGCAATTCAAGATGGGATTGTCAAAGATCAGGCAACCTATGAAAAATACTTGGCCACCATTGGAGAAAAGGCAGACTTCCTAAATCATCTCATTGACGACCTATCTGTTTATACGAAACAAGAACTTGGAGAGTTCACACTCAATGTTGAACGCTTAAATTCAGGTCAAATCCTAAATAGTTATTTTGACCACAAAGTGGAAGATTTCAGAGAATCACCCATACATCTTCTGCTTTTCAAGCCGTTCATATCGTCCTATATCAGCGTCGATCCTTATCGGTTCAATCAAATACTGGAAAATCTTATTGGCAATGCACATAAATATGCGAACACAAAAATTGAAGTCAGAACCAAAGTCATCAACTATCACCTTCAAATCTTGATTTCAGATGATGGCGAAGGGATACCTGGTGATATGCTTCAGAATATATTTGACCCCTTTTTCATGGTCAACAAAGTCAAAGATCAGAAAGAAAAGCGTGGATCTGGTTTAGGCCTTGCCATAGTCAAACAACTTACTGAGCGACATGGTGGCAAGATCACCGTTGATAGTATTCTCGGTCAAGGCACGACATTCATACTCGATTTTCCACTAGACATTTAGCACGAAAGGAGCCACTATGAAGTGTCCAAATTGTAGTTTTGTTAATACCGATGACCTCAAATCGTGTAGAGTATGCGGATTTGACTTGACACCTTTTGACTTGACGCCTGAAACTTCGGAAGAAACCGTTGGACCTTCAAAGACGTCCGAAGCGAATGCCGCGATTAAGACGCCAGTGGCGAGTGAACCTAAAATCTCAAAGCGCAGAATGATTGATGATTCTGAAGACGAAGCACTTGACTCGGCATTCAAATCCATATTTGGTGCTGATGGCAAACCAGAAGAAGACCCTCTCGATGTCGCAACCGTCGAACGCTTTCTACAAAAAAAGAGGCATGTTGAGCCCATCGAATTAGAAGAAGATTTTCCTGAAAATACTGTCGATGAGACTTTTGATACCCTTGTAGAAGAAGAGGAAGAGCCTTCCCTATCAAAAAAGAAAGTCGTCCTTATGGTCATTTTAACGGCTATGCTTCTTATTTTATTGGCACTAAAACTCTTTTGGCCAGGATTGCCATGGAAATATGTAACTCATGCAGAAACGCCTGAAACCACAGAAGTTGTATCAACTGAAATAGAAAACACGACTGAAACTGTCTTAACTCTTGGCGAAGAGGCGTCACTTACACCTGTTAACGACTTCTTTAACTTGTTGCCGGAATTTATCAATCGCGGCAATTTGAGCATTCTCAGTTTATTCGTGAACTCACAGGAAGCACTTGAAGTGCTCACGAGCTTCGCTGTAATTGGAAATCTCGAGAAAATAGCCGAAGCAACCCTGATTGAGTCTGAATCAACAACGGATAGCGCCGTTTACAAGGTTTCTACCATAACAAATCGATTGATCAACGGTCAACAAACGCAAACGGCTTCCGTTTGGGATTTTAGGGCCATATACAAAAACGACATTTGGGTTTTGGAGTCCATGGCTGTAGAAACCGGAGAATATGTTGCAGGCGTAACAACGGAATCCGGTGCTCAAGAAACGACTGAAGCATCAACAGAAGTGACCACTGAAAAGCAAACAGCTGAAACAACAGCAGAATCGACGAAAGAATCAACAACGGAATCGACCTCTGAACCAGTGAAAACAACTGAGGCGACTACAGAAGCAAATGCATCCGCATTGTTAAAGGGCTTTAAATCATCCGGAAGTTTTTCTGGTGGTGAAAAAGATTCAGGGCAAGATGTCGCTTTTGTTAGACATGGGAGTCATGAAACGTTTGAGCGATTGGCATTTGACCTTTATGAATGGATCGGCGGTAGACCAACTCAACCTGAAGATGTCGTCACCAGTTATAATGCAGGAATCTCTGACGACGGTCGAACGATCAGCATTATCGTGAATGGTGCAATAGAGGCCTTTGCAAGTCAGTCAACACTCAATCTAAGTAACAGTGCGAATATCGAATCCGTCTCTTACAATTATTTTGGAAACGGCGAAGCGGTCGCAATAACTATAATTTTGAAGCAACCTAGCCAGTACAAGGTTTTCAATCTCGTATCGCCCGCTAAACTGGTCGTGGATATCGCGCCATTTGAATAAATCAAACGTATGGAATCATACACAAACTAAAGGAACCCTTGAAGTCGTAAACTTCAAGGGTTCCTTCTAATTTTGTCATCTGACAAGTTTAACAATTACAAAGATGATAAGCAGTGGTACGAGTATGGCTGAAATAATGCCAAAAGCGATGCCAATGGTTCCAAAGACAATGCCTATCGTTGCACCAAGCACACCGAACACTGCGCCAAATATGCCACCAATCACACCAAATATGCCGCCTAGAATGCCGCCAAGTGCGCCACCTAGACCACCAAATACGGCCCCGAATACTGAGCCAATAATCTTAAATGGCAATGCGATGATTGCACCGACCGGTATAAAGAAAGCGATGATTCCGGCAACGAGCAAGTATGGTAACATGCGTTCAAATGTATAACCTTTGTTTAATAATATTTTGGCGATCACCGCCATCACGATCAATGCGAATAACATAGTCTTACCTCCATCTATCTGAGACCTCAGTCCTTTTTTCTAAGACTATCATAACGCAGATTCATGTAAAATGCGTTAGTCTGAGATTAGAATACGGTAAGAATGGTCATTAATCTTGAATTTTTTTTGTAAGGTTGATTTTTTTAATTTCGTCAATCAAGAATGGCAAGACTTTGTGAACATCACCAACGATGCCTAAGTCAGCATATTCAAAGATTTTTGCGTCTTTGTCTTTATTGATCGCAACGATGAGTTCAGCTTCTTCCATACCTGCAACGTGTTGGATTGCGCCAGAGATACCACAAGCAAAATATAAATTTGGACGAACTGTCTTACCTGTTTGACCAACTTGTCTATCGTGATCCATCCAGCCAGCATCAACTGCTGCTCTAGAGGCAGAAACCAAACCGTGGAGTTCATCTGCTAAATCATACAATAGACCAAAGTTTTCTTGTGAGCCGACGCCACGTCCACCTGAAACGAGGACAGTTGCTTCTTGAATATCTTGTTTTTCTTCTGTTTCTTTCTCAAAAGAAAGGATTTCAACGAAATTGTTATTTTTCTCGATTTGAAGTGGAAACTGAACAATTTCGCCAGCCCTTTGAACGTCTCTGTCCATTTTAGTCATAACGCCTGGACGTACAGTCGACATTTGTGGTCGATGATCTGGACTGATGATCGTCGCCATGATATTGCCACCGAACGCTGGACGCGTCATAAGGAGCATACGCTCTTCCGAGACTTCAAGTGACGTACAGTCCGCTGTAAGGCCTGTCAATAAACGTGCAGACACTCTCGGTGCCAAATCTCTACCGATTGATGTCGCACCAAACAGTACGATTTCAGGATTGATGGATTGTACCGCTTGAACCATAGCTTGCGTATAAGGTTCTGTTGAATAGAGCTCTAATGCATCATGGTCCAAAACGAGCACTTTATCTGCTCCGTATTCTATGAGTAATTTTGCATGCTTGTCTACATTTTTACCGATAAGTGCTGCAGTAACCTGAACGCCGAGTTCATCAGCAATTTTTCTGCCTTTTCCTAGCAATTCTAATGATACGTTTTGCACTTCATTTAAGCGTTGCTCGACATAGACGAGCACACCGCTGTAATCATTTATATTCATTGGGATCCTCCTAGATAATAAATTTCTCCTGTAATTTGTCTACGATGGCAATTGCCAATTCTTTTGGTGAACCCTCAACCAATTTGCCAGCTGATTTTGCACCTTTTGTAAATGACTTCTTAACTTTCGTAGGCGAACCTTTTAGACCCATACGCTCGACATCAGCATCGATGTCACCAAAGCCCCATGTTTCAATTTCGAGTACTCTGTGCGCGTCTAAAAGACCCATGACTGACATATAACGCGCTTCGTTAAGTTCGCTAAGTGCCGTGATGAGACATGGATAAGAAACCTTAATCTTTTGGAAACCGTCTTCGAAGCTTCTTTTTACGATGGCGTGATCGCCATGGTTTTCGAATGCTGAGACATATGAAATTTGTGGGATATTTAAATGTTCAGCGATTTGTGGTCCAACTTGCGCCGTATCGCCATCTATTGCTTGTCTACCCGTTATAACCAAGTCAAAATCTATTTTCTTGAGTGCCGCTGCAATCGTAGTAGACGTCGCAAGTGTGTCTGCGCCTGCAAATACGCGATCTGTGAGCAGTATCACTCTATCAGCGCCCATTGCATAAGCTTCTTGTAACGCAACCTTAGCTTGTGGTGGTCCCATAGTAATAACCGTAACGTGTGCACCAAATTGATCTTTTAATCTTAGCGCTGCTTCTAGGCCAGCTTTATCATCTGGATTTATAATACTCGGAACACCATCTCTTATGAGTGTGCCCGTTTTAGGATCCAATTTAACTTCATTTGTATCTGGAACTTGCTTTATACATACAACAATTTTCATCGTTTTCCCTCCACTATTTTACTTCAATTCTGCCGCTGAGATTACCATTCTCTGAACTTCACTTGTACCTTCGTAAATTTCAGTGATTTTGGCATCTCTCATCATTCTTTCCACTGGATACTCGCGCGTATAACCATAGCCACCATGTAACTGAACAGCTTTAGTCGTTATTTCCATAGCTACTTCTGAAGCAAATAATTTGGCCATAGCCGCTTCTTGAGCATAAGGAAGTTTGTTTTCTTTTTTATACGCGGCATTATAAACCAATAATCTTGCTGCTTCGATTTTGGTTTTCATATCTGCGATGACGAATTGAGTATTTTGGAATTGAGAAATCGATCTTCCAAATTGCTTTCTTTCTTTGACGTACTTCACGGTCTCATTAAAAGCACCTTGTGCAATACCAAGTGCTTGAGCTGCTATACCGATACGGCCGCCGTCAAGTGTAACCATTGCTATTTTAAAGCCTTTGCCTTCTGCACCGAGTAAGTTCTCAGCAGGGATTCTGCAATCTTCAAAAATAAGTTCGCAAGTACTAGAGCCTCTAATACCCAATTTCTTTTCTTTTTTGCCGATTGTAAATCCAGGTGTGCCTGCTTCCACGATAAATGCAGAGATGCCTTTAAGGCCTTGTGAGCGATCTGTCATTGCAATTACGATGTAGGTATCTGCATATCCCGCGTTGGTAATGAATATTTTGCTGCCATTCAAAATATAGTCATCGCCGTCTTTGATTGCTGTAGTCTGTTGTCCAGAAGCATCGGTTCCCGCATTTGGTTCAGTCAGGCCAAATGCGCCTATTTTTTCACCTTTTGCAAGGGGTACGAGGAATTTTTGCTTTTGCGCTTCTGTACCAAATTCATAAATTGGCGCAGCACATAAAGACGTATGTGCAGATACGATTACAGAAGTCGTACCACATGAGACGCCAAGTTCTTCAACGCAATTGATGTACTGCCAGTAAGTACCACCTGCGCCACCATAATTTCTTGGGAATGGTATACCCATCATACCTAAATTTGCCATTTTTTTAACAGTTTCTTCCGGGAATCTCTCTAAGTCATCTACTTCCGCAGCGATTGGTTCTACCTCATTCTTTGTAAACTTTCTGAACAGTTCACGCATCATGAGGTCTTCATTTGTTAATTCAAATCTCATTTTTGTCCCTCCGTTTGTTAATAATTTAACTCTTGTTTGCAAAAAAATAAAACTATCCCATGACAATATTTTAACACTATCTGTTAAAATATCCAACAAGATAATTTTATTTTTCTAGCCTATTATTAAAATTTAACAAATTTTGCGAGTAAAAACATGATGACTAATATAACGGCTGTAAATATATATGTACGATATCTATTCTTGCCGAACATATTCTTATATTTGTTTTCATATAGCCCTTTATTTTTAAATGTCAGGTCTGTATCAAATATGTGATATAGCTCTTTGGGTGAATCGATTACTGCCTTTACTTCACCAGTAAAAAGACCATATGCAATCTCAAAATCCTTTTGTGGTACCCAAAAAGTGTACCCTGGTCCGTGTTCATTTGGTAAAATGCGCGTCCTGATGCCATGCTCAGCCATATTCTTTTCGAATTCAATAAAGCTTGATTCGTCTATCGCCTCGCTGTCCGTTGTGATTTCCTGCCACTTGTAGAGTTTTTCATAGGCTTCATTACTCATTTTTACCTCCCTGACATCAGATTGATAGAACGATTATTTCGGTATAAATATCGATTGTTCAATGCGTTTGATAGTAGCTTCATCATAACCTAACGTCGTAAGCATATCAACAATTGGTTCAATGCTCTTGCTCGCATCAAAGTAGTATAGAAATCGAGCAGGTATCTTCTCCGTGGTCGTTTTTAGTTGCTCAGAATAGGCAAGTGCACGCTCAGGGTATGAGCTTATCCAAGCGCATGCTCGATAATACTCATCGACAAAAGAACTGACAATGTCTGGGTTTATTTCGATGATGGATTTTTCAATAAGCAATGCTAACTGGTAGTCGTCTGATTCATCAAGTGAAAGATAGGGCTCAGCCGCAACCGCTTCAAATGCATCGAGACGCAAATAGACATCCTCTATCATAAAAATCTTATTGCCTTTTGGCATCGTCAAATCTTGCGTATAGGATACTTGATAATCCTGATCTTTATAGATATTCATTTTTTCAAGTTTATGCTCTAACCGCTCCAATGTGGTTTCAAATTTGCCATTTAATCCCGCAGGATCATAGATGACAATTTCGCTGCCGATAATCTCATCCCACTTCGAAGCCCCAAGCAAGACATGACTGTTGCCTTTCACAGCACCAACCATCTGATAATCATCGGATTGAAGCAACATTTCAACTGCCATTTTAAA
The DNA here is from genome assembly GCA_942493125.1 of Acidaminobacteraceae bacterium. Taxonomy (GTDB): domain Bacteria; phylum Bacillota; class Clostridia; order Peptostreptococcales; family Acidaminobacteraceae; genus Fusibacter_C. Next base: position 2,237,585 of record OW818667.1, on the reverse strand, counting down.
TGGGACGATGGCTAAGCTTGGTTCGCTTTTCTCAATGGCACTGAAAATCAAATGCCAATCCGTGTAGATTGTATATTCAAAAACGATATTTTCTTTGATCTGCGGCTGTTCATAAAGTATCTTTGTAAGTGAATACGAAGGCAATCCCTCAAATGCAACACAATTGAAGTATAGACTTTGTTCTCTATTCAAAGTGTTAGATATACTCTCAGACGCCACAGGTGTGCTCGGGCTCTCTTCCTGATTTTCAATTGGTTGAGAACACCCCGTTGCAATCAAAATGATCGTTAAAAGGAAAAATAAAGATAGATGCAATTTACCGCGCATGATGACACTCCAGTATATTGTGGATTGAGACAATCTTCGCAATTGCCTGATTGAATTTTAACACAAAAAAAAGGCTGTCACAACAGCCTTAAATGACGATCTTTCTTCTTAAGTAGTCGCTTTCGAGTTTTACAATCTCCAAATAGACTTGATCGTTGTCCAATATGAAGTTTTTGTCGATTAATAAGTTTTGCTGAGTAATCATCGACGCTATCTTATCAATGCTGTTTTTTGAGCTGAGCTTGGAGCGTACGCGGCTGATTAATTTGAATCCTTGGGTATTGTTACCAAGTGAGATAAATAGTCTGCCATTTTTCTTGAGTACCCTTCTTGCCTCTCTTAATATACCTGGACCAAAATCTGTAATGCCACTTAGTACGATTTTATCCACACTCTCATCTTCACAACTTATTTGACCATTGATTAATTCTATGTAGAAAATCTGAGAGTCACCATGATGCAGTCTTATGTCATTATTATTCCATTCAAGTATGATATCCACTGGTGTAAAGTGATTTGGACTCATCTCTTTGAAGCGTTCCATAGTCATTATGTACTCCTTAAAGAATCATGCCTTAAAAATACCATAGGATGATTGGAAATACAATAAAATCCATGTTAACAAAGTCGTACTTTTTATTAATATATTTTAATGATTCGAAACATTTAAGACTTTAACCATAACAATATGTTAAAGGTTGAATGGATTCTTTTTGAAATATAGACGATTTGCTGTGACTTTTGTCTCCTCAATAAGTGCATCTATGCGATCCAACTCTTCTTGAATATGATCAGCAGTTTCTTTTGGAACATTGAAGTACAAAAAGAGATCCTCAAATTTTCTGAGTGACAGATTGAAACGCTTGTTGATATCGATAAAAGCGTCAATGTTGTGGCTGTGTGACGCATTTTTAAACTGCTCAAGATCTATTTCAATGATTTCAATGACATCAGCTTCATTTTCAAATTCTCTTAGTGCCAGTGGATATGGTTTGATGCGTTCTAAAAAATATCTGCCTTTTGTATTGATATTGTAAACATAAGATATTTCGTGCTTTCCTACCATAAATAATACATAGCACATTTTTGAGTTGACGACATAGACATCTGCACCCATTTGTCTCAGTTTAAAATCGTGTTCCATAATTTCGGCATTCATTAATTTTCGCAATCAAACCCCTCCTTAAATTATAAATACGATCAAATAAATCGTTGATATCATGACTGAAACAATCATCAACGGAAAACCAACTTTCAGATAGTAACCAAAGGACATTTTATGCCCATGGCGTGTTAACAGACCATGTACGATGACATTTGCAGATGCTCCGATTAGTGTACCATTGCCTCCGAGACATGCACCAAGTGACAAAGCCCACCAAAGTGGCGAGACATCAAGTCCAGACATTTCGCCATAGTTTTTAATCAGTGGAATCATCGTTGCTACAAATGGGATGTTATCTAGTACAGAGGACGCAAGTGCTGAAACCCATAAAACGACGAGCATCGTCATCATCATGTTGCCATCTGTGACCTCCAGTAACTTTGATGCTAGAAATTTCATGACGCCAACTTCTTCAAGTGCACCTACCAATATAAACAGCGAAACGAAGAAGAAAATGGTTGGCCATTCAATATCAATAAAGATGTCTTCAACATCGACTTTGCTTATCAATAGCAGCACAGATGCTGCAAAGAGTGCTACTGTTGCTGATTCATAATGAAGAACTTGATGGAAAATGAAGCCAATTACAGTGAAAATGAGTACCATGATACTTTTCTTCATTAGAATTGGATCTTTTATGGCCAATTTTTCATCCAACAATAAAACTTTCGCCTTATTTGCTTCACTAGCCTTATACTGCAAACGATAACCATACTTAAATGCGAGCATTGTCACTATGAAAATGACGATGACGACTGGCGCAAGATGTACGACAAAATCCATAAAACCAAGTCCAGTTGCACTACCAATCATGATATTAGGTGGATCACCGATAAGCGTTGCTGTACCTCCAATGTTCGCTATGAGGATAACTGGCACTAAAAATGGGATTGGATTGAGTTCCAATGTATCACAGATAACAAGTGTCACAGGTACGATTAGCAACACGGTGGTTACGTTATCGAGGAATGCGGATGATAACGCCGTAATTGTGGCAAAGTATAAGATGATTTTCCACGGATCGCCCTTAGCCATTTTTGCGGCTTTAATGGCCACATATTGAAATATACCACTTTTTTTCATTATATTGACGATGATCATCATACCGATCAATAGTCCAATCGTATTGAAGTCAATATATTCTATTGCCTTATGCTGTGCTTCGATATTGAGAACGACCATAAATAGCGCACCAACCATCGCTACTGCGGTCCGATTAAGCTTTTCAGTCATAATCATGAGATATGTGACTGAAAAAACGCCTATTGCTATAACCAATTGACTTTGCATTGTAATCTACACACCCTAATCTTTGTATTATCCTATCAACAACCTCAGGACATTGTAATCATATCCTCCTGAAATTGCAATAGCAAGCGATTTTGTTATTTCCTTATAAACTATACTATAACAAGAATAAATTTTCAATATTTTAACAAAGACGTCTTTTAGTTTATTTTATTAAGTGTGAAAATTGCATAATTTCCAAATAAGATTGTTTGGAGTTACGCAATTTCATCAAGTGAAAATTCTTTGCGACTTTTGAGGATATAACCAAACCAAATATAGACGATGACGCCTTTAAATACACTGCTGATGGTAATGCTCCACCAGATGCCATTGAGTCCAAGCAAAGTCATCTGACTGAAATATAAGGCCATAGGGATTCTTAAAAGGTTAAAGGCTATGCTTGTTATCGCAGCTGGCTCTGTTCTACCTATCCCGTTGAATGCGCCCGAACTCGTGATTTCGATACACATGAACAACTGTGACAAACCTAATATTCGAAGATAATCGACGCCAAGCGCAACGGCTTCAGGTTCACGAATAAAAATCATGAACAACCATTTCGCGCCAAAGAACAAGAGGAACGTGTTAAATAGTCCGAGTAAAAATGAGACACGCATGGCTGTCCGATAGCCTTCAATGACGCGTTTATACTGCTTCGCACCATAGTTCTGACCGACAAAAGCACCAAGCGCAACGGCAAAACCCATAGCGGTCATCCAACTGATCGATTCAATTTGAGAACCAACTTTTTGCACAGCAATTGGGAGCGGTCCATAGTTTGCGATGATTCTAGCGATGACGATTGAAATGAGTGTGAACAGACCACTTTGAAGCGCTGGGGGAAAACCCATTTTGACGAGCGTCTCAATCAATGAAATGCTAGATTTTTTAAACAATGCGAAATGATGAAAAAGCGAGTGCTTATATTTAATATTGTAATAAAAGACAACAAACACCACGAGCTGTGCGAGAATTGTCGCTATAGCTGCACCAATGACCCCCATCTCTGGGAATGGGCCATACCCGAAAATGAGTATTGGATCAAGCACCATATTGACAACTAAGCCGATTGCATTAATTTTAAATGGCGTTTTGCTGTCACCACGACCGTTGAAAATACCAGTAAATACTTGATTACAGAAAGGAAAGAGCATGCCAACTGCTATGACGACAAGATATTCGATACTCATGCGATCTACTGCTGCATCTTGTGTATTAAAAAAGGCTATCAATGGGTTGCGAAGTAGTATGACTGCAATACTGTAAATCAAGGCAATCAATACTGTGATATGAATGCCTGCTCGTGCAATTTCCTCTGCCCCATCGTGATCATCTGCACCTGTTGCCTGAGCTATTTTGATTTCAGTGCCTGTTTTGCCTAAAAACACAAAGGCTTGAGAAAGCCATATAAAAAAACCAGCTATACCAACTGCAGCTACTGCACTAGATCCTAAAAAACCGATCCACAACATATCCGTTAAATTGTAAGCCATCTGAATGAAACTCGTTCCCATAATTGGCAAAGCCATTTTTACAAGTCCAGATAAAATTGGACCATTCGTCAGGTCATTTGTCACGCGTTTTGTCATCTCATACCCTCTAGTTGCTTTCTAATTTTTTGTGTCAGCCTGTATCAAATAATATGAGTATGAAACACTATAAATTCGATATTGAACTTGCCATCATTTGCTGTCCATTATTATTTTACTTCATACACTGAATGCGGGGCAATACTTTGTGCACAACTCTTAGTGTAAACTTTTCTTTCGTTTTTCAAATGATTTTGAAAGAATTGTAAGCTATTGTTTACACTCTCCAATTTTAACCTGTTTTTTTAATGAAGGAAAATCCTTGCACCCATTGAAAATTCAGTCCCTCATCTCTACATATAAGATGGCATTGCTTTTGCATGTTAAACTATAAAGACAAAACAAAGGAGTCCATAGATGAACAATCACCCATTAATCGATCAGATGATCCATTTTTCACCGATAATTGTCGAGTTGGCCATGAGAGATACCGCACTGGCCATTACTGATTTGACGCACTATTTGAACTACATACCGGGCAAAAGACTCAATCATCGCGTTAAACCTGGAGATGCTATCAAACATGGTTCGCTTGTTGATACTGCTATGAAACACGCCACTAAACAAACGGCTATAGTAGATGCCGAATTGTTCGGCGTTCCCTATATAGGTACCGCAATTCCCATCTTCGATAAAGAAAATGGCAAAGTAGTCGGTAGCATCTTTATTGGAGAGAGCACAGAAAAACAGGAAATGCTTAAAAATATGGCAAAAGAACTGAGCGCCAATGTGTCGGATATCACGGATTCCACAAAGGATATCTCTGTTAAAGCAGATCAGTTTTCTGGATTTTCAGAAGATTTAGCCGGTTTAACGTCTAATTTCACAATCAAAGTCTCTCAAATCAATCAAATAACGAGCATCATTCAAAATATTTCAAAAAAGAGCAATATGCTTGGTATCAATGCCGCTATTGAATCTGCTCGAATCGGTGAACAAGGTAGGGGGTTTGCTGTCGTTGCTGAGGAGATCAGTAAGCTTTCAAAGCAAAGCAACGAGTCTGTACTATCTATAGCGGATATGACTGGTTCTATTCTATCAGATAGCAACCACTTAAAAACGGAGACAGAAACTTTGAACAGACTCTCATCTGAAATAACAACCATATTGACAAACCTGACGCAAAACATCGAAGCCATCTACGGCATGGTAGAAGAGTTGACCAGTTTATCCGAATCCCTTTAAAGATAAACAGAGGAGAATGCATAAAACTTCGCTGAAATGTAGCAGATTCTTTATTGAATTGTAACACAAACGTAAACTCGATAGCGTATAATATACTAGTAATGGTTGTTTTTTTATACTTACAAAATATTAATGCGCACTTTTAGGCGATTTAAAGCGATTTAAGGAGAGTTTATGAAACCACGTTCAAAACGCATGCTTTCGATTTTACTCATCATAACATTGATCACAGCAACCCCTATGCTCCATACGACTTCATTTGCAGCCGCTTTTGGCGATGTAAATGGTCATTGGGCAGAAACCTATATCGACACGATCAAACCACTTGGCGTCATCAACGGCTATCCAGATGGCACTTTTAGGCCAGATAACGCCGTGACGCGGATTCAGTTTATATCTATCACGATTAACGCACTAGACAAAGTGACTCGAACACCTATGGCTAATGAGTACTGGGGTACGCCATATGTTGAAGTCGCACTTGATCTTGGTCTTATCGCAGAATCAGAGTTTGGCGGTCTCACGATTGCATCTTTGGATAGTGAAATCACACGAGAAGAAATGGCAAGTATCGTCGTCAATGCATTTTATAGCACCGGCGCGACGTTAAGCCAACAAGCAATTGAAGCGGCTGCTAAGGAACTCAATGACTTTGGTACGGTTTCTCCAGATTATTATAATCAAGCAGTTGCGGCGGTTGCACTTGATATCATGACAGGTTATCCAGATGATACATTTGGGCCACTCAAAAATGCTAGCCGAGCGCAAGCTGCTGCAGTATCCCATAAATTACTGGTGGAGTTAGGTACATTGGAAGCAATTAGTGAAAAACCTACGACGCCACAAACACCTCAGCTGAAATCATTTGCCATAGACGGTATTCAGATCGGCGATAGCTATGAGGCGGTTATTAAAGCCAGTGGTACACCCGTTCGAGAAGATGCGAGTGAATATGGTTTCAAATGGCTGATTTATCACGATCAATATCGTGACTATTATCAAGTCGGTATACAAAACGGCAAAGTCGTTGCATTATTCACAGCTTCTGATTTATTGATATCTACAAATGGCTTGAAGACTGGTATGACCAAGGCTCAAGTTGATGCACTTCTCGGAAAACCAATGAACGGCATCTTAAAGGGCAGTTATGAATTCCTTCAATACAACAATGCTGAAACTGCTACTTATCTCAATCAAGACACCTATATTACGGCTTATTACGACACCGCAGATGGCGGTAAATTGTTCGGTGTCAAACTCGTTGACTACACTGTTGAACAGGCGTTTAAAAGTCAATATGGCACACCATCTGACGCACTACGCATCGCAATGGAAAAACAAATATTTGACCTCCTCAATGTCTATAGAGTGAGTTTTGATAAACCTGTATTGAAATGGAACGAAAACCTTGCAAATGTCGCTAGAAAGCACAGTAAAGACATGGCCGTTCGAGATTTCTTCAGTCATACAAACCCAAGTGGTTATGACCCATTTGACAGGATTGTCGCTGATGGCATCGACTATATGCTCGCAGCAGAAAACATCGCTGCTGGGTATACAAATGCCTTCTCTGCACACAATGGTTGGGTCAATTCACCTGGACATAGATTAAATCTCTTGAGAGACATTCAAGAAGTCGGTATCGGTGTGTATCTCGGCGGTAACTTGTTCAACTATTACACTCAGAATTTCATAACACAATAAAGCAATCATGAATCATCCACAATTACCAATTTGCATGCATTCAAACTTAAAGGGCTTTTCTCAGAATGTGATTGAGAAAAGCCCTTTTTTATTGAACCATTGATTTTTTTAGCTCTGACACTTTGGACATACACCGAGTATTTCAAGTCGATGCTCGAGGATCTTAAAATGCGTCGATTGACTGAGTGACTGCTCATATCCTTTAAGTGGACAGCCCTTAATGGCAGTGATTTCATTGCATTTTACACAGATCAAATGATGGCGATGCTCCATTCGATAAAGTTCAAACACCGCCTTATGATCGTTGCCAAAGGAGGTTTTCGTAACCAATCTATTCTTTATAAAGATGTCGAGCACTCTATACACCGTTGATAAATTCACTGTTTCTAGAGTTGTCATATCCTTTTTAAGCTCGTCATAAATCGCATCTGCAGTGACCGGTTGATTGCAAGAAGCCAAATAATCAAAAACGCGTTGTCTCTGACGTGTATTTTTTATGCCATTTTTCTTGAAGAGATCTGCAATTTCTGCATGACCTTTTTCGTTTTGAGTCATATTCATTCTCCTTACCTTATGCGCTTAAATGCAAATGCCAAGACAAAAAACACGGCATTGACCATGACGATGCTTGCACCAGACGGCAAATTCAACACATATGAACCAACTACCCCTATGAGCACTGCCGTAACTGAAATGATTGATGAGAGGATGATGGTCGATTTAAAACTTCTCGAAATCTGAAGCGCTGTAACTGTTGGAAAGATGATCATACTCGATATCAGCATCGTACCTACCACGCGGATGCCTAAGACGATGGTTATAGCCGTCAAGGTCGCGATCAGTGCATTCATATATTTTGTGTTGATGCCCATAACGCTTGCGAAAGCTTCATCGTGTGTGATGGCAAAGAGATCATTGTAACAAAGAATGACGGTTGATACGACGATAATAGCGAGTATCAGGGACAATATGACATCCATTTCACTGATAACTAAAATGCTACCAAACAGAAAACTGAACAAATCGACATTGAATCCTTGCGAAACGCTGGTTATCAAGATACCGAGCGCCACTGAAAATGAGGAAACAAGACCAATAGCGGCATCACCGTGAAGGTTGGCTTTCTCATTCAACTTGAGGATGAACAATGAGGCTGTTATCACAACTGGGATGGATATATATAGTGGCGATGTATTGAGTAAAAGTGCGATTGCAACGGTAGCAAAGCTTACATGTGCAAGGCCGTCGCCAATCATAGAGAATTTTTTCAGAACTAAAAAGATACCGAGCATCGAGCCACAAATGGCAATCAAAACGCCAACGATGATTGCGCGCTGCATAAAACCATATTGCATCATTTCGCCTATAATACCAAAGATGTTATTCATGTTCGCCCGCCTCGTTAAGATGAAAATGGTTGCGTCCCAATGACGTCGCAAATTTCTCCACCGCGTCGAAAAAAACGACTTCACGGTCTAAAACGAGCATCTTTCTCGCGTACTTTTGTACGCTGCCTAAGTCATGTGAGACGAGCAGAATTGTCGTGCCATCCACGGTATTGATCTCTTGGATCAACCTGTAAAAATCTTCGCGTACTCTTGGATCTAGAGCGCTTGTCGGTTCATCCATAATGAGTAGCTCCGGTTTGTTCACCATGGCTCTTGCCAGAAGAACGCGCTGTTGCTGTCCACCAGACAAGTCGCCAATTCTCTTATGTTTCAGATCGAGGATATTGAGGCGTTTTAAGATATCATCAATTTTTTCTTTGTCTGCTTTTGTAATCAGCTTTGGTCTTTTTTTCTTGCTCAAAAGACCGATGCCTACTATTTCTTTCACTTCAGCGGGAAACAAACTGTCACTCGTAAGCGCAATTTGTGGTAAATACCCTTTTTTCATATCTGCGTTGGCATATTTAACGGAACCATTATCAAGTGGTACAAGACCTAATATCGCTTTGACAAGACTCGTTTTTCCTGAGCCATTTGCACCTACTAAGCCTATGTAGTCCCCTTTGACGATCTTAAAAGTCACATGATCAAGGACGATGTGGTTGCCATATTTAACGGATACTTCATTGACTTCAATTTGATTATTCAACATAGCCTAGTCCAATTTTCAACCGTTCAAGATTGCCTTTCATAATTTCAATATAAGTGATGCCACCCTCAAGCTCATCTTTGGAAATATTGTGTGCGCCGTGCAGCAATAACATTTCTACACCCGCTTCCTCAGATATGATCGTTGCCACTCTCGGGTCTATGAGTTCTTCATAAAAGATTGCATTTGCTTTCGTGCTTTCTATTGTATCGATCAAATCGGCAATGCGTCTAGGTGTCGGTTCAGCATCAGGAGAGAACCCTACATAAGGCGACATATTGTCTAGACCATACCTTTTAGCAAAATAACCAAATGCAAAATGACCACCTGACAAGATAGTCTTAGATTGCGTCCTTTCAAAAGCGGCAGTAAACTCTTTATCCAATGCTTCAAGTGCTGATATAAGCTCGGCTGCATTGGCTTCAAAAATCGCTTGGTTTTCTGGCATCGCTTCGATTAAGGCTTCTTTGATCGACTCAGCCATGATACGTGCGTTGATCGGATCAAGCCAGTAATGTGGGTCGTATTCGCCTTCTTCATGGTCCTCTTCTGTTGAAACTTCTGTGCCGTTTTCTGTCGTGTTCTCTGTGGAGGTTATCGTTGCGCCTTCTGTGGTGGACGCATCTTCATCGTGAATGGCAGCTATCAGTTCGATCCCTGTACTCATATCGATGACGCGCGTACGATTGGGATCGACTGACTCGATCAACGCATGTGCCCAAGGTTCCATCGTCTCGCTTGTATATAGGAACACATCTGATTCTGTGATTTTAATGATATCTTTCGGCGTCGGTTCATAGGCATGTGATTCAATACCAGGTGGTAATATTAATGTGACTGTTGCATAGTCGCCGGCAATCGCTCGTGCGAAATCATAATGCGGGAACAGACTTGCAACGATAGTGAGTTTTTCTTCTCCATTTGTTTTTGTATCATCATCCAGTGCATTTGTCGTCTGATTGGCACATCCTGTCATGAGCACTATTATAAGAAATAATGTGAAGACTATAATTAAAGTTTTTAGCTGTTGTCGTTTCAAAGATTCCTCCTGAAAATAAAAATACGCAAATGCAAGTGATTTGCATTTGCGTTAATTATATCATTCTAACCTATTTTGTCAACTGTCCCGAAGCCATTTTTCGCTTATTGAAGTTTACTTCAACCAGCAAGATTGCAACAAAGATGAGCGCACATCCAACTATCATAAGTGGCGTCAATACCTCGCCCAGTAAGACGACGCCAAGGAGCGCTGCAAACACAGACTCGAGTGAAAGTAGAATAGATACATGAGATGAGCTTGTATATTTTTGAGCAATCGTCTGTATGGTAAAGCAAGCAAACGTGGAAAAAATGGCAAGATAGACGATTGCAAACCATGCACGAGGCGTCAACGAACTAGGAATCGGCTCAGTGGCCAAAGCTGTAATGACAAACAATACCGCCGCAATAGCGATTTGTAAAAAAGCTAACTTGAATACATTCATATCTTTTGCAAAATACTCAATTGAGATGATATGGCCTGCAAATAAAACAGCACAAAGCAAAGTGAGCATATCGCCAATATTGAGCGACAACGTTGCATTGAGGCTGATCAGACCAATCCCAATAATCGTGACGAAACTGCCAACAAACGCTTTGATAGGTGGCCTTTTGCGATACAGCACCCAATAGATGAGGGGCACCATGACGACGTAAGTAGCCGTCAAAAATCCCTGTTTCGATGCCGTTGTAAATTGAAGCCCAAAAGTCTGTGCTGCAAATGCAAAATATAAAATAACGCCGACAACCGACCCCTTCTTAAAGTCCAATAGGCTAATTTTTCCTATATAACGATGTAGAAACAAATACAAAACGGCAGTTGCAAGCACAAATCTAATGCTCATAAGCACCATTGGCGTCACGGTATTAAGCGCATCCTTAACGGCGACAAAGCCACCACCCCATACGAATGCCACAAACAATAAACTGAAATCAGATAAAAGCCGCTTTTGATTCGCTGTCAGATGACCCATTTTCTCCCCCGATAATACGTGATTGAGTTCCATTTGCTATTATTTTGTTTTGGTAAATCCGCCCACTTCAGCTGGAGACAAGTCCCGCCATTGGCCGGGCTTTAATTTTCCGAGTTTAATATGCATGATCCGCGTTCTTTTTAAAGACAAAACATTGTAGCCCAGTGCTTCCACCATACGTCTAATTTGTCTGTTAAGACCTTGAGAAATTACAATCGTGAAGGCCTTATCACTCGTTCCTTGAATTTTACAAGGCAATGTGACTTCGTGTCTCTCTTTAACTGGATTAAATATTTTTACACCAGCTGCCATCTTTTCTAAAAAGTCGGGGGTAATTTTCTTATCGACGACGACTTGATATTCTTTGTCATGACTATTTTCAACCCTGAGAATTTCATTGACCACACTGCCATCGCTTGTTAGTAAAATGAGACCTTCCGAGTCCTTATCCAACCTTCCGATTGGAAATATACGCTCTTTATGACCAACGAAATCGACGATGTTGCCTTTCACATGACGCTCAGTGGTACAAGTAATTCCAACTGGTTTGTAAAGTGCGATGTAGACGTGTTTGCTTTTCGTTTCTATGCGTTTGCCGTCTACTTCTACGCGGTCTTTTTCAGCGACTTTAGAGCCTAGATCGGCATACCTGCCATTAATTTTGACGCGTTTAGCTAAAATCAGCGCATCGGCTTCTCGCCTAGAACAATAACCTGACGCACTGATATAATTATTGATTCTCATGTTAACCTCACATTGTTTTATCGCATTATTTTTATCGCATTATTTTAATCAAATAATCTATATTGAAGGTTCCTTACCAATCACTATCATATCAAGTGGTTGTGTCTGTGTAAATGGACAAAAAAAATTCTCATTTCATAAATGAAGTGAGAATCAAAACAAGTGGAGGAATATATGAACTTACGATTCATTAATTAGGATGTGACTCTTTTGATCAGCAGCTCAGTGAGTATTGAATCATCTGGCTTTCCTTAACTAAGTTATATCCAATATAGCCGTTTTCAATCAGTTTTTTTTGTTCGTGAATCCGATCCATCTTAAGATGCTTTGTATCGTCAAAGCAATTTCTTAAATCCATGCTCAAGTCTTTGTGTAATATAAAACGCCACATACCATCGTCGTATTCTACACCGTATTTTTTCTTTAGCGCTTTTATGTTCAGTCCTGCAGACATGATATTGAATAGGCTGAAAAGGTTATAAGGTGATACCGTACACATAATGTGCTTCATGTCCATAGGCTCAATAATCTCAATTGCTTTTTCAAGTGTAAGCGATTGGAGTCTGTTGCCTCTGTACATCGGATCGACTAAAGTTGTTTCTAGATGCACCACTTTATCTAACTCAGATAGGTCAAGTGCAATATCTCTGCCGAGATTTTTTGTTGCATGCCTTGGAAAACTGATGTATCTATATGAAATCAATTGATCGACTGAATTGAATACGCCGATAATTTTTGCTCCATTATATAAATCATCCAACATTTCAAATTTCGAGTCTTTGTAGAGAACTTCTTTATTCGGTAATCCTTCATATACCAAGTTTTGTAGGTTCATAACAGCATCGATTTCTCGCGCTTCTACCAATCTCATCGTGTAACTTTCCACATGTCTGGTGTCTGATTTTCTTTTTACGAGATACCCTTGATTCAGAATCATAAAAGTCCTCCTTTCTAGATTTAATGCGACTATTAGTATCAACTAACAACTTGCCAAAATCGGGAAGTTGTTAGTATTATATCACTAACAACCTGCACTAGTCAACAAGGTTGTTAGTTTTTTTATTTTAGTCTTGACCAAGTGATGTTATAATAGTATGTAATTAATCAATGCAACTTTCTAAGGAAATTGCATAACTGGAGGCTAACATGAGTGAACAAAGCTCAAAAAAAGTGAAATATCCTGAGGTGACTATAGACAATCAGACATTTCTACGTATTCCTATTAAAACGCATGTGGTTATGAAAGAAGACATTCTTATTGATGTGATAAAAAAATATGTTGATCAATCGCTAATATCTGGAGATATTTTATTTGTCACTGAAAAGATAGTCGCTATCACACAAGGTCGAGCCATTCCTTTAAAGGATATCAAACCTAGGCCTCTTGCAACTTTACTTTCAAAATATGTGACGAAAACGCCTGCTGGAATTGGACTTGGTATGCCTGAAACGATGGAGATGGCACTAAAAGAATGCGGTATTCCAAGAATATTGTTAGCATCGGCTGCTAGTGCTGTTACTAAAGTTCTCGGTAAAAAGGGCGTCTTTTATGATATTGCCGGCTATAAAGCGACATCAATTGATGGCCCTACACCGAATACACTGCCACCCTACAATCAATTTGTCGTACTTGGACCAGATAAACCAAATGAAGCGGCAAAGGCTATCAGCGAGGCTCTAGGTGGCGCTAAAGTTGCCATTGTCGACATCAACGACTTAAGTGGTGCCATATTGGGTACATCACATAAAGATATCGACCGTGGTTTACTCGTAAAAATACTTAAAGACAACCCACTTGGTCAAGATCATGAGCAAACACCACTAGGTATTATTCGCAAGATTTAGTAAAAAAGCGCTTCATACACACCAATAATAGCTGTGTATGAAGCGCTTATTTTTTTAGATCAATCTATGTCTCATCGATTTTCTTACTCATATACTTTTCTACGCGTTCGATATTCTCAGCGGCATTTCCTACGTAGTAAACAATATCACCAGCAAAGAACACGAGTTTTGGTCCAGGCGATAACAATAACTGCCCTGTTCTGTTGATACCGATAATGGTCGCACCAGTATGCAACCAAAAGCTAACATCTCCAATAGATCTTCCAACGAGATGACTCGTCTCTGGAATTTTGAATTCAAGGGGGTGGATAATCCCCACATGCTTCATAATAAGAGCTTGCTCAATCAGACTGTCCATGCGGCTAAGCACAGCATCTTCTATGAGCCTTTTTTCTTCAATCATATGGCTGATATCTTCACGAAGTGATAAAATGCGATCTTTCGAATGATGCTCTTTGATAAATGCTTCCGCTGCAATTTTCGACTTGATTTTGATGCCTTTTTTTTCTATGACATCTACGACACTAAGGTCTTCAAGAAGTTTAAGTGCACGTCGAATCGTTTCAGGTGAAACACTGTACTTTCCTGACAAAGTCGATCGCCCTTTGATCATATCCCCGACATGCCATTCTTCGTTTAACACACTATAAGCTATATCAAGCGCAATTTTTTCATATCTAGGCGCTTTCGCTATATGTGTATTTGAAGCATTCACTGTATGATTTGAACTCTTATCCACAATATGCCATCCTTTATCCATTTAAGTGAGGAAATTATTTGATCTCTAAAGGTAATTAAACAATTTCCATATTTAAGAATTGAACCATGATATCACAGGTCTTCTCATACTGCGCTTCGGCAAGTGCAGTATACACCATATGATCGTGTACGAGTTTTGTTATGAGCGCTTGATCGTCTAATTGATATTGACCGATAAATCGTAAATTGACACAGACGTCGTGAAGCTGTTTAGCGATTTCTTGAAACGCATCAAGTTGTGTATTGATGGCAATAAGTGACGGTTCATCAGGCATCAAAATATTGTGAACATACAACAGTTTTTTTGCAAGTATTCTTTTTGCGTGGATGAATTTTTCTTCGAAAAATTGGCCACCCTCTTTCTCTAAAAAAATAGTTATAAGCTCACATTGGCGGCTATCGAAACACGGGTCTATCTTCCCTTTTGTTTTAATCGGTTTCATATGTACTTTGATCTGTTGAAATCTAAACCCATTTGTTTCTTCGATTTCAGCTTTCATCCGTTCTAGGAGAGGTTCTTTAATGAGTGTCAACTTTTCTAATGTCTCAGGGCGCATGAACGCCTGATAGCCACGCTCAAACTCATCAATTTCACGGATAAGTGATGTCATATTGAAGTATTTCTTGGAGACTGATTCTACCATTCGATAGTCACTTGATCTGATTTTATCCATGCAAAAAAACATGAGTGCCCTAAATTGTCGAATGCTCTCTCTAAAAATGTGTATGCTCTCATGTTCAAATGCCGCTTCTATCATTTTGTCCAAAGTCAAATCTATGGCTTCAAGGTGTTTCTCCATTATTTTTTGTATGTCATTTTCAGGAACCATAGTATCCTCCTTGCGAGTTTTATCAATTATAACACGTCAAATGTACTTATTCCAGTGTTTCTAGCATAGTCTCAACAAATAAATTGTATGCAACTTTCATGCCAAAAAAAAAATTGCACGCTATGCCCAGCGTGCAATTTCCTAACTAAATATATAGTTGTTGATGAGTATGAAGTGTGATAAAGTTCCCGCTAATATAAACAAGTGAAATATTTCGTGAAAGCCAAAGCCTGCAATTTTGATTTTTTCTGATTTTGAAGCATAAAATATCGACCCTACAGTATAAAGAAGACCGCCAGTTATCAACCATAAAAATCCTTCTGTGGGAAGCGCTTTAAATAAAGGCACGATAAAGAAGATACTGATCCAACCTAGAAACAAATACATGCCTGCTGACAACCATCTCGGCATGTTGATAAACATTACCTTGGAGATGGTTCCAATAATAGCCAGTGACCACACCAATATAAGCAATGTGGTACCTAACGTACCCTTTAAAGCCGTTAAACAAATCGGTGTATACGTTCCTGCTATCAGTACAAAGATCATCGCGTGATCGAGTTTTCGAAGTCGTTTGATTGCTGTGGCAGCACCATTGTACCAATGGTATATGGTCGACGCACTATAAAGTAATATCATACTAATTCCAAATATAATGCCACCCGCCAAATAAACTGGATTGCCTTTCATAACGGCATTTACAATCATGACAATCAATCCAGCGAAAGCTAGAAAAACGCCAATAAAATGTGTGATGGTGTTAATGGGTTCTCTCATCCCAACCTCCCTAATCCTAAATTATTCAATTTCCATATCTATTATTCCAAATCATATTTTTTATAAAGTTGATCGTTGTATTTTAACGTGGTATTGAATACTACATCAACTAGTAACTACATGTTATCACTTGAAGTTGTAAAAATCAATACCTCTTTATAAAAACTTCATAAAATGCTATAATGATGAATAAATAGAACACATATCACGATTGGAGGCACTATGAATTCACTTGAAAAACTACTCAAGTTTCAAAACCCAGAAGAAAATACGATTCCAAGTATCAGTTTGTATATGGATCAGCTCCAAGAGTATTTTGAAACGACGCTGGGAGAATTGAAACGTCAAGATGAAGATGCTGTATTGACTAAGACGATGATTAACAACTATGTGAAATCGAATTTGATTAAAGCACCTGAACGCAAAAAATACGACAAGGAAACCATAGGAGACCTCATCGTAATTTATCATCTAAAAAAAGCATTTTCAATTCAAGACACCATGCGTGTATTGAGCCTCATGAAAAAGGATAAACACTATTACGCACATTTCGTCAAAGATCAAGATACCGTCAGAAATGAACTCATTTCTAACATGCCTGAAGGCAAATTTGATTTATCTACAGAGGATGCGACCTCATTATTGCTTCAGCTAACACTTGAAGTATCCATAAAAAAACAACTGTCGGAGCAACTCATTGATTATTTAAGTACCAAAACTTCTGTACAGAAGTAACGCATGCCATCCTCAAGTGTCATTTCGAAAGTGACAACATGATAGGGCTCTTTCACTTTCTGCTCTAAGTATGCCACGATCTGTCTAGAGTCGTGATGGATGAAACACTCAAGCTCATGCCCATCAAAGAGGCATCTCACTTCAATATTTTGATCTGTGATCATTTGAAATGATTCTTGATCGAGCGTCAACCAAACTGCTTCCATATCACCATATAAACCATGTACCAATTCAACTGGCCATTTTTTACTCATCTTAGGTGAGGACATCGTCATTTTTAAAACGCGCAAATTGTTAAGTCCCATTATTTTCTTTATTGATTCTTGAGTAAATCCACGCTTTTCAAGTTCTACTTTTACTTTACCCATCTCTGAAATATCAACGAGATCGACAGGCATTGTTGCCCCGTCAAAATCTGATCCTAAGCCAACATGATCGTCACCAACGACGCGAACAATGTGCTCGATATGGTCTACGAGTGTTGAAACCCCTGAATGTTCGTCCCCGATAAAATATCTACAAAATACGACGTTGATGACACCTCCGAGCTTAGCTATCGCAAGTAGTTGCTCATCTGTCAAATTTCTTCCATGTGGCTTTAGTGCTGCTGAGCCTGAATGGCTTGCAATGATAGGCCTCTTGCTTATTTTTACGGTATCCCAAAATGTACGTTCATTCATATGAGAGACATCGACGATCATATCTCTATTTTCCATCTCTGTGACAATCCATTTTCCAAGATCCGTCAAACCACCATCTGATGGCGTTTCATCTAAGTATTTTTCGAGGTTCCCCTCGCCAATCGCATTTGAAAAATTCCACAACAGTGCGATTACTTTCACGCCTAAATCCTCATATTGTGCAAGCAGATGGTTTGCATTTTCTTGGCTTAAGGCATAACCGCCTTCTATTGTTTGAATGCCAATTCTCTTTCCTTCAACAAGTGCGTTTTCAAGTTGGGCATAATCTTTTGCAATACAAAATGCGTCTGGATTCAACGTTTCTGTATACTTTAATGCGTTGATTGAAGCAA
Organism: Acidaminobacteraceae bacterium; assembly: GCA_942493125.1. Taxonomy (GTDB): domain Bacteria; phylum Bacillota; class Clostridia; order Peptostreptococcales; family Acidaminobacteraceae; genus Fusibacter_C. The sequence goes on along the minus strand of OW818667.1, from coordinate 2,219,493 downwards.
GAATTGTGCTGTTATTTTTTTCTATGTTGCCATAGTCAGTAGTATATGCAGCAAAATAGGCGACATTCACTTGCCCTTTTCTCATTTTAGGCAGATCGATATGGAAAGGTGTGTCTTGACCAATGTCGACAACTGGGTGTAGTGTATCTGAATCGACAACTTTTAACATCGTATCGTTATGCGCATCGACAACAATCATTTTTTCATTATTTTCACTGTACATATTGACCTCCACTGTGTATTGGTATCATCCAATGCACTCAATAAAAAAATTATAACATAATATATAGAGACCTATAGCTTCAAAGTTGAATTTATTTTATAAATCCTACTCATGTGGCTTTACAAACCGTCAGCCAAACGGTATGATTTCTTTAGGGACCAATCGCCATAAGGAGGCACACCATGCACGAGCATATTCACATTAAAAATGGCACATTATATATTGAAGACTGTAGCGCTTTGGAATTGGCGCAACGATATAAAACACCGCTATATGTCATGTCCGAATCAAGCATTCGTCAAAAATGCCAAATGGTTAAAAATGACTTTCTAGACAAGCACGAAGATGTTCACGCTGCTTATGCAAGCAAAGCGATGTTAACGACGGCACTTGTCAAAATAATACATCAAGAAGGTCTATATATGGACGTCGTATCTGGTGGCGAATTATACACTGCGATCCATGCAGATTTCCCAACTGATAAAATTATCTTTCATGGTAACAACAAGTCTTTAGATGAGCTTGAATATGCCATTAAGCATCAAGTTGGAAGAATTGTTGTCGACAATTTATACGAGCTTAAAGCGATAAACACATTATGTTCAGCGCTCAACAGACGGGCGAGAATTTTATTTAGGATCACACCTGGTGTAGCGAGCTCAACACATGATTATATCGCAACAGGGAAAAAGGATTCGAAATTTGGCATCTCAATGGATGACGATGTGATTTATCCAGCAATACAAGAAGCACTCGATCAGCCATTACTCGATTTTATGGGTTTCCATTTCCACGTTGGCTCTCAAATTTTTGATAACACGTCACATATTAAAGCGACTGAGATTGCGCTTAACTTGATAAAGAACGTCAAAGAACGTTTCAATTTCACCGTTAAGGAGCTCAACACTGGTGGTGGCTACGGCATAAGATATACTAAAGCTGACACGCCACAATCGATTGCTTATTTTACAGATGCGATCATGGATACGATCAATGCTTTCTGCAAATCCAATCATATAACGAGACCTACCGTGTTTATTGAACCAGGCCGCTTTATCGTGGGAGAATCAGGTACGACGCTCTACAGAATTGGTAGTGTGAAGGATATTCCTGGCATTCGTACGTATGTAGCCGTAGATGGTGGCATGACTGACAATATTCGTCCAGCGCTGTATCAAGCAGAGTATGAAGCTTTGATCGTCACTAAACCTGAATTGCCAGCTATACAAACCGTCACATTGTGCGGCAAATGCTGTGAATCTGGAGACATCTTAATTGAACGTTTGCCATTACCAGCGATTGATGAAGATGACGTTTTAGCCGTATTCTCAACAGGCGCCTATAACTATTCAATGGCGTCACATTATAACAAACACACCATTCCTGCAACGGTACTCATAAATGGTAACCAATCTTTTGAAATCATTAAACGTGAGACCTACGAAGATTTAGTCCGTTATGACCAGGTACCAGATTATTTAAAATAATAAAACCTATAAAAAGAGCACTTGTTTGATTATTCGTCAAGAATAGTCCCACAAGTGCTCTATTTTTGTGGATATCTACCGTGTTATACACAGGTTATCCACAAAAGTCCTATTTTTTATAAATTTTTTTGCATAATAGGGAAATTGCATAATTCCTTGTTGATTAAATGAATTTCATTGCGATTATAGTAAATTATAGAGAAATAGCCAATAGACTAAACATAATCCTAGAAAAATTTGAAGTTCATAGATGTAGATCATAAGTTTTGACCATCTATAGTCCTGCTTCGCGCGTCCTATCATGATAAAGGCAGGCACTGACATTAACAAGATAGCGTAGCCAAAAAACTTCGTGCCTTTAATCGCTGTGTTGATGCCGTAAATAACGTCCCAAATGTCATAACTAGTCGAAATAATGAATATAAATGCAAGGACACCTGTTATAGTCAAACTGTGTACGAGAAGTACCATGCGCGGCGTATCATGAATGCGGTTTACCTTCATATTCGACCAACGCGTCAAGAGCATAAGAAGTGCAAGTATGTTGCAAAGTGTCATGAGAACAAGCATTGCTGCCTCTATGATGATGCTCTGAAAAAATGGCGTACGCTCGTAAATCGAATTGCCGACCAAGAGGTATTCAAGCTGCCCATTTTCATCCGTTCTAAACTCAGCATAATTTTCCAATGCTTCACTGTAAAAAATCGTTTCACTGATGGGAACATAGTAATCATCATCGATGCTTATACCTTTTGCGTCGTTGGTAATCCTGATCTGATGAATGATTCGCGTTAGTTTCTCCAGAGTCTCTTTGGAGGCATTGACTGGTGAAAAAGCACCGTTAAATTTACTGAGATCCTCAATAAAATAAGGCTCAATCGAATCCTTCGTTTCAAAATCGACGATCAAATCGCTAAGAACCGCATCTGTAAGACTTTCACGCGCTTTTAAGCTATTTGAATTATAGGTTAAAAATAACGCCAGTTTAATTTCAGGGATGACTAAAAGTCTTGAATTGGATCCGGGTATGCCGCCATCGTGGATATAAGCTTCATAGTCACCATACTTTACGACTGAAAAGCCGAAGCTTCTTCCCGATATTAAGGCGTTATTTGCAATTTGTCTTGTAAATAGTGCATCATAAATGGTTTCATCCATCGCCCCAGATGTAAATAATTTCAACAGTAGTGTCATATCATCTACAGTTGTTAAAAAATCGTCTGACGGGAGATGTTTCGCTTTAAAAGGGGCAAGTGGCGTTCTTTGTCCACCAAATACAGCGTAATTTTGAATGAGTGACATACCTGTGGATACTTTTCCTAACAACAAATCACTTGAGGTCGTCATTCCAAGTGGGCTTAATATGCTGTTAGCCATATAGTATTCGTAGCGTTCACCCGACAATGATTCAATTAAGACACCTGACAAGATATATCCAACATTTGAAAAAATCGTATAATTATCTTTTTCAATGACAGGCTTGAGTTTATAGCTATCAAAAAACAATTCTGCCTGTTCGCCAAAGCTCAGCCCCAAACTTCTTAGCGGGTCCTCTTGTAGAGCTGAATCCGCTTTCAAGGTTGCAATACCCGTCGTATGGGTCAACAAATTTCTAAAGGTCAAACTGCCAATATAGGATCTATCTGCAAGATATGCCGGTAAATAAGGTGCAATTTCATCATCAACACTGATGTTTTTGTCGGTTAATAGATTTAAAAGTGCATAAGTTGTCAACACTTTTGAAACAGAACCTGTTTGTACCACAGATAAATTAAGCGCCATTGGTGTTTTCGTGATGACATCAGCGTCACCAAAAGCATTATTGTAATAGAGTTTTCCATCTTGAACAACCGTGACCATGGCGCCAGGGACATTATAATTTACCATTTCGACATTGATCAAATGCGCCAGCGCATCCTCATCTGCTTCACCGAAACTCGGTATCGTAAGCGACAGCAGAAGAATGAGGGCGATGATTATTTTAAATCGCTTCACTGTGACCTCTCTTTCATTGAGAAAATTACATCATTCAAATTCCTTATTTATTGATTCTATATAGTTTACCGACTTTATCCCGATAGGTTAAGTCAAGATTGATATCTTTTCCAACGATGATACTTTCTGCTTCCAAAATCCCTCTTACCGTTTCATAGGCTAAATCAGGAAAATTGTTTTCTTTGCTAAGATGCGCCAATAAAATGTTCTTCGCTTTGCCAAAATTGATGATCTCCCTGGCAATATACCCCGCATCTTCATTGCTGAGATGTCCATGTTCGCTTAAGATTCTGCGTTTTAAATAGAGTGGATATGGACCAACTTTGAGCATCTCAATGTCGTGATTGGATTCGATCATCAACAGATCACAATCTTTGAACTGTTCAATCACTTCATCCGAAATTGCGCCTAAATCTGTTGCTATGCCAATTTTAGAATCTTCATGCATGAAGGTATAGCATAGCGGATCCACGGCATCATGCGTGATTCGAGTACCTTTTACCCGTATGTCACCAATAAAGATGTCATCAATTGTTTCATAAAGGTGCAGAAGACTATGATCGACATCCCCAATTTTCAACTTGACTGCTTCCCATGTCTTTTCAGTGACATAAAGTGGAATCTTGTACTTGCGCATCAAAACACCCAGTCCACTGATGTGATCTGCGTGTTCGTGTGTTACCAATATGCCATTGATTGATTCTATTTTCACGCCTATTGTTTCTAGTGATATTTTTATATATTTACCGCTCATGCCTGCATCTACCAGCAGGCGCGTTGTATCCGATTCGACAAATTGGCAGTTTCCAGAACTGCCGCTTGCTAAAGAACAAAATGATAAAGGCATACTTCCCTCAAACTCGATAAAAGATTATAAATTCACGACTGCCCGCATATGATATGCCTCTCCGGATTTAAGGACAATTCGATAATATGGCAACGCCTCACCAAGAACAAGGTCTGAGACAAGTAAGCTTTCGTCATTTAATTTGTAAATGACAGAAACACTTTCTATAGCATCACCAGCTTGAAGCTTCGGTAAAAGTGTATACAATATGCGGTCTATTGAGATTATATCATACTTAGAACCAGGTGTTGAACTTATATTTATTGTATTTGCCCTTTTGAACCCAACAATTGCATCTTCATAGAACCATATGAGCGTCCTTGATTCTTCAAAGAGATACCCTTCATAGTTCTGATTTAGATTAACCAAAGTATAATCACCTAACTTCTTGACATTCAGTCCATCATAATTCAGGGCATAGCCACCTTTTGTCAAAAATGCATCAACCTTTGCCTTATAACTTTCAACGGCTTCCTCATCTGTCACTTCAACAAAACGCGTTAGACTTGGAAGTTCATCCTGAGAAATTCGACTATAATGATCGTCATAAGCGTATAAAATGTCCGTTTCACCAAGCATTACAAATCGATCACCAGAAATATATTTTTCACCATCAAACGTGTAATCGTTGCCCAGCAGCAAATCGACGTTTGACTGACCGTAGGTTTCAAAATCGATGTTGACGGATTTAATGCTCTTTGGAAAGGTCAAATTCTGAGTCTGAATAGCCACACCCTTATTTTCAAAAAGCCTTATGACGCCTTCTATATTGTTTTTTTCTTCATCTTCAAAGCGCTGTTGCTCACGTACATACGTATAAGCAAGCATGATATTTGTGATGAGCAACACGATAATCAAGATGCTTTTTATTTTTGGCCAATCCATTTGATGCCTCCAAAACAAAATTATCTATATGTTTGTATTAAACTGCCACTATAAGCATTAAATATATATGTGCGTCCACTTATTACAATCTGCCACACTGGTATCATGTACTGATCCGCTTCGACACTATATCTCAGATCGATGCTGGTGATAGCACTTCGGATCGGATAATAGTATTCTATAGTATCCATCGTTTTGTCTAAAATGTTGTTGTCTTGAAGATAATAGATGCTGATTTCAATGTCGTTTTTTGCAATGCAATCCTCACCCGTCAAGAGTCTTTCAGCATCTTGATACGCTGGAGGAATAATCTCACCTGCAAACACTTTGACGTCCTTATCGATAGAAACAACTTGATTTTCTTTGACTTCAACGATGATTGGATGGTCGCCTACAGCCGTTTCAGCCATAGCATAAGAATTGATTTTGTAGTTGAAATAGAACATATAACTATTTGTTTCTGTATTTAAAGTATAATTCGCCAAATAGATTCCTTCCGGCATCAATCCGAATTGCTCAAGCTTTCCGGTAGCTAGTGCAAGTGCCCCTTTAAAATCCACAATTTCTGAATTTGCTTGATCGAACTTTTTACGGTAGGCAATATTGCCTTCGTGCGTTACAGTCAACGACTTATCACCATAGCCATACATCAAAATCGTCGAGTCATTGACATCTTTGAGTTTTTTCACAAAATCCATGCGGTTACCAAAAACAGCACTGGATATATTTAATATTTCTTCGCTGAACCTGTCAGGGTCGAGACTGACTTCATTTTCATATTTAATACTCGCAACGATAGCATCATACGCATAAGGTATCAGCTCATAATTCAACCGGTTATAAGTTTCATCAACTGTGCTTTCTAAACTGAAGCGTACGCTAATTTTTCTGTAATCAATCCATTCTTCTGATTTAACGATGTCAATAAGTGAAGCAATATCATGTAAAACCGTTTTGTGTTTGAGAAGATAATACTTGCCATTGACTTGATCAAACACATATAGAGAGCGCACGTTGCCCTCTCTAAGTAGATATTCTCTCGGATAAATCGATTCAATTTCTTGCTTGATCGTCTCGTCCGAAAAAATGCTGAAATATTGTGAAATTGTGAGATCAAGCGGCATTCGCACCAATAAGCTTCGATCTGAAAACGCTTCGACATACTCTTCTCGTCCAATTTCAGTCACAGACTCATAATTGAGAAAGCAACTTAAAATAAACGGCCTAATCTCTCCCCATATGTTATCCTGCATCTTAAAATCATAGACACGGGTATATGATAGACCCCCAAAGCTAACGAAATAACTTTGGGGGTTTATATACGCGGATAACTTTGTTGAGGATACATCGACCGCCTCGGTCATTCCTTCACTGAGTATCAAACCATCAAAGAGATTGATTTGGGTTAGCGCCAAAGAAGAAATCACCAAAGCCACGAGCAGGATTGACTTGAGTCTTTCCTTTATCAACTTCATGTTGTCTCCTGGTTATTGCTATTTTAATTGGTTATTGTCAATGATTCAATCAATCTAACAGGTTCTTCTCTATCAACCACTTCGAAAGCGAATACTTTGATAAGTTGACCGTCTTCATCAATAAATCTTAATTTATATGATCCGTTCGGTAATTTACCGACCATTTTGAAATAACTTAATGTGTCAATTTTATCGACCAAAAGTTGCTTTTCAAAATATCTTAAATACTGAACTTGAACTTGAGTGAATTCTTTTTTTAATTCAGATACAGATGATTTAAGATGTGCCCATCTTGTATACGCTTCATGTGCCTCTGTACCGAGTTTTGATATTTCATCGGCATTGCCAGCGATCAAATCAAAACGATATTTTTTATTTATAGTTGATATTTCATAATTGTGATACAAAATCATGTCTTTGAGTTCAAAGAAACGATTGATCACTTTAGTTTCCTTGTCCAAATTCTCAGAGTAGCCATTTGAAGATGTGTTATAGGTGATATTATAAGTTACCGACTTGTCTAGTTCGCCGCCTGCACTTGAAGATAACTTCATAACAGAGACATTTAAATCGGATCCCAATTTGTCTTCAAAAGGCAAACGATTTTCAATGCGCACGAGAGAAACAATAATCGGATTATCAGTCACTTTCACATTTGTGATATTCACTGTGACATAAACCTGCTTATCATTGGTTATTTTTTCAGTTGTCGGTTCAGCTATGATGATTTGCTCGTTGCCAACCGGATGGTTGGTAGATGCAAAACCCATCTGACCAGAAATTATGATGATCGATGCCAATAATAAGATTACACTCTTGCGAAACATAGCCGCCTCCAGGACAATTTATAATATCAGGGTCACACGAACCCACATTATTATTATACACAATTCTTGTTACAAAACCATTACACTGGCTTTAAAAGGACATTACACATTTTGGGGTTCAAAGGGTAGAGAAATCGTGACTTTAGTCCCGTGATTGTATTCGGACTCTATCTTGATTCTCCCTTGGTGTACCTCAATGATCTCTTTGGCGATGGATAAACCTAAACCGGTGCCGCCATGCGCTCTCGTACGTGCTTTGTCAACTCTGTAGAACCGTTCAAAGATGCGATCAATATCTTCATCTGGTATGCCTATGCCAGTATCTGCAATGACAATATCAAATTCCGAATCAAATTCACCTTCTCTAATCTCAATGTCAATCGTACCCGCTTCACCAGAATATTTGATGGCATTTGATAAGATATTTAACAAAACTTGTTCCATCTTATCTTTGTCTACAAATGCTTCTCGTTTGGATACCGTATAATGCCGCAAGAACTCTTGTTTCTTCTGATTGGCCGTCACTTGAAGCTTCAAGAGACAATTGTCAACGATTTCATCCATCCTATACCAGTTCTTTTTCAATTTGATGGAGTTTGAATCAAAATTGCTGAGCTCAAGTAAATCACTTACAAGTCGTGACATCCTATCAGCTTCAGTATTGACGACTTCCAAAAATACTTTTTGAAGCTCAGGATCATCGACACGACCATCTAAGATGGTTTCTGTATAGCTTTTTATACTTGTTATTGGTGTTTTAAGTTCATGCGATACGTTTGCGACAAATTCGCGACGCATATTTTCAAGTCTCTCGGATTCAGTTATGTCCTGAAGCACAAAGACAATGCCCACTTTGTTTGAGTGCTCATCTAAAAAGGGAGCAAAATTGACTTTCAAAATTAGACCCTTTGCATTGATGCTCTTTGAGCCAATACCCGTTTCAACGCGACCAGAATTATAAATCGACAACAAGTCTCCAATTAGATCATCGTCGAAATGGTCGCCATCTGATAACATCTTTATCGCTTTAGGATTGGAGTGAATAATCTGACCTTCAGCATTTATAGCGATCAAGCCATCTTCCATGTAGTTGATGATGGCTTCAAGTTTACTTTTCTCTCTTGAAATCTCACTGATACTTCGCTTAAGTTCTCCAGCCAAAAAGTTGAATGTGCTGGATAATGTGCCGATTTCATCCTTTGAGCGTATTTCTACAAGCTGATTAAAATCGCCTTCAGCTAGCAGTGAGGCCTTCTTTGTGACATCGTTGATCGGGTCTGTTATGCTCTTTGAAATGATAAATCCGATGATAATGGTAATAAAGAGAGACGTCACAATGGCGCGAAAGATAATCATCCGCGCTTTGCTAAGTGATTCGTATATATCGTTCAAATCATAACGCAAATAAATAACACCTAACTGTGTGCTATTTTTATAAATTGGATAGACTTTGTCCTTCGTTTTGACATTGCCACCAAGCTCAATATTCTTCTCTACTTTTTTACCAATTAACCCTTCAATGACTAAACTGTCATTAAGGATCTCAGTCACATCACGATTGATATTTTCAGTACTCGTTGCCACGATAACGTGCGTACGACTATCTATGATGAAAATTTCTTCTCTTAGCCCAATATCAACATGCCTATCGAGCGTCTCTTGAATTTCATTTTTTACAACCGACAAATCGTCCGTCTCAATTTTTGAAAGCTCAGACAGCATTATCTGAGCTATATCATCGAGTCGTTTGGATGTTACGGTTAGATTGTATTCTTCAAGCGATTGTATAATGAACACGCCTGCTATGATCATCGCGATGAAAACAAGTAAAAAATATATGATTGTAAATCTTGACCTGATGCTTCTTAACATAAGCCTCCTAAAAACTAACTGCGTTTAAAGTAATAACCCACACCTCGTTTAGTCATAATATATGTTGGCTCACTAGAATCTTCTTCAACCTTTTCACGCAATCTTCTTACGGTTACGTCTACAGTTCTTATGTCACCAAAGTACTCATAACCCCAGACATCCTTAAGCAATTGTTCTCTAGTAAAGATTTGATTGGCTTGAGTCGCCAAAAATTTTAACAGTTCAAACTCGCGTAATGTCAACTCAATTGTTCGATCTTCTTTGGTTACTTCGTAACGATCCAAGTCTATAATCAATTTGCCAGCATAAATAATATTATTACCATTGGTGTTCCCATCTACATCGACGAGTGACAATCTGCGAATGTTTGCTTTTACACGTGCGATTAACTCTCTCATGCCAAATGGTTTTGTGATATAATCATCGGCACCAAGTTCAAAACCAAGCACCTTATCAACTTCTTCTTCTTTAGCCGTCAACATGATAATCGGCATATTAAATGATTCTCTGATGCGTCTACAAACTTGAAACCCATCGAGTTTAGGCAACATGACGTCTAGAAGTACGAGATCAGGTTGAAACTGATACACTTTTTTAAGTGCTTCTTCACCGTCAAAAGCGGTTTCAATATCGTATCCCTCTTTAATTAGGTTGAACTTTATGATATCAGAAATAGGTTTTTCATCATCGACAACGAGTATTTTTTTATTCATTCAAATGCCTCCCTACAATTTATCTATAGTCACCTGCATCATTTTCTTTTCAATATCTTTATCATATATGATTCGAATAAAAAAAGCGAGTCAAAGACTCGCTTTCTTATTAAAAATTAACATAATTTCTAGGATTTTTTGGCACGCCATTTATGCGTACTTCAAAGTGAAGATGTGGTCCTGTACTATTTCCGGTATTTCCGCTATATGCTATGAGTTGACCTTTAAATACCTTCTCACCTTTGCTCACAAGTAATGAGCTATTGTGTGCGTATAAAGTTGTCATATTGCTACCGTGGTCAACAATAATATATCGACCATATGAGCTTGAATACCCAGAATATGTGACAACGCCACCATCAGCTGCTTTAACGCTTGAACCAACGTTTAAGCCGATGTCGATGCCTGTATGTCTTCTATAAGATCTCCATACGCCGAACTCTGAAGTGATAACCCCTCTTGAACCTGGGTAATTAAGTGAACCCGATCCCATTTTAGGCGGTGGATTTTTAGTACCTTTGTAGACCACTTTTGATTGTGGTTCAGAAACGACATTTTCAGATAAAATCTTTCTGCCTATTTCTCTACCATTTTCTTTGATGACTTCTGCAACAACGGCACGTTCGCCGTATACACCGTTAACTTTTGTCTTTGATTCGCCTTTATATAAAGAATCTGATTCTTCATATTGAACTTCAAAAGCAATCGCGTCGGTATAAGATGCTTCTTCGACTGTTACGACACTAATAATAGGTGTTGGTACGACTAAGCTGATCTCTTGACCAATTTGAATCGTTTCAGCCTTTATATCTGGATTAGCTTTTTCCAAATCACTTGGGCTAATGCCATAGTATTGAGCGATTACCCAATAGTTTTCACCTTTTGCAACAACGTGTTTCTTTTCTTCTTTAGTGCCTTTTACAATGAAATCCAACGTCGCTTCTACTGTATCGTATGCTGTGAAATTCATAATATCTACATGACCCAGTTCGATTTTTACATCCTCTGAGAAGTAGATATCTTTTACTTTTGTCGCTTCACCAGCTGAGAATTTTGCTTTTAGCTGATCCAACACTTGATTGGCTTCGTCTTCCGTCTTGAAATTGGCAACAACTTGATCGTTGACGATCAATTGATGCGTTTTGACAGAGGCGAGGCTCATTACCTTAAACTCAGGTAGCTCTACAGTTGTTGTCGCTACAGTTGTTGCCGCTTCACTACTCACTGCGGTTTCACCTGTCAAACCCGTTTCTGTCGCTGCCTTAAGTGCACTTTCCGATTCAACTGCAGTAGCAGTTTTCGGTATGCTGACAACATGTTGCTTAGTCTCTGCTGCAATTTCAGCTTTTGGTTCAAGGGCATTTAATGCCGTAAATCCGATGACTGACACTGCGAGGACTGCTGCGACGCCTGCAATTTGGAACTTGTATTTGATTGCAGCCGATTTAATAGGTTCAAATCTAGTATGGTCTATGTTTAATCTTGTATTGTTTGCCTTGTGCGAACCTATTTGAACGTTAGATTTTGCGCTCTTAATGAAACCGTTTATTTTTTCCCCTGCAAAATAGAAAGGATACAAAGCAGTCGCGATCACTTTAGATGCGCTGTCGCTTAAACCGCCCGTTTTAGGACTACCTTTTACGTAATATTTTGTATTAGGTTTCTTATAAACGTGTTTATTAGAAGCTTTTTCTCTTTTTTTCCCCATCCTATACTCCTTTAGTAATGGCTGTTGCAATGGTTCTATCTCTTTTGAGTTAAAAATACCTTCTTCATTATAGCATAATATAAACAAATTATAAATTAAAAGTTTTAAATAGACATCTGTTAATTGCATTAACCACAATATAATCTTATGATTTCTTCAAAAAAGTCTACATATGGTAGTTTTTTCGAAGAAATTTTTTTTATTTCCACGTCACTTACATAGGCAAAAAGCCCTAAGTGAACAAATATCTCTAAAATATCTTTTCAATCAATGTTATAATGATTGAGAAATTGCACAACAAATCCACCAGAATTATACGGGAGAAAAACATGGGCTTTTTTAAAAAAATGCCAGAATTCGACCTTGGCGAACTAAATATTGAAAACATCTTCATTACAGATTTCATGACTTCTGCAAGTGGCACTTATGTTAAAGTCTATTTGCTTGGCATGCTATTTTCAAAAGAAGAAAATACGAAATACCACTACGACAACAAAACGGTGGCAAACATGTTATCCCTACCCCTTCAAGACGTTCATGAAGCATGGACATATTGGGAAAAGGTCGGTTTAATAGTCAAGCACACACATGAGGATGCCGCCGAATATGACATTGAATTCCTCTCGCTCAGAGCGCTTTATATTCAAAACAATTTTAATAAAAAAACGACCACACCAGCTTCACAAACAAAAAAAGCCAAATCAGATAGCAATCCATTTAAAACTGAAAATGAAAACTTTCAAAAGTTGACCAAATCAGTGGAAAAAATAGTTGGTCACCCACTTACGTATGCCGATTACCGTGAAATTGGCGACTTTTACGAAAACTATTCAACAGATATTGAATGGCTCAAGCGTGCCTTTGTCCATTGTTATCAAGAGCGCGGTATTCGAAACTTGAAAGTGGTAAAATCTACGATGCTTTCTTGGATCGACCAAGGCCTCAACACAGTCGCTGCAGTGGATGATTATCTAATCAACTCAAGTGCACGTTACCAGATTTACAAAGAAGTATTAAGACTCCTCGGCATCGCATTCAGAATGGTCAATCAAGGTGAAAAGGATCTTATCGACAAGTGGATAGACGCTTACAAAATGCCTCAAGACGATCTATTTGCCATAATAAAAGACCTTTCAAAGAAGACGCTTAACATCAACTTCAATTATATAGATAACATTTTGACAAAACTCAATCAATCCGATATCAAGACCTTTGAAGCCTATGCGTCTTTCAATGCATTTGCACCAAAGCAAAGCGCAGAAAAAACGGACACAAAGCCAACTACTAATAGACGTAAAAATTACACCATCGAAAAAGATAAGACCTACTCTGACGAAGAACTGGAATCCATTCTATTAAATAAAAACAAATAAGGAAGCCGCCGATGAACAATGCTTATCATGAAATATTAGAAACTTACCGGACACTACAAGAAAAAAACAAATACGATCGAAAAATGCGTCGTATTGCCCTTTACGAAAAAATTCCAAGAATCGCACAAATCGACCTGAAAATGAGTCAAATCAGCGCAGAGATTTCGAAATCCATTTTAGTTTCACCAACAAAAGCCGATGCACTTTTAAATAAGCTCAAGAGAGAACTGGACGCATTAAAAAGCGAGAAAGTTGTTTTACTCACAGATCACAACATTCCTGCTGATTATTTAGAGTTCAGATATACTTGTTACAAGTGCAAAGACACCGGTTTTACGACCGAGCAAACGAGATGCAGCTGTTTTAACCAAAAACTCATTAGCAAAGCCTATGAAATGTCTGGTATTGAACAACAACTCGAAAAACAAAACTTTGATCACTTCAATCTTGAAGTCTTTTCAACACAAATTTTGCCTAAAGAAAGACTCTCACAGCGTGAAAACATGATGAAGATCCTCTCTGAAGCTGAATCTTTTGTCAAAGGGTTTCCAAACGGTAAAAATCTGTTGTTCTACGGGTCTAGTGGTCTTGGCAAAACGTATATGTGCAACTGTATCGCAAAGGCTTTGCTGGATAAAGGACATTCCGTCATTTATCAAACACCTTTTTCCATCATCAACATTCTAGAAAAAAAGACCTTTACTGATAAAGGTAATTCATTTGTTCAAATGGCTTATGATCAACTTTTTCAAGTTGATTTACTCATAATCGATGATCTCGGTACAGAATCTGCAAACAGTTTTACGATCAGTGAATTCTACAATATAATCAACGCACGCATACTCAAAGAAAAGAGCACAATCATTTCAACGAACATTAAACTCTCTGAACTCGTCAGTTTTTACAACGATCGCATCGATTCTAGACTAAAGGGACATTATCAGCTCGTCAAATTCTACGGCCCCGACATTCGTTGGGAACACTAATCACAGGTGTAAATATTGATAAGTTGACGCTCGTGCGTTATGTCCAATTGTACCTCAAACTTATAAACAAAAATGACATGAAACGTAAACGAATTAACAACAAAATAAATAAAAGCAACGCAGAAGACATGCTTCTAGCGTTGCTTTTTTATTAGTAAATTGTGCCTCTAATTATGGTTTCAGAACGCTTTGGTCCAACAGAGATAATTTTTACTGGAATGCCAGTAAGTTCTTCTATGCGTGACACGTAAGCTTTTGCATTGTCTGGCAGAGCTTCAAATGACGTACATCCAGAGATGTCTTCCGTCCAACCTGGAAACGTTTCGTAGATTGGTTCGCATTTTCCAAGTACATTTAAACTCGCTGGGAAATTTTCAAGTATTTCATCGCCATACTTATAACCGGTACAAATTTTAACCGTTTCAAAACCAGTAAGTACATCCAAGAGCATGAGGGCAATACAAGTCATGCCATTTACACGAGCAGAGTATTTGACAATCACAGTGTCTAGCCATCCACAGCGACGTGGTCTACCTGTCGTTGTGCCAAACTCATGACCTGCAATTCGTATTCTATCACCGACTTCGTTGTCGAGCTCTGTGACAAATGGTCCTTTACCAACGCGTGTCGTATAAGCTTTTGTGATACCGACCACTTCGCCGATTTGATTTGGACCAATACCTGAACCAATTGTAAAGCCACCTGCCGTTGGATGCGAGCTTGTAACAAATGGGTATGTGCCATAGTCAAGATCAAGCAATGTGCCCTGAGCACCTTCAAGTAAAACTTTTTTGCCTTCTTTAAGGGCATCATAAACGATGACCGATGTATCTGTCACATAGGGTTTGATTTGTTTTGCATATGCACTGTATTGTTTTACAAGTGAATCAGCGTCAAGTGCTTCGCCACCATAAATTTGCGTTATGATTTTATTTTTAGCTTCGATTTGCTTTCTAAAGATCGTTTCGAATAATTCTTCATCAATGAAATCACAAACTCTGATGCCGCTTCTTTCCACTTTGTCCATATAGCATGGACCAATGCCTTTTTTTGTCGTTCCAATCATATCGGCACCACGTGATTCTTCCGCAAGTCGATCAATTTCTCTATGGTATGGAAACACAACGTGCGCGCGATCAGAAAGACATATTGAATCCGTAGAAATACCCTTTGAACGCAAACCTTCAATTTCGTTTAAAAAACCTTCTGGATCAAATACAACGCCATTTCCAATGACATTAATCGTGTTCTCATTTAAAATACCTGATGGTATCAAATGCAGTGCATATTTTTTATCGCCGACGACTACTGTATGTCCTGCGTTATTGCCACCTTGACCTCTAACGACGACATCTGCTTCTTTAGCCAAATAGTCGATCACTTTACCTTTGCCTTCGTCGCCCCATTGAGCGCCAACTATTACAACTGTTGACATATGAACACTCCTCTTCAAACTATATTTAAACCCATGCTGACGCATATGGCTTTATGCATTTTTCTCCATAGTCATCGTATCAGACACGGCCTCTAAAGTCAATTAAATCCGAATGATTATACTTTCACTTATTTTATAATTCGTCTTTATTGCATTTTGTTCAAAACTTTATCACTTTTTGTTGAAGTATTTTGATAAAACGACATCCACCCTCGGTTTCACTTGCCAATTGTTCATGAACGCTTCATAGGCATGATAATCAGCTGTGAGTTCTTCATTCGTCTTGTCCGCTTTAAAGGCACGAATTAGAATATTCTTTGGTGTATGTGTCATATCTATAAACTCAAGCATCTGAACAGTATAACCAACCGCTTCTAATGCCTGTGCTCTTAATGTATCTGTGACTATTGTAGCGAGCTTGTCCCTAACGATACCATGCTTAAGCAAAGGTGCCATTTGAACGTTTTTCATTTGGTTGAACAGTTCATGTTGGCAGCAAGGCACCGCATAGATGACCTTTGCCCCCCAGCCGACAGCTTTCCCAAGTGCTTCGTCTGTTGCCGTATCACATGCGTGAAGAGATACCACCATGTCTACATTGCCAATGAACTCAAAATCCTTTATATCGCCCTTTTTAAATGCGAGTCCATGGTAACCAAGTTTCGTTGCCGTTGCGTTGCAAAAGTCGATGACATCTTCCTTCAAATCTAGGCCGATGATTTTAACCTGCCTACCCATAAGCTTAACCAGATAATAGTATAGGGCAAACGTCAAATACGCTTTGCCACAACCAAAATCGATAATGGTAATGTCCTCACCGAGGTAAGGCAAACTGTCATCTACAAATTCGAGATATTTGTTGAGTTGTCTAAATTTATCGTACATTTTTTTAAAGACTTTTCCGTCTGTATCCATAACACCAAGGGCGATCATGAAGTCACATGGCGTACCTTCTGGAATGAGATACTGTTTTTTTCGATTGTGTTCCAGATTCACCTGAAAACGCGTTGGCGCTTTCTTCAGAATCGTTCCTTCCCCCTTTTTGTTAAAGAGGATTTGCAGATCAGCTGTTTTTGTATATAGCTGCCCTTGTTTGAAATAAGGTCCAAGCTCTTTGGCAAAATAGGCTTTTAGCGCTTCAGCTGTTAAATTCTCATGTTTTACTTTTTGATCATAGTAACACGATATTTGATAGAGAAGCTCATTTTTAATGATCACTGGTTTGATGTCCACTTTGTTATAAGTCTTTTCAATCCCTTTTTTGACATTGCTCAGCACGCCAAAGATAAATGCTTGATCATCAATTATTTGCTCTATTTCATTTAATGTATAAACTGACATATTAAGTCCTTTCTAAAAACGCAAAAAATTCTACCGGTTGATTCCGGCATACTTATTTTATCTGGAAATCGTCTCGATGACAAGCCGCCATTAAAGCGTGATATTGTATCTATTACATTGTATAATAGAAGAAAGTCATATATTCGAGGTGATTCGTTTGCCAGATTTTTGGAGCCATCATTTTGCGGCACTTAAAGCCGATGAAAATCGAAAAATCGTCAAGCCCTCTCGACTGATTTGGTCGGAGGCATTTGATAACCTTTATACTTTTGGCGCACAAGGTCCAGATTTCTTTTACTACATCGGAAAATTCAATCCTTTGTCCAAACATCATTATGGTGAGGTGGGCAATCAAGTTCATGAACTTGGCACTCAGGAATTATTTCGAGATATGCTGAATTTTATGATCACTAAGCCTTCTGAAGCATTGATGGCTTATATTTCCGGATTTATATCACACTATATTTTGGATATTCATTGCCACCCACTTATTTGCATGCTTGGACCAGATAGCGCTTCACACAAAAGAGTGGAGCTGGATTTGGAAGCGTTTTGCTTACATGATTACTGGGGGTATGACAAGCAAAGGCTTGATGTTAAAACCATCAAATGTTCAACATCACAATTACTTGAGGGTTTTGTCAACTTGTGGCAATATCTTCTTCCAAAAAATTATGGTGTCGCAATCGATGACAACGCGCTCATGAATGGGCACTTTAGCATGTTGAAACTTCAGAAAATGATAGTCAATGACACCCTTGGGAAATTGCCTTTTATAGATTTTCTATCAAAAAGATTTCACTATGATCTCTCTGCGCTGCGTTACCCCGATGAAGATGATCATTCACTTAAAGTCCAGCGCGATTACGAAACGTTTATAAGCCACTATACATTAGGCATTGATGAAACAACTAAAGCGCTTATCGCGCTTGACGAAGTACTCATAGGAACTGTAACGGTAGAACAATATATTGAAACATTTATCAAATTTGATTTTTTAGGGGAGGCATAAAACATGTACAGTCAAGCACTAGAAAATGACAAAGAAGCACTCGTTCAATCTTTACAAGAAATCATCCGCATCAAAAGTGTCAAAGAGGCACAGGTTGGGGATATGCCCTTTGGTGTGGGCATTCAAAAATCACTAGAATTTATCCTGAATTTAGGCGCGTCGATGGGCTTTATCACTAAGAACGTGGACAACTATGCAGGTTACATCGAATTCGGTGAAGGCAAAGAAATGCTCGGCATTTTATGCCACGTGGATGTGGTTCCAGAAGGTGAAGACTGGCAATATGGACCATACAGTGGTGACTTAGTCGATGGTAAAATGTATGGCAGAGGCACACTTGACGATAAAGGTCCAGCGATCTCATCTCTTTATGCCATGAAAGCGCTCAAAGACTCAGGATTCAAACCGAACAAACGCGTGCGTTTAATCATCGGTACCAATGAAGAAAGTGGCAGTGCTTGCATTGAACATTATCTTAAAAAAGAAGAAAAGCCAACTGTGGCATTTAGTCCTGATGCAGATTTTCCCGTTATTCACGGCGAAATGGGCATCGTCGTATTTAGTTTAGAGATGAACTTCGTCGATAAAGATCCTGATGGCGGTATTGAAATCATATCATTTAAAGGTGGCAACGCCCCTAACATGGTGCCGGATTACGCTGAAGCGAAGTTGCTTGAAACGCGACCTATTAAGGAGATCGTTGAGGCTTTCAATTTGACAAGAGGCGCAGACATTCGGTACGAACAACTCGACGGTTTTACATTTTTGAAATCCCATGGCGTCTCTGCACATGGTAGCACACCAGAAAAAGGCGTAAATGCCATTTCTCAACTCATCACGTTACTTGATCTAATCGACATTCAAATTGGCGATCAATCGAACTTCATAAGGTTTTTAGCAAATAGAATTGGCATGGATTACGATGGTAGAAAAATGGGGGTTGGATTTGATGACGCTTACAATAAGCTCGTTCTCAATCTAGGCATGATAGATGTAAACGGTGAGCATGGCAAAGCGACAATCAATATCCGTTATCCAATTACTTTTAAAGAATCAAAAATCAAGACATCTCTGGACGGCATCGTACGTGGAACGGGCATCGATATGACCGATTGGCGATGTGCGCCGCCACTATTCTTTCCACCAAATCACCCACTTGTTAAAACATTAATGGATGTCTATATCGAAAAGACAGGCGATACGGAAGCTAAACCAATTACGATTGGTGGTGGCACCTATGCAAGAGCACTTCCAAACGCAGTCGCATTTGGCGCATTGTTTCCTGGTGCAGTTGATACGATGCACCAAAAAGACGAATACGTTGTCATAGACGATCTTCATAAGATGACAGACATTTTCGCAGAGGCGATTCGCAAGCTCTCGATCTAAACTGATGATTTAGATTCAACTATTTATTTGGATATGAAAAGCCCTATCGGCATTTTACGATAGGGCTTTAAATTACTTATAAACTTTTCTTCAGATAATCTCTAAAATCTTCTGAAAGCTCTTCATTTCGTAGCGCATATTCAACCGTTGCTATCAGGTAACCAAGTTTGTCACCAGTATCATATCTAATGCCGTCAAATTCATAGGCATAAATTTCTTTTTGAGCATTTAAGAGAATGAGCGCATCCGTCAACTGTATCTCATTGTTTTTACCTGGCTTCGTTTGTTCGATCATATCGAAAATATCTGGGGTCAATATATATCGTCCCATAATAGCCACATTGGAAGGTGCTTCTTCGATAGTTGGTTTCTCAACGAGATTACTCACTTCATAGAGCTTGTCGTCTACTTTAATCCCATCGATGATGCCATATTTATTGACTTGATTTTTTTCTACCGTTTGAACACCTATTATCGTGCTCTCGTATTTTTCATAGACGTCTGCCAACTGTTTGATACATGGCGTTGTCGAATAGACAAGGTCATCACCGAGTAGCAAAGCAAATGGTTCGTTACCAACAAAAGTTTTCGCACAGAGAACGGCATGGCCGAGACCTTTGGCATCTTTTTGTCTGACATAATGGATATTGGCCATATTGGATATACGTTCAGTCAAATCATAAAGTTCTTCCTTACCGTTGTCTTTAAGGAAAAGTTCAAGTTCAGGTGAACGATCAAAATAATTTGCAATCTCTTCTTTATTGCGTCCAATGATTATCAGTATGTCTTCTATACCTGCTTCAATTAATTCTTCCACGTTATAATGGATCGCTGGCTTATCTACAATCGTCAACATTTCTTTAGGTGTCGATTTTGTCGCAGGTAAAAAGCGTGTTCCGAATCCCGCTGCAGGTATGACTGCCTTTCTAACTTTCATGAGTACTCCTCCCAAAATTCATCTAGCTGTTTTTCAAATGTCGTTAGTTTGGTGTAGCTTTTTCCCCAGTCTTTTGGTAAAGTGCGTCTGTAATAGGCCATTTGATAACGTTGATCGATGAGTACAACAACCCCTCTGTCTTCTTCACCACGTATGACACGACCTGCACTTTGCATGACCTTATTGACACCAGGGTATTGGTATGCAAATTCAAAGCCACCGTTCATCACATAATCAAAATAATTTTTGATTAGATCATTTTCAAAACTGATCATAGGAAGACCAACACCTATGATCATCACGCCAATCAACAAATCGCCTTTTAGATCGATGCCTTCCGAGAAATGTCCTCCAAGAACGGCGAAACCGATTAAAGAGCGTTTATCGTCCCCTGTGATTGTTTCGGCATCACTTCCTGTTCTTGAGCGTTTATCTAAATACCGCTCAAATTCATTTAAAAAATCAGCTTTTTCATCATCACTAAGTTCGCGTTTCTGCTTAATTATATCATATCTATTACCATATAAAGCTTCAAACAAATCATATATTTGTTGCATATAGGCATATGATGGAAAAAAAACGAGATAATTACCATGTTTTGAACGTGCCATACTATGGATATAAGATACGATTTTAGGGATTGCGTCATCTCTATCCTTAAATCGAACTGATACATCAGTTGCAAATAAAAGCTTCCGTCTGTTCATGTCAAATGGAGATGGCAAAGCCAATGCTTTTGGTTTTTCTTCACCAGTAAGTAGAATTGTATAATACCTGAGCGGTGTCAGTGTAGCAGAGAAGAAAATCGTAGCCCTGCTATTATCGATAAATCGCTTAAGCTGAGAGGACGGATTGATGTTAAATAATTTGATCATCGTTTTAGGTGAATCACCCTCTACAATATAAAAAACATAACCGCTATCGTATAATTCACTGATGCGCATATACCCCATAATATCAAAGTAGAGATCTAAAACGTCATCATAAAAATCGGCTTGATGATTTTCTGACAACCATTTTTCGAAGACAACCGCACGTTTCTTGAGTTGTTCATAGACGTCAGAAACCTCATTTTGATGAATATATATGCCCTTTTCATCGCAACATTTTCTCACTTCGAGGAACATTTTATTCACACCGTCAATTGCTTTAGAAATGGATTTATCACCACTGCCTAACTTTCCTGTTAACTTCTTTTTCACTGAATAGAATTTTTCTTTATAAAGCTCAGCTGAATACATATTTCTAGCTCTATCAACTAAGTTATGGGCTTCATCGACTAAAAAAATATAGTTTTCTGTTGGAAACTCAAAGAATCGTCTAAGATACACCCTCGGGTCAAAGGCGTAATTGTAATCGCATATGATGAGATCCGCAAATAAGGCACAGTCCAATGAAAATTCATAAGGACAAATCGTGTACTTTTTAGAATAATATAAAACGACCTCTTTTGTCATGGCATTTTCATGGTTTATCATGTCCCACAACGCATCCAGACTCTTATCATAGTAACCCTTTGCATAAATGCATTTCTCTGGATAACAAGTCACATGATCGTTCAAACAAATTTTATCTTTAGCAGTCAATGTAATGTGCTTGAAATGAAGTGGCCGATCTGACTTAGAATGTAACAACGATACAGCATCTTCTGCGACAACTTTTGTAATAGTTTTAGCAGACAAATAGAAAATTCTGTCGACGAGCCCTTGTGACATGGCCTTCACACTCGGAAAGAGCGTTGACATCGTCTTGCCAGTTCCCGTTGGTGCTTCAGCGTACAAAACACCGCCCTCTTTAACAGTATTATAAATGGAAACAGCCAAATGTCTTTGTCCCGAACGGTATTCATTGAATGGGAACTCTACCGCACTCAGATCACCATTGCGTTTGAGTTGCCATTCACTTTTAAAAACAATCCATTTTTGATACAGATGCACTGTATCCATCAAAAATTGGATTAAAGACTCTGCGGTATAATCAACTCTTATCCGTTTAATGTTGCCTGATTCGAAATGTGCATAAGTGAGTTGTATCTGTATATTTTCAAGATTCTTATCTAAGCAATATATTGCACCATATACTTTAGCTTGCGCCCAATGAACGGGATAAGTATCCGCTTCTATGTCTTCAACGAATTGTGAAGTACCTTTAATTTCATCTATTACATAGCCACTATCTAACGTCAAAATGCCATCCGCTCGTCCACCTACCAATAACTCGATTGACTTTTCATCATCGACATTCAGCAAAATTGCCTTTTGCAAAGACACTTCTGCCTGATAATCTTGACCTTGCGACTTCTGGATTTTTTGATGCATTTTGATCCCGTCAGCCATCTTTGACTTACCCTGAAAGCGCATATCAAGATCGCCAGAACGGTAAACGAATTCTACGAGTTCCCTAACAGATATTTGAACCTTTTGAGTCTCCATATAATAAATCTTCCTTTGTGAACACATGTTCGTATATCCATTCTATCAAAAAACTGAAAAAAGAGCCAGTAAAAGCTCCTTTTCATATCGTCTCTTGACCCTCAATCGCATTAATCGTTGAGCGATACGTAGATCGTCTCATTTTCGAGTATTTTTCTCGAATACGATGTTGAATACGTTTGGTTTGCTGCATAATATTTTTTGAGGTTTCCAGCACCTCGATTGTACTCTGAAAGGATGCGATCATAGTTTGATCCATAATCCCCCATCAAATCATCTAAATACTTGATGCCAAGTGCTAAATTATACTCGGGTTCAAAGATGCGATCGGGATTGTATGTCAATCCTAATTCAGTACCATATGTGTTTGCTAACCACTTTTCAGTTCCTGGAATAATTTGCATATAGCCGCGATCTTGGCTTGTACCGACTAAATCCTTTGCAAACCCACTTTCTATATCGATTATAGATAATACAAGTGAATAAGGCACTTCGTAAAGATCTGCGTATTTCACTAGAACAACCGCACTTTCGTAATCCAAGGGCGTTGCATCCGAAATCTCTTTTGCTTTTTCAAGTTGCGTGCTTTCTAGCGCATCAAAGTCAATAAACTTTGATACTTTTTTGTATTCACTTACCATAGGCTCTTGAAGCTTGATTGTTTCTACCGCTTTCTCTAGTTCGACAGATAAAACATTTATAGTTTCTTCCTGAGAATCAACTTTCGCTATGAGTGTTACATTTGCATCTTTGAGTGTGAGATTTGCATTTTCGTAAGCTTCAATTTTTTTATTCGCCTGTACTTGGTTTACACTAAGTAAAATAACAGCAACAAAGAGACACATTAAGGATCCTAAAAAAATCTTGTTATTTCGTTTCATGATATCTACCTTTCTTAAAATAATACGAACATAGCAATTTGCGCTATGTTCCCTCATGACTTTCAAATTATATCATAGAGTTTGAAGGTGTCAATTACGAAATCGTAACTTATGTTGTTAACCACTAAACAGCTTTTCGTTTTGCCAAAATATGTAACCTTTAAAAACGTTCTTATTGCTCGTTAATTGTCATTGCTCTAAAAATTGTACAGAATTGTTTTGTTACAATCCTACAAACGAATTCCCATTAATCACCATTTTGTCCTCAACACCATCAAAAAAGCGAGGTTCGGGACTTTTAGCCCGACCTCGCTTTTTTGCTTAAATTATCGATTTTTGTTGTAAAAAGACAACTCATAAAGCTCAATTAACTTATAAAGTGACGCTCTCGATGTGCTTTCAAATAGAGTTTCAACCTCTGACATCGTGTAATTTTCATTGAATTCAGAGAGTATTGCTCGTGTTTTTTCTAGAAAATAGGCATCCATATAGACTTTAACGATCTCAGAAATGGCCGCTTTGATTTCCAACTCCGATAATTCGCTATCAATCAACGAAATCTCAGCGTACAAGGAATCATGATGTGCATTGACGTCAAAGATACGCATTTCTTCTTCAACTTTAATTTTAGCCAGTTCCATTTGATCATCTGGCGTAGATACTTCCATGACTGTTGTCGCTTCAACATCTGTATCTAAGGTTTCGTTAATTACGGTTTTAGAAGCGCTGCAGCCCATAAGTGTCAACACGATAAACAAAATGGTAACGATTCTCCAGCTACTTTTACCGAAAATCATTTCTTAAACCTGCTATTTTGATATGCTTGCATTTTGAGCAGTCGATTTGTGTCCACTTGACTGTTCTCGATGGTCGATTCATCTGTTTTTATCACAGCTGAGTCCTTTTTTTGAAGCTCATTGATTAATACGCCAATCGTATCTGACAATTGAGATTGTTTGGCAATCATGTATTTTTTCTTTATAACTTCAATATCATTGTTTGCAAAAGCCAAAATAATATTTGCTTCTTTTGAACTTATTTTTTCTTCTACAAGCCCAATGACCTGGTCAGTAAGCGACTGATTTGTGACTTTTTTACTAACAAATGCCTTCGAAAGTTCCGGTTCGTCCCCTAAAAGGTATGCTGCCATCTGTCTTCGTCGACTTATTTCGGGATCAACGTCTTGATTAGGTCCTGATTGGTGTTCGACTTTGTCGACTTTTGATTCGTATTTTTGTCCTGATTCGATCGAATCCGTGAAAAAACCAGCTTGAAAATCATCCGATTCTTCTTTAAGCGGCTTCGATAAGCCCACTGCCTCTTCGTTTTTGACGACGTTGCTTTCGCGCTTGATTGCAGGTGAAGCTTGATAATCCTTTGCTAAATACCCTTTTATTCGAAGGGATTCAAACGCTCTTTTTGCCGTATTGAGACCGCATCCCATATAACTAGCAAGTTGGGCCGAAGTCAAATGCACCTCATCTCCTTGACTCATCAAGACAAGCAGACACATTTTCTCATAAATATCGAGACTGTCATTCTTAAAGATTTCAGTTTCTATTGCATGCCAAAAATCCACTTGTGCCTCCTAGTCGAGTCATCTAAAAAAAGTTTTCTTCTATATTATACTAATCTTTTAGTTGTATTCTGTGAAATACTTTTTTGCCTTTTCGGATCATCAATGCATCCTCTTTAAAATCGGACAAAGTAATCACCTGTGCAAAATCGGAAACAACGACATCATGTACAACCAATCCATTTTGTTGCACCAATCTTTTGCCTTCCGCTTTTGATGGGACAAGTCCAATCTCCATAAGTAAGTCAAGAATTGGCACACCGCCATTAAATTTAGCGCTCTGAAATTCTGTTGTCGGAATGCTTGAAGAATCGCCACCCCCTGCAAAAAGGGCACGTGCTGCATCAAGTGCTTTCTGCGCTTCTTCTTCACCATGAACGATTTTTGTAAACTCAAAGGCCAATACTTCTTTAGCTTTATTGATTTCAGATCCCTCTAAAGCACTTAATGCTTTAACCTCATCCATAGGTAAAAACGTTAAAAGTCTCAGACAGTTTTCAACATCAGCGTCTTCAACGTTTCTAAGGTATTGGAACATCTCATAAGGCGACGTTTTATTTGGATCAATCCAGATTGCACCCTTTGCCGTCTTACCCATTTTTGTGCCTTCGCTTGTAAGCAACAACTTGAAGGTTAAACCAAAAACAGATTTGCTATCCATACGTCTTACGAGATCGACACCTGCAATGATATTTGACCATTGATCATTCCCACCGAGCTGCATTTGACAACCAAAACGTCTTTCTAGTTCAAGAAAATCGTAAGCTTGCATGATCATGTAATTAAACTCTAGGAAACTAAGGCCCTTTTCAAGACGCTGCTTAAAGCATTCAGCTGTCAGCATTCTGTTTACAGAAAACTTACTGCCGATCTCTCTGATGAATGGGACGTATTCAAGCTTATCTAACCAATCTGCATTGTTTGCAATATAACCGTTTTCACCATCCAGGACGAGGTATTTTTCCATTTGCTTTCTGAGCATCTCACCATTGTGGTTCAAATCATCATTTGATAACATTTGTCTCATATCGGTTCTACCTGAAGGATCTCCGATTTTTGCCGTACCACCACCGACTAAAGCAATCGGTTTGTGTCCAAATTTTTGCATGTGCATCATGACCATTATTTGAATAAAATGGCCTAAATGAAGACTATCCGCTGTCGGATCAAAACCAATATAGAATGTGACGCGTTCTTTGCTGAGCAATTCTTTAACTTCTTCTTCATGGGTTATTTGTTCAATATAACCGCGTTCCAATAAGACATCGTATACGTTTTTCATGTGACCACCTCATCAATTATTGTCAAAAAATAAAAAGGGCTCTCTCCATCGAAGGACGAGAGAACCCGTGTTACCACCTTACTTTATGTCATGTGAACCTTTCTCACATAACAACTCAAACTAGATAACGCCTAGTACGTAGCACTTTCGTGCTATGGCTCATGGTGCGTAATTCAGTTTACATAAGCCTCTAGATTTTCACCAACCATCTAGCTCTCTACAGCTATTTATGCAGCCCTACTAATACCACTTGAACGCCTTTATTTAATTATTGTAAAGTATAAATAATTTTCACAGACTTGTCAAGCAAATAAAGGAAATTCCATAATTACATCAAAACTTCCACATTGATAGAACGGTCTTTGATCAAATCGATAAATTGCTGTCCCACCTGTACGATAGGTCGCGTTGGAAAATTGGCATCTATAAAGACGATTTTGCCTTCTTTGCCATTTGACAATTTGACATCTTTACCAACAAAATATTCTGAAAGTCTTTTAATGAAGACATAAACCACTTCTGCATCAAAGAGTTTGCCACTTGACCAAGATAGATAATCTGCAGCGAGCAGCGGTGAAATAGCTTTTTTATACGGCCTATCCGTTGTAAGGGCATCAAAGACATCACATACCATGATGATTTTTGCGTAATCGTGAATCTGATTCTCTCTAAGTCTAAGCGGGTAGCCTGATCCATCAAGTCTCTCGTGATGATGTAGCGCAGCATATTTTATATTTGACGATACACCTCTTGTTTTTAACAAAATGCTATAGCCAAATTGTGCATGTTTTTTAAGCAGTTCATATTCGTCCATGTTAACTGTAGTTGGTTTCTTCAACACAAATTCAGGAATATTGAGTTTGCCTATATCAAAAAGCATACCCGCTTCACCAAGTTCAAGGAGTTCTTCTTGGGAATAGCCAAGCCATTTTCCAATCATAGTTGCAAGAATAGATACTCTAAGCGAATGTTGAAATGTATAATCGTCACTCTGTTTAAGTTGGTTGAGACGCATAAGCACGTCGTTGTTACGCACCATATCTGGCAGCGCCTCTTCGATACTTTTCCTTAAGCTCTCAAGATCGAGTTCACCTTCATCTTTAATCTTGGCGAAAACTGCTTTCGTTTCTTCAAATGCTTTTTCATGCTTGATGTCAATTGGGACGTTGCCTTCACCTGTGAGAATATTAACTTCCATGTTTCTGTTGACGACACTTCGAGGGGCAGGTTCATAGATGTGCTGTTCAATTTCTTCAAGATCGCTTAGAAGTTTATCTAAATCGAAACTCTCACCATTGTGATCTGCCGTTTTGATGATTTTATTCACATTTAAAGTAGCTTGTTCAAATGGTTCACCGTCATAATCGAGAACGAAGATATCTTGTATGCCCATATTGCTAATTAGCGTAATTTGCCTTTGTGTCAATTTTGTACCACGACTTAAAAGCTCTACAATACCTTCTGCATCAACTATTGGTGCTCCGAGAATCATGCCTTCAACCAACTGATTAATTTCTACTTTTCTCACAATATTCACCATCAACTTTCTTAAAATATCGTTATCATGACTATTAATTTGCTTAATTTCTCAATTGATATTAAATATCTAGTGCTTGATTGATCAGTGTAAAACGATAATGGTCTTCCCATTTGCCATTGATTTTTAAATATTTTTCTGAGAGACCCTCTTCTTTAAATCCGAGCTTTTCTACAGATTTTCGAGATCTTATATTATGAGGCATAATATTCGCTTCAATGCGGTGAAGTTTTAATTCTTGAAAGGCAATTTCGACGATTTTTTCTATTGCCTCGACCATATAACCTTTGCCACCGTGACTTTCGGAAAGTTTATACCCCAAGAAACAGGATTTAAAGACACCCCTGATGATATTTGTGAGTGCGATCGTTCCAATTGGACCCG
Organism: Acidaminobacteraceae bacterium; assembly: GCA_942493125.1. GTDB lineage: Bacteria > Bacillota > Clostridia > Peptostreptococcales > Acidaminobacteraceae > Fusibacter_C. The sequence continues at coordinate 2,190,896 of OW818667.1, read as the reverse complement.
TTCCATCTTTTAGGAAGATCCAATATCGCAACATCTCTCCGCGTTCCATGGCTTGGGTATCCAAAGCTAAACTAGAAAATTGTGTTTCGTAGGTATAAAACCCTTCGCTTCTTTTAGGTTCCCATGACTCAAGAAATGCTCTATTCAAAAGGTAATACTCTAGTACACTCTCTGCCATGGTGGCATCGAGTATTTTAAGTGTCAGTCTCTCGGTTTCAACGACAGCTTTCATGTCATGCGCCTCCGTTTTTAACCTTATAGATTGCATTGGCTAGAGTTGCGAACTCATCGATCGAAAGTGCTTCACCCCTTGTGTTTTCAGGTATACCAGCCAAATCAAGCGCTATTTTAGCCTGCTCCTTTGATATTTTAAGAAAACCACTGGATAATGCGTTTAGCAATGTCTTTCTTCGCTTTCCAAAGCCATCCTTAATTGTAAGAAAAAACAGACTCTCATCGATAAGCTCAACAGGCGGATTGTCACGAACCTTAAGTCTAACAACAGAAGAATCGACATTTGGCATCGGCATAAAGGACCCTCTTGAAACCCGAGTCACGATAGATGGCTCTGTAAAATATTGAACGACAACCGATAAAGCGCCATAAGCTTTTGTGGATGGTTTGGCTATGATGCGGTCAGCAACTTCCTTTTGAATCATGACGATCAAGTCAGAGACAGGAATCCTCTCTTCGAGAAACATCATGATAATCGGTGTCGTCACATAATAGGGTAAGTTTGCAATTAATTTAGGCTTTTGTTCTCCAAATTCTTCCTTGACGAGACTCAGTAAATCGACTTTGAGCACGTCCTTATTGATGATTTTAAGATTTTCATGATGTCCAACTGTCTCACTTAGAACAGGTATTAAGGATTTATCAATCTCAATTGATACAACTTTTTTTGCGTTTTCGCATAAGACATTGGTCATAACCCCTATGCCTGGGCCAATTTCTAAGATGACATCATCTTTAGATATATCTGAACCGTCCATGATGCGCTCAAGCACATTTTCATCGATGATGAAGTTCTGCCCAAGTCCCTTGCTAAATTTGAAACCATATTTTTCCATGATGTATTTAATCGTTCTAGGCGATGTCAATCGCTCCATAAAGTGCCTCTTTCTATAATTGTAATGATTCGATGGCTTGTATAAATTCTTCTCGAGTAATGCCATAGTGATTCAGTCTATTGAGAAATTGCTTTGCATTGCAATAGCCAATGCCAAGCTTCTTGCCCAGCTGATTGCGTCGTCTTGCTGAATCTTGAAACCCTTCGAGATCAAAGGCAATTAAATCTTGCTTTGAAAACAAATTTTCAGTGGTCTCTTTTAGCGTTCTCACTTTGGATAGTGCTTCGATGATGCTTTCAGGCGATGCATTTTCGATGCCGATATCGCCTTTCAGCTCAGCATCTTCGCGGCTTAAAAATGCGTGCTTACAGTTTTTTACGCGTTTTGAAATGCGCTCTCTTATGCGTTCACCAGCAAAATCTGGGTCTGTAAATAAAATGACGCCCGTTGTCTGTGCAGCATACTCTATTCGTTTAAATGTGGCTTCAGAAATTCCGAATCCCCTTGTGATAATCACTTCACAGTTTACTGCATGCTTAACTGCAGCTTCATCGTCTTTTCCTTCAACAACGATTGTTTCTTTTATGGATTCCATAGTCACTCTTTCTCGATTTTAAAGAATCGGATTGCATTTTCCATTGTTGCTTTGGCCATTTCCTCGTAAGTGATGCCTTTGATGGTGGCCATCCTCTGACAGGTATGCGTCACAAACATTGGTTCATTGCGCTTACCACGATTGGGCTCTGGTGATAAGTAAGGGGCATCGGTTTCGATCAATAGTCTATCAAGCGGAACCGCCTCAACGACTTCCAAAGTCTTCCGAGCATTTTTATAGGTAACTGGTCCAGCAATAGAAATCATTGCGCCTAGTTTTACATATTGCGTTGCGAGTTCTCGACTACCAGAATAACAGTGCATAAGAACACCCGTCTCAAATGCGTGTTCCTCCTTTAAAATTCTGAGAACCTCTTCATTGGCATCACGATCGTGTATGATTATGGGCAGTTTTAATCGTTTTGCCATGCGGATCTGAGCGACAAACCATTTGATTTGAATAGCCCTTGGTGAAAGGTCTCTATAAAAATCTAGTCCGATTTCTCCGATTGCTTTTACGACTGGATTTGACGCCATTTGTTCCAACTGCATCAGCATGTCATCATCCATCGATTCAGCATCATGGGGATGAACTCCAACTGCTGCAAAAATGAAATCATATTGTTCTGCTAAAGCCACTGCTCTAACACTCGATGGAAAATCAGCACCAGGATTGAGTATATAAGTGACGTCATTAAGACGTGCGCGTTTAATAACCAAATCTCTATCATGATCAAATTGTTTGTCATCTAAATGCGAATGTGAATCAAATAACAAAGCTATCCCTCCAACCTAAATATCGGCATTTTTGTATATACTTCTTACTTTAATATATACTTCTATTATGCCTTATTTACGAACAAAAAGAAATACCCTGTGTGTTCACACAGGGTATACAGTATTATGATACAAGACTGCCATCTTCAATGTCTGCAGTAAGCAACGTCAGTTGTTCCCCACTTGTAGCTGCCAATATCATCCCTTGAGACAATTCGCCTCTTAATTTGACTGGTTTTAAATTGGCAACGACGATCACATCAAGACCGATCAGTTTTTCTGGTGTATAGTGCTTTGCAATACCTGAAACGACTTGTCTTTGCTCATCGCCAACTTTAAGCGTTAGAATCAACAGCTTATCTGCGCTTGGATGCACTTTACAATCGATTACTTTTGCCACTCTTAAATCAACTTTTGCAAAGTCGTCTATTGAGATTTCAGGTTTGATAGCGATTTTTTGTTTAACGTCTGGTTTAACGTCTGGTTTAACTACCGCCTCTTTCTTTTGATTTGAAAGGGCTTCTAGTGCTTCAAGTTCAAGCTTGATATCGATTCTAGGGAAAAGTGCATCCCCTTTTTTCACTAAGGTACCTGCAGGATAAACCCCGAACAATGTTGACGTATCCCATGCACCTTCATCAATATTGATCTGCTCCCAAATCTTTCTGGAAGTATGAATCAAAAATGGTTGAATGAGCACTGAAATGATGCGTATGCTTTCAATGAGGTTATAAAGTACTGTATCAAGCTTGCTCGCATTAACTTCTTCTTTTGCAAGTACCCACGGTGCTGTTTCATCGATATATTTGTTAGTTCGTCTAACGACTTTCCAAATTTCCTCTAAAGCACCTGAGAAATCAAGGTCATCAAGGCGTTTATCTACCAATAGACTTGCTGATACTGCTGTTTTCTTAAGATCTGCATCAAAATCAGTTGACTCCCCGGAAGCAGGTACGATGCCATCTCTATATTTTTCAACCATAGAAATTGTACGAGAAACGAGGTTCCCAAGGTCATTTGCAAGATCTGCATTGATTCTATTCAGAAGCACTTCATTTGTGAATAAACCATCTTGACCAAACGTATACTCTCTTAATAAAAAGTATTTTAAGGCATCTACGCCGTATCTTTCGATAAGCACGACAGGATCGACAATATTGCCCACTGACTTGGACATCTTTCCACCCTCAAGCAGAATCCAGCCATGACCGAACACTTTTTTAGGTACCGGGATATCAAGTGCCATTAAGAGAGCAAACCAGATAATCGTGTGAAATCTCACAATTTCCTTACCAACCATGTGAACGTCTGCTGGCCAATATTTTGCAAATGCCCCATCTTTAATTTCTGGATAGCCAAGTGCGGTGATGTAGTTGCTGAGTGCATCTATCCAAACATAAATAACGTGTTTTTCATCATTTGGTACTGGAATGCCCCAGTCAAATGTAGATCTTGATATACAAAGATCTTCGAGTCCTGGCTTGATGAAGTTGTTGATCATCTCGTTGACTCTCGATTTTGGTTCAAGGATATCTGGATTCGTTTCAAATAATTTGAGAAGCTTATCTTGATAGTTTGATAGTTTGAAAAAGTATGCTTCTTCTTTGGTACTTTGAACATCTCTGCCACAATCAGGACACTTGCCGTCTTTCAGTTGAGATTCTGTCCAGAATGATTCACAAGGGGTACAATATAACCCCTCATATTCTCCCTTATAGATATCGCCTTTCGCATGTAATATCTCAAATATTTGAGACACGCGTCTCTCATGATCATCATCTGTTGTACGAATGAAATAATCATAAGATATTTCCATCGTCTCCCAGAGTTTTTTAATTTCATCAACGACACCATCCAAATAAGCCTTAGGGTGGAGTCCTTTTTCAGTGGCAACATTTTGAATCTTTTGACCATGCTCATCTGTACCCGTCAAAAACATGACATCATAACCCGTAACGCGCTTATAACGCGCGATTGCATCTGCGGCCACCGTTGTATATGTGTGACCGATATGAAGCTTAGAGCTTGGATAATAAATAGGTGTCGTTACATAATAAGTACCTTTTGACATATTCATAACCTCCTAACAAAAAATATAAAAACTCCGACCCACCAAGGGACGAAGTCAATGTCGTGTTACCACCCTAATTCAAAATTGCATCGCTACAATTTCCTCATGTTGATCATCTAATCAACTGTACGATAACGTGTACAAATCCGTAACGCGCTCAATTATTTCACGCATTCAGTTCAAGGGCCATGTTCACTGATTCGCCACCATCGACTTTCACCAACCGCCGACTCTCTAAGGATTTCTATCAATTACTCTTCCTATCGCTACCTTTATACTATTGAATATGCAAATTTTAACACAGCGAAATCAAAAGTGCAACTTAAAATATTTGTAACATTAAAAAAATGTATTGCACCTATCTATAGAATATGATATTAATATACTAGTTTGAAAGAGGAGGCATCGTGACCAATTTCATTATGACAAAAGAAAGAGGTGTTTATGTCAAATAGTTTTCACCCACTACTCAACAACTATTCACGAGGGAAAATTGATTCTATCAACTTTGATATGGATTTAGATAAAATTTCAGTAGCAATAAGTGCTAACAATTCTTTTGATGCCGCAGAGATCATATTCGAAGATGTTAAAGCCTTTTATTATATCGATCATGATATGCCCACAGAGATCCACTTGTCTGACGATAATCTCAATACGATATCCTATGACACATATGGCTTTGGCGAGTTTTCAGCTGCGAGTCCACAAACTGAAGATGAGTTGTTTGTATCGATTCCAAATTTTGCTGTGAATATCAACGATTCATCCTTATTCATTGATGCGCATAAAATACGAATCAACGATCAAGAATTTAGAGTTAGATAAATTTCATCTGTCTGAGACCCTAAAGGGACCAAACTGCTACGATTTTCGTACACGATGGTCCCTTAATCTTTTATTCTATACGTATTTGATGTATAATAACTTAAATACAACGAACTTAGGAGGCGCTATGGACAGTCAATTGGTCATAACATTAAAAGATTTTCTTCTATTCATATTATGGGGTGGAATCGTCACACTGTTTGTCTACTTGATTTTGATCTTGAGACGTGTGTTGAAAGTCATAAAGACATTTAATGAAGTAGTGGATGGCAATCGTGAAAATATTGATGCCACATTAAACATCGTCCCTGAATTGACTAAACACGCTGAGGCGATTACCGGTGAAGTAGCGCATGATGTTCAAGCGTTCCGTTCTACCATCGATAACATTGCAGGTACAACAGAATCCGTTACAAATACCATAAAAGAAAATCAAGGTTTCATGAATGGTCTTTCATCGATGATGCATACAGTTGCAATAGGCAAGACGTTTTACGACAAGTATTTTGCCCCAAAAATCAAAGATTTTAAAGTTACCGTGAGTGAGGCAGAAGCTGCATTCAACGAAAATCATGACGAAACGCCCAACTAATTAATCTTACGATTATTACATTTATGCATGGTTGTATTTTTTTAAGCGCATACGTTGACATTTGGAAATATATGTACTATCATGAGTCTAAGCAGCTTACAATATTTGTCTTAGGAGGTAGTTCAAAATGAAATCAACTGGTATCGTACGAAAGGTGGACGAGCTTGGAAGAGTAGTCATTCCAATCGAGTTAAGAAGAACACTTACAATCGGTGAAAAAGATGCGTTGGAAATTTTCACAGAAGGTGAAACGATTATATTAAAAAAATATGAACCAGCATGTATTTTTTGTGGTCAAGCAAAAGGCGTTAAAAATATCAAAGGAAAAAACATCTGCCCTTCATGTGTCGATGAAATCAAAGTTTTATAATTGCGTGTATAATTATAAATAAAGCACAGACCTTATTAGGTCCGTGCTTTTATATTTTTTTGAAATGCAAGTACGCTATGTTAATCTTCGGTTAATCCTCGATTAGCACTGCATAAACTTCCGTTTTCTTTATTTTTCTTTCAGTGGCCACAATCTTCATGGCTTCTTTCTTGTCGATGCCATCAGCAATTAACCTATTGACATGTTCCTTTACGGATTCTTGTGGATTGTATACGATTAAGTCCGATTCTGTTTCCAGATACCCTTCTACAACTAATACAATCTCTCCTCTTATTTCGTGCGATTCATAGTAAGTCAGAATAGATTCAATTGTTCCGCGTCTAAATTCCTCAAATTTCTTTGTCAGTTCTCGTGCGAGCACGAGTTTACGATCACCAAACACTTCATGCATTACTTTCAGCGTCTCTTTAAGTCGATGTGGCGACTCATAAAATAGAATCGTGCGTGTTTCTTTCTTGATTTTCTCAAGAAGTGCACGTTTTTGCTTTTTATCACGACTTAAGAAAGCTTCAAACACAAACCGTGACGTATCTAGTCCTGAGCCAACCAAAGCCGTAGTAAATGCTGTGACACCAGGTATGACTTCAAAGTCGAGTTCATTTTCAATACATAATTTGACGAGTGCTTCACCAGGATCTGAGATGCCAGGCATGCCTGCATCTGTCACGAGTGCGATTTGCTCCCCGCGTTTGAGTTTCTCAATGATTTCTTTTCCAGCAGGACCCATATTGTGCTCATGATAGCTGTGAAGGGGCTTGCTGATTTGAAAATGGTTGAGTAGACGTATAGAATGGCGCGTATCCTCTGCATAGACCACGTCACAGGCTTTTAACGTCGACACGACCCTATAGGTGATATCCTCTAAATTGCCTATTGGTGTGCCACATAAAAACAATTTACCAGACATTATTTCACATCCTTTTTAAACACAGTAATATTCTCCATCCCATATATATCATGAATCTCAGCTGTATAGCTGCCATCCTTTTCATAGACGATCAGTGGGTCGAGAAATTTTAAATCTGATTGACCACCTTTAGAACACATGATTAAAAATATATTTGGCCTTTTGTCATAATAAGGCTGAATCATGCGAATTTCTTTTGGTTCCAGTTTATATTGCCTGCAAAGCGCTATGATATCAACCAATCGATTCGGCCGATGAATCATATAAAACTTACCTCTATGCTTTAATAGTTTGCTGGCATTTGCGATAATATCTTCGAGAGAACAAAGCAGCTCATGCCTTGAAATTGCTTTAAGCGAGTGGTCGTTTTTTATTCCACCCTCACCAGACATATAGGGTGGGTTACTAAAGACTACATCTATTGCGCCACTCTCAAAATACTTGCTCGACTGTGTCAGGTTGTCTTCGATAATTTCTATCTTATCACAGAGCTTGTTAAGGCGCACACTTCGACTGGCCATTTCAGCGACCTCATGTTGCACTTCAAAAGCATATATTTTTTTAAAAGTCGATTTACCCGTGAGCAAAATCGGGATGATTCCCGTTCCCGTGCCAAATTCAACGACTTCATCACTTGGTTTGAGTTTGATGAAATTGCTGAGCAAAACGGCGTCGATGCCAAAGCAAAACCCCTTCGGATCTTGAATGATTCGAAGACCACCTAACTGCAAGTCATCAATTCTCTCGTGTTCTTTCAATTCTACTACGTTATTGTCCATCTATAGCCTCACTCATAAAAAGACGCTTTGAAATGCTTAAATTTCAAAACGTCTTTGTGTTTAATCTTCAAGCTTTTTAAGTTCTGCAAAATCAATCGGTCCAGCATCAACGATAACCGAAGGTACCGGCGGTGCATTTCTATTGACTTCAATCACTTTGACTTGCTCCTTCGTATAAGGAACGATATCTTCACTGAGTTCATTTGGTTTATCTTTCAGATAATGTCTAACTCTGACCTGTTCAAGTAGAATATTCGTATCCACGACAACCGCAGTGCCTTCAGGCGTCTTGACTTTATCGCCTCTATTCGGCATTCCAACTCTGATTTGAACATAGGTATCGTATTCGTATTTCAAACAACACATCAAACGTCCACAGAGTCCTGAAATCTTAACAGGATTAAGCGATAAATTCTGATCTTTTGCCATCTTGATAGATACTGGCGCAAAATCACCTAACCAGCTGCCACAGCATATTTCTCGTCCACATGGACCTAAACCCTTTACCATCTTTGATTCGTCGCGCACGCCGATTTGTCTGAGTTCGATACGCGTTCTAAAAATTGCAGCAAGGTCTTTAACGAGTTCTCTAAAATCGATACGGCCGTCTGCTGTAAAGTAAAAGATCACTTTGTTGTTGTCAAATGTATACTCAACATCGATAAGCTTCATATCAAGTTCATGCAGTTTGATCTTTTCATGACAAACTTTCATGGCTTCTTGAGCTTTAATTTTATTGTTCTTATGATTTGTATCATCTTCCTCGGTGGATACGCGAAGTACTGGTTTAAGTGGGCTTACGATCTGCTCTTCTGAAATATCACGCTTGCCTATAACACATTCACCGTATTCTATCCCTCTGGCGGTTTCAACAATCACATGGTCACCTTGATTAACCGGTACTTCTGCTGGATCAAAATAATAAATCTTTCCGGCTTTTTTAAATCTCACACCTACTACTGTGATCATTTATGCCTCCCTTTCAATACATTTAAATAACAGTTTATCCACTGTTAAATCAAAATTCATATTACTCTTGATTCTTTGATCAATCTCTTCTATTAGAAATATTAACTCAATATTCTTCTTTCTTGAAATGTTCATCGCGAGTTTGCCAAGTTGTTCCTTATAGTTTAGTATAGAGAAATTCTCTGGACTAATCAATTGATAATTATGTGTTTCTCTAAAAATCATTATATCCCTTAAAATCGCAGTAATCTGCGACAAAAATGACGTAATTTTTGTCTTTTCTTGTTTCATATATGCGCCAAATTCTAACACGCGCCCAGCATCCTGTTTCTCGATGCCATGTATGAGTTCAAATGCTTTAGACAATAAAACTGGATCTGTTAGTGGTGAATAGGATGCATCCGCGTTGATAATTTGACACCTTGAAAGAACCGTTTCTAGTAACGACTCCATTTGCTGTGTCATGAGTATGAACACTGCATATTCAGGCGGTTCTTCTAAGACTTTTAGAATCCGATTCTGAGCACGCTCCGTCATAAGGTGCACTTCGTTAAAAATAACGATTTTGTGCTTACTCTCAAACGGTCTTATAAAGATAAACTCTTGAAACGCCTCAACTTGAGCGTTTTTAATTGAAGCACCGTCCGGAACGACGACCATAAGGTCAGGATGATTATCTGAAGCGAGCTTTAGACAAGACGAACAGGAACCACAACCTGTGTGTTCCTGTCTACAAAGAATGTTCTTTGCAATTGTTTTAGCAAGATCTAAATTTTCGGTTCCAGAAATCAAATAACTGTGAGACAAGTGGCCTTTTTTGAGTGCATCGCTAAAAAAATCAACAATCTTAGTCATCAAAAACCTACTACAACTTCAAGTAATTCTCTACATCGATGACGAACACAGTTGCGCCACCTACAGAGATTTCTAGAGGCATGCCCATGACACTATTATCACCCATAAGAGAGGTTGTGGTTGTTATTTCTTTTCTTGTTTTACATGTTTCTTCAATAATTTTTATGGCTTCATCCACACGCTCTTTTGGGATCCCGATGATTAATGTCGTGTTGCCCGACTTCAAAAATCCACCTGTTGATGCGAGTTTCGTAACACCAAAATCGGAAGCATTCAATTTTTTAACAAGCGAATGTGCGTCTTCATCATGTACGATAGCTATGATCAGTTTCATAAAATCCCTCCTATTCGCGGAAATTTTTATTTCTACCTTAATTATACCACAAAAATGTCATTTAATTCACAATTCCGATTTTATTGAGCGGCATGAACCTAAAGACAACTTTACCGATTATATCGTCCTCAGATACAAAACCTAAATCTCTACTATCATAGCTGACACTTCTATTGTCACCCATTACAAAGAACTGTCCTTCAGGAATCGTCTGAAGAGATACGTTCTTATTCGTCGCTGTACTAATATAGGGTTCGTCTATTGTGACACCATTTACTTTAACGACACCATCAGTTATTTCAATCGTGTCATTTGGACCAGCAATCACGCGTTTTATCAGATTTTTTCTCTCGCCTTCTTTATGAAGAATCTTCTGAATAAAATTCAAGTTGTCATAATCGTCTTGCGTCAAGGTTAATTCAGATTTAAATGATACAATATCACCCTGCTCCATACTACCTAACTTAACCATAAAAAGCATATCTTTTTCTACAAGTGTGGGATACATAGATGTGTTGTAAACTGTAGTTGTAGCAAAAAAGAAGTTGTAAATTAAAAATATAACCAGTGTTATAAGTATCGCTTGGACCCATTCAAAAATCTCATGTTTTACTTTATTCATGTTTCACCTCGATCATCTATTTTAGGACATTAATGTTTGTTTTCTCTGTTTTAAATAACTTCAGCGTTTCCATATGAATTCTTTCACCTGGTACTAAAATGGGTATTCCAGGCGGATAAGGAATGATGTACTCCGCAGATATTTCACCGATGCATTCTTCAATCGAAACTGAAGTACTTGGTAGTTGAACTGCGTCATATGCGCGCATTCTATAAGTTTCTATAGATTCGATCGCATCATAAATTGCTTTGTAGTTAACTGAGGCTACTTCAACGGTGCTATAATCAGTTATTTCATGCATTATATGACGATCTAATTCCACCAAAGCGACTTTTAATGCTTCAAAGTCTGAAGCCTCATTACAAAAGCTCGTCATCAGTAGTACCATCGTCTTTGAATCATATTCTGATTGGATGCCATAGTCATATCTCAACTTATGAGAAATCGTGTACCCATCTGAAACACCTGGTTTATAGTAATCCTTCTTGATCGTCAATATAACTTTTGTGATATCCATAGCATCAAATCTATGTGTTCCGATACACTTCAATGCATCAATTGTTTCATATAAAGATTCTATCTGAAACGCAAGAGCCTGTGATCTTAATATGCCAACATCTTGGATCACGTCTAACATGTTGTCGACAGACGCCATCAGCAAATAAGATGGACTACTCGATTGTAAGGTTTTCAGATACCAATCCACTCTAGATAGTTGAAAATCCGTAAGTATCGATTGTTTAGAATAATGAAGACCTGCCGTCTGCGTCATGGCAGGCAACGTTTTGTGAAAACTTTGAACAACTAGATCCGCGCCCAGATCTAATGCGGATTTAGGACCGTTTTCATGTAGAAACAAGTGCGCACCATGTGCTTCATCCACTAAGACTGGAATATTAAGCGTATGACACTTATCGATTATATCTTTTATAGAATAACATAACCCTTCGTACGTTGGATAGGTTAAAACACAAATCTTAACATCTTGTTCAAAGTTAAAGTTATTTATTCTTAAATCGGTAGGAATACCAAGGTAATCATCCATTTCTGGAAAGAGATAAACGGGTATTAAGCCGTTCATTTCGATTGCATTGTAAACGGATTTATGCGCATTTCGGTTCAACAATATTTTGTCGCCAGGCTGCGTCGTTCCTAAAATCATACTCAAGATGCCAACTGTACTACCGCCTACCAGTAGTCGCGTACGATGGGCACCATAAAGCGCTGCAAGTGTTTGTTCTGTTTCTAAGATACAGCCATGTGCATCATGTAGATGGTCTGCATCTGGAATCTCGGTGATATCATAAGCAAGCAATTGCTCAGTTCCGTTAAACAGAAATCTGCCGTTTTTATGGCCAGGCATGTGAAATGATATCAATTGCGCATCCTTTATAGTTTTAAGTGCCTCCAATAATCTCATGGTCTTTTACTCGTTCTTTTTTTATTTTTTAAGTGTGCTTCCATGCTTTTGACATTCTTTTTCTTATCTTTATAATACAGTATATCGCGCACCAGATCGGACCATGAAAAAAACATGATGACCGCGAAAAACAGAACGACGATACCAACAAAAAACCAATCGATCACAGACATTTTTACCTCAACTTTATATCATCAATCATCAATTAAAAAGTGAACAAGTCGTGTTTCTTCAAAATATTGAACACTTTATTATCAATTCTTATGAGTTCTATTTTCATTTTTTTAAGTGACACTTTCAATTCTTTTGAAATCGCTTTTGGTTCCAATCGCTTACAATCTATTCCATAATGGAACTTGAAAATCAATTCAGATTGTTCATCAAAAACCGCCTCATCCAAGATGAGACGGAGTTTATCGTTAACTAATTCAATCAGTTTCGGATCCATTTAGATACCCTTTCCCAATGCAGCCAACATATTATATGATTTGGTTACATTTTCCTCCGATTTTGTGTTGAAGACAACGATCCTTGCAGAATCCGCCGTTTCATATTCGTCTGCCAAACAGTTTAGAGATTCCAACGTGTTTTTAAGTTGTAGCGCCGTGCCTACATTGCCATCAAATATTTCTATTTTATCACCATAATAACTTGAAATATAATCCTTAAGAAAAATATAATGTGTACAACCAAGGACGATATTCTGAGCTTTCGGAATATGCTGCGATAAAAAGGAATCAACACAGGTTTCAACATAATGACCATCAGTCATATGGTTTTCGACACAATCCACCCACTCAGGTGCTGGTAATTTCACAATGCGATAACCATCATCCAAACTGTCGACAAGTTTCAAGAATTTCTCTTCCTTTAAAGTCATCTCTGTTGCGATCACCACCACTGGTCCAGAAGACTGTTTCAAAGCGGGTTTTATAGCCGGTTCCATACCGATGATAGGGATGCTATACAAATCCCTTAATTGTGTAACAGCAGCGCTTGTTGCAGTGTTACACGCAATGACAATTGCCTTAACGTCATATGCAACTAAGTCATCACAGATCTTCTTAGATAATTCGAAGACTTCTTCTTTCGTTTTCGTTCCATATGGGGCATTTTTCGAATCGCCGATATATATAAAGGACTCGTTCGGCAACAATTCACTGAGCGTATGTAACACAGATAAGCCACCAAGACCTGAATCAAAAATACCAATTTTACTTTTTTTATTCAAACCAAGCACCACCATTTTTTTATATATATTCAATTATAGCATATATTTATCGGATTTACATCTTTAGGCATGATTGATAAGCAATCGAATTCGCTGTATAATGCAAGGATAAAAGGTTCTAATATTTATTGCTAAGAGGTTGATATGTCAGAGATAAGAATCAATTGCAAACTGTGTAAAAATTATTATGTCACTTGGGACAACAACAATCCTATGGGTTGCAGAAAATTTGGCTTCAAGTCGCGGATCATGCCTTCAGAAGTTGTCTATCGCTCATCAGGTGCGCCATGCAACGCTTTTGAGCCAAAAGTAAAATAAAGCATTGTAAAGCGTGTTGCTCTACAATGCTTTTTTTATTGATTTACTAGCATAAATTCATTTATATTTATTTGTTACCCTCGAGTTTCATATCACCAAATTTTATCCAGTTTTTCTTACGCATCCATTCACTGATCACTAAAGATATTATTGCTGGCAATATAAAGTGCATTGCAGCAACCATGGCAAAGAATGTCGCAGTACTAACTGTGTCCGACATTTCGGCATAAGCGCCAAATTGTCCGACGAGACCGCTTGTACCCATACCAGCACCAACGCTGTTGCTCTCCATTTTAAGTAGCGTCGTACTGACGGGACCCAGTATCGCACTTGCAATGATCGGCGGGATCCATATTTTCGGATTCTTTATGATATTTGGAACTTGCAGCATTGATGTGCCTAAACCTTGAGCGATTGCGCCACCAAAACCATTTTCTCTATAACTAATCGCAGCAAATCCAATCATATTACAACAGCAGCCAACGAGTGATGCACCCCCCGCAATTCCAGATAGACCAAGTGAGATTGCCAAAGCTGCACTACTAATAGGCAATGTCAGTACAATGCCCATGATAACAGCTACAATGATGCCCATTGGAATAGGTTGAAGCTCAGTGGCTGTATTGATTACCTGGCCTAGTGCCTTCATTAAGCTCGCAATTACAGGACTTATGGTTATTCCTACAAGACCACCTACTATGATCGTCGCAGCTGGAACGAGAACGATATCCACTTTTGTCTTACCTGCAATTAGCTTAGAAAATTCAGCGGCAATCAAACCTGAAACAAAGGCGCCCATCGGTTCACCTATCGTAATCGCCATCTGTCCAGCATCCAAAAACTTGATACTACCTGCACCTATTGCGCCTGCAACCATAGATGCAAAGATGCCGAGCGGCGATGCTTTTACGCTATAGGCAACTGCAGCACCAATTGCAGGACCCATCATAACTTGCGCATATTTTCCGAAATTAGCCAAAATTTCAATCCCAGCGAGTTCACCTATTTGTTTCAAAATGAGTCCTATTATCAAAGATGAAAATAAGCCAAGTGCCATTCCATTTAGTGTTTTTGTTAAATAGTTTCTAATTTTCATAGTATCATCATTCCTTTCTAGCTTTGTGGCAATTCACATGTATTGTCACTTGACACCAAAAAAAAGGAGAAGCCTCTCCTTTGCAAACATCATTAAATATCACTCAATATCATTTACTTTTATTTTTCATAGTTTTACTTTAATCAACAAACCCTTTTTCTTTGAGTTCTTTCATAATCAATAAAAACACTTTCTCACTTGGTACTTCAATCGTATGAATATGGTCACCCTTAGTGAGTGATGCCAATGGTTTAGAATCGGTCGTTTTCACTTTCTCCACGAATTTTGTAACATCCTCCCGCGAAGAAATGAGCAATGTACCTACAATTTCACCATAAACTGGATGTTCCACAATAACATCGATAATTTTCCCACCATAATCTATGATGATTAAAAGCTCTTCTTCCATGCGCTCGAAACCATTATGTTTTGATACAAATGTTTTGATTAACTTATCTTTTGCATTCTTATTTTGAATTAAATAGCCATTTGATGTTGCTAGAACAGGTACACCTTTTGCCCGTATGATGGCAATGTCTTGAACAATCACTTGTCTAGAGACTCCAAACATCTCTGCCAAATCCGAGCCCGTAACTGGATCAGCTGATTGTGTCAACTTCTCGACGAGTAAACGTCTTCTTTCTTCTGACATAGATCCTCCTAATTACGACAGTAAGTTCACTGATCTTTATGCTTGTTTTGCTAAATGTTATCCGCTAAATTTTTGATTCTATCTTCTTCTATTTTCACAATTTTTTTAATATTTTCATTTGAATTCGAAATGTGATTTATTAGCGCATTGCGCGTTGCATTCACATCGTGATTTTTTATTGCAGCAACGATGATACGGTGTTCTTCTAAGGCATCTTTTAAACGACCATCTGATCTCAATGAATTGTTTCTTGCTGTTTTGATAAAGAGCTGAAAATCGTTTAACACACTCTCAAGGTATCTGCTTTTTGTAATTTGATATAATGTTTCATGGAATTTTGTGTTAAGTTCGAACAATTTGTCGACATCACCTTTAGTCGAATAGAATTCCATCAAATCGAAGATCTCTTCAAGCTCTTTAACCTCTTGATCTGTGACGCGTTCAGCAGCCCATTGACCAACCAACCCTTCAATACATAATCTGATTGTAAGGATGTCATCAATATCTTCTTTGCTTATGCCTTTGACAACGACGCCCCTATTTGGAATATTGTCAACCAAACCATCAAGCTCAAGCTGTTTTAATGCTTCTCTAACAGGCGTTCTGCTTACACCAAGTTCATCTGCCAACTTTATCTCTACTAATTTATCACCAGACACATACCTACCATTGAGTATGTCCTCACGAATTTTCTCGAAAATGAGCGATGTTAAAGATTTATTCTCTTTCTTTTGATCAAAAAGATCCATAGTTTCCTCCGAGTTTTTCATTGTAGCCTGATTTCACGAGATATGAACGCAGTCTGTCATTATCATTTTAACGATTAAAACATGGTGTGTCAAATCAAATTGCGCTACGCTATCCAATGATTTCCAGTGTTTTGAAATATTGGCACCGGGTATACATAATATGCCACACATATTCTACTTTTTACTGTTGAATCATACATATTAGAGATTTGAGTTCACAGATGTTGCGGAGGCGAAGCCATGAAGGCAAGCTCATTCACTACCTTAAAACGGACATTGGTAACCATTTTTACTTTTGCTTTACTAATTACAATGCTTTCATTGAGTTGTCTTTCATATGCTGAAAACCTCTCACCCCCACCAATATCTACAACAGAGCAAAATCTTGAGGAGACTACAGTCGATTTGGGACCTGATACCAAATGGGTCCGTGATGTTGAAGTCATTCAAGGCACACTCAACAAAAAAACGACTATCGTGACACATGTCCTGAATGTGATTACACCTGGTACTTTGGATATCGAGATCACTTATAATGGTAAGTATAAGCCATTGGCGACAATAAGTGGTTTAAATTTTAATGGAGATTCGGGCTCTTTTACAGTTGAACCTGCGAACTACGTTCTGATAATCAGTTCAACGTCAGGCTCTAATACGAGTTATGCTGCTAC
This sequence comes from Acidaminobacteraceae bacterium, assembly GCA_942493125.1. GTDB lineage: Bacteria > Bacillota > Clostridia > Peptostreptococcales > Acidaminobacteraceae > Fusibacter_C. The sequence goes on along the minus strand of OW818667.1, from coordinate 2,173,970 downwards.
AATAACCTATCCAGAAAGAGAAGTCCCCTTAGATGTCCCACTTGGAGGTCCAGAGGTCATTACTTATGGCGATGATAACAATATACTTTGGTATCTCTATTTAATTGTCACATTAATAATCTTTGCCACAATCATTGTCCTTATAAAGAAAGGGAAATTGATAATGAGAAAAATGTGAATGAGAAAAATGCAAGCATTTTTCTCACCCGACATAGGCAACGCAGTTGCCAGGAGGGGCATATGCCACTTTAACGTCAAGTTTAAATAGTCGTATTTTCTCTCACATAGGAAAACGAAGTTTAATGAGAAAATGCAAAGCATTTTTCTCACCCGACATGGGAAAACGCAGTTTTCTAGGAGGGACATGTTTATAATGTGTAATTTTTATGTATTTCTTGCTTTTGCTATGTACATAATGAACTATTGATTAAAGAAAAAGAAGTCCAATCCTAAGATTGAACTTCTTTTTTTTGGAACCAGCAACGTTCTACTCTCCCATGGGGTTGGTCGTAACCTTCGGTTACTGCTCGCCTATGCATCCTACAGCTGCCCGCCAAGTACCCTCGACGCTGGAGGACTTATGAGAAAAATGCATCACATTTTTCTCACCCGACGTAGGCAATGAAATTGCCAGGAGGGGGCATATGTCGCTTTTACGTTAACTTGAAATTGTCGATTCTCACCCGACATAGGAAAACGAAGTTTTCTAGGAGGGGCATGTATTTGCGTATGTATTTCTTGCTTTTGCTATGTACATAATGAACTATTGATTAAAGAAAAAGAAGTCCAATCCTAAGATTGAACTTCTTTTTTTGGAACCAGCAACGTTCTACTCTCCCAGGCAGCTGCCCGCCAAGTACCCTCGACGCTGGAGGACTTTACTTCTGTGTTCGGTATGGGAACAGGTGTGGCCCCTCCGCCATCATCACTGGATATGAGAAAAATCATTGATTTTTCGAACCCGACATAGGCAACGATGGTTGCCAGGAGGGGGCGTATGCCGCTCTCACGAGTCGAAACGATCAAATTCTTATCTCTTATCTCAAGGTTTGTACCCTGAAAATTGCATATAAGTTCGACATTTCACTGTTTTTATAAAAGTTTGGTCAAGTCCTCGATCTATTAGTACCTGTCAGCTGAATACATTGCTGCACTTACACCTCAGGCCTATTACCACATTATCTACATGGGATCTTACTCCATTTCTGGATGGGAAATCTCATCTTGAGTGTGGCTTCGCGCTTAGATGCCTTCAGCGCTTATCCCTTCCGAACTTAGCTACTCAGCTGTGCCATTGGCATGACAACTGATCCACCAGCGGTTCGTCCATCCCGGTCCTCTCGTACTAAGGACAGCTCCTCTCAAATTTCCTACGCCCACAGCAGATAGGGACCGAACTGTCTCACGACGTTCTGAACCCAGCTCGCGTGCCTCTTTAATGGGCGAACAGCCCAACCCTTGGGACCTACTTCAGCCCCAGGATGAGACGAGCCGACATCGAGGTGCCAAACCTCCCCGTCGATGTGGACTCTTGGGGGAGATAAGCCTGTTATCCCCGGGGTAGCTTTTATCCGTTGAGCGATGGCCCTTCCATGCGGTGCCACCGGATCACTAAGCTCTACTTTCGTACCTGCTCGAAATGTCTCTCTCGCAGTCAAGCTCCCTTTTGCCTTTACACTCTTCGCGCGATTTCCAACCGCGCTGAGGGAACCTTTAGGCGCCTCCGTTACTCTTTGGGAGGCGACCGCCCCAGTCAAACTGCCCGCCTGACATTGTCCTAAACCAGGATTACTGGTCATAGTTAGAATAACGTTATATCAAGAGTGGTATCCCAACGGCGACTCCACTAAGACTGGCGTCCTAGCTTCTCTGTCTCCCACCTATCCTGTACATGATATACCATTATCCAGTGCCAAGCTGCAGTAAAGCTCCACGGGGTCTTTCCGTCTAGCTGCGGGTAACCGGCATCTTTACCGGTACTACAATTTCACCGAGTCTATTGTTGAGACAGCGTCCAAATCGTTACGCCTTTCGTGCGGGTCGGAACTTACCCGACAAGGAATTTCGCTACCTTAGGACCGTTATAGTTACGGCCGCCGTTTACTGGGGCTTCAGTTCTGTGCTTCGATTGCTCTAACACTTCCCCTTAACCTTCCAGCACCGGGCAGGCGTCAGCCCCTATACATCATCTTTCGATTTAGCAGAGACCTGTGTTTTTGGTAAACAGTCGCTTGGACCTATCCTCTGCGGCCGACTCTAGCTCTGAACCTGAGTCGGCACCCCTTCTCCCGAAGTTACGGGGTCATTTTGCCGAGTTCCTTAACAATAGTTTTCTCGCTCGCCTTAGTATTCTCTACTTTCCTACCTGTGTCGGTTTACGGTACAGGCACCTGCTCCCTCGATAGAAACTTTTCTTGACAGTGTGATATCTGCTGCTTCGCTACTATTTTCACTCCCCATCACAACTCACCCTTCGCGAGAAGCGGATTTGCCTACTTCTCAGACTCGTTGCTTGGACGCACACAACCAATCGTGCGCTCAGCATAACCTCCTGTGTCATTCCCTCTCTCAAACGGTTCTCGGTGGTACAGGAATCTTTACCTGTTGTCCATCGCCTACGACTTTCGTCCTCGGCTTAGGCCCTGACTTACCCTGAGGGGACGAACCTTGCTCAGGAAACCTTAGGTTTTCGGCGGACGGGATTCTCACCCGTCTCTCGTTACTCATGCCAACATTCTCTCTTCTATACAGTCCACAAGTCCTTACGATCTTGCTTCGCCCCGTATACAATGCTCCTCTACCAATTGTACAAAGTACAATTCCATAGCTTCGGTAATAAGTTTGAGCCCCGGTAATCTTCGGCGCAGAATCACTCGACTAGTGAGCTATTACGCACTCTTTAAATGTATGGCTGCTTCTAAGCCAACATCCTAGTTGTCTGGGCAATTCCACATCCTTTTCCACTTAACTTATATTTTGGGACCTTAGCTGATGGTCTGGGCTGTTTCCCTTTTGACTATGAATCTTATCACACACAGTCTGACTCCTGAGTATAAGATATCGGTATTCGGAGTTTGATAGACTTCGGTAGCCGGTGAAAGCCCCTAGGTCATTCAGTGCTCTACCCCCGTATCTCTTTACCTCAAGGCTAGCCCTAAAGCTATTTCGAGGAGAACCAGCTATCTCCGGGTTCGATTGGAATTTCTCCGCTATCCACATGTCATCCCAACCTTTTTCAACAGATATGGGTTCGGGCCTCCACTAAATTTTACTTTAGCTTCACCCTGCACATGGATAGGTCACCCGGTTTCGGGTCTACGCCATACAACTTATTCGCCCTTTTCAGACTCGCTTTCGCTGCGGCTCCGTTCCTGAAGAACTTAACCTTGCTGCATAACGTAACTCGTTGGCCCGTTCTACAAAAAGTACATGGTCGTTCTTTAACGAACTTCCATTGCTTGTAAACATAGGGTTTCAGGTTCTCTTTCACTCCCCTCCCGGGGTTCTTTTCACCTTTCCCTCACGGTACTATTCACTATCGGTCACTAGGTAGTATTTAGCCTTGGCAGATGGTCCTGCCTGCTTCCCACAGAATTTCTCGTGCTCCGTGGTACTCCGGATCAGTCTCGCATACCTTCTCTTTTCGTGTACGTGGCTCTCACACTCTTCGGCTCGCTTTCCCAAACGATTCTACTAAGATACAGCTTTGCTTTGTTGACTGTCCACACCCCTTCGTCCGAAGACTTAGGTTTGGGCTGTTTCCATTTCGCTCGCCACTACTCTGGAAATCACTTTTGTTTTCTCTTCCTTCGGGTACTTAGATGTTTCAGTTCCCCGAGTTCCCCTCCTATAAGCTATGAATTCACTTATGGATGACTGGACATTACTCCAGCCGGGTTTCCCCATTCGGACATCTACGGATCTACACTTGCTTGCAGTTCCCCGTAGCTTTTCGCAGCTTACCACGTCCTTCTTCGGCTCCTAGTGCCAAGGCATTCGCCCTATGCTCTTATTAACTTGACCTGCATTTAATACACGGCGCTTAAGCCTTGCATCAAACGACTTTTTAAAATACAGTGTTTTATATACATAACTTCGCTCACTGAGCTACACACTTTAATAAGAAACATAGTTTCTTTTTCAAGCGTAAAACTTCGCTTCACGTCGTTTTGTTTTAAATGTCGATTCTATATGCAATTTTCAATGTACAATGAAATCCTTAGATTTCGGAAAGCAAAAATGCTTTCATGTTTTGAAGTTCTTGTGTTGCCACAAGACCCTCAAAATTGAACAGCGCAAATGTCTATTTCTCCTTAGAAAGGAGGTGATCCAGCCGCACCTTCCGATACGGCTACCTTGTTACGACTTCACCCCAGTCATTGATTTCACCTTCGACAGCTTCCTCCCTTACGGGTTGGACCACTGGCTTCGGGCGCCCTCAACTTCCATGGTGTGACGGGCGGTGTGTACAAGACCCGGGAACGCATTCACCGCGACATTCTGATTCGCGATTACTAGCAACTCCAACTTCATGTAGGCGAGTTTCAGCCTGCAATCCGAACTGGGATCGGCTTTTTAGGATTCGCTCCAGATCGCTCTTTCGCTGCCCGTTGTACCGACCATTGTAGCACGTGTGTAGCCCAGATCATAAGGGGCATGATGATTTGACGTCATCCCCACCTTCCTCCGTGTTATCCACGGCAGTCTGTTTAGAGTGCACAGCTTAACCTGTTGGCAACTAAACACAAGGGTTGCGCTCGTTGCGGGACTTAACCCAACATCTCACGACACGAGCTGACGACAACCATGCACCACCTGTCTCTCTTGTCCCGAAGGAGGGCGTCGGCTAGGACGCTTGCAAGAGGATGTCAAGACCTGGTAAGGTTCTTCGCGTTGCTTCGAATTAAACCACATGCTCCGCTGCTTGTGCGGGTCCCCGTCAATTCCTTTGAGTTTCACACTTGCGTGCGTACTCCCCAGGCGGAATACTTAATGCGTTAGCTGCGGCACCGAGTTTTGACGCCCGACACCTAGTATTCATCGTTTACGGCGTGGACTACCAGGGTATCTAATCCTGTTCGCTCCCCACGCTTTCGTGCCTCAGTGTCAGTTACAGTCCAGTAAGTCGCCTTCGCCACTGGTGTTCCTCCTAATATCTACGAATTTCACCTCTACACTAGGAATTCCACTTACCTCTCCTGCACTCAAGCTCGTCAGTTCCAAAGGCTTACATTGGTTGAGCCAATGCCTTTCACCTCTGGCTTGATGAGCCACCTACGCACCCTTTACGCCCAGTGATTCCGGATAACGCTTGCCCCCTACGTATTACCGCGGCTGCTGGCACGTAGTTAGCCGGGGCTTCCTCCTATGGTACCGTCATTTTTTTCTTCCCCTAGGACAGAGTTTTACGACCCGAAGGCCTTCATCACTCCCGCGGCGTTGCTGCATCAGGCTTGCGCCCATTGTGCAATATTCCCCACTGCTGCCTCCCGTAGGAGTCTGGACCGTGTCTCAGTTCCAGTGTGGCCGATCACCCTCTCAGGTCGGCTATTGATCGTCGCCTTGGTGAGCCGTTACCTCACCAACTAGCTAATCAAACGCGGGCCCATCCCATACCGATAAATCTTTGTCGGCTATCTCATGCGAGACTACCGACTTATAAGGTATTAATCACCGTTTCCAGTGGCTATCCCTTTGTATGGGGCAGGTTGCCCACGCGTTACTCACCCGTCCGCCGCTTTCATTAGCTTCACTTTGACCGAAGTCTCCACTCCACTAAATCTCGCTCGACTTGCATGTGTTAGGCACGCCGCCAGCGTTCATCCTGAGCCAGGATCAAACTCTTAAATTTAATTTAAGTTTTTGCCTGCTATCTCATAAATGAGCTAACTTGCTGCAAGATCGCTCTTGCATTTTTGTATAAACTTTCTGCAAAGTTTATCCGGAAACAACTGTTAAGTTGTTTTTTATTTCTTTTGACGCTTTCGCATCATTTGGTTTTTTTCATTTGCGCTATTCAATTTTCAAGGTCCTGTATTGTTTGCTATCAGCCATTTCTAAGCTTTTAAAACTTCGAAAGCGCCGACAACTTTTACAGTATATCAGTCTGAGCAAACCTTGTCAACGCTTAATTTGAAATTAATTATCATTTTATTTTAAGCACAACATATAGTGTCCAATTTGTTAAAACCATACTAATGAAGACACTATATGACTGTGTTGTTTACACTTCGGCAGTGGCTACTTAAACCAGCTCTCAAAAGCCTCAAGTCCAAAGATTCCGCCTGTGTGAATGAAGAGTATATTTGTGCAGTCGTCATACAGGCCTTCTTTAATTTGAGTCATCATCCCCTTAAAAGCTTTTCCCGTATAAACTGGATCAAGAATCAAGCCTTCTTGCTCAGCTACGAACTTGATAAATTCAATATCTTCTATAGAAGTCTGCGCATAACCACTGCCCTGGTAGTCATCTATAATTGTATGCGTGTCAGTAAATGTTTCAAGACTGCCTCCTGAAAGGCGTGCTAGGATTTCATTTGAATCGGACAAAATGTTTTTGGATTGCTCTATAAAACTTGCACTGCTACCGCCGACGCTATACCCGACGAGCTTCTTACGATATGCATTGAAGTGGTTGCCCAAAAATAATCCTGAGTAAGTGCCACCCGACCCTACCGTACATACAATGGCATCAAAGGTCGTGTTCATTTCTACTTCTTGGTGAAGAATTTCCTGGTAGGCATTGTAATAACCAAAGTTTCCTATGCCGTTTGACGCACCGATCGGTATAATGTAAGCCTTGAGGCCAACCTTTGCGTAATCTGCCTTGATCGAATCCATGACTGCTTGATGATTTGAAAATGCCTCAGCAGAAAGGAAAGTGATTTCTGCGCCAAGTATTCTATTAAGTAGAAGATTTCCAGAAATGTGCTCGGGTTCTTCACCTCGAAGGACTAAATGTATTTTAAGTCCCAATTTTCTAGCTGCAACCGCTGTCGCTCTGGCGTGATTGGATTGAATGGCGCCACAAGTAATGATGACGTCCGCATCTAAGTGCATCGCTTCACCCAGTGCGTATTCCAATTTCCTGACTTTGTTGCCCGATAATTCTATACCTGTGAGATCGTCGCGCTTAATGTAAATGTTTTTGCCTACTGATCTTGAAAGGCGTTCAAGTTTTTCAATTGGCGTATTTTTCTGTGCGAGTTCAATTCTATTTGGAAACATAGCTTGTACGATGAGACAACTCTCATCTTCCCCCTTCATATTTTATAATTATAACAAAAATACTATTCTCAAATTATATTTTACACTCTCTTCTATATATATGGTAAAATAATTACGAATTACCCATTTAAATAGAGAATTATGGGTAAAATGACCTAGGGGGTTTGGTATATGAGATCAAGCAGCAAATTTTCCACAAAAATAATTGCGTTGCTACTATTATTTTCCACTTCGATCATCGTTTTCTTCTCGATATTTTCGTATTGGTTTATCAAAGACAGCGTCATGAAGCAAATGCAAAATGATGGGCTTACATTAATTAAAACCATTAAGCGAGAAATTGAAAGTTATGATATCAGCAATTTAAACGAAGTTCAAAAAATATTTTATGATGTAAAAGAAAAGAGTGCTGGTGGCATTATATACATATCAATGTCCGATAACAATGGAAACCTCCTTGTTTCAGACGAATCCGTGCTTACCGACGCCGTCTCTTCAGCGTCAGAGACTGAAGTAACTTCTGAGTCATCATCTAGTTCAGAACCATTACTCGTTCAAGTCGAATCTGATGTATTCAATATTTCTGAACCCTTAACTAGCAGTGAGAACGTCTTAAACATTGGTCTTTCTCTTGACCAGATGCAGTCGCAGATCAAAAGAGCATTTCAATTAATATTAATTATTGGAATTGTCTTCATCTTACTTGTTATCGTATTGGGTTACTTGATTACTACCAATCTCCTGAAGATCTTAAAAAAATCGATTACTGAACTAAAAATTCTTTCAACTGGTGATTTGACGATCGACTTTGATACCAAAAGACGCGATGAATTTGGTCAATTGAATGCTTCATTGTCAGAAGTCGCTCAGAAATTTAAAACGACACTCTCAGATTCAGCAAATGCCACATCAAATCTTGAAAATGTATCCAGCCAACTCACTACTTCCAAAGATAGTTTGAATCATTCAGCAAATGAAGTCAATCGAAATACCCATCAGATCCAAGAGGTGGTGCATAATCAAAAAAATGCCATTGATCACATGATGGCTGCAACAGATCAGTTATCTGTCCTACTTACGGATATGACACGTAAATCACTTGATATACAAAATCATAATGAAAAGATTGGTCAATCCACCGCTTTTGGCAATGATAAGCTAAACTTGTTGACAACTTCCATGTCATCTGTCGTTACTACATTTAATGAAGGGTCTGTTCAGATTGATGCTTTAAATGAAAACTTCTCCAAGATCAACGAAATTACTGATGTTATCAATAATGTTGCACAACAAACAAATTTGTTGGCTCTCAATGCCGCTATTGAAGCAGCCCGAGCTGGAGAAACAGGCCGTGGCTTCGCAGTCGTCGCAGATGAAATCAAAAAATTGGCTGAACAAGTTATCAATGCTTCTAAAAATATTTCTGAGCTAATCGGTTCCACACAAAGCGTCGTTACAAATGTCACACGAAGCAATTATGAAATCTCTGAAAAAATCAACAATCAAAGCCATTTCATTACAGATACTGTTGACTCATTTAAACAAATTGACACAGAAACTCAAAATTCTCTAGTTGTTGTAAAATCTTTCTCTCAAGAAATTAAGTCAGTGGATAGCAATAATCGCATGCTTGTGACAACTCTCGAAGAAGTTAAAAGCATTTCCGAAAAAATTGGCGAAGTTGAGTTTGAGATTAGAAATTCTGTAGATTCACAAAATAAAGATTTACATCATCTAGACGCACTATTAAATATCATCAATGATTTGTCGTCAACACTCTCACGGAGCATTTCGTACTTTAAGTTTTAATGAGAAAAATGCTAAGCATTTTTCTCACCCGACATGAGCAACTGTAAATTTGTGAAACAAAGTTGCAGTTGGTAGGAGGGGCATATGTATCACTTTCGTTGTGTTCAAGTAGTCATTTCTCACCCGACATGAGCAACTGTAAATTTGTGAAACAAACTTGCTGTTGGTAGGAGGGGTGTATATATCTTTTTCGTTGTTAATTGATTAGTCAACTAGTTTTAAAGAAGGATGTGACACTATGGATGCATTCATGAAAAAAGCCATCGAAGAAGCCTATGTTGGTATTGGCTCTGAAGACGGTGAGCCATTTGGCGCAATTATCGTTAAAGATGAGAAAGTAATCGCTACAGGACATAACAAAGTCGTTGCAGACCATGATCCTACTGCGCATGCAGAAATTGTAGCAATTAGAAAAGCATGCCTTTTGCTTGAACGAATCGACTTGTCGGACTGTTCTCTTTACACAACTTGCGAACCGTGTCCGATGTGTTTAGGTGCTATCCTTTGGGCAAAAATCCCAACTGTATATTATGGCGCTACACGTTATGATGCTGCTGAGATTGGGTTTGATGACACGTTTCTATTCGATATTATATCTGGCAAGAGTACCGCTACTGATTTAGAACTCAAGCTGCTGGATCGAGCTGAATGCCTGACGGTGCTAAAGGATTATGAGAAAAATGCAAAGCATTTTTCTCACCCGACGTAGGCAATGAAATTGCCAGGAGGGGCGTATGCCACTTTCACGTTAAGCTCAAATAGTCGCTTCTCACCCGACGTAGGCAAGCACAAGTTTGCAATACAAAACATGAGCAACGGAACGTTGGTAGGAGGGGCGTATGCCACTTTACGTTAAGCTCAAATTGTCATTTCTCACACTACATTGGAAAACGTAGTTTTTTAGGTAGATCATATTTAGCTTATGTATGTTTAATTGCTTATATAATGTAATAAACTCCAGTCTAAAAGACCAATGGTCATTAGACTGGAGTTTTCATTTTATCTAGCAACGTTCTACTCTCCCATGGGAGCTGGTCCTAACCTTCGGTTACTGCTCGCCTATGAGAAAGATTGTGAAGCAATTTTCCTTAACCGACGTAGGTAACAAAGTTTCTATGAAGGACAGCCTACTCGCTCTATGTCTATGAAAGGAACAAAAAAAATCCAGTCAAAAGACTGGATTTTACATTTAATCTGGCAACGTTCTACTCTCCCAGGCAGCTGCCCGCCAAGTACCCTCGACGCTGGAGGACTTTACTTCTGTGTTCGGTATGGGAACAGGTGTGGCCCCTCCGCCATCATCACCAAATATGAGAAAAAATCGAAGATTTTTTCGAACTCGACGTAGGCAACACAGTTGCCAGGAGAGGCTTATGCCAATCTCACGTTAAGTTAAATTATAAGTGCTTTCAAAGATAAGTTGAAATGACATAAGAGAGATCGAAATCTCTCTTATTCATTCAAACCAGCAACGTTCTACTCTCCCAGGCAGCTGCCCGCCAAGTACCCTCGACGCTGGAGGACTTTACTTCTGTGTTCGGTATGGGAACAGGTGTGGCCCCTCCGCCATCATCACTGGATATGAGAAAAATCTTTGATTTTTCGAACCCGACGTAGGCAACGATAGTTGCCAGGAGGGCGTATGCCGCTCTCACGAGTCGAAACGATCAAATTCTTATCTCTTATCTCAAGGTTTGTACCCTGAAAATTGCATATAAGTTCGACATTTCACTGTTTTTATAAAAGTTTGGTCAAGTCCTCGATCTATTAGTACCTGTCAGCTGAATACATTGCTGCACTTACACCTCAGGCCTATTACCACATTATCTACATGGGATCTTACTCCATTTCTGGATGGGAAATCTCATCTTGAGGGGGCTTCGCGCTTAGATGCCTTCAGCGCTTATCCCTTCCGAACTTAGCTACTCAGCTGTGCCATTGGCATGACAACTGATCCACCAGCGGTTCGTCCATCCCGGTCCTCTCGTACTAAGGACAGCTCCTCTCAAATTTCCTACGCCCACAGCAGATAGGGACCGAACTGTCTCACGACGTTCTGAACCCAGCTCGCGTGCCTCTTTAATGGGCGAACAGCCCAACCCTTGGGACCTACTTCAGCCCCAGGATGAGACGAGCCGACATCGAGGTGCCAAACCTCCCCGTCGATGTGGACTCTTGGGGGAGATAAGCCTGTTATCCCCGGGGTAGCTTTTATCCGTTGAGCGATGGCCCTTCCATGCGGTGCCACCGGATCACTAAGCTCTACTTTCGTACCTGCTCGAAATGTCTCTCTCGCAGTCAAGCTCCCTTTTGCCTTTACACTCTTCGCGCGATTTCCAACCGCGCTGAGGGAACCTTTAGGCGCCTCCGTTACTCTTTGGGAGGCGACCGCCCCAGTCAAACTGCCCGCCTGACATTGTCCTAAACCAGGATTACTGGTCATAGTTAGAATAACGTTATATCAAGAGTGGTATCCCAACGGCGACTCCACTAAGACTGGCGTCCTAGCTTCTCTGTCTCCCACCTATCCTGTACATGATATACCATTATCCAGTGCCAAGCTGCAGTAAAGCTCCACGGGGTCTTTCCGTCTAGCTGCGGGTAACCGGCATCTTTACCGGTACTACAATTTCACCGAGTCTATTGTTGAGACAGCGTCCAAATCGTTACGCCTTTCGTGCGGGTCGGAACTTACCCGACAAGGAATTTCGCTACCTTAGGACCGTTATAGTTACGGCCGCCGTTTACTGGGGCTTCAGTTCTGTGCTTCGATTGCTCTAACACTTCCCCTTAACCTTCCAGCACCGGGCAGGCGTCAGCCCCTATACATCATCTTTCGATTTAGCAGAGACCTGTGTTTTTGGTAAACAGTCGCTTGGACCTATCCTCTGCGGCCGACTCTAGCTCTGAACCTGAGTCGGCACCCCTTCTCCCGAAGTTACGGGGTCATTTTGCCGAGTTCCTTAACAATAGTTTTCTCGCTCGCCTTAGTATTCTCTACTTTCCTACCTGTGTCGGTTTACGGTACAGGCACCTGCTCCCTCGATAGAAACTTTTCTTGACAGTGTGATATCTGCTGCTTCGCTACTATTTTCACTCCCCATCACAACTCACCCTTCACGAGAAGCGGATTTGCCTACTTCTCAGACTCGTTGCTTGGACGCACACAACCAATCGTGCGCTCAGCATAACCTCCTGTGTCATTCCCCTCTCTCAAACGGTTCTCGGTGGTACAGGAATCTTTACCTGTTGTCCATCGCCTACGACTTTCGTCCTCGGCTTAGGCCCTGACTTACCCTGAGGGGACGAACCTTGCTCAGGAAACCTTAGGTTTTCGGCGGACAGGATTCTCACCCGTCTCTCGTTACTCATGCCAACATTCTCTCTTCTATACAGTCCACAAGTCCTTACGATCTTGCTTCGCCCCGTATACAATGCTCCTCTACCAATTGTACAAAGTACAATTCCATAGCTTCGGTAATAAGTTTGAGCCCCGGTAATCTTCGGCGCAGAATCACTCGACTAGTGAGCTATTACGCACTCTTTAAATGTATGGCTGCTTCTAAGCCAACATCCTAGTTGTCTGGGCAATTCCACATCCTTTTCCACTTAACTTATATTTTGGGACCTTAGCTGATGGTCTGGGCTGTTTCCCTTTTGACTATGAATCTTATCACACACAGTCTGACTCCTGAGTATAAGATATCGGTATTCGGAGTTTGATAGACTTCGGTAGCCGGTGAAAGCCCCTAGGTCATTCAGTGCTCTACCCCCGTATCTCTTTACCTCAAGGCTAGCCCTAAAGCTATTTCGAGGAGAACCAGCTATCTCCGGGTTCGATTGGAATTTCTCCGCTATCCACATGTCATCCCAACCTTTTTCAACAGATATGGGTTCGGGCCTCCACTAAATTTTACTTTAGCTTCACCCTGCACATGGATAGGTCACCCGGTTTCGGGTCTACGCCATACAACTTATTCGCCCTTTTCAGACTCGCTTTCGCTGCGGCTCCGTTCCTGAAGAACTTAACCTTGCTGCATAACGTAACTCGTTGGCCCGTTCTACAAAAAGTACATGGTCGTTCTTTAACGAACTTCCATTGCTTGTAAACATAGGGTTTCAGGTTCTTTTCACTCCCCTCTCGGGGTTCTTTTCACCTTTCCCTCACGGTACTATTCACTATCGGTCACTAGGTAGTATTTAGCCTTGGCAGATGGTCCTGCCTGCTTCCCACAGAATTTCTCGTGCTCCGTGGTACTCCGGATCAGTCTCGCATACCTTCTCTTTTCGTGTACGTGGCTCTCACACTCTTCGGCTCGCTTTCCCAAACGATTCTACTAAGATACAGCTTTGCTTTGTTGACTGTCCACACCCCTTCGTCCGAAGACTCAGGTTTGGGCTGTTTCCATTTCGCTCGCCACTACTCTGGAAATCACTTTTGTTTTCTCTTCCTTCGGGTACTTAGATGTTTCAGTTCCCCGAGTTCCCCTCCTATAAGCTATGAATTCACTTATGGATGACTGGACATTACTCCAGCCGGGTTTCCCCATTCGGACATCTACGGATCTACACTTGCTTGCAGTTCCCCGTAGCTTTTCGCAGCTTACCACGTCCTTCTTCGGCTCCTAGTGCCAAGGCATTCGCCCTATGCTCTTATTAACTTGACCTGCATTTAATACACGGCGCTTAAGCCTTGCATCAAACGACTTTTTTATTACAGTGTTAACGCTAAACATAGTACACACACCCTCCTACCAACCTTCGGTTGCTCATGTCGGGCGCGAAACTTTGTTTCGCGTAAATGTCGATTCTATATGCAATTTTCAATGTACAATGAAATCCTTAGATTTCTGAAAGCAAAAATGCTTTCGTGTTTTGAAGTTCTTGTGTTGCCACAAGACCCTCAAAATTGAACAGCGCAAATGTCTATTTCTCCTTAGAAAGGAGGTGATCCAGCCGCACCTTCCGATACGGCTACCTTGTTACGACTTCACCCCAGTCATTGATTTCACCTTCGACAGCTTCCTCCCTTACGGGTTGGACCACTGGCTTCGGGCGCCCTCAACTTCCATGGTGTGACGGGCGGTGTGTACAAGACCCGGGAACGCATTCACCGCGACATTCTGATTCGCGATTACTAGCAACTCCAACTTCATGTAGGCGAGTTTCAGCCTGCAATCCGAACTGGGATCGGCTTTTTAGGATTCGCTCCAGATCGCTCTTTCGCTGCCCGTTGTACCGACCATTGTAGCACGTGTGTAGCCCAGATCATAAGGGGCATGATGATTTGACGTCATCCCCACCTTCCTCCGTGTTATCCACGGCAGTCTGTTTAGAGTGCACAGCTTAACCTGTTGGCAACTAAACACAAGGGTTGCGCTCGTTGCGGGACTTAACCCAACATCTCACGACACGAGCTGACGACAACCATGCACCACCTGTCTCTCTTGTCCCGAAGGAGGGCGTCGGCTAGGACGCTTGCAAGAGGATGTCAAGACCTGGTAAGGTTCTTCGCGTTGCTTCGAATTAAACCACATGCTCCGCTGCTTGTGCGGGTCCCCGTCAATTCCTTTGAGTTTCACACTTGCGTGCGTACTCCCCAGGCGGAATACTTAATGCGTTAGCTGCGGCACCGAGTTTTGACGCCCGACACCTAGTATTCATCGTTTACGGCGTGGACTACCAGGGTATCTAATCCTGTTCGCTCCCCACGCTTTCGTGCCTCAGTGTCAGTTACAGTCCAGTAAGTCGCCTTCGCCACTGGTGTTCCTCCTAATATCTACGAATTTCACCTCTACACTAGGAATTCCACTTACCTCTCCTGCACTCAAGCTCGTCAGTTCCAAAGGCTTACATTGGTTGAGCCAATGCCTTTCACCTCTGGCTTGATGAGCCACCTACGCACCCTTTACGCCCAGTGATTCCGGATAACGCTTGCCCCCTACGTATTACCGCGGCTGCTGGCACGTAGTTAGCCGGGGCTTCCTCCTATGGTACCGTCATTTTTTTCTTCCCATAGGACAGAGTTTTACGACCCGAAGGCCTTCATCACTCACGCGGCGTTGCTGCATCAGGCTTGCGCCCATTGTGCAATATTCCCCACTGCTGCCTCCCGTAGGAGTCTGGACCGTGTCTCAGTTCCAGTGTGGCCGATCACCCTCTCAGGTCGGCTATTGATCGTCGCCTTGGTGAGCCGTTACCTCACCAACTAGCTAATCAAACGCGGGCCCATCCCATACCGATAAATCTTTGTCGGCTGTCTCATGCGAGACTACCGACTTATAAGGTATTAATCACCGTTTCCAGTGGCTATCCCTTTGTATGGGGCAGGTTGCCCACGCGTTACTCACCCGTCCGCCGCTTTCATTAGTTTCACTTTGACCGAAGTCTCCACTCCACTAAATCTCGCTCGACTTGCATGTGTTAGGCACGCCGCCAGCGTTCATCCTGAGCCAGGATCAAACTCTTAAATTTAATTTAAGTTTTTGCCTGCTATCTCATAAATGAGCTAACTTGCTGCAAGATCGCTCTTGCATTTTTGTATAAACTTTTTGCAAAGTTTATCCGGAAACAACTGTTAAGTTGTTTTTATTTCTTTTGACGCTTTCGCATCATTTGGTTTTTTTCATTTGCGCTATTCAATTTTCAAGGTCCTGTATATAATTGTTTGTGCGTCTTACAGTCGATCCAGCCACTTAACTTTCGCTTCGTTTCTTTCATCTCGTTCGACGATTTTCATCGTCGCTCTGTGTGACAGCTTTTAAATTATATCAAATCATTATTGCTTTGTCAACATTCTTTTTTCATAATGTTTTCTGCCATTTGGCGGCAATTGCTTGCCCTCGTTAGGCGACTTGATTATCTTACACTAACTCCTATACCACCGTCAACCCTTAAATTGTTATTTATTATTAACTAATTGTAATATTCATATAAACTACTACGGTTTCTATTTTATAGATACCGTTTCTATTATATAATGTATTTAATATTACCAGCATCTACGATTATTGGAGGACTTATGAAACGCGTATTTTCAGGCGTACAGCCTACGGGACAAATACATTTGGGCAACTATATCACGATGAAGAACTTTGTGAAACAGCAAGACGACAAAGACTGTCTCTACTGCGTCGTCGATATGCATTCCATCACGGTACCACAGGATCCAATCAAACTAAAGAAGAGCATCATTGAACTAGCAGCCTTATACGTTGCTATTGGTCTTGATCCTAAAAAGGTAACTTTGTTTATTCAGTCTCAAGTTTCTGCACATGCTGAACTTGCTTGGATTTTAAATTGCTTCTCTTATATGGGTGAATTAAGTCGCATGACGCAATTCAAAGACAAATCAGAAGGTAAAGATGTTGTAACAACGGGTCTCTTTACCTATCCAGTCTTGATGGCAGCTGATATTCTACTATATGATACGAACTATGTGCCTGTAGGAAATGATCAAAAGCAACATCTCGAACTCACTAGAGATATCGCTAATCGCTTTAACAATCGCTTCGGCAATACGTTTGTCGTACCCGAGCCTATGATTGCCAAAGTTGAAGATGGCGCGCGAATCATGTCACTTGATGACCCGATTCAAAAAATGAGTAAGAGCAATCCAAATGAGAATTCAAAAATTACATTGCTCGATTCACCTGCACTTGTAAAAAAATCCATTATGCGAGCAACGACAGATAGTGATGCGCTCATCAAATACGACCTGGAAAACAAACCAGGTGTCAGCAATCTATTGACGATCTACTCTCAATTTACACCTTATTCGATTCCAGAATTAGAATCTAAGTATGCTGGATTAGGATATGGCGCTCTTAAGAAAGATCTCGTTGATGTGGTCAATGACGAACTTTTAAAAGTTCAAACAGAATTTGACCGCGTCATGAACAGTGGAGAGATCTTCGATGTCTTGAAGCAAGGCAGAGAACGTGCTGATAAAATTTCTTCAGAAGTGTTAGATCGCGTCAAAAGAACGGTTGGATTTGTTACCTATTAAAAGTATGATGAATTATTAAAAGCAGGCATTCGACAATTTTATCGAATGCCTGCTTTTTTATGTTTTTTACATTGCTTCTTATATAGTCACATAATTACAGTTCGTAATACAAGCTTTAAAATGTATCTTCTTTTTCACATAACTTTTTCAAATCACTTAAAAGCTCGATAACTTGAAGTTCACTAACTGGTTTACTGAAAAGGTATCCCTGCACAAAATCAACATTAAGCTTCAATGACCGTTCAAAGTAAAGATCACTTTCAATCCCTTCAGCGACAACATCGATATTGGTTTTATGCGCAAAATCGACAATTGAATCTAGTAGCGTAAAAACATGCTCATTTGAAATTGAGTCTTTCATAATCGTCTTATCAATTTTAATACCATTAAGTGGTAATCTGATCAAGTTTTTAAATGATGAATAACCCGTACCAAAATCATCTAGAGAGATGCCAACTTGGTGATTTCTCAAGTAAAACAGTTTTGC
Source organism: Acidaminobacteraceae bacterium (assembly GCA_942493125.1). Lineage (GTDB taxonomy): Bacteria > Bacillota > Clostridia > Peptostreptococcales > Acidaminobacteraceae > Fusibacter_C. The sequence goes on along the minus strand of OW818667.1, from coordinate 2,156,439 downwards.
AATGATATTTTCGTTGGATTCTAGCATCATACTTTCAGTTATTTCCAATCTGATAAGATGTTTTGGAATATCGTATTTACTGATGATACTCAGAACGTTATTTGCAAAGTGCTCTTCCATTAACTGAATAACTGAAATATTGATGGACATAGTATATTCAGCGTTCATCTGTCGATTCAATTTTGCAAGAAAAGCACAAGACTTTTCTAGAACAATCGTTCCAATATCTATGATTAAGCCTGTTTTTTCCGCAATAGGTATAAAACTATCTGGAAAAATGAAACCTAACGATTTACTGTTCCAACGTACCAACGCTTCAAAGCCTTTAACGGTTTTTTCTTTAGCAGACATGATTGGTTGGTAATACACCTCGAATTCGTCTTCTTCAATTCCTGAACGCATATGATTTTCAATTTTCATTTCATTTAGAACATCTTGGAGTATTTCTGTATTGAAATAATGATAACTTTTCTTTGTGATGCGACGCGCGTGATACATAGCGATATCTGCATTTTGAACAAGCTGCTCCACTCTATCTCCATCTATTGGGTAAATAGTGATTCCAATACTCGCAGAAATCTTGATTATTTTATTGGAAATGTTAAATGGTGCTTCAATCATCTTACATAGTGAATTGGCAAAAGCTGAAATTTCTTCCTTATTGATAAGATCATGTGTCAAAACGACAAATTCATTGCCACTAAATCTTGCTACGATGTTTTTATCGTGATCTGTCACAACAGTCAACAATCTATTTGAAAACTGCTTTAAAATTTCATCACCAACCGTATGGCCATAGATATCATTGATATACTTAAAATTATCGATATCTAGTAGTAATAAAGCACCCGCACCATTATCACTAAGATGTTCCGTGAATTTTTCCTCGAAGTATCTGCGATTATAGAGTTTCGTCAAAGTATCTTTATAAGCCATATCATGTATTTTGAATTCATATTCTTTTCTCGAAGTGATATTTTGATGGGAACCAGACATGCTGATGTATTGATCGTCTTCATATCTCGCGATACCCACTGCTTCAATCCATATATAGTCACCATTTTTATCAATCACGCGGTAAATGATCCTATGGTCTTCAATTTTCCCAGTCGCAAATAGATTCAGTCTCTTTTCAAAATTAGCTCGATCTTCTGGATGGATTAATTTAATCCATGAGCTGATAGTCGAATTTTCCAAATCGATGTCGAACATGCTATACCAATTAGGCGTCAAGTAATGAAATTGGCCATTGATGTCAAGATCCCAGAGCCCTTCTTCAGAGGCTTCAAATATTGACTTATACCTTTGCTCACTTTTCGAAATATACTCTTTATTTTCATAAAGAAGATCATATTGTTCTTGTAAGGTCTCTTCAGAGGCATAGAGCTCTTCATAAAGCGCCTGCATTTCAAAGTTTTTTTCATTGATGCTGACAATCATCGAATTGAAGCCATCAATCAATACTTTAACATCTGAATCATTGACTTCTATCTCACACTTTTCATAATAGTTGTCTTCTTCAACATGCTCCATAACCCTTACGAGTTTTAAAATAGGTTCTACAATACTGTCCGCGTATTTGATTGACAACCTCTCAGCAACAATAATTACAGCTGCTCCAATCAAAAATATCAATAAAAACATGAATAACATCATGCTTATGATTTCACTTTTATCTATAGACACGATGATTAGCATGCCTACATTACCCAAATGCTTAGTATAATAAATACATTCAGAATCTTCAATGTTCGGATTCTGTGTGAGTTCATTCATTTTTGTTTTGTGGGTTACAATATCATCCCAATTTTGGGCGAGATCTTTGCCGCTATTCGTTGCCAAAATAATCCCAGAATCATTGACGATCGTCACATAACTTTCCGAACCAATTTTAGATTCATTAACAAGATTCGTAATTTCGGACAATAAAATATCCACGCCAATTACCATGTCGTCACCAACATATTTGGATGCCGTTATTGTAAACTCGCCAGTCCCATGGTCAATATAGGGCTCAGTCCAATTTACAGTACCTTTTTCATCCGTTGAGTTGGTGTACCATGTTCTCGAACGTGGATCATAATCATCTGCAACGAACCTCTTTGGAAATAAATAGAACGTGCCATCTTTTTTTGCGATGAACAGCGTGCTTGAATTCCTAAAGACGTTCTTAAAAGTTGAAAGCGTTTCATTGTAATAAATATCAGAGTTGATATTTTGTGGCAGCACCAAGTAATTCTTTAATGAAATTAAACTTCTTTGTGTATGCTGGAATGTCGTATCCAATAAATTACTTGTTAAATTAATAACAGATTTTGCTTCATTTTCATATTTCTCATGAATTTGATTGTAAGTAAACACGAAAAAGAGAATACTAGTAATCAATGCAAAAATAAAAATGATTGTCGTTATTAATTTTCTGAATTTACTTTTGATTCCGCTCTTTGTCGACATTCATTCTCCAAATCTAAATTTCATTAAGCTTAATGAGTTCTTTTCTAAATTTCTTGATAATTTTTTTCTCCATACGAGAAACTGTCATTTGAGAGACATTGAGTTCATCTGCCACTTGAATTTGTGTTTTGTTTTCAAAGAAGCGGTCATTGACGATCTTTATTTCAACTTCGTTCAGTTTTTTCAGACACATATTTATGAAATCGCGATTCTCGATAATGTCAAAATACTTATCGTCGCGCCCAATAATATCTTGAAGCTGAATGTCTTTATCATCCCCTGATGCATCGTATGTCAAATCCAAAGATTTCGGAGTATAGACTTGTGACGCTTCCATTGCTTCAATAACTTCTTCTTCTGTCACATTTAAATAAAGTGCAATGTCACTAACTTTAGGTATGCGTTGAAGATCCTGTTGAAGCTTTGATTTCGCCTGGTTTATTTTTTTAGAGAGTTCCTGGATTCTTCTAGGCACTCTAACAGACCAACCTTTGTCCCTGAAATACTTCTTGATTTCACCGATGATCGTCGGTGTTGCAAAACTTGAAAATTCAAATCCACGATCAACATCGTATCTTTCTATGGCATAAATCAAACCTAATGAGGCTACTTGATAAATATCTTCGTATTCTATGCCTTTATTGATATATTTTTTCGCTAAAATCTCAGTAATATACATATGACGCTTGATAAGTTCATTTCGAATTGCAAGGTCTCGATTATTTTTATATAGATAAAACAGTTCTTTGGTACCTAGCGCAAAAAATTCATTGTTACTAGAACCCTCATCCCTTATTATCATTTGCTTTTTTTTCATGAACATCAGCCCCTAACCGAAGAAGAACATTTATTCAACGATCTTACTCATTATAATTTTTGTGCCGCTACCTGCGCTTGTTTCAATTTCAACAGTGTCCATCAGTGATTTGATTATAAAAAGTCCCAGACCATTTTCTTGCAAATCTTCCGCACTTGGTTTTTTGTAATTTTCTAAACTGAACCCCTTACCATAGTCGATTACTTCGATGACAAGCTTATCAGTCTTGTTGATGAATTCCAATTTATATGTTTCATCAGAACCTGAATGCAATATTGCATTATTGCATGCCTCACCCACAGCCAATTTAATGTCTTCAATTATTTCAATATCAAACCCCATTTGATTTGCAACAAAGGATGCCGCCAACCTTGCAATACTAACGTATTCAGGTTTACTAGGCAAAGACATATTAATAGATTCCTTCATTTTCTATTCCACCTTTTCTATTAATTATGGAAAATGTATATTTGTTCACGCCATAATTTTACATTTTCATCAATTACGAATTGAAAATATCCGATCTAATCCCGTTAACGTGAATATTTTTAAAATACTTGGTTTAAGTTTTTCGAAATGTACCGTGTTGTTGTGAATTTTCACATTTTTATAAAAGCTGATCAATACGCCTAGTCCAGTACTATCAATATACTCAAGATTTTCGCACTTGAAGATAAAATCAGACTGTTTCTTGTCGTTTAACAATATCAGCTCTTCTTTAAGAATCGATTTCGAATTGATATCGACCTCTCCTATTAGTTCTACTTCCCAACTCTTGGCTAGCTCATTGTAATTGGTGTTCAATCTTAAAGACATTAAAATCTTCCCCCTTTTATTTTTATAGCTTGAAAATTGCAAAGAATCTTGTTTATGCAATTTGCATGTTAGAAATACCGATAAATTGGAATTTTTTCACTTACTCAGATAAGATTTAATTCATAACCATGAAGATATTATACACTAAAAAGCCACAATGGAGAAAAAAATTTGGAAATTGAGTCTGGTACGCTTTATAATCAATTTCCAAATTTAAGTCAATCCATAGGCTATTTAGTTACTCTTCATCATTATTTAAATCATCTTCCACATCATCTAGAAGGTCATCTTCCAAATTTTCATCTAAATCATCTGCGATAAAATCGCTAATTTTACTATCAACCCTTGGTTTTTCATTTATGATCGCTTCAACTTCTGCATCATTTGCTTCAGTTTCAGCAACTTTGGCAATGGAAACCAAACGCGTTTCTTCATTGACTTTCATAACCCTAACGCCAGAAGTGATTCTTCCAGTTACAGAAACATCATCCACTTTGATACGAATGAGGACACCACTGTCATTTATTATCATGAGATCATCTGAATCTTCGACAACAAGGGCACCTATGATATTGCCTGTCTTACTATTGAGATTGTATGTGATAATCCCTTTACCACCACGTGTTTGTTGTCTGTATTCTTTCATTGGGGTTCTCTTACCATACCCATTTTCAGAAACAATCAATAACTTAGCTTCTTCTTTGACAACTTCCATCTCAATAACGGCATCGCTAGCTGCAAGGTTGATCGCTCTAACACCAGTAGCTGTTCTGCCCATCGCTCTGACATCATCCTCATGGAAACGGATAGACTTACCTTTTCTAGTAACGACAATGAGTTCATCTGAACCGTTTGTACGTTTAACGGCAATAAGTTCATCATTTTCCTTGAGGTTGATTGCAATAAGACCTGTCTTTCTTGATGTGTCAAATTGATCAAGTGTGGTTTTTTTGATAACGCCATGCTTCGTACAAAGCGTCAAGAAACCATCATCAAAGTTTTTAATTGGTACCACTGCATTGATTTTTTCTTCTGATTCAAGTGGCAATAAATTGACGATTGCTGAGCCCTTAGAAATCCTAGAGCCATCTGGAACCATATAAGCCTTCATGCGATACACTTTTCCAAAATTCGTAAAGAATAAAAGATAATCATGTGTCGACGTCGTAAAGATGTGCTTAACAAAATCTTCCTCTCTCGTTGAAAGACCGGTTTTGCCTCGTCCACCTCTTTTTTGAGAGACGTACTCACCCGTTGAAACGCGTTTAATATAGCCTGCATGTGTCAACGTGATGATGACATCATCTTCTTCAATGAGATCTTCATAATCTATTTCATCTGGATTGATACTGATATCGGTTTTTCTCTCATCACCATAAGCTTTTTTGATACGAAGTAAATCTTCTTTGATGATGTTGAGTAACATTTGATCATCCTCTAAAAGTTCAAGCAGATAGCTGATAACTTTTAATAGTTCTTGATACTCGTTTTCAATTTTCTCTCTTTCCAAACCTTGAAGTCTTCTCAGTCTCATATCGACGATTGCTTTAGCTTGAATTTCTGATAAGGCAAATTGTTCCATCAGCTTTGCTTCAGCATTGTTGTAAGAAGCTCTGATGATACGGATAATCTCATCGATATTGTCGATAGCGATGCGAAGGCCTTCTAAAATATGTGCGCGTTCTCTTGCTTTTTTCAAATCGTAAACGACACGTCTTCTCTCGACTTCTTTTTGATGATCAAGATAGGCATCAAGCATCTCTTTGAGGTTCATGACCTTTGGTTCACCGTTGTTAAGAGCAAGCATGATAATACTATAAGAAACTTGAAGTTGGCTGTTTTTATAAAGTTGGTTAACCATGATATTCGCATTGATATCTTTTCTGAGTTCTATGACGATGCGAATGCCGTTTCTGTTTGATTCATCTCTAAGATCTGTTATGCCTTCGAGTCTCTTGTTTTTTACAAGCTCGGCGATGCCTTCGATCATTCTAGATTTGTTTACTTGATATGGTATTTCGGAGACAATGATGCGTGATTTACCGTTTTTCATCTCTTCAATTTCAGTTTTGGATCTCAATATGACGCGACCACGGCCTGTTCTATAAGCGCGTTTAATCCCTTCAACGCCCATGATTTCAGCACCAGTTGGAAAATCGGGACCCTTGACACATTCCATGAGTTCATAGATATCTGTCTCTGGATCTTCAATAATCTTAATAACACCATCGATAATCTCATTTAAATTATGTGGTGGAATAGAAGTTGCCATACCTACTGCGATACCATTCGATCCATTGACAAGTAAATTTGGAAATCTACCAGGTAGTACGACTGGTTCTCTTTCAGATTCATCAAAATTTGGCTTGAAATCAACCGTCTCTTTATCTATGTCTTTTAGTAATTCGCCTGATAGTCTTGTCATTCTCGCTTCGGTATAACGCATCGCTGCAGCGCCATCGCCATCAATAGATCCGAAGTTACCATGACCATCGATGAGCAAATATCTCATTGAAAAATCTTGAGCAAATCTAACAAGTGCGCCATATATGGATGAGTCACCATGTGGATGGTACTTACCCATGACTTCACCGACGATACGCGCCGATTTTCTGTGTTGTCTATCATGTGTAAAATTGAGTTCACTCATAGCGTAGAGTATTCTTCTATGCACGGGTTTTAGGCCGTCACGCACGTCTGGAAGTGCACGGCTGACGATAACGCTCATTGCATATGCCATATACGATTTTTTCATCTCGTCCATGACATCCACCATAAGGATTGTCTGGTTCATATTCATTGTTTCATTGACATCGTCTGAAGAATCTTCATATGATGTTTCGATGATATCATCATCGAGATCGTCACTATTTTTTTGATCATCACTCAAAGGTCTTTCCTCCTAGATATCGATATTCTTTACATATTTCGCATTGGCTTCAATAAATTCACGTCTTGGTTCTACTTTTTCACCCATAAGTGTCGAGAAGACCAAGTCAGCTTCTATCGCATCGTCGACTGTCACATTCATAATGGTTCTTACAGAAGGATCCATAGTTGTCGTCCAAAGCTGTTCGGCATTCATCTCACCAAGACCTTTGTATCTTTGGATAGTGATACCTTGTCTACCAATTTCATTTAATAAATTGTTCATTTCTTTATCTGAATAGAGATAATAGATACTTTTACCTTTTTTTACTTTGTAAAGCGGTGGAATCGCAACATAGACATGTCCTTGTTCTATCAGTGGTCTCATGAATCTGAAGAAGAATGTGAGTAACAAGGTTCTGATATGCGCACCGTCGACGTCGGCATCGGTCATGATGAATATTTTATCATAACGAAGTTTGGCGACATCAAATTCATCGCCAATGCCACAGCCAAAAGCTGTAATCATCGCTCTTATTTCAGTTGAACTAAAGATCTTGGAAAAGTTCGCCTTTTCAACGTTCATAATTTTACCACGTAGCGGTAAAATCGCCTGAATGTTTCTATCGCGGCCGAGCTTTGCAGAACCACCTGCAGAGTCACCTTCGACAATATATATTTCACATTTTGCAGGATCTCTTTCAGAACAGTCAGCGAGTTTACCTGGAAGTGTCATACCGTCCAGCGCACCTTTTCGCCTTGTCAATTCTCTTGCTTTTCTTGCAGCTTCACGCGCCTTTGCAGAAGTCAGACACTTATCTATGATGACTTTGGCTTGGTTTGGATTTTCTTCAAGATACGCTTCGAGCATATCTGACATAGCTGTTTCAACGATACCTCTTATTTCACTATTACCAAGTTTCGTCTTTGTCTGGCCTTCAAATTGAGGATCCTCAAGTTTGACAGATACAATAGCTGTCATACCTTCTCTAACGTCTTCACCAGTTAAATTTTCATCTTTTTCTTTGATGATGCCTTTTTTTCTACCGTAATCGTTAATTAATCGCGTAAGTGCCGATCTAAAACCGATAAGGTGTGTGCCACCTTCATGTGTTCCTATATTATTTGCATAGGAAAAGACATTTTCAGAATAACCATCTGTATATTGGAAGGCAATTTCTACAGTGGTATTTGGATTAATCTGCTCCGCGTACACGACATCATCATGAATTGGCGTACGGTTTACATTGAGATACTGAACGAATTCTTTAATGCCACCTTCATAGAAAAATCTTGATTTTTTTAAGGAATCCAAACGGTTGTCTACTAAATATATTTCAACGCCTTTATTTAAAAATGCAAGTTCTCTAACTCTCGATTCAATCGTTACAAAATCGTATTCAAGAGTTTCAAATATCAAATGATCCGCTTTAAAAGTCGTCTTTGTACCTGTAATTTTATCGCTTTCAAGTTCTCCGATTACATGTAATTTTTCAACCGTTGCGCCTCTCTCAAAGCCAATTTTATAAATTTTTCCATTTCTTTTAACTTCAACTTCAAAGTTTTCTGAAAGTGCGTTAACAACTGAAGCACCAACGCCGTGAAGGCCTCCTGATACCTTGTATCCGCCACCGCCAAATTTACCACCAGCATGTAAAACCGTATGGATGACTTCTACAGCAGGAATACCCATCTTTTGATGCATATCGATTGGCATACCTCTTCCATCGTCTTCAACAACGATAATATTTTCTGGTTCAATCGTTACTGTAATTTTTTTACAGTGACCAGCCAATGCTTCATCTATACTGTTATCTACGATTTCATAAACCAAGTGGTGAAGGCCACGTGCGCTCGTCGTTCCAATATACATACCAGGTCTTTTTCTGACTGCTTCGAGTCCTTCCAAAACCTGTATTTGATCAGCATTATATGCTTGATTTGACATTTCTAACCTCCTAATGGCTTAGAACACTTCCATTTTTTATTTTAATAATCTTTGATGCATTGATATAGTCATCTAATAGATTTTTAACATCTGTTGTCGTAATAATCGTTTGAACGTCTTTCAGAGCATATATAAGATCTTTTTGCCGATTGACATCGAGTTCACTCATGACGTCATCGAGCAGCAAAATTGGATATTCACCGACGTCTTTTTTTATAATTTCAATTTCAGAAAGTTTTAAGGATAGCGCTGCCGTTCTTTGTTGACCTTGTGAGCCAAACGCTTTTATGTTGATTTTGTTGATACAAATGTCCATATCATCCCTATGCGGACCGACTGACGTAAAGCCTCTTCTGACATCCATATCGAGGTTTTTCTTAAGCATTAAAATTAACTCACTCTTGATTGTATCATAATTTTGCATATTCTTAACAGAGGATAAATAGTCAATGCTCAAATGCTCGACATTTTTGGTGACATCTGCATGGATGCGATGGCTTATTTCGTTGAGATCTTCAATGAATTTTTGCCGTCTTACGATGATGCGCGTACCTTTATCAGCAAGTTGCTCATCCCATACATCCACCATATCTTTAAACTCAGGTTTGTATACAATTTTCTTTAAAAGCTCGTTTCGCTGAAACAAGATACGGTTATATTCAATGATATCCGCACAGTATATTTTACTGATATGCGAAAGTTCTCTATTGAGAAATCGTCTACGCTCAACGGGACTTTCTTTGATGAGCTTCAAGTCATCTGGATAAAATAAGATGATATTCACTGTACCAAGAAGTTCAGATATTTTAGTTATATTGACACCATTGATCAAAAACTCTTTTTTTGATTTGTCGTTGATTCGATACTCGATATGTTCAAGTTGACCATTATCTCTTTCAATTTCAACTTTGACACTGGTAAATTTTTCATCAAAATGAACCAGCTCACTATCTTTATTGGTTCTAAAAGATTTACCAAAACCAGCGACATAGACAGCCTCAAGGAGATTGGTTTTACCTTGAGCATTATCACCTATAATGATATTGAGTTTTTTATCGAAAGACAATTTGATTTGATCGTAGTTTCGATAATTTTTGACCATAATGGATTTTATATACAAAATTAACCTCTTTGTACGATTTGAAGTTTATGAATCTCAGGTTTTCCAAACTCAGCTTTGATTGTTACTTCAACTTGGTCGTCTGCAACTATTTTTTTTCCTCTTTGTGTACAAAATGAACCATTCACTTTGACACATCCCTCTGCGATAAGTATTTTAGCCATACCACCTGAATCAGCAATTTCTGCGAATTTAAGCAGCTGGTCCAATTTTATAAATTCTGATTCTATTTCTATTTTTTTCATAAGCCCTCCTAAGGGTTAAACAAGATATGCTTTATTTTGAAATTCTACATGGTAATACGAGATAGGTATAATTATCGTTGTCAATTGGTCTGATGATACATGGGCTTACATTGTTCACAAATTCAAGGCGTATGTCTTCGCTATCGATGATTTTAAGTGCATCTATCAAGTATTTAGGATTGAAGCCTATTTCAAGATCTTGACCTTCAAGCTTAATGTGTACTTTTTCGATTGAGCTGCCCATCTCTGAATTAGAAGTAATTTTGATAAAATCATCTTTTACTTCAAGTTTAATCGCAACGTTTTTATTTTCTCTAGCCATTAAAAATGAACGATCGATTGCCGTCAAAAACTGATCTGTATCTGTGATGGCCATGGATTTGTATTCATTTGGCAAAATTTGATTGTAGTTTATGAATTCACCAGCTAGTAGTCTCGAATAGACTTTTAAATCACCTGTAGAGAACAAGACTTGCTTGTCGTCAAAAGAAATTCTCAAATCGCCTTTACTGTCACTTTGAGACAACAATTTGTTAATTTCATTTAGTGTACGTCCAGGGACAACTGCTTTTTTACTTAAGTCAGTTTTTACAATTGCCTTTTTGATGGCCATTCTAAAACCATCTATAGCGACCATATTAAATTTGCCGTTTTCTATTTCTAATAAGGCACCTGTAAGAATTGGACGTGATTCATCTTGAGAAATGGCAAAGCTCGTTTGACGGATCATATTTGCAAAGAGTTCTTTATCTATCAAAAATGAATTGCTATTGTCTATGACAGGTAATTCAGGATATTCATTACCTGGTAAGCCAACTATTTTAAAGCTTGAATCACCACATAATATATCGACGACATGATTGTCATTAATCGTAAATGTAATTTCTTCATTAGGTAATTTTCTGATGAGTTCAGAAAAGAGTCTTGCAGGTATAACAACAGAGCCTTCTTCAAGAGTTATCGCATCCATTGTTGTTTCTATGCTCAAGTTGAGGTCATTGCCAATCACTTTTAATGCGCCGTTTGTCGCTTCAAAATAAATACCGGAGAGTATAGGGAGCGTCGTTTTGCTTGAAACTGCTTTAGAAACCATATTGATAGCTGAAGAGAGAATGTTTTGCTGACATTTGAATTTCATGTTGAAGCCTCCTTTTAATCCGTATAATAATAAAATAAAAATATAATAAACAATATTAGTAATAGTAGTAGGGCCTGTTGATTTGTGGAAAAGGGATTTAATCCGTTGCAAATGAAAGAAAATCGATTAGAAAAATCTGTTGATTAAAAGTTGTGCGCAGATGCAGTTATCAACAGTGGATAAAAGATTGCAATTCTAAAAGTTATCAACAGCTAATGAATCAACATATGCACACTACTCGCCTTTCATCTCTTTGACCATACTGTCGATTTTATTCTTGAGATCAAAATCAGATAGCATTTCAGTGCTTATTTTCTCACATGCATGAATAACCGTCGTATGGTCTCTTCCACCAAATTCTTCTCCGATCTTTGGCAGTGATAAATCAGTGAGTTCACGTGTAATGTACATCGCAATTTGTCTAGGATAAGCAATTTGACGTGTTCTCTTTTTTGATTCAAAATCTTCTATCTTCATATTAAAGTATTCAGCAACTGTAGACTTGATAAAATCAACATCGATTTTACGTGCTCTCGTTGTAGAAAAGATGTCTTTTAAAGCTTCATTGACGAGTGAAATGTCAACTTCTCTCTTAGTTAAAGTCGAATAAGCAACCACTCTATTGAGTGCGCCTTCAAGCTCTCTGATGTTTGATTTAATTTTTGAAGCGATCACTTCAAAGACTTCACCAGGGATTTCTATACGGTCTCTTTCAGATTTCTTCTTTAATATAGCAATTCTCGTTTCATAATCTGGTGGTTGAATATCAGTGATGAGGCCCCACTCAAATCGTGAACGCAACCTGTCTTCTAATGTAGGAATTTCTTTTGGCGGTCGATCAGACGAAACAATGATTTGCTTATTGGCTTCATAGAGTGCATTGAACGTATGGAAGAATTCTTCCTGTGTTCTTTCTTTGCCAGCGATAAACTGAATATCATCCACGAGCAAAACATCGACAGTTCTATACTTGTTTCTGAACTCTTCATTTTTATCGTCTTTAATGGAGTTGATCAGCTCATTCGTGAATTTCTCACTTGATACATAATAGACTTTAGAATTCTTGTTTTGAGAGAGAATGTAATGGCCTATCGCATGCATTAAGTGTGTTTTACCAAGACCTACCCCACCATATATAAAAAGTGGATTGTAGGATTTAGCTGGAGATTCTGCAACGGCAAGCGATGCTGCGTGCGCAAAACGGTTACTGTTGCCCACGACGAATTCATTGAAGACATAGCGTGGATTTAGGTTTGTCGTCTCGAACAAATCCGTAGAATCATTTGTATTTTGTTTTTTAAGCTCAAGCGTGTTTTCTTCAGGGATGATATATTTAATGATATAATCCTGGTTTGTGACATATTTAATAGTATTCTTGATGAGATCATTATAGCGATTCTCCAAGATGTTTCTATTAAGATTTCCTGATGTTTGAAGGATTAACGTATTCCCTTCAATAGCAATTGGGATGACATTTTCGATCCAAGTGCTAAAACTTAGCGGCATGAGTTCATTTCTCATGTTATTGCGCGCTTCGTCCCAAATTTCTACTAAACGATTATCCATGCATTATCCTCCTAAAAAGCTAATTTATCCACAATTTATAAGAAAAATTGTTAATAAATTATACTAAAAAAATCGATTTATTTTAATGAAATAACGGTTTATAATTATGTGGATAAAAAAGACGATTTTTAAGTTATCAACAGAAAACAGGTCGTTTTATCAACAGTATACACAGCCATTTAATCAAAAAGTCAAAAAAAAAATGATAAATAATCAACAAATTCATGTTATCCACATTTTCTCGTCGATGGAAAAATTATATTGTGAGTACAAATCATTTTATCAAATTTTTAGTCAAGTTTCAAACTTATCCACAAAAAATAGTGAATTATATTTTTGTGGATAACTTAAAATATAAAATGATGAGATTATTTATGTGGATGAATATTCAAAATTATTAACAATTCTGTTGATGAATTGTGTATAACTACTAGATATTACTTTTGACGATTTCAGTACAACTATATATAGTATTTTTAGTGTGATCTTAACCATCAAATCTCTTTATTCGAATAACTTGACAGAGTAAAGTGTTCAAGTTATAATATTTTAGCAGACTTATGAAAAAAAAATATGTTTATATATATGTATATGTAACGTGTGTAAGGAGGTGTCTGAAATGAAAAGAACTTATCAACCTAAGAAGAGACAAAGAAAAGTTGAACACGGTTTCCGCAAGAGAATGAAAACGAGTGCAGGCAGAAACGTGATTAAAGCAAGAAGAAGAAGAGGTAGAAAAAAATTATCTGCTTAATGGATTAAAAGACCGCAGTCAGTGGTCTTTTTTTGTAAGTAATGTTGTGGAGGCACGATGACTTTTGAAAGCTTAAAAAAACCTTCTGAATTTTCCAAAGTCTATAAACGTGGTAAATCATATGCAGATAAAAACATTGTTATCTATTATATGCCCACTCAACTGGGCATGACACGCGTCGGATTTTCGATCAGTAAAAAAGTAGGTAATGCAGTCGTAAGAAATAGAGTGAGACGATTCATCAAAGAATCCTTGAGAGTGAATTTTAACAATATTGGCAGCTACGATCTTGTATTTGTTGCAAGGGTACGCTCTAGCCAAGTCGATTATCATGAAATAACACGATCTCTTAAATACATATTTAAGAAGATTTCTATTTAGTGTGTTAGGAAAGTGTATTCTTAAATGAAGACAATATTAATAATGATGATAAAATTCTACAGAGCATTTATCTCACCTTTATTGGGTAGCAATTGTAGGTTTCATCCGACATGTTCCCAATATTCAATGTCGGCGATTGAAAAGTATGGCGCGATTAAAGGCGTACGCTTGAGTGTTAAGCGAATTATGAAGTGCCATCCGTTTCATCCAGGTGGATATGACCCATTAGATTAGATTTAGGAGGGTATTGAATTGGATATTTTTGCGCAGATTTTTGGACGCTTACTGGGGTTGATGTATGGTGTAATTGGTGATTATGGTATTACAATCATTGTCTTTACGCTTTTTACAAAACTTTTATTAATGCCATTTACCATAAAACAGATGAAGTCTTCAAAGGCAATGGCAGCGATTCAGCCAAAAATGAAAGAAATACAAGACAAATATAAAGACAATAAAGAAAAGCAAAATCAAATGCTTGTCGAATTATATAAAGAACACAAATACAACCCACTTAGTGGTTGTTTGCCGCTACTTATTCAATTTCCTATCATCATCGGTCTTTTTACAGCCATGAGAGAACCAGGAAACTACGTATTTATAGATAATCCAGAGTTACTTGCAAGAGCGACTCAAGATGCATTTTTATGGATCAAGGATTTATCAGTACCAGATCTTATGAGCAACGTATTTAAATCAGGTCCAGCTTGGTTTATCGCATTGCCAGGTTTAATGGCCTTTTTATCAGCTGGTTTGACACTCGTTCAAATGTCTACTATGCCGCAACCTACAGGTGGCAATGATGCAATGAACAAACAAATGAAGATGATGCAGATCATTTTTCCAGTAATGATTTTATTTTGGGGAAAGACAATGTCAGCCGGTTTAATGCTTTATTGGACTGTCGGCAGTATATTCCAAATCGTTCAGCAGTACGTTATGAAACGACCAGCTAAGGGGGATGCCAATTAATGAAATTTGTTGAAAAATCGGGAAAAAGTGTTGAGGAAGCCTTAAGATTGGCACTTATTGAACTTGACGCATCTAGAGAACAAGTTGAAATTGAAGTTTTGGACGAAGGTTCAAAAGGGTTTTTAGGTATTGGCGCAAAAGAAACAAGAATTAGAGTATCTAAAAAAAATAGTGTTACAGATGTGGCACATACTTTTCTAAGCAGTTTGCTTAAAGAGATGAATATTCCTGCAGAAATTGAAATTACCTTGACACAGGATGCCCTCAATATTAATATTATCGGCGAGGATATGGCAATATTGATTGGAAAACGTGGTCAAACACTTGATTCTCTTCAATATTTGGTGAGTTTGGTAGTTAACAAAGAACGCGATGATTACATGAGAGTTGTTTTGGATACGGAAAATTATAGAGCGAAAAGAAAAGAGACATTAGAAGGACTTGCTGAAAAACTCGCTTCAAAAGTTAAAAAGTCTAGAAAAAATGTCATTCTTGAACCTATGAATCCTTATGAAAGACGCATCATACATTCTGCTTTGCAAAACAACCCGAATGTCAGCACAAAATCTGAAGGTGATGAACCTTATAGAAAAGTTGTAATATATTACGACTATAAAAAGAATAAGACAAACTAATTCCAATAACCCAGTTAACCAACTGGGTTATATTTTAATTTAGGAGTATTTTATGTATACAGATACGATTGTTGCAATTTCAACCCCTATTGGTGAAGGTGCTATAGGTATCGTGCGTTTGAGTGGTCCAGAAGCTTTTGATATTGTCGACCGATTATTCAAACCATTTGTTAAAGGCAATCAAAATAACAAGCAACTTGTATATGGTCATATCGTAAGTGACGACACAATCGTCGACGAAGTCATGGTCGTAAAGATGGCTGCGCCACAAACTTACACAAGAGAAAATATCGTAGAAATCAATTGCCATGGTGGCATTATTCCGCTACGTGAAATATTAAACCTCACATTAAATCATGGCGCAAGGTTAGCAGAGCGCGGTGAGTTTACACAACGAGCATTTTTAAATGGTCGTATTGATCTAACGCAGGCTGAATCTGTGATGGATTTAATCAGTGCGAAGACAAAAAAGGGATATGACTTGGCACTCAATCAACTTGAAGGATACTTGTCAAAGCGCATCAAGACGCTTAGAAATAAATTGATGACTTTGATGGCTCAAATAGAAGTTAGCATCGATTACCCGGAAGAAGATATTGAAGAAATCACTTATCAGCAGATACATGATGATTTATTCACTATTGAAACGGATATCGCTACTTTGCTAAAAAACGCACAAAATGGTAAGATAATCCGTGAGGGTCTGAAAACTGCAATTGTTGGAAAACCGAACGTTGGCAAATCGAGTTTGATGAATGCTCTATTGAAGGACTCGAAAGCAATTGTCACTGAAATTGCAGGAACGACGAGAGATCTCATAGAAGAATTTATGAATATTGGTGGCATTCCCATCAAACTTATCGATACAGCAGGTATAAGACATACGGAAGACATCGTTGAAAAAATTGGAGTTGAGCGTTCAAAGAATGTGTTTAATGAAGCGGATCTCGTCATCTTTATGCTTAATGCGGCAGAGCCTTTGACGGATGAAGATCTACAGATTATGTCTCTCGTTAAAGATAGACATGCCGTCGTTCTCATAAATAAGACTGACTTGGAATCTCAAATCGACGAAGCTTTGATTAATGAAATATTGCATGATAAAAAAATCATCAAAACATCAATGGAACTTGAAATTGGGATTGGAGAAGTTGAAAAGGCCATACAAGAAATGGTGATGAACAACGAGATTGTCACTTCTGAAAGCGAAATCGTCAGCAACACAAGGCATATTCATTTACTTGAAACGGCCTATAAAAATGTGCGTGATGCGAAAAAAGCTGTCAATGACCACCTTCCCTATGATTTCATAGAGGTTGATATCAAGGATGGCATTTTGAATTTAGGTATGATAACTGGTGAATCTGTAGAAAAAGATTTGCTGAATAATATATTTAGTAATTTTTGTCTTGGAAAATAAGGAGCAAATAATGGTAAGAACTTTTGATGCAGGCCACTACGATGTCATCGTTGTAGGTGCTGGACATGCAGGTTGTGAAGCTGCACTCGCGAGTGCACGTATGGGTATAAAGACGCTCGTCTTGTCTATAAATTTGGATTCGATTGCAATGATGCCTTGTAATCCGTCTATTGGCGGTACTGGAAAAGGACATTTGGTTAAAGAAGTAGATGCGCTTGGTGGCGAAATGGCTATCAATATTGACAAGTCATTTTTACAGAGCAAAATGCTGAACAGCAGCAAAGGCCCTGCAGTGCACTCATTGCGTGCACAAGCGGATAAAAATCAATATCATAGAGAAATGAAACGCGTCATGGAGAATACTGACAACCTTTTTATCAAGCAAGGTGAGGTAAAGCAAATTGTCATTGAAGATGGTGAGTTAAAAGGCGTCGTCACACAAACTGGCTCTTATTATCAAAGCTCAGTCATTGTTCTTGCGACAGGTACTTATCTGGGTAGCACAATATATATTGGGGATGCAACGATTAAAAGTGGACCCAATGGATTGGCAGCGTCTTATGACTTAGTTGAAGATATAAAAGCACACAACATAGAATTGAGACGCTTTAAAACGGGTACACCAGCACGTGTTGATGCAAGAACTTTGAACTATGACGAAATGGAAATTCAATGGGGTGACAAAGATTATGAGTTGTTTTCATTCATGCATGATCATATGCCACTTGAAGAATTACCATGTTGGTTAACTTATACGAATGATCAAACGCATCAGGTTATTTTGAGTAATTTAGACAAGTCTGGGCTCTTTACTGGAACGATTGAAGGCACTGGACCAAGATATTGTCCATCAATTGAGACGAAGCTGGTTAGATTTGCTGATAAAGAACGCCATCAGCTTTTCATTGAACCAGAAGGGCGCGATACAAATGAAATGTATGTTCAAGGGATGTCTACCAGTATGTCTGAAGATGTTCAGTTGGCTTTTATGCGTACAATTCCTGGCATGAGAAATTGTGAAATCATGCGACCTGCTTACGCGATTGAATATGAGTGTATTAATCCCATGGATCTAACATTATCATTGGAGTTTAAACACATGCCTGGCCTATTCTCAGCTGGGCAGTTCAATGGTACATCTGGTTATGAAGAAGCCGCCGCTCAGGGACTAATTGCTGGCATCAACGCAGCACTAAAGTTTCAAGGCAAGGAGCCTTTCATTCTCGATCGATCTGAAGCATATATTGGGGTTTTAATTGATGACCTCGTAACAAAGGGAACGGATGAACCATATAGAATGATGACTTCAAGATCAGAGTATAGACTTTTACTTAGACAGGACAATGCCGATTTGAGATTAACTCAAAGGGGTTATGACATTGGCCTTGTGAAAGAAGATAGATTGGAACGGTTTAGACATAAACAAGAACAAATTGACAGTGAAATGATGCGCGTCGCGCGAACTAATTTGAAGGCCGATCTATTAAATCCTATTCTTGAAGAGATGGGAATCCCCGCTGTTGGTCAAGGTATGAAAATGATCGACATGCTCAAACGACCTGAAATTTATTATCGTGATTTAGAAGTCAT
Organism: Acidaminobacteraceae bacterium; assembly: GCA_942493125.1. Classification (GTDB taxonomy): domain Bacteria; phylum Bacillota; class Clostridia; order Peptostreptococcales; family Acidaminobacteraceae; genus Fusibacter_C. The sequence continues at coordinate 2,137,715 of OW818667.1, read as the reverse complement.
TGATAGCTTGAGACCTTTTGGCTTAACAAAAGACGTCATCAAACAAGTTGAAGTAACTTTGAAATATGAGGGATATATAAAGAAGCAATTACAACAAGTTGAAAAATTTAAGGCACTCGAGGAAAAGAAAATTCCTGAAGGCGTTGAATATCAAAGTATTGATAGCTTGAGACTAGAAGCGCGACAAAAATTAGATGCTATCAGACCAACATCTATTGGACAAGCATCGAGAATCTCAGGTGTCTCACCGGCCGATATTTCTGTGCTACTAGTTTATCTAGAACAATTCAGAAGAAGAGGGATTTAATATGATGGAAATATTTACCAAAGCAGATTTGCAGATCAGTGAAGCTCAACTTGCTAAATTTGAACGGTTTTATCAGCTCCTCATCCAAGAGAATGAAAAATATAATTTGACGGCAATTACGGAAAAACAGGATGTTTATATCAAGCATTTTGTTGATTCTATACTCATTGAAAAACTGTCTTTTGATTTTAAACACAAGCACATGATTGATATTGGAACAGGTGCAGGCTTCCCTGCCCTACCATTAAAAATAATGAATGAATCGCTTAAAATTACAGGTCTTGATGCACTTAACAAACGAATCAGCTTTATTGAAATGGTTTGTCGTGAGTTAGGATTAAAAGACGTCGCATGCATTCATGGTCGTGCTGAAGACTTCGGTCAAATGACCAAATATCGTGAGACTTATGACTTTGCAGTATCGAGAGCCGTTGCTGAGTTAAGACTACTACTTGAACTCGTCATGCCTTTTGTAAAAGTTGGTGGACACTTTTTAGCCTATAAAAGTCTTAAAACGAAAACGGAATTAGATGAAGCTCAAAATGCGTTAAAGCTTATGAAATCTGAACTTCTAGATATCGTTGCATTTGAGCTTCCAAATAATTTTGGCACACGTGAAATAATGATAATACAAAAAAATGGAAAAATTGACAAAAAATATCCAAGGAAAGCTGGCACACCTAAAAAATCACCACTTTAACTTAGATCAAAGTTAATTTGATACCGAAAACTTGCATGAAATTTGCAAGTTTTTTTATTTGCTTTTTTTATGTGCAAATATCAAGTATAATGGAAATAGTATCAGACTTGGAGGCAATATGGGAAAAGCAATGGCAATATTTAATCAAAAAGGTGGTGTCGGCAAGACTACTACTGCTGTCAATTTTTCTGCGGCTTTGGCAGAAAGAGGCAAACGCGTTTTGTTAGTCGACAACGACCCACAAGGAAATCTTTCAAGTGGTGTAGGCATTAATAAAAGCGAACTCTCTTCTTCTATATACAACGTACTGATTAATGAAGTTTCCATAGAAGATTGTATCATTCCAACTCAATTTGAAAATCTTTATATTGTTCCAGGTAGTGTCGAACTGGCTGGTGCTGAAATTGAACTTATCGAATTTGAAAATCGCGAGTTCCTTTTGAAAAAGCAGCTCAGTAAAGTGAAGGATCAATATGATTACATCATAATCGATTGCCCCCCTTCTCTTGGTCTATTAACCATTAATGCTTTAGTGGCAGTCGACAGTGTCATTATTCCTATCCAATGCGAGTATTATGCACTTGAAGGTGTAAGCCAGCTCGTCAACACGTTTAATCTCGTTAAGAAGAGCATCAATCCGAATTTGGAAATTCAAGGCGTCCTACTGAGTATGTTTGATGGTAGAACCAATCTATCCATCCAAGTAGTTGATGAAGTGAAAAAACATTTTAAACATTTGGTATATGCAACTGTTGTTCCAAGAAATGTTAGACTGGCTGAAGCACCTAGTTTTGGTTTGCCAATCATTCATTACGATCGAAAATCAAAAGGGTCTGAGGCTTATTTAGATCTTGCTGATGAATTTTTAAGTTTAGAAGAAGAGGTGTAGAATGACACTAAAGAAATCTGGATTGGGAAAAGGCCTTGGCGCTTTGATTCCAAATGAGTCAATGGAAGCTTTCGAAAGTAAGATTAACGAACATGGCGAATTGATACATGAAATAGATATAAATTTAATAATGCCTAATAAAGACCAACCTAGAAAAGTTTTCGACGTTGAGAAAATAAGCTCCTTAGGTGAATCCATTTCAGAACACGGATTATTACAACCAATTGTACTTAAAAAGACAGGCGGACTCTATGAGATTATTGCAGGAGAACGCAGATGGCGGGCATGCAAGCATATTGGTTTAAAAAAGGTACCATCTATTATTAAGGATGTGGACAGCTCAACAATTGCGCAGCTTGCATTGATTGAAAATCTTCAACGTGAGGATTTAAATCCAATTGAAGAAGCCATGGCTTATCATCGATTAATTGATGAATATCAAATCACACAAGAAAAAATGAGTAGAATAGCCGGAAAATCACGTGTTTATATCACAAATACGATGCGACTTTTAAAACTTGATTCATACATTCAAGACGCAATCGTTAGCAAACTGATCTCAAGTGGTCATGGTCGCGCTATTTTGGCACTTGATAACGAAAAAAAACGCCGAATGGCTTATGATCGCATACTTATTGATGATTTAAGTGTTCGCTCAACAGAAGAGTTAATCAAAAATTTCGACAAGCACTTTAAAGTAGCAGATAGTAAAGCAAAGCCGTTACGCAACAAAGAAGTGACAGCTATTGAAGATGAATTGTCTGTATTTATAGGAACAAAAGTGACAATTAAAGAGAAAAACGGAAAAGGTAAGATTATTATTGATTTTTATGACGTAGAAGATTTGAATAGAATTATTGAACTAATAAACACATCGAATTAATATTAAAGATAATGTTTCACGTGAAACATTATCTTTTTTTATATATCTCTGGTGATGTTTCACGTGAAACAAACAAAAAACGCTCATATTCGCTCTATATTAAAAGATATGCCCAGTGGTTCTATGCCTCAAAGATTTGATTCAATACAAACTGAAAGAATATGCGAAAAATAATCGGTACAACGCTTGAAATTCAATGCCTTAATAACAATAAACAAGTTGTTATTTCAAAAATAATTCAACTAAACATTTATTGAGTCACAACACATATAATATGATAGAATAGAAACATGAAAACACAAACAAGGAGTATCATTTATGTCAATTGAAAAGAAACGTAAGCTTTTATTTATAATAAATCCTGTAGCCGGAAATGGTAAAACCATAGAGATGCTGCCTATGATCAAAGAAAAAATGAAGGTGGTAGAAGACTTCATTGAATACCAAGTGCACATATCAAAAAATATTGGTGATATCACAACAACTGTAAAAAAATATTATGAAGAAGGTTATGATGAATTTATTGCCATTGGTGGTGATGGATCACTTTCGAATTGATAAACGGATTTGAATTTCCATGTTCAAGAACACCTTCAATTGGGATGTTGCCCATGGGAACAGGAAACGATTTTGTAAAGACCACATCTGAAAAAAAAGATTTTGATAACATTTTTAAAGCAATAGTAGGGAACCATAAAAAAATAATTGATGTCGGCATCGTAAATAATTTCAATTTTATAAATGTTTGTTCGTTCGGGATAGATGGGCCAATTATGAAGGACATGGAAAAATACAAAAAAATGCTACCTGGCCAAGCATCATATTTGTTCAGTACTTTAAAAGCTGGAATATCTTTTAAATCGAATTTTGTAAGAGTCGTTGCCGACGATCAAACTTTTGATGGAAAAATGCTCTTGATTGCTGTAGGCAATGGAAAGTATTTTGGTGGTGGCATGAATATTTGTCCTGAAGCTGATTTGAGTGATGGTTTACTCGAAGTGTGTTTGGTAAGAAATGTAAGTAAGTTAAAATTTATTAAAGAGATATCTAAAATTTATTCTGGTAGATTAAATGAACTTAAAGAAGTAATCTATCTAAAAGCTAAGAAAATTTCAATCCATGTTGAAGGATCAGAGTATTTAATAAATGCTGATGGAAATTTAATGGGAAGTACGCCAGCGAGTTTAAGTTTATGCCCTAAAAGTGTCTATTATTTCACAAATTGAAAAATTAGCTAAAAATTAAAAAACAATACCAAATTATGTAAATTTTACATGCTTTAATTTCATGTTTTTTATGTAATTGAATATAAGTGTCTAAAAAGAACCAAAATTGAATACAGCTCAAATTTGAGCCTTATAGCGATAACGAACGATACGATGAAAATGAAGAGGTGTGCAATGACTAATGCAGCAGTCAAAGATGCCAAAGAAGTATATATTGCGACAGGCAGATTAAATAGAAACATTATAAGTAAGGAAATATCTATTTCATGGTATAAATGCAAGTTGCAAAATTTAAACCCGAAAGATCCTTTCAAAATCATAGGTGAAAAACCATCCATCAATTTTGATATTAAATTTTTATCTTATGTAGATTCAACCGTACCACAATATTTCGATTACATTTTAGTAAATATGAGTTTGCAGAAATGTAGTTCTAGAATGACTCTTTCAAATTTTACAGATATGGATACTATTGATGATCTTGCAATCGGTACAAATGGGGGATATCTGGCTTATAAGACTCAGACGAATCAACTTGTTTCATTGGATGAGCATTACCTAGATCGTCTGAGTGATTTCTATTCATATGGGATTCTAATTTCACAGGGAGAAAAGAATCTTGGTGTTCTTATGCTTTTAAGCAGGGATAAACCAAATGAATACGATATAGTAAAGCTAAAAGAAAAACTGAATCAATATTATGAAAAATCAGAAGTTATGTCTTCGGAACAATCAGTAAACAACTTGAAAACACAAAATATTAGTCAACTGTTTGCTTATCCAGAGAAGTATGTGGAAGATTTCAAGCAAACCATAGATAAGATGAGCAATCATTTATTGCCTGTATTGATTCGTGGAAGCCAAGGATCAGGAAAATCAACACTTGCGCGCTTTTTAGCTAGTAAAAGCTTAAAGTTACCTTATGTTATATCCCTAAATGATACACCGAGAATTTTGCAGAAGTCATACTTGGAATATGGATTGTCTCAATTTGAAACAGTTATAATTGAGGATCTCGAGCACGCCATGCCGGAATTTCTTGGACTGTTAACTGTTTACACAGAGGAATTTATATTAGGTAAAAATAAAGATGAAGTTAATAAATACAAGTGTTCAAAGCTAATACTGACAACTGGTTACAAAGCGAATGATCAAGATGAAATAAACCTGAGTATGCAAGTTATGAAACAGTTAGAAAAAATAATTGAAAGATTAAGACTCAACACTGTAAACCTAGTTAACATGAATTACTTTGCGGATCATATGGAAGACCTTATCGATTCAATTTTATTTAAAAATGGCGTCAAATCAAGTGATGTGTACAGATCAAAGTTGATAGAATATGCAAGGGGAAAATCATTTAAGTCTGTGCAGCAAATCATTGAGTTATCAATAGATGAAGCGCATTTAGATGCTAAAATGATCTTAACTAATTTTCCCACTTCTATATCAGAATCTATTATAGAATTGGATTTGTTTGAAAAAGAATATATATTGAAAATATATGATTTGCTTGATAATAATATGACTGCTACAGCCAATGCCCTTAATATTGGCCGCTCCACACTGTATCGAAAGCTAGAAAAGTATCAAAATGACACACTTAAAGCTGATAAGTGATATATTCACAAATATTCTTTTTGATACACCTTATGAATAGTATCAAAATGAGACGAAATTAATTCGGTTCATTTTGGTACTTTCTTCATTTTTTTGATAGACAAAAATTTGTTGAAAAAAAATAATGAGAGTTGATAATTTGTAACTGTTATTAAATAAGGGTTACGTTGTTATAGTGTAAACGTATACAACGCAGACAAATGCACGATTAATAAAGTAAGCATTCACAATAATTAGCTTAAAGTGTTATAAATGCTTAGTTTATGAGCCGATTTTTTATAGATTAGTTATGAAGATGTATTGAAAAATACTATTTGAATTATATTTCATTATTATGTAGAATTAGAATAACAGTTCAAACATAGCTTTTATGCGTATGCTGTTATTTACAGTTAATTTACTGTTAACGCTTGGGGGGTGATATAATGTATAAAGTAAGTGAAGTAGCAGAACTACTTGGTGTAGAAAAAACTGAGATTTTTGAAAAGATGATAACGCATAAGTCACTACTTGATCCAAACATCTCTAAAGTAGAAGGAGTGACATACTTTGATGATAGAGGTTATGAAATATTAAAAACATTACTATCCAAGCATCATGAAGAACCAGTAGTAAACGACAGATTTGAAACAAGACCAATAAAATCGCTTACCAAGTTTGAGAAGGAACGCGATATTTTATATGATAAAATTGAAATACTTAAAAACGAACTTTTTAATTTGGATTCTGAACTCGAGTTAAAAGACGATATGATTATCAAATATCAATTAAAACTTGCTGAGGATGTTGAAAATATCAACAAACTGCAGTTTTCAATCATGAAGAAATACGAGAAATTTGTGGAGTGATCTTATGTATCGAGTAATTGAAGTTGCGAGAATGCTAGGTGTCAGCAAAGTCACCATCTATAAAAAAGTAAATAAAAATAAGAAAGCACTAAAAAATCATATTCATACTCGAAGCAATATAACGTATATTGATGATATTGGCGTGGAAATTATCAAGGAAACCATTGAAGTGAGCTCAAACAACTTATTTGGTAATGGCAATGACACTGATGAATTTAAACGAGAATATTTGGAAGATCTAACTGAAATGATTGAATATCTAAGTGTACAAATTCAAATCAAGAAAAAGCAAGTTCAGAAAAAGGATGAAATTATCGAAGCTTATAAGGGCATTATAAAAAGCAACAGAGGTAAGCTTCAATATTTAGAGAGTAAATTGAATCAAGTAAATTAAATTGAATCAAGTAAATTAAATCCAATTAAGCAAATCAAATCGAGTCTAATTAGGAGGATATAACGTGGTACCTAAAAAATCAATTTTCGAGAGAATGGGGTTAATTGAACATAGCCAAAAAGAAGAAGAAGTATTGGTTGAAGATGAAATAATCGGGGAGACGTCACTTGATCAAGTTCCAGATCCAGAATACGTTCCAGACTTAACGCACTTTGATACATCTTTAGATAAGCAAATTGAGCCTCAATATGAATCGTCAACACATCCTGAAGTGGCAGAAACTTTTGAAACACAAAACATTAATGTAGAAGATGTACCGAAAAACATAAGTGATAAATTAGACTTGATAATTGGCGCTTATGAAAAAAACAAAATGCTCACTATAGAAGAGATTTATAGAAATGCACATCTTGAATCTGAACTTAAAAAGACGATCTTTATGACAGATGTTTACGTTAAAGCGATCCCAGAAAATTTACCAGTGGACATAAAACGTGAGACAGTATTAAATATCATGAATGTTTCAAATATCAGTTTAGATGAATTGCTAAATGATGCCTATAAAAGGATTGATTCACTAAATACCGTGTTGGAAGAAACCGTTTCAACGACTCAAGAAGTTTTCAATAGAAACGATGCGACGATTCGCGAACTTGAAAAGCGCATTGAAGATTTAAGAGAAATCAATAAGAATCGCAAGAAATTCCAAGAAGATCAGAATACTATGATCGAATATGAAATTCAAAAAATCATTAACTTGGTCGAATTTGTCAAACCAAAGAAGTAACCTATGGCAGATTACAAGCTAACTAATAGAGGAAAGTTTGTATTAGGGCTTGTTATTCTATCGTTTGTCATCATGATTGTCTATTCAGGTAGCTATATTATCAACTATATAAGAGATGATATGCCTCAAAATTACGATAGTGCAGAGGGTTCAACAGAACAGACAATCGAATCTGTTGAAACAACTGAAAAATCTGAAGAAACGACAGAAAATGAGACTAATACAACAGAAGCAACAGAAGCAACAGAAGCAACAGAAGCAACAGAATCAACAGAAGCAACAGAAGCAACAGAAAAACCATCTGAGGCCATTTACTCTTTGCAAGATCTTGAAGAATTAAAGCAATTTAAGATCACCATTACTTTTGAAGCAAACCAATCAGAAGTTCGGTTAAGCGATGGAGATTTGGCATCAGTCCGCGCCATGATGGTAAAGTACCCTAATGAAAAACTTTCAATTGACGGACATGTGAATGGCTATCCAAATTACAAAACGGATAAAGCTTCAGATGACTTAAGCCTCGCAAGGGCCTTATATGTGAAAATGGCATTGGTTGAAATGGGTATTGATAAAAAGCTGATCAGCGTGTATAATTTTGGTTCGGAATACCCTATTTATAAAGATTTTGGCAATCAGTCTAAAAATGATCGTGTTGAAATTTACTTTATCGATCACTTTATAAAAGGAAGCCGAGGCAAGTAAGCACTCGTAGCTCAGTGGATAGAGCAATCGCCTCCTAAGCGATAGGTCGGAAGTTCAAGTCTTCTCGGGTGCGCCATATGACATTAGACCCCACAACCATTTGGTTTGTGGGGTTTCATTCCATTTATGAGAGGTTAACATGTCAATAAAACTTAAAACACCAGAATACTTTATGCGTGAAGCCTTATTGGAAGCCCAAAAAGCGCACCAATTTAATGAAGTGCCAATAGGAGCGGTTGTTGTAAAGGATGGCATTATAATTGGAAGAGGCCACAATACAAGAGAATCTGAAGAACTTTCTACAGCACATGCTGAGATAAATGCAATCAGAGCGGCATCGCTAAACATAGGCTCTTGGCGGTTGACAGGGTGCGAAGTATATGTTACAATTGAGCCCTGCCCTATGTGCACTGGTGCACTTTATCAATCTCGCGTTAGTAAAATTTACTATGGTGCTGCAGATTATAAAGCGGGTGCTTGTGGCTCATTATTCAATCTTTTCGAAATTGAAGGTCTGAACCATTATTGCGAGGTGTTCTCCGGTATTCTTGAAAAAGAGTGTCAGACAATCATTAGCGATTTTTTTAAGTCTAGAAGGTTTAAAAGGTAGTATTTTTAGAATCTCTAAATAAGTATGTAATTGGAGAGATGTCCGAGTTGGCTAAGGGGCACGCCTGGAAAGCGTGTAAGGCTGTCATGGCCCCGCGGGTTCGAGTCCCGCTCTCTCCGCCAATTATAAATATATGCCGTGCTAGACGGGGAGTTAGCGGTTCCTTGTAACCTGCAATCCGCTGTAGCAGGGTTGATGCTCAGATTGAGGACTTGTTTTGTAGGGTCTGCACAAGTTAAGTGATGTTGATAATTGGGTCTTACGCAATAAATACTTGTGAACCCCGTCAGATCCGGAAGGAAGCAGCGGTAAGCGAGAACATTTATGTGCCGTAGGGTCGCCTGGTTTGAGTTAACTGGCTTGTTAACGCTTGTATTACAAGCTCGAAACTGAGTGCACGGCGTAACTAAAGAATCATCTTCTGCCATATTTGGTAGTGGATGATTTTTTATTTATATTATTATGGGGAATTGTAGAGTCCTTCTTTCAATTTAGTCAATAATCTAATATAATTTTACTATCTGGAATACTCATGGAAATTGCGTACGCTGTTTCATGCGAGAAACAAAAAAAATGGAATACCAAACTTTCCTTTAGGAGCTGCCATGCGCAAATCAGGAATAAATAGTTTTGAAAAACAACTCATTTATAAAACGATAAGTCATCTTTTTTTGTGCATGCTTGCAGCTCTGACAATCAGTTTTACTCTGGTTATTGGAAGTGATCAAAAGGCAACCAAAGCCTATGAATGGCTATCGAGAGAAGGATTATTCTTAAGCTTTACAGGGGTGCTTATCATCATTGTCATTGGCATAGGCCTTTTTTGGGTAATTTCTGTCATTCGGTCAGACAAAAAAGCGTTGTTCGCTGCATTGGGTTCGCGTGATTCAGATTTCAAATTTGATGAGTTTAATGCGTTGAACGCCAATTATATAGAAAAATTAAACACAATCATGAATCTTAAGAATGTATACAAAGAAAAGAAAATATCCCTCACGGCGTCAGATAAGGCTGTGAAGCAGATTTTTTACCAATATAAAAATGCAAATGAAAAGACGCAATTGCTCGAAAGTGACTTAGAGCATCTTAAGGATTTTTATGACAAAGTTTCTGAGAAGTTATCTTCAATGATTTGGATTGTTGACTATGATGGCAACTTAATTTATTACAATGATTTAGTCGCCAAAAGTTTTAAATTTGAAGAAGGACAAAAACTACAAATTCATGATTTACTTAAGATTAGCGAGAAGCAATTTGACCTGTTCAGAAAAAGAGACTTTCAAAATATCCTTCTTTACTTGGCCAATGACGTCACCGTTTCAGGCAAGAATAAGCGATTATTTGACAAAGAAAGCATCAAATATATCCTCTTTGTATCGGCGACTTCAAATCAAGAAAAAGTAATGAATAGAAGCTATTTGAAGAAAAGCAGAGATCTTCATTTCATCAATGAAATCAGTAAAATTATCAGCGGACAAATTGCAATTGAAACTACCCTACAAGATGCTATTGAAAAAATAGCATTTCTTGGAAATTTTAATTCATGCAGTATCAGACTGATAAATGAGAATGAAGAACTTGAGTTGAAAGCACTGAGCGGCTACAGTAAAGAATTTGTCTTAACTGAAAAAATGAAGACGACGAATTCACACATTGGCTACGCATTTAATGAAAATAAGATAGTGACCATCAATGGGATTGAAGATCTTCTTTTTGACGAACCAGGTATTAGGAAAGTTATTTTGAATCATCGAAAAGTTGCCTATATTCCACTGACAAATTATAATAAAAATCTAGGTGTTTTATCTATCGTAAGCGATTACGATTTCGATTCGGAGAGTGTCATATTGCTGGAATCCATTTCGATTAATGTCACAATCGCCCTTGAAAAAATTTTACTGTTTGAGAAACTTAAATCAAACTACTTTAAAACGGTTGAGGCATTTGTAACTGCTACAGAAATTAAATCTGAGCGCATAAATGGACACTCTAGGAGAGTGGCCGAAATATGCAGAGTGATAGCGGAAAAACTATACCTAAATTCGCAAGAAGTCGATGAAATATACATGGCTGGACTTTTACATGACGTTGGCAAGCTCGTCTTTTCAGACGATTCGTTTGAATACTATTTTGACAAAGACAACCATGGGGCTATAGGTCGAAAAATGGTTGAAAAAGTTGGATTGACTAAAGATATTTTGGATGGTATTGAGCATCATCATTTGGACTACAATTTGCTTAATTCAAAATCAAACGAGATTACAGAACAACCTTACTATGCTCAGATTATCAGAATAGCGAGTGACTTTGACTTGTATATGAATTACGAAACTACAAACAAAAAAGCACCGAATTTTATTGAAGACATGCAGCCGCTTATCGGTTCAATCTATTCACCGCAATTTATGCGTATCATGACGGATCTGTTAAGTAAAGAAGACAACGTGCTATTAAAAATATTTCAAAATGAGGTTGTCGATGAAAACGAGCTATTATAATAAAATTAAGTTGCTTTCATTAATAGTCGTCTATCTGCCTTCGTTGTTTATCGGTATCGGGTTTTTAATGGCATTTGAAAAGGGGACAGGCATACATGTACAGGCATTGCATATCGCCATATTTATCGTTTTAGATAGCCTTATCGCCTTGTTTCTAAGCAAGAAAATAAAGGGTCTTTTTGATGAGGAAATAGACCAAATTAGTATACTTGATGAGATTAATTTTGGCGATGCCATCTTTGAGCGCAAAATTCTGAAGTTAAAGAATGCGAGTAATGCCATAGATAAGCTTATTCTAACAATTAAAGAACAGGAACAAGCGACACATGATGATATGATGGCATTTAAAGCCCTACATCAAAATGAACTTGAAAAGAAGATTGTATTGGAAAATGCCATAGCTATGCAAAATAAAATAGATCATGCCCTGCTCGATTTAACGTCACAATTTTTGATACGAATCGATCGCGAGGGCACGATTTTACAAATTAACAATGCATTTACAATGCGCTTGGGATATACAGATCTGGAGCTTATTGGAAAATGCATTACAGATTATATTAAAACTGAAAATGCTAATAAAAACTCTGACAAAGCTATAAATGACAATAATTTATGGCTTGAAAAAATAATTCAATCTCAAAATGAACCGATTTTTTTATCGATGCTCATGAAAGCTTCAAATCCAAACGCCAATGAATATATTAGCATCACAGCAACGCCACTTAAGGATGGTACTTTTTTATGTGTTGGTAAGGCGATTAATGACGAGATTGCTTTACAAAGTAATATTCTACGCAAAAATAGAGAACTGGAGTATATCAATCAAATCAACTCGTCTTTGATAAGCAATTGGGATATTGAAGCGCTACTTGACAATATTATCAAGCGAATTGATTATCTGTTCAATATTAAACTGGGTGGCATTTACGTCCTTGACGATACAAAAAAGTGGCAATTAAAATCATATGCATCAAAACAATATTCAATAGAGCAAATCATAGCCTTGGATTTAGAACATCTGTTTACTGAAGACATGTTAAAAAATGCCTCTATAAAAACGATCGAATCGAATATTGAAAACCTCAATTACCTTATATTGTCACCGCTTGAAGTCGATCAAGAAATTATTGCGATTCTTGTGCTTGCAACGGGACAAGAAATGAATGCAAACGATATCAATATTTTAAAAATGTTTAAGAATCAGGCATCCATGGTCATACAACGCGCTATTATTTACGATGAGCTTAGAAAGCAGTACTTTGGTACAATAGAAGCGCTTGTAAACGTCATTGAAGCCAAAGATAAATATACGGAAGGTCACTCACGGAGGGTGTCTAGATTTGCTGTTGAAATCGCAAAAGAAATGGGCTATAGTAATGAAGAGATTGAGAATATTGAAATTGCAGGATTGTTACATGATGTTGGAAAAATTGGCATTGATCAGAACATATTAGCCAAGCGTGGTCGGTTGACGGATTATGAATATGAAGTCATCAAAGAACATCCAACGAAAGGCGTCCAAATTCTAGAAGCGATTAGTTTTGATGAAAAAATTAGAGATGGCATTTTATACCATCATCTTGGATATGATTTATCCGGATATCCCAAATCAAACATAGATAAATTGCCTCTTTATGCCTGTATTATTGGCATAGCAGATGCATTTGATGCCATAACATCAGCTAGGTCCTATTCCAAAGCGCGTACGATTGACGATGCCCTCAAAGAATTTATTAAACTAGAAGGCAAGCAATTTGACCCAGAAATGGTAAGCGTATTCAAACGCATGATCACGCAAAATCGAGAAAGGCTTCAAAGTATCATCGATGACATTGAAGTCAATCAATTAGACTAATTAAGGAGACATTATGTCATATCAAGCTTTATATAGACAATGGCGGCCACAGGATTTCGATGAAATCATCGGTCAAAACCACATTATTATACCTTTAAAGAATCAGATTGTATCAAATAGTTATGGGCATGCCTACATCTTTTCTGGTACGCGTGGAACGGGTAAAACATCCACTGCAAAGATTTTTGCGAGAGCTGTAAACTGTTTAAACAATACGGATGGAAACCCTTGTAACAAATGTGAGAATTGCTTAAGTATACTTGAAGACCAATTCATTGACGTCATTGAAATGGATGCTGCATCCAATAACAGTGTTGACGATATCAGAGAACTTAGAGAACATATAAAATTTGCACCATCTAAAGGCAAATATAAAGTTTACATCATAGACGAGGTTCATATGTTATCTCAGGGTGCTTTTAATGCGTTATTAAAAACACTAGAAGAACCACCTGAGTATGTATTATTTATCTTAGCAACAACAGAACTGCACAAAATACCTGCAACGATTCTGTCTAGATGTCAAAGGTTTGACTTTAAACGCGTGTCTTACGATCAGATATTGACGAGGCTCATTCACATATGCACAAAACTCGAAATAACTTATGATGTCGAAGCTTTAAAACTTATTATTCAAAAAAGCGATGGTGCAGTAAGAGACACGTTAAGTAGCTTAGATCAATGCCTAAGTGTCAGTGAGCACAAGTTGACGATTGCAGATGTTGTGGACATTCTTGGTGTTGTAGAAAAAACGCAAATACTAACACTGGTTCAATTCCTAGAAACAGTACAACCGGCAGAAGTTTTGTTAACAGTTGACAACATTATGAAGCAGGGAAAAGACCTCAATCAATTTATCAGTGCAATGATTGAAGTGTATCGAGACATATTGATATTAACGATGGTTAAGGAAAATCACTCGACATTGATTGATGCTTCAAATGAGTATATAGAGAGTATTAATGATATAGCTGTTAACTTAACACCAAATCATTTATCTCGTGCATTGGATCATTTAATTGATTTATCGAAAACACTAAAATACGCTCAAAATAAACGCGCTCTTTTTGAAACGACTTTAGTTAAGCTTATGTATCCTGAGACTGAATTGAGCTTTACAAACTTGATAGAACGCGTGGAACGCATCGAAAACAAACTTGCTAACGGATTAGTAACTCAACAAATAGCAACAAATCAAACGACAATTAAACCACAACAACAAACAATCGCACAACCTATTATTAAGCGTGAAACTGAAGTTGAAAGTTTAACAATAGAGAAAAATGAAGAAAAGATGGTCGAAAATTTTATAGAATTCACTGATCGAGAAATCACAATTGAGGATATACAAATGAAGTGGCAAGCTTTTATTGACGGCGTTTCAGCTGAAAAGAAAGGACTCATTCCCTTACTTCAAGGCTCACAGCCAGTTAAGCTCAATCACAATAGGTGTTTGATTTCATTGTTGCCAGAGAGTAAGATGTTTATGTCGATGCTTGGAACACCCGCAAACGCAGAATACCTTAATTCGAAAATTTCGAGTCTCGTTAAGAAATTATTGGTACTAGAATATGATATAATTGAGTCAAGTCAAGATTCAACACAAGATTCAACACAAGATTCAAATGACAAAGAAGCACAAATTAAGAACTATTTCAAAGATTTTAAGAATGTGCTTGAAATAAAATAAACACACAATTTAGGAGGACGACCATGGCAAAGGGTAAAGGACCAATGATTCCTGGAAATATGAATAATATGATGAAACAAATCCAAAAGATGCAAAAAGATATGACAGATGCTCAAGAAAAATTAGAGGTTGAAACTTTTGAAGCGACTGCAGGTGGTGGCGCAATCAAAGTAACCGTCAATGGAAAAAAAGAGCTCGTCAGTATTGAACTTAAGCAAGAAATTGTGGATCCGGATGATGTCGAAATGTTGCAAGATCTCATTTTAGTGGCTGTAAATGAAGCGCTAAAAATTGCGGAAGAAACAATGTCAAAAACGATGAGCAAGTACACAAGTGGCATGAATATGCCAGGATTGTTTTAGGTGATGACAAATGTCTAAATTTATACCTGCAATAAGCAGGTTGATCGATGAATTTGCAAGATTGCCTGGTGTAGGCAAGAAAAGCGCTCAGCGTTTGGCGTTTCATGTGATCAACATGGACCAGACGCAGGCTGTAAGTTTTGCTGAAGCGATACTTGATGTCAAACGGAAGGTTAAATACTGTGAACGTTGTTTTAACATCACAGATCAGGTTATTTGCGACATATGCAACGATCAAAGACGGGATCACGAACTCATCTGCGTCGTCGAAAGTCCTAGAGATCTAATCGCGATAGAAAACACAAAAGAATTTCATGGGTATTATCACGTTTTACATGGTGCGATTTCACCAATGGAGGGCATTGGCCCAAATGAAATAAAAATCAAGGAATTAATCATAAGGTTGCAAGGTGACGAAACTAAAGAGATCATAATCGCTACGAACCCTTCAATCGAAGGAGAAGCAACGGCTATGTATATATCTAAGCTTTTAAAAGGCACTGATATCGTTGTGACAAGATTGGCTCATGGTATCCCTGTTGGCGGTGATTTGGAATATGCAGACGAAATAACGCTTGCAAAAGCTATTGAAGGACGTCGTGTCCTTTGATGCAATCGAAATACCACATTTATCATTAAAAATGTGGTATTTTTATTTTTTTGTTATTTACATAAATTGGAAAAGATGATATATTGTTTACATTATTTACCAGTGAGGTGCTTAATGCATGTATTAATCTACTACGACAGTTATCAAGAAGATTATTATCAAAAGCTAAAAGGCTATTATCCGGATATGGTTGAGATTAAAAACGCCTATACACTTCAACTTGCATTTTATGAAAGCCTTAACCCTATTCTTGTGATTATCTCTCAACCTACAAAAGCATTTATGGAAACGCTTTTAGCGCATAATTGGTATCGCATCATTAGTTTCATAGGGATCAGGGACATCAATCATAAAAATTTGACAGGTGTTTTCTTTGAAGATGAAAGTGCATTTAAACTCAAAATGGATCAAGCACTCAAAGATCGAAATAGTGTGCGACTTCTATCATACATTGAACAATTTGAAGGCATGGAAGATGACGATGTGAGTTATCTTGAAGGATTATCTGGTTTGCCAATTAAAGCGCCTATGAAATCTAACAAGCGATATCTCAAGAAAAAAATTGATATGAAAAAAGGCTTGATCACAGTCATGGGTAGTCCTGAAATGGCATCGGCAGTTGCAAAATCTATTGCAAAGCAGACGCGCACCAAAGTATTAGTTATTGATGGGGACTTGATGAAACCGAGTATGGATCAAGTATTTGGAATACACAGTTTGCAGACTTCGATAAAAAGTCATTTAACTGGTATCGATAATACGGGGATAAATATCGCCTTAGATACAATGGTTAAAGGATTTGATCTCAATCAAGGAATCAATGCCTTTACGAAATATGGCGGCCATAATATCAGAGTGATGCTTGGCAATTACAATCTGTACAATTACGAGCATTACGACGAAAAGCAAATCAGGTTATTGATCTCAAGATTGCACAATCAATTTAATACCATTGTCTTAAGTGTTGGCGATAATCCGTATGACAGTTTGACGATGCTTGGTCTACATATGAGCGGTATTAATATCATCGCCTGTCAAAAATCAATTGCGGATGTAAGGTTTAAATACGGTCTGATGGAGATATTAAGCGTGAAGCAAAGCTTACCGCAAAGTAAAAATCTAATCATGACTTATGACGACATATTTCAAGGGAAGAAAGTGAGTACTTCTGTGATTAAACATCTTTTTAAGAAAAGCTATATCGGACATTATAGCCAAAAACAGCTCGTTTTTTCAAAGTGGTTGGATAAAATTTCGGAAAGGATGACTGTATGGGATTGATACAAAGTCTGAATGTGCCTTACGAGGGTAAAATCATCTGCGAATTTCACACGAATAATACCATTGTTTCTAAACTTCTCGATCAGATTATCATCGATTTTTCAGGATTGATCGCTGACATAGAAGATAATAAGGTGGACAAGTCTGTTTTGGACAAAGAAATTGAGAAACGCATCTCTAGTCAAAAAGGCATTTATGAACCAGACGAAGTGAAAAAGTTAATTTTTGATACGATTTATGGTTATGGTGCGTTGCAACCACTGATAAGTGATTCGAAAATTAGTGATATTGATATACCAAGATATGACTTTGTCCTGATCAAAAGAGAAGGCATTATTGAGAAATCACAATTAAAGTTTGAAAGTGAACCCGAGTTTGAAAGATTTTGCAAATTACTCATCATAAGGCATGGCGGCATGATCAATGAAGTGGATAGTCATTGTCGTGTTAGCGACAAGATAAATCATTTAAGGATAAATGTATGTATTCCACCAAGGAATGTCAATGGCACGTCGCTTAATATAAGAAAGCATGCAACGCGTTCCATGTGCTATTCCGACTTGAAACATCTTGGATTTATAGATGACAAGTCATTGAGTATTTTGCGAGAGATAAGCCATTTAAAGGCCAATGTGCTCATTTGTGGAAAAGGGGCAGCTGGAAAGACCACTTTGCTTAGAACGCTCATCGATTCTGGGGATGACTATGAAAGAGTGTTGATATGTGAGACGGATGTTGAACTTTATCCACAGAAACAAAATGTTATTGTGCAATCTATCAAAAAAAATGAGTTTGGTGGAAAGACCTTGACTTTGTCTGATCTCATAAGAGAAGGATTGACGATGAGTTTGGACACGTACTGTATTGGCGAAATCGTCGGTGGAGAAGCATGGGATTTCATCAAAGCAGGTTATACCGACCATAGAGTGATGGGGACGATTCATGCAAGCAATGCACGTGATGCGTTGGATAGACTATTAATGCTCATTGAAAATGAAACGCGCATCAAACAAGTGCAGCTTATGCAAATGATTTCAAGAAGTGTGGGCTATATCATTTACATTCAAGCCTTTAAAATTTCAGAAATTATAAAAGTCAGCCACTATGATAAGGATCTTTCAGATTATGTGACGCAGTGCGTTTACTGTATGGCGGAGGCACAAATATGATTGGCATTATAATTTTATTAAATGCTTGCGTGATCATACTCATGACTCAAATTCTGAATCACCTTGAGATACGCACCATCAAATTAAAACATCCGCTGAATATGCATTCATATCAGACGTATTTCAACTTAAAAGATTTTGTTGAAAAGCGCTACATCATGCAAACTTTTTTAAGTGAACGGTTGACGGTTCAAGATTTTTTATTAATGTTGCTACTATGGTGCATTATGATTGTTACATTATTTTGTGTGATTGGCATGGTGAACGTCTTGGGCTTGACTATGATGCTATTAGGCTTAGCCGCTCCCATACTTTTGTTAGAAAAATACATTGACCGAGTGGATTTGTCGATTGATAAAGGCATTTTTAATCTTTTGACTCAAATCAATGCCCGCATGTTGAAATCGGAGGACATTTTGCGTGCGCTTCAAGAAGCGGAACAAACAATCAACAATAAACACATCGTCAAAATCATCAGTATTTTTAATCGAACGATCAAACTTGGCCTACCACCCACGCAAGCCTTTTCTAGATTACAAATAGTTACACGCAATGAATACTTAAAATACCTTTTCACCAATATAGAGATCGTCTATCTGAGAAGGGGTAATGTACATGAACTGATGAGAGCCCTAGAAAACGAGTATACATCAATTCAAATTGAAATTAATAAAAGAAAAGTGGCGCTAGAGCATGAAAAAAATATGACGCTGTTTAGTATGTCTTTGGTCGTGTTAACCACAATCAAGATCATTAAAGACAATGATTATATATTGACCTTTTATAGAGCCAATTCATTTTTAACAGCTGTCCTTGCTTTGTTTGTCATCATAGGCCTGGGATTTGTTTTAAAGGCAAGCTTTACAAAATATTGATCGGAGGTTTAGGTGAACTTAGGCATTGTCGTGATTTCAGTTAACACAGTGGCTCTATTCATATTATTGATGGTTCTTTTCCTAAGAGTGGATGTCCAATCATTAGTCTTGAAAGTCTCATTTAAAAAGCCGTTTTATGTGATGCAATCAAAACAGTCACAAACTGAGCTAACGAAAAATTTCTATCGGTTATATAAATATATGTATCTGCAATCAGCTTCAGGATCGAGACCAGAGGAACTTCTTAAAACATTATACAGGGTTGTCAGCACAAAGAAGCTTCGAAAATCATTGCTACAAATGTCAGTCATAATCTCGCAAAGCAATGATGTTCAGAAAGCACTAAAGTATCTTAGACATCAATTCAATCACGAGGAAGGCCTTATCTTGATTGGAATACTTGAAAGTATTGCCATAAGTGGTTTATCAAAAGAAGCATTTCTAAGACTCGATCACATGCTCTTTCAAAAGTATTTGTCACAAATGAGGAGAGATACAACTCGCATCAAGCGATTGTACTTTTATTCTGTCGTCTGCTTCGTTGCTGCAGCTTCAGGTGTATTATTTCTGCCATTGATAAATCAGATGCTTAAATCTGCAAATATAATTTTCAATTGAGTAAATTGTACAATTAAGATTTTAAAAAATTTAACTTGGAGGATAACAGGATGAAAAAATCACAATTAAATCAAGGTGAAAAAACAGTTCGCAAGAACAATTCGAACAAAAAAAGAGATGCAAAAAAGTGGCGTTCATACTTTGGTACTTTGATTCAATGTGAACGCGGTGAATTTGGGATGAGTGCCATTATAGGAATAGCAATAGGTCTAATCATAGCGGCCTTTATACTTATACCTGGGTTACAAACCTTTGCTACAACAATTATGTCAGATATGGAGCTATGGTGGACCAATTCAATTAGTTCTCAGATCTTTCCAAATTGATATGGGGGTTGATCAAACAGTTGTAATGGGTGTAGCTTTGGTTGTTTTGCTCGCCTTGTTTGTCGTTGCATTTGACTATGTCATACCCATGATTCTTAAATTTGAATTCGATACAATATGTAGAAAATACGTCTTGATGTCAGAGTCACAAAATGGGCTATCCACAGAGGATTATCAGCAGTTAATTTTGGAGATAGAAGAGTTGGGACTTGTTGATCATCAAATTGAATATGGTAAAATTGGCGAGGTCAAACGAGGAGAGATTCATGTTTTTAAAGTTGAGAGTATTTATAATCACAAGCGATTATCATCGATATTTAATCGAACAGATAAAGAGATTACATTTATATTTAAACAAGATTATCTTGCACGCAAAATTGTCATGTAATGATCGAGGTGCTTCGTCCATCGGGCTTGTAATTACTGTTTTCTTTGTTTTTTTGCTGATTCTTTTACCGATGAATTTATTTGTTCAAGAGTTGAATGCCTATCGAATGATAAACCACAAAGTACAAATGGCAACTGAAATGGCTTGTTTCGATGTGTTTTTCCACTTGAACGCTAACGCATTGAGCGAGGAAAGTCTAGTTTTGGATAGCGCATTATTAGCGGCTTTTGATTCTGATTTAAGTGAAAGATTGATGAGAACGGATGCAATCAATATTGATTTTGAAAACCTCACGGTAGTTTTTTTGAAGGATCAACACCCAAGTAGACTTTATGTGAACTTTGAGTATCCTTACGAGATGCAATTTCTTCTCAAAGGGAAAGTATCAAAGAGAGTAAGTGTTGCATTGAACTATGAATTGCCTATGAATAATTGAAGGGAGAAGTATGAAAAAAATCATCATTATTATTTTATTGCTTCTAAGTGGTGGTCTTATAACGGGTTATGAAATCAATCAAATCAAAGCAGCACAGATGGATACACGTGTGCCGATAGTCGTTTTAAAAGAGACGCTTGAAGTGGGTTCTGTACTGAATTATGACTCTCTAGAAATCATGGAAATTCAAGAGGTGTTTGTTACCGAAAATACGTATACTCAAATTGATGAAGCCGTGGGAAAAACGCTGGCTATCAGTTTGACTAAGGGGACAATTTTAAGTAAAAATATGATAACCGAGCAGATGTTCTTCACACCATCAAAGGGGCATTCAATAACGGCTATAGCCCTCAAGCCTGAAGCGATTATGTGTTGGGAAGTAACGAATGGTGAAGTGGTGGATCTTGTTCATGTGAGCCTTGAAGGACAGCTTAGCCATATTGGCAAAGTTATCGTGAAGGGGTATTATGATCAAGAGATGATGCAAAAAAACAATTTTTCTACATTGCCAGCCTTCGTACTGGTAGAAGGAGAAAGCCATATTATTGAGGAAATCATTCGATTAAGAGACAACGGAAGAGTTGAAGTAACTAAAAGTCGATGAATATTGAATGGATATTTACCTAGATAGTTTGATATAATGCTATTATAATTAGATTTACGTAGTTTCCTAAATATCAGGAGGTGCTTATGGATTATAGTCGCCTTTCAAGAGAATCGTTGATTCATGAAATCAAGCAGTTGAATCTTGAAAATGAACGTATCAGATTAAAGAGCATTGGCAGTCAGTTTAGAATTCAGGATTGCTTAAACGATATCCATGCACCGGCTTTTATAGTAAATACGGAATTCAAAGTTCTTTGGGCAAACAACTATAGTTCAGATATTTATTTTGAATTATTGGACAAGAAATGTTATCAAGTGTTTTTTGGCTTTGAAGAAATGTGCCCTGGATGCTTGATGCAGGCGAGCGCAACGAGTTTAAAACAAAACGACCTGTATGTGAACGGCACCTCAGTTCATTTTATTCCAATTATTAGAGAAGACAAACTTCAAGGCATATTAGAAATACAATACATTTCAGAAGATAAGAATCGCTCAGCGGAGAGCATCGTCGATAAAATTACAGAATTAGAAGCGCTTCTGGAAACCAATAAGCAAAAGCATGATAACATAAACAATTTGATGATGAATTTTTCAAAGGCCATGCGTGTGCCTTTACGTTCTTTCATCGGTTTTTTTCAAGTGCTTAACGAAAATGACAACGAAGATCTTAAAAAGCAGTATCTAGATATACTTAAATTGAATTCTGAAGTGCTATATGAAACACTAAATAAAGTGCTTCTGTTTTCGAAATTTGAAAACGGAGAGATTTCAGGAAAAAAAGAACCATTTATCATCAGAAATCTTGTAGAGGAGACGTTGTCTCAAGTTGTATTGCCGAGTAGTACACAAATATTGCCTGACTACAAGCTCATCATGACAGAATCGTTGCCAGATATCATGATTGGTGACGCATTTCGGTTTAAGTTGTTAGTTGCTTATCTATTAGAATTTTCACAACATATATCAAATAGGAAATTCATAGAAATCAAAGTCTCGGATATCTCACAAACGCATTCAAAAGTTGTACTGAAAATCTCTATACAAACGAGCATTCATATTGAAAAGCGTCAAAAATTTCTAGATTATTTTGATCTTGATTTAAATAATCAGTTCGAAAGTATTGAGGAATATTCCTTGGGATTGGGATTAAATCTTGCAAAAAAAATAGTGGACGATTTAAATGGAACACTTGAGATGTCTTCTGGACTTGATGATACGTTTTACATCGATATGACACTGAGCTATGATAAAGTCATCCCACGCAATGAAGATAATGTTAAGATCTATCATCATAAAAAGAAACTTTTAATAGCCGATTTTGAAAAGCCAATGTTGTCCCTTGAATTATTTAAGAACTATGACGTCTATTTTGCACATACTGGTGATGAAGCAATCCAGCAGTATTTTACAATCGAACCTGATTTGACGATTATCAATGTACTCATAGAAAATTGTGATGGTTTCAAAGTCTATGACGAGATTGAAAGGCGCAGAAAGCACAATACGCCTATTGTCGCGATTTCAAATAAACTTGTCGATAACGAGAGAGAGTTTCTCAGAGACTATGGTTTTGATGAGTATTATCCGAAACCACTTAGCGATGAAAAGCTACAAAATATCGTCGACAACTATTTTTAAAGTGTATCAAAGGAAAAATGATTGGGGGGCGATATTGCCTCCTTTTGTGTTATAATGGAATATAAATGTGAAACGAAATGGAAACAAACAATATGGATGGTGAATTATGAATTTTCGTTGTATTGCAACGGCAGTGTTTGGAATGGAAGCAATCTTAGGACAAGAAATTAAAGAGTTGGGTTTTGAAAATGTCGTCGTTGAAAATGGTCGCGTTTTATTTGATGCAGATGAGATGGGCATTGCAAAAGCAAATCTGTGGCTTAGAACAGCTGAACGCGTTTTTATTATGGTAGGTCAGTTTAAAGCAACTTCATTCGAGCAATTATTCGATCAAATTGCTAAGCTTCCTTGGGAAGCTTATTTGCCAGTGGACGCGACTTTTCCAGTCAACGCAAAATCAGTCAAATCGGCGCTCTTTAGTCTATCGGACATACAAAGTATCAGCAAGCGTGCTATTGTAAAACGATTGACAGGCGTATATAAAGTAGAGTGGTTTAAAGAAACAGCAGAAACCTACAGCATTCTTGTGGGCATATTGAAAGATGAAGTGACCGTGAGCATCGACACATCAGGGGCTGGCCTTCATAAACGTGGTTATAGAGAACAGGGCAATGAAGCACCTTTAAAAGAAACTTTAGCAGCAGGTTTACTACTTGTAAGCAAGTGGCAATCTAAAATACACTTGATTGATCCGTTTTGTGGTTCCGGAACGATTGTCATCGAAGCAGCGATGATCGCGAAGAATATTGCACCTGGTTTGAATCGTCCTTTTGATTCAGAAAAATGGCGTCTCATCGATCCTCAAATATGGGAATCGGCAAGATCTGAAGCGCGTGAGCAAATCAAGCAAGATTTGGACATTAAGCTTGAAGGATATGACATTGATAAAAGGTCTGTCTCAATTGCACAAAAAAATGCAAAGCTTGCGGGCGTTGAAGATATCGTTCATTTTCAAGTTCGCGATGTAAAAGACTTCAGCACAAAAAACCAGTACGGCTATATCATTTGTAACCCACCGTATGGTGAGCGTTTAAATGAACTTCAAGAAGTTAAAAAATTGTACCAGTTGATGGGGGACATTTTTGCCCCTTATAAAACATGGTCAAAATATATCATTACGTCGTACGAAGATTTTGAAAAGGCATTTGGCATTCGCTCAACAAAAAATAGAAAATTATACAATGGCCGTATCAAGACGTACTTCTATCTTTATTTTGGTGAAAAACCTCCGAAACAAAGACGAGACGCTGATACTGAGTTAACACATGAGGTTATACAAGAGAACGAATCATAAAGTGAGGATCTATGAAGAGAGGGCATGGTCTATCGTGGCTGATTTTATTGATTAGCATATTGTTTGTCATGCAATTTGAGAATATTGTGTCACAAGCATCAAAACTCGTAGATGAAAATTATAAAAGGTCCAACCAAGTTTTTTTCAATCTCAATAATGATTTCGAATATCGCGCGCAGATTTTTACGATTGAAGATGCGTTTTTAATCGTTGGTAGAACGTCAGTTCAGTATATATCCAGTGATGGAAGAATACTCTGGGAAAAAGATGTATCCTCACAAAATGTTAGCGTCGCAGCGGGTTCTGACTATTTCGTTCTCGCTGAAAAAAAAGCAGGAGATGTGTTCGTCATCAATCGGGATGGCGAGATCATTGCGAAGCGATTTGCACTTGGTGCTATTGAATCCATTAAAAGTTTTGAGGATGCTTATTTCGGTGTTCTTAAGGCAAACAATGAACTCGTTTTGCTCGACAAAAAGTTAAAAACCGTTTGTAGCACGATTCTTCCAAAAGGGGTCATCATCGACTATGATTTGGATATCGATAAGCAAAATATCGCGATTGTTCTACTTGATTTAACGCGAAAAGAATTTAACTCAAAGCTGGTATTAGCCTCATTTGGAGGTAATATAACGAGTGGTAGCAACATATCAGGAGAAATCGCTTTTGATATGAAATTGTTTAAAAATCATATTGCGATCTTGTCCGATACAGGTATTTTGTATTATGGTTTTGATGGTAAACTCGAAAACACTTTTGCTTCCGAGCAAACGATCAGCAGTTTTATACTTGAGGAGCAGCCTTGGTTATACCTAAAGCAACCCCAGACTGCCTCAATTGATGCCAAATCAGACCGAATTGTACAGTTGAGTCCGGATGGCAAAATCTTGAACACTTTTGAACCGCCTATTACACCAATTGATGGTTTAAAACCATTTGGTGAGAACTTGATAGCATTTAATACGGAGCGCGTCGCAATCGTCAATATGGCAGGAAAAGTCGTAGAGAGCTATATTGGCTCAGAAAAGATATCGGATATCCATTTGCTTGGAAGCAAGAGTTTCGCGATAGAGTATATCAATCATTTGGATATATATACATTGAAATAATCGAAGTAAAGTCGGAGGACAGCACTTATGAATTGGACGGATATCGCCGTATTTGCCATACTACTAGGCAGCATGTACTTTGGGTGGAAAAAGGGATTTATCGTCGCAGCTATCGAGTTTGTGAAATGGATTGCCTCAATTATTGTTGCGAGGCTGTTCTATGTAAAATTCACTGATACGCTTCTGTCAATTTTCGGCGATCCAACGGACAAGATAAAAGAACACGTTCGCAAATACCTCTTCGAGATGCTTAAATTTGAACCCACTACACCGCAACCACTTGATTCTATGCAGATGAATACTGCCATAGAGACGTTAAAGGTCCCTATGGATTTTGAAGAGAAAATTAGATTGGGCCTTGCAGAAAAAGTGATTCACTCAACGACGGGTTTTGTCGATGAAGCAACGATTCATATGAGTCAGATGATCCTATACGGACTCGGTTTTCTTCTATTAATATTAATCCTACTGTCGTTATTCAGTTTTGCACAAGTCATAGGAAAATTTGTATCAAAATTGCCGATCATCAAACAGTTAAATAATGGCGGTGGTTTGTTGCTCGGCTCAGTCATCGGAATCGTCAGCGTGTATTTCATAATGGCGATGTTGACGTATCTACGCACATTTGATTGGGCTGGGGATACACTTATTGCCATTGAATCGTCGCAATTTGCAATCTATTTTTACAAATACAACATCTTACAATATGTCTTTAATCATATCCTTTTAAAAGGACAATTTAACTAAAGGAGCCTTGAAAATGGAAGTTAAAATTGATGCGCGTGGGTTAGTATGTCCAAAACCTGTTATAGAAACGAAAAAGGCTTTGGAGGGCATTAAAGAGGGTAACATCATTACGGTTGTCGACAATGCAGTAGCTAAGGACAACGTTTCAAAACTAGCAAAAAGTTTGAAACTGCATTATAGCGTTTCTGAAGCTGAGGGCAATTATGAAATCAGCATTTTCAAAGGTGCATATGCGGGGACAGTTGAAGATATGGTACAGAAAAGACCAGATTTAGCCAACCTAGTTATTCTAGTTGGCAAAGACGTCTTAGGTGACGGCGAGAGAGAGCTTGGCGAAGTACTCATCAAGAGCTACTTTTATGCACTATCCGAATACGAACCTTATCCTAAAGCGATCATATTCATCAATTCTGGCGTCTATCTGCCAACCTCAAATCCTCAGGTAATAGAGTACCTTAAAAAACTCACTGAAATGGGGACTGAGATTCACAGTTGCGGCACTTGTCTTGATTATTACCATTTGAAAGAAATGCTGCAGGTGGGTACGATCTCCAACATGTACGCAATCGTCGAGCTGATGGCGGACGCTAACAATACCATCACATTATAGCTAGGAAAGGAATCACCACAATATGTATTCTACTTACATGATCATCGCATTTAGTTCAACGCATCAAGCGATTCATTTTGAGCGATTGTTACTTCTTAAATTTGCGATTGAGCTCATACCCACACCGAGGGAAGTCAGCGCGAGTTGCGGCCTTTCTCTCAAATTCGAAACAGAGGATTTGCCTGCGATTTTGAAAGAACTTGAAGATGAAGACAAAACGGGTTTACAATTGTTAGAATTCGTCATAAACGAAGGCGGTCAAAAGATTGTCACTATGGGCTGGGGGGCTTGATTATGCCATTGAAACTTGAAATCGGGGACAAAATAACGACGAAAAAACCGCATCCATGTGGCAGCAATACCTTTGTCATCGTTCGTGTCGGGATGGATTTTATCATAAAATGTGATAAATGCGAAAAGGAAATCTGGATACCACGTGTAAAAATTGAGAAGCGTATCAAAGAAATCGTTCGAAACGGCGAGAAAATTCCTAAATGATGAAATTGTACACGTACAATTTCCAATGTAAAAAAAGACTTGTCATGTTAAATGACTAGTGATATAATTCTAATGTTGTAAGTGCGACAATGGTGTCGCTACTTCTCTGCCCTTAAACCACAGGGCCATTATGTCCACAGGGAGGTGTAAAAGATGAGAAAATACGAATCTATTTTTATTTTAAGACCATCATTAGAAGAAGAAAAAAGAATTGAAGTGATTGAGAAATTCAAAGCAATCATATCTGCTGATGGCGAAATAGAAAAAGTAGAAGAATGGGGTAACAGAAAGTTAGCATACGAGATCGAAAAGATCAGAGATGGCTACTACGTTTTGGTTACATTTAAAGCAAACCCAACGCTTCCACTAGAACTCGAAAGAAATTTCAAAATTTCTGACGATGTTATCCGTTATATCGTCATCAATTTAGAAGACAAATAATTGACTATGGGGGCTCATTAATGAATAATGTAGTATTAATCGGGCGTTTGGCAAGAGACCCAGAACTCAGATTTGTTCCCGGAAGCGGGATGGCAGTAGCCAACTTCACGATGGCAATCGATAAAGGATTGACTAGAGAGAAAAAACAAGAATTTGAAAGCCAAGGCAAACCTACAGCCGATTTTATAAGAATCGTCGTTTGGGGTAAGCAGGCAGAAAATTGTTCTCAATATTTGGCAAAAGGAAAACTCGTAGCAATACAGGGCTCGATTCAAACGAGCTCATATAAAGCAACTACTGGCGAGACAAGATATACGACTGAAGTTCTTGCAAATCGAGTTGAATTCCTCGAATGGGGAGAAAAAACACCAGCATCAGGCGGCAAAAATGACGACTTTAGCTTCGGAGCGGGAAATTTTGAAGATTTTCAGTCCATTGAAGACGATGATGACGTTCCATTCTAGTAGAAGGAGGGAAAACTAAATGATTAAAAGACGTAGAAAAAGAAAAGGTTGTGCTTTCTGTCAAGATAAAGTAGAATCTATCGATTATAAAGATACAAAGAAACTCCAAAAGTATCTTACTGAAAGAGGCAAAATATTGCCAAGAAGAGTAACAGGTACTTGCGCGAAGCACCAAAGAATGGTTACAAGCGCAGTAAAAAGAGCAAGAATTATCGCGCTCTTACCATTTGTGAACGACTAAATAAGACGCTGCCTAGCTGGGCAGCGTTTAATTTTTTTGATTCAAGGGATTAAAAAGTGCTCCAAATAGTGTATAATCAATAGTGATGAGAATAATTGCGGAGGCTATCGTTTTGAGCAGAACAAGGGAAATTACAGAAGCAGGGTTGTTTGCGGCACTTATTGCGGTTTTAATCATCGCGGCATTTTATATACCCGTCATAGGCAGCATTATGGGAATGTTTTTACCATTGCCCGTCATCATACTCACCATGAAAAATAGACCGGTTTACGTGGTCGTATCCGCGGTTGTTGCGATCATTTTAGCTGGCATGGCCGTCACGTTCATAAGCAGCATCGCACTGGGTGGCATGGCATTGATCGTGGGTTTTCCAATGGGACTTGCCATGAAGTACAAAAAGAAGAACTTGGTAACTTTGTTGATTGGCAGTATATGTGCAGCAGCAGGATTCTTCAGCGTTTTTTCACTGATAGAATTGACAACAGGCGTCTCACTCATGCAAACGATTGAAACGAGCTTTAAGATGTCTATGGACATGCAGGCTGAATTGACGTCAGCAGTTGAGAGCTTAGGTGTCGACTCACAAGCTTCACTTGAAGAAGCTCAAAAGCTCATGGACAGTATGCTATATCTGATGAAGCTCGTCATGCCTGCCATATTGATGGTCATGGCAATGTTTTATTCAGCTGCGAATTTGGTATTCTCTCACCAAATACTTAAACGGTTAAATATTGATCGTGTACCGCTCGGTACGTTTGATCAATTTAGATATCCAAAGCACTTGGCTTACGGTAGCCTCGGGATGATGCTATTGGCAATTATATTAGGTTACTTTAAGCTCGTAGATGCACAACTCATATCCGCTAATTTAGCGTATCTGTTTGCGGCGATATTTTCTGTTCAAGGGATGTCACTCATCTATTATTGGATGAAAAAAAGAACAGGCAAAGTGACTGGTATTGTGCTAATCGTCCTTCTCGTTTTCGTTGGAATGATTCAGTATATTGCATTTCTAGGGTTTTTCGATGTTTTGATGGATATAAGGAAATTTGAAAAAAAGCAAGATCGTGTATAGGTTAAAAATCTATCACGTACTAGAAATAAGAAACCATGAGGTCAACAAATGGGGAATAACAAGATGATCAATCCGTTTAAAGAGACGATGAATTTGTATTTAGTAGTTATTGCTATGCTCGTTATCAGCGTCGGATACTACAATACGCTTTTAGGTATATTGGGGCTTTTGATGTTGATTGGTTTAATCGTTTACAATTGGTTATCTGATCGCAACAAATCCAGAAAATGGCGTAAATATATCGAAACGTTGTCCACAAATATCGACAGCGCGGCACGATATGCTGTATTTAACTTACCAGTTCCACTTGTCGTCATAGATATTGATGGAAAAATCAATTGGTACAACTCTAAGTTTACAGAAATGGTCTCAGAAAAAAGCGTGATTGGCAAAAGCATCATTTCTCTGATTCCCGCTTTAGCCTTGGATCAATTCAAGAGTGGTGAACAGCAAGAAGGCATTAAAATTGGCGATAAATCATTCAACGTATTTGCCAATATGGTGAATCTTGAAGATGAAACGCCTCAAAATATGGTCATCATGCTTTATTGGTTTGACACAACCCAGCTCACGCAGCTGAAAATGAAGTATGATGAAGAGAAACACATTATGGCACTCATAAATGTCGACAACTTCGAAGATGTCATGAATGAAACGAAAGAAGACAAGATTCCGTTTGTTACATCAGAGATAGAAAAGCGCATCAATTTATGGGCATCGCGCATGAACGCCATGATCAAACGCTATTCAAAAGACAAATACATCGTTCTTTTCGAATCCAAGTATCTAGAAAATCTCGAAGCGAAACGATTTTCTATTCTTGATGAAGTCAGAGAGATCGATGTCGGCAATAAAATACCTGTAACACTGAGTATCGGTATCGGTGTTAACGGCAAGACGCCGATTTCACTTGAAGAAGATGCTTATGCTTGTCTAGAACTTGCACTCGGTCGAGGTGGCGATCAAGTCGTCATTCGTAAAAAAAATACCTTTGAATTCTACGGTGGTAAGACAAAAGCCGTTGAAAAGAGGAACCGTGTGAAAGCACGTGTTATTGCACACGGATTTCGAGCACTGATTGACGAGAGTTCAAAAGTAATCATCATGGGACACAAATCCCCAGATATGGATTCTTTCGGTTCAGCACTTGGCGTCTACAGATGTGTCATCAACAGAGGGAAAGAAGCATTTATCGTTCTCAACGAAGTCACTGAGGGCATTCAAACGCTACATGCAACGGTCAAAGACAAAGGCATTTACCAGCTGATCAACTCGACACAAGCCGTCGATATAGTGGATGACAACACACTGATTGTCGTAGTGGATACACATAAGCCGAGTTTGACAGAATGTCCAGAGCTCATAGTAGACAACGATAGAATCGTACTCATCGACCATCATAGACGCAGTACAGAGTTTATAGATAAGGCCGTACTTAAGTATATGGAACCCTACGCTTCAAGTACTTCCGAGCTAGTCGCCGAGATCTTTCAGTATATGGAAAACAAGCCACACATTGAAAAAGAGGAAGCAGACGCACTGCTCGCTGGTATCACCGTGGACACAAAGAATTTTTCCATCAAGACGGGTGTCAGGACATTTGATGCAGCTGCCTATTTAAGGCGACAAGGTGCGGATACAACGAGAGTTAGACAACTGTTCCAAGACGACCTACAAACATTCATCGATAAGGCTGCCATCGTGGGCACTGCTATACGCTATACAGAATCTATTGCGATTTCTACATCCGATATTCAGAGTGAGAGCATACAGCTCATAGCAGCGCAAGCGGCGGACGACCTACTCGATATTAAAGGCATCAATACCTCTTTTGTCATCGCGAAGAAAATGGACGGCACGGTATTCATATCTGGACGTTCACTTGGCGATATCAACGTGCAGGTCATACTGGAAATGTTGGGCGGTGGCGGTCATTTAGAAATCGCAGGCGCTCAATTCAAGGATACCAATATTGAAGCCATCAAAGACAAACTCATACAAAGCATAGACCAATATTTTATGGAAGGGGTAACAAAATGAAAGTAATCTTATTACAAGATATAAAAGGAACGGGAAAAAAGGGCGATGTCATCAACGCAAGTGACGGACACGCTAGAAACTACCTCATTCCAAGAGGTTTGGCAAAAGAAGCAACTGATGGCAACGTAAAATTATTGGAGCACCAAAATGCTTCAAAAGTGAAACGTGCTGAAGAAGAGCTCGCTGCTGCAAAACAACTAGCAGAAGATATCAGCAAGCTGGAAATTACGATTAAAACGAAAGCTGGAGAAGGCGGCAGATTGTTTGGTTCTATTACAAATAAAGACGTTGCAGATCTCATTAAAGAAAAACACAAACTCGATATCGACAAGAAGAAAATTGCTTTGGATCAGCCAATTCGTACACTTGGAACGACCAATGTGACGATCAAGGTATATCCAAAAGTAACAGCACAAATCAAGGTTCACGTCATAGAAGGATAAGTTTTTGACTGAGCTTTCGGTGTCATAGACGACGTCAACGATTTTATGCGACAAAATCGTAATAGGATCATATCATTCTATGTAAATATAAATAAAACTTAAAGCACTTTTTCTTAAAAATAGGGTATTATTAAATAGACAACAGGGAATCGACATAAAAAATAGGAAGATCTTAGGATCTTCTTATTTTATAGTCTAAATTGTCAGAAAAATCAGACTAAGGGGTGGCGCATGATACAATCAATTAAAAACGAAATCAAGAAAACGTTAGTCGGGAAAGATCACGCTATAGACAGTATCATGATTGCGATGCTTTCTGGTGGCCATGTTCTCATAGAAGATTTGCCTGGTCTTGGCAAAACGACATTGGCAAAAGCATTTGCAGGCGCCATGGATTGCACCTACAGAAGAATTCAATTTACACCGGATCTTATGCCATCCGATTTAATCGGCGTATCTATCTATTCAAAAGAGCAACAAAAATTCGTCTTTCATGAAGGACCAATTTTCACAAATGTCTTGTTGGCTGATGAAATCAATCGAACGTCCCCTAAGACACAATCTAGCTTGCTCGAGGCGATGGAAGAATCTCAAGTGACGATAGATGGCAAGACCTTGATTCTTGAAAAACCATTTCTCGTTATCGCGACTGAAAACCCTATTGAGCTTCAAGGAACATTCCCACTTCCTGAAGCACAGCTCGACCGATTTATGATGCGCATTTCATTAGGCTATCCAACCACAAATGAAGAGATAGACATTTTAACATTAAAAGAGACGCCAGAAGTCATCAACCCAGTGGTTACCCGTGAAGCACTTGAAAAAGCAATGGCAGATATGGAAAAAGTCTATGTCGACCCAGCCCTTAAGAACTATATCGTCAAACTTACAAAAGCAACGCGTGAACACCCAACAGTCAAGTTGGGTGCAAGTCCTAGAGCTTCTGTTCATCTATTCAATGGCGCAAAAGCTAAAGCATATCTAGAAGGCAGAGATTTTGTCATCGCGTCGGATATCAGCAGTCTATTTGAAACCGTAATTGGCCATCGCTTGATTCTGAAAGGTGAAGCCTTATATCGTGGTGTTGGCTTAAAAGCTTTACTTCAGGAAATCGTCGAATCTGTGGAAGTGCCAAAAGTTATCCGTTGATGCATACTGGGAGGAGAAGCGCATATGACTAAAGGCTTTAAGAGAATACTATATATACTAATGGCCTTTCTGTTAGTGGTGGCAGTGCTTTCAGGCGGAAAAACACTCTATTATTTTCTTTTCACTACTGGCATTGTCTGGTTGAGCATGGGTCTAATACTCCGGCACAATGAGCGAAATTTATATATTCTTTATTATGCAAGCGAGAATGTTGTCCATTCTGGCGATGCAATCAATATCGATTATAAGATTTCAAATACGAGCTTTGTGCCTATTTTGCATGCCATCATTGATTTTAAACTCGATAAACGTATGAATACTGAGTCGAGTCTTAGGGAAATTGCCTATTTCGGAAACTTCGATAAAATCAATTTCTCAAAAGATATCGTCTGCAAATATCGCGGCTACTATAAGGTTGGACAAGTCAAAGTTCAGATTTATGACCCATTGATGCTGGATAAACGCACCATTGATTTCAATAAAGAAATCGATATCACCGTCTATCCAAAAGTCGTAAAATTGAAAGAAAAATTGCTTCAATCTCAAGATTTTTACGGAACACTCAAATCCAATATGCGAACGCTTGAAGACCGTACAAATCTCATCAATATTAGACCATATGTGCAGGGTGACCAGCTCAAAAACATCCACTGGAAACTCAGCGCTAAAAAGGAAGATCTTCAAACAAAGGAATTTGAGCAGACAGTGAGCACCAAACTCGTCGTATTGGTCAATGGCAGCAAAGAACCAGTCGTTAACCTTGACGATGAGGAGCGCATGGTTTCTTTCACTGTGTCGCTCGTAAAGGAAATGTTGGATGATGCGATTCAGATTAAAGTCATGTTGAACAATGGCTTCGCGACAATCATGGAAGGCAATAACGCATCTGACTTTCAGCCTTTTTTAGAGGCATTTACGAGCTTTGAATGTAGTTGTGATACGCCATTTGCAAATTATGTCAATGCACAGATCTCAGAGGCCTTCATTGAACAAAGTGGTGTTCAAAATACACTTGTCCTGATTACGCAAAATGTAACAAGAGAATTCATAGATACATTGGAACCGCGTGGTCAAGTACTTGATATTTTTACATTTACACCAAAATCGGTTGAAATGAGAGAAATGCTTTCAAACTATTACGATCCGTCAATCCGTTACCACTACATCGATCAAATCATGGACGTGACTTATGGACAATAACGCTAGATGGAAATTGTTGCCAAATAAAAATTCGCTAGAAGTAAGCAATAGCAGCCTTAACAACAAATCTAGATTTGCAAAATGGCTGACGGGCTATTTGATATTTCTGGCTTTAATATTAACTGCGAATCACTTTATAAAACTTGAAGTGGATGTGTTTGTATTTGCTGCAATCACCCTCATCACCTATTTAGGCGTCTATTTTTTAAAGCGCTTTCAATCGATCACCATCAAAGCTATGGTTGCATTGATCATCATCGTGCTTCTCATCTATGCTGGGGATTATGCCCTCACGCAATATAATGGACAAAGTGATCAAGACTTGGTTCTTCAAAATGGCACTCAAGTTCTGAACCAAGCAGAGGGAAAAAACGATGCGCTTAAAAGACATGATGTCGCAATTGTTCACGAGCTTAGGGACTTCTTGGATTATGAAAATGCCGTAACCTTTGGAAAATGGGTTGTTCTTGAACGCTTCGAAAAGCAGCTTATAAATGGAGATAAGATCACACCAAATAAAAAATATGAATTCTATTTGTTGATCGTACTTGCACTATTATTGACGATTTTACTCAGTTTGGTTTTTGAAGTGAAATTTTTCAAAGGTCTTCTTATGGTACCGATCGTTTTATACGTATGGCTCTGGTACCAGTTTATCGATTTGCCTTGGATCATCACCGGATTATACTTTGGCGGCGTCGTGGCATTCTTTATCATGGATCATCATGAAAAGCTACTTAAGGCACATCCTGAATACAACACATCTTACTACCCAGCCAAAAAGCTCATGCTTACCAGTGTCTTGACTGGATTGGTGGTCATATTTTTATCTGGTGCGATAACCTTAGTTTTTCCAATCAAGCAGGTGAATCTCATCGTCGATATTTTGACGCCGAATTTGTGGGGCGCAAGAAGTGGTTATTTAAACAACCAGCTTAAAATGTACTCGCTTCAAGAAACGGCTTTTAGCGGCACTGCAGATATCCTCGGTGGACCCGTAGGTCCCATCAATGTGGAAGATCCAATCTTTTGGGTAAAATTTGATCAAAAAATCGATAAGGCCGTCTATTTAAAAACATCGATAAAAGACCATTATGATGGCCTCAAATGGGTCAACAATGGCACCGTATATAAAAATGACTTCAAATATTATCTCAGTGACCCGAGCAATATCGAACTTCTAAAATCCGGTGCCTATGAGAAGATCAGTGGTGCGATTCGAATCAATAAAAAAGAGACCAAGACGGTGACCCTTTTCACGCCGATGGGGCTATATGAGACGAGCCTTGGCAACAAAAAAGTGTATGTATCTGGTGAAAATGAAGCCTTTTATAAAGCGGGCTCTTTTGTTAAATTCCTCAAAGACTATACGTTCAGTGCAACTGGTCGTGACTTTTATAAAGCACCAGAGGTGGACTACTTGCAGCTATCCAATCGAATCGAACCGCGTACGACTGAACTCGCGCTGACTCTCGGTGGTTTAAGAGGGACTGATTATGAGAAGATGACCGTGATCACAGAGTTTTTATCACAAAATTACACGTATACTTTAACGCCGCTAAGCAACAGGGAACGACGTGACTTTGTCTCTGAATTTCTCTTTGAATCCAAGAAGGGGTATTGTACGTATTTTGCGTCTTCCTTGGCGATACTTGCTCGCATAAATGGCATTCCGTCGCGTTATGTAGAGGGCTTTAGAGTCGACCCAAATGAAGTGGATCCAGAAGGTGATTACTCCAAAGTCACAGAACGCGATGCCCATGCGTGGGCAGAAGTCTATTTGGATGGTTATGGATGGGTCGTATTCGAAAGCACACCGATCTATAGTGAAGCTGGTGAAGCAAACGCAACACCATCCCTTGAAGAGCTTCTAGGTGCTGAAGAAGAAGGAAACGATGGCGTCACACCGGGTGATGATCCATCAGCCACTGAAGCGCCAATCGATCTCGAAGACTTGTTGGCTGAGGGTGACGGTGGTAGAGGTGATTTAGGTGGCGTTCAACAAAATGATACCATCGACACAAAAAGCCGATGGAAAACGGTTGTTATCGTGATGAGTGGCTTGCTTATAGTCACAGTTTTGATCGTGCTATCCAGATTGCCACTGACGTATTTGCGCAGACGTACATCGCATGCCTATGCCATTAGAATTCTCTATTATCTCGCATATTTGACAGCACAGTCAAAAGACTATGTGACCTCTGAACCAGAATCGGTATTCACGCGATCTGCATTTCCAAAAAATGAAGTTGCGCTTTGGCTTAAAGTTCTCTACGACCGTAAGGAAAAAGTCACTTCCGATATGATCTTAAAGGCCATCGACACGGCAACAAGCCATGTTGAGGTAGCGACGGAGGCTTATAAATACAGGAAAGGCAAAATGGCCTACCTGAAACTCAGAGCTTTTAAAATTGATAAGCTTATCCCATAGTTAATGGGCAATCTTTCGTGTATAATAGAACCAAATGATCGTTAAGGAGAGCTTAATCAATGAACTTAAAAACGATGCCACATGATATCAACGCAGAGCAAAGCGTCCTCGGCTCACTGCTTCTCGATAGCGACTTGATCGGCGATGTTATGGATATTATCAGCTTTGATGAAGAATTTTATCATGAAGCACATAAAGAGATATTCAGAACGATAAAAGGCCTGTTTTCCGAAGGTAAAATGGTGGATATGATCACCGTTTCAGATGAACTGGCCAAGAATCAACTTTTACAAGTCATCGGTGGCTTTGAGTATTTGTCAGAACTATCTGACGTAGGCACGCTCATCCACAACGTTTCCAATCACGCCAAGATCGTCCATGAAAAATTTATGCTTAGACGGCTTATCAAAGCCTCGACAGATATAGTAGAAAAGGGTTACGATTCACACGATGTGGAGCAGCTCATCGAAGAGGCGGAATCCAGTATTTTTGAAATTTCTCAAAATAGAGATAAAAAAGGGTTTCAGATCATCTCGGATATCCTTCAAGTGACTTATGAAAAGATCGTTCAATTGCATGAGGATCCAAATGCCCTCACGGGAATCCCTTCGGGCTTTGATGCTCTGGATGAGATGACCAACGGCCTTCAGCGTTCTGACCTCATCTTGATCGCGGCACGTCCTTCCATGGGTAAGACGGCGTTTGCCCTAAACCTTTGCCAGCACGCAGCAGTGAAAGAGAAGAAGAGCGTTGCCATATTCAGTCTGGAGATGGCAGCTGACCAGCTGGTTCAGCGTCTATTGAGTGCCCAATCCCTCGTCTCAATCGGCGATATCAGAACGGGTCAAATTGAAGATGACGACTGGTTCAAGCTCGCGAGAAGCAGTGCGCAACTCGGAGAATCCAAGATATTCATCGATGATACACCGGGTATCACCGTTGCAGAGATACGGTCAAAGTGCCGTAGACTTAAGATGAATCAAGGCCTTGACTTAATCATGATCGACTACCTTCAGCTCATGTCCGGCGGTGGCAAACAGGAAAATAGACAGCAAGAGATCTCGACGATTTCCAGATCGCTGAAGAGTATCGCTAGAGAAATGAACTGCCCCGTTATCGCTTTATCCCAGCTTTCCAGAGCCTCTGAACTCAGAGCCGATCATAGACCAATTCTATCAGATCTTCGTGAATCCGGCGCGATTGAGCAGGATGCCGACTTGGTTATGTTCCTTTACAGGGACGAGTATTACAATCCCGATACAGTTGACGAAAAGCTTAAAGGCATTGGCGAGATCATCATCGCCAAACAAAGAAACGGTGAAACGGGTAAAATTTATCTTGCATGGCTCGGTAAATTTACGAAGTTTGCAAATACATCTCAGATGAGGTGACCAGTTGGAATTAGTTTTTAGGAAATTCAAAAGGAAAGACGTCTATGAATTTGCAAAATGGGGAAGACACGATGATCCGAGATTTTTACAGTACAATTTTCCTTACAGACACAGAGCCGAATTTGATGCGTGGTACTTTTCAAAGCAAAAGTTGATCACGCGGAAAGTTTTTGGTTTGTTTTTGGATGAGTATCCACTGGGCTTCATCACTCTGAAACACATCAATTGGTTCGCTCGCAGAGCCGAACTTGGCGTGGCCATAGACCCAAATCACATCAGTGAAGGGTTTGGCACAGAGCTCATCAAGCGATTTTTAGTTTATGTCTTTGAACACTATCCAATTGATATCATGCAGCTGAAAGTATCACATTTCAATATACGTGCACAAAAAAGCTATTCTAAAATCGGATTCGTCAAAGTTAAAGAAATTGTAGAACCATTCGAAGAACAAGGTTACAAGGATTTGGTCATCGCGAAATATCCCGAGCAGTTCGATTTGGTCGGCGGTGTCCTCTATACGACATTTTATGTGATGCAGTTTCACAGAGACCAGTTAAAGACATTGTGATTTCATAAACAAGCATGACTCTCAAATGGGTGTATTCATCCATCATTGTAGAGTCATTTTTTTTGTGAAATTGTCCATTTTTAGCTATAGATAAATCACATGAAATAGTCTATAATTGAGTATAATGTATTTATCTTGTATTTTGTATTCATGTACAGTCACATCAAACTATGGAAATTGCTTAAAGGGAGACACGTCGTAAACGTATGAAAAATAACGATGAAGTATTAAAGATTAAAGCAAGAGCAAAAATAAATTTGACGCTGGACGTTCTCGGTAGACGTGAAAATGGATACCACGATGTTGAGATGATCATGCAACAAATCAACTTATATGACATCGTGACGATAAAGAAGGTCACATCTGCTGATATCGTATTGACTTGTTCAGATTCTTTTTTGCCAGTAGATGACAAGAATATCGCTTATAAAGCGGCTGAGCTTATGAAAGAGACGTTTGACATTGCTTGCGGATTTGAAATACATATCGAGAAGAACATTCCCATCGCAGCAGGTTTAGCTGGAGGCAGCACCAATGCAGCGGCGGTTATCTTGGGCATAAATAAATTATGTCGATTGAGTCTCGATCTACAAACGATGCAAGGATTAGGCTTTAAACTCGGTGCCGATGTTCCATTTTGTTTTCTTGAGGGTTGCGCTGTCGCAAGAGGCTTAGGTGAACTTTTAACACCGATCAAGGGTTTCGAACACGCTTGGATGGTACTCGTAAAACCGAGCTTTGGCGTGTCGACAAAAGATGTCTATACTGGATTAAAGCTCGATGAAATCAAGGTGCATCCAAAGACTGACGATATGATCAAGGCACTGGAAAGTCAGAATCGCAAAGCAGTACTTTCTGGACTATGTAACGTCCTTGAGACGGTGACATTGACGCTTTATCCAAAAGTGAATGAGGTTAAGGCGCTCCTTAGCAGTTATGGCGCAGACGGTGTTTTGATGAGTGGTAGCGGTCCGACAGTCTTTGGCGTTTTTGGCAGTTATGAACGTGCTAAGACAGCACATAAAAAATTGAAAAAGCTATACCCACAGAGTTATGTTGTATCCACATACAACGGCTAATGAGGCAATTATAAGATATTAGAGAGACGTATAAGATATTAAAGAGAATTAGGAGGGGATATGAACGTGAATTTTGACAAATTAGAAATAAGAAATTACAAGCCGCTTGGCGAGGTTGTATTTGAATACCTTAGAAATGCGATCCTGGCGGGAGAACTCAAACCGGGTGAAAGACTCATGGAAGTGACCATCGCAGACCAACTCGGCGTAAGTCGTACACCTGTTAGAGAAGCCATTCGCAAGCTTGAAAAAGAGAGCTTTGTGATCATGATTCCTAGAAAAGGTGCATATGTCGCAGATCTGACAAAAAAAGATATCATGGAAGTCCTTGAAATCAGAAAAGAGCTCGAGGGATTTGCAGCATATCTTGCAGCAGAGAGAATGACGCTCAGCGAAAAGGAATCACTTGGCAGAGTGGTTGAACATTTCAATGAATCATTGGTCAACATGGATAAAAAAAGCATGATCGAAAGCGACAATGAGTTTCACTCATTCATATTTGAAGGCACAAAAAACCAAAGATTGATCAACATCATCTACGATTTGCATGACCAGTTCCAACGCTTTAGACTCATCTATTTCAATGAATTCAATAACTATAAAGAAATACAGGCATCACATAACCGCATCTTCGATGCAATCATCCGACAAGATGGCATCGCAGCGCGCACAGAGGCGGAAAATCACGTTGAAAGCATACGCGTGCTCGTCAACAAATGGATTGCCGAATAATGGACGCACAAAAACAAACCTATCAGATTCAGGTGATATCGAAAATTGAGGATAGTGAAGGCGAATTAAACGAAATGACCCTTTATACAGAAGCAACTTACAAGCGCGCACATAAAAAAGCTTTTCTCATGTACGATGAAACTGAAGTCAGTGGTATGGAAAATACGAAAACGCTCATCTCATACGATGGTGAGGTCGTTCAAATTAAAAGATATGGTGCTTTGAAGAGCCAACTTAATATTGAAAAAGATGTCTCGCATGATAACCTTTACGCTACACCATATGGCACTTTTTTGATGAAGACTAAGGGTCTAGAGGTAATCTGGAATGATGAAGACGCAATTGATATCGAGCTCAGTTATTTGCTTGAGATCGAAAGCGACAAAGAAGAGATCTCCAAAGTGCATATCAAAATCGATGTGAAGAGGGACTAATATGTCATCCAAAAATGCAAATGTGGAAAAAGAAAAGTCAAGAGCACTACTGAGGATGCTCATGTGGTTTTCCCTACTAAGCAGCATGTTGCCGGCAGCTATGGTTTTTATGGGCAAGTTCACGACAATTGTCGAGCTATATGTCGCATTTTTGGTTTACACATTAATACTGATGTTTTTTGGTTATATATTCTTCTTAAGGTATGAGACTAAGTTCAAACGCGAGATGAAAGCCCTTGTAAAAAAAGAGGGGATCATAAGCGGTGAGCTCGTGCTTATCAATACGGAAGAAAAGCTTAAAAACGTTCTGTCTTTGGAGTTTGAACGCTGTTCTATCAATGAGAGCGAATCGTCCATCATCTTCTTTGATATCGACCATTTGGGTGAGATCAATCGAAAATATGGCTACAACGCAGGTGATCAGGTCATTATCGAGATTATACTTTCGACAAAGCGCTTTGTCTCTGATTCTGAGGCGCTTCAAAAAACAGGTGCAATCATAGCTAGGGTAAAGGGCGATACATTTGCATTGCTCATGCCGAATATCACAGAAAAAAGGGCATACAATGAAGCTGAGAAGCTTAAACATATGGTCGAGACGCTCAGACTTGGCATTGATGAAGCCATTACTTGCCGATTTGCCGTTCTCTCAATGAACCATTGGGTTTCTGAAGAGAAGTTTTTGGATTTGGCTTATGAAAAATTAAAGCTAGCAAAAGATTATGGACAAGGCGTCATCATTTAGTGCAAGTTCATTAAATTGTGCGTTATTTCTGTTGATAAAAATAAGTGCCCAAAATTGAGCGAATGCCCATATTTGGGCGATTCTATATAAGAAAGATTTCCGAGGTGAAAAATGCATCCTATTCTGACACTGGAACATGTTAAATTGATGCTTGAATACATCAGTGATGGCGTACAAATCGTAGATGAAAATGGCAATTTGATCTATTGCAACCGCAATTCAGCATTACTAGA
Organism: Acidaminobacteraceae bacterium; assembly: GCA_942493125.1. Taxonomy (GTDB): domain Bacteria; phylum Bacillota; class Clostridia; order Peptostreptococcales; family Acidaminobacteraceae; genus Fusibacter_C. The sequence continues at coordinate 2,095,470 of OW818667.1, read as the reverse complement.
TGATATCAATATCAATGAATCCATGGGCAAACACATCACAGAAATCTATCCGTCTTTAAAAGAAGAGGAAAGCACCCTCCTAAAAGTATTGGCCACCAAAACGCCGATACTCAATCGTGAGCAAACCTATAGAACTTATAAAGGGAAGAACATTGCAACCATAAACAGCACGTTGCCGATAATCAATGGCGATCGAATAGAAGGCGCTATTGAGATTTCGAGAAATATAACGACTTATAAGGAACTTTCGGAAAAGGTCATCGATCTTCAGTCTATGGCGAAAGGCCCTGAAGCGTTTGAAAACAAGATCGTGCGCACGGTAAATGACGGCTATCGCTTTGAGGACATTATCACGACACATCCTGAGTTCAATCGCGTAAAAGCAGTTGCCATGAAAGCTGCAAGTACAGATATTGCCGTTCTGATTTACGGCGAGACAGGAACAGGTAAGGAGCTACTCACGCAAGCGATCCACAACAGCAGTCGCCGAAAGACCAAGCCATTTATCGCACAAAACTGTGCGGCGCTCCCTGGATCGCTACTCGAAGGCATCTTGTTCGGAACGGTGAAAGGCGGCTTCACAGGCGCCGTTGATCGACCTGGCTTATTTGAGCTTGCGGACACTGGCACATTGTTCCTAGATGAAATCAACTCCATGCCACAAGAGCTTCAGGCTAAACTGCTCAGAGTCTTGCAAGATGGTAAAATTCGCCGAATTGGTGACACAAAGGAACGTAAAGTTGACGTTAGAATCGTCGCAGCGACAAACATAGAGCCAAACCTAGCTATTGATATGGGCCTTATCAGACGCGATCTTTACTATCGCCTCAATACTGTGACGCTTTGGATTCCAAAGCTTTCAGATCGAAAAGAGGACATACCGCTCCTGACGTATTTTTTCATTAAAAAATATAACGGTCTTCTCTATCGTGGAATCAAGAACGTGTCACATGAAGTTATGCAGCTCTTTTTAAATTATCCATGGGAAGGCAACGTCAGGGAGCTCGAGCACGTCATAGAAGGCGCTGTCAATTTTGTGGATGGTGAAACAATCGAGATTGTCGACCTGCCCTATAATCTCAAAAACTATTACGAGAAGCATCATACTAAGAGTGGCAGCATCGAAAGCCTTAAAAAGATGGATGGCTTGGTTGAGGCGCTTGAAGCGACAGAAAAAAATTTGATTGAAGAAGCGCTGAAAGATAGCGATGGCAACACTACAGGTGCGGCTAGGATCCTAAAAATACCGAGACAAACGCTTCAGTATAAGATGAAAAAATTTGAGTTAGAATAAAGCGCCCAAAATTGGGCGTTTTTTTTACGTCAATAATGCTCCCAAATGCCAGAGCATATTGAGAATCACAATAAATCACAATAAATCACAAGATAAACACAAAAAAACAGAGAGTTTTAAAACGCCTTAAGAGACTCAAAACACTAAGTTCTAAGCCTGTCCCCAAATATGCAAAAATCTAATTGATAAAATAATCACAATTTTTGACCATATTGGCACAGAACTTGCACCTTATAACCGTGGCAAGATTAATAACTTTGAAGGGCGATATCCACAGGATAAAGCTTAGGATTTGGGAGGCAAGGTATGAAAAAGGGCGACAAATTTGGTACACACCGTGTTATTGAGCCATTGGGCATATTACCACAACCAGCTCAAGTAATTTCAAACGACATGGAAATCTATGACAATGAAATTCTTATCGATGTACAAACACTCAATATCGACTCAGCATCTTTCACGCAAATCAAGCAAGAAGCTGGCGGCGATTTGGAAAAAATCAAAGAAATTATGATGAACATCGTCAAGACGCAAGGTAAGCATAAAAACCCAGTAACGGGTTCAGGCGGCATGCTCATCGGTACCGTTGCACAAATTGGCGACGCGCTTATCGGTAAAACAGACCTTAAAGTCGGCGACAAAATCGCAACACTCGTATCACTTTCTTTAACACCACTTGTAATCGAAGAAATCTTAGAAATCAGAATCAATATCGACCAAGTCGACATCAAAGGTCAAGCGATCTTATTCGAAAGTGGTCTTTATGCAAAGATTCCTTCAGATATCCCTGAAAATTTAGCATTATCAGTTCTTGACGTTGCAGGTGCACCAGCACAAACTGCGAAGCTCGTTAAACCAGGCGATACAGTTTTGGTTATCGGCGGCGCTGGAAAATCTGGTATGCTCTGTTTATATGAAGCAAAAAAACGCGCTGGCGTTACAGGTAAAGTTATGTGTCTTCAACACAACAATGCAGCTGAAGCGCGTGTTATGGGTGCTGGTCTTGCAGACCACTTCATCGTGGCGGACGCGACAGATGCAGTCGAAGTACTCAGAAAAGTTGAAGAGCTTACAAACGGTCAAATGTGCGACCTCGTCATCAACTGCGTAAACGTTCAAAATACAGAAATGTCATCTATATTAGCAACAAAAGACGACGGAATCGTCTACTTCTTCAGTATGGCGACGAGCTTCACAAAAGCGGCACTTGGTGCTGAAGGCGTAGGCAAAGACGTTACGATGATCGTCGGAAATGGTTACACAAAGGGCCATGCGGAAATCACATTGCAAATCATGAGAGAAAGTGCAGTTCTTAGAAAAATCTACGAGGAGCTTTACGCTTAGGAGGAGACATAAAATGAGACATTATACTGAAATCGAAATGTGGAAAGACGTAACACAAGCAGAGTGGGATTCATGGGAATGGCAAGTAAGAAACAGAATCACGACACTTGAGCAACTTAAAAAAGTGTGTAACCTCACCGCTCAAGAAGAAGAAGGCGTTGTCAAATCACTTGAAATCTTAAGAATGGGTATTACACCTTACTACGCGCTTTTGATGGACAAAGATGATCCAAAATGTCCAGTTAGAATGCAAGCCGTTCCAACGATCTACGAAACTTATAAGTGTTCTGCGGATATGGACGATCCACTTCATGAAGATCATGACTCACCGGTTCCTGGCATTACGCACAGATACCCAGATCGCGTTCTTTTCCTAGTTACAGATATGTGTTCAATGTACTGCCGTCACTGTACAAGAAGAAGATTTGCAGGTCACAACGACGGTGGCGTTCCAAGAGATCAAATCGACAAAGCAATCGAGTATATCGCACAGACACCTGTTATTAGAGACGTTCTCTTATCAGGCGGCGACGTTCTTCTTATCTCTGATGACTTACTTGAGTACATCATCAAGAAGTTAAGAGCGATTCCACATGTAGAAATCATCAGACTTGGTTCAAGAACACCAGTTGTTTGTCCACAAAGAATCACACCTGAACTCGTAAACATGCTCAAAAAATACCACCCAGTTTGGTTAAATACACACTTCAATCACTCTAAAGAAGTAACGCCAGAAGCTAAAAAAGCATGTGCTTTAATGGCTGATGCTGGTATCCCACTCGGTAACCAATCGGTTCTTCTTAAGGGCATCAACGATAGCGTTCACATCATGAGAGACCTCGTTCACGACCTCGTTATGATGCGCGTTAGACCATACTACATCTACCAATGTGACCTTTCAGTAGGTATCGAGCACTTCAGAACACCAGTTTCTAAAGGTATCGAAATCATCGAAGGTTTAAGAGGTCATACTTCAGGATACTGTGTGCCAACATTCGTAGTTGACGCGCCAGGCGGCGGCGGTAAAATCCCAGTAATGCCACAATATATGATTTCTCAATCACCTGATAAAGTGGTTCTCAGAAACTATGAAGGCGTTATCACAACTTACGCGCAACCATCTTCTTACGACTTCGAAAAAGAAGGCGCTGTAGAAACTGAAACTCAAAAAAATCACAAGTTATTCGGCGTTGGCGGCTTGTTACAAGGTAACAGAGTGTCTATCGACCTTTTAGAGCTTGAAAGAACACAAAGATCACACCACGAAGAATAGATAAAAGTTAAGCATCGTCAAAAGCGTTAAGAAGTAAATAGTTATAGACAGATATAGAAAAGTCGCATAAGCGATGGCAAGTATAAGGAATGATGGTCCGAGAAATCGGTCATGACGGAGGCCCTGCATGGATTTGTTAAACCTGTTTGAAAATGAATACAGAGTCATTTCCATAGTCGGTATGGCAAAAAATGCAGGAAAAACCGTCACACTCAATCATCTCATCGATGATATGGCGAATCGAAATTTGTGCGTTGGATTGACGTCCATAGGGAGAGACGGGGAGCGTCAGGACATCGTCACAAAGACGGATAAGCCTCTGATTTATATTCGAAAGCATTCGATCGTCGCAACCGCTGAAATGCTCTTTAACCTTTCAGAAGTTAAAATGGCCGTTCTGGAAGTTACGGAGCATCACACGGCAATGGGCAGAATCATCATTGGACGGGCACTTGCCGATGGTTTTGTACAGGTTGGGGGGCCAACCACCAATGTTGCGATCCGCAGTGTTTCAGAAAAAATGATAGGCTATGGCGCAGATTACGTCCTGGTGGACGGTGCACTTGATCGGACATCCTCCGCATCACCAGCGATCACCGATGCCTGTATCCTATCGACAGGGGCAGTCGTAAGCCGTGATATGATGAAAACCGTGGATCAAACGGCGTATCGCGCGTCACTGTTTAACCTGAAAGCTTCAGTAGAGCCGTGCATCGACAGCCTATGGCAACAGGCGGAAACCTTGCGAAGACCAATACTGGTCGACGATAAGGGAAACGCAGCGCCACTGCTAGACGTCGTCACAGCACTTAGTGCAGGTCGCATTATCGCAGAATCGATAGACGAATGCACGCGGCTACTCATCATCCCAGGGGCACTTGTAACACAGACAGTCATGGATGTCATACAGACCACGACGCATTACAAGAACCTCATATGGGTCATAGGTGATGCCACCAAAATTTTTATCGAACAAAAAGACTGGCTGTACTTGATGCGCATCGGTGTCAACATCACTGTGCGCCATGCCATCAAGCTACTCGCCATCACGGTTAATCCGTATGCCCCTGCTGGTTACTATTACGACTCTGAGTTATTTAGAGAAGCGTTGTCGCAGAAGGTGAAGGATTTGCCGATTATAGATGTTATGGCGTGAGAGGTGAGAAAATGAAAGCCCTGTATCTAACAAAAAAGAATTTCGAGGATCTGGACCTTAATTTTATCTTTGAACGACTGACTTTGTCGTCGCCTTATGGCGATGCGGCAAAACGCGCCATAAAACCGTATTTAAAAGCGGATCAAACAGAGCTCCTAAAAGTCTATGACCGCACGGAAGCTTCTTTGACACTCCTTGAAAGACAGCGTGCCGACATCTTGCAGCTCAAAGAGCAGATGAAAGCCGTCAAGCAACTCGATGTGACTTTTGATCGCATCGCAGAAGGTGAGACGCTGTCCATCACAGAGCTATTTGAAGTGAAACAGCTTTCCATGGTCATGGAAAAAATACACGCAATGCTTAAAACCTTGCACTGGGAAGCAACAGTGAAGGACTTCATGCTCGATTCAACTGAAGTGGTCACACAGCTACTCGATCCTGAAAACAGTGGCGTGAGCACATTTTACATCTACAGTGCCTATTCAAGCAGGTTAGCTGAGATAAGAAAAACACTCGATGCTGTTGAGATGACCACCAAAAGACAATTGAACGAAGCGATACAGACGCTCAAATCCGAAGACTATCCCATCATGCCAAACGGCGAACTGCGCGTGTCAGCAAGAGATCAATACCTTATGACCCGCGTCAAATCAGATGCCCGCTTTGACTACAAATCGGACGTGCCAATGTATAGCATTTTCATCGTCAAAGGTGATGAAACGCTCAAACATCAGAAAGAGTCACTCCTTTTAGAAGAAGAAGATGAAGAACTAGAAGTCAGAAGCAAATTGACGGAGACGTTAAAAACGCATTTAGACTTACTGTTGACCAACACACAGCGTATAGGACAAATCGATTTGCTCATCGCAAAAGCACAATTTTCAAAAGCCTTTGGCTGCGTCAGACCGACGCTCACAGAAGAGCCCCACGTTGAGATAGAAAAAGGCAGACACCTTAAAGTGTCAACCAGTTTGGAACGCTCTGGTAAGAAGTTTACACCTATAAACGTTTCCCTCAAGAAATCGGTGACTTTGATAACAGGCGCAAATATGGGTGGCAAAACCGTGTCGCTGAAGCTCATAGGACAAGTTGTATCGCTCGCACAGTACGGCTTTTTCGTTCCGTGTGAGGCGGCAACCCTGCCACTATTTGACTTTATATTTGTCTCAGTGGGTGATTTTCAGTCGATCGATATGGGTCTGAGCACCTTTGGCGGCGAAATTGTGGAGATAGAACAGGCGCTCAAACGCCAGCACGAATTTGGCCTCATCTTGATCGATGAACTCGCGAGAGGCACGAACCCTTTAGAGGGTTATGCGATTTCAAAGGCATTGATTGAACACCTTAGCCGTCATCAATCGAGAGCGGTCATCACGACGCATTTTGACGGACTCACGCAGGTGGAAGGCACATCGCACTATCAGGTAAATGGATTATCCAACATCGATTTGGATTTGATCAGAGATAAGATTGAAGCGGAGGGTGCGGCTCTCCTGCACGAATACATGGACTATCAGCTATCGGAAGTCAGCAGCCTGAAGGAGATTCCAAAGGAAGCGCTGCGCATCTCGGAGCTCATGGGACTAGATCTTGATATCGTAAATCGCGCAAAAGAAATAATGGGAGGATCACATGGCAAGTAAATTGAATTTAGATTTTAATGTCGTTGAAAGAGCGCGTACCTCAGCACGCATCATCGCTGAAGACACGCAAACATTCATCGACCGTCATACAACTGTCGCAGTTGAACGTACAATCGTCAGATTGCTCGGCGTAGACGGCATTGACGAAATTGAAAGACCCTTACCAAACGTCGTCGTAGACAACATCAAAAAAGGTGGCGGCTTAGCAGAAGGCGCAGCATTTTGGTTAGGTAACGCTATGGTTGCCCTCGGCAAATCACCACAAGAAATCGCTGAAGGCATCTCAAGAAATGAAATCGACCTCGTAACAATCGCGGTTCAAGACGAAGCAAAAATCGCTGAAGCGATCGAAGCTGTCGCAATGGCAACCACCGAACGCATCCGAGGCAATAGAGCACAAAGAGATGAATTTTTAACAACACTTGGAGAAGGTCCAAAGCCTTACCTCTACGTAATTGTTGCAACAGGCAACATCTACGAAGACGTACTCCAAGCACAAGCGGCTGCAAGACAAGGCGCTGACATCATCGCAGTTATCCGTACGACAGCTCAAAGCTTACTCGACTACGTGCCATTTGGCGCGACGACAGAAGGCTTCGGTGGTACGTATGCAACGCAAGAAAACTTTAGAATCATGAGAAAAGCCCTCGACGAAGTCGGCGCAGAAGTGGGTAAATACATCCGCCTTTGCAACTACTGTTCAGGACTTTGTATGCCTGAGATCGCGGCTATGGGCGCGATTGAAAGATTGGACGTCATGCTAAACGACGCACTTTACGGCATCCTCTTTAGAGATATCAATATGCAACGAACGCTTGTAGATCAATACTTCTCAAGAATCATCAATGGCTTTGCAGGCATTATCATAAACACTGGTGAAGATAACTACCTCACAACTTCAGATGCGATTGAAGAAGCGCATACAGTTTTGGCTTCACAATTTATCAATGAGCAGTTTGCATTATTAGCTGGACTTCCAGAAGAACAAATGGGTCTTGGCCATGCATTTGAGATGAACCCAGATACAGAAGACGGCTTCCTACTTGAGCTTTCACAAGCGCAAATGGCGAGAGAAATCTTCCCAAGAGCACCACTCAAATACATGCCGCCTACAAAATATATGACAGGTAACATCTTTAAAGGCCATATTCAAGATGCGCTTTTCAACGTGGTTTCTATCATGACAAACCAAGGGTTACAACTTCTCGGCATGCCAACTGAAGCAATCCACACACCACTTTTACAAGACCGTGCACTTTCTATTGAAAATGCAAAATATATCTTCAACAACATGCGTCACTTTGGCGATGAAATCGAATTCAAAAAAGACGGTATCATCCAGTCGCGTGCACAAGGCGTTCTTAAAGAAGCGGCTGATTTACTTGCTGATATCGAGAAAATCGGCATTATGGCAACGATCGAGCAAGGTAAATTTGCCGATGTCACGCGTAAAATGGACGGCGGTAAAGGTCTTGACGGCGTAACGCAAAAGGGCAACCGTTACTTCAACCCATTTATTCCTATGATGCTTGGAGGTAAATAACATGAGCGTAGAAACCGGATTGGACTTAACCAAAGTAAAACCTTACGGTGATACAATGAACGACGGCATGATGCAGTTTTCATTTACATTGCCGATTCCTTTGAACGAAGAAAGTAAAGAAGCGGCGAAGCAACTCCTGATCAAAATGGGCATAGAAGAGCCAGCAGTGGTTTCCGCTCAAGATCTTGGCGTTGGTTACACGTTCTTCATCATGTACGGCAAATCGACACACACGATTGACTACACGCAAATCGAAGTGCCAAAAGTCGACTCAGACGTCATGGACAAATACGCAGTAGAAGCATTCATCGAAGAACACATCGGTCGCGATGTCGTTATCGTAGGCGCTTGTACGGGTACTGATGCACACACAGTTGGTATTGACGCTATCATGAATATGAAGGGCTTCGACGGTCACTACGGCCTCGAGAGATACCACGGCATCAAAGCTTACAACCTCGGCGCACAAGTGCCAAATGAAGAGCTCATCGCAAAAGCCATCGAACTGAATGCTGATGCAGTCATCATTTCACAGGTCGTCACACAAAAAGACGTTCACATCCCGAACATGACACAGCTAATTGAACTCATGGAATCTGAAGGTATCAGAGACAAGATGATTGCTGTAGCTGGTGGACCAAGAGTCTCTTACGAGCTTGCAAAAGAGCTCGGCTATGACGCTGGTTTCGGTACGGGCACATACGCTGAAGACGTTGCATCATTTGTCGTTCAGGAGATTGTGGCTAGAAAGTCTAAGTAAGTATGTAAAAATTTAATTTGCGATAATCACAATAAAAAAAAATGTGTCAGCCTTTCAGCTGACACATTTTTATTTTAAAGAGTATTCATTTATCATTTGTACTTAATATATTACTCGAGCCGTCTCGTAATATTGATTAACAATTATCTATTTTTTTCGTTTCAACCAGAGGCCTAAACCACTGATCAATCCGCCAATACCGTAGAACATATCTGCTGATACTTGGCCAGTTTGTGGTAATCCGTCAGCGAGAGGTACCTCATCGTCTAGAATTTCTTCACCGTCAACCATACCATCTGTACCTTCCAATGGTTCATCTTCAACAAATTCATCAAAGTTTGTCACTGTTTCTTCATAAATTTCATCGAAGTTTAAGATATCTGGTGCGCCAAGTGGAACACCTTCTGTAGTAATTACTTCTGTAGCACCTTCAGTTGTTGCAGGTGAAGTAGTTGGGATGAATGTGATTGTTACAACTTCATCATCATCTTCTGTAGTTGCTGCAGTAGTTGCAGCAGTTGTAGGTTGTGTTGGTGCTTCAGTGGTTGCAGCAGTGGTTGCAGCAGTTGTAGGCTCTGTTGGTGCCTCAGTGGTTGCAGCAGTTGTAGGCTCTGTTGGTGCCTCAGTCGTTGCTGCAGTGGTAGGCTCTGTTGGTGCTTCAGTTGTTGCGGCAGTAGTCGGTTCAGTTGGTTCAGTGGTTGCAACCTTGTAAATATAATCTATATGAATTTGCTCTTCCTCAAAAACACCAGTTGCGTTTGGAGGCATCGCAGTCAGTTCATAGCCTTCAAATGTTTTTGCCATAGTCACATATGGGCTACCAAGTGGCCCATATAAAACCTCTTCTGGCGTTAAGAATTCAAACGATTCATTTATATAGTGTAATAAAACTGATGGCAATGGTTCAAAATAAGCGACCAATTCTACTTTTGGAAAATAACCGTTTCCGCAATGTGAAAGATTGCATGTAAATTCTTGTGGAAATGCAGAGTCATTAAACGCACCATCATTAAAACTTACCATCCATTTGACAAATTGGAAGCCTGTTTTTGGTGTTGCTTTTACATGCACATCTTGTGTATAGGCATAATTGCCACTTCCTAAAACATCTCCCATGGATGGATCGTCTGCAGTAATCATAAGGTCGTAACGTAATTCGTTTTCTACTTCTTTAAAGCATGCTACAAGATCAACATCATGTGGATGCATATTGAACATCATGGTAGCATTATAATGTTCCATTGAGCCCATATCACATGTCATGATCCACTTGTCGAATTCATAACCTGGATCTGGTGTTGCTGTAACGGTAACCTCATCATTATATAAGTATTCACCACCGCCAGTGACGCTACCCATACCCTCACCAACGGATACGGTTACATCATAGGATTTAACTGCAAAAGCACTCATGGAACTACCAAATACGAGCATGGAAATTAAAACGATCGCCAATAAAATTTTTGAATACCTCATTCTTTTTTCTCCTCTCTTTAAGTATGGAAATTGCATAATTACCTTATAAGTTACAAAATCCCGTTTCTGGAAAGTAATAATGGCTTAAACACGCCATTACTATATAAGAGATTTCTATAAATTGGTATTATACAATTTCCTCTAATGATAAAGAAAGGTCGGTTGCACTATTCGCTCAACAGATTTCAAGTGCCCAATTTGGAAATCTGTGTCATTGCGTCCCTCTTTAAGAACCGCATAAGCCTAAAACCCCATTTAAGTGTATTTATGACTCTCTTTTTTATTACACCTCCCTCAAGCCGTCAAAAAAATAAAAAATTAAAATCAGAATATAACTTTTTTCGTGTAAATAAATAGCTTAAAAATTGTTGTTAAATAGTTATCATATTTTAACGTTTACATAATACATTTACCAAATTAGTGGTCGATTAAAACAAAAAACTACGTTGTCACGCGTGACAAAGACTCAAAAACTCTTTATACACTTTTAAAAAAAACTGAAAGGCTCTGGGAATATTAAGGTATAATATAACTACATATTAACGGGAAATTGCAATTTGCATACTAATAGTCGTAAAATGGAGGCCTTATGAATTTCATAAAAAAACAAAAATATATTCTCTCGACATTTGGGATTTCGTTTCTCATCATGATGATCGGATTTGCTGCACTTGGCCTATTTCCTTTTGGTAAAAGTCAAATCATGGTCATCGATAGTTGGCATCAATACTATCCATTCTTGCAGGAACTTCACGAGAAACTTCAACATGGCGATTCACTTTTCTATTCATGGAATATGGGTATGGGCTCGAATTTTATACTCGTCATGGCTTACTACGCTTTCAGTCCGATTTATTTGCTCTCAGTTGTATTTCCTAGAGAATATCTAAGAGAGTTCATGATGCTTGCGACGGCCATCAAAATTGCATTTGCAGGCGCATTTTTTGCGATTTATCTAAGAGGTATCTTTAAAAAAGAAGATTATTCAATCGTTGGATTTGGTATGTTTTACGCCTTCTGTGGATTTGCGATGGGCTATTATTGGAATATCATGTGGCTCGATGCCATGGCGCTGTTACCTCTGATCATGCTTGGTCTGAACAAGGTCATTGACGGCGAAGGTTTCTCACTTTATATCATCGCTCTTGCAGTCGCGCTGATCAGTAACTTTTACATCGGATTTTTCATTTGCGAATTCATTCTCATATACTACTTTGTCCTATACTTCACTAAAACATCAGGCTTCAACTTAAATCATTTTGTGAAAAAAACGCTGCTGATTGGACTTTATTCTGCCATTGCAGCAGGTTTAGCTGCCATTGTGCTTCTGCCGACCTTTAAGGGCCTTCAGTTGTCCCATGCAGTGAATGCCACTTTTCCAACTGAATTTAAAACGTATTTTTCGATTATCGAAATCCTTAACAATATGCTTGCAGGCGTAAGTCCTAGCATCAAGAGCGGCCTTCCAAATATATTCAGCAGCTTCTTAGCACTTTATATGCTTGGCGTCTTCTTTGTTTCAACAGAGGTTAGGATCAAAGAAAAAGTGATGAGCTTTATCATGATCACATTTTTCCTTCTCAGCTTCAATATCAACTATCTGAACTTTATATGGCATGCTTTTCATTTTCCAAATGAAGTGCCTTACCGCTTTGCATTTTTATTCTCCTTCTTGATTCTCAACTGGGCATATAGGGGATTTGAAAATCTTGAAACCCTACCCAAAAAACAATTTTGGTTTATCAGTTTAGCGCTTTTGGGTTACTTGATCATCAACGAGAAAATGGAACTCAGTGATCTCGTTTTCTATGTAAGCCTTGGCGTATTGGCCCTTTACACGATTTTGATCCAAATGTATCGCTATGAAGTCATTCGCAAAAAAGCATTTGTCATCGGTCTATGTGTTATGATTTTAGCGGAATCGATTCTTTCAGCGGTCTTAGGTACAGGGACGACAGGTGCTTCTGCACGTGATAGCTACCCATATCTGGGAGACGAAATCAGGGAAGCTGTTGATAGCATTTATGCTTCAGACGATGAAGCGTATCGTTTGGAAATGGTAAAATGGTATAGCACGAACGATCCGACCCTATACACTTATAGAGGCGTTTCCATGTTCTCGTCCACAGTCAATGCAAAAATCTCGATATTCACTCAAAAGCTTGGACTTGCTGCATCACCAGAAGCAAACCGATATTTATTTGCAGCATCAACACCCCTTGTCAATGGTTTACTAGGCGTCAAATACTTCATAGGTAGGGAAGCGGCTGGGACGCAGCAAAATGCAGGCTATTCTGTGATGTCATCAACTGATAAAGTAGCAATCTATAAAAACAATTATCCATTGCCACTTGGATTTGTGGTGGATGATATGATCTATAATTGGAACAACACACATAGGAGCCCATTTGTCGTACAAGAGGACTTTGTCAGAGCTGCAACTGGTCAGGACGTCGAGCTTTACACAGACGTTCCAATCACCAGTGACACGTATGTCAATATGGAACGCACGAGCATAGACGACATCCGTTATGGCTATAGAAATTTAGACAGTTCAAAAGTCGGTAACGCTACAGTGATAATCAATGCACCTGAGAGAAAGCAAATGTATCTCTTCATGTTTGCGAACCGATCTTACAAAACGAAAGTTACCGTTCTTGATAAAACCACAGAATATGAGACGCGCCGTGGTCTCATCGTCGACTTGGGCATCCTGGAACAAGGTACGGAAATTAAACTCGAGTTTGAAACGCATGCAGCTACAGACGGCTATTTCAACCTTCAAGCGGTGACGTTCGATGAAGCAGCCTATGCCGACGTACATCGAGCACTTGCCGATGAGCCACTGCAGATTACTGAGTTCAAATCCTCTAAAGTCGTTGGAACAGTGGACGTCAATCATGATGGCATCCTGTACACATCGATTCCATACGAAAAAGGTTGGACTGTGAAAGTGGATGGTGTAAAAGCAGAAGTGGATCCAATCCAAAATGCAATGATTGCATTCCCAGTCACGACTGGACGCCACGAGGTCATAATGACTTATGTGCCGGACGGTTTGTTAAATGGCTTGTTGATATCCCTAGTCTCACTCGTTGGGTTTGTAGTGCTCTTCATACGCTATGAAAGAAAGCCTCGTGAGAAAAAGATAAAACAGGGCAAGAATGCTAAAACGAGTAAAACACCAGAAAAAGTGGAAGTCAGTAAGGCTGAAGCGCAACCGACAGAAGCACCGATAGAGTAAAACAAAAGCACGTACGCATGGAAACTCATGTGTACGTGCTTTTTAGGTGAGGTGGTGGTGCCAGGTAGATCGACTCACACTTTCTTATCGATGATATACCTTGGTCTGCGTTTAATCTCTTCATAGATTCTGGAGATATAAACGCCAATGATTCCAAGTGAGAGCATGATCATAGAACCTGTTATCAATATCAGCAATATGACCGTTGAGAAACCGCTTATAGCGTGTCCGAAGAAGAAGTTATAGATGGTCTGGACACCGACGATAAGGGCAAAAATCAAGAACAAGAACCCGCTAAAGATAGTGAGATATAGAGGTTTACTCGTGTAGGATAAGATGGCATTAAGTGCTAAAAATACCAAACGGCCAAATGAAAAGTGGCTTGATCCAGCCAGACGATCATCAACGGCAAATGGCATCTTAACGACTTTAAAGCCAACCCAGCTCACAATGCCTCTAAAAAAGAGGTTCCGTTCTTGAAAATCTCGTAGTTGCTCGATTACGTGAAAATTCATGAGCTTGAAATCCGAAGAGTTATCCATTTCAAGACCAGTGATTGTTTTGAGTGTCTTATAGAAACCCTTCGCGAACACCTTATATTTCAATGATTCACGGCCTCGATTGGACTTGATGCCGTCTATGATATCAGCGTTTTCTTTTTCCATGAGTAAAAGCATATCTTTAATGTAGCGTGGTGGGTGCTGTAGGTCAGAATCCATAGTTAGATATAGGTCGGCTTCAATGGCTTCTATACCAGCACGTAGCGCAATCTCTTTGCCAAAATTGCGTGCAAATTTGATGCCTTTCACGTTATGATCTTCAGCTGCAAGTGCTTCGATGACGCCCCAAGTGTCATCTCTTGAACCGTCGTCGACAAATAAATATTGTGCTGGTATGCCATCTTCAGACAAAATGCGCTTGATGGCTTCAAAATTTGTCCGAAGGGCATTTTCTTCATTGAACACGGGGATGATGAGCGCTAGAGTCTTATTTTCCAAGTATTTAAGCATAGTCACCTCGCAGTTTATTCTTTGTGTAGCCTGAGTATATTTGTTATTCTTTGTGTAGCCTGAGTATATATGTTACTCTTTGTGTAGCCTGAGTATATATGTTACTCTTTGTATATGATGTATTTATAGATCAAAAAGTTCCAACAGACGACGCAGGCCATCTTTAAGAACGGCGAAACGAGTGGGCTGATACCAAGTACATCAGTAAAAAGTTGCATTAAAAAGATGTTCGATACGACGAGGTTGAAGAGAAAAAGTAGGCCATACTGAACAAACTGTTTTTTAATGCTACCTTTTGATTTAAACGACCAAATGCGGTTGATGATAAATGAAAACCAGAACACCAACGCATATACGATCACGCTAGCTAGTATATAATGTAGCCCAACCCATTTGAACAGAAGGACGTACAGTCCATATTCTATGCCAAAAGCGGTGAATCCAGTGATGAGATACCTTGTCAATTGTTTAAAGGTCGGTGTAGCCAATAGCATTTTTAGCCGAGTCATTTGAACTCCTAAGAAATATTCTTTGTATTGAGTAAATTAAATAATTCCAACTTCTATTATTATTTATTATAATCCAATTTCAATGAAATAAAAAGACGCAGTCGACTTAAGTTAAAGCCTACTGCGTCTTCATCGTTCAAAAGTTACACTATTTCTATACGCTCAGACACTTATCTTTTACGTTTCAAGAATACGCCTGCCGCTGAGATCAGACCACCGATACCATAGAAAAGTTCAGCTGGCAATTGACCAGTTTGTGGAAGAGCATCAGCAAGTGGTGTCTCTTCTTCATCGATTATGATCTCTTCAACAGATTCAGTAGTATCAGTTGCGAGACTTGATTGGAAAGAATCGAAATCGAAGATGCTTGCTTCGCCAAGAGGTAACGCTTCTGGTAAAAGTGTCTCTGTAGATGCTTCAGTCGTTTCTATGAAGTTGATGATTTCTGGTTCATCATCATCTTCTGTTGTAGGTTGTGTTGTGACAGGCTGCGTAGTCTCAGGTTGCGTTGTTTCAGGCTGCGTAGTCTCAGGTTGAGTTGTTTCAGGCTGAGTTGTTTCAGGTTGAGTAGTCTCAGGTTGAGTAGTCTCAGGTTGAGTAGTCTCAGGTTGAGTAGTCTCAGGTTGAGTAGTCTCAGGTTGAGTAGTCTCAGGTTGAGTAGTCTCAGGTTGAGTAGTCTCAGGTTGAGTAGTCTCAGGTTGAGTAGTCTCAGGCTGTGTTGTCTCAGGCTGAGTCGTTTCAGGTTGAGTCGTTTCAGGCTGAGTTGTTTCAGGCTGAGTTGTTTCAGGCTGAGTCGTTTCAGGCTGAGTTGTCTCAGGTTCTGTCGTCACAGGAATCAAAGTGTAGTGAGCAACCAAAGTAATTGGCTCAGTTACACCAATATTAAATTTATATTCTTCATTATTTAGTGTCCAATAGTCGAAAGTGTAGCCTTCTTTAGTAGGAACATCACTAGGTTCTTCAGCAAATCCACCAGAAGTAATATTTTGAGTATCAGGTACAGGTGAACCGCCAACAGTATTGAAAGTTACAGGGTATATTGGAAGCGGTACTTCAACAGTAATCGTACATGTGCTTGATTTGATAATTGCTGCACCTGCAGTAGTATGATATCTATCGACTAGATCAAAGTTCATGACTTTCGTGTAAATGGTTTTACCATTTACAACGGCGCCTTTAGTGAAGCCTGTCAATCCAGCTTCAGTAGATGGAATCGTATAGTTGAAAGTGATTGTTTTTGAACCATCAATATAATTTTGGCCACCCAATAAATCATTAGAAGAATCATTATTGGCGTAGACATTCACTTCATTCAGTTTTTGAGTATTTGCGTCGCCATCAATGTTATTGATTACTAAAGTCATGACAGCTTGTTGTCCCAAGTTATATACAGGCTGTCCAACCGTTGCAGAGAAATCTGCTGAAAGCAAATCGTTTTTTGGATCGTGTCCACTAATATCATCTAAACCAGATGCTTTGAGGCCAGAGAAAAAGCCCACGTGATCATAATATGGCAATCCATATACATTGTTTGCTGGAGCGAAGGCCACGTCCCAAGTTGTGTGCCCTGTTGCTTCGAAAACAAAACCAAGTGTACTGCCACCAGTATAACCAACGTTAGAATAGGATTTACCAGAAAAATTCTTTGGTGTCGCACTTTTATATAGTTCATGAGTGCCAGCTGGATACGTATGACCATCAATAATAGCGATACCACCTGTGCCTACGTTCAATGTCAATTTTGGTGTTTCCTTTGTTTTGAACGTTGCGGTTGATGAATTGCTGATCACTTTGTAAACATCTGTGTAATTCGTTTTATCATTATCGTAACCGGAATCCTTTACCCATCCATAATGATAATGATAAACAGCACTAATATTCACAAAAACCTTTGATCCGTTATCCATATAGTAGTATTTATTGCCTTGCTTATGAACTTCAAATCGAGTTGGAGAGGTTTCAGTGAACGATTCAGTTATCGTAACCGAATAGTTTGTGTTTTGTTTCAGTCCCGTGAGTTTTTTAGTCACGGCATCAAAACTTCCAATGTCACTGATAACTGCTGTGTAAGTTGCGCCAGGCGTCGTGTTGTTGAGCGCGACCGTGGCCGAGTTTGATGTGACCGACGACTCGACGATGCCAATAGAGAAGGCCTCTACTGCAAATGCGGCTGCCGGTGCGCTAGTGATCACTAAAATCGCGATCATAGCTAGTGAAAGTGCTTTTTTCATTGTTTTCCCCATGTTCTTTTTCTCCTTTGCCAAATCGTTATGGAAACACTTTGGCAGTCGGACGGTCATGATATCGGTCATGATATCGGTCGTGCTATCAGTAAAGATACTGATATTGATACTGATATTGAAACACCGAATACTTTAGACTCCTGACTTTGCGTCGCCAACTTTCATTGGTTTTGCCCTTGCGATTAGATATACACAAACAATAATGTTGGTATATCATTAAAACTATAATCATTATAACCAATAGCCGTGACATATCATGGACATCCTTGTGACATCTATGTGACACACAAAAAAAGTCCTCAATTTTACTGTGTATCAAACAGCAAATCAAGGACTTATTATAAAATTTATCCGAATTTATCCGATTATAATGGACCATTAATCGATTTCACATCTAAACGGTATTATTTCATGTCACCAGTCAGAGGCACATCGAGAGACTGAGCCGTGAGGTGCTTAACTTGTGTAATCTTGACGGCATCGTTGTTAGGGAACGTGTCCAAGATGCGTTCGAGCACTTTTTCCATAAGTGCAGAATCAACACCAGGTAACAGCACGATAAACTGATTGTCCGACCAAAGCGTAAACGTGTCACCCTTTCGGAGCTTTTCCATCAGGTGTTGCTTGAGATGGAGTATGCGGAGGTTTTCTTGTGACTGTGAATAACCGATTATTGAAGCCACATCTATGACACCAATGCTAAAACTCGCATTAGAACGTTGACTGCGTCTGCGTTCAAGCTCATAGATGGATCTAAAGACTGACGGCTCGCAATAAAAAGCATTATCAATAATGATGTTGGCTTCTAGATCCTCACAAAGATTTGAATCATTTATAATCGGTGCGTTTGTTTGAAGCAGTTTTTTGTATAAGGCGCGCATCTCAACCGAAGGCTTTAAGCCCATCTCGTGGTAGTAGAAGCCAGTGATGTATTCATAGTGTTCAAGCGCTTGCTTTTGCTGACCCTTGACCATCAGCGCTTCCATGAGATGAAGGTGAAACGCCTCTTCATAAATGTCTATCTGAATGGCCTTTTGACAAAGGGTTACGATATCATCATGGCGTTGATTGGTTTTCATTAGAATAACAGCGTTTAAAACCGTTTTTAAATAGAGCCTTCTATAATGATTGCGGATTGGGAACACCCAGTGCTGATCGTAACAGTCGGGCAAATAATCACCATAGTAGTAGGAGAGTGCTTCAAGATAATAATCGAGTGCCTTTTGAGGTGCTGTTACCATGTATGCATCGCCTTGCTTGATCAAGCGTTCAAAGAGATCGATGTCAATGTCCAAATCGAGGTGCTCATTCCATTTATAATAGCCGTTAGTAAATCGAATGGTGTTTAACTGATCACCGGCGTCTTCTTCAGCGAGAGATTGTCTCAATCGATGCATTTGTCGGCGCAATGTACTTCGCGGATCGCTGTAAGTTTCTGAAACCCATAACTGATCCATGAGCGTTTCAGGTGTAAACGATCGGTCGCGGTGTGTCAGCATGAATTTAAATAGCTCCCAGAGTTTTTTGGAACCAGATGAAGACATAACTAAAGAGCTGCCGTCTTTTATAACGTCAAAACGCCCTAAAGTTTGAATGATGAATTTTGAGTTGTCTGCATCCATCTGTGCTGCTATCATTTTTCGCCTCATAATTTGTTGTATTTTTATAACGTATTGTCTATAAAATTCGCATATTGCATTGTATACCCATTTTTCTTTGTATTATATCACCAATGTACAACAAATAATACAAGTTGTTAATCCTTGTATTTACATAAGCTAGAGTTTTTTACTATAGTTAATATCATTATTTATAATGATTTATTATAGTTGAGGAAAATGTATAATTCCTAATTGTATATATTTCATTTATCAAAACGTTTTGTTGAGCCATTGTCATATTCGATCTATGGAATTTTGAAACTTAAAAGGTAATTATACAATTTCCATAGTTGTGAAATTTGAATGTTTAATGATAATGTATGGTCGCATTCAAATGAACACTCTTAACAGAATATTCACAAAGGGGTCATATGCTATACACAACTGAACTTTATAATGAAAACAAGTTAAGCGATATACAGATCGTTTACACGTATAACCCCCCAAATAGTTACCAAATGCAACAAACCCCAATAATGAATTCCGAGTGGGCATCCCCCCAAATTTTCCCACTCAGAAATTCCCCCCTTCTTAACTTTTTTTAGTTGGAGACTTAAATTCTTACGAATTGAAGTCTTTTTTTTTTACGCTAAAATCATCTCCGTAAATGCGGCGACGAGCTCTGGATCGTACAAAATTCCTGAGAGTTCCTTAAGCTCAAGTAAAGCGATTTCAACGGATTTACCTCTTTTGTAGATGCGATCTGTGATCATGGCATCAAAACTGTCGCAGATGGCGATGATGCGTGCTTCTTTCGAGATCTCATCGCCTTTTAAACCGTTGGGATATCCGGTGCCATTATAACGTTCATGATGTTGTATGACTATGTTGTAGATGTCGTCGTTGTAGTTTTCCAAGATCATCTCTTTGGAATACTGTACATGGCGCTTGATTTCTTCGTATTCATCTTCAGACAACTTGTCTGGTTTGTTCAATATCTCGTCACAGATAAATATCTTACCAAGGTCATGGTAGTAAGCGGCTTTGGTCAAGTTGTTCAAAGCTTTAGACTTGTACCCCAATCGGAGTGCAAGTTTTTTTACGAGCTCATAGACGCGAAGACTGTGTTCACCTGTGTAATGGTCTTTATTTTGAATTTCAGCTAAAAGCTTATTCACTTTCTCGTTAAAGTTTTCTACCGATTTAAAAAGGTCATAATTCGTGGCGTGTACGATAATAACAGTCTCTTCGAGTGTTTTAAGAGTTTGAATTTCTTCTGTGTTCTTGAATACGAGGAAATCCCCAGCGGTTACTGTGGAGCTATCTTCAAATACATAGCAAGAGCCAGTTAGGATATAATACGTTTTAAACGCTTCTTCAGAAGGAAGTGGGTCGATGTAGAGGATACGATCGGGTGACATATGAATGACGGAAATCTGCAAGTTATCATCGTGGTATTTTTTGTCGATATGCGAGTTCTTTGATTTGATCTCGTACGTTGATTCTACTTCGTTCGCCTTTATGATTTTATAACACGCCATCATGTCACCTCTTCATTTGTCGTATGAAACTTATTACAAAATAGTAACAGTTATTGTTATTATATCAAATTGTCAGAAAATTAAAAGATGTTAGCATCCGTATCTCAATAATTATGTAGAGATATTATGTATACTTGGTCGTGGGTGAGTGGGTGGTGCCAGGTAGATCGACTCATGAGTCGATCTACCTGGCACCACTAACTCACTAAATAATTAGGTTGTTTTAGGTAAAGTAATTGCCCATTTTAACCGATAATCATCTTGAAGTGCATCATTCTGCCTTCATGTAATACGCTTGTAAAGTGGATTTAACCATAACGCAATTTATTATTTGATATAATACAACTATATGTGAGGTGCATAATGAAGAAAAAGCTGGTTCTGTTATTAACATTAATTACTATCTTGGGGTCGCTACCAATAAGCGGAATTATGGCATTTGCAATGATTGTCGGTGAATCCGGTGGCGAGGATATGGATGTTACTGACATCAAATACGCCATAACACACGATGTGTTCCAGATCAACTCCGGCTTTATTGAGATCCTCGGTGAAAATTTGAAGGACGTGGAAGTGCTGTTTGAAAAATATGGACAGGGCTTTGTAAGCATGGGCACTCGATCTTTGAACTCGGAGACCTTTGTCAAATACAACTTAAACAGTGCTGAAACACAAGCGTTCACAGGACGCGTGCGCATCGGCAGCAGAACCATCAACTTGAGCACGGGTACATTCCCAAACATCCAAAGCTCCAACAAACAGACGATCAACAAAGATGAAACGCCAAATAGCATCATCTTTACAGGCAACTTTCTCAACACCATCAACACAGGAGATATAACGGGAACCTATGGTTCTGGTTTGTCTTCAGCGAGCCTTGGCACCACGGCATCCGCATCGACCCTCACGCTGAACAACCCAACAAATCCTGGCGCGCTCGGCTATCAAAACATCATCTTGAAAAAGACAGTAACAGCCGTTCCAAATACAGATAATGCACCGAACATAGAGATAGAATACACGTACCAAAACGCCTTTAGAATCATCGAAAACCTAAACCTTGACGACGTGCGCATGTTCCCGAATACGGGTGCAAAAGGCGACACGGCGACAAGCACATTAGGCGATGAAGTATACTTTAGAGCAGATAATTTTTCAGATACGAGAAACTATCAAGTTTATTTTGTAAAAGCACTTGATGGCTCGGATAAATATACAGACGTCAACAAAGCGCAGTTTGTTTCACTCGGACTCAACGTCAATGGCGCTGAAGACGTGTTAACCGTACGCGTGCCAAGTCATAAAGACTTTGCGAGACGCAACTATTACGTGGTCATCACCGATGTCCAAAACGGACAGGTCGTAGCGGAGCAAGTCGTCCTCAGAGGGGATGGCTCGTTTGACGAGTTCACCGTTATCCAAGCGGACTATAAACCGACCATCGTCAGCATCTACCCAGAAAAGGGACCAGATACAGGTGGCAACGTTGAGATCAAGGCAAACTACGTCTTGACACTCAATATTCCAGACCTTACGACGACTGGCCAGTTTGACCCAGCTGAGCCGCCTGCAGGCGAAGAAAATGACGAAGTACTCGTCCTCAACTACGTAGATGGCGTTTATAAAAGCGAAGCAGTCACCATAGAGCGACGCATCAATATGCAAATCGGTAAAAAAGTCAAATTTTTAAGAGATACGAGCGGAGACTTCCAGATCGTCAAGGCTTCCACAGACCAGATCATGGTCATCACGGATAGCGTGAACGATGCTGAAACAGCGCCATTCAAAGACGTCGTTGTTGAAATGCAAACCGTCCTCACCATCAAGGGCGGTGTCAACGCTGGCAAACAGTTCATATTCAATCAAATCATCACTAAACCAGACGGCTTTGAATTTGAGCCAAGCACATTCACGCCAGAGATCGATTCAGTCCTCCCGGCAGTGGTCCAGATTCAAGATACAGCATCACTTTATTCCATGATGAAAAACGAGACATTGATCGCCATTAAAGGCGATAAGTTTTTAGTGGATCGCTTCGTTGATACAGACGGAACTGTCATCACGAGAAAACCGACCGTACTCGTCAAGAAAAACGACAACAACACATTCAACAACCGTTATCAACTGGGTTTCTTCCCAAATGAAGAATACACAGGTGGTGGCGTTACCGTCCGCGGTATTATCAAATATAAGTTAAATGAAGACGATGTAGCGGAAACCGTCCTGACATTCGCAGACGGCAGACCTGTACCACTTGAGATGACGGTGTTAAATGCACTGAACCAAGTAGTCGACGGTACGACAGGCAATCAGCTTGGTACAAAGATGCTGATCCGAATCCCGAACACAGCGCTCATCCGAGATGGCGGCATCAAACACATTCAAGTGACCAACCCGACGCGTAAATCGGCAAACTACGGTAAGTCGAACATCAAGTCGGACTTTATAGAGTTCGTAAAAACATCGGATATTCCTGTTATTGAGTCCGTCAAACCGAACATCATTACAGTCACTGGGGGCGAGAACATCGTCATCACAGGATCGAACCTTCAAAACGGCTTAAAGCTCTATTTGGATGGTGAAGAAATCACGACGTTCACGAGAGAGCTCGATACGACCGGTAACAAGATCCTCGTCAAATTCAAAGCACCTCCAGGTAGAGAAGGCACGACCCAAGTTCAGATACTCAACCCGAGTGGCGGCCTTGCAGTCAGCGACTTCACATACGTAAAGACATTCAACAAAGACCCGATCTTCAAAAGCTTCACACCGCCACTTGGCACATTTGGAACACTCGTTGTCGTCAATGGCGACAACTTCCTAAAACCAGATCCTACAGCAGTGACAGAACGCGGCATCGATGCTTATAGACTCATCGGTTCACGCATTGTCATCGACGGCAAAGAAGTCAACAGCTATACAAAAGATCCAGCGGGCAATATCATATTTGGCACCTACGAAGCACCAGCTGAAAAACAGCTCATTACAGTGGATGCAGGCAAAGCCATTTATTCTACCTTCTATAATAATGCATATGTCGTTGAAAGCAGCCCAAATGCAGGCGCAATCGCAACGCTTACAAACGATGCGCTGAACAATCCAGCGATTGCAACCACCACAGAGACATATGCCATCAGATACGAAAGCGGCATATACCGCGCTTACCAAAGCAACGGTGCGCTTGTGGGCACAGTCAACATCACCTTTAGCTTGGCGACAGGCAAAACCACGATCGCCATCGCAGGTGGCCCAACGTTTGTAGCGACTATGGACAACAAGCTCGTGAGAATCGGACTTAGCGAAGAAGGCGATAATACAGTCTTCTTGGCGGACTACGCAGAATCTGTGACACTTAAAACAGTGGATAGCGTTCGCTATACACTATCCTATAACTTCGCAGGCCAAGCGATCCTCACAAATGGCAGAGATGAAACGTACACGCTTCAGTACGAAGCACCGGACAAAGTCATCGCCGTCAATGCACTAGGATTTGCGAAAAACGTCCTGATCAATGACGCGGGCATCGAGCTCGATGGCGTGCAGCTTGACATGATCACACCATACACCGTCAATTTGGTGACAGGTGCTATCGAAGGCAACCAAACACGCGTTTTATCTAAAAATCAAATCGTCTTTAAAGTGCCATACCTCACGACAGGAAAAGGCTACAAAGATTTATCTGTCGTCAACCCAGATACTAAGACAGCAAGCAAGACTGGGGAAAATGGCTTCTATTATATCTCACAAGCGACATCCAATCCGATCATCACTGACATTCAGCCACCAAAAGGCTCAGTGGATGGCGGCTTCTATGTCACGATCACTGGTCGCGACTTTGAAGACGACGTGCGCGTGTTCATCGATTCCGTTGAAGTGCCTAAGGCAGACACCTATGTGGCGCTCGATGGCTCATGGATCAAAATCAAGATGCCAAAATCCATCAAAAACCTCACGGCAGATTACGGCGTGGACGAGCTCGCTGTTCCAGTGGTCATCGTCAACCCAGACGGTGGTAACACGGGTAGAGACAAGGGCTTCACGTATATCATTCCACTTTCAGACCCTGTCATCACGAGAATCCTCCCAACAGGTGGCTCTTCAAATGGCGGTGAAATCGTCGAGATCGTAGGCTACGAGTTCAGATTCTATGAGCCTTATGAGAACTTGGTTGGCGGTCCTGGCTACGACGTGGGCGATACCTTTGTCGACCAATTTAAAAACGGCACATGGGACGATCTATTAGCGGGCACATACGACTTTGATTCTCCTACAAGTCCGATCCGCCGATTCCCAGAGCTTATGAACCCTTATTACGAAACGTATTACGATTCAGTGATTTTGCCGAAGATCTATTTTGGTGAAAATGAAGCGAAAATCGTAGAATATTCCAAAGGCTTTATCAAAGTCATCACACCAGCGCATGCGTCAGGTGCAGTAGACGTCTATGTCATCAACAACGATTCAGGCGTCAGCAACAAGCTCAAATACACGTACACTGCGACAACGCCAGTACTCGGTAGCGTCGTTCCAAACTTCGGCAGAAGACAAGGTCAAGAACCAAAAGAAATCTACGGCCAAAAGCTCTACCGAACAGTGGCATATGGTTATGCAAATGATGACGAATCTGCCATTCAGCTGCTTGGCAACATTCAAGCACTTGTGCGTTTTGGCGCGATCGACAACCGTAGCTTAGACCGAATCGCCCCTAACTCAGGGCTTATCAACAACGAGCGCGCCACGGTCAACCTCGACGGTGGGCTTACAGTAGCCTACTATGGCGATCTTGGTGAAGTCAAAGTCACACTCACTGAAAACAACGTCATTTATACGCGGACGTTCGATTATGACAACACAAAAGTATTCATTCCGATGGACATGCTTAAAAACGCCGCAGGCGACTACTATGTGCCAAACGGCTTAAAAGATGTGAACAGCGCCACTTATTCCGGCAACGCCTACGAATATATCAAGCTCGAGATAGCGGACAGACGCGTTATCGTTGAAAGAGGTTACGCCCCTAAGACGATTTATGACAATGACACCCACGTAACCGTCATCACACCGTCGTATTTCACGATAGGCACAGTACCACTCACGTTCTTCAACACAGACGGTGGCAAGTCGACGCAGCAATTTACGTATACCAACCCAGCTAGTGAACCGAAAATCCTGAACATTGAACCACAGACACTCTCGTTTGACGGCTCAAAATGGCTCGTCGAGTCCTCAGTGGATGGCGGCATCGATATCGAGATCACGGGTAACGATTTTAGAGAAAATGTTTCTGTCTATATTGGCGCTTACAAAGCGACAATCAAAGAACTCACCACAAAACAGATCAACGGCGTCGTCTACGACCTCATCGTCGCAACGGTACCAAAAGGCAATATCAACGACGTCGACAAAGAGTACCCAATCATGATTCAAAATGAAGATAAGGGTCTCGCCAATTCAAACAACTCAGTCGATCTCATCGGACCAAATCACGGCACATTGACGATTCCGTTTTACTTCGTCTTCAAAAAGCCGCTTTCTGGCCCACGAATCGATACCATAACGCCTAAAAAGACGTCCATCTATGGCGGCAACAAAGTCGTCATCAAAGGTAGCGACTTTAGAGAAGGCGCATACGTCATCATCGGCACACGTGCGGGTATCCCAATCTACAACGGCGTTCTCACAGAGCGTGGTTCTGTATTGACCTTCACGACGCCAAAAAACATGACGCTCGGCGAAAAAACCGTACAAGTGCTGAACAACGACTACGGCATCGCGGTCAAAAATCCAGGCATCACCGTCGTCTCTGCTCCGACCTTGCTACCAACCATCACCGATGTAAATGGCAACCCGATCAATCGCATCCACGTGACGGGCGGCCAAGTCATCAAGCTTAAGGGTACCGGATTTGCGGAAGGGGCGAAAGTCTACTTAGGCGGCGAATGGCTGACAGTGAAGCCTACAGACAACATCGCAGAAACAGAGCAAGGCATCTATCGCGATGACAGTATCCACTACGTCAAGCAAGGTGTTCTCGCTACAAAGGTAGAATTTGTCGATAGCGAAACACTGCTCGTCACAACACCTGAAGTAAACTTTGAAGGCAAGATCTCCATCGTCGTCAAAAATGCCGATGGTGGTACAACGGATAATAGCGTGAAGCTCGATTATACCGTGCCACTTCCTGTGGACCCAACGGGTCTAAGCGTTACAGTCGTAGATAACCGCTATATCAAGCTCTACGATTACACGGCTTCTACGGCAAACTATTTCGAAATTTACGTTTACATGGGCATCAAAACAAACGCAGAATTGACTAGCGCAAACTATAGAGATTTCAGTTATCTTGGCATCACAAATATCGAGCCTTACAAGATTTCATCGCTTCCAGGCATAGAAAAACTCGACACTGCAGAGCGTATTGTCTTTGTTGTGAAGGCTGTCAACAAATTTGGTCAATCGGGATTCTCGAACCTTGCAGCACTCACGTATCAACAGATCAAAGACGTCAAAGAACTCGGCCCAGAAGATCTGGACGGTGGTTTAGACGTACCAGCTGGTGAGAATTATGAAGCCATCGACAACGGCGGCGTGCTCACCGTAAACTTTGCGGATAAGATGATTGGCAACCTCGTGACCATCGATTTACAAGATGCCGTCAAAACAACGACCCTTGTAAAAAGACTTGTCCTTCCAGAATCATTGGTTAAAACGGGTCTCACGAATATCACAGTGAACTATGGCAACAGCCAATACAGGTTTACACCAGTAACGGCAAACACGACGACCTTTAGAGGTGTCGCAGATCAATTTAACGCCTATGCACGAATCACGGAAGATACGACGATGAACGCCAGCAGGGCTTATCTCACGCCAAATATCCGCGGTAAAAAGCAAGTTTCCAAAGTCCACAGCATCAGCTTCGACGCGAGCTCAAACGAATCAGTGAGAGCGTTCAGTCAACTGACAGGCACCATGGACCTTACGCTTTACTACGATGCAACAGGTATGACTATGGCAAAAGAAACGCAAGTTCAGCTTTATAAATACAATGTGAGCACAGGCACTTATGCCATCGTCGCCGCAACGCTCGACACGGCAAACAACCGAGTAACAGCACGCATCAAAGACGCGGGACACTACGTACTGATGACAAATCAATAGAAGAGGAGGATTAAAACTATGAAAAAATTCAGCGCTACTAAAAAGATCATCCCACTATTATTGTCTATATGTTTGATTGCCTCAACGTCATCTGTACTGTCACCTTCATCGATTGCATTTGCAGCGGCGCCATTTGATGTGCCTGTACCTGAATTCACAGCATTAAAGACGGATACTACGGATGCGACGACCTTGACGGGCAGCCCGAAAGGTCTCGACGTTCTCTCAAATTCCTATTTTACAGATATAAAGGGCACGTATGGCCACGAAGCCATCGTGCGCATGGCGGCACTTGGCGTCATCAAGCAATACGGCGATAAGAAATATTATCCAGCTACTAAAACCACTGGCTTTGATGCCATCGGGATGCTCGTCAGATTAAAGGGCGGCGATGCCGCTGTCATGGAGCGCGTCTACGCACAATCGGGATCATCAACAACACCAGCTGGCCTCAAGACACTTATGAACAACGAATATATGACGGAGGCCATCGCACTAGGCATCATCACCACATCCGAAGTATTGAATCTGGCACAGCCAGCGACAAAAGAAACCCTTACGGTATGGACGGCTAGAGCGATCGGCAAAACGCCAACATTTTCACAAAGCACTGTGTTTTCATACTCGGACTGGGCTTCAGTAAACCCTGTTTACAGAGCACTGATCGAAGATATGACTACAGATGGCATTGTGCCACTTAAAAACGATGGATCATTTTCACCAAAAGCCAACCTCACGCGCGGCGAATTTGCAGTGGTCCTTGAAGCGGCATTGGAAACGCAGTATGATACACTTGGCATCGATACTGGCTTCGGACTCGTCATCGGCGTAAAACCTGAGACGGTATATGAAGACGGCAACACGATCAAACGCAATACCGTCACTGTGAAGAACACAGACGGTACCGTCACCAAGTTCGTCAGTGAAAAGCACACAAAGGGCAACAAGCAGATTGATTATGTCACGTATAAAAACAGAATTGTATCAAACAACGTCGCGCTAAAACTCGGCGATGAAGTCGAATATATCACAGTAAACGACGTTTTGACATTTGTGGAGGTCATGGATCACAACATGATCCTAGAAAAGATGAATGCGAGTAGCGCAGCGGATATTTACACCACATTCCACTATGGCACACTTGCTGATATCCGAACGAAAACGCAATACAAAAATGGCAAGACCGTCACTACTGAAATCTACAGAGTAATAGATATTACTGGCGACGCCTTCGATATCCTTGTGGACGAGGACCTTTATACGGGTCAGCGCGATGACATCATCACGTACAAGGGCGGCAAAGTGGCTGGGGTTCAGACGCTGGAAGTCGGCGATGTCATGGAATACCTCGTCAATGAAAACCGTCAGGTCATTTACATTAAAGTAGCGCCTCTCGACAAAAAGAACCTTTCAGGTACAGTTAGGGAAGTGACGCCGATCACGGCGGATGCACCTGCTACCATGACTGTTTTTGGCTATGATGATAAAGTTTATCAGATGCCACTGGCACCTTATGTCAACCTAAGAATCAACGATCGCGTCACAACACTTGGCAATTTCGTTTACGGCATGCCTGTGACCCTTGAGATATCAAACGGCTACGTCATCACAGCGGCTGGAGAATCCTACAGCGGTGAGTCGGGTTATATTCCGAAGTACGGCAAAATGCGTATGGGCGAAGTCATCACCATTTACCAAAACAGCTTTACAGTACAGCTCGATGATGGCAAAAAAGAGAATTACACGTACGCAGCGGACACCGTGATCACAAAGGATGGCAGTATCGTGACGAAAAATGCCATCAAAGTCGGGGAAGCGGTAAAAGTCTACTTTGACAACATTTCAACCGCTGAAGTCTCTAAGATTGAGATTGAAGCGCCTGAGATGCTTTACGAGATCATCTACAAAGGCAAGATCAAGAACGTGAACGGCTCCAGAAAAGAAGTTCAGATCGTCGGCGCGGATGGCATATCCAAGCCAGAGTACATTTCAAATAACGACTGGCTACAAGCTGAAACGTATAGCATCAACCTAAAGACGAACGAAAAAACGCAGATTTATGCCGGCAACCAAAAGCTGACTATGACTGAGCTTGCGAGACAATACTCTGGCTACCAGATGTATGCGGTCGTCAAAAAAGTCTTTGGCGAACCGACCATCGTGAAACTCAGCGTCAAGACAGGCGGCGAGATGATGTACTCGAGCAATGTGCGTTCAGTGGATCACACGCTTGGCAGCTTTGATATCATCACAAAAGAAAACTTCAACCTCACAGCTGGCACGATCGTCATCAAAGACGGCCTCGTGGTACCATCGAGCAATTTGAACACACGTGACACCGTGTTTGTCGTCTCTGAAAGCCCACTCGGTTCATATAACCAAAATGCGATGGTCGTCAAAGTCGTCACACCATTTGACAACATTTTCGACAGCATCCGCATTGGTGCTCTAGAGTCCGTGAATCCTTCAAACATCACGCTCAGAAACCACACTGGCTATTCGAACAACTTCATCAACGCGGTCAATCCAAATGAATCTGGCTACTACAAGTTCTATACGGATTCCAAAATAGTGGATATTACTGACCCATTAAACCTTAAAACCATCAAACCAGCAGATTTCTGGCACGACTCGTACGCACGCAGTGAAAACGTCGATCCGACGTATAACGCGTCATTACCTGGCCTCCAGTTTGACCGCTACTACGCATTCATGGTCGTCAACCCAGCTGATAGTGCCGTCATCGCGATGCACCTGCGTCAAAAGGGACTCGTCGCTGGTCAGAACCTAGATGACACACTTACAAAAGAATCAGACATCGCCCTCAGACTTGACGATACGTTCAACAATGCCGTATTATCAAGAGGGATTGTAACTGGTGATGATGAGACCTGGGATCGCATTGAAATCACAGACTCACATGACTGGACGGATTACACCGGCCAGTGGACGGCGAACAAAGCAAACATCTTCATTAAATACACCGATGCCATCGTCGTGAAAAACAACACGGTCATCAGCGTGGACGATATCCAGATGGGCGACTACATCTACGTCATGCGCGTTAAAGAAGGCGCACTAGTGATCTTCGTACAAAACTAGAAATATTAATCCAGATAGGAGAAGGCTATGTTGAAAAAAAATAAATTAAGTGCCATGATCCTGCTCCTATTTGTGAGCTTGAGCATCGGCATGTTTGGTAACTCGTCGTATGGACAGGTCGTCTGGATGGACGGTGGCCTTATCGGGGATCTCATGATCTCGGGCACACACGAATATCAAGAGCTCTGCTTCATCACAGGTGAACCGGTACTGCTCAAAGGCACAGTGAAACTACCTGTCATTCCAACTGACAAGGACACGTATTCATTAAAATACACCTTCTCGCTTTCCAATACGGCAAAAAACATCACACTGGTAAGAGACGTGACCTTCAACGTGACGAAGACGCAAAACGGCAGCCTGCTTCAGACGTCTTATGTGAAGACCCTGCCAAACGGCGCGTACAAAGAGACCATCACCACAGCTACAGGTGTCTATACTCTTGGTAAATACACGTTCACTGACAGCAGACTCGAAGACAACACCCCTGCGGTGGATTACTTTTCGGGCAATGTGATCTCTGAACGCACGTATTATTTAAACGGCGATTACCTCACTAACGCTGGCGAAGTGACATACGTCATCGACGCCAAGCCGATCGTGGGCTATAACCACCTATTTGGCAACAGCGAAACGCTCGTGGTCAAACAGGAGATCCAAAGCTCAAAGCCAAACACGAGCTACGACCCAAAAGTGCCTGGCTCACAGGAAAACATCACATGGACGGGAACCGTGGATATCGGGATGGCGTCGAACAAGACCGTAGACTATGAGTATCAGTATACGGACCCACAAAGCATCAGCTTTAGAGGCAACTACTTCAAGATCACGAGTGAGGAAAATGTTCTCACTTACAAATATTCACTACCGGTTACCACAAACGGCGTTGTCGACATGGCATCCACTAAACGCAACACGGGTGAAGTGAACATGAGCAAAAACGTCATCCTCGAATCCAAGGCACTTATAACGCCGAGGATCAGAGACATCGGCGGACATTGGGCGGAAAATGAGATCTTCCTTTTGACGTCACTTGAGATATTCGACGTTGAAAAAGAGTATTTCGTCCCATCGGCAACGATCTCAAGACTCGATTTTGGTAAAGCGATGGTCATCGCCATCAACGGCGTGTTGCCAGAAGCGACAAAGACCGAAATCGTCAAGCGTATGAGACCGGGCGTCGAAACGCCATATCTCGATATCATGGTGAACGATCCGGACTACAACTATATCCAGTTCATCAAGGACAACGACATCATGGCTGGCAAAAACTATTTCTTCAAAGGCGGCGAGCGTCTGACGCGTGCAGAAGCCATCACCATCATGATCAAAGCGCTTGGCCTTCAGTATATGGCGCCAGCACCACCTTATAGAACGGCCTTTGCCGACGATGCAGCCATCCCAGAGTGGTCAAAAGACTTTATCTATATGGCAAACGAGATCGGCCTAGTGAGCGGCACACCAGAAAATCGCATCAACCCGAACAGTTGGGTTCGAAAAGATGAGGCGGCGGCTATGATCAATAACTTCATTCATCACCTGAAGGATCAGATCACCTATGACTATAGGGAGAAGATTCTTAATAGATAAATAACATGCACAATAAGCAAGTGTAAGCAATGAAAAAGCATATTTGAGGATTACAAATAAACCCAACTGGTCGGTGACCAGTTGGGTTTTTCTTGTTAAAACTTTCGTCATATATTGTTTAAATGTGTCGCCTTGCAAACGCTCATAAATACACGTATAATAAAATTTAGCGAAGAGGAGGGTGAACATGGCACAATCTACGATTAAAAAGGATCCAAAAGCGATGTTACAGGAGAAAAAGAAGAGAAAGCAAAGACAAAAGAGGTTTATGAAAAGCACTTTGGCGATTATCATGGCGCTTCTCTTAGTAGGGCTCGCCTTAGCACCGGTATTTTCTCAGACGTATACAGCTTCACCATATAGAAGTGGCAACAACTTGATCGTCTCCGATCAAGAGATTAAGCTGACGGCTGCTGAGGCTTCAGCTTCAACCGGTTTAAACGTTTCCGAGCCAGATGCGGACTATCAGGGATTCATCGACTTCATGATGGATACCGTTTCTGAAAGCTACTATAAAGACATAGATAAACAGACGTTGATCGAAGGCGCATACAAAGGCATCTTTGAGACACTCGATCCATATAGCACTTATTTCACACCAGAAGAATACGAAAAATTCAATACAAGCATTGAAGGCGAGTTCAGTGGCATTGGCGCTTCTATAACAGAAGGAAAAAATGGTTACGTTGAAGTCGTCGCACCGATCAAAGGCACACCAGCTGAAAAAGCGGGCCTTATGCCTGGCGATATGATCGTCACTATCGACGGTGTCGATGCAGCAGGTTTCACGACAGAACAAGCTGTGACACTTATACGCGGACCTAAGGGGACGCACGTCATCTTAGGCATCAGACGTGCAGGTTCAGAAGAAATCCTCAAATTTGATATCGTCAGAGACACCATCATCGTCAAATCCGTGAACTATGAACTCTTAGCAGGCAACATCGGCTACATAGAGCTCGTGGAGTTCAGTGCAAAAACAAATACAGAGTTTGACGCAGCGATGGCGTTTATGGTGAACAAGAACGTCAAGAAGCTCATCGTAGACGTAAGGAACAATCCTGGTGGTTTACTCAACACAGCGATTCACGTCAGCGACTATTTTATCCCGATGGGAAAAGAGATCGTCAAGATAGACTATAAAGGAACAAATGATAGAAGTTATAAAGCGACATCAGAAAAAGCACCTATGGATGTGGTCGTTTTAACAAATGGTGGTTCGGCAAGCGCCTCTGAGATATTCGCAGGCAGCATCCAACAGACAGGCAGCGGCAAAGTCATCGGTGAACTCACTTATGGCAAAGGCACGGTACAGACAATCAGCCCACTTACAAACGGCGGCGCAATCAAGATGACCATCGCTGAGTACAAGCTAGCTGGCGATTATAAAGTCAACGGCATCGGCATCAAGCCAGACATCGAAGTGGCATCGGCAGCACGACTTACAGCTGAAAGCCTTGAAAATCTCGCACCACTTTCATCATCTGCAGGCAATTCATCACTCAATATCTATGCAGCACAGCAAAGACTCGAGCTTTTGGGGTATAAAGTCACTGCAAATGGCACACTCGATGCGGCAACTAAAGCGATTATCAAAGCATTTCAAGTAAATCAAGGCCTTTCTCAGACGAGTACGCTAAATAGCGCGACGATCTTGGAACTTGAAAAAGTCATAAAATCGACGAATCTCAGCACATTTGATCCACAGCTTGCGCGTGCGCTCGAGTATTTTAAGTAATCTCTGACATAAAAGTCGAGCCTTTTTTATTAAGAAAAATTAATTGTTTAATTGGTCAAAGCGTTCATATCAGACGGCTTTGACCTTTTTTTGTTTAAACATTGTGCCTTGAGGTATATATGTCATGTCATCAAACTGTAATTATTTGTAATGCTACGGTAACAGACATTGGACATGAAAAGCTATATAATGAGGTTACCGTGATGGCTGTGTAGTTTTACAGTTCTATTACAATAAAAAACTTTGATTGACCACGCTTCAACAGAAATGTTATAATCAATAATAGGATTTTGCAATATCCCACGCGGGTTATGCGATTCTGAGGCTGAGCTTAAGCCTCAGAAGGGGGTTATTGATCAAAACTCTCTTCTGTAACAAGAAGCAAAAACTAAACCTATTAAAGGGAGGAATTCACAGATGAAAAAAGTATTATCATTAGTATTAGCATTAGTGCTTGTACTAGGTATGATCCCAACTTTCGCTGCTGATGCAACCGGAGCTCAAGCTCTTTACGACAACGGTTTCATTACTGGTAAAGATGGCGCGGATCTTGAATCAAAACTCGATGTTAATGCACAATTAACAAGAGCTCAATTAGCAGCTTTAATCGCTGAACTCAATGGCGCTAAAGAAGAAGCTGCAGCATTTGAACAACCTGCTGATTTCACAGATTTTTCTATGATCGCTGGTTGGGCTAAAAACTTCGTTTCATACGCAGCAGTAAACGGCTGGATGAACGGATTCACAGACGGTACTTTCAGAGCTAACGCTTCTGTACCTGCTCAACAATTAGCTGCAGTTCTTATGAACGCACTTGGCTATGAAGTTGTTTGGAATACAGTATTAGCAGACGCTGCTGAACTTGGTATCGTAGTAGAAGGCGCAGCTTTAACAAGAGGCGAAGCTTTCGAAGCTATGTGGGTTGCAGTTTCAGAAGTTAAGATGGCTGATTCAGACATGACTTTAGGCCAACACTTAGGAAAATTAGCTCCTCCTACACCAGTTGTTACTGATCTTAAAATCACTTCAGTAGTTGCTGACAACTTAAAAGCTATCACTGTTATGTTCAATCAAGAAGTTGATGAAGACACAATCACTGCTACAAACGTTAAAGTTATGAGAGGTACTTCTACTTTAACAACTGACAAAACTTTGTCAGCTGATGGTAAGACTTTAACTTTAGTTATGAATACTCCTACAAACTTAACTCAATCTGACACTATTAAATTAGTTGTAGAAAAAGTTAAAAGCGTATCTGGTAAAGAAATCGCTAAATACGAAGAATCATTCGTAGTTAACGACACTAAAGTTCCTACTGCTAACTCAGCAATCGCTCTTAACCCTAAACAAATCGAAGTTACTTTCAGCGAACCAGTTCAATTAAACGCTGGTATCTACACTTTGATGAACGACATCAAAGTTAGTGGCACTGCGATTATCGCAAAAGCTGTTGCTAACGACGTTACAAACAAAGTTCAATTGACATTAGCTACAGCTATGGCTGAAGGTACACACACAATCGAACTTAAAGGCGTTAAAGACTATGCTGGTTTCACTGCTCCAACTGCTACATTAACATTCACAGTTGTTAAAGATGAAACTGCTCCTGTTGCTACACTTGCAGAAGTAAAAACTAAAACATCTGTAAAAGTAACATTCAATGAGCCAGTTGAAACTGCTGGAACATTCAAAATCAATGGCGTTGACGTAGTAACTGCTACTTACAATGCTGACAAAACTGCTGTAACTTTAACAGTACCTGGTGCTGGTTTAGATATCGGCGCTGTAGTTGAAGTAAAAGTAGAATACAAAGGCCAAAAAGACATCATGGGTAACGAAGTTAAAGAGTGGACTTCAATCTTAACTAAAGTTGCAGATGACACTACAGTACCTACAGTTGTTCTTACTTCTGTTGGAACTGCAAACAAATTAACATTAACTTTCAGCAAGTCTATGGCTGTTGCTGGTACTGTTGAATTGTTAAACAAAGATGGCGTTTTAGTTCAAACACACACAGTAGTTGGTTTCAAAACTAACTCAGATGCAAAAGTATTAGAAATCACTTTCTCTTCACTTGCAGATATCAATCCTGCTGATTACAGCGTGAAGATCAAAGATATGAAAGATGCTACAGTAAGAAGCAATCCGCTTCCTACTACAACATTAACATTCAAAGCAATCGATACAAAAGCTCCAGCTGTTGCTGATGAATATGTAGTTACTGCTAATACAGATTCTCCAGTAGACAATGAATTAGATACAATTACTATCTTCTTCAGCGAAGCTATGGACGTTGCTTCTATCGAATCACTTGCTAACTACTACATGTTAGGCGTTCCTTTCTCTGCAAATGCTAACGCAGTTTCTGCTAAAGCAGCTGCTGATGCTAAGAGCGTAGTAATCACTTACGAAAACGCTTCAACTACTAACTTTGCTGGCTTAAACACAATTTCAGTATTTGCTGTTAAAGACGTTGCTGGTAATGCAGTAGTTACTTCTGGAGCTACTCATACTGCTGCTAAAGGCGTAACTACTCCTTTAACAGTTGCTTCTGTTGAAGCTTCTGATGTAAACACAGTTAAAGTAACTTTCAACACAGTTATCAAAACTGTTGATCCTTCAGTATTTGTATTAGTTAAAACTGTTGGCGGAGAAGCTGTAACTGGTTTCGTAAGCGCTACAATCAGTGCAACTAACCAAACTGTTGTTACTTTCAAAACTGCTTCAGCTATGAGCACTAGTGCTGCTATCTACTCAGTAAAAGTTAACTCACCTGCAAGCATTGCAAACATCTACAATGAAACATTAACAGTTAATGCACTTTCAGCTGTTGCTGATAAAATTGCTCCAACACTTTCTTCTGTAGTAACTACAACAGATGTAAACAGTGTTGCTGTAAACAACTCAATCAAGTTCACTTTCTCTGAAGCATTAAACCCTGCAAACGTTGCAGCATTCAGAGCTGGATTACTTGTTAAGAACACTGATAACGTTGTATTATTAAATGGTTTAACAGGCGCTTCTACTGTTGCTTATGACGGTACTAAAGTTACTGTAACATTTGGTGGTGCTGATCTTACTGCTGTAACTGATGGCGATGACAACGGAAATAAAACTGTAAAAGTTTCATTCCCAGTTGGAGCAGGAATCAATGATTTCCATGCTAACACATTGTTACCAGTAGCTGATAAAGATGTTACTGTTAAAATCAACAACTAATTATTAAAAGCTAAAGAGGTTAACCATTTTGGTTAACCTCTTTTTTTTCTGTCATCATTATGTTAGAATAAGTTGATAAAATTAATGTGAGGAACAACATGAAAAAAGTTGAAAAGACATATAAACAGTTATTAGAAAAAATTGCATTGTTAATAGCAATCGTATTCATTTCAGTTATACCATTACTTATAAGAATCTATGTTGTCAATTATCCACTGAATACATTTGCATGGTTTGATAATCAGTCTACTTTCATAGACACGTATTCCCTTTTTAGATCATGGGTAATAATGCTTGTGGGTATTATTGCAGGAGTGGCTGTTATTTACCAACAAATTAAATATAAGAGACTATCCCTGAAGGATCCAGTTGTCATAGCAACACTTGTACTTTTTGTTTTTACATTGTTGTCTTACTTTACATCGATTAATAAATCAATATCTTTAACTGGCTACCTTGAACGAAGTGAAAGTGTTTGGGTGTGGTTATCCTATTTTTTAGTATTTCTCTTAATATATTCTACTCAGTGGACATCAAAAAATCTTAAAATTATCGTGTCTTCATTTGTAATTACGAACGTTTTAATGTCAATTATAGGTTTGCTACAATATTTCGGCGTTCATATACTATTTTCAGAATGGTTTAAACCGTTCATTACATCACGAGAATTGACAAACGCTTCAATCGAAGGTTTGTATTCAATAGATTATAAAGTAATCTTACAGACATTGTCACACTATAACTACGTTGGTTATTTCATAACATTAAGCTTGCCAGTTACGATAGCGTTGCTCATCTATGAAAAAAATAGAAAATTGAAAGTAATATACGGGCTATTATCTGTTTTGATTTTGTTTAACCTCTTCGGTTCTACAGCAAGAGGTGGGTTGTTAGGTATTATGGTGAGTATACCATTCTTATTATTCATTAACAGACATAGGTTGATAAAGAATAGGAAAGTGGCAATTACACTTATACTGATGTTCACAGTTGTTTTCATAGGATTTGAAATCATCAGCGGCGGCTTTGTTACGATGAGAATCAAGTCGACATTCACTTCGATAGAAACTGCAAACATTTTACAGGATGTGGTTGTTGAAGAGGACACAATTAGATTTAATATTACTGATAAACAATTTGAAATCAAAGTGGTTTCTGCAGTTGATGCAGAGTGGGATGTACAGTTTAAACTCGATGATGTCATTGTTAAACCAACAGGTTTAGATGAAAATGGAGCGTTATATTTTGATCCTTCTGTTTTACCAAATGTTAAGAATTATATCACTTCAGCGGAAAATCAATATTTATACACCGTAGAAATATATGGTACACCTTGGTATTTTGGTTACTCAGATGATAAACTCACTTATATCAATGTCTATGGAAAGCCTGATTCTATTACACAGCCGGATTCAATTGGTTTTGAAGGTAAGGAAAAGTTAGGCTCAGCTAGAGGTTATATTTGGTCAAGGTCATTGCCTTTGATTCTCGATAAACCAGTTTTAGGCTATGGTACAGATACGTTTGCTCTAGCATTTCCACAAAGTGATTATGTCGGTAAATACAATGCTTATAATACGACGAATATGGTTGTAGATAAAGCGCATAACACATTTATTCAGATAGCTGTTAATAGCGGTGTTTTTGCACTTTTAGCTTATGTAGCAATTCATATAATTTTGGCAACTAGGATGTTAAAGTATTTTGTTAAAAATAAATTCAAAGCGACAAGCATCTACCATTCAATATTTACTACAGTTATGCTTGGGTACTTTGTTGCATCATTTTTTAACGACTCAACTGTGCAAGTGTCACCAACTTATTGGGGACTTTTAGGATTGTCATTTATAATATTTGAAACTAGAAAGGAGAGTATGATTGAAAGTTGATCATAAATAGACATAGGATGGAAAATAGAAACTATAATGACGAAATATCATTGAAAGAATTAATTTTAACATTGATAAAAAGTTGGAGAATCCTTATAATATGCATCGTTGTAGCTATTATGTTAGCAGCCACATATTTAATTGGGTTCACAAAACCTATATATGAATCGAGTATCAGTGGGATAATAAACATACCTGAGACTGTTGAAAGTAAGTATGGAATATACACATTCCCATCAACTAACAAAATGGATTATATAAATGTAGTTACTGATCATGAAGTAATATCTAAAGCAAAAGAAGTTCTCAATTCACAAGCCAGCATCGATGGAATAAGATCACAAGTAACTGTTGAATCCGAAGCTGAATCAAACGAGTTTACAATAATCGTCAAATCAGATACGCCTGAAAATGCTCAAATTCTCGCAAAAACACTCTCTGATTTATTGATAGACGAGTTATCCTTAAGGTATAAAGATAACGCAATAGCTTCATTTAAAAGAGACTTAGACGTTGAAGGAAAGCAACTGGAAGAAGATCTTAAAATGAATCAGACTTTGTTATCTTTTCACGAAGAAAACCTATCGAAAATTGAACCTGTAATTACATTAAAAAAACTCATAACTAGTAATCCAACATTAGCGACAGATATAGCGAAACAGAGAGGCATAGATATAACCAATCTCACAAATGAAGTTATGTTTGAAGAATACATCAATCCGAATTATACTGAGTTTGAATTAGTCGTAATTGAAACTAAAACACTTATCAATACTATTAACGCTGCAATTGAGAAAAACAAAAAATATACTGAAGAACTTGAAAAAGAATCTCAAGCTATGCAACTTTATAAGTCTAGTGGTGACTCTTCAAAGTTGCAAAGTTCAACACTTGATTTAATACGATCAAAGATTTCTATTCAAGGTTCAGCTAGTTATTCAGATACACCAGTTTCACCTAATAAAATGTTGATTGTTGCAACTGCACTTACACTTGGTTTGTTGTTTGGCGTTTTTGTTGCATTATTCAAGAACTACTGGAAGACATCATAATATACTTCTGGAGGTAACTTGTGGTTAATGAAAATATGAAGTCGCTCATGAGGCTGAAAATGTTTTTGGATAGTCTCATGGTATTTATAGCATTTGGTATCGCTTATTACATTAGATTTTATACAGAATTTTTATCAACTGGTATTCAATCTATTTCCACTTTTCAGACTATAATACCTGTTGTTCTTGGAGTACCAATCAATCTATTCTATTATAATATATTAGAGTTATATAGCAGTAAGAGACATTTTGGCGTTTTTGACGCAATGATGAGAGTTGTAAAAGCGAATACTTACTCAATGTTAACTATAGTAAGTATTTTGTTTTTACTTAAAATTACGGATTATTCAAGATGGGCTTTAATTCTTAACTATATTTTCAATATCATCTTAACTACCATAGTTTATTATTTAATGATCAGAATTATTTCTCAAGTATTTGAAGACACAAGCAACCTCAGAAAATGCTTAGTATTAGGTAAAAATGAAATCAGTTTAAAATTTTTCCAAAACTTAGAGTCTAGCAAAAGTTGGGGATTAAATATTATAGGTATTTTGGATGATGAAGAAGAAATTTCAAGTTTTGAAAA
Source organism: Acidaminobacteraceae bacterium (assembly GCA_942493125.1). Lineage (GTDB taxonomy): Bacteria > Bacillota > Clostridia > Peptostreptococcales > Acidaminobacteraceae > Fusibacter_C. The sequence continues at coordinate 2,054,493 of OW818667.1, read as the reverse complement.
TTCAACAAAAATTATTGGTAAACTGAATGAACTAAATGAGATTATTTCAAAATTTGAAATAGATGTAGTAATCATAGCTTTAACTGCAAAAGATTATATTAATCTAGCTCAAGTATTTAGTATTTGTGAAAAATCTGGTGTAAAAACACATATCATACCAACATATTATAAATATGTGCCTGCGACCCCTTATATGGATGATTTAGACGGTCTCCCAATTATTGATGTTCGACATGTTCCTTTGGATAATGTACTCAAAAGTTTTGTTAAGAGAGTGTTTGATATATTATTTTCTATATGTGCATTAATTATTACATTGCCTATTATGCTTATTAGCGCAGTATTAACAAAAATAACTTCTCCAGGTCCAATATTCTATAAACAAGAGCGGATAGGTTTAAATAGAAGGTCCTTTACTATGTATAAGTTTAGATCCATGTGTATCCAAGATCCCTCGGATGAAAAATGTGAGTGGACAACTTCTCAAGATCCTAGAAAAACAAAATGGGGTCAAATTATGCGAAAAACAAGTATAGATGAGTTACCTCAGTTTTATAATGTACTTAAAGGCGATATGAGTGTTGTCGGTCCAAGACCAGAAAGGCCTTTTTTCGTTGAACGCTTTAAAGAAGAGATACCTAGATACATGATCAAGCATCAAGTAAGACCTGGTATATCTGGATGGGCACAAGTCTGTGGATGGCGTGGCGATACCAGTATAGAGAGGAGAATTGAACACGATTTATATTATATAGAAAATTGGACGTTTGCATTTGATATAAAGATAATTATTCTCACGATTTTCAAAGGGTTTATAAATAAAAACGCATATTAGTTGTTGGATTATCTTTGAAGGCTCTTGTAGCCTTTTTTTAGTTTATAAGACAATATAAGTCATACAAGTTGACGGTGCTTTACAGAAGTGATATTCTAAGTATAGTGTTCAACGATTGAACGTTTGAGGTGGAATATGGAATTAAACGAATTAAATATGCTTGAAGTGATACATAAGCACGATTATATATCACAAAGAGATATTTCTAATGAAGTAGGAATTTCTCTTGGTATGGTTAATTTATTGCTAAAGAAATTTATTAAAGTAGGAATCATAAAAGCAGAGAAACTGACAGGTAATAAAGTAAAATATATTTTAACCTCTGATGGAATTACTTTTCTATCAGGTAAGACTGTTGATTTTGTCGCGAGATCCTATCAAGCTGTCTTAAAAATACAGTCTCATATTTTTGAAGTTGTTGAACAAAACTACGCACATGACGAAGTCGTATATATATATGGTCTTCATGATGAAATTGGAAATATGCTTGTAGATGTTCTAAAGAAAAATGGCTATATTTTTCATTGGATAAACAATCCTGATGATAAAGTGAAGTTCATACAGTGGAATGACTCTGAAGGGAAAGGAATATTCTTGTTTAAGTTAACTGTATTTAAATCGTAAATATTGGTCACCAAATTATAGATTTTTTCAAGAAAGGAATAAGCAAATGAAAGATAAAATTTGGCTTGCATCACCACATATGAGTGATGAAGGATATGAAATGGAATATGTACAAGAGGCATTTGATACAAATTGGGTTGCACCACTTGGTCCAAATGTTACCGGATTTGAAAATGAACTTGCTAAACTAGTCGGTGTAGGTGCTGCTTCAGCAACTACTACAGGTACTGCAGCGATTCATTTAGCATTAAAATCGCTAGATATAAAAGAGGGTGATATTGTTATTTGTCAGTCGCTCACATTTTCAGCTACAGCAAATCCTATCATTTACGAGAAAGCAGTGCCCGTTTTTGTCGATAGCGATCTGCAAACATGGAATATGGATCCAGTCGCACTAGAACGAGCACTTGTTAAGTATCCTGATGCGAAGGCTGTAATTGTAGTTCATTTATATGGCTTATCTGCTGATCTTGATAAAATTTTAGAAGTATGTAAACGACACAATGTGCCTCTTATTGAAGATGCTGCAGAGTCACTTGGCACTTATTATAAAGGGAGGCATACTGGGAGTTTTGGCGAGTTTGGTGTTTTTTCATTTAATGGCAATAAGATCATCACTACGTCTGGTGGTGGCATGTTGGTTTCTGATGATAAGAACAAGATTGCTAAGACTAGATTTTGGGCGACTCAATCAAGAGATCCTGCAAGACATTACCAACATAGTGAATTAGGGTTTAACTATCGCATGAGCAACATCGTAGCTGGCATCGGGCGTGGACAACTCAAAGTGCTTAATCGTAGAATTGAAAAGAAAAATCATATATTCAATTATTATAAAAGAGAGCTAGGACATATAGAAGGCATAGGGTTTATGCCCATCAATGAATGGAACCGACCTAATTGTTGGTTATCTGTTGTCACATTTAGCGATTCTATCAAGCCACTTCAATTAATGGAAGCACTAGAGGCTGAAAATATTGAGTCAAGACCTGTATGGAAACCAATGCATTTGCAACCTTATTTTGAAAAGTATGACTATATAGGTGGCAATGTTGGTGAAAATTTATTTGAGACCGGTGTATGTTTGCCAAGTGATACGAAAATGACGGACGCGGATCTTAAGAGAATTTGCGATATCATAAAAGGATTGTGGTAGTAATATGCCTGTGAACATATATAAAAACTTGATTAAGAGACCAATGGACTTCATTTTATCATTGATTGCTATAATTCTCTTGAGTCCACTTCTTTTGATACTTGCTTTATTAGTCAGTATCAAACTTGGTAAACCAGTTATTTTTGTCCAGAAAAGACCAGGGCTCAATGAAAAAGTCTTCAATATGTATAAGTTTAGAACGATGACAAATGAGACAAATGGAAATGGAGAGCTATTAAATGATTCTGAAAGGTTAACATCGTTCGGCAAATTTTTAAGAGCAACTAGCTTAGACGAACTGCCAGAACTTTTCAATATTTTGAAAGGCGAGATGAGCATTGTTGGGCCAAGACCTTTATTAGTTCAGTATTTGAATTTCTATAATAACACTCAAAAAAAACGACACGATGTCAGACCTGGATTGACTGGTCTTGCACAAATCAATGGCCGAAATGCAATCAGTTGGGAAGATAAATTTAGTTTTGATATTGAGTATGTAGAAAATGTTAGTTTTAAAAATGATCTCAAGATTATTGTTAGTACGATACGTAAAGTTCTTATCAAAGAAGGCATAAGCTCAGACAGTTCAGTAACTATGGAGTTATTTACTGGTACAAAACACGAAACAGAAAGCGACAAATAATCCAGTTTGAAAGGTAGCATTATATATGAAAGGTAATTTAATGATCATCGGTGCAAGTGGACATGGTAAGGTAGTCGCTGACATTGCATTAAAAATGAATAAGTGGCAACACATTGAATTTCTTGATAGAAATGCTGAAATTTCAGACTGTTTAGGTTATAAAGTGAACTTGGACACAGATGATTATACTAAGTTCATTGAAGAATATGAGTTTATAATAGCAATAGGAAATAATGCTGTTAGAGAAAATATTATGAACAAGCTTCAAACATTAGGTGTAAATATTGCTACATTAATCCATCCAAATGCTATGCTTGCAACTGATGTCAATATATTAGAAGGCACTGTAATCATGGCAGGTGTGGTCATAAATAGCTCAACAAAAATTGGCAGAGGCTGTATTATCAATACATGCAGTAGTCTTGATCATGACACTATCATCGAAGATTATGTTCATGTTTCTCCAGGTGTTCATATTGCAGGATCAGTTCAAGTGGGTAAAGGATCTTGGATAGGTATCGGTAGTATTATAAGTAATAATATAACTGTCTGCGATGAGTGTATAATCGGAGCTGGTGGGATTGTTCTTAAAGATATCATTGAGGCGGGAACCTATGTCGGTGTTCCAGTGAGGAGAATTGGCTAAATGAATGTACTTTTTTTAACATTGTTGGATTTTAGCTCAACAGAAGAACAAGGCATATACACTGATTTGATAAGAGAATTTGCCAATGAAGGTCATTCAATTTATGTCATTTCTCCAATCGAAAAAAGAAGGCGACAAAAAACTAAGCTCATTGTTGACGATGGTATTCATATACTTAAATTGGAAATTGGGAATGTACAAAAGACCAATATTGTTGAAAAGGGATTTTCGACAATAACTTTAGAGTCGAAATTCATTGCAGGTATTAAGAAGTACTACTCAGACATAAAGTTTGATTTAATCCTGTACTCAACACCACCAATTACGCTACAAGGTGCTGTTGAATATGTAAAAAAAAGAGATCAGGCAAAGACCTATTTGCTATTGAAAGACATTTTTCCGCAAAATGCAGTTGATTTAGGATTGCTAAGTGATTCTGGTCTAAAGAAAGCCATATATAAGTATTTTAGGCATAAAGAACATAAACTTTATGAAATATCTGATTATATAGGCTGTATGTCAGAAGCGAATGTTACATTCTTAAAAGAACACAACAAGAACATTGAACCAAATAAAATAGAGGTATGTCCGAATACGATTACACCTCTAGCTGATAAACTGACTTATGAAGAAAAAAAAGGTTTACGAGAAAAGTATAAAATACCAAATGATAAAAAAGTTTATATCTATGGCGGCAATCTAGGCAAGCCACAAGGTATTGATTTTCTAATAAAATGTATAAATGCCAATGAAATGAGATCTGATACTCATTTTCTTATTGTGGGTTCTGGAACAGAATATCCTAAAATCCAGGCGTACTTTGATGCAGCTAAACCTCAAAATGCTACTTTGCTTAAACACATTCCAAAACAAGATTATGAAAGACTATTAAGTGCATGTGATTGCGGTCTAATATTCTTAGATAGTCGTTTTACGATACCAAACTTTCCGTCGAGGTTGTTGTCATATATGCAGGCAAATATGCCCGTTATCGCTGCTACAGACGTAAATACAGATATAGGTCACATTATAGAGTCTGGGAATTTTGGATTTTGGTGCAAAAGTGGTGATCTAAGAGAATTTAATAAGCATATTGAAAAGCTGAAAGAAGAAGCGGTGATTAAAGATATGGGCAATAATGCACGTCAATACTTAGAAACACATTTTACGTCAAAGCATGCGTATGCAATTATCATCAAACATTTTATATAAAGGGGTCCAATATGTTTAAAGACAAAACACTTTTAATAACAGGCGGCACTGGATCATTTGGAAATGCTGTCATGAAGAGATTTCTTGATACTGAAATAAGAGAAATCCGCATTTTTTCTCGTGACGAGAAGAAACAAGATGATATGAGAAAAGTCTATCAAAACGATAAACTCAAATTTTATATAGGTGACGTGAGGGATCTTGCAAGCGTTAAAAATGCGATGTATGGTGTGGACTATGTGTTTCACGCTGCAGCATTAAAGCAAGTACCATCTTGTGAATTCTTTCCAATGGAAGCAGTAAAAACGAACATAATTGGAACAGATAACGTTTTAACAGCATCTATAGAAATGGGTGTGAAAAAAGTAATTTGTCTTTCTACTGATAAAGCGGCCTATCCAATCAATGCCATGGGAATCTCAAAGGCGATGATGGAGAAAGTGTTTGTAGCCAAGTCTAAAACTGTGGATCCAGCTAAAACACTTATCTGCGGTACACGATATGGAAACGTAATGGCTTCTAGAGGATCTGTCATACCGTTGTTTATCGATCAAATCAAGAATGGAAAAGATTTAACTGTTACGGATCCCAATATGACGCGTTTTTTGATGAGTTTAGATGAAGCCGTTGAGCTTGTGGTATTTGCATTCCACAACGCAAAAGCGGGCGATATCATGGTTCAAAAATCACCGGCATCAACGGTAGGTGATTTAGCAAAAGCTGTAAAAGAGATTTTTGATGCAGCAAGTGAAATAAAGATTATTGGTACGCGCCATGGTGAAAAGCTCTATGAAACACTTTTGACTAAAGAAGAACATGTTGTTGCAAAAGATATGGGTGGATTCTACTGTGTGCCCGCTGATACGAGAGACCTGAATTATGATAAATACTTTGTCGAAGGTGATCAAAAATTATCTTCTGAGGATGAATACAATTCTCATAACACTGAAAGACTGAATGTCGCGCAGATTAAAGAAAAATTACTGAAGCTTGATTATGTGATAGAAGAGTTAGAAACGTGGAGTGCAAGATGAAAATACTGATAACTGGAGCCGGCGGTTTTATTGGCCAAAACTTAATCGCGGAATTAAATACTTCGAAAGATTATGAAATCCTTGAATATAGTAAAGCTTCTTCTTTGAGAGAACTCGATGCGTTTTGTCAAGAAGCAGAATTTGTGTTTCACCTTGCAGGTGTCAATCGTCCAGAAGACCCATCAGAATATATGGATGGCAATTTTGGATTCACATCAAAACTTCTAGAACTCCTAAAAATACATGAAAATAAATGTCCAGTGATGATTGCATCTTCTGTTCAAGCATCGCTAGATAATCCATATGGTTTAAGTAAAAAAGCTGGTGAAGATGTCGTATTTGACTACAGTAGAGAAACTGGTGCTAAAGTATTGGTGTATAGATTTCCAAATGTTTTTGGCAAATGGTGTAGACCGAATTACAATAGTGCCGTGGCGACATTCTGTCATAACATGACTCACGACTTACCAATCAAAGTAAACGATCCAAGCGTCATTATGAAACTCGTGTATATAGACGATGTTGTTTTCGAGCTAAAGAATGCACTAAAAGGCAATGAAAATCAGATCGGTGCATTTTGCGAAGTCCCTATCATCCACACGGTTTCTCTTGGAGACATTGTGAGTAAACTCGAAGGCTTTAAAATGAGTCGTGATAATCGCTCAATACCAGATATGACGGATGCCTTTACTAAGAAGCTTTATAGTACCTTCTTGAGCTATTTGCCGAGTGATCAATTTAATTACCCATTAAAAATGAATGTCGATCCTCGTGGCTCTTTTACAGAGTTCATCAAAACACCAGACAGAGGTCAAGTTTCTGTTAATATATCAAAGCCTGGTATAACGAAGGGCAATCATTGGCACCATACAAAAAACGAAAAATTTCTCGTAGTGAGTGGCAGTGGTGTCATCCGTTTTAGACGTATAGATTCGAACTATATACTAGAGTATTTTGTTAGTGGCGATAAACTTGAGGTTGTTGATATTCCGCCAGGTTATACCCATAACATTGAGAATTTGGGCAATGCAGATATGGTTACTATTATGTGGGCAAATGAGGCGTTTGATCCTGATAGACCTGACACCTATTTTTTGGAGGTTTAATGTGAAGAAACTAAAAGTCATGACAGTTGTCGGAACAAGACCAGAAATTATACGGTTATCCGCTGTTATCAATAAATTAGAAGCATCTGAAGCAATCGAACATATTCTCGTTCATACTGGTCAAAACTATGACTATGAACTCAACGAAGTGTTTTTCAATGATTTCAAACTAAAAAAACCGGATTATTTTTTAAATGCTGCAACGGGTACTGCAGTAGAAACGATCGGAAATATACTAGTGAAAATTGACCCAATCCTTGAAGAAATAAAACCAGATGCTTTCTTAGTTCTTGGTGATACCAACAGCTGTCTTTGTGCAATAGCAGCAAAGAGAAGACATATACCAATATTCCATATGGAAGCTGGTAATCGCTGTTTTGATCAGAGAGTTCCAGAAGAAACAAACAGAAAAATCGTCGATCACACAGCTGATATCAATTTGACCTACAGTGATATAGCTAGAGAGTACTTACTACGTGAAGGTCTACCAGCCGACAGAATTATCAAGACTGGTAGCCCAATGTTTGAAGTCTTAAGTTCAAGAAAAGATGACATTCATATGTCATCAATAATTGAGACATTAAACCTCAAAGAAGGTCAGTATTTCGTTGTATCTGCACACAGAGAAGAAAATATCAACTCTGAAGTCAATTTTGGCGATCTCGTAGAAAGTTTAAATGCCATCGCTGACACATACCAACTACCCGTAATTATCAGTACACATCCGAGAACCAAGAAGATGATAGAGGCAAAAGGCATCACTTTAAATCCTTTAATTCAAACATTGAAACCGATGGGCTTTAACGATTATGTTAAGCTTCAGATGCATGCTAAAGTAGTATTAAGTGATAGTGGCACAATCAGCGAAGAGTCATCTATCTTAGGTTTTAAAGCACTTAATATCAGACAAGCACATGAGAGACCAGAGGCGATGGAAGAAGCTTCAGTGATGATGGTTGGACTTAAAATAGAAAGAATATTACAGGGACTGGCAATACTTGAAAAACAGGAGCCTAATACGCTTAGAGCTGTAAGTGATTACAGTATGCCTAACGTGTCAGATAAAGTAGTGAGAATTATACTGTCCTATACGGATTATGTTAATAGAGTGGTGTGGGGGAAGGCAGAATGAAACTCCCAGATAATAGCGATTTTGCATTCCTTGGTGGATTGTTTGATCAGGAAAGCGTTAATGAAATTGAAAGGAATAGTAAACATTATATCCAGACAGCCGCTAGTGCTTTTCAATGGAAGCTCGTAAATGGTTTAGAAGGTATAAGCAACAAGCCACTTACTTTGATAAATGCACTTTTTATAGGGAGTTATCCGAAATATTACAAAAAATGCTTAATCCATACAAAGTATTGGAAGCACAAAGATGGTGCAACAGATATTAATATTGGTTTTATTAATTTGTTTGGAATCAAAGAAATAGATCGAACCATAAGAATTAAGAATCATCTTAAGAACTGGGTTGAGAGCAATGTTATAAATGATAAAATATTGTATGTTTATTCAATGAATACAGCTTTTTTATCTGCAGCCTCATATATTAAAAAGGACAATCCCAATTTAAAAGTTTGTTTAATATGTCCTGACTTACCCGAGCACATGAATGCAAAAGGATCTCGAGGCAAATTGTTTGATTTGTTAAAGATTATGGATACAAAAAAACAAAAAAAATATTTGAAAGACATTGATTATTTTGTGTTTATGACAAAGTATATGAACGAAAAAGTTAATAGTTTTGGTAAACCATGGTGTGTTGTTGAGGGTATTTCAGACTATGATTTGACTGCACAAAGTAACAAATGTTTAAGTGATGAAATAGTAAGAAATTTAGCTGAAAAAAAAGTTGTACTCTATACTGGTACAATGGACGAAAGATATGGCATTTTAGAGTTGATACAAACTTTTAAAAGTGTAAGTGAAGAAAACGTTGAATTATGGCTATGTGGTAGTGGTCTGAATATAAATAATATTATTAAACTGATAAAAGATGATAAAAGAATCAAGTACTTGGGGCAACTTAGTAGAAATCAAGTTGTTGAATTACAAAAAAAAGCATATATCTTAGTTAATCCACGTGGTTTTGAAGGTGAATTTGTAAAATATTCATTCCCATCGAAGGTGATTGAATATTTAGAATCAGGAACACCCACACTCATGTATAAGCTTCCAGGTATACCAGCGGATTATAATGATTTGTTCTTTAATATTTGTGATTATCCTTCAATGTTGGATGCAATAAACAATTTGTTAAGAATGGATTATGATGCACTAAAGAAAGTTGCGGAAAAAGCTAAAATTTATGTGGTAATCAACAAGTCGAGGATAGCACAAGCAAAAAAAATAATGAATATGATAGATAGAGAGTAAGGTGTTATTATGAACAATTTGGCTAACTGCGAAAAAGCAAATAACGGGATCTTTAGTAAATTACTAGTTTTCTTAAGCATAATAACAACTGCTTCTTCTTTAGTGGTAATTACAAGACTTTCAAACGAAAAGTATTTTTTGTTTTTTATTGCATTTTTTAGTACTATCTTTATTTTATATTGTTTAATCAATAAGAAGGCAAAAATGAGCATGGATATTTTTCTGTTCACAGTTATTTCTTCTATTCTGATCTTGCTGAGTATGCTAGTTAACCATGATTTTGATATCTTAAACTTTACAATTATATCGTTACTTTTTGTATCTTATTTTTTTATAACAATGGTTAACCCCTATATTTTTATTAATTATTATGTAAAAGTTTTGGTTGTTTTGTCGATTTATTCCTTAATAATGACATATATTGTTCCTATGTTAATACCATCAATTATTTCCTTTTTTCCTACTGGATTTAATTCGGGAGGTTTTCAAGTAATAGATTATGGTTTGAGTTTTCAATACGTTGGGCTGGTGTCTAGAAATACAGGCATTTTTAGAGAAATGGGTGTGTATTCAGTATATTTAAATTTCGCCTTGTTTTTTTTGATGTTTACAAAAAATAATATCAGACACAAAAACACAGCAATATTAATATTAGTACTAACCATAATTTCGACTTTATCTACACCAGGATTAATGTCAATGGGAATAATGATGATTGTTTATCTTATCAATATGGGAATTTTATTAAAAAGAAATTTGAAGTTAATTCTCAGTATATGTGCAATTTTAGTAATTATGGTTTTTGTTTTCCCTATTAGCTTGGACTATATAAATGATTCTATGAATAAACTGACTCAAAAAGGTAGTTCCTTAGTTGGTCGAACAGATTCAATCATATCAAATTTAAAAGTTTGGAGTGAACATCCTTTTTTGGGAGCCAGTTATACAGAAAGTATTAATAGAGCAGAAGCTTTATCAGTTGTTAATGGTGTACTTCATAATACTAGTACAACAACTTCTTTTTTGGCTATGTATGGTTTGTTTTTTACTATTATTCTATCAGCACCTATGTTCTTTTTTATTTCTGCTTTAAATTTGAGTAGGATATCAAAGATTCTGTTGATAATTTCACTTTTTTTATTAATTAACTCACAAAGATTGTTTTTGGATTCTCTCTTTTACTTTATTTCCTATATTTTTTTAGTGATACTACTTGATCGAAGGAGATTAGGAGGGGCAGTAATTTGAAAAAAATACTAATTTTCCATCATTTTGGAGGCTTAGGTGGCGCTGGTTTAAGTTTGCTCCATATTCTGAAATCGTTGGATGTCAATAAATACAATATAAAGGTGGTTTGTCCTAATACACCAAATGATATGGTAAAAGCAATAAAAGAGCTTAACATAGAAGTAATAGAAACAGATGGGACACCAAAGATTTTTGCGCATTATAATGGTGGGATCAAATATTTTTTTTCAATTAGAACTTTTGTAAATGCTTTCAGTATATTGAACGATTTTCCTAAAGTTAAAAAAATCATTGAAAATGAATCTCCTGATCTAGTATTTGTGAATTCTATGACTTTATTTTGGATAGGCAAAATCACTTTTGAAAAAAACATACCATCAGTTTGTTTTCATAGAGAAGCGTTTCAAAATGGAATAATTGGTTTTAGAACTAGTCTTATTAAGAAAGGACTCTCAAAATATTTTAAAAGAGTTGCATTTATATCAAAATTTGATATGAAAAAAGCAGGTGGTAAAATAGAGAATCAGTTGTTAATTTATGATAAAGTAGAAGGACACATATATGATCAAGTTAGCAAATCAACTGCACAGTATAAACTTAACTTAGACCCTAATTTTAAGTATTTACTTTATTTAGGTGGATTTTCTAAACTTAAAGGTTCAGAGATTGTTGTAAATAGTATGCAGTATTTAAAAGATCTAAATATTAAACTCCTTTTTGTAGGAAATAAAAATAATATAAAAGCTTATAAAGGTATAAGATATAGTGGATTACGAAAAAATTATAAAAAAGTTCATGAAATGATTGAAAAATATGATTTGCAGAGTTACATTATCTTCTTAGAAACAACTAGTGAACCACATATATACTATAAAGCATCAGAGGCATTAATTTTTCCATCCACTAAGGCACATCAAGCGAGACCTATATATGAAGCTGGATTTGCAAAGATTCCAATAATTATATCGGATTTTAAAGAAACAAGTGAATTTGCAAAAAATGAAGTTAACGCTTTGACATTTGAATGTAATAATAGTAAATCTTTATCAGATAAAATTAGACGTATTTTTTCAGATGAAGAACTTTATCGAGAATTAGTACAAAAAAATCATAGCCTTTCAGTAGATAATCATAATCTAGAAACATTGAAATTTGAATTGCAGAACTTAATAAATGCAGTGTTTCAATAAATGGAGAGTAGTATGAAATTAGTTTTAATCAGTTTTTTTAATAGCAACAATATCGGTGACTTAGCACTAAGTAGTGCTTTAGAAGAACTGGTTAAATTAAAGTATTCCTGCGATATTGTCAAATATGATTTTTTAACTTTGACAAAAGTTGATGTAATTAAGAAAAAAAATGCTGTGTTGGTAGATGAACCACAAAAAATAAGTGATAGTAGATTTAGATTAGTGATGAAGAATACATTATTTAAACTGTTTGGAGTTCGAAATGTGAGCTTATTAGCCTTTCAATTTAGAAAATTCAGATTGGGAAATATAAAACAGCTTTCAGAAGAATTTGCCGATACTGACAAAATCATTATCGGTGGCGGGAATATGTTGATGGATATTTCTCCTGCATGGCCGCTTATTTTAAGAGATATAGCAAATTTAGCACATCGTAAAAAAATTCCGTATGATATCGTTTTTGTAGGCGCAGGACCAATTATTTATGAGAAGAGCAAATTCATTTATAGTAAAGTTCTGTCACAGGCAAATCTTGTTTCTGTACGAGGGAAAAAATCAAAGACGGTATTAGAGGACTTAAACAGTTGTTTAAAGATACTCGAAACAATTGATCCCGTTTTTTCCTTAGATATCGATTTCTATTCAACAAGAATAAGTCAAATAAAAAATCGGCTAGAATATAAACAAAGACTCAATATTGGAATTTGTGTTATAAGTGAAGTCTGTTTTAAGAGTCACTTGGATTTTGAAACTTATCTCAATTTTATTAAAACCACTCTCGTGAAATTATCTTCAAAATTTAATGTCATATTGTTCTCTACTGAAGCGATCGATTATGCAGTAATTGGCAAACTTGAGACGTATTTGAATGGAAATGATATTAAAATTCCAGCAACTATTGAATATGTATCATCAGAAGATGAGGTTAAGGCATTATACACCAAACTTGATTATTTGATTGGTGGCAGAATGCATGCCCTAATATTTGCGCAAAAATGTCTACTTCCATATATGGGTGTAATTTGGCAGGATAAAATTGTTGAGTTTTCTGAAATAACAAATTCAAGAAATTTTGTATATACTGTAGAAGAACTGTTTAATCTCGATGTAGAAAAATTGATTCATCAATCGAGCATTAGTATGGATAGAATAAGTCAAATGCATGAAAAAAACACTGAGCTTAAGCACGTTGTGCTAAATAGTTTATAAGGATGGATGATGGAAAAGGTTAGTATTGTTATACCGGTTTATAATGGTGCCGAATTCTTATTTGAGACTATAAATTCTTGTATGAATCAAAGTTATAAGAATCTTGAAATTATCATCATTGATGATGGATCGGGTGATCGTAGTGAAGAAATTATTCTTGAAATATGCCAAATAGAAAATAGAATTATATATATAAAAAATGAAGTTAACCTTGGATTAATAAAGAGTTTGAACAAAGGTATCCATTCGTCAACTGGAAAATATGTGATTGCTTTAGGCCAAGATGATTTGCTTAGGCCATCTCATGTAGAAGTCATGATAAGTAATATGAATCCAGATGTCGTATTTGTTTTTTGTCAAAGTGACTTAATCGATGATAAAGGTAAAATATTTAAGCCGCATGAAGAACTGACTAATACAGTATTTGATTTATTTCGTTTATCTAAAGGAAATTGTATCAATTCATGTGGTCTAATGATGAATCGAGCAGATTTTATAAAGGTGAAAGGCTTTACAGAATCAGCGCTATATCCCAATTATGGAGAGTGGGAACTTTGGATAAAATTAGCAAGTATTGGAAAAATTGTTTACGAGAATAGAGTTTCAAGTCTTTATAGAAGGCATACAAACAATATCTCAAATACATTTCAACAAATTGATACAAAGAAAAAACTCAATATATACTTTGATTTTTGTCGTAAGCTTGCATATAAAAATGGAAACTTCAGCTCAAGGCAAAAAATTATTTTCTTATTATCATTATTAAAATATAAGGTATTCTATTATACTGACATTATTATGTATAAAATTACAAAAAATAGGTAGGTAATATCATGGATAATATTTTTATTAAATTAGACGTTAAAGGTAGTGATCAAGGCAATCTTATAGCAATTGAAGCTAACAACACAATCCCATTTTATATTGAACGTGTTTATTATACATTCAATGTCGTGAAAGGCGCGGTTAGAGGTCATCACGCGCATAAGAAAATCGATCAAATGATTTGGTGCCCCTATGGTCAAATTGAAGTCATGATGGACAATGGATTTGAAAAGAAAATTTTTCTACTCGATTCACCCGAAAAAGCAATAATTGTCTATCGCGGTATGTGGCATGAGATGAAATGGTTAAAAGAAGGATCCATTTTATGTGCTGTTGCTTCTGAGAAGTATTCAGAGTCAGATTATATTAGGAATTATGAGGATTTTATAAAATACGTAGAAGGCGGTTACTGGAATGAAAGTGAACTTTAATCAACTAGATAGAGGCTATCAAAAGTATAAAGAAGAATACGATCAAGCTGCAATTGATACATTAACCTCTGGTAATTACATTTTGGGAGAACAATGTAAGCAATTTGAAAATAATTTTAAAAGTTATATTGGCACAGAATACTGCGTTGGTTTAAATTCAGGTCTTGACGCTTTAATATTGTCTTTTAGAGCTTTAAATTTAGCTCCAGGTGATGAAGTTATTGTTCCAGCAAATACTTATATTGCATCTGTTTTAGCCGTTACTGAAAATGATTTGACACCAATATTTGTTGAGCCTGATGAATATTATAATCTAAACGTTTTAGAAATTGAAAGAAACATTACTGAACGAACACGTGCGATATTAGTTGTTCATCTATATGGACAATCAGCGGACATGGCAGAAATTGATAGAATCGCCAAAAAATATAATTTATATGTAGTTGAAGACTGTGCTCAAAGCCATGGTGCTAAGTTCAACGGTAAAGCAACTGGCAATTGGGGAGATATCGGATGTTTTAGTTTTTATCCAACAAAGAATCTAGGCGCATTTGGTGATGCAGGCGCTATAACAACGAACAATGAAGCTTTATTTCAGTCAATTAAGCTTTTAAGAAATTATGGCAGTATAATAAAATACGAAAATGAAATTCAGGGTGTCAACTCACGTTTAGATGAGATGCAAGCAGCATTATTAAATGTTAAATTAAGGCATTTTGACTCACTTAGCGAAGAAAGAATTGCTCTTGCAGAAAGATACCTTAGAGAAATTGATAATCCTTGGATAATTAAACCTATGATAAAAAAAGGTGCGACACATATTTGGCATTTATTTGTAATAAGAAGTGATAGAAGAATGGCCTTAATTCAGTATCTTGAGGATTCAGGTATAAAAACTGCAATTCACTATCCTATTCCGCCACATTTATCCAAAGCATACAATAATTTAGGTTATAAAAAGGGAGATTTTAAAACAACTGAACAATATGCAGATACGTTACTTAGTTTACCACTTTATGATGGAATGAGTGAGTCAGAGCAAGGATATGTTATTGAAGTTCTTAATGCCTTTAAAGGATAGATAAAATGAGCAGAAAAAAACTATTTATTGAAAATATGCTCTCCTATGGATTCATAAATATATTAAATAAAATTGTGCCATTTTTACTTCTTCCAGTTATTACGAGTATGTTACCAAATGCTTCGGATTTTGGTATATACAGTATGTATGGAACTATAGTTGGATTAGGAACACCGCTTGTAATGATGGGATTGAGTGACGCAATTTTTAGAGAGTATTTCGCTCGCGAGGATGCACAATCTAGATTAGATATTCTTAAAACGGCTAATGGACTAATTTTAATTACTTCTTTAGTGGTCTGTGTGACTTTAGTGTTGTTAAGCAAGATTTTTTCGGAGTTTATATTCGATAGTGCTTCATATTCTAGCGTTATAATTTTATCCAGTATAACTATATTTATAGGAGCAAATTCAGCGGTAATTCAAGCACCATCAAGATTACAAAATCATCGAAAAGTATTTATGTATTCCGGCATCATTAGCTCTGTAATTATGTATGGAATGTCATTGTGGTTGGTTTTTAGAGGTCTGTCTTATAATGGACTTATATACGCAAATTTAATGACAACGCTTGTTTTAGTCATCTTCTTTTGGATTAGAAATAGAAATTTTATTAATGAGGGTCATTTCAGAACATCAACAGCAAAAGCGCTGTTGAAAATTGGTATACCTTTAGTACCGACTGTTCTCATATATTGGGTTTTTAATTCAATGGACCGAATTATGATTTTAAAATTGTTAGGATCAAATGATCTTGGTGTGTATTCAGTCGGTTCTAAAATTGCTCAGTTAAGTCAGTTAATATACACTGGATTTGCTGGAGGTTATGGTTATTTCAAATATAAGACCATGAATGATTCGGATCAAATAAAAATGAATTCGAAATTATTCGAGATTCTTACTATTGTTTCTTTTTTATCATTCATAATTGTTAGTCCATTTGTTAAGTTGTTTTATGATATCCTTTTTAAATATCCTTATGAAGAAGGGTATATCGTTGTTGCTCATTTGTTCTTATGTCCATTATTATTGATGATGTATCAAGTCATTTCAACACAGTTTGTCATTGTAAAAAAGAGTTACATCAGTTCACTTACATTAGCGATTGGTGCAATAATTAACATTGGATTCAACTATTTATTCATTCCAGTATTAGGCATAGAAGGAGCATCCATTGCAACTGTAATTGGATATTTTGCAAGTATCTGTATGGTAATTATATTTGCACTTCGATACAAATTACTTGAAATAAATGCTAGAATAATAAAACTATCGATGATTCTTCTTTTAAATCTAGTTGTACCTAGAATTTTTTTTCACAACCAAATTATTGTCAATATTTTCATCGCGGCTTTTTCAATGGCCGTTATTGCATTAATATATAAAAATGAGATGATTTCAACATTTTCAGACATTAAATTAAGAAAGAAGTAATCACACAATCAAGGTGGTATATTTGATGAAAAAATTAGTTATAACATTATTTCAAATAAAAATTAATTTTATTTATATGCTGAAGAGATCTAAAGTAGTAATTAATAATTTTCTATGTCTTAAAAAAGTGAATTTATCTAACTCAGTAAAATTCAACCAACGTACAATTTTTACTGGGAGCGGGAGAATAAATATTGGGAGTAACGTAGTTTTTGGCTACAAACTTGGTGGAAATTACAGACATGGTTTAATTGAAATTCAAGCACGAAGTTCGAATAGCAATATCTTTATAGGTGATAATGTTGCATTTAATAATTCTTGTTTTATTGTTTCACTAAACCAAATTGAAATAAGGAAAAACACACGTATAGGTGCAAATGTATCAATCTTTGATTTTGAAGCACACGGAACTCAGCCAAGTGAACGTCAAAATGTAGGTCGTATCGGTCAAGTTGTTATTGAAGAAAATGTTTGGATTGGTAATAATGTAATCATTTTAAAGGATACCGTAATTGGAAAAAATTCAATTATATCTGCTGGAAGTGTCGTTTTTAGAGGAGAGTATCCTGAAAATGCAATTATTGGTGGAAATCCAGCTAAAGTGATAAAAATGATTAATGTTAGTCCCTGACAAAGTGATACTTGGTGACAAAATTTAATTACTAGACACTAATTGGAGGATGTTTTTATGAAAGGAATAATTTTAGCTGGTGGTAGTGGTTCAAGGCTCTATCCAATTACTAAAGGAATTAGCAAACAACTATTGCCAATATATGACAAACCTATGATTTATTATCCACTAAGCGTTCTAATGCTATCAAAAATAAAAGAGGTTTTGATTATCACGAACGAAGAGTATATAGACAATTATAAAAACCTTATTGGAGATGGGACTAAATTGGGTATGGAGATTCAGTACGTCGTTCAAAAAGAACCTCGAGGACTAGCTGATGCATTCATAGTTGGTGAATCATTTATTGGCGACGATAGTGTATGTTTAATACTGGGTGACAACATATTTTATGGTCAAGGTTTTGTACCAAGATTGAAAGCAGCCTCGGAAGTACAAGAAGGAGCTGTAATATTTGGATATTATGTAAATACTCCAAATGAATTTGGGGTTGTAGAATTTGATACTTCCGGCAGGGTTATATCTTTGGAAGAAAAACCTGAAAATCCTAAATCAAATTATGCAATTCCAGGTTTGTATTTTTATGATAATTCTGTCGTTCAAAGAGCAAAATCACTAAAACCTTCGAGTAGAGGTGAAATTGAGATTACAGATTTAAACATTGAATATTTAAAGGATAATAAATTAAGAGTTGAGTTACTAGGTAGAGGATTTGCTTGGTTGGATACCGGCACTTATGACGGACTGTCAAATGCATCGGAGTTCGTTAAAACAATACAAAAAAGAACAGGTCTATATATCGCTTGTCTTGAAGAGATTGCTTTTATTAATGGATGGATAACGGAAGATCAGTTGAATCAACTTGGCAAAATGTATGATAAGACAGAGTATGGCAAATATATTTTAAGTATTGCAAAAGTGTAGTTGGGAGGAATTATGACATCAATTCTAGTTACTGGTGGCGCTGGGTTTATAGGCAGTAATTTTATTAAGTATATGCTGAGAAAACATAGTGATGTAAAAATAATAAATATTGATTCACTAACTTATGCAGGGAATCTTGAAAATCTAATAGAAATCGGTAATGATAAGAGGTACACTTTTTTAAAAGCCGACATTAGAGATAAGAGTAAAATAAATGATGTTTTTGTTGAACATGAAATCACTTTTATTGTGAATTTTGCTGCCGAGTCACATGTTGACCGAAGCATTGAGGAACCTGAAATTTTTCTGACAACTAATATTATTGGTACTCAAGTACTTTTAGATATAGCAAAAAAACATTGGAAAGTTAACCCAGAAGATAAATATTGCAAGCTATTTAAGCCTGGTGTCAAATTTTTACAAGTCTCAACGGATGAAGTGTACGGTTCTCTAGGCAAAACAGGTATGTTTGTTGAAACAATGGCATTAGAACCAAATAGTCCATATTCAGCTTCAAAAGCGAGTGCAGACATGATAGTCAGAGCTTATTACGAAACTTTTGGAATGCCAATAAATATAACGAGATGTAGTAATAATTATGGACCAAATCAGTTTCCAGAGAAGTTGATCCCTTTGATTATTAAAAACTGTTTAATGGATAAAGAAATTCCTGTTTATGGAGATGGTATGCAAATTAGGGACTGGCTTCATGTTGAAGATCACTGTTCTGCAATAGATACAGTCCTATTTAAAGGTGAATATGGAGAAGTATATAACATTGGTGGAAACAATGAAAAGACCAATATTGAAATTGTTAAAACCATTATAAATTCTCTAGATAAATCTGAAAGTTTGATAAAATATGTAAAAGATCGCCCTGGACACGATAGGAGATATGCAATTGATAATGCAAAAATATCGACTCAACTAAAATGGAAACCAGAGTATTCGTTTGAAAAGGGCATACAAGAAACTATTTTATGGTATTTAAATAATTCTGAATGGATAAACCATATTATCTCTGGCGATTATTCGAATTACTATGAATCAATGTACTCAAATATAAATTGTGAATGATCTATTTGAAATAGTATTAAGAATTTGATTATGATGTATATTACTGTGAGGAGATTTATTATGACATTAAACACAATCCCTGATAATTTTTTTGAGTTTTCAAAGGAGCTACTGATTTTTAGTTCGAAATATTGTGGCGTTAGAGATATCTCGAATGAAACAATATTCAATTTACAAAAAAACGAATTATTAGCAGAGTTAAAAAATAATTCTGTAGAGTTGAAAATGTATACAGTTAATGAAATTTGTTATTATTTTATCGTTAAAAAATTAGGATGGGATTCAGAGTTTTTTAAAAGACCAATGTATAGAATTTTAGCAATTTTATCCAATATAGAAGATTACTCATCCTTAGAAAGTGCAATCAAATTATTTTCAATTGATTTTATCAATCATGCAGGTGATCGTGCATATTGTTCAATTGAGTTGCCTTCTGAGGCAAATTTCTTAATTCAAGCTTTAACTGCAAATAAATTCAGACTTGTAGAGACCAGATTGCATCATTATTTAAAAGACATCAAGAATTTCACTCACAATCGATTTCATGTTAGAAATGCAACTATAGATGATCTGGAAATGGTTGAAAAAGTATCAGCTCAAACAAGAAATAAATATGATCGATTTCATTCGGATGTAATGTTTGATAATGAAATTGCGGATCAGTATCTAGGAAGATTCGCCAAAGAAACAGTGAAGGGTTTTGCAGATATGGTATTGATACCAGATGAAGCTGGTGTTATGTCTAATGCTCTATTTGCTGTAAATTTACTTAAAGAGGAATGGCCTAAGCTAGGAACAAACATTTCTCAGCTAGTATTAGCTGCATCAGATCCATTAACTAATAGAGGCTGGTATGAGAAATTATTGTCAGAAATTTGTTATATTCTCAAGGAAAATAATGTGGATTATTTAATTACAAATACTCAAGCTACAAGTAAAAGTGCAATACATGTAAATGAGAAGTTAGGTTTTAAATATAGTCATACTACGCATATCATGACTATTAGTAATACTTAGAATTAATTCTATTATTGTATCAAACAAATCTAGATGCATGCAATGTAAGGAGCAATCAAATGAACAATGGAAAAATTAAAAGCAGTATAGTAATCATTATATTTCTTTTAATACTACTTACTATGAACATAACAAATGTAATAAATATTACAGAGAATGCAAAATTTAATATAGCATTATCTGATATTTTTGTATTTTTTATTGTTATTATTGCTTTTTACCCAGGTTTACTTAGAAAATATAGTATAATAGGGCTCCCATTTTGGATAAGTTTACTTTCTTGGATCGTTTTAGTAGGTTTTATTAACTTATTTACACCTGATATTAATAGTAGTGGCATATTGGGTATTGTTGAGGAACTTATTAAGACTGGAATATGTATTATTTACTTTATATTGGGTTATAACTATTTGAATGTTATCAAATTTTCTGATTTCAAAAAGACATTTTCAATTGCAACGATAATTTTTGTGTTTGGCGGTATTATTATTTATTTGCTAGCTTCAAAAGGTATCTTTTTTTGGAGCAATGATACAAAATATAACCAAATGTTTATGGGTACTGATACAGATCCAAATCATGCAGCAACGTTCTTAACGATCTCTTTTTTTGCCTTTGGATTTTTTTTGCTTTCTGAAAGTAATCTCGTAAAGAAAGTTAATTACATTTTTGTTATGGCGATTTCAATTTTTGGTATCATTTTGACTGGATCTAGAGGTGGACTTACGGGCTTTATTGTAGGTTTAATATTTTTATTTATTTACTATATACGTAAAAATAGGCGATTTGCGGTTAGTTTAGTAATAATGTTTAGTTTAATAATATTACTTTTTTTTCAAACCGACTTAAGTTTTAATGAAGGAGAATTCACAAATCGTATTTTATATAAAATTGCAAATTACGATAAAGGATTGGATATAAGAGGTTCATTAAGTACCTCCGCATTTATGATGGGAAATGATCATCCGTTATTTGGCGTAGGAAGAGGGAATTTTAAATTAAATTCAGCACCATATTTTGATGAAATTGATATGACGTTTATTGATGATATACCTCATAATACATTTTTAGGACTGTATTCTGAAGTAGGTATCATCGGACTTTTTCTTTTTATGATGCCTGTATGGTTTACGATTGTAGCAATAAAGAAAAGATATGAACGAAATATACAAAAGTTCTTTGCTGAATTCGAAGTAATGATATGGATTTTTGCAGGAACACTTTCGGTTGGAGTTCAAGCATTGGTATTAAACATTGAAAATAGAAGGTTTATTTGGTTTATTTCTGGAATGCTGCTCTATTATTTTAAAGGAAATATAATTTTACCATTGAAACACAAGATTGATAGCGATGATAAAATGAAGATATTAGCAAAAGCAATGATAGTTTTTACATTATTTGCCTATGTTTTTATATCTTATGATGCATATGTTCCATATAGAACAGAAAGTATGAAAGGTGACTTAATTGACACGTTTTCATATGAAATTCCAACCAATGCAGTAGATTTAGACTCTACCAATCAGCTTGGTATAAATTTACAATTTGATGGAAATGACGCATTTACTGATCGTCTTCAGATAGAGATTGTTGAACTGGATACAAATAATAACGAGAAAAAATTATATTCTAAGTCATTTAAAGCAATAAACGGACAAATTTTCATGAATTTCAAACCGAGCATCGAAACACATAGTGTTAAACTAAAGATGAAACGGCTAGATCCGTCATTAACTTCTGTAAATTATAGAATAATGAGTGTTATTTCAAATGATAATGTCTATGATTGTACGAAGTGGTATTTTCTCAGCCCAAATTTGTTAAGAACAAATTAGTAAGTCAGAAGCTGATTTCACTAGTTGATTATCTGCCAAGTACTGATTTGACACTAGGAATAAACAATGTTTTTTCAAATTACCTTGAAGTGAAATCTGTCAGTCATAGTGAAGAAGTGTTAAAGATTGTTGATGGAAAAGTACAAAGTCAAATATACGTTACTATTGAGTACAATTTGTTAAAAGACATTGAAGAAGATTTTATATTCTACCTATTAGGTTTCAACTATAATTTGGAATCTGAAAGTGATGAGAACGTTAAATTTGGCTATGAGAGTTTTAAAATGTTAAGCCCAGTAAGTACAAGTGAATGGCAAATAGGTAAGAGCTATAAAGTAACTCATGTGATTGAAAACGATGGAGATATATTCCAATTAAAAGCTGGTGTGCAAATGGGAAAAAAAGGAAAATGGGATAATTTGTATGTAAATGAGAACTCACAAAATAAAAATGCATATTTAGATTTGGGATGGTTAAATTTGAATGAAAAACAAATTAAATAAAACAGATAAAAAACAGGGTATTATTTTTATGAATATATTATTGTAGTTAGTGGTGCTATAATGATTATTAGAAACTCAAAATTAATGCTTCAAAATGGATATCAAGTAAAATAGGATAGAAGATTGTTTTGTTATACATTACAATACAATCTTTTTTTATAATGGTGGTGGCAAAATGATAAGTAAAAAAATATTCAAACGAATGATTTTAAGTATGGTTGATATACTTTCATTCATAGCATCAATATTTGTAGCATATTTAGTAAAATTTGATCAATTGAATAGTAGCACTTTACCAAAGTGGTCAGTAGGCGTATTTGTGGTTCTTGCCAGCATCATACTTGTCAAATACCTGACCATGCTCTCACTTAAAATGTACAGCAAAATGTGGCGATTTGCAGGCATCACCGAACTTATTGATGTTGTATTTGCATGCACTGTTGGCGCTGCACTCAGTATGTCCATCTTGTTTCTTATGTCGAGACAACCTGAGTTTAGTCACATCGTCATACCTAGAAGCATCATGGTTTTAGCGTACATTTTTGATGTAGCACTGATTGGTGGATCACGTTTCATCTATAGGATGCTGTTTCATGTGAGTCCTAAGGAAGTCCTTAAGTATCAGCTTAAGAAGCGAACATTGATTTACGGAGCAGGACAGGCTGGCGTCATGGTGCTTAAAGAGCTTAATTCAAGCGGATATGGCGACTTTGTACCAGTTGGATTCATGGATGATGACCGATCAAAAAAAGGTCAGAAGCTACATGGTTTAACGATACATGGTGGTAGAGATGATCTTGAGAAGGTTGCTATCAAAGAAAAAATTCAAGCGGTGATCATAGCGATGCCGTCTGCAAGTGATGAAGATAGAAAAGCGGCAATCAATGCAGCTAAAGAGACAGGGGCGCTCGTGAGTATTTTACCGAGAGTGCATGACCTTATAGATGGTGTCGTTCAGGTATCAAAAATTAGACCTGTTGAGATTGAAGACTTATTGGGAAGATCACAGATCAAGCTCAACAATGAGTTTGTCAGTGGCTATCTAAGAGGTAAGCGCGTGTTGATCACAGGTGGCGGAGGCTCGATAGGTTCTGAGCTTTGTAGACAGATTGCACAATATCAGCCCGCTTGTCTGATTGTTGTAGATATTTATGAAAACAACGCTTACGATATTCAGCAAGAGCTTAAGAGAAATAGTCCTGAGCTCAATATAAAAGTGTTAATAGCTTCAGTGCGTGATAAAGATCGGTTGGATCGATTATTTGAAACGGAAAAACCTCAAGTTGTTTTCCATGCTGCAGCGCATAAGCATGTGCCACTCATGGAGGATTCACCTGAAGAAGCGATTAAAAACAACGTATTTGGAACGCGCAACATGGTTGAGCTTTCAAATGCACATGGTGTGGATAAATTTGTACTCATTTCTACCGACAAAGCCGTCAATCCTACGAACATCATGGGCGCTTCTAAACGCCTTTGTGAGATGGTGGTACAGAGTTTTTCTCAGAGGAGTGATGTGCATACCGAGTATGCAGCGGTGCGATTTGGCAATGTACTTGGTAGCAATGGAAGTGTGATCCCGCTCTTTAAGAAGCAGATTCTAAATGGCGGACCGGTTACGGTGACGCATCCTGACGTGATTAGATTCTTTATGACCATTCCTGAAGCCGTTCAACTTGTTGTTCAAGCAGGTGGTCTCGCAAAGGGTGGCGAGATTTTTGTCTTAGATATGGGAAGCCCGATTAAGATCGATACTTTAGCAAGAGATCTGATTCGACTTTCAGGATTTAAACCGGACGGCGAAATCAAGATAGAATACACTGGGTTAAGACCTGGAGAAAAACTGTTTGAAGAACTACTTATGTCTGAAGAAGGGTTGAGCGATACTGAGATTGACAAGATATTTGTCGCAAAGCCTATGACGCTCTCATATGACGTTCTGATAGACAAGATAGAAGCACTTAAGGCGTTCTATCCAGATAATGAAGGCTTGATTCTCAAAATCAAGGAAATTGTACCGACATTCAAAACACCTGAGGAGCTTAACGAAGGCTTTGAAGGTAATGTGTAAATCGTAATGTATTATGTGCATTTGATAAATAGTAATGTGTCTTTGGAATTCATAATGTTTCATTCGAAAGCAGGATTTGATGGTATTTAAAAGAGCGAGTATAATTTTTGTGATTGTTTGGATGGGCGTCATCTTCATGATGTCGCATTTGGACGGCGCAAAATCTTGGTTTTTGACTGGTGAAATTCTAACGGTTACTAAAACCGGAAGTATAGATGATGAATCGACCTATGATGAGAAGATGAAAAGCTATGATGAGGATGATACTTGGAACCAGATGGTTTTCTTGCGTAAGTTTGCGCATTTTGCGGAGTATTTGGTCTTTGCGATTCTTTTGATGAATGCTTTGTTATTTAGGATGTCTTGGAAGGATTCTGTTAAATGGACGCTCTTGATCGGTATAGCGTATGCTATTTTTGACGAAGTCCATCAGCTTTTTATACCTGGTCGATCAGGTAATGTGGTCGATATGACGATCGATACATTTGGTGTTGTGATGGGACTGTTTTGTGTGATTTGGATTTGTAAGGCCAGAAAGGCGAGAATACATGAAGATTAAAGTATTGATAGTCGCGGAGACCGTGATGGATGGCGTCGGTAAGCATGTGGATGACATCATAGATTTTTTAGATAAAGAGAAGTTCGACCTTACGGTTGCCCATGGAAACTCGCGTGTTGATCATCGCTTTAAAGCGATTCAAAAGAAGTGGGAAAGTACGATAAAATTTGTGGAGATTCCTGAGCTTGCCAGAGAGATCAATTGGCGCAAGGACTATAAAGCGTATCGTATATTGAAGCGGATCATCCGTAAGATAAAGCCCGATGTCGTGCATTGTCACAGCTCCAAAGCGGGGGTAGTTGGCAGACTTGCGGCTAAGATGAGTGGTGTGAAGCGGATTTATTATACACCACATGCCTATGCGATGCAAAACCCTGAGAACCAGACCTCAAAATACTTGTTGTATCTGAGTATTGAGCGGTTTTTAGCTCGGTTTGCAACGACCAATACTGTCAATGTGTCTTTGGGTGAGAAGCATTTCGCCGTGAAGCATAAGATTCAGAAGCCTGATCATTTTAGAGTGATCTATAACGCACTTGGTCCGCAGAAGACTAACCATCCAGCAAAGGTGACGTTTGAATATATACCTGAGGGTGTGTTCGTCGTCGGTTGTATTGCGCGGTTATTTGAACAAAAAAATCCCACAGAGTTTTTGACGATTGCACGTGACATCTGTCAGAAGCGTGAGGATGTCTATTTTATATGGGTTGGTACCGGTGAGCTTTTAGAGGCGGCTAAAGAAACGAGTGCGGCTTTTGGGATTTCAGATCGCGTATTCTTTGTGGGCCATCAGGTCAACATTCAAGCCTATTTGGAGAAGTTCGACGTGTTTTTATCGACGGCGCTCTATGAGGGCTTGCCATATACTTTGATAGAATCCATGCAAGCAAAATGTCCGATCCTTGCGACCAACGTCATCGGCAACAACGAAGCCGTGAAGCATGGATACAATGGCTATCTTTATCATCTTGGTGATGTTTCGGATGCCTGTACTAAGCTTGAGATCATGCTCGACAACGCAACGATCATTGAAAAGATGGAAATTGCATCGCAAGTGCGTTTCAATGAGATGTTCACGATAGATAAGATGATGCTGCAAATTGAGAAGCTTTATATGAATGCGCTGTGAGTCGGAGAGTCGGTGAGTCGGTGGTGCCAGGTAAATTGACTCATTGGTGGGAATTTAGAAAACCATATGCCTACAAGAGACAATTGGCATCAAATGATACCAATTGTTATTGACCCTGTCAATGGAGAGTGATATAATTAGTATGAATCCAATAGTTGAGGAAAAAAGAATAGAGTCTAAACTTGATATTCAAACTTATTTGGATAGGTTAAGGTATGCTCTGAAAAGCGGGTCAACAAAAATAAGCTTCCAACGAGATAGAAAAGTAGATCAGCAACGTGAAGATAGATTTACCAATAGATTTACATTGGGAAATATATTTCCAGATGAAGATGAAGTTGAAGTGTTGAAAAGAGAATTGGCATTATTGACTGTTGAAGAGTATATAGAAACAGTGAAGGATAAGAAGTTCCCAAATCGTACTGAGATGAGAGTTTTCGGGAAACAGTATTCAAGAGATGATGTTTATATAAAAATACGAGTAGAGCTAGTCAAGGTTACTTTAGCATATGGAGATAGCTTTATTTTAGTTATGTCCTTTCATTATTCAGAACGAAATTTTCACGAAAGTGATTTTCCATATAAGAAAGTTTGAGGTGAATGTGATGGAAAAAATAAAGAGTGAAATTAAATTATGCCTCGTATGTATGGAAGAACATGAAGTGCAGACTATTATCGTAGAAGATTCTGAATTATTTAAAGGTGAAAATGTAACTTTTAATGCCACATACGAGTATTGCAATCGTGCAGATGAGTATCTTGAAACTGAAGAGATGATAAAGTTAAATAGTTTGGCTATGAAGGATGCTTATAGGCATAAGATAGGTCTGTTAACCGCATCAGAGATCATCACGATTAGAGATAAATATGGCGTCAGTCAAAAAGATTTCTCTGAAATATTGGATTGGGGAAGAGCAACAGTTACGAGATACGAAAATCACCAAGTACAAGATCGAGCACATGATGACATTTTGAGAAAGATTGATTTGGATCCTAAATGGTTTCTTCAGATGATTAATAGAGCTGAAGGCAGGATTTCTGAAAAAGCATATAAAAAGTACCTCATATGTGCGAACAATGAATTTCGTAAAATGAAAAATAGATACTTAATGGATTCAATACAGTCGCTATATGCAAATTTTGTCGAAGAGACAATAACGGGTGGTATAGCATTAAATCTCAACAAGGTAATAGAAATTATTAATTATTACGCAGCCAACGTCTCGAGCCTTCACAAAGTTAAAGTTATGAAAATGCTATGGTATGGTGATAGTTTAAGTTACAAAAGAAGAGGTAAATCTATCACAGGTTTAGTTTACTGTGCTTTACCAATGGGAGCAGTACCAGAAGGGTATGAGCAGATACTTGATCTTGAAGGTGTATCCTTTGAAACTGTTTTATACGATAATGATCGCATGGGATATAAGTTTCATCCTGCAGAAGGTTTCGAAATTAAAGAACTTACTATAGATGATGTTGCGATATTGGATGTTGTGATTGAAGCGGTCGGTCATTTAAATTCCCAAGAAATTATCAATAAAATGCATGATGAGGACGCATATAAATATACGGATAGAAGCTGTATCATACCATTTACTTATGCAAAAAACCTTACCATCGATTAATAAGTCGTTCGTTATTTTATTGATGTGAAACAATGTGCAACAAAGGTGAAAAAACGTTGCATTGATGCAACGAAAAATGCAACGATAACAGTGTCGTTGCATTTTTGCTTGCTGTAGAGTTCAATTTAGTCTAATCATGACTCGACAAATCGTTTTACTTACAATTTTCGAAGCTCATCCATCATCGCAGAGCGATTGCTATACATGAGGCGCCAATGCATAGCGATATCTGAAACGACTTCCTTACCACCTGGCATATGTTTCATGTGTCTAAGAAACGAGACAAGATAATTATATCGTTTTCGATCTGTTGTTGGTTGGGACATCTGTGAAATTTCGTATTCGTATTTATTGAGAACTTCTTTCGGATATAAAGGCGACAAGACCTTCTCATATTTTTGTAAACGTTCAATGCCTTTGGCGTTTTGTAAAGCGTCCAACAATCGATCGTACAAGTGCTCCTCCAAGTAGAAGGTATCAAGTGCTATAGAATTTTGAAATGCGTCGAAGATCAGCTCTCGCTTTTCCAGCCATTCCTGAGATGAATAGTTTGATTTAAGTTCTTTGAAAAGCTCGATATCGCTTGAAAAATCGATGAGCATGAGGTTCCATAGTTGCTCAAGATAGGCGTCGTGGTCACCATTTAACAAATACAGATCTTTGAGCTGTAAACGGTAATTTTTGACGAGTCCTGATAAACCTTTATCAAGCGCAATGCTCGTTTTTAGTATCTCTATCGCTTTTGTGTGATCATTTTGATTGAGATAGTATTGGACGCATGTTTTTCTAACTTCTGGATAGTTCCAATACTTATCTGCGTACGCGAGAATCTCAGATTCCGGACGGGTATTCGATATTAGTAGATCTAAGTATGTCGTTGCCCATATACCCACATGATAGTCTCGTGTCCATGACTCAGGCATATTTTCATACGCTGCAGCCTTTGTAGCTGCAAAAGCTCATGGCAATCACTCTGTTATTGGATAACTCTATTTCAACTTTGTAGTCAACGGTGCCTGAAACGCGCGCCGTGATTTCATTGACATCAATTTTTAGTTTGTATACGGCGCCTTCAATATAGTAGTCATATCCGCGTGCCAGTATGTGGGGTGCAAATAAATTTTGCCAGTTCATAATTTCACCTCGTTCACCTTGATAATGTTGCCAAATGCTTGATGCCCTCTATGTTTTACCGTAGCGCCTAAGATTATACCCTAAAAACATTTAGAATAATAGATAGTTTTTATGGTTATAACCATAAAAACTTTAGTGGATTTAGATTAGTATACTCGTAAGTAACTTACTTTAAAGTATATTAATATAACTTGAACTAATTTGTCAACGATGGTAGATGCACGTGTGAGGCAAATCACAGACCACATTTTTAAGTTGAGTTATAATCTCTTTAAAAATATGTGGAGGCACAAATGAGCGTTAACAATACAGAACAATTAAGAAAGCAGCATGAGAACATCAACGCGTTGATTAAAGAGAATATCAAGTTGGTGAATGATAAAAATCTAGAACTACATGCGCCGTCGATCGCAAAGAATATCAGTGTTCTTGCGGGCATTCTTCAAATACATTTATCGCACGAGGATCAATATTTATATCCTAACTTACTAAATTCAGATAAGCCAGAGATCAGAAATAAGGCAAAAGCTTATATTGATGAGATGGGAAACCTGAAAGCGGTCTATACTGACTTTAAAAACAAATATAATACGAAGTCAAAATTGATGTCGAATCCAGGAGTTTTCGAAAAGGACTTTTTTGTTGTGTTTGGCGCTGTTGAGAAACGCATGAATAAAGAGGACTCGGATCTGTATTTGTTGTTGTGAAACTATTGCTATTGGATAGTCACCTTTTGTGATGTATGATGGTCATGTAGGAGGTGACTTATGCTTGCATTATCATTTTCAAAAGTAAGAAGTAATTTTAAAAGCGTTTGTGATAAAGTAACGAACGATTATGAAACCATTATTGTCACCAGAGAACGTGGAGAAAATGTTGTCTTAATGTCAGAATCTGAATATAACAATTTAATAGAGAACCTATATGTCAGAAAAAACAAGCGTTTCTACGATGAGTTACTTACATCTATTGAACAAATCGAAAATAAACGATAGCAACCTATACTTTGCCACAGTTTGACCTTTGAGATGACAAGGCCTTTTGTTTTATACTTGATTTAAGCCTAAGGGCAAAACAAGTAAATTTCAAGGGAGAACGGTTATGATGAAGAAGATGAAAAAAACATTGGTAGTGGCTTTGGCGGTTGCAATGATAACGATTCCAAGTCTTTCATTTGCAGATGCACCAAAAGTCATCGAGAAATTGGATCTGAGACATGAGACGGCGGCTCAGAACTTGGAAACGAAAGCGGCAGATGGCATCGCAAAACGGGACGCTTATAGAGCGAAGATGACTGAGACGATCAACACATACGCACCTGCTTTACTCGGTGATTTTGAATCGTTCTGGTCTGAGCATGACAGTCTGCATATCGCGCTTATAGCTGAGCGCACACGTATCATGGAGAAGCATTATACTGAGTCGAAAGCATTTTATGAAGGCATAAAAGCCTCTGTTGAAGCGGATGAGATGACGCGAGAAGAAGCAAAATCAGCTATTTTAGCTTTTAGAGCAGAAGTGAAACTCGAAAGAGAGACGACCAAATCCGATATCGATGCACTAAAAGTGACTTATGATCTAGCTGAAGGCGAAAAGCTTGCTTTGAACAAAGCACTCAAGGAAGCAGTACTTGCTGAAGATCCCGCTGCTGTTGAAGCGGCACTAAGGGATATTATCGCGGCGCAACCTAAGCATTTGTCTTTTGATCAAGCAAAGCTCGATTATCTGTTGACGAAATAGGTATATTAACACCTATCAGTATTTACAAGGACGGCGTATCATTCATTTGATACAGCCGTTCTTTTTTTTGATATAATGTCCTTAACGTGAATCCTTTGTCAATGATGGCATTATAAATGTTATACAAATATGATACGAAAAGAGGTTGTGGTATGAAACGTTGGTCATACACATGGAAAAGTAGTTTGATTTTATTGTTCGTAGTGAGCATTCTTGTAGGGTGCAGCTTAGATAGTACAAAAAATGGGCAGACGTCTGAGCGTGATACGACAGAGGTTGCAGCAGCTACTGAGCAAAGTACAGAGCCAAGCAGCGAGGATGCGCAGGTTAGCATTGAACCAACACCTGTTCAACTTAGAGCGCCGAAGTACATTCCAATCAAAGACGTGGGGACTTATGACGCATCGATTATAACCAAGGAACTTCTCGAATCCTATTCAATGCCTGCAGCATCTAAAAACCATGTGCCTTATTGGACGGGTCTGATCCTCGAAAATAAAATCAGTGTCAATTATGGCAACCCCGTATGGAGCAACTATAGCGCTGGACCAACCATGTTCGTCAAGGAAGAGATGAAATATTTCCACGACAACGGTTTCAACGCCGCGAGGGTATTATATAGCATGTCCTTTTTTTCAAATCCAGAGGATATGATGTCCATAAATGTATCGGAACTCGAGCAGTTGGATGAGCTCATCGCTTGGGGACTTGAATACGACATCCATATCATGTTGTCCATAACTGGTCTTCCGGGTAAATGGAACACGTCTTGGGAGGAAGAGGGCACGCAAAGCAACTATGCCATCTTCGCAGATGATGCGATGCAGGAGACCTTTCATGCTTACTGGAAGATGCTCTCGACGCGATATGCGGACATTCCATCTGATGTCTTGAGCTTTGAGATGATCGCTGAGCCAGCAGTTGTAGATTATGACATTGATTTATACGCCGAAGTGATGACCCCGATCGTCAAAGACCTTTGGACGGATAATGAAAGTCGCATCATCATCGTTCAAGATGTGGGCAAACAGATTCCTGAAGCGCTGGCTAAGATCGGCTGTGATTTGTCGATGCATACGCATATCTATACTGTTGACGAAGAACGGCTTAAGGATTGGGGCGTGACGTTCGATGCCAAATGGCCGATGCAATATCTGCCGGGATCACTTAGTGTGGAAAGTGGCGAACTCGTTCTAGAGAGCGAAACTGGTTTTGCAGAGGGCGATATAACAGTATATTATGAGTACTATAGCACGGCTGCGAAAATATTGGCCGATGACAAGACGATCTACAAGCCCGCAAAGGATGCTTTTGTTAATGAAAAATCAAATACAGTGGCCGCATTT
Organism: Acidaminobacteraceae bacterium; assembly: GCA_942493125.1. GTDB lineage: Bacteria > Bacillota > Clostridia > Peptostreptococcales > Acidaminobacteraceae > Fusibacter_C. The sequence continues at coordinate 2,021,850 of OW818667.1, read as the reverse complement.
CCTGCTGGGACTAAAAAGCTCGTCATCGACCCTCAAGGTGAGGCCGCACTGGTAGCAGTATCCATCTCGCAAAAGGGTGGAAAAACCATCACGATTCCAACGCATTCCCTATATGGCGTCTATGTACCTAACGAGCCGTTACCGCATATCATGATCAAGGCGGATGGCACATTAGAGACGATCGGTGATACTGAGTATACACTCGATGCTGAGTATTTTGCCAAATCCTATCTCAAGGGCTTTATGGACTGCGCTAAAGAAAATGGCGTCTCGTTCTTGATGACAGAAGTGGGTACGGATACAAATGACCTAACGCCTGAAGGTTACGTGGCTTATCACAGTGAATGGCTGACTGCGCTAAAAGACAACCAGATCTCTTGGATGTACAACTGCGTGCATAACATCCTTGCCCCTGAACCGCTCATGTGGCTAAATGAAGCCAACAGTTCGTTTACTGAGTTTTCTGAGACTGAGATTCCTAAGTATAAAGTGAATACAGCAGTTATGGAAATGCTTAAGCTGTTTAGCAAATGACGCTTTAATACGTTAAGAAATTTGGTGGCAAATTGTGATATAATGGTGATAGCCTATGAATTTATGTAACTATAAGTACATAAAGCTATCGATTACATAAATTGTAAAGGAAACCGAGATGGAATTTTTTAAGAATGTCCTAAAGGGACTGATCATAGGTATTGGGGCGGTGGCGCCAGGCGTTAGTGGTGGCACATTTGCTGTGATACTTGGGATCTACGATAAGCTAACTGACGCGATCGCGAATTTTTATAAGAACTTCAAAAAGAAGATGATCTTTTTGATCCCGCTGAGTATAGGTGTTGCACTGGGTATACTAGGTTTCAGCAAGATCATGAAGTACCTGTTCGAGTTTCACGAAGCGCAGGTGAAGTTCTTGTTCATAGGGCTGATGGTGGGTACATTGCCATCGGTGTTTAAGGAAGCAAATAAAAAGGGCTTTAAACCCATCTACATATTGCCATGTATTGTAACGTTTAGCATCACTGTTCTGGCGATGATGATTGAGAGTAATGCAGTCATATTGTCAGAGGGTGAAGCCCCAAATGTGTTGGTACGCGGCCTGTATGGCGCGATTATTGGCATTGGAACAATCGTTCCTGGAATAAGTTCTTCATTTATGCTGATGTATGTTGGGGGTTACGAGTTTTTGCTCGATGGTATCGTCAATTTTGATATCCCATTCATGATACCGGTTGGTTTGGGCTTTGGCCTTAGCATCTTGGTATTTGCGAAGATCATAAACATCCTGTTCAACAAAGTCTACGGACTCACGTATTACAGCATCCTCGGCTTTGTCATGGGATCGATCCTGACGATTTTGCCACCTGTCTCTGCAGGACCTGAGCTCATGGTCGGCGTGGCACTATGCCTCATAGGATTCATATTTTCATTTAAACTCAATAGATTGATGCATTAATGAATTTAATAAGGGAGTCTTAAAAATGATTTTAACTGTATCATCATTTTTGGGACTCCTTTTTCTTGCATTTGCGTATGATACCATAGCACTAAGATGATAGGGCATTGATACTAAGAGATTGGTATTCGTATACTAGTATCGGCGACTCATAGAACTGACATATAAGTTACAATAGTTTTGAAAGTATTGGAAATACATATAATAGTGCACGAGGCACTGCAACAAAATTTATCTAGTTGAATATTGGTTTTGTCATAAGTATATGGATCAAAATGCTTATGTTTATTTTTTGTGTTTATAACTCAAATTCTTCGAAAGCTACAATAATTCAGATTATGAATTACAAATAGTAGACGTGGAGTTTAAGTTAAATAAATTTTTAAGGGGAGAAATAATGTCAAACTATTTAAGAAAAACACTTGCGTTGACCTTGAGCTTGCTCATGGTTTTATCGACGTTCAGTCCTGTTTTTGGTGCTACAGCGTCAACGGACTATGACACGCATTGGGCAAAAGAGGTAATTGAAGCAGCTATGAAATCAGGCGTCTCAAAAGGGTATCTTGATGGATCGTTCAAACCAGACAACACAATTACTCGAGCAGAATTTTTTGCATTAGTGAACAATTCATTTGGATTCACAGAAGAATCAAATGTAACGTTCATTGATGTAACAAATGAAGCATGGTATGCATCTGTAATTGCCAAAGCAGATGCTGCAGGATACATTTCAGGTTATCCTGATGGCGGCATTCATCCAGATAGCATGATTACTCGTGAGGAAGCGGCATCAATCATGAGTCGTGTCCAATCGTTGGCTGCTAATACAAATGATATTGCGTTCTCAGATGCAACTTCAATAGCTGACTGGAGCAAAGTAGCGGTCATCGCTGTTTCTGAAGCTAAGATCATGAACGGTTATCCTAATGGAAATTTCAAACCAAGAGCTTTAATCACACGAGCTGAGGCATTGGCTACAGTTAATAACGGCTATAAATATGCGAGTGCAAAAGACTTCGTAGAAGTCGTCTACGATAAAGCTGGTACATATGGATCTGCAAAGGAAAATACTATAATCAATGGTAATGTTGTCATCAAACAAGCGGGCATTACATTACAAAACATGATTGTTAAGGGCAACCTTACTATCGCCAAAGAAGTCGGAAGTGGTGACGCAACACTAAAAAGCGTCACAGTTGAAGGCAGCACTTATGTCAATGGTGGTGGTGAACATAGTATTTATTTCATAAATGTTAATACAGGTAAAGTCTTCATTCAAAAGGATGATGGTCCAGTCAGAATAGTAGCATCAGGAACATCCGAAATTGATGAAATCGTCGCAGGTTCTTCTATTAAATTAGAAGAAGTGAATATGACTGGTGCTGGTTTTGAAGGCATCACTGTAGAAAAAAGTGCCAATAGTGGCGTTGTCATCACACTTACCAGTGTAAAATGTGATAGTGTCGACATCAAAGCTTTGGGAGTTACATTAAATGTTGACGCATCATCAACGGTACAAGAAGTCACTTTTGATGCAATCAATACAGTCGTTAAAGGTGCTGGCGTTATTGCAAATGCTATCGTCAATGAAGGCGGCATAACATTTGAAAAAGCGCCAACTAATATGGATACAAAACCTGGTGTTGCCGCTCCAGTCGTGACACCACCAGTCGTAGCCCCACCGGTCGTAGCGCCACCAGTTGTGACACCTCCGGTAGTTACGCCTCCCGTGGTTACACCACCAGTTGTTACACCTACACCGGTAGCGGTAACAGGTATTGTAGTTGCTGGAAATAATGAAGTGGGTGCAATTTTAACAGCAACGCCTACACCATTAGCGAGCACTGGCAGTTATCAGTGGAAAAGTTCAGATACAGCAAGTGGAACCTTTGTAAATATTTCAGGCGCCACTTCAAACACTTATTTAATTGCACCTGAATTCTCAGGGAAATATATTAAAGTGACTTTTACAGCTAATGGTAATTTTACTGGATCACAAACGAGTGTAGCAACATCTAGTATTGCTGCATCTCCAGCTCAAATATTAGCAGCTGCAAAGCTTGCAGCACATGCGGCATTAAATGAGGCATTCACAACATGTATCCAATCAGAGTACACAACAGAAAATTGGACAATTCTAACTGGATTTAAAACCGCTGGATATGCAGCAGTTGATTCATGTACAACATTGTCAGCTATAACTTCAGCTCAAACAACAGCAATTGCTGGGATGAGTGGTATTGCCAAAATAGTTGTAGTACCAGTAGAACCAGTCGTAACTGTTGCGAACGTCGCAACGTTAGAACAATTTAAAGCAGCACTTGCAAATACAGTGATTACAACGATTAACATAACCGCTGACATTACAAATATCGCAGAAAGATTGATCGTTGACAGAGCAGTAACAATCAATGGCGGTATGCATCAATTGAGCTTCACAGGTGCAATCAACGGCCTTAGCAATGGCTCAAGACACGGCATTTTAGTGTCGGCAAACGATGTAACGATTAATGATTTAAATGTAACCATGACCGCATTAGCTTCATGGCAAGGTGCATATGGCATCCAAGTTTACAACGCAACTGGCGTAGTGCTCAACGATTTCACAGGAACAGGCGCAGATGCTGGGTTACTGGTTAACGCATCATCCGTTGAATTAACTGGAATCACAACAGTAACAGGCAACGAGTTTGGTGGCATTGAAGTTTCAAAAGGAACAGCTGTTGGTTTGTCGAATTCGGCATTGACAGTAACTGGCACTTTGGTGAACGGTACTGAAGTATTCGGACAACCAACGATCTGGCTCGTAACTGGACAAGGCGCTGTAACAGGAGCTCATGTACCTGCAACCACAAATACAACTTTAAAAGCGGATCAAACACAATACTACATGGATGCAGTAAATGCAGTTGCACCAGTAGAACCAGTCGTAACTGTTGCGAACGTCGCAACGTTAGAACAATTTAAAGCAGCACTTGCAAATACAGTGATCACAACGATTAACATATCTGCTGATATTACAAATATCGCAGAAAGATTGATCGTCGACAGAGCAGTAACAATCAATGGTGGCATGCATCAATTGAGCTTCACAGGTGCAATCAACGGCCTTAGCTATGGCTCAAGACATGGCATCTTGGTTTCGGCAAACGATGTAACAATCAATGATCTAAATGTAACCATGACCGCATTAGCTTTATGGCAAGGTGCATATGGCATCCAAGTTTATAACGCAACTGGCGTAGTGCTTAACGATTTCACAGGAACAGGCGCAGACGCTGGTTTACTGGTTAACGCATCATCAGTTGAATTAACTGGTGTCACAACAGTAACAGGCAACGAGTTTGGTGGCATCGAAGTATCAAAAGGCACAGCAGCTGGTTTGTCGAATTCGGCATTGACAGTAACTGGCACTTTGGTGAACGGCACTGAAGTATTCGGTCAACCAACGATCTGGCTCGTAACTGGACAAGGCGCTGTAACAGGAGCCCATGTACCTGCTGCAACGAATACAACTTTAAAAGCGGATCAAACGCAATACTACATGGATGCAGCAAATGCAGTTGCACCAGTCGTAACCGTGGCAAATGTCGCAAACTTAGCTGAACTTAAAGCAGCACTTGCAGATACAGTGATCACGACGATTAACATAACCGATGATATTCCTGAAATTGCTGAAAGACTTTTAGTCGACAGAGCAGTAACGATCAATGGCGGCATGCATCAACTGAGCTTCACAGGTGCAATCAACGGTCTTAGCTATGGCTCAAGACATGGCATCTTAGTTTCAGCGAACGATGTAACGATCAATGATTTAAATGTAACCATGACAGCTTTAGCTTTATGGCAAGGTGCATATGGCATCCAAGTTTATAACGCAACTGGCGTAGTGCTTAACGATTTCACTGCAACAGGCGCAGATGCTGGATTACTGGTTAACGCATCATCAGTTGAATTAACTGGAATCACAACAGTAACAGGCAACGAGTTTGGTGGCATTGAAGTTTCAAAAGGAACAGCTGTTGGATTGTCGAATTCGGCATTAACAGTGACTGGCACTTTGGTGAACGGCACTGAAGTATTCGGACAACCAACCATCTGGTTAGTAACTGGACAAGGCGCTGTAACAGGAGCCCATGTACCTGCTGCAACAAATACAACTTTAAAAGTGGATCAAACGCAATACTACATGGATGCTGCAAATGCAGTTGCGCCAGTAGTAACTGTTGCGAACGTAGCAACGTTAACAGAGCTTAAAGCAGCACTTGCGAATACAGTAATCACAACGATTAACATAACAGCTGATATTACAAATATCGCAGAAAGATTGATCGTCGACAGAGCAATAACAATCAATGGCGGCATGCATCAACTGAGCTTCACAAGTGCAATCAACGGTCTTAGCTATGGCTCAAGACATGGCATCTTGGTTTCGGCAAACGATGTAACGATCAATGATTTAAATGTCACTATGACCGCATTAGCTTTATGGCAAGGTGCATATGGCATTCAAGTTTACAACGCAACTGGCGTAGTGCTTAACGATTTCACTGCAACAGGCGCAGATGCTGGATTACTGGTTAATGCATCATCAGTTGAATTAACTGGAATCACAACAGTAACAGGCAACGAGTTTGGTGGCATTGAAGTTTCAAAAGGAACAGCTGTTGGTTTGTCGAATTCTGCATTGACAGTGACTGGCACTTTGGTGAACGGCACTGAAGTATTCGGTCAACCAACGATCTGGCTCGTAACTGGACAAGGCGCTGTAACAGGAGCCCATGTGCCTGCAACCACAAATACAACTTTAAAAGCGGATCAAACACAATACTACATGGATGCAACAAATGCAGTAGAACCAGTCGTAACTGTTGCGAACGTCGCAACGTTAGAACAATTTAAAGCCGCACTTGCAAATACAGTGATCACGACGATTAACATAACCGCTGACATTCCTGAAATTGCTGAAAGACTATTAGTCGACAGAGCAGTAACGATCAATGGCGGCATGCATCAACTGAGCTTCACAGCTGCAATCAACGGTCTTAGCTATGGCTCAAGACATGGCATCTTGGTTTCGGCAAACGATGTTACGATCAATGATTTAAATGTAACCATGACAACCTTAGCTTTATGGCAAGGTGCATATGGCATCCAAGTTTATAACGCAACTGGCGTTGTGCTTAACGATTTCACAGGAACAGGCGCAGATGCTGGGTTACTAGTTAACGCATCATCAGTTGAATTAACTGGTATCACAACAGTAACAGGCAACGAGTTTGGTGGCATCGAAGTCTCAAAAGGTACAGCAGCTGATTTGCCGAATTCTGCATTGACAGTCACAGGCACTTTGGTGAACGGTACTGAAGTATTCGGTCAACCAACGATCTGGCTCGTAACTGGACAAGGCGCTGTAACAGGAGCCCATGTACCTGCAACTACAAATACAACTTTAAAAGCGGATCAAACACAATACTATATGACGGCTGAAAATGCAGTAGAAGTACAACAATAAATATTATTCTCATTCAAGCTCAATTAATTCATCAATTAATGCTTTAATAATTTAACACCAATAAAAAATGGCGTCTCAAATTGATAGTAACTATCATTTTGTAGACGCCATTTTAAGTTTAATGGTCAATTATTCATTTTTTTAGATGTTATTTTTCGTTTTCTTCAACCCATTCTTTAGCGTTTTTCACAGCTTCTGAAGATGGATAGTTCATATTGGTTTCTTTGTCAACGCATTTAGCATCAGCCCAAGCTTCAGTTGCACTTCCGCCTAAAGCTGCTTTGTTGATTTCTGGAGTGTGGTGTTCGTGTTTGTGATCGTCGTGTTCGTGCTCATGATCGTGGTCATGCTTGTGATCATGTTCATGGTCGTGTTTATTGTCATTTTTGTCATTCATAGGTAAGCCTCCTTCAATTCTTCACGTTTCAGATTGTTGCTTTGTTTATACCCATGGCAAATATCTTTAAACTTTCAGGTATTATTCAAATTTTTCTTCAAAATTCATATTCAGTTAATATAATTAGGATATAAGTAGTATAATGCAAATAATAATACGGAAATTGCATAATAACCTAATAAGTCACAAAATCATATTTTCACACAGCAATAATGGCTTATTTACGCAGTTTTCAAATGAGGAATATCATAAAATTGGAATTATGCAATTTCCTCAATAGAGAATATAAAGTGTAACATAAAGTTGTGGTCATAACATAAAGGAGCGAATAGACGGATGAAGGCATTTTTCAAAAAGAAGAGAAACAGATGGATTTTGATCATAGTAACACTTGTGATTGCGGTATTCTTTGGTGGCCCAATGCTACTGAGAAATATGGGTGGCGGACCAACAGCTGTGGACGATCAGTACACACTAGTGGCCGCTGGAAACAGAGATATCGTTTTGACGTTATCTGGAACGGGAACATTAAAACCAGCGGATTCATATACAGTGACGACGCTCAACCAAGGCGATGTGCTTAAAGCGCCTTTTGAAGAGGGCGACGTGGTTGAAAAGGATAGCGTTTTATTTGAAATAGACAGCTCAGGTGTGGCATCGAATATCGAGACAGCTTCCATCAGTGTGTCGGAGAGTCAACGCAGCTATCAAAGAATGCTTGAAAATTTAGAGGATTTATCCATCAAAGCCGATGGCAATGGAACAATCATGACACTCGATATCGAACTCGGCGACACTGTGCAAGCCGGACAGACGATAGCGACCATCAGAGACAGCAAGATCATGTCCGTGACCATGCCATTTGGTTCCGACGATGCAGCTCTTCTCAAAGTGGGGGATCTTGCTGTAGTGACCGTGAGTGGTTCATTTGAATCGCTTTCTGGGGTAATCTCCAAGATCAGTAGCATCGTCGATGTTCTGCCTGGTGGGATGTTGGTGAAGCAAGTGACGATCGATGTCGTGAATCCAGGTGGGCTTATGCCGACGCACGAAGCGACGGCAGTGGTAGGCAATTTGGCGTGTTATGGCAGCGGAACATTTGCTTACAAAGATGAATCAGTGGTCATCGCCAAAGCATCAGGCGACGTCGTGAAGCTGAATGTGGCCGTGGGCGATGTCGTGACGGACGGCAGGGTCCTTGTGAAGCTTGACAGCACCGCGCTTGAAGATCAAATCGACAGTGCGAGAAATGCGCTCAGACGTTCTGAAATATCGCTAGAGAGCCAACAGGACGCTTTGGATGGGTACCTCATCAATTCACCGATTGGCGGCACCGTAATTGAGAAAAATTATAAAGAAGGCGACACGCTCGAGGCAGGAAAACCGTTATGTACGATTTTCGACCTCAGCTATTTGACCATGACGCTCTATATAGATGAACTCGACATTTCCAAAATCAGTGCCGGTCAAGTGGTAACCATCACAGCTGAAGCGGTGGATGGAAAAATCTACGAGGGCATCGTGACTAAAGTCAACATTAATGGCGTGACAAGTGGCGGCACGACGACGTATCCTGTGACGGTTCGGATTGACGAAACAACTGGTCTACTTCCGGGCATGAACGTGGACGCCAACATCGAGATTGAATCGCGTATGAACGTGCTTGCAATTCCGATCGAGGCTGTTCTCAGGGGCGATAAAGTCCTTGTAAAGAACGCGGCAGGTGATGGAGCGGGTAAATCAACAGATGAAGGTGCGACAACTGAAGGGACAACGGAAAGCGCCACAACTGCGACAAATGCCGCAAATCCGACAATAATAGAAACCGAAGGCGCACCAGAGGGCTACCACTTTGTATATGTGACAACGGGCATTTCAGATACAGATTTTATCGAAATCATATCCGGACTTAAAATTGGTGACGAAGTGGCCATCGAAAAACGCGTCGCAAGAGATGAGTTCCAGTTTGGACCACCGCGTGAAGATGTGCAAGAAGAATCAGGTGGATCAAATAACGGTGGATCAAACACAGGAGGCACAGAGGTGGAAACGCCATGAAGCCTTTAATCGCATTTGAATCCCTAAGCAAAATATATCAGATGGGCGAGACTGATGTACGCGCGGTAGACGGCATCTCAATGGAAATCATGCCAGGTGAATTCGTCGCCATCGTCGGTCAGTCTGGTTCGGGCAAGTCCACATGTATGAATATCATTGGGTGCTTGGACATCCCGACATCTGGCAAGTATTATTTAGACGGCCACGATGTTGGCAAGCTGGACGACGACGAACTCGCAGTCATCCGAAACAAGATGATTGGCTTCATCTTTCAACAATACAACTTATTGCCGAAACTCTCTGTTCTTGGTAACGTCGAGCTCCCACTGCAATATGCAGGCATGGCAAAAACAGAGCGCCATGAACGCGCAAAACAAGCCATCGAAAAAGTCGGTCTAATGGATAAGCTCCACAACCTACCAAGCCAACTATCAGGCGGCCAGCAACAGCGCGTCTCTGTGGCGCGCGCACTTGCAACGAACCCATCCGTCATACTGGCCGATGAGCCAACAGGTGCACTCGATTCTAAGACCGGTGAAGAAGTTATCGGCCTACTTAAAAAGCTTCACGCCGAAGGCAATACAGTCGTTCTCATCACCCATGACAATGCCATCGCCTCACAGGCGCAACGCATCATCAGACTACAAGATGGCCATATCATCTACAATGGCCTCCCAAACGACAAAGTCATCACGACGCATGAAGATGTGGCTGATGAAGTTGTTGATGCAACTACGGCAGAGGAAGCAACCGAATCGGTTGAATCTGTCGAAGCAGCTGATGAGACTAAACCAGCTGAAGCAGATGTTCAGGAGGTGATGAAGCCATGACCTTATATCAATCTTTCTTAATGGCCATCAGCAACATCATGGCACGTAAAGTCAGGTCACTGCTTACCATGCTTGGCATTATCATCGGCGTCGTCGCAGTCATCGTCATCATCGGATTGGGTAACGGCCTCGAAAAATATATGGTCGACAGTTTCCAGAGCATGGGAACTGATCTTTTGTCCGTTAATGTCATGGGCCGTGGATCGACGCGAACCATCACTGTGGATGATATGTATGAAATCCTTGATGACAATCCTGAATACTTTAAAGCCATGTCACCAACGGTTGCGTTGAATGGCGCGGTGAAGATTGGCAACGAAACCATAAACCGCACAACGGTTACGGGTATAGGCGAAGATTATCTAGCCATGAAGCAATATACGCTAACGCAGGGACGCTTCATCAATTATATTGATATCACTAAAAGGCATAAAGTCGCTGTAATTGGAGCTTATGTCAACAATGAATTCTTTGAAGGCAACGGCGTAGGCAAGACGATGCGCATCAATGGTCAAGTTCTTGAGATCGTCGGCGTGCTAGAAGCGGAAACGGATGAAATAGAAGAGGGCGGTACGGATGATGCTGTGTACCTTCCATATAGCACGGCGGCAAAGCTGTCTGGTACCAATGTTATTTCGAGTTATTCGTTTGCTATGGTAAGCGAAGATGACGTGAAAGCGGCGAAACAAGTTGTAGACGATGTCTTGTTCGATGTTTATGGCGATCAGGATGCTTACATGATCATCAGTATGACTGAGCTTCTCAGTATGATGAGCTCGACCATTGATATCATGATTACCATCTTAGCAGCCATCGCAGGAATATCACTTGTCGTTGGCGGTATCGGCATCATGAACATCATGCTCGTTTCTGTGTCTGAAAGAACGCGTGAAATTGGGATTCGTAAAGCACTTGGCGCAAAACGGCACAATATCATGCAGCAGTTCGTCATCGAAGCGGCAACCACAAGTGCGCTTGGCGGACTCATAGGTATTGGACTCGGCTATGCACTATCGAGTTTGGCGGGAAAAATTATCATGATTGCTTTGGATACGGAACTTCAGGTGACTGCGTCATTTTCAGCGGCATTTGGTGCCTTTGCCATCTCGGCGGGTATAGGTATCCTGTTCGGATATCTGCCAGCACGCAAGGCGGCTATGCTCAATCCAATCGAAGCGCTACGCTATGAATAAATGAGCGGCGTGAGTGGGTGGTGCCAGGTAAATCGAATCATTCGACCTCAGAATGATTCGAAATGCCTGGCACCAATGACTCATGTTAGATAAAAATAAATGAGTCGAAATGCCTGGCACCAATGACTCATGTTAGATAAAAATAAATGAGTCGAAATGCCTGGCACAATGACTCATCCAGGAGATGAATATGAAAAAAATATTTTCATGGCTATTAATCGGCGCGATGCTATTTACGACTGTGACACCAACATTTGCAGCGGATAAAACCACTGCGCATATAGAAGAAACCATAAGAGCGCTCGGGATTATGTCGGGTGATTCAAATGGAGATCTTGCACTAAACAGACTGATTTCTCGTGCGGAGTTTGCACAGATGATGGTCAATGCATCCGTTTTTAAGGATTCAGACGATGTCAGCAGCGGAACGTCGATCTTTAAGGACGTCAAATACGACTATTGGGCAGCGGATTCGGTGAAAATAGCCGTTCAATCGGGCTGGTTCACAGGCTATTTGGATGGGACGTTCAAACCGACGCGTTTCATCACATTTGAAGAAGGTGCTACAGCACTTTTAAAGCTTCTCGGATATACCAACGCAGACCTTGTGGGCACGTACCCTTCTGCGCAGCTTTCCAAATTTAATGCGCTTGGGCTATCAGACGGTATCCATGTAAAACAGGGTCAAAAACTTACGCGTCAGGATGCAATGCACATGTTCTACAACATGATGCATACGAAGACTAAAGCTGGGCAAATTTATGCTCAAACGCTAGGGCACCCTATGCTCGGGGATGAAATCGACTATGCTCTTTTAGTGCAGTCGGTGACGGAAGGACCATTTGTGCTTGAAAAGGGAAATATCAGCACATTGTTGCCGTTTGCTGTTAAAAGCGGGCATGTAACTGTTTACAGAAATAGTGTGGCGTCCAGTTTAGAGGAGATTCTTCCTTACGATGTCTACTATTACAGTAAAAACATGAGAACGGTTTGGGTATACAGCCAAAAGGTTACAGGTTTATACACTGGGGCATTGCCATCTGCGAGTGCACCCAATACTGTCGTTGTGGCTGGTGGTAGTTATCCTATTGGCTCAAGTGAGGCGGCGTTTGCCCTCTCTTCTAAAGGTAAGTTTGGGTTTGGCGACACGGTGACATTGCTTCTTGGCATGAACGGCGATGTCGTGAGCGTACTTGATCCAGAACTTTCAAATGAAACCGTATATGGCGTAGTTACAAAATACGAAACGCTCAGCTACAAGGACAGCTCAGGTAAGCTTATCTCGGCAAATTCTGTGTTGGTAGCAGGTACCGATGGGGTGCTTCGACAGTTTATGGTGGGTGGATTGACATTTTCAGCGGGCAATATCGTCTCGGTGACGTACACAAATTCCGAAAGTGTCGTCAAGCTTTTAGGTGACACGTTCTTGACGGGTAACATCAGTTCAGATGCGACGCAAGTCGGCAGTTATAAGTTTGCGAAAGATGTGGAAATTATCGATGTGAACTATGCGGGTGAGTTTGCGAAACTTTACCCAAATCGCCTAGCAGGTGCTTCTCTAACGAGCAGTCACGATGTGCGTTATTACACGCTTGATAGTGATGGTGCTGTGGATCGATTGATCTTGAACAATATTACGGGTGATTTGAACACTTATGGCATCGTGACAGATGTGGATGAGACGACGACGGTGATTGATAATGTCGCACCAGTTCCGGATACGGTGATATTAAGTGGAATCTACGAATACCTGATTAAAGGGATGCCAGGGGTCATGCGAACAAGCGACAAATTGCTTGAAATCTCAACTGGTCCTGCGATGTTTACCTATAAAGATGGCATGGTGAACGGGATCCAATCACTTGGTGGTTTATCACTTTCTGCTATCAGTTCTATCAAGGCGATGTCGCTAGATGGCGTCAGCGAATACGACGTGGCACAGGATGTTCAGGTCTATGAACGCATTAATGGCAAATATTTCACTGTGAATATTAGCACCGTTTCAAACACGAATGCATACACATTGACTGGATATGTCGATAGTGGCTATAGATTGGGCGGTTTGATTCGCGTGATTGTGGCAGCTAAGAAGTGAGTGAGTTAATGGTGCCAGGTAAATCGACTCATGAGTGGATTAGTGAGTTAGTGGTGCTAGGTATTTCGATTCATTATAGTTCATAAATATATAAATTTTCAAATGGAGTCCAGGATTTTCTGGGCTCTTTTCTATTTTCTACGACTTATCTGAAAGAGTTGATATAAAAGACTTTAGAGCATCTAGAGATGATGAATTTTGATCATGGACAGGTGCTTTTTTTTACTTATCAAAAATTAGTTATGTTAATTGATAATATTTTTCATTTATGGTGTTTAGACAAAATAAACACGGGTATTTATTGAGCATGATAATCAATATCAAATTACAATGATTACTTATTTATAAAAGGAGCGATGAAGCACACGTTGTTAACTGGGCACTTGACGTGTATGGAGCGAGTGGTGCAACCGGCCTTTCAGATTGTTGAAAGGGAACGATGAAGTACATTTTGTATATGGGCACTTAAAATGTATGGAGTGAATAGTGCAACCGACCTTTCTTTAGACTTAGTTTAAAGAAGGGAGCATTATATGAGAAAGAGCATTAGAACCTTAACGGCTATAGCACTTATCGCTTTACTAACCATTGGTGGTAGCTTTAGTGCATTTGCAGCAACCGTAACCCCAACGTTAATTGACAGTAGTCATGATCCAGTATTGGCTGGTTTCACGACAATGAAATTTGAAGATCCAAATGATGATGAAAAGACATCAGGTGATATGACAATTGAAGTCGATTTTAGCTGGGATGATAAATGGGTTGATTGGGAATCATCTTTACCTGTTGAATATGTATATGTAAAAGGTAGCAATAAAGGTTACCTATATCACTATCCAAGTGGTGCATTATCTGATGAAGATTTAAGATCACCAAATACAAAACACGGCAATCAATCAGAAATCAGCCACGTAACATTCTACTACAAAATTAAAGGTTCAATCACGATTAACAAGATAGTTTATGGAGATCCTGAAGTTTCTGAAGATTTTACTTTTGAAATCGTAGGACCAGGTGGCACACAAACTGTTGTAATCAATGGATCTGGTAGCATTACAGTACCTAACTTGATTTTAGGAAGCTATACAGTTTCTGAAATTGACATACCAGATGATTACAATGTAGATGATGATGACTATAGCTTTACATTAAGTCTCATGAATAAATCTAAAACATTAACATTTAAAAACTACTATACAGAACCAACAACCGAAGCAACAACCGAAGCAACAACCGAAGCAACAACCGAAGCAACAACCGAAGCAACAACTGAAGCAACAACCGAAGCAACAACCGAAGCAACAACTGAAGCAACAACTGAAGCAACAACCGAAGCTACAACTGAAGCAACAACTGAAGCAACAACCGAAGCAACAACCGAAGCAACAACCGAAGCAACAACTGAAGCAACAACTGAAGCAACAACTGAAGCAACAACCGAAGCAACAACCGAAGCAACAACCGAAGCAACAACCGAAGCAACAACTGAAGCAACAACTGAAGCAACAACCGAAGCAACAACTGAAGCAACAACTGAAGCAACAACTGAAGCAACAACTGAACCAACAACAGAACAAACCACAGAATCTACAACAGCTCCAACAACAGAAGAACCAACAACTGAAACTCCAACTATCCCTACAACTGAAGAAGAAGAACCTCCTACTGAAATACCAACAATTCCAACAACTGAAGCAGCTACTGAACCTACAACTGAAGTAATCACTGAAGAAGAGACACCACTTGGCGCAGCAATCGTCAACTTTGATGAAATCTTACCAGAAGTGATTCCTGAAGAAGTAGATGAAGAATTAGTACTTGATGAAGAAGTGCCTTTAGCAGATGCATTACCACAAACTGGCCAATTGCCAATGGAACTCTACTATGGTATCGGTTCAGTCATCAGCTTAATGGGATTTGCAATTAGAAGAAAAAAATAGTAAGTAACTGAACCAAGATTTTTGACACATAAAAATGTTCAACGAAAAGTTATCAGATTAGGGTCCAGGATCTTCCTGGATCCTTTTATTTGTGGATATGAGTCATTCTACCTGGCACCACCAACTCACCCACTCATTTAATGGTTTTAAGTTTTTATACGGGGTATATTATCAATACTCGATCATAACCCGTTTACATTGGCAATTGGAGGCATTATGGATCGCAAAAAAATTGACCTTCTGATATTGGAAAAAATTGAAAAGAGCCTTCATATCATCATACCAATTGCAGCTGCAATTTCATTTTTGAGCGCTTATATCATCTATATCAACACTCCAAATGACCCATTTGTCATCTATGATGCAGCATTAGGTGCCATCATGCTTGGCTTCTTTTTGTTTCGAAAGAAAATCAATGTAAAGGTAAAAGTGTTTGCTATTGCATTGTTTACTTTATTTTTGGGAACGCTGGCACTTTTCAACAGCGGGTTTACTGGGACTGCCGTTATACTTCTGAGCATGAGTGCACTCTTGATGGTTGGATTTATGCCAAAGATGGAAGGCATTTTATTTACAATAGCCACATTTGCAATTCATGCGCTCATACCTATACTAATGTATTTTGGCCTTCATACTTTTTCAGGCGAACTTAGTTTCCTCATGAACAGTCCAATGGAATGGACTATTCATCTAATTTTATATGCAACCTACTGTATCATTTTACTCATCGTCATCAATGCCATCAAATCCTACTTGCTCAAAAGCATCACAGAAACAGAAAAAAATCGAAATCAGATTTATAGATTGGCATATCATGACCAATTGACTGGACTTCCGAATAAGAACCTGTTTATTGAACAGATGAATGCGTTAAAACCAAAGACTGGTTGGCTCGTTCTATTTAACATCAGAGGTTTAAACCTCATTAACTCCATCTACGGCAGTGATGTCGGGGATAATGTGATTAAGCATATTGCTTATGCTTTGTCAGAAGCTTCTCATTCAGATGAGATCGTGGCAAAGACCGGTGGCAATGAACTCGTTTGGTATTGCCGTTCAATAGATAACGCGACGTTGATGCAGCGGATCGCTTCATTTACAGATGAAGTTAACAGAAACTCGGATGACAAAGCATTTCCTGCCAACCTCAACCTTAATGCTGGCTACGTGCTCATCGACTCAAGCTACGAAGACATCATAGAAATGCTTCAAAAAGTATCCATGGCACTTGAACAGGCTAAAACGCACAAAACACACAAGGTCATGAGCTATGATTCCCTTTTAGAGGAACAATTCAGAACCGATGAAACCATCAAAAATCTATTGCCATTCGCCATCGCTGAAGATGAGATTACGATTAGCTATCAAGAAAAAAGGGATTGCGACCTTGAAAAAGTCGTTGGTGTCGAAGCACTTGCAAGATGGAACTCACCTGTTCTAGGTAGTGTCGCACCAAATGTGTTTATCCCAATTCTCGAAAAAGCCAACTTGAGTGTGACATTTGGCACGATGATCATCCAAAAAGTCTTGGATGAATACCCTAGATTGGTTGAAAAATATGATGCTGATATCACGGTTTCTATTAACATTTCACCATCTCATCTTGCATCTAAGGAATTTACTGAGTTTGTCATCGGTGAAGTGAAAAATCGCGGGATCGATCCAAATCGCATCACGCTTGAAATCACTGAAGACAGCTTGATTGAGAGTTTGGACATCGTTGCTGGGGTATTATTCAAGCTCAGAAACTTTGGCTTTAAGATTTCACTGGACGATTTTGGAACGGGTTATAGCTCACTGAGCTATTTATCTAGACTAGGCTTTGATGAACTGAAAATCGATCGCTCGTTTATTAACCAACTTAACGAAGATTCTCGAACAGGAATGTTGATTCGAACGATCATCAATCTCAAAGACACCTACGGCATCGACATCGTCGCTGAGGGTGTCGAAACACAGGTACAAAGTGATATACTAAAAGATTTTGGCTGTATGGTCCATCAAGGTTATCTTTTTTCTAAACCAATGCCGCTTGTCTGAATGAGTGAGTAATTGGTGCCAGGTAATTCGACTCATTATGAATCTATGTCTTAATCTATAGGAGGTCCCTATGACTATTCATTCTCTATTCAACATATTGCTCTTACTATACCTCGTGTCTTTTCCAATTCTTTTATACGTAAATAAAAAGATCATAAAAGGCAAGAACAAAAATCTCAACAAAGCCTTGAAGATGGGGCGTAAAATTCATCCGTATGTGGGGATAACCCTCGTCGTTTCTGGATTTATCCACGGTTATTTGAAGCTAGGTGGACAACTTATGTTTCACACCGGCTCATTGCTTCTCACAGCACTTGCAATAAATGGCGTACTCGGTTTTATCTACAAAAGGAAGAAAAAGAAGAACCTTGCGAAATTGCATAGAATCATCGGATTCGTGATCGTCGGGTTATTTTTGCTTCACTATACGAATCCTTGGTTTTTTGGGTTTTAAATGAGTTGGTGGTGCCAGGTATATCGACTCATGAGCAGCTGATGCCAGGCATTTCGACTCAGCCATATATGATTTTCTAAATGAGAGCTCAGGATTTTTCCTGGGTTCTTTTTTACGTATTTTTCCAGTCGTGTCACGCAGATGTCACGCATCTGTCCGAGCAATGTAACGGCCATAGACTATAATTATTTTAAGAAGTATTAAGGTCTCGATTTAGGAGGTGCTCCAAATTGAAAAATAATAACACGACTAGCAGCAACTTTTTAATATCGATCTATCATCAAGAAAATCACAGTTGGCAAGGTGTTATTCAATGGCTCGACACCGGCGAAAAGATTCATTTCAGAAGCGAATTAGAAATGCTTCAACTCATCCAAAGCGCCGTACGTGAAAATAGCGAAACCAAGGAAGAAATTCGTAATTGGAATGAGTCACAAAATATTAAACTAGCTAAGTAACATAATAGCAAGATAACAAACAAAGCAAACAAAGTAGCAACTAGGTATGGCTTCAAAGGAAAATGGGGAACTGGCGAAGTTAAGGATAATAAAGAGACCAAAGTTGTGAAGGGGCAAACTTAGTGAAAGCTAAGGACGCAAAGTCAGGAGTCTAAAGTATAGGATTTTGTAACGTGATTATACTAAGGCCGTCCGACTGCCAAAGTAAAACTATTTGGCAAAGGAGAAATTTATGAGAAAGACACTTAAGAAAATACTGTCATTATTACTCGTGTTGACTTTGGTATTAGGTAGCGGCTATAGTAGCTACGCAGTTAAAAACACGAGCATACACTTAAAAACGGGTAGTTTTTCTGAACTACAATCAATGAGCATTTACGTTTACATTTCAGGCCATCATGGCACAGAAAAAGTTGGTGTTGAGCATGTGGTGCTTGAATCTGGAGCAGCTACAAAATTGACATTAAGTACAACTGGTGGTAGTGGTCAATTCTCAACTACTGATTTAGAACTTGCAGCGGAACCAATTATACTTTATTTTTCGATTGGCGGTTACAAGTATTATGTGGGAACACATATTGAACGTATAGGTAATGAAGGTGGCGGCACAATGAATTACGAAGTCACCTGCATCCCATCGTATTCAGTATCATACGATGCAAATACAGGAACTGGAACCTTGCCAGCAGCTACAACATCTTACAATGTTGGTAGTACAGTGACAGTTCTTGGAAATATAAATAATATTACTAAAGCAAATTTCACATTTAATGGATGGAATACAGCTGCAAATGGACTTGGGACTTCATATACAGCTGGAAATACATTTAAAATGGGGAATTCAGACGTTGTACTTTATGCACAATGGTTACCAGATAACCCTACACCTACGAAATATACATTAACTTACAACGCAAATGGTGGCGACGTAACAGTCCCATCTCAAGAACTCAATTTAGAATCGGGCGATACACCGATTGTAGGATCACCATCAGCATTGAGTTATCCTAGCTTTTTATTCACAGGTTGGAATACAGAATCAGATGGCTCTGGGTTAAGTTATGCGCCAGGTTCAATAGTCACGATTGTATCAAGCAATGTCATTTTATTTGCACAATGGACACCATATTACACTGTGAATTACGATGGAAATGGAAACACTGGCGGAACAGCTCCTACTGATAGCAATCAATATGAAACAGGCGATCTCGTTACAGTTAAGCCTGTCGGTGATTTAGTGAAGGATCTACACACATTTGGTGGATGGAATACTCAGGCAAATGGTCAGGGAACAACATATGCATCAACTTTTGCAATTGATAGTGCAAATGTGACACTTTATGCAATATGGAACGAGAATATACCTCCGACGACTGCAGCACCAACAACAGCAGAACCGACGACTGCAGCACCAACAACAGCAGAACCGACGACTGCAGCACCAACAACAGCAGAACCAACGACTGCAGCACCAACAACAGCAGAACCGACGACTGCAGCACCAACAACAGCCGAACCGACGACTGCAGCACCGACAACAGCAGAGCCAACAACTGCAGCACCAACAACAGCTGAACCGACGACAGCAGCACCAACAACAGTTGAACCGACGACAGCAGCACCAACAACAGCAGAACCGACGACTGCAGCACCAACAACAGTTGAACCAACGACTGCAGCACCAACAACAGTTGAACCAACAACTGCAGCACCAACATCTGCTCCAACTACGGAAGAACCTGCTACTGAACCTTCTACGATTCCAACAACTGAAGGCGAAGTAGAAGAGTTAACTGAAGAGTTAATCCCTGAAGGTGCAGCAATTATCATCAATTTCGATGAACCATTAGATTCATCAACGTTCGAAGAAGTGATAGAACTAGGAACCGAAGCGATTCCTCTCGCTCCAGCTTTGCCACAAACAGGGCAGTTACCAGTAGAATTATTCTATGGTATCGGTGGCTTGATCACAGCAGCTGGCGTTTTCTTGAAAAAGAAATAATTGAAGCAAAGAATAAGAGTTATAAGTGAATTATTGGGGCTGTCTACCAAAGACAGCCCATTTTTTGCGATTATGAAAGGATTTAAACTGATACAATCAAATCTATTGTGTAATAATCAAATTGTGCTACAATGGTGGTGAACTCGCTAATTTTATTCGCGTTCCTTTACCGGAGGTATATTATGAATGAAAGCATTTACTTTCAAATTCAAACTCTAGGTGATTTCTCAGTGACATATGGTGAAACCAATTTGACAGACGCGTTTGAGAATTCGCAGAAGCTGTTGGAGCTCTTTATTTATTTTATTACATATAGAAATGAAATGATTTTGTCAGAAAAGATCATCGACGAAATCTGGCCTGAATCTGATTTTTCAGATCCGAAACGGACACTAAGAGCGCTTATTTTTCGGTTGAGAAAAATATTATGCGTTAATGAGGCAATACATGGATCTAATATCATCACCTATTCGAACGGTTGTTATAAATTTAACGCAGATGAGTATTGTGAAGTTGATATTGATGCATTTGAAGCGACATATAAGCAAGCCAATGAGCTTTATCTAAAAAACAAAAATGAGGCAATTGAGAAATACAAAAAAGTCATTCAGTTGTATCGTGGTGGTTATTTAAAGCGAATCGCCCTTTACGATTGGTTGACGCCTATAAAAAGTCGATATCACCATATGTTCTTGAACAGTTGTGGGAGAAAATTGGATTTCCTTGCTGATGAAAATCGCAATCAAGACATTATTATTTTATCTGAAGAGATCATGCGCCATGATATTTTTTCTGAGCACATGCACATTCATTACGTCGAATCTCTGTCGAAATTAGGAGAACTGAAACAAGCCAAAAGCCATGTCGCTTATATTCAGAAGATATTTGACAGAGAACTTGGTTTGCCTTCAAGAGATTTTGTCAATAAAATGAATGACTTAATCGTTCAAAACACTGCCGGTAATCCTGCAAATCTCGAGTTCAGATCGGGCATCAACTCTCTCATCCACGATTCAAAGGGGCCAATCCTTTGCGATAACAAATTCTTTGAGCTGTACCAAAAGATTGAAGTTCAGCGAAGTGAACGATTGTGTAAAAACTTATATTGGGGCACAATCACGATATGTGAATGTGAAACCGTATCAAAAGAAGAAGTCAGAGTGCTCGATCCGATGGAAATGCTCCGTGTCATATTAGTTTCGAATCTTCGAAAAGGCGATGTCATCTCTCAGAGCAAGGATCGACAGTTTTCAATCAGCCTATCAACTGATAACCTGAAATATGCCGAAAAGGCAATTGCTCGTATACAAAAGAAATTCGGCATCGTCAGTGCAGCCAGTCACATCACCATAAAGACTGAGCTGTATCAATATCCAGATTTAAAAACTGTGTAGATGGAAAATGAATATAGATTCTTGAATGCGTTGCCAAAAATTTTGGCAACTTTTTTTTGCGTGTAACTGAAATATAACTGCAAAAAAACTAGTAAAGCATCTGTGAATAACGGGCAGATAACAGTTGAATGATATTGTAGTATTTGAACCAATAAATACTGAAAGCATATTAAGGGAGGCTGACATGTCCGAAAAAAGAGTGCGCATATACTTAACGATAGGCATGACCTTTCTTCTCGTCTTTATAGTGAGCACAAATCCATTTCAAAAAACAAAAGCTGATTTCACACCCGTTCACATAACTTCAGATGTCATCCAATATGAATTTAGTGTCATACAAGAACCGGTAAAGGTGATTCCAAAGGTATTGCCAGTAACAACTGCAAGCACAGAACTCACTGAAGTGACGGCGTCTACAGAAGTGTTAGGATCCAATGAAGTGCCAAGATCTACTGAAGTGACAGAAGCCACTGAAGTATCAGAACCCAATGAAGTGCCGGGTTCTACGGCAGATTCAGAATCCAAAGATAACTCGGATCCTTCTGGATTAACAGAAAACACAAACAGTTCGGGTTCAACAGACAGTTCTGATTCTACAGACAGTTCTGATTCTACAAAAAATACTGACACAACGGAAAAAAACGATGCATCTCAAAGTACGAATACGACAGAGAGCATTGAACCAACAAATACAGGATCGACGGGGTCAACAGAATCAACTGATTCATCAGAAACAACAGAAACGACTGAGCAGGCAGGAGGCAACTTATGAAACATATCCTCAAATGGATTGGAAATATTGGGTTTACCATCGGGTTAATATTGGTCGCTTTTTTACTGTTCTCTGTGATCCAAAGCAAATTAGTGAATGGGCCGCCAACGATAGCTGGTCATCAGATGTATATTGTCATCGGTGGCAGCATGAGTCCTACATTTGAAGCGGGTTCGCTCGCAATCATCAAATCGACACCGCCAGAGTCGATAAAAATTGGCGATGTGATTACATACAAAGGCGTTGCTTCTGAGGCGGCAACGACGCATAGAGTGGTGGATATCGTCAAGAGCAACGGCGCGATAAGTTTCGTGACACGCGGCGATGCCAATGACGTGGACGACCCTTCACTACTGGATTCGAGCCAACTTGTGGGCAGAGTTGCTTTTACAATTCCGTATCTAGGAAAACTTCTCAGCTTCTCTCAATCTAGAATGGGATTGGTGGCATTAATCATTATTCCCGGAGTGTTTCTAATCATTTTTGAGATTTTATCGATGATCAAAACGGTTAAGAAAATGAAAGCCGAAAAATTGTCAAAAGAAAATCCAAATGTGATACCTAGCGCGACGGAATGATCAAATAATTAAGGGGTATGAGGAGGGGTTGCAAGTCAAAATTTTGGGGTAAGGTAACACAAGCAACAAAAGTAACAAATATCTACGTCACTGAAAAGGCAAACTCATCGAAAGGTGAGGACGCAAAGTCATAGGACCTTCTACATAAGATGGTAGCCTGACCGCCATATTTAAAGTACCTAATTAAAATTATGGAGGGTTTAATCATGTTAAAAATGAAATTAATCGCAAGCGTTATGCTAATCGTTTTGACAACTGCACTCATCGGCGGCTTAACTGGCGCATGGTTCACTGATGCTGATACTGCTGGAACTGCTACTTTCACTGCTGGTACGTTGGATGTTGACGTATCTGATGGTTTGTCTAGTTTAGTGGTAGCTGAACTTTCAAATATGGCACCTGGTGAAGTTACAGATTTGATTGAAATTGAAATTATGAATAATGGATCTAAGAATCTTGCATGGTTTGGCGATTGGGTTTTCTCAGCACAAGATCCAATTAAAGATGCTTTGCTTGATAAACTATATATTAAAACAATGGGCATCGAATATCTGGATGCAAATGGTAATGATTGGTCAACTGATTGGTATTCTGGATACAACTTTATCGAAAATGGCAGAGGTGTACTAGTTCCTTTCACTACTGGTAATAATGCAGGCGAAAAAGCTTGGTATGATTCAGTTGCTGATTTATCTCCAGATCATGTTATTACGCTTAGAAACTGGAATAATAATGCAGCCATGGTTCCTGGAACAGTTTATGAAATGATGGGCGCTTTGAAACCTGGCGATAATAAATATGTCATCACTGTTGAGTTTGGATTCCATCAAAGTGCAAATAACTTGTATCAAGGCAATGCACCATATGTATCACCAATCACTGTTGGATTTAATGTGAATGCAACTCAAGTTAATGCAGATGCAGTCAATGCTTTGAATGCGTTGTATCCAACTATGGGAACAACACATATTGACTGGTTAAATGATCAATTAGATATACAACCATAATCCCCCAATCAACCACTTAAGAGAGGAGGCAACAAAGGTCGATGAAGAAAATATTTATTGCAGCACTTGTAATAGCTTTATCGTCCCTCCTTGTAGGCGGTGCAACCATGGCGTGGTTTGTGGATGCGGATACTGCGGGTACGGCAACTTTTACATCTGGAACGCTGAGCATTGATGCAGGCGCATCTATGATTTTCGGTGTTGAGGATGTTACGGGCGACCTCTACGAAATAGATCTGACCAATGGCAATTCGTATTTGCTGTTTGATCGGACCATCGGTACAACCGGTGATAAGTACGTCAATGCCCTAGCTTACGATCGTGTCAACAAAAGGCTTTACTACACGCCTTACGGGATCGAGTTGTACTTTTATGATTTTAATGTGGAAACATCTGCTGGCTCACTGAGTGGTGGAAGGCCAGCAGGTGCGACATTTGGTGGAGGGTACTATTGGTACATTCCTCAAGCGACAAATGATTTAAGGCGTGTGGATTTTAATCCAAATGGCTCAATAAAAACAGATGTCTTATTTTTGGCGAATTTTGCAAGTGGAAGCTACAATTTTGGAGACATAGCACTTGATATCAATGATAACGTGCTTTATGGCAGCGCCAATGCCACTGAAAAAGTATTTTTCAAGATCGATTTATCGACGAAGGTTTATACCAAAATTGATAAGGGTTTTCCAAACCATATGCAAATCTCCTTCGGTTCTGATGGTGCACTTTACGGTCATGTAAATGAAGGTACTGGCAGTACAGGATTGCCAAAGGGTTGGTACAGAATCAACTTAAGTGATGGCAATGCTGAACTATTGAGCTGGAGTCCTGGGGATCGCAATTTCAACGATTTAGCTTCAAACGCACAAAATAAATGGAATCCAAGTGACGTCGAGTTGATTCACTATTATGTGAAGAATACAGGAAGTACCGATTTGAATTTCAGATTGAATTTAAATGGCAATTGGCAACTTGATTCGCTAGAATCTAACAATGTGTCGATCATGTTAGATGCTTCAATGAATGCAGCCAATTGGGTAGTAGTTGATCAAACACTGTATTATTTGCCAAAAGTTGTACCTGGTGAGAGTGTCTCTGTACATCTCGTGATCACACTTGATGGGACTTTAACGAATGATGCGTATCAGGGTCAATCCTATGTAGTTAGTCCAATGTTTGACGCAATACAAGCAACAAATTATGCACCATATCACGAATGGGGCGTGCCATATTACGGCACACCATGAGTGGATGTATTGGGGTAGTGAGCAGTGGTGCCAGGCATTTTGACTCATTGTATACAATGAGTCGATATGCCTGGCACCACCACTCACTCACTCTCACTTTAGTGTAAAAAGGAGGGGCAAAGTGAAAAAGTTAATATTGTTAAGCATGACTTTACTTTTGACGGCTAGCTTTGTGATTTCGGGCGTTACCCTTGCCTTTTTTAGCGATCAAGAATCTGTTGGGAGCTCAGTTTTTGAAATGGGAAGTCTTTCATTGACATCGGTAAACACCTATCCAGCAAGTGAAGATCCATATACGTATGTGAAAAATCCGAGCTGGACAGTTCAAAATACAGGCACTATGAATTTGAATCTCAGAGTTAAAGTTGTGTGCCAATGGGCGCAGACGATTAGAGTTGAAACAGCAAGTGAAGCATCTGTTGAAGCATCAAGCGAGGCCATAAGTGAGACTGCCTCTGAGGCAACAAGTGAAGCTTCAAGTGAAGTTGTGACAGATGCGCCAACTGAAGCATTTCGAGAAGTTGCAAATGCGCTATTAATCGAAAATGATATGCTAATCACAAATGAAACGGAAATGACCACTGAAACAGAAATGACTACTGAAACGGAATTGACTACTGAAACAGAATTGACCACGGAAATAGAAATGGCGGCAATTTCGAAAATCAAAGAAGTGCCGAGTTATGTCATTACATTGACAAATGAGCTGTGGATGCAGGATGAAAACGGTTGGTACGTCTATAGATATCCAGTTTTACCAAATGAGACGATCCAAGTTGACGCTGAGATTTTGGTTATTGATCCAGAATGGGAAGGTGCTTTAGATCTCTATTTCGAGGCTGAAGCGCAAAATGTCTCTTCTGGAGGTGGGTATGAATAGGCAAAATGAATCCATGTTAATAAAAAAAATGGTATCGATTTTGGTTCTACTCGGAGTTGTAATCATGATTGTTCCAACGATACTTTTCGCAGACCTAGAGAATGCCTACGTGCTAGGCAGCAATCTCGGATTGGTGATAAAAAAGGGTCCGGAATCCGCTATGACCGACAATCTTGGACCGGGTGACGTTGTAAGGTCTACGATGACTTTAGAAAATGATGGTTCAATGCCATTTGAAGTATATTTCAAAACCAATATCAAACAGGGAAGTGAAACGTCACCACGAGGTGGCAGTTTGGCAGATCGTTTACTGGTTGAAATCAAGTCTGGTGAACGCATTTTAGTGCCACAAATGTCCTTTCGGGACGCATCTGAACGCGTTCAAATCAGTATTGCACAGATGGCAGTCGGATCAAAACTGGTACTAGATTTTGAGGTATCTTTTCCTCAGTCCGCGAACAATGAATACCAGGGATCTACTTTTCAGGCGTACTGGACATTTGTAACAGTAGGCAATAACCAGTCAACAACGGAGAACACCAGTGAGTCGACAGAATCGACTGATGAAACTCAAGCAATTATTCCTACAGTTCCTGCAGAAACTCAAGCTTTCATCACTTCGGAAACAGTTGTTATTGAAGAAGAAGATACACCACTCGGCGAAGTGGTAACCACTGAGAGTTTAAATGAAATATTCGACGAACCTATCCCTCTTGACGTGGCTCTGCCTAAAACGGGGCAACTAGCTGCATTCTATTTCTGGATTGCAGGCTTGTCATTGATCGGTGTCGGCATCTGGCTGCTATATAAGAATCAATTTTAAGTATGAAGATGTATAAAGATGTATGATGCGTATTAAAGGCATTTCGCAAATTGTTGCTGGGTGCAATTGACTGAATAGTGCAAATTTGACTTAAATACAAATACGTGCTATGGTTAAGTAAGGCATTTCGCAGACTACTGCGGGGTGCCTTGTTACATTTTTATGGGACTTCCATTAAATGTATTAATTTCTGAACAATATGAATCGAGGAGGCTGAGTATGTCTGGTGGAGATTTGCTCAAGCGCCATTTGGCGTGGGTTGAGCAGGATAAGCTAGAAGTGAGTGAGAAACTATTTGGATTTGATTATCAAGAAAAACAGGAATACGAGCATTTTGTGGATGGGTATCTGAAAACGATTAAGGATGTTTTTGGAGAAGTGACAGTTGATGCTGAGGACATGCCGTTTGTGACCATCTCATCGGTGGTTACAGTAATGGATGAGACTGAAGGAGAACGCATAGCCTTCAAGATAGTGTCGCCAAACGATGATGCCTCGTCAGAGGATGTTGTTTTGGCGTCATATTTGTCAAAAGTCGGGCGAGCGATGCTACTTAAAGCGAAAAATGAACGCGTCGAAGTCCACACACCTCAAGGTGTTTTTTATTATAGAATTGAGCGAATAAAGATGTGAATACTAGGCTATCTAAGTAAAATTAGGTAGCCTTTTATTTTGATAGAGTATAATCATATTGCAATTAAGAAAGTCAGATAAATCTCAAATTAATCTCAAATAAGTATTATTTGATAGCTATAGAAAGGGTATATATCAAGGGTATATCTCAATTGTAAGTATTTTTCGGTACTTTGGAGGCAATATGAAATCGAAATATATAATCATTATTGGCAGCTTAGCCCTTATATTTTGGATTGGGTTGATCTTTTACTTTTCATCTCAACCAGCGAACGCATCCAACCAACAATCAAGAGAAGTTCTCACTGTTTACGAACGCTTAAATTCAATATTTAACATATCTGATAGTAAAATTCTCAATAAAATTGAATCTTTTGTATTCGACGATTTGTATGGAGGTCAATACGATTCTAATTCAAAAGTTCGAAAAACGGCTCATTTTGCTATTTATTTTATTTTAGGGATTATTGCATCCATTTTTGGATGGTTTTATACAAAAAAATGGTTGATTGCCGCTTTAATTGGTGTTTGCTTGCCAACGATCATCGCAGTTTTTGATGAGTTAATTCAAGGGTTAACGGATCGCACCTCCCAGCTCAACGATGTCGTGCTCGATGCAGCAGGTGCATTCATGGGGATGTGCTTGTTTATGCTGATATTAGTCTTGTATAGGAAGGTCTTTAGGCGTAGTAAGTGAGTTATTGGTGCCAGGTAATTCGACTCATCGGTAAAAGAATTCTCTTCAAAAAAGTTCGGGATTTTATCCTGAGCTTTTTTATGTTATACGCACCGCTTATTGACAGAGACAAATTTAATGGTATACTATTATAAATGGGAATATATGGAATTTTATTGCTTTAATATAGTTTAATCGAATTTATAACAATACGGAGTGATTATGCCCAGAAAACCTCGAGAAAAAAGTCCTCACGATTTATATCATATTGTCTTTAGAGGCACAAATAAGCAAGTGCTTTTCGAATCAAAGTACGATTACATGAGATTTTTAGAATACATGCAAAGGGCAAAAGAGCAAATAGGGTTTGAATTACATGCGTACTGTTTAATGTCAAATCACATCCATATGCTTATAAAAATTCAGAATGAAAACTTGTCAAAATTAGCGCATAGTATCAGCACACCATATGCTCATTTCTATAACTTGAAATATTCCAGAACTGGTAGTCTGTTCGAATCTAGATTTGGAAGTATTCCAATAATGACGACGCAGCAATACATGAAAACAATCCGCTACATTCATCAGAATCCAGTCCATGCTTCATTAATTAGTAATCAGGATGCGCACAAGTACCCATGGTCAAGCTTAAAAGAATTTAAGAAATTCTCTAAGAAGTACACCATGGAACAGAATGAAGTAAAGGCCAGTTATATATGCAATCCCGAAACTGTTATGGATTGCTTTAAATCAATTGAGTTTTTTTCTTTTCACAAGTTAATAAGCAATGAGTGTTCATATGAACACGATTTTCATAGGCTTACGGATCAAGAAGCGATGGATATAATTAGAAATAGATTGGGTCACACAGTTGAATTTCTTAAAGACGGTCAAAAGATGGACATTAAGAGTAGAAATGAATTTTTATTAGAGATTAAGAAACTCAAAGTATCAAACACACAAATCTCAAGACTGACTGGAATAGGTCGAAATATCATTCAACGCATAAAATGAGAAAACGCCTCAATCGTAAGATTGAAGCGTTTTTTTGTGAAATTGATTCATATTTATTTAAGTTCCATTTTTGGCACCACCAACTCAGGTTTGATGAGTCAATCTACCTGGCACCACTAACTCCCTAACTCCCTCATGAGTCAATCTACCTGGCACCAATAGCTCCCTGGCACCAATAGCTCCCTGGATGAGTCGATTTACCTGGCACCACCAACTCCCTGGATGAGTCAATCTACCTGGCACCAATAGCTCACTCACAGCTTAAAGCGATTGATGTTCTGCTGCATGTCTTCCGCAAGCCTAGCCAGAGACTCGCTCGCTCTCGCGATTTGATCCATAGCAGTTGTTTGTTCGACGACTGCAGCTGTCGCTTCCTGCGTGCTTGCGGCGTTTTCTTCCGATATGGCGGAGAGTTGTTCAACGATTTCGATGATTTGACCTTTTTTCAGAAGCATCTGATCGCTCGAATCGTTGAGTGATTCGATGATGTCTTTGACGCTTTCGATAGCCTGAGCGATGCCCTTAAATTTATCTTGTGTATGGCCTAAACTTTCTAATTGAAGTTTGTTGATGGCTTTTGATGCATCCATTGTTTTGACAGCAATGGACGTTTTGTCTGTTAGCGCTACGATAATCAAGGAGATTTCATCAGCGAAACGGTTGGATTGTTCCGCCAATTTGCGAATTTCATCAGCGACAACTGCAAAACCACGGCCGGCTTCACCTGCTCGAGCCGCCTCAATCGCGGCATTAAGTGCAAGAAGATTTGTCTGATCGGCGATTGATTTGATCATGGTGCTTGCCACTTCAATACTACCCACGCTTTCACTTGTCTCAGTGATGATTCGAGCAACGTCGTTTGATGCTTTGTTGTTATTTTCTGTTGTTTGCTGAAGCGTTTGAAGTACGTCAAACCCTTCATCTTTCAATTTATCTACGTCATCGGAAGATGCCTTAAGCCTACCGATCATTGCCTTTTCTGAATTGATCAACTGGCCAAGTAGGTCAATCTCGTGAGCACCATCAGATGTTTGCGTCGCCTGATCAGTAGCGCCATCTGCAATTTCTTGAATAGTCTTTGCAACTTCCTCGGCAGAAAGTGTCGATTGCTCACTGGTCGCTGTCAACTCCTCTGATGAGGAAGCGATATGTTGTGCGTCTTCTGCGATACCCGCAATCAGCTGAACAAGGTTTTCGTGCATCTTCAAAGTGGCAGTTGCAATTTGTCCGATTTCGTCCTTTTTCCTAAGAAGCGTCTGATTTGAATGAAGTCCGACGCTTGACAGGTCATATGATGAAATGAGCTGAATTTCATTTGCAAGAAATTTTACGGGTTTAACGAGATGCCTTAAGAAATAGATGACGATAAATGCAGTAAATGCCATGATGGCTAATAAAATTGCACCATTGACGAGTATCATATTTATGATGCGTGCATTCATGGTACCAAGGTCGTAACTGACTTTGAAAACGCCGATTACTTGATTTTTAGAAGGGTTGTAAATAGGTTTATAATAGTAAAGGAAGTCTTTTGTTTTTGATACAAAACTTTTTCCCATCAGCGTTTTTCCAATATCACTTTTCACATCTTTACCAAATGTATCAAGTGCTTTACCGATGTTTGCTTGATCAGCATCCAAAGTACTGTAAATCATACCTGCTGCTGTGAAAATTTGTACATTGGACTGAGTCATATCTTTAAACGATAAGAAAAATTCGTTGCCAAATCCAGTTTGAAGGGTTCCAACGACAGTATCAGCCGATTTGATTGGGACAAATGCGCGAATGGCGATTCCGGATGTTCCGGTTTCTAAACCAGCAATCGCATTGCCTTCAAGTGCAGAGGCAATCGATTTATTTGAAGATTTATCATCGCCGGATTTTTCTGGATTATGTGCTCGATACAAGACGATACCTTTTGCATCACCAATTTCTAGAATTGAGAGTCCGGAAGAGGCTTGATAGCGTTCAAACACAGGATTTGCGAAAATCGCGAGAAGTTTGGCGTTGTTTGTCAATATGCCATTTAAAAGTAAATTGTTATCCTGATTGATTTCTGCAAGAGCACTGGCGTCTCTTATTTTTGAATCGATCATGCTCTCAAGGAGTTTCACAGAATTCATGAGCTCAAGTTCTGAGTCTTGATTATAATTTGTGGCTGTTTGAACTGTTAGAAAAACAAGTCCCGACATTACAACGAGCAATAATAATGCAAATAAACCCAATAATTTCACAGCAATGTTTGATTTCATCTTAACCTCCGCTTAGTATCGAATAAGTCGGTCAAATTATATCACAAATATTGGATGAAATATTTGTATAATTCTTAATATTGTTAAAAGTTACTAAAGGGCTAGTGAGGGAGTTAGAGTGCCAGGTGGATCGACTCATTGATAAACATAAGTTAGTGTGCCAGGTAGATCGACTCACTGATACACATGAGTTAGAGTGCCAGGTGGATCGACTCATTGATTGACACTAAAAAGAGTCCAGAAAAAATCCTGGACTCTGATTTGAAAATTAATATTTCGATGAGTCGATCTACCTGGCACCATCGGCTCATGAGTCGATCTACCTGGCACCACCAACTCAGCCGACTCAGCCGACTCAGCCGCACCAGCTAGTACAGCCCGTACGCCTTCAGAAGCCGCTGAACATAGAGTACGCCATTGCCAGGCTCTTCAAGCTTCATGTCTTTTACGATGGCGTCGCAGATTTTCTGAGTTTCTTCTTCAGTGACTAAGATGAGCACTACTTCCTTTTCAGGCTCCACTTCCATTGAAAACAGCTTATGTGTTTCATGGATGCCCGATCCACGAGCACCAAAAATCGTACCGCCACGAGCGCCAGCTTTTTTGCTGGATTCGATGACATCGTTTGCCTTGCCTTTGTCGACGACAACATAAATGGAATTATACATACGATCTCCTTTAATTTTAGCTTTGTTCTCAGAGTTTAATGCGTCGAGATTGCCAAAGTCTTCCTGAATAAATTTAATTGAATCCGCCATTGAATGTTCTTCCCTTATTTTGGTTGAATCAAAATTGTGCATGCCGCGCACATTACAGATCTCCGTGGCAAACGCGATGCCATGATGGGGTTTAGCAAGCTTCAGCCTCGAGTTGAGGGTTTCAAGTAAGTTTTGTGCGAGATGACTTTCGGCGATGATGAAAATCAGTTCGCGACGGTCTTCATTTAAATCCAGCAATTCCAATAGTTTATTGGTTACTGTCCCTCGGCATAACACGGTTGTGCTGCCTAAAGCACCACACTCCTTTGCAATTCTTATGACTTTATGGCTCACCGTGCTGTTGACGACCACACTGATGCTGCAGAGCGAATATTGGTTATCTATTGAAGTCATGCGTTAGATTCCCCCTTTTGAAGATTTCATTTTATAGAGTAGACCGAGAATTTGAAGGGTGATAATCGGTGTAAGCGCAACCATGGCAATCATTCCGAAGCCGTCCGCGAGAACATTTGCGTGTTCAATGCGTTCAGCGGCACCTTGAGCAAAAGCCAAAATAAAAGTTGCGGTCATAGGGCCAGACGCGACGCCACCAGAGTCGAATGCCATACCGATGAACATCTTTGGGACGATAAACATGAGACCACACGATATCATATAACCTGGAAGCAGATAATGCCAAAGCTGGATTTCTGGAACTAGGATTCGAATCATCGATAATGCCACCGATAGACCGACGCCAAGCGAAAGTGCACGGGTGACATCTCTTTTTCTGACATACCCGTTGGTTACCGTTTCAATTTGACGCGTCAAAACATATACCGCAGGCTCAGCTAAGATGGTCACGAGACCAAGCGCAAATCCTACGCCGATGAGATAGAAGCTGTTGTCAAGCGAAGCCAGCTTGTAACCGACTGCGATGCCGACATCCATAAAACTGCCATTGACGCCAACTAGGAAAAGGACGAGTCCGACAAAAGTATATACCAAACCTTTGAGCACTTTGTAAAAGGGCCTTCTCTCAAGCCTCATATATAAAAAATGTACACCTAAATATAAAATTAGGAGAGGCAATAGTGCGATTGCAATCTCTAGCGCGATACGGGGCATGTGATGGATAAATGGTGCAAAAATAGCTTGCGACTCAGAGACTGACACCTCCAAGTTTCCTGCGAGCTTGTCCGTTCCTGAGAATAAATTCATGATCATCAGTGAAATAATAGCACCTGTGGATGCGATTGCGACTAGGCCGAAACTGTCTTTCTCTGAAGCCTTGCTATCCTTTTTCAAATTGGCGACACCAAGACCTAGCGCTAAGATAAATGGAACGGTGAGTGCGCCTGTTGTCGCGCCGGAAGCGTCAAATGAGATGGCTAAAAATTCTTTAGAGGTCAATAGGGAGAATATTAAAATGATGAGATAGAGTACGGATAACATTTTAAACAGCGGGTAATTATAAACGATACGGATCAGGCCAACAGCCAACATGACGGCGATACCGATGGAGACGATTAGGACGATGCTAAGTTTGGAAACGACGCCAGCTGTAACCATCGCAACCTGAGTGGCTAGTATGTGCAGATCCGGTTCCGCAACGGAGACGAAAAATCCTAAGATAACGCCTGAGATGACGACGACCAATACTTTGTTGGATTTTGTGATCATGGCACCCATGATTGTTCCAATAGGGGTGATACCAAGGTCAACGCCAAATAGGAAAATGGATAATCCGATGATGATGAGAACTGCGCCTACCAAGAATCGTAGCAATAAGGGCAGGCCGAGTGGTGCAATGGTAAAATTGAGGAGCAAGACAATAACCGTGATTGGTAGAACAGCCAGTGTCACTTCTTTAAATTTATCGGTGATAGCGTTCAAATAAGTCACTTCCTTTCGTTTTTTTCAAATTGTGTCAATTGAAAGTGTAAAATGAATTGGAATGCTTTATTTGAAATTGTTCCCATTCGTCAGGGACATGATATTTTTTTTCATCAACAGTCGGCAATCGAGTATTAGGGGATCTAGAAATTTGACGACAGCTGTAAAATCTATTGGATCGGCGACAAAGACAAGCCCATTAACTAGGGTGCTGAGATATAAGAAGGGTGTCAAGCCTTTGACTCTTACACGGATTGCTGCTTTTTCAATTTCGTTGGAATTATAATGAAGAATAGAAATGGGTCGATTCGACGTCATTTCCGCTGAAGTTTCAGAGACATTAAGTCCAACAGGTACTAATTGAAGGACGATGATGGATAGAATTAATAGGATTATGATCGCCTTGAAATGAATGAAAGGTTTGAAATACTTAGTTGTTTTGATGTTGATCGACGTTTGAATGGTCAAATGGGCCTCCTTTCGTCTATTATCCCAATTATACCATAAAACTTGACCCTGATGAGTCGAAATGCAGGCACCACTAAAGCACTCAAAAATACTTGACACAACCATCCAATAGGCATATACTGACGGTGTAATCCATTACATAAACGTAACATCTGATTGGTGAATGTTCCAATCGGCCAATCAAACAAACAACTTAAACAGCTTTAACCACAGTGCATGCCTTGATTAGAAGGTGTGCAAAATTTTTTTAGAGGCAATGTAATCGATTACATCCAGTATTTTCATCTAGTATTTTGGAGGGTTTGATGAGCAAAATTTCGGACATAGCAAAAGAAGCGGGCATTTCTGTTGCAACCGTCAGCCGCGTGATAAACGGAACGGCGACAGTATCACCTGAAGCGACGGCCCGCGTTCAAGCAGCCATAGCAAAATTCAACTACCAACCCAACGTTTGGGGACGCA
This sequence comes from Acidaminobacteraceae bacterium, assembly GCA_942493125.1. Lineage (GTDB taxonomy): Bacteria > Bacillota > Clostridia > Peptostreptococcales > Acidaminobacteraceae > Fusibacter_C. The sequence continues at coordinate 1,986,615 of OW818667.1, read as the reverse complement.
GGTTGAGACAACAAGCGAGTCGAACCGTCTTGGTGTTTGTACCGAATATCAGAAATCCCTATTATGCATCTATCGTGACGGGGATAGAAGAAACGGCTAGAAAGCTCGGCTACGGAACGACGCTTTGTATCACCAACAACGACAAGGCAAGGGAGTCCGAATTCAAAGAACTGCTGCAAAATGGACATGCCGATGGGGCGATCTTTCTCTATATCGACAAACACAATGCTGAAATTCCAAAATTGGCAAAGACATTTCCCATCGTACAATGCTGTGAATACTGCCAGGACGAGAGTGTCCCACATATTTCGATCGACAATTACGGCGCTGCAAAGCAAGTCATGCAATACCTGCTCAGCATCGGCCATAAACACATAGGCTTTGTGGGTACACAAAACCATTATATCAGCAGCGACGAAAGGCTTCGCGGTTATGAATCCGCGCTTAAAGAGGCGGGACTGAAAGTCGATCACTCGCGGATTGCTTTCGCCGACGACGACTACAACTTCAAAAGCGGCATTCGGGCAGCGAGTGCGCTACTCGTACAACCCGTGAAACCGACGGCCATCTTTTGCATTTCTGACGTTTTGGCACTCGGTGCAATCAGAGCAGCTGAAGAAATGGGTCTGAAGATACCGGAGGATGTTTCCATCGTAGGGTTTGACGACGTCGAGTACGCCAGCATGTTCAAACCGATGCTCACGACGGTATCCCAACCGGGCTATTCACTCGGTAAAAGCAGTGCGGAGCTGCTCATAAAAAAAATCAAGTCCTATGTGAAAGATGCGAAAGATTCGAAAGATGCGAATGGTACGACTGATACTTCGGGTGGCAGTTCGTTTTTGCCACACAAACTGATATTGCGCGATTCAACGGCTATTTTTAAAGCCTAGAATATAAGGTGTATCTATCTATAAGAACGAGGAGGATGTATATGAAAAAGTTGTTATCAATCATTATGATTATGATGTTGATGCTCGCGTTAGTAGCATGTGGCGGCACAACAACGACAACAGAAGGTACAACAGAAGCTGAACAAGCAACAACAGCTGCTCCAGCCGCTACAGAATTGCCATTAAAAGGCAAGTTGATGGGCGTCGTTACACCAAGCGCGGACCACGGTTTTACAGCAGAATCCATTCAACACTGCGAAGCACAAGTTAAAGCATTATCTGCAGAGTATGGCTTTGACTACAAATTTATGACAGCTGCTGAATCGGGCGAACAAAGCAACGCCATCGACACGATTTTGGCGATGAATCCAGACGTTTTTGTCTTATGGCCAGTAAACGGCGATGAGCTCAAAAGTGCTGCTCAAACCATCCAAGATGCAGGCGTGCCACTCATAATCTACGACCGTATGATCTCTGATTTTATGCCAACTGCAACGCTAATGGGCGACAATGACGCCATCGGCGAAGGCGCAGGCGAATACTTCAACGAAAAATTTGCCACTGAACTTGCTGCAGGCAAAGTGAATCTCCTATTGTTTGAAGGCGACTCATCATCCGTGCCATTACAACGGACAAACGGCTTTAAGAAAACTGCCAACCCTAATTTCAATATCGTTCAAACATTTGAGACCAACTGGAGTCAACAAACAGCCATGGAACAAATGGAAAGCTACCTGACGACAAAGACAAAAGAAGAAATCGAATCCATCCAAGCAATCTTCACACACGACGATGAAATCGTATTCGGCATCGTAGAAGCGCTCAAAAACTATGACGGCGACGCTAAAATCAACATCAAACTCATCAGCGGCGTAGCTGCAAGCTCAGGATTCATGGACATCATCGAAGATTCCGGCCTTGAAGGCATCGAATTTATGACATACACATTCTCGCCATCCATGGTCAGAGACGCCGTAGACCTTGGCCTCAAAGTGCTCCAGGGCGAAACGCTCGAAGCGGATTACCTCGTGCCAACTTCCATGGTCGACAAAACCAACTACAAAGAGTACATGGAATCGGACATCTACAAAATTCGCTATAGCTTGGGCAAATAATTCTAAGCTTGGGCAAGTAATAGCAAGGCTTTACACGCCTTATGAATTGTTGAGACAGTCACTATTCATGGCAACACACTATCATTCAGGCATACCCCATGCCTGGATGATAGTTTTATCAACTACAAGATCAGTCAAAAATAATACATAATCATGCATATTAAAAATGAAAGTCAAAATACAAAGTCAAAATGATGGTAAGGAGGTCAAGCCATGCTACTTGAGATGAGGCACATAGTGAAGGATTTCGGAGCGGTGAAAGCGCTCAGCGACGTCGACTTGACCGTGGGGGCGGGAGAAATTCACGGCCTGTTAGGCGAGAACGGCGCTGGGAAAACCACGCTCATGAATGTGCTCTCGGGTACATTTCCACCAACCTCTGGAAAAATCGTCATAGATGGAATTGATGTACACAACATGACACCCAAAAAATCAAAAGAGATGAAGATTAGGTTCATCCATCAGGAACTCAATTTATGCAACGATTTACGCGTCTATGAAAACATGTTCTTGGGCGAAGAACTATTAAAAAGAGGCATGGTCGACAAAAAAGAAGAAATCAGACAAGCAGCCGAAGTTCTGACGCGCATGAAGGTCAACATCGACGCAAAGGCGATGGTCGGCGAGCTGGAAACGGCACAAAAGCAGATCGTGGAGATCGCCAAAGCGTTACTTTTCAAATCTGAGCTCATCATCATGGATGAGCCCACCACGTCACTGAACAACAGAGAAATAGACAATTTATTTACCATTATGAAAGAGCTTAAAGGCCAAGGCGTCAGTTTTATCTACATTTCGCACAAAATGCCTGAACTATTCACCATCTGTGATAAGTATACCGTTTTGAGAGACGGGGTTTTCATTGAAACTGGATTTTTTAAAGACATCGACGAGAAGCGCGCCACGGAATTGTTGATTGGCCGCACTTTCGCACACTCTAACTTGAAGGATGAAAATGCAAACTATATCAGCCCAGAAGTATTTATGGAAGTGGACAATCTTTCAGGTCACACATTTAAGAATGTGTCATTTACACTTCGAAAGGGAGAAATCCTTGCCTTTACAGGGCTTCAAGGCGCAGGCACCACCGAACTCGCCTCAGCGCTATTCGGCGCGACAGACAAAACCAGCGGAGAGATCAAGATAAAGGGTGAAACACTCAGAGCCCACCACATCAAATCCGTCATGAAACACGGCGTGGCCATGGTGCCGAGAAACAGGAAGGAACGCGGCATTTTGCCACATCTGAGCATCCGCGACAACCATTCCATCGCCTATTTCACCATCAAGCACAACAAACTACTAATCGACAAAAATGAAGAAAAAAATAGATTTGCAATCAACCTAGGCAAAATGAACATACGCATCGGAAGTGAAAGCGACCCGATCACGGCACTCTCAGGAGGCAACCAGCAGAAAGTCATCATCGGAAGATGGCTTGCCACCGAGTCTGAGATTTTCATTATGGAAAATCCGACACAGGGTATCGACGTCGGTGCAAAGTATGAGATTTATAAACTGATTATTGAACTATCAAAGCAAGGCAAGAGCATCATCGTGTTCAGCACAGAATTTCCAGAGATTCATCACATCGCCGATCAATGCATCGTCATGTACAAAGGTGAAATCAATGGAGAGCTGTCACGGGCTCAAATGACAGAAGCCAACGTCATGCTGCTGTCGACTGGCGCAAAATTGGGAGGTCTAGATGGAAAAGTTTAATCTCAAAGGCATGGATGCAAAGACGCTGTGGCATAAGGCGACCTCAAATTATAGCCACTGGATCAGCTTTATTTTTTTACTGCTCATAGCTGTCCTAGTAAATCCGTCCTTCCTATCCTATAAAAATATGACGAACCTCTTTGTACAAGGCTCCATCGTAGGCATCTGCGCCATGGGCATGAGCCTCATCATATCAGCAGGGATGATCGATTTATCAACGGGTTCAGCTGTCGCCATCATCTCGGGACTCAGCGTTTCCATCCTGAATTCGACCCAGAGCATCATGGTGTCCCTCGTATTTTGTCTGACTTTTGGCGTGGTCCTCGGCCTCGTCAATGGCATCTTGATCACAAAGGGCAACATAGCCCCATTCATCGTGACGCTGGCCACCATGTCGGCTTACAGGTCCATCATCAATCAAATCGGACAGGGCGGTCCGTTCACCGTCGATAAATCCATGTACGACGCCTACCGCATGATCACAGCCGGCAAGCTGTTCGGCATCCCTAACTTGATGATTTTCTTTATCATCATAACCCTCATTACCGGATTCATCATGACGAAAACAAAATTTGGACGTTACGTCTATTCGATTGGTTCCAATGAACACGCCTCGCGTCTCACAGGCATCAACGTGGACAAGGTCAAAATTACCATTTACGCCTATGCCGGCTTACTCTATGGCTTGGCGGCATTCTTGCTCGCCAGTCGACTCACTTCCATACAGGCGGCCAGCGCAGGAGACAGCTATGAACTGGATGCTATTGCGGCCGTTGCTATCGGCGGCACGTCAATGAGTGGCGGCAAAGGCAAAATCATTGGAACATTTTTGGGAATCTTGATGCTCAGAATCATCAGTACTGTACTGGTTATGGCCAATGTGCCACCTTTCCTCAATGGCTTTGTACGAGGGGTGACCATTATCATCGCTGTCCTTGCCCAAAGTCGCAAACGCAGCAATAGAATGGAGGCGAGCTCATGATAAAAATAGGGATTATCGGATGTGGCAAGATCGCACAAGTGAGGCACATCCCTGAATACGCTAACAATCCAAATGTGAAGATAGTCGCGTACTACGACAGAAATACCCAGCGCGCTCAAGCGCTCGCCGACCAATATGGCGGTAAAGTTTACACAACCTATGAGGCAATCCTCACGCAGACGGGCGAAGACGCAGTTGATGCGATCAGCGTGTGTGCGGCAAATGTCGCACACTCTGAAATCACCTTAAATGCGCTTAGCGAGAAAAAACACGTCCTCTGCGAAAAACCCATGGCGATGACACTAGAGCAATGTGAAGCGATGGTGGCCAAGGCACAGGAAACTGGTAAAAAGCTGATCATCGGTCACAATCAAAGGCTTGCAAAAGCACATATCAAGGCGAAAGAGCTCGTCGAAGAGGGACTGATCGGTGACATCGTGACGTTCAAGACGAATTTTGCACACAGCGGACCAGAAAACTGGAGCATCAACCCTGGTGCCTTCACATGGTTCTTCGATAAAACGGCTGCTGGCCTTGGCGTTATGGCTGATCTCGGCATCCACAAGACCGACCTGATTCACTTCTTGACGGGCCAAAAAATCGTCAAAACGACGGCCTTTGTAGGCACGATCGATAAGAAAGGACCAGACGGCGCACTCATCGGCGTCGACGACAATGCCATCTGCATCTATCAACTTGAAAATGGCGCCATCGGCACCATGAACGTCAGTTGGACCTGTTATGGCGAGGAGGACAATTCCACAATCCTCTATGGCACAAAAGGCGTCATGAAAATCTACGCAGACCCGCAGTACACCATCATCGTGGAAAATCTCGCCCATGAAAAAATCCTCTACGAGATCGATAAAATTCAGACAAATGAAAATCAGACAAGTTCAGGTGTTATCGATTTGTTTGTGGATGCGATTTTGGCACATGAGGGAAAAGTGGATGTCATAAAAGAAAACGTCGCAAACACAGATGCCGACGAATCGTGGTTTAAGAACTTGAGCGGTGAGGAAGCCCTAACATCCATGCGTGTTGTATTTGCAAGCGTTGAAAGCGCTTCGAAGGGTTGCTCGGTAACGATAGACCATGAGTCGGAGAGCCTAGCTTATCGACGCACGAATGAGTTAAAGTGCCAGGCAGATCGACTCACTGAAGGAGGCACAAAATGAAACTTGGATTTGTTAGCGCCATTTTAGAAGATAGCAGCTTCGAGGAAGTGATTGATACAGCCGCGAATCTGGGTTATGACTGCGTCGAACTCGCATGTTGGCCCAAAGGCGATGCAACACGCAGATATGCTGGCGTTAGCCACATAGACGTATTGAACCTCGACGATGTAAAGGTGCTTGCGATAAAAAAATACTGTACGGAAAAAGGTGTTGAGATTTCAGCGCTTGCCTTTTATCCCAATACTTTAGATGGCGACCTCGTTAAACGCACAGCCAACATAGAGCACCTTAAAAAAGTTATTATCGCAGCAGACAAGCTCGGTGTCGGGCTAGTGACGACTTTTATTGGACGCGATCAGACAAAAACGGTAATAGAAAATTTCCATCAATTCGAAATTGTATGGAAACCACTCATCGCTTTTGCAGAACTATTGAAGGTGAAAATTGCTATCGAAAACTGTCCGATGCTATTTACAGCGGATCAATGGCCAGGTGGTCAAAACCTCGCAACAACTCCAAAGATTTGGAGAGAGATGTTCGAGAGAATACCAAGCGATTATTTCGGGCTCAATTACGACCCGAGCCACTTCGTGTGGCAGATGATGGATTACATCAAGCCAATTTATGCATTTAAAGATAAAATGTTCCACATACACTTTAAAGACATAAAGGTCTACAAAGAGAAACTGGACGACGTTGGCACCATGGCGTACCCCCTTGAATACATGGCGCCAAAGTTGCCTGGTCTAGGCGATGTCAACTGGTCTAAATTCACTAGTGCACTCACCGATATCGGCTATGACGGGTTTGCGTGCGTAGAAATCGAAGATCGTGCATTTGAAGGCAGCGCGGATGCTGTGCTCAAGTCTCTAAGTCTGAGCAAGCGGTATTTGTCACAATTCCTTGGTTGAGTGGTTGAGCGGGTGAGTGGGTTGTGCCAGGTAGATTGACTCATTGTGTACAATGAGTCGAACTACCTGGCACCAACCACTCATCTTTTTTGTCCAAAATGCCGATACTTAAAATATAATAAGTGCATTGGGGGAACTATGACTAGAAAGAATCTGCATAACAGTGAAAAATTACATATCAAAAAATCGCTCACCACCAAGTGGTTCAGCACCAAGTGGTTCAGCACCAAGGGGTTATCGTTGCTCCTTGTAGCAATTTTGCTTGCAACGCCTCTAATGGCGATGCCCCTGTTCTCTTCAGCCAGCTTCGCCGCTGAGGCAAAGATTGGTGATTGGCCGTTACTTGAAAAGTCGATACTCTACACGGAGCAAAAAGACTACGCAAAGGCGGCCTACTACTGGGAAGAGCTCGTAAAACTTTATGGTGGCTATACGACCCTTTACGCCTATGAAAATGGTGGACACATTGCTAAAAAAGCAGGAGATTATTATGCGGGTGAGATCGATCCAAAAGTGTTTGACTCAAAAAAAGCGACTTACTTTTATGAAAAAGCATATCATTCCTACTTGAATTTCAGTGCACTCAGTGGTTCGACGGTCCATAACTGGGCATTTGTATCGGTGAAAAAGAAACTGGATGACATCAAATCAGAACTCATGCTTTATGTTAAGAAAGACATCTCAACAGCCACACCGCTCAGCCGACCTCTAGCAAAGCACGAACCTGCAAGCGGTCTTTATATAGGCGTTTACGGGGAAGGCAACAAAGCGCTGTTTACGGGTTACGGGGTTGATCCAGCAAAGATTGAATCCGTCTACGGTAAGCAACACGCGTCGCTACTTTATTACAACAACTTCGGCGAAACGCCTTTTGCCACAAAGCAGGCTGAGAACATGAAAGCGATCGGCGGTTCATTGCAAATACACATGCAGCCGCTAGACCTCGACAAAGTCGTTGATGGCGCTTATATCCGTCAGTTTGCAAAAGACGCCAAAGCATCTGGAATCCCTATTTTTCTACGCTTCGGTGGAGAAATGAACGGCGATTGGACACCATGGGGCATGCAGCCAAAGAAATACATCGAAAAATTTAGATTGATCCATGACATCATGGAACAAGATGCACCAAATGTTGCGATGGTATGGGCGCCAAACTTCCACCCATGGGACAACATGGCCGAGTACTATCCAGGCGATGCCTATGTGGATTGGGTGGGTGTGAGCTGTTACACGACGCTAGGTTACACTGCAGAAAACAAAGAAACCAAACTTAAAAGCAATCCAATCGATCTACTCAGCCACATCGTGGCAGATTATGGCAAGAGAAAGCCGATCATGATCGTGGAAGGTGCCGTGTCAAACTTCTCAACCACTGAGCCGAATATCGACTATACCGATTGGGCCATCAACAACATCAAGCGCTTTTACGCATACATCCCTCTGGTGTATCCGGAGATTAAAGCGATGTACTATTACGACGCCAAAGGTGTCGCAGGCGCTCGCGAAAGTTATGTCTTATCAGATAATCCAAGGGTCAAACTAGCCTATAATGAAATCATCAAAAGCGACTTTTATCTTTCCAAAATGGATCAAAGCGCTTCTTACAAATACGAAAAAATTTCAACGACACTCAATAAAGGTAAAGTCACTTTAGCCTCTTATGTGAAATCGTATGAACCGGTCATCAGTAAAGTTGAATACTATGTAAACAATGCACTTGTGAGCACATCCGCAAAAATTCCGTTCGAATTTACTTATGATTTTACAAAGGTTGCAGGTAGTTCGGCAAAAATCACAGTAAAAGCTTATCTAGCCGATGGCAAGATCGCCACAGTGGAAGACTATGTGGTGGCATTGACGCAACCAGCGATTAAAGTGGTCTATAAAAATAGTCAAGTAAGCTTTGACCAACCACCGGTTGTCGTGGGCGGCAGGACATTGGTACCCATGAAGAAAATCTTCGAAACTTTTGGTATGACGGTAACGTATGATGCAGCGACAAAGACGATTTTGGCAAAAGACGCACGGAGCACCATCATCCTTACGATTGGTAGCGACAAAGTGACTGTCAATGGCACGCAGATGCAGCTTGATGTGCCAGCATCGGTCATAGGAGGCCGAACCATGGTGCCGCTTAAGTTTGTGGGGCAGAGCATAGGCCTCGCGGTCGCATATGATAGTGCGAGCAGAACGATAACGATCCAGTGAGGTATTGGTGCCAGGTAGATCAACTCATTGTGTACAATGAGTCAATCTACCTGGCTTTTCGACTCACTGAATACAATGATTGATAGCATCAACGCACCTCCCGAGGATATGTTAAAACCAAAACAAAAAAAGTCTGTACAAGCGCTTAATTGGCGTTTGCACAGACTTTTCAACATTTACGGATAATTTCATACTGTTTATACACTTTACTCATTCGATGAGTCGATCTGCCTGGCACCACTAACTCAATCCGATGAGTCAATCTACCTGGCACCACTAACTCATTCGATGAGCCAATCTACCTGGCACCAATTACTCACAGCCCGCTCACCTCATGGGCATTGTAAGAGCTCCTTACAAGTGGTGAGGAGGCAACGCTACCGATGCCGATGCTCTGTGCGTATTTGCCATAAGTGGTAAAATCATCTGGGTGAATGTATGCCACAAGTGGGGCGTGTTGATCGGATGGGGGTAAGTATTGACCGATGGTCAAGATATCCACAGAAACTGCTTTTAAATCGTCGATCAACTTGTATATTTCATCTTCATTTTCGCCAAGACCCAACATGAATCCTGACTTCGAAAGAATCTTCGGGTTATAGGCTTTGACGCGCTTTAGTAGTTCCAAACTCTGTGCATAATCCGCTTCAGGTCTGACGGAATCATAAAGCCTAATGACCGTTTCGACATTGTGGTTGATGATAGCTGGACCAGCGTCCATGACGAGGTTAAGTGCCGCTTCATTGCCTTTAAAATCAGGGATGAGGACTTCGATAACGGTTTCTGGAGACGTAGATTTTATGGCTTTGATGGTTTCGGCAAAAAGGAATGCACCGCCGTCTTCCAAATCATCTCGCGTAACCGACGTGATAACTGCGTGTTTGAGATCGAGTTGTTTTACAGCCTCAGCTACGCGATACGGTTCGCCAATATCCGGAGGCAAGAGTTTACCACTTTCTATATTGCAAAATCTGCAGTGACGCGAACACACGTTACCGAGGATCATAAAAGTCGCGGTGCGTTTCGAAAAGCACTCCAATCGATTCGGACAATTTGCACCGTGGCAGACTGTGTTGAGATTGAGTGACTGGATAATTGTGTTGACTTTGCTTAGGTTGCGGGGATTTTCTATTTTCACTTTGAGCCATTCAGGCTTTTTCTGATAAGGTGTCTTTGCGTTCAATGCGTTAGCCTCCATTAATATGAAACCACTAAAGTTACTAGTTTATACTAACAGAAAATATCTACGCTTGCAATCCGAAACCGAGCCCACTCTTATGCATAGGATCTGTCACACGAATCCAAAACGATCGTTATTCAAATGAAAACCAGCCAATTACGCCATACCTCAAGCCATAATTTTGGTGTATAATAGAGACAAATAATATACGAGGAGGCTACCATGAAATTTGGACATATCGGCATCAAGGTACTTGATTTGAATAAGACGATGCCATTTTATTTAGAGGTACTTCAGGCAAAACTAATAAAAGAATACCATTATCCTGCAAGTCATTTGATCTTTATGGAAATTGGAGGCACCATCGTCGAGTTGATTTTAAAACCTGAGAATGAACCAAGGACAGTTGGTCCGATTGAGCACATCGCCTTTAAAGTGGATTCACTTCAAGATGAGATGAAGCGCCTCGATGGCCTTGGCGTCAAATACACACCACCAAGAGTCGTGGGCAATGCAGAGATTTTGTTTTTTGACGGCCCAAACAATGAACGTTTCGAATTTGTTGCGAAGTTGCTTCAGGTGTAACATCAATAATAAAATATATATCAACAGAATATAAAAAGCCCAATGCAGCTAAATCAGTCTGCAATGGGCTTTTATTCTATTTTTTAAGCATCACTTTAATGTGTCCGAATATGTCAAATGCTGAGATGATGATCATAACAGCAAGGCCGATATTAACAGACATCGTAAACCAAGTATCCACCTTTGCAGCATCGCCGAGGATGCTTCTTAAAGCGGTTAAGTCCCAAATTTCTGGCGTTAAAGCGATCTTAGTCACAATACCGATGCCAATCAGGTCCAGCAAGATGGTGATGATCCGCGTTGATGTTTGCCATTTTCTGATGATCATCAAGTAGATATTGAGCAAAAGGGAAGCTGCTAAGACAAGCGTTATCATGATGATAAATGGTGCAAAAAGATCCATGTTAACTATCGGAAGAACCTGTCTATCTTCTAAGTTGAATGCAAAAATCGGCACTGCTGAGTTCATGACGACGAGTCCGAAACAGATGAAGAATGTCTCGATGATCAAGTCGAATAAGCTGACTTTTTGGTTTGGTTCTGGTGCTTTTTCAAGGTCACTTATTTTCCAGGTTTCCGATACGGTTATGTTTTCTTGTGGGCTATAGTGCTCAATGAGTGCAAAGATCAGCGTGACCATACCAAGCGCACCGACGCCTGAAGAGAATATATCAGCCGCAAGCTTTATAAAGAGCTGCATGCCCGAGTTATCTGGAGACAAGTCAATTAAGTTACCAACTGTGATACCGATCGCAGATCCGATGAGCGCAATTTTCACAACGAGCCAATAGGCGTCGATGTAACCCGCGCCAATCAAGCCACGTGGATTTGTCTGATAGGCTTGTGCCACTGTTTTTGGATGTCCCATTGCACGAAGGGCTGATTCAATCTCCCCATTCGTATATTCTTTTTTGCCAAAGTTTTCTTCGAGGTAATCGTAGAGATTGGCCTCAATTTCTCTCAAGACTTCGTCTCTCTGCGACGGAGTCAAGTATTTTCCTATAGTATATAGATAGTTCTTAATCATAATGCGCCTCCTACTAATTTTGACATCGTCAGTTCAAGTGATTGCCATTCGGCTATAAGAGCATTTCTGACATCTCTGCCAAGTGAGCTTATTTGATAATACCGTCTCGGTCGGTTTTCTTCTATCTGCCAAAGCGATTCGAGCAGACCTTGTTTTTCAAGGCGCCTCATTAGCGGGTAAAGTGTATTTTGCTCAACAGCCATACCGAGGTCACTGAGTTCTGTGATGAGCGTGTAGCCGTATTGTGGTTCATCAACTCTAGTTAATACAGCCAGTACCAATGTTCCGCGTTTCATTTCCTGTTTTAAATTCTGAACGATGGATTCAAGTTCAGCCATATAATCACCACCTTTGATTACATTATACTGTACGACGCACAGTATTGTCAACAAAAAATAAAAAGCCTTATTCAAGGCCTTTTAGATGGTATATATTAGTCAATTTTATAGAGGCTATAACCTTCTTCATCCAGTTTGTCGTTGGGTATGAATCTAAGTGCTGCGCTGTTGATGCAATATCGCAAGCCGCCTGATTCTTCGGGACCATCATCGAAAACGTGTCCAAGATGGCTGTTGCTCTCCTGGCTTCTGACTTCGATGCGGTTCATGTGAAACGCGTTGTCTTCAAGATAACGGATCGCTTCTTTGAAAACGGGTCTTGAAAAGCTTGGCCAACCACATGAAGATTCAAATTTGTCTTTTGAACTAAATAAAGGTTCGCCAGAAATGATATCGACATAAAGTCCTTTTTCGAAATGATTCCAATATTTATTATTAAAAGGATGTTCAGTTTCGCCAAGCTGTGTTACCTGAAATTGTAGTTCAGTCAATTGTCCCTTTAATACATCAAGGGATGGTTTTTTATACCTCGTATCTTTTTCTCCCATGCCTATTCTCCTTCTGCTGTTTGGATGATAGTCTAATTTTACCCAATTATTCTGTGAATACGCTCCGTTGAACAAATAATAGACTTAAAGTGGAAGTGTTAAGTATCCATTGAAATAGGGTATAATCAAAAAAGCCATTACTGATTAGTTTCAAATTCGAACAGGAGGCATCAAGTGCAGACATCCGACACACAAAATGAAGAACAATCCGATATTGACAACGCATCGCAAAAGCAACAAGATGAGCATTACGATGTTCATCAAAGTGAACTTCAAATTCAATTTGATCAATTAAAGAAACTCATAAATGAAAGTGAAAACATCGTCTTTTTCGGCGGTGCAGGCGTTTCTACTGAGAGCAATATCCCGGATTTCAGGTCACAGGGTGGCCTCTTTGAAACACTTGATAAACACGCTTATCCTCCTGAGACGATATTGAGCCATCGCTTCTTCATGAAGCATCCAGAAAGCTTTTACGCTTTTTATAAGGAAAAGATGATTTATGAAAATGCAAAGCCGAACGCTGCGCACATCGCTTTGTCTCTCCTTGAGGCACGTGGCAAACTCAAGGCAGTGATCACGCAGAACATCGATGGACTGCATCAGATGGCCGGTTCAAAAAATGTATTTGAGCTTCATGGGTCCATACACAGAAACAACTGCATGCAGTGTGGAAAATTCTATGGATTAGACAAGATCATCCACAGTTCAAATGTACCAAAATGCGATATTTGTGGCGCCATGGTGAAACCCGATGTCGTTCTTTATGAAGAGTCATTGGATGAACAAACCATAGACGGCGCTATTAAAGCGATTCGGCAAGCGGATTTGATGATTGTTGGCGGCACATCTTTAGTCGTTTATCCAGCAGCAGGATTGCTGGACTATTATAGAGGCAACAAACTCATCTTGATCAACAAGAGCAAGACCTCTCAAGACCATAGGGCGTTGCTTCAAATCAATGCACCTATTGGTGAAGTCCTATCTTATTGTGTACCAAAATAAGGGTGAATAAAGCTGTGTCAATGAATAAAACATTGTCTATGAACAAAATATTGTCTATGAACAAAACATTGTCTATGAACAAAACATTGTCTATGAACAAAACATTGTCTATGAACAAAACATTATCTATGAACAAAACAATATCTATGAATGATGCCTTTTCTATGAGCATAATTGCATAAATGGTTAAGGTTTGATTAGAAATGTCTCAATCAATTGAGTAAGCGTAATGTTTATGCTAGTATAAAATTAATATGGAATAATAGGAGGCAATATGAGAGCACATGATATTGAGTATCAATTGTTTGGCGATGATATGCAGTTTGTAGAGATTGAACTGGATCCAAGAGAGACAGTACTTGCAGAAGCTGGCGCGATGATGTACATGGAAGCAGGCGTCGATATGACAACCATCTTCGGTGATGGCACAGAGCAAGCTGGTGGCGGTCTTATGGGTAAACTCATGGGCGCAGGCAAGCGCGTTATAACGGGCGAAAGTTTGTTCATGACACAGTTCAGCAACAACTCAAATGACAGAAAGAAAATAGCCTTTGCAGCCGGTTATCCAGGTAAAATTTTGCCAGTGGATTTGACGGAGTACGGCGGTCGTCTTATTGCACAAAAGGATGCCTATCTCTGTTCAGCTATGGGTATCTCCATCGGGATTGCATTTCAAAAGAGAATCGGCGTCGGATTTTTCGGTGGTGAAGGGTTCATTATGCAAAAGTTGGAAGGGGACGGATTGGCGTTCTTGCATGCAGGTGGCACGATCATTGAAAAAGAACTTGCTCAAGGTGAAGTCTTGAAAATTGATACTGGCTGCCTCGTCGCATTGACAGGTAGTGTGGATTATAATATCGAGATGGTAAAAGGCATTAAAAGTGCTGTATTTGGAGGTGAAGGTCTCTTCTTGGCAACACTGAGAGGACCTGGAAAAGTTTGGCTTCAGTCTTTGCCGTTCTCACGCATGGCCGATAGAATTCTTTCAAGTGCCAGAGCGCACGGTGGCAGCTCAAAAGGCGAAGGCAGTTTACTGGGCACCCTTGGCGATTTGCTTGATGGCAAGTAAAATCAACATAGTATAATGATGTAAAGAAGATGCAAGATAATAAGAACGATATTAATAAGATCTTAAATAAGATAATAAAAAAAGTAATAAAAAAGATGCTGACATTTTTATATGTCTAAGCATCTTTTTTTTGCAGAAAATTTAAGATTTCATCTCGCTTCATTTCTTATAATTTATCGGATTAAAAAGCATCTCAATATGCGGAATGTCGTCTTCCAAGTATATTTCCGATTGCGCTTCAAAACCAAGTGACGCATAAAATGACTGAAGATACGCTTGTGCAGAGATTCTGACGGGAACATCACCATATCGTTCACGGACTGCGTTCAAACCCATTTGCATCAGGTCCTGTCCGACGCCTACTTTGCGATATTCAGGGCTTACGACAACACGTCCGATGGATACTTCTTCAAAAGAGACACCTGGTTCGAGGATTCTGAGATAGGCAATAATTTTACCTGTGTCATCTCTCCCATAGACATGGGTCGCCTCAAGATCCTTATTATCGAATTCTTCATAAAAACACGATTGTTCAATGATGAACACGTTGAATCGCAAAACGATAATCTCGTATAGCGTGGTGGCATCCATTGACGCCATTTTTTGAATCGTCCAGTTCATAACGCCCCCCTTGTTAAAATTCTAAGTTTCGCATATAACGTTGTGCATATGATGTAGTGAATATATAATCGTCCGTTATACTTCAAATTGGTTCAACAGATAATGCCCATAAATAGAGCGATGCCACACTGCCGTAAGGTGCATATCTTTTTTTGTAATATTCAAAAGTCGCACGATCAAGCTCTGTTTTGCCATAAAGACGCATCATGCCACGGCGGATTGCTAGATCATCCCAACTGACGATATTTTGCCTTTGCATGGAAAAAATCATGAGCATTTCTGCCGTCCAAATCCCAATACCAGGTAGTGATTTTAGCCTCTTAGTTATTTCTTCATCTGGAAGTATTGCTAGTTCGTCCAGGTTAAATGCACCACTGTGTATCATCTCAGAGATGGTCTTTATATAGCTGGCTTTTCTCATTGACATGCCTCTAGTTTGAATGTCTGCGACATCCACAAGAGAGACGCTTTGCGGTGTCACATCGCCAACGAGTAACTCAAACCGCTTCCAAACAGTGTCTGCCGCTTTGCTCGATATTTGTTGCGCGATGATACTACTGATAAGTCCTTTGAATAAATCAGGCAAAATTTCTCTCTGTATTGGTCCAATCCGGTCGATTGCAGCACCGAGTTTTTTATCTTTCTTTTTTAGGTATTGTATGGCCTCTTCGCCATATTCAAAATAGTGCATGTGCCCTCCTGGTGATTATGCAATTTCTATTATTATATCACGAAAAATAATGGCATTATGTCAATTGAGGAAAATTAGCCATTGTTGCTGTTTGAAAAGTTGATTTTGTAACGTATTCGGTAATTATGCAATTTCCTTAATTGATTGTATTTTTAACAATATTCATGTATCATATAGTCAATAAAGTGAGAGATTGATAAAATATAGGACATATTATTGATGATTTGTAGGTATATAGTAGGTACATAACAGGGAACGTAGCGGGTAAGTAGCAGGTAAGTAGTTGGTACATATTTGTTACAAATTAAGGTGTTTATTAAATGGCTGGAGGGGTTGGTATATCTTTGAAACGCATGATATTGCTTGGCTTATTTGTCCTTGCATTGACATTCTCTGGGTGTTCAATACTAGATGATGCCCGCAGAGATGATAATCCGTTACTTCAAGATGAAAGATTGAGCTCAAGTTGGCGTGTTTTTGTCGATGAACAAACAGGCCTTTTTGGTTATATGGATAAGCAGGGAGATGTCGTCATTGAACCGAGTTTTTTGGAAGCTTGGGAATTTTATGGCGGTAGGGCAATCGTCAAAGTTGAACCACCAGCTGACATCATTTATTATGGTAAATTGGCAGAAGGCATCTATGGTTTGATTGATCCAACAGGAGCTTATGTATTCGAGCCAAATGGTTTGATTTCCAGAGTTGACACGTGGCATTATTTATTCGCTGAAGCGAAAGAGTTTTGGCCAGGATATGGCTTGGATGGCAATTCTGTCATCAAATATGACTTGATCGACGGCCTTGGTGACATACATGGAGAAACAAGCTTCTATTATGTGCACCCTGTACGCGATCGTTTGTTCTTAGCAAATGACGGCAACAAATCATACTTCATAGATGACGATGGCAAGCAATTGGATGATTATCCGACTTTCTATTTTCCGGTGACAGCGCATCAAGAGGGCGGTAGAATCTTTATCATGCCACTTGATGATGACAAGAAGCGCATGAGCTGGTCCATGTCTCTTGATGGTATGACGCTCGATGAATCTTTCAAATCTGAAACGCTTGTCGATGGCTTAACATTTAGCACACAAATAATGTCGCCTTACATTGGCATCAGTGTTTTTTATCCATTATTTTCAACATCTGATGCCACTGTTGATACAGACTTTCTTGCTACACTGAATCAAGCGATTTTTGATAGCGTCAATACGTATCAAATAACAGATTTTTCATTGAATCCAGAAGAAATGGTGGATTACAATCAAATCGATAAAATCGACTATACTGCGAAACTCGATTATGAGCTTTCTGTTGTGGGCGATGTTTTGAATTATGAGACAGTTGGCTACTGGTATGGATTTGGTGCAGCACATCCAAATTCTATCTTGACGACACTTCATTATGATTTATCGACTGGAGAAGAACTGCCATTTGAATCGCTTTTTAGTGTTGACATGGATTGGCGTTTGGCACTGGCAAAAATCATCGATAGCCAATTTATGGCTGATGAAAATGCCTTTCTTTACATCGATAAGAATACACCGGAGCAAATGCGTTTAGACACATTTAAAAAAGGTAAATTTAATATTAGTTTTGAAGCGGACGTCATGAAAATCTATTATCCGTTATATGAAATAGCGCCTTATGCTGCGTGGTATCCGACTTATGAGATCAGCTATTCAGAAATGGAAGCGTATTTTAACAAGAATAGCGCCATTTATCAAGCGCTTTTCAAAAAGTGAAACGTACTTTTATGTAAATTTCGAATATAAAATTGACGAAATTGGATTCTAATGGTATTTTATAGGTGTATTGTAACAAAGTTGTAATAATACATGCTTAATAAAGGATGATTATATGAGCCTTACAGTGCCTAACCAATGGGAAAATGATTCGATTCACCTAAATCAAACTGATTTTGACGTCTTCGATCGACTGATCTCTATGCCGACGCTTATTTTGAATGCCGAGAAAGTCTTATTCGTAAACGCCGGGTTCAAACATGTTTTTGGTTTTGATGTGGAAGCACTCAATCAAAAGAGCATTTTAAGTTTTATCAATCCCGTTTTTGTCGATGTCTTCGAAACGACAATCAATCGAGCTTTGGCAGGTGAGACTTATGTAGATCAAGGTGAGCTTTGTGTTAAAACCAAGGATAGAAACATCTTCTGGGTGGAACATAAATCACGTGTCGTAATTTATAACGATGCGCCACATGTGTTGATGCATCTTATGGAAATCAATGAGAAGAAAAGGGTGGAAAGTCATCTCTCTAGACTACTAAAACTCAGAGAATCCATGCTGGAGGTGACTCAGTCAATCGTAAGGGCAGAAGGCATCAATGAGCTGTATAGAGTGATCCTGCGAAGTGCGATAAGCTCCATAGACCATGCCAGTCTTGGAACCGTCATGTTGCTCGAAGGTGAATTCCTACGACCAGTCGCACAGATTGGATTTGAAGAAAAGGGGATTGAGGATTTCAGAGTCCCATTCAAAGAACTCTTTCTTTATAAATCCATAGGAAAGAAACTAGACCAAATAGCAAAAATCAACGATTTGAAAGAATTTGGAGACTATCATAGAATCAACACGACATCGGGGAAAGATGAATTTATACGTTCGACTATCTCAGCGCCGATTTACATAAAAGGAAGGTTTTTCGGTGTAGTAAATGTCGATTCGACCTGTATCAACGCATTTGACGACGACGATGTGAAGCTCATGGAGTTTGTTAGAAACAACGTCGAGATTGCAATATCCAATCAGCTATTATATGAAGAAAAAGCGTTTTTATCCAGATTTGATAGCCTGACGAGCTTATACAACAGACATTACTTCGATGAAGTCTTCGAAATTATCAAAGAAAGAGCGAAAAGATACAATGAACGGTTCAACCTCGTCGTATTTGATCTCAACGACCTAAAACGCACGAATGATGAATACGGGCATATGGCAGGTGATGTATTGCTTAAGCATTTTGCTGCGAGCTGTAAAAATCTGATTCGCAAAAGCGATATGCTTGCAAGATATGGTGGCGATGAATTTGTCGGTATATTTTTCAATTGTAGCCAAGATAAACTTAGAAAGCGCATCGATGGCCATTTGAAACTGCTCAGTGAAAATCCGATAAACTATAGAAATAAACAGATAGTATGCTCGTACAGTTATGGGATTGCATTATTTGGGGATGAGGGCACTACATTAAGTGAGCTCTTTAAAATTGCTGATGATCGTATGTATGAAAACAAAATACGTTACAAGCTTGGTTTTGATTTTATCGAGACATTTGAACCGCATAATATCAATCCACTATTGTTAGAGTAGTTGAAAAAAAGTGACCGTACCCTATGAAAATGGGGTGCGGTTTTTATGCATTCTAAGCAAAAATATGCTATACTTTATCGAGTCTTTTACGCGTGAGGAGATTTAAATGAGTGATAAAACAAATGCAGTCAGAAAATGTGAGAGCGTTGGCCTAGTCTTCGAATTATTTACTTATGATTCTGGTGGAGAAGCCATCGATGGCAAATCAGTGGCGGATATTATTGGGAAAGCGTATTATGAGGTGTTCAAAACGCTTGTGACGATTGGTAGCAGTGGAGAACATTTTGTATTTGTCATACCTGTAGATGCATCACTTGATCTAAAAAAAGCAGCCAAAGCAGTCGGTGAAAAATCAATTGAAATGTTACCCTTAAAGTTGCTACTTTCCACGACGGGTTACATTAAAGGCGGTTGTTCACCAATAGGCATGAAAAAGCAATTCAAAACAGTCTTTGATGAAATGATTCTTTTAATTGATCAAGTCACATTTAGTGCAGGGCGTATAGGGCTACAAATCTGTGTGAATGTAGTGGACCTATCAACGGTTATTGATTATGATATAGCTGATATCACAACGTAGTCACTATTGAAATAATGAAAAGATCCATTAGTATCTTTATATTAATGGGACAATGGAGGAATGGATTGATGGATAGTAGTTTTTATAGCTATGGTTTAATGGTAATGGTTTGTACCATGATACTGGCGAACGATTTAAGAAAACGCGTCATATCGAAGGACACAATTCTTTACCGAATTAAAGACAAAAGAAAGACAAAACATCTGTTTTATTTACTAGGTTTATTGATACCAGTGCTCATACTGGTCACAGGACTTACACTTGATTACAATTTGCCTGTAAGGTTATTGGTTGTGGTCATGAGTATTGAAATGGCTGTATTATGGACGATGATTCAACTTTCTGACGGTCTAGTTACAAATACCCATGCAGGAAAGGTATGGTTTACACGATTTGACCAAGTTGTATTCTATCAAGTATTAGAGATGAAAGGCAATCAGTATTTTCTCTTTAAAAAGCACAATGCAAAGCGTCAAGAGATGCTCCTTGTCAACAAAGAGGACGTTGAGCCAATCAAAAAAATATTAAACAAACTAGGACTAAAGACCTATGTTGATTACGTGGATAACTAAGACTTTAGTCGATTTTTGTTATCATTACAAAAAAACAATGATAAAACATAAAAAAGTATTCGCATTTGTTTTAATTTTTGTTACAATAGTGCAGTACGGCTAAGTTGACTTTCTGAACGTTTATTTATTAACAAAGAGATAGGAAATCGCAATATTGCAGTTTCCATAGATAAAAATAGTATGAATCAGAAAAACTTAGTACGTAAAATAATATTAATAAGGGGTAATAACATGGCTAAAAGAATTAAAGCTTTAGTACTTGCTGCTGTTCTCGTTTTAACACTCGTTGCAGCTCCAGGTGTTTCTTTCAACTCTTACGCAGTAGATGCGACGTCATCGGCTTCAACATGGGCACCAGCTCCAGCGCCGACACCAGCACCTGTTAAACCAGCACCTACAGCACCAGCACCTACAAAACCGGCAGTTACAGCGCCAACTACAGTTGTAACAGCACCAGGTGCATCTATTCCAACAATCACAAGAGTTCTTCACTTCGGTTCAACTGGAGCGGACGTTGTATTGTTACAAAAATATTTAACAACTGCTGGTCACTCAGTTACTGCTGACGGTATGTTCGGTAACCTTACGCTTAACGCTGTAAAAGCATTCCAAGCAAAAGCTGGATTAGTTGCAGACGGTATCGTTGGCCCATCTACAAACAAAGCACTTAACGCTGTTGCTGGTACACCAGTAAAAGCTGACGTTGTAACAACAGCTTCATTAGTAAATGATATCGCTGCTTTCAAAGCTGGTATCGCTGCTGATGGCAAATGGATCGTGACAACACTTGGCGATTTAGTTTCTAAAGAAGAACTCGTTCTTACTGGAACATTCAAAAACGGTAAAAAAGATAAAGTAACTGGCGAAGATGTTATCGCTAGAAAAATCGGTCTTTATACACAAGATGAAGACAAAAACGTAACAGCAAGATTTAAATTAACTGCTCCTAAATTAACAATCGAAAGCCCAAATGCAAGCCTTTCTAAAGGAACTTTCATCGGCGACGTATATGTTAATGCAGAAGGCTTCAAATTAGTTGACATGGTTGTTGAAGGTAATGTTTACTACATGACACAAGCAGCTAAAGATACAGCTACTGTTGATGCTACATCTAAAGTAACTGGTGAAATCGCATTAATCGAAATCATCGAAGGTACTGACGTTGTTACATCACCATCTTTAACTTACTCTAACGACACATTCAGAAAATCTATGTACGGAAATGGTACTTGGATCATCTCTACTTTAAAAGATATGACATTTGACAAGCCACTTGTATTAGCTGGCGATCTTAAAAATGGTAAAAAAGACAAAGTTACAGGCGCTGACCTCTACCAAAGAAAACTTGCACTCTATAGCCAAGATGCAGATCACAACGTTACTAGAAGATTTACAGTAACTGCACCTTCTTTAACAGTTCTTAGCTTAAATGCAAGAATCCAAGGTGGTATCTTCGTTGGTGACGTGTACGTAACTGGAAATAACTTCCAATTAGTAAATGCTACAGTAAAAGGCAATATCTACTTCACAACACAAGCTGCTAAAGATTCATTCTTAATGGATGCAAATAGCACTTTAACTGGCGAGAAAATCTTGACTCAACCAGATGCAGTTGTTTCACCATCACTTTTCAGAAATGAAGATCAACTTGTTAACAACATTTCTAAAGATGGTACTTGGATCATCTACGCTGGTAACGACGTTAAAACTGATAAAAACTTGTTCTTGATGGGCGAGTTCAAAGAAGGCGAAAAACTCGACAGAAAAATCGCTCTTTACAGCCAAGATGAAAAAAGAACTGTTACAAGAAGATTTACTTTAACTGCACCTATGCTCGTAATCGGCAGCCCAAGTGCAAGACTTGAAAAAGGTATATTCAATGGCGACATATATGTAAACGCGCCAAACTTCAAGTTGAATGATATGGTTGTTAATGGCGATATCCATGTAAGCGCTAAAGCAACTGGTTTCACAACAGTTAAAGGTTCAGTATCTGGTAGCATCATCTATGATTCACAAGCAGTTAAAGATGCTGCTAAAATCGATGCGCTTACTAAAATTGAAGGCGTTCAAGCAATCCAATAATCACAATAAATTCAAACCCCTTTTTAAGGGGTTTTTTTTATTTTTTGATTTAAGCGATTGTGTATGGATGAAACATTATCGAACTTCTCTTGACAGGTGGGTATCAAATGTTAATTTTAATTCAATATATGTGTTGATTTTCTTTGGTAATATGATAAAATTTTTATTAGGAACGTTTGATTATGTTAATTAATAATTTAACGATTCAAAAAAAAGATAAGGGGATAAAGAATATGAAGAGAAGTATGGGTAAATATTTTGCTTTAATGCTCGTTATGATGCTTGTGTTCACGATGACTATGCCAACGTTTGCAGTTGATGCGACGACTTCGGCTACAACATGGACTGAAACACCTGCTACACCAGCAACTCCAGCACCAACTCCTACTACACCTACAACTACACCTACAACTCCTGTCACTCCTACTGCTCCTATGGCTGGCTCAGAAGTTTATGTTGTCGTTAAAGGCGATGTATTCTGGAAAATCGCTATGGACCACGGTTTAACTACTGCTGCATTAGCTAAATTAAACCCACAAATTGCAAATCCTGCTGTTATCGAGATCGGTCAAAAGATCATCGTTAAAGTTGGTGGCACTGTTTCTACACCTGCAACACCTACAACTCCAGTTGTCGTTGCACCTGTTGTAGCTGAAAAATTATACTCAGGTTTAGGCATGATCGATAACTTTAGAGTTAGAACTGCTGGCCACCACCAATTCAACGTAGTTGCTACAAGCGCTGTGTTCAATGAAAAAGGTCAAATCGTTGCTATCGATATCGATGTAACTGAACTTGCTGCAGAAGAATTCCAATGGCCTGCTGATACTGCAACTGCTGCAGAACTTGCTGCTCATGCTACAAAATTGGAAACTGAAATCATGACTAAAGGCGAACTCAAAGAAAACTATGGTATGGCTGCAAGAGCAACTACAGGTCTAGAGTGGTACCAACAAATGGAAAACTTTGAAGACTTCTTTATTGGCATGACACCTTCTGGTATCAGAGCATGGTACATCAAAAACACTGATGCTGCTGGTAAACCGATCAAGATTGGTACTGAATTAAAGCCTGAAGATCAAGCAAAAGTTGACAAGTTAACAGATGCTGAAAAAGCTGTTCTTGCTGACGTTATCACTGGCGCAACTATGTCATTGCATGATGGTCATGGATACTTTTTAGAGTCAATCGAAAAAGCTTACAAAAACAGAGTTCTTGTTGAAACAATCAAATAAGCTGATTCGCTGAAATTAATAATAATCAAAGGCCAAGGATTTTTCCTTGGCCTTATATTTTTGTAAGAAATAACGCTTCGAGGAAATTGCATAATTCCAATTTTAGTTGTCTAACACTTGAAAAGCCGTGAATATGGCGCTATTGCCTTGTGGTAAATTGATTTGAAACGTATTTGGTAATTATGCAATTTCCCTACTTATTAAGATTGTGACACAATCGCATAAGTGATATAATGATAAAAATACAACGAAATTGGTGGCTATTATGCGAGATGACCATTTATTAGAAAGAATTTCAGAGCTAGATAACAACCCTAAAATGTTCATGAGCAACTTGATTGATTCTTTGGACTTGGATGCGCCTATTACATCATTGGAAGAGGCTCAAGACATATTGCTACTCGGCAGAGGGCATTTGATCACTGGCAAACACGATGTGGCTGCCCAAATGTTACACAAAGCACTTCAATACATAAATAGACATGGAAACACCATGTCTAAGTTTCATTGCTATAGCAATCTTGGGATTGTCTATAGAGAAGAGAAGCAATATGACCTGGCTCTAAAAGCGCTCAACAAGAGCTGCAATCTCAGCTATGACCTTGAAGATTTTTCATTTGTCATTTTGGGGCTCGTCAATCTTGCTTCTGTACACACATCACTTGGCAATTATCAGAAAGCGATGGATTTGCTTCAAAACGCCCTTAGCTATAAAGACCGTATCAAAAACTCTAAAATATTGGCTGATTTGTATAACAACTACGCTTTTGTCATGTTGAGTGAACGAAAGTACGATGAAGCTTTGACATATTTCTTGGAGTCATATAACGTATACAAGCGGCTTTATGGCGACGCCATTCAAACCAATTTGGTGATCGTGCTGAGCAATATTGGCGAAACTTATGTCTGCTTGGGGGATTATGACAATGCAGAGCTTTATATCAACAAGGCGCTCGATTATGCACAGATCAATCAAATTAAGTACATCGAGCAAGATTGTCATCAAAATTTAGCCAAGATGTATGAAGCGCAAGGGGATTACAAAGCGGCACTCCAACATCAGAAGATGTATACACAAATAGCTGAAGAAGTGTCAAGTGAACAGATCAAAGAAGAGATTGAAGGATTGAAGCAACGTCTAGAAGACGAATCTAAAAAAAGTGAAGCGGAGATTAATCTGCTTAGAAATGTCGAACTGAAGAATAAGACGACGGAACTTGAAAAGACGTTAAAAAACTTGGCACATATCAGCCAAATTGGCAGGCAACTCACATCGTCCATGGATATGAATCAGATTTATGAGATCCTAAGAAGCTCCATTTATGCCTTGATGCGCGTGGATGTTTTTGGACTCGCGCTCTATGATCAATCAGAAGGTGTGATCGATTATAACTACTTTGAAGAAAGTGGTAAAGCATTGCCCCTTATGAAAATCGATGTAGGTGATCGCACATCCTTGGCTTCATACTGTATTCACCATGAAGAGGATTTGTTTATAAAATCGTTTTATGATGAGTATCAAAAATATTTGCCAAACATGACGTATGTTCCTATCGGTGTCAACAAAGACAATTCAACCACATGCATCATCTATTGCAGGCTTGTTAGTGAAGACAATTGTATCGGACTGATTACCATGCAAAGTTATTTGCCTTTTGAGTATTCGGATGCTGATTTTGAAGTCATCAAAGCACTGGCTTCCTATGTCGCTATCGCGATTTCGAACGCTAAAAAGAAAAATATCATCATTGAAAAAGCACAAGAGCTTGAGTATTTAAGCTATAATGATCCACTCACAGGACTTTACAACCGTCGGTATTTTGGTGATTTGACAGAATGGTACAATCGAGAAGCTTACATGTTGCCGATAGG
The DNA here is from genome assembly GCA_942493125.1 of Acidaminobacteraceae bacterium. Classification (GTDB taxonomy): domain Bacteria; phylum Bacillota; class Clostridia; order Peptostreptococcales; family Acidaminobacteraceae; genus Fusibacter_C. Next base: position 1,960,868 of record OW818667.1, on the reverse strand, counting down.
ACTGATTATAGGCGATATGAACTATTTGAAAGAGATTAACGATACGCATGGTCATCAAGTGGGCGATCAATATCTCGTTGAAATAGCCAACATCATGAAGCGATATGCGGATGGAAACCCTGTATTTAGGCTGGGTGGCGACGAGTTTGCCATATTGATCAAGAACACATCCAAATCATATATTTCAGATATACTCCATAAAATCCAAGAGGATTGTAAAGCTGCAAGAGTTGGTCCAAGTCCTTTATCCATCTCTTTAGGTTATGAGTTGAAAGAAACGATGCATCAAACGGTTGATGAACTGTTTGCATTGGCAGAATCCAGGATGTATCTTGAAAAAAATAAGTACCATCATCATAAAAGACGATTATAATGGAACTTTTTATGTAATGGGAACGTCATACACTATAAAGGTGGTGACGTTTCCATGAATCAATGGCTGAACAAATTTGGCGTTTTATGTCTATGTATCTTGGTTTTGTCCGTATCTATCTGGGCAAAGTCCAATCAAGACGACAAGTCTCTGTTGGACGAAGCCTATGAATCGGTCAAAGAGGCATATGGTGATTTTTACATACCGAGCAAAATGATTGACTTAGTCGATTTAGAAGCGCTTTACGGCGTTTCCACACAGGATGTGGATACGTTTATTGCTGAATCTGCGATGATGACGTCTCATGTGGACGTGTTCATTGGCATAAAGGCGAAAAAGGGAAAAAGTGAAGCGGTATCTGAAAGTTTGGAACGCTACCGCTTGAAATTGTTCGAAGAGAATGGCAGTGATGCAGCAAAAATGGCCAAAATAGAAGCTTCAAAGGTGTTTAGTTTTGGCGATTACGTCTTTTTTATGGTGCTCGGACAAAACACGGATGCCGTCGTCTCGGATGAAACAGTCTTTTTAGACCAGGCGGCGCTTGAGATAGAGCGAGGCAGATCAGCACTTACGAAGATTTTTAAGTAGATATTAAATTTGAAATATTTTAAGCTGTTTGACACTTCTCTTAAAAGGGATGTCGTCAAATGGCTTTTTATTTTGTCAAAAAGGGTCTCATGTATATTGTTAACAATTTGAGAATAATTCTCACTGATGTTATATCCAGAATTTTAAGGGTATAACATCACTAGATACAAAGCATCATCTTCAATGTGCTTTTATGAAATCATTTATTGGAGCGGCTATGAAAAAGAGACTCATCGTACTTTCAAACACAAAGGACCCATATATGAATCATGCAGTAGAAGAGATTCTATTCACGACTTACGTCGATTATGAACAGATTCTTTTTCTTTGGGTAAATGAACCCACTGTTGTTTTTGGGCGCAATCAAAATCCTTTCAGAGAGATTGATGTGAGTTTTGCTCAGTCGAGGGGTATTAAATTACTCAGAAGGTTATCAGGTGGTGGTACGGTCTATCACGATGCTGGCAATATCAACTATTCATTTATCGAGCATGCCAGTATATACGATGAAGCAGCGCATTTTAAAGTCATTCAAGATGCGATCCAAAAATTTGCTTTGACTTTGAACGTATCACAGCGGAAGGACCTGACCATAGGTGGCAAGAAGGTCTCTGGAAGCGCTTTTTACCTTAAGGGCATGAGACGCATGCACCATGGCACACTTCTCGTCGATGCAGACTTAGATACGCTTTGGAATAGCCTTAAAGTCAATGATGAATCATTTAAAAGCAGGTTTATCGGGAGCAAAAGCATCCCATCTGTACCAAGTCCGGTTGTCAACTTAAGGCAGTTGAACCCAGACATTAATGTACCTGACGTCGTGAATGCTATCGTCGATGCCTATTATGCAGAGAATGCATACAATGTTGAACATTTGACGATGCGCGATGTCTTTGAAGCACATGAACTGACCATTACAAATCTCATGAAGAAGCACGCTTCCTGGGAATGGGTATTCGGAGAAACACCGAATTTCACATACTGGGGAGACGATGATAGTTTATATGAATTTGTAAATGGAACGGTTAAGCCATATGGCATTATAAACAAAGAGAAATCAAACAATACTTTTCAAGGAGGACAATTATGTTTTTAGAGAGTTTTGATCCACTTAAAGACGAGATGATCCAAATTATGGACAAGGACGGCAATATCGTCAAACCTGAATGGATGCCAGAGCTATCAAAAGAAGATCTGATCAGAATCTACAAGACCATGAGACTTAGCAGAATAATCGACGAAAAGACGCTTCAATATCAAAGACAAGGACGCATGCTCACTTATGCACCTAATCTTGGGCAGGAAGCCACTCAGGTCGGTTCTATCGCAGCTGCCAGACAAACGGACTGGGTAGCGCCATCGTTTAGAGAGCTAGGTATTTGGCTCTATAAGGGCGCACCGCTTAGAAATATCTTTTTATACTGGTTTGGCAATGAAATGGGCATGCATATGCCTGAAGAAGTACGCATATTGCCAGTTAGTGTCCCAATAGCCTCACAAATGCAGCATGCAACTGGACTTGCTTTTGCAGCAAGGTATAAAGGCTTAGATGATATTGCGATTGCATATGTTGGCGATGGCGGCACATCACAGGGTGATTTCCACGAAGCGCTTAACTTTGCGGCCGTGCAAAGTTTACCAAATGTGTTCATTGTACAAAATAATCAGTTTGCAATCTCTACAAGACGTAAAATTCAAACTAAATCTGGAACGATCGCGCAAAAAGCTCTAGCCTATGGCATGCCTGGGATTCAAGTAGATGGCAACGATGTGTTTGCAATGTATGCTGTGACAAAAGAAGCCGTTGAACGCGCAAGACGTGGTGATGGCCCTACCTTGATTGAAGCTTACACATTTAGAATGGGTGCCCATACAACTTCGGATGACCCAACGGTTTATCGCGACGATTCAGAAGTTGAAGCTTGGAAAGACAAAGACCCAATAGACAGGCTCAGAAAGTATCTCATGGCTGAAGGCTTATGGGATGAGGAACAAGAAGAACAATATAGTGAAGAAAAGGGTAAATTCGTCAAAGAGACTTTTGAAGAAGTTGAAACAACTGGATTTACGCCACTTGAAGACACTTTCGATTATGTATACGCACAAAAAACACCAATCCTTGAAGCGCAATATCAAGCTAAAAAGGCATTCTACGCAAAGGAGGGCAAATAAATGTTAGTACTCAATTTACTCGAAGCGGTAACTAATGCATTGGATGTCGCAATGTCAAATGACGCCAACGTCGTCGTTTTTGGCGAAGACGTCGGTGTAGAAGGTGGCGTATTTAGAGCCACTAAAGGCTTACAAGAAAAATATGGCGAGGCGCGTTGCTTCGATAGCATCCTAGCTGAGTCATCGATCATAGGATCAGGTATTGGTATGGCGATCAACGGTCTTAAACCCGTTGTGGAAATTCAATTTTCTGGTTTCATGTTCCCAGGCTACAACCAAATCGTCACGCACGCGGCACGTATGCGCAACCGTTCAAGAGGGCTGTTTACAGTGCCGATGGTTATTCGCATGCCTTATGGTGGCGGCGTTAGAGCGCTTGAACACCACTCAGAAAGTCTAGAAGTTCTATTTGCACATACAGCTGGACTTAAAGTTGTCGTGCCATCGACACCATATGATGCAAAAGGGTTGCTATTGGCAGCGATTGCTGACCCTGACCCCGTCATCTTTATGGAGCCAAAGCGCGAATATCGTGCATTCAAACAAGAAGTGCCTGAAGAATACTATACAATACCAATTGGCAAAGCTAAAGTTTTAAAAGAAGGCAAGGATATCACAGTTGTCGCATGGGGTGCCATGGTAAGAGAGACGCAAAAGGCTGTCAAGATTTTGGAAGAACAAGGCATCAGTGTTGAACTCATCGACCTTAGAACAATCTCCCCAATTGACAAAGAGACGATTCTAGCATCAGTACAAAAGACAGGTCGTTTTGCGGTTGTTCACGAAGCGGCGACGACATTTGGACCAGGTGCAGAACTCATCACAATTGTAAATGAAGGCGCATTTTTATATCTTGAAGCACCACCAAAAAGAATCTCAAGCAATGACACTATTGTACCGCTTCCTAAAGGGGAACATCACTATGTGCCTGAAGTCGACTATATCGTTGCCGAACTTAAGACGGTACTTGAATTCTAGGAGGTAGACGTATGTTTCATGTAAGATTTGCAGACATCGGTGAAGGCATCCATGAAGGGGTGCTGCTCAAACTGTTTTTCAATGAAGGCGATGCTGTCAAAGACGGCGATTCGCTATTTACACTTGAAACCGATAAGGTTAATGCTGAAATTCCATCCCCAGTTTCGGGGATCTTAAAAGCCAATAAATTTAAAGTTGGCGCAAAAGTGCATGTTGGCGATGTCATCGTTATCGTAGATGACGGTGTACCAGGTGCGCGCTCGAATATGCCAGGAGAGCCGCTTGTCGAAGAAGGGGATGCTGTGATAGCTGATACACAAAAATCCGATTCAGAACAAACGCCGCCACCTCCAGGTGTCATATCAAAAGCATCTGAGACGAAGCCTCCTACGCCCGCACAAGCACCTGCAACGGAAGGTCAGAAAGAGACTATTCTTGATGACTCAGTTCAGATGGCTACAGTTGAGGAAAAAGGTAGCACGGCTGTCGTCGGTCAGATTGAAATATCATCCAATATGATTCCATCCAGTGGTGAAGCCACGACTTCAGCCGCAGTGGCAGAAGTTGGCGCTAGGGTTCTTGCGACGCCTGTTGCAAGGAAAATGGCGAAAGATCTTGGCGTGGATATTCACAAGATTGCAGGAACTGGCCCACAAGGGCGCGTCATGAAAGCGGATATCGCCACAGCTGCGAAAGCATCAGCAACAGTAACAGCTTCTGATAGTTCAAGCGTGTCTGAGGCCTCATCTAAAGCTCAGTCGAAAGAAGCTTCTGGAGCACCTTCAAGATCAGCTGATTTTGGAAAACATACGGTGCCAACGCTCGATCGTTCAGAGCGCGTGCCGATGTCAATGCATAGAAAAGCCATCGCAAACAATATGACACTCTCCAAATTTACGATTCCACATACTGCAGTGATGGATGAGATCGATGTAACGGATCTTGTGGCGTTTAGAACATCTTCAAAGGCTTTAGCTGAAGAAGAGGGCATAAAACTCACATATCTCGCCTTTTTTATCAAAGCAGTCGTGTCAGGACTTAAGCAATATCCAGGACTCAATGCATCAATTGACGAAGTGGCTGAAGAAATCGTCTACAAACATTTCTACAATATCGGTTTGGCAGTTGACACGCCAGAAGGATTGATGGTGCCAGTCATCAAGGATGCGGATACGAAAAGTATTTTTGAGCTTGCAAAAGCCATCGAAGATTTAAGCGTACGTGCACGTTCTAAAACCCTCAAGCTCGATGAGTTATCAGGGGGTTCATTTACGATCACAAATTATGGCTCTGTTGGTGCAAGCTTTGGCGTGCCAGTTATCAAGCATCCTGAAGCGGGTATTTTAGGTGTTGGTGCCATAGTCAAGAAGCCAGTGGTAATCGATGATGAAATTGTGATCAGATCCATTTTGCCAGTCTCTCTATCATTTGACCATAGAATCATAGACGGCGCAGATGCGGGACGATTTGTAGGTTATATCAAGAAAAGCCTTTCAAATCCGAACCTTCTCCTGATGCTGTAGGGAGGGAATGATGAAAAATTATGACATCATCGTGATAGGCGGCGGACCAGGTGGTTACGTCGCCGCCATCAAAGCCTCACAACTCGGATCAAAAGTCGCACTTGTGGAAGGGGATCGTATCGGCGGCGTTTGCCTCAACTATGGCTGTATTCCCACTAAGACGCTTCTTCGCAGTGCCAAGCTTTATCAAGACTTGTTAGCAGCGGAATCTTTTGGTATCGATATCGATCTGCCGGGAAATGTACGCGTCAATTGGGACAATCTCATGAAGCGTAAAGATGCCGTCGTCGGAAAAATAGTTGGTGGCGTGGAACAACTCGTCAAACTCAACAAAATTGACGTAATTTCAGGATATGGACGTGCCATTGATGCAAATACTGTCGATGTTGACGGGGAGATCCTAAAAGCGAAGCATTTAATTTTAGCGACAGGGTCACACGTCATGGTACCAGACATCGAAGGCTTACAAGCCGCAACGGATCAAGGCATCGTAATTGATAGCACAAAAGCCATCAAACTCGAAAAACAACCCCAATCGATCACCATATTGGGTGGCGGCGTCATCGCGATAGAATTTGCGACACTTTTCAACAGTCTAGGAACAAAAGTGACAATCATACAACGCTCGGATGTCATCCTCAAGATGCTTGATGGCGATGTTCGCAATACCATTCAAAAACATTTGATCAGTGAAGGCGTGGACATCGTCTTGAATGCTCAGATCGTCAAAATTGATGGCAGCACAGTTCATTATACAGTGGACGGTGAAAGCAAAATGGTCACATCGGATAAGATTCTTTCAAGCCTTGGACGCGTGCCAAACCTTAAGGGGTTTGAACCACTCAATCTAAAGGTGGACAAGCGCGGTGTCGTCGTCGATAGTCACATGGAGACCAGCGTCAAAGGCGTCTATGCAATAGGTGACATGTGCGGTAAAATGATGTTGGCACATGTGGCCTCAGCTGAAGGCATCATCGCAGCTGAATCGATTCATGGATCGCACAACTCAATCGATTATAACAAAGTGCCATCGTGTATCTACAGCTTCCCAGAAGTCGGTGTCATCGGCTATACTGAGGAAGGTGCAATCGAAGCTGGTTTTGAAGTCGGTACGAGCATGTTTCCTCTTACTGCAAACGGCAAAGCCGTAGCAGAAGGTGAGACGACGGGATTCGTCAAAATCGTCCATGATAAGAAGTATGGCGAAGTCATTGGCGTTCACATCGTCGCATCTCATGCGACTGACATGATCGCCGAAGCGGCAATCACTATGGAACTGGAAGGCACAATTTACGACATTGCCAAAACCGTGCATCCACATCCGACGTTGTCGGAGATCGTCATGGAAGCCGCACATGGTGCGGTGGATCGACCAATTCACATGTTTAAGAAATAGAATCAAAAATTGAATAGCTGTAGAAATTGCATAGTTATGGCAAATTCATAATTATGCAATTTTACATAGTACCTCAAATGAGGAAAGATAATTTTGCAATTTCCATAAATAAATAGATCAGGAGAAAATGAGATGAACAAACCAGAGATATTTACAATTTCTATGCCACAACTTCATAAGTCTCGTCTTATACGCGTATGGACGCCATCAGATTATCACTTAAATGCAGACAAAAAATATCCCGTTCTGTACATGCATGACGGACAAAATTTATTCGATCGGGAAACAGCAGCTTACGGAGAAATATGGGATGTTCATACGGCTATAGAAAACTTGATGAAAACAAGTGGCTATGGTGGTGCCATCGTTGTAGGTATAGACAATGCACCAGATCTGGAAAGGTTAGACGAATACTCGCCTTGGGTGACTGAGCGCATCGAAGAACTCAAAGAAATTGGTGGGTATGATAGGGTCATGGGTGGCCAAGGTATTCAATACGGTCAGTTTTTGGTTGATACATTGAAACCTTATATTGATGGCCATTTTCGCACGCTACCGGATCGCGATAATACTGGTGTGGCAGGGAGTTCTATGGGCGGCTTCATTTCGCTTTACCTTGGCGTAGCGTATCCACACATTTTTAGCAAGATTGGCGCATTTTCTACGGCGGTTTGGTTTGCGGATAAAGCGCTCTTTAATCATCTTTCAAAACTCGATACAAGCTATAAAACAAAATGGTACCTCGATATCGGTACTGAAGAAACCAGCAATAAAACGGTTGAGGGCTTCAATAAGTTATATGTCGACGGAACGCTTGCAGTAGAGAAGGCGCTTTTAGCGCTTGGCGTTCCAAGAGAGGACGTTAAACTCGTCATCGAAGAAGGGGCAACACACTTTGAAACAGAGTGGGCAAGACGCTTTCCTGAAGCTTTCAAATGGTTATACTTAAACAGCTTATAAAAAAGTAAGAATTAAATTCGATTAAATGGGTATACAACACTTAATTACTTTGTTGGAGGGGTGTTTGTGCGCAAAAAAATCGGCACAGGAATCATATTTGTTTTAGCTGCTTTGTTCCTCGCAGTTGGCATCCACAGTATATTTATGCAAACGGTCTATGATGAAGCCATGGAACAGGTAGCTTATAATGGGGATAGTGGCATCGATAAAACGCTTGAGAACGAAACCGTTGAGCTAGGCTTTTTTGCTGTGCTTAGCGCCAGTCCAAAAAATTCTCAAAACCTAAATAGTTTCATTTATCGATACCGATTTTGGATGATCGGCGTTGGTTTACTTATGATCTTTGGCACGCTATGGATTGTAGCGTTGAATTACTTAGTACAGTCTCGGACAAAGGCACTTTTTGAAGCAAATGAACAACTCAGTCACTCTCAGAGTCAAAACAAAGCGATAATCAACGCGATACCAGATGGTATCTTCTTACTTGATAACGATTCCCGCGTTTTAGAATGTAAAATTGAAGGTGCAGATACACCTTTTCCAAAACGTTCTGACATGATGATGCGAAAGCTATCTGATATCATGCCTGTGCCATATGGTGATAAGCTTAAGGAAGCGATTGACAATATGGCAAGAATCAACGAGCTTCACCAAATGGATCTTGAGATCACTTTGGATGGCATAAGAAGAATTTTTGAAGTGCGATTGATTCGCAGTGGCAAAAATGAAGTGATTGCGCTTGTTAGGGACATGACGAGTCACTATGAGAGTTTGGAAAATATCAAATACTTAAGTTATCATGATCAATTGACAGGACTTTTTAATCGACACATGTTCGAAGAGGAGCTTGAAAGACTTGATGTCAATAGAAATACCCCACTTAGTGTCATCATGGCAGACGTCAACGGGCTTAAGCTTGTCAACGACTGCTTTGGGCACCCAACTGGTGACAAGCTCCTAATCAGTTTTTCTGAGATTTTGAAGAAGGTCTTTCGCGCAGATGATATCATATGCAGACTCGGTGGAGATGAGTTCGTCATCATATTGCCTCATACGACACATGATGTCACTCAGGAATTGATTAAGAGAATCAGTGCTGCATGTGATGACGTCAAATTTTATAACTTAAGCCTTTCAGTGGCCTTTGGTAGCGCTACGAAAATGGGCATGAGTGATTCAATTGTAGATGTCATGAAATATGCAGAAGATCAAATGTACAAACGAAAACTATTTGAAGCGCCAAAAATCAAGGAACAAATGGTCGCTAAGTTGCTTGATTCATTGTTTGAATCAAGTGATGCGGAAGCCATTCATGCAGAAACGGTAGAAATGTATAGTGAAATGCTAGGCAATGCAATAGGACTCAATCAGACGGAGATGGAAACGCTTAAGACCGCAGCACGGCATCACGATATTGGAAAAATTGCCATCGATCAAAAGTTGCTATATAAAAATGAGTCATTGACGACAACAGAAATGGAGACGATCAGATCGCATCCAGATATAGGCTATAGAATTCTCAGTGTTGTCAACGAAATGTCCGATTGTGCGGATATTGTCCTCGCACATCATGAAAGATGGGACGGAAAAGGGTATCCAAAAGGATTATCTGGCGACGACATCCCCCTTATGAGCCGCATCATTTCCATAGCAGATGTATACAGCACCATCACGCTTACGACGCATTATAAAGATACGATGACGCCTTTAGAAGGTATAGAAGAGATCAAAAAACATTCAGGCACGCAATTTGATCCGATATTAGGTCGAAAATTCGTTGCCCTTATGAAAGACAAAATGTAACCTATGTAACCGAAAGACCAAGAAGAACCTGTTATAGTCATATTAGAAAATATGATTAACAGGTTCTTTTGACGTATAGCACTAATAAAAATGACGTTTCTCAAATGAAACGGAAAAATTTGAAAAACAAATAATAGGAGGCAATTTAAAATGATTACAAAAGATATGACAATAGGCAGTGTGGTTAGAAGTTATCCAGATTCAGTAGCTGTACTTTCAAGCTTTGGCATGGGATGTGTCGGATGTCCATCTGCTCAAGCTGAGACACTTGAAGAAGCTTGTATGGTACACGGCCTTAGCATCGACAAATTGATTGTAGCACTAAATCAAGCTTAAAAAGGAGAAATCAAATGAGCGCATTTTTAGGACCAATCCACTATTGGCTGTACAATAAAATTCAATGGCATGAAGATTTACTTGATACCATCTACGATTTAATCGAAGCACAAGGACAAGACGTCCAACTGATCAGACATTACACAGCGCATGAATTTGGAGCGCCAGAACGTTCAGAGTTAAGTGAAGTCATCGACGGTGGCAATATCCACGGATGGCTACAAACAAAAATCCAAAGTGTAGAATACCGCATGGCTTATGTCATCACGCATGCATTGAACAATAAGATTTTGACTCTTGATGATTTGAAAAAACTTTATCATGAGAATGGGAAACATGCATATGACAGTTATCCGGGTTCAATGGAAAGTCCTCAAGAGATGTTCAAAGCAATCTATGATTATCTACTTGAAGGCATGCCATGTGACCGCGTTAACCAACCGGTTTCTGCCGATGATAACGCCATGATTTGGATTAAAAAAATGTGCATCCATACAGATTATTGGACTGCAGTTAAAGGTGATGTTAAAGTTCACGACGCACTTAGAGCTGAATGGTTACAAGGCTTTGTTGCAGGTGATTTTGAACTACTGGTTCCAACTGAAAACGAGTTTAAACTCGTTAGGAGGGCTGCATGAATGGTATCGAATTAATGGTGGAAGAGCACGTGCTCATCAAACGCATGCTCCAAATTGTGAGAAAAGCGTGCTTCAGAGCACTTGAAACGGGCAGAATCAATTATGATGATTTTGCAGAGATGATCGATTTTGTAAGAACATACGCAGACCATCATCATCATGGCAAAGAAGAAAATTTCTTGTTTAACGAGATGGTCAAGCATGCTGGTCCAGCTGCTGAAAAGCTTGTGACACACGGCATGCTCGTAGAACATGACTTGGGCAGATTGCACATGTCTCAGCTGGATGCTGCACTATTGGCGCACAAAGAAGGCGATAAAGAAGCGATTTTAGATATCGTTGCAAATGCAATCTCGTATACGCATCTTTTACACAGACACATCGATAAAGAAGATGCCGTGGTTTATCCTTTTGCAGAGCGCACTTTGAACCGTACGATTCTAGATGCCATCGATGCAGATTGTGAAGCTTTTGAACAAGAGCAGACCGCAAAAGGCGTTCAATCAAAATACGCGGAAATGGTTGAGAAATTTGAAGCCAAATATCTTTGATTTATACAAATGAGAAGTGAGTCAATCAACGATCATATATGGAACTAAATGGGACAAATGCTTGTTTACAGAGCTTTGTCCCATTTTTTTTTCGTGCCTTTTTATAAGTAAAGTGGTATTATAAATAGAATAACATTATATGAAGAATTACATAAAAAGAGGAGCGTGAAGGGATGTTTATTGCTAGGCAACCCATATTCAATAAAGCTATGGAAGTCTATGGCTATGAACTGCTGTTTAGAGAAGGTAGCGACTCGACCAATTTCGGTGGTGCATCGGCCACACACGCTACTGCAAGTGTCATCAGCAGTTTATTTGAGTCGGGAATCGATCAAATCGTCGATGACAAGCGCGCTTTCATCAATTTTGATGCCGCTTTTATCAACTCGGATTTTCCTGAACTGATTGAGAGCCACAGACTGATCATTGAGGTCTTGGAAGATGTCATCGTCGATGCACAGCTCATCGCGCGTCTTGAAAGTCTTAAAAAGAGCGGTTATCGCATCGCACTAGATGATTTTGTCTCGGATTATGATGCTTATCCTCTTGTGCCATTGGCGGATATCATAAAATACGACCTCATGATGACACCACTTCACACCATAAAAGCGCAAGTGAAAGTTGCCTTGGCTCATAACAAGATATTGCTTGCAGAAAAAATTGAGAAGGAAGCTGAATACCTCGAAGCTAAACACATGGGATTTACTCTGTTTCAAGGGTTTTTCTTCAGCAAGCCATCCATCATAGGCAAAGCAAATCACAAGGCGAACACAAAATCCCAATATAGCAGGATTATCAGTGAGCTCGTCAAAGAAGAGCCTTCTTATCAAATTCTCGCTGAAATTATAGAAAAGGATGCAAATTTAGCGTACAGGGTCATGCGAATCATCAGCAGTAGAGCTGGAGATGATCTGGTGTACTCTATAAAGCGTGCACTTACATACATGGGGCTCAAAGAAATTGAGAGATGGATCAACATCTTGATGATGCAAGATCTTGGAAGTAACAAGCCGAAAGAGCTTATGATATTGTCACTCGTTCGCACCAAGTTTGCTGAATCAATAGCCATTCAAGCAAATCTAAAAAAATATAAGTATGAAGCATCCATGATGGGGTTGTTCAGTACGATTGATGCCATGCTGGACCAAAATATGAGCGATGCGCTGGAAGGCATCTCCCTACCCAAATCCATCAAAGACTCACTCATTGAACATGAAGGCATATTGATGCCGATTTTCAACCTTTTGAATGCCTATGAACACGGTGATTGGGAAAGGGCCTATGAATTGGTTCAAAACTTGAAGCTCAAAGAAGAAGATTTATTTGATGCCTATATGGATGCAGTGAGATGGGCACGTGAAACGGTCCGTTTGATGTATCTGAAAAGCTGATTCTGATATCGTTCTAAATCTGGAGGTCGACATGTCACTTCAAAAAATTTTATCAAATGTACAATTGATCTGTGAAGCTATCGCCAGCGTTGTCAACATCGACGTCACCATCGTTGACAAAGACAGGGTGAGATTGGCTGGAACGGGAAGTTATAGAGATAGCATCGGTGAAGTGGTCGGTGTCAATTCGGCATTCAACTATGCACTTACGGAGGGTGTTGGGTTTATCATCGAAAATCCTGGTGAGCATCAGGCCTGTCTCAATTGCGACTGCAAAGATAAATGTGATGAACATGCCGAAGTGTGCTGCCCAATAAGGTTGGACGGAGAAACCATAGGCGTTATAGGGCTCATCGCTTTCAAAGAAGCACAGAGAACGGCGCTCATCGAGAACCAAGAAAACCTCTTATCATTTTTGGACCGTATGGCAGATCTCATCTCGTCAAAGCTCAAGGAACATGAAAGCCATGAATCGCTGGAACTCCTTGCAAAAGAGCTTGAAGTAGTGGTCGATAGTTTGGACACGAGCTTGATTGCTATTGATGCAGTGGGCAATGTTTTAAGGGTCAATCGCAAGTTTCAGAAACAGTTTGGGACAAAAGCCATTACGCATCTGAAAGAATTGTTTGGTCAGACGCAGTGGCAACAGATTGTTCTTATGAAGGAAGGCAGCAAAAATCATTATTATACATTTCCCAATGGTTTAAGAGGCGTTTACGACGTCGCTTTGATCAAGGTGCACCAAACGATAAAGGGTTTTATCATCACCATAAAATCCATGGAAGAAGTGATGAATACCGTCAACGACATGATGCTCGATACTGTGACGACAGGCTTCGATTTTATCATTGGCGGGTCTGAGTCGTTATTGAGCGCCAAAGGATTGGCGAAAAAAGTGGCTGGTAGCACTTCTACTGTGTTGATTTTAGGTGAAAGTGGCACTGGTAAAGAGCTATTTGCCAGAGCCATCCACCACTCAAGTCAGCGTAATCAGATGCCTTTTGTGGCGATCAACTGTGCCGCGATTCCAGATCACTTATTGGAAAGCGAGCTGTTCGGCTATGAGGAAGGTGCATTCACTGGCGCGAAAAGAGGCGGCAAACCCGGCAAATTCCAGCTAGCCAATAAAGGCACTTTGTTTTTAGACGAAATCGGCGACATGCCACTTCATCTTCAAGCCAAGTTGCTTAGAGCGTTACAAGAAAAACGCATCGATCAGCTTGGAGGCAACAAGCCCATCGATGTCGATGTTAGAGTTATCGCCGCAACGCATGCGGATTTGGAAGAGAAAGTGCTCGAGGGTTCATTTAGACAGGATCTTTATTATCGCTTAAATGTAATCCCCATTCACGTGCCACCACTTAGAGAACGCAAAGACGATTTGCTGCTCACAGCAAGGTACCTCGTTGAAAAATGGTGTGGAAAGCTTCAAAAGACGGTCCCGACCATGTCACAAGGCTTTATAGAAGTGATGAAGTCGCACGATTGGCCTGGTAACGTCAGAGAGCTTGAGAATGCCATCGAGTATGCAGTCAATGTCTGTGATGACGACGTCCTTGAAATGAGACATCTGCCAAAACGCATCGCAAATGGGCATGATCAACGATTGAGAAGTCTTATTAATATATCAAATAACATATCAAATAACATATCAAAAAACATGCAACCGGCAGATATCCGTTCAATTGCGCAACTGGAAGAAGAGGCGATACGCTCGGCGATGGCACTGTACGGACGTAGTGGCGAAGCGCTGGAAGATGTTGCAAAAGCCCTTGGAATCAGTCGCGCGACGCTTTATCGAAAAATCAAAACGTATCAGTTATAAGTTAGACGATCAAATAAAAATTAAGGAATCAGCCATGGAAATTTTCTGTGGTTGATTCCTTTTTTTTTTCATACTTTAGGAAAATGCAAAATTCCAATTTTAGGATACATCTCATATTAAAATGACGTAAACAAGTCATTGTTGACATTTGAAACGATGATTTTGAGACTTATTATGTAATTTTACATTTTCCATACTTATGTAAACTATAATTATTGCCGATAAATAATTATAGTATGGATACTTAAGGCATTTTTACGACACATGGAGGTGTTATATGAAAATTTCAAATTTTGAAGTGGAGCAAAAGGCATTTTCCACTTTCAACAAAACCGAACGTAGCGAACTTACGGTTCAAACGTTCACTGTCAATCAGCCAGTTGTCGCTTTACCTGAGCAGCAAAACAATTTTATCGCATTGTCACTTTCCGAAGAAAGTCTGTCACTAAACGAAACGCGTACAGATGAACTGTTTCATCTTTCGGAAGAGGATCAAATTAAAATCAGGATGATTGAGGACTTTATCGCCACGTTAACTGGCAAAAAATTCAAGTTCAAGCAAGTTGTGAAACTCGATGATGTGTCGCAAGAGAAGATGAACGCAAAACATGCACCCGATGATAACGGTCGCCATCTCGGTCATGTGATCACACCACCAGGACAAAGTGTGGGACAATCACAATTTGGAATGCGCATCACAGCCAAGCATGAGGTACATGAAACAGAGAGTACGTCGTTTCAATCAAAGGGTGTCGTCAATACCGTAGACGGCAGGACGATTGAATTTAAAGTGAATCTGGAAATGAAACGCGCTTACACCCAGTCAACTGAAGCATTAATCGAAATCGGTGCGAAGCTTCAGGATCCACTCGTCATCAATTATGATGGCAAGGGTGTCGCTTTTGGTGAAGATAGCTTGGAGCTTGATATCACCATGGACGGAACACCTGAGCAATTTAAAAATCTAGCTGCTGGAAGCGGATTTTTAGCGCTCGATAAAAATCAAAACGGCATCATTGACGATGGTCTCGAACTATTTGGCCCTGAAACCGGTAACGGCTTTGATGAACTCGCTGCGTATGATCAGGACAACAACGGCTGGATTGATGAATCGGATGATATCTTTACATCTTTAAAACTCTGGACGGTTTCGCCTTTTGGACAAAAAACGCTAGTCGGTATCAAAGATGCTGACGTCGGTGCTATTTATCTAGGGAAAGTCGCCTCGGATTTTCAAATAAAAAACGGCTCTGAATTACTGGCAAAGGTTCGTGAAACGAGCGTCTATCTAAAAGAAAACGGTGGCGCTGGCACAATTCACGAAATTGACCTCAAAATTTGATCAAAGGATACAAGGCGCTCACAATTTTCAAATGTGAGTGCTTTTTTTGTTACAATTCATACATAAAGTGTGGTAGAACGACTAATCTCGATTTGATAATGTGTTAGTAACGATTAAAGAAATTGCATGCAATTTCATCAAGTAGCCATAAAAGTGGCTAAAATGGGTATATATACCCTATAAATAAAAAATATTAAAAGAGGAGGGCGCCATATGAAAACAAAAGAACCTAACGCTATTTTGAACGTTTTGGGCATATCTGAAATGGTTCTATTTAAAGGAAACGAAGTATCTATCAAAGTATCAAAAGAGCCTTCTCGTGATTTGGAAAAAGACCTGATCGAGGATGGCATGTACGCCCTCGGTGTTACTGTTAAAAAGCCAAACATGACTGCACAATACGAAGTAAAAGATTTCTATAGATTCGGTGTATTGCTCGAAGTGAGATCCATCAGACTTGAAGGTTTGGATTACTTCCTAGATGTCGTCGCTGTGGAAAAAGTCAAAATCGATCGTTTTTTCCAATTGGACGATATGATCACGGCAGAGTATACCTATGAGCCGACAATCGCCGACATGGAAGGTCTGCCATATGAGGACATGTTAAGTCACATTAAACAGTTGATCCAAGAAATCAGCGTTTACTTTAAAGGCTCCGAGCCATTTGTGAAATTCATGTTCGAAATTAATGACGTTGAACTTCTAGCTGGTGTATTGCTCCAGTACATGAACATTACCATCGAAGAAAAACAAAAAATATTTGAAGCCAAATCATATAGTGAAAAGGGCATGAAGCTTATTGATGCTTTAATTAAGCAACGAGAGTCCTTTGCATTTCAGAAGGAAATAAGTGAAAAGTTTTCTCAGGAAGCCAATAAAAATTATCGCAAAGTATTCTTAAGAGAACAGCTCAAAATGATTCAAGAAGAACTTAATGAAGAGGATCCTGACGGTGTAAAAGCAAAGGATTATCACACGCTAATTGAAGAATCCATGATGCCAGATGACGTCAAGAAGATGGCTCTTTCGGAAAGTGCGAAATTTGATGCATTATCACCTCAAAGTGCAGAGCGTAGCGTGGTGGCAAACTACTTGGATTTACTTGTGGCATTGCCATGGGGCAAATTCAAAGCGACGGATATCGATATTGAAAAAGCCAGAAAAATCCTTGATGATGACCATTACGGTCTTAAAGATGTCAAGGACCGCATCATTCAGCATTTAGCAGTTCTCAAACTCAAAAAAGAAAAACAAGGGTCAATATTATTGCTCATCGGACCTCCAGGTACTGGTAAAACAAGTCTTGGTAAGAGCATCGCAAAAGCACTCGATAGACCTTATATTCGTATGAGCCTTGGTGGCATCAGAGATGAAGCTGAAATTAGAGGGCATAGAAGAACCTATGTCGCTGCATTACCTGGACGCGTGATACAAGGTATGAAAAAAGCTGGACAGACGAACCCTATCTTTGTCCTTGACGAAATTGATAAACTTCAAATCGGAAACAGTGGCGATCCAGCCAGCGCACTACTTGAAGTGTTAGATCCTGAACAAAACAACTCATTCGCAGATCACTATCTCGAAGTGCCTTATGATTTATCCGATGTATTCTTTATCGCAACGGCGAACTCGCTTCGCGGAATCCCTGGACCATTGCTTGATCGTTTGGAAGTCATCGAAATTTCCAGCTATACAAATCTTGAGAAATTCCACATCGCGAAGGACCATCTAGTGCCGGACGTGCTCGTAGAACATGGCCTTACAGAAGATCAGGTCATCTTTGAAGATGATGCAATCAAATCGATCATAGATGCTTATACGCGTGAAGCTGGTGTGCGTGGTCTTAAACGACAAATTGCTTCCGTTGCGCGTGTCGTCTCAGAAAAAGTGGTGTTGAACCAAGAACCATTGCCATACAAAGTTACCGATGCTGTACTATACGATCTGCTCGGTAGACCGCTTGCGCGTCACGATCTAGCAGGGACGAACAACGCAGTCGGTGTAGCAACGGGGCTCGCATGGACGCCTGTAGGTGGAGAAATCCTCTTTATTGAGGGCTCATTTATGCCGGGCAATGGCCAGCTTATATTGACTGGTAAACTTGGTGATGTCATGAAGGAATCGGCAAGAATTTCATTAAGTCTTGTACGTTCTAGGTTGGCATTCCAAACGCCAGATTTTGAGTTTGGTAAAAAAGATTTGCATATCCACGTTCCTTCAGGTGCTGTACAAAAGGATGGACCATCAGCTGGTGTAGCATTATTCTCAGCGATTGCGTCACTGATTTTAGGACGAAAAATCCCTTCAACTGTTGCTATGACAGGCGAAATTACGCTTAGGGGCAACGTGCTTCCTGTGGGCGGTATCAAAGAAAAAGTCATTGCGGCACATCGTGCAGGCGTCAAGAAAGTTTTGATTCCTGAAGAAAATATCAAAGATTTAGATCAAGTGCCTGATGAAGTGAAAACGGCGATTGAATTTGTGCCGATCACTAAGGTTGAAGAGGTCATCCATGAACTATTTGGTCTTGAATTGCCTCAAAATGAACCAATGCAGGGACCTAGCTTTGATCCATCTCAGATGACGTTCTAACAATATCATTTGACTAAAATATCATTTGACCAAACTATAAGAAAAGGGAGTCGTGCTCTGCGTTTATAATAAAACGCCTGAGCAAGGCTCCCTGTTTATTTGAGAAAATGATTGTCCTAGAAATGTAACTATATGTGCTAGAGTTTATAAATGTTCAGTCATAACGCCTAAAATGACGTGATCCACAGTATCCATGGCATGCCTTGACAAATAACCGAGATTGACGATCGTGTCGTCTGCTGTTGGTCCAATGATGCCGTTGCCACTTGGTACGATGATGCCTGCGATAGCGAGTAACGCTGATTGTACGGCAGCTGATGCCGATGTTGCCAGCTTAAGAGAACACCCGACTTTAGCGCCATCACAGATCATGCCAGTCGTGTTGGCAATCATGTTTTGTACAGCACCTTCAAGTTGGGCTTTCGAAGCACCCATGAGCCAAGTTAGTGCGACAGCTGCACCAGTGCCAGCTGCGACGCCACAGCCACATAATGCAGAAAGTCTGCCGATGTTGCTCTTGATAACGCTGTTGACCATATGGCTGATAGCGGCAGCTCTGGCGAGCGAATCATCCGAGGTTGGCGTTGTGCTTGCATAAGCCACAATCGGCATAAGGGCGGTGATGCCATTGTTGCCACTACCGTTGCTGCTCATGACGGGTAACGAAATGCCGGACATGCGTGCATCTGAAGCAGCAGCGGTCAAGATCATCGCGCGATTCATAAGGTCATCTGACAATATGCCTTTCTCTGTATTTTGTTGTAATGTAAGTCCGACGGACATGCCGCACGGTTTCGAAAGTCCATAGCGTGCGATTATTTCATTCATTTCAAAGCCTTCGAGTAAAAAAGCGATCTCATCAAAAGGCAGCTTTTCAATATGCAGAATTAATTCGTAGATTGGTAAATCATAGAGTGGATTTTTTACAGGTTGTGAAAAGGTATTCTCAGAAAATGCTTCCGTAAAGTGAACACCTAAATGCGATTCAAGATGCACAAATCGATCATGGCACACTTCAATGATGGTTCGTCCAAAATTTAAGCCTTGTGATACAACCGCTTCAATATATATTTTTTTGTCTGTGTCTGCAATGGATAATTTAACAGCTTTTTCGCCAATGAGTTGCATGGCCATACTAATATCGCTGTCATTGACATTCTTGAAAACTTCAAGGCCGTTGAAGCTTTGTCCAGAAGTAAAACCTAATGCTGAGGCGAGGACGAGTCCAACTTGATCTGTGCCAGGTATCCCGACAGAAAGCCCATTTTTAAAAATATTCGGGCTCACAGTTACGATGATCTCGAACGCATCAGCGTTGAACAGATCAGCGCTGAATGAATCGCCACATTGACAGAGTTCTCTTGCCTTTGCTACAGCCAATGCCACGGCAACTGGTTCAGTACACCCCATTGCAGGTTTAACTTCAGCACGAAGGGCTTCAATAATGCGTTTTTCATATGACATAACAGGCATCCTTTCAAAATAAATGATGAATTATGTTTTATTATAAGTGCAAGACTCGTGCCAAATTGAAAGGTAACCCTTATATATGATTTCAAAAAATAAGAAGCTTGTATTTTCAATGGAGACGCATGCTTTTCAAATGAATCGAGCAATTTAGAATGTTAAATGACAGATTATTTTATTATCAAAATGAGAATATTAACGCCGCTTTGTCTCATAATGATAAAAATAGCTATTGTTTCTCATTATGAGACATGAAGACAAAAAAAGTGACGCTTCCGCGTCAAAGAAGTATAGAAACTAATAAGGGATGCCCCCTGGCATAGGGGGTGCTATCATTCTAGCATACATCCTATAAATTTTCAACAAATTATGATAAAATAGGTTATATGCGTTTTAAAGTAATGTTCAAAATGATAGAAAATGATAGAGAGTAGGTGGCCCAATATGGACAAGAAGGAAGTTACACTTAAATTTACAAACGAATTTGAAGGCGAATTGATCGCACCAAAATCAGTAATAAAAATCGGTAGTGAAGATGGTACCGTTGCACCCTATGATATGCTTTTAGGTGCGCTTGGGTCATGTCTCTATTCCACATTTTTAGATGTCATGAAAAAAAAGCGCATCAATTTTGAGCGCTTTGAGATGGTTATTACTGGTGAGAAGCGTACAGAGGTACCAACAACACTAAAGTGGGTCAATGTTGATGCAAGAGTTTATGCACCTGAAAAAGAAATTGGCGTTAGTGAATCCTTTAGACTTGCTACGGAATATTGTTCCATCTATAAAACGATTTCACATGTAGCTGAAATGTCATATGAGATCAGTATTCTTTAAGGCTCTAAGTTCTTCGTGAATCTCATGCATGCGTTTTTTAGTTAAAAGGTATGGACGATACGAGATGTATGCAAAAGTCAAACTGATAATACTACCAATGCCTAAAAGCATCGAGAGTCCAATGACAGTCGAGTCAAGCTGAATGCTTTTGTTAGCATCAAACTTTAAAAAATCCAGAGCAAAACCAAGAAGAAAGATAGCAATGGATTGTGATAGCTTATAGCAGAGTGTCAAGTTGCCATAAAACACACCTTCCTGGCGGGTGCCCGTTTTAAGTGCTTGTGCATCAACCGTATCTGCTACCATAGCTTGTGGTAGTGTAAACAATCCTCCCGTACCAAAACCTACTAAGATTCCAAATGGAAATAAAAATAAAACTCTACCATCGATTACGCCTCTGAATGCGACGCTTGCGATAAAATATAAACAACCTAATATCGCGATTTTGATACCGAGTTTGATGGCTTTTGATTTTTCGTGTTTATCAGAGTATTTGATCCAAAAGGGCTGGCTCACAATGCTGAGTACAAGTTGAGTGGCAACTATTGCAGCGATGCCGTTGTTATTAAGCCCAAACGTATACGTATAAATGTGAAGCCCTAAAGTACTGATTAGTGCACTGGCGATATTTGTGAATAAATAACCTAGAACGACTGCTCTGAAATCGCTATTTTTAAATGAATCTCCAATTTCTTTGAAAAATGTTTTTACATTGATAGCGGGATTAGTTAAAATTCTTGCATTAAGTGCTGGGACAAGATGCTTTGTAGAGAAATAGGCAGAAAGCATAGATAACATCATCAATACTGAGCCAAAGAGCGCCATCATATGATACCCTTGTGGATTGAGTTGGCCGATTGGGTATTCAGGTGTGCTTTTAAAAAATAGGAGCATACCAAACGCTGTAGCTAAGAACAAACCGACAAGAAAAAAAGTCGTTTTAACAGCTTGAATACGCGTACGATCCGTATAGTCATCGCTAATTTCCGCGGCAAGAGCCGTATAAGGTGTGACATATATGGTCAAAAATGTCTTGATGAATAGAACCAAAATGATCATAAAAACCCATTTTGTCAAATTGCTATATGAAGCTGGTATATACCATAAACCAAGGTTGACGACGACTGTACCTATGCCACCTATCAATAAATACAGATGTCTACGGCCATATTTTTTAAGTCTTGTCAAATCGGATAAATAGCCCATGATTGGATCAGATACGGCGTCCCATATGATGCCGATACTGACGAGTATGCCTATGGAAGCGCCTGACATACCTAAGATCACTGTGGCGTAGAACACGAGATAGGCTGACAATATTTGTGAGATCAAACCAAAGCCAAGGTTTCCAAATCCAAAGCCCCACAGCGTTTTTTTATTTAGCGTTTCCATAAAACTCCTTCAATTTAGAGACGTTTTGTGATATGTTTTCATTATATTTGAATTGTAACATCCTTTCAAGAAATGTGTCGTTAAAATTGGGTTAATTCAGTAAAATACGGAAAGTTTGAGAATACTGATAGTTTGAAAATACTGATTGTTTGAAAAGTGGTGAAATCATGTCTAATAAAATCAATATAAATTCAAAAATAGTAAGTAGTTTTGAGGGACCAAGTCAAAGCTATTACACGGCTAAGAATCGATTTGACGAGATTCTCAGAACAAAATTAAATGTCGCTTCGGCATCCGGGAGTGTTTCGACCGGTTCAAGTATCTACAATGCAGGGTCTGCGACGACAGTCAATGCCATATATGACGACGTGAGGGTATCGAGTGGTGCAAGTGCGACCGACATCGATGCACGTCTTGCTGGTACTGGTCTTGAAGGTCTTGGTACATCATTTGTGGAAGCTGAAAAAAAATACAATGTCAACGCTTGGTTTCTAGCTGGACTAGCAATACATGAATCCGGGTATGGTTCAAGTAAGATTGCCACGGAGAAAAACAACGTCTTTGGTTTTCAAGCGTATGATGCTTCACCTTATGCCAGTGCGCGTACTTTTAACACAAAAGCTGAAGGTGTCGATACGGTGGCAAAATATATTTCTGAAAATTATCTGACTGCAGGCGGAAAGTATTATAACGGCGTTTCTATCGATGGCATCGGTAAGCGCTATGCAACAGATCCAAATTGGTCTACGGCGATCAAGAAGCATATGGCGAATCTGCTTCTGACATAGCACTGAGAGCATTTGAATAATTAAGGAATTAGAGAATTAGAAAATTAGAGGATATTAAGGTTATTAACGGGTTTAACCAAGGAGGCAACATGTCAAAAGTATATTTTAAAAAGGTTGAAAATAAGGATTATAAATTGCTCAGTGATACAGCGCGCATGCTGATGGAACATTTAATCGTAGAGTCGGGTCACACATTCAAAGGAACAGTACCTTTAAAGGTGCATTTTGGCGAAAAGGGCAATGACACTTATGTGCCATCTACTTGTTATGAAGGCGTTATGGATTATTTGAAAGAAAACGATATTGAGTCTGCCTATATCGAGACAAACGTACTCTACAGAGGGTCGAGAACGACGGCAGATAGCCATAGAGAAATCGCGAAGAACCACGGTTTTACACAGTTGCCGGTTATTATCGCTGACGGTCATATGGGTGAAGCCTTTGACGAAATTGAGATCAATAAGGAATACTTCAAGTCATGTAAAATTGGTAAGTCATTTGGCGATTATGAACAGTTCATCGTCATGAGCCACTTCAAAGGTCACGGCTCTGCCGGATTTGGTGGGGCGATGAAGCAACTTGCTATGGGTTTTGCCTCTAGAGGTGGAAAAATGGCACAGCATGCAGGCATCAATCCGGTTGTCAAAGAAGCGCGTTGCACGGCTTGTGGGTTGTGTATCAAAAAATGTGACGTGGACGCCATCACCATGAAGGGTAAAGCATATATAGACCACGATCTTTGCGTCGGTTGTGCAGGCTGTATCGCAGTATGTCCAGTAGGCGCGATCATGAGCGATTGGACGGGAAAAAATTTCAAAGAAAAGATCTCCGAGTATGCATATGGTGCACAACTTGGTAAAGATAATCTATACATCACATACCTCATCAATGTAACACCAGAGTGCGATTGTATGGGGCAGCACATGCATACTGTCGCTGAGGATATTGGCGTGTTCGTATCTAAAGATCCCGTGGCGATCGATGCCGCTTGCCTCGACTTGCTCCAAAAGAATTCAGGTGAGAAGCTGTTTGAAGATGGCCGCGAATCCATCATACACGCAGTGAAAATCGGACTCGGTACGGATGCGTACGAGTTGATAGAATTAAGCTAGACCATAGATGGGACGGTTTGGGAAGCGGAAATATTGCGCGACACAAATCGTCCCTTATTTAGATGCTATATGTTAGATAGGAAATTATAGAATTTCAATATCTATAGTAAGGAAGGTTCCATGATAAAAGGAAAGTTTGAAGTGAAGATAAAATCAGTGATGATCAGCTTAGTGGTGCTGTCGCTGATCATATTGCCAATCCTCGGGTTTACGATGTTTGGTCGTGAGAAGCGTGCTCTTGATGGCGATGCAGCTACAGGAGAGGGTTCGAGTGCATCAGTCCAAATACAAGGTGATCAGCCGATATTTGTAAATGAAGATCAAAATCAAGTGCTGAATAGTCCAGACGAGTTAGACGTGCGGATTATTTCCGACATTCATCAACTGGCGCCGGAGCTCAGAGCCGACAATGACGTATTTGAAGTTTTTTTAAATTCAGGTGATGGCAAACTGCTCAAATATTCGACTGAAATTTTAGAGGCTTTTGCAAGGACGCTGGATTCGGACGTTTTAATCGTAAGTGGCGACTTAACGACCAACGCAGAACGTGCAACGCATCTATGGTTGGCGCGCTATTTTGAGGCGATCGAGGCAAACGGTACTCAGGTATTTGTCATCCCAGGCAATCACGACATCGACAACCCTTATGCGACGGGCTTTGAAACAGGCAAGCAAAAACGCGTCGAAACCGTCACGGCTGATGACTTTGCTGACATTTATGGTGCTTTTGGCTACGATCAAGCTTTCAGTCGCGATCCCGACTCGCTGAGTTATATTGTGAGGCTGACGGATGACACCTATCTTCTCATGCTCGATACCAATAAATATGAGCAAAATCAAACAGTTGGCTATCCGGTCATGGAAGGTGCGCTTCGCGCCGAAACATTCTATTGGTTGGAAGAGGTTAATGTAGAAATTCGCGAAATGGCCAAACTGCAGACAAACTCACAAGTGAACGTACAAGCGAACGCTGAATCAATTGAACCCAAAATCATCTCCGTCTCGCATCACAACATCATCAGCCACTCACCTGTTCACTCGAAGGGCTTTGTCGTGGAGAATGCCGATGAAAGCGCTCAAACACTGGAAGAAATGGGGATAACTTTGAATTTTTCAGGGCATATCCACATTCAAGATATCGAATACGACCCAAGAACGGACTTGACTGAAATTGTTTCAGGCTCGCTCATACAATACCCACAGACCTACGGCGTTTTGAAACTTGATAAAGATGGGATTCGTTATTCTACCGAATGGGTTGATGTCGAAGGTTACGCCGTGGACAATGGTTTAACTGATCCATTCTTACAGAACTTTAAGCGTGAAGCAGAAGCGCATTTTAGAGAAGAATCGCGAAAGCTTCTCGGCGCGAGACTAACTGAACTTGATTATGATGCAAACGAGATCAAAGCTATGACTGAAACCTTTGTGGCACTGAACAGCAGGTACTTTGCTGGCATGGATAGCCTTGATAAAGAAGAGATCATTCAATCGGAAGGTTTCAAGCTTTGGAATGAGGCGGATGCGCCATTTCTATCGGATTATGTGAAATCCATGCTACTAGACAAAAGTGATGACAATGCGCTTCAGAAAAGATACGGAGAAAAATAGATGAAAATTACACTGATTACAGTAGGCAAAATAAAAGAAAAATACTTCACGGACGCCATCGCTGAATACACGAAGCGGCTCACAAAGTACTGTCAACTCACACAACTTGAAGTGGCAGATGAAAAAGCGCCAGAAACACTGTCAGATAAAGAGATGGTTCAAATCAAAGACAAAGAGGGCGAGCGCATCTTAGCCAAAATCAAAGATACCCAGTATGTCATCACGCTTGAAATCAATGGTATGCAGCTGACCTCAGAAGGCCTATCCGAAAAACTTGACCATCTAGGCGTCAGTGGACAATCCGACCTCGTCTTCGTCATCGGCGGTAGCCTTGGCCTTTCGGACCTGGTCATCAAGCGATCAAATTTTGCGTTGTCCTTTTCGAAGATGACCTTTCCGCATCAGTTGATGAAGGTCGTGCTGCTTGAGCAGATTTATCGGGCTTACCGGATTTCTAAGGGGGAACCTTATCATAAGTGACTGCGTTTTTTTGCAGTTGGAATAATTATAGATTTTCGGTAGGAAAACATGAATATAAAAACAATAATTCGACTAGTAATATGAAAAGTATTGATTTTTCTTATTGTTACAATTATAATTAGAAAAAGGGGATGCTTATGAAAATTCGAAAAAGTTATTTAGATAAACTCATTCAATATAGAGATAATGACTTTATCAAGGTCATTACAGGCGTTAGACGTTCAGGGAAGTCATCTTTACTTGCTTTGTTTAAAGAATACTTGCTTAATCAAGGCGTAGAAGCGAAGCAAATCATTGAAATAAATTATGAAAAGTTTCAATTTGATGATTTAAAAGAGGGTTCTAGCTTGCATGTGTATTTGAATGAGATAAAGGTAAATGGGAAAAGGATGTATTTTCTCATTGACGAGGTTCAGGAATTATCAGAATGGGCAAAGGTTATCAATAGCCTTAGAGTTAGTTTTAATGCAGATATTTATGTAACGGGATCGAACTCTAGAATGTTTTCTGGGGAACATCTTACTTACCTTTCTGGTCGGTATATTGAAATTAAAGTATTCCCATTGTCTTTTAAAGAATTTCTTGATTTTAAAGGTTATGAAGAACAAAAAGCGGAAGACTATTTTAATGAATATCTTCGAATTGGATCTTTTCCAGCAGTGAGTCTGGCTGGGCAACAAGAGTTAGTAGAAGCAATATTATCTGGTTTATTTGATTCAATTTTTACTAGAGATATCATTCTTAGAGGCAATATAAGAGATGAAGGCTCATTTTATAAAGTTGCCAAGTTTGTATTTGAAAACATAGGAAACAGTACGTCAGCAAATGCAATAAAAAACACAATGATATCAAGTGGTCATAAAATCACTTCTGATACAGTTGATAATTATCTGCAGCTGATGTGTGACGCTCATATGCTATATCAATGTGAGCGTTACGATATTCGGGGAAAAGAACGTTTGAAAACAAATGGGAAGTATTATGTTGTCGATACAGGATTGCGCAATAAACTTATTGGTTATAGACAGGGAAATTTGGGTCATGTGATCGAGAATATAGTGTTTCTACAGCTTTTGCGGTTAGGATATGAAGTCAATGTAGGTAAAAATATGTCCTATGAAGTAGACTTCATTGCTGTAAAAGGACTGCATAGACTATATTTTCAAGTGAGTTTATCCGCATTGGATGAATTGACTTACGAAAGAGAAATGAATTCATTGTTAAAAATTAATGATCAATATCCTAAATATTTGATTACGATGGATAAAATTGATTTGTCAAAAGATGGAATTATGCATGTGAATTTATTTGATTTCTTATTGGAGAAAATAGATGTTTGATTAAACCTTATAGAACTATTCACTTGTGAAAAAGACCTTTTTAGAAAATTTAAGAGGTCTTTTTCACACTGAACTTATCAAAAATATTAAGGTTATGGAGGCTGTCAAATGAACAAGTCCAGATTTTTACTAATTCTTATAGTTGCGTTTATGAGTCTTACAGGTTGTGCCAAAGAGACGCCAGCCCCCTCAATATCAACTGAGCAGGAGGAGCAAGGGCAATCACAACCTACATACCTCGATCCATCGAAGTCTACGCCAGAACGCGTTTCGGACCTCCTTAGTCGAATGACACTTGAGGAGAAAGCGGCGCAGATGGTTCAAGGGGAACGTGGTGCGGTTACGAGTGAAGATTTAGAGGCATATGGACTTGGCTCTGTTCTCAGTGGTGGTGGCAGCGTTCCAGGAAGTGGGTCTTTAGAGGACTGGGAGGAGATGATGGTCAGCTATCAAGAGGCTATCATGTCCCGTGAACTGAAAATACCACTTCTCTATGGCATTGACGCTGTACATGGCCATTCCAACGTGCTAGGCGCTGTTATATTCCCCCACAATATAGGTCTTGGTGCAGCAAATGATCCTGTTCTAGTAAAGAAAATGGCAAAGATTGTGGCAGATGAGATGAAGTTAACAAAAATCATATGGAACTTCTCACCATGTGTGGCTATCGCCAGTGACCCAAGGTGGGGGCGAACTTATGAATCCTTCTCGACAGATCCGAATATTGTCACCGCACTTGGAAATGCATATTTCGAAGGACTGAAAGAAGCGGGCGTCGTTGCAACTGCGAAACATTATGTTGCTGATGGCGGCGTCACATTTGGCACTGGAAATGGAGGCAACCTCATTGATAGAGGGGATGCTCAGATGTCAGAAGAGGCGCTAAGGGACATCTATTTAAAACCATATACAGAGCTTGTGAAAAATGGTGTTCCAGTTGTCATGGCATCTTTCAGCAGTTTCAATGGGGAACCGATGCACAGTCATAAATACTTACTGACAGATGTTCTAAAAAATGAGCTGGGTTTTGAAGGTTTTGTCGTGTCCGACTGGGAGGCGATACACCTACTGGATGCAGGAGCTGATTTTGAGGATCAGGTACAACTTTCGATCAATGCAGGTGTCGATATGCTAATGGAACCTAACGAGTGGTTGAAAACCATAGAAGCCATCGTTGAAAATGTGGAAAATAGAAAGATACCACAATCGAGAATAGATGATGCCGTCAGTCGAATCTTATCAGTTAAATTTGAATCAGGCATTTTTGAAGACCCTTATTTAACAGCGAATGCGACAGAAGCAGAAGCCTTAGGGGAAGCTGCCTATCGTCAAGTGGCATCTGAACTTGTGAGCAAATCATTGGTACTTCTTAAAAATGAGGAAGATATTTTACCTTTTAAGAAGGGACAAAAAATATTTGTGCTCGGACCAGGTGCAGACAATATGGGCATTCAGTGTGGTGGTTGGACCATTTCTTGGCAAGGTGTGGCAGATGTCGCTGGCGAAAAGCTTACAAAGGGTACTACTATTCTTGAAGGTCTTCAAAATCTAGGGGAGAAGCTGAATATTACGTTTATAACCGACGTGAAACGCATTTCGGAAGCGGATACAATCCTTCTTGTACTGAGCGAAGTGCCTTATGCTGAAATGATGGGTGATACAGCGGATCTGTCCATTTTAGGGAGCCTCGCATCGCCAGAAGATAAAGACGCAATGGCGTTTGCAAATGCCCAGAACAAACCAATAGCCACGTTGATAATAGCAGGCAGAGAAGTTATAATCGATGAATATATTAGTCAGTGGGATGGGCTAGTGATGGGTTTTCTGCCTGGAAGTGAAGGACAAGGGGTAGCAGACGTACTACTTGGAGAGAAGGATTTCGTAGGGAAACTCCCGATGCCTTGGTATAAGAACGTGGATGATATAGGAAATGACCAGGCCGAATTGATGTATCCAGTTGGGTACTTTCTGAAATGACACGCTGAACCGTATCACAAATAAGACTAAGGAGTCAAAAATATGCAGACATCACTTACCCCCATTCATATCAAAAAGCTTGTCGATTTTTTATCTCAATATAGCAAGGCTCCTAAATCAGATATTGAAGAAATAATCACAAAGCTGGATATTATCAAAAAAAATAAAGGCAACACGCTCATCAAACAAGGTGAGCCTATTGCCTATTGTTACTTTATCGTAGAAGGTTGTGTACGTCAGTTTACCATCGATGAAGAAGGCGAAGAAATCACCGTTGATTTTTTATGTGAACACCAAGCTGTCGCAATTTTTGATTTACCTGAGACGAACGCATCATCTCCTTATACGTTTGAATGCATAGATGACTGCTTGCTTATTAAAGGTGATCTCAACACCGAAGATACCATGTTTGAAGACTATCCTTTTCTTAAATATCTAATTATGAATATGCTTCAAACGTTTCTATCTAAGCGTATAGAATCAAGTGTTCAGCATTTATCTAAATCACCGATGCAGCGTTACCAAAACTTGCTAAAGTCGCACGCTCATATAGTTGACCTTGCACCCCAACATCAAATAGCGAGCTACTTAGGTATCACGCCGGAATCTTTAAGCCGCATTAAACGCCGCATGTCCCTTGACGAGTAACCAAATGCCTAAACCGAGTTCACCAATAATCATCGGGAGCAGCATGATACTGTTAATCACACTATATACAGATGTATTCGACAAATTGAGAATCACAAGTCCGCTAGTGAGGCAATATCCTATTCCACCTAAGATGAGCAAAATTAATAGAATCTTTATCCTAGGAAACCTTTTGATCAGTGCTATACCAGTCATAACAAGATGCACGCCAAATACGATCAGCCCTAGCTGCCATATAAAGTAAAACTGCGATCCAGTATTCTCAATAAACTCAGCCATGTTCGTCAACGACATGGTTTCTTTATTGATTTCACTGAATAAAACAACGAGTTTTGATATCGCTACACACAAGAAAAGCGTGTATACAAGTCTAAGACCTCCTGAAATAAGAGCCATCATGCTGTTCTTGTTCTTTAAAATGACATAGACACCCCATGAAACAATAAAATCAAGCACACATATGATGCCCCAGCCTACAATCGCCACAAGTAGCGCATTGCTTCCGGTGTGTCTTTGTACCACTTCTTCAGTCACAATCTGAGGAAACAGTGTTTCATGAAAAAGGCCGACAGTGACCATCGCAACAACTGCCATTAGTACAATTGAGCCACCTGTTAATCTTGCAATATTTCCTATCTTGCTATTATTTAATAATTTGCTTTCCATATATTCACCTCATAATCTTTTTTTAATGAAATTGTATAATTCCTATTTTATGATATTCCTGATTTGAAAAGCGTAAACAAGCCATTGTTGCCGTTTGAAACTTTGATTTGCGACTTATTAGGTAATTATGCAATTTCCATAAGTATTCTATTTCTTTAAGTATATGAATATTATGAGGATCATGCATTGACTTAAGTCAATTTAGAAAATTCATTTGCAAAGCGGTTTACATTATGATATTCTATCGGTAGAAAACATATCTACCGATTGGAGCTGATCATACCGTGCTAATGACAGGTGAGAATAAATACACAGAATATAAACGTGAATATACCAAAACATTTTTAAAAACCGTCAGTGCCTATGCAAACTTTCATAACGGATGCATTATTTTTGGCATGGATGATACTGGTCGTGTCATAGGTATTGAAGATGCTGATAACTTGAGACTTGCAATTGAGCATGGCATCAGCGATGCCATTGAGCCAATACCTTATTATGAAATTGACCTTCAAACGATTGAGTCTAAACTTATAGTGATTTTGAATGTGTTTAAAGGTGAGCATACACCTTATTACTGTAGTGAAAAAGCGTACAAAAGAAATGACACATCCACTGTTCAAGTAGATAGAATTGCGTTGGCAGAACTTATTTTGAATGGACGCAATATTTGCTTCGATGAGCTTGAAAGTGATACAGAGGATTTATCCTTTAATTTTCTTCTCTCGCGCTTAAAAAAAGCGATAGGGGTTACACAAATCAACGACGATTTACTACGAACATTAATGCTGAAAAAGCATAATCGATATACAAATGCAGCTGTTTTATTTTCTGACTTCAACCCTATGAAATCCTCAATAATCAATTTAATCGCCTATGAAGATCACTCTGTAAACAGGATTGTAGATCGTGACATACTTGAGGGTGTTTCTGTTATTGAGCAATATGAGCAGTGCATGCTGTTTTATAAAAAGCATCTGAACATCGGTGAAAAAATTGAAGGTGTTTATAGAGAAACGATTGAGGAAATTCCACTTGTCGCCTATAGAGAAGCCATCGCAAATGCACTCGTTCACAGAGATTATTCTAGAGATAGTGCGATTAGAGTTGAAATTTTCAACGATCGGATAGAGATTGTATCTCCCGGTTCTCTACCGGTAGGTTTGTCGGTAGATGAATATGAAAGTGGCAGCATTTCACTTGTGAGGAATCGCATAGTTGCGGATGTATTCAGAAGACTCAACCTTATTGAAAAGTTTGGAACTGGAGTAAGAAGGATCAAAGAACAGTACAGACGTTATAAGGAAAAACCAATATTTAGCGTATATGACAATAGCATTTTAGTGGTTCTTCCAAAGGTAAACGGGCAAGGACGAGAACAAGTGAATGAACCTAACGCGAAGTTTTTCTCTGATAATCGAGAGGAAAAAGTCTACGAAATGTTGCTTGCGAATGGCACTTTGACAAGAGTTGAAATAGAAAAAGGATTGATTTTAGGGCGATCTCAGACGGGTGATATTCTAAAATCAATGACTGAAAAGCACATTATAGTCAAACTCGGCAATGCAAGGAGCACTAAATATGCGCTTAAAAAATAAAAAACAGATAGAAATTTATCTACCGATCCGCGTTAAGTCTTTTATTATAGGAGGTGAGAGCATGTCAAAAATCACAGGTAAAGGTAGTGTTTTTTTGAACGTTGTTGTCGACACGAAAAAGTTGCTCTATTGGTATCACGAAGTATTAGGTTTAGATATTACTGAAGTGTGGGAAAAATGAATAAGCTTCTTCAAGCGTTTATTGACAAACAACATAAGCAACCGGAAGGACTTTGGGGAACGCTATTCGGTGAGAAGATGGTCCTTCAACACCGGATTGAAACCGTATGGACGATAGAACAATTACGTCTTTCAAAAAATGAAAGTCTATTAGAATTAGGATGTGGTGCAGGCTATGCCATGAAGCTTTTGTTGCAGAAGCCTACTGTCGATCAAGTCATCGGATTGGATATCTCCCAAACGATGGTTCGTGCGGCTACGAATAGAAATCAAAATGATGTATGTAGTGGAAGGGCTAGGGTTGTACAAGGAAATGTCAATCAACTTGCTTTTCAAGACAATTGTTTCAGCAAAGTGTTTAGCATTCAATCGGCCTACTTTTGGGATGATTTGCCAACGACGCTATCAGAGATTTACAGAGTCCTTAAACCAGTTGGGACTTGCGTAATAACGCTTTCAAATGGCAAAGAGGGGGCGTACTGGCATACAATAAACACGTTGACTGAGCAACAAATAATGCCCATCATGCAACGTGTTGGGTTTAAGAATATTGAATTGTTAAGAGGACCAGACTCAAGGAAATATCATACGATTGCAGTTTGTGGGAGCAAGTAATTATAATTGTAAAACTCGGCAATGCACGGAGCACTAAATATGCGCTTAAAAAAATAGTACAAAATGGCGGCAGATATTAAATCTACCGCCTTCGCTATTTTATGAACTAGATCCTTTAGATCATTTCCCTTGCATTTATGATAATCTCCTGTGGAAAGCCCACGTATTCCAATAGCTTAATCGCATTCTTTGACACGGAAGCCCCCTCATAGAGCTTGTAGTCAAAAGCGACATCCTTTGCATTCAGTTTCTCTCTAAAATGGTAATTTTGGTAGTTCGCTTTTAAGAGCTCCGTGAGTTCTATATCGTGCGATGCCACAACCGCCAAACAATTTTTACCAACAATATACCTTAGGATAGCTGTAGAAGCCGCGATGCGTTCTTCAGTGTTCGTGCCCCTGAGGATTTCGTCGATCATGCATATGATCATGCGGTCTTCATTGAGATGGCTGATTATCCGGTTTAAGTACTTGATTTCTTTGATATAATAGCTCTCGCCTTCCATGAGCTCATCGCGCACCGCCATAGACGTTATTAACAGTGCCGGAGGCAGGTGGAACGCCTTGGCCATACAGGTGTGAATGCAATGAGCAAGGA
Organism: Acidaminobacteraceae bacterium; assembly: GCA_942493125.1. Taxonomy (GTDB): domain Bacteria; phylum Bacillota; class Clostridia; order Peptostreptococcales; family Acidaminobacteraceae; genus Fusibacter_C. The sequence goes on along the minus strand of OW818667.1, from coordinate 1,927,092 downwards.
GTACATTGACTGCTATCGCTTTGATATACGTGGATTTTCCAGAAGCATTGGAACCGGTGATCAAGCAATTTTGATCGAGATTTTGAGAATTGAAAACTGGCGTATCAATTAAGGGATGGAAGATATCCGTCATTGAAATTTCCTTTTTCTCAGTGAAAACGGGTGTGCAATAATGCGGCAGACTGCGTCTGAATGAAGCAACCGCAATGGATAAATCGATTTCACCAACCAAGTGATAGAGTTCGTTATAATCGTCTCTGTACTTAACCATGATAGAGATCACGCGATCGTAGTTCGTAAAATCGATGAGTGTGCCACCAATCAGATATTCAAAAATGATGGCGAAGAAATCCCCACTAATACTGGCATCCTTCTTTTGCACAAAAAATGCAACCATATAGCCGAGCTTTTTAAACTTTGGAACAATCTCTTTCAATCGATTGATCGATTCAAGGTTGTCAAGATGATCAATCTTCGTCAAATTTGAGGCGGTGTTAACAACACTCAGCAAATTTGAAAGTGAGTCAATATCGCCTTCGTAACGGTATTTTTGAACAGCATAAATACCCAAGTTAATTACATAGATAATACCTGGTATTAGAAATAATTTTGGATCTGAGAGGATGATTGCTGGTATTGGTGATAACAGCAGCAAACCTTGCATAACAAGGTAAAGCCAGATGCCTTTGAGCTTATAGTCTTCAATCTTTGAAAGATATCTAGGCAAATGATAAGCAGTCGTATTTGTCCCAAGCTGTGATAAAATGGTTTGTGCATTGAGACGTTTAGAATCCACACTATCAAAATGCTGAATCTGTTTCTCGAGTTCCACCATAGAGGACTGGTCTTTTGGTAAGCGGTGGAGCATCACGTAGAGCGCTTGCTCGCCGACAAAACTGTTGCAAATGTTTATGCGTTTAAAGACGTCATCCATATCTAAATCATTCCATGTGACGTCGTCGATCACTTCATTTTGGTCAAATTTAATATGTATATCATCCCAATAAATTTTGATTTGTTCTAAATCCATTTTCTTCTTATCAGGTTTATGACCATAATTTTGAGTAAGCTTTTCTCTGAGCACTTTCATCTGACGTCGTCTATCAAAAAAAGTGACGATGAAACCTACTAATAGGATTGCTGAAATTATAATGAATAGCTGCATTGGAAACCTCCTATATCGATATAACAATTATACACTTTATACAAGGATTGGAAAAGAAAACAAAAATCACATCTGAAGTATCAATAGAATAGGGCCTTCCACATAACGGTCAGTGGGGTTAGAATATAAATATAAACGACTGACCGTTTTGGTCAAGAAGGAGCATTCTATGAATGAAACCTATTTTCAGTTACCAATCAATAAGCAAAAGAATTTGATAAATTCTGGATACAAAGTTTTTGCCTTGTATCCTTACAAAAAAGCTTCCATGCTTGCGATCGCCAATGAAGCCAATATATCCAAGTCACTATTGTTTTATTATTTTAAAGACAAAAAAGAATACTACCTATATCTATTTGATACTGCAATAGCCTTTCTGGATGAGCAAAGAGAAACACCTAACCTAAACATCAAGTATGACTTTTTTGAGTTGATCAACAAAACGATTGAACATAGAATGCATATGATCGATGCCTATCCTTATTTGTATAAATTTATCGCAAACGCTTATTATGAAGACCTCGAAGAGATAAAGCCCGTGCTGGATAATCGGAAGAAAGTTATGCTTCAGTCTGAGAAAGTTGCATTCTTAAAAGTTGTCGATCATGAGAAATTTAAAGAACCGAGCGATGCTGAATTATTGTTTGACATTGTTCTTGCTACCGCGGAAGGGTGCATGATTGGAATAGAAGATTTGGATGCCAATAAAATGCAGGTGCAGATAAATACATTCAAACGCATGATGCAATCACTGGAAAAACATTATTACAAAGCAGATTAGGAGGTGCGACAATGACAGCGACTACTGAACACTTGGTATTTAACAATTTAAATTGTGAGATTCACTATTGGTATAGAAAAGGAACATCGCATAAATGGGTGCTGTTTTTTCACGGCGCTGGCGTCGATCATGACATGTTTAATGAGCAATTTAAAGCATTTGATGAAACCTATCATCTCATTGTATGGGATGCTCGAGGTCATGGTCTGTCAAAACTTGATTCGGGAGCAAAATTTCATTTTAAAGATATGATCAGTGACTGCCTAAGGCTATATGACCTGTATGAGATTGATAAAGCCATACTGATAGGCCAATCAATGGGGGGCAACCTCGTTCAGGAAATTGCCTATTATTATCCTGAGCGAATCGAAAAAGCCGTGCTGATCGATTGCACCAAAAACACAGGTAAGTTGACGTTTGTCGAAAACATTTTACTAAAAAGCACGAAGCTCATGTTAAACGCCTATCCTTGGAAAACGCTGATTGTGCAGAGCGCAAATGCCTGCGGCAACAAAGCGCATGTAAAAAAATATGTAAGAGATTGCTTTGCAAGGATCGATAAGAAAACCTTTATCGATATCATGGTTGATTTAACTTTGTGCCTCCACTATGATCCAGAATTCAGGTTCAAAAATCCTGTGTTGTTGCTTTGCGGGTCAGATGACAAGACGGGCAATATCAAAAAAATTGCTGAACCGTGGGCCAAAGAGGATATCAATTGCAAGTTACACTTTATCGATCATGCTGGACATAATGCAAATCAAGATGAGCCCGAGGTGGTCAACAAGTTGATTATTGATTTTGTAACTTCTTAGTCCACCACTTATCAAGGAATCATTTAGTAGAAACTTTATGCGGTTTTATGCTATCATATTTGGGTATCAGAAAAGGTATGAGGGTGCATATGAAAATGAATAACCAAAGAAGTAAAAATTATGAGATTGCTCTGATTGCCATGAGTGTGGCGATGATCATAGGTGGTGGCATAGGTATTTATATGATAAGTGCCGTATTTCCAATACCGGGAGGCAAGTATATCCTTATGGCGCCTTTCGTCTCTACCGTTCTCTACGTCATACAAATCAAACTCAGAGGCGACTATACGATCCTCAAGCTAGGTGTTGTTTTCGCACTTACGATGACAATTGTCAATATATTCATGGGTATCGCGATCCTAGTGACAACAGCTCTAACACAGCTTTCTATCCATTTGATTTCGGATTATGAGAAAAAGGCGTTTTGGGGCAGTATTTTGTTTGCAGGGTATACAGGTCTATTTGCTCTTACGATTACGAAGGCATTTATAGGTGGGATCGTAGATGATGTTCCTTATTATTGGTTCGTACTCATCGGACTACTATGTTCGGTATTTGGCATTTTTGGAACGGTACTAGCTAAAAGGGTTTTAAGGCATTTGAGTGGCTATTTTGTCAACGGAGATCGATCAAATTAAGCATGAAACCAATATCAGCAACAAAAAGCCTACTTTCAGCGATTATTATCGCTTTTAGTAGGCTTTTATTAATTTTTCTTACTTCTCAGCAAGAATAGGGGCTATAGCCCTCTTGATTAATTCACAAATTATAAGTAAAATAGTGTAATGACAGATGATGGCTTGATTTGGGAGGAATGACATGGGTAAGGAAATCGTCGTAATAAAGAAATCGATTGATAAGAACAATGCTTCTTATACGCATAGCCAAACTGGGATTGAGCATACATTCTCAAAAAACGGCTTTCATATTGGAAAGTATTGCTTGCCGAAAGGTGTCTTCTTATATACAAGTCCCACTGAGAGCGATGATTTAATCAAGTCATACACGATGATTGAAGGGCGTCTTTTAGATTTACAGACGAAAGAGTCATTAACTTTAGGCGATGTCTTTGTTATAGATTCAGAAAAGAGTATTCACGCTTTTTATACGCTTGAAGATACGCTCTTGATCATACATGAACAACAGAGCCCAAAGAGTATAACGTCTTTTATTGAGACGTCATCGACGATGATTCATATGCTGAGTGATATACAAGCGAAGGACAATTATACAAAAGAGCATTGCGATCGGGTGTATCATCTTGCTAAGGAGATGGGGCTTGCGCTGAATTATCATTCGAAGCAAATATACAACCTCAACAAAGCGTCAAGATTTCACGATATTGGAAAAGTATACATCGAAGATGATATTTTAAATAAACCAACGAGGCTCAATGGCCTAGAGTTTGAAAGAATGAAGGAGCATCCGACACTTTGTCGAGAGATTATCCTTGAAAAGTTTGATGAAGAAGTTTACAAGATTATCAACCAACATCATGAACGCCTCGATGGATCGGGTTATCCAGCGGGTCTAAAAGGGGAACAGATTGTTGAGGAAGCCAAGATCTTGGCGATTTGCGACAGTTTTGATGCGATGACGACAGACCGCATCTATAAAAAAGGGATGACGAAAGAGGATGCATTTGAAGAACTTGAAAGCTTAGCTGGTACTTATTACGACGAAGCATTGGTCAAGCTCTTTATTGCATTGAACCGATAAAAAATGAACGCTCAACATTTAAAGTGATAAGCCACTTTAAGCGTTGAGCGTTTTTGTTATTAACCGCGCACACAATTTCTACCGGATTGTTTGCCTTCATATAGGGCAGTATCCGCCTTTTTAATCAACGCTTTCATGGTGAGGTCCTCTTGATACATCGAGAGTCCTAAAGTCATGGTAAGGTTGAAGGTAGCCCCATCATAAGTAAAAGGTTGCGCTTCAACTTTCATGCGAATTCTTTCAGCGATGAGGTAAGCGTCCCCAATCGTGGTATCGGGTAATAGTATTAGAAACTCTTCGCCACCCCATCTTGCGAGGGTATCGATGCTTCGAACCTCTTTGCGAAGCAATCTGGAGATGGTCTGAAGCACCTCGTCGCCGCAATCATGGCCGAATTGATCGTTGACGTCTTTAAAGTAGTCAACATCTGTGAGAATCAAACAAAACGGAGATTTTGAACGATTGTACCTCAAGATTTCATCTCCAATTTTACTGGTGATATAACGTCTGTTAAAAAGGCTGGTGAGCGGATCGATGGTATTTGCAATCATCAGTTGCTCGTTGAGTTCTTCGAGCTTCAAAGTCCGTTCTCTGACGAGCCTCTCGAGGTTTTCATTATTTTGGATCATTAGAGCTTCTGCAGCCTTTTGTTTACTGATATCTTGAACCACACCGATTAAATAGTCCTCTTCAAAAGCGTCGCCCCGCATGAGTGTAACCGTAGTCGTGACCCAGATGAGGCTGCCGTCTTTTCTGTAGTAACGCTTATCCATTGAAAAATAAGGAATCTCATAATTAAAGAGCTGATTTTTATAAACTTTATCAATTTCCCAATCATCAGGGTAGGTTAAGTCTTTAACGCGAAGTTTTATCAGTTCGTCATGTGAGTAACCGAGAATGTCACAATAATTTTGATTGGCATCCAAAATATAACCGTCCAAGTCGGTTTGACATACGCCACTGCCAACTTGTTCAAACGTCAAATTGAACACGCGCTGGCTTTTTCTGAGTCGATTGATCGTCTTAAGGTGCTCTAGGCGTCTATAACCAACTTCTGCAATGACTTTTATGGAAAGGGCATCATCGCCATTTGACTCAGACAGATATTTTAAACCGATCGCCATTGTCGTATCGTTCTCAAACGCCATAGGTATGATGGTGTAGTCGTTTGACTTAATTATTGGAAGCGATAAATCGATATTTTTTAAGTAGGCTGTCAAATGTGGCGTGATCGTCATGTCCATTTGACCAGTGGTGACAAATGGGCTCTTAAGTTGCCCTTGGCCATCTACGATGCAAATAAACCCACTTTGACTTTGAGTGAGCTGTACGCTGGCGTTGACCAAATACTCCAGGAGCTTCGCTTCAGTTAAATCAGCAGTTGCGCTTAAGGTTTTAACATGTATCAAAATTTGATCACAAAATGGCGTGGGTTTCATAAAACCTCCGGATTGATTTTATTTATTGGCAACAATTTTTGGTTGTGATATTCTATTTTTGTATGATAACTTACGATAATAAATGGATTATACGAAATGGAGAATTCGATGAATTATAAACAGGCAATCCAAAATTTTAAACCGTCAAACGAGCAAGAGGCAAATGATCAAAAAATCATACTCAATTATATAGAGGCATTTGAGGCGAATATTTTGACGCGTGAAAACCAAATTGCGCACCTCACGAGCTCAGGCTTGATCCTCAACCCTGCGATGGACAAAGTCCTCATGATCCACCATAACATCTACAAAACCTGGGCATGGACGGGTGGACATGCCGATGGCGATACCGATATGCTCGAAGTTGCCGTCAAGGAAGCTAAAGAAGAAACAGGCGCTCAGGATATCGTGCCACTAACGACGGACATGCTTTCAATCGATATTATTCCTGTCTATGGCCATGTAAAAAATGGCAAATATGTATCGTCTCACTTACATCTTAACACAGCTTTCGTACTTATAGCCGATGAAAATGAAAACCTGACCATCAACACAGAAGAGACAAGCGATGTGACATGGGTCGCTGTTGACAGACTTGATGAATTTTCAGATGAACCCTATCTCATAGATATTTACTTAAAATTGATCCATAAAGCAAAGCGTCACCTATATGAATAAAAGTAGTGTTGACTTAAAACTTTTAGCGCCTAAATTTATCAAGAGCATTGAACATAAGATCATAGATGATTTAGCGCTCGAAGAAGAAGGCTGTTATAACGATTTTATATTAGTGGACAAAAAAATTAAATCAAAATCTATGCATCTTCTGAACTTTGAGGGTGTTATTTTTAGAAATGTCGACTTCACTGATATCACATGGTCGTCACTTTCTCTTACAAATGTGCGTTTTGAAAACTGCGACTTGTCAAATGCAGATTTTAGTGGCGCGATCATCCACAAGAGTGAATTTATTGGCTGCAAGCTGATGGGTTTAAATCTGAGAGAATCCGCACTTCAAAACGTACGACTAGAAAATTGCAAAGCATCATTCATCTTTATGCGCTTTGCACGGCTAAAGCAAGTTTATTTCGAAAGGTGCCAGATGGAAAGTAGCGATTTTCAGTATGCAGAACTTGTCAAAGTGATGTTTGAGCACAGTACTTTAAGGTTGAGCCAGTTTTCAGGCACAAAGTTGGCTGATATTGACCTCAGCAACTGCGACATCGAAGGTCTTGGTGTTCGTATTGAAGACCTAAAAGGCGCTATAGTGTCTCCTGGCCAAGCGGTAGATTTTTCGAAATTATTCGGCTTAGTGGTTAAACCTTGATTCAAATGTCGTTTATATATTTGATACTGGAAGAAGAGGATGGAAATAGCGATGAAGCCAAAATTATACACAGCGGAAACAGGCTCTAAAATTGCATTCAAACCCATGCGTTTGGAGGAATCCCCATTGATACACACGTATGCTTCAGATGAAGACGTATCGCGTTACATCGGCTGGAAGCTCATGACCACTCTTGATGAGACAACAGCGTATGTCAAAGAGATGTTGCGTAGAGAAGAAGCGGGAACCCATTTATACGCGTCAATTTATGAGAGAGATTCCGGCGTTCTCATTGGAACGGGCATGCTTTTCAACTTCGATGACGAAGCACGTCAAGCGGAAATAGGGTACGTCTTTCACAAAGACTACTGGGGAAAGGGGTATGCTTCTGAAGCGATCAACGCGATAACGAACTTTGCTGGTGAACAGCTTGGTCTTCATAAGGTACATGCAAGTGTCGTTGCTGCAAATATAGGCTCTGCGCGCGTTCTTGAGAAGAATGGCTATGCGCTTGAAGGCAGACTTATGGATCATTTTTTTATTGATGACGTTTATGATGATGCACTTATTTTCGGGATAATTTTTTAATGAAACTATGCGATGTTCTCACTAAAAAATTTGTCATTTTTATTGAAAAGAAGTTTAGAAAATGTGTTCTTGGGTAAAATATACTCAAGAGGACATTTTCCTCTTCGCAGATTGGATGACGCGGATTTGAAAGAGCATTTTAAAAGTAAGTTTTAAGCACCATTTACGATTTTTAATTTCCGTTTAGTTAAAAGTTAGTTTTAAGAAGTTAGTTTTGAGTACGTTCGTTTTAGATTTAAGTAAGTGTTTAAGTTTTAAATTAATGATTAAGATTTAAGTTAAAGAGTTATGTTAGAGAATCAAATTAATGATTTAGGTTAAAGATTAAGCGTTAAGTTTCAATTTTTAAAAGTTAAGTTTAAAAGCAATAACGTAATAAATGCGTTTCCAATCTGACGCATAAAAGGGGAATTCGATGTAACTGTCGACTTCCCCTTTGTTGTTGTTATTTAAAGGATTCAACTCTTTTTTTTTTGGTATAAATCCACTATAGGTAAATGTATATAGATAATTATTCTCAACTATAGGGGTGACGCCAATATGAAAAAACTTATGAAACATAAAAAAGCGATTTTGATCGCCATCATAACTGGCACACTTTTTAGTGCAATATTCTATACATTTGCATGGTATGAGATGGCACGTCAGTCGCAAGCGAAAGAAATCCAAGCTACAGAACTGTTTGTCATCTATGACAATGAACTCAATACACTCGTCTATTCCAACATCTATCTCATGAGGGGGTTTATCGCCTACACGCAGACAAATCAAAACCTTGAAGATGAAAATATCTACACGTTTATGGATAACTTGTTGAGTAGTCAGATGGATATCATCAACAATGTCGGCATTTTGAAGGATACGACGATTGTATGGAACTATCCTTATGAAAACAATAAGAGTACGATTGGTGTCGATCTGTCAAAAAACGAGGCACAAAAAGCCTACGTCAATATAGTGAAAAATACTTTGAGACCAATCTTTCAAGGTCCTGTCGATCTCATACAGGGCGGTACGGGCTATGTTTTGAGGTATCCTATTCTCGATCTCAATAACCGTTATTGGGGGCAGGCGAGCATCATTTTAAAAGCAGACGCCTTTATAAATTCTATAAAATCGTTTGAAGATAGGTTAGGGGTTAAAAGCATCATCACTTCCAATGAACGGGTGATTCATGGCGCAGAAATCCAAGATGCAAAAGACGTCTATTGGTTTGACCTCAACGACAACCTGTTTACTTGGCGGATAGGTTTAAAGCTGAATAACAGTTATGGTGATGACACTTTTAAAGTCATCGCTTTATTTATCGTATCCTTTATTGTGCTACTGATATTTTCGGCTACAGCATTCTTAGTCGTTCGAGCGAATGAAGTCATCAAGCACGAATCCATCCATGACCACCTTACAGGTCTAAGAAATAGAAACAGCCTTGATGAAACAATGCAACAAGTGTTTGCTGCAGCAGATAGAAATGATCATAAAGTTGGGATTTTATTGATTGATCTCAACAAATTCAAAGAAATCAATGACACGCATGGCCATGCTGCAGGTGATGAGGTGCTTAAGGAAACCGCACAAAGACTTAAGGTAGCAGCACGATCAAGTGAGATGATCTTTAGAGTAGGTGGTGATGAATTTTTGGTCGTTGTTCCAGTGATTGATGATGAAGACAATTTGCAAAAAGTTATTGATCGTTTGAGATCCCATCTGACATTCAAAATTGAAGTGGGAGGGTACAATATCACAGTCACAGCGAGTATTGGAAGTTCGATATATAGCAACGATGGATGCGATTTTGACACGCTGTTTCAAATTGCAGACAAGCATATGTATGCAGAAAAAAATAAAAGTATTATGTAATTCTTAAAGAAGTATTAAACCCGATGTGACAGGGTTGTCACATCGGGTTCGTTATGCTATTTTAGATTTATAGAGACTGAATTTTTATCACTTTATGTGAAAGGGGTTATGTATGAAAATAATTGAAATCAATAAACTCACGAAATATTATGGCAAACATAAGGGCATTGAGGACGTATCGTTTCATGTGGAAGAGGGGGAAATTTTTGGTTTTATCGGACCAAATGGCGCTGGAAAATCCACGACGATAAGAACGTTGCTTTCTTTGATCTACCCAACTAGCGGATCTGCAACGATATTTGGCAAAGACTGCATCAAGTTCGGCGATGAAATTAGAAAGCAAATTGGTTATTTGCCATCAGAAGTGTTCTACTATGAAAACATGAAAGTAATAGACGTTTTGAAGTATTCAGCGAGCTTTTATGAAAACGTCGATATGTCTCGCATCGAAAAATTGTCCGCTGCAATGGATCTCGATTTGAACAAACGCATCGATGATCTTTCCTACGGAAACAAGAAAAAAGTCGGTATCGTGCAGGGGTTGCTTCACGAGCCGAAACTCATCATCCTGGATGAACCAACTAGTGGTCTAGACCCATTGATGCAGCAAAAATTCTTTGACTTGATCCTCGAAGAGAACAAAAAAGGTGCAACAGTTTTGTTTTCATCACACATCTTATCTGAAGTTCAAAAGCTTTGTACTCGTGTTGCCATCATAAAAGAGGGCAGCATCGTGAAGATTGAGAATATCAATGAAATGAGAACGAGTACTTACAAGAAAATCACAGTTGAAACGGAATCGCAAAACTTCGAAGATCTTTTCAAAATGGAAGGCGTTACGAGCCTCACTAAAAATGGCGATGGCATTCATTTTCTTTTCAAAGGGGATATCAACAAAGTCGTGGACATCTTACACACTCTGAAACTGACAAATATTTTGATCGAGGAACCAAGCCTTGAAGAAATCTTTATGCACTATTATCACAAGGAGGCATAATATGAACATTTTAATGCAGGAGCTTAAAATGGGCAGAAAGTCATTGATAGTCTGGTGCACGTCTCTCGTTGGTACGATAGCAGTTTTCATGATGCTTTTTCCAGTTATTGCGGATCAAGCCGCTGAATTTGAAAAAGTTTTTGCTAGTTTCCCAGAGGCATTTAGAAAAGCACTCGGACTCACGACAATGAGTTTAGGTGACGTTCTAGGCTATTATAGTTTTGCGTTTTTATATGTCGTACTCGCAGGTGCAGTACAAGCGATGAACTTAGGGGTTGCAGTACTATCAGCTGAAGTTAGAGATAAAACAGGTGACTTTTTGTTTGTGAAACCCGTGAAGCGCACGCGTATTATCACGATGAAAATTTTGGCTGTTTTGGTTCAAATACTCATTGTAAATGTCATTATGAGCGTCGCCAATTGGCTCATACTCAGTTTTGTCAGTGACAAGGCCTTTGATATGAAGCTCTATATGTTGCTTACAGGCAGTTTGTTGTTTGTACAATTATTCTTTGCAAGCTTTGGGCTTGCCGTTTCAGTGTTCCTCAAAAGAATCAGAACGGTATTGCCAATCAGCATGGGTGTCGTATTTTTGTTTTATATTATTTTCTTACTCAATCAGACACTTGAAGATGAAAAATTGGCGTGGTTGTCACCGTTTGGCTATTTTGATCTGGCATATATTTCACAAAATGTGCAATACCAAGGAAAATTTATGTTGGCTTGGGTTGTTCTAATTGCGATGTTCATCTTTTTTACGTATAAAGTGTTTACGAAAAAAGATCTGCCATCGATATAGGGGGCAATATGAATATATTAAAAAGAGAACTTAAAGCGAACTTGAAGCCGCTGATTATTTGGTGTGTGGCACAAGTGTTTGTCATCTTGGCAGGTATGATGAAATATGTTGGATTTGCTGAGTCTGGAACAGATATTAATGAACTTTTTGCCACGATGCCTGAAGGGCTCATGAAGGCTTTTGGTATCAGCGAAGTCAACATAGCTACTGTTGATGGTTTTTACACTGTGTTTTTCCTTTATTTCATATTGCTAGCTTCAATCCACGCCGTCATGTTTGGCGCGGTTGTCGTATCTAAAGAGGAACGCGATCACAGTGCGGACTTCCTCTTTTCAAAACCAGTCAAAAGACACATCGTCATCACTTATAAATTTATCGCGGGTCTTATAAACATCGCAGTACTAAACATCGCCACGCTGGTCACTTCAGTGGTCATGATTGCACAAAATAACGACGGTGACGGTTTATTTTCTCAAGTTGCGCTTCTCATGATAGCGCTTGGTATGATCCAGATTTTCTTCTTGGCACTTGGCTTTCTATTAGGTGCAGTTCTCAAGACGACAAAATTAGCAACGTCAGCAGCAACAGGCTTTGTACTGGCGACATTTTTCATGTCAATCCTTGCAGACTTAAGTGAGAAAGTCGAGTTCCTCAAGTACGTCACACCTTTTAAAGCTTATGAAAGCTCGGTTGTGATGTTCGATAGAGAAATAGCTGTGTTGCCTTCGATTGCGCTGATTGGTTTTTCGATATGCTTTATAGGGATGGCAATAAAAATGTTTTACGATCGCGATCTGACGACTTAAGGATGATACAATACCGTAATATTATTGTGATAGGATTTGGGGTACAATAGTCATATCAGAATAATTATGGGATGTATAATCTTCTAAAAAAAGGATGTGATCGTTGTGAGCAAATTTAAAGAATCAATCGAATTCATCATAGGACAATTAAAGCGATCCGTACAAAGATTTCCTGTCACTTTAGGCATTACAGCGCTCTTTATGATCATCGCCATCATGCTCACGCATACGGGATATGACGACTCAAACACCGATCAACTTGAAAAAATGCTCTTTACCCTTGCAATAGGCATACCAATGACTGCAGCAGCAACGCTCTTTATTGAGAACTATAAACTCATTGGGCTTAAGCGAATGCTTGTTCTTGTCGGTGCGATAGTCATGTCGTTCGTCTACTATTTGACGATACCAACTGACATGAATGCATACTTTGGCATGCGGTTTGTGGCTCTATGGGCAATCCTCTTTCTTGCATTTCTCATGGCACCTTATTTTTACAGTCGAGAAGGTCTTTCAAGGTATGTGCTTCATCTTGCGGGCAGATTTTTCCTGACGCTTCTGTTCTCTGGTGTGATCTTAGGCGGTATCGCCATGATGATTTTCACCATTGAAGCGCTTTTCAATGTCAACTGGCCAGATGAAATCTATCTGGACTTGTTCATCGTCGTTTCTGGTGCATTTGCAGTCACGCATTTCCTGGGTAGCGTACCGGAAATTGATAAGGACTTAGATGTAACAGATTTTTCAAAGATATTCAAAAGTTTGTTTTTATATATTGTTTTACCAATAGTCAGCGTGTACACAGTCATTTTGTATGCCTACTTCGTGAAGATTCTGTTCAATTTCAAACTGCCTGATGGCATTATTGGCAACTTGGTTCTGTGGTATGCCCTCGTCAGTGTGACGACGCTTTTCTTCATCAGAGATCTAAGAAGCGAAGTGCCATGGCTATCAAAATTTATTAAAATCTATATTCCGCTCATGGTCGTTCCTCTTACGATGCTTTTCATAGCGATTGGCATTCGCATAAACGCCTATGGCATGACAATGCCGCGATATTTCGTCTTTGCACTCGCGATATTCTCGACGGTGAGTCTTCTCATCATGTGGTTAAGGAAAAACGACACGGCACTTGTAACCGTCATAGTATTGATGGCTTTCATTACACTCACGTTTTTTGGACCACTTTCGGGGTATAGCATGACCCTCTCAGATCAAAGTAATCGACTTGTTACCCTGCTGGAACAAAATAAAATGATAGGTACAGATGGGAAAGTCGTTCCGAATGCTTCATTGGATGAGGAACAAAAACGGGCAATATCGGAAAAAATCGATTTCCTTCTGAATGCATATTCGCTTGAAGAGGTTGCGATTTTACCGGATGACTTTGATCGATCAAAGGCAAAGGCACACCTCGGATTTGACATGACCTATTATTGGCCAGGTGAATTTGAGCAAACCTATTTCAATTATTATACAAAGGATGATACAAGAGTGGTTACAGTGACTGGAGCGGATTATTTTATCCTTACAAATCACTATGACATGATCGCTCAAACGACCCTTAAAGATCAGATGACTTTGGTGAAAGCATCAAATGATTCCATTTTAAAAATCAAGGACGGAAGCACCACGCTTCTGGAAATCGATCTTAAAAATGCAGCTGCGACATACTATCTGGATCAAACACAAAATGTCGTGATAAAATCAGCTGACGGCTTAGTAACTGCAACGCTAGAGTTTATCAGCATCAACGGTCAAATAAAGAGCGATGGGCAACCAGACTCTGTGGAAGACCTAGATGTCGAAAGCTATGACATCAGAATTCTTTTAGATCTTGAGTAAAATGACAAGATAAAATGCATGCTTTGAGAAATGAATGCATATGTAAAATATGATTGAGCTGTTGCCATCTTTGACCTAGATGAACAACAGCTCATTTTATTTTCTTGATGACATATTCATCTTTTGTTCATGTACTGTTCGTTGCATTGATTTATAATTCGATGTATAATATTTAGCAAAACGAAACAATATAAAATAGATAGATAAAATCCATTAGAGGACTGAAATAGGAAGGGATGCGTTTATGAAGGGCAACCATTACAACAAAGAAAGTTACATCGAAAAACAAGTGACGTTTTTCAGAAAATATGCAGTGAATCGACCAAAACTGCTCGGTATGGAATTTGAACATTTCCTTTTGGATTCAGACACTCTGAGAAGTTATGATTATTTTGAACCAAATGGTCAGCGTGAGATGATGGAAACGCTCTCTCATAACGGATGGGAGATCTTACTTGAAGAAGAGGGCAACATTCTTGGCCTTAAAAAAAACGGAAGCACGATTACGCTTGAACCAGGTGGTCAAGTTGAAATCAGCTTGAAGCCCTTTGAATCAATCCTTGAGATTGACCATGCCTATATGGCGATCATAGGTGAAATTTATGATGTGCTTGCTCCAAACCAGATGCTTGCAGGTATTGGCTATCATCCAGTTACAAAAATAGACGATCTGACATTGTTGCCTAAAAAGAGATATGGCATGATGTACGACTATTTTAAAAACAATGGTGCATATTGTCACAATATGATGAAAGGCACAGCCGCAACGCAGGTTTCAATAGATTTTGACAGCGAAATCGACTTTGTAAAAAAATTCAGAGTTGCCAATTTCTTATCACCTGCCATTGCATCTTTATTTGATGCGACGCCATTTTTTGAAGGTGATTTTACTGAAGGCAGCAATATGCGTGCACGTATTTGGGCTGAAACGGATATCAAGCGTTCTAAACTGATTCCAGGCAGTCTAACTATGCAGTTTGGATTTGCGGAATATGCAAATTATCTGTTAAAATTGCCACCTATTTTGCTCTATACCGAAGGCAAACTCGTCTTTTCTGAAAATGAGACACTCGAAACGGCTTTGACGCATTATGCATTTTATGATGAGGAGCTCGAACATCACCTCAGCATGGTTTTTCCTGACGTGAGGCTCAAGCAATTTATCGAAATCAGAATGCCGGATTCTTTGCCTTACCCATATAATCTCGGTGTTGCTGCTTTGATAAAGGGCATCTTTTATAACAGCCGATTGCTTGAAAAGTACTATGAAAAATCACTTGGCGTCGATGACGCGTGGGTGGAACAGCAAAATAACAACCTCAAAATGAGTGTGATAGATGAAACGCTTCAAGCGCTCAAACACGAGATTCTAGGTGATGTCATAGAGGCATTATCTGATGAAGAGCGTCCTTATATGAAGCAGATTTTAGAAGTGTTTGAAACTGAAGGGTCATTTACAACTTTGATGCAAAGGACCTATCGAGAAGATCGTGACGCATTTAAACAGATAATCAAAATACAGGAGGTGATTAAATGACGGAAAATAGGCAAATGACCGAAAGCCAGCAAATGACTGAAAGCCAGAAAATGACGCTTGAACGTCAGATGGTAGAGACATTTCTATCGGACTATGAGGGTTTTAAAGAGGATTTTGTGCAGACGAAAGATGCCGTCGCACATTCCAAAGCCATCTATAAAGGACAACCCGTTCCGTATTTATACATTCCAAAACTGTATGGCAGTGAGGATACCAAGACGTTCGAATATGCACTCGAGGGCATTCACAACATCTGTAAAAAAACGATTGAATTATACTTGGCACAAGAGAGGATTCGCAAGCTGTTTGATTTCGATGATAGGCTCGATGCACTGATTAGATTGCCACACTATTATGAGACCACAGTGCCAATGGGGCGTTTTGACATTTTCTATTACGGACCTGGAGACTTTCAATTCTGTGAACTCAATGCAGATGGCGCATCAGCGATGAATGAGGATCACGAGCTCAGCCAGATTCTTCTTGAGACGAAACTCACGAAGCAATTCAAATCGAATTATTCTTTTGAACGCTATGAGCTTTTCCATAGCTGGGTTGCTGAAGTGAAAACGCTCTATGCTGATTTTCTAGATAAATCGTCGGTTCCAATGGATGCTCATACACCTACAGTCGCGATCCTAGACTTTATCGACAAAGGCAGCTCTATAGAGTTTGAAGTCTTTAAAGAGGCATTTATTCAAGAGGGTATGGACTGCATTATTGTCGATCCAAGAGACCTTATTTGTGTTGATGGCATCCTATTTTATGGTAAAATAAAGGTAGACATCGTTTACCGTAGATTGGTGACGAAAGACCTCATGGACCGATATGACGAGATTCCACAGTTCATCGATGGCTTAAAAGCGGGCAAAACGTGTGTGATTGGTCCCATTAAGACGCAGATGATCCATACGAAACGCTTTTTTGAAGTCCTTTATGAACCTGAGCTTCGTCAGTATTTCAATGAAGACGAAATCGCCTTCATCGACAAGCACGTGCCTTATACGAGACCGCTTAAGAGAGACGATGCATTCGACACGTATTTAACCCACCGTGATGCCTACATCATCAAACCCATCGATTATTATGCGTCTAAGGGTGTGTGTGCAGGCAAGGACTACGACGATGCAAGCTGGAAAGCGCTTCTGGAAGAAAAAGCTAAAGAGGCTTTTATCATCCAAAAGTACTGCCCAGTCGCTTTAGTGGATAACTTGTATGAGGACGAAACTGGGAAAATCTCACACAAGACTTACAGCACCATAACGGGACTGTTCACGTACAACGAGAAGCTATCAGGCATCTATGTCAGAGCTGGGCTCAATGCGATCATTTCCGGTTTACACGATGGCTATACGATGTCGACACTGATTTATAAAGAAAAATAGCGATAAATGGGGGATAATTATGAAATTCTTATGGACGACGATTCATGTAAAAGATATGGATGCATCACTTAAATTCTATCAAGATATAGTTGGACTTGAACTTAAAAGACGATTTAATGCCGGTCCTGGCATGGAACTGGCATTCCTTGGCGTAGGCGAGACTGAGATTGAACTCGTCTGTGCTGAGCACGATATTCATCCAGGCAATATTGTTGGTATCTCTATCGGATTTAGCATTGAAAATGCAGATGATTTTAGAAAAATACTCATGGACATGGGCCACGTGGTCAGTGACATGATCAAACCTAACCCTATGATGCAATTCTTCTACGTCAAAGATCCCGATGGCGTCAATGTTCAATTTGTACATGACTTAAGGTAATCTTATGAGTAAAAATTGGAAAAAAGACACGGCTCTCTTTTTGACGAGCCAGACCATCTCATTACTAGGTACCGCACTGGTCCAATATGCCATCCTATGGTATATCACACTTAAAACACAATCCGGCGTGATGATGACGATATCGATCATCTGCGGATTTTTACCAACTTTCTTTATGGCGCCATTTGCTGGCGTTTGGGCAGATCGATATGATCGAAAACGATTGATTATCATCTCGGACCTCATGATTGCCGCGACAACGATGGTCACAGCTATCTTGTTTTGGATGGGCTATGAATCGGTTTGGTTATTATTTGGCATGTCAGCTGTGAGAGCGATTGGAACGTCCATTCAGTCTCCTGCAGTCAGTGCTTTTCTGCCACAGTTCGTACCAGAAGAAAAGCTCATGCGTGTAAATGGTATCAACGGCACACTTCAGTCTGTCCTGATGCTTGCAGCACCTATGATCAGTGGCGCACTGATGACACTTGCACCGCTGACGACGATTTTTATGATCGACGTCATCACAGCACTACTCGCTGTCAACGTCATGATGCTGCTCAAAGTGCCGCCGCATGCAAAAGCGCTTGAAAAAGGTAAAATCAATTATTTCACCGATTTAAAAGAGGGCATAGACTATATCATGCACCACGATTATATTCGCCGCTTCTATATCTTTATCGCTGTTTTCCACTTCTTGATCACACCAGTGGCGATACTGACGCCTCTACAGGTCACGAGGTCGTTTGGCAGTCAAGTTTGGCGTCTTACGGCTATAGAGATTGCCTTCTCATCAGGTATGCTGTTAGGCGGCATCCTCATCTCAACATGGGGTGGCTTCAGAAACAGAGTCCACAGCATGTCACTTTCCACGATTGCGGTTGGGGCACTCATCGTCGCATTGGGCGTCGTACCGAATTTTTGGGTTTATCTATCAATTATGGCGATTGCAGGTATCACGATACCATTATTCAATACGCCAGCGACTGTGCTCTTCCAAGAAAAAGTGGATGGCGCATATCTTGGTCGCGTATTCGGCGTCTTATCCATGATTTTCAGCGTCATGATGCCACTGGGTATGCTTTTATTTGGACCTTTGGCGGACATCATCGCCATCGAATGGCTACTCATCGTGACGGGCGCACTCGTATTTGTCCTTGGATTCTTCCTCATCGGCAATAAAGTCCTTGTCGCAGCAGGTGAACCTAAGATCTATCCAGAAGAAGACGTCGTTGAGTAATGCGATGACAAACTAAATTTAGAAAATAAATGATGAAACAAAAAACGCCCCACAACGAATGAACGCATTCGCAGTGGGGCGTTTTTTTATGAACATTTTGTAACGTTGCTTTTTTCAAGTTGACGGCACATAGATTAAGGTGTACGATTATTATGAAATAAATCCGATTAAATTACTAGGATATAAAAACAAAGGGTATATAGGAGGAAACGATGGAAGTGAATCAAATAAATGAAGTGATCAAAATAGAGAATCTTAAAGCGCAAGTTGAAGGTCAGGACATACTTAAAGGCATTGACTTGACGATCAACAAAGGTGAAATACATGTGATTATGGGACCAAATGGCGCAGGTAAATCAACCCTTGCCAACGTACTTATGGGTCATCCCGCATATGTTGTGACAGATGGCGCTGTCACATTTACCGGAAAAAACAATCAACCAATGGATTTACTTGAGATGAAAGTGGATGCGCGTGCCAAGGCAGGCCTTTTTTTATCGTTTCAATATCCTCAAGAAGTACCTGGTGTCACTGTTGAAAACTTTTTAAGAACCGCAAAAAAAGAAATCGGAGGCATTATGACGATGATGACGACGTTTAACAAGGAAGTCAAAAAACAGATGGCAGAGCTTGATATGGATGAAAAATATCTCGACAGATATTTGAATCAAGGCTTTTCAGGCGGTGAAAAGAAAAAGAACGAAATTTTACAGATGTCCGTTTTAAATCCAAAACTCGCAATCTTGGATGAAACGGACTCAGGTCTCGACATTGATGCAATCCGCGCTGTATATGAGACCGTTCAAAAGCTTTCTAGCGATAACAATGCGATCCTCGTGATTACGCATTACAATAAAATACTGAATTACATCAAACCGGATTTCGTTCACATCTTAGTCGATGGCAAAATCGTGAAGAGCGGCGATATCACACTGGCTGAAGCCATCGATGAAAGCGGATATGAGCGCTACAAAAACGACAAAGCGACAGTTGGCATATAGGGGGCGGACATCATGGCAAAGAAAACAGTAATAAGTGAGGTCGACCGCGGCATCTATGACGTCATCAACGTCGAGGATCACCGTTACGTGGCAGACAAAGGACTTTCTGAAGAAATCATCAGAGAGATCTCAAGGGAAAAAAACGAGCCGGATTGGATGCTGGATTTCAGACTTAAATCGCTCGAGATATACCATTCCAAACCTATGCCGACTTGGGGCGCAGATTTAAGCGACCTCGATGTGGCAAACATCGTCCATTACGTTAGACCTAATACCGATATGAAAACTGACTGGAAAGATGTTCCGGATGATATCAAGCAGACCTTTGAACGCCTTGGCATACCTGAGGCAGAGCGCAAATCACTCGCAGGTGTCGGTGCACAGTACGACTCTGAAGTCGTCTATCATTCGATACAGCAAGAGCTCGTTGAACAAGGTGTCGTCTATACAGATATGGAAACAGCCATAAATACGCATGAAGACATCGTCAAAAAATACTTTATGACATTGATTACAAACAGAGACCATAAATTTTCCGCGCTTCATGGTGCAGTATGGTCGGGTGGTTCATTTGTCTATGTGCCTGAAGGGGTGCATGTTGAATTGCCGCTCCAATCCTATTTTAGACTCAACGCAAAAGGCGCTGGACAGTTTGAACACACGCTCATCGTCGTTGAAAAAGGGGCGAGCTTGCATTTCATCGAAGGTTGCTCTGCGCCAAAATATTCCGTACAAAACTTACATGCTGGGGCAGTCGAGCTGTTTGTCAAAGAAGGCGCAAAACTCAGATATAGCACCATAGAAAACTGGTCGAGAAACATGTACAACTTGAACACCAAGCGCTGCGTCGTCGATAAAGATGGCAGAATCGAATGGGTTTCAGGGTCATTTGGCTCCAAAGTCTCCATGCTATATCCAATGAGCATCTTAAGAGGCGAAGGGGCATCAAGCGAGTTTACCGGCATCACATTCGCCGCTAAAGGCCAATACCTCGACACGGGGACAAAAGTGATCCATGCGGCACCGAACACAACCTCTATCGTCAACTCTAAATCCATCTCAAAAGATGGCGGCCATGCGTTTTATCGCGGACTACTCAGGGTGACACCAAATGCAAAAGGCGCAAAAGCCACTGTTAACTGCGAGTCGCTCATGCTGGATAACCAATCAAAATCCGATACGCTACCAATCATAGAAGTGGGTAACGATCAAGTGGACATCGGTCATGAAGCAAAAATCGGACGCATCAGCGATGATACGATCTTTTACCTCATGAGTCGAGGCATCAGTGAAGCAGAGGCGAAGGCGATGATCGTCAGAGGCTTTGTCGAACCAATCACAAAAGAGTTGCCCCTTGAGTACGCTGTAGAGCTCAACAACTTGATTACACTTGAGCTAGAAGGGACGATCGGCTAATGGAGGAGACTATGACAACGAATATGACAAATGCAACAAAATATGCGCGTCCTGTCTGGAAGCGACTCGTACTCCCTGAAAATCTTTTTCCAAGCATCTCAAGAACAGCGGTGGAAACCCTCAGTTTGGAAGGTGATGGCGTGGAGATTCTGCCATATGATAAATCGAATCAAATCGATTTTGACGACTTGGCTTTCACGAAACATTTAGGTGACGCCTTTAAAACGTATATAGATGCCGAAAGCAATCACGGTTACATTATAAAGTCAAAATCCAGAGGTCTATCAGCGCCTAGTGTCAAGCTCACTTACAAGCTCAACGCTGACATGGTGGACAATTTTCTCATCATAGCTGAAGAAGGTGCAAAACTCGATGTTTATATCGATTATGGTTCAGATGAAGACAATGTTGAAATTCCAAATGAACCGCTAATTGAAGCACATACTGAATCCCGTCAACACTATGGTACGACGCGCATCATCGCCAAGCGTGGCAGTACGGTCCGCGTGATAAAAGTTCAAAGACTAGGCACTACGGACAACCATTTCGATCAAAATTTTTCAGTCGTAGAAGAAGGGGCAAATCTCGCACTTGTGGACATACAGTTTGGCAGTAGAAATAAAGCCGTCGCTTACGAGTCACATCTTAAGGGGAGACACAGCAACGCGTCCATTGAATCGCTCTATTTTGGTGATACAGACGAACAACTGGATCTGTCTTTTACTATGAAGCATTTTGGTGCGAAATCAGAATCGACCATATTGTCAAAAGGCGCACTCAGTGGCAATAGTAAAAAAGTGTTTAGAGGCAACCTATTCTTTGAGAAAGGCTCTGTCCAATCCGTTGGTAAAGAGAAGGAAGTCGTGATTTTGCTCGATGAACACGTCAAATCCGATTCGATTCCTGCGCTTCTCTGTTCAGAAGACGATGTCATCGGTGAACACGCAGCGAGCATCGGACAGCTCGACACGGACAAAATCTTTTATCTGATGAGCCGAGGGCTATCTTTAGAAGTGGCAAAAAGACTCGTCATCAAGGCATCCTTCGAAGAAGTGCTTATGCGGCTGAATGATGTGACACTTAAAAGTTCCATAGAAGAAGCGCTCGATAGGAGGCTAACTAGTGGATTCAAATTATAAATCGCTCTTTCCAATCTTTACGCAACACCCTTCGCTCATCTACCTCGATCATGCAGCGACCAGCCAAAAACCGGCGATGGTCATCGAGCGCATGAGGCAATATCTTGAAGAGAGCAATGGGAGCCCACACAGAGGCGCGCATCTACTCAGTGTGGAGGCAACACGGCAATACGATTATGGCAGAGGTCGCGTCGTTGAGTTTATCAAGGCAAGGCGTCAAGAGGAAATCATCTTCACGAAAAATGCGACTGAAGCGCTCAATCTCATCGCCTTTAGTTATGGCTTAAACACGCTGAAAAGTGGCGAGGAAATCGTCATCGCCATCACATCGCATCATAGCAATATCGTGCCTTGGCAGATGGTTGCCAAGCAAACAGGTGCCGTTCTTAAATACCTATATATCGATGCAGAGGGCGATTTTCTACCTGGTGAACTGGATAAGATAACATCGAATACGAAAATCGTCACTTTTCCATGGATTTCAAATGGTCTTGGCTCTATTCACGACGTTAAATTGCTGGTAGATAAAGCCCATGAAATGGGTGCAATTGCAGTTGTTGACGCGGCACAAGCAATTGGTCATCTACATGTGGATGTCGTGGCGATCAATGCGGATTTTTTGGTGTTTTCTGGGCATAAGATGTATGGGCCGACCGGAATTGGGGTATTATATGGTAAATACCATCTGTTAAATGAGATGCCACCATTCATGACAGGCGGAGATATGATCGAATATGTCGAGGAACAATCCACGACATTTGCCGAAGTGCCAGAGCGCTTTGAAGCGGGCACACAGCATGTGGAAGGCGTTGTTGGCCTCGTTGCGGCCATCGATTTTATCGAGAGTGTCGGTGTAGATAAACTACGTGAAAAGGAAAGTCGCATTGCAAGATACGCCATGAAAAAGCTGGGAGAATTGCCATACATCACGGTACTTGGACCTCGTGAAGGTCGTGAAAGAGGCGCACTCATCGCCTTTGAAGTTGAGGGCATTCATCCGCATGACATGGCGAGTTTACTGGATCAAAAGGGCATCGCGATTCGCGCAGGACACCACTGTACGCAACCGATGATGAAATATTTAGGCATTTCTGCCTCTTGTAGAGTGAGCTTCTCAATCTACAACTATGTGGAAGAGATTGATGCGCTGTTAGAGGCAATTAAGTATGCAAGGGAGGTGTTTGGCTATGTCCATGGATAGTTTATATACAGAACTCATCATGATGCACAATAAAAGTGGTCACAACAGGCACGTCCTCGAAGAGGCCAGTCATATTGAGCGAGGTCACAATCCAAGCTGTGGTGATGATCTGACTTTACAAGTTCAGTTACAAGATGGTAAAGTGGTAGACGCCGCATTTTTAGGAACGGGATGCGCCATCAGTCAGGCGGCCATGTCCATCATGATCGATCTCATAAAGGGTAAAACAATCGAAGAGGCAAAAGAGCTTGCAGAAAATTATTTAAATATGATTCGAGGGACTTCATTGACAGAAGCGCAGCTTGATCAGCTAGAAGACGCACAAGTGTTTTCAAGTCTTTCAAAGATGCCGGCACGCGTCAAATGTGGTACGTTAGGATGGCATTGTCTCGACGTCATCCTTGAAAAATCTTCAAAATAAGCTTATAATGGGGGTTCACCGTTTTATTGACGAGGGAGTCGACATTTATGTATGATATCAGAGATATACTGCGAAAAGGCATTGCAATAACAGAAAAAAAGAAAAATGAATACGTGAAGCTGCAGGAAAATAGCGGTGACATACGTCTGCGCCTTTTGATCGGCGTCTTCATAAGAGAGTTTGAAAAAGACATTGTCTATTACAACCGATTGGTTGACAACATTACTGACTCGATTGCTGAAGGCATCGATTTTTGGGTATTTGATAAAATTTCGTCGTTGGTCAATCAGTTTTCAAGGATCATTATGCCGATAAACATTTCAGATCGAAAGGAACTTGTCTCATACGTACTTGAGCAGGAAAAAGCGACATATGCCCTTTTGGTTGATATACAAGGTCGGATGGTGTCAAATGATAGCCCCGCGACCATTGCCTATTACGTCCTTCTTGAAATCATAGACGTCAAGCGCAGCTTCATCGAAGAGCTCGAAAAAATGAGCTAATCCAAATCTCAAGGTATTACTGCCATAAATATGGTATAATATTTGTACTGTTATTGTTTGAGGATTCAGTAAAAATGGTAATACTTAAATAGTATATTTTTGGAGGTCGTGGATGAGCGAAAACAAAACAACGAAAACAGCAGTAAAACCAAAAGTGATGTATGCACTCAGCATTCACATGAAGTACGGCGAAGTCCTACACATTGAAGGCTTGAATAAAGAAGAGAAAGACAAGTATTTCGAACTAGCCAGAAAAGAAGATAGCACGATGCTCGTCGAAGATAAGACCAGTGTGATACACCTTTTAAGTCGTGATATCGCGAAGATTTCAGTCAAAGCATATGACGAAAAATACGAACGCGTTTATCACCCACTTGAAAAAATGGTATTTTCTGAGAGCAGTGTTGGCAGAAGATCGTTTTCTTTCATCATCAAAACGTTTATCGTATTAGCGATCCTCAGTATTCTAAGTGCTTTTGGTGTGGCCATGCTTTCAGGCAATATCATGGATGTCTTTTTTGATGCTGAAGTATTGGTTGAAACCCTTACAAAGGGATTTGATCTTATGAATAAGATATTCTTCTTTACTGCAGTCTTGTTGATTATGCTCAGCATCATCGATATCGGCCTTGGCTACAGAGCGCACTATTATATCAACCAAGACGGTTCAGACCCGGTTGAACACTCGCGAATCAGCAATCTCGTCGTATCGATTGTTTTTATCGTCGTATTTTTAGTCGTTAAGACATTATTATCGTCTGTTTTGACGATGTTATAAGGATAAACCAGTTAAAATATAAAACCAATTAGAATAAAAAACAGCTCTTTGACGCGATATGATCGCATCAAGAGCTGTTTTGTTTTTTTGTCAGATTTTAATTTGAACGGTGTTCGCCTCATCTGGAATCGCGATAGACGCGTGATCGCCACGACCCATATCCACTCTGAAGCCAGAGCTCTTGATACGGCCTTCGATACATTGACGGCAATGCGCCGCTTCGTCACCCGTACAGATCTTGTCCTTGTAAAGCTCGTATTTCTCTCTCACGTCCGTAGGTGAAAGGTTTGGCATGACGACATTGGCACCGGCCTTCAATGCTTTTTCGCGGCCTTTTGGATCGAGTGTGCCCATAGCGGTCGTCGATGGCAAGAGTGCTTGTGGTAATAAAAGTCTCGCAAGTGATACCATGATGAGCGTTTCTTCCACTGTGCCACCAGTAGCGCCTTTGAGTGGTGTATCATCGTGTGGAATATAAGGACCGATGCCCACCATTTCAGGCTTCAACGTTTTGATAAATCTTAGGTCTGCGACGAGATCTGCAGGTGTTTGGTTTGGTAACCCTACCATGAAGCCCGCACCAACTTGGTAGCCAAGCTCTTTGAGTGTGTAGAGGCATTCGCGCCTATTTTCAAAGCTCATTCCTGGATGCAGTGATTCGTAGAGCGCTTTTGTCGCCGTCTCGTGTCTAAGGAGGTAACGGTCTGCACCAGCGGCTTTCAGCGCCGCATAGCTCTCTCTTGAGCGTTCGCCCACAGATAACGTGATCGCGCAGTCTGGAAATTTTGCTTTTATAGTCGTCAAGATATCCACGAGGATGTCATCCGTGAAAAATGGATCCTCTCCGCCTTGCATGACAAATGTGCGATAGCCCAGTTCATAGCCTTCTTCACAGCAGTTCATGATCATCTCTTTGCTGAGTCTATAACGGTCGACTTTGTCATTTTTGCCACGGATACCACAGTAGTTGCAGTTTTGCTTGCAATAGTTCGTAAATTCGATGAGACCGCGCATAAAAACGGTGTCTTTATAATAGAGTGATTTCTTCTCGAGTGCTTTTCCAAATAGGTAAGGGGCAGTCTCTGCGTCGATGCCTTCGATGATTTCCAGTAACCCTTCATCTGATAAATCTTCCTCTACAAACAATGTGTCAATTAATCGCTTTATTCTCTCCACGTAATCCTCCATCAAATATAAAAATTGCAATTCGAAATGATTCAGTTCGAAATTGTTCAACTTTCTGAGTCAAAAAAAATTAAAAACTTCCCGATCAATCCAAATGTTGATCCTAAGAAGCAGTTATCAGGGGCGCAAAGCAAAAGGTCATAATCCCACCCGCTTGGCATCTTTATAAATGTCTCCTTCAAAATCAGATTGCTCTTTTTTCTAAGGTTAATTGTTTATTCCAATACGATGCATGCTTCATAAATAAGAGAGCTCTCATTTACAAAACGTCTATTCGTTAATAATTTATCAAATATAGCGTTATGTGTCAAGTGTTTTTAAAAAACATAGGTAAATTGTGGTATACTTTGGGTATATAAGTGATGTCATGAACTAGGAGATAAAAGTGAACAATCAGTGGATAGGCAGTGTTAAACAAATCGTACAAAGCGCCTATGAGGTGGTTTTGAACAATAAAGTATTTGAAGTGCATGACAAGGGCAAACAGGACATCGTGACCGATCTTGATTTTGCCATGGAGCGTCGAATTAAAGATGCGATTATAGCGCTCTTTCCAGATGATCGATTCATCGGCGAGGAAGAGAATCACGAGACACTTGGGATGGAGAGAACATGGGTATGCGACCCCATCGATGGGACGCTCAATTTTACGCAAAGCATCCCTTATTATGGCATACAACTCGCTTTGCTTGTGGAAAAGGAACCTATTTTCAGTTTGATTTTTCTGCCAGAGCTCAAAGAAATGTACTATGCTGTCAAAGGGAAAGGCGCTTTTCTGGGCGATAAGAAACTTGAGATAGATCCGGTGTTGCCACTGACAAAGGCCATCGTGACATTTGGAGATTTTTCAAAATCCAATCCGTCATCGAGAGGTTTTCAGCTTAAAGCCATAGGTGCTATGGTGGAACGCGCCATGCGCGTTCGCATACAGGGCGCGTCATCCGTTGACTTCGCTTTTGTGGCATCGGGTAAGAACGGTTGCCACATCATATTTTCAAAAAACATATGGGAGCTTGCACCGGGAACGATGCTCGCTGTCGAAGCTGGATGCAAAGTCTATAGACTGTCTGGCGCGAGACATGGTTTTTCGGGAGAGGGTCTTGTCATCGCTGGCAATGAAACGATTTTAAATGAAGTTGTCGCAATCCTTGAACAACTGCAATAAAAGAAAAAGGAGCATTTTATGAAAAAGTCGATTTACGAGATTATGAATCATGAGTACTTGATGACCAACGGACTTGGCGGTTATAGCTTTTCAACGCTCGACCAAGTCAATTGCCGCAAATATCATAGTTTATATACAGTGAGCTACAACCCACCGATTGAGAGAATGCATTTGATATCCAAAATAGAAGAAGTATTTGAAGTAGCAGGTCAGCGTTATCCATTAACCTATGAAAACGTTACCGGGAACCCTGAAACGGAGACGCATTTTGCCAACTACAAACATGAAGGCGTAATCAGTCAGGCTTTTCAATTGAACACACCAGACATAAGTGTGACGCGTTCGATTGCCATGGCTTATGGAACCAATCTTTTAGCGGTACGCTATGAGATTGACTCAAAGTTGGACGCGACACTTGAGTTGACACCTTGGTTCAATTTTAGAGACCATCACGACGCCTTAACAGCCAATATTGAAGATTATCGTGCGTCATATGATATGGAAGAGCGCATCTTATTCGCAGAGGCAAAGGGGAAAAGCGTTTACTTGAAAGTTGAAGGCGTAGACGAAGGGCTACTTTCTTTTGAGCCGCGCCACGAAAATACACCAGAGAGCTATTACCCGATAGAGACGCAACGCGGGTATCCAGATAAAGAGGCGCACGTCATATTGGGTGTATTTGCATTGGAACTTCAAAAAGGCAAACATGTAATTGATTTGCTGATCAACATAACGGCAGACTTCCAGCCTGCGGATGCCGTGTTTACGAACCGTATCGTACGTTACGAACAATTGATGGAGCGTGCAGGTGCAACAGCTTCTTCAGAAGATGTGACGCTCAGACGGCTTGTTCAGGCGGCAGATGACTTTATCGTGTACCGGAAAACAACTGGAAAGATGAGCATCATCGCAGGTTATCCGTGGTTTAGCGATTGGGGACGCGATACGATGATCTCGATTCCGGGCTTGACGCTTGCAACGGGACGCAGTGAGGAAGCACTTCAGATGATCGAAGGCTTCATAGAGATGGCCTATATGGGCATCATTCCTAACAATTTCCCTGATGAGGGCGAAGCGCCGATGTATAACACTTCAGATGGCACACTTTGGCTTTTCAATGCCGTGAACGCATACTATGAAGCCACTGGCGATCTCGACGCGATCAGACGCCTTTATCCTCGATTGATGCAAATCTTAAACCATCATCTACAAGGTACAATCAACGACATCTTTATGGATACAGATGGTCTACTCAGCTCGGGCAATGAAATGACACAGCTTACATGGATGGACGTCAAAGTGAACGGTTGGGTCGTCACGCCGAGACATGGCAAGGCAGTAGAAATCAACGCGCTGTGGTATAACGCCCTTGCGATCATGAACAAGCTGACCAAGCATCTGAACATCGGCAACGAAGCGATGGAAGTGGATTTTGAAGCGTTGCTAGGGCAAGTTAAGCAGTCCTTCAACGATGCCTTTTGGAACGCAAAGGATCAAAATCTTTACGACTTTATCATCGATGGTGAGCCAGTGGATATCCCTAGACCGAATATGATCTTTGCCGTGAGTTTGCCGTATCCCGTGCTGGAAGAAAGGCACTGGAAAGCCGTCGTCAATTACGTCACGAAGCATTTCAAAGTGCCTTATGGACTGTTGACACTAAGACGTGAGGATAAAAATTTCAATAAGACGTATGAAGGCGATCTTCTCAGTCGAGATGGCGCATATCATAGAGGCACAGCTTGGGGTTGGCTGATTGGGCCATACCTCGAAGCGCATTTAAAGACATTCCATGACCGTTCAATCGTCAAGGCCAATTTAGAGGTGCTGTTTACACACCTGGACGAAGGCATACACGGCAGCATTTCAGAGATTTTTGAAGGTGGCGAGCCGCATGCGCAGCGTGGTTGTTCGGCACAGGCGTGGTCTGTGGCTGAAGCGTTACGCATATGGAAGTTGATAAAATAGAGACATTATTTATAACAATCGTAGGAGGACAATATGATAAAGATCAACAACGTTTCTAAAGTGTTTCACGATAAAAAAGCTGGCGACGTCTACGCCGTCAAAGATGTCAATTTGGCCATTGAAAAGGGAGAAATATTCGGTCTTTTAGGTCCAAATGGCGCAGGTAAAACGACGCTGCTTCGCATCATGTCGACGATCATGAGCCCAACGGAAGGCAGTGTTCAAATCAACGGCTTTGACGTTTCAACAGATCCTGAAAATGTGAAGAAATCCATTGGCTTTTTATCTGGAAACACGAAGCTATATAAAAAATTGACACCAGTTGAAACGATGAAATTCTTTGGCAGCTTCTACGGCATTGAAAAAAATGAACTCAATCGACGCATCGAGCGCATACTAGAGAGTCTGGATATGGTGCCTTTTAGAAATAAAGTGATTGAAAAGCTCTCTACGGGTCAAGTTCAAAAGACATCCATCGCACGATGTCTCATCCACGATCCAGATGTCTACATCTTGGACGAGCCAACACTTGGTCTTGATATCCTCACGAGCCGAAGCATCATAGACTTTATCCTCAAGGAAAAACAAAACGGCAAAACCATCATCTTCTCAACGCATTATATGGAAGAGGCCGATGCACTTTGTGATCGAATTGGTCTGATTCACAAAGGACGACTGATTGAAACAGGGTCACTTGAAAGTCTTAAGGAGAAAACGGGAAAAGACAATATTCGCGATATTTTCTTGCACTATATAGACAGCGAGGCGATGCAGAATGAATAAAATTATGATGGTTTTCAAAAAGGAGATGCTCACGTTCTTTCGCGATAAAAAAGCGTTGATTACACTTTTCTTGCCAATTCTGATCTATCCTATATTTATGATTTTTTTGATCGGTGTCATGAATCTCGTGTCTTCGAGCAACGATCAGGAAGTCCTCCAAATCTATGTGGATGAACTGGTTGAAGAAGCTCTATATGTTAAACTCGATGAAAGTGAACAATTGAATGTAAGCAGAAAAGGTCTGACAGCGGATGAGATTGCCGCATTAAACTTTGACGAAGTAGGTGGCTATCTACATGCACGCACAGAAGCGGATAGCTCGAATACAGACGTCGATAACAACACAGCCTATGTGTTTAATTACCATTCAAATTTTGATTATAGCAACAGGGCGTATGATGCCGTATCAGATATTTACGATGAATACCTTGAATCCCTTAGAACAAGTGAGCTCAAGTCACTGGGTCTCTTGGAGGCCTATGACAATATGGTAGTCATCGATCATGAGGACATTATGGGTGAAGGCGATTCGCGCTTTGCATCCATGATTATGGGGATGGTTTTGCCCTTTATTATTGTCCTTTATGGCATCGTGGGCACGAACATACTCTCATCGGATTTAAGTGCTGGTGAAAAAGAGCGTGCAACGCTTGAAACGATATTTTCCGCACCGATTCGTCGCTACGAGATCATCACTGGAAAGCTGTTCGCCTGCACCACGGTTGGACTCATCAGCGGCGGTATCAACATACTGTCCATGTTCCCGCTCATCGTTTTAATTTCGAGCAGTTTTGAAGAAATTCATCTCACGATAACTTTTGGAACGCTATTGTTCTTATTTTTCCAGTTGATTCCGATCATGATCATGTGCAGCGCACTCTTCATTGGCATTGGCATGTTTGCGAGAACGTATCAAGAATCGCAATCCTATGCCTCAGTGGCACTTATCGCGCTCATGGGCTTAACTTATATTTTCCTAATTCCCAATCTCGAAGGCAGCGCACTCATCTACGCCTTGCCGATCACCAACGCTATGATGCTCATGAAGGAAGCCTTCCTCGGCAGCTACCCATGGCTTTACATCATTCAGGTGTTTGTCATCAACATGGGTGTCGCCTTACTGGCCGTCGTCTTTATGAACCTCGTGTTTAAGAACGATCGCATGATTTTTGGAGGTGACAGCAAATGAACATAAGTCGCATCTTAAAAATCATCGAAAAAGAATCTCGCGTTTTGCTTAGAAATAAACGCATTCTATTTGGTCTGATCGCGCCATTTATCTTGTTGCCGATTTTGATTTATGGCTACACTTATTTTTCAGATAAAACGGAGGCAACGACAGCCGAAACGGCAAGCCTCATCTATTATGACAATGCAAATAGCGAATCGCTTCCCACAGCATTAACCTGGCTCTTTGAAAAAAACGCAGACCACATCGATATGATTGAGACTTCAGACATACCCGAAGGTTTGGACCAGGCCATCGCAGACCGAAAGGTCGATCTGGTTTTGGAATATGATAAAGCGGAAGATGGGCATGCATTTATACTCAAATACGATTTTGGACGATCATCCGGTACAAGGGCAAGTGAACGCGTCATGGAAGTGCTCGATGTGTTTGCCGAAGCGGAAAGGGATAATCTCCTGAATGAAGAAGGCGTCGATATCAAAAAATCAACCTCTGTAGAACTTGTCGCCTCCGATATGGCCAGCAAAGAAGAGGTAACTGGCCGCAATCTCGCTGGTATTTTACCACTCGTGCTCGTTTTGTACACGATGATGATGATCATCAACTTTTCTACGGAGCTGACGACGGCAGAGAAGGAATCTGAAACTTTGGAAACGCTTCTTTCAGTCCCGCTTACACGCGTGGAGATGGTAATGGGCAAGTTGTTTTCATGCATCTTGTTCTCGGTCGCTTCCATGGCATTTATACTGATTGGCGTCTATCTGATGATGCCGCTCTTTGTGGATATGAACGCGCTCGGGTTTACATTGTCGCCAAAGCTGTTTATCAGCATATTCTTGACATTGATTCCGCTTCTGTTTATCGGATCGGGTCTCAGTATAGCAGTTGGCATGTTTGCAAGCAGTTATAAAGAATCTGGTGCCTATGTGACACCGCTCGTCTTCTTGTTCATGGTACCCGCATATGTCGCGACGACGCCGGGCATCGAACTGAACACGATGTTCAGCATGATTCCAATTCTCAATGCCACACTTCTCATCAAAGAAGCTTTAATCAATCGCTTTGACTTCGGTTTCTTTTCCATCGCATTCTTCGTCAATTTGCTGTTTGCTGTGATGAGCCTCGCCTTTATGTTTAAGGTGTTCACGACGGAGAAAATCTTGTTCGGATCTGGAAAAGAGCTTTCCTTTAGACTTCAAAGAAAGAAAATCAAACAAAGAGAGACCATAGAAGCGGCTGACGTCTTTATGGGACTCGCGGTCATCATAGTGCTCTATATCAATCTTAGCGTGATATTGCCAAATTATCTGACGTTTGAAGGTGTCTTTTACATCAGTCAATACGGCGTGTTTATGTTGGCGCCGTTGCTCCTGATCTGGTACTTGAAAGCGGCATTAAAGACATCCATAGGTATTAATGCACCTGACAGCCGAGGTATTTTACCTGGGATCAGCTTCTGGATAGCGGCACTTTCATTGTCCATGCTCTATCAAGTTTTGATTTCTGGATTTGTCACTGAGGTGCCAACTTTGGTCGAGCTACAAGATCAGCTACAAGGGTGGTCCACATGGAAGCAGTTTTTATTTATCGCGTTGACGCCTGCTATCTGTGAGGAAATCTTATTTAGAGGGTTTGCGCTCAGACCGCTTGAAAAAGCATTTGGCGCAAAATGGGCCATCATCTTGACAGCGATTGCTTTTGCCATCGTCCATCTGGATTTTGTAAGGCTCGTACCGACGTTCGCCCTTGGACTAGCCTTTGGATATACCGCTGTTAAGACGCGCTCCATTTTCCCATCGATGGTGCTACACCTACTGAACAACAGCTTCGCACTGTTTATGCCAGAGAGCTTTATGCTTCAGAGTTGGCAGTTGGCCATCATTTTTGCCACTTCATTGTTCTTAGGGTGGACCTTCAATAAAGGAAAACGCATCATTACTGAATAAATTTTATGATATAATGAAATCAGGTAAACGATTCACATTATGGAATTATTTAGAAAACGGGGGCAACATGACTCATTCAAAAAATCTTGGGAATTGGACTTGGGATATCGAAACGCATTTGATAAACTTTAGCCCACTTAAAATGAGCGCTTTGGGATACGATGACGATGAATTTCCGGATCGTGTGACTTATGCTTTTTTCACAGAAAAAATATATATAGAGGATTATCCAGCCGTAAGAGATGCGATATTGGCGATCATTCAAGGCGAATCAGACAGCTTTGATGTGATGTATAGAATCCGCACAAAATACGGTGGGTTCCGCTGGTTTCAAGACAAGTGCGACGTGACGATGCGCGATGACAATGGGAAGCCACTAATCGCAGCGGGAATCACTTTCGATGTGACGGAAGGCAAGCTTAAAGCAATCGAAGCCGAAAGAGATGCGGGACCGATTGACAATAACCCAGCATATACGGATCACCTGACACATACGCTTAACCGAATGGGGATGGACGCAAGGCTTGTGAGTGAAATGGACGCCGTGCGCGCCAACACACAATTTCTCACTGTAGCCCTCTTTGAAATCGACGATTTTATGACCATCAATACGGTTGAAGGCCATCCCTTTGGCGATTACGTGCTGATACGAACTGCCGACATTTTAAAGGATAGGCTACGCGAGACTGACATACTTGGTAGATACCGCATTGAACAGTTCATGGTCATCTTTCCAAAGACGCCTAAAGAGATTGCAGTGTCCATTGCTGAAGTCATTCAGAGCGATATTGCAGCCTATGCCTTTGGAACAGACCTCAAAATCGCCTTGCACTATGGCATCGTCGAATATCTTGGCGAGGACCTCGAGACGTTTATGACAAATCTTGAAAGATCCCTCAGTCAATCGAATCACGGGATGAACGGAATACGGATATGATAAACGGAATAAAGATACGATGAACGGAATACGGATATAACGTAAAAGGTGGTGCCAGCGCTCAATAGGAGCAGTGACACCACCTTTATTTTTTAATTGACGATATAGAATTTCACAGAGACGGGGCTAAGTGTCTCCGAGAATGTGTTGCCGTCATACGACGCGAGTGCCTCACCTGTTTCATAATCTGTAAGCGATGCCGCTGCATAGTCGAATGTGATGGACTTATCTTTTTCCTCCGAATTGATGACGATGAGCATTTTCTCGGAACCGTTTGATAGTTCATAGGCGATGCTCGTTTTATCGTGATAGGTAAGTACGAAGTCTTCCATGTACACGTCGCGAATCTCGGCAAGTTGCTTGACATAGGCTAACATATCGTTGTTTTCGACCGTATCCCAAGCCATGAACCGCCTGTTTTCAGGATCGTACGCCCCGCTCATACCGAGCTCGGTGCCATAATAGACGACAGGGATTGCGGGATAGGAATAGAGAAATGTCAGTGCTTGTTTCGTATACTCTAAGGCCATGCGTGGATTGTTGCTCGCGAATCTCGAGTTGTCGTGGTTGTCGATGAAGATGGCGTTCAGCTCTGGGTGCGTGAAAGCCTTTTCTTTATCCAAGGCATTCACAAGGGAGAACATGTTGGCCTGAGTTGTGAAGGCATTTTCAATGCCGTTGAATAGAGAGTAGTTGGTAAGGCTGTCGATGCCGGATTGATGATACGATTCCAGCGTTTTGGCATTTTCATCCCATACTTCCCCGAGTAGGAAGAAGTCGGGAACCTCTGACTTGATCGCCTCTGAGAAATCTTCCCAAAACGTCTTCGAAACATGGCGCATCGTGTCGAGTCTAAAACCGTCGATGCCCGTTTCTTCAATCCACCAAAGGGCGTTCTCTATAAAATACTCAGAAACTTCGGGGTTGGTCTGGTCTAGATCGGGAAGCCCCGATAACCAACCAAGTTCGACCTCTTCTTTATCTTTCCAATTGGATATCTTTCGGTCTGGGTTGAACCAATCCGCCTTTTCCGGGTCATCAAGCCAAGGTGAGTCGTACCCTGTATGGTTGACGATATAGTCGAGGACCACTTTGAGATCCATTTCATGTGCTTTATCGACAAGCTCTTTAAACGTTTCCAAATCGCCAAAATGTGGATCGACCTTGTAAAAGTCGTAGATCCAATAGCCATGATAGCCATTTGGGCCATTTTCCATAATTGGTGTCAGCCAAATGGCAGTCGCACCTGTTGCTTTGATGTAGTCTAGGTTATCGATGATGCCCTGCAGATCGCCCCCTTGAAAAGCGCGAAGGTCATCTTTGTCAACATCGGCGAGATTGCCAGAGGTGTCGCCATCCGCAAATCGGTCCACCATGATAAAGTAGACGATATCTTCTTTTGTAAGGAGGGTTTCAGGGTAGGTGACTTCTACGGCTTCAGCGGTTGTCGTTTCAACGGTCGCCGCTGCATCGGAAGTCGCTTCTGTAGCTTCTGTAGACTCAGTCGATGGCTCTGATTTCGGACTACAGCCGGTAAGTGCAAAAAGAAGCACAAAAGTTATTATGGTGACAACATAAAGTCTCTTTAATGGTATACTTAAACGATGAAAGTGGTGTCCATTTCCCATGATAGCCTCCAATTTATCAACAATGCAATCGCTTGCACAATGTTGTAATAAAAAGCCCCTGTAATCAGGGTGCATTTATTTATTATTTTAGGGTATTTATGTGGATAATTCAACATAAATTATATAAGTGCGCTTCTTGACAATTTCGCAAAAAGTAAATATAATTAATTTGTGCAAACGGTTGCAGAGATTTTGAACGTGGCGTTCAAATGAAAAGAGGGAGATTATGAAAAAAAGAAGCAGTGGCGTATTATTGCATCTATCATCATTACCAGGTGATTACGGAATCGGCGATTTAGGCAAAGGCGCCTATAGATTTTTAGATTTTCTTGAAGATGCCGGACAAAAAAATTGGCAGATCTTGCCGATCGGAATAACGGGATATGGCGATTCGCCTTATCAATCATTTTCCGCATTCGCAGGCAATCCGTATTTTATAGACTTAAACGAACTCATTGACATGGGTTATCTCGATAAAAAAGTGGTCGATAAAGCGGATCTCGGAAAGAACAAGCATAAAATAGATTATGAAAAGCTGTATTTCAACAAAATGCCGTTACTTAGACTGGCCTATGACCACTCCAAGGTGAAGCTCTCTCATGAACTTGAACGCTTTTATCAAAACGAGAAATTATGGCTCGAAGACTTTGCCCTTTACATGGCGATCAAGGCACACAATGGCAACAAGTCTTGGATCGAATGGGAAAAGGGTTTTGAAAATAGCAAAACACCACAAGTAGAAGCTTTCAAGCAAACGCATAAAGATGAGATTTACTTCTGGGTATTCACGCAGTATTTCTTTTTTAAACAATATTATGCATTAAAGGCTGTAGCTGCTGATAAAGGCATAAGCATCATCGGTGACCTTCCAATCTATGTTGCGGAAGATAGCGCAGACGTTTGGTCAAACCCTAAGTTTTTTAAATTGGGCAAAAATTTCAAACCGACCTGTGTGGCTGGTTGTCCACCAGACGCTTTTTCTGAAACTGGACAACTTTGGGGCAATCCAATCTACGATTGGCTTTATATGTCACAGCAAAACTATGCTTGGTGGATCACGCGCATCGAATACAGCTTAAAGATGTTTGATGTCGTTCGCATCGATCACTTTAGGGGCTTTGAAGCTTACTGGGAAATCCCATATGGCGATCCAACGGCGGAAAATGGCAAATGGGTCAACGGCCCTGGCAAAGACTTGTTCCGAGCAATCAAAGAAGCGCTCGGCGATGTCAATATCATCGCAGAAGATCTCGGCTACCTCACGGATGGCGTTATCGAGCTCAGAGAATATACTGGTTTCCCTGGCATGAAAGTGCTACAGTTCGCCTTTGATTCACGAGAAGAAAGCGATTACCTGCCACACAATTATACGGAAAACTTCGTCGCCTATACGGGCACACATGATAACGAAACGGTTTCTGGCTGGATGGATAACGTCGCAAAAGCCGATAGGGAATTTGCCATCGACTACTTGAAACTCGACCGTGGAGAAGGTTACAACTGGGGCTTTATGAGAGGGGTTTGGGGTTCAACCGCTTACCTCGCCATCGCACAGATGCAAGATTTTCTGGGGCTCGACAACAAAGCGCGCATGAACTTCCCGTCGACACTTGGCGGCAACTGGGTATGGCGCATCACCACGCACGATTTGTCGCCATCACTTGCTAAAAAGATGCGACATATGACAAAATTGTACGGTCGCTTGTAATAAAGAAAAATAATATAACGAGCTAAGAACGTCTCTTCATAATGATTGGTAGAGGCTGTTCTTAGCTCTTGTTTTATCAAATTTTCAATTAATCAATTTATCAATTCATATATTTCTTCATGCACAAACGAAACGAGAGGTGTTGGCAATGAAAAAATTCATCAATCGACCAAACGCAAAGATACTCGGTTCCATCATCAAAATGAATCGCCTTCACCAAAACATGAGCCAGAAGGCACTTTCAGATGGGATTTGCGTAAGTTCCTATCTCAGTAGAATCGAAAATGCTGAAATAACACCTTCAGAACAAGTCATCTCTGAACTATTTGAAGCACTTGCGATACAATATGAGGATTCACCCCTGTTCATAGAAGAAGGAACAGCACTTCTCAACCAGTTTTTAGATGAGCTCATGTTTAATGAATTTTCAACGTCGAAGCGGATTTTTGAACAGATTGAAGCCAGGTCTGAGGCCTATAAACACTCACCCTTGATTATCGATTATACGGTCGTCAAACTCGCTTTTTATTGCACACGCAAAGAACGCGACATCTTCGAGGCGACGCGCAGCATGCTTGCGTCTGTTGAAGATCTGATGACAAACGATCAACGATTTAAGTACTATCTCTATGATGGGATCGATCATGCGAAAGTTTATAAGGATTATCAGGGGTCACTGGCCATCCTAAATCGCGCCAAGACCTTTGATACAAACGGCCACCTGTATTTTTGGCTCGCCTATGCGTATCTGGAGCTTTCCAATTTTATCAAAGCGTTTGAAATGTTCACCAAAGCGCTTGACCGATACGTCGAGGAAGCCAATATTCTCAGCATCATAGGCACATATGAGATGCTCGGCCTG
The DNA here is from genome assembly GCA_942493125.1 of Acidaminobacteraceae bacterium. Classification (GTDB taxonomy): domain Bacteria; phylum Bacillota; class Clostridia; order Peptostreptococcales; family Acidaminobacteraceae; genus Fusibacter_C. Next base: position 1,888,577 of record OW818667.1, on the reverse strand, counting down.
ACGCATTACAGAGCGGGAAGCTATGATGAGGGCATCCTATATTTTAAACGTGGCCAAAAGCTCGCTCAAAAAATAGAGTCAAAGTCATATGTGGCGGCATTTAACAGCAACATCGCATGGGGCAAACTCAATCTTGGCGATTTTCACGGCGCACTTGAGATCAATCGTCATAATGGCCAAAATGTCACATCGGAATTTTGTGTGCATCAATGTATAACGGCATTCTTTGCCAATCTTGAAATGGAAAACCCTATGAGCATCTCTGAACTGTTGCCTCAAATTCGCGAGGACAACGCATCGATTATGAGGCTTTTTGAAGTGATTATGACGCAATCCGAAGTGATCAACTGGTCTGAAAAAACCATCGACGATGAACGACACCTCCTCAGGTTGATTGAAGCGGCAGAGACGGTTAACCATGAGCTTTCCAAATACCTCAAAAAAATGATGATAAGGTTTTATCGCAGTAAAAGACGCTATAAAGAAGCCCTTGAGCTGACTTTGGATTTGAAATAAGCACATGTGTGAAAACAGCCCACATTACTGTGGACAGATTGAATAGTCTAGGATAGTTATTCACATGTATAGACCCTATTGTCCGCGTTTGTAGTTAGATATAATGAAGTCAGACGAAACATTACGAGGTGCACATATGAACATCCATGCAATCCATCACGAAGCAAAGAGCAAATACGCCTATGCGTTTGACGCAAACACACTCCATATCAGACTGCGCACGGCTAAAAACGATGTGACCGGTGTGACGATGATCTGGGGAGACCCTTTCAACTGGCGACGCTTAACGGAAGAAGAGCGCGTTAGCCATGCTGCACAAGTGGCAGATGGTGACTTCACACAGACACATACGTGGGCACACGCGCCAGAGGCACCAATGCCCATGAAGAAAGATTACAGTGACCAATACTTTGATTACTGGTTTATCGAAGTCAAACCCGAGTATAAGCGGACGCGATACGCGTTTGTGATAGAGGACAAGGGGGTGAAACATGCATCAACAAAGCTTTTCTTTGGTGCCCACGGCGCCATCGATATGGAAAAGCATCCTGAAATTTTAAAATCATTGAGCGACTATTTCAACTTTCCATATATCAACAAAGAAGATGTGTTTGAAGCGCCTGCATGGGTGAAGGATACGGTTTGGTATCAGATTTTCCCAGAGCGTTTTGCAAATGGTGACGCGTCAATCAACAAAGCTAAAACTTTGCCGTGGGGCAGCGAACAAGAGGTGACAAACGACATGCATTTTGGTGGTGACCTTCAAGGGGTCATCGAACACCTCGACTATATCGCCGACCTTGGAGCGACAGGCATCTATTTCACGCCTATTTTTGAAGCACCGACGACGCACAAATACGACACCATCGACTACTTTAAAATCGATCCGGAGTTTGGCACAAACGAGACGTTCAAAAAACTCGTGGATGAAGCGCACAAACGCGGCATCAAAGTGATGCTCGACGCTGTGTTCAACCACTGTGGTTTCAAGCACCCGTATTTTCAGGATGTGGTGAAGCATGGTTTCGAGTCTAAGTATGCGCAGTGTTTCCACCTGCTTCGCGAACCAGTCATCAATTTCCCAATTGGCGATACAGGATTTCCAGCACCAAAGGGTCACATGCCTGCTGGTTCGCTAAACTATGAAACGTTTGCCTTCACACCTAACATGCCAAAATGGCGTACGGAAAATCCCATTGCTGAGCAGTATCTTTTCGATGTTGCAACGTACTGGATTAAAAACTACGACATAGACGGTTGGCGTCTGGATGTTTCCAACGAAGTGTCCCATGTGTTTTGGCGCAAATTCAAAAACGTCGTCCGCGACATCAAGCCAGATGTCTTCATACTCGGCGAAAATTGGGACGATTCAAACCCTTGGCTCAGAGGCGATCAGTTTGATTCGGTCATGAACTACGAATTCACGTATCCTGTTTGGCATCTCTTAAGTAGAGAGCCAGAATATGCCGATTTTGGCGCACAGGCGTTCAAGGACAGCATCAGTCGACTATTGGTGAGCTATCCAAAGCACATCGCAGCCAATATGTTCAACTTGCTCGATAGCCATGATACATCAAGGCTCAGGACGATGCTGAGTGACGACGATCGCCTGGTAAAACTCGCGTTTGTCCTTCAGATGTCATTTGGTGGATCACCGAGCGTCTACTATGGCAGTGAAGTGGGGCTTTTCGGTGTACATGACGGCAACCGTCAATGCATGGTTTGGGATGAAGCGAAGCAAAATCAAGACCTCAAGGCACATGTCAAGCGCATGATTGCACTCCGTCGCGAACATTCGGCACTGAAGGCGATGGACATCGAATGGCTGGATACGGATCTCGAATCGGGCGTTATGGCCTTTAGGAAAACAAGTGATGACAAAAGTTTAACATTCCTGTTCAACTGTTCGGAAGAACCAAGAGAAATCAATGTTTTAGAGACTGTTGGGGCCGTCGGTTTTGACGTATACGGCGGGAAAACATTGATACCTTATGGGCTTTCTAATACGGTACTCGAAGCTTTTTCCTTTAGAATCTACGCATAATATGTTAAAATGAACCTGACTAATCGTGTAGCGGGACACAAATCGCCGCAAAGACACAACTAAAATCGAATGATTTTGAAAGGGGATTTTCATATGGAAAACATATTAAAAGGACTTGAGCCTGAAAGTGTTTTTAGAAATTTCGAAGCTTTGACACAGATTCCTAGAGAATCGGGCAATGAAGCAAAAGTTGCCGCTTATCTTGAACAATTCGCAAAAAACTTGGGACTTGAAGTTATCAAAGAAGCGTCAAACAACATCATCATCACTAAACCTGCAACGCCGGGCTATGAAAATGCACCGACAGTGATTCTTCAAGGCCATACCGATATGGTTTGTGTGAAGCTGGATACGCTTTCATTCGATTTTAATACACAACCGATTCCACTTGTCATCGATGGCGATTGGATCAAAACAGAAGGCACAACACTTGGCGCTGACAACGGCATCGCAGTGGCTATGGCTATGAGCGTGCTTGAAAGCACGACACTTGAGCATCCAAAACTCATCGCGCTTTTCACAACTTGTGAAGAGACGGGTATGGACGGCGTTATGTCCCTCGATCCTGAGCACGTTAAAGGGGATATCCTCATCAACCTCGACTCAGAAGAAGAAGGCACACTGCTTGCATCCTGTGCAGGTGGCGTCAACAACATCACAGAAATCGACATGAAATATGTAGACAATAAAAATGAACTCGCATACCAACTCGTTATCTCAGGCCTTGCGGGTGGCCATTCAGGCATTGAGATAGGCAAAAACCGTGCAAATGCCATCAAATTGATGGGCAGAACGATCACATCTTTCAAAGGCCATTTCCCAGTTGCTTTGTTTGAAATTTTCGGCGGCGAAAAGATGAATGCCATCGCAAAACGCTGCACGATGAAATTCACAATCTCTGCAGACGATAAATACCTCATGGAAGATCTCGTTGAATCACTCCAAGCGACTTTTGTCAGCGAATATGAAATCGCAGACCCAGGCATCAAGCTCGAGCTTTCTGCTTGTGATGTACCTGCAAAAGTATTTGCACAGGAGTCAATACATGCTCTTGAAACGCTTCTTCGCTTGACACCATTTGGTGTATACACAATGAGCGCAGGCATTCCAGGTCTTGTAGAAACATCAAACAACCTTGGCGTACTTGAGCAAAAAGATGGTATTGTCAAATTGACAAATGCCGTACGTAGCTCTGTCGCATCTAAAAAGCAAGAAGTCAACGAAGTGATGTCACTTATCAGCGAAACAGTGGGCGGCAGAAACTACTTGATCTCAGATTATCCAGAATGGTCTTATAAAGTGGAATCAAAAGTGCGCGACCTGATGAAAGCGACTTACATGGAACTCTACGGTAAAGAACTCTTAGTAGATGCCATCCACGCAGGCCTCGAGTGCGGATTCCTTAAACAAAAAGTTGGCGATATCGACATGATCTCCCTTGGACCAAACATGCACGATGTGCATACGCCGTTTGAAAGACTTAGCATCAGCTCAGTGGCAAGAACGTATAGCTTCCTTTGCGAAGTGCTTAAGAGAATGAAGTAAGTTGTAAGCAAAAGCGAAATGAAATGATGATTTTTTAAGATAACGGACTGAACTAAATCGATAGTGATTTGATTCAGTCCGTTTTTTTCTGTCACAAGCCATCCTTGTCAATTTCGTGTTAACCAACCATTTCCTGCAAGGGCAACGCATCCACTGTTTTGGGTTGCTCGGCGTGTATGGCTTTGATAAAAGTGAGGACATTTTTTTCGCCGAGGTATTTAAATCGGCTCATAAGGTCCTTACTCATTTTCAATAGTCTTTCTTGAGGATCGAGGGAATCAAAACCTGAAAAATACATTTCCATCGACCCGTAAGTACCGCAGATCATGGCGATTTCACGTGCGTTGTAGATACATGCTTCAATTTTTCCCATGTTGTGCAGCATGCTCTCATCGCGATAAATGTTAAAGCAATCCGTCTCAGTATAACCAGCAACAGTGAAAAAATCGGAAAAGTGTTTTTCCAGAGCTGGCTTGTATTTTTTGAGAATATTAGGACCGATACCAGAGCAAATGACGATTTCAACCAGCTTTTCATAATACGTTTGATCCGTTAACAAAAGTCGATTTTCCAAATCCATAAATGAACCTCCCAAATAGTATTGAAAAGAGCATATCATAAATGGCAATAAATGTAAATATATGGAAATTCATTGGCAAAAAATAAAAAGGGCCATGCTCAAATGATTGAATCATTTTGAGCATGCCCCATTCAAGTTCCTTATGTGGAAATTGCATAATTCCAATTTCCTTATTAATTCATCCACTCAACGTTATAACCTCTTTCAGTAAGCAAATCAACAATACTGTTATCAGTGATAAAATGGCCTGAACCAACCACTACAAAATATGTGGCCTTACCTTCCTGGTCTAATAACTTTTGAATTTTGTCTGTCATATCCACATCGCGTTTTCCAAAAAGCATCGTTGTCAATTCTGAATCCTCTGAACTAGAATCAGCTGCAAAACTCTTTTTGAACTCGGTTAGATCGCCAGCAATCCAGTAATCTAACCACTTTGTAAGCAGTTGAGCATTTTCAGAAACGTCTCCATTGCCTGTATTCAAGATATTATCAATAATCGAATCAAGATATTTTTCTTGATAGACTTGTGTCAAGTTATCAAAGAGATCTGTCTGGTACGGAATCCCTTCAAGCTCAACAACAGGTTTTTGTGACAGATACGCGTTTATGGTCAAACTCATATCAATACCCAAATTCGCACTTTTCGCTTTTGCTTCAGCAGTTTCTGAAGACGTCATCGAAAAAGCATTTAACTCATTTGCTAAAACCCATGGTTTAAAAGTTCCATAGACTGCTGGATCAAGATTGTACTTTTCAAATACTGTTAAAAGCTTTGTGTAAAGCGCTGCAGAAATATGATCTTTTATGGTTGTGCCATCGCTATAAACAGCTTTGCTCATATAATATTCAACGCCCGCTGCGGAATTGATCATATCCGCTTCTACCAATAACGTATCAGAAAGATTGAAAGCATCTGTAATATCATTGTCTAACGGGTACAATGATGTACTGCCCACATGAATAGACCCTAATAAATAGACCGTATTGTTATTTTTCTCAACTTTCCAAAACATGCCTTTTGCGCCAGCGTCCATTTTATCAAATGCCGCTTGTACGGTATGAATCGCTAAGACAACAGCTTGTTCAGTGCTGCATGCAAGCTTTAATTCAATACCTTTATTGGTTCCATTAACGATTCCTTTTGATTGCATATAGGCAATCGCATCGTTCCCTTCTACCAAACCATATGAGCCAAGAAGATTGTATAAGCGAATAAGAACATCTTCTCGTGTACTGTCACTGGCGGTGTCAAGTGCCTTGAAATCAACTTTTTTACCAACAGTAGCAAGTTTAGCGTCCACATCTTCAAGTAATGCTTCTAGTCGCTCACTTGAGATTTCACTTTTAAACGCGTCATAATACCATTCAATTGGATAAATCCCATATTTTTCGCCTTCATTTAAAGTAGAAATAGCCCACTTGCTTACATCCATTGTTGGTTGTTCAGCAGCCCACACTGGTGATAGTGTTGTGATGAGAATCACGAGTGTCATAAACAGTCCTAACCATTTTTTCTTCATGCGCATAGCTTGTTTCATCTTATGGTCTCCTTTATGTAGCATTGCTATATTTATTAAAACTGTTAATACTTTAACATTAATACGTCATTTAAACATTAGAAAAGTATTAGAATTGCATAAACTTCAAATAAAACGCCTCACTATGACATGAGGCGTTTTATTGACAATAACTTAGAATTATATTCAGAGAATAGTTTTGATCCATCGTATTATTTTAACACTTCCAAGATCGCCTCTTTCAACCCATCCTTTTCTATCGTGCCCGTATGCAAAATCGGCTTGCTTTCAAGCCATTGAATCGGCGCTGGCACCTTAAGGTTCGCAGCCTGTGCAAGCTTTTCGATCCATTCAAATGCACCTAATTCGCTTTTGCTATCGCTATCGGACTCACTGAGTCCTAAGCCTTCGGCGACACTCTCAGAAAATTTGAAAGGACTCGCCGTTGAAGCGATCAGCGTCTGCGTTTTGTCGCCCGTGACAGTGACGTAATCCTGATAGACTTTGTATGCCACAGCAGTATGTGTATCCACGACGTATTCAAAGGTTTCAAATAAGAATTTGATGGTCTCCATCGCTTCGTCGTCCGTTGCGTAGCCGCCAGTGAAGTCGGCCATCTTTGCTCTCATGATGTCATTGATGGCGTATTTGCCCTTTGCTTTGAGACCGCGCATCAAATCGCTGAGCACTTCAGTATTGCCGCTACTGATGGCGTAAAGGAACCTTTCGAGGTTGCTGGAAATCAGAATATCCATGGAAGGGGAGTTGGTTATCTCAAATGGTCTGTTGATGTCGTATACGCCAGTATTTATAAAATCCGTCAAGACGTGATTGACGTTTGAGGCACAGATAAATGTCTTGATGGGAAGCCCCATTAATTTTGCGTAGTAAGCGGCGAGGATATTGCCAAAATTACCAGTCGGTACGGCGACATTGATAGGGTCACCATTGACGATAGTCCCTTCACGCACCAATGCCAAATAGGCATGGACGTAATAGACGATCTGCGGCAACAGGCGTCCGATGTTGATCGAGTTCGCAGAGGAGAACACATAACCCTTTTTAAGCAGCTCGTTTTTTAACGCGTCATCGAGGAAAATGCCCTTGACGCCATTCTGCGCATCATCAAAATTGCCAGTGATGCCGAGCACTGTGACATTGGAACCCTCTTGCGTCGTCATCTGTCTTTTTTGAACTTCGCTGACGCCGTCGGTTGGGTAAAAGACGATGATTCGCGTACCAGGTACATCTGCAAAGCCTTCCAGTGCGGCTTTTCCCGTATCGCCTGAAGTGGCAGTCAAAATGACAATTTCTTCTTGAAGGCCAATTTTCTCAGCACCTGTTTTGAGCAAATAAGGGAGTATCGATAGCGCCATGTCCTTGAATGCCAGCGTCTTGCCGTGATAAAGCTCAATAAAGCTCGCGTGGTCCAGTGTCTTGATGGGTGCGATTTCTGCATTTTCAAACTTGTTATCATAGGCCGAATCCACGCAGTTTGCGATCTCATCTTCTGTAAAGTCCACTAGATACATGGCGAGAATCTTCTTTACCAGGGCCTGATAACTGAGTGTTTGCAGGGACGCATCTAGTATATCGAGCGCTGGAAAAAACGAGGGCACATAGAGGCCGCCATCTGGTGCGATGCCCTTTACGACGGCCTGCGAAAACGACAAAGTCGCCTCATGTGACCGCGTGCTGCTGTAGGTCAATTTATTCATGAAAATCCCTCCTTATAGGACGCACATGCCTCTCACAAGGATGTGACGAAAACGTAATAATCTTTGAAAATAAATCTATTTTAACACGGCTGTAACGCGGATACAAGCTTATTTGGTCAACCATTTTTTATACGTCGCATCGATGCCGATCGCGCCAAGTGGGGCAGTGATCATGATCGCCAGGACAGCTACGGTCAAAATCGTCTGTCCAGCAGCAACGCCTGCCGAAAGTGGGATTGCGCCAACAGCCGCCTGCACAGTCGCTTTAGGGAGATACGCTATCGAACAAAAGAGGCGTTCTTTAAATGTGAGCTGCGTTTTAGCTAGACTCACTTGCACGCCAACCATTCGAACGACCAGTGCCAATGCGATCAGTAGCACCGCACCAAATCCCGCATACATTAAATAGTGAACATCCACGGCAGCACCTACGAGTACAAACAGCATAATCTCAGCGCCAACCCAAATCTTAGAAAATTTGCCCTTGAGTCTTTTCGCGAGCACTTCGTAAGACTTGAGAAGCGTCGCACCGAGCGCCATAACCGCAAGCAGTCCAGATACAGGGACATACGGTTTTAGAAATGTCTCTAGTGATACAAATAAAAACGCCGTACTAAGCAATATGAGAACTTTCACAGTATCTCGCATATGAAACTTTTTAAAGATCCAGACCAAGATGAGACCAGAAGCGATGCCAAGCAGCATGCCTAGGATAATAGCAATTGGTACAGATATGATTGCCGAAGCATCAAACCCACTACCACTATACATACCCATAAAAGCAGTGAATAGAACGATGACATAGATGTCGTCCACTGAGGCACCGGCCATGATGAGCTGTGGGATGCTCTTGTCTTTACCGTAGCCACTTTCCATCAGGTGTAGCATGCGCGGCACAATGACGGCTGGTGACACAGCGGCGAGGACCGCACCCATGATGGCAGCTTCCAGTATGCTGACGCCAAGTAGGGGTGGTGCCAGCAATGTCACCGCGACGATTTCAAAAGTCGCAGGCACAAAGCACATGAGTATAGCAGGTCTTCCGACTCTTTTGAGATCCTTGATATCGATGGCGAGACCTGCCCGCGTTAAGATGATGATCAGCGCAATCTGCCGAAGCTCTGCAGAAATATTGAGTATATCGTCTGAGATTAAATTCAGCGCATAAGGTCCAAGCGCGATGCCCGTCAAGATCATGCCGAGCAGTCCTGGCAGCCTCAGTTTTCCCAATATTCCACTAAGCGAAAATCCGACGATTATGATGAGTGATAAGCTTAAAAGCATAGTTATGTGCCTCCCGAAATTTGGTTTATTATTATGATTTATTTTATTTATAAAATTTGACTTTATACATTTCTTATACATGGACTTATTTCATGAAGTGAATATATAAGAGAATATAAAAAAAGCTGACGGTCCTGTGACATACATCACAGAAGTCATCAGCTTTATAAGCGGTTTAAGCACCCAAGTTCGGGACGCTTTGGGAGAACCTCATTCCCAATAAAGTAATAGTAACATAAGATAGATACGAGTTCAAGTTGAGATTATATAATTTCACCCATCGTCATATAACAGTTCAGATAAACCGCTCATAATAACCCAGTATCAATAAAACAAATCCCGCCATACCAAGAAACTGTGTGTTCAAATTTATGCTGTCGTATAAGTCATCTTGATATTTGCTGGGCATCTTTTTAATGAGATATTCTACTTGAATCTTTGATTTGTCATACGTCATATGCTTAATTAATAAGCAAACCCCTGATTCTAAGAAGAGTAAAAACCAGTACGGCAAGATCGATAACGCGTCAATCCCCCAAGCGATGCCAAGGCAGACCGTGATGGTGAGAAGCGTCTTGACTAGAAATGAGAAAAAAGAATCATTCATTAACAGCCTGTTTAATAAAGTTTTCATACTGTTCCCTCCGAATACTTTTCATATGTAATGTAATAAATTTCCTTATGTATTGACTGTCATTTTATCGGCAAGATACTAAAAAATCATACAGAAAATCTTAAAAGGTCATTAAATAATTGTAATCAATTTTGTATTGTTCTTTCACTGCTTGACAAAATAAATCCAAAAGTTTATATTAGAGGAAATTGTATTTTAATATCGTAACGCACTATTTTGAATATTTGGCATTGAAGAGACCAGTAAGCTTTAACAAGCCTTTAGAGAATGGGATTCACCGGCTGAAAGATCCCGTGGCACATGTATTGCTGAACCTACCTTGGAGCTCGTACTGAACGTACGCGGCAGGGACCGATATCCCCCAACGAGTGAGTAGAACATCCGTGTTCTGCTAATTAGAGTGGTACCGCGAGCCTTCGTCTCTAGAATTGAGATGATGGCTCTTTTATTTTTTGATTTGGAGGATAGATTTTATGAGCAAGCAAAACGAAAAAGAAAAAGATTTTGTAAAAGACATAACGAAGATGGAAGACGACTTTGCGCAGTGGTATACGGACGTCATTAAAAAAACTGACTTAGTGGATTATTCACCCGTCAAGGGCTTCATGGTCATCAAACCTTATGGATACGCACTTTGGGAAGGCATACAGGCATTTTTGGACCGCAGATTTAAAGAGACGGGCCATCAAAACGCTTACTTCCCACTTCTGATCCCTGAGAGCTTACTCAATAAAGAAAAAGAGCACGTAGAGGGCTTTGCACCTGAAGTGGCTTGGGTCACACACGGCGGCAGCGAACCCCTCGCAGAAAGACTATGCATCCGTCCAACTTCTGAGACAATCATCTGCTCGATGTATTCAAAATGGCTCACGTCATACAGAGAGCTCCCATACCTTTACAACCAATGGTGTTCAGTCGTGCGTTGGGAAAAATCCACGAGACCGTTCCTAAGAACATCCGAGTTTTTATGGCAGGAAGGCCACACAATCCACGAAACGGCTGAGCAAGCACAAGCTGAAACGATTCAGATGCTTGAGATCTATCAAGAAATGGCCGAAGAGCTTTTGGCGATTCCAATGGTAGCCGGCCGCAAATCAGACCGTGAGAAGTTTGCCGGAGCTGAAGCAACGTACACGATAGAAGCGCTTATGCACGACGGTAAAGCCCTTCAGTCGGGAACCTCACACAACTTGGCGCAACACTTCACAAAAGCATTTGACATCACGTTCCAAGGTAGAACAGGCGAACTTGAGTATCCACACCAAACGTCATGGGGCGCTTCCACAAGACTCATCGGTGGCGTCATCATGGTGCACAGCGATAACAGAGGTCTCGTCTTGCCACCAAGACTTGCGCCAATCCAAGTCGTCATCGTGCCAATCGCACAAAAGAAAGAGGGCGTCCTCGAACATGCAAACGCACTCTATGAAGAACTGAAAGCACTAGGCATCAAAGTAAAACTTGATGACACGACAGAAAACTCAACGGGTTGGAAGTTCAACGAGTATGAAATGAAAGGCGTCCCTATCAGAATAGAAGTAGGCCCAAGAGACATCGAAAATGGCGTGATCATGGCAGCTCGAAGAGATACACTAGAAAAATCAACGGTTGATCGAGTAGGCGCAGGCGAAACGATCAAAAAACTTCTCGACACTATCCATGACGACATGCTAGAGCGCGCAAGAATCAGCAGAGACGAGAAGACGTTCACGTTTGACACCTATGATGAATTCAAAACAAAAATGGTTGAAACACCTGGATTTGCTAAGACGATGCACTGTGGATTAGACGCGTGCGAAGCCCAAATAAAAGCAGACACAGGTGTAACAATCCGCTGCATCCCATTTGCTCAAGAGAACCTCGGCGACACGTGTCCATTCTGTGGCGAACCAGCTAAGCATATGGTTTATATGGCGAAGGCTTATTAAGAGAAGCATTTGAAATAGTTGAACAAGTGTATCCGCTAAATTACAAAATCACTGGAATCCTTTTATTAATGATTCCAGTGATTTTTATTTATAAAGCCATTTGTCCAGAGGACAATAATTGTTCTATTATGTGTTTTAACAATAACTGGATAGGTATTCTTTTAGTGTTATAAATGTTAAAATATAAGTGAGTAATATTTATAAAATTTACTAGATTTCGAAAGGAAGCGTGTTATTGCATTTGAAACTGATTCCCTACTTTTAGTATAACCATGAAAGGAGACGATCCATGATTAGTATCGCAATCTGTGAAGATGATGTTAAGCAACAACAAGTATTAGAAGCGTTACTAAATGAAATTGGACTAAAGGAATCTCTTAATCTTCATAAGTTTAATTCCGGAGAAGATTTGATAAAATCCTATGAAAGTGGTAACAAATATTCGATAGTTTTACTGGATATGCAACTTAATAACATGGATGGCATTCAAACAGCTAAAATCATTAAACAGTTTGACAAAAATTGTTTGTTTATCATAATTACTTCTATAATGGAATATGCAGTTGAAGGCTACAGTATTGATGCATATGAATTTATTTTGAAACCAGTAAATAAGGATAAATTCAATACTGTAATAAAAAATGCAATTAAAGAATTGCAGAGCAGAATGAATAAAACTTATTTAGTTAAAACCAGAGAAAGAATGGCAACGATAAGATTATCTGAAATCAGATATATTGAGAGCAATAAGAACGGAGTGATTATACATACAAATGAGCAGACATACAATGATAAAGATAATATTAGCAGTGTAGAAAAAAGACTTAAACAAGATGGATTTATACGAATTAGTCGGTATTATATTGTAAATATATATCAAGTTAAAGAAATAGGTGTGAGTAAGATAATTTTAGTTAATGATGAAGAACTAATATATAGCAATAAGTATCGAGATGATATTAAAAGAGAATATTTAAATTTTATGATGGGAGATATGTAATGTTGAATAGGTATTTAATGGAAACAATTCTGCTTATGAACAATATCGTTGGACTGTATTTGTTTGTACGCTTTATAAGCTGCATATTGACTAAGAAAAAGATGAAGGATACAAATAGAAGATTAAGTTTGGTTACAATTTTGATTGCGATGACACTGATCAACATAAATTTTGATAATCTGGTATCTAATTTACTTATATTATTGGCGATTAATTATTTTATAGGAGAGTTATTCTATATTGGCAAGAGACATGTTAAACTAATTGCTGCTGTCTTCTTCGTTGTTTTTTCAGTGATTACCGAGTTGTTAACTGCCGTCATATTCGGGCTAGTTTTTGATGCAAGTATTATTGGAATTAGGGATAATGAAATGCATTTATTTCTAGGTGGTGTTATATCCAAATTCTTATTGATTCTATTTGTTGAGATTGTTGTTAAGCTCAGTAAAAAGAATGCTTCAGACGTTTCGTTAAAATCCTGGTTTTTGATAATGTCTATTCCTTTAGTTAGTATTATACTCGCGGTTTCAGTTGTATATGAACCAATCGTCAATAACGTGTTTAGTGATACAGCGGTCCTTGCATGCGTAGCAATCTTGTATATAAATTTGATTTCAGTTTACCTATTCGATAATATTATTGCTCAGATTCATGAAAATAATACGATAAAATTTAGAGAAAAACAATTGATTCTTCAACAACATCAGTATGAAAACATTATATCGGGACACGAGAACGTTAAAAGATTAAGACATGATATGTTAGGGCATTTAATTACAATCACCGAATACTTAAAATACAATAAAGTTGAGGATGCTAAAAGCTATATTGGAAAGTTGCATCATGAAATTGATTTTATCAAACAGGGAATGTTCTCTGAACATATACCGGTAGATGCAATCGTTAATAATAGGATGGCAAAGGCTAATGAATTAGGAATAAAAACTATAATTGATATTGCGATTCCTAAAAGTCTAAATGTTGACGATGTGGATTTATGTGTGATTATCGGGAATCTACTAACAAATGCTATTGAAGCCTGTCAAAGGATTAATGGTGATACATCAAAATATATTAAGTTCATCATGAAGTATAAGCACGAATCAATTATTATTGAATCAATAAACGCGTACAATTCACAAACCATTAAAGAAGTAAACAACAAGTTTACATCGTCAAAAGCCTTTAGAGTCAAAGATGAATTGGGAATGGGTTTAGCAAATATTGAGTCTGTTTCAAAAAAATATAATGGAGTTTTTAATTTTGACAGAAATAATTATGAGTTTATTGTAAAAATAGTTATTCCTGATAAAAAAGTAGCATAAAAGTATTTTCGTCCTTTTTGAGGGGTGTTTCGTCCTAGATGTATTGAAAAAAAAAATTGAGATGTTATATTAAGTGCAGGTTCTTGGAGGTTTTGATGATCAAGAAAATAGCAGTTGATATAACATCTTTTTTAGTTGAGGAAAAGATAATTGTTGATGGAGATAGAGAAGTATATCAATTTGGGATAGAGCAGATTTTGATTAATCTTTCTACTTTGGCAGTAATCGGTATTATTTCATTAAGTATGTTTTCATTGGAGCAAGCTTTATTTTGGATGTTTGGGATGCTACCCATTCGAGCCGTTGCAGGTGGTTATCATGCAAGAACACCTTTTAAATGTAATGTTTTGACAATTACAGTATTTATTTTGAATATGTTCATAATTGGTATTCTAACGCGTTATATGACAACATACTTATCAATATCGATTTTATTAATAATCCACTTAGGCTTAGTCTTTTTCGCTCCTGTTGATCATATTAATAAGGTTTTAGATGAAAATGAAACGATTATTGCTAAGAAGAAAAGTCGATTGATTGGTATAACTTTATTAATAACATGCGCAGTGTTGATTTGTATTTTTGGTGCGAAAAATATCTATTCAATAAGTATAATGATGGGTGCGTTATCAGCAACTATTTCATTAGTAATTGGAAGCTATAAGAGAGGGGGTGAAAAAAATGAAAATCATGAAAGGGTTTATTAAGAAAGGCGGAATTGCCTTTGCATTTGTAGCGCTTATAGCAGCACAAGTAGCATCAACACAGTTTAGTCTAATTTATTATCAGGAGCCTGTGCCAGAAAAGGTAAGGAAATTACATGACTGGTAGATTCTGAAAAAGTCATATTCGATTGCTGAGGGGTAATTCTGTGATATTTATTTCAAAAAAAATAATTTAAAAGGTGTAAAATAAGATTCGGCTATAGTATATAGTTGATTCTATAATAGAAACGCAAGAAAACAATTTCGGTATAAGTATATAATTACATGCTATTAGGAGGCAAATATGATCAGAAAGAGTGTGATATCAAGCTTTATTTTATTATTGGCTATGCTCATAGTTTCAATTGGTTCATTTGCAGATTCAAACTTAAGTTCTAATGTTCTTGTTTCGAATGATCCCATACATCCCTACATACATGAATTGATGAATAATAGCGAGTCAAATATCAAAATAGTTGATGATAATCAACTTGATATCACAGAAGAAATTAAGAGTAATATAAGTATTGATTATTATTCAGGGAATTTTGATAAAGTTTTTGAATATTTAAATAACCAAAAGTTTATATTTATACACGATGACAAAGCGGTTAAAACTTACACATCTAGTTCAATTGGTTCAGTTCCATTTAGTTTTACAGATAAATATATTAGTTCAGTGTACAATCTTGAAATGATATTTACAGTCACAAATCAAATTTTTAT
Organism: Acidaminobacteraceae bacterium; assembly: GCA_942493125.1. GTDB lineage: Bacteria > Bacillota > Clostridia > Peptostreptococcales > Acidaminobacteraceae > Fusibacter_C. The sequence goes on along the minus strand of OW818667.1, from coordinate 1,873,053 downwards.
CAGCAATGATAAATTTTCGGGATATACTGATCCAGTTTGGACATTGAACTATCAATCTCCAGCACCAATAACGTTAGTTTTATTAAATTTAAATCCTAGTATAGTGAATAGTGGTTATTCTTATAGATTGGGTATTTCGTTTGTTGTAAGTTTATATCAATACGTATATCCGCAATACAATAACGTTGTTTATTATCACTATATATAGTTAACGGAGGTAACGATGAATAAAAAAATCATTTCAATATTAACCTTACTTTTAATTTTGACTTTTAGTATCTGCAGTACTTCATTTGCAGCTGAAAGTAGTGATGAATTATATCACATGATAAATAGTTCTTTAATTGGACTAGATGGTTATTCAATAGTAGATTCAAATGACAAAAACGTTACATCTGAAATAATTAATAAATTTGGATTTAGCTATAATTTAAATGAACTATGCAATTATTTATCAGAAAATGATTATAGTATTAAAAATACTAATGACAGCTTGGATAATACCAAATTACTAAGAAGTACAATAGTGCATAGAATTTATAATACTACATATACAAAAATATTAACCAAGTATTATAATGGAACAACTCATATGCTTACAGTCTCTTTTCAACCAATTGGTGAGCTAGATTTTGATTCAACTACTGGAGTTATAACTACCGTTTATGCGCCAAGTTTATATATACTTGGTTTTGATAAACCTGCAAGTGTGGCCTCTGCCCAGATTAGTTCGGGTACATTATCGAATTCTAATAAAACTGTAAACCATACAATTGTACTAAATTGTAAAATGCAGGTACAGGTATATGGCGATATTTATGAGTGGATCGATATGCCAACTATTACTCAAAATTACTCATATACCCCATCATCTTACTAGTTGTAAACAGTTAGTTCAAAAAATTATTTTCATAATTTCAATAATAGTAAAAGGTCAAAATAGGATAACTATTTGACCTTTTACCATATTTACTTAATCGAGGTGAATACATTGAAATCATGAATGTCTATAATAATGCCTGTTTTGATTTTGTTATTGTCACTAAATATCCATTTGATTCGTTTTATCATTTCCGCCAATGAAAAAAGCATTTCTTATATAAATGGTACTCCTTTGTAATTGGGTAAATATAATATTCAACCTATTTTGTAGATGTTCAGTCCATTTGCTTTTAGCCATTTCAACAAGCTATAAACAATTGCGCTTGATTCCTTATATAATGGGGAATAGAAGCCTATAATGACTTCTATTCTCAAAGTTAATCAGTGTTTAATGTATTTTTAAGATTTTTTAAGTAAAACAATCGTATACTGTTACTAATTGAATGCATACCTATAGAAAATAGAACTTGGAGGTGTAATTGTGAAAAGAATACTTATTATCCTTATTTCAATCATTTTAGTCTCACAAATACTTACAGGCTGTTCAAACAAAACTGTCAAAATTGATTCTGAGGATGCGGATTACGATGTTACAATTTCCTATGAACCAAAATACGATGATGATATATTTGAAGATTTATCAAGGGAAGAGATTCGAGAAATATTAGGTGTGATCATGGATAAAGTTCTACTTGACGAGGACATAGAATTTGTTGCACAGACAAAACTTGATAAAGTAATGAATCCACATCAAGTAAATGCAGACGCAATAATTGAAAGCGTCCTGAAAGAGTATGGAATCGAAGATACCGCCAAAATTGATTTGGCAAAAGCAGAAATGACCATAAAAAAAATAAAGCGTAATTAATGACATTAATGGCGACATAACTTAAAAGAGCAACTATCCGCACATATGGGATAATTGCTCTTTTAAGTTTATATTAAGCACATCAAGATTTTCATCATGAGTTCACTCTCTGGCACTTCCATAGTTGTTGCATTCAAGCCAATTATAAAGCAACCGCATCGAGTCAGCATCTGGCACTTCGAAGTTGCCTTTATATTGTAATTGATTTGCTTTCCACTTATGGTCACCCATCTCGTGATAGGGTAGCACCTCCAGCTTTTCACGCGTTTTGCCAAGGGTCAACGCTTCCAGTTGCATCAAACTTTCGATGCCATCGTTGATTCCTTTCAGTATCACCTGCCGAATCCAGTACGGCTTTTGAATGTGATTTAGGTAGGCAAGTGTCTGAAGTGGGTTCTCTATCCCGTGTCGCGTCAGTTTTCGGTAACTAACGTCATCATTGGCCTTTATATCGAGGATGACTAAATCTACTGCTTTTAGTAGTTGATACCCTGCCTCACTAACGAGACTTCCTGAGGTATCCAGCGCAACGTGAATGCCATCACCTCGTAGCCTATGGATCAACGGCAATAGTTTTTCAGCTTGTAGCAATGGTTCACCCCCTGAAAACGTTACGCCGCCAGTGTTTTTAAAATAGGGTTTATTTCTTGTTATGCTTTGAAAAACGTCATCAATGGTCATCAATTTTCCATCACCTGAATGCCATGAATCTGCATTGTGACAGTAGCCACATCGCATCGGACAGCCTTGAAGAAAGACGACTGTTCGAATCCCTGGACCATCTAAAGCGCCAAGTGTCTCGATTTTATAGATTTCCAGCATCGCTATAACCTCTCATGATAGGTTCTATTGATGACTTCAAGCTGCTGTGTCTGACTCAAGCGATGGAAATTGACCGCATATCCCGAAACGCGTATCGTTAGATTCGGATACTTTTCAGGGGCATGCATGGCATCTATGAGTTTTTCACTACTTAAAACGTTGACGTTGAGATGGTGTGCCCCTTGACCAAAATAACCATCGAGAATGCTAACGGCATTTTGGATTTGCACCTGAGCAGTAGCACCTAACGACTCAGGATTGATGGAAAACGTACAAGAGATACCGTCTCTGCAAGAGGCAAACGGTAGCTTGGCCACCGAATTTAACGACGCGAGCGCACCACCAGATTCACGATTGTGCATCGGATTCGCACCAGGAGCAAATGGCTCACCTTTGCGTCTACCGTCTGGCGTGCTGCCCGTCTTTTTGCCGTAAACGACATTGGACGTTATCGTCAACACCGACAATGTATGCTCAGCCTCTCGATAAGTTTTATGTTTCTTAAGCTTTGTGATGAAACGCTCTGTCAAATTGACCGCGATGTCATCGACGCGATCGTCGTCATTGCCATACTTCGGAAAATCACCTTCGATTTCAAAATCGATGATGATGCCACCCGCATCAAAAACCGGTTTTACACGCGCATATTTAAGTGCGGAAAGCGAATCGGCAACGACGCTTAAACCCGCGATTCCAAATGCCATATATCGGTGGACATCCGTATCGTGTAGCGCCATTTGTGTCTTCTCATAGGCGTATTTGTCGTGCATATAATGGATGATATTCATGGTATTTACATACTTTTCGCAAATCCAATCCAGCATGACATCAAATCTTTCCATCACTTTGTGATATGGAAGCGCACCAGTGCTTTTGTCCACTTGCATGACTGGGCTTTCAGGTGCAATAAGCAATCCAGTCATCTCGTCTCTGCCACCGTTTATTGACAGCAATAAAGTCTTTGCCAGGTTACATCTTGCTCCGAAAAATTGCATTTCTTTGCCGACGCGCATCGCAGAGACGCAGCATGCGATGGCATAATCGTCGCCATAAAGTGGTCGCATCAGGTCGTCGTTTTCATATTGAATGGCATCGGTTTTTATGGACATTAATGCGCAATATGCTTTAAAGGGCTCCGGAAGATTTTGAGACCAAAGTACGGTCATATTGGGCTCAGGTGCAGGTCCTAAGTTGTCAAGCGTGTGTAAAAAACGGAAAGCGGTTTTGGTCACTTGTGTCGTGCCATCGAGCGACATGCCACCGATACTTTCGGTAATCCAAAGCGGATCGCCCGCAAAAAGGCCATTATACTCAGGCGTTCTCAGTTGTCTTGCAAGTCTCAATTTGATGACGAAATCATCGACGAGTTCCTGAGCCAACGCTTCATCCAAGATGCCTTCTTCTAGATCTCTCGTTATATAAATATCTAAGAAACTCCCTACGCGGCCAAGGGACATCGCGGCGCCATTTTGCTCTTTTATAGCCGCCAAATAGCCATAGTACAGCCATTGAATCGCTTCTCTCGCATTTGAGGCAGGTTTTGAGATGTCGTCGCCGTAAGCCATCGCCATCTCTTTAAGCTTATCTAAAAAATCCAATTGTTTGTCGACCTCTTCGATCAACTGAATCGCGTCTGCAAGCATCGGGCTATTCATTTTTAAGTGTTTGTCCTTTTTCTTATCTTCTATCAATCGATCGATGCCATATAGAGAAATCCGTCGATAATCACCGATAATGCGTCCTCTGCCATAGGCATCGGGTAGTCCTGTCAAGATGCCGGCCGCTCTAAGCTTCTTGATTTCGTCTGAATATACTCTAAAGACGCCTTCATTGTGCGTCGTTTTGAAAGCGAAGTGTTCCTCAACTTTGTCAGATAATGAATAACCATAAGCCTCACACGCTTGTCTGGCCATACGAATCCCGCCAAAAGGATTAACGCCTCGTTTTAGAGGGGCATCTGTCTGAAGGCCGAGGATCAGTTCATTTTCTTTATCGATGTAACCCGGTGCGTAGGATAAAAGCGAAGATACCCGCTCTGTATCAATATCGAGCACTCCGCCGTTCGCATCTTCTTTGGCTTTGAGTGCTGAGACGTGTGCCCATATTTTTTCTGTGCGTGCTGTAGCTTTGCTTAAAAATGAAGCATCTCCTAGATATGGTGTCATATTTGTTTTGATAAAATCGCTTAAGTCGATCGACTCACGCCACTTTTCACCTCTAAACGTACGCCAAGCATTTGCCTTTGATCCTAAATTTGAGTGCGTTTGCATCATTCATCCTCCCAGTCATCTCTTTCAGTGATGCCTGGTGTGAAATAAAAAGCCGACACACCTAGGCATAGTAAAATGCCCAGGCGGTCGGCTAAAAGTCATATGTCTCAATCCCTCGTGGTAAGCTCCACTTTTCCGCCAGTTTTGAGTCGACTTGATATACAATTGTTAAATCTTTGAATTGATTATAAAACGATTCTTACTGTTTGTAAAGATTTCATTCGTAGTTAATGTAAAGTTATCGAACTAAAGCTTACTTTTGTGAGCATTTCCAAAGTGCCATAGGATGATTTTTAATGCGTTCCAATATTTCATTTGATTCAAAGAGAAGTTCTGGTAGATATTCTTTTGTTCTAAAAGCTTCTAAAAATTTCCACTCATCATCTTCCAAGTTTAACAATGTTTTAAGCATAGTTTTGACATGCAATCGGGATGTTTCAAAATCAAATTTGTCCTTACCTCGCAAAACGGGATAAAGATCCGTCTTGATACGTTTTTGAGTTATCTGATCTATATTAGAGAGTGAGAATTCTTTAGGTGGAGATTCAGAACCAATAGCACTATAATATATGACACACTTTCTCAATAATATTTTTTCAGATTCATCAAATAAGCCTGATTTTACCAAGTTGTGAATATCATAAAGATCTCTAGGAGCGGTTCTAGTTATTAACGCAACGATTTTGCTCGCAAATATTTCGATTGGAGCAACACTAAGAACTGAAATGCCTGTAGGCTCCCATGTTGATTCAAAGCGCCTTTTCGTAATTTGTAGAACATGACAACGAAGCATATAATTAATCTCGATTTTTATATTGTCTTTCATGCCACCAGCGTTTGAGTACTCATATACAGAGGAATCTAAAGCATGGTAGTTTTTAGATTTTGGACTCAGAGTATAGCCATTTGCTGCCATATATTTTTCTATTCGATCATTGATTTTTAGTCTTGAAATCATCATTTCATCTCGGGTTACATTCTCAGAAAAGTCCAAATCAATATCTACAGATAATCGAGGCAAATCAAATATTGTAAGATTGATTGCTGTCCCACCTTTCAATGCTAATGATTTTCCAAGTAAATCATCACTTTCGAAGAACTTCAAGACTTCAGTTATCGACAAATTTTCTCGTAAGTGTCACGGACGAAGCTTAGATCTTTGGCTTGTTTTCCAAGCATCATTTTATTCCATTCACTCATTGTAATCAACCCCTTTATTGATTATGGCCTTGATGTTCTCAGGTGCATAAAGCATCCAATCCTCATGTAAGACAAAATTCTTTGAAAGAGCATCTTTTTCTAAATATAAGTATTTTTTTGACTTAGGAATTCTATCCATACAAAAATCGAAAAAAGATTTTTCCAGACCAAGTTGTTCTGAAAATTTCGTCAAAATATAGCCTGTTTTTTGATATAGATTTGCATGTCCGTATTCATCAAGATAGGTCATTAGTTTGTCACTTCGTAGTGAAGGTATCAACATAAGACAACGAAGCAACTCCTCCAATCCACCTATTTTTTCAAATTCATAAATGCTGTCAATGACTGTTTTTTCAATATCTGATATTCTGATACCAGTATTAGTTGTAATAACGCCTGAATTTATTCGAGGAGACACTCGTAAATATGTGATACCATCGTAGTTAAAATTCGAAAAACGACTATTAGTAGTCACATAAATCTCATAAAAAACTTGATTGGTATAACCATAATATTCAAATGCACTGTGGTATGAAATATAGGCATCATCCGCAATATGAGTTGCAATCTTAAATCGATTAGCAATAGGTTGCTTTGTTTCAAGGCTGATTGCTGAGTAGAGGTCTCTACGAATTCGGTCAATATATCCTGCTTTTAGATAATTATGAAGCAAGGAATGCGCCGCTTGTGCATTTCCTGTCAATGCAACAACATCTTGGCGAGTAAAGCATCCCAATTCCAATAGTTTTTCTAAATATTTCATAACATCACCTTCCTGTTCTTATTATTGCACAGAACATTATTTATTTCAAATGTTTTGTGCGTAATCAGGTATAGCGTTCTTGAATCTACACATAACATTACTTTTAAGTAACATTATATGCAGAAAACCAATGGGTAAAAGTCTGCAAAAAAAGTAAAAATGCAGACTTTTACTTTATAGATTGGTATCAAGTATATCGACGGAAGTTGGCGTGCAGAAACGAATTAAACAAAGAGCTATATCAAACGAACTTCCTCTTCTGGAACTGGCAACAGGTTTGGAAGCTGGAAGTTCTTTTTATGTGAAACTATATCTTGACGTGATGTATCAAGGTGCGATATAATGAGTTATAGTATATCGCACCTTGATATACTAAAGGTAAGGAGGGCCAAATGGACAAAATGACATCAATCGGTAAATATCTGCCTATGACAGAGTCGGCATACTGCATTTTATTGAGTTTGAGAGTGGCAAGACATGGTTATGGAATCATGCAGTATGTGGAAGAGACAACAAAGGGTCGCATTAAAATCGGTCCTGGTACTATGTATGGCACACTTTCAAAACTGGAAAACGAGCAATTGATTATTCAAGATAGAGAAGAAGATCGAAAAAAAATATACAAATTAAGTGATAAGGGGCGAGCCGTATTGGAACTTGAAATTGAAAGATTGCAGGAACTCGTGGATATGGGTCGGCGCGAAATAGGAGGTGCATTATGAACAATATAACGACAAGGCTGTTTTGGTGGTGGGGATGGAGTCCTTCGAATATGGAAAGGATGCTTGAAAACATGGCATCAAATGGCTGGAATCTATTTCAAATGGATTTGATGGGTGTAAGGTTTAGATTTCAAAAGGGCGATGCGCAAAAAGTGAGTTACTGTGTAGACTACCAACAAATCCCTGATGATGAGTATTTTAGCATTTATAAGGATGCTGGTTGGTGCATAAAGTGGACGGGAGGCAATGGCTGGTATTTATGGATGAAGCCCTATGAAGGCGAAAGACCAGAGATTTTTACTGACACGTACTCGCTCATTGAAAGAAACAATAGATTAATTAAATTGTTACTTCCGATATTCGCGGTGCTTTTGGTTATATTCGCCATATTGTTAGCTATGAATAACGATGCACTTAGACCACTAATTTATATATATGTTGCCCTTATTTCACTCTATACCTACTTTTTCTACCAAGTGTATTCGCATAACCAGAAGCTTAAAGAGAATATTAGGGAATGAAAATGAAAGCCTATCGAATTTGATAGGCTTTTTACATAGTGATATAATAAGTGTATTATTGACTTTATGAAATTCGAGGTGACCCTATGACATTTATAGATAAGTTTATCTTTCCAAATGACGAAAGGGAATTTGATTTCTTTTTGTCCATAAAGAGAAGATGTTATGACAATTTTTATCCGTTTCAGGTTTTACCCCGAAAGGGACTGAACAGACTTGATTTTGAACCGATCACCATACTCTATGGCGGCAATGGTTCCGGTAAAACCACTGTGCTTAATATCATTGCTGAGAAACTGAAGATGAACCGGGAATCCATGTACAATCGATCGAGCTTTTTTGGCGATTATATTGCCCTGTGTGATGCGAACCCGGTGGGACCATTGCCAGCGGATAGTAAAATCATCACCAGTGACGATGTGTTCAATTATATGTTAAACCTTAGGGCGCTCAATGAAGGCATCGATTTGAAACGCGAAGACCTCTTTGTAGATTATTTGGAGGCTAAGTACAGCACGTTTAAACTCCAGTCTTTAGAGGATTATCACCAGCTGAAGAAAGTCAATCAATCGCGTAGCAAAACACAATCCAAATACGTCAGAGCAAATTTGATGGGCAATGTAAAGGGGAATTCCAATGGTGAAAGTGCCTTTGCCTATTTCACGGAAAGTATCAAAAACAGCGGGTTTTATCTTTTAGATGAGCCTGAAAACAGCCTGTCTGCCCAGAAACAGATAGAGCTTGTGGCATACTTGGAAGAATGCGTGCAATATGAGCAGTGCCAATTTGTCATCTCAACGCATTCGCCATTTTTACTCGCCATGAGAGGGGCTAAGATCTACGATTTGGATGAGACGCCCGTCGATGTCAAAAAGTGGACAGAGCTTGAAAGTGTGCGTACTTATCAACAGTTCTTTGCGAAGTTTGGGGATTCGTTTTGATGGACTGGGAACAGTTTTGAAAATGAAAAATAAAAAGTGATCAACGCAACCTTGGTATTTACCCTAGGCTGTCGACTTGATCACTTTTTTATTTATCATTCAATTATAATTTCATTTTCCACTATTTCATCACCCTCGACGTATTCTAAGATATCGCCTGGTTGACATTTGAGGACTTTACAGATTTCATTGAGCGTCGAAAAGCGGATGGCTTTGATTTTACCCGTCTTCATATTGGATAAATTGACATTGGATATGCCGACTGCATTACTCAAACCGAGAAGAGACATTTTACGATCCGCCATTACGCGGTCGAGTCTTAATATGATTGCCATTTAATCTCCTTTTATAGCATTTCATCGACTTCATTTTGAAGTCCAAAACCGTATTCCAAAATTTCAGAAACAATGTAAAGTACAAATCCTAAAAGGATCATATATACATTTAAAGGGTTATTGAAATATAAGACACCTGTCACAAAAATTGAAGCCAAAATGCTAAAAGCTAGATTGCCAAGAACACCATATAGTATTAGAAGTTTACCTAAACGTCGGATTCTATCAAATAAAAGCGAAGTGAATGGTGTACGACTTGTGGAGAGCTCCTTAAAGATATGATAGGTCATCCAAAGAGCCAAAAGTAAAGGCAATCGGACGATTGTACCAATTAAAGAGATATTTACAACGGTTTGAGAGGTAGAGTATACAAATTCATCAGTAGGTTTCATCAAGTTCCGTGTGATTTCTATATAAGGAGAATTTTTGTTGTTTTCTATATGTGTTGATATTCGGTTACCATAATTGTCCGTAGCAAATGACACAGTATATGTAGAATCTTGTGAGAATGGACTAATTTCCCATATAGCTAATCCAAGAGAATATAGATTCATTAATGAAAATCCAATAAGAGCCAACAAAAATATGTATTTCAAAGTGTTTGCACGTTTGGTAAAAATTTGAGAATCAGTCATAAGTTTCGCTCCTTAATTATGTATTTGATTTATCTTTTTAACTTTTATTGCACGTCGAGTGTGCTTGATACGATTATGATAGCATGGAGATTAATGAATTACAACAACAAATTAACGATAAATGATAATTTGTTTACAATAATCGTTAAACACGGGAAAATTGAAGCGCGAGAGTCCCGTTTGTAAGCCAAGAGTCCCGTTTTGTATTTCAAACGAGCATTTTGTAAGCAAAACGCCCAGTTTGTAAATGAACATCCCTTGTATACACAAATAGATAAAATTGATATTCCAAAATATGGTATGACTTTGTATAGAAGTATGTCGTGTATAGTTGCATTATGTTATCGTATATGATAACATTTTTTAGAGAAATTGAACGAGATAGGAAGTATAAAGAAGATTTTGAAAGGCGGTATGAATATGAATAAAGCAAGTGTTAAGTTTGATGAAGTAAAGAATCAACTGATGTTAGACGATGACTTTAAAAAGGAGTATGAGAAGCTGAAACCAAGATATGAAATTGTATCTCAAATAATTGAAACAAGACTCAATATGCATATCACGCAAGAAGAACTAGCTAAAAAAATGGGCACTCAAAAATCAAATATATCTAGATTTGAAAGTGGTTCATACAATCCTTCACTAGATTTCCTAATAAGAATGGCTAATAGTCTAGGTAAGGAAATTCATATAGAAATTCGATAAGGCGGTATATGTGTCACACCAATAATTTACTTAGCCATCATGCACTAAGCTTCTTATCTGACCGACTGAGCCACCATTCAAGTATCACACCATAAAATAACCCAGCCACAAAACTGATGGGATCCTGAAATCCAGTTGAGCTGTAGAATGCAAAGGAAACCAATATTCCAAGCAATGCGCCGCGCATCAAAGCTTTATTTCCAACAGTCACTGCCCAAGGTGCGCCGACCGCTAGTCCGAGAATAACGCGGTTATACCATAGAGAAAATACAAAATCTGGTTCAGCGGTAAAATCTGAACGGATGTACGCGCCAACTACGCAAACAATGCCTAGTAAAGCGCCACCGATGAGCGCTGTTTTCATTCTTATTGTCATTTTAATTTCTCCTTTTATTGATTTTTTAAGCTTCATAAAGTTTTATATTGCTTCTTACATATACTTATTGAGTTAAGTCATCCACCTCTTTGATTATACCAACAATAATCAAGTTGACGCATTTAATGATATACTGTCCAGGAATTCTGGGTATAGATGGAGGCATGGAGGTAATTTTATGCAAATGGTGAGAATTGATAAACTTGACTATAACCTTTCCAAAGTGGCATTCGGTGGTATTATAGTCGCTGATGAAAGTCAAAAAGATGCAAATAACTACGTGGCTGAGGCCATAGATGCTGGTGTCAACTATTTTGATGTTGCCCCTACATATTCAAACGCAGAAGAACGCTTAGGTCCTGCGCTTGTAGGTAAGAGAAAAGACATTTTTTTAGCCTGTAAAACGGAAGACCGTACTCGAAAGGGATCACAAGCCCTGTTGGAAAAATCCTTGAAAAATCTTCAAACGGATTATTTTGACTTGTACCAATTGCATGCCGTTTATAATTTGGCCGATGTTGAAAAGATATTCGGACCGGATGGCGCGTTTGAAACGTATGTCAAAGCGAAGGAACAAGGGATTATCAAGCACATTGGATTTTCGGCACATTCTACAGAAGCGGCACTGGCGCTTATGGAACGCTATGATTTTGATACCATCATGTTTCCTTTCAACTTTGTGTCATTGTTAAAGAATGACTATGGCAGCTTTGTGCTGAAAAAGGCTTTGGAAAAGAAAATGGGCATCCTCGGCCTCAAATCCATGGTTTTAAGTGTACGCCAGGAAAGAGATGCCATTGATTACCCAAAAGCTTGGTACCATCCAATTGAAAGCTATGAACTTGCAAGTAAAGCGGTGAGGTATACATTTTCCAGAGGGATTGATGTCATCGTGCCGCCTGGCGATATTGCACATTTTAGATGGGCTGTTGATATCATGAAACAACAGGATCTCACTCTGAGTGATGAGGAACTCCAGGAATTAAAGGTGTTGGCAAAGGCAACAGTGCCACTTTTTCCATTGAAAGCGAGATAATGCGTTAGAATCTCATTTGCACCATAAAAAGCAAATAGAAAGTAACGGGTAGACCAATAATCGCTGATTGCATGGTAATTGCAGAATAGACTTTTTTCTCATCGTGCAGTATTAAGCATAATGTTTTGTAAATGAGAATACCAAGCCATCCGCCGAAACTATTTAAAATGACATCATCAATGTCTAATACGCCGATGCCCAAAACCCATTGAATCGATTCAACGATCATGCTTATCAAGACTATGTTAATAAGGTTTCCTAGATACCGTTTATCCCTTTTGAACAAAGACATGTAGATCCCCATTGGAATGAAAATCAATATATTTCCAATGACATTGCCCATAGCAAAGCTTCGTAAGCTATCATGATTTTTTGAAATGGATGCCAAAATGCTATGAAATGGTATGAGATTAATTGGACTATCAAACAGGTTAATAGACTCAAACGATGACACTCTCGATAAGAGTAATATCTTTATCAACAAAATGATGTAACAAGAGAATATCCCATATAAAAGGACGGATTTTATGCGATATCTATTTGACATGATGCCTCCTTTTTTTTTTGAATTTGCATCGTTTTATTTCCTTCTTGATCTGCCTATACCGATATGGTTATAGACCGTTAACGCATCCGTTATATTTAACTGCTCTGTATTATGATCACCTTTTGCACCAGCTGATATTAGGATGTATTCTTGATTGTCCACTACGGCGAGAGTCGCAAGACAAAGCCCTGCGTAGTTGGTATATCCAGTTTTTCCTCCTAAAATTGCGCCGTCTATTAGCATTTCATCGCTTAGCTTTTCAAAAAGTGTGCTTTTAATGATTATGCCATCGGGATGTTTATTGGTAGGTTGTGTGACGTGAAGAGGGGAAGTGAAAACCTCACGAAAAGTATCGTTTTGTAGGGCATAACTTAATAGGATAGAAAGGTCTTCTACGGTTGTATAGTGGTTTTCATCCTGAAAGCCGTTTGTATTCTCAAAATGGGTACCAGCCATACCAAGTGCTTCAGCCTTTTGATTCATTAGCATTACAAAATCCTTCTCCGTACCTGCAATCTGCTCAGCAAGTGCTATACTGCACTCCGCACCGCTGGGAAGCAAAACGCCATATAGCAGATCCGTCGCTCGTACGCCTTCTCCGGGTTCGAAGCCAGCCATAGCTGCATTGGCTTCGTATAATCCATCAAATGTCGTGTGCGTCAGTTTGATTTCATGCTCCAGATCGGTGAGGTTTTCGATGGCGACAATAGCTGTCATTATTTTGGTCAAAGAAGCGGGGTAGATTTTTTCCTCGCTATTTTTCTGCATCGTTATTGACTGGTCGCTTAAGCGCACTAAAATTGCATTTGAACTATATAGGTCGTCATCATTTATTGATATAGAGTGATCCAGCTCTGTACCTATTAAAGGTTTGGATGTTGGATTATCATTGTAACTATCGTAACTGTCTTGATTAACTACGTTGAAGTCTTCGTAGGCTAGTTTAGCAACCATAAATAATATACCAAGCATCAACACTCGAGCGATATAGTGTCTTTTTTTAGTTTTCCGTCTCATAAAAAATAGCTCCTTATCTGTGATAATTCTATTTAATCACAGAGCAAAGGGCTATTTTGGAATTCTAACTTATGAAGGTCTTAAGATTTTCTTATGAAGGAAGAATTATAGTAAATGTCGTGTTTTCGCTATTGCTTTCTACTGAGATTGTGCCACCATGCGCTGTGACAATTTCTTGCGCGATGGCGAGGCCCAATCCTGCGCCGCCTGTATTTGTAGAACGGGCGGCATCCAAACGATAGAATTTCTCAAAGATTGTTTCGAGCTTTGCAGGTGGGATCGGGTTGCCTTGATTCGTAAATTTTATTTCAATCGCATCTTCATATAAGCCAACTTTCGTTCCTTCAAGTGAAATTTGTAGTTGTTCAGCAGAAATCTCAATAACGCTATTTTCATAGCTGTAGGCAATTGCATTTTTTAAAATGTTGTTGAAAACGCGCGCCAGCTTGTCTGCATCACCACGTAGGATCAGGTCGTCTGGCACGTTGATAATCACTTGTTTGCCTTGCGGTGTGAGCAGTGGATAAAATTCATCAGCAATCTGAAGCAGCATAAACTGCAAATGGATGGCTTCCTTATTCACAGGAATCGTTTGAAGATTAAATCTTGTGATCTCGAAAAATTCGTCGATCAGTTGCTCGAGTCGATAGGCTTTTTCTAGAGTAATGCCGATATATTTTGCCTTTTGCTCTGGCGGCATATCATGTGCCTCATCCAGAAGACTTAAGTGCCCTATAACGGAAGTAAGCGGTGTCTTGATATCGTGCGCGAGGTACATGACCAAATCATTTTTTCGCTGCTCCGCTTCAGAGGCTGTTTTCTTTTGCTTGTCCAAATTGTCCTTGATTCGGTTGAGTTTGTTTTCCATAAAATCCAGTTCTGGTGATAGTTTAATTCTCTCTGTTGATTCCACAACAAGTTGATCCATTCCAACAATCACTTCATCGAAATATCGAGTAAACCAAGCAATGGAAAATTTGAGTATGACACCTAAAAAGATAAGGATCGCAATGAGGGTGATGGCTTCCATATTATTTAAAAATAAAAGATGTGAAAGCGTGATAGCCTCATTGTTTCTCAAGTGAAAGACATTCTTTAGAAAGCTTACGACACTATCGCTTACGCTGAAGTTTTTTTGAATGAAAAAACGTAAGAATATTACGGCTACTGCAGCCATAAAAACGATGGTAAACATTTGAAAAAAAACTTTCTTCTTTAAGTTTCTATAGGCATCAGTTCTTTTTACAGGATTACTTTTCAATTTTATAGCCAACCCCCCATACCGTTTTGATGTATTTTGGATGCTCAGCACTTTCGTTCATTTTTTCCCGTAAATGTCTGATATGAACCATAACCGTGTTGTTATTGTTGGTGAAATACTTATCACCCCATACCTTTTCAAATAGCTCCTCGGAACTGACTACCCGTCCATGACTTGCGCAAAGCGTCCAAAGGATAGAAAACTCAATAGGTGTGAGCGTCAGCTTTTTCTCGTTGAGGGTGCATTCATGCGTATCCATGTTCATTACCAAACCTGAAATAGCAATAATGTTTGCATCAAATTTTGCTTCTGCTGCGTTGTATTTGGTAAAACGACGAAGCTGTGCTTTGACGCGGGCAACCAGCTCAAGTGGTCTAAATGGTTTTGTGATATAGTCATCCGCACCCAACGTCAGCCCAGTGATTTTGTCGATTTCTTCCTCTTTGGCTGTCAACATGATCACGGGAAAATGGTGTGTTTCTCGAATCTTTTGACAGATTGTGAACCCATCGATATCCGGTAACATGACATCGAGAACAGCGAGGTCCAAATGCTGAGATGCAACACAACTTAGCGCTTCTCTACCATTATAGAATTTGTAAACGGTAAATCCTTCATTTTTAAGGTAAACCTCGATCAAGTCTGCGATGGATTGCTCATCGTCTACAACCAAAATATTGATAGGCATAAGTATGGTCCCTTCTTTGTGCTTCATTGTGCATCATTGTGAGTAGATTATATATAAATAGAATACTTCAAATTGTGCATTGATATCCTACATTTTACTTGTAAAAACCTTAAGATTTTCTGAACTTAGAAAAATGAATCATCCATTGATTATATTGCGTATTAACCAACAATAATACCGCCACCGATGAGCACCTCTTGGTGATAACACACAAGGGCTTGTCCTTTTGCTGGCGCTCGAACAGGCGACTCAAAAGTGACTAAAGCTGTGCGATCTGCCTGATTATAATTGAGCACACCGCGATAGACCTGTGACCACTGGCTGACTATGACGTCCAGTTCGGCACTATTTTTCAACGATTCAAAAAACAACGGAGACACGATATTAAAGTCGATGCACTTGATTTCAAAGTGTGCTAGGTCATCTTCAGTTCCCAAAACGACGTCGTTGGTGTGCGGATTCAACGCAACGACGACGTATTTGCCGTTGAGATACTGTCCGTTTAAATCCATGCCAAGGCGTCTTTTTTGACCGATGGTAAAGGCTGCCGTGCCATTATGGTGGCCTAAAATTTGACCGCTAAGATCCACAAAGTTGCCTAGTTCCATGGCTGTGCTGCCAAGGGTCGTCAAAAACTTGCGATGGTCTTTATGTGGGATAAAGCAGATGCCCAAACTGTCTTTTTTTTGTGCGAGCTCGACATTGAGTGCAGAGAATCGCGCCCTGACATGATCCTTACTTTCAATATGACCCAGTGGAAAAATGAGTCTTGAAAGCGTCTGTTGATCGAGGTGATACAGATTGTAGGATTGGTCTTTTTTGTGGTTGATGGCGCGCTTGATCTGGTATTCTCCGGTTTCAGTAGTGACATCGCAGCGAACATAATGGCCCGTTGCAAAGTAGTCAGCGCCTAAAGCGACGCAATCCTCTATCAACCGACCATATTTGAAGTGTTTATTACATAAAAGGCAGGGGTTTGGTGTAAACCCCTGCTCATAGTGTTTGATAAATGGTTGAACCACGATCTCGTGGAACGCACTGCGATAATCTAAAATATGATGCTGGATGCCTAGTGCATCAGCCACTTTTTTAGCAGCTTCAAGCTCACTTGTTTGGTGATCGAAGAGCCACATCGTGACGCCGATGACTTCATATCCACGTTCTATTAGCATGAGGGCGGTTGTACCACTGTCGATACCGCCACTTAAACCAACTGCTACCTTTGCCATGTTCTAGTTTTCCCTTTCGTCTCCAATAAACGCAACGGCGATCATATTTGGACCGACGTGCGATGCGATCGTCATGGATAGCTCACTGACAATAATCTCTATGTCAGGTGCGATTTGACGAATCAAAGCCGTGAGTTGCTCTGCATCCTCAGGACAATTGCCATGTCCGACGATGACGGTCGACGCGTTGTCATTGCAATAATGCGCTTCAAACTTTGATGCGAGATGTGCGATGGATTTTTTGCGACCTCTGACGTTGCCATAAGGTTTGAGCTTGCCACTGTGATCGACGCCAAGTGTCGGTTTCACGTTTAAAACATTGCCGACCATAGCAGAAGTGGATGAGATGCGACCGCCATTTCTTAGATAGTTGAGGTCATCTACGCCAAACCAGTGATGGGTTTTGAGCTTGATCGCTTCTGCCCAAGTGGAGATTTGATCGACGGTTTGGCCAGAACGTGCAAGTTTAAGGGCTTCCACGATGATGGCACCTTGGCCAATCGAAGCGGAAAGGGTGTCTACAATAAGTAACTGGGCATCTGGATGGTCATCTAGAATCATTTGCTTTGCAATATTAGCGGAGTTCATAGTGCCACTCATGCCAGAAGTAAAACCGAGGTAGATGACAGATTTTCCTTCAGATATAGATTCTCTAAAAGTCTCTTCAAATCTAAAAGCGTTGACTTGTGATGTTGTTGGCATGATACCTTGTCTGAGCATACCGTAAAATTCAGAACGGTCGAACGTCTTGCCGAGATCATCGATGATTTCTCTACCTGCAATCTGAATGGGCATGCCTAAGACTGTGAGAAGATCAGCATTGTCCTCGACAAAACTCAGCGGCAGATCGCAGCAAGAGTCGGTGATGATTTTTATAGTCATGTGTTGCCTCCATAATTTTTCTACTTTGATGGGTTGATGTGTTGTCTGTGCAGTAAGATGGCTTTAACGTAGGATGAAAAGGCGATGAGCTTAAAGCCGACCGCGAGCATCAACAACACCTGAAGCCAGCTTGTGTTTGGCGTTATGAGCAATAGTACCACCGCTAAACTGAATACGATGGTCGCCATTTTACCAAAGACGTTGGCAGGGATGATGACTTTTTCTTTACGCGTGTAGAGGAAGATGCCCGTCACTATGAGGATACATTCTTTGACCATCATGATGATCAAGACCCAAAGTGGGATAAAATGGTCCAAATAGAGCGAGAACAATGCCGTTAACAACATCAATTTGTCAGCCAGCGGGTCAAACGCCGTACCGAACGGTGTGATGATATCATACTTTCTTGCGATATAGCCATCGAGATAATCTGTGAACCCAGCAATAATAAAAATAATAAGTGCGAAATAATGGGCATTTTCCAAATTTGAAAAATAAATGATAGGAAAAATGGGCACAAGGACTAATCGAATGGCAGTCAGTATATTGGGTATGTTCTTCAACCGTTTACACTCCTCTCGTATAATGGCTAAAATTAGACGTATACATTGTAATTATAAACTATTTCCCTCTAAAAGTGTAAAAAAATTGGATAGGTGTTTTGACGAACACTTTCATGGTATAAAATAAGGGAAGGTCATATTTGGCCGTATTACAGTTCAATAGAAAATCACAACAGGAGGCTTTATGAAAAAAATCGTTCTATTGGTATTGATTGCCATCTTTGTACTTACGGGTTGCCAAAACTCTGAAGAGGATAAAGCATTACGCGTCGGCATGGAACTCAAATACCCACCATTTGAAACAAAAGATGAAACGGGCAAACCTGCGGGTGCATCCGTCATGCTTGCAGAAGCACTTGGCGTGTATCTTGGTAGAGAAATCGAAATCGTTGAAACGGATTATGCGAGTTTGATCCCTGCACTAGAACAAGGGACAATTGATTTGATTATATCATCAATGACAATTACACCTGCAAGAGAAGAAGTGGTCGACTTTTCGGATCCCTATACAAACAGCCAACTCATGATGCTTGTATATAAAGATTCCAAAGTTCAATCTCCAGCTGATCTCAACGATCCAGATGTCATCATCGCTTCAAAAACAGGGACGATTGGTGCGCTATGGGCTGCTGAAAACGCGCCACTTGCTCAAATAAGAAACATCGATGAAGAAGCCAGTGCCGTACTAGAGGTCGCGCAAGGTAAAGCGGATGTCTTTATTTACGATCCGATTTCCATCATCAGACACAATGAAAACTATCCTGACACGACGCGTACAGTCCTTGAACCTTTGCCAAACACAAAAGGTTGGGGCATCGCACTGAGAAAAGGTGAAGATGAGTTAAAAGGCAAGATAAACGAATTTATTGAAAAAGCTAAGACCGATGGTACTTATGATGACATTCGCGAAACCTATCTTCTAGATAAAATGAAAGAATTTGAAGATTTAGGTCTTGAGTTTTTCTTTTAAAACATAATCGATTAAGGGGACAAAATGAAGAAAACACTCAGTTTTTTAGCGGCATTCGGTTTATATGGCTTGTTGTTCTACTTTGTCTATACCAATGCTCTAGAAAAAACCATCGATTTTTCTATCTATCAACAATACTACAGAGTTATCCTAAATGGATGGCTTACCACGTTGTCTATCAGCGCCGTATCCTTGATACTGGCGCTTTTCGTCGGACTTATGCTCTATCTCATGCACGAGTCTCGAAATAAAGTGCTTCATTACTTGGCAGAGATCCATAAGACGATCATCTTTGGGACGCCGCTTGTGGTCATCGCGATTATCGCTTACTACTATATTGGCAATGCGTTCAATGTGGATTCGAAATTTTGGGTGGGTGCATTGACCTTGTCACTCTACATCGGCGCTTATATTGCTGATATCTATAAAGGTGCCATCGAATCCATCCATATCAATCAGTGGCAGACGGCCAAAATGTTTGGCTTTTCAAGATATCAAACGTATCGGTACATCGTCTTTCCACAGGTTATAACGACGATTTTGCCGCCGCTTGCGGGGCAATTTGCAATGACCATCAAGAGTAGTGCGTTGCTGGCTTACATGTCCACAGACGAATTTTTAAATGCGATTCAGACGGTTCAATCCATCAGCTTCCGCTACCCTGAAGGCTTCTTTATTGTAACAATTGGTTATTTAATCTTGACGATTCCGCTTATATTATTGGTTCGCTATCTTGAGAAAAAATTCAACTACAAGGTGACTCATGAATTTGAAGCTTAACAAACTCAAAAAAACGTATTCCGGGAAGACCGTGCTAGACAATATCGATCTTGAGCTTATGGACGTTAAAGTCGTCGCTCTCATTGGTGCCTCAGGTAGTGGCAAATCGACCCTTTTAAGGCAAATGGCCGGACTTGAATCTTTTGACTCAGGTCAAATTGAAGTCAATGGACACATCGTAAACGCATCCACTGATGAAGCCTATCGAAAGCGCATCGGCTTCGTCTTTCAGGATCACAACTTATTTCCGCATCTTTCAGTACTTGAAAATATTTTGCTTGTCCTTGAAAAAGTTCATGGCAGAAAAAGAGCTGAAGTCATGCCGGAAGTCATGGCACTCTTGGAGCAATTTGGCCTTTTGGAGCATGCTGAAAAAAAACCGCATCAAATCAGTGGCGGACAGGCACAAAGGGTATCCATCGTAAGGGCATTATCCATTAAACCCGACCTGATCTTGCTGGATGAACCGACCTCTTCACTCGATCCAATTCTTACGCATGAAGTACTTAACGCCATCAAATTGTTGGTTGAAGATCGCATCGATTTCGTCATAGTCACCCATGAAATTGGCTTTGCGAGAGAAGTGGCAGATTATATCGTCTTCATGGATGAAGGCAAAATCATTGAACACGGCTCACCGGATATACTAGAAAACCCCGAAAGTGATAAGTTAAAGCGCTTTCTGGAAAAAATATTGTCATTTTAATATCGCAAAAAGATCGAGTACCGCACTGTAAATGTAAATGAATTGTGAATTTACAGGGACGGTACTTGAATTGCGTAGTGACCTCTGTTATACTGAGCGAGAAGGTCAGGTGAGTTTATGGCTAGAAAAGCGCGAGGGGCGACACCAGAAGGTGTCTATCATATTCAACAGAGAAGTACCGAACTGAGAAGTCTGTTCGAATCAGACGATGAACGGATGAAATTTTTACAGCTCCTTAAGGAAACCAAACAAAAATATGGCATCAAGCTATATGCTTATTGCCTTGAGGATCCCAACACCTACCACATCATCATCCATGCAAATGGCAGTGATTTATCAAAATTGATGAAATCACTAAATATCGCATACGCGATGTATGTGGGTTTTGATGGCCCATTGTTCAAAGACAGATACAAAAGTCATCTTATCGATTCAGCTTGCACGTATGAAGCCGTCAGGTCAGATGTTGTCAATTCTAAAAACGAAAAAATGTCTTGTTTTAATAGCGACCCACTATATTGTGACGATGAAAACCCCTTTGATGCGATTTGCATGCCATGTCTCAAAACGAGAGACGAAGCTTACTTGAAGCTGGAAAAGCTTGCTAGTAGCCATCAAATGACGGTTGACGAGATGCTTGGTAACAAGGAAATTCGCAATGATTTGATCATAGAATTTAGGAAGTCTTCTTTGCTTTCACTCAAAGAACTAGGGTTATTGTTTGGTGGCTTATCTGAGTCGTCAGTCAGTAAAATACTAAAAGCGAATGTGATGTAATAGTCATGTAACGTCCCTGTGGCGAATAATCATAAAGAGAGGCAAAAAAATGGATAAGAATCTCAACTTAGAGTTAAATGCACAGTACAAAAACAAGAAAACGGTAGATTTCG
Organism: Acidaminobacteraceae bacterium; assembly: GCA_942493125.1. Taxonomy (GTDB): domain Bacteria; phylum Bacillota; class Clostridia; order Peptostreptococcales; family Acidaminobacteraceae; genus Fusibacter_C. Next base: position 1,851,444 of record OW818667.1, on the reverse strand, counting down.
ATAAGTCGTTGACTTACGATATGATCATCGTTGGTGCAGGTCCAGCAGGCCTAAATGCTGCGCTCTATGCAAAAAGGAAAGGCATGCTCGTTGGCATAGTCGGTAGAAAAGTTGGTGGCCAAGTCATCGATACAACTTCTGTTGAAAACTACTTAGGTTTTGAATTTGCAACGGGTTCTGACTTGATCCTCGAATTCAATAAACACGTCGCAACATTGAATGTCCCAATTTTAAGGGATGCAGATATTCTTTCCGTTACAAAAGAAGATTCAGGTTTCAAGCTTGCGCTAAGTACAGGAGAAACACTGAATGCGCTTACTGTCATTTTGGCAACTGGTAGCAAGCCAAGACGCTTAGGTGTTACAGGAGAAGATAACTTTTTGGGCAAGGGTGTTGCATACTGCGCCATTTGCGACGGGCCATTGTTTGAAGGCTTAGATGTCGTCGTAGCCGGTGGCGGCAACTCGGCAATTGAAGCTGCCATAGATCTCGCAAAAATCGTAAATACAGTAACCGTCGTGCACAGAAGCAGTCTAAGGGCTGATCAAATCGTGATTGACAAGCTCCATACCTTTAAAAATGTGACGGTCCTTCTCGAAACGGAAATCTTGGAAGTCAAAGGGCAAGGCTTAATGAGCGGCATTGAAATCAAGGATAAAAAATCGGGTTCATCGCGTTTCTTGGAAGCCAATGGATTGTTTGTCGAAATCGGTTACCTGCCTAACAGCGAATTCGTTAAAGATACGGTTGCGTTAAATAACCGTGGTGAAATCATAGTCAATGCCCTTAATGAAACATCAGTACCTGGCATATTTGCCGCCGGAGATGTTACTGATGTGCCTTATAAGCAAATTATCATATCCGCAGGAGAAGGCGCAAAAGCGGCACTTACCGCTAATGATTATCTCAATCGACTCAAATAATAGTGTTCAACAAGGAGGACATCATGAGCTTTTTAAATGAACAAATAGAAGATCAATTAAAAGAAATATTTGCAGATATGAAACGCGATGTGACGTTGGCTGTTTTTACAAAGAAAGATGATTGCGATTCATGTGAAGACACAGTAAACTTTATGAAAGAAATCGAAGCATTAAGCGATAAGATTCACTTAGAGTCTTTGGATTTTGATGCAAATCAAGATAGAGCTGTTGCATACAACGTTCAGATGGTACCAAGCATCGTATTGCTAAATGATCAAAAAGAATACTTGGGCATCAAATTCAATGGCATCCCAGCAGGACATGAAATCAATTCATTTATCCCAGCGATTCTCGAAGTGTCTGGAACAGGCGAAGTATTGCCGCAGGAGTTCATGTCTCAGATAAAAGCAATCGAGAAACCGGTCAATATAAAAGTCTTTGTAACGTTAAGCTGCCCACATTGTGCAGGTGCCGTTCAAAAGGCGCATAAATTGGCTCTGGAAAGTGAATTTATCGATGCTGAGATGATAGAAGCGCAAACATTTGAGGAACTCTCAGTAAAATTTAGTGTATCCAGTGTGCCAAAGGTCGTCATCAACGATCAATATGAATTTGTTGGCAACCAACCGCTTGAAGTATTTTTAGAGGAGATTGCAAAAACGCAATCACAGGTTAATGAGTAGAATGTAAAAATGAAAAAAAGCCTTGGCACCATGAACATGAAGTTCTGTCGGTGACGAGGCTTTTTGAATTTAGATTAATTTTTTTGTTGCAGCAGGCTCTTTGCGTTTCATGTCGATGATCAACCCCTCGTATATGAGTGACTTATTTTCAATTTCAAATAGGTCAATCGTTTGAACGAGTTCAGGGTGCTTATCGAAGTCGAGCAATTTGTGCCTTTTTAAAAGGGTATAGACAAATTGAGAGCAAAAATAATGATACTTACGATTGAGTGGCCTATTAAATAGAATGCCAAATAATCCTAAGAAGTTGTACCTGTATTTTGCACGGTTTGTGTAGAAGAATTCGATGTCTTTTTTCAGTCCGAGGTATTGTTCTTCCGTAACTGGAATCTTAAAAATTTTACATTCACTAGACTTATTCTTTTTATAGACGCCATCATACAGATTTTCTTTTACAAATCCGCCTGAAAATGGATTGTTTACGTGAATGCGACCGAATGAATAGATTTCAGTAAACGTATCTTCAAAGCCGATTGAAGTATGAACATATTTTGTTTTAGAAAAGTATTTAAGTGTTCTTGCGAGCCATGTGCCGGTTTTTGAGAACACAAGATATATATATAATGGTTGATTTGACATAGATTGCTCCGTAGTATTTATTATTATGAATAATCTTATTATAATATAAAAAGAGTTTGATAGGTGAATTTTTTTTATAATGTGCGATTTTGACGATTTAACTGTCTCCTAATCGCCAATTTGGGTATATACTTTAAGTGATATGCAGATTATTGATTACTAGGAGGTTGTCATGGCTGTAAGCGATTGTCAAATGATTTTTGATACCTTGTATGAAGGTGTCATAATGGTCGATACTGATAGAAAAATCACTTATTGGAATCTAGGCGCTAAGCGATTAACTGGTTTTTCATCTGATGAAACCATTGGTACCATGTGTCATGACGATATCCTGAATCACATAGATGTTCATGGAAGAATGCTCTGTCTTGATGGATGTCCATTACGTCAATCGATGATAGACGGTAAAGTTAGAGAGATGGAAATTTACCTTCAACATAAGCGTGGACATAGAATCCCGGTTAGATTGCGAACCGTTCCAATCGTTGAAGAGGGAAAAATAGTCGGTTCCATTGAAATGTTTATTGAAAGTACACCTGCAATCGATCGCTTTAAAAAAATTGGCGCTCATGGCAATCAAATCTTAGTTGATCCATTGACGCATCTGCCAAATCGTATGATGGTCGAACATTTTCTCGAATCGAAGTTAAACGATTATACTAAATTTGGGATTCCATTCGGTATCGCCATCGTAGATCTGGATAATTTTGAAGCCATCAATCTCACTTATGGGATATCAATTGGTGATGAGGTGTTAAAACTATTAACAGAGAGTTTTAAGCACTGTTTTAAGTCAGCGGATATTATAGGGCGTTGGGAAAACGATGCTTTTATTTTTGGATTTTCGAACCTCTCAAAGGAAGCTTTGGCAACGATTTGTGATAAAATTAGGGTGGTTTCTGAAGGCACGGTACTAAGAAATATGCCTACTAAAGATATAGATTTTTCTGTCTCTATAGGTGGCACATTGATACGTCTAGAGGAAGACTTGGAAAACCTCATTGAGCGTGTGCATACTTATCTCAAGAAAGCAAAGATCAAAGGCGGCAATAGTTGCGTCGTCAAATAAAGGCTTAAAGGCTTAGCTGCCATAGGAGTTTACATGTCAAAAGCGTTACTGAATTGGTACGACAGTGTCAAAAGGGATTTGCCTTGGCGTCAGGATACGGAACCTTATAAGGTTTGGATCTCTGAAATCATGTTACAGCAAACACAAGTGGTCACAGTCGTCGATTATTTTAATAGATTTATTAATAAATATCCCGATGTAATGGCTTTATCAAAAGCGGAAGAATCAGATGTTTTCAAATTGTGGGAAGGATTGGGCTATTATTCACGTGCGAAAAATCTGATAAGGAGTGCACGAATCGTCATGGACGACTTGGGTGGTATGTTTCCAAGCACTGCCGAAGATCTTCAGAAACTACCAGGAATCGGTCCATATACAGCAGGTGCTATTGCGAGTATCGCATATGGTGAGCGCGTACCAGCAGTCGATGGCAATGTTCTCAGAGTCATTGCACGGCTTTACTTAGTAGATTTACCAATAAACCAATCCAAGAATTTAGTGGTTTTTCGGGAGCTTACAATGGCACTCATGACAGATCGACCAGGGGATTTCAATCAAGCGCTCATGGAATTGGGGGCAACGATATGTACACCGAGAAAGCCGGCTTGTAATGCGTGTCCTTTGTCGAACATATGTATGGCTTTTAAGACGGATTCTGTGGATAAATTTCCAAATCTGCCACCTAAACCGTCTAAACGTGACGTTAATTTAGGTATTTGTATTGTCTTTAATGGCGATAAGGTATTGATTACAAAAAATTCAAATAACGGTCTACTTGCCAATTTGTGGGGGTTTCCCAGTGTTGAATTAGATTCTGAAAGTTCTGAGGAGATTCAAATTGCTAGATGGCTGGAAGAAAATTACGGCATTTCAGGAACGTGTGTCTATAAACACAGTGGGCGTACGCATCTATTTACGCATCTCAAATGGAAACCCATCTTGTATTTTTTGTATGTAAATGATAAGATTTCTATTGAATTTCCCATTTGTGAATGGGTACAGCTTGATCGGTTGAACGAGAAGGCTTTACCTACTGCATTTACGAAGCAGATCGACGCGATTCAACTAGGTTTAAAAAATATGAAGTCAGAGGGATAATATGGCATTCGAACACGCCGTAGCGGAAGAGTTGTATCCGCTCGCCATGAAGGACACCGCAAAAAATTATTTTGTCTGCTATTCAATCAACAATCATCAAAGCTATGCGGCTGTATGGCAGCTAAAAGAAGATGACAAGCCTATAATTGGCGTATTTTTAAGAAAAACTGGTATCATACAAATCATATATGAGCCGGGTATTAACATAGAAAACTATAAAGAAGACCTTGCTATATTGCTTGATAAAATACCTTGGAAGCAAGCATATGTAACGACACCGCTGAAGTTGTTGATTCAAAGCATGCAGGTTGACTCCATAGTTCACGATGGTGCGTTCATCGCAGCATGTACACCTGAGCAGTATCGTCCTCGTAATTTATTGTATGAGAAGTCGACACTAAAAGAACAAGCTGATATAGAACTGACTATAAATAATCTAACGTTAAAAGAGCTAACTGTTGATGATCTGGATGATGTCATCGCAATCTATCTTGAAGTGTTCAAAGGGTTTGCAAGTTTTGATTATATGGTTGAGAAATTAAAATCAGGACGCGGTAGAGCGATTGGCGGTTATGTCGATGGCAAACTTGTGACTGTCGCTCAATCCGATTATGAAAGCGATGACTCTGCGATAATAGTTGGCGTTGCAACGCGAATAGCCGCACAGGGAAAAGGGTATGGAAGAAACTGTTTTGAGCACTTGTGCAACCAATTGATTCTAAAGGATAAGAAAACACTCTATTTACAATATGACGCACCTGTTGCAGGAGCGCTTTATAAAAGTCTAGGATTTGAAATTGTCGAACAAATATTCCACGTTGAAAAAATTGAAGAGGTCAATCGATGAAGGTACTATTATTATACAACCCTAAGTCCGGCTCAAGAAGTTTTCAAGCGCAACTTGATTATGTCATAGAGCGCTTTCAAAATGAAGGCATGCAAGTCATCCCGTATAGAATGAAGGACATGGAACTACTTGAAAGTTACATGAAGAAACTCGATTTCTCAACTTACAAAAAAATTATCGTCTCAGGTGGCGATGGCACGGTTCATCAAGTCGTCAATTTGATGATGCGCCTCGGCATCAAGTGTCCGATCGCGATTTTCCCATCGGGTACTGCCAACGATTTTGCTCAGTATTTCGAAATTCCCAAAGATATTGAAGGAATGACCGATGTTGCATTGTCAGATCATTATGTGCCTTGTGACATTGGTAAGGTCAACGACGAATATTTTATCAACGTTGCCAGTTTTGGCAATCTCGTCGATATCAGCCAGCGCGTCAATGAACAAACGAAAAACGTGCTCGGCGTTTTGGCATATTACATCAAAGGTATCGAAGAAATACCTAAACTGAGAGCGTTTCACGCGACCATCAAGGTAGACGATTTGGTCCTTGAAGAGCAGATATATTTCGCTCTGGTTATGAATGGACGATCTGCAGGTGGCTTTAGAAAGCTTGCTCCTTATTCGGACATCGCCGATGGCCTTTTGGACGTACTCGTGTTTAAAAAATGCCCAATACTTGAGCTCATGCCACTACTGATACAAGTGTGGAATGGTGAGCATCCAAAGAGCGACTATATCCAGTATATTCAATCAAAGCACGTATCCGTATCCTGTGAAGAGGACATCACCTCGGATTTAGATGGTGAAACGGGACCACAGCTGCCACTTAGTATTGATGTCATCCAAGGTTGTATCGAAGTCAATGCATACGCACGCATTTAGAAATTAATTTCTAAATGCGTTTTTTATTTGCCGAACTTGGGTAAATACTTATAGAAATTGCATAATATTCGAAAACAATGGAGGCGAGTCGAAATGAAGATAGGGTTAATCGGTTTGGGTAAAATGGGTTATGCATTGGCGCTCAATATGAAAGATTGTGGCATAGAAGTGATTGCCACCAATCGGTCAAAAGATAAAGTTGAAGAAATAATCAAAGAAGGTGTTCAAGGCGTCTATGATATCGAAACGCTCGTCAAGTCGTTTGGTGATGAACGTCGTGTGATATGGCTCATGGTCCCATCTGGTGCGCCAGTTGACGCTATGATCGAATCACTCATACCACTACTGAATCCATCGGATATTATCATAGACGGGGGCAACTCATATTATAAAGATACGGTGTCGAGATATGAAAAACTAAAGAACATTGGCATTGACTATGTTGACGTTGGAACGAGTGGCGGAATTAGTGGTGCGAGAAACGGTGCTTGCTTGATGGTAGGTGGCGATCGTGAAGCGGTCGATTTTATTGAACCAATATTTGAAAAAATATCAATCGAAGATGGATATGGATACTTTGGGCCATCAGGTAGTGGCCACTATGTAAAGATGATCCACAATGGTATCGAATATGGCATGATGCAAGCTATCGGTGAAGGCTTCGACATTTTGAAAGCCTCACAATATGATTTGGATTTTGAAAAAGTTTCTAAAGTTTGGAGCAATGGCTCAATCATCGAAGGCCTTTTGATGCGACTGATGCATGAAGCTTTCAGAGAAGATGCAAACTTAGATGACATCATAGGACGGGTTGACGCATCTGGAGAAGCGGACTGGACGCTTGAAGAAGCAATCAGACTCAAAGTGTCGGCGCCAGTGATTACGCAATCGCTCTTTGCACGTTACAAGTCAAAGGACGATATTCGTTTCACCGAAAAAGCCGTTGCTGCACTGCGCAATCAATTTGGCGGGCATAAGGTATACAAGTCATAGAATAGGGGCGATAACATGTTAGTGACAATATTTGGAGCGACGGGGGATTTGACAACAAAAAAACTGATTCCCGCACTTTATAGATTATATGAGGAAGAACAACTGTTAGAGCCGTTTACCATCGTCTGTGTAGGCAGACGGTTTTATGAGAACGCCACTTTTGTAGGGGAAATTCGCAACAAAATAGAGGGTCAGTATCCAAGATGGTCCACGTTTGCGGAAAATGTGCACTATTATGCGATGGACTTTTCCATCGAGTCGAGCTTTGCTGACTTTAAGCTATATGTCGACAGCCTGCAGCTACCGATTTATGGAGAGAAAATCTTCTACTTGGCAACAGCGCCACACTATTTTCCGATTATTGCGCATGCTTTAATCGAACAACAGATGATCGTCCGCGGGGATATGAGGTCCAAAATTGTGTTTGAAAAGCCATTTGGCGAAGACCTTGAAACGGCCAAGGCTTACAATCGAATGCTTCTGGAGTCCATTGAGGAATCACAGGTCTATCGGATCGACCATTACCTTGGAAAAGAAATGCTACAAAATATACTGACGGTACGATTCGCGAACAAGATATTTGAGAGCATCTGGAACCATGAAAATATAGAGAGCATACACATTCTCGCTCTAGAATCGGAAACGGTCAAACAACGAGGTGGGTACTACGATCGCTCAGGTGCTTTGAAGGACATGGTGCAAAACCACCTATTCCAGACGCTTGCTTTGATTGCCATGGATGCGCCAATGGGTCTTAACGACACGTTGATCAAAAATGAAAAGGTAAAGGTTTTTGAAAGCCTTCAGATAAGCGATGAAATCATCTTTGGCCAGTATGAGGGTTACTTGAATGAAAAGGATATTCCAGACGATTCCAAGACGGAGACGTTTGTGGCACTGAAAGCATATATTCAGACACAGCGCTGGCGCAATACGCCATTCTATCTAATTACCGGTAAAAAAATGTCGAAGAAATTAGCTGAGATCGTCGTAACTTTCAAAGACTCAGATTGTTTTTTTGAAAAAGGGCGTCCAGAAAAAAATATGCTGAAGATAGAAATATTTCCAAGAGAGGGCATCGTGCTTCAGTTCAATGGCAAAGCACCTGGCCTTCAGGCATATACGATGCCCATGAAGCTGGATTATTGTCACATGTGCAATATTGTTGGAAACTCTGCCGAAGCTTATGAGAAGCTCATTTCGGACGTCATTCATGACGATTCAGCTCTCTTTACGAGGTGGGATGAGATAGAAAGTTCATGGCGCATCATAGATTCTGTGAGTCATGTCAAGCGGTTTGAACCACTATATATTTATAGAACAGAAGAAGAAATCATGAAAGTAGTAGATGAAAAATGGGGAATTGTGAGGCCTATATGAACGATTGGATCGATGTATCAATGGCGATTTCGCCTAGCATTATGGTTTATAAGAACAAAGAGGAAAAGATGCCTAAGTTCATAGTTCGTGCGACGCATGAAGTTGATGGGCACCATGAAAGCAGCATCTGTATGGACTTGCACACGGGCACACACATTGATATGCCTAAGCACATCATTAAGGATGGACACACGTCAGATGATTTTGAACTAAGCAGTGTCAATGGCAAGTGTATCGTCGTAGACTTTAGCGGTGAAAAAAACCATGAAGTGGATGATGTTTTTTTAAAACGCGCAACTATCGAAAAAGGCGATATCGTCCTCATTAAAACAAAAAATTCCTTTGATACCGCCTTCAATTTTGAATACGACTTTTTAAATGCCAGAGGTGCGCAGTATCTCAAAGAGTGTGGTATTAAAGCCGTGGGCATCGATGCGCTAGGTATAGAGCGCAATGCACCAGGACATCCAACACATAACATCTTGTTGGGAGCAGGCATTTATATTATCGAAGGTCTGGCACTTGCAGAAATAGAGTCTGGAAGGTATAATTTTTTATGTGTACCACTGAAAATAGTGGGTGTTGAAGGCCTACCTGCGAGAGCTTTTTTAAGGCCGATAGAGGCAGACTTAGCATCACTTAGAGATTTACAGCTCAATACAAATCAAGTAAAGTAAATCAAATCAAGTTACATTCTGCACAAGTCACAATAATATGTATCTACGACTCTAATAATTACGAGGTGAAAGCATGAAAAAAATTGTATTAGGCGGTGGTTGCTTTTGGGGTATGGAGGCATATTTCAAACGCTACGACGGTGTACTAAAAACGGAAGTTGGCTATGCAAACGGCCATACGTTAGAACCAACTTATAAAGAAGTTTGCTCCAACACATCAGGCCATGCAGAAGTGCTCTACATCGAATATGATCCTGAGCGCATCACACTTGATACACTGCTGACACATCTTTGGAAAGTCATCGATCCGACACTTCTTAACCGTCAAGGTGGCGATATCGGCTCTCAATACCGCACAGGCGTTTATTATTATGACGCTGAAGATGTTCCAGTGATCGAAGCATCCAAGGCCGCTGAACAACTCAAATACGAGAAACCGATCGTAACTGAGATTGAACCAGTGAATTATTATTATCCAGCCGAAGAATACCATCAAGATTACCTAAAGAAAAATCCAGGTGGCTACTGCCATATCAAGTTGGATTAGTAACATTTATAAAAAAAATAAGAGCCAAATCCTCATCAGATGCATCGACGATTATGTCATGTGCTTCTAACGGGATTTGGCTCTTTGATTTGTAACTAGTGTCTAATTTATCATGATTATCGTTCAATTTATTAATGCATCTTAAGTGAGTTATTTTTTATAGGTGCTATTTTTTTTGACCAAAGAGTTCCGTGTTGATTTGGATACCAGTCTTAGTCATTGCGAGCCCGCCAAGTGACGTTTCTCTCAGTGATGGTGGCAGTGATTTGCCGATTCGGTACATCGCTTCCACAACTTCGTCGAAGGGGATGACGCTCTTGATGCCAGCCAGAGACATCTCTGCGCACATCAGAGCATTGGCAGCGCCCATGCCATTTCTTTTGGCGCAAGGGCTCTCAACGAGACCTGCTATTGGGTCGCAAACGAGGCCGAGTAAGTTCTTGAAACACATAGCTGCGGCATTGAATACCTGCTCCGGCGTCCCACCCATCATGTGCACCACCGCACCGGAAGCCATCGCCGAAGCCGTTCCGACTTCAGCTTGACAGCCGCCTTCGGCGCCTGCTATCGTCGCGTTTCTCGCGACGATGGTCCCGATCAAGTTTGCAGCAAGTAGCCCCTCAAGCAAATCCTCTTCGGTGAGATTGAATCGTTCTTTTGTGGTCATCAAAACTGCTGGCAAAACGCCACATGACCCTGCAGTTGGTGAAGCGACGACTTTACCCATGGAAGCGTTCACTTCCATCGTGCTGAGTGCATAGGCAACCGCTTTGGCGATCGTCTCACCACAGACTGTGCGGGACGTATCGATGCGCTTTTTCATGAGAACGCTGTCATTGCCGATGATTTTTCCCTTTATTTTATCTTCAGTGTCATTGATGCCTGCTTGTACGGCGTTGTTCATGACTTTGAGGACCGATTTAAGATAATCCCTGATATAGCCATAGCTACGACCTGTCTTTTCTATTTCGAACGCGAGGGATACCTCGTGTAACGTGCGTTGGTTTACATTGCAATAATCAATAATTTCATACCCATATGCGAATTTCATAAGGCCCTCCTAATCGTAGACTTTTTCTATTAAATTGACATTGATCATGCCACTGACTTTCATCAGCTCTTCGATCACGATGCCCTCAATGCGCTCGTCGGTCTCAATGATGCCGATGGCCATTTGCCCTTTTTCTTCACGATACAATTTCATGAAGGCGATGTTGATGCGATGCTCAGACAATATGGTGGAGATTTTTGAGAGCATACCGGTGCTGTCTTTGTGATGCGTGACCAAAGTATTGTAATCGCCAGAAAACTGGACATCTATGCCGTTGATGGCTTTGATGATCATCTTGCCGCCACCGATGGAGACACCGACGATTTCCCAGAGCTCCAAACGATTGGTTTTAGCTGAGATTAGAACTGTATTTGGATGTGACGTTTCATCTTCTGAGATTTCGAATCTATAATTTAGACCGCGATTTTCAGCGATTTTAAAAGCGTCAACGAGGCGTTCATCATCGGGCTTTAGACCGAGAAAACCTCCTAATAATGCGATATCTGTACCGTGCCCTTTATATGTCTTTGCGAAAGAGCCATAGAGTGTAAATATGACTTCTGTGATAGGTGCTTTTATGATGTTTTGCGCCGTGTAGCCGATTCTACAAGCGCCAGCCGTATGTGAGCTGGATGGACCGATCATGATGGGTCCTATGATATCGAAGATGTTATAATCTTTCATCGCGACCTCCTTGAATTTAATATAAACATCATACCAAAATGTGATGTAAATGCCTATCATATAATTTTACTAAGAATTGGAACGATTATAAAAATAAAATAAGTTTATGTTAAAATCAACAATTTGGGGTACAAATAACTATAATCAAATATAGCGAAAGCCGAGGTCCATCTATGAAGCATAATGAAATCAACGGCATTGACTTTTATAGCTATTTCAAATCCGGAGCGGAAGAAGTGCAAAAAAATAAGGACAACTTAAATGCAATTAATGTCTTTCCGGTAAAAGATGGCGACACGGGAACAAATTTGGCAATTACGATGAACAGCATAGTCAATGAAGCAACTGTGACTGAGGATATTCACGTTGTGATAGGCTCTATGTCAAACGCCGCATTTGAAAATGCGAGGGGCAACTCAGGCATTATTTTTGCAAGCTTTATTAGTGGCTTTTCGGATGCGTGCGGATAACTAAAATCCCTCAATATTGAACAGTTCAGTAGTGGTGCCACACTAGCTGTTGAAGCGGCTTACTCCGCTGTATCGATACCCGTTGAAGGCACGATGCTAACAGTAATAAGAGAATGGGCAAATTACATAGCTGCATTTCATGACAAACACCATAGCTTTGGAGATTTGCTTGAAGCGGCTTATGAAAAAGCGAAGCAAACTTTAGAGGAAACGCCGGACATGCTTGAGATTCTAAGAAAAAACAGAGTGGTTGATTCCGGTGCAAAGGGCTTTGTGATGTTCCTGAGCGGCTTTGGCAAATTGTTTGCTAATGGTCACGTACATCAAGAGGATTGGAATCAAAATGCGCAAACTGGCCTACAAGGTCAAACGAGCATACAAGGTCAACTTGATAACGCTATCCATTCAAATTTAGACGAAGCTATACGCTCTTCTTATGATAATGCCATACACCAACACAATCCAAACTTTCGATATTGTACAGAGGTTTTGTTGCATGATTCGGTCGACCATAAAGCACACATTGAACCATTGTTAACGGCGTATGGTGACTCAATGATCGTCACAGGGAATCAAAAGTTGGTTAAAATCCATATTCACACCGATAGACCAGATCTCGTCACACAAACGCTTGTAATTAATGGCTATAAAGTCAACAAGTCTAAAGTTGATGATATGCTGTTACAAACGGATGTAGAATATGCACCAAAATCAAAAATTGCCATATTGACCGATTCTATAGCGGATTTAACAGAGGCTCAGTGTATAGAGGAACAGCTTCACATGCTCTCGTTGCCACTTATAGTGGATGACAGTATCTATTTAGACAAGCGAACAGTAACTTTGGATAACCTACAATCAATCCTGGACAAATGTCAATCGTATCCTTCAAGTTCGCAACCAGATGTCAAACAAGTGAAGGCAAAATTCGAATGGCTGCTCGATCATTATGAACAGGTAGTTACAATAAGTGTGGCAAGTGCTCTGAGTGGCACCTATGAAAGTTATAGGCGTGCTATTTCCGAACTCGGTGATGCTGGAAAACGGATTACACTTATCGATTCGAAACTCAACTCAGGCGCTCAAGGGCTTATCGTCTATGGCGCCGTCAAGATGGCCAATAGTGGTGAATCCATTGAAAACATTATAAGAGCAACAGTGGATGCCATCCAAAAAACCTCGATATATGTTAGCTTGGATACGTTTGAATACGCTGTGAAAAGTGGTCGTGTCCCAAATAAGATCGGAAATTTCCTAATGAAGCTCGGTGCGAAACCGATTATGACGCTTTCTAAGGAAGGCAAAGGTGCTGCGTTTGGTTTGGCATTTTCAAGAAAAGCAATAGACCGAAAAATATATAAAAAAGTAAGTAAAATCTTGAATTCAGAAGGTATCGAACAGTATGCCATCGTCCATGCCAACAACCCAAACCTCGCCAAGCAATACTGCGAGGCCTTTGAAGCTTTAATTGGTTTTGAGCCGACGATTGTTACAGATATTTCAGCGGTTACGACGATACATGCCGGTATTGGATCAGTTGCGATCGCAGTGACGAGGAGGAAATAAGTATGATATTAGAAACGCTATTGGTTGTCTTCGTCTATTTTTTCGCATTTTTTATTTTGGGTAATGCAATCAAGAACAATAGTATCGTCGATCAAGCATGGGGCATAGGGTTTGTATTGATTGCCATCTATTCTATGTTTAGACTTGGCAACTATGGACCAATTTCTCTAATCGCGACTGTTTTGGTGGCATTGTGGGGATTGAGGCTTTTTTATCACATCATGAAGCGTAACTTTGGCAAACCCGAAGATTTTAGATATGCTCAGATGAGAAAGGATTGGGGAAAAACCGTCGTTATCAGAAGTTTCTTTCAAGTTTATTTATTACAAGGGGCTTTGATGATGCTCATCGCATTTCCAGTCATATTAATCCATGAACAAGAAAATCAAGCGATATCGGTATGGACAATTATGGGTGTATGTGTTTGGCTTATCGGTTATTTCTTCGAAGTGGTGGGCGATGCGCAATTAAGGGCATTTAAACAAAAGCCTGAAAACAAGGGGAAACTGATGACGACAGGATTGTGGGCATACACGAGACATCCAAACTACTTCGGTGAGGCTGTCATGTGGTGGGGCATATTCATCATCGCACTATCTGCCGGTGCATCGCTCATGAGTATCATTAGTCCTATAGTGATAACCTACTTATTGGTGTTTGTGTCAGGAGTGCCATTACTTGAAAAAGCAATGGTTGGACGACCTGGATTTGACGCCTACGCAAAGAGAACGAACAAATTTATACCATGGTTGCCAAAATAAGGGGGATTTTTATGAAGCGAATTAGAACCAAGATTATTCTTTTGATGATGGTCAGCGTTTTTATTGCAGCACTGATTATAGGCGGTGTTTCGCAGTATATGATCTACAAGACTAACAGCGATAGAATCGATCAAATGGAAAAGCAACTTAGAGTGGGGTATGACACGAATATCAAGCATCAAGTTGAAATCGTCGTGAGTCAACTCGACGGTATTGCCAATCAGATGAATCAAGGGATCATCAATCGGAGTGAAGCGGAGACGATCGCGGCAGATGTCCTTAGAAATGCCAAGTATGGCGAAAGCGGGTATTTCTGGGTAGACACCATAGAAGGTGTCAATGTCGTGCTACTTGGTAGAGAAGAAGTGGAAGGCACGAGTCGAATTGAACTTGAGGATCACTTTGGAAACAAAATTATTCAGAGTTTTATCGAAATTGTAAACAAAGATGGCGAAGGCTATTATGAATATTATTTTCCTAAACCAAATGAAGAAGAGGCGTTACCAAAGCGCGCTTACGTAAAATTATATGAACCGTTTGGCTGGATTATAGGCACTGGAAACTATGTAGACGATATTGATGCGACGATTTTGGCTGAAAAAGAAACGATGCAATCTGAAATATTGGGTGCCTCACTCTTATTGGTAGTTGCGATACTCATTGCGCTTGTCGTCGGCGTCGTACTTTCATTTATCTTTAGCAAATCCATATCGGATCCGATTTTGAAATTATCTGAGATTCTCAACAGAACATCTAATCTCAATATAACAAATGACGACACATATGATTATTTATTGAAATACAAAGATGAGACAGGTATTATCGCAAACTCAGTTGGAAATCTTAGAGTTGTTCTCAGAACTTTAGTCGAAGAGCTCAGACGGGATGCGTCACATCTTGATGCGTCATCTGATGTACTCAAGCAAGTGGTGGGTTATGGCAGAGAAGGCGTTGATGCCGTCACACAAACCGTCGCAGACTTTGCAATGGGCGCATCATCTCAAGCTGAGGATGCACAATTAGCGTCAGACAAGATGGTTTCATTAGCCAGCGAGATCGAGTCAACGGTCAATATCGCTCAAAAGTTGAAAAACTATACCGCAGCTGTTTCGGAAAGCAATGCTGCTGGTGTCAAAGAGCTCTTGGAGCTCGGAGAAAAATTCAAAGTGACGACCCTTGCAAATGAAAGACTGAGTGATAACGTATCCACGTTGACAGTCAAATCGTCATCTATAGTGGAAATCACAAATACGATCCAACAAATCGCTGAACAGACGAACTTACTCGCACTAAATGCTGCAATTGAAGCGGCACGTGCTGGTGAGGCAGGAAGAGGTTTTTCAGTCGTCGCCGATGAAATTAGAAAACTCGCCGAGGCAACCTCCAAGTCTACGACTCAAATCGATAAGATCATCAATGAGATCCTTTCTGAAATTGATGCGACTGAATCTAACATGACATCGTCAAATGATGCGATTAAAGTGTCAGGCTTAGTTTTCGGGAAAGTGGAAAATGCCTTTGGTGCCATCGGGAATTCAATACAAGACACTTTGAAACAGCTTGATTTGATCGGCCAAAGTATTCAAAATGTCAACCAGAATAAAGATAATGCAACCAGCGCAATTCACGGCATTTCTGCCATTACAGAAGAAAATGCCGCTGCTGCTGAAGAGATCGCAGCGACGATGGACACACAAGCAGAGTTGATGCGTAAGATCCAAGAAAATTCGTCAGATGTCAAAAATATCGCCGATAACTTGACGAAAGTAATAGGCCGTTTTCAAGTGTAAGTGAAATGGCTCACTCACTGAAAAAATACAATTTTCATGATAAAAATAGAAGAGAATCCGTAAAATTGGATTCTCTTCTATTTGAAATTTATTCTATCGTTTCTTTTACGTTCTTTTATTAAATGATTTTATTGGTCCACTCTTCGAGATTCCATACGTCTGTTACGATGTCCCTGTAGAATTCAGGTTCGTGGGAGATGAGCAAAATAGTGCCTTTGTACGCTTGAAGTGCTCGCTTAAGTTCAGCTTTCGCTTCAACGTCCAAATGGTTCGTCGGCTCATCCAGTACTAAGAAGTTGGTCTCTTTGTTGATGAGCTTACATAATCTAACTTTTGCTTGCTCGCCACCGCTAAGAACGAGGACTTTACTTTCGATATGTTGATTCGTCAAACCACATTTAGCAAGGGCTGAGCGCACTTCGTATTGTGAATAGGATTGGAAGTCCTGCCAAAATTCTTCAATACACGTATTGTAATTTGCGTCTTTAATCTCTTGTTCAAAGTAACCGATGTGTAGAAACTCACCTGTTTCAACTGAACCTGAGAGGCTTTTGATTTCACCGAGAACACTTCGAAGTAGCGTCGTCTTACCAAGGCCGTTTGCACCTGTAATTGCAATTTTCTGACCGCGTTCAAGCTTTAAGCTCATCGGACGACACAATTCTTCTTCATAGCCGATGACTAGGTCCTTTGTTTGAAAGATCAATTTCCCTGAAGTTCTGGCAATTTTAAAGTTGAATTCAGGTTTTGGCTTCTCTCTGACAAGCTCTATGCGGTCCATCTTGTCGAGCTTTTTTTGTCGGGACATGGCCATGTTTCGAGTCGCCACACGCGCCTTGTTGCGGTTGACGAAATCTTCAAGGTCGTTGATTTCTTGCTGTTGCTGTTTATAAGCAGATTCCACTTGCTTTTTCTTTGCTTCGTAGATGCGCTGAAAATTCTCATAGTCGCCGACATAGCGATTGAGTTCTTTGTTGTCCATGTGATAAATCAAGTTGACGACGCTATTTAGGAACGTGATATCATGGGATATGAGAATGAATGCATTTTCATAATCGAGCAGATATTTTTTGAGCCATTCAATATGCTCCTCATCGAGGTAGTTGGTTGGCTCATCCAGCAACAGGATATCAGGCTTTTCAAGCAGAAGCTTAGCGAGAAGCACTTTTGTTCTTTGGCCACCACTTAAGCTATCAACGGTTTTGTCGAGTCCGACATCCAGAAGGCCCAAACCACGTGCTACGTCGTTGACTTTTGCATCGATGATGTAAAAGTCGTTGTGATTGAGGATATCTTGGATGGTACCGACATCGTCCATCAGAACATCAAGTTCTTCTGGCGTGACGTCGCCCATACGCATATACATATCATTCATTTCCGCTTCAAGATCAAACAAATACTTGAAAGCGTCTTCCAATACCGATTTGATTGGCGTGCCTTTTTCCAGTGCTGTATGTTGGTCTAAATAGCCTGAACGCACGCGTTTCGACCAGTCTACTATGCCTTCGTCAGGCTCGAGTTTGTGAGTGATGATGTTCATGAATGTCGATTTGCCTTCGCCGTTGGCGCCGATGAGTCCGATATGCTCACCTTTTAAGAGTCTAAATGATACGTTGTTGAAAATGGCGCGATCGCCAAAACCATGACTCAAATTCTTAACCGTTAAAATACTCATTTTACGCCCTTTCTATAAAAAACCACGATATTTACGTGTTTTGATACTTTACAATCCTTTGATATTATATAATAAAAGCATGTAAAAAGGCAAAAATAAAATGTAAAATTTATGAGGTGTACAAATGGACATGAAAGTGACACAAATTACGGCCATTGATAAATTAAATTACCTTCACGCATTTGAAATTAAATATATGGATAAAAAAGGATCACCACGAACTTGGGAACTCGTTTCTAGACATAACATAGATCGGTTGAGCGCAGAAATTTTCGATGAAGAAAGATTCAGCGATGGCACGATGATCTTTGCCACCAATCGAGAGAAGACACACGTCGTCTTACTTAGAGAATTTAGAATTTCAGCAGGGCATGACATTTACATGCTGCCAGCTGGACTTTCAGATGGTGATGAGCTTGTAGTGACGAGCGTGAGGGAATTTAAAGAAGAAACGGGTATGGATTTTGAATACGTGTCGAAAGCGCCACCGAGATATGCATCAGTAGGCATCACAAACGAACGCGTCGAAATCGCGTTTGGCTACTATTCAGGAGAGCCTTCAACGGCGTTTCAAAGTGACAATGAAGCAGCTGAGATTTTATTCGTAGATCGCGAAATGGCGATTCAGATCTTGGAAAATGAGGATGTTTCAGTGCGCAGTGCGCTGTTGCTTGAACACTTTTTTAACTTGAACGATTTTTTTATACGGTAGAGGAGGCTTTAAAGTGAATACAATTAAAATGATGACTGGAAACCAAGCCGTGGCGAGAGGGTTTTATGAGGCTGGTGGCCATGTAGCAGCAAGCTATCCCGGATCTCCAACGGTAGAAATGTTAGAGACGATCAAGCACAATTATCCAGAAATTTATGCCGAGTTTTCCGTCAACGAAAAAGTGGCGCTTGAAGTATGTATCGGCAGCTCGATGGCAGGGGCAAGAAGTATTGTATCCATGAAACACGTTGGCGTAAATGTCGCAGCTGATCCGTTACTGACTTTCACTGAGACCCGAACTAAAGGCGGCTTTTTATTGATGTCAGGGGATGACCCAGGTATGGCGAGTTCTCAAAATGAACAAGATAACCGCATCTTAGCTAAATTTGCAAATATGCCTATCTTTGATCCGTCTGATTCCCAGGAGGCGAAAGACTATACTAAGCTTGGGCTTCAAATAAGCGAACGCTATGAGACGCCTGTGATGTTGCGCATTACATCGAGAATATGCCATAGCAGAACGCAAGTTGAGTGGGCTGATCGTGTGGAAATGCCGATAGCAGGTTTCAAAAAAAGTCCTGCAGACTATGGTATGATTCCACCGAACACATTTGATAAGCAATATCATATGAAGACGCGAATTGAAGCTTTACAAAAGGATCTAGAGACTTTAGAGGTCAATCAATATGAGCCATACGAAGGTGCAGAGGTGCTCGTCATCACATCAGGTCTTCCCTATCAAAATTTAAGAGAACTGGATGCACCTGTGAGTATCTATAAACTGGGTATCGTGTTTCCACTACCGATTGAATCGCTTCGTGCACTTTCAAAAGCATATAAGCAAGTGATTGTCGTTGAAGAGATGATGCCGTTTATTGAAGATCAGATCAAATTGGCTGGCATTGACTGTGAAGGTAAAAAATATTTTTCATTTACAGGGGAACTCGATGTCGCCGATATTGAAAAAGGTCTCATAGAAGCTGGCGTGGCACTATCTGGTGGACCTCAGATCACAGAAGATAGGGACGCAATGGGCAGATTGCCTATGTTCTGTTCTGGATGCCCTCACAGACCTGTTTTCGACATACTTAAGAAATCTAAAACGACTGTAGTTGGCGATATTGGTTGTTATTCCATGGGCATTCTTTACCCACTGGAAGTTCTGGATTCCATCATCAGCATGGGCGCATCCCTCGGTATGATCAAGGGCATGAAAAAGCGCAAAGACTTGCTGGGAACAACGACCCGCTCGTTTCCATCATCGGTGATGGCACATTTTATCATTCTGGCATGACAGGACTCCTAAATTTGTTACATCAATACGATCCGACGGACAATATGACTGTCATCATACTCAACAATGGCACGACGGCCATGACAGGTGGGCAGCCAAATGCAAGCTCAGCTGCATATAAAGACGGCAGCGACATGCACGTTGACATGATAAAGCTCATTGAGACTATGGGCTTTGATCGCATCAAAGTGGTGGATCAATTTAATTATAAAGAAGCGAAGGCGACAATTGACGAAGAAATAGGTCATGAAGGCCTTAGTATCGTCATCACAACGCGTCCTTGTGCGCTTAGATTCAAAATAAAATCGCCGAATTTCTACGTGGATCCGAAAATTTGCATCGGCTGCAGAACCTGTGTTAAAACAAATTGTCCACCAATTCACATGAAAGCTTATGAAGGCATAGAAAAATTAAAATCATCAATAGACCCTTCAATGTGTGTGGGATGTTCCGTTTGCTCGCAAGTTTGCCCTGTAAATGCCATCAAGAGAAGAGAGGTAATTGGCCATGAATAATACAGTTAATATAATCCTAGCAGGTGTGGGTGGACAAGGACTCGTGCTGCTGACAGACATGCTTTGTGAAGCGGGACACCGTGCAGGATATGACGTAAAGAGCAACGACGTCGTCGGTCTTTCTCAACGTGGTGGAAAAGTTTGGGGCAGTGTCAGACTCGGTAAAAAAATACACTCTCCAAATATCCGAAAAGGCGAGGCCGATTATATATTGGCGCTTGAACCATTAGAAGGTCTCAGATGGCAAGGTTTCCTCAAGACTGGCGGTAAATTGTTTGCCAGTACGTCAGAAATTTATCCTGTGTTTGCCATAGCTGAGCAAGCGCAGTACCCACATGATCTCGAGAACCATATCAGACCTGATATTGATTTTATCAAGCACGACATTCATACGTTGAGCATGAAGCTCGGTACAGTAAAAGTGACGAACGTCATGATGATGGGGCTTTTAGCTAGTCAACTGGACATATCTAGTGAAATATGGGAAGCTGTCATCCGGGAAACTGTTCCAGATAAATTTGTCGACGAGAACATCAAGGCCTTCGAGCTCGGCAAGACGTTATAAAGCAACAAATGAGGGGATTTTATCATTCCAATTTAAATGAGGAGCAATTTCATGAGAAAAATAAACGAAATGGATCTAGATGCCATCTATGAGCTTTGCCATTTGCTCAGGGAAGAAAACGCTAGAATGAGCTTTACCGATATCAAGGATCACAATCAAATCAATGAATGGTTATCTGACCCATTGGTTTCCGTCTTCGGTGATTTTGGCGACGATGGTCAACTAAGGGGTTTGTTAAAGGCGACGCGTGGCAAAGACAACAAATCACATAGCGTCTACTTGGCGGCAGCGACGCATCCAGATCATAGAAAGATGAATATTGCACATCGCTTGACACTCTATGCACTTGAAGCGCTTAAAGAGGATGGGGTGTTAATCGCGCGCACTTATATCTACTCATGGAATCAAGCGTCTATCGCAACCATTGAGAAGTGTGGCTTTACTATGAGTGGACGCATCGTCATGCATGAGTTTGATGAACTGACTCAAACCTATATCGACGACCTCATTTATTATAAATTGTTATAATTTTACTTGCTTTTACTCTGGAAAACATGTATAGTAGACTAATTGTGTCGAAATAATAATAGGTGATTTTAAGCATTTGTGATATAATAAACTGTTTGATAGACACCTATCGGAATCGCAGAATTAACAAATGAACTATACAAGATATTGGGCATTGTTCCCATCCTTGTTTAAGATATATTTATGAGAGGAATTATAATTTAATGGAAAAAATGTTATTTAGTGAATTACACTGCTCAAAAGAAATTTTGAAAGCTGTTGAAGATATGGGCTTTGAGGAAACAACGCCTATACAAGCAATGGCTATACCCGTAGCTTTATCGGGTAAGGACCTTGTAGGACAGGCGCAAACGGGAACAGGAAAGACGGCAGCGTTTACCATTCCTATGTTGGAAAAAATCGACTTAAACAACAGAAATGTACAAGCTTTGGTTCTGTGCCCAACACGTGAACTCGCTGTACAAATCTCTGAAGAAGTCAATCGCATCGGCAAGTATATGAAAGGCCTTCATATCCTTCCAATCTACGGTGGTCAAGACATCGAAAGACAAATCAGAGGCATCAAATCTGGCGCTCAAGTCATCATCGGAACACCTGGTCGCGTACTTGACCACTTAAGACGCAAGACGTTAAAGCTTGCCAATCTTCAAATGCTCGTCCTTGACGAAGCGGATGAGATGCTCAACATGGGATTTAGAGAAGATATCGAGCTCGTTATCGAAGAAGTGGACCACCCGATCCAGACGATGCTTTTCTCTGCGACGATGCCAAAAGAGATTTTAAACATCATCAACAAATACCAAAAAGACCCACAAATCTTGAAAGTAACGCATACGCAACTTTCTGCACCAAATATTGAACAAGTTTACCTTGAGATGAAAGATCGCGACAAAATGGAAATTTTAACGCGTCTTATCGACATTTACAACTACAAACTCTCTATCGTCTTCTGTAACACGAAAAAACGCGTTGACGAAGTGACGGATATGCTTCAAGCACGTGGTTACATGTGTGATAAAATTCATGGTGACATGAAGCAAACGCTTAGAATGAACGTTATCAGCAAATTTAAGCGCGGCGATATCGAGATTCTTATTGCTACAGACGTTGCAGCACGTGGTCTTGATATTGACAATGTTGAAGCTGTATTCAACTACGACATGCCTACGCATGAAGAATACTATGTTCACCGTATCGGCAGAACTGGCCGTGCTGGTAAAGAAGGTATTTCATTTACATTTATCACATCTAGAGATTTCCACCTTCTTAGAAGCATCATGCGTTATACAAAATCTGATATCAAGCCGCATCCGATCCCTAAGATCAGCGATATCGCAGCGATGAAGCAAGAACTTTTCATGAACAAGATCAAAGAGCGTATTGAAGCGGGTATCGATCGTAAATTCCTTCAGTTTATTGAAGAATTTTCTGAAAACTCATATTCACCACTTGAGATTGCAGCTGCTTTATTCCAAATGGAACTTGAGCTCGAAAACGTGAAAGAGATTGATTCTGTTGACAACTCAAAAGCACCTTCAAGATCATCTGATAGAGGCTCTGACAGAGGTGGAGATAGAGGCTATGATAGAGGCGGCGATCGTCCGAAGCCAAAATCTAGATCAAGCGCAGGCATGATTCGTATGCACATCAATGTCGGCAATAACCACAATGTTAAACCGAGAGATATCGTTGGTGCTATCGCAAATGAAGCGGGTATCGAAGGTAGATTAATCGGTAGTGTTGATATATTTGATAGCTTTACATTCGTAGAAATTCCAGAAAGCCATGTCGATCGCGTTATGGAAAAAATGGATAAGCGTATGATCAAAGGCAAGCCAATTTCGATTGAACCTGCTAAAGACGGCAAGGGAAAACCAAAAGGCCCATCTAAGTATGGTGCTCAAGAAGGCTCTGCGAAACGTAAACCATCTTACAACAAAGAGGGTGGATCAAGTCGTGGTGATTCAAATCGCAGCGACTCACACCGTGGCGAAGGTAGCAGAAGTGAAGGTAGCAGAAGCGAAGCGTCAAGAGATAGAGATAAAAAACGCGTTAAAACTGTGAAACCACAACAATAATTAAGACAAAAAATAACAAAACGCTCGAGAGTGAATAACTTTCGAGCGTTTTTTTTCGCGATGCCCATATTATGAGAAAACGCATCAATAGTTACTTAATCTCTGCCCCTCTAGAAAAAATTCGGACATTTGAAGCACTATTTTCCGGGTTCAATTCAAGTAGCTCATCCACAGTGACAATATCAAAGCCCTCCTTGATGAGGCCATCCAAGATAGCGCTAAATGCCTGTGTGGTATTTTGATTGGTATCGCGTAAAAGTACGATGGCACCATCGAAGGCGTGGTCGAGGACGTAGTTTGTTATATATGCTGAGTCATCAAATTTCAGATCAAGTGGGTCAATTGACCATAGAATAGCAGGCATATCAGCTGTTGATATGACATTTTCGTTGTAGATGCCATATGGAGGGCGGTAAATATACGGTGTGAAGCCAGTATATTTAGCGATTGTATTATTGGTCTTTTCAATTTGATTGAGGATGTCTTCATTGCTGAGCCTTGTCAGTTGTGCATGACTCCATGAATGGTTGCCAAGCAGATGACCTTCACCGTAGATGCGTTTTATGAGCATCGGGTATTCATCGGCACGATTCCCCATGACGAAGAACGTTGCCACCTTGTTGCGCGATTTTAGAGTATCCAATATGAGTGGTGTATAGATAGGGTGAGGACCATCTTCAAAAGTGATCGCAATTTTTTTTCGGTTTAAGACGGGTGCAATGACTTTTTCATCCGTAGAAATCGATTCAGAGGTTGTCGTTTCCACAGTTTCATGAGTTGTTGATTCTACCTTTACTGGGCTTTCAGTTGTTTCAGTAGGTGCGATTTCTGTTGAAGGCTGTGCCAGTGTGACTTCTTTTAGCTCAATATGGGCTGTGAAGACGTCAAAAGGGATTTCAAGAGAAGGTTCTCCGATAAATGCTGAACCAATCTGATATTTTTCAAATAAGATGACAAGGCTGTTTTCTTTGATAACGAAATGTTTAAAATTGGATTCAAGTGGCTGACTGCCTTTTATAACCCAATCATCATCCAGAGCAATATTCAATACGTGATTATCGATCAGTGATTCCCTTATATATTGCGACAGGATCTCAAGGTAAGCAGATGAGCCTTTGAACAGATCTTTAAGTGTCAACTGTCGACCTTGTTCCAAATTGAAATTATAGGTGTACATGGTGGAACTTGGTTGAGCACCGCCTAAATACTTACTTTCTTTAAATATGAGTGACAAATGTCGAGACGTTTCGTAGACGATTTCATAATCGATATGGAGCTCATATGGCCATACCTCTTCGTTCGTCACTTGTATATTGGCCGTATCTTGCCTGAAGAGCTCTATTCGATTCAGAGCAAATTCAGAGAGGATGGCATCGATCTTTTTATGTCCCGTTATCGGATAGTGAACGGCAATCGTTTGATCTTCTTCCTCTTCTACTATGGAATGAATGCCAAGTTCAGGACTGCGCGATTCATCCGTTCCCTTAAGAACCTCAGGCCTTATAGCAACATCAACAGTATCATAACTGGCAGCGCATGACGCTAAAATTAGTGTGAGCATTACAAGCGTCACGGTTAATCGTATCATTCGTTTCATTTAAGCGCCTTTCTTATTGAACACGGAAATTGGTTGACTATGGAAATTGCATAATTACCTAATAAGTCTCAAATAAGATTTTCACATGGTAAAAATGGCTTGTTTGCGTCATTTTCATGTAAGAAATATCTTGAATATGGAATTATGCTATTTCCTCTGTAATCTTTATTTTAATATAGTTTATGGAATTATGCAATTTCGACTAATTTATATCGTCAGGATTGACCGTATGAATTTGTTGTGATAACATTTTAACATGAAATCTAGATGGAGGTCTTATGCCACATATCGTTTATAAAGCAATTGACGTTGAAGACGTTAAAAAAATAGAGCAGCCTATTATTCAAGAAATATCAAAAATCGTGAACTGCCCACCTGATCACTTTACCACTGAATGGACACCGACTTTGTTCATATCGCACGGTGTGGAAAATTCAGGTGGTTATCCGTTTGTGACCATCAACTGGTTCAAGAGATCACGTGAACAGCAAGAAGAGGTTGCGAAAGTCATAACCCAGTTCGTATTGGATCTTGGATACTCAGACGTCTGTGTGTACTTCAATGAGTTGGAACCAAGTGCGTACTATGAAAATGGTGTCCATTATTAGCATTAAAACGGAATTGTACAATTTATTTAAATAAAAAGACAGTGTGACTTAACGCTTTATCAAGCGCTAGGTGGACACTGTCTTTATTTTTTAGGAATTATGCAATTTCCTCACTTAAGAACTTTTATAAAAGCGACTTTCAGGTAATTGCTTTCTTCATATAAATGGTGCGTTCTGAAGTCTTTAGGCAATTGATGCATTTCAAGTATTTCGAATCTCGCGCCTGCTTCGTTGAAACCGCGACCGATGATTTGCTTGAACTTGTCCAGTGTAATTGTGCTTGAGTTATTCGAAGCGACGATGACGCCGTTGTTTCTCGTGATGCGGATGGCTTCTGCAAGCAAGGATGGATAATCTTTTTCTGCACTGAACGTGAAGTCCTTAGATTTTGCATAGCTCGGTGGATCCAAAATAAGCAAATCGTAACTAAGGCCTTTTTTGAGGGCAAATTTAAAATAATGAAAAACGTCTTCTACGAGGATTTGATGATTTTCGAGAGAAACGTTATTGAGTTCAAAGTTCTTCTGAGTGTGTTCCATGCTTCTGTTTGCTAGATCGACGCTCGTTGTGTTCTTTGCACCACCAAGCGCGGCAAATACAGAAAAAGCACCAGTATAAGAGAACGTGTTAAGGACTACTTTGCCCTTCGCATATTGAAAGCGAATAGTGCGTCTTACTTCACGTTGATCTAGAAACAACCCGACCATAGCGCCTTCGTCGAAGAAGATGGAAAGATTGACGCCGTTTTCCTTGATGACGATAGGGAAAGTGGCAGGTGAGCCGACGATGAAACCATCAGCATTGTCTGGTGTTTGACCTTCAAATCGGAGTTTTTCGTATATCGCATCAAATTCAACGGATTTTTTTAGTGCTTCGACGATTTGTTCTTTAAATGAGTAGATGCCTTGGCTATACCAATTGATGAGATAATAACCGTTGAAGAAATCGATCGTCAATCCGCCGATGCCGTCGCCTTCGCCGTTAAAGACTCTAAACGCAGTCGTTTTTGGGTTGTTATACAGACCGAGTCGCTTTTCAATGGCTTGATAGATTTTACGTTGAAAGAACACCATGTCGATTTTTTCTTTGTCGTTTCTCGTCAAGACCCAGCCAAGTCCTTTGTTTTGTCTACCAAGGTAACCAGTGGCGACATAACGGCCTTTTTCATCGACGAGTTTGAGGAGTGTACCCTCTTCAACATTTGACGATTCAAGCATCTGAAAGCCGATGATCGCTTCTTTAAAAATAAGAGGATATTGCTTCTTATACTTTTCCACATGTTTCTCGTGGAGTTTTAATTCATACATAATTACTCCTTGTTTTCTGTATCTGGATCAGTTTCACCAGAAAGTTGATAGTGATAAGTTTCTGCATAAGTTAAAGCGGTTTCAAATAAATCAAATAAATTTTCTTTACCGATAACTGCGATAACACCTGCTTTTTCTAAAACGTCATAAGGTTGTGGTTTTAGTCCTGATAAGAGAATTTTTATCTTGTACTTGTGGCAAGATTTGATGAAACGCTTAAGCGCATGTACTGCAGTTGCATCCATAGCTGGTACGTTTCTCATTCTCAAGATGATCGTTTGGGTTTTACCATTGACTTCGTTGATAACTTCAAGGAATTTGTCAGCTGCACCAAAGAACATAGGACCGTTAATTTCGTAAACTTGTATATGCTTAGGCAATCTTTGTAATATCGCTCTGTCAAATGATGGTGTGAAGCTGTCGTCTTCTTCAGCCGTATCTCTCGTGAGTTCACTGACCTCAGTAACATCAGCCATGCGCTTCATAAAGAGGAGTGCTGCGAGAACCATACCGATTTGTATTGCCATAACAAGATCTATAAGTATCGTGATGAAGAACGTTATGAGTAGGACGGCGATATCGCTTTTAGGCGATCGGAGCAATGATAAAAATTCGCGCCATTCACTCATATTATAGGCGACGACGATGAGTATGGCAGCCAGTGCTGAAAGTGGCACCATCTGAGCTAAAGGCATAAAAATCAGTAAAATAAGTAGAAGCACAACTGCGTGAACCATACCTGCAACTGGTGTGCGGCCACCATTGTTTATGTTTGCAACTGTACGTGCGATCGCTCCGGTAGCAGGTATGCCACCAAAGAGTCCAGAAGCCATATTGGCAATACCTTGTGCAATGAGTTCGGTATTGGAACGGTGTCTGCCACCAATCATACCATCCGCGACAACGGCTGACAACAAAGATTCTATTGAGCCGAGTAAGGCGATGGTGAACGCAGGCGCAATCAAGTGTTGCATCTTCTCGAAACTAAATGCTGGGAGTGAAGGCATAGGAAGGGAAGAAGATAATTCACCGAACTTTGTGCCTATAGTCATAACGTCTAGATGACCAAGCTGCACAACAAGTGTTGTCACAATAAGTGCAATCAATGAACCTGGAATTTTGATTTTATCTTTTGGCCAAAAGACGATGATCGCAAGAGCCAATAATCCGATGAGTAGTGCTTTGACATCAATCGTCCCAATTGATTCAAAATAGAGCTTCCATTTTTCTAAAAATTCTGCTGGCACACTACCGATATCGAGTCCGAAAAAATCCTTAATCTGCGATGAGAAAATGGTGATTGCAATACCGCTTGTAAAACCAGTAGTGATTGGGTGAGGAATGAATTTGATGACGCCCCCGAGCTTGAAGACACCCATGAGAACCATCATAAAGCCACCCATCATGGTCGCCATGATTAAGCCATCTATGCCATATTCTGTGACGATGCCGTAAACGATGACCATAAAGGCGCCAGTCGGTCCACCGATCTGAACGCGGCTACCTCCGAGGAAAGAAATCAAAAAACCTGCTATAATAGCTGTATGCATTCCTTTTTCCGGTGAAACACCGGATGCTATGGCAAGTGCAATAGAGAGTGGTAGTGCGATGATCGCTACGATAATACCCGCCGTCAAGTCACCCAAAAATTGCTGCTTTGAGTAATTTTTGATCGTGGTAAAAAACTTAGGTCTGAAAATGTTCATGTTTCCTCCTTGCGATGACCGTGTTCAACAAGTATTAACAAAGCGTTTGTTGACTTCAATTACAGATTGTTGATATAATTGGTCCGTATATTAATCCCTATCTTTCACGATTCGCGATTTCGACTTTTTTTGATGTCCATTTGGACACGCCTCTTCTATTGTAGCACTTTAGTCTTGTCGTTGCCAATCTAATAAGAACTTTTATTCCGAAATGGGGCATTTCATGATCTCAGAACATAGGATTTCAAAAATAAAAGACGTTGGTGTCGACTCAGATGGTGACTATATAATCTACTGGATGCAGGCGGCACAACGCATCTGTGATAATCACGCTCTGGAATTTGCGATTCGAATGGCGAATAATCTGAGCTGTCCACTTGTCGTAGCCTTTTTCATTATGCCAAATTTTCCAAACGCAAACCTTAGGCATTTTACATTTATGTTGCAGGGCATCTCTGAGATTCAAGAGGATTTTAAGTCAAGGGGCATAGGGTTTGTCGTTAGAATAGGAAAGCCATCTTTTGAGATTGTCGAACTGGCACAGGATGCGAAATTGGTGGTCTTCGATGCGGGTTATAGCGTTTATGAACGCACAATAAGGACCGAAATTGCTCAGTTGTTAAATATAGATATTTATCAAGTGGAAACAAACCTCATCGTACCGATAGAGCGCGCTTACGCAAAAGAAGCTTATGCGGCGTATGCAATTAGACCCTCAATCATGAAACAAGTTGACACTTATTTAGATGGTGTAGAAATGACGGATGTCCTTAAACCTGCGCATTTTGAATCAATGCGTACGTTAATAATTGAGGACGTCGATCGATTTATAAAGGAACATTTACCCATGCTTGAAGCCGTTAAACCCAGCACTGTTTTTATAGGTGGTGAGAGGGAGGCAAAAAGACATTTACAGACTTTTATTCGAGATGGTCTTGCAAAGTACGCTAAGAATCAATCCGATCCTTCATTACATGGCAGCTCTCATTTAAGTCCATATCTTCATTTTGGACAGCTATCGCCTTTGACCATAGCACGCGAAGTCTTAGCATCTGGAATCGAAGCGAATGCGTTTTTGGAACAGTTGATTGTTCGAAGAGAACTCGCTTTCAATTATATATATTATGGCGGCACTGATGTCTTTGACTTAAGTAAAACGCTTCCACAATGGGCATTTGAGACACTTAATGCACATCGGTCTGACACAAGAGACTATTTATACGATCTTGAGACTCTTGAAAATGGAAACACGCATGATCCATATTGGAATGCGGCGCAAAAGGAGATGACCCATACAGGGCATATGCATGGCACCATGCGCATGTACTGGGGTAAAAAAGTCATCGAGTGGACGGACAGTCCCGAGCGCGCCTTTGAGATTCTATGTTATCTAAACGACAAGTACGAATTAGACGGTAGGGATCCAAATGGCTATGCAGGTATCGCCTGGTGCTTTGGCAAACACGATCGTCCTTGGAGAGAGCGTGCGATATTTGGAAAATGTAGATATATGAATGCCGCAGGACTTGAAAGAAAATACGACATACAGCAGTATGTAAAATACGTTAAGAAATTGGAAGGAGCCAGTGTTGAAAAATAACAAATTAAACACAACAGAAAAAAATAAGAAATTGAGCTTGATAGAATCGTGGCGATTGAACGGCATCCCGCTGCTGAAGATGATGTCAGTGTATCTGTTTATCCTATTCATTATGGAGGCACTATTTAGAAAAAGCTTGGGCGATACCGTCAAATGGATCGTGGAGTCACCGTTTTTATTTTCACTGAATTTATTCACACTGATGGCCATTTCTGGAATTTTGCTCATTTTGACAAAGCGGATTGTCTGGGTAACAATTATTGTGAGTTTCCTGACCGTCATACTAAGTTTCATCAATATCGGGAAATTTGCGCTTAGAAATGTGCCACTTCTTTATGATGATATCTTTTTGCTCAAAGAAGTTATCATATTGCTTCCGGAGATTTTCAACCTAAAAACGATGATCCTGATTGGCGTGGGTGCTCTCGTCGCAATCGGACTCGGATTCGCGTTATTTAAGTTTTTCAAAAAAAGCACGCTTCATAAACACCGACTTGCTGCTTTCACTTTATCACTTATAAGCATTGGGGTCTTGTATATTGGACAAAATATCAATGCCGCAGATATCGATATTTCCAAGACGGGATTTATCTATTCTCTTTCAAATAACACGCGTGAACAGGTAATTCTCAACGAAGAACAATTGGAGACGGCTGGAAACCTCTACGATCAATATATTGCAGAGTATAACAGTCGAACGCATGAGAAAACTTTGGAAAAGCAGCCAAATGTCATCGTGATTCAGAGTGAGGCATTTTGGGACATCAACAAACTCGATGTGAAATTTAATAAAAATCCAATGCCAAATTTTGAAGCACTGCGCAAGGAAAGCCGTTACGGCGAGTTATATGTACCAGTAGTCGGCGGCGGCACGTCAAATACTGAGTATGAAATATTGACGGGCATGACGCTAAAAAACTATTCCAACGACTGGTATATGGTCTATCCAAATGAAATCAATCAGCCGATGGTATCACTTGCATCGATTTTTAAAAACCAAGGCTACACAACTACCGGAATCCATCCTTACCAATCGTGGTATTACAATAGAACGGCTGTTTATGAACATCTAGGTTTTGACACATTTAAGACGATCGAATTCATGAACGACCCAGAGATCATAGGCGCTTATATGTCTGATCGATATACGACCGATTTGATTATTGACGCCATAGAAACTACAGAAAAACCACTTTTTAACTTTACAGTAACGATGCAAAATCATGGCCCTTACGGCAATCACCGTTTTTCATCAGATCAATTCGATATCGACATCAAAACGAAACTCACCGATTCTACAAGGTATTTTCTAGCAAACTATGTCCAAGGATTATATATGGCGGATGTTGAGCTTGAAAGACTGGTAGACTATCTTCGGGAAAGTGAAGAACCAACAATCTTAGTGTTCTATGGAGATCATTTGCCAATGCTTGGTGAAGACTACCAGACGTATCGTGAAGTGGATTATGTCGGCGATGAAGATAACTATTTGTTACAAAATGATTTGCGTATGATGGCAGTCCCATACCTCATTTGGTCAAATTTCGATGACACCTCTGAAGAACTGCCAACGATGAATGCGTCATTTGTGACCAGTCTTATTTTAGAAGAAGCTCAGGTTGAAATGCCTGATTATCTCAAAGTGCTTGCCATTGCACGTGAAAAGATGCCACTATATTTTAGAGAATTTGGTTATGACAGTAATGGAACAAAAGTGGAGAAGGATTCACCACAATTCATGAACATCAAATCGCTCTATGTGTCTATTTTCGACAAGCTCAAAGATACAGACAGCTTAAAACCTTGGCTAGTGGAAAACAACACTGCATATAATAAAACGATCACCGTGATAGATATCGAATCGGCAACAGCGGATGGCGGCACCACAACACTTAAGGGCAACAACTTTTATCAAGGTATGAAACTCACAGTTGGTGAGTCAGAGGCGGCGTTCAGGTTTGTAAGCGAAAATGAAATCATTGTTGAAAGTGCTCTCGCTTCTGGTGATACGGTCATGGCGAAACTATATGACAGTGAAGGGAAGCAGATCGCAGAATCAAATGCGTATGTATTGCCATAAAATAACTAAGGAAATTGCATAATTACCGAATCAACTAAGTGATCGAATTTAGACACAAAGGGAGATAGCCAGATGACATTGATTAAAATTGATAATTTGAGAGAGGGCGTATTCATCGATCGCCCCAATCGATATTTGGCAAATGTGATGATTGATGGTGAGGTTGTTTCGGTACACGTACACGACCCCGGCAGGCTGAAGGAGCTACTCTATCCATTGAACAAGTGTCTGGTCAAATATGTACCCGGTGACAAAAGGAAAACGCAATGGGATATGATCGCTGCTCAAAAAGCGGATGACTATGTCCTCGTGCATTCTGGCTATCACCGTTACATAGCAGAAGCGATATTAAAGGATCCACTCTTAAACCCCTTTGGCATTTTTAAAACGATGCGGGCAGAGGCGAAGTATGGACAATCAAGAATTGATTTTCTAGCTCAAGTTGAAAGCGATCAAAACGCCACCGAAACCATATGGGTTGAAGTAAAAGGGTGTTCTTTATCTGAAGAGGGTGTTGCAAAATTCCCAGATGCACCAACAGTGAGAGGCACGAGACACCTTGAAGAATTGATGCACATCAAGGCTGCAGGTGATCGCGCAGGGGTATTGTTGCTCGTCCTCAGTGATGCGCAGTTATTTGTTCCGAAACGCGACACAGACCCAAAATTTTATGATGCGTTTTACAGAGCGCTTGATCAAGGGGTGGAGATTTACCCGATAAAAGTACTGCTGAAACCAACCGGTGAGTTGGAATACAAGGGCTTAGTGCCTATAAAGGACGTTGAAAATGAGTAGTATTTTACTTTATCTGAGTCTTCTGATCGTTGGGGGCATCCTCAGCTACAAAGGCTTGATTCACAGCCAACTCATGAACAAGATTGACAAGCTGCAGCTTGCTTGCTTGTTTGCGCTTCTCTTTATCATGGGCTTACGCATCGGGATGGATGATCGCGTTCTCGATGCATTTGCACAAATTGGACTACATGCCATATTATTTGCGATTTTCACGATTATCGGCAGTGTTGGCGTTGTCCATATTTTGCTTAAAATTTTCAAGAAAAGAGGTCGTGCCAATGACATTTAAAATCATCCTTGCAGTCGTGATCGGCACAGTCGTCGGTTTGTTTGTACCGACTGAGTGGTACGGTGCTACAGATACAATGCTCACAATTGGGCTATGTCTTTTACTGTTTTTTGTTGGTATAGATATCGGTAAGAATAAAAATGTGTTTCAAGATATCAAACGTACTGGAGCTCTGTTTTTTATCGTTCCAATCGGCGTTGCAGTGGGCAGTTTGATTGGCGCAATCGTCATGGGCTACTTACTTGGATACCCGCTCAATGAGTCGGGAGCCATAGGATCTGGACTCGGTTGGTATACATTGTCTTCCATTATCATCGCGCCATACTCATCGGAACTTTCTGTTTTGGCATTTTTGACCAATGTCATGCGAGAGGTATTTGCTATCGCGATTATTCCGATCATTGCGACGCGCATCGGCTTTATTGAAGCGATTGCACCAGCAGGTGCTACAGCCATGGACACCACACTTCCCATCATTTCGAGAAATACGAGTAGTGAAACGGCCATCCTTTCATTTTCAACGGGTCTTATCTTGTCTACGCTCGTCCCAATTCTCGTACCAATGTTTTTATTTAGATAAAAAGGCATCATACCAATAAAAAAAGCATCTCAACGGTTTGGTTTTTAGCCAGACCTGTGAGATGCTTTATTTTTATGCTGTGTTTCTACGCCATTGTTTCCACAAACGCCAAAACTTTATCGTAGTCTGGATGTGTGCCCACTTCTTTGACATACTCGACGTAGCGAACTTCGTTTTTGTCGTCGACGACGACGATGCCTCTAGATAATAGGCGAATTCCCTCCATGGCAAAACCGTATTTCATGCCAAAATCAAGGTTTTGATAATCGGATACGACAATTGAATTTTCAATGCTATTTGCGACACAAAAACGCTTTTGCGCTTGAGGTAAATCAACAGTAATCGTCAAAACGACCACATTTGGATTTTTCGTCGCTTCTTCATTAAAACGAATCGTTTGAAATTCACAAATTCTCGTATCTATGGATGTCGCTACACTGATTATTTTTATTTTTCCATCAAGTTCCGAAAAATCAAATGGCGTAAAGTCAGGTTTTACTGCTGTAAACATCGGTGCCTTATCGCCGACTTTGATTTCTTCACCAAGCATTTTTACAGGATTGCCACCCATTGTTATCTGTTCTCTCATATTGAACCTCCTAATTCTTTGCGTTTCTATATATAGGTAACCTTATTGCCCATGCTTTAAACATATTTCTTTATGCAATTTCCTTAACCATATGCAAAATGTTAAAAAATGGCGTTCACAAGTCTATTAAATCGGTGTATAGTTTAATAGGGCAAACCCGATGATAGATGACTTAGAAACCATTAGGAGGTAAGAGATGTTTAGACCGATGCGTAGGGATAAGAAAGCGATGGCACCTAGCCATGTGGATGCACTCATAAAAAACGGCGAATACGGTGAATTGGCTGTACTCGATACAAATGGCTACCCTTATGCGGTGCCTGTCAATTACGTTTCTGACGACACGCATATATATATACACTGTGCAACTGAAGGTTCAAAATTAGATGCCATAGCAGCTTACGAAAAGGTTTCATTTACAATTGTCGGTAGACATGCAATTGTGGCAAAGCGATTTTCAAGTGATTTCGAAAGCGTTGTATGTTTTGGCAAAGCGCGATTAATTGATAATACGGAAGAAAAAATTGAACTACTAAAAAAATTCATCTATAAATATTCACCTGATTTTGAAGTGGGTGGCCTTAAATATGTCGGCACCGACTATATGAAAACGTCTATGATTGCCATAGAGATTGAACATAAAACGGGTAAGACGAACTTAGAAGAAGCGTAAATAGATTGGGTGATAGCTTATGACAATAGATAAAATGTATGATGCGGTAATCGACCTGGCAAAAGAAGCAGGTACACTGCAAAAGTCATATTTCAGAACAGATTCATTTAAAATAACAACTAAAAGTACCGAAGTCGACATGCTCACTGAAGTTGATATGGCTTGTGATCACCTCATCGTGGATGGCTTGAGATCCTTGTTCCCCAACGATGCAATCCTTTCAGAGGAACGCGGTTACCAACCACATGAATCACTATCAGAGTATACTTGGATCATCGATCCCCTTGATGGCACGACGAATTTTTCGATTGGTCATCCGATATTTGCGGTATCAATAGCAAGGTGGAAAGGTGATCAGCCAGTTTTTGGGGTCGTTTATGTTCCGATGTTAGATGAACTCTATTATGCTGAGCTTGGCAAAGGCGCCTTTCGAGGTGAGACGAGACTTTCTGCTTCCAACAAACACTTGCTCAACGAGTCGGTAGTGGCAACAGGTTTTCCATATGATCGCGCAACGGC
Organism: Acidaminobacteraceae bacterium; assembly: GCA_942493125.1. Lineage (GTDB taxonomy): Bacteria > Bacillota > Clostridia > Peptostreptococcales > Acidaminobacteraceae > Fusibacter_C. The sequence continues at coordinate 1,815,672 of OW818667.1, read as the reverse complement.
TGCAAACAACAACTCAGAAAATGTCGCGATCATCATACCGAAAGTCAAAGGCGTAAGGCGTCTTGGCGCTGCAGCTTATGACCTGTGTTTGATCGCATCAGGTGTCTATGACGCATATTGGGAACTGAGATTGGGTTGGTGGGACATGGCAGCTGGGACACTCATGATCACTGAAGCAGGTGGCCAATGTACTTATGACATCTATGATGGCAAATACAACCTTGTAGCAGGTGCACCAGAGCTTTGTAAACAGCTCAAAGAATTGGTCAATATGACAAACGATAGGAAGTAACTTAGATGAAAAAAAATGTTGTTTTGGTGATGGGAAGCCATCGTTCAAAAGCAAATACTGCCTATTGGGTTGACACTATGTCAAATAAATTGGCTGAAATGGGTGTGTCCTGTACGATAGTCGATGTAAATAAGCTTTTGATCAAGCCATGTATCGATTGCAATTATTGTAAAAACAATTGGGGGAAATGTGTTCATGAGGACGATATGACGCAAGTCTATCAGACTTTGAAACAAGCGGATATCATGATCATTGCGACGCCTGTGTATTTCAATGGTGTCACAAGCAAACTGAAAACGTTGGTAGATCGCTGTCAGATGATCTTCCTATGTGACTTTGCGCATAACAAACCGTTTGCCGACGTGCTTGACATTTTAAGTAAGAAGGGGTATATTGTTTCCGTCGGTGGTGCTAGCCATTATCCAAATCAGTTTATTGGCACTGAAATTACACTAAAACTCATCTTCAATAATTTACGCATGCCACTGACAGAGCATATAAAATACAGTGAGACAGATCAAATCGCACTGAAAGATCGAGTGGAAGTCGAGGCAGATATTTCGAGGCTTTCAAAGGCAATCTATAATGAGGTGATGGGAATTGAAGGATAAGCTAAAAATAGGACTCGTCCAAATGATGACGAATCGCGACAAGGCACTTTCAGTAAAAAAAGCCATAGATAACATTGAATTTTTGGCAGATCAAGGTGCAAACCTAGTCGTTCTACCTGAAATGTTCAACTGTCCTTATGAGACACATCGCTTTCCTAGCTATGCAGAACCAGAAGGTGGTGAAACTTGGCAAAAGTTGAGTCAAGTCGCACGAGAAAAGAAAATATACCTCATTTCTGGTTCAATACCAGAAACTGATGACACCAATGTATACAATACGTCGTTCATATTCAATCCTGAAGGCGAACAAATTGGCAAACACCGAAAAATTCACCTTCTAGACATTGATATAGAAAACGGTCAGTATTTCAATGAGTCTGAGTCGCTTCATGCAGGCGATTCGCCTACTGTGATCGATACGGAATATGGAAAAATTGGCGTTGCGATCTGTTATGACATCCGATTTCCAGAGCTCGCCAGAATTATGGTAGATCAAGGTGCGCGGATGATCATTTATCCAGCAGCCTTCAACATGAATACTGGACCAGCGCACTGGGAGCTTCTATTTAGAATGCGAGCTGTAGACAATCAAGTGTTTACAGTAGGGTGTGCGCCTGCTAGAGACTATTCACTTGCTTATATTTCTTATGGCAATTCCATCGTCGTCGACCCTTGGGGTGATATCGTTGGTAGACTTGATGATTCTGAAGGTTATCTCCTCGGAGACATCGACTTCGCGGAAGTTCAGCAGATTCGCGAGCAGTTGCCACTTCTTAAGCATACCCGCGAAGACGTGTATGAAGTCACACTTAAAAATCCAAAAGATTAATGTGACATAAAAAAATATCTAATAAAACAAAAAAAGTGTGAATAGACGCGGATATTGCGTTGATTCACACTTTTACATTTTTGAATCGTTCATTTTACACGATTTTTATAGATGAAGTTGGTCTTCGCTGATGATCTTGACACTTGCATCAAGTTCATAGATGAGGTCCTTGCGTTCAATGATGATGATGGCTTTTTCCACGAGCTCTGGTGTGGCTTTGATATTGAGAAGTAGTTCTCTAGCTGGGTTGATTGCCACAGGATGACCAACTTTGCATAGCATGGAAAAGTCACCGTTTGTGTCACCGTAGGCATAGCTTTTAGAAAGGTCAATGTCATAATCCTTCACGAATTCGTCGATTGCTTTATTTTTACTGTCGGAATCCCACATTGGAATGACATCGCCAGTAAATTTACCTTCGAAGTTGACGATATAACCCGTGCCTCTGTAACCGTCAATGTTATACTTCTCAGCCATCTTTGAAACGAGAAAATCTGGACTGCCTGAGATAAAGAAGACTTTATGACCTTGCAGTTGATGCCACAGTATTCTGCTACGCGTATATTTGTAGACGATATCACCATTGAGTGCGATAACCTGATTGGAGATAAATTCAAGGTCTGCAGCACGCCTGCCCTTAAGTGCCTGATAATAGATCTGAACGAGCTCGAGCATGTAATGGTCATATTCGCCTACGCGCTTGCGCCATTCATCGAAAGGGGTCTTTAAGCTCGAATGCCATAAACCGGGGTCGACGATCTCGTATTTCACCATCTTTTTAAAGTGTTCTATCATCAATGAATTGCGGTATAATGTCCCGTCAATGTCTAAAAATGCTGCGATATTCATATAAACCTCCAAGATTTATTCCTTCAAATTATTATACCCGCAATAAAGGGATTTGAGACCATTTTTTACAATGATTTTGCTTGATTCAAATAATTTTTTATGATAATCTATGCTAGGCTATAAAAATAGTGAAAGATTTATCAGTGGGAGGATATATTAAGTGGAACAAAATGAAAGAAAAATTTATACAGCAGACCCGTCTGCTCTTGGCCTTTTCGGTCTTGCAATGATCACTTTCGTTGCATCAACTCAAAAACTTGGTTGGACAGAAGGCACTTCATTGCTTGTACCTTGGGCGATATTTTTAGGCGCATGTACACAAATTTATGCATGTATCAACGACGCTAAAAAAGGCAATGTATTTGGCGCAACGGCTTTCGGCGCTTATGCATTTTTCTGGTTAGGCGTTGCAATGACATGGATGATCACAAATGGCGTATTCGGTGAAGCAATGGCACAAAATGCAGATATTTCACAACTTGGTTTTGCATTTTTGGGTTACTTGATCTTCTCATTATTTATGACTTTGGCATCACTTGAAACAAATAAAGTTCTTATGATTATATTCGTCCTTATCGATTTATTATTTATTGGTTTATCAATGTCTGTTATTTGGGGCATCGAGGCTGGCCACACATTGGCAGCTTGGAGTGAACTTGCAATCGCAATCGTAGGTTTCTACGGTTCAGCTGCAAATGTACTCAACCACACATTTGGTCGAACTTTCCTTCCAGTGGGTAAACCGCTTGGCATCTTCAAAAAATAGTTTGAGCATTTAGATTTAAGATTTACGAACCTCTTGAGTGTCTATCTACGGATTGCGCTTGGGAGGTTTTTTTATGCAATAAATTATTCTATATGGAAATTGCATAATTACCTTTTAAGTTGCAAAATTCCGTTTATTAAATTTGACAATGGCTCAATCATTTCGTATTGATAAATGAAATTTAGACAAATTGAAATTATGCAATTTCCTTATTTAAGCGTTTTTTAATCAAATTCACCATTTCCTTTATGAATTGGATGCTAGACTGTTGATAAAGAGTTAAAACCATATCAATAAGGCTGCGTCTTAAAGACGTCTTGATTAGTTTAAATAGGGGGCTATATGAGTCATGTTATCAAGTTAAAGGATTTGAAAATGAGATATAAAGCGGATGGCGATTATGTATTAAAAGGCGTTGATTTAGAGGTGTTACCTGGTCAAATTATCGGTTACATAGGACCCAATGGCGCAGGTAAGAGCACAACTGTGAAAATCATGCTGGGCATGGTGGATCAGTATGAAGGCACGGTAGAAATATTTGGAGAAGACATCCGAAAGAATCCATTGTCATACAAGAGGCACATTGGGTATGTACCAGAGATTGCGACGATTTATGAAAGTTTATCTGGCTTTGAATATATGGCTTTTGTCGGTGAGCTTTACAAACTAGAGCGCGAAACCGTCAAGGAAAAGTCGGACCAACTGTTTGAGCTTTTTGGGATAAAGGAAGCGCTGTATAACAGGATTTCGTCTTATTCAAAAGGGATGAAGCAAAAGCTGATGATCATTGCGAGCTTGATTCACAATCCAGATATTCTATTCTTTGATGAGCCAATCACAGGTCTTGATGCAAACAGCGTTATGGTCTTTAAGGAAGTTATGAAGAAACTTGCCGATCATGGGAAGACGATCTTTTATTCGTCTCATATCATGGAAGTCGTAGAAGTCATCAGCGATCGAATCATCGTGCTCAATGATGGCGTCATCGTCGCAGATGGAAATTTTGAAGCTTTGAAAATATCGAGCAACGAGGGAACGCTACAGGAAATCTTCAATCAGCTGACAGGATTTAGCAAACACGATGAGATTGCGACTGAGTTTGTGCGCGTCGTGGAGGGTTGATTATGGAATCAAATTTTATGTTGATTAAAATTGTTGCCAAATTTGAGTGGCTTTTTAAGAAAGTAGGCATTGATTTTGAAACCTTAGTGACTATTTTAAAGCTCAAGTTGACTTTGGATGATCGAAAAACAGCATCGAGCATGACCATGTCTGGAAATGCCAATACGGGAAAGCTTCAGGGTATGAAAGCAAATTTATTGATGCAAGCTTTTGTGGGGCTATTCCTTGGATTTATTATGTTTATGCCACTGGACTTGTTTTTTAAAGTGACAACCGTCGTATCCATGGATTTTTTCTTCATGGTCATGTACATGATCTCAGATTTTTCTAGTGTTCTCCTAGATGTACGCGATAAGAACATCATCATGACTAAGCCAGTGGACAATCGAACGATGAATGCGGCGCGCATCATCCATATTGCGTATTATATGATTATGCTTTTTTTAGCACTTAATCTTGCCAGTATCGTCATAGGTGTCATGAAGCATGGTGTCCTTTTTCTACTTAGTTACGGTATCATGATGATTTTTTTATGCTTCTTCATCATCTTTCTCGCCACGATTCTATACAGTGTCTTGTTGAATCGATTCAACGGTGAAAAATTGAAAGATATCATCAATACGTTTCAGATCGTTCTCTCAGTCGTGACGATCATTGCCTACCAACTGATGGGCCGTGTATTTGAATTTGCGGAAGCGACCATGACGCTCAATATCGACATCAAATGGTGGACGTATTTGCTGCCACCAGCTTGGTTTGGTGGCTTATTCAAAGTGATTGTCGATGGAGATTTTACTGGATCTTTTGTGACGATGGCGATCTTGAGCATCGTTGTACCAATCGTTTTAGGTGGGATTTTGATCAAGACAATCATGCCGAAGTTTGAAAGTTACCTCGCTAAGCTACAAATAGAGGATGGCGTATTTGTAGACAAGAATAACATCGTAACACGACTCAAAGAGCGTCTTTATCAGTTAATTTCAAAAGATAACGTCGAGCGTGCATTTATGAGGTTTACGGATTATAACCTCAGTCGAGATAGACGTCTAAAACTCATGATCTATCCAAACCATACCATGAGCTTTATTTTTCCACTCATCATCATCCTGCCGTTCTTGCAGGATAAAGGCAGTCTCATAGAGGGCATACAAAGTCTCAATGGCTCCGTTGTCTATCTTTCCTTATATCTCGCCATGATCTTTTTTATCACAAACTTTGAGTTTCTACAGTTCAGTGAGCATTATGAAGCGGCATTTATTTATGACAGCTTTCCCATCGCCAACAAACACGTCATATTGAAAGGCGCTATGAAAGCGTACTATATCAAATATGTCATGCCTGCGATGCTCGTACTCAGCGTTTTATATGGTTTTTTATGTGGCATTTCTGCAATCCCAGGACTTATATTTATCAATATCGCCAGCGTATTGATATTGTCCATTCGAGTGAACTTGTTTCCTGTTGAGTTACCTTTTTCAAAACCATTTGGCACGACGGGAAACAAGAACCTCGTCATGACTTTTGGATTCATGGGCATTTGTGGCCTGCTAGCACTGTTTCATTTTGCCTTACTCAGAAAATCGGACCTCTTCACATTGGTTATGTGCGCAGTCACCCTAGTTCTAATCAAAGGCATTGAATGGTTGAAAGTCAAAAAATATTCAAAACATGTGAACACCGACTATTCAATGGACTAAATTTGATGTAAAATAAGGACATGAGGTTTGAGGAGGAAATATGACTGAGAATATATTAAAGGTTCAAATTGAACAAACAGAAGATTTGCCATTTTCTGAAGAGGCGATTTTTAAAGCTGTAGCTGAAAACTTGGATAGAATCAATACGGAATCCGATGAAGCTTGCTTGCTTGTGACTGGCCCAATGGCGATGATCCTTTACTGGGAAGGCGATTGCGTGATCGTAGAACGCGTTATGAAATCGGAAGATTTAAAAAACGGTTTATAGTTATGACAAAATAAATAGAGCTCTTACCAGATGATGACACATCACTGAGTAAGAGCTTTTTTAATTAATAGCCGTAGTTGCCATCGATCAAGATGACGTGAACACGTGTCTTGTCGCGTTGATAGGCGACGACAGAATACGTGCAACAAATTCTCCCGGCACTTTTGCAGTCTGAGCAACTTCCCGTGAACGTACATGGTGTCCCCATATTTAAACGAACGCTGTTCGCAGGGGCAGCAACCTCTCTATTTCTCGTTTTGGCATCGTCAATGTCTTTTACGATCTTGTTGATACCGGCGATGACGATCACTTTCTCTGGACCAAATGCAAGGGCAGCGACGCGGTTTCCTGAACCATCGACATTATAAAGTTCGCCGTTCTCAGTGATGGCGTTTGTGCTCATAAAATAGGCATCCACAGAAAAAGCCTGTCTATGGATGGCCTTGATCTCTTGTGGCGTTAAACCCGGTGCATAGCGGTCATAGAAATGGTAATCATTGGCGCGGATCCAGTCGAGCATACCCGTTTCAGTAAGCGTCTGAGAGCCGCCTACAGCAATCGTTGATTTTTCTGGTACGAGCGTTTGTATAAGTGCTTTAAGTGCCTCAGTATCCAGTACAAAGTATCCATTCATGTTGTTCTTTTCAAGATTGGTGAGAATGCGCTTTACTTTTTCGTGGGTGACTTTTTTTAAATGCTGATCCATATGCCCTCCTAATTACGTTATACCAATATGTGTCTCTCTATGTCAGTTTAAACAATTTGACTGAATATTACAACGCTCTTGGTTTTATTCATAAAAAATTTAACAATTTGTGTATTATTTATTAGAATGCTTGGGTTATAATAAAATGTGTTAAGGGTTATCCTAGGCTTTTATTACGAAAATTAAGGTGAGTGTGACAGATGAAAAAATGTTCAGAATGTAAAAAAAATGTAGCTATGATGCGTACCGCCAAGATTGAGAATGGAAAGACGGAATATGTCGATCTATGTCTTGAGTGTGCACAGAAAAAAGGGTACCCTGTCATGGATGAAATAATGAATCAAATCAACTTAAGTCCTGAAGAGATGGATAACTTATCCAAACAAATGAATAAGTTGTTTGACAAGGCTTCTGGCGATGAAGACAATCCGCTGATGCATCTTATGAACTTTGATCAAGAGTCCTTTGACGAAGACGAAGATGACGCCGATGTCGAAGCGTACGAGGATGAAGAACTTGACGATGCCTATGATCTCGATGACGATGAAGAGGATGAGGCAGATCAACATAATCACTTCGGTCAAAAGAAGAAAAGTAAAAAATTGAAGCTTAAAACGTTGAGCAAGTATGGCTCAAATCTTATAGAAAAAGCGCAAAATGGCGAAATCGATCGCATCATTGGCAGAAATCGAGAAATTGATCGCGTTGTCCAAATCTTGAACAGAAGAAATAAAAACAACCCTCTGCTCCTAGGCGAACCGGGTGTCGGAAAAACGGCTATTGCAGAAGGTTTGGCAGTTAGAATTGTAGCCAAGCAAGTCCCAGAAAAATTGCTCGACACAGAGATCTATCTTTTGGATATGACCGCTATCGTGGCAGGCACTCAATTTAGGGGCCAATTTGAAGGGCGTATGAAGGCGATCATCAACGAAGCGACGAAGCATGGCAACATCATTCTCGTCATCGATGAAGTGCATAATATCATGGGTGCAGGTGAAGTACACGGTGGTGTCATGAACGCTGCAAATATATTGAAACCAGCACTTGCAAGAGGCGAAGTACAGATTATCGGCGCGACAACACTCGATGAGTACCGTCAACACATCGAAAAGGATGCGGCACTTGAAAGACGATTCCAACCGGTTATCGTTGATGAACCGAGCGTTGAAGACAGTATTGAAATTTTAATGGGCATCAAGGATTATTATGAAGATTTCCACAAAGTGATTATAGATGAAGAAATCATAGATGCAGCAGTTAGAATGTCAGCAAGATATATCACTGACAGATTCTTGCCAGATAAAGCCATCGACGTTATCGACGAAGCGGGTTCAAGAGCAAATTTAAAAAATCATGGTCTCGTCGAAGTGAAAGCACTTGAAGAAGAGCTTCAAAAGATTGAAGGTCTTAGAGCTGAAGCGATGGAAACGCAAGATTTTGAGAAAGCGGCAGAGCTTAGGGCGGAATCGTTAAGGTTGAGTGAGAAAATTGAAAAGCTTGCAACTTCTAGTGGGCATGTCCATTTGACTGTTGAAGATGTCGCTTATGTCATCGAGGCATGGACTAAAATCCCTGTTAAGCGTATCACTGAAGAAGAAGCTGAGAAGCTCATAGAACTTGAAAATAGATTGCACAAACGCGTTATTGGACAGCAAACGGCGATTGATGCCATCTCCAAAGCGGTGAGAAGAAATCGTTCCGGTTTTAGAAAAAAACGCAAACCAGCATCGTTTATCTTTGTTGGACCGACGGGTGTAGGTAAGACGGAACTTGCAAAAGCCCTTGCTGAAGAGCTCTTTGGTACTGAAGACGCAATCATTCGCGTGGACATGTCTGAATATATGGAGAAACACAACGTTTCCAAATTGATAGGTGCTCCTCCAGGATATGTCGGCTATGAGCAAGGTGGTCAACTGACTGAAAAAGTACGCAGAAAGCCTTATGCAGTCATCTTGCTGGATGAGATCGAAAAAGCACATAGCGATGTCTTCAATGTATTGCTTCAGATTTTAGAGGATGGCAGATTGACAGATGGTCAAGGCCGCACGGTTTTCTTTGAGAATACAGTCATCATCATGACATCAAATGTGGGCACGAACCTCAAATCAACAGGTATCGGTTTCGGCAGTGAATCTGACCTAAAAATCGATGCCAAGATTAGAGAATTGCTCAAAGAGTCATTTAGACCTGAATTCTTAAACAGAATCGACGATATCATCGTCTTCAAAGCGCTTATTGAACATGAACTGAAACAAATCATAGATCTTCAGTTAAATGAAGTTTCTGGAGAAGTGAAAGAAAAGAAAATGACCCTTGAAGTTTCTGAAGAGGTCAAAGCGCTTATCCTTTCTCAAGGTTTCGATGAGAAATACGGCGCGAGACCACTTAGAAGAACTATTCAGAAGTTGATTGAGGACGAGATTGCCGAGCTTTACATTCGCAAACTCATCAAAGAAGGCAACTTGCTGAAGGCCGTCATGGAAAATGATAAGGTCAAGATCAAAGTTGAGGCATAGTTTCATCAATAAAAATAGGACTTCAACCGTGCACAGTTAATCGTTGTGTATGGATGAAGTCCTTGTTTTATATTGAAAATATGATTTTGCGACTAAAATTCGACTTTGATGGATTTGCCTTTTTCAATGAATGCCTTCATGACGTCTTCTGGTACGAGACCGCCACCAGTTGCCCAAGAGATGTGCAGGGCATCTTTCATTTTTTCAAGGAGGCCATTTGACTGAAGATAAGCAAAGCCTTCACTACTATAGAATAGCCAGATAGGACCAGCAAATCCAGCCAGTGCTGATGGTTCAAGCTTGATGTCATCTGAGATGGAGAGCATATATAATAGCCAATACATTTTGTCATCTGAGATTGTGTAAATGCCATCTATAAGTGGCGCGACGACTTGTCCGACAAATCCAGACGCTCTACCAACTGCAAGGCCATCGGCATCGGTGATGTTGTCTATGCCGATGTCACCAACGCTGATGGCATCATATTTTTCAGTCGCCATGCCGAGAAGCATGCAAGGCGCATGTGTTGGTTCTGCAAAGAATATTTTGACGTCATCTTTGAAGATGAGCTTGAGGCCGAAGGCGATGCCACCTGGTGCGCCACCAACGCCACAAGGTAAGTAGACAAACAATGGATGGTCTTGATCGACGATTCTACCTGATGCATCCAACTGCGCTTTTAAGCGCAGTGCAGCAACGGCATAGCCAGTAAAGAGACCAATTGAATTCTCGTCGTCAATGAAGTAGCTGAAAGGATCACTTTCTGCACTTGATCTGCCTTCAGCGACTGCCACTGAATAGTCCGCTTCGTGTAGAATGACGTTGGCACCTTTCTCACGGAGCATTTTTATTTTCCACGGCTTAGCATCTTGGGACATATGCACCGTGACTTTGAAACCAAGTGCTGTGCCAACGATTCCAATGCTGAGACCAAGGTTGCCCGTCGAACCAACGACGATGGTATATTTTGAAAATAAGGACTTTGCTGAAGCTTCCGTCAAGATTTCATAGGAAGATTCAGTGTCTATGAGCCTAGCTTCAATAGCGAGCTGTTCGGCGAATTTGATGACTTCGTAAACGCCTCCGCGCGCTTTGATTGAGCCTGCGATATCGAGATGGCTATCAAGCTTGACCGACCAATCGCCCAAAGTCCGACCGCCGACGAACGTGATAATCCCAGTTTGAAATTTTTCGATACTCTGAAGTTCAGATTCTATGATGCCCCTAGTGCGCTCAGTTTCTGGAAACAAGATTTGAAAGGCGGGTGCAAATCGACTCAAACGCTTGTCTGCATCCTCGATGTCTTCTAGCTTTGGTACCTCTGGATGTTCCTTATAAATCTTAGCAATCGCATCTTCAAACGGCAGTCTATTTGGATTGATCCAAATGACTTCTTCGTAATTTTTCAGTGATTCTATCAAGTTATGTTTCATATCAATCATGTCAAACTCCTTTATGATACCTCTTAAAATCTTCTAGTATCATCTTATCAGATTTTCAAAGCATTTAAAATCTAAAAAAAGGTGGTATAATAAATAGGGTAAAGCTTCAAAATATCATTAAACGAGGAGACCATCTATGAATTTTTATCAAAGCCTAATTAAATACAAACAAACCATCAACATGGTTTTAAGTCTATTGCTCGTCATTGCATTTTTTATCCCTTGGTTTTCTCTTAATCCAGATTTCAAGATGTTTGCTGTATCAGAAACGAAATTATCTGGTCTTCAAATAGTACAGGGGATTCATTTTGCAGCGCCAACTGTTTCTCTGCTTGGCGAAGCATATGGTTTTCCACTCATCTCTAAGTTTATCTACCTTGGGTATTTGATTATTCTTCTTCCAATTGTGGGTATTGCAGGTATTGTCATGAGTGGCATGAGACATCCGAAAGCTGTCTTGCTTCACAAGATTCATTTTATTGGAACGTTGGGTCTTTTAGCATTTTTCATGGTTCTAGCAAATTTCAACAAAGATATGAGAGAGCTTTTCTTCTCAGTCATGATCCTAGGTTTCGGTTTTTATGTAAGTGTTTTGATTGCAATAGTGGGTATCATTTTAAACCAAATAAAAAGGGAAAAATAGAACATGAAACATTATCGCCTGTTGGGCATATTGCTATTGCTTGAAAACAATCACGTGATGACGGCCAAAGCGCTTGCGACACATTTCGAAGTGTCCATACGCACGATCTACAGAGATTTGGATGTACTCTCTGAAGCGGGGTATGGCATCGTTACAGAAAGTGGAAAGGGTGGCGGAATTTCACTCATGTATTCTAAACGCCTTCGTTTGAGCGCCATGGACGAGCACGAACTCATCCAGCTCGCGAGACAATTTGCGTTTAGAGATACAGACGACCAACTTTCCGAGAACATTTCACTCAAAATAAGAAGTCAGCTACCACCAGAGGCTCAAGATGTATTTGATCATTTAACGCGTTCTACACTTGTAGATCGCGTTTCTTGGTATGGCAAGGTTTCGTGTTTGGAAGAGAGCCTTTCTACAATCCAACAGGGAATTCTACATAAAAAGAAGCTCATTATAGATTACACCAGCGCAGGTGGTTTCTCGGCAGATCGTGTGATTTGGCCACTTGGCGTCGTCAAGAAAGCAAATTCATCCTATCTTGTTGCCTTTTGTGAGCGAAGAGGTGAACACAGGGTCTTCAACATCGATAAAATATCAAAGCTTGTATTATCTGTCGATACCTATCCTGAAGACGAATGCTTTAACTTAAAAACTTTTTGGGAAATGACGACTGGAAATTATCGTTTCCAAGCATCCAAACCCGCAGTGAGACCGATATCCGACACTTCCAATATGAGTGATGGTTCCAATGAAAATGAAGGGCGTTATCCCGTTTCTATCAAGTGTGATGAGGCCTATTTGATTCACCTAAATGGCTATAAACTGCTGGAAATGAACAATGACGGTCGTTACACGTATGACATGATATCCGAAGCAATCGCCATTTCACAACTTTTCAACCACGGGGATCAAGTGGTCGTCTTGGAACCTAAAACTTTGGTGGAAGCCATGCTTAAAAAAGCACATCACATCGTTTCACATTATGAAAAACATTAAATGATACATGCGACTATTGACTGACATATAGATGTCAACAAATCCTTGATAGAATAGGGTTAACCTAAAAGATTCATTATGATAAGGAGGCACATATGAACTGTAACGTAGTTGAATTAAAACCTGCAAAAGTCATTGGAATGGTGTACCAAGGTAAAGGAGAGGGCGGCGAGATCCCAGCGATGTGGCAGGTTTTCAACGTCAGATACAAAGAGGTGAAAAATCCAGATCTCTTTAAGTTTTATGGCTTATGCTATGGCTATCAGGATGATGGTGCATTCTCGTATATGTCAGGTGTTGGCATCATCCCTGGCGACGACAAAGTCGCTGAGATTCCGAGCGGTATGGCACTTCAAGAGATTCCAGGTGGAAAATACGCTGTATTCACATTTAAAGATGACATCTCAAAAATTGGTCTCTTTTGGAACGACATTTATCAAAAGGGCATCCCAGAAAATCAATTGAAACCATTAAACGGCATGACCTTTGAGCTTTATGACGAGCGATTTGAAGAAAATGGCACTGTAGATATTTACATCCCAATCGCATAAAAAGACCCCCGTATCGACAGTCTGAAAAATGAATTTCAGCGGTTGAACGGGGGTTTCTTTTGTGAATAAGGCTAAATTACTTATATCTTTTCTTTAGGCGTGTAGTGTGTATGGAGTAAATGATGCGCCTTGTGGCTGTTTGGTTTCTCTAAGAACTCATCGTAAAGTTGTTTGATATAAGGGTTATCGTGCGACTTTCTAAGCACTTTGCCTTTATCCTCCTGATAGATAGCCGCTTGTCGCTTACGGATGATATCCATATCGCCGTGATGATAAGGTTGGCCACCTCCACCGATACAGCCACCAGGACATGCCATAATTTCTATGGCATCAAACTGAGAAATACCAGCTTTGATATCTTCAAGCAACTTTCTAGCATTGCCAAGGCCGTGTGCGATACCGATGCGTAAGTTCAAATCACCGATTTTCACTGTTGCCGAACGTATTCCTTCAAGTCCTCTAAGTTGTTGAAAATCTACTTTTTCAAGGGTTTCGCCAGTAATCCAATCATAAGCGGTTCTAACGGCTGCTTCTATAACACCACCAGTTGTACCAAATATAACAGATGCACCTGTGCTTTCACCAAGAAGGTGATCAAACTCACTGTCAGGAAGTCCTGCAAAGTTGATACCAGCTTCTTTTAACATTAAGCCGAGTTCTCTAGTCGTGATGACGATATCTACGTTGCTAAGATGATCATGTGAAAGTTCTTTTCTAGCGGATTCCGCTTTTTTGGCGAGACAAGGCATAACGGAGACGACCACGATGTCTTCAGGTTTTAAATTCATCTTTTCAGCATAATAAGTCTTTATGACGGCACCCATCATGATTTGAGGTGATTTACATGTCGATGGAATATCTAACATGTCAGGAAATTGATGTTCAAAAAAGTTTACCCATGCTGGACAACAGCTCGTCAACATAGGGAGCACGCCACCAGTTTGAATTCTATGGATTAGCTCAGAAGCCTCTTCCATAATTGTGAGGTCCGCACCAAAATCTGTGTCAAATATAGCGTTGAAATCGAGTCCGCGAAGCGCGCTGACAAGTTTACCTGTAGAGATGGTGCCTGGTTCCATACCAAACATTTCACCGATGGCGACGCGAACAGCAGGGGCCACTTGAACGACGACGTGTTTTTTAGGATCCGCGATCGCTTCCCAAACAGCGTGTGTGTTGTTGACTTCAGTAAGTGCAGCAGTTGGACAAACCGCTACACACTGACCGCAGTACGTACACGATGTATCGATCATATCTAGATTGAAAGCTGGACCAACGAATACGTTGAACCCGCGATTTACTGCGGATAATATACCACAGGTTTGAACGTCGTTACACATCGTTTCACATCGTCGACACATGACGCATTTGTTTGGATCTTTTACAAGTGCATAAGAAGAAGTGTCTTTTGGGTGGTCCATCTTTTCGCCAGCGTACCTGATCTCTCTGATGCCGAGTTCTTGAGCGAGTGCTTGAAGCTCACATTCCAAGTTTTTAGGACATAAGAGGCAGTCGAACGGGTGATTGGAAAGCAATAATTCAACAGCCGTACGACGCGCAGAGATGGCACGGATACTATCGGTTCTGATCACCATGCCTTCAGTACAAAGTTCGGAGCAAGATGGTGCAAGTGGGGCTCTGCCTTCGACTTCCACGACACAGACGCGACAGGATGCACTTTGGTTAACGATACCAAAACCTTTGAGGTCCATATGGCATAGTGTTGGAATATTTAAACTGACAAGTCTTGACGCTTCAAGAATCGTTGTGCCCTCTGGAACTTGCAAGGGCATGTCGTTGATTTTTATACTGATTGTTTTCATTTTGAATACCCCCTTTACGGTTTCATGACGGCTTGGAATTTACATGCCGTATAACATGCGCCACAAGCGATGCATCTTGATTGATCGATGACGTATTTTTGTTTCGGTACGCCAGAAATACAGTTCACAGGACATACGCGTGCACAAGCCGTACAACCGACACAGTTTTCTTCAATAATGCTGTATTTGATGAGTGCTTTACATGCGCCTGCTGGACAATGCTTGTCGTTGATGTGCGCGAGGTATTCATCATAAAAATAGTTGAGTGTGCTCAGAATTGGGTTTGGCGCAGTTTGACCAAGGCCGCATAGGGCACTTTCCTTCACGCTCTTGCCCAATGTACGTAACTTATTGATATCCTCCATCGTCCCTTCACCTTTAGTGATGCGATCGAGAATTTCAAACATACGCTTTGTACCAAGTCGACATGGGGTACATTTGCCACACGATTCATCTTGAGTAAATTCCAAGTAGAATTTGGCAATGTTAACCATACAGTCATCTTCGTCCATGACGATCATACCACCAGACCCCATCATAGAGCCGATGTTTCGAAGACTGTCATAATCGATCGGTGTATCAAGGTCGGCTACTGTGATAACACCACCTGAAGGGCCACCGGTCTGAACGGCTTTAAATTTTTTGCCGTCAATGATGCCGCCGCCGATATCGTAGATGATTTCTCTAAGTGTCGTACCCATTGGAACTTCCACTAGACCAACGTTATTGACTTTACCAGCTAATGCAAAGACTTTTGTACCTTTTGATTTTTCTGTTCCTATAGAACTAAACCAATCAGATCCTTTTAGTAATATAGGTGCAATATTTGCTAAAGTCTCAACGTTATTGACACTCGTCGGCTTGCCGTTATAACCTTCAACAGCAGGATATGGTGGTTTCTTGGTCGGTTCGCCTCTTTTACCTTCAACGGAATGGATGAGAGCCGTCTCTTCACCACAGACAAAAGCACCGGCGCCAAGTTTGATTTTAATATCAAAACTAAAGTTGGAACCGAAAATATGCTTGCCTAAAAGTCCGTATTCTTTTGCTTGCTCCATGGCCACTTCAAGTCGTTTGATAGCTAGAGGGTATTCTGCTCTGATATAGATGATCCCTTCTGAAGCACCAATCGCGTATCCAGCAATCGCCATTGCTTCCAATACGGAATGTGGATCGCCTTCCAAGATTGAACGGTCCATAAAGGCACCAGGATCGCCTTCATCTGCATTACAGATGACATATTTTTGATCTGCAATCGATTTTCTTGTAAGTTCCCATTTGAGTCCTGTAGAGAAACCACCGCCGCCACGGCCTCGTAAACCACTGGCCTTGACCGTTTCGATGATTTTTTCAGGCGTGGAATTTGAAATGGCTTGACCGAGTGCTTCATAGCCGCTAAATGCGATATATTCATTGATATCTTCCGGATTTATAAGACCACAATTGCGAAGGGCAATGCGGTATTGTTTCTTATAAAAACTCATCTCATCGTGTTTTGGCAACACTTTATCCGTTTCTGGCTCTCTGTATAGCAGGCGTTCAACAACACGCCCTTTGATGATGTGTTCATTGACGATTTCCCAAACATCACTCAATCCAACTTGAACATAAAAAACATTGTCAGGATGAATTTTGACGATAGGCCCTTGTCCACAAAAGCCAAAGCAGCCTGTCTTGATAACGGCAACTTCTTCTCCATAACCTGCAGTCATTAACTCACTCTTAAATTTATCGACGATATCCAAGCTTTGCGCTGATACGCAACCCGTACCACCACATACCATAATATGCGTTCTTTGTGTAGTCATACCCCGACCTCCTTATAAAGCGCTGTGATATGTCTTAATAAGCACGTGATCATCTAAGATCTCGCCATTTTTAATATGCTTATTGAGAATATCAGCAACAAATGCTTTATCGACATTGCCATATATCGTTGGTTCATGACCAGGCATATTGATTTGAACAGTAGGTTCGCTGTGACAATACCCCATGCAGCCAACCTGTACAACTTTGATGTGGTCGATGCCGTTTTCTGTTATTTGAGTCACGAGTTCATTCATGACCTCTCTGCTACCAGCTGCAATACCGCAGGTCGCCATCCCAACAAGTATTTCTATAGTTTGATCTTCCGATTCGCCTGTTTCTCTTAATTTGACTTTTTTTATGTGATCTTCTCGAATTTTCTTTAGTTCTTCCAAGGATTTGACTGACATTATGCCTCTCTCCCTTCCATCGCTTTATATTCGGCGATTATATTGCTCACATCACCAGGTTTGACGTGGCCATACACCTTATCATTGATCATGACCACAGGGGCAAGACCACAAGCGCCAATACAACGGACATCCTTTAATGAGAACAGACCATCTGGTGTACTACCTCCTGACTTAACACCTAATTGTTCGGAAAACTCATGCATCACTTTTTCGATGCCCTTTACAAAGCATGCTGTTCCCAAGCATACACTGATAGTAAATTCACCGCGTTTTTCTTGCGTAAAGTACGAGTAAAAACTCACAACGCCATAGACTTTTGCTGCTGGTATATTCAGTTTTCTCGCCACATAAAGTTGAAGCTCGCTTGGCAAAAAGCCAAAGATCTCTTGTGCTTTGTGTAGAATGGATATGAGCGCTTCCTCTTGTGCGTCTTGTTCTTTGATAAATGCATCTAGCGCTTTCAATTTCACATCAGCATGCTCTAGACTAAAAATATCTGACATATAGACCTTCCTTTCCTGTGATTATTTTGTACAATCGCCATCCGAAATATTTTGATTATTCAGATAATATTAGTATATACCTTTATTTGAAATTGAGAAGTGGTGATATCGTAAAAATAAAGGGTATAAATGCAACAAGACCTTGATTTTTGTATAAAAAGGATTACACTATAGATAATTCGTTTTTTTGAACTATTGAATAGAATGAACTGGATTCCCCAAGGCAGACTTTTGTTTTGGGGCTTAATTATTTATCAAAGGAGTCGGACAACTATGTCTTTTGTACGCAGTGGACCTCGTATGTTAATCGTAGAACCAAAGGATGAAACTTTATTTAGAAGTTTTTTGATGTCACATTTTGATCACTTTAAGATTCCCGAATCTGTAAAGACATTTGAAGATATCGTATCAGTTATGACACATCATCAAACATTGATTTATATTACAAAAAATGCGAAAGAAAATATCACACAATTTGATATTGAAAGTTGTGTCATATTAGAGGAAAGTTGCCAATCATTTTTGATGAAGGCGCTCAACTCAAATGGCTCAAGTCTTATCACCTTTGTACGGCGTGCACCTAGAATCATCATCATGAAGGTCATCGGAAGTGTTGAAAAAACAGTGGATGATATCGCTGAAGACTTTAAAGCGACGATTGAACAGACGAAGACAATTCTTAGTACGCATTCAGATGGAACAGTGATCTTTTTCACTAAAGGGAACATTAACAAGAAATTGGAGTTCTCCGAGTTTTTCGCTAAGGCGGTCTATACGACGGAACATTTTTCTACGATTATCAACATATTGGACCATCATGCACTCAAGTACATCAATCGAAATACCGAAAATAGAGATTGGTTTGATCTGACGATAAATATTCGTGATAAATACGAAGACTACAAAACGCACTACGATAGACTCATTTATACACTAGACTGCCTTGGTGCAGGTATGGTTTTAAAAGAGGGCTGGAGCGAGGAAACAGGACGCTTTTTCTCCACTACTGGCGTCTATAAGTTGACGCTGTACACCTACCTCGAACCGAATGAAATCAAAAAAATTCTCCTAGCACTTGAATATATGGAAAATGGCGAGCGCATCGTCGATTTTGACTTATATTATAAAAAGAAGAAAATTCATTGGGACGAAGTTAAAATAAAAGGTGTAAGTGCAAGAGAAAGTTTGAGTCATCATTATCGCCAAAATTTATACAAGAGCTTGGATGACGAGGATATTGAGTATTTAAGATCTGTAGAAGATTATATATTTGCATCTAGATAACTATGGAATTATGTAATTTCCTCAACTCGTTCTTTCGAAAGCCAGAGTTTTTTGATATACTAATTTAGGGACTCGAAATAGTAAAAATATTGAAGCTGACGTTGCCGTCGGCTTTTATTTTATTTAGGGAAATTGAATCATTACCGCTTGAATACTGGAGAAAACATGATCACTTATAAAATGGAAATACAATATGAGGGCACGCGTTACAAAGGCTGGCAAAGGTTAAAGACGACAGAAGCCACCATTCAAAGCAAAATAGAAACCGCTTTGACGCGACTATTGGGCGAGTCTATCGAAATTCAAGGTTCTGGTAGAACCGATGCTGGCGTACACGCCAGAAAGCAGGTCGCGAGTTTTAAGACACAAAGCAATATGGCGGTCGATGTGCTTTTGCACGAAATGAATCAATATCTTCCTGAGGATATTGTCATTACTTCATTGAGAGCCTCTAGTGATACCTTT
Organism: Acidaminobacteraceae bacterium; assembly: GCA_942493125.1. Classification (GTDB taxonomy): domain Bacteria; phylum Bacillota; class Clostridia; order Peptostreptococcales; family Acidaminobacteraceae; genus Fusibacter_C. The sequence continues at coordinate 1,796,084 of OW818667.1, read as the reverse complement.
CACGCACGATTCAATGCCCAGAGAAAAACTTATGTTTATCAAATCTGGACGGCGGGGCATCCACCTGTTTTTGAACGCCATTTCGTTTTCGACCTTGAGGGAAAAGCCCTTAATTTAGAGGCGATGAAGATTGCATCGCGTCTCTTTGTTGGCACACATGACTTCAAAGGCTTCTCAACAGATAAGACTAAAAAATCTACCATTAGAACGATAGAGAATATAGCGTTTATTACAGATGGACACTTATTAAAAATCGAATTTACCGGAGATGGATTTTTATATAACATGGTGCGCATCATCGTAGGCACTTTAATAGAAGTTGGACTTGGCAAACGTGACGCATCGTCAGTCGAAGCCGTGTTTCAAAGTAATAATAGAGAGCTTGCGGGTGAAACGGCACCTGCGAAAGGCTTGATATTGGAAGAGGTTTACTATTGATTGATTGGGAGGAAGTATGAAAGCTTTATATTATGATTGCTTCGCAGGTCTAAGTGGCGATATGAACTTAGGTGCTATGATAGACCTTGGCGTTGATTTTGATAAGTTACGTCTTGAGCTCTCCAAGTTGGGTTTGGACTGCGAATTTGAACTCAAAAAGTCGCGAGCAGACAAACACGGTATATTTGGCACTAAAATTGATGTCATTGATAAAAATAATCATCATCATGACCACGACCATGATTATGATCACAAGCATGACCATGATCATGATCACAAGCACGAACATGACAACGACCACCACAAGCATGATCACGACCACGACCATGACCACAAGCATGATCACGACCATGACCATGACCATAAGCATAAGCATGACCACGATCATAAGCACGATCATGACCACGACCACGATCACGCAAAATTGAGAGATTTTAAAGATATTAAGGGTATCATCACATCAAGTGCATTATCTGATCGCGTTAAGGCAGAAAGTATTAAGGTATTTCAAATCATTGCGGAAGCAGAGGCAAAAATACATGGCAAATCAGTAGATGAGGTTCACTTTCATGAAGTCGGTGCGATTGACTCCATCGTCGACGTTGTTGGGGCTGCAATTTGCCTTGAACAACTTGATGTCACAACTGTACTCGCATCAACTGTAGAAGTTGGCAGCGGCTTTGTGCGCTGCGCCCATGGCTTGATGCCGATACCGGCACCAGCTACGGCAGAAATATTACGCGGTATACCTATAAAAAGCGACGTTAAAAAATTCGAACAAACAACACCTACAGGTGCAGCGTTATTAAAGGCATTTGTAACGCATTTTACCGATGAAAAAGCGTTCAAAATCCTAAATATCGGTTATGGACTTGGCTCTAGGAACCTCGATATTCCAAATTTGGTCCGCGTCATGTTGGTGGAACTTAATGAAGAAGCACTGCCAACATCACAATGGATTCTAGAAACCAATATCGATGATATGAGTTCAGAACTCCTCGTCTATGCGGAGGAAAAACTCTTTGAATCTGGCGCACTGGATGTTTATAAGACGCCAATTATCATGAAAAAGGGTAGGCCAGCTATCAAGTTGACAATTCTTGCAAAGCATGAAGACATTAAAGCAATTCAGACCATCGTCTTTAGTGAAACCACTTCAATTGGCATGCGCATGTACCAAGTAGAAAAAGTCAAAATTGAGCGAAAATATGTCGTCGTTGAAACGTCCTATGGTCCGATTTCACTGAAAAAGGCCTATTTTGAAGGGTCTTGTGTCAATGTGAAGCCAGAATATGAACAGATAAAAAAGTTTGCAATGGAATCGGGCTTGCCAGTCAAACACGTTTATCAGGAAATATTAAGTCAGATTAATGGACAATTTAAAGATTAAATTACATCATATAAAAGTTATTGCTTGTATTAAAGAAAGGATGTCAAATGAGAACAGAACCAATTCATACGGAAATCATCACAGTTGAAGCGTTGAGGGCTCAGTTTCCAAAATTCGATACGCTTTGTGCTAAAATAGAATCTTATATAAAACTTGCAGTGGCATTTTCAGGTGGCGTGGACAGCACTTTTCTAATCAAAGTGGCAAGTGAGGTGCTCGGCCAAAATGCACTCGCCATTACGGTCAATTCGCCGTATATCGCCAACTGGGAAATTGAAGAGGCAAAGGAATTGACGGATAGATATGGCATCAAGCATCTCTTTATCGAAGTGGGTATTCCAGAAGAGATTACGCACAATCCGAAGGATCGTTGTTATTTATGTAAGGGCAAAGTTTTTTCTACGATTAAAGCAAATGCTGAGCAGATGGGGATCTCAATTGTTGCTGATGGTTCAAACGCTGACGACACAAAGGATTATAGACCTGGCATGAGAGCACTTTCAGAACTCGGTATTCAAAGTCCGCTCCTTGAATGTGATATAACTAAAGATGAAATCAGACAATGGTCAAAAATGTTGGCCCTTGAAACTTGGGACAAACCACCTTATGCGTGTCTTTTAACGCGTTTGCCGTACGGTACAATGGTTGATATGGAAGATCTAAGAAAGATTGAAGCCGCTGAGGCATACTTGATCGGTCGTGGTATTAGAGCGGTACGTGTTAGAAAACACGAAGGCATCGCACGCATTGAGATTGAAAAAAATGAACTGCCAAAGATTTTTGATGTAACTGTCATGTCTGAAATTGCAGCAGAGCTCAAACGCATTGGCTTTGAACATGTTACGGTGGATTTGGAAGGCTATACTATGGGTAGTTTCAACAAAGGAGTTGTATAATCGTGAAATCAAGTGAAATAGAAGCTTTGCTTGCAAAAGTGGCAAGTGGCGAACTGTCGGTTCAAAATGCATCTAAGGAACTCGAAACACTACCATATGGCGATCTTGGGTACGCGATGATCGATCATCACAGAGCGCATCGCACAGGTCACCCGGAAGTGATTTATTGTGAAGGAAAAACCATAGAGCAAATCGTGGGTATTGTCACACACATGAATGAACGAAACGCCAATATCCTTGCTACACGAGCTTCTGAAGCTGTCTATACTGCCGTTTCAGAAGTATGTCCAGATGCCAAATACAACAAGCTGGGTCGCGTCATAACAGTTTCAAATTCGGCGCATGTCGTCCCAGATGATTATGTCGTTATCGTTGCGGCTGGCACATCGGATCTACCAGTTGTCGAAGAAGCCTATGAAACGATATCTGCACTTGGTTTTAGAGCCGAAAAAGTTGTCGATGTCGGCGTTGCTGGCATTCACCGATTATTTTCAAAGCTCGACATCATTAGAGGTGCGAAAGTCGTCATCGTGGTTGCGGGTATGGAAGGCGCTCTTGCCAGCGTTATAGGAGGCTTGGTTGAAAAACCTTTGATTGCCGTTCCGACGAGTATCGGTTATGGCGCGAGCTTCGGTGGACTCAGTGCGCTTCTCACAATGCTAAACAGCTGCGCTTCAGGCATCACAGTAGTAAACATCGATAATGGCTTTGGCGCAGCTTTTGCAGCGGCACAAATCATGCGACTGTAGTGTTTAATGTAAGCTAATGTGTGTAATGCGCATCAATATTTAATAATCAACAATCAAAAAGACCTGCAACTGTAGTCATACAGCGTGCAGGTCTTTATTTGTATATAAATATATTTTCAAGTTCGATAAAAACGTAACACATGTTACCGATTAAAAATTGCGTTTCGGTTAAGATGAGAAAGTAGTAACGCCGGAGCAATTGAACAGGGCGCGAAATTAACACGAAAATATCAAATAAAAAATAAAATACTTTAGGGGTAAAAGGAGAATCATTATGAGCATGTTTTGTTTTCAGTGTCAAGAAGCTGCAGGCGGTAAAGGCTGCAACAAAATCGGGGTATGTGGTAAAACAGATGACGTAGCAAATTTACAAGATTTACTCATCTTCACATTAAAAGGCGTTTCTGAATTTAACCAACAAGCTAGAAAAGCTGGCTTAAATACAGACGTCGCAGATCATGTGATCTTAGATGGGTTTATTTGCTACAATTACTAATGCAAACTTCGATCCAATTGCAATCTCAACTAAAATCGAAGGCGCTATCGCAACGAGAGATGCTATCAAAGCGACGCTTGAGGCAGCTGGGCAAACTCGAAGCCAAAGCTTATCACGAATCAGCTACATGGACTGGCGAAAGATCAACTTTCGAAGCAAAATCAGTTGAGCCACAAATCGGCGTACTTGCAACTGAAAATGAAGATGTAAGAAGCCTTAGAGAACTTATCATTTACGGATTAAAGGGTATGGCAGCATACGCTGAGCATGCAGCGAACCTTGGTAAACACGATGCTACAATCATCGAATTCATTGAAAAAGCAATGCTTGCAACGATCAATGACGGCTTATCGGCAAACGATCTCGTTGCATTTACACTTAAAACAGGTGAGTTCGGCGTAAACGCAATGGCACTTTTCGATGAGGCACATACTTACTGAAATACTGGCAATCCTGAAATTACCGAGGTAAACATTGGAGTTCGGAAAAACCCCGCGATTCTTATTTCAGGTCATGATTTGGCAGATCTCGAGCAGCTTCTCGAGCAAACCCGTGGCACAGGAGTTGACGTATATACACACAGTGAAATGCTGCCTGCACACTATTATCCTGCGTTTAAAAAATACGACAATTTTGCAGGTAACTACGGCAACGCATGGTGGAAACAAAAAGAAGAATTCGAGTCGTTCAATGGACCAATCGTGTTCACGACAAACTGTATCGTACCACCACTTACAAGCTACAAAGACAGAGTTTATACAACTGGTTCATCAGGCTTTACAGGCTTCAAACACATTCCTAACAGAGTGAATGGCGCTGCAAAAGATTTCAGCGAAGTGATTGCGCATGCTAAAACATTGTCATCACCTACAGAAATCGAAACAGGTACAATCGTTGGCGGTTTCGCACACAATCAAGTACTTGCGCTTGCTGACAAAGTGGTTGACGCAGTAAAAACTGGCGCAATCAAGCAGTTCTTCGTAATGGCTGGTTGTGACGGTCGTATGAAATCAAGAGATTACTACACAGACTTTGCAAAAGAATTGCCATCAGATACAGTGATCTTAACTGCTGGCTGTGCAAAATACAGATACAACAAGCTTGGTCTTGGCGATATCGGTGGCATCCCAAGAGTACTTGATGCAGGTCAATGCAACGACTCTTACTCACTTGCAGTCATCGCGCTTAAGCTTAAAGAAGTCTTCGAACTCAATGATATCAATGAACTTCCGATCTCTTACAACATCGCTTGGTATGAGCAAAAAGCAGTCATCGTACTCCTTGCCCTCTTATCACTCGGCGTTAAAAACATCAAGCTCGGACCAACACTTCCAGCGTTCTTGTCACCAAATGTAGCAAACGTACTTGTAAACACGTTTGGCATCAATGGCATCGGCACTGTAGAAGAAGATCTTGTTCAATTCTTAGGTTAATTCCAAGACTATATTAAAACATGAATCAGGCTTCCAAAATTGAGAAATAGAGTTAAATAGGGATAAAATCGCCGAGGGCTTTACTAATAAAGCATCGGCGATTTTTTTTGTTTTGCTTTTATTTTAAGAATGACTATGGTATGATAAATGTATAGAATGTTAAAGTATTAACATATCATAATCAGGTTGTTTTGACCTGACATTACTGAAGGGAGACTGCAAAAATGAGAGATATCAAAGAACTACAGGTTTGGAAAGAAGAATGCCTTACATCCTTAAACTTTGATGGCATGGATGAATTTGACGAAGAACTCTTTTTGTTGAACAATAAATGTGAAAATATTAACAAAATCTTATTTACCGTGGAAGATTGGATTGTGCCTGACACAAATAACGCTTTAAATCAATTGGATCTTTTAGACGAAGACCTTGAATTTTACGAATAAGCGACATGGTTTGTTTACAAAAATGCAACATGCCTCAAATTGATAAACCCTGCATTTTGGCGTATAATGTTCAAATGGAGGTGACTTATGTACAATAAGAACACTATGATTAACAACACACACAAAATAAAAGCGGTCATATCCGATTTAGATGGTACCTTGTTAAATGCGGAACACACACTGAGTGAATACAGCAAATCTGTCGTCAGGTTGCTGGCACAAGAAGGTGTCCAGTTTATGATTGCTACGGGTAGACACCATCGCGATGCTAGTCAAATTAAAGAAAAACTCGGCGTAGAATCGTACTTGATCACTGCAAATGGTGCAACGGTATCAAACCACGAAGGTGAATTGATTTATCAAGCGGTTATCCCTAGACCCATTATTGAGGACATCCTTAAAATTGAGGTAGAGAAGGGCGTTTTCAAGAATCTTTATCAAGGCGACCATTGGTTGATGGAAGAGTCGGATAAAGTGTTTGATGCTTATTATGAAGAGGGCGGTTTTCAGTACACCCTATGCCAATTTTCAGATTATCTCGACAAGCCGATCAACAAGATTTTCTTCACTGCATTTGATCAAATGAAACTCATGGGCATTGCAGATGAGATTCGAGCGAAGCACGGCGACGCGGTTGATGTGACCTTTTCTATGCCAGAATGCCTTGAAGTCATGCCAAAAGGCGTCAACAAAGGTGCCGCAATCTTAGAGACGATCAAGTACTTCAATCTTCAGGCACATGAAGTGATCGCTTTCGGCGATGGACTCAATGACCTTGAAATGTTGCAAGTCGTGGGTAAAGGGTATTTGATGGGCAATGCAAACCGTTTATTGAAAGAGAAACTACCAAAACACGAAATCATTGGAAACAATTACGACGATGCCGTAGCAAAACAGATAGTCAAGATCTTCGGACTAGAAGACAAAGTGCCCTATAAAGCAGCCATATAATCTGCATTATAGGGTTTTTAAATTAGAATGATGCAATGAATCATATGATGATATAATATAGTCATGAAAACATATAGCTATGAAAGCATTTAGCTATGTAAACATATAGGAGTAGAGGTTTATGAAAGCATTAACATTGAAACTAGAAAATAAGTCTTATGACATCCACATAGAAAAAGGCATGGTACAAACGGATCTACTGGGGAGACTTTGCATCTCAGGTGATCACGTCATACTGACAGATCACAACATCCGTACGATTTACGGCACACTATTCGATGGATTCAAGATCATCGATATTCCAGCGGGTGAAGCCTCCAAGACTATTGCGACGTATGAACGCGTCTTAAACGAGATGGCAGAGCTGGGGATCACAAGAGGTGGCGTCGTCATTGCTATTGGCGGCGGCGTCGTGGGCGATCTTGCAGGTTTTGTCGCTGCCACTTACATGCGGGGTATAAAATGGGTACAGATACCGACTTCACTATTAGCCATGGTAGATAGCAGTGTCGGTGGAAAAGTTGGCATAAATTTAGAAGCTGGCAAAAATCTAGTGGGCGCCTTTTATCAACCTGAGGCTGTTTACATCGACCCAGAATTTCTACAGACGTTACCGGCTAGAGAATTTTCAAACGGCATGGCTGAGGTCATCAAATACGGATTGGGCTTTGACGATGTGCTTTTCAACAAGCTTGAACAGTATGACAAAGCCGATGTGACCAATCATATTGAAGACATCATCAACAGTTGTTGTGCAATCAAAGCCAACCTCGTGATGGTTGATGAAAAAGATCATGGCATACGCAATCTATTGAACTTTGGACATACAATTGGTCACGCGATAGAGCAGCATGGTCATTATGAAACATATTTACACGGGGAAAGCGTGGCAATAGGTATGGCGGCTATGGCGAGAATTGCTCTAGAAAAAGGCGATTTATCCATGCAAGCATTCAAACGCATCATCAAAGTGATTCGCAAATTTGATCTACCAGTCAGTTTAGGCGATGTAACGTTGACAAATACACGTAGTGTGCTTGAGGCGATGAAAGTCGACAAAAAATCAAGCGGTAGTTTGATCACATGGATTGCATTAAAACGCATTGGCGCACTGGAGCTGGGTAAAGGGTCCATTGAAACCGCACTTTCTTTATTTGCAGGAGGTTTACATGCAAACTCAAAATTATGATGTCTCAATTACCCCTTCCAAACTATCTGGAGACGTCATGGCACCACCCTCTAAAAGCATGAGTCATCGCGCGGTTATCTGTGCTGGCCTTTCTGAGAGGCCATCGATTCTAGACAACATAGCCTTGTCTGATGACATCATCGCCACGCTTGAAGCCATGAAGCAATTTGGCGCAGAGATCACTCAGCTGACAAATAGCAGTCTGCGCATCGTCAATCCATCAGTGCAAACAAGGATTTCATATAAGTCAGCTACAAAAGAAACGGTCATTGATTGCAATGAATCTGGCTCTACAGCACGATTTTTGATGCCGCTTTTCCATTTGCTCGATGGACCTGTCGTGTACAAGGGTTCCAATAGACTCTCTCAGCGGCCTTTCCAGCCGTATTACGATATATTTGACAACCAAAAAATCAGTTATGAAGCGAAAAATGGTGGCTTGCCATTGACGATAGAAGGTTCTTTAAAACCCGATCATTTCACGCTTGTCGGCAATATCAGCTCACAGTTTATCAGTGGCCTTTTGTTCGTATTGCCATTGCTCAATGGGAAATCTTCAATTACAATAGTACCGCCACTCGAATCAAAGGATTATATAGAATTGACGACGGCTTGTCTTCAGGCTTTTGGAATAGACATAGAAAAACGCTCTCAGCTAGAGTATCACATTAAAGGCAATCAAGTATATCAAGGGTGCAACATGACCATTGAAGGCGATTATTCTCAAGCGGCCTTTTGGCTTGTCGCTTCTCACATTGGAAATGATGTGCATGTCACTGGTTTGGACGAACACTCAAAACAGGCGGATCGTGCGATACTTAAAGTGCTTTCAAGAACAGATACGAGCGAACCTATCGACGTTTCACAATGTCCGGATCTCGTGCCGATACTGGCGGTGCTTTGTGCCTTAACCCCTGGTACATCCAGTATTATCAATGCTGGGCGCTTACGCTTTAAAGAATCGGATAGACTAAAGGCGATCGCGACGGAGCTTAATAAGATGGGTGCAAAGATTACTGAACACGAAGATGGATTGACATTTATCGGCGTTGAGAAACTACATGGCACAATCGTGCACGCATGGAATGATCATAGAATTGCAATGGCTCTAGCCATAGCTGCTACGCGGGCTGAAGGCATAACAAAGATTTGTGGGGCAGAATGTATCCGAAAATCATACCCTGAATTTTGGACAGTTTATCAAAGCTTAGGAGGTATTATAAATGTCGAGTAGCATAGGAAAACAAATGGTTATCTCTTTATTTGGAGAATCACACGGTTCAGCAGTCGGCTGCGTAATAGACGGGTTGCCTCCAAATATCAAACTAGATGTCGCTTTTATTGACCATCGATTGAAGCAACGCCGTCCTGGTCAAAGTGCCTTGACGACAGGTAGACAAGAACAAGATCGCTTTGAGATCGTCAGCGGTGTCTATGATGGCAGGACGACAGGCACACCACTCTGTGTACAGTTTCAAAATGCGGACAAAAAATCAGAAGATTATGATGCGCACAAAAAAGTGTTCAGACCAGGTCATGCGGATTATACGGGTTTTATCAAATCTCATGGCGCCTATGATCCAAGGGGCGGTGGCCATTTTTCTGCTAGACTCACAGCGCCACTCGTCTTTGCAGGAGCGATTGCAGAACAGATTCTCGCAACACATGGAATCAAAATCGCCGGTCATGTTGCCAGTATTGGCAAAGTAAAAAGTAAGTCGTTAAGTGCGCACTCTCACTATGATGCTGAACTCGAAGCACTTGATCTTGCGCCTTATAATATATTTGAAGCGCATAGCAAAACGCTGCTTGCAGAAGTTGAAGCTGCAAAGGATGCAGGTGATTCAATAGGTGCAACAGTTGAAATAGCCGTGTTTGGTTTGCCAGTCGGCCTTGGTGCGCCATTTTTCGACACAGTAGAAAGTCAAATCTCATATGCCGTATTTGGCATACCCGCTGTTAAAGGTGTCAGCTTCGGCGATGGTTTCGATTTTTCTAAAAAACGAGGAAGCGAGGTAATCGATGCTTTCGTAATGGACCATCAGGGCAATATCAAGACAAATGCCAATCACAACGGCGGTATCAATGGCGGCATCACAAACGGCATGCCAGTTCTCTTTACCTGTGTTTTCAAGCCAACCGCATCAATCTCATTGTCACAAGAGACGCTCGACTTTGAAAAGTCTGAGATGACAAAGCTCGAGGTTACAGGCCGACATGATCCTTGTGTAGCCCTTCGCGCCGTTCCTATCGTCAAAGCAGTCACTGCTGTCGTTTTGCTTGATATGCTTCTTAAAGAGCAGGGTGGCCGTTTTTATGAATAATAAATTTGGACTGCTCGGAGAAACACTGGGTTATAGTCTGTCCCCAAAAATACATCATGCGATTTATGAGATACTTGGAATAACGGCAACCTACGATTTGGTCGAGATACCTAAGGATACCTTTGCTGGAGAGCTGACGCGAATGAAGCTCAAGAGACTGGATGGGTTTAATGTAACGATACCTTATAAGGAATTGATTATCCCCCTTCTTGATGATATCGATCTTGCTGCAGCTCGGATAGGGGCAGTCAACACAGTCATAAACGCCGATGGTGCTTTCAAAGGGTACAATACGGATTATTATGGTTTTATGACGTGTATTCATGAGATTGGCATCGAGAATCGCAAGCGTGCTACTATTCTAGGATCGGGTGGTGCTGCAAAGATGGCAGTTGTTGCATTAGAAGATTTAGGTTTTGAAGAAATCGTCATCGTTTCGAGAGATCCCGATAAAGCGCGATTAAAATTCTACAAACACACTTGCATGGATTATGCATCGTTTAATCATCATAGTATGGCTTCAGATTTGTTAGTAAACTGTACACCAATGGGTCATAGTGGCAGTGAAATGACTGAAACCATTGAAAATAAAGCGTTGTCAAATCATGGGTTCATATTTGATCTCAATTATAACCCAGCAGTCACACCTTTATTAGAACTAGCAAACAAGTTAGGGATACATGGTATAAATGGTTTAAAAATGCTCATCGCTCAAGCTGTAAAAGCTGAAGAAATCTGGCTTGATAGGCCCTTGTCAATAGACAAACTCTCTATTGAGATTGAAAACTCTTTAGAAATTGAATAAAACTTGAAAGATTGATTCGATTAGAAGATGTTCAAATAGTGTACAGGAAATTGTACATAATTTGAACATCTTCTTTATTTTTTTGTGATACATACGACAGTTTAGATGATGTGTTTTATCTACACCTTGAAATGGCACAATTCGCATGAGTAGGTGAAAGTTGGCACAAGAATTGCTTATTTTAATATGAGATTTAAGGTGCGTTTTAAAAAAATGATTGGGTGGGGTGAACAATTGTGAGTACGTTTATTCAAGTTATTTTGCGAAGCTTAGAAACTGGAAGCATATACGCATTGGCTGCATTGAGTATCATCATCATTTTCAGGACGTCGAACATCGTCAATTTCTCTCAAGGTGCAGTGGCGATGTTCAATACATTTGTCGTCACATATCTGTTCAACAAATTTGGGATCAACATATGGCTAGCCGTTTTGGGCGGCATCGTCAGCTCTATCATCATCGGTTTATTGATTGACTTTGTGATCATAAGGCATACAAAAAAGGTACATCCTGAGGCGAAGCAAATCATCACTTTGGGGATGATCATGATCGTGCTTGGTATTGCACCGCTCTTGTTTGGGGTCGATCCACTGAGATTGCCAAAGATGATTGAAACGGGCAATGTTTCAGTTTTAGGTGCGGATATTTCTTACAATGGCATCTTTAATATTTTCTTTGGCTTGTTGGTCATGGGTGGTTTATTTTTTATCCTTCAAAAGACGAAAGTCGGCTTGGCAATAAGGGCGACGGCGTCCAATGAGTATACGGCGAAGCTGATGGGCGTGCCGACAAAGACGGTGACCATGGGTGCATGGGCAGTCGCAGGTGCACTGGGTGTCATTTCAGGTGTTATGACGGCGCCAATGACTTCAGTCACGCTCCACATTATGGATGATGTGCAGCTAAACGCGCTGGTAGCAGTTGTTCTCGGGGGTTTTCAAACATTTTACGGTCCCGTGGTGGGCGCGTATATCATCGGTATCAGCAGAAACCTATTGCTTTATTATGGAAGCTCGGTCTGGGGCGGTCAGATATTATACATTTTGATCCTATTATTCTTGGTATTTAGACCTTATGGTCTATTTGGCAAGAAAATCATAAAAAAGGTGTAGGTGACATGATGAAAAAGATTATTAAAAGTCCGCATTTGCATTTTGTCATTTTGGGTCTTTTATTGGCGCTTGTTCCTCAATTGGCAGAAATGGGCATTTTTAAAGTCAGTTATGTAACGACGCTCGGGGGCACATTCATATTGGCAATTGCTGCGCTTGGACTCAATATATTACTCGGATACTCCGGGCTTATATCTCTTGGTACGGCTGGTTTTATGGGACTTGCGGCATATCTGTCGGCCTATTTTACGATGGATATGGGTCTTCCATTTGAAGTGGGCATGATTTTAGCGGTTGTGATTCCGACGCTACTCGGCATATTGATAGGTCTTGTATCGCTTAAAATTGAAGGCATCTACTTGGCTATTGCCACACTTGCCGTCTCTGAGATATTGAAAAAGACGTTTGAGGAATTTGACTTTTTTACTGGTGGGTTTAGTGGTAAGACGGCGAGCTACCCAACTCTACTTGGTTCCGTCGAGCTAGATCGAACAGGTATGTACTATTTTGTTGTGGCGACGCTCATTATCGTCATGCTTCTAACTTATAATATGATGAATGGCCGCTTAGGTCGCGCGCTTAACGCCATGAGAGGCAGTGAGGCTGCTTCACAGGCAATGGGCGTCAACCTTCTAAATCATAGATTGATCGCATTTGCGCTTGCGACGATGTACGCCAGTATCGCTGGGGTTTTGTACGTGCATTTCATCAAGTATTCTTATCCGACGATCTGGTCACTTAAGTTATCACTCGACTTCCTTGCGATGATCATTATCGGCGGCTTACGATCGATATATGGCACGCTGATCGGTGCGGTTATCGTCTTTGCGGTACCGGATATGTTTTTAAAACAGATACCATTTTTCAGCGAAATGTCGTATGTGCTAAACGGCGTGTTGATCATACTCGTCATCATCTTCTATCCAAATGGTCTCGTGAATATGTTCTCGGATCTAAAACGACTTTTTGGAAATTTGATAAAAGGGGTGAAATAATATGCAAAGCAATTTAGACGGTATGGTGCTTAAGGTAGAAGGCCTTTCCATCGCTTTCGGTGGCCTAAAAGCAGTTGATAATCTCTCCTTTGAGATTAAGGAAAAAGAAGTCTTTGGATTAATCGGACCCAATGGTGCGGGCAAAACGACCGCTTTTAATTGTATCACACAGTTTTACAAACCCAATGCGGGCGCAATCACTTTTGTGGATAGACAAGGCGTCACACATAACCTCCTAGAGAAAAATGTTCACGAAATCATAAAGCTCGGTCTGGTCAGAACCTTTCAGAATGTTGAGCTTATCAGAGAGCTTAGCGTCATAGACAACGTGCTCATTGGTGCTCATGTGGATTTCAAATCCACGATTCTCGACCAGGCGCTTAGGCTGCCGAGGGCAAGGCGTGAAGAAAAAGCGCTCCGTGCTGAAGCGATGCGGATTTTAAGCATTCTTGGCATCGATGACAGGGCGCAACTACCAGCCGGAGGTCAGCCGTATGGTGTCCTCAAAAAAGTGGAATTTGCAAGAGCACTTATGTCTAATCCGAGATTGATCATTCTGGATGAACCGGCTGCTGGATTGAATGATTTTGAGACCGTCGAGCTTTCAAAGCTCATCCGAAAACTCAGAGATGAGCTCGGGTGTTCAATACTCCTGGTAGAACATGATATGAGGCTCGTCATGGACGTTTGCGATCAGATATGTGCGATTTCCTTTGGAAAATTTCTCGCAGTGGGGACGCCAAAAGCAATCAAAGAGAATAAAGACGTTCAAGTCGCTTACTTGGGAATCGAGGTGGAAGAAAATGCGCAGTGATAAAAAATCCGCCCTTTCTATTAAGGGTCTCATCGTCAGGTATGGTGCTGTCGAAGCGCTTAAGGGCATTGATATTGAGGTTAAAGAAGGCGAAATCGTGGCGTTACTCGGTGCGAATGGTGCAGGTAAAACCTCCACACTCAGAACTATTTCTGGACTTGTTGAGCCGATTTCCGGATCAATTCAATTGTACGATGAAGAAATCGCAGGTGTTGAAGCAAACAAAATTGCGGCAAATGGCATCGCACAATCACCGGAAGGGCGCGCCGTCTTTAGAGAGTTCACAGTGGAGGAAAACTTGAAAGTAGGTGCCTTCACACTTAAAAACAAAGTTCAGATACAAAATAACTTTGAGCGTGTCTATCGGTACTTTCCAGTTTTAAAAGATCGAAAGCATCAGGTCGCTTCAACGCTTTCTGGTGGTGAACAGCAGATGCTGGCAATCGCTCGTGCGCTTATGAGCAGTCCCAAGGTGCTATTACTGGATGAACCATCGCTTGGGCTTGCACCACTCATCGTTCAAGATATTATGAGAATCGTTAAAGAAATCAAAGAGGAAGGCACAACGGTGATCATCGTCGAGCAAAATGCCGCCCAAACATTGAAGATAGCCGATTACGCTTATTTGCTTGAGCTGGGTCAAATTAAGACACATGGACCGGCTGAAACGCTAAGAAATGATCCAAAATTGATAGAGGCCTACCTTGGCGCGCATTGAAGATGCATTGTGATATTGAATTAAGGCTTATCCCATCCTTAATTAATATATAAGCACTAGATTTTTGATTAATTGCTTGAGACACTTATGAGGAGGATTAAACAATGAAAAAGATTTTATCACTATTATTAGTATGCATCATGGTATTTTCACTTGCTGCTTGTGGCAAAGACGATGCAGTGGCAACTGAAGCGCCAACAACAGTTGCAGGCGCTGAAGAAACAACAGCTGCAGTGGCGGAACTCGAATGGGCACAAGGCATCTCTGAAACTGAGATCGTCGTCGCAAACAGTGCGGCAACATCAGGGGCGTTTGCACCAGTTGGCGTTCCATTCAATGCTGGTATCGAATCTTATTTTAAAAAAATCAATGACGAAGGCGGCATCCAAGGCAGACAACTTGTTTTCAAGCATGTGGATGACGAGTTTGATCCAGTAAAAGGCAAAGCGGCATTATCAAGCTTTGTTGAAGACGAAAAAGTATTTGCTATAGTCGGACATTTTGGTACACCTGTTGTCGCTGCGACTATCGAAGATATAAAAAGCTATGGCATTCCTGCAGTCTACTTTGCTACAGGCATCGGCCAACTCTACAATGATAAAGCGGAAGGCGCAGACAGAGGCATATTCCCTGTTCAGCCAATCTATAAAACAGAAGGTAAAATCATGATCGCACGTGCTGTTGGCGACTTCGGCGCAAAAAAAATAGGCATCATCTATACAAACGACGATGCTGGTAAAGATTTATTGTGGGGCGCTCAAGAAATGGCAAAAGAATTAAGTGTTGAGCTCGTGGAGCAACAAGTCGCTGCAGGCGCTACAGACGTATCTTCTGCTGTAACATCGATCAAAGATGCAAATGTTGACTTCATCGTAGGCGCTGCAATTCAAGCGACGATTCCAACAATCATCAAAGAGTTGGCAGCGCAAAACGTGAACAAAGATGTGATCACAACTTACGTTAACGTGTCACCAGTTATCGCACAAGGCGTCGTCAATGAAATCGCAGGCAAATTCGACGTGTACGGCAATGGTTGGGTATCTTTTGAAGGTGAAAGAGCAAAAGCTTTAGAGGAATTCTCGAAATTTACAGTTGGTTATGAGACAAACGTATACGCTATGACAGGCTGGATTGCTGCTCACTTCTTTGTTGAAGGCCTTAAGAGAGTGGTTGGCGTCATCACATGGGAAAACTATATGGATGCCCTTGAATCAGCACCAATCATCAACCCATTTGGCGGTGAAATCAATTATGCGGATGGCTTAAGAGCAGGTACTCAAGAAATGAACCTTTCAAAAATTGATCCAGAGAACAAAGATGGCGCATGGTTACCAGTAAAAGACCTCGCATCAATCGATTCAATATTAGGTAATTAAAAATAGATAATCCCCTATAGTTGACCCCTGCTTTTTTAGCGCTTTTCGGCGTATAATAGTGGCAGGGTCAACTTTGTTGATGTCGATCTTTTATAAATTACGAAAGTAGGGTAACGCATGAAAGAATTTGAATTTAAAAAAATACAAATAAGAAATGAAGTCCTCGCTTACCGTGAAGGTGGACTAGGCGATCGAAATATCCTGCTCATACACGGAAACATGTCTTCTTCTGCACATTTTGACCACTTGATGGATGCACTATATGACGACTTTAAAATATACGCTGTGGATTTGAGAGGTTTTGGCCATTCGTCTTACCATGAACGCTTTGACAGCCTTAAGGACCTCAGTGAGGACTTGGAGTTCTTTATCGATAAACTCAGACTCAAGGATTTGGAAGTCCTCGGTTGGTCAACAGGTGGGGGGATTGCCTTACAGCTCGCAGCAGATATTCCAACTCTCGTAAAACGTGTGATCCTACTAGAAAGTGTAGGCATAACAGGTTATCCGATGTTTAAAAAAGATGCTACAGGTCAAGCGATGCTCTCAGAAAAATTGATTACAAAAGAAGATATTGAAAGTGACCCTGTTCAAGTTGCGCCAGTCTTAGCTGCAATTGCTTCTAAAGATGCCGCTTTTTATAAAATGCTATGGAATTATGCGATATACACGGCAGGGAACCAACCGGAAGAGAGCGACTACGACCGTTACATCGAAGAAATGCTTCTTCAGAGAAATTTGGTGGATATTGATTACGCCTTAACGCGTTTTAACCTGTCTGATACTGACAATGGTTATACTGTTGGTACCGGTGAGATCTTCAAGGTCAAGTGCCCTGTTCTCATCATTCAAGGTGACAAAGACATCGTCGTTCCAATGACTATGGCGATGGGTATACATGATGCGCTTAAAGATAATTCTAAACTCGTCATACTAGAAAATAGCGGTCACAACCCAATGGTCGATCAGTTCGATAAGGTTGTCGCATTGATTAAGGAGCATTAAGATGGCCTTTTTAGAGGTTCGCAATAAAAAAGTATACTATGAAATCCATGGTGATTCTGAAGAGGTACTCGTTATCTTAAATGGGATCATGATGAGTTGTGCCAGTTGGCAACCTTTTTTGGGCATGCTGACAAAACATGTAAAAGTTGTGTTGATTGACTTTTTTGATCAAGGAAAAACAGATCATCTAGACGGGTATTATTCACAGGATGTTCAAGTTGAACTCGTGTATGAGGTGTTAAAAGCACTTGACCTGAAGCAAGTGACTTTACTCGGCATTTCGTACGGTGGTGAAGTGGCTATGAAATATGCTCTACAATACGGCGGAGGCGAATCTCTTTCCAAGCTCATACTGGCCAATACAACGGCTAATACCGATCCTCAGTTAAAAGCTATCGGGGAAGCGTGGATCAATGCTGCTAGAACCTACGATGGGAGGCAATTTTTCAAAGCGACAATACCTCCGATTTATTCGAGTGATTTTTATGAACGACAAATCGACTGGTTAGGTGCTCGTGAACGTCTATTTGACAAAGTCTTTGATAAAAAATGGTACGAAGGGTTTATCCGTCTGGTCCTTAGTGCCGAATCACACGACGAACGAATGAGAATCAGCCAAATTAAAGTGCCGACGTTGATAATCGGTGCGGATCAAGATGGCATCACCCCTTTATCTAGACAAGAAGAACTGGGTGCATGTATTCCTAATTCTCGGTTCTTGGTCATCAAGAAATGCGGTCACGCATCCATGTACGAGCAGCCTATCGAATTTTTCGCATCAGTACTTGGGTTCATGATGGTCGCTGATGAATCATTTGTTTTATAAAAACGATTAACAGGGATATCAAACAGATTACAAATCTGATTGAAATCACCTGTTTTTTTGTCACATAAAAACGGAGATTGATACGTATATAATAACGAGAATCGGAATTCTACAAAAAAAGAGATTAAATATGAAATTGTTTGTAATGATAAAGACATTTATTGGCAT
This sequence comes from Acidaminobacteraceae bacterium, assembly GCA_942493125.1. Lineage (GTDB taxonomy): Bacteria > Bacillota > Clostridia > Peptostreptococcales > Acidaminobacteraceae > Fusibacter_C. The sequence goes on along the minus strand of OW818667.1, from coordinate 1,777,953 downwards.
TCTCTGCATGGTATAATATAGTTGGAGGCCAATAACATGGATACAGTAACTATTTTCGACGCGAAAACCGATGCCCTACTCAGGGATTTATTTATAAAAGAACATATCCCATTTATTATATATACGACCTCATCAGCAATCGGAAGATACATATCTATCGAGAACGACGAGGAGTTTAGTATTGCTCTTGAAGCGTTCAACGCCGCGATCGATACTTATAAACCAGATCAAAGCAAATTTGAGACTTATGCGACAACAGTCATCAAAAATAAGTTGATCGATTACCACAGAGGGCAAAAGAAACATTATGGACATGAAGCGCTTGATGAGGATTTAGCAGCACCTATGAAAGATGACGATTTGAGACTTGAAATCGTCGAGTTGTCTCATCAGCTTAAAAAATTTGACCTTACTTTTGACGATTTGGTTGATATTAGCCCGCGCCACTACGATACGCGTGTACGAGCGATTCATGTAGGGATAGAAGTTTCCAAAGTAAAGCGTATCATGGAAGAGATTTACCGCACATTCAAACTTCCCGTAGGGGAAATTTTAAAGGTCGTCAATTCCACAAGAAGGTTTGTGTATTTGCATCGACAATACATTTTGACAGTATCGATCATATTCAACGAAGAGTTAAGCAGTTTGCAATCATGGATATTAGAAACATTAAAGGGTGATGAAAATGGAAATTCAAAAAGCTAAAATTGTAGATTTAAATGCAGATTACGCAGTTGTTTTAACTGACAGCGGTGCATTCAAAAGAATCGTTCGTAAAAGTGACATGTCTGTTGGTGGTGGCATATACATCACAGATCATGATCTCTATATGAAAACGAGAGCAACTGGTTCATTTAAGCTGCCTTTGTTTAGCAAACGACTTCTACAAGTGACCGGTGTCATGGCATTGTTAATTATGATTCTCGTAACGCAAAGTTTTGCGCCGATGTCTTACGCGGTTATTTCTGTCGATATCAACCCAAGTATCCAATTGTTTATAGATGAAGATTATAATGTCCTCAGAATAGAAAGTATGAACGCAGATGGTGAAAACCTTTTGTCAGAGTATGATTTTATCAAGAAAAAATCTGCATCAAGTGTCCTTACTGAGTTATTTACACTAGCTACGGAGATGGATTATCTTAAATCGGATCAAAATGAAATTTTAATTGCTGCAGCTTTATATAAACCTTCTAAAAATGATGTGAATAAACTGCAGATGAGCAGTGATGTTGATATACTTTTAGACAAAGTGTTAAGTGAAGTCGACTATAGCAGTTTTGACGAAGAGCATGTTGTTATCAGTTCAGTGAGTTCAAATGCGCAAACGATCAAAGCTGCAGAAAAAGAGCATTTGACGATTGGACAATATGAAAAAGAGCGCCATTCAGAAACCGTCAAGCCTTATGCGATTGTAGAAGATGGCAAGCATATTAAGTCCAATAATAAACCGAATGATAATGGCAATAAACCTGCCACTACAACGACAGAAGAGATAGATCATGGCGATAAAGTCAATGACAACAATGGCAATGGCAAAGAAGACAATGGCAATAACATGGACAGTAATGGCAATGACATGGACAATAATGGCAACGGCAACAATATGGATCAAGACGAGACAACTCAAGAGTCAACAAATTCAAACTATAATAATGGCAATAGTAATAATAGCAACCACAACAACGGCAACAGCAATAACAATAATGGCAACAACAATAACAACGGCAATAAAAACACAAGCGGTAGCATCGACAATATCAAGCACAATGTAGAAAACAGCAACTTTGCAGGCAATAAAAACAGAAAATCGTTTGATGTTGAAAAAGTTGAAGAGAGTGAATCGGAGATAGAAACTGAAACGGATAAAGATCATGAAACGGGTAAAGACGGTTCAAAGCCAAAAAAGAATAATTGATTATGGAAATTGCATAATCACCTATATTTAGTATGCTTAAGCTTGGTGAAAACCAAGCTTTTTTTTATGCATGGACGATGAAAACTTTTCAATGCGCAAAGAATCGTTTATAATAGAAGTTGGTTAAAACTAATACGAAAACGAGGGATTATGAAAAATAAATTTGCTAAAAATCTGGGCATACTTGGCCTAATTGGATTGATCATAAAATTAATCGGCGCAATCTATAGAGTGCCTCTTGCATTATTTATGTCGGAGGATGCAGTGGCCTACTACTCGTTGGCTTATCCTTGGTACAACATCTTAATCGTCATTTCATCGACGGCGATACCCGCAGTTATTGCGAAGCTCACGGCAGAGGCTAGTGCAAATGATGATCTTCAGCTACAAAATGACGTTCTAAACGTCTCAAGGCGATTGATGCAAATCTTTGGTATTGTGACGATGCTATTCTTGATCGGCTTTGCAAGTATTATATCTAATGGACTCGGCTATCCTGAAAGTAAGTATTCCTTCTATGTACTGGGCTTGGCATCTTACTTTGTAGCTCTTAATGCCGCATACAGAGGCTTTTTCCAAGGCACGCAGCGCCTTGAAATTTACGGCATATCACAGCTTTTAGAACAGCTTGGCCGCGTCATCCTCGGCTTAGCGCTCGTTGCAACGTTGGCAGGGTTTGCCATGGGTGACGACTTTATCGCAGCAGCTGGCACGTCTGGTGCACTGTTCGGTGCGATAATCAGCTGGGGCTATGTCGTTAGTAGACATAGAAAATACTATAAGAATCACACCAAGACAAAGGGAAGTTTTAAACCTGTAACCCAAAAGATTATGAAACTCGTCGTGCCGATCGCCCTTGGCGCTTCGATTATGCCTCTTTTATCCATTATAGATGGTACACTCGTTGTATGGAGGCTGAGAGACATTGGACTCGTGAGCACGGCAGCAATTCTCTTTTCTTACATTTCATTTTATTCAAGTCCGATCATCAATATCTCACAAGTGGTCTTTTCAGCACTGCAAGTAAGTTTGTTGCCGATGATCACGAAGAGCTACACACAAAAAAATGCTGCGATTGACCATCAGATCAACTTCGGCGTATTGCTGTCTGTTGTGTTGGGCTTGCCGATGGGACTTGGCATCGCCGCATTCTCAGAGCAAATCTTGTTGTTTTTATATCCTTCCAAAGCTGAAATTGCCGTGGATGCCGCCTCTGTACTCGCAATTCTAGGCCTATCCATCGCATTCTTGTCTGTTTACCTAGCGACGACGAGCATCTTACAAGGTATTAACCAATACAAACGCCCAGTCCTTCACTTATTTATAGGTGCAGTCATCAAAGTCGTGACGGCTTATATCTTGATTGGCATTCCGAGCATCGGCATTGACGGTGCTGCATATTCCACATTATTCGCCTATGCTGTGGCAGCGATGTTGAACCTCATTTTGGTATATCGCCTGTTCAAACCTACAAAAAGCATTCTCATAAAAATCGCTTTGACATTCGCAGCCAATGGTCTCATGATACTGACGGCACTTGGTCTATTTAAAGCGCTAGAAGGCATCTTGCCAATGCGCCTTGACCTTATGGTTTCCATCTTTGTAGCTGTCGGCGTCTATGCCGTATGTATCTTCTTCGGAAAAGTGCTTACAAAATCAGATTTTGACAATTTAGAAAAATAATTATGCAATTTCCTAAAAGTGTATTAAAAATAGCAAACCCCCAAAATGCGCATTATGTGCATCTTGGGGGTTATTTTATTGATTTGAATACTTTTTAGAACATTATAAAATCGTAAGCATCAACTCTCTGATCACTTTACACGCTGTTGCCGTACTGACACCTGTTTGATCGTAATGTGGTGAAAGTTCCACAACGTCTGCACCAATGATGTTGAGCGGTGACAAAGTTTTAAGGATATCGATCATATCCTTAAAGAAGATACCACCTGGTTCAGGCGTGCCTGTACCAGAGAAAATCGCAGGATCAAATACGTCGAGATCAATGGTCACATAGATAGGGTCTTCAGTGCCAAGTGACTCGACGACTGATTTTAACGTCTCATATGTGAATTTTTCAAGATGTGTATGTGTCTTTGCCCATTCGAACTCAGCTTTTTCACCAGAGCGAATACAAAATTGATAGATGGTGCCATCGCCCATAAAGTCCCAAGCACGTCTGATGACAGCGGCATGGGAGAGTGGTTCGCCCATGTAGTGTTCACGTAGATCCGTATGTGCGTCGAAGTGAATCAATTTGAGATTAGGGTGTTTTTTGTATGCTGCACGAATCGTACCAAGTGATACGAGATGCTCGCCACCTATTAGGAATGGAATTTTATCCGCAGCTAAAATGGTTGCAGCCGTTTCTTCGATTATATCAAGTGATTTTGCAGCATTACCAAATGGTAAATCTAGATTGCCAATATCCGTTAGTGAATAGTCTGCCAAATCTTTGTCGAGATAAGGGCTATAGGTTTCGAGTCCGAAAGAATCCATGCGGATATAGTCAGCTGCGAAACGCGTACCTGGTCTAAAGGAAGTCGTCGAATCAAATGGTGCACCGAAGATGACGAGATCTGCTTCATCAAAATCAGTGTCACAGCCAATAAATGTATGAATATTAGAATGCATGGTTTACTCCTCGAGAAGTTTCTTAACAAAAGTTGGGAGTGCAAAGCAACCTAAATGCAAATCTGTGTTGTAGTATTTTGTATCTAGGCCAAATGCTTTCCAAGCTTCCGGTTTGAAATCTGCGATTGGATCAAAAGCTTTTGATGCAAAGCCAAACAACCAGTGTCCTGATGGATACGTCGGCATGTGGAATTGATAAACGCGGCTTATTGGGAAAATCTTTTTGATTTTAGAATGTGAACGCTTCATTTCACGCGCATAGTTTGCATAGTATGGGCTTTCGTGTTGATTGATTAAGATGCCTTTATCTGAAAGTGCTGCATAACAATCGTTATAGAACGCTTCTGAGAAGAGCCCTTCGCCAGGACCGATTGGATCTGTGCTGTCTACGAGGATTAAGTCATATTGGTCCACTTTGCCGTGGATAAATGCCAAACCATCTTCAAAGTAAAGCGTCACGCGTGGGTCGTTAAGTTTTGATGACGTGATTGGCAAATACTTTTCACACGCTCTTACAACCATCTCGTCGATTTCGACCATGTCGATCTTTTCGAGGTGAGCATATCTCGTGAGTTCACGTACTGTACCGCCGTCGCCGCCGCCGATGACAAGAACGCGTTTGATGTCAGGATTTGTTGCCATAGCAACATGTGTGATCATATCGTGATAAACGAATTCGTCTTTTTCATTGACCATCATAAGGCCGTCGAGTGTAAAGAATGTACCAAATTCTTCCGATTCAAAAAAATCGATCGTTTGGAAGGCACTTTCTTCTGAGTAGATGTGCTTTTTAACTTTTATTGAAAAATCAACCGTATCGGTATGTTTTTCCGTGTACCATAATTCCATGGGTAACCTCCAAAATTCATAATAGTGTAAATTGTTCTTATTTCCTCAATAGTCTATTTATAACCTGCAAACGATTAGCCAATCATCTATATTCAATAAGCAATTTCCTCATCAATAAATTATTGGCTAATTATTATGCATTTTCCGTTTTTAATGTTGCTATTCCTTGATGACTTTGATGAAGTCCGCTTCAGGGTCTTCCATGCCAGTGATGATACCGTGTGATGATTTGAACAACTTGATTTGAGCAAGTACGGATTCATTGATGCGCTCGCCATAACTGACGACTGGGATACCAGGTGGGTAACTCATGAGTGATTCACCGCTGATTCTACCTTCAGTATCATCAAGTGCCACCATCTCTTTTTCAGCATAAAAGGCATCGCGAGGTGTGATGACAACTTCTGGATAATGAAGATCGATCTTTAAATAATCGAGTCTTTCACCATGAAAGCGTTTGCTGATGTCTTCAAGAGCTTCTATGAGTTTATTCACATTGTCGTAGTCATCGCCAACACTTAAAATGGCAAGTGAGTTGTACACATCACCTGTTTCCATTTGAATGTTGTATTCATCGCGCAAGATATCGTAAAGCTCCATGCCGTTCAGACCCATATCACGCGTCGTGACGCTGAGTTTCGTTGGATCGAAGCGATAGACACCTGGGCGACCGATTGCCTCTTCACCGATGGAGTAGCAGCCTGGAATCGCATTGATTTTCTCGCGCGCATAACGTGCCACTTCGATTACGTGGTCAAAAATCAATTTGCCTTCAGTGGCAAGCATCTTTCTAGCCACGTCCAAAGAACCCATAAGCAGATAGGAAGGACTCGTGGTTTGCATCATATTGATGACTTTACGCACATAACGGCCATCCATTTTACGCGTGTTGACGAGGAGTGCTGAACTTTGGGTGAGAGAACCGCCTGTTTTATGAATACTTACAGCGGACATATCTGCACCTGCTTGCATACCGCTCATCGGGAATTTATCGTTGAAGTGAAAATGCGTGCCATGGGCTTCATCCACAAGGACGAGCATATCTCTTTCGTGACAAAAGTTGACGATGGCTTCAAGATCACAAGTGGCACCGTAATAAGTTGGATTAATGATAAAAACTGCCTTTGCTTCAGGATGCTCGTTGTATGCTTTTTCGAGTGATTCTAAAGTGACATTATGCGAAACGCCCATTTCACTATCGATCTCTGGTGCCATATAGACAGGTTCTGCACCACAAAGAATGAGTGAATTGATGGCAGATTTGTGTACATTTCTAGGGAGTATTATTTTTTCATCTTCGCCAACAGCGGCCATGATCATCACCTGTACGGCGAAAGAAGTGCCGTTCACGATGAAATATCCTTGGTCAGCTCCAAAAGCATCTGCTAACAGATCTTCGGATTCTTTAATTACGCTGATTGGATTTCCAAGAAAGTCTAGAGGTTTCATGGAATTTACGTCCAGTTCAAGCATCGCATCTCCAAAATAGTCTTTATACTCTTTTAGACCGCGTCCGTGCTTGTGCCCTGGAACGTCGAAGGGAATGACGTTTCTCTCGCGATATGCTTTCATCGCGGTAAAAACAGGTGTTTTAGAATGATCTAACATCAAACGCCTCCTTGTTTTCGTTATTGTAAGCTATAAAGAGGAAACATTGACATCGCCTAAGCTTTGCCAATGTTTCTTCCATAGTATATTTCAGTCATTTCTTTTTTAAGTTTTGCAGTGATGTCGCGTTGTTCTTTTTGCGTCAAATCTTCTTTGCTCACTTCAAATAGGTAGTTGTTGATTACAAAGTCTTTGAGCATCATTTTTGTGTGGAAGATGTTCTCTTGGTAGACATTGACATCAATCAGTTGGTATTTGTTGAGTGTGCGTTTTGCGATATAATTTTGGATCGAGTTTATGTTGTGATCGATGAATAATTTTTGTCCAGATGCATCGCGCGTAAAGCCGCGGACGCGATAGTCGATGGTGATGATGTCTGAATCAAAGCTATCTATCAGATAATTAAGTGCTTTAAGTGGTGAGATTTGACCACAAGTCGATACGTCAATATCAACTCTGAATGTACTGAGTCCATTGTCTGGATGATATTCAGGATATGTGTGAACGGTTAAATGGCTTTTGTCGAGATGCCCAACGACGTGTTGTGGCACATTTACAAGGACGCCTTTATTACAAGACGTATCCAGTGCATCATCGGGAACTTCTTCTTCAGAAATCAGGATGGTAACACTAGCCCCTTGTGGTTCGTAATCTTGTTTAGCAACGTTCAAAACATGTGCGCCGATCATCTTTGTGACATCCTGTAGGATGTTTGTAAGACGTTCAGAGTTGTATTGCTCGTCGATATACTCAATATACTTTTGTCTATCTTCAGTTGTACGCGTGTAACAAATGTCGTAGATATTAAAGCTTAATGTCTTCGTCAAGTTGTTAAAACCGTGTAGTTTTATTTTCTTATAACCCTTCAAGGCAGGCCCTCCTCAAACTAAATAAAGTGAATTCTCGAAATAATTGAAACAGCTAGATAATACTTAAAATATTAATCTGTAAGTATACCAATACTGTTTTTAGCACAAGTACAATTATAGCACAAAATCATGAAAATACTAGTGTTTAAACGGTTTTTTTAATTTTTTTTTTAGTGGGGTTGTTTGTCGCAACTTAAGTTTAATATATTAAACAAGATAACTGTTTTTAACAAACAAAAAATAAAAAGCCATTTTATGGAAAGTCCCTAAAATGGCTTATTTTGAAGCATGCAAAGTTTTTTGTAAAAGTGAGGCTGCGAAAAAAGTCGTATTTTGTGCTGTGTATGCCAGCTTGATAACCTTGCGATTATGGTTTGTAATGTAGGGCACGTGTTGCATTTAATACGGCAATCAGTGCGACGCCGACATCTGCAAAAATTGCCATCCACATCGAGCTGAGTCCAACGGTTCCAAGTGCCATAATGACAAGTTTGGAGCCTAATGCGAAAACGATATTTTGCGTGACGATTTGTTTCGTCTTTTTAGATATTTTGATCGCTTGAACGATTTTGGAAGGTTCATCGGTCATAAGCACGACATCTGATGCTTCAATCGCCGCATCACTGCCGATAGCCCCCATCGAGATACCCACTGTTGCACCAGCCAACACTGGTGCATCGTTGATGCCATCGCCAACAAACGCGACTTTGTGACCTGCATCGATTCTACGCATTACCACATCGTATTTATCTGTTGGAAGAAGCTCACTATAAACGTCATCTATACCAAGTTCCAAACCAACGGATTCCGCAGCGGCTTTTCGATCGCCTGTCAACATCATGACTTTATAACCATTTTCTTTAAGGGATTGAATCGCTGACTTAGCATCTTTTTTAATTCGATCACGGATGTCAAATGCACCGACATAAGCACCATTTAGTGCGACATAGATTTGTGTATAAGGCGTTTCAATAGGTGTTACAGGAATATTTTGTGACGCCATCAACTTGATATTGCCCGCAACGATAGTCCCTAATGTGGACTTCACGACAACGCCTTGACCACTGAACTCTTCGAGAGAGATTATATCGTCCAAGTTGACGATGTGATCTGAATAATTCACGATTGATTTAGCAATCGGGTGGTTTGAATGGAATTCTGCCAATGTAGCGATCGTTATGAGCAAGTTATCGTCAAGCTGAGCAGGCGAAAGGTGCGTTTGATAGACTTCAAACACGCCTTCCGTGAGTGTACCCGTCTTGTCAAAGATGACAGTGTCCACTTGTTGCAGTGCTTCTAGGTAGTTGCTGCCCTTTACTAGGATGCCGTTGCGCGATGCATTACCAATGCCGCTAAAGAAGCCAAGCGGTACTGAAACGACTAGCGCACATGGGCAAGAGATAACTAAGAAAATCAAGCCTCTATAAAGCCACTCGTTAAATGAAGCGGTTCCATATATAAGTGTAGGGATGAGAACAAGCCCTGCAGCAAACGCTACGACAATAGGTGTATAGTAACGCGCAAACTTAGTGATGAAATTTTCAGTTGGCGCTTTATTGGCAGTTGCATTTTCCACAAGTGCCAAAATCCTAGCTACCGTGGATTCTGCGAAAATGGAAGTTACTTTAATTTTTAAAATACCATTTAGAACGACACTGCCGCTAAGGACGCTCATGCCTTCGTCGTAATACTGAGGGAGTGACTCTCCGGTCAGAGCAGAGGTGTCTAGATTGGACGTGCCCTCTGAGATGATGCCGTCAAGTGGAATGCGTTCTCCTGGTTTTACTAAGATCAAATCGTCTACCATGACTTCTTCTGGTGATACACTTACCCAAAACCCACCTCTAAAGACAGAGGCTTCGTCAGGTCTTATATTGAGAAGAGAGCTGATGGCGTGTTTGGAACGGTTGACTGCAAGATCTTGAAAATATTCGCCAACTTCATAGAAGATCATAACAGCGACTGCTTCTGGGTATTCACCGATTGCGATGGCGCCAAATGTCGCGATGGACATGAGAAAATTCTCATCGAATACTTCGCCGCGTTTTATGTTCCTAAAAGATCTGAGCAGAACTTTGTGTCCTGAAAGCACATAGGCAGCAGCGAGTACTGTCAAATGTACAGGCAATTGATCTTTAAATAAAATACCGATAGCAAAGAGCAATAGGCTGATGCCAAGTCTTGTCAGCGCTTTGAAGTCATGAGGTGAATGCGCCTTATCTTCACCGTGATGTCCATGACTACGTTCCAGTCCGTTATTGTGCGTATGACGTCCATCAGAACGATTTGCCGTCACTTTTACATCGGGTTCCAGTGTTGTGACAATTTGTGTGATTTGTTTGATCAACGCTTCTGTATCTTCGCCATCGTGTTCAAATGTTAACCTCGATCTAGAAAAATCCAATATGACGTTATGGATGCCCTCGATGTCTTTTGAACGCGCTTCTATTTTGGTGGCACAATGTGCACACCCTAGACCGTCCAAGTTTAAAATTGTTTTCTCCATAATAAATACCCCTATTTATAGTTTTTGAAGTGAATTTTGGAATGAACATATGAACAAGTATTCATATGATACCTTAATTTTAAACTTTTTTCATTTGCAAGTCAATACCATATCCCGAGGTTGTCTAAAATATCTGTGGGGTGTAAAATGGATATGGAAAATGCATAATAACCTAATGAGGTATAAATTAATGAGGAGAACGTTTCAACATGAGAAAATTCAAAGATCAAAAGATAGAGCTTCTGGCACCTGCCGGAAATCTTGAAATATTTAAGGGCATCGTGGACAGCCGTTGCGACGCCATCTATTTTGGTGGACAGCGTATGAACATGCGCATGATCCGAAAAGGCTATAACTTTAGTGACGATGAACTTAAAGAAGCCATCTATCTCGCCAACGAGCGAGGTAAGGCAACCTATATCACCGTCAATAATTTGCTTGATGAGAAAGAATCAAGTGAACTCAGTGAGTATCTTCAATTTTTATCAGAAATTAAACCGACTGGTATCATCGTCCAAGATTTTGCCGTACTTGAGCAGACAAAAGCGCTAAATTTGGATTTGGAAATCCACGCTTCTGTCATGATGAACGTCCATAACCTTGAGATGATAAAAGCACTTGAAAAACACGGCGTGAAGCGTGTGGTGTTATCCCGTGAAGCGACGCTCACCGAGGCACATTATTTCCACACCCATTCAAATGTAGAACTCGAGTATTTTACTCATGGCGATATGTGCGTGGCGCACGGTGCACAGTGCTACTATAGTTCGATGCTTTTCGGGATGAGTAGTAACCGTGGCAAATGCCTCAAACCTTGCCGCTGGTGGTTCGATAGAGAAGGGACTCGCTCTTATCCACTCGCTGTGAAGGATATGTCGATGATTGCCCATTTACCTGATATGATACACGCAGGAATCACATCCTATAAAATAGAAGGCAGAATGCGCGAAAAAGAATTTATCGTCGACCTCATCAACCGATATGGCGACGTTTTCGACAGTTATATCGACGATCCAGTCGGCTACGACTATAAGGAACAAGAGGCTTGGATCTTTGAAAACAGGAAGCGCGACTTATCAACCGCCTATGCTTTTGGAAACCCGGGTGCATTTAACATTAACGAACGCTATGAGGGCACAGGAAAGTTCTACTCGACTGGAAAAATGTTCAGCACGCCTACCGTGGAAAGCGATGTCGACCCAAATCAAATAGAGGGCATAAAGGCCATTTTTAATGCAAACCCAGCACACAAAAATAACACGAAGCTTTCGGTCAGAGTTGAGGATATGGAACAAGCGCGCGTGGCACTCGAAGAAGGCGTCTTCAGAATCTATTTGGCAGCTGATGTCTTTGAACCGAAGCGACCTTTTACGATTCAAGAGATTCAGACGCTCGTCGGAATAAAGGGCAATACGCAGTTGTTTGTCACCACACCTAAGATGATGGACGCTGTGCAGTTTGAGCGTTATGACGCTTGGCTTAGTAAATTACAAGGTATAGATGGCATTCTCGTCACCAACCTTGGTGCAATAGAAGCATTTAAGAAATTCGGACTTAAAATGGTTGGCGACTATTCGCTGAACCTCTTCAATAAACACGCAGCAGAATTCTATTTAGGCGAAGGATTAAGTGAGCTCACGCCTTCTATCGAACTCCCGGCGCAATCCTTGAAGGCACTTCTGGAAGAAAACGTGCCATTTGAAGTCATCACACATGGCAGGATGGCTGGCATGTACATGTCTCACGATCTTTACGACATGCATCAAGTGTCTGTGGAAGATCAGCTCATCTTTGAGAATGAAGCGGGGCCATACCTCATCAAACGAGATGTCCATGGGAAATGTCATTTCTTGATGCAAAAGACGATGACATTTCTACCATTTTTCAATTGTTTTTCTAACGCAAACGTGCGTATTGAAGCACAGTTGATGTCAGCTGATGCACTTAAAATGGCCATCAAAGCGCATAAATTCGCGATGGCGCACAAAGAAGCGACTTGGGAAGATCTAAAATCGCATCTACCAGAAGGCAGTTACACACTGGGTGCGCTTCGTTTTTAACTATGGAATTATGCAATTTACTTTAAGAATCATTTCAGAAGCATCGCACGTGAGCAAGCGCATGTGATATAAGATATTAGTTGGCAGATAGGAGATAAACGTATGAATGAAACACATAAATTATTGACACCAGGAGAAATCATCGAGAAGAAGAAAGAATTTTTCTATCCGAATTCGATGCATTTTTATAAAAACCCGCCACATATCGTGAAGGGGGACATGCAGTATCTTTATGATCAGGATGGCAAGCGCTATGTGGATTTTTTTGCAGGTGTGACCGTTCTCAATTGTGGCCATAGTAACACAGAAATACAAAAGTCCATAGAAGCGCAGTTATATAAGCTGCAGCATACGTCCATCATCTATTTGACGCAGCCGATGGTGAACTTAGCCGAGAAACTGGCAGAAGTTCTGCCAGGTGACATCAAGAACACATTTTTCTGCAATAGCGGTACGGAAGCAAATGAAGGCGCACTGCTTCTTGCGAGAATGCACACGCAAAAAAAAGGCTTTATCGCCTTTGAAGGCGGCCTTCACGGCAGATCTTTCCTGACGATGAGCGTGACTGGGATTCCCATGTGGCGCATTGATCCATTCCTCGATCCCGATGTCTATTTTGCAAAGGGCTTTGTTGAGGAGGGCGTGTCTTTAGAGGCTTCCGCTGAAGCCTCGCTTGAAAGTCTGGATGCAATCCTCAAAGAACATGGCGATACCATCGCAGCATGTATTGTGGAACCGATCCAAGGCAATGGTGGGATGAACACGCCGCCACTTGATTTTTTTGTAAAACTCAAAGCACGCCTTGAAGCCTATGGCGTTTTATTGATCGTCGACGAAGTACAGACAGGATTTGCTAGAACGGGGTCGTTTTTCGCCATCGAGCAGTTCGGCGTCGTTCCAGATATTATTACCTATGCCAAAGCCCTTGGAAATGGTACACCAATCGGCGCATTCAGTGCAAGACCTGAAGTGGCTTTATCGTTTAACAAGCCTTCAGCTTCCACACTGGGTGGCAACCCGATTTCCACGACGGCTGGGCTTGCCGTACTGAACTATATTGAATCGCATCATTTGGTCGCGCGTAGCCGTGAGCTTGGCGACATTCTTCGCAAAGGCCTACAAGCACTTTGTGAAAAGTATGTATTTATTCAAGAAGTCAGAGGCATGGGACTCATGCTTGGCATGGTTTTTAGTTCACAAGATGGTGGACAAATCGTGGATACCATCTTAGAAGAAATGAAAGAGCGCGGGTTTATAGTCGGCAAAAACGGCATGAACCGTAATGTGCTGGCTTTTCAACCCCCGCTCGTGTTATCGGAAAAAGATATAGAAGAAATGATTGAAGCGCTTGATCAAGTATTGAGTGACATTTAGTATTTGAGCGCCACTTATAGATTGGACCAGCAATTTAACTACGCTGCCATCCACAAAAGCGCTTATCCAAGAGGTCAATGATGCCAAAGAGGCATACGCCCATCAAGCTGATGGCGATGATCCCAGCAAACATACCTTTGTAGTCGAGTTTCAGCCAGCTGTCCATGATGAAGTAGCCGATGCCGTATCGCGTGGCGAAATTTTCGGCGAAAAAGAGGACAGAAATTGACGTTCCGATGCTGAGTCTTAGAGACGTCAATAGGTTCGGAACCGTGGCGGGAATGATCATGTGCGAATATATTTGCCATTTGGTCGCACCAAGTGTCCTCATGGAGATATAATAGCTTGGATTGATGGCTTTTACCCCATCGCGCGTACTGACCAGTATTTGAAATAGGATGATCAATCCGACGAGGATGATTTTTGAGAGATCGCCAAGTCCAAAAAACAACATGAGAATCGGTAAAAGTGCTATTTTAGGCACGGGGTACAAGGCGTATATCAGAGGTGATACCAATCGGTCTACACGTGGGTGCGTTGCAATGAGTATGCCGAGTGGCACACCGACTATCAAAGTGGCAAAGATCGCCACGAGTATGCGATACAAACTGGAAAGAACATGAAGGGCGATACCGTCCCAATTGTCAACAAGTGCAAGTAAAGCCATATGCGGTGCTGGGATCAACCTAGGATCGACGAAGAAATGAAAGCCATACCAGACGATGCCTATGATGATTAGCGCGTACAAGTTACGTTTCATCGTGCACCTCCTGCATGGCTTTTCTTATGTCCACACATAGCGCATAAAATTCCGGTTTTTCACGCAACAGGGGATCGCCAAAGTATGGGTTCGTAAATCGCTTTACGATGCCACCACCTTTTTGTGCCATCAACAGGACTTCTGAGCCAAGAAAGACAGCTTCTTCGATGTTGTGTGTCACAGTGATCCATGTAAGTTGGCGTTTGGCGATGAGTTCAATGATGGTATTTTGAAGCGTTTCGCGCGTGATGGTATCGAGTGCGGAAAAGGGTTCATCCATGAGCATGATTTGTGGGGACAAAAGCCAAGCCCTTGCGATGGCAACGCGTTGCTTTTGACCGCCGCTGAGCTGTTGCGGGAATTTGTCTAGATGAGCATGAAGTCCAAGCTCCTTTGCGATCTTTTCTGCATTTGTCTTTGCTTCAGCACTGAGTACCTTATCGCGGATGACGAGACCGAGTGTGATGTTTTGCCACACGGTCTTCCAAGGAAACAGGCCATATTCCTGAAGGACCATGGCGATGTGGCTCTGTGCATCCGGTGGCATAAATTCAATTGACCCAGAAAGCATGGGTTTTAGACCTGCTATGGCGTAGAGCAAAGTCGTTTTGCCGCAACCTGAAGGTCCAATGATGGTGTAGGACTTGCCCTGTTCAAACGACAGCGTCAAGTCCTTTATGATATGTTCGGCGTCATATTGAATATTGACGGTTTTAAGTGCGACCGATGCCTGATGCGTCATCAAATTTCTCCATTCCAAACGACTTGTTCTTCTGTAACGATGCCTAATGTGCCAAGTATGCGCGCTGCCGTTTGATTTACGATATCTTGTACGGATTTAGGTTTGCTATAATACGCAGGCACTGGCGGCAATATCGTCGCACCGTAACGCGTGAGTTTTAGCATGTTCTCAAGATGAATGCCACTAAGTGGTGTTTCGCGCGTCACCAAGACGAGCGCACGTCTTTCTTTTAATGCGACGTCAGCCGCTCTGCAAATTAGACTGTCAGCGATGCCACCTGCGATTTTGCCGAGTGTCCCCATGCTACAAGGGACGATGACCATGGCATCCACAGGATATGACCCACTGGCGATGCTTGCAAACAGATTGTCGTTGTCGTGGTGCACAAAATGTGAAAAGGATTCGAATTCTGAGAGGACATCGGCATAGTCTCGCTCGAGTTCGTATGCCATGACCCGCTCTCCAAGCTTGGACGCGACGAAGTGTACTTCATGTCCATTCTCAAGTAGCAATTTCACGACAGTATATGCAAGTACACTGCCGCTTGCGCCTGTGAGTCCAACCAGTATGCGTTTCATAGGAGGTCCTTTCTTATAAATATAAGTGACGTTAATGTATCAAGAAGCATAATTTTCATGTTCTAGGCGATAATCTTTAGCGGTCTTAAAGTTATCTCAAAAAAATATCTAGTGCTGTGGTGATCAGCAGCTGCATGGAGATCAGTTGATTGATGTGATAAGCCGCAAAGTTCATTTTGACGCGGTGGCTTGGCTCGATGATGCCGTGTTCGATTGCGAGGAGTACCGCACAGATGGCAACGCCGATGTAGTAAATGACGCCGAGCTCTGCGAAGATGCCAACAGCGATCAATAACAGCCACATGAACGCGTGGAACGTTTTGGCGATCAGTAAAGCGCCGCTGAGTCCAAATCGCGCGGGAATGGAGAAAAGTCCCGTCTTGCGGTCAAATTCGATATCTTGCGTGCCGTAGACAATGTCAAAACCCGCTACCCAGAGCGTAACGATGGCGCCGAGCATCAGTGGAATCCAGTCAAATGACCCTGTAACGGCAAGCCAAGCGCCGACGGGGGCACCCGCACATGTGACGCCGAGCACCAAATGGCAGAGCCATGTGAAACGCTTTGTGAAACTGTAAAGCGTAAAAAGTGCTAGGGCAACAGGTGATAATATAAAGCAGATCGTATTGATCTGATAGGCGGCAAAGACGAATAAAATGTAGCAAAGTCCAGTGATCCAAAGCACTTCAAAGGATTTGACCTTTCCCTGAGGCATATGACGCGTTTGCGTTCTAGGATTCATGGCGTCGTACTTTTGATCCACGAAACGATTGAGAGCGTTGGCACCGTTGCGTCCGGCAAATAAACAGACCATGATCCAAAAGAAGAGTCTTAGTTCTGGAAGTCCGTCCGCTGCTATAAAGAGTGCAATGAGTGCAAAGGGCAGAGAAAACAGCGTGTGCGAGAACATGACGAGCTCGCCGTACGTATTGATTTTTGCAACCAATTTATTAAATTTACTGCTAATCCAGCCCATATTCAGACCATCGCTTTGTCACAAGATTTTTGATGGATTCCGACATCTCGATATCATCTGGCCAAGGGCGCATCAAACCATCGCTCGGTCCTTTTTTCGTCGCATCGATGCCGATGAACAAACGGTCATCCATACGCTTTTCAATCACCATATCACGATCTGGATCAATGTTATTAAATACTTTCCAGGATACTGTGGATAAATTGGCTGCATCGACCCAATCATCCACAGCGATGACGATACGCGCTTTGTGCGACGGGTCTTTAGACAGTGCAAGCAAGGTATCTTTAACTGTTTGTTCGTCGTTCAGCTTATTGACACGGATCACGTTTAGGTCTTCGAGTGGATTGCTTGTTTCTAATGGTTGCGCATAAGTCGCATCCACTTCAACTGGACGTTTAACCGTCGCGTCGATGCCGAGTCTAAAGCCTTGGAACGCTCTGTTTGAAGCGTGATCCAGTGCGTCGAGAGGTCCCTCCGTTATGAGCAGATGGCTCGGATCGATGACATTGCTTTGTATCGCACGTGCAACGGCCATATAGTCATGGACATTTACACTTTCGTCAACGACGATAATCATCTTCGTATACATCATTTGACCAAGTCCCCAAAGCGCATAGAGTACTTTGTTCGCATGTCGTGGAAACGCTTTTTTGATGGAGACGATAGCGCAGTTGTGGAAGACGCCTTCAAGTGGCATTTCCATATCGACAATTTCTGGTGTCGTGATTTTCATCAGCGGCAAGAAGATGCGCTCTGTGGCTTTGCCGAGATAACAATCTTCCATAGGCGGTTTGCCTACGATCGTCGTTGGATATATCGCTTCTTTTCTATGCGTCATTTTCTCGAGGTGGAACACGGGATACATATCCGCAAGAGAATAGTACCCTGTATGGTCGCCAAATGGTCCCTCAAGGCGTTTCTCGTCGAGGTCGACATAACCTTCAAGAATAAATTCGGCCTGTGCTGGCACGTAAATTTCGCTTGTGATACACTTCACGAGTTCTACTGGTTTCTTTTTAAGGTAACCGGCGAAGATCATCTCATCAATCATCTTTGGAAGTGGGGCAGTTGCTGCATAAATAATCGTAGGGTCGCAGCCAAGTGCCACAGCTACAGGCATTTTTTTGCCGAGGCGTCTATATTTTTCGTAGATTTCTTTTCCGTCTTTGTGAAGGTGCCAATGCATGCCCGTCGTTTTTTCATCATAGACCTGAAGGCGATACATACCGACATTCTGTTGGCCGGTTTCTGGGTCTCTAGTGAAGACTAAAGGTAACGTGATGTATTTGCCACCGTCGTCAGGCCAACATTTGATGATAGGCAGGGCATTTAAATCGGGCTCAGTGACAACTTCCTGACATGGTGCTGATTTGACCTTTCTAGGAAAAATGAACGGAAGAGGGGCGAGTTTCGGAATCGCTTTGATCTTTCCTATGAGCGTCGCATATGTGCTCATATTCATGAATTCCTCAATTTGGTGCGCGATATCATCGAGGTTTTTGACCCCTAGACCAAGATTGAGGCGCTCATAAGTGCCCATGGCATTGATAACCAGTGGAAATTTTGAGCCTTTTACGTTGTTGAACTTCAGTGCGTTACCGTAAACTTTTGAGATGCGGTCCGCGATTTCTGTGATCTCGAGTTCAGGATCCACTTCCACATTGATTTCGGTGAGCAAATTTCTAGTTTTCAAAGCTTTCAAAAAGCTTGTTAAGTCTTTATAGGGCATACCATCCTCCTTACTGCAATTTCCTAAAATAACACTTTAGATTATAGACATTTATGGTCATTATGTCAATTTGGCAAGTCTTGACGCACAATATAATATATGTTAGCATTATTGAGTTAAAGAGGAGGCAATATGAAAAGAAATATACTAGTTTTAATGTTGATGATGCTCGTAACTGTGCTAATTGCATCAGGCTGTGCAAAAGATGAGACACCACAAAGTTTAAAGATTGGCGTCATGTCGGATATCGGCGCAGCGCCCTATATAATCGCCAAAGAAAATGGCTATTTTGAAGCACTTGGACTCGATGTCGAAATAACTGTATTTAAAAGTGCCACGGATCGCGATACGGCGATGCAGACAGGCAATTTAGACGGTGCAATGGCTGATATGCTGACCATCATGTTTTACAATGACGCTGCATTTGACGCAAAGATCACGTCGCAGACTTATGGTAGCTACGTTATGGTTTCAACACCAACACTTGATAAAAGTGGTGTAGAGGCACTCGATAAAATCGAAGTGGGCATCTCTGCAAATACGGTTATCGATTTTGTGACAGATCAAATTGCTGCGGATGCAGGTATTTTAGAGAAAGTATCCACGGTTGCCATTCCACAGATGCCTGTGAGACTTGAAATGCTTGGTGCAGGTGAACTTGATGCGGCAACACTTCCTGAACCATTGTCATCTGCTGCCGTTCTAAACGGTGGTGAAGCGATTATGGGAACACTTGACCTCGGTTTACAACCTGGTATTTTCATCATGACAGAGACAGCTATCGATGAAAAAAGCGATGCGATCGAAAAGTTATATGAAGGTTATAACCAAGCTGTCGACTATCTCAACAACACAGATCAAAACGACTATATTCAGTTGTTGATCGATCAATTAGGCTTCCCGCCGAGCTTGGCAGAGTCATTTGATTTCCCTGAACTCAGCAAAGCACAAGTCGCAGATGAAGTGACTTTTGGCACGGTTCAAAGCTGGATGAAAGATCGCGCACTCACGACATCGGATTTCAGTTTTTCAGAGCTCTCTACCGATCAATTTATAAAGTAAGGAAATGATGCTATTTCCTCAATTAAAAAAACAAACTCGGACTTGCAATCAGTTGACTGCATCTCCGAGTTTTTTTGTATCTTATTTGATAAATATGCAATTTCTTTAGTTGTGCCTAGTATTTTGTGCATTGAAGAGTGTTTCAGATAATAGATTGTTGAGATTTGAAAACGTTTGATCAAGTTTTTCAAGCGTTTTAAAGTCAAGATCCAATAGCTGATTCGACATTTCATCACTGAAGCTACCGAGAGTTGTCTCTACGATATTCTTGCCTTTTTCTGTGAGTGAGATATAGTAAATGCGTTTATCTTCTAGGTCGATCTGTTTTTGGATATACCCGTCTTCAATAGCTGTCTTCACGTATCGGCTGCAGTTAGGCAAGGAGATGTTCAAGATTTCGGAGACTTCCGTAATCATGAGTCGCTCATGACGATACACAGTGTGAAGCAGCTTGAACTCAAGTTTGCTAACAGCTGTATCTTGATTTTTCACTATACTTGATTGGATGACTTCTTCGTAAAAATCGTTGAAAATCATAACCTGTTTTAAGATGCTCTTAATCTTATGATTATTGTCTTTCATGTGTCAATCACGCTCCTTAACTATGGAAATTGAATAAATACCGTGTTATACAATTTCCTAAACTCATTATAAAATGACATCTTTATAAATGCAATATAAGAAAATGACAGATTGTGCTAATTTCTAATTTGTCCACTGCCATATACGATGTACTTTGTCGTAGTGAGAGCAATTAAACCCATTGGTCCTCTTGCATGTAGTTTTTGTGTGCTAATTCCGATCTCAGCACCAAAGCCAAATTGACCACCATCGGTGAATCGCGTTGAGGCATTGACATATACTGCTGCTGAATCGACGTTATTTAGAAATTGTTGCGCATGATCGTAAGATTCTGTCAAAATAGCTTCTGAATGGCCACTGCTGTACGTCTCAATGTGATCAATCGCATCGTCGATTGAATCGACTATTTTCACTGCAAGCTTATAATCGAGGTATTCTTTCATCCAATCCTCTTCAGTCGCTAAACTGCAGTGATGCATGTCTAGCTCAAGTAAAATCGCTTCATGATGACTTCTTTCGCAAAGGGCGAGAGAGACACCACAATCTGCCATTTCATTGATGAGAGCCTTAAGTATGACTGGCGCATTTGAAGCATGAACTAAAACCGTTTCAACTGCATTACATGCACCTGGTCTTTGAATCTTAGCATTTTTTATGATCGCCACTGCCTGTGTGACATCATAATCTGAATCGACATAGATATGGCAAATGCCGATACCCGTTTCTATCATTGGTATTCTGGAATTTTCAGAGACAAACTGAATCAAACCTGCACCACCTCTTGGTATCACGCAATCGATATAGCGCTTAGCGGTGAGCAGTTGTTTTGTAAAGTCTCTGTCAGTGGTGCCAACGAGCTGAACACAGCCTTCAGGAAAGTTGCATATCTCCAGAGCAGTCAGTATTGCCTTCAATAGAGATTGATTCGTGAGAAGTGCATCTGACCCGCCTTTTAAAATGACGGCATTTCCCGTTTTTAAACAAAGTGCTGAAGCATCGATGGTCACGTTTGGTCTTGATTCATAAATCATTGCGACGACACCGAGAGGAACGCGCTTAGCTCCGATCGTTAGTCCAGCTTCGTTTACCCACATCTTATCGACTTCACCGATAGGATCTGATAGGGTAACGACTTGTAAGAGTCCATCAATCATCTCGTCAAACCGGCTCTCAGTCAACTGTAGACGTTCGATCATCGACTCTTTCAATCCATTTGCTCGCGCATCTGCAACATCAGCGCTATTGGCAGAGATGATATCACCTTTCGCCTTTGAGAGCTGTGTCGCAATTTCTGATATAAGATCATTTTTTTCTTTTGTTGATTTAATTCTTAAAAAACGAGCGGCTTCTTTGGCCTTTATACCCATTTGTTGTATTTCTAACGAATAATCTTGCATGTTCACTCCTCGAATATTAAGTCGATCGATGGTATCGATTCAACAATTGTTTAAATGGAACCTTTTGACGACTTTATGATCGCTTACGAAAATCAAAAAAAGTTCCGTGTTCTTGTCCAGTTGCCATTTCATTTAAAACGTTAGGAAAACCGCTATTGACGATGAACATGGTCTTATTTGCCCCTTGAAGCAGTCTAGCTGCACTGAGTTTCGTCTGCATGCCACCTGTTCCAACACTTGAGCCAGCATCACCAGCATCTATTGCATGCATCGTTTCCAAATCGCTAATTTCACGTATCAAATAAGCATCTGAAAATTTTCTAGGATCTTTGTTATATACCCCATTTATGTCTGATAAAATAATTAAGTTTTCAAAATCGATCATTTTACATACTTCTGCTGATAGTGTATCGTTATCGCCTACTTTGATCTCATCGATAGCAACGACGTCATTTTCATTGACTATGGGTATGATTCTGTGCTTAATCAAAGCATCGAGGGCATTGATGCAGTGTGCACGTCGCGTAGGCTCGTACATATCCTCTCGAGTGAGCAATACTTGAGCCACTGTGATACCATATTCGGAAAAGAATTTTTCATACATATGCATGAGGGTGCTTTGCCCAACAGCTGCCGCCGCTTGTTTTTCTGGCATGCTCTTTGGCCTTTCCGCTAGTTTCATTTTTCCAATACCTGCCGCAATCGCACCAGAAGAGACGACGATAATCGATTTGCCACTGTTATATAAGTTCGCGATTTGCTTAACCAAGCATTCCATCTTCCATAAGTCGAGCAGACCACTTTCATGGGTTAATGAAGAGGAGCCGATTTTAATGACGATTTTATTAAAGTGATTAAGTGATTCCATGTGAAAACCTCCGTTCAATTTCGCAAAAGTATATCATGATGTTACGAAAATGTAAAGTGTGACACAAAAAAAGTCCCGCGTAGATAAGCAGTCATATTGGCTGCGTACCGATCACGGGAAGTATTAAGGAGAATTCATCATCAAAATGAAATTACAGCATTTTTTAGCCAATCATAAATGAGAGCTCGCATTCACATGCAACGGCATCGCCGACGCGTGCAACGGCTTTACCTACGCCGAAGTTTGCTCTAGATTTGATAATTTCAACGGTGAGTGTGAGCGTATCACCAGGGATGACTTTACGTCTGAATTTACAGTCGTTGATCGCCGCAAAATACGCTATTTTACCTTTGTTCTCTTCTTTTTTGAGGATCGTGATTGCACCTACTTGAGCAAGTGCCTCGACGATCAAAACGCCTGGCATAACGTGCTCCTGTGGAAAATGACCTAAAAAGAAGTATTCATTGGCAGTGACATTTTTGATACCCGTTGCGCTGACACCTTCTTCAATCGCCGTGATTTGGTCGACCAGTAGAAATGGATAGCGGTGAGGGATAATTTCTTGGATCTGATTGCTATTGAGTATCATAGGATTATTTAGCTCCTAGCCTTTGTATTTTGCAAAGATAAGTGATGCGTTGTGACCGCCAAAGCCCAGTGAATTTGTAAGGGCATAGTTGACTTCTTGGCTTCTGCCTTGGTTAGGCACGTAGTCGAGATCACATAGCGGATCAGCTTCAGTGAAGTTAATCGTTGCAGGGATGTAGTTGTCTCTGCATGATAGTGCACAAACAGCAGATTCAATACCGCCTGCAGCGCCAAGAAGATGGCCTGTCATCGATTTTGTTGAAGAAACAGGCACTTTATAAGCATAATCGCCGAATGTCGTTTTGATTGCAGCTGTTTCGAAGATGTCGTTGTATGGTGTACTCGTTCCATGTGCGTTGATATAGCCAACATCAGTTGGCTGTATACCTGCGTCTCTTAACGCCATTTTCATAGCGCGCGCGCCACCTTCGCCTCCTGGTGCTGGTGTTGTAATATGGTGCGAGTCACTTGTCGTGCCGTAACCCACGAGTTCCGCATAAATTTTAGCGCCACGTGCAGTCGCATGTTCAAGCGTTTCAAGAACGAGCATAGCAGCGCCTTCAGCCATGACAAAACCACTTCTGTCTTTATCAAATGGAATGGATGCGCGCATTGGATCATGTGATTCACAAAGCGCAGTCATCGCTTGGAAGCCACCGATACCTAGCTGCGTGATCGTAGCTTCAGTACCACCTGCCAAAATGACGTCATGATAGCCGCCACGGAGGTCTTTAAATGCTTCGCCGATTGCACTTGCACTGGATGCACAAGCTGTATTGTAGGTGAGGCAAGAGCCTTTGATGCCGAGTTCGATTGAAACGTTGCCAGCTGCCAAGTTTGAGATAGACATTGGAATGAAGAACGGTGAAATTCTATCGTTGCCCTTTGTCATCATTTTTTCAGCTGTTTCTTCTATTGTAATGAGACCACCGATGCCGTTACCTAAGTAAACGCCGATGCGCTCAGCATTATCTGCATCAATCGTAAGGTTTGAATCTTCAACAGCAAACTTTGAAGCGGTGATTGCAAACTGTGTAAATCTGTCCATACGCTTTGAATCTTTTTTATTGATTGTCTGTGTCGGATCATAATCTTTGATCTCGCCAGCCACTTTAACTTTGAAATTTGTTGTATCAAACGCTTCAATTAGGCTTATGCCACATTTTCCAGCTTGAATACCCTCCCAGAACGACTCTACACCGCTACCAATAGGTGAAACGATGCCAATACCTGTAACTACAACGCGATGACTCATATAAATGCCTCCTAAGATTTGAATGACAGGGTTACATTGCCATGCCGCCATTGACGGAGATGACTTGACCTGTGATGTATTTTGCTTCATTAGAAGCGAGGAATAGAACGACGTTTGCAACGTCTTCAGGCTCGCCGAATTTTCCCATTGGAATGTTTTGTAGCATGGCTTTTTTCGCCTCTTCAGGAATCACTTCCGTCATAGCGGTTGCAATGAACCCTGGTGCCACAGCATTGACTCTGACGCCTCTAGGTGCAAGTTCGCGTGCCACGGCTTTCGTAAAACCAATCACGCCCGCTTTAGAAGCCGCATAATTGGATTGACCGATGTTGCCAGTGATGCCGACAACTGAAGATATGTTGATGATTGAACCGCTGCGTTGCTTGAACATGACTTTTGCAGCGTGTTTTGAACAATTGAAGGTGCCTTTAAGATTCGTCGTATTGACGCTATCAAAATCTTCTTCAGACATTCTCAGCAATAAAACGTCCTTTGTGATGCCCGCATTATTGACAAGTAAATCTAATCGGCCATAATTCTCAACAGCGGCTTGAACGAGTTTTTCTGCATCGTCAAAGTTGCTGATATCGCCTTGAACGAGAACAGCAGTTGCGCCGATTTCTTGAACAAATGACTCGAGCTCCGCGACGTTTGAGCGATAGTTTAGAACGAGCTTATAACCTGCTTTAGAAAGACTTGCGGCGATGGTTCTTCCGATGCCTCTTCCAGCGCCAGTTACGATTGCTACTTTCATAGTGCCTCCTAGATCGCTTGTTCAAGCGAGTTATGATTTTTGATGGTATCCACGACTTGATAAAGTGAATCAAGATCGTGAATTGATAGGACTTTGATGGATTTGTCGATCTTTGCGACAAATGAAGATAATGCATTGCCAGGTCCGAATTCGACTAACGTATCAATGCCCATATGCTTCATAGATTCAATACAGTCAATCCATCTTACAGAATGCGTGACTTGCTTTGAAAGGTACATTGGAATTTCATCTTCACTAGAGACGATTCTGCCATTCACGTTTGTGATGACAGGCACTTTCATAGGGTGAAAATTGACGCCTTCAAGTGCCAGTGACAAATTGTCCTCAGCAGGTTTTAACATAGATGTATGGAAAGGGGCACTTACTGCAAGTGGAATCACTCTTTTAGCGCCTTTGTCTTTTGCGATTTCATGTGCCATCTCAAGTGCGGATAAGTGACCGCCGATGACGATTTGATTTGGTGCGTTGTAATTACATATTTCTACTGTACCGTGTACAGAAGCTTGCTCAACAACTTGTTCTGCCTCTTCAGGCGATAAACCCATAAGTGCAGTCATGCCACCAACGCCAAGTGGAACGGCATCTTGCATAAAGGCGCCACGTTTTTTCACGAGTTGTACGGCATCTGTAAAGACCATAGAGCCTGAGCAGACGTGTGCAGAGTATTCACCGAGAGAAAGACCGGCACAAGCAGCGGGTTTGACATCTACGAGGGACTCAAAAGCTTTAAGCATAGCGATCGATGTTGTCAGTATAGCAGGTTGTGTCTTTTCTGTTTCATTGAGTGATTCTTGTGGGCCGTTGAAGACGAGGTTTTTAAGATCATATCCTAGTGCGAGGTTCGCCTGATCGAAAACAGCTTTTGAAGATTCGAAGTTTTTGTAAAAATCTTCTCCCATACCTTGTTTTTGTGCGCCTTGTCCAGCAAATATATATCCAATTTTCATAAAGTCCTCCTGTTTACAAACTAATGTATGTTATTACTTACCAGCTATCCACTGAAATTGCTTTAAGATGATTGCTTCACATTCACTGAAAATTTCTTGCACGATTTCATGAGCGGGTTGTTCTTTTTTAACGAGTCCAGCGACTTGGCCTGCCATGACTGAACCGTATGTCACATCACCTTCGACAACTGCTTTTCTAAGTGACCCTGCACCGAGTGCTTCAAGTTCTTCTGGTGATGCACCGTTTTTCTCAAGTTCACAATATTGTCGGTAGAGTTTGTTTTTTAAGATGCGCACTGGGTGACCAGTTGGTCTGCCTGATACAACTGCTGAAGTATCTTTAGCATCGAGTATCATGTCTTTATAATTGCGATGTACGTTACATTCTGTTGCTACAAGGAATCTTGTACCCACTTGGATGCCACATGCACCAAGCATAAATGCCGCTGCTGCACCACGACCATCAGCTATGCCGCCAGCTGCAACCACTGGGATGCTAACCGCATCGATGACTTGTGGTACGAGTGCCATCGTCGTGAGTTCGCCGATGTGACCACCTGCTTCAGTACCTTCAGCGATCAGTGCATCTACGCCGAGGCCTTCCATTCTTCTAGCAAGTGCTACTGATGGAACGACTGGTATAATTTTGATGCCTGCTTCTTTAAGACGTTCTATATATTTTCCAGGACTGCCTGCGCCAGTAATGACGATAGGGACCTTTTTTTCGATCGCTAGGTCGATGATGTCGTCCGCAAAAGGACTGAGCAACATGACGTTAAGTGCATAAGGTTTGTTAGTCAGATGTTTCATCTTGTCGATTTGTATTTCTACGAAATGTCTTTCGGCATTTCCGCCTGCGATGACGCCAAGTCCTCCAGCATTTGATACGGCTGCTGCTAGATCAGCGTCTGATATCCACGCCATACCACCTTGTATGATGGGATATTCTATATCGAGTAAGGTAGTGAGAGTCGTTTTAGTCATCAAAGCCTCCAAAGTTTATAAAAAGTTTATTTTTCCTACTACTGAAGAAAATCCAAGGCGCATGCCGAGGATTTTCTCATGTGGGTGGATGATATATTTAAGTAATTAAGCTTGTTGTTGCTCGATGTAGCTTACGATATCGCCTACAGTTTTAATAGATGCTGCATCGCTTTCAGCAACTTTGATTTCAAATTCGTCTTCGATTGACATGATTAAATCAACCATATCGAGTGAATCCGCGCCAAGATCTTCTTTGATATTGCTTTCAAGTGTTACTTCTTCTGCATCTAAATCCAACTCTTCAACTAAAATTGATTTTACTTTTTCAAAGCTCATATTATGCCTCCTAATTTTGCGTACCTGTCATTTACGTACATATAATTTAAATACCTATATTAATGTGATCATTAACCTAAAGTTGTTTTTGTCACTTCGTTTAAAGTCAATCAAAGTATATGCGATACAGATTTTTCATTCAAGGGCTTTTATAAATTGTTTATAATTAAGAATAATTTGTTTATAAACAGATTTTTTAAGAAGCCGTGTGTTTTTTTTCGTAATGATGGTAAAATAAGTAATATAGTGTGTACAAGCACAACGATTCGTTTGAGGCGAAAAATAAAGATGTGGAGGTAAATAAAGATGGGTTTATTCAATTTTATAAAAGGTGAATTTCTAGAGGTCGTCCATTGGGAAGATGAAAGTCAAGATACGATGGTCTATAAGTTTCCGATGACGGATAAGCAACAAATCAAAGAAAACGCACAGTTGATCGTCAGACCCTCTCAAGTGGCGATTTTTGTCTACCAAGGTCAAATTGCCGATGTTTACCAACCTGGAAAATACACGCTTCATACAGACACGATGCCAATACTGACATCACTCTCGAATTGGAAGTACCTCTTTGAAAATCATTTCAAAACAGATGTCTACTTCGTGAACACCAAACAGTTTGTCAACCAAAAATGGGGGACGACCAATCCAATCATGATGCGCGATGCTGAATTCGGCATCTTAAGACTGCGTGGTTTTGGCGTCTATTCGTTTAGAGTGGGCGATCCAGTCGTCTTTTTAAAGGAAGTGTTTGGTTCCAATAAATTTTATACAGTGGATCAGATCAATGAACATCTCAAAAGTCTCATCGTATCTACAGTGTCCGATTTGCTTGGTGAAGCGAAAATCCCAGCCATCGATTTGGTCACACAATACGATGAACTAGGCAAATTGACGCTACAAGGTTTGGGAGAACGCTTTGGCGTCTATGGCCTCGTCGTTTCAGATTTTGCCATCGAGAACATATCGCTCCCAGAATCTGTAGAACAAGCCATTGATAAGAGAACTCAAATGGGCGCCTTAGGCGACTTAAACCAATATATGAAGTTCCAAGCGGCTGAAGCGCTTCGCGACGCTGCACAAAATGAAGGCGGTGGCATGGCGAGCATGGGCGCAGGCGTTGGCGCGGGTATGGGCCTCGGCAATATGATGGCAAATGCCATGCGTGATGATGCAGGCAATGCAGCACCGGCAGCTACTGATTCAGCTAAAACGAATAAAGTAACTTGCCCAAGCTGCCAAGCCTCAGTAGATGAAGGCGTCAAGTTCTGCCCTGAATGTGGTGGGCCTATGGTTAAAAAATGCATACACTGTCAAGCGGAGCTAAAGGGAAATCCTAAGTTTTGTCCTGAATGTGGTGGCAAGCAAACGGTATCCGTTGAGTGTGCAAGCTGCCATGAACCAATAGAAGGCAATCCAAAGTTCTGTCCACATTGTGGCGCTGTAAATGAGAAATAGGTATAAGAGGAAATTGATTTAGGAGGCAAAATGTCGGAAAAAAATACTCAGACCAAGGTCAATATGTGCCCCTCATGCGGTGGAAAAATGGGCTATGACCCTGAACTTGGGCAGTTAAAATGCGCCTATTGCGGCACGACTCAGGCTGTGGAAAAAGAGCAACTCGAGATTGTGGAAAACTCTTTTGAAGCCGCACTCAGTGAAGGGGCAAGATCTTGGTCAGACGATGATATAAAATCAGTGGTCTGTAAAAATTGTGGTGCCGAGCTGATATTCGAGGCACACACAAGTGCTCGATTTTGCAATTATTGTGGTTCATCTCACGTCAGTGAACATGAAACCGAAAAAACGATACCACCTGGCTATCTGATACCCTTTGAAATCACAGAGAAATCGGCAGGTCAAAGATTTAAGGTTTGGATCGGTAAACGATGGTTTGCACCAAACAAGCTCAAATCTTCTTATAAGAACGATCGAATACTGGGCACATATGTACCGTATTGGACATTTGATACGCAGACGTTTAACCGTTATACTGCCGAGCGTGGGGATTACTACTATGTGACGAAAACAAGGACTGTGAACGGCAAGACGGAAACCTATCAAGAGCGTCATACGAGATGGACCTCTGTCAGTGGTAACTATGAACGCTTTTTTGACGATGTGCTCGTAGGTGCTTCTTCAAAAGTGGATCACGACGTGCTTAACAAAGTAGACGATTTCCATCTTGATGCGCTCGTATCCTATAAGCCGGACTTTTTATCGGGCTTCTTTGCGGAGCGTTATAGCATTCCACTTGAAGAAGGCTGGACGGAAGGTAAAAGCATTATTGATCGTATCTTGGAATCTGAAATAACCTCAGAAGTTGGAGGCGATACCATTCGCATGCTCGACGTCGAAAGTCATTATGACGACCTAAATTTTAAACACGTTCTTTTGCCAATATGGATTTCAAGTTATCTATATAATGGAAAGACTTATAATTTTATGATCAATGGTCAAACGGGTACCGTCCAAGGCGCTTATCCAAAAAGTCCGATCAAGATTGCGCTTGCGATACTGGCAGGACTTGTAGTGCTTGGCATTGCCTATGTCCTCATTTCAGGACAAACGCAGCCCGCTATTTTACTAAACCGTTACTAAGGGAGTGTTATTATGAAATATAATGCACTGAGAGCAATTGCCTCCTTGGTGACATATATCATCGCCATGAACTTTGAGATGGCTGTTCAAAGTAGAAGCAACCTATTAGCTGGACTTATGATCGCTTTTATAGCTCTGCCCTTTATTCGAGGAAAACATCATAATCGACTCGGATTGACTTTGCTTGTGGATATAGCTGTCGTCTTTGCACTCAATTACTATTCGCGATTCAACATCAATTATTTGTTTATTCTCTTTAATCTATGGATCCTTGCTGAAGTTGCGTTATTTCAACCCTTTTCAAGAGGCATGGCACTCAGCGCACTGACATTCATTGGTGCGGGCATGAGCTTTTATCAGTCTTTGGCGTTTGGTATGACTTACCAAGCACTGTCGCAGGCGGTTTTTATTGAAAGTGTCTTCATCCTTTTTAGCGGTATGCTTTTTACCTACAAATCTTATTTATCAAAAAAAGAACAAGTAGACAGGCTCAATAAAACGCTAACGGAGCAAAATGAGATCTTGCAGGAGACCAACGAAAACCTGCAGCTTTCAAAGGAAGCACTTGAATCCGCCAATCTCGAAGTGGCAAAGCTAACAAGGCTGAAAGAACGCTCCCAGTTTGCACGTGATTTGCACGATACTTTGGGACATGAACTTACTGGACTCATCATGTCACTTGAAATGCTCAAGTTATCAGCCGAGAAAAAGACGACAGAAGCGCTTAAAAGCGACCTTCAGCTTTCTGTGGATCAGTCACGTGAGATTCTCCGTGCCATGCGGGAACTCGTCAGCAACCATAAAGACATCATCATACACGACAACCTCTATGACGCATTATCAAAAAAACTGTACAAGTATCAAGTTCAAACGGGTATCGTCGTCACTTTTTCATATGAACTGTTCGATGAGTTGATCGATGAAGAAATGAGCGATGTCTTATATAGAACGGTTCTTGAAGCAATAACCAACTCAGCGAAACATAGCCGTGCAAAAAAAGTATGGGTCTCTTTTCAATCACTGGAGGACCATCGCATCCTTCTCAAGATACAAGATGATGGTGGGTGTGAAGGTGGTTTCGTAAAGGGCAATGGTTTAAGCTTCATAGAAGAGCGTATCAAACGCCTTAATGGACAGACGCAATTCGATTGTGATGAAAGTGGTTTTAGAACGACAATCATGCTGCCATATACTGCGTTTCTTTAGTTAAAGGATAGAATTTGGAGGAACCATATGATCAAAGTTGCAGTTGTAGATGATCAAGCATTGTTATTGCAAGGTCTCAGTATGATCGTCAACAATCAAGGAGACATGTCGATTGCTTGGACCGCGTCAAATGGTTCAGAAGCGCTCTTCAAGACATCTGAGAACACGCCTGACGTGATCTTGATGGACATACGCATGCCTGAGATGAATGGTGTTGAAGCGACAGAGAAAATCAAAAAGGCTTATCCAACTGTAAACGTCATCATTTTGACGACTTTTATGGAGGACGATGAAATCTTCGAGTCGTTAAAACACGGTGCAAGTGGCTATTTATTAAAGGATGCCACTCCTGAAGCAATCGTGGATGCGATTCGCAAAGCGATGCACGGTGGTACGATTATTGAACCCCTTGTCGCATCAAAACTTCTCAAACACTTGAAGACATCAGATGGGTCACAGCGCGAGGATATCCTAGGAAAATTGACGACGCGTGAGCTGGATATATCCAGAGCGATCGCACAGGGGCTCAGCAATAAAGAAATTGCAAACAGTCTTTTCGTTTCTGAAGGCACTGTCAAAAATCATTTGACAAGTATCCTTGAGAAGCTCGAACTCCGTGACCGTACACAGCTTGCGATCATCATGATCAAAAGCGATCTGTAAAGATTTAAAGTGAAATTTAAGGTGATATGCTGAATCAGCGTACACCTTTATTTTTTTTGTCTTGATGAACGAATATGACAAAAGTCATGGGTCTATCGAGGTATTATTGGCGAATAGTCAGATACGACCAAGAGACTTATCATTTATACTTTCTATATAAAGGAAGCAACAATCAGTTGAGGAAATTGCATAATTCCAATTTTTCCTTAGTAATCCGGCGAGAAAATTATGTCGTTCTTATGTGTAAGGGGTGAGTCATATGAATCAAATGTATCAAAATAGAGTAAAGCGCATTTTAGCAGTCGTCATCAGTGGCATCTTTTTTATGGCCATTTTAACAGGCTGTATGGGTGGCGAAGACTATGCGTCTTATCTAGATGCCGTTCAAAAGACGGAAAACATTGAAAGTGGCGTGAACAAGGTAGAAGTAGTCGTGCAGAGCACATTTAATGAAGCTTTGCTCCAAAAGATTGATAAAGATGAAGCAGAGGCATTCAGACAACTTGGGCTTGTAGAAGTAGCCCTTGAGGAGCGTTTCAATCACTCAGAAAACCAGAGCATCTATGATGTCTTCTATTTTAGTAACACGCTCGGGTTGGATTTTAAAGTGTTCATGAAAGGACCAGCAGAAGTATTTTTGAAACTGCCGTTTATGAGTGACATATACGCCATTGGTGATGCCTTTAAAGGTTTTTCAGATGAACCAGAAGATTTATCCACTTTTTTTAAAGGCGTGGGTCTCAGTTGGTCCTCGATGCTGAAAGCGGAGAACATTTTCATCGGTGAAAAGACCATTATCACTAATGATGACGGCGAAGTCAAAGCGACCAAATTTTCAGTCAAGCCAACATCTGCACAGCTAGACAGCTTCCTTAGACAATTGAGAGAAGAAATTCTCGCAAACAAAGAAACGCTATTTACCTATCTAATGGACATGCAATATTCTGATGGTGAAAACCCTATGACCGAAAGTGATTTTGAAACCATCGTCGAAGCGATCTTCAATTCCATGACGATCACGCGATATGAAGAAACTGCCTTTGTGGATCTTGACGGCTACATTATTGATGAGATGGTTACGATCGAGCTGAAATACGAAACGAGTGATACGTTTAACAATTTATTTGATACTCAGACCATCAGCATCCATACGACAAGGTGGGATATTGAAAGGAAGCAAGAATTAGATTTAAGCATACTAGAGAATGCTGAGATCAAACCGATAGAAAATTTAAATGAATGGAGTGTGACCCCATGATCATCGTTGCAGAAAATTTAAAAAAGAGCTTTGGAAATATCCAAGCGGTAGATGGCATCAATCTAGAAATCCCTACAGGTCAAATCGTCGGTCTCCTCGGTCCAAATGGCGCTGGCAAATCGACGACAATCTCTATGATCTCGACGCTTTATAAGCCGACATCGGGCAAGTTATATTTCGATGGTAAAGACATTATCAAGGAGCCAAAATGGATCAAACCACATCTTGGCTATGTCCCTCAAGAGATTGCGCTATATCAAACACTTAGTGGCTATGAAAATTTGAAATACTTTGGTGGACTTTATGGTCTGTCTGGGGTAGAGCTTAAAAAACGCATTGAAAAAGTGTCTGAAATCATCGGGATCAACGATCGATTAAAAGACAAAGTTGAACATTATTCAGGCGGTATGAAACGCCGCATCAATATCGGTGTCGCTTTGCTTCACAATCCAAAAATCATCATCATGGACGAACCAACAGTCGGTATAGACCCACAATCACGCAACCACATCCTTGAAACAGTCAAGTTGCTCAACGAGCAAGGCATGACGGTCATCTATACAAGTCACTACATGGAGGAAGTTGAAGCCATTTGTCAAAACGTCTACATCATGGACCATGGCAAAATCATAGCATCTGGTACGCAAGAAGCATTGATCGACCAATCTGACAGTCACACGTCGATTCACCTTAAATTTGATGACAATGTCAAAAATCGAATCGACCAGTTCAAACAAATTAAAAACGTCATGGCCGTAACGGCTGTTGAGGATGATGAAATGGTCATCTTGGCGGGTGGAAACGGCAATAGCCAAAAGGAAATTATCCGAGGGATCATGGAAATGGAGATCGGTCTCGTTTCCTTTGATGTGACGAAACCAAATCTCGAGCAGGTATTCTTAAAACTTACAGGAAGAGGTCTAAGAGACTAGGAGGATGCTATGCTGTTCAAACTGTATTTAAAAGACGTCAAAGTGCTCCTGTCTGATAAAAAAGGCCTCATGACTTTTATCCTCATGCCGATCATTTTGACTGCGATATTAAGCTTTGCGCTTTCCGGATCCTTTGGTGAACCAGGCCGCATGGAGGCGATATCTGTAGCGGTCGTCAAGCAATATGACTTTGAGTCGGAGATGTCTGATTTCGTGAAAACCGCGACTCAGACGATGGGTGCAGAGCAAGAAGCACTAGACCTTAGTGCTATAAAAGAAACGTTAAATTTTGAGACGATGTTTTTTGATGATTTTCTTGGGCATGAAGATCTTAAAAGCATCATGAAAGTTTCTGTCATGACGGAATCAGAGGCTGCAGTAGCACTTGAAGATGAAGCGGTCGCCATCGTCGTGACATTGCCTGAAGGCTTCATCTATGATCAATATGTCAATTTTCTACTCCCAAATCGCAACCCAATCGACATTAAAATGGTGATGCATCCAGATTATGATTATTCCAGTCAAATCGTCAAGAGCATCTTCGACAGTTATTTCGACACACTCAACAAGCGCATCGTGAATAAAAACGTCTATCTAGAAATAGGATCAACGTACCTTGATATGGAAGCTCTTTTTGGAAATATGCAAGCCGTTATGTCACAAGATATCGAAGAAGCTACAAGGTCACATGTAACAACGCGTACGATACCTGGCAAGCGCCTGATTACCAGCTTTACGTATTATTCAATCGCTATGATGGCGATGTTCATCCTCTATTCAGCGGGTTATATGGGGCGTGAGTTGTTGAATGAAAAGAAAATGCTCACGCTGGATCGTGGTGTTGTTGCAGGCGTCCACTATGGACGCGTATTGACCGCGAAATTTCTCATGACGGTTACACTATGTTTTCTACAAATGGGGATATTGATTCTATTTTCAACATTCGTTCTTGGTGTCGCATGGGAAAATCCGATAAAGATCATGGTCGCAATTTTATTCTCGTCAATCGCAGTCAGCGGTTTAGGCATCTTCATCAGCGCCATCACACTGACTGCTGAGAATTACCGAGTTGCCAATATCTTTGAGAACTTGTTGGTTCACATCTTTGCACTCATCGGTGGCAGCTATATTCCCCTTGAGGTATTACCGAGCATCTTTATGACGCTAAAATATTTTGCACTGAACGGCATCGTCCTGGATTTGTTTATCAATACGTTCCAAGATGCAGGATGGAACAAGCTCGCAATTTACTATGGCTTACTCTGTGCGATTGCGATTGTCTTTTCCATCATTGCTGCCATCATCATAAAAAGGAAGGAGGCGTCGTCCTATGAAGGCACTGCTAAAGCTTAAAATAAGGTTGATGAAAGACAACCGAACGCTTTACATTATCATGATCGCTATGAGTTTGATCTTTGCTGGTATTTTCGGAAATACGATGGGTGGCTCCTATGTGGCGACGATCGCCGTGGTCGATGAAGATCAAAGCGTCGAAGCGTCAAACCTCATCACGAAATTGACGTCCGAGTACCATTTTAAGGTCAACCTCGTATCCTATGATGAAGGCATTGATCAAGTCATGAATCGAGATGCAATCTCAGTTGTGCACCTCAAAAAGAATTTTTATGATAGTGCCACTGGGGTAGAGATTGTACAAATACGCGAAACGGTGGAAAGTGCGCAGCTATCTAGAATTCTCGAAAGCGAAATTGCACTCATCAACAACACCAATTATTTGATTGATCAAACCGCACAAATCATCGAGAAAACGACACCTTCTTTAGATAAACAAGCGTTATCAAGCACGATTAAAACGACTTTCTTGACACATTGGGAAGACAAGAGACCAATTTCAACTACCTTAACTGAATCCGATGCGACCATACCATTATCAGCCGGACTCAACATTCATTTTGTCGTCGGTATGACGTTATTCTTCGTAACCTATTCGCTCATGTTCACAGTTGGTGACATGTTAGAGGATAAAAGGTTGCATACTTTGGATAGAATGCTGGTTTCACCGTCGACGCGTATGGATATGCTTGCTGCAAATCTCATCAGTGCAATGATCATCGGTACCATTCAAATTATCGTCATGGTGACTTCGGGACAGTTTCTTTTCGGCATAGAATGGGGCAATAACCTATTGCTGGTCATCGGCATTGGCATCCTATATATCTTTGTGGTAACAGCGATGAGCTTGTTTGTGGTCAGCCTCATGAAAACGATGGCTCAGCTCGGTGCAATATCGCCAATTGTGCTTACTGGTATGGGTATGTTGGGCGGTTGTATGTGGCCGCTTGAGATCATCACCTCTAAACCGCTCTTGATGCTTGCTAATATCACCCCACATAAATGGGCGATCTCGGCGATAAAGAATGCCGTTGTCTATGGGAAAATAGATCAAGATACTATACTCTCAGTGAGTGTCTTACTCGTAATGGGCATCGTCTATCTGATACTCGGTGAACGTGTTCTTTATTTCAAATCACTGAAGGATAATTGATAAAATGGATACTTGTAGCATATGCTGCAAATTTTGATTGCACATTCTTTAAAGCTTATGTTTAAATAGATATAGATTATCGTATATATATAATAAGCATGTAATATTGAATGGAGGGGTGACTATGTACGAAAGAATTCAAATAAAAACGACCAAGAAAGAGGAGATGATCGAAATCCTCGATTTGCTCAAGGCATTTGTCGCAGAAAATAAAGTCAAGAAGGGCATCGTCGTTATCAACATACCTCACACGACAGCTGCAATCACCCTAAGCAAGAGCTACGACTCCGAAGTTCAAAAAGACATCATGGACAAGTTGGACGAATTCGTTCCAAAAGATGGTCCATACTCCAATATTGAAGGCAACACAGCAGCCATCATCAAAGCGGCTATGTTTGGACACAATGAAAACCTGATCATCGAAGATGGCCATATTGAACTTGGCATGTTCCAATCCGTATATTTCTGCGAATTTGACGGCCCAAGGAAAAGGCAAATCGTCTTCAAAATCATTGAAGGATAATCACAAAAAAACGCTCGGCTTATACATAAAGCCGAGCGTTTGTTATTTCTGCCTTTACTTTTGAAAGAAAGCTAGTAAAATGAGTAGAGATGCATTTGACACTTTCTGAACACTTTGTGAGGCAATATGAAAAAATTCAACTTATTTTACTTTGTGCTTTTTTTTACGTGGTCATCGGTATATACGTTGATCACGCTTTATATGAATGAAATCGTCGGCTTGTCTTTATCGAGCATTGGTCTGATCATGTCGGTACTGCCACTCATTTCACTTTTTTTCCAACCTGTTTGGGGCGGACTTTCTGATTTTTCCGGCAAAAGAAAAGCCGTATTGCAGTTGTTACTGTTGGCCAATGCAGGTCTTGCGGGCATCATCACTCTTTTTACCAATAATATCGCAGTTGTCGCTATCTATTTCATGTATCAGTTGTTTCTCTGTGGTCAAGGACCATTAACGGATTCCATGGCGATTAGGTATGTTGGAGAAAATCCAAAAAGCTCTTTTGGATTCATTCGGGTTTGGGGATCAGTTGGTTATGCAATAGGTGCGATTATCGTTTCAGTTATCGCCAATCAACTTGGCCTCAAGTGGATGTTTTACATGGCCTCTATCGGCTATGTTGTGAGCTTTTTACTGACACGCAGCATCAAAAATAATCAAACGCCTATCGTAAAGAGCCATTTTAAAAGAGATATAAAGACACTTCTCAAGCAGAAGGACTACTTATTTGTACTGATTTACAGCTTTCTGATGCTCGGTTCATTTTTCGGTTCAGACCAATATCTCGGTCTATATATCAGGAGCAACGACATTCAGTTGTCAACAATTGGTATTTTGACTTTCATATCGGTTTGCATAGAAGTGCCTTTCATCTTTAATTCAAAACGTTTGATCAATACGTATGGTGCAACGCGTTTGTTGATTTTTATGAATGTCGTTTCAATAGTGAGAATGCTGTTGCTTGGCTTCAGCAGTACGTTTTTCATGTTTGCTCTAGCGGGTGTTCTGAGAGGCGTTATCGTTGGTATCTTTGTGCCAATATTTATTGAGCTCATCTGTGAAATCACACCTCATGCCGTGGTAACCTCTGCGGTTGCCATCTATTCTGCCGTATCATCTGGCGTCGCTAACTTCGTTTTTACATTGGCAGGTGGATTCATTGCAGATAGGTTTGGCTATGAAGCTTTATTTTTTAGCTACGCATTGATCATGACTGCGCCACTGCTGTTGGCACTTAAAATCAATAAATTTAAGTCCGTACAATCATAAAAGCTGTTAAGATCGATTTGAGAAATGCTCAAATTGAATCTTAACAGCTTTTTTTTAAAATGTAAGTGAATGATGTTAAATCTGTTCCTTCAAACTGTTAAGAAGTTTGATAAAATCTTCAGCAGCAGGAGAAAGGGTCCGACGCTTGTTTGTTATAAGATTGATACTTCGCGACAAATTGAGACCTTTGATTTGAAATGATTTTACGGGCATTGTTTTCCTATAGCATTCGAATATGGTCTTAGATAAGTAAGAAATACCAACGCCGCTTGAGACAAGTTTCACAATCAAGTTCATGTTATCGCTTTCCACGACGTTAACAAGCAAACTGACATCGTAGCCTTGTTCAACCATAGACCGTTCGAGTTCAATACGCGTAGACGATTGGTCACTTCTCGTTATAAATTTGTACTTGGCAAGTTCTGAGATATCTACAACTTGATCAAGTGTAGCATCTTCAGCACAGATGAAAACGA
Organism: Acidaminobacteraceae bacterium; assembly: GCA_942493125.1. Taxonomy (GTDB): domain Bacteria; phylum Bacillota; class Clostridia; order Peptostreptococcales; family Acidaminobacteraceae; genus Fusibacter_C. The sequence goes on along the minus strand of OW818667.1, from coordinate 1,739,122 downwards.
GTTCATCCTCAAAGAGATGGTGGCTTGCAAAACGCTCATTTTCAACGTGTATACCAATAAGGCCAAGATCGCTTGTCAAAGAACATACGTCTTCAAGGATGACATTTGTACTTTTTTCTTCCACGATGAATTTGACTTCTGGGTGCAGATTTTGAAATTGTTCGATCGCTTTTGGCAATAAGACGAGACTTGGCGTCGTCGTAGTAGATATTTTAATAGAACCCGATATTTTATTTTGCGATGAGATGATATTGTGAATGGCGCGATTCTTCATGTTGATCATATCGAGGGCATAGTTAAGAAATTCGATACCTGCTGGTGTCAAATTCACTTCTTTTGAAGTACGGTCGAAAAGCGGTGTGCTCAATTCTTTTTCTAAGTTGGAAATATGAAGGCTTATCGTAGGCTGTGATAAGTATAGTGCCTTGCCAGCTCTAGAAAAATTCTTATACCGTGCAACGTTGACGAACGCTTCAAGTTGTCTGAAATCCATAAAATCACCTCTGTAATATTGTAGCACAAAATAAAAAATCTGAACACAAAATATGGTTAATAGTTTAACGATAATTCCGTAACAAATTGTTTACTTTTTACTTATTGACAGGATGCTGATTAAAAGGTAGAATACAAATTAAGATACCGTACTGAATTAGTTGGAATTAATTTAGTAGGGATTATACAAAAAAGCAACGATAAAGGAAAGTAGTTATTGTAGACTTTGCAGAGAGGGAACGGTTGGTGTAAGTTCCTAAGGATATAATAGTGAAGTGCCCTTTGGAGCAGTGTACCGAATTAAGTAGGCTACACCGGGTTCTCCCGATATAGAGATAGGATACATAGTTCTAATCTGTGTGTCTAAAGGGGATCGTTTTCGATCAACTAGAGTGGAACCGCGGAGTATACTTCGTCTCTTTGTAATGAAGAGACGGAGTTTTTTTATATTAAAATTAGAAAATTTAAAGAGAAAGATTGAATTTTTTATGTTCAGTCAAGTATGAGGAGAAAAAAGATGATTAGTGAGAGAATTTTGGATATGATTGGCAATACACCAGTTGTAAAATTGAGCAAATTGGTTGAATCGGATATGGCGGATATTTATGTGAAACTTGAAGGTATGAACTTGACAGGCAGTGTTAAAGCAAGAGCAGCTCTTGGTATGATTGAAGAAGCGGAAGAAAATGGCACACTTAAGACTGGCATGACCATCGTCGAGCCAACAAGTGGCAACACGGGTATTGCGCTTGCCTATATAGGAAAGCTCAAAGGATATCCTGTGAGTATCGTGATGCCAGATACGATGAGTGTTGAAAGAAGAAACATCATAAAATCGTATGGCGCTGATCTAATCCTTACAGATGGCAGCAAAGGCATGAGTGGTGCAATCCAAGAGGCAACGAGATTGTCACTTCAAGAGTCATACTTTATGCCACAACAATTCAACAATATTGCAAATAGAAACATTCATTATAAAACGACGGGCAATGAAATCATCAAAGACTTTTCAGAGCTGGATGCTTTTATCGCATCAGTAGGAACAGGCGGTACAATTTCAGGGGCTGGCGCTAGACTTAAAGAACATTATGCTGCCATTGAAATTATAGGCGTAGAGCCAGTAGAATCTCCAGTCCTTTCTGGAGGCGCTCCTGGACCTCACAAGATTCAAGGTATCGGGGCTGGCTTTTTACCAGGCATATACGATGCATCTGTCGTCGATAGCATTGAACAAATCAACAGTGTCGAGGCTTATGAAATGACAAAACGCCTGTTTGAAGAAGAGGGATTATTCCTTGGCATCTCAAGTGGTGCAGCGATTCTAGCGGCAATTAGAGTAGCAAAAAGACTTGGAAGTGGCAAGAAATTAGTCGTCATCTCACCAGATAACGGCGATAAGTATATCTCAAACAACGTGTTTATTTAACCCGATTGTATAGAAAAGGAAGGTCAATATGTTTAAAAGTGCGCGTGCGTACCTGAAATTTATAAAAGAAACGGATCCAGCAGCGCGATCATATGCTGAGATATTATTACTTTATCCATCTGTACATGCAATTGCCTTACATCGTGTCTCAAACTACCTATACAAACACAAATGGTTTTTTGGTGCAAGATTTCTATCTCAGCTTGGTAGATTCCTGACTGGCATTGAGATTCATCCGGGTGCAACGATAGGCAAATCGTTATTCATCGATCACGGTACAGGTGTGGTCATAGGAGAAACGGCAATTGTCGGCGATTTTGTGACGATATATCAAGGTGTAACGCTTGGCGGCACTGGTAAAGATACAGGCAAAAGGCATCCAACGGTGGGTGATCGCGTTACGATAGGAGCTGGTGCAAAAATACTTGGACCAATCCACATTGCAGCGGGTTCAAAAATAGGTGCGGGTTCTGTCGTATTGACTGATACCAAAACAGAATCTACTGCAGTCGGCGTTCCAGCCCGCGTAATTGGCGGCATTGACGCATCGGTGATTCCTATCCATAGCTATAAAGGCAGATACAATGTCTACAATGACATGGTGATATAATAGTAACGCATGTTACTATCTAATAGTAACGCATGTTACAGACTTCGGTGATTTTTCGGTTTATAATGAGAACATAAAATGAATGCATAAGCGCTTAAAGCGCATCAAAGCGCAGGGTCGCATATAAATCGGAGGTTTATAGATGAAAAGAAATGTAATTGAAATCAATGAAGATAAATGTATTGGTTGTGGTCTGTGTGCAACAGCTTGTATGCAAGGTGCAATAGAAATTGTCGATGGTAAAGCTAAACTGACAAGTGAATCTTATTGCGACGGCCTAGGCATGTGTTTGCCTAAGTGTCCTGTTGATGCAATCCACGTTGTAGAAAAAGATACGGATGCTTTTGATTCAACCAGAAAAAATATCAAGGCAAAAAATGAAGCGCCATCATTGAATACTTCGGCTAAAGCAAGTGGTCATGTACATGCAGAAGGTCAAGGTTGTGGGTGTTCAGGCACTGCAGCAAAAGCATTTGACCGTTCGTCTATGGTAACTCTTGATATGGCTACACCTGCGTCTTCCAATATGATCAGTAAAACACCTAGAGCTCAAGAAGGCGTCTTAATGGCGACTTCAGAAAGCATCAGCGTCCCTTCAGAATTGATGCAATGGCCAGTTCAACTCAAATTGATTAGCCCAAGCGCACCTTATCTACAAAATGCAGATTTATTGATCGCTGCGGATTGTACAGCGTTTGCATATGGCGATTTCCACAGAGATTTCATCAAAGGCAAAGTAACCGTTATTGGATGTCCTAAACTCGATGACAACCAAACGAATACAGATAAAATCGCTCAGATTCTCACTGAAAGCAACATCAAGAGCATCACAGTCGTTCGTATGGAAGTACCTTGCTGTGGTGGTATGATTCAAGCCGTCAAAGCGGCTATGTTGAAAGCACAGTGTATTGTGCCTTACAGTGAAGTGACGATCTCTACCGATGGTAGAATCAAGTAACTATCAAGTATGTTGAGCATAGATCAAGTGATATAAAGAAGTATGTAAAATGGAGTCATTATATTCAAATAAATAAGAGGGATATTGCCAACACAAGTTGGCAGTATCCCTCTTTTGCTATATCTCCATTTCACCTGTGTAAGCACATCGTCCGCCGACGTGGATACTAAGACCAGCCAATCCTTTTTCAGAACTGGTATATATGGCGCTCGTCTCACCCATGGCTTCACCTTGAAGCACAGTAAGTTCTAGTTTAAGCTTGTCATGATGCAAATAATGATGCAGGTAAGCCGTCAATGCGCCGTTAGAGGTACCTGTCGCTGACTCTTCATCAATGCCATAGAGTGGTGCAAAGTTTCGCGCATAGACCTGTCCATCTTCATATGAAAAGGCATGAACGCCGACAACATGCAGAGCTTTTGACAATTCTGTCAGATTTTCTGGAATACAGATCAACTGGTTAAGCGCTTCGCGTGTTTCAATCGGCAAGAGTATGTCCTCTAGGCCTGTGCTCCAAACATCAATGGATAGTTTTGAATCAATAATCGCATTTGGAAATGATGCTTTGAATGATGCGTCAAATGAGAGTCCTTGTTTGACGATGATAGGCGAAGTCTGCGCCATAGTGACAGTGATTTCACTAGATGCATCTCGACTGATGTGTATTGATAGCAAACCAGCTTTTGTATTTTGGATGCATGTATCTGATGTGAGCACACCTAATTTTGAAAGATGCCAAAAACTCGCTATCGTCGCATGGCCACAAAGGGGCACTTCGTCAGTCGGTGTGAAAAATCTTAGGTTAAAATCAGCGCCATCTGTTCCACTACTAATAAATGCTGTTTCAGAGAGGTTAACTTTTTTAGCGATTGCCTGCATCTCGATTTCAGAAAGCTTTTGCTCTAGATCCAAAACGACACCTGCAGGATTACCGCCTTTGCCTTCATAAACAAAACTATTGATGATCCATACTTTCACGGCTTACCTCCAACTCGGATTTATATTTGACATAGACATTGAGTGTCTCTAGGTAATTGAGTATGCTACCCGAACGTTCTTTCTTGATTAGAAAACGTTCATCCATAGCTTTATATGGAATCGAGCGTCTTTGAGAAGCTTGTGGCCCATGGTAGTAGGGTGCAATTAGCTCGTAAGGCATCAAGAAATATTGATCGTTGAATTTGAAATGGATGATGATAAACGCAAGTCCGCCCTGTTTGTCGATATCGCGCATGTATTCTATTTGATGTTCATGAATATTGCCGAGCGGTAAGCTTTTAAGGTTCGTCTCTTTCGCATCAAATGCGACACAGACACCTTGTACGATTCCAATAAAATCTACCGTTGATTTTTTTTCGAAAAAGCCTTTGGTCACCATCCCTTGTGAATCGATTTCAACGACTTTTATTGGCGTGCTGACCTTGTCCACTCTACAGAGTCCAAGTTGGTGATAATACTGATTTGTATAAAATAAAAGATCTTCCAATGCATCTCCGCGATGCCCACGTTTCCCCCACATAAGACCCCTCCTAGCATAAGTCTAACAGAAAAGAGTCAACCTGTGAATAATGAAGAAAACATTGTGGACAAAATTGTGGATAATGTGCATAACCGAACAATTAATTTTGTTGTGAGTAGGTTATGACCTATTTATTTTGAAAAATGGCATGACTTTATGAATAAATCGGATGTTTTGTTAACAAATGTTCGACATTTCGTTACAATTTGTTCACATACGTTTTAGTCATCGGATTAGTCAGGTTATTCTGTGTTTACATAAATCAACAGATTTTGTGGACAACTTGTGGGCAACTTGTTCACAAACAGTTTACAGCTTTTTGGATTGACAAAAACAGTCTGTAAAGGTATGATTAAATTACAACAAACCCCTATGCGGGGGGTGGAGGATAATTTGAAGATAGCTTTAAGTGAAACGGCAATTAATAAATTAGTTGGCGATCTAGAAAAAAGATCGACTTATAGAATTACCATCGTCGCCTATGGCTGAGGTGGTCCAACTTTTGCACTTGTTCCGGGTGAACAAGAATCGGATGATTATATTGAAGAATACAAGGGTATCAAGATATTGGTACAGGAGATGTTGATTGAAAAATTTGTAGGATTCAGGATCGACTATACCCATTTCTTCTTGGCTAGAGGATTCTATATTCAAGCTTTAAATTATGGCTCAAAATGCTAAATATTAACTTTATGGAGGATTAACTTATGAAAAATGTAGTAATTTATTCAAGCAACACATGTGGCTATTGTACAATGGCGAAAGAATATTTCAACGAGAACAACGTTGAATACACTGAAAAAAACGTATCAACTGACCTTGAAGCTAGAAAAGACCTCATGTCTAAAGGCTTTATGGGCGTTCCAGTCATCTACGTTGAAGATGAAGTCATTCAAGGATTTGACAAAGCGAAACTTGATGAATTATTAGGTTTATAAGCCCACATAGGGCTTTTTTATTGGTTATGTTTGTGAAAAAAATCATAATCAGAGGAAAGTGTATATGCAATTTCCTCAACAAATAAGCATGAATTATAATTTACAGAAAAGCTGGAGGATAGAATGGCCAAGAAAGTAATTATTGTCGGTGGGGTCGCAGGTGGTGCAAGTGCAGCTGCAAGACTCAGAAGAATGGATGAACAAGCTGAAATCATCATGCTCGAACGAGGACCATACATTTCATTTGCAAATTGTGGACTACCGTATTATATCGGTGGATCAATTGCAGAGAGAAGCGCACTCTTAGTTCAAACACCTGAAGGCATGCACGCCCGTTTCAACATTGATGTACGCGTTGAAAATGAAGTGCTTAACATCAACAGGGAAAGAAAAGTAGTTGAAATTAAAGATATTCCAAACAATCGCGTCTATGAAGAAAGCTATGACACACTCATTCTTTCACCGGGTTCAACGCCACTAAAGCCGCCGATTCCTGGTATAGATGCGCCAAATATATTTTCACTATGGAATATTCCAGATGTCGATAGAATTAAAAGTTTCGTAGACAATGTAAAGCCTAAAACAGTAGCAGTCATAGGTGGTGGTTTCATCGGACTTGAGATGGCCGAAAACCTTCATGATCTCGGCATGCAAGTATCGGTCGTCGAGATGGCAGATCAAGTTATGGCACCAGTCGACTTTGAAATGGCTCAAATTGTCCACAAGCATATGAAATCAAAAAAAGTTGGCCTTTACCTCGGAGATGGCGTCAAATCTTTTGAGTATCACAACGGCCTATCTAAAATATCCCTTCAAAGTGGCAAGCAACTTGAAGTGGACATGGTCATACTCTCTATAGGCATTCGTCCACAGAGTGAACTTGCAAAAAATGCAGGTTTAGAGGTGAATGCTAGAAGTGGCATCGTCGTCGATCAATATATGGTCACTTCAGATCCTAGTATTTATGCCATCGGAGATGCAGTTGAAGTAACTGAATTCATCAGCGGGACCAAGACGATGATTCCACTCGCGGGACCAGCGAATAAGCAAGGCAGAATTTGTGCGGACAACGTTTCAGGTAAAAAAGTACCCTTTAAGGGGTCAATGGGAACGTCCGTGGCAAAAGTATTTGATTTGACAGTTGCCGCAACCGGTATCAACGAAAAGACGTTAAAACGCGAAGGCAAAGTCTATGGCGTTGATTACTATACTGTACTCGTACATCCAAATTCACATGCGGGCTATTATCCTGGCGCACTTCAGATGACATTAAAAGTGATCTTCGACATGACAGGTAAAGTGCTTGGTGCTCAAAACATCGGCTATGACGGCGTAGAAAAACGCGTTGATGTCATTGCGACAGCCATCAGATTTGGTGCGACAGTTTACGACTTGGCAGAGCTTGAGCTCGCATATGCACCACCTTACTCTTCCGCAAAAGATCCAGTCAATATGGCTGGCTTCGTTGGGGAGAATATTCTGAAAGGTATCACTAAGCCATTTCAATGGCATGAATTTAAAGATATGGATCCTAGCATTCTCATCCTCGACGTTAGAGAACCGATGGAAAGGGAGATGGGCTTCATACCAAACTCAATCAATATACCAGTGGATCAACTCAGAGCACGCATGATTGAACTCGACAAGACAAAAACCTATGTCGTGTATTGTGCAGTCGGTATTCGCGGTCATGCTGCAGCTAGAATTCTCATGCAAAACGGCTTTGAAAATGTCTACAACATGATTGGCGGTTTTAACACGTATTCGACAGTGCTTTGCCAAGACAATGGCGATGCATGTGGTGGTAGTTTGACTCAAGCAGAGGTTCACATTTCGGAAACAGGCGATGTTGAGCGAGATGATAAATATCAAGATGCTCAAGATGACGCCAACGCCCAAATCATTAAAGTCAATGCATGTGGCCTACAGTGTCCTGGTCCAATCATGCAAGTCCATAAAGCGCTAGAAGTTATGAACCCTGGTGACATCTTAGAAATCAAGGCGACAGATCCAGGCTTTATGAACGACATAGGTGTGTGGTGCGAAAAGACGAACAATACACTGCTTGATTCTGGAAAAGAAGACAAAGCATTTTATGCACGCGTTCGAAAGGGCAGAAAAGTTAAAACACAAACACCGGTAGAAGTGAAAGACGATAAAACGATGATCATCTTTAGCGGAGAACTCGATAAGGCGATTGCGTCGCTGATCATAGCCAATGGTGCGGCATCAATGGGCAAAAAAGTGACCTTGTTCTACACATTCTGGGGACTCAACATCTTGAGACGTGACGAGAAAGTCAGCGCAAAGAAAGATTTCTTGGCGTGGATGTTCAGCAGCATGATGCCAAGAGGAACAAAGCGACTTGGACTTTCAAAGATGAACATGATGGGCATGGGACCAAAAATGATTCGACTTGTCATGAAAAAACACAACGTCGATTCTTTGGAAACCCTTCTTAAAATGGCAATGGATAATGGCGTCAGAATGGTGGCTTGTAACATGTCTATGGATTTGATGGGCATCACAGAGGCAGAGTTGATTGACGGCGTAGAGTTTGGCGGCGTGGCATCGATGCTAGGCGCTGCGGAAGATTCCAACATGAGTCTGTTTATCTAAATGGAGGGTACCATGGCAGATCAAGATCAAAAAAAGAAAATAATCAATCGTCTCAAGACCATAAAAGGCCATATACAGGGCATCGAGAATATGGTGGAATCCGATAAAAACTGTGACGAAATTCTCGTTCAAGTCGCCGCAGTCAAACAGTCCATCCATAAAGTCGGCCTTGCTATCATGGAATCACATGCTTCTCAGTGCTTTGTCGAAGATGAAAAAATGGACAAAGAAAAAATGGAAGAGCTGATCAAATTGATTTTCAACTATACGAAGTAACAACTATACAAAATAAGTCGAAATTGTTAGAAGCCCAGAAAGTCGGATGTTGATATCCTAACCGTTCTGGGCTTTTATTCTATGGGCTTTTGGTGTATGATAGATTAGGAAACTACATAATTCCAATAAATTGACAGTTATAAGTGAGGAGAATAAGCTATGAAATTCAAACGCATGATAATCGTTATAACCGTAATAGCCGCAATGCTTTCATTAACTGCATGCGGGTCAAAAAATGGCGATGAAGCGACGACAGAGACCTCTACAGAAGCAACTACAAACGCAGCGCTCAAAGAAATCGATTTTGATGCCGAAGGCATTGCAACAAAATTTTTGAATGATTTTCAAAGTGGGTCATTTGAAGCCGTTTTAGCGGACTATGACTACGTGGATGCTATGAAAGAACAGTTTACAATCGCGGCAATGGAAGAAATCTCTAAACAGCTTTTACAAGCTTATGGTTCATTTATAGATACTCATGGCATCAAGAGCCAACAAAATGAAGAATACCACATCGTCACTATAGGTGCCAATCATGAAAACAAAGATTTAGCTTATAATGTCGTTTTCACATTTGACGGTAAGATCGCTGGATTTAACTATCAAGAAATTTCTTCCGTTGAAGATTATTTTGATGGAGAGGTCAAAGGCGCTGTTGAAACTGAAGTAAGCTTTGGCGAAGCTGATTTTCTAATTGAAGGCACGCTCAGTATCCCTGAAGGTGATGCAGGCCCTTATCCAGTTGTCGTGCTCGTTCACGGGTCAGGTCCAAATGATCGCAATGAATCCATCTATGGCAACAAACCATTTAAAGATATTGCCAGTGGCTTGATCAAACAGGGGATAGCCGTCTTAAGATATGACAAGAGAACGTTTACACATATAGATAAATTTAGCGATCCTGCACTTGTGGCAGACTTCACGATTTATGACGAAGTCATAGACGATGCCAAATATGCTGTAGAATTTTTATCGACATATGAGGGCATCGATGCGGATAATATCTACGTTGTAGGCCATTCACTTGGTGGCAATCAAGCACCGAGAATCGCTAAAGACAATGATTTGGTGGCCGGAATTGCACTCATGGCAAGCAATGTGACACCGCTTCAAAATCTCATTGTCAAACAATATGAATATCTACTTGGTCTCGATGGCTCGATGAGCGATAGTGACAAAGAACAACTAGAAAGCATCAAAAAAGCAGCAGACCTAATTTCATCGGACGCCATGACTTTGGAAACCAATATGAACGAGACCATGGGCTTATCGCCAAAGTATTGGATGGATATCAAGATGTATGACCCAGTATCAGAAGCTAAAGCTCTAGATATTCCAATTCTCGTCCTTCAAGGCGCAAGAGATTATCAAGTCACCGCTTCAGAATTTGAGAAGTGGCAGTCAGAGCTTGGAGCTGATGGCGAATACAAACTCTATGATGATTTAAATCACCTATTCATGACAGGTGAAGGCATGTCCAAGCCAGAAGAATACACAGCAGCGGGCAATGTGTCAGAACAAGTGATCATCGATATCGCAAATTGGATCAAAGAAAATTCGAAATAAAGACATATAAGTAAAAAACATAAATAGAAATATAAAAAAGCGTAAAAAAGCATAAAAAAGCGTAAGAGATGCCACTATGACATTTCTTACGCTTTTTGATTTTTTCAAAAATAAGTCTTACTGATTGTTACGTTATAAGGCTTCAAATTCTGCGCGCTTTAACCCACCAACGACCGCTTTTTTAAGCTTGCCAGACTTGGCAATATTGCCCATCAAGATGCCACCTACCAGCACGTCATCCACATAGAAGTATTTTTCAAAGTGTTCAACATCGCCATCTCTATGAACCGTATAGGCGTTTGCTGGATTTCCGCCAACATCTCCGATTGAAAAGAGCCTCATATCCATGCCATGATAGATGTTAAATGGTACAACGGGTTCATATACCGCTTTGATGCCTGCAGCATTTAAACCAGCAACCTTGCCCTGTTCGACGGCTTCTGGCCATATCGCGTAGTTCATGCCTGCAAACTCAGCACAGTCACCAGCTGCATAGACATTTTTTGCGCTCGTTTGCATAAAGTCATCGACTAGAATGCCGCGATCGATGTTTATCCCTGCATTTCTTGCAAGCGTCACGTCAGCGCGTATACCAATAGAAAAAACGACGAGATCCGCTTCAAGTACTTCACCTGTACTAAGTAAGACGCCAGTTGCTGCTTCATTACCGACGATTTCTTGCGTTTGAACACCTTTTATGACTTTGATGCCAGTTGCAGTTACTTTTTCCTCAAACAAGGTGGATGCTTCTTCATCGAGCTGTCTTGGAAGCAAACGTTGCATCATTTCAACAACAGTCACGTCGATGTTGAGTTTGCGTAGCTGCCAACCAAGTTCTAGCCCTAGAAGGCCACCGCCTATAATAACAACCTTTTTGGCTGATTTCGATTTATGTTTTATGATCTCCGCATCTGATAATGTCCGTAGATCAACGACATTGTCCTTTTTAGAACCAGGCATAGGCGGGATAAAGTTTTTACTACCTGTGCAAAGGATGAGTCGATCGTATTCGATTGTTTTATCGTCTTCTAATAAGATGCGTTGGTTCGTCGTGTCAAGCGATTTAACTTCTGTTTGATACAAAACATTTATGCCATGCGTATCATACCACGCTTGATCGTGGATATAAAAACGATTGGGAATTTCAGTGACACTTACATATTCTGACAACATCGGTCTGAAGTAAGCTGGAGCCGATTCTGTCGTAATAACAGTTATGTCAAATTCAGTTGGTTGATTTAAAATCTCCTCTAGCGCGTAGTTTCCAGCTGCGCCGTTGCCGATGATGATAATTTTTTCTTTCATTTTTCTTTCCGCCTTTCATATGAATCGTTACTATGATACAATTTTTATACCAATTATTTTCTCCTTGAAGCAAAAAAAAACGATTATTTTAACTTAATCTGATTTTAATGTGTAAAAGATGTTTAATTGCACCTACATTGGGGGTATAACATGTAAAGCCACACGAAATTGTGTGGTTGACAGGGAAAAAATATAATGGTATTATCAGTTTGTAATCATTACAATCTGAAAACAGAACACTGAAAGAAATTTCAGAAAATTCAATTGTATAAGGAGAGACTATTATGAAGTATGAATGTGTAGCATGTGGTTATGTTTATGATCCAGAACTCGGCGATCCAGATGGTGGCATCGCACCAGGTACATCTTTTGAAGACATCCCAGAAGATTGGGTATGCCCACTTTGCGGCGTTGGCAAAGACATGTTTGAACCACTTAAGTAAGAATTCTTAGAGAAAGTTAGGGAAAGCCAATGAACGATGTAGGTGAATTATTAAAAACCAATGGGATTAAACCATCTTATCAGAGGATTAAAATCTATGAGTTTCTCATGAACAATAGAGAACATCCAACGGTGGAAAGCATCTACAATGCCCTTAATGGTCAAATCCCTACACTTTCCAAAACAACAGTTTACAATACCCTCAAAATTTTTATCGATAAAGGAATTGCCATGGCAATCACCATCGATGACAACGAAGTGCATTTCGATGCTCAAATGGACCTTCACGGTCATTTCAAGTGCGAGCATTGCCATCAAATTTATGATTTTAAAGTCAATTTTGAAGGTGCACTAGGCGATGAGTTGGACGATTTTGAGATTTTGGAACAGCAGATGTTCTTATATGGCATCTGCAAAACTTGTAGAGAAATTACTTAGGAGGTATGACATGGCAAAGAGATTAGACGTTTACAAATGCGAAGAATGTGGCAATATCGTTGAACTTACACATGTTGGAAGCGGTACTTTAGTGTGCTGTGGTAAAGATATGATTTTGCTTGAAGAAAAATCAGCGGATCAAACGACTGAAAAACATGTGCCTGTTATCGAGCCTATCCAAGGCGGTTACAAAGTGACTGTCGGCTCTACACTTCATCCAATGACAGCAGAACATTACATTGAATGGATAGAGCTTATCACTGAATCTGAAACACTTATTACATTCTTAAATCCTGGTGATGAGCCAGTCGCTATTTTCAAAACAGACGAGAAGGCGATAAAAGCTAGAGAATATTGTAATTTACACGGTTTGTGGAAAAACGAACTATAAACCATTTTGGAGTTTAGAATGCAAGTCATTCTAAACTCTATTTTAAGGAGACTTTTATGATTAATACGAGATTAGAAGACGTTATCAATAAGCAAATTAATGCAGAACTATATTCAGCTTATCTGTATTTATCAATGTCTGCATATTTTGACAGTATCAACATGCCAGGTTTTTCAAACTGGATGCGCGTTCAATTCGAAGAAGAACAGTTCCATGGTATGCGATTTTTAAACTATCTTGTTAGCCGTGGTGGCCGTGTCAAATTAGATGCGATTGAAAAACCACAATTCGAATGGAAGAGCCCACTAGAAGTGTTTGAACATACGCTTGAACATGAAAAGCACGTCACTGCATTACTTAACAATATTGCTGAAGTCGCTGAAGTCGAAAAAGACCGTCCAACGAGAAATCTGATGATCTGGTTTATCGACGAACAAGTGGAAGAAGAAGGCAATGCAGAAAAAATTATCAACGAACTCAAATTAATCGGCGGCGAAGGTCACGGTATGCTCATGCTCGATCGCGAATTTGCGACTAGAGTCTTTGTACCACCTGTGATTTAAACCTTAGAAAAATTGAACAATACAATATTGAAAATAGATAAAGTGGAGGTATTTAGAAGATGGCGAGCATCAAAGGCACACAAACAGAGAAAAATTTACTTAAGGCATTTGCAGGTGAATCCCAAGCGAGAAATAGATATCAAATGTTTGCTAAGCAAGCAGAAAAAGACGGTTACAGACAAATCGCCGATTTCTTTATGGAAACTGCAGACAACGAACGCGTACATGCAGGCAGATTCTTCAGCTTTTTAGAAGGCGGAGACCTTGAAATCACAGCGACATATCCTGCTGGTAAAGTTGGAACAACGCTTGAAAATTTAAAAGCTGCAGCTATGGGCGAAAATGAAGAGTGGACAACGCTTTATCCTGAATTTGGTAGAATCGCAAGAGAAGAGGGCTTTCCAAAAGTCGCTGCTTGTTTCGAGTTCATCGCAAAAGCTGAAATCGAGCATGAAAACCGTTATAACAAACTTGCAGAAAATATCGAAAACGGCAAAGTATTCAAAAAAGACGAAGTCGTTAGATGGAAATGCAACAAGTGCGGTTATGTACACGAGGGAACAGATGCGCCAGAAATGTGCCCAACTTGCCTTCACCCTAAAGAGCACTTCGAACTTAAAGAAACAAATTATTAATCCTGGAAAGTATATAATTAAAGGCTGGCTGCAATTTATTTTGCGACCAGCCTTTTTTAATAGTATGATTATGAGTGAAGCAATAACATCAATAAATTTTATAGTAATTAAAGTTATATTTGGGGGGTAAGAATATGATCGTACTCGTAACAGGTTTTGAACCCTTTGGTGGTGAAACCATGAATCCCGCCTATGAAGCGGTTATGATGTTAAATCAACCAATTCAAGAGCATACTATCATCAAGAAATGTTTGCCTGTAGTCTTTCACGAATCCTTGAGGGTACTCGATCGTTTGATAGAAACAGAGGAACCGGACATCATTATCTGCGTCGGTCAAGCAGGTGGAAGGCCACAGATTAGCATCGAACGCGTAGGTATAAACATCGATGATGCAAGAATTGCAGACAACTGCCAGCAATCGCCGATAGATGCCCCAATCAATCCATCTGGACCCGCTGCGTATTTTTCAAATCTTCCCATCAAAGCGATGACGAAGGCCATTTGTGATTTGGGAATTCCTGCTTCTGTTTCAAACACAGCGGGTACATTTGTGTGCAATCACGTACTCTATGGACTTATGGACATGATTGCACAAAAATACCCCCTAAAAAGAGGGGGCTTTATACATGTGCCATATGCGCCTCAGCAAGTTGCCAATACGCCGAACATGCCATCTATGAATCTAAGTGATATCGTCAAAGCGCTTGAAATAGCCATCCTCACCGCATGCACTACAGATATAGACATCGTTAAAAGTGAAGGATCCACTATTTAAATGGTGCCATGCCATCGTTTGCGAGCTTGTCGGCGAGGTGATTGAGCTGGATGAGTTCTAGAAATTCAGTTTCAGTTAATTTTTCATCGTGTTCTGAATTGAATTTCGTCAGCCATTTTTTGACGTCTGCTTTTTTAGAAGCGTCCAGATGGCCTTTGATTTTGAAGAAAGTCAGTTTTTCAAACGATTCCACCAAATTGATCAGTTTTTCCCAAAGAGCTTTGTTTTCTACAGGCTCTTTTTTGATGTGATCCACCCATTGATGCGCCACTTGTGATACCAGCCATTGTTGAAGCAGTTGACCACATAGGCGCTATCAGAATAGATGTTTACGGGGATATTTTTCGTTTTTAGTTGACTCAACGCTTCTATCGCAGCTGTGAGTTCCATGATGTTGTTCGTCGTTTGACTAGCGCCACCACAAATCTCTTTTACTTGATCTTTATATTTTAGGACGGCTCCCCAGCCGCCGACATTTGATTCTTTGCCGTTTCCGGAACATGCACCATCGCAGAATATGATTATATTTTTCATTGGACACCTCATGTGTATTATATCAAGCCTGTCAATAATGTTCAATGTTTACAGCATGATCGCATCTTCATTAATTATTTCATCAGAAATAAGCTGACAAAATGACGGAATTTTCACACAATTACTAAAAAATTTGATATGATAAAAATGCAGCATAATTATTAGTGCTTAGGAGGCATTCACATGTTTAACAATCATTTAGAGGTACTTGACTATTGCAAACAAAATGGCATTGAATTCGTCGATTTTAAATTGCTTGATCTTGCAGGAAGGTGGCATCATCTGACTATTACGACAAGACGCTTTACTGCAGAAACGATTGAGAATGGTATTGGATTTGATGGATCTAGTTACGGTTTTTTAAGTGTTGAAAAATCTGATATGGTGTTTAAACCTGACCTAAATGCCTATTTCATTGATCCTTTTAATGAAGCGAAAACCCTTGTGTTTATGACACGCATCTATAAAGTGGAAGAAACACATATAAGATTTGAAAGCGATCCTAGATTTATATGTGAAAAAGTTGAAGCGTACATGAAAGAAGAAAGCATTGCGACCAAAGCGCTTCTTGGTCCTGAATTTGAATATTATACTTTTGATACGTGTCATTATAGAGTTGATCCTCAAGCGTCAAGCTACGCCATAGATACCGTCCAGGCTGGTTGGAATGCCCATAAACCAGAGAACAACAACGGTTACTTAGTCCATCATCATGGTGGCTATCACGTGGACCGACCAAAAGACATCAATTTCGATATGAGAAATGAAATGGTAAAAATACTTGAATCGTTAGATGTTCCTGTCAAATACCATCATCCAGAAGTAGGTGGTCCTGGACAACAGGAGATCGAGCTCGATTTTGAAAGCCCAATCATCATGGGCGACCGTTCTATGAAAGTCAAATATGTTGTGAAAAATACTGCAGTCTTATTCAATCGCACAGCGACTTTTATGCCAAAGCCAATATTTGGCGAAGCAGGAAGCGGGATGCACGTTCATATGCAACTGTTCAACGATGAAACGCCTTTGTTCTATGAAAAAGGAGGCTATGCGGATATGAGTGCCATAGGCTTGTATGCAATGGGTGGTATCCTCAAGCATGCATCGTCACTCATGGCGTTTACAAATCCGAGCACCAACTCATATAAGCGATTGGTTCCAGGTTATGAAGCACCAGTGAGTGTGTGCTTTGGTACAGCCAATAGAAGCTCTGTTATCAGAATTCCTGGTTATGCAATCCAACCAAATGAAAAACGATTCGAGTTTCGACCATCCGATGCGACAGCCAATCCTTATTTATGTTATGCAGCACTGATGATGGCTATGTTTGACGGCATCAAAAATAAGATTGATCCGATTGAAAACAAATATGGTCCTTACGACATCAATATCTTTAAGCTTTCTGAAGCTGAAAGAAAGCAAATTGGTGGCCTCCCATCAAATCTTCACGACGTCATTTCTGCCATAGAAAGCGACCAAGCCTATCTCTTAGAGGGTGGCGTATTTACAGAAGCGATCATCAAAGATCAAATTGAGTATCTCAAAAAAGAAGCAAATGCAGAAAGCTTGATGCCTTCTCCAAGAGAGTTTAAAATGTACTACGATTTGTAAGACGCTAGTGCGACTCAAGGTTCAAAAGCGTGTGGGACTCTAGTCTCATAAAGCTTTTGAACCTTTTTTTGAGACTTGCTTTTTTGTATAAAAGTGTCAATAAGGATTGTAATGAAATCGAGTTAATGAGATAATACAGTATAACTCGACGCATATATAAAGGACGAAAACATATGATAAATAAAGAAAATGGCGAAGCATTCAACTTGTTGAAACAATTCATAAGCACGCGCAGCGATAGTGCCACTGAATATGAACAAGCCTTTGAAAAGATCATAGTCGACACCATTAAAAATATAGATTACTTCAATGAAAACCCGAGCCATTTTGGCACATCGTCACTTCCTGATGATATATTAGGGCGTTCAGTCATTTGGGCTTTTAACGATAACAATGCGCCTAGAACGGTTATCTTGTTTGGACACCATGATGCGGTTGATTTATCCGTTTATGATCAATTGGACGGCCTCAATCCAGATGCGCTCTTAACACAACTCAAAGCGGCGCAAACTTGTGTTCCAGTGGAAGAATTTGAGGGCGAATGGCTGTTTGGTCGAGGGAGCTGCGACATGAAGGCTGGCCTTGCCATCAACTTGCACCAACTAAAGAAAGCGACAATAGCGTCACCTGGTATCAATGTCCTTTTCTTATCCGTACCGGATGAAGAAACGCAATCTGCAGGTATGCGACATGCCGTCACCTTGCTCAAATCACTGAAAGACAGGTTTTCATTGCATTTTGAGCTCGCAATTCTCACAGAGCCACATGAGAGAGCGCATAAAGGTGAATTTAGAATATCAACTGGTTCTGTAGGCAAGATGATGCCAGTCATCGTAACAAAAGGGATGCCAACACATTCAGGCGTCGCCTATAGTGGTCTCAACAGCATCAGCATTGCCATGGAGATCGTCAAAGCAATTGAGCTCAACGTTGAAATGGGCGATACGATCAATAAACGCATGACGCCGCCACCGGCATTCTTAAATATGTATTCTGTTAAAGAAACCTATGATGTTACGACGCCAGAATTCACGGTCGCATACTTCAATTGGTTGTATTTGAAGGGCAATCTCACAGGTAAGTTTGAGCAACTCAAAGAGCTCTGCAAATGGTCCATGGAAGATGCCATCAATCAATTCAATTATTCTTATAACGAATACTTGAGAAAACAAGCGATGCCTTCCTATCGTGAGTGCATGGAATTCAAGTTTGAAATTCTCCTATATGAAGAACTTGTCGATCGTATGAAACATACGACAGATGTAGAAGCGCTTTTCAATCAACTTAAACGGAACAATCCGATGATGCCAGCACAGGAATTGACGGTGCTTCTTATCAGACAGTTGATTCGTTTGATGGACGCCTCTTATCCAGTCGTTGTCATCGGTCTGTTGCCACCTTTTTATCCTGTGGTTGATAGCGCTTCTTATTATGAAGAAAAACTCAAGTCCGATTTTGAGGTTGCACTCGAAGCACTTGGATTAACCTATACGAGAGACAACTATTTTATGGGGATCTCAGATATGAGTTACATTAAAAAGATGAGTCATGATCCGCGTGCCATATTAAATCAGATGCCACTCTACAATTTGGCATACAAACTCGATTTTGAAGGCATTTCTGATCTTAATGTCGACGTTGTCCACATTGGACCATGGGGAAAAGACTTACATCAAAAGACAGAGCGCGTGTATATTAAAGATGTTATTGATACGGTTCCAAGATTGATAGATTCCGTATTTGCAACGGTTTCAAAAATGATTTAAATTAAATAACAAACTAATATCACATAAATAAAACGCCAAATTGTTTGCTAATCACAAACAATAATGGCGTTTTTTTCTGTTTTTTTATCATTATTTATTTATCCCCAGTGTTAATAGTTAACACTCACAGGCTTTCAACAGGATATCGGCTAATCTGTGGATAAAATTGTGGATACTGTGGGCAAACGCATGTTTGCCTTTCTAAAAAGACAGTTTTCTGTTGATGATTGCTTCAAAAGCATCAACGTCTTCTTTGATTTTATCGAGTGAGGCATTCCAGAAATCCTGCCCTGTTGGATCTATTTGCATGAGTGAACATACCGTCTGAATATCATTTTTGCCCGTCGCTTTCAACATTTCATCGTATGCAGGGACAAATTGATCGGGATTGTCCAAGTATTTCGAATAGAGTCCAGTTGCAAAAAGGAGACCAAACGCATAAGGGAAGTTGTAAAAATTGCGCGTTGCATAATAGTAGTGGGTTTTATTGAGCCACATATAGGGATGCAAAACATCAGGGTCCAGTCCGTCACCATATGCTTTTTTCTGAGCACTGATCATGCTAATTTTGAATTCATCCACTGATAGTGGATGGTCTTTGCGGATTTCAAAAATCTCAGTTTCGAAGTAGTACCTCGATAAGATGTCAACGATGACTTGAGTCGCGCTTGAAAGACTGTTTTCGAGGATGGCAAGCTTCAAATCGTCATCGGCATCGTCTAATACTGCGTTTCTTACGATGGTTTCGCAGAAGATTGACGCCGTCTCAGCAAGAGGCATTGGATAAGTCGTATTGAGTATGCTCTCTGACATGATGCGATCTCCGTGAAATGCGTGACCGAGCTCATGTGCAATCGTCAAGACGTTCTTGAGTTTTCCCGTGAAATTAAGGAGGACGCGGCTTTGTTTGATACTCGGTATGTTGGCACAAAATGCACCGCCAACTTTACCTTCAGCTGGTTCAAAATCAATCCACTTTGCTTTAAAGCAATGGTCAGCGAAATTGGCAAGATCTTCACTGAAGTTGGCAAAGTATTTTACGATAAACGCATGTGCTTCATCGATTGTGAAATCGCGATCGATTGTTGCGACAGGTGCGAATAAATCATAGAAAGGGAGTGCGCCGCTGTTACCTAAAAATTTCGATTTGAGCTTAAGGTATCTTCTGAATTCGGGGAGATACGCTTCCATTGAAGTACGCATGGCATCTAGAATTTCAGGTGTCATCCTCGCGTTAAAAAGGGTTTCATGGAGTGGTGACTCGAATCCCCTCATAGCACTAAGTGTCAACACTTCACCTTTTATGCCATTAAGTGCAGCAGCCGAGATTTCAGCATGCTTTTCATAGGCTTTGAGTTCGGCGAAATACCCTTGCTTTCTAATGTCAGAGTCAGCACTGAATGCAAGATTTCTAATGGACATAATCGGTAGGGCCTTAGTTTCTCCAGCTAGTGTCACCTCACCAGTAAGTTGAGAGGATGCTTTGCTTTGAAGCGTTTCCCAAGCCAATGAACCTGTGCTTGTCAGCTTTGAAGCCAAAATTTCTTCTTCAGGTGAGAGCATGTGCGTTGTCGATGCTTTGAGTTCATTTAAATAGAAGATGTGTTGAGCAATAACTGGCGACTTTTCACTGAGCACATCGAGGTCAGAGGCTTTGATAAGCCACTGCTTGAAGGCGACAGACGACGCAGTCATATCACTTGCTATGCGCTGCACTTTGCTTTTTAGAGTTAACGCGTCTTGAGATTTTGAGTTCGTTGAAAAAGACAAGTGGCCAAAAGCTTGCAGCTTTCTGATCAGTTTGGTGTCTTCAATCAAGTTCGTTAGAAAGATCTCAATAGAGGCAATTTCATTTTGATGGTTTTTAAAAAGATCCTGAACCAGTCGATCGTATTTTAACTTGATCGTTTCACCATACTTTAAATCAGATAGGTATTTTGGATCGGTAAAACCTAAATACAAATCATCTAAATTCCAGTTGTGACTCATATGTGTGCTCCAGTAAGCTCAACAAATTTATCGATATCGAGCTTGACGATATCCAATGACGACTTCCAAAAGTCGACAGACTCAACGTCGATATTCATGATTTTGCATACATCAACAACGCTCATTTTACCTGACGCTGCTAATAGATCATCGTATTTAAGCACAAAGAATTCAGGGTTTTCAAGATATTTTGCATATAATCCCTTTGCGAACAAGAGGCCAAATGCATAAGGGAAGTTATAAAAATTGAGGCCTGCTGAGTAATAATGCGGCTTGATGAGCCACATATACGGGTGTAACACATCGTGGTCTAAGCCATTGCCATATGCTTGTTTTTGCGCATCGAGCATCAAAGTTTTCAGTTCATCTACAGACAGTGGATGATCGCCTCTCGTTTTAAACAGGTTGGTTTCAAATAAGAACCTGGAGTAGATATCGCAAATCACCTGTGTGGCATCTTGAAGTGAGTTCTCTAAGATAGTAATAGATTCCTCTTTTGTAGATATTTTTAAAGCGGCATTGTTGACGATCGTTTCACAGAAAGTGGAAGCCGTCTCGGCAAGTGGCATCGGGTAATCAATGTTTAGGATGTTTTCAGAGTTTGTGCATATCGCATGGTAACCGTGACCAAGTTCGTGAGCCATAGTTGTAACATCACCGAGGTTGCCAGTGTAATTGAGTAGCACTCTAAATTCACCGACTGGATGCAATGAGGCACAAAAAGCACCACTGACTTTGCCTTCTCTTGGCTCAACGTCAATCCAACCTTTTTCAATGGCATCTGATGCAACTTTTGCAAGTTTGCTTGAAAATGCACCAAAGTTGTCAACGACAAATTTGCAGCCTTCTTCGTAAGTAAACTTCTTGGTAGCACTGCCAATCGGTGCGAACATATCGTAGAAAGGGAGACCATTTTTATGACCTAAGATATCCGCTTTAGCACGCAGGTAGTTTTGAAAAGATGGGATCGCTTCTTTGATAGCTGCCATCATCGCTTCAAGTGTTTTTTCTGTCATGCGAGAAGTTTCAAGTGTCATATGAAGTGGTGATGCATAGTTTCTCATCTCACTAAGTGTGATGACTTCTCCTTTGATGCTGTTGAGAGACATTGCGACAGCTTCGTCGATTTTTTTATAGGCGTCAAGTTCAGCTTCATAAGCCGATTTTCTAACTTCGGCAGATGCGTCACTTGCAAGATTTCTTATGACTGTAATTGGCAGTTCTTTTGATTCGCCATCTTGTACAAGTGTGCATTTCAATGTAGAGATGAGCTTTTGTTGAAGTGTCGACCATGCACTAGATCCAGTAATAGAAAGTTTGGAAGCCAAGATCTCTTCCGCTTCTGACAAAAGATGCTTTGAATAACGTCTATCCTCTTCCATGACGAATAAGAATTGCTTCAAGAATTCTGAAGGCGCGATAAATGCTTCAAGATCTTCAACCGTACTTAAAAATTTAGTCATCTTTGTGCGTGCTGCTGTCGCTGATGAGAGAAGCATAAGCAGTTTGTTTTCAGTCTGAAGTGCTGATTGATTGTTTGTATCTGTCGTAAAAGTTAGGCTAGAAAAGCTGTATAGTTTGGTTGCGATTTTTTGAATGGATTCCAATGTTCTAAAGTATGCTTCAACGTGTGTAACGTCGCTTAATTCAGTAGATTTGGCATCCAACGTGCCGATTTCGGTCTCAAGTAACAATAAATCGCTTTTGAAGTCTTCTGAATCAAAACTAGAGTATAGTGCTTCCAATGACCAATTTAATTGCATGTGAACCTCCGTATTATTTTGAGTGTCGAACAAATTTCCATGTTTCATTATACCATATAAATTAATTTTTCCGCTATCATAAAGCCAAAAAAAGAAGCACCTAAGTGCTTCAATGTTGTAATAAAAAAATCAATAAATGGGATACGTTTTAAAAATGACTGAGCATATTCAAAAATTCAGGATGATCGTTCTTATAGGTTTCTTTAAATTTATACATTCTGATATCGGCGATCTTTATGAGTATGTCATATATCATGGAGTCATCTGGAGACGCTGAAATGCCGTAGCTAAAGCTGACTGGGAGCTCATGTCCCTGATAATTGATTTTATGATCTTTGATGTTGTTAAAGACTTGCGCCATTTTTTCCTCAGCTTTTATTAGCGAAATATTGCGAAGTAGGATGACGAATTCGTCGCCACCAATGCGCGAGAGTACGTCAGTGTCGCGAATTGAACTTGAAATCATATCTGAGAATGCCTTTAATATCGCATCGCCGGCACTGTGTCCAAACGTGTCATTGATGATTTTTAAATAGTTGAGATCGCATAAAACAAGGGCGTAGGATTCCATATTTTCTAGAGTTTGATCTCGATGGGCAGATATCATTTTTTCAAAATAGTTACGGTTAAATGCACCTGTCAATTTATCATATCTCGACATGTTGACGGTTTCATCCACAAGGTATTTATTTTTAAGTGCTACGGATATTTGTGAAGCAAAGAAATGAAGCAGTTGCTTGTCGATTTCGTCAAATGCGTTTTCAATGTCACTATCGATATTGATGATCGCAAATATCTGGCCGTCGATGATGATTGGGGAAGAGAGGGCTTCAGATATGTCCAAACCACCAGCACTTTCAATGTGTTTGTTGCTATCCTTGTCAAGGAATTCAGAATCGTATTCCCGAACATTTTTTATGATGATAGGTTCGTCATAATTGCCATGAGAATTTTTAAAAAGAAAGGTTTCTTCAAGTGATATCTTAACTTTGCTAAGTTCGTTGAAGTCGAAGCCGACACAAGTCTGAAATTCAAATTTGTCGATATCCGCATTGTAAAGAAGAATGCTACCTTTAGAGGCATTTTCGATAACATCTATGGCTGAGGCTAGAATCATGGCATAATAATCTTTTGAATCTTTAAGATTGAGAAAAAGATGATTTACTTTGAGTAAAGTGTCGAGTGTATGGTTCTTAAATTTATTGATGCGTTCAAGTTCTTTGAATTTCATCTCGTTGTCGTCGAGCTTGATTTTTGCCGCCTCAAATGCGCTTTCATAGTTTCGAAATAGCTTGATCAATGATTTTGAATGCAATAATCGAAACACTGAAAAATTTTCTTCATTTGTAATCCTTGGTAGGTCAATACGACTTTCAAAAGCATGCATGCCACTTTTGATGATGTTGATAAGATTGACTACATAATAGGCAGTTATTGAGATCAAGAGCGAAAAGAATGCAAAAAGACCCGAAAATACAACAATATTTCCGAATGGTGAAAGTAATTTTGAGAGGATGGTCGCCACTGCGCTTACAGCGAACAGTGAAATTAGAATAGCAATAGTATGTTTGGATGAAACTTTCATATAATAAGCCCTTTCTATCAGGTGAGTATATATCTAATTGTTCTTTTCTTAAGTTGAAGTTAAGATATTTTTAATATTTGTAAGATATAAATAAACTATATAGGAAAATGAATTTCTAATATATACTTAAAACTATTATACATTATTATTTCTAGCAAATAAATAATAATGGAAGAGGAGGACACATATGGATGGCGAAACATTATCAATAATTTGGGCGGTTCTTATCGTATTTTTTACTTTAGTTGAGGCTTTTACTCTTGGATTGACATCTATCTGGTTTGCAGTAGGTTCTCTTGCAGCACTAATCGCATCTGCACTGGGTTTCAATATATATGTTCAAATCGTGTCTTTTATCGTCGTGGCCATCGTTTTGTTGATTTACACTAGACCGGTTGCGCGTAAAGTATTCAAAGTTGGACAAAATAAAACAAACATCGATGCTTTAATTGGTAAAACAGCGACAGTCACAAAGATGATTTTACCAATGGAAGTTGGGCAAGTCAA
Source organism: Acidaminobacteraceae bacterium (assembly GCA_942493125.1). GTDB lineage: Bacteria > Bacillota > Clostridia > Peptostreptococcales > Acidaminobacteraceae > Fusibacter_C. Next base: position 1,714,413 of record OW818667.1, on the reverse strand, counting down.
ACTTAACGGACAAATTTGGACGGCAAAAGGCGAAGAAAGTGAAACGTATGTAGTTGGAGATATGGTTGAGGTTCTAGCGATAGAAGGTGTCAAATTAATCATTAAAAAGAATACTCAAGAAAAGAGAAATCTTGAAATTTAATCATCAGAAGGTAATTATGCAATTTCCAAATTGATATTTTTACAACATCATACTATCAGGAGGTTTATTTTATGGAGTACATTGGTTACATTATTGGCTTTTCACTTACAATTTTACTGCTAGTCCTAATCGTGACGAACATCAGAATTGTACCTCAATCTAATGGTTATGTCATTGAAAGATTGGGCGCCTATCTCATGACTTGGGAAACTGGCTTACACTTCAAAATCCCTTTGATTGATAGAATCTCAAAAAAAGTATCTCTTAAAGAGATGGTTGCAGATTTTCCACCTCAACCTGTAATCACAAAGGATAACGTCACGATGAAGATCGATACGATCGTTTATTATCAAATCACTGATCCGAAGCTTTATACTTATGGTGTTGCAATGCCTATTGTCGCCATCGAGAATTTGACAGCAACAACGCTACGTAATATCATTGGACAACTTGAACTCGATGAAACACTCTCTTCAAGAGACCTTATAAATACTCAGATGCGATCTATTCTTGATGAAGCAACAGATCCATGGGGCATTAAGGTCAACCGTGTTGAACTAAAAAACATTTTACCACCTAAAGATATTCAAGAAGCTATGGAAAAACAAATGAGAGCAGAGCGTGAAAGAAGAGAATCGATTTTGAGAGCCGAAGGTGAAAAAAGATCAGCGATTCTCGTGGCAGAAGGTAAAAAGGAATCCGTCATATTAAGCGCTGAAGCTGAAAAACAGGCTGCTATTCTCAGAGCTGAAGCTAAAAAGGAAGCACAAATTAGGGAAGCTGAAGGTGAAGCGGAAGCAATCCTAAAAATTCAACAAGCGACTGCACAAGGTTTGGATATGCTCAAGAGCGTTCACGCTGATGAATCTGTCTTGACACTCAAGAGTTTTGAAGCCCTCTCGAAAGTGGCAAACGGTCAAGCGACTAAGTTGATCATCCCTTCAGAACTTACAAATGTAGCGAGTATGGTGGCAAGCATTACCGAAGTTGCAGGTTTTGGAAAGACTGCAGATAAGGTGATTGAAAAGTAAGCACACCTGATAAATTCATAAAAATAGTCTGTATTAAAAGCTTTTAGATTTTTCGAAATCTAAGGGCTTTTTTTTTGCTGGATTACGATGATATTGCGCCTTATTAGGTAATTGTGCAAATTTCATAATTAATTATATTAATTGAATGATTAATATAATTAATCTTTTTATTAGAATTTGGTTAGAATACTTATTGCGATGTTGACTTGGATTATAAAAAGGCGTATTTTAGAGTTAGAAGTTAATTATCAAATAATTACTGCGTAATTAATCAATAATTACTGCGTAAGTGAGGTCAATTATGAGACGTATGGTATTGGGAAAATGCCCTGTATGCAACGAAAAATTAAAGGTGGTCAGACTTCAATGTGAGTCGTGCAAGACCGGTATAGATGGACATTTTGAACTGGATAAATTCAGCTATTTAACAGAAGAACAAAAGGAATTTATCGAAATATTTGTAAAAAACAGAGGCAATATTAAAGAAATTGAAAAGGATTTAGGGATCTCTTATCCAACGGTTAGAAGAAATTTGGACCAAGTGATTGAAGCGCTTGGATACAGCGTCAAACCAAATGAAGATGAGATCAACAAAAAAGAAATATTGGAGAAACTAAGTACCGGAGAATTGACTTCGGAGGAAGCTCTTAAGAAGTTAAGAGGCGAATGAAAAGAGTGGAGGCAAAGCTATGAGTGAAGATGCATTAAAAATTCTAAAGATGATAGAAAATGGGACGATCAATGCTGACGAAGGTATGAAGCTTCTTGATGCGATTAGTACGTCAGATAAGAAAAAGCAAACAACGAATAAAAAAGCGTTAAAGAGTATTCGAATCTATGTAGAAGATGAACGTCGCAACAACCCAGTTGATATTAAATTGCCTTTTGGCGTTTTCAAGGCAGGAGTGAAAATAGGAGAAAAATTCTCACCAGAACTTCAAGGGGCAATGGAAGAAATTAACTATGAAGAAATCCTTCAATCCATAGATGAAGGAGCTACCGGCGAAATCATGAATGTTAAAACGCATGATGGCCATACGATTAAAATATATTTCGAGTAGGTGAAGATATGAGCGATAAACTAGAAATTTTAAAGATGATAGAAAATGGCAAGATCACGGTGGATGAAGGTCTACAGATGATAGAAGCGCTTGAATTGACAGAGAAAATTGAAGACGATGTCAGGGAAGAAATTTATAGCAAACAAGTTGAAAAACAAAACGTCACTGAAGATTTTGGCATCGAAAAAGAACTATATGCGACACCTGAGAAGGACTTTAAAGATTTTGACGTATCTTTAACGACATGTAAACTCAATGTTGAAAGGTCAAATGTTGACGATATCACCATAGAACTGATGGATGATAAGACACGCGAACTGATTTCAAAACCTGATTGGCTGCACTTAATTGAAGAGCGGAACACGATTTCCATTAAAGAGTCTCGCGTAACAAATCTAACTGACATCTTTGACTTTTTCAAAAGTGGCAATATGATGTTAAATTCTGTTTTTATCAATGTTAAGATACCTATGGAGACCGTCATAGACAAAGGCAGATTTTCAAATGTATCTGGCTCTGTTTCTCTCATCGGCTTAAAAGGTGTCGATTTGGAGGCCAAGTCGGTAAGTGGAAAGGTGTATGTTGCTGATTTGAAGGCAAAGACGATCCAACTAAAATCGACTTCAGGCAACGTTATCGCAGACAACATCAAGGCGGGTAAAAGTTATTTAAAAACGACTTCTGGAAAAGTGAAATGCACTGGCGATCAATATTATCTCGAGTGCAAGACGGTTTCAGGTGCTATTGATGCGGACTGCGGTGCTTTACTTAGCAATGTTCATGCGAGTACGATTTCAGGTAGGATTTCATTACATTTAGTAGAACCTGAAAGTTTTAACCTGAAGCTTGATTCCATATCAGGCGGCATTGAAACAAATGGCTTTGCAGTTGTCAATAAATCAAATTCCGGAAAACGATCTGTGAGCATTGAAAACCGTTCTGAAGTTAAAAGCATCAGTGCTTCCACAGTTTCGGGCAAAATAAGTATCGACAAGTTATAAAAAGTTGAGGGGGGCGAGACGCACATGAAGACTTTGTTATTGAAACGCAAAAAAGCATTTACACTCTACGTGCTCGCCTGTTTTCTACCTGTAGTCAATCAACTCATGAGCAATTTTGGATTTGCGTATCTAATCGGTGTCATAGAGAAAGCAAGCTTGACCGCTTTCTATGGTGCTGTTGCGATAATCGCAGGGATCGTTGTAGTTTCTTCATTATTACAGCTGCTATCTAGGTTTATGCGAATCAGATTTATGCGGGATACACTACTCGATATTAGAATGCAGGCATTTGATAAAATATTGAATTACAGTTATGCGCACTTTAGTAAAAAATCAAAAGAAGTGTATATATCAAACCTTATTAACGATATCAATACTTTTGAACAAAACTTTTTTTTACGATTATTAAACCTTATATTCAATGGCGGTGTCTATGTCTTTTCATTGTTGATCCTGCTATATTTCGATTGGAAGTTCGCTATTGGCATATTCGTAATATCTTTTGTAGTCTTTTGGATTATCACAAGATTTGAAGGCAAAACAGTCGCCATGCAAGAAGATGTTTCTACCTTAAATGAACAATTTACTGTCAAAGCCTCAAATACATTTAATGGCCTTGAAATTTTGAAACTCAATAATATTGAGGACAAATTCTTACTTCAAACGATGCAAACCATCGATCAAGTAGAAAAGAAACGGTTCCAATTTACAGTCTTTACTGAAGGACAACGCAGTTTAACGAATATTATGCGCTACATGATTTTTATTGGCATCCTCATGTACTTGATGCTTCAAGGGTTTAACGGTGTGTCAATACTTCGCATCACATTTATGCTACAACTCGCAAACGCATGTGTTTGGCCTATTGGACAAGTGATCCCACTATTCAATGAACTCAAAGCGTCCGTTAAAATTTATGAAAAAATAACAAAATCGGATGAGAAAGAATCCGAGCAAATCTTGGAACGCGTGCCGTTCACTTTTAATGCGTGTATCGAAGTGGACGATTTGAGTTTTACTTATGAAGACAAAAGCGTGCTCCGAAATGCGAGCTTCAAGTTGTTGAAGGGCAAGAAATACTTACTTAAAGGAGCAAGTGGTGCCGGTAAATCGACACTCATCAAGCTGCTCTCTAAAATATATGAAGATTATTCAGGTAAGATCCGCATTGATGGTGCCGATTATCACCATATTTCATCAGAAGATTTTAACAACAATGTCTCTTATATCTATCAAGATGTCTTTTTATTTGAAGACACACTTAGAAACAATATCACACTTTATAAAGATGTGCCTGAAGAAGTCCTGGAGTCTGCTATCGTAAGGTCGGGACTCAGAGATCTAATCGATCTTAAAGAGGAAGGGCTTGAACTCATGTTACAAGAAAATGGGAAGAACCTTTCAGGTGGTCAACGACAGAGAATCTCTATAGCACGCTCTATATTGAAAAAATCGGACATACTCTTTGCCGACGAAGCGACATCAAGTCTCAATGAGCAATTGGGACGCGAAATTGAAGAGACGATATTGGCACTGGAAAGTACGGTCGTATCCATTTCACACAGATACTATGAAGGCATAACAGATCGATATGATTATGTTTTGGAAATTAAAAACGGCATTTTACACGAATATCCAAGCGCTGTTTATTTCAAGGAGGTGGTGACAGCATGAGAAATACCATATTGAAGGCATCACCATTTCTCTATTTAGCAGCCTTCGTTGCGATCATCGGCTTCGCCTTGGACGGTTTAATCTCTATTCAGATGATGAAGGCTATTGATGCCGTGGTAGATTTAGATAAATCAGGTTTTAAATCACAGACCATAGTCCTCTTTTCACTTGCTTTACTTCTTGTTCCTTCAAATTTATTGTTGGCTTATGTAAAAGGGTTATATAAAAAAAATGCAATCGTACGAGCTAAGAAACATTATATCGAGAAAATTTTTGAGAAGGACATCAACAAATTTCAATCGGAAAACACTTCGATTTACCTAAGTACATTGACCAACGATATATCAAACATAGAGACCAATTTCATCGATGGCATCTATGAAGTGATCGTTCAATCGATGAGCTTTCTAGTCGGCATGATTGTCATCGCTTATGTCAGTCCAATAGCTCTTTTATTCGGTGTTGCTTTAGGCGTTATTGGAACTTTGGTATCTGTGATAATGGGTAAGCCACTACAGAAGCATCAAGAGCATAGGAGTGCCTTTTATACGAGCTACACTTCCTATATCAAAGAATTCTTGAGCGCATTCCACATCATCAAATCCAATAACCTCAATCAAAAAGTTCGAGACGATTTTTATAGAAAGTCAGAAGACATTCAGGAAAAAGGGTATTTGATTGACAGAATCATTTCGTACATTAGTGCTACAGAAAACTTTTTGATGATGTCGATGATGTACAGTCTACTAGCATTTTCGGCATACATGGCAATTACGGGTTCACTTACCCTTGGCGGCGTCATATTGATCGTAACTAATATGGAAAAAATTATGTTCCCGCTGATGCAAATCAGTGAATGGATTCCCAAGATTATGTCCAGCAAGGGCATCTTCAGCAAAATTCAGAAGCTGCTCGACGATGTTCAAATCAGCGACGAAACGATTGCAATTGACGATTTTAAGCATGCGATTCAATTTGAAAATGTAGATTTTTCGTATGAAAATCAAGAGGTGCTCAGTCAGATTAACCTTAGCATTGACAGGGGGAAAAAGTACTTGATTATCGGTCCAAGTGGCGGCGGTAAATCCACTTTGCTCAAATTGATCCGAAAGTATTTTAACCCAGCAAGCGGCATTATTCATCTTGATCGACAAAACATCAAGCATATCACCAAGGAAACGTATTTTCATCAACTTGCAAATATTGAACAACACGTGTTTATCTTTGAAGACACCATCAGAAACAATCTATGCCTTTATAAAAACTATTCAGAGGCAGATATACAGATTGCCATCGAACGTGCTGGACTTACTGACTTTGTTGAGAATCACCCAGAAGGACTAGGCAGGATGCTTTATGACAATGGGAAAAATATATCTGGTGGCGAAAAGAGTCGTTTAGCCATAGCGAGAGGTTTACTTCAACATGCTAAAATCATCATCTTAGATGAAGCCTTTGCAAGTTTTGATCCTAAAATAGCCAGCGAAATAGAAAAGACGCTACTTGCTCTGGATGGCGTCACGGTCATCAACGTCAGTCATGTCGTATTTGAAGAAAGTAAAAAGCACTACGATCAGATCTTCATGGTAAAAAATAAAGGCGTTTATGCTTTGACAGCGTCATAAAATCGACACATTAAAATAGAAAAGCTCGGCGATCCTTATGCGATATTAAGCATAAGGTGCCGAGCTTTGATTTTGTATCAGATCTTTTTATAAACACAGGTGCCACCCAAATAAGTAGCGGTTATATCCATTTCTAAGAGCGCATTAGGTGATAGTGAATCAAGAGGTTTTGAAACGACGATGAAATCCGCCAGATACCCTTTTTCCAGCTTGCCTTTGATTTTCTCTTCGTGTGAAAAATAGGCAGCATCAGATGTGAAAGCTGATAATGCTTGATTCAATGTAATGCATTCATCGACAAAATATGATCTGCCATCAGGACGTTTACGTGTCATTGCATAATACAAGCTTCTAAATGGATTTGGGTCCTCAACAGGCGCATCAGAACCGAAGCCAAGTTTAATGCCAGATTCAAGCATCGTTTTGTATGCGTATGATGATTTAGCCAATGCCTTACCAACTCTGGATTCTACGATTGTCATATCGTATTCAAGAAAGACGGGTTGAACTAGAGCGTCAATATTTGATTTGGCCATAGCTTCTATCAAAGCATCGTCCATAATCTGGCAGTGTATGATGGCATTTCGCGCATTGTCACGAGGATATTGTCCTTGCAACTGCGTGAGTGCATCGACTGCAAACTGAATTGTGTAATCACCGATGCCGTGTATGGCGACATCTATTTGATTCTCAAAAGCATATGTCATAAGTGCACGAAGTTCGTCTTCAGTATGAATGAAGATGCCTTCTGCGGACGCATCATCATGATAGGGTGCTCTAAGCTTAGCTGTTCTAGCACCCAAACTGCCATCCGCCAAGATTTTTAACGGACCATTCTTATAAAGGAGATTGCCTGCGTTTTGTCGATAGCCACCTTCAACTTGTCTTTTAAAGTTGTCCAAACTGAAAAATTGGGCTTGCAGATAAACGCGCACTGTCAAAGCTTGGCTTTCTGCCATCTCTTTATATAGCTGTATCAGGTCGCGGTGCTTGTCTTGAGTTACCATGATTAAATCGTCTGTTTGCACCGAAGTTATGCCATAGGCATTGAGTTTTGCTTGTGCTAAGAGGATATGCTTCTTAATATCGGCCATGGACATTGGTTTCTGAATCAGCATAATGGCATTTTCCTTAAGAATACCTGTAGGAATCCCATTTTTGGAGCATACTTCACCTCCCTCAACGGTTGTATTTGCTGAAATATTGAAGCGTTCTAATGCAACGCTGTTGACGACGGCAATATGTCCGCATGCGCGTCTCAATATCACTGGTCTATCTGAACATATCTCATCAAGATCGTAGCGGTTGGGCAATCTGCCCTCGGCAAAATCATCATGGTTCCAGCCGCGTCCGGTTATTATATCAGCATCAACAGTTGAATCAACGCCACCATCAAAGCCTCGATTCTCAGCAGCAATTCGTGCATCAATTTGACTAACATATTGCGCCAAACGCTCTTTGAGTTGCTCAATGCTATAAGTATGTTCAAGTTGGCATTCGCTCAGTGAAGCGCCATAACCAATCAGATGCATATGCGTATCGTTGAAAGAAGGATAAATGATGCTATCTGGAAACTGCACGTGTTCGTATTCCTTGTAGTGCGCATCTGGAAGATCATTAAGGACGTCGACCACAAAACCGTCTTCGATAATCAAATGCTTAACCGTTGGTGAATTTTGTGACATTGTATGGATTTCTCTTGCTGAAATTATTTTTTTCATCGGCATCTCCATGGAATGTTTTTTTATAAATATTATAACTGTAAATAGATGACTTGTCAGTCTATTATGGTATAATGAATAAGGCATTTTCTCATCAATCGATGGATTGAATCGAGTGTTGACATATGAATAGAAAGATAGGATTTTTTAGGAGGCAGCATGAAATTTAAAAGAGGCTTAATCGTTATCATGAGCATTGCGCTCATCCTTAGCGGGTGTAACAATCAAGTGGAAACAACAGAGGCGACAACGGAAACCGGCTCAGAGATAACCACTGAAAGCGTTGAAACAACAGAAGCGAGTGAAGTACACACAATTATTAAAAACGAAAAGACGATAAAAAACGATTCTAAGACAAATAGCATCATAACCTCGCAAGAGAGTTTTCAACTTGGTACGTATATCACGTTGAGCATATATGCAGATAAAGAAGTTCCAACAGAGGTCTTTGATAAGTTATTTAATTTAATCGATTACTATGAATATATGATATCAAAGAGTATCGCTGGCACAGAGCTTAACCAAATAAATGAGAATGCCGGCATTGCACCAGTAAAAGTGAATGATGAACTTCTTGAGATTGTTCGACTTGGTATCGAATTTGCTGGATATTCAGATGGTCTATTTGATATATCTATAGGACCTCTTGTGGATTTGTGGGGAATAGGTACGGACTTTGCAAATGTTCCGAATGAAGCGGACATCAAAGAAAAAATGACATTAATCGACTATAAAACTATCGTAATCGATGAAAATGAAAAGACAATCTTTTTACCTGAAAAAAACATGTCATTGGACTTAGGCGCGATAGCGAAAGGGTACATTGCCGATCGAGTGAAAGACCTGATATTGGAAGAAGGTTATTCTAGCGCCATTATCAATTTAGGTGGTAATGTACTTACTGTAGGTACTAAGCCGAATAGTGATACTTGGGCAATCGGCGTTAGAGATCCAGAATCAGATGCAGGTTCGACGATGGGGATACTAAAACTAGAAGATAATTCAATTGTTTCTTCAGGAATATATGAGCGGTTCTTTATAGATGGTGATATACGATACCACCATTTGATCAATCCAAAAGTTGGTTATCCTGAGCAAAATGATATGATGTCGGTATCGATTATCTCTGAACTATCTGTCGATGGTGACGCTTTATCAACAACAGTTTTCCTACTCGGGCTCGAAGCTGGTTTTGAACTTGTTGAAGAACTTGAAAATATAGAAGCAGTCTTTGTGATGGCAGATCGCTCAGTTTACATCACAAGTGGATTGGGAGACAAATTTATACTGACCAACGATAGTTATACGGTAAAGGAACTGACAAAGTAGGAACAAGTAAAGACACTTCAAAATAAGCACATAAAAAAACAAGCCTTTCGGCTTGTTTATTTTTTTTTAGGTGTTGTTGTTTGCATTTCTCTATTCAATATTATCTTAATTTAAGAGCTTGTTTTGCTAAGTCAACGAAAGAAAGAACTTTCATTGAAACGCCTGAAACTGCATCTGTGTGACCATCAGCATCTGTTAAAGTGATTGCATCGAAATCTTGTGAATCTACTAAGAATCCTTCAACTAAAGCTGCTTGTTCATGCCATTCAGCGATTGCTTTACCGATTTCTACCATCTTGTATTCGCCATCAGCAGAGAATGTTTTCTTGTCTTTTGTAGTTGCTTCGCTTGTACCATTCCAGTTAGCTGCAACAACAAAACCGTTGATTACTGTGAAAGAAGCGTTTTCTTTCCAGCCATTTTCAGCATTAAATGCTGCTTCTTCTGCGTAGAATGTACCATCAACAAATTTACCTGTTCCAACTGGACCAGCTGCTAATGCTTTTTCAACTAAAGTAGTAAAATCAGACACAGCTATTGTAACGCCAGCTACAGCGTCAGTTTTACCTTCAGCATCTGTAGTCAAGTTAGCAAGTGTTTGGTTTTCAACTAAGTAAGCTTCAGCTAAAGCAGCTTGTTCATGCCATTCTGATGATGCTTTACCAAATTCAACCATTCCGTATTCGCCATCAGTTGAAGTTGTTTTTTTGTCTTTACCAGCAGCGATATTAGCGCCATTCCAATCAACAGTAGTGATTTTGCCACCAGCTACTTCAATTGTTACAACTGACTTCCAACCTGATTCAGCATCAAAAGCGTCATCAGATGCAAAGTAGATACCATCTGCTAAAGTGCCATCTGCAGTTGTTGTTGCTTCAGTCGACTCTGCTGCTGTTGTTTCAGCTGCTGTCGTTTCTTCTACTGCAGGTTCATCTTTTGCACATCCAATAAATAAACTGCTCATCATAACCAATACGAGCAATAGACTAAATAATTTCCTCATAAGCCACCTCCTAAGTGTTTTGCAAACAACCTAAACCTATTATACCAAAAGTTTATGAAATTTCAATTTTTATTAAGGAAACTTGATACATTTTTAACGTAAAAAAAAAGGCATATGGGTTATGCCTGTGACTTATTAGGTAATTATACAATTTCATACTTATTCTTCATAGATTACTGCTGTACCGTAGGCTAAGATTTCTGCAGCGCCTTGAATGACGCTAGAAGTGGTATATCTTACATTGATAATGGCATTCGCGCCGAGACCTTTTGCTTCATCAACCATGATTTTCGTCGCAATTTGTCTTGCTTCGTTGAGCATTTCACTATACTCTTTCATTTCGCCACCAACGAGATGTCTAAATCCTGACACGATGTCTTTGCCAATATGCTTTGCGCGAATGGTACTGCCTTTGACCATGTAAAGTGTCTGAGTTATTTTTTTTCCAGGAATATCTGGCGTATTTACTAACAGCATCATGACCTCCTATTATTTGAGTTGTTCTTAATATTTTTTATAATCGTCGCCTTCTGATTTTGAATCTTTAAATCGATCAAAAATAAGTGCTATGATCAGCACAATGCCAGTTATAAGGAGGCAAATTGCCAAAATGTTGATCATGAAATCAAATGCACTCAAAGAGGGTACCAATGTAATGATGATACCAAGTAATATCATCAAAGCTGCAAAACATATAAATAAGATACTTGTCAATTTTATCATAAGGTCAACCCCTTTATAATAATTCGTTATTCTGCCTATATCATATCAAATTCGCCAACAAGAGTTATTAAAAAATGATTAAATCTCAAAATGCATAAAAATTATTTTATGTAAGGCAATAAATTTTTATACACATTGTAAACTAGGGACATTTTTTCACAAACGCGTCGATGCGGTTAAAAAGTCCAAGTGATCTTTAAAAACAGTTTATGGTAAAATATGCACTGCATGAATATGCAAAATAATTTGAAAATTCGGTCAAATCCTTGAAAGCTTGTAAAATGAACACTTGAATTTGTTTTTCATTGAGTGCTATACTATAGGTGCATAAAGCAGTGTGAATAAAATACCAATTAATTACAACCAAAGCTGAAAGAGGTGTTCAAATGAATCTCAACGGGTTACAGATCTATTCAGAAATTGGGAAGCTAAGAAAGGTTTTACTACACAGGCCTGGTGAAGAAATTGAAAATCTTACACCGGATTTAATGAAAAGGCTGTTGTTTGATGATATACCCTATTTAAAAGTGGCACGTGAAGAACATGACGCCTTTGCTCAGGTATTCACCAAAAATGGTATCGAAGTATGCTATCTAGAAAATTTGGTAGCAGAAACGCTTGAGGACCGCACTTTGAGAGAAATCTTCATTGAGGATTTTGTCTCCGAAGCAGGTCTCAAGAATAGATTTAGAGTGGATCAAGTCAGAGAGTACTACAAATCGTTTACGGATACGAAAGCGATGGTTGATAAAATGATGTCGGGAATACGCCGTGAAGAGCTTAAAATATCTTCGCTACGCACTTTGGCGGATTTAGTGGAAATGGACTATCCTTTCATCGTTGACCCAATGCCGAATCTTTATTTCACACGAGATCCTTTTTCAACCGTTGGAAATGGCATTGCACTTAACAAAATGAGAACGATTACAAGATGTAGAGAGACAATATTCTCTAAATTCATCTTTAAATATCATAAAGACTACAAAAATCTGAGCATACCTTTTTGGTATGATAGAACGTATTCAAATTCCATAGAAGGCGGCGATGTGCTCGTTCTGAGTGACAAAGTCGTAGCAATTGGCATCTCTGAAAGAACGGATTCCGATGCCATCGAAATTATTGCTAAAAACATATTTTCAGACGGTCAACCTTTTGAAACGATATTGGCATTTGATATACCAAAAGAACGCGCATTCATGCATTTGGATACTGTATTTACAATGGTAGATCACAATGTATTTACCATTCATCCAGAAATAGAAGGGCCATTAACCGTCTATTCGCTGACAAGATCAAAGCTTAAAGGGGAATTCAAAATAGTACGCGAGTATCAAACGCTCGAAACCATTTTAAGCAAGTATTTGGAAGTCGACTCCGTAAAATTGATACGCTGCGGTGGTAAAAAGGGCATTGATGCCGGTAGAGAACAGTGGAACGATGGCTCTAACACACTTGCGATAGCGCCAGGTGAAGTGGTTGTCTATTCAAGAAATCACGTAACGAATAAGCTCTTGATTGAAGAAGGTGTGAAACTACATGAGATTCCATCCTCTGAATTATCAAGAGGCAGAGGTGGCCCACGTTGTATGTCGATGCCGCTTTATCGCGATTTAATCACAAAGTAAAAATGCAAGAAGCTACTATATAATAAGATCATAATTTGAGGAGGAATCACTATGCCAATCAATTTAAGAGGAAGACATCTATTGACACTGAAAGACTTTACACCCGAAGAAATTAGATATTTACTGGATTTGTCCAAAGATTTGAAAAATAAAAAAAGAGCTGGAATTAAAGGCGATTTACTTGAAAGAAAAAATATTTGCTTGATTTTCGACAAGACCTCAACTAGAACGCGTTGCGCTTTTGAAGTGGCGGCATTTGACGAAGGTGCGAGTGTCACATTCCTTACAAACAGTCAAATGGGCAAAAAAGAGAGCATTGAAGATACGGCACGCGTACTTGGCAGATTCTATGATGGTATTGAATTTAGAGGTTTTGAGCAAAAAACGGTCGAAGAGTTGGCAAAATACTCTGGCGTTCCAGTTTGGAACGGCTTGACAGACATGTATCATCCAACGCAGATTCTCGCCGACTTTTTAACAATCATGGAACACGTTGATAAACCGCTTAATAAAGTGAAATTTGTCTATGCGGGCGATGCGAGAAATAATATGGGCAATTCACTGATGATCGGTTGTGCAAAGATGGGGATGCACTTTGTTGCCCTTGCACCTAAATCACTTTGGCCATCAGAAGACCTCGTTGATGAAATGAAAAAAGTTGCAAAAGAGACCGGTGCAGTCCTTGAATTCTCTGAAGATGTCGCTGCAGTTGAAAGTGCAGATGTTATTTATACAGACGTATGGGTGTCCATGGGCGAAGAACATCTCTTTGAAGAGCGCATCAAAATGCTTAAACCATACCAAGTCAACATGGATATGATCAAGCGTACAAATAATCCAGATGTCCTCTTCATGCATTGTTTACCTGCTTATCATGACAACATGACTGAAGTAGGCAAACAAATCGAGAAGGACTTTGGCATAAAAGAGATGGAAGTTTCTGATGAAGTGTTTAGAAGCAAACATTCTGTCGTCTTTGATGAAGCGGAAAACAGAATGCATACCATCAAAGCTGTCATGGTCGCAACCATCGGAAATTTATAAGTAAATAAAGTGCACATAAACACATAGACACTCGGAGGCAATATAGTATGAAAATGAAGGACAAAATCGTCGTTGCACTTGGTGGAAACGCTCTTGGCAACACACCTGAAGAACAGATTGAACTCGTTAAGAACACGGCAAAACCAATTGTCGATTTGATAGAAGCTGGACATGAAGTGATACTAGCTCATGGAAACGGCCCTCAAGTGGGCATGATCAATTTGGCAATGTCAACTTCAGCAGGCTCAACAGCAAATACGCCAGAGATGCCATTTCCCGAATGTGGCGCTATGAGTCAAGGTTACATCGGTTATCATTTACAAAATGCAATCCGTGAGGAACTCTTAAATAGAGGGATGCAAAACCCTGTTGCGACAGTCATCACGCAAGTGATCGTGGATAAAAACGATCCAGCATTTAGCAAACCTACGAAACCGATTGGTGCCTTCTATACAAAAGAAGAAGCCGACAAACAGGCAACTGAAAAAGGCTATACGATGATTGAAGACGCTGGTAGAGGTTGGCGACGTGTTGTTGCATCACCTCAACCAATCGATGTCGCAGAAAAAGAGACGGTAAAAGCTTTGGTCAAACATGGGCACATTGTTATCACTGTAGGTGGTGGTGGCATTCCCGTCTATCAAGAGGGAAATAAGCTGATAGGCATACCAGCAGTTATCGATAAGGATTTCGCTTCTGCAAAGATTGCAGAAATACTCGAAGCTGACTACCTCATCATATTGACTGCCGTTGAAAAAGTGGCTATCAATTTTGGCAAACCTGATGTGGCATGGCTCAGTGAACTGTCTATCGATGAAGCAGAAAAATATATTATAGAAGGCCATTTTGCGCCTGGCAGCATGTTGCCTAAAGTACAGGCGGCCATAAAATTTGCAAAATCGTCACCAGGGCGAAAAGCATTGATCACATCACTTGAAAAAGCAAAAGAAGGCATCGACGGATTAACCGGAACCGTTATTGTTCAAAAAAGCTAGTCAAACACGCATTCAAACCTGAACCATCTCCTTAACAAAATGGGCTTTATCTCAGTTGTCTTTTTGACAGACGGGATAAGGTCCATTTTCATAAGAGAAGGCAAGGTTTTGTGGCATGATTATTGCGTGCTTATTAATTATAAGATAACCTTTGATACTGTTATCAAAAGGACTATAATAAAGAAAA
The DNA here is from genome assembly GCA_942493125.1 of Acidaminobacteraceae bacterium. Classification (GTDB taxonomy): domain Bacteria; phylum Bacillota; class Clostridia; order Peptostreptococcales; family Acidaminobacteraceae; genus Fusibacter_C. The sequence goes on along the minus strand of OW818667.1, from coordinate 1,699,252 downwards.
TATTAGAATATTTCGAAAGAGTGTGATGAGATGAGCAATTATACGGGGGAAAAAGGCAATTTAACTGACGATTTGTTTATTAAAAGGCTACATCAAATATTTGATCCAATCTCCATCCCAATCATCCTGGTCAATAAGGAAACAGAAGTTCTCATGATCAATGAATCCTTTGCGGACTATCTTGGTTACCAAAGAAGTGAGATTATAGGTAAGAAAGTTCAAATCGTTGATCCAAATTCTAGGTTTCCATTTGTCATTAAAAATAAGCAACCAGAGTTTGCGCATAAACACAAATTTACAAATGGACATACCGCTATTGTACATCGCATCCCAGTTCTGGATGAAGATGGCGAAGTCGTCTATGGCTTTGGTATGGTTATTTTTGATGATCTAAAAAAGCTCCAAGAAGTGCTTGAAAAAAACAAGCTGCTTGAAGGTAAATTGCATATCTATCAAGAAGAGCTTAAAAACATGCGTGGTGCAAAATACTCTTGGCAATCCATCATTGGCAATTCCGTTGTCATGCAAGTGGTAAAAGGCATGGCTGCGAAGGCTGCAAAAACGGATTCAAACGTTCTCATCAACGGCGAAAGTGGCACTGGCAAAGAGTTGTTTGCTCACGCAATACACAACGATAGCAAACGATTCGATGGTCCATTCATAAAGATCAACTGCGCAGCCATTCCAAAGGATTTGTTGGAATCAGAATTGTTTGGCTATGAAGAGGGGGCTTTTACAGGTGCTAAGAAGCAAGGAAAAATCGGTAAGTTTGAACTTGCAAATGGTGGCACTATATTTTTAGATGAGATTGGTGACATGCCACTTGATATGCAGGTGAAAATCTTAAGAGTTCTGCAAGAGAAAGAAGTCGAACGTATCGGTGGTAATAAGACGATCCCAATCGACTGTCGTATCATTGCAGCAACCAATAGAGATTTAGAGACGCGCATCAAAGAAGGTGAGTTTAGAGAAGATTTGTATTATAGGCTCAACGTCATAAATGTTGAAGTCCCGCCATTGCGTTCTCGAAAAGAGGATATAGAGATTTTAACGCTCAAGTTGATGGAAAAATTGTCAAATTCACTTGGGAAGTATGTCAGCAATATCACGGTTGATGCACTTGACTGTTTAAAAGCGTATAATTGGCCAGGCAATATTAGAGAACTCGAGAATGTCGTAGAACGTGCCATCAACATGACGGAGGGTGAAACGATTGAAATACAACACTTACCCCCTTTTATCATCGCCCACAAGCCCAATGAAACAACTGAAGTAACGATATTGACTAGTTTAAGACACGCTGTTGAAGAAGTAGAAAAAGCGACTATCTTAAAGTGTTTGAATGCTGTAAACTACAATAAACTGAAGGCTGCAAAAATCTTGGGGATCAGTAGAACGAGCCTGTATGAGAAAATTGAAAAATTCAACATCGAGATGATTCAAGAATAAATATTGAGAATGCAAAAAGCACTGTCCGCAAACTGTTGTACAATTTGTGGACAGTGTCTTTTTTTTGTACAACATTCTGAACATAGTTTGGCACTTAAAATGTCTGTGTACTTGTGATTTGATTGATTTCACTTGCAAACGAATTTGGCACGACTCTTGCGATACATCTTATAAGAAGTTGTTTCTTAAATAGTCGTGAATGAATCTCAGGAGGCAATCCATGCAAAACAGAACAGTAGGAATCGTTGGAACAGGTATATATATCCCAGAGCATCTCATCACAGCAAAGGAAATCGCTGAAGCCACTCAAGGTTTATGGACGGAGCATGCAATCATAGAAAAATTAGGATTTACACAAAAGCCCGTGCCTGGAACAGGTGATGGGACTCAAGAGATGGGCGTTAAGGCGGCGCTGGATTGTTTGAAAAATACCGGAGTTGATCCATTGGATATAGATGTCGTCTTATGTATGGGCGAAGAATGGAAAGAATACCCCTTGACGACATCGGCCATCTACATTCAAGAACAAATCGGTGCAAAAAACGCATGGGGAATTGATGTTCAAAACAGATGCTGTACGACAGTCACGGCAATGAAGATGGCAAGAGATATGTTGATTGCGGATGCCACAATAGATACAATTTTAATCTGCGGTGGATATAGAAATGGTGACTTTGTCGATTATACGGACAAGAATATGAGTATGATGTTCAACTTAGGAGCAGGCGCAGGGGCAATTATTCTGAAAGCCAACTATTATAGAAATTTACTACTTGAGACGCATATTATGTCAGATGGTAGCATGGCCAGAGATGCTGGTGTTGAAATCGGCGGCATCGTCAATCCGATTAACGTTAACAATAATGAAGAGGCCTATAAGTCACTAAGGCTCATGGATGCTGAGCATATGAAAAGTAGGTTGAATGATGTTTCCATGAGCAATTGGATGCGTTGTATCGACCTAGCATTTGAAAAATCAAATGTTCCCAAAGCCAAACTCGATTACTTAGCTGTGCTACATTTTAAGTACTCTATGCATAAACTGATGCTTGAACAATTGGGATTAGATGAGAGTCAGTCCATCTACCTTAGTGAATTCGGTCATATAGGTCAAGTGGATCAAATTCTGTCGCTGCATCTCGCACAAAGACGTGGGAAACTGAAAGAGGGGTCGGTTGTGTCGATGATCGCAGCTGGGATTGGCTATGCATGGGCAGCGAATGTAATCATTTGGGGAGAAGGGGGTGAAGGTGTTGTTCGTTAAATCAGATTATCATAAGAAATGCGTCCGCGTTGAAAATGTACTCCCATTGATCCAATCAGGGGATCATATTGGTAACGGTCTTGGCGCTTCAGAACCAAGAGCAATTCTCGAAAGACTTCATGAAGAAGCGCATCGGCTTGAGGATGTCCATATCATCAATTGCTTGCCAATGGGTAGCTACGATTATTTTGTCAATCCCAAATACAAAGACGTGTTTCTGATGGAAGGGTGGTTTTATAGCAATGTCATGCGTAAACTGCATGTCAATAAGAATATTACCTTCATACCCAACCATCTTCATTTTGCAGTGACTAAAAGAATGGATTTTAGAAAACCTAATGTGTACATCGGCAATTGTTCACCAATTGATGCACACGGCTATGTATCTTTGGGACTTAGCGCCGTATATGAAAAAGAGATGATCGAACATGCAGATCTGGTTGTTTTAGAGGTCAACCCCAATGTCCCTCGAACTTTCGGTGATACGCTGCTACATGCTTCAAAAGTGGATTATTTTGTTGAAGCAGAGTATAAGATGCCTGAGCTTCCCATTTCTGAGATCAATGATAAAGATCGAAAGATTGGACAGTACATTGCCGATCTCATAGAAGATGGCTCGACGATCCAGCTCGGAATCGGTGGCATCCCAAATGCAGTTGCCTGGGCTCTTAGGGATAAAAAGCATCTCGGCATTCACACCGAGATGTTCACAGATGGCATGGTGGATCTCGTCGAATGTGGCGCTGTCGACAACAGCAAGAAAACGCTACATCCAGAAAAAATGGTGGCAGCGTTTGTCCTTGGTAGTCAAAAGCTTTACAATTTCGTCAACGATAATCCTAGTATAGAAATCAGACGCGGCACGTATGTCAACGACCCTTATATACTGGGACGCAACCATAAGATGGTTTCAATAAATACTTCGATAGAAGTCGATTTGACGGGGCAATGTTGTTCGGAATCGGTTGGGTCAAGACAAATCAGTGGTACTGGTGGACAAGCCGATACAGCCATAGGTGCACAAAATGCCGTTGGTGGCAAATCGTTCATTGCGTTATACGCGACAACCACCGTGATGGACCCGAATACTGGTGAACACATTGAAAAATCGAAAATCGTCTCAACTTTAACGCCAGGAGCAATTGTATCTTTATCAAGAAATGACGTTGACTATGTGGTCACAGAGTATGGTATTGTCTCGTTAAGAGGTACCTCGGTAAGAGAACGCGTCAAGCGCTTAATCAGTATTGCACATCCTAATTTTAGAGAAAAACTTCAGTTTGAAGCGGATCAATTGATGTTATGGTGATGGAACCCCTTTTTAATAAAAGAACATAAAAAAAGAAAAAATAGGCGATTCTACCTATTTTTTCTTTTTTCTTATATAAAGCTAGTTATAAAAAACCTATCCGTTATTCAACTGGATAATCTGCATCCAGTCTGTCCGCGATTTCTTTTCCGAGTTTGCTGAGCAGTACAAATTCTGGATCTTTCGGTGAATAGGTCGCTTCGATAGAAGGGCCAATTTTTTCCCAACCAACTTCGCTTACAAACGCCTCGATACCTGAAACGCCACCACCTGACCAAGATTTGTTGCCAAATACAGAAATGTATCTGTCCTTCAGTCCTGAGTTGCCAAGCTTAGCTAAGACCGTTTCAACTGAGCTAAACACTTTCGTGTTATAGGCACATGAACCGATGACGACCGCTTTGTATTTCCATATCTCACTTAGAATATAAGAGCTGTGCGTCTTCGATGCGTCAAATACTTTAACGTTCTTGATGCCGTGTTCTGAGATGATACGCGCTAAATAGTCAGCCATTTTTGCGGTGTTGCCATACATGGAACCGTAAACGATGACGACGCCACGTTCCGCCTCAAAGCGGCTCCATTTGTCGTAAAGGTCTACGATTTTGCCTGGATTGCTTCTCCAAACGGGACCGTGGGTTGGAGCGATCATCTTAATGGTCAAGCCACTGAGCTTTTTAAGACTGCGCTGTACCATTGGGCTGTACTTTGCAACGATATTACTATAGTAGCGTCTCGTTTCATCTTCGTAAAAATCGTAGTTGATTTCATCGTCAAAAATACCACCATCAAGTGCGCCAAATCCGCCAAATGCGTCCATGGAGAATAACACGCCAGTTGTTTCATCAAAAGTCATCATCGTTTCTGGCCAATGCACCATAGGTGTCAAATAGAATCTGAGTTTGTGTTTTCCAAGGTCGATTAAGTCTTCATCACCAACCTCGTAATAATTCTTTGTGATGCCATAAAACCCTTCAATAAATGGAAACGTCTTTTTATTACCGACAATCTGCATATTTGGATAGGCACCTAAAAGCGCTAACATAGATCCAGAGTGATCAGGCTCCATGTGGTTGACAATTAGATAATCTACTTGTCGATCGCCAATCAGCGACTTGATTTTTTCTAGATACTCTGTCGTTTTATTGAACTTGACAGTGTCAAGTATGGCGATTTTTTCATCCACGATCAGATAAGAGTTATACGCGACGCCCTTTTCAAGCGGCCAATAGTTTTCGAAAAGTGTAGTTTCGCGGTCGTTGACGCCAATCCAGTGAATGTCTTCATTGATACTTAATTTACAATTCATATAGCACCTCGATAGTTTTTCATGCTTATATTATAGTAGAAAAAACGCGTAATTTGTAGATTAATTTTGGATTATTAATTACACGTTGGAATTGTATACAAAATACAACTATGCTATAATACTATTTGAGATTAAACTGTACTTGAGGTTTACATCAAGACAAAACTTATATATAATGGACATGAAACTTTAGTGATATGTACATTTGAAGGGTTATGTCAAATGATTAACAATTTAGCAATCGATACGGCTTTACGTCAATTGACAGGAATGTATGTTGCATACTATACTGTTTTTGTAATCACGATTATTAAAGGAGGCTATTTTTAATGGGTAAAAAAGTTATGAAAACCATGGATGGTAACACTGCTGCTGCATATGTATCATATGCATTTACTGATGTTGCCGCTATCTACCCTATCACCCCATCGTCTAATATGGCGGAATCTGTAGATGAGTGGGCGTCTAGTGGTAAAAAGAACATTTTTGGCCGACCTGTAGCTGTATCTGAGCTTCAATCTGAAGCGGGTGCTGCGGGTGCTGTTCACGGATCTTTACAAGCTGGAGCATTGACTACTACTTTTACTGCATCACAAGGATTGCTTTTGATGATTCCAAACATGTATAAAATTGCTGGCGAACTTTTACCGGGTGTATTCCACGTAAGTGCGAGAGCGATTGCAGGACATGCCCTTTCAATCTTCGGCGATCATTCAGACGTTATGGCGGCTAAACAAACTGGTTTTGCATTCCTTGCTTCAGGTTCCGTTCAAGAAGTTATGGACCTTGCAGGTGTTGCCCATTTATCAGCTATTAAAGGTAGAGTGCCATTTGTACATTTCTTCGACGGTTTTAGAACATCACACGAAGTTCAAAAAATCGAAACAATCGACTATGCGGAATTTGATAGACTCGTAGATCACGATGCAATCAATGCATTTAGAAATGGCGCACTTAGCCCAGAACATCCTGTGACTAGAGGAACTGCTCAAAATCCAGACATCTTCTTCCAGGCTAGAGAAGCTTCAAATAAATACTACCTCGCACTTCCTGAAATCGTTGTTAACTATATGAACGAAATCAACAAAATTACTGGTAGAGATTACAAACCTTTCAATTACTATGGTGCACCAGATGCTGAAAATATCATCATCGCAATGGGTTCTGCAACAGAAGCAATTGAAGAGACAATAGATTATTTAGCAAAACAAGGCGAAAAAGTAGGTCTTATCAAAGTTAGACTATACAGACCATGGGCATCAAAATACTTCTTCGACGTTTTACCTGCAACAGTTAAGAAAATTGCAGTACTTGACAGATGCAAAGAACCAGGTGCAGATGGCGAGCCATTATACAAAGACGTTAGAGCAATGTTCTACGGCAAAGAAAATGCACCGATTATCGTAGGCGGTAGATACGGCCTTGGTTCAAAAGATACGACGCCAACACATGTTAAGCGCGTATACGATGAACTTAAAAAAGCATCACCTGCTAACGATTTCACATTAGGTATCGTCGATGACGTAACTAATTTATCACTTAATATTGAAGAGCAAATCGTTGCTGAAACTGAAGGCACAATTCGTTGCAAATTCTGGGGTCTTGGTTCAGATGGTACTGTTGGCGCAAATAAGAGCGCGATCAAAATCATCGGTGATAAGACGGATTTATATGCACAAGGTTACTTCTCATATGACTCTAAGAAATCAGGCGGTATCACAGTATCTCACTTAAGATTTGGTAAAAACGTCATTCGTTCTACTTACCTTATCGATGAAGCGGATTATGTTGCATGCCACAATCAATCTTACGTTCACCAATATGATTTGTTAAAAGGCCTCAAAAAAGGTGGCACATTTGTACTCAACTGCAAATGGAACACTGAAGAATTGAACGCATTGTTACCTGCGGCTATGAAGCGTTTTATTGCAAAAAATGCAATCAAATTCTACACAATTGACGGTACAGGCATTGCGGAAGAAATCGGTCTTGGTAACAGAATCAACATGATTATGCAATCTGCATTCTTTAAACTTGCTGAAGTTATCGACTTAGATCAAGCAGTTAAATACCTTAAAGAAGCGATTGAAAAATCATATGGCAATAAAGGCGCTAAAATCGTCGACCTTAACAATAAAGCGGTTGACTTAGGTATTGAAAGACTTGTTCAAGTTGAAGTGCCAGCTGATTGGGCAAACGCTGCTGATTCTACAGGCGTAGAAGCAAAAGGCGAGCCTTCATTTATCACGAACATCTTAAGACCAGTCAATGCTCAAAAAGGTGATGATCTGCCAGTTAGTACATTCAACGGCTATGAAGATGGTACGTTTGAACACGGTACAGCTGCATACGAGAAACGCGGTATCGCAGTTAACGTTCCAGAATGGCAACTTGAAAATTGTATCCAATGTAACCAATGTTCTTATGTATGTCCACATGCTGTCATCAGACCTTTCTTACTCACAGATGAAGAAATGAAAAATGCACCAGCTACGTTCATTACAAAAGCGGCAATCGGTAAAGGCCTTGAAGGCTTACAATACAAAATCCAAGTGTCTCCACTTGACTGTACTGGTTGTGGTAACTGTGCTGAAGTTTGTCCAGCAAAACAAAAAGCATTAATCATGAAACCACTTGATACACAAGTTGAAGATCAACAAGCTAACTGGAGTTTTGTATCTGAACTTCCAGTTAAATCAGATAAAATGCCATTAAATACAGTTAAAGGCTCACAATTTGCTCAGCCATTATTCGAATTCTCTGGCGCGTGTGCAGGTTGTGGTGAAACACCATATATCAAAGCGGTTACACAACTTTATGGCGATCGTATGATGATTGCAAATGCAACAGGTTGTTCATCAATCTGGGGCGGCTCTGCACCATCTACGCCTTACACTAAAAATGCTGAAGGCAAAGGTCCAGCTTGGGCAAACTCATTATTTGAAGACAATGCTGAGTATGGTTACGGTATGAACCTTGGCGTTAAAGCGATCAGAGCTGCAATGGTAGACAAATTCGAAGCACTTGTTGCTATGAATGTTGATCCTGCTGTAACTGCTGCATTTACTGAGTGGTTGGAAACGAGAGACGATGCTGAAGGCTCAAAAGCTTCTTCTGCAAAAGTACTTGAAGTTCTTGCTAACAACAATGTAACTGATGCGGCAGCAAAAGAAATTTTAACTTACGCATTTAACCAAAAAGATTACCTCGTTAAACGTTCTGTTTGGATCTTAGGTGGCGACGGTTGGGCTTATGATATCGGTTTCGGTGGTCTCGACCACGTAATCGCATCTGGCGAAAACGTTAATATCCTAGTATTCGATACAGAAGTTTACTCAAATACTGGCGGACAAGCTTCAAAAGCAACTCCAGTTGGTGCAATCGCTAAATTTGCTTCATCAGGTATGAAAGTTAAGAAGAAAGATCTTGGTATGATCGCAACAACTTACGGTTACGTTTACGTAGCTCAAGTTGCTATGGGCGCTAACCAAAATCAATTCTTAAAAGTTATCCAAGAAGCGGAATCATATGACGGTCCATCACTCATCATCGCTTATGCGCCATGTATCAACCATGGTATCAGAACGGGTATGGGTACGACACAAAGAAGAACTAAGGAAGCTGTTGAGTCAGGTTACTGGCATTTATGGCGTTTTGATCCAAGAGTAAAAGAAGAAGGCAAAAATCCATTCTTCTTGGATTCTAAAGCGCCTACTGCAAGCTTTAGAGAATTCTTACTTGGAGAGACACGTTACACAACACTTCAAAAGCAATTCCCAGAAGCAGCAGAAGCATTGTTCTCATTGGCTGAAGAACAAGCTAAAGACAGATACAATGGTTATGTAAGAATGACTAAAATGGAGTTCTAATTCCAGATATTATGGCGATTGCATAAAAGCAATCTGAATTTAAAGGAGATGTCTCGCAATGATACGATCATTGTCGAGAGATCTCCTTTTTTTCGTAGACTTATTGCATTCGCGTGCCCAATGACATAAAATATATTTAGACTGCCGAATGAAATGGCACAACGGTAGAAGAAAGGAAAATGGATGAATTTCGTGCGCAATAAAACCAGATTAAAAGGCGATATTTATACTGTTATAAGAAGTTTGACGCTGCATGAGAAAATCTCTAAGTGGACGAGTACAAACCCTATAGAGATTGTGAGAAGTCATGATCAACGCGTGGATTGGAGAGTGTCGTATGGTTCTAACAATTTGACAGACTGTCAATTTCACGTGATGCGATGCACGTCAGAAACGGAATTTTGTACAGAAGTACATCTAATGACTATGGTTTCAAATGCTGAGGAAGCTGAAGCAATCGATGCTTTCTCAAAAGCGCTACTTGAAGAATTAAGAATCAGTTACAATAAAGCTTGGGTCATAAAGGACAGTGAACTCAATGCAAGCATATTTAAAGAATCATTTTAGTTGGAGGGATATATGAAGACAAGGGTTATAGGAAATACTGGAATTGAAGCGTCAGTTCTAGGACTTGGGTGTATGCGTTTGCCGATGGATCAAGTAGATACTGGAAAAATAGATAAATCAAAGGCGATTGAATTGATTCGATATGCAATCGACAACGGCGTGAACTACATAGATACGGCTTACCCTTATCATGATGGAGAAAGTGAACGTCTTGTAGGCGAAGCACTGAAAGACGGGTATCGCGAAAAAATCAACTTGATCACTAAATCGCCAAGTTGGTTGATTGAGTCTCAAGATGATTTCCACAAGTATTTGGATGAACAACTTGAAAAGCTTCAGACAGATCATCTTGATATCTATTTGTTACACGCTTTAAATAGGGAAAGATGGGACAATTACTTGAAAAACGGCTTGTTTGAAGCGATAGACACAGCAAAAAATCAAGGTAAAATCAAGCATATTGGGTTTTCATTTCACGATGAGTTTCCAGTCTTCAAAGACATCATCGATGCCTATCCGTGGGAAGTGTGCATGTTACAACTCAACTTCATGGATATGGACGAACAAGCCGGTATCAAGGGATTGAAGTACGCAGAGGAAAAAGATGTGCCTGTAATCGTCATGGAACCACTTAAAGGTGGCATGCTCGCATCGCCATCGGATGATATCACAGCCCTTTGGAATACACACACTGAGACATATTCTGCCGTAGAATGGGCACTGAGATACATTTCGAATTTTGAAAATGTCAAAGTCGTCTTGAGTGGGATGTCGAATTTGGAGCAATTAAAAGAAAATATTGAAATAGCAGATCGATTGACACCTGGCAACTTGGACAAAACAGCACTCGATATCGTCTCTCGCGTTCAAGAATCATACAAATCAAAAATTCAAGTGCCTTGTACACAATGTGGGTACTGTATGCCATGTCCGCATGGTGTTGAAATTCCAAGGTCTTTTACATTTTTCAACAGAGGTCATATTTTCAATACAGTTGACACGATGAAAACGCAATACAACGCACAAATTAATCCTTTAGGTAAGGCTGGAAACTGCGTGGCGTGCGGCGCGTGTGAGCCGAAATGTCCTCAGAAGATCGAGATAATTGAGATGCTCCAAAAGGTTGCTGCGACATTTGAATAGGGAAACGGCAGCAACTTTGCAATAAAATTTTAAGTCTTATTATTATTGTTGAAACCCATAAAGAAACCGTCTATAATAAAATGAGCATAATAATAGTTTATCGAAAGAGGTGGCATTTTGAAAAAAGGTGATTTAATATGGGGGGCTATACTTCTTGCGTTTACAGCATTTGTAATTGTTCCTGAAACACATGTCTTATTTGTCAATTTTACGACAGCACATCCTTATGTAAGTGGGTTCTTAAAATTTGCATTACTGGCGACTATGGGCGAAATGTTAGTCGGTCGACTTGTTTCTAAAAAGTGGAAAAAAGCACCAGGTTTTGTATGGCGCGTCGTTGTTTGGGGCTTCTTGGGCATGGTAATTACCTTGATTTTCACTGTATTCAGCGGCGGCGTTATGGCAGCCCTTGAAAAAGGTCTTTTGATAGGCAAAGGTAGTCCTTTGGCATTTGCATTCTTTACGAGCCTATTGATGAATACGACCTTTGCACCAACATTTATGGCATTTCACCGCTATACTGATACTTACTTAGATCTTAAATACGGTGATAAAGTTGCCAAACCTTCAGTATCTCAAGTTGTAACGCGTATTGACTGGAAGGGCTTTATATCCTTTACTGTTCTTAAGTCGATTCCGTTTTTCTGGATACCAGCTCATACCGTGACTTTCTTGTTACCACCTGAGTATCGCGTGTTGGTTGCAGCGTACTTGAGTTTGGCGCTTGGTTTATTACTCACAGTGGCGAAAGGCAAAAAGTAATAAGGAAAAAAAGAAAAGAAAAAAGAAAAAAGAAAAAAGTAAGGGCTAATTCATTCGCATGAATTAGCCCTTTTGACGTGGCGTTTAGTTTGATTGTAACTTTGAATCAAATTTACAATTAGAGATTAAAAATGTCACCGATAACTGGTAGATGAATTTCAGCTGAATGGATTTTTTGAATTTCCTCTGCCAAACTATTTCTCGATGTCAATTCGCCATGGTTGATGAAAATCTGCTCAAGGCCTTTGATTGGACGGATCCAATCTAGGAGATGTGCTTCATCAGCATGTCCAGAAAAACCGTGTAGGTCGTGTATGGTGGCATTGACGCGTACATCCGCATCCAAGATACGCAGTGTTTTCTCACCATTTAGAATCTTGCGCCCAAGTGTACCTTCAGCTTGATAACCGATGAAGATGACATGCGTGTTTGGTCGCCATAAATTATGCTTTAAATGGTGTGTGATCCGTCCAGCTTCACACATGCCACTTGCGGAGATAATCACTTTTGGCATTGGGTTATGGTTGAGTGCAATTGAGGCTTCTATCGAAGTGACAAGATGTAGATTAGGCATCTTAAACGGTGGCACATCATAATTTCGAACGAGTTCGCTCATATCTGGAATATGACTTTCGTATATTTTGGTTGCCTCAAGGGCCATAGGAGAGTCGACAAAGATGGGAATATCTTTTAATATGAGCGATTTTTGATCTTGATGCGTCGTGATATAATGATTCAGCTCAAATATGATTTCTTGAGTGCGCCCAACTGCAAACGAAGGTATGATGACGTTGCCGCCTTTTGAAGTCGCTTCTATTAAAATGTCGACAAGTCGTTCCGCTCTAAGTTCAATTTCGGTATGCAGTCGATCGCCGTAGGTTGACTCTATAACTAAAGCATTTGCCTGCTCAATCATTTCAGGCGGCATTTCAAGGAGATTTGTACCGTTGCCTAAATCCCCTGAAAAGACCATCGTTTTCTCGACACCAGCATCTTCATAGTAAAGGATGAGCGTGGATGAACCCAAAAGGTGGCCTGCACGCACGTACATAAATCGCAAACCGTCAGAAAGTGTATATGTTTTATGGTAGGGAATTGGATAAAGATACTGTAAAGCTTCAATAGCATCATCTTCGGAATAGAGGGGCTTCACTGGAGGCAGACCTGCTCTCTGGCGTTTCTTATTTTCCCAAACCGATTCAGTTTCGTGTATTTTGCCCGCATCTTTTAATAAAATCTCAGCTAGATGGCTGGTCGGTGGGGTACAAAATATCTTCCCATTGAACCCTTTTTTCACGAGCAATGGCACCCTTCCTGAATGGTCAATGTGCGCATGTGTTAACAGGATGCTGTCGATTTCACCTATTTTAAAAGGCAAGTTATTGAAATTTAGCGCCTCTTCATCAGGCGTGCCTTGAAATTGACCGCAATCAATCAGAATCTTCTTGCCATTGTACTCCAGTAGTGTCATGGACCCAGTTACTTGACCTGCAGCGCCTAAAAATTGAATTGTCATAACGACCTCCATAAGTCTTTATTCAGCTATAGTTTAATTCTACCCAATTTTGAATTAAACTAAAATTTAATATGTCTTTATAAGCAATGTTTGTTAAAATGAGAAGGTAGTGTTTATTCATAAAAAGGAGTGTGGCATGCAAAGAAGAAAGTGGAAATATCTCCTGATCCTTTTTACTGTTGGTATTATTGCGACAGGATTTATGGTTACCGATCAGATTCAGAAGGCAGATATCCAAAAAGAGCAAATGAGACTTGAAAATGAGCAAAAACAAGCGCTCGAAGAACAAAAGAGAATCGAAGAAGAAAAAGCTGCTGAAGAGGTGAAGAGAATTGAAGAGGCAGCGAAAGCAAAGGCTGAAGCTGAAGCTAAAGCAATCGAAGAAGAAAGACTCAAGCGCGAAGATATCAAAAAAAATACTTTCTATGTCAAACTGGGTGGCACGAATTTGCTTTCAGAAGCAAATACCGCTTCCAAAGTGATAAAAAAAATATCGGCTAAAACTGGACTTTATGCTTCAGATTATATAAAAAATGATGCGGGAGAAATTACATTTTTGGCAGTCAAAGAAAATTCAGAATCGCCTGACGTGTTAGGCTATGTCGCATATTCGAACATGGTTGACTCTTTGACGACGTTTATCGAGAATCCGTTTGACGATGCCGATTATTCCCCTCAAGTAAAAAATGGCTCATTTGAATCAAACCCCAAAATTGATGTCAAAGGCATCTTTGTTACTGGCAATACAGCTCAAAGCGAACGCATGGATGAAATGATTGCTTTAATAGATGAAACGGCTCTCAATGCAATCGTCATCGATGTCAAGGACGACGTGGGTTACTTGTTATTTTCATCAGTCGCTGCAGCAAAATACAACCCAAATGCCAACGACAAAGTATATATTGATGATATAAAGGCGTTTGTTGCAAAGCTGAAAGAACACGACATCTATTTGATTGCACGTATCGTGTCATTTAAATCGCCATTTTATGCGCAAAACCATCCAGACCGTGCAATTGTCTACAAAGATTCTGGCAAGCTCTATACAGACTCTGACCGATTGCCGTGGGTATCGCCACACGACCGTACCATGTGGGAATACAATGTTGAGATTGCAAAAGAAGCGGCAGAACTTGGCTTTAACGAAATACAATTTGATTATGTCAGATTCCCAGCGATTGGCAATCCAGAAGCCATCAACTATCGAAATGAAACAGATGAGTCACAGACTGCGACCATCCAAAACTTTCTAAAATACGCTTATGAAGAACTCAAACCGTATGAAGTTTACATTTCTGCAGACGTCTTTGGTTGGGCGGCAACTGCAACGGGTGGCATAGGCATTGGCCAACATTGGGAAGCCGTTTCAAATGTTGTGGATTATATTTCTCCAATGATGTATCCTAGTCATTATGGACCGAATACATTTGGATTACCTGTTCCAGATGCCTACCCATATGAAACCATCGATCGCTCTGTAAAAGATGCCATCGATCGCAATAAAAACTTGTATACGCCCGCGGGCATCAGACCATGGTTACAGGATTTTACTGCAACTTGGGTCGAAGGGTATATACCTTACCGTACAAAAGAAGTTAAAGCACAAATAGAGGCGCTAAAGGACAATGGAATCAATGAGTATTTAATGTGGAATGCGGGTAATTATTATAGGAAAAATGCATTTATTGAATAGGAGGCTTCATATGTTAGCAAGAGAGATTGCAGAATCTTTATTAGAGATTAAAGCTGTAACAATCGTAGATGAGAATAATCTGTTTACTTGGGTATCGGGCATAAAATCGCCTGTTTATTGTGACAATCGCATGACGATTAGCTATCCAGTCGTTCGCGACCTCATAGCAGAGGGATTCGCAAAAATAATCAGAGAATCGTATCCCGATGTAGATATCATAGCTGGTACTGCAACAGCTGGGATACCACATGCGGCCTGGGTTGCGCAGAAATTAGGCCTTCCAATGGTCTACGTGAGAAGTAGCGCTAAAGAACATGGTAAAGGCAAACAAACAGAAGGCGTCATGCCACAAGGGTCAAAGGTCGTATTAATTGAAGATCTTCTTTCAACGGGTGGGAGTTCAATGAAAGCATGTGAGGCACTCATTGCAGAAGGTGGCGACGTCGTTGCTACTTTGGCGATATTCAGTTATAATTTTCCGCAAGTTGATGCATTGTTTACAGAAAAAGGCATTCCATATGCGACGCTTACAGATTACGAGACACTTTTACCGATTGCTGTCGAAAAGGGGTATGTTGAAGCGTCATCCTTGGAAACGCTACTAAAATGGAGCAAAGATCCAAAAATATTCATGGAATAATAAGACTTAGAGGTGAAAATTGAGAGTTAGAAAGAAACCTGGTGCATTTGAGGCGCTAGTTGAAAAAAAGAAATATTTTATTGCTGAACCGGAGGCAAATAAAGGTAAGTGGCAATCCGTATTTGGGAACGACCATCCTATCTATGCTGAATTTGGTGGTGGTAAAGGTAAATTCATCATCGCTATGGCGACAAAATTTCCAGATATCAATTTCATAATGGTAGATGCCGTTACTGAAGTGCTCCTTAAAGCCGTTGAAAATGCAGAGGCACATGAATTGCCCAATTTAAAAATGATCAAGATCGATTTGCAATTTGCACTGAACTACTTTAGCGAAGGTGAACTAGATCGTATCTATCTGAATTTTAGCGATCCTTGGCCAAAGAAGCGCCATTATAAGCGACGATTAACGTACCGTGACTTTTTAGAAACGTATAAAACCATATTGAATCCAACGGGTTGGATATATTTTAAAACGGACAATAAGGGGCTTTTCGAGTTTTCTCTCAATGAATTTGCAGAAATGGATCTCGTTATGCGCAAGATTTCGCTAGATTTACATGCCGACGAATCCATTGATAACATCATGACCGAGTATGAAGAAAAATTTTCATCGATGGGACACCCCATTTATCGCGTCGAATTGACGTTCAAACGCTTTTAATACAGATTAAAAGGAGGAGCTGATGCCATGATAAAGAAGACATTTTATATGATATTGGCATTGTTTATCCTCTTGATGACATTTGCGTACATGGGGGGCGTTTTTAATGATTTGAAGTTTGAATCGCCTTTCCTTAACAGCTTCTATAACTTTATGTCGTTTTTATTGCGTGTGAATATCCTCTGGATTGGGCTCGTGATTTTCCTTGAGAACAACAACCCATCTAGAACCATGGCATGGTTGCTCGTCTTGATCCTTCTTCCTGTAGTCGGTTTCTTTTTATATATTTTATTTGGAAGAAATTATCGCAAGAAGCGTAAAGCAAAAGCTAAGATATTAAGCGATTCTGACCGCATGGAAAAGGCAGCTGAGATTCAATCTGGCTTGCTTGAATATATCGATTTGCCAAATAGCGAGAATTTAGGCAATAGACGGCTCATGCAATTATTACTTAAAAATGCGAAAGCGCCATTTTCGCTTTCTAACGAAGTGACTGTTCTCACAAATGGTTTGAGTAAATTTAACCGACTTTTCACTTGCATTAAAGAAGCGAAGGATCATATACATCTCGAGTACTTTATCATTAAGGAAGATCGAATTGGCAACGAACTCAAGGATTTATTGATTCAAAAGTCTCAAGAAGGGGTGAAGGTGAGATTGGTATTTGACGACGTTGGTTCTCTTGAACTGAGTCGCAAGTACATCAACAGTCTCAAAAATGCCGGTGTTGAGGTCTATTCGTTCTTTAAAGTGCCAATTCCATTATTTTCAAGAGATTTAAATTACAGAAATCACAGAAAAATCGTCGTAATCGATGGTGAAGTTGGGTTTGTAGGCGGCTTGAATATTGGGGACGAATATATCGGAAATTCCGAAAAATTTGAGTTTTGGAGAGACACACACCTCGAAATAAAAGGTGAAGCCGTGTATGCGCTTCAAACCATTTTTTTAAATGACTGGAACTACGTTGCCGGTCAAGAAGTACAAGGGGTCAGGTATTATCCAGAAATAAGGATAACAAGAAAATCGCTCGTTCAAATTGCTGCTTCTGGTCCTGATTCAGAATGGAAGAGTATTTTGCAGGCATTTTATAAGATGATTTCTAACGCTGTTCATAAAATCTGGATCACGACGCCGTATCTCGTGCCAGAAGAGAGTATTATGATGGGATTAAAGACTGCGGCTCTTAGTGGGCTTGACGTTAAAATCATCATACCGTCTCAACCGGATCATTTTTTTGTCTATTGGGCATCTCAGGCAAATATTCAACAGCTTCTTGAGGCTGGTGTCAAAATCTATCAATATAAGAACGGATTCATTCACTCGAAGATTTTAATCGTCGATCAATTGGTCGCTACTGTTGGTACGGCTAACCTCGACATTCGATCTATGGAAATCAATTTTGAAGTCAATGCATTTTTATATGATGTTGATGTCATTTCCAGGTTAGAGGAAGATTTTGTACAAGATTTGGAAGACAGTACCGCATTCGACTTGGATACATTTAAAAAGAGACCATTTCACAGGAAGTTTTTAGAAGCGATGGGTCGCCTCGTTTCACCATTACAATAACATGGAGGCTAAGAAGTGATTTATTTTATTGGCATTGCAATTATGATCGCACTGGATCAAGTTACAAAATTATGGGCGGTAAACACTCTCGTTGGCAAAGGAGCATTGCCATTTATTAGCGGCATTCTCGGGTTCAGATACACGGAAAATACAGGTGCAGCATTCAGTATCCTCAGAGAAAAACAATTGCTTTTGATCTTGTTGACCTCTGTCATCATCATTGCATTGATTGGCTTTCTAATTAAATCACTTAGAACGGACGTTCATGTTGTTGTGAGGGTGGCTTATATGTTTCTCATCGCCGGCGCGATTGGCAACTTGATTGATCGTGTACGCTTGAATTTTGTCATCGATTTTCTAGAATTCAGATTCATTCAATTCCCAATTTTCAACGTTGCAGATATGTGTGTTGTAGGAGGCGTAAGCTTACTTGCTATCGGAACTTTGTTTTTAAAATACGATTTTTGATTTTCAAATCAAAATATTAGAGTTTTTTAATAAAAAATTAAATGCGACGGTTTTTATATTGTGATAGAATATAATGCATAGTGTATACATCGTTTGTAATTTTAGGAATAACTCAGTTTACATGCACTAGGAAGGATAGAGAATGAAATTTTATATTAAAGTGTTTCTTATTTCGTTTGTGGGTTTTCTCGCATTGTTCACAGGAATTTTATTTGCAATTGATGCAATTGTTTCTCAAGATGATGTTCCTGAAATCTCAGCGGAAGAAACGAATGAAACCACTGAGGTCAGTGGTACTGATGATGAAGGAGAAGTTGTGGTTGATGAGAACCGAACAGAACTTCAAAAAATTGCGGATGCATCATCAAGAATCAATATCATCGCATTTGGTCTCAATGACCATTTAGCTGATACTATGATGCTTTTTAGTTATGATCCTGAACTTAATAATATAGATATCTTGTCTATTCCTAGAGATACGTATAATCATATTGAAGGCTTCAACGATCTTGCTCAAAAGAAAATGAATGCCGTTTATGGTTTCCCTGAAGTGGGTGGCGCAGAGGGGATGAAACGCGTATTATCTGAATTTTTAGGTGTTCCGATTCATTATTATTTAAAAGTGGATTTTGAAGCGGTTGAAGCGGTCGTTGATACACTAGGTGGTTATGAAGTCGATGTGCCGTTTGATATGGATTACGATGACTTTTATGATACGCCACCACTTCGCATACATTTTAAAAAGGGTTATCAAGTTTTAAATGGCGAAGATACGGTTCGATACTTGAGATTCAGAAAAAACAATGATGGATCAAGAAGTCTGGGTGACATAGATAGAATTCCTAGACAACAGCATTTTGTCAGTTCGATGATGAACAAAGCGTTAAGTAGCAAATTACCTTCCGTCATCAATACCATTATAGGTGGCGAGTACGTGACTACCGATATGACCCTCGAAGAAGCCCTTAGCTTTGCTATAAAAGGCGCTTCATTGGAATCTGAAGCGATTCAGTTTTACACTTTGGAAGGTGAAGCGCGCATGATAAGTGGTTCGTCCTACTGGATACATGACCCTGCGTCATTAGAGAGGACGCTTTATAGCTTCTATGGATTTACGACAGGGACTGAAGAAGCAGGTGGCACAACGGATGATGCCTCCACTGAAACAACGGAGGAATCAACTGGCAACTAGCCAATCATGTATTATTCAAAATAAAGAAAGCTCTGAACTTGATCGAAGTGATCCGGTTCAGAGCTTTATAAGTTTTTTGCTATTTCTTTTGTTATTTCTTTTGCAAAGAGTCAAAGATCGTTCTGCTTAAATTCGTAACATCACCAGCGCCCATAGTCATGACGAGGTCATCTGGCAGTGCATTTTGACTGATGTAAGTGTTGATCGCGTCAAAGTTGTCAAAATGCTTCACTTTAACATGTTCTTTAGTCATCGCTTTCAGCAGATCGAGTGAACTCACTTCGCCAAGGTCGACTTCACGTGCGGCATAGATGTCGCAGAGAATAACTTCAGAAGCGCTTTTAAACGCACTGGCAAATTCGTTTAGCAGCTCTTTTGTTCTTGAGTAAGTATGCGGTTGGAAGATGCATAAAATGCGCTTGATGTCCGTCATACGCGCAGCAGCTTCCAAAGTCGCTTTGATTTCGTTTGGATGATGCGCATAATCATCAATAATTGTGATATCCTGAGCCTTACCAATAAATTCAAAACGTCTGTTTGCATTCTTGAATGTAGATAAACGCGTCTTGATCGTGTTTGGATTAATGGCGTAAATGATACCTACAACAAAAGCTGCTAATGCGTTGTAGATATTATGTTGTCCTGGTACTAACAGTGACAAGTTGCAAAGGACTTTATCTTTGTGCATGATGTCAAATGTTGGGTAACCCAAGCTGTTGTATACGACATTTTTTGCGATGTAATCACAGTGATCCGATAAACCGAAAGTGAGAACCTTTCCACGGTAATACGGAATGATTTTTCTAGAGTTATAATCGTCACCATTTAAGACCAATGTGCCTTTATCGAGGATGTTGCTTGAAAATTTGACGAAAGCACTGATGATATGATCGAGATTTCTATAATAATCGAGATGGTCTTCGTCAATATTCAAAATAACGCCGACTTTAGGATAAAACTGAAGAAAATTCTCTTTATACTCACAGGCTTCAGTAATAAACAACTGGCTTTTACCAAGCTTTACATTGCTTTTGATATCTGCGAAATAACCGCCGACAAGAGCGGTAGGATCATGTGTCGCATCGTTAAAAATACGCGTTACCATGGAGGTCGTCGTCGTCTTGCCATGTGTTCCCGAGATGGCGATGCTATCTTTATAACCCGACATGATGTGGCCCAGCATTTCAGCACGGCTGATACATGGGATACCCAAAGCAGCAGCAGCAACTATTTCTGGATTGTCTTCACCGACGGCTGATGTAAACACGACTAAATCCGCACCTGATAAGTTGTCTTCCGAATGCCCATAATATATCGTTAAGCCCATTTGCATGAGGTGGTCTGTAAGGTCTGAACGATGGAGGTCTGAACCGCTGACAATATGTCCTTGCGTCAAGAGTATCTCTGCGATTGCGCTGTTGCTAACGCCGCCTATGCCAACAATGTGAATGTGTTTTTTCGATGAAAGATCTATCATATATACTCCTAGACTATTGAATTGATTTAATCATACGCTTGGATTGTCGCTTAGATGCGAAAAAAAAGTATGTAACATAAAATCATAATGATTATACCCTATTTTACCACGACTTAAAAGACCTTCATTGAGGAAATCCAATTTCCTTTATTAAAAACATGAAAGAAATAAACGAAAAGGTATTGAAGTATGATGAAAAAACGAATAAAATTAGAATATTATAATAAAAACATTCGGAGTGTGATGGTGTGAGTAAATTAAAACGAAACGAAAGAATTGGTGCAATCGTTAAAATTCTATGTGATTCACCCAATAAAGTGTTTACACTCAATTATTTTACAACAATTTTTGATTCGGCAAAATCCACAATTAGCGAAGACTTAGTCATAGTAAAAAAGCTTATGGAAGAGTTGTCACTTGGTAAAGTGATTACGATTGCCGGGGCATCTGGCGGTGCTAAATACGTTCCGATGATGGGACACGAAGAGAAGCACACTTTAATTGAAAAAATATGTGAAGATATCAAAAAGCCTGAGCGTATCATGCCAGGTAGATATCTATATATGGCCGATATTTTATACAACCCAGCATATATCAAAGGCATCGGCGATATTTTTGCGGAAAAGTTTTCTGATGAACACACGAAAGTAGATTACGTGCTTACAATTGAAACGAAGGGTATCCCTATTGCGATGATGACTGCACGTGGCCTCAATGTACCCCTTGTTATCGCACGACATGAAAACAAAGTGACTGAGGGCTCTAAAATCAGCATCAATTACATTTCTGGATCTACTGGAAACCTCCAAACGATGTATATTTCTAAAAAAGCGATCAAAAAAGATTCCAATGTACTCATCGTGGATGATTTCATGAAAGCAGGTGGCTCTGCTAAAGGCATGACACAGCTTGTACAAGAGATGGACTGTAACGTTGCTGGGATTTGTGTCCTCTTTGATACGACCACACCTTCAAATAAGTTGGTTGATAAATACATCTCACTGATTAAGTACGAAGGCATCGATGCAAATGATCAAATCATGGTGCATCCAAATTATGAGTTTCTTTAAATATGAAAATCAAAACTGTTTTGATTCCTCAATGCGAAATATGAATAAAAATAAATAAATTAAAAAAAATTAACAAAAAAAGAAGGAATATTCCTTTACTTATCGAATACTTACTCTACACAGCATAAGTTAGGGGGATAAAAATGAACATAACAGACGTCAGAATTAGAAAACTTCGAGAAGATGGTAAGATGAAAGCAGTGGTATCGCTAACTTTCGACGACGCTTTTGTCGTACATGATATCAAAGTCATCGAAGGACAAAACGGGTTATTTGTTGCTATGCCAAGCCGTAAAGTAGGGGAAGCAGATTATAGAGATATTGCACACCCGATTAACCAAGAAACGAGAACGATGATACAAGATATTATATTTGAAGAATATGAAAAAGCGAAAAATGCAACTGGGGATGAATTTTTCGTAGAATAAAAAATATACTTACTGAGCACGCATATGCGGGCTCTTTTTTTATAAGTTTTGTTAATATATGTTTAGTTTTAGAGTGAAAAGTGATATAATTTCACGTGTTGAAAGTCATAACATAGAGGGACGACAAATGGGAAAATTGAATACGATTATTCTAGCAGCAGGGTATGGAAAGCGCATGAAATCCAAGTTGCCCAAGGTGCTACATAAAGTGAGTGGCGTGCCAATGATTCAACATGTGGTCGATCTGGCTAAACGCGTTGAAAGTGATGCTGTCATATGTGTCGTTGGACATGGCAGAGAAATGGTAGAAACTGCACTCGAAGGACAAAACTTAATTTTTGTCGAACAAGACGTTCAGTTAGGTACAGGTCATGCGGTTAAAATGGCGGATGCTTACATTGACACGGGCGATATACTTGTATTATTTGGAGACGCACCACTTTTAAGTGAAATGACGCTACATGCTTTTATCGAGCATCATCGTGTTGGCGGCTTCCAAGCGAGCCTTATCTCAACCATTTTTGATGATCCATCCGGATATGGACGTATCGTTCGAAACGCATCGAATCAGTTTGATAAAATCGTTGAACATAAGGATGCGACTGAGGCACAACTTGCAATTAATGAGATCAATTCAGGCATCGGCTTGTTTGATGCAACGTTCTTAAAAGAGGCTTTGTCAGCTCTTAAAAATGACAACACACAAGGTGAATATTATTTGACGGACGTGTTTGAAGTCATCAAAAACAAAGGTGGTAAAGTCAGCGCTTATATCACAAATGACAATACAGAAGTTATGGGTGTTAACGACAGACTCGCATTAGCTGAGGCGGAAGCCTATCACCAAAATAAAGTTAAAAGACATTGGATGCTTGAAGGGGTTACTATGGTTTCACCGGAGAGCATTTATATAGAAAAATACGTGCAAATTGGTCAGGATACGATTCTGCATCAAGGCACGCAATTAAAAGGTAAAACAATCATTGGGGAAGACTGTATCATCGGACCTTATGCGGATATAACGGATACTGAAATCAGCAACAATGTGAAAGTGAAGCATTCAACTATTACGGAATCAAAGATCGATGACAAATCGGTCGTTGGGCCATATGCCTACTTAAGACCAAAATCAATTGTTGGAAAAGATGTTAAAATAGGGGATTTCGTCGAAGTCAAAAACAGTACGATAGGGGATGGCACAAAAATCTCACATCTTACGTATGTTGGAGATGGCAAAGTCGGAAAAAATGTAAATTTGGGTTGTGGTGTCGTGTTTGTCAACTACAACGGACTTACCAAAGGACTGACTGAGGTCGATGACGATGCATTTATCGGTTGTAATACGAACCTCATAGCACCTGTTAAAGTGGGCAAAAAAGCTTACGTGGCAGCAGGTTCAACGATTACGGAAGACGTACCCGATGGTGCTCTTGCTATTGCGAGAGAAAGACAAGTCAACAAGACCGATTGGTCAAATAAATATCAAAAAAACAAGTAGGAGGATCCAATGCAATCGAGTGATAGGAGGATAAAGGTTTTTTCCGGTAACGCAAATCAAGATCTAGCAAAAGCGATTTGTAAGGAACTTGGTTTACCACTGGGCGACAGTGTCGTAAAAACCTTTAGCGATGGAGAAATATCAGTTAATATCAACGAGACAGTAAGAGGCATTGATGTTTTCGTGGTACAATCCTTTTCATTACCTAAAGTGAATGACTATTTAATGGAATTGTTAATCATGATTGATGCGCTAAAGCGTGCATCTGCAGGCAGAATCACAGCGGTAATTCCTTATTACGGGTATGCAAGACAAGATAGAAAGGCAAAAGCAAGAGATCCAATCTCAGCAAAGCTCGTTGCCAATCTCATCGTTGCAGCTGGCGCGGACCGCGTTTTGACTATGGACTTACACGCAGCGCAAATTCAAGGGTATTTTGATATTCCTCTAGATCATTTAAAAGGTGTTCCAATCCTAGCAGACTATTTCAAACAAAAGGGCATCAAAGACCTCGTCGTCGTCTCTCCTGACTTAGGCAGTGTGACGCGTACAAGAGATTTATCAAACAAGCTAGATGCACCAATCGCCATCGTCGATAAAAGAAGACCGGAGCCAAATGTTTCAGAGATTATGAATATCATTGGCGATGTCAATGGTAAAAATGTCATTTTAATTGACGATATGATCGATACGGCAGGAACGATTGTCAACGCAGCGAAAGCACTTAAGGAAATGGGTGCAAAAGACGTTTATGCTTGTTGTACACACGGCGTATTCTCTGGACCAGCAGCGTTAAGACTAAAAGATCCAGTTATATCTGAACTTGTCGTTCTTGATACAATCGATTTGTCTCCAGAAATGAGAGCGCTCGAAAACGTTACTTTGTTATCTGTTGCGCCTGTATTTTCTGAAGCAATACGTAGAATCTTCAATAATGATTCTGTAAGCACGATGTTCGAATAATAATTTATTAAGAATTGTAAGTTTTAAGTTTATTTTAAGGTTCATAAGTTAAGATTGAAACGCTTAGTACAACATTGTTGACAAGCGTTTTTTTTGATATAATCGTATGGACAAAAGGAGTGATGACATGTATGTTATCGTGGGTCTTGGCAATCCAGGAAAAAAGTACGATTTAACCAGACATAACGTTGGTTTTGAAGCAATAGATCGCTTAAGCAATCAATATAATATCAGTGTCACTAAAATTAAGTACAAAGCGCTCATTGGTGAGGGAACGATTGGCGGCGAAAAAGTCGTACTCGTTAAGCCTCAGACGTACATGAATTTAAGCGGTGAGACCGTTATGGGCATATGCAAATTTTATCAACTCCCCATGGAAAACCTCATCGTGATCTATGATGACGTAGATACGGATTTTGCAAAGTTGCGCATTCGGAAGAAAGGCAGTGCTGGCACACATAATGGCATGAGAAGCATCATTTATTTGCTACAAAAAGATGACTTCCCAAGAATACGAATCGGAATAGGCAAATCGAGCCATCTCCAATTAGCGGATTATGTGCTTCAGAGATTTACAAAGGATGAAATGATCGAGATGAACGAAACCATAGATCGAGCTGCAGATGCGGTCAAATGCATTATAGAGCTCGGTACGGATCACGCGATGAACCGATTCAATGGTTAGAGAGGCACATATGTTTAATTTGCTCTTAAATTTATTTGAACATTCTGTTGAAGTTCAAGCATTAAGCAAAAGCATCGATGAGAGAATCAGCCCAATTTTGGTGCATGGTTCAGACCATCAAGTGATGAAGTGGATCGCGCAGCGCCTTTCAATAACACATGAGCGGTCAACAGTCCTTTTTTTTGAGGATGAACACAAAGCAAAACTCGCGGCTGAGGAAGTAGAAGACGCGATTTATTTGCCGAGCCGTGAAATCATATGGTTCGATTCATATGCCCACTCCAATCAAGTGGCTATTGAGCGTGTAGAAGCTCTGTTAACTGCAACTTCAAGAGAACGTGCACTCATATTTACTTCAATTAACAACTTAACATATCGATATCCAAAAAGTGAGCAGTTAGTTGGAAGAGAACTCGAGTTAAACATGAATACGGAGCTACCTCTATCTCAACTACAGGAAACGCTTTATGCTTTTGGGTACGAACGCGTCGAGATTGTTGAATCAAAAGGACAATACAGTATAAGAGGCGGTATTCTAGATATTTTCTCAACCATGTATGAAACGCCCTATCGTATTGAGTTTTTTGGTGATGAAGTGGATTCAATCAGGGACTTTGATATAGAATCACAAAAATCCCTTAGCAAATTTGAAGCTTTCACGATTTACCCATGTCGAGAAATCGTCATCGATGCCATTCAAATAGAAGCGGCAATTCTGAAACTCAAATCGCTCAAATCGAAATATAAATTGCAAAAGCGCGAGAAAATCGAAGAGATGATTGAACATCTCAGCGAACGCGTCTTTGTAGACGGCATCGATAAATATTTCCCGCTTTTTTTTGAACAATCAGAAACCCTCCTTGATTATTTTGACGACCCTATGGTCTTTCTCATGGGCAACAACCAATGTGTTCAAAGAGTGATTCAATATTATGAAGAGTATAAACGCCAATTTGCAGATTATTTAGAACGAGGCGAAGTCATACCAGAGCAGTTTGAACGCATCTATGGTTTTGAAACGATCAAGGCAGAGCTTTCATTGCATCAAGTTGTGCTCAGTGAACTGCTTATGAAGCACACGGACGGATTTACGCCAAATCAGATCATCAAGTTATCCTCTAGAGAGATGAGTAAATACTATGGTAAATTCGATCAGATCGCGCTGGATATTCGAAAGTGGAAGCTCAAAGGGTATCATGTCCTCGTAGCATTTAACAGCAGCGATCGCTTAACGCGATTTTTAAGCACGATGGAAGGTTTTGAACTCGCCGTTAACTCTGAAGAAGGCTTTGAGCGCGTCATGAGTGGTCAGGCAATTGCAATACTACATTCCATTCAAGCTGGCTTTTATTTTGACACGTTTAAGGCTGTCGTACTAACGGAGACAGAGCTATTTGGAGAGGGTAAAAAAGTCAGCAGGAAGAAACCCGCTCAAGGTAAAGTGATAAAAGCGTTTTCTGAACTTGCCGTTGGCGATTATGTCGTGCATGAAAATCACGGTGTTGGACAGTATCTTGGTGTTGAACAAATGAAGATCGATCAAACGCGGAAGGACTTTTTAAAACTCAAATATGCTCAAGATGATTACTTGTACATTCCGGTTGAGAGTGCTGGCCTCGTTCAGAAGTACATGGGTACAGATAAGGAAAAGCTTAAACTCAATAGGCTTGGTGGCACTGAATGGAAGAAAACTAAAATTCGCGCTAAAAAAGCGATTGATGATATGACGGATGAGCTTATAGAACTCTATGCAAACAGGCGTCTAAAAAAAGGTTTTGCCTTTATGGAAGACAACGAATGGCAAAGAGAATTTGAAGCGTTGTTTCCATATCAAGAAACAAAGGATCAGCTTAAATGTATCGATGAAATCAAAGTGGACATGGAAAAACCACAGCCTATGGAACGTCTCCTTTGTGGTGATGTGGGCTATGGCAAGACGGAAGTTGCGATTCGCGCCGCTTTTAAGGCTGTTTTGAGCTCGAAACAAGTCGCGATTTTAGTTCCAACAACGATTTTAGCGCAACAACATTTTAACAACATCGTTGAACGATTTTCGAAGTATCCAGCTAATGTTCAAATGATTTCGAGATTTAGGACTAAAAAGGAACAAGAAAAAATCATCAAGGATTTAAAAACTGGTGTTGTCGACGTCGTTATTGGCACGCATCGCATCTTATCAAATGACGTCGTCTTTAAAGATTTGGGGCTACTTGTCATCGATGAAGAGCAGCGTTTTGGCGTCAAGCACAAAGAAAAGATCAAACAGTTAAAAGAAAATATCGACGTCTTGACTTTAACCGCAACGCCGATTCCGAGAACGCTTCACATGTCCATGATTGGTATTCGTGATATGAGTGTCATTGAAGATCCGCCAGAGGACCGTTATCCGATTCAGACGTATGTCGTCGAGTACGATGAACACTTGGTGAAGGAAGCGATCGCAAGAGAGATTGAGCGGGGCGGGCAAGTTTATTTTGTACACAATAGAATCGCAGACATTGATCGCGTAGCTGCCAAGCTTCAGGAACTGGTTCCAGAGGCAATCGTTCACTATGCACATGGACAAATGCATGAACATCAGCTAGAGAAGTTGATGGTTGAGTTTATGAACAATTCTTTTAATGTCCTCGTTTCAACGACAATCATTGAAACAGGACTTGATATTTCAAATGTCAATACGATTATCATCAACGATGGCGACCGATTTGGCTTGTCTCAACTATACCAATTACGCGGACGTGTTGGCAGAAGCAATCGACTTGCATACTGTTATATTTTCTATCAGGAAAACAAAGTGCTCAACGAAGTCGCTGAAAAACGCTTAAAGGCGATTAAAGAATTCACTGAACTTGGAGCGGGTTTCAAAATTGCCATGAGGGATTTGGAAATCAGAGGCGCTGGCAATGTCCTTGGCACGGAGCAACACGGCTATATGGAAGCGATCGGATATGATCTATACTGCAAGTTGATGGAAGAAAGCATGATGACAAAAAAAGGTGAGGTTATCAAACTGAAGCCGCAAGCTAAAATTGATATCGCAGTCAATGCATTTATCCCAGAAACTTATATCAGCAATCATCAACTTAAAATTGAGATCTACAAGAAAATCGCAGCGATTGAATCTCGTGAAGATGTCAATTTGATTTATGAAGAAATCGAAGACAGATTTGGTACAGTACCAGTATCTGTTGGCAATTTAATTACGATTGCCTACATCAAAGCGCTTTGTGAGATGATGTCCATAGAAGAAGTTTCTGAAGATACGCGGGATTTTATATTGAAATTCAGTTCCGACTATGCCATTAGCCCACTGTTTATCAGTCAAGTCCTAGCTTACGATTCAAAGAATGTATCATTTTTTGCTGGCAATCCAGCCGTCTTACGCGTTAAAATTACAAACAGATTAAGAAAAAAAGAAGAACAATTAACAATGCTTGAAAAGTATGTTGAAAAAATATATAGTTTTCATAGTGACTATTTAAATATATGAGGAAATTGCATAATTCCAAATTGTATGAATTTCATTTATCAAAACGGCTTGTTTGAGCAATTGTCAATTTCGATAAACGAAATTTTGCAACTTAAAAGGTTATTATGCAATTTCCATAAATAAATAGTGAAATTTCCAATTTCCAGTTATAATAGATGGTGAATGTAAAAAAGAGAATGTGCCTTTGTTTGCCAAGAGCAAACAAATAGTGCGCAGATGAATTAAAGGGAGAGATAATATGTCTAATTTCAAAAGAGTCACAGCATTACTTTTAGTTATGCTTATGGTCGTTTTAACAGGTTGCGGCGCAAAAGGCGGAGATGACGCCACAACAGAAGGTATCAGCAAAGCAGACAAAGAGAATGCTGTAGCAATCGTAAATAGCGAAGTGGTGAATATCGATACGTACAATATCTATTATGCAATGTATGAAACAGCTTATAAACAATATTATGGCGATGAAATTTTGGGTCAAGAGTTTGAAGGCGTTAAATTTGCAGACGTTTTAAGAAAAGATATCCTTGAAATGCTCGTTCAAGATTCATTGATCAAATCGTATGTCTTATCAACAGGCTATACAATTAGCGACGAATTATTCAAAACAAAATTCGATGAACTTAAGACAATGCTTGAAGAAGATGCTGAAACGAAAGCAATGTATGATACGATCGGCGTTACTGATGCATTCCTTGAGAAGCAAGTTCAAGGTAGCATTTTAATGGAAGAGTTCACAAAAACAGTCAATGCTATGATCGATGCTGAAACAGCTAAACTTGATGAACTATACGCAAGTGAGACGGTTCAAGTGAAAGCAAGACATATACTCGTCGAAGACGAAGCAACTGCTAAAGAAGTAAAAGCGAAGCTTGATGCTGGCGAAGATTTTGCTGAGTTAGTCACTCAATACTCTAAAGATACTGGTTCTGTAAGTGCAGGCGGCGACTTGGGTTACTTTGCTAAAGGCGTCATGGTTGCAGAGTTTGAAGAAGTTGCATTCTCGAGCCCAATCGGAACAATTAGCGAACCTGTACAATCATCTTTCGGATATCACATCATAAACGTTGAAGATGCACAAACAGTTAATCAATTGATCGAAAGTGGCGAAGATGAAGCAGTCATCAATGACTTTAAACAACAAATTAAAGAAGGCTTATACACTGAATACTACACACTTAAAGTGGAAGAGCTTAAAGCTGCTGCGACAATCGAAACATTTATCGATAAAGTGACACCTAAAACAGAAGAGTAATAAAGCGCATTATCACAATAAAAGAAAGTCACGGAGGTCAGTCTAGTACTGGCCTCTTTACAATAGGAGAATCGTATGTCAAACAAAACGGTACAAAGCAGTTCAGATTCATTTGTAAAAGGGGCGTTTATACTTGGTTTATCTGGAATATTCGTCAAAATAATCGGCGCTTTTTTCAGAATTCCTTTGGCCAATTTGCTTGGACCTGAAGGCATGAGTTATTATCAAAGTGCCTATCCAATCTATAATTTTTTCATCGTTTTGGCTACTGCGGGGTTACCAACAGCTCTAGCGAAGATTATTTCTGAACAAAGAGCTTTAGGTGACTATAGAAATCTAAATAGAACGTTTAAGTCTGGCTTGATCCTCATGACCACGGTAGGTTTACTCGGTACTTTGTTTATGTACTTTGGAGCAGAAATTATCGTAGATGGCATCAACAATCCAAAGGCTGTCTTTGCATTTAAAGCGCTTGCACCTGCTATTGTCATCGTTTCTGTTATGGCAGTTTTCAGAGGATTTTTCCAGGGTTTCCAGCATATGAAGCCCTTTGCATCGTCACAGATCTATGAACAATTCGCGAGAGTTACTGTCGGTTATGGATTGGCGCTCTTGTTTTTGAGTAGTGGTACTGAATTTGCCTCAGCTGGTGCGACGTTTGGCGCAACAACCGGTGCAATTGCAGGACTTATTGTCATCTATTTTATGTACCGAAAATTTAGAAAACAAAATGATGAGGCGTTTTCTCAACAAATGACAGGTGATCTCATCCCAAAACGTCTGGTGATTAAACGCATCGTCATGATTGCAATACCTATAACACTTGGGGCAGCAGTCATGCCACTTATGAATACAATTGATGTTATGTTGGTTATGAATCGATTAGCCGATATAGGCATGGGCGAGCAAGCGAACGATCTATATGGTATGCTCAGCGGTTATGCAGCGACATTAGTCAATTTGCCAACAGTTGTGACATCAGCGATTCAAATAAGTATCGTACCAGCTGTTGCGACGCTATTTGTTCAGCAGCAAGCAAAGATGCTAAGTCGCACGATACAAAACGGCATTCGCATGACTTTGATTATCAGTTTACCTGCTACAGCGGGTCTTGTTCTACTTGCCAGACCGATCATGGAACTTCTGTATCCAAGCCAAGTGCAGTTCGCCCAAACAACTGGAAACATTTTATCGATTCTTGGTTTTGGTGTGATTTTCTTAGGTTTATTCCAAGTTACGACAGGCATTCTCCAAGGCTTAAGCATGCAAAATCGACCTGCTTTCAACTTGATGATAGGTGCAACCCTAAAAATTATATTAACTTATGTTTTGGTGGGAATACCGAGTATCAACATATATGGTGCAGCGATCTCAACTCTCGTCGCATATGGTTTAGCAACAGTACTCAACTTACAAACGATGAGCAAACACGCCAATATCACTTTTGAACTTAAATCTGTTTTACTGAAGCCGTTGATTGCTGTATTGACTATGAGCATCGTTGTCGTTGCAAGTTATCAAGGCTCTTTGCTTGTAATGTCTGGCAAACTTGCGACAGTTGTCGCGATTGGGCTTGGAATGATTGCCTATTTTATCATGTTGTTTAAGACCAAGACTTTGACGGATGAAGATTATGCGATGATGCCTGGAGGCTCAAAACTTAAAAAACTCAATGATAAATTTTTTAAATAGACGCATATTTAGAGAGGAAATGAACGCCATGAGCAACAAAATGATAACCATTGTCGGTATGGGACCAGGTGGAGATGCTTACCTCACCATGGAAGCATTTAAAACCTTGACACAATCGGGAAATGTATACTTGAGAACGGACCGTCATCCAGTTGTTGAACACCTTGTTCAAAATGGCATGACCTACACCTCTTTTGATTCTTATTACGATGCGTTTGAGACATTTGATGAAGTCTATCAGGCCGTAGCAGACAAAGTGCTAGCTCTATCTGAGACGGAGTCGGTCATTTATGCCGTTCCTGGCAACCCATTTGTCGCAGAAAAATCTGTCGCGCTTATACTTGAAGGGTTAAAAGGACCCGTAAAGATCATTCATGGAACGAGTTTTATAGATGCTATTGTAACCGCTTTGAGATATGATCCAGTTGCTGGATTTGTTATTCTAGATGCGCTTAATATTGAAAATGAACGAATCAATGCAAGAAAAGATCACCTTTTTATTCAAGTCTACGATCAAATGACGGCCTCAATGCTTAAATTGACACTCATGGAAATATGGGGAGATGATCATATTGCCACGATCGTCAAAGGGGCAGGGATTCCTGATGAAGAAGTCATTGTAAACGTGCCACTATATGAACTAGATCATCACGCCGAACACTTTAACCATCTTACGAGCGTTTTTGTGCCTGCAGGCATGCCTATAAAGCATGAACTGTACGAACTTGAAACCATTATGCGTACGTTGAGATCCGAAGACGGGTGCCCATGGGACCGAGAACAAACACATGAGAGTTTAGCGCCATATTTGATTGAGGAAGCTTATGAAGTCAAAGATGCGATTGTTAAAATGGACGATGAGAGTTTGATCGATGAATTGGGCGATGTGCTATTACAAGTCGTATTCCATGCCACGATTGGTGAAGAAGATGGCTATTTTGAGTTTGGAGATATCATAAAAAATATTTGTGAGAAAATGATCCGAAGACATCCGCATGTCTTCGGTGATGTAACCGTATCAAATTCTGACGAAGTCCTCGTCAATTGGCAAGCGATTAAAGATGAAGAAAAATCGAACAAGAGTATTTCTGAGAGTATGAATTCTGTGACTTATAGTTTGCCAAGTTTGATTCGTGCTCAAAAAGTTCAGAAGAAGGCAGCTGATGTCGGGTTCGATTGGGAAAGTGCAGACCACGCATTTGAGAAAGTTATCGAAGAAGTCGAAGAGCTTAGAAATGCAATGCTTGCAGGCGATCAAGCCGCTGTTCGAGAAGAACTCGGCGATCTACTATTAATACTGTCGAACATAGCACGGCTACTCGGTTTGGACGCTGAACAAACCCTTGCGGAAGCGACAGAAAAGTTTATTGAGCGATTCACATATATAGAACAAAAGTTGGAAAAAGATGGGTTAAAGCCTAGTGCTGTGCTACTAGAACGCATGGAGGCACTTTGGCAAGCTTCAAAAAAACGTCCTGAATTAT
The DNA here is from genome assembly GCA_942493125.1 of Acidaminobacteraceae bacterium. GTDB lineage: Bacteria > Bacillota > Clostridia > Peptostreptococcales > Acidaminobacteraceae > Fusibacter_C. The sequence goes on along the minus strand of OW818667.1, from coordinate 1,665,799 downwards.
AAAAAAAATAACAAAATGTCTTGTAAAAGTTGAAATTTCAACGTATACTAATAATAGTTAAAACTACTTAATAATTTGAGGAGGTTATATTGTGAATAAAGCTGAATTAGTAGCTAGTATGGCTGAAAAATCTGGTTTAACTAAAAAAGATGCTGAATTGGCATTGAATGCTTTCATGAAAAGCGTTGAAGAAGAACTTGCTAAAAGCGGTAAAGTTCAATTAGTTGGATTTGGTACTTTCGATGTTAGAGAAAGAAAAGAAAGAACTGGAAGAAACCCAAGAAATCCTAAAGAAACAATTAATATCCCTGCATCTAAAGCACCTGTTTTCAAAGCAGGCAAGGCTTTAAAAGAAACTGTAAACGAATAATTAAAATATGAGAAAAAGCAGCTATGCTGCTTTTTCTTGATTTAACGATGCAAATCGCATAAGTGTATTTCAGAGGTGACAGATGAGAATTGATAAATATTTAAAAAATGCAAGATTGATTAAGAGAAGAACAATCGCAAAAGAAGCATGTGATCAAGGTCGCATTCTAGTAGACGATAAAGTAGCTAAACCTGGTACAGAAGTTGCTGTAGGCGATGTCGTTCAGATACGTTTTGGCAATAAGGCGACTGTGATTCGCATCACTGCATTAGATGAACACGTCACTAAAGAGGATTCCAAATTGCTTTATGAGGTCGTCTCGGAAACGGAATAGCTAAGGTTGGTAATGCATATGAAAAAGATGAAACGGAAGTTTTTTAAGCGCAATAGAGTTACGATTCTCATTATCCTGATTATTTTAGGATATTATGCGTATAATATGTATCAAACAGATCTAAAGCTTAAAGAATATAAAGAAACACAAGCTGAATTAAGATCTGAGATCGAATCGCTGGAGCGTGATATTAATCGGCTGGCTGACGAATATGCCTATTCGCAGACACCTGAAGCTGTCGAGAAAATCGCCCGTGAAAAACTTAAAATGGTTAAACCCAACGAAATTATCTACCTGATCAAAGGTGAAGCATCAGAAGGGAATTAATATGAGAGTAGCGTGTATCGATATTGGAACCAATTCAATTAGATTATTAGTGGCGAATTATGATGGCAAGGCATTTTCAGAAGTCTCAAAATCGCTACAAATGACAAGACTTGGCAAAGGCGTCAATGAGACTAAGCTTTTGGCACCTGACCGCATGGCGGATTCAACCTCTGTAATTGCAGCATATTGTCAAGCTGCAAAAGACGATGGGGCAGAAAACGTATATCTTATGGCGACGAGTGCCGTTAGAGATTCGTCCAATGCGCATGAATTCTTAAACCAAGTTTATGAAAAAACAGGTCATACCATTGATGTGATATCAGGTGATATTGAAGCCAGGGTAGGTTTTATGGGTGTGTTAGCTGGTAGTGAGGACCCAAATCAAAGGGCTCTTGTTATTGACATCGGCGGTGGTTCTACGGAATTCATAGTCGGCGATGCAACAGGTATTCATTATGCGAAGAGTTTAAACATCGGTGCAGTACGTATGACAGGTGCTTATATTCATTCTGATCCAGTACAGGTTTCAGAATCTAAAGCTGTTTTGGCATATGTGACGGAACAAGTTGACGCCATAATCCACGAACTTAAAGCGCGACCTATTGATGTCGTAATTGGTATCGGTGGTACTGCTACAACTTATGCCACAATGCAACATGAAGTAACTACGTATTCTCGCGACAAGGTACACCGATTAAAAGTGTCTTTAGATGACTTGAGAGCACTCAATTCACGCTTGGAATCAGCCACTGTAGAAGAACGGAAGCATTTTCCAGGACTTGAAGAAAAACGTGCTGATATCATCTATGCAGGTGGCTTAATTATGCAGGTTATTATGGAATCGTTGGGAATTTCGTCTTTCTCAGTAAGTGATTATGATAATCTTGAAGGCTATATTGTGTACAAATGGCAAGAGGAACATAAATAAACATCATTTGATTCATAAAATCAGTTGACAACATAACGATATTCCTGTAATATTATTTTTGTTGCAACATATACGCGGTCCAGTAGTTCAGTTGGTTAGAACGCTAGCCTGTCACGCTAGAGGTCGACGGTTCGAGTCCGTTCTGGATCGCCATTTACAATTTTCGCAAGCGAAAATTGCCCGACATAGGAAAACGAAGTTTTCTAGGAGGGTATTCTGTAACATTTGCGAGATGTAAATGAGCTAAATGTAATATTTAAACATCTGCCGGTGTAGCTCAATTGGTAGAGCAACTGACTTGTAATCAGTAGGTCGCGGGTTCGAGTCCCATCACCGGCTCCATTTTTTAAATAACCGAATCATACATATGAAAGTAAACCGTTTGAAATCAAACGGTTTTTTTTTACAGGTTTGCACAAGTTTGCAATGCAAACTTGCCCGACATGAGCAACAACAGGTTTGCACGCAAACCTGCCCGACATGAGCAACAACAGGTTTGCACGCAAACCTGCCCGACATGAGCAACGGAACGTTGGTAGGAGGGGTACTCAGTTACATGGGCGAGATGTATTGAAGCATTAAACATTAAAAGCATTAAAAGCATTAAAAGCATTAAAAGCATTAAAAGCATTAAAAGCATTAAAAGCATTAAAAGCATTAAAAGCATTAAAAGCATTAAAAGCATTAAAAGCATTAAAAGCATTAAAGCATTAAAAGCATTAAAGCATTAAAAGCATTAAAGCATTAAAGCAGCATTAGCCCCAGACAGCCCCTCCTAGAAAACTGCGTTTTCCCATGTCGGGAGAGACAAAATACTTCGCATTTTGTCTCTTATGCTTTCCATTTTGCTCATTATTCGTTAGAATAAAAGTAGCATATTGTTTTTTTTATATGTTATTGCATACTTATGTCTATTTTTAATAAAAAATTTACAATGTTACCTTAGTTTACGCTATGTTTAATGCGTATCATATTGATTAATGGCAACAATTTGGAGGTGCTTCAATGCTTAATAAGCAATTGGTTCGAGAGGTATTGGCCGCGGCTTTATCTACTGGTGGCGATTTTGCCGAAATATTTGTAGAAGATCGCTTCAACAACTCAATAGAAATGATAAAAGGTAAAGTTGAAAAGTCGATTACAGGACGAGATTACGGTATTGGAATTAGGATTTTCCAAGGTTTCAATAGCGTATATACTTATACTTGTGATGATGGTCAAAGCCATTTAATCGAAGTGGCTAAGAAGGCGGCAGCAGCGCTTAAGGGCGTACCGTCAAATGCAATGGTGGATTTTGTCATGGAGGCGCCTAGAAACAACCATTCTGTAAAAATCAAACCGCTTACTGTATCAAAATCAAGTAAAGTTGAATTGATGCGAAGTGGCAATCACGCAGCAGAAAGTTATTCGGATGCAATCAATCAAGTGGTCGTTACGTATCTTGATTATACACAAAATGTTTTGATCGCCAATTCAGAAGGCAAATTCGTTGAAGATGAAAGAACGAGAACGCGATACATCATCAATTCTGTTGCTCAAAGAGATGGGAAAATGCAGCATGGTAGTGTTGGAAAAGGCTCAGGGAAGGGTTTTGAACTTTATGATGAAATAGATGTAACCTGGATTGGCAAGGAGTCTGCTCGAATCGCAACGACGATGCTCGATGCAAAAGCGTCACCAAGTGGCAAATTTCCAGTAGTACTAGACAACAAATTCGGTGGCGTTATCTTCCACGAAGCGTGTGGTCATGGTCTTGAGGCAACGTCAGTAGCGAAAGGCAATAGTGTTTTTGCTGACAAACTCGGTCAAAAAATTGCCTCTGATGTCGTAACTGCTGTTGATGATGGCACGATCTCAAATGAATGGGGTTCAGCTAATTATGACGATGAAGGCACGCCTACACGACGTAATCTCTTAATTGATAAAGGCATACTTAAGGGCTTTATGATCGACAAACTCAACGCAAGACGCATGAACATGGATATAACAGGCTCATCGAGACGTCAATCTTATAAATACGCACCGACTTCTAGGATGACAAATACCTATATATTAGGCGGCACGTCTAAATTTGATGATATGATAGGCTCAATTGAATATGGCCTTTATGCGAAATATTTGGGTGGCGGTTCTGTGAACCCTGCAACAGGTGAATTTAACTTTGCAACTCAGGAAGCGTACTTAATAGAAAATGGTAAGATTACAACACCCGTCAAAGGTGCGACGTTGATTGGCACTGGGCTGGAAATCCTCAACAAGATTGAAATGGTCAGTGACAACTTCGATTCAGGCGAGGGTATGTGTGGCTCACTGAGTGGTTCAATACCTGCTGGCCTTGGTCAACCCGCTTTAAAAGTATCTGAAATCACTGTTGGCGGAAGGGAGGAAGCTTGATGAACGCACAATTGATAGACAAACTCTTTGAAAAAGGTGCTGTAAAAGGCTTTGAAGCACAAGAAATATTCTACATGCGCAATAAAAACACAGAGATATCCGTGTACAATGGTGAGATTGACAAATACAACCTCTCAGAAGATGGCGGTTTGTCATATAGAGGCATGGTAAATGGCAAACTAGGTTATGCCTATACAGAGCGACTGGATGAGCAAGCCTTAGACATGCTCGTGAATGAAGCTTATGATAATGCCGTAATCCTTGAAGTGGAAGACGAAGTATTTCTTCACGACGGAAAAGGAACTTATACAAACATAGATAATTTTAACCCGACGCTTGATAAAGTGCCAATGGAAGAAAAAATTGCCTTTATGCTTAGCCTTGAAGCCGAACTAAAAGCGTTCGATTCTAGAGTTAAAAACGTGTCAAACAACAGCTATGATGAAGTCGAAAGCTTCAGATGGATTAAAAATACGAAAGGCCTGGATGTCAAAGATACGACAAACTATTGTCTCGTTTATGCGATGCCTGTCGTCGAAGATGCCAATGATACAAGGACTGGATTGGGGTATGATATTTCAAGTGACTTTTACAAATTGTCAAAGGAGAATATCATCAAAGATGCAGCTACGGAAGCGCTTACGATGCTAGGTGCAAAATCGACAAAATCGAGAGTATGCCCTGTCGTGATTAAAAATGAAACATTTGCTCAATTGTTTAGTGCTTATGTGGGTATATTTAATGCAGAACGTGTTCAAAAGAACTTGTCAGCCATGGCTGGGAAAATCGGAGAGATCATCGCTTCACCGGCTTTAACACTAGTGGATGACCCGCATTTGCCAGAGGGTTTAGCTTCTTCAAGCTTTGATGCTGAAGGCGTTGCAACACAGACGAAGGCGATTATAGATAAAGGTTTGTTAAAAACGTATTTTCACAATCTTAAAACGGCTAATAAAGATGGCCTTGCCTCAACTGGAAACGCAAGCAAAGGTTCCTATAAAGGGACGTTGGGCATAGCGCCTTCAAATTTGATTTTGACACCTGGCGAACAGTCATTTGATGACGTCGTAGCTTCTATTGAAGATGGCGTATATGTGGTGAGTTTGCAAGGTCTTCATGCTGGTATTGATACGATTTCTGGAGACTTTTCGCTTCAATGCCACGGCTATATGATTGAGTCAGGAAAAATTGGTAGACCGGTGAGTCAAATAACTGTAGCTGGCAATTACTTTGAAATGCTGAAAGACATAGAAATGTTTGCAAGTGATTTCAGATTTTCGATATTGTCGTCAGACTATACAGGGTCTGCTTCCGTAAAAATCAAGGCCTTAACGATATCAGGTGAATAATGAAGGAAATTGCATAATTACCTAATAAGTCACAAAATCATAGTTTCACAAGGCAACATTGGCTTGTTTACGTCAATATCTTGTGAGAAATAACTTCAAATTGGAATTATGCGATTTCCTCAGTGAAGGAAATTGCATAATAGAAAATTTTCTTATTACATTTTTATACTATTGTCGTTCACAAATATATGATATGATTGTCTCTATTATGGCATTAGGTGAGGTGTCGCGTGTTTGAAACAATGCTAAATACCGTTAAGGAAAATGGCTTGATCGCATTTGGCGATCGTATCATCATTGGTCTTTCAGGTGGGCCAGATTCATTGGCGATGACACATGCCCTTTTAAGGCTAAGAGAACCCTACGGTTTAAAGCTTTATGCAGTACATGTGAACCACATGTTTAGAGGTGAGCATGCCGATGCTGACGAAACTTTTGTAATTGCCTATTGCAAAGAGAACGATTTGCCTTGTTACGCATTTAGAGTCGATGTGACGTTAAAAGCGAAAACAATGGGTCTTTCTTTTGAAGAGGCTGGACGAGAAGTCAGGTATGAAAAATTTGAAGAAGTAATGAAACAAGTGGCAGCAAATAAAATTGCGGTCGCTCAGAATAAAAACGATGTCATTGAAACGTTCTTTATCAACTTATTTAGAGGATCGGGCATCGATGGCTTGGCTTCTATCGACTACATGAGAGATAATCGCTTGATCAGACCGATTTTAGATGTCAGTAGAGAAGAAGTAGAGCGCTATTGTGATCAAAACATGCTCAAACCAAGACACGATCACACCAATGATGAAAACGACTATAGGCGCAATAAAATTAGAAATGTATTTTTACCACATGTCAGAGAGACTTTCAACCCATCTATTGATGAAACAATTGGGAAGACGATTCGCATTATGAAGTCTGAGAAAGCATTTTGGCAGGCTCATCAGAATAGGCTTTTCGAAGCGACATGCAAATGGATAGATGGTGAGATTCATATCGATCAAGCGGCATTTGATAAACTGCTCGAAGCTGAAAAGCACCAGCTACTTAGGCACTGCGTCATGAAGCTGCGTGGTAATCTAAAAGATGTTTCATATGAGACGATTTCACGGATGACTGATCTAAATAGAACGGGCGCCATATGCGAAATCGACAAAAAAATTTCGATGGTTAAGCAATACAATGCGCTCGTACTTTATGAAAATAATAAAATAGGCGCTGTGCAGTCACATGATTTGTTTATTAAGTATATCAATAGACATGAATTGACTAAATACAAGTTAAATCAAACTTGTGTCGCCATTGATCAGGATGCTGTAAAAGGCATGCTACACGTTCGAACGCGTAGAGAGGGTGATCGCTTCGTACCACTCGGTATGAATGGGCATAAAAAAATAAAGGATTTTTTCATCGACGAAAAAGTGCCTAAATTTGAAAGAGATGCAATTCAACTTGTCTGTGATGATGAAAAAATTATCTGGATTGAAAATATGAGACTCGATGATCGGTGTAAAATCACCGAAACGACAAATAACATCATGATTTTGAGCTTTCAAGAACTTGTTGAACGCGAATAATTGTGCTAAAATAATACGATGTATACTCGACGAAGGAGGATGCGATGAAGAAAGGTTTGAAAGGCGCCTCGATTTATATAATAATATTTATCGGAATTTTGATATTCGTGACAGTGAACGGTGTAAACACACAGAAAGTAACTGAACTGTCATACGATGAATTTGTTGTGAAATTGGGAAGCGATCAAATTACAGATGTTCAAATAAACGGAAATGAAGTAACGGGTACTTTGGTAGATGGTACGGTTTTCACAAGTTATGTGCCAAGCATGCTTGCACTTAAGACGGGTGAAATGATCATCGAATACAAGGCATCTGGAAGTGCATTTTCGGTTACAGGGATTCAACCCGCGAACACACCGTTTTTAATTGAAATATTACCAACCGTCATAATGATACTACTCCTTGTCGTGTTCTGGTTTGTATTTATGCAAAATTCACAAGGCGGCGGAAATAAAGTCATGTCTTTTGGTAAAAGCCGAGCAAAAATTGTAAAGGATTCAGCTAGAAAGCTCACTTTTGCAGATGTTGCCGGATTAAAAGAAGAAAAAGAAGAGATGCAAGAAATTGTAGATTTCTTGAAATCTCCAAGAAAATACCTTGCACTCGGTGCTCGTATTCCAAAAGGTATCCTCATGGTTGGCCCTCCTGGAACCGGAAAGACATATCTTTCTAGAGCATGTGCTGGAGAAGCTGGCGTACCATTTTACACAATTTCAGGTTCTGATTTTGTCGAGATGTTCGTAGGTGTTGGTGCATCCCGTGTTAGAGATTTGTTTGAAGAAGCTAAGAAAAATGCGCCTTGTATTGTCTTTATTGATGAGATTGATGCAGTAGGTAGACGACGTGGTGCTGGACTTGGCGGTGGCCATGATGAACGTGAACAAACACTCAATCAGTTGTTGGTTGAAATGGACGGCTTTGGAGATAATCAAGGTGTTATCGTCATCGCTGCGACAAATAGACCAGACATTTTGGACCCTGCACTATTGAGACCTGGTCGTTTCGATAGACAAGTCATGATTGGTGTACCGGATGTCAGAGAACGCGAACAAATCATTAAGATCCATGCGAAAAATAAACCAACAGCTTCAGATGTAAATTATGCGAAACTTGCGCAAAGTACACCTGGATTCACACCAGCGGATCTTGAAAATGTCATGAATGAAGCAGCGTTACTATCTGCTAGAAAAGATGATAAAGTAATCCGTATGGAATCCATTAAAGAAGCGATTATAAAAGTTATTGCTGGCGTCGAAAAGAAAAGTCGAATTGTCAGTGAAAAAGAGAGAAAATTGACTGCTTATCATGAAGCGGGTCATGCAGTTCTCGCTAATGTTGTTCCAGAATCAGATCCAGTCCATCAAGTAACGATTATTCCTAGGGGCCGTGCAGGTGGTTTTACAATGCAGCTTCCAGAAGAAGATCGTAGCTATGCGACTAAAAAGGGTATGGAGCGCGAATTGATCATCCTTTTAGGTGGCCGAGTCGCTGAAAGTTTAGTACTTGGTGACATCAGTACTGGTGCTCAAAACGATTTAAGTCGCGTCACAAAAATTGCTAAAGCAATGGTCATGAAGTATGCGATGAGTGATAACCTCGGTTCAATGAGCTACGACACTGAAGATGAAGTATTCTTAGGCAGAGATTTCTCTACTATGAAAAACTATTCTGAACATGTTGCCGCTGAACTTGACCGTGAGGTTAGAAACATTGTCGATTCTGCTTATGACAAAGCAAAAACGTTGCTTGAAGCTCACCTAGATAAACTACACGTCATTGCTGAAGCGTTGCTCAGATTTGAGACAATCAGTGGTGAAGAATTCCAAATAGCGTTTGAAAAAGGTTTAGATGCTTTGACTGAACAAGTTGATTCATCACGTGAAATCGTTGAGGAAGAACGCCGTGCTTCACGTGCTCAAGATGAAATCGATCGAGTAGCTTTTGAAAAGGCAAACGAAAAGAAAGAAGATATCGAGCACGGAACGCATCCATTCAGTGAAGGTGCAAATTAATATTTCCTCAAGAAGCGAATAGATGGGCATAGCCCATCTATTTTTTTTCGAAAAAAACTTCCATAAACGTGGGTATAAATGGTATTATAATATAAATCATGCACTAAAATGTGCACAAAGTATAACTGTAGGAGGTATCATGCAAAAACTAACGATTGGCGACACTTTCACCTCTGAATTGATCGTCGAAGAAAAACATACAGCAGCAGCATTTGGTAGTGGCAACCTTTACGTTTTTTCGACACCTATGATGATAGGTCTTATGGAAAATGCAGCACTCAATTGCGCTGCGCTCGGTTTAGAAGAAGGATTTAGTACAGTGGGTACTTATCTGGATGTCAAACATCTTGCAGCTACACCTTTGGGACAAAAAGTGACAGCCACAGCAGAACTCATTGAAATTAATCATAAGAAGTTGACATTTAAAGTAGAAGCTTATGATGCCATCGAAAAGATTGGTGAAGGCATGCATGGAAGGTATATTATAGATTCCAAGAAATTTTTAGAACGCGTGGAGCAAAAACAAATCAAGAAATAACAGTGTGAGTGTTCAAGGGAGAGCGGATGAGAGTTGTTGAAGTCAGTAAGGTGACACAGTCTGTGAAAGAGGCTTGTATCGAAATGAATTTTTTAATCGATTCAGAACTACTTAATAGCTTCGAGTCAGCTTTACAAACAGAAGTGTCAGAAATCGGCCAGAGTATTCTATTGGATTTGATCGAAAATTCAGAAGTTGCACGCACTTATAAAGCACCAATTTGTCAAGATACAGGTATGATTGTCGCATTTGTTAAAATTGGACAGAACGTCAGAATTGAAGGTGGTTTGCTTTCAGAAGCTATACAGGAAGGCATCCGTCAAGGATATGAAGACGGCTATTTAAGAAAATCCATCGTATCTGACCCGATACTTAGAAAAAATACAAACGACAACACGCCAGGCATCATATATTATGATTTGGTTGCAGACGATGTCTTTGAAATCGAGCTTGCTGCAAAGGGATTTGGAAGTGAGAACATGTCGCGTAGCGCGATGCTTAAACCATCTGATGGCATAGAAGGGATTGTAAACTTCGTTATAGAAACCGTTGAAAAGGCCGGTTCAAATCCATGTCCACCAATCATCCTTGGTATCGGCATCGGCGGCACACTGGATAAAGCTGCGCAACTTGCGAAATATGCGCTTCTTAGGCCACTAAATGAGTCAGCTACTCAAACGCATATAGCTGAACTTGAAGTCAGACTACTCGATGCAATCAATAATTTGGGCATTGGCCCTCAGGGACTAGGTGGGACAACGACAGCTTTAGCGGTTCATATTGAAGTGTTTCCAACCCATATCGCTGGACTTCCAGTAGTCGTAAATATCAATTGTCATGCATCGCGCCATAAAAAAGTTGTTTTATAGAAGGTAAAAATGGATAGAATAGATAAAACAAATAAAATAAAGATTCATACACCATTAACAGAGGACGTCATTAAGAAATTGAATTCTGGTGATCAAGTTTTGATTAGTGGAAAAATCTATACGGCGAGAGATGCAGCGCATTTGAAATTGGTTGCAATGATTGAAAATTCTGAAGCGTTACCTGTTGATTTAGAAGGTCAAGTCATTTACTATGCTGGACCATCCCCTTCAAGACCAGGTGAGGTCATCGGTGCTTGTGGGCCAACGACGAGTTATCGAATGGACGACCTAACTGAACCATTGCTGCAGAAAGGTCTCAAAGGTATGATCGGAAAGGGCGATCGCAATGCGCATGTCATTTCCTGTATTCAAGAGTATGGCGCTGTCTATTTCGCAGCCATCGGAGGTGCAGGTGCCTTAATTTCAGGTTGTATCAAAAGCAATACCGTTGTTGCATTCGAGGAATTGGGGGCAGAAGCACTAAGGTGCCTTGAGGTGGTCGACATGCCAGCCATCGTTGTCATTGATACCTTCGGCAACAATCTCTATCAGACGCAGCCACAAAAGTATAGAAATAGAGCGGTCAAGAGCGATCGTAAAAATGAAATTGGAAAAGGGGAAATGCCAATGATTAAAGAATATTACAACTTTAACGCTTCAGACATGATTGAGAACACGTTAAAAGTAGACTTAAAGCCAATTTATGAACGGTTTGAGTCGCATTTGAAGCCTGGCGCGAAGATCCTTGACGTTGGATTTGGATCAGGTAGAGACAGTTTGCATTTTGAAGCAAAAAGCTATGAGGTTGTTTCCATCGATTTTGCTCAAGAAGTCTATAATAGAGGCAAAATTCTTCTAAATACTGAAGTACTGCTCGTGGATGTGAGAGATATTCGTTATAAAAATGAATTTGATGGCATCTGGGCAAGCGCTGTCTTTTTCCACTTTACAGAAAATGAACTTAAAGATGTGTTGACAAAATGTGCAGATGCTCTAAAAGATAAAGGCGTGGTATACATCTCGTTCAAATATGGTACTGAAGAAATCAATCGACATGGTCGTTATTTTAACGATTATGATGAAGCGAAATTCAAACATTTGATGAGTAAAGTGCCTCAGTTTGAAATTGCTGAAATCTGGAAAACAACAGATGCAAGAGAAAACAAAAATTCGCAGTATTGGCTCAATGTCATTCTCACTAAAATATAAATCAAATGTCCTCCTTTTGTGTTCAAATTAAAGGGAGGACATTTTGTTTATCGTATGCAAGTTTTCTTGCAAACGCATTTCGTTATTATTTTGTTGATTTCTTTATAAAAACGTAATCAAAGTATACAATTATACTTTGTTAAAAACAATGTAATTTGATTGAATTTGTGATATTCTTAATAAGGAAAAACCGGATGCGGTCAAAAAAAGGTGAAGGAGGATTTATGATGTTTGATAAGAATCAGATTTCAATTCTTAAAGAAGCTGTAGATAAAGAGAATGCTAAAACGCAAGAAAAATTGCAAAAAAGACCTGAAAGAAAGAAAATCTTTACTACAGGTTCAGGTGCGCCAGTCAACAGATATTATACACCAGTTGATATAGCTGACTTAGACTACATGGATGATTTAGGAATGCCAGGAGAGTTTCCATATACAAGAGGTGTTCAACCGAACATGTATCGTGGTCAATTCTGGACGATGAGGATGTATGCAGGTTTCGCTACAGCTGAGGAATCAAACAAACGTTATAAATTCTTGGTAGAACAAGGTTCAAGCGGTTTATCCGTTGCATTCGACTTGCCTACGCAGATTGGATATGACTCGGATCACGCTCTTTCTGAGGGTGAAGTCGGCAAAGTCGGCGTTGCGATTGATTCGCTTGCTGACATGGAATTGTTGTTCGATGGCATTCCACTCGATAAAGTAAGTACTTCGATGACCATCAATGCCCCAGCATCTGTATTGCTAGCTATGTACATTGCTGTTGCAGAAAAGCAAGGTGTATCATCTGAAAAATTAAGAGGTACCATTCAAAACGACATTTTAAAAGAATACATCGCTAGAGGCACTTATATATTCCCAACTGAGCCATCTATGCGTTTAATTACAGATATATTTGCATTTTGTTCAAAAGACGTTCCACAATGGAATACAATTTCTATTTCGGGATATCACATCAGAGAAGCGGGTTCTACAGCTGCTCAAGAAGTAGGTTTTACACTGGCAGACGGTATCGCTTATGTTGAAGCTGCCATCAAAGCAGGTCTTGACGTCGATTCATTTGCACCGAGATTGTCATTCTTCTTCAACGCACATAACGATTTGCTTGAAGAAGTTTCAAAATACCGTGCAGCACGTCGTCTCTGGGCGAGAATCATGAAAGAAAGATTCGGCGCTAAAGACACAAAATCGATGCAACTTAAGTTCCATACACAAACAGGCGGTTCAACACTTACAGCGCAACAACCTGAAAACAATATCGTAAGAGTTGCGATTCAAACATTGGCTGCTGTTTTAGGTGGCACGCAGAGTTTGCATACTAACTCCAAGGATGAAGCATTGGCGCTTCCAACTGAAGATTCTGTTAGAGTTGCACTTCGTACACAACAAATCGTTGCACACGAGAGCGGCGTTACTGAAGTTGTGGATCCACTTGCGGGCTCTTATTATATTGAAGCAAAAACGAAAGAAATTGAAGATGCAGCTATGGCATACATCAAAAAAATCGATGACATCGGTGGCGCTGCAAAAGCGATTGATGCTGGTTATATCCAATCAGAGATCATGGATGCATCTTATGACTATCAGAAAAAAGTCGAAACAGGTGAAATCATCGTTGTCGGCATGAACAAATACCAAATTGAAGAAGCGTCTCCGAAAGGCCTTCTACGTGTGGATCCTTCTGTAGGTGAAATGCAAAAAGCGAGACTCGCAAAACTTAGAGCGTCAAGAGACAATGTCAAAGTCAATGAATCATTAGCTGCTTTAAAAACGGCTTGTGAAGGCACTGACAACGTTATGCCATTTATTCTAGAATCAGTTAAGACTTATGCGACATTAGGAGAAATATGTGATGTCATGAGAGGCGTTTTTGGCGAGTATCAACAATCAATTAACCTATAGACCGAGGAGGATCAAGATGGAAAGACCAATTAGAGTATTAGTTGCAAAGCCAGGCTTAGATGGACACGATCGAGGTGCTAAGGTTATTGCAAGAGCACTTAGAGATGCTGGCATGGAAGTCATTTATACAGGTTTGAGACAAACAGCGGAACAAATTGTCAACGCTGCGATTCAAGAAGATGTTGATTGTGTCGCTATGAGTATATTATCTGGAGCACATAACACTTTATTGCCAAAAGTTGTTGAATTGTTAACTGCTGAAAACGCGAGTGACATTCTTGTATTAGGTGGCGGCGTTATTCCAGATGAAGACATTCCTTTCTTAAAGGAAAAAGGCATCAAAGAGATCTTCACACCAGGTTCAACGACACAGACTATCATTGATTATATTAGAGAGAACGTCACAAGATAGAACATAATCTGAGTGATGCAATCTCATGTGAAGCCGATTTAATCGACAAAAGAGGATTAAATGGATATTGAGAAAAGTATTTTAAATCAGGACAAACGCGCTGCGGCTAGACTGATTTCCATGGTTGAAAATAAAGATCCTGAAGGCTTTAAAATCCTTCAGAATCTTTATTCACATAGTGGGAACGCTTATGTCATCGGCATAACAGGTCCTCCAGGCGCAGGCAAAAGCACTTTGACAGACAAACTCGTAAAACTGTTAAGAAAACAAGATAAAAAAGTAGCCATCATTGCCGTGGACCCAACGTCGCCTTTTACAGGTGGCGCAATACTCGGCGATCGCGTGAGAATGAATGACCTAAGTATCGATAAAGGTGTATTTATTCGAAGTATGGGCGCCAGAGGCCATTTGGGTGGTATTTCTGAGGCGACCGCAGCAGCGATCAAAATATTGGACATCTTTGGCTCGGATTATATCATCGTTGAAACAGTTGGCGTCGGTCAATCAGAAATCGATATTGTCAGAAACTGTGATACGACACTTATGGTCATGGTACCGGGACTTGGTGACGACATTCAAGCGATCAAAGCAGGCGTCATGGAAATTGGTGATGTATTTGCTGTCAATAAGGCAGATCGTGATGGGGCTACTCGAACTGCAAGAGAAATCGATATGATGTTGGATTTCAATAAGCACTTAGAATGGCGACCACCCGTTAAACTCGTCGTCGCTTCAGAAAATCATGGGACTTCTGAGCTTCTTGAAAGCATCATGGCGCATAAAGCCTACTTGATGGATTCTGGAAAGCTCGAGCTAAAGCGCATATCAAATGCAAAGAGCGAAGTTGTTGAGATGATCAAGGAACGCATTGAGCGATCAATTCTTGATAATTCGCATAACGAAGAGAAGTTATTGGACTATTCAAAGCGAATCGTAGAGCGTTCAATCGACCCTTTTACGGTCGTCGACCTATTATTTGAAACTTACAAATCATCAGTTGTTATAAAATAGTATTTAAGTTAACTCAATTTAGAAACTGCTTTATTTATGAAAGTCAGCCGCTTTTTATAGTTTATTTGTAATGTTTACACGATTTGTTGATACTGTTAGAATTTATGTAGAATTGGAGAGTTAAATATGAAAGCTTTGAAAGTTGACCATATTGGCATTGCCGTAAAAGATCTAAATGAAACACTACGTTTTTATACGGAAGTATTGGGCTTGGAATTGCACGGCACAGAAGTTGTTGAAGATCAAAAAGTCCGAGTTGCCTTTTTACCTGTAGGTGACACTGAAATTGAATTATTAGAGTCGACTTCTGAAGATGGACCAATCGCTAAATTTATTGAAAAAAATGGAGAAGGTATTCAGCATATCGCCTTTAAAGTTGATAATATCGATGAAGCTATTGAATACATGATTTCAAAAGGCATGAAAATGATTGATGAAAAACCAAGATATGGCGCTGGTGGCGCAAAAATTGCATTTGTTCATCCAAAGAGTTCGAACCGCGTTTTGGTGGAACTCAGTGAAAGATAAGAATAGGGATTTGGAGGTTTTGAAATGTCTGTAAACAAGCTAGAAGACTTAAGACAGAAAAAAGCAAAAATCCTCGCTGGCGGCGGAAAGAGCCGTATCGAGAAGCAACATAGCAGTGGTAAATTGACAGCAAGAGAGCGTTTAGATTTATTGTTTGATGAAAACACCTTTGTTGAAATGGACGCTTTTGTAAAACACAGATGCACCAATTTCGGTATGGAAGCTGTAGAGGCACCTGCTGAAGGCGTCGTTATTGGTTATGGAAAAGTAGAAGGCAGATTAGTCTATGCCTATTCACAAGATTTTACTGTCGTTGGCGGATCGCTTGGTGAAATGCACGCTGCCAAAATTTGCAAAGCGATGGACAATGCTTTAAAAATGGGCGTTCCAATCGTTGGTATCAACGATTCGGGTGGTGCTAGAATTCAAGAGGCAGTTGATGCACTTTCTGGATATGGCAAAATTTTCTTTAGAAACACGTTAGCTTCTGGCGTAATTCCACAAATTACAGCAATTATGGGACCTTGTGCTGGCGGTGCAGTTTACTCACCAGCGCTTACTGATTTCGTCTTCATGGTGGATAAAACATCACAAATGTTTATTACTGGACCACAAGTTATAAAGACTGTAACTGGCGAAGAAGTTACTGCTGAAGCGCTTGGCGGTGCGATGACGCACAACGCCGTAAGTGGTGTCGCACAATTTATTGCTATGAGCGATGAAGCTTGTATTGAAGAAATCAGAAGATTACTTGGATTCTTGCCTTCAAACAACCTCGAAACAGCGCCTGAATATATTTGTGATACTGACTTGAACGCACTTAACGATGCTTTAGACGCCATTATTCCTGAAAATCCAAATAAACCATATGATATGTTTGATATCATCAAGCAAATCGTTGATGGTGGCGATTATCTAGAATACCAACCGTATTTTGCTAAGAATATCATCACTTGTCTTGCACGTTTAAATGGTAAGACAATCGGCATTATAGCCAACCAACCTAAAGTTCAAGCGGGCTGTTTAGATGTCAACTCATCTGATAAAGCTGCAAGATTCATTAGAACGTGTGATGCATTCAATATTCCACTCCTCAATATCGTCGACGTTCCTGGATTCTTACCAGGTACACAACAAGAGTACGGCGGTATCATCAGACATGGCGCTAAAATGTTGTATGCCTATAGTGAAGCGACTGTTCCGAAATTATCACTCATCGTAAGAAAAGCTTACGGCGGTGCTTATTTAGCAATGTGTTCAAAAGACCTTGGTGCTGATGTCGTAATGGCATGGCCTTCAGCTGAAATTGCTGTTATGGGACCACAAGGCGCAGCTAATATCATTTTCAGAGCAGAAATTCAAGACTCTGAAAATCCTGTGGAAACACGTGCAAAAGTGATTCAGGATTATACTGATGAGTTTGCGACGCCATATAAAGCAGCAGAAAGAGGATTCGTCGACGATGTCATCGAGCCTTCAACGACACGTCCAAGATTAATTGACGCTTTTGATATGCTATCATCAAAACGTGAGATTAGACCGGCTAAAAAACACGGAAATATTCCACTATAGAAATGAGGTGAAACAATGCACGTATTGGAGAATTTTAAACATGCCGATACATTTGTTCAGATGAGCATGAGTGACAAATTGATTGCAACTGGTTACGTCATCATCTTAGGTATGGGTATTACGTTTATTGCACTGGTTTTGATATGGTGGATCACCGTTTTAATGTCTAAAACGATTCATAAACTAGAAGCTAAGACGAATTTGACTGAAGTCAAATCTCAATCGTCTCAAAAGCCAGTATTGCAACCTGCGCCTATCGTAGAGACTGTTACAGTAGATGATGAAAGTGAACTTGTTGCAGTTATTACTGCAGCTATAGCCTCGTCATTAAGCACTTCGGTTTCAAGCATTAGAGTCACGAATATTAGACGTATAGTAGATGCTACACCAACTTGGGGTAAAAGTGGCAGAAACGATGTTATGAATGCTAGATTTTAATTAAATTAAGAGTTTTGATGGAGGATAACATGAAAAAGTTTAACATCACTGTGAATGGTAAATCATATGAGGTAGACGTTGAAGAAATAGGTGGCAATAGTGCGCCTGCTCCTGTTAGACGTCAAGAATCTGCTCCGGCGGCTTCACCGTCAGTCGCACCAGCAGCTACACCAACACCACAAGCGCCTAAAGCAGCACCAGCACCTGCTCCGGCAGCTATCAGCGGAGGCGAAACAATCAACTCACCAATGCCTGGAACGATTTTAGATATAAAAGTTAATGTTGGCGATGCTGTTTCAAATGGTACAGTACTCGTAATTCTTGAAGCAATGAAGATGGAAAACGAAATCATGGCACCATCAGCTGGTAAAGTGCTTTCTATCAATGTTACAAAAGGTGCATCAGTAAATTCAGGGGACGTTTTAGTTGTAATCGGATAATCTGATTATTTACTAATCATGAAAGGAGATGCACAATGCTTCAAACGATTAATGATTTTTATTTGTCAACAGGATTTGCAGCAATCACCTACCAACAAGTCATCATGATATTGATATCATTTGTTTTACTTTTTTTAGCAATAAAAAAGGGATTCGAACCGTTACTATTAATCCCAATCGCATTTGGTATGTTTTTAACTAACTTACCATTGGCAGGTCTAATGGCACACCCAGAGTATGCAGCAGATGGTACACTCAAAAATGTAGGCGGGTTACTTTATTATCTTTATCAAGGTAATAAGTTAGGCATATTCCCACCGCTCATTTTCTTAGGTGTTGGTGCCATGACGGACTTTGGTCCACTGATTGCCAATCCTAAATCATTATTATTAGGTGCAGCTGCACAGTTTGGTATTTTCATAACGTTCTTTGGTGCGATAGCATCTGGTCTATTTACACCAACTGAAGCTGCATCAATCGGTATCATAGGTGGTGCGGATGGTCCAACAGCGATCTTCTTGTCATCTCGTCTTGCACCACATTTACTCGGTTCCATAGCTGTAGCAGCCTATTCATATATGGCTTTAGTACCTGTTATCCAACCGCCAATTATGAAACTGTTAACGACAAAAGCGGAACGACAAATTAAAATGAAGCAATTGAGACCCGTTTCAAAAATGGAGAAAATTGTTTTTCCAATATTTGCAACGCTTATCGTATCTATGATCGTACCACCAGCAGCAGCTCTCGTGGGCATGTTGATGCTTGGTAACTTATTTAGAGAGTCTGGTGCAGTTGCAAGATTGACTGATACGGCTCAAAATGCATTAATGAACATCATTACGATATTCCTTGGTGTAACAGTTGGTGCAACGGCATCTGCTGAAGCTTTTTTAAATGTCAAAACGTTGGCCATTCTAGGTCTAGGTATTGTAGCCTTCGCATTTGGAACAGCTGCAGGCGTACTTCTTGCAAAACTCATGAACAAGTTTTCAAAAGATCCTATCAACCCGCTTATTGGTTCAGCTGGCGTTTCAGCAGTCCCAATGGCAGCTCGGGTATCTCAAGTCGTTGGACAAAAAGAAAATCCAGGCAACTTCTTACTGATGCATGCAATGGGTCCAAATGTTGCTGGTGTCATCGGATCTG
This sequence comes from Acidaminobacteraceae bacterium, assembly GCA_942493125.1. Lineage (GTDB taxonomy): Bacteria > Bacillota > Clostridia > Peptostreptococcales > Acidaminobacteraceae > Fusibacter_C. The sequence goes on along the minus strand of OW818667.1, from coordinate 1,646,441 downwards.
CAGTTGCTGCCGGCGTACTTCTTTCATTATTTGGAGGCTTCTAATCAATCTATTATATGTAATAAACACAAAAACGCCTTTATGGCGTTTTTTTAATGGTTATATTGAATAATATTCAAATATTCAGAGAATCCAGACTTTATTTTATACATTATATTATGTTATGCTATAGGTTGAACAAATTGTTTACAATACTTTATGCTGGAGTCAATCATGAAAAATAAGATATTAAGTGTACTCAGGCAAGATAGAAATGCATACATTTCAGGAGAGAGTTTGAGTGAAGCTCTAGGGGTGTCTCGAACGGCGATATGGAAGCATATCAAATCACTTCGAGCAGAAGGCTATAAAATTGATTCGGTAACGAATAAAGGCTATCGCCTGATTTCAGAAAGTGAAGCACTCAGTGAAATATCTCTAAGTGAAATGATACAGGCCTACAACTTTCTAGATTTTTCATCTTATTTTGAAACGATTGATTCAACGAATCTCGAAGCGAAAAGGCGAGCTATTGAATCTGAAAATGCGCAAGGGATTATTATCGCATCTGAACAACGAAGTGGTAAAGGTAGGTTAGGAAGACAATGGGCATCTGAAAATCATGCAGGTCTTTGGATGAGTCTGTTAATTAGGCCCGATGTGCCACCAGAATCAGCTTCGTGTATTACGCTTGTAGCGGCATCTTCAATGTGTCAAGCGATTGAAAAAACGACATCACTCAAAATAGGCATTAAATGGCCAAACGATTTGGTTATAAATGGGAAAAAATGTTGTGGTATCCTTACAGAAATGAGTGCAGAGCTTAACCATCTTCATTATATAGTTTTAGGCATTGGCGTCAATATCGGTCAATTGACATTTGACGAAGACATAAAAGACAAAGCGACATCGCTGGCATTAGAAGGTGCAGAGGTAAGCGAAAAAGAATTGTTAATCGCATTTTTAGATGCCTTTGCTGATGATTACCGCAAATTCTTGGAAATGGATATGGCACCAATCATCGCCTTTCACAAAAGTCACTCAGTAACTTTAAATAAAGAAATAATTGTTGCTTCTTCTACCGGATCTAAAATTGCGCAGGCAGTTGATCTTGCGGAGGATGGCAGTTTAATCATAATAAATCAAAATGGACAGTTGGAGAACGTATTATCTGGAGAAGTTTCTGTCAGAGGCATCAACGGCTACGTTTAAGACCAATATATAGGAGGCAAAATGTTATTAACCTTTGATGTGGGAAACTCAAATATCGTGATGGGTGTTTATCGAGAAGATACACTAATAACTAATTGGAGAATGGCGACAGACTATTCCAAATCAGCAGATGAAATAGGTATCTTTATCCATCAATTGTTTGCACATGAAAAGCTCGATGTAGACGAAGTACAAGATATCATCATTTCGTCTGTTGTTCCACATGTCATGTATTCTCTGCAGCATATGACACAAAAGTATTTTAATAAAGAAGCAATCATTATTGGACCCGGCATTAAAACGGGCATGAATATCAAATATGATAATCCGAGACAAGTTGGTGCAGATCGAATCGTCAATGCCGTTGCGGGACTTAAAAAGTACGGTGGGCCACTAATCATAGTAGATTTTGGAACTGCAACGACATTTTGTGCCATTACTGAAAAAAGTGAATATCTTGGCGGTGCTATTTTGCCAGGTATTAAAATCTCCGCAGATGCATTATATGAACGCGCTGCCAAACTAACGCGCGTTGAGTTAGTTAAACCTGATCACGTCATCTGTAAAAACACATCTCAAAGTATACAAGCAGGTATTATCTACGGCTATGTGGGCAGTGTTGATTTTATAGTAGGAAAGATGAAAGAAGAACTTGGTAATGGCGAGATTAAAGTAATTGCAACTGGTGGTTTGTCCACCTTAATCGCGTCAGAATCCGCACAAATTGAAGTCGTTGATAAATTCTTGACCCTGGATGGTTTGAATTTGATCTATCACATGAATAAACCTAAGAAAATAGCCACGGTTATTGAATAAAGAGGCACTTATGAAAATTGGCAATATAGAACTAAATAATAGCGTTATCGTTGCGCCTATGGCTGGTGTAACAGATCAGCCCTTCAGATTGATTTGTAGAAAGTTTCATACAGGCTTGATTGTTAGTGAAATGGTAAGCGCTAGTGCATTATTTTATCAAGATAAGAAAACAGCGCAACTCATGCAAATAGAACCAAATGAAAAACCAATGGCGCTTCAGATTTTTACAGCTGATCCAGACAAACTTGAGGCGATTATGGATCGACTCAATGCGCATAATAATGAAATTCTCGATTTCAACATGGGGTGTCCAGCACCAAAAATCGTCAACAACGGTGAAGGTTCTGCACTCATGAAAACGCCTAAGTTAGCTGAACAGCTCCTAAAGCTTGCCGTAAAGCATTCAACGAAACCTGTAACCGTTAAATTTAGAAAAGGTTGGGATGATCAATCTGTGAATGCCGTAGAGTTTGCAAAAATGGCTGAGGCATCAGGTGTCAACGCCATTGCCATCCATGGTCGAACGAGAGAGCAACAGTACTCAGGGAAAGCGGATTGGCAGATTATCGCAGATGTAAAATCAGCTGTGAAAATCCCTGTCATTGGAAACGGCGATGTGTTTTCAGTTGAAGATGCTGTTAAAATGAAAGAGATGACCAATTGTGATGGTATCATGATCGGCAGGGGCATCCAAGGCAATCCTTGGCTATTAGAACAGGTCGATATGTATTTGCAAAAGGGCATAATCATCGATGAACCAACTTATTCTGAAAAATTATCGGTATCTCTTGAGCATTTTGAGAACTTAGTTGCTATAAAAGGCCTTCACATCGCTATTTTAGAGATGAGGAAGCATGCAGCATGGTATTTTAAAGGCATTTCAAAATCTGCTGTTCATAAAAATGAAATCAATAAGGCTACAACGGTTGAACAGGTAAAATCAATTTTGCATAGAGCATTTGAGTGAGAAATCTCATATTTCCATAAGGATTAAAAAAGTTCAAAATTCATTAAGTTTGATTTAATCGACATACCAGTGGGTAGAGTCTAATTAGACAGAAAAAAACTGATAAATAAATGAATACTTGGAGGCGATATAATGGAGAATTTGAATGAGTTGCTGCAGATTAGACATGAAAAATTGGCACATTTACGTGAAATTGGTCAAGATCCTTTCAGAATAGAGAAATATGATAGAACCAATTTTTCAAAGGATATCAATGAAAATTTTGATGCCTTTGATGGTAAATCCGTTCGAATTGCTGGACGCATCATGGCTAAGAGAGATATGGGCAAAGCATCTTTTATCGATGTTCAAGACAGTGAAGGTCGTATACAAGTTTATATAAGAAAAGACGCGATTGGTGAAGATGCTTATGAAATCCTTAAGACTTATGATATCGGCGATATCGTCGGCGTATCAGGCATTGTGTTTAAAACGCAAAAGGATGAAATTTCTGTCAAATCTGACGCCGTGCTTTTATTATCAAAATCCCTCCAAATATTACCTGAGAAATGGCATGGTTTAAAAGATCAAGAAATTAGGTATCGACAACGCTATGTTGATCTTATTGTGAATCCTGAAGTTAAAGAGAAATTTTTAATGCGTTCTAAGATAATTAAGGCTATGAAGGATTTCTTCGATGCTGAAGGTTTCTTGGAAGTAGATACACCAATCTTGAGTACTTTAGCTGGCGGTGCTGCTGCAAAGCCGTTTGTGACGCATCACAATACACTTGACATCGACATGTACCTTCGAATTGCTAACGAACTCTATCTCAAACGATTGATCGTTGGCGGTTTTGACAAAGTATATGAGATGGGCAAGATGTTTAGAAATGAAGGTATGTCACATCGTCATAATCCAGAGTATACTGCTGTCGAGCTCTATGCAGCATATGAAGATTACGAGTACATGTTGAAATTGACTGAAAATGTGGTTGCTGAGTGTTGCATGAAAGTCCATGGCACAACAAAAATTGACTTTCAAGGTAAGATATTAGATTTCACACCGCCTTGGATTCGCGTTTCTATGCATGACTTGGTTGAGAAAAAAACAGGCGTGAACTTCTATGAGGTTGAAACCGATGAAGAAGCACGTAAAATAGCTAAAGAACAGCTTCATTTAGAAGTAGAGAAACATTACACGAGAGGTCATCTTGTCAATAAGGCGTTTGAAGAATTTTGCGAGACTGATCTCATTCAACCGACTTTCGTTTTGCATCATCCTGTTGAAGTGTCACCATTAGCAAAACGAAACCCGGATAATCCTGCGATTACAAATAGATTCGAAGCATTTGTAAATGCGTGGGAGATTGCCAATGCCTTTTCAGAATTGAATGACCCAATCGATCAAAAACAGAGATTTGAAGATCAAATCTTACAAAGAGAAGCTGGCGATGATGAAGCCCATGTGATGGATGAAGATTTTGTCAATGCACTCGAAGTTGGTCTACCACCAACTGGTGGGTTGGGTATCGGCGTCGATCGTGTGGTCATGCTGTTGACGAATTCTACTTCAATTAGAGATATTATTTTATTCCCGACGATGAAACCGATAAAAAAAGACTAGATTTATTCAAATCCAGTGACTCGAATGTGAGCACTGGATTTTTATTTTGTCAGCAAAAACGTTTCGATTTTAATGAGCTGTTATCTGTTTATTTAAAGGTCAAATGGGTATAACTATTTTTGTCCCCCAAAATCAACTTAGTTTGTTTCGTAAATGTTGACTTTTTATAGTGAGTTTCAGATGATTTCAAAGCAAATTACACCTTCAATCAGTTGTAATTACACAATATGTTAAATGTGACGGGTTCTTAACATAAATAAAGTGAAATTAGGGGTTGACGGTGGCATACGAGTTAGTGTAAGATAATCAAGTCGCCTAACGAGGGCAAGCAATTGCCGCCAAATGGCAGAAAACATTATGAAAAAAGAATGTTGACAAAGCAATAATGATTTGATATAATTTAAAAGCTGTCACACAGAGTGACGATGAAAATCGTCGAACGAGATGAAAGAAACGAAGCGAAAGTTAAGTGGCTGGATCGACTGTAAGACGCACAAACAATTATAAACAGGACCTTGAAAATTGAATAGCGCAAATGAAAAAAACCAAATGATGCGAAAGCGTCAAAAGAAATAAAAACAACTTAACAGTTGTTTCCGGATAAACTTTGCGAAAAGTTTATACAAAAAAATGCAAGAGCGATCTTGCAGCAAGTTAGCTCATTTATGAGATAGCAGGCAAAAACTTAAATTAAATTTAAGAGTTTGATCCTGGCTCAGGATGAACGCTGGCGGCGTGCCTAACACATGCAAGTCGAGCGAGATTTAGTGTAGTGGAGACTTCGGTCAAAGTGAAACTAATGAAAGCGGCGGACGGGTGAGTAACGCGTGGGCAACCTGCCCCATACAAAGGGATAGCCACTGGAAACGGTGATTAATACCTTATAAGTCGGTAGTCTCGCATGAGACAGCCGACAAAGATTTATCGGTATGGGATGGGCCCGCGTTTGATTAGCTAGTTGGTGAGGTAACGGCTCACCAAGGCGACGATCAATAGCCGACCTGAGAGGGTGATCGGCCACACTGGAACTGAGACACGGTCCAGACTCCTACGGGAGGCAGCAGTGGGGAATATTGCACAATGGGCGCAAGCCTGATGCAGCAACGCCGCGTGAGTGATGAAGGCCTTCGGGTCGTAAAACTCTGTCCTATGGGAAGAAAAAAATGACGGTACCATAGGAGGAAGCCCCGGCTAACTACGTGCCAGCAGCCGCGGTAATACGTAGGGGGCAAGCGTTATCCGGAATCACTGGGCGTAAAGGGTGCGTAGGTGGCTCATCAAGCCAGAGGTGAAAGGCATTGGCTCAACCAATGTAAGCCTTTGGAACTGACGAGCTTGAGTGCAGGAGAGGTAAGTGGAATTCCTAGTGTAGAGGTGAAATTCGTAGATATTAGGAGGAACACCAGTGGCGAAGGCGACTTACTGGACTGTAACTGACACTGAGGCACGAAAGCGTGGGGAGCGAACAGGATTAGATACCCTGGTAGTCCACGCCGTAAACGATGAATACTAGGTGTCGGGCGTCAAAACTCGGTGCCGCAGCTAACGCATTAAGTATTCCGCCTGGGGAGTACGCACGCAAGTGTGAAACTCAAAGGAATTGACGGGGACCCGCACAAGCAGCGGAGCATGTGGTTTAATTCGAAGCAACGCGAAGAACCTTACCAGGTCTTGACATCCTCTTGCAAGCGTCCTAGCCGACGCCCTCCTTCGGGACAAGAGAGACAGGTGGTGCATGGTTGTCGTCAGCTCGTGTCGTGAGATGTTGGGTTAAGTCCCGCAACGAGCGCAACCCTTGTGTTTAGTTGCCAACAGGTTAAGCTGTGCACTCTAAACAGACTGCCGTGGATAACACGGAGGAAGGTGGGGATGACGTCAAATCATCATGCCCCTTATGATCTGGGCTACACACGTGCTACAATGGTCGGTACAACGGGCAGCGAAAGAGCGATCTGGAGCGAATCCTAAAAAGCCGATCCCAGTTCGGATTGCAGGCTGAAACTCGCCTACATGAAGTTGGAGTTGCTAGTAATCGCGAATCAGAATGTCGCGGTGAATGCGTTCCCGGGTCTTGTACACACCGCCCGTCACACCATGGAAGTTGAGGGCGCCCGAAGCCAGTGGTCCAACCCGTAAGGGAGGAAGCTGTCGAAGGTGAAATCAATGACTGGGGTGAAGTCGTAACAAGGTAGCCGTATCGGAAGGTGCGGCTGGATCACCTCCTTTCTAAGGAGAAATAGACATTTGCGCTGTTCAATTTTGAGGGTCTTGTGGCAACACAAGAACTTCAAAACATGAAAGCATTTTTGCTTTCCGAAATCTAACGATTTCGTTGTTCCTTGAAAATTGCATATAGAATCGACATTTACGCGAAACAAAGTTTCGCGCCCGACATGAGCAACCGAAGGTTGGTAGGAGGGTGTGTACTAAGTTAGCGTTAAAAACACTGTATTTTAAAAAAGTCGTTTGATGCAAGGCTTAAGCGCCGTGTATTGAATGCAGGTCAAGTTAATAAGAGCATAGGGCGAATGCCTTGGCACTAGGAGCCGAAGAAGGACGTGGTAAGCTGCGAAAAGCTACGGGGAACTGCAAGCAAGTGTAGATCCGTAGATGTCCGAATGGGGAAACCCGGCTGGAGTAATGTCCAGTCATCCATAAGTGAATTCATAGCTTATAGGAGGGGAACTCGGGGAACTGAAACATCTAAGTACCCGAAGGAAGAGAAAACAAAAGTGATTTCCAGAGTAGTGGCGAGCGAAATGGAAACAGCCCAAACCTGAGTCTTCGGACGAAGGGGTGTGGACAGTCAACAAAGTGAAACCGTATCTTAGTAGAATCGTTTGGGAAAGCGAGCCGAAGAGTGTGAGAGCCACGTACACGAAAAGAGAAGGATAACGAGACTGATCCGGAGTACCACGGAGCACGAGAAATTCTGTGGGAAGCAGGCAGGACCATCTGCCAAGGCTAAATACTACCTAGTGACCGATAGTGAATAGTACCGTGAGGGAAAGGTGAAAAGAACCCCGAGAGGGGAGTGAAAAGAACCTGAAACCCTATGTTTACAAGCAATGGAAGTTCGTTAAAGAACGACCATGTACTTTATGTAGAACGGGCCAACGAGTTACGTTATGCAGCAAGGTTAAGTTCTTCAGGAACGGAGCCGCAGCGAAAGCGAGTCTGAAAAGGGCGAATAAGTTGTATGGCGTAGACCCGAAACCGGGTGACCTATCCATGTGCAGGGTGAAGCTAAAGTAAAATTTAGTGGAGGCCCGAACCCATATCTGTTGAAAAAGGTTGGGATGACATGTGGATAGCGGAGAAATTCCAATCGAACCCGGAGATAGCTGGTTCTCCTCGAAATAGCTTTAGGGCTAGCCTTGAGGTAAAGAGATACGGGGGTAGAGCACTGAATGACCTAGGGGCTTTCACCGGCTACCGAAGTCTATCAAACTCCGAATACCGATATCTTATACTCAGGAGTCAGACTGTGTGTGATAAGATTCATAGTCAAAAGGGAAACAGCCCAGACCATCAGCTAAGGTCCCAAAATATAAGTTAAGTGGAAAAGGATGTGGAATTGCCCAGACAACTAGGATGTTGGCTTAGAAGCAGCCATACATTTAAAGAGTGCGTAATAGCTCACTAGTCGAGTGATTCTGCGCCGAAGATTACCGGGGCTCAAACTTATTACCGAAGCTATGGAATTGTACTTTGTACAATTGGTAGAGGAGCATTGTATACGGGGCGAAGCAAGATCGTAAGGACTTGTGGACTGTATAGAAGAGAGAATGTTGGCATGAGTAACGAGAGACGGGTGAGAATCCCGTCCGCCGAAAACCTAAGGTTTCCTGAGCAAGGTTCGTCCCCTCAGGGTAAGTCAGGGCCTAAGCCGAGGACGAAAGTCGTAGGCGATGGACAACAGGTAAAGATTCCTGTACCACCGAGAACCGTTTGAGAGAGGGAATGACACAGGAGGTTATGCTGAGCGCACGATTGGTTGTGTGCGTCCAAGCAACGAGTCTGAGAAGTAGGCAAATCCGCTTCTCGTGAAGGGTGAGTTGTGATGGGGAGTGAAAATAGTAGCGAAGCAGCAGATATCACACTGTCAAGAAAAGTTTCTATCGAGGGAGCAGGTGCCTGTACCGTAAACCGACACAGGTAGGAAAGTAGAGAATACTAAGGCGAGCGAGAAAACTATTGTTAAGGAACTCGGCAAAATGACCCCGTAACTTCGGGAGAAGGGGTGCCGACTCAGGTTCAGAGCTAGAGTCGGCCGCAGAGGATAGGTCCAAGCGACTGTTTACCAAAAACACAGGTCTCTGCTAAATCGAAAGATGATGTATAGGGGCTGACGCCTGCCCGGTGCTGGAAGGTTAAGGGGAAGTGTTAGAGCAATCGAAGCACAGAACTGAAGCCCCAGTAAACGGCGGCCGTAACTATAACGGTCCTAAGGTAGCGAAATTCCTTGTCGGGTAAGTTCCGACCCGCACGAAAGGCGTAACGATTTGGACGCTGTCTCAACAATAGACTCGGTGAAATTGTAGTACCGGTAAAGATGCCGGTTACCCGCAGCTAGACGGAAAGACCCCGTGGAGCTTTACTGCAGCTTGGCACTGGATAATGGTATATCATGTACAGGATAGGTGGGAGACAGAGAAGCTAGGACGCCAGTCTTAGTGGAGTCGCCGTTGGGATACCACTCTTGATATAACGTTATTCTAACTATGACCAGTAATCCTGGTTTAGGACAATGTCAGGCGGGCAGTTTGACTGGGGCGGTCGCCTCCCAAAGAGTAACGGAGGCGCCTAAAGGTTCCCTCAGCGCGGTTGGAAATCGCGCGAAGAGTGTAAAGGCAAAAGGGAGCTTGACTGCGAGAGAGACATTTCGAGCAGGTACGAAAGTAGAGCTTAGTGATCAGGTGGCACCGCATGGAAGGGCCATCGCTCAACGGATAAAAGCTACCCCGGGGATAACAGGCTTATCTCCCCCAAGAGTCCACATCGACGGGGAGGTTTGGCACCTCGATGTCGGCTCGTCTCATCCTGGGGCTGAAGTAGGTCCCAAGGGTTGGGCTGTTCGCCCATTAAAGAGGCACGCGAGCTGGGTTCAGAACGTCGTGAGACAGTTCGGTCCCTATCTGCTGTGGGCGTAGGAAATTTGAGAGGAGCTGTCCTTAGTACGAGAGGACCGGGATGGACGAACCGCTGGTGGATCAGTTGTCATGCCAATGGCACAGCTGGGTAGCCAAGTTCGGACGGGATAAGCGCTGAAGGCATCTAAGCGCGAAGCCCCCTCAAGATGAGATTTCCCATCCAGAAATGGAGTAAGATCCCATGTAGATAATGTGGTAATAGGCCTGAGGTGTAAGTGCAGCAATGTATTCAGCTGACAGGTACTAATAGATCGAGGACTTGACCAAACTTTTATAAAAACAGTGAAATGTCGAACTTATATGCAATTTTCAGGGTACAAACCTTGAGATAAGAGATAAGAATTTGATCGTTTCGACTCGTGAGAGCGGCATACGCCCTCCTGGCAACTATCGTTGCCTACGTCGGGTTCGAAAAATCAAAGATTTTTCTCATATCCAGTGATGATGGCGGAGGGGCCACACCTGTTCCCATACCGAACACAGAAGTAAAGTCCTCCAGCGTCGAGGGTACTTGGCGGGCAGCTGCCTGGGAGAGTAGAACGTTGCTGGTTCCAAAAAAAGAAGTTCAATCTTAGGATTGAACTTCTTTTTCTTTAATCAAAAACAGTTTTAAGTTACATATTATAAAGATATTTACGAAATTTTGAAATACATATGTAAAACATTTAAGATGACGCCTTGAACTTAACGTTAATGTGGCATACGTCCCTCCTGGCAACCAAAAGTTTGTAAACAAACTTGCGGTTGCCCACGTCGGGTGAGAAAAAAAGGTTACTAGAAAATGTTCTCATTTTCTAGTAACCTTTTTTCTCATACCCTTTTTCCTCATAAAAATTAAACTGCTTATAATCAGCATCCTCTAGATTCGAAAAAGTCAAACCGACTAATCTGACCGGCTTTGAAAGCTCCAAATTCTCAAACATGATGTCCAGATTTTCCTTCAAAACACTGTAGTCATTGGTGTTGTATTCGAGGCTATGACTCTTCGTAAACTGTTCAAAGTCGAAATACTTGATTTTGATCGTCAGAGTACGTGGCATGAGGCTTTTCTCTTCGAGTTTCTGTTGGATTCTAATGAGATACTTTAGTAAAACGGCATAAATCTCTGAGCGATCAGACGTGTCTGCGTCAAAAGTCGTTTCTTTTCCATAAGACTTGCGTTCGGCATACTCTCTAACAGGTCGGTTGTCGATGCCATGAATGCGCTCCACGATTTCTTTTGCCCACGATTCACCGATGATATTATTTAATAGGTCACTCGGATAATGATAGAGGTCTTCTATCGTAAAAATACCAATGCGATTGAGTTTCTCACATGTTTTTTTACCGAGACCGTGAATTTTAATGATAGGTAGTGGCAGTAAAAGTGCTGGTATATCGTCTGGTTTGATTTCAAAGATGCCATCGGGTTTGTTCCAGTCAGAAGCGAGTTTCGCTAAGAACTTATTATAAGAAATACCGACTGAAATCGTCAGCCCTGTCATTAAATTGACAGCTTTTTTTATATCATGTGCAATAAGCCATGGGTCTTGGCAGTCAGTCACATCGATATAGGCTTCATCAATTGAAACGCGCTGGACACTTTCAAAACGCGATTCTATATATTCAAAAATTTGCTGAGAAAGCTCAGAGTAACGCTTCATATTGCCATAGACATAGATGCCATTTGGACATAATTTTTTAGCGACAACGATGCTCATGGCACTTCGAACGCCGTATTTCCTTGCTACATAGGAGCATGTTGACACCACACTCCGATCTGAATCACCACCGACGATCACGGGCAGGCCTTTATATTCTGGATGATCAATTTGTTCTACAGAGGCAAAAAAAGCGTCGATATCAAAATGGATGATGCGCCTTGTGATAATGTTGTCATCAATTATGTGATTATTGGCCATGATGTATTTCCCCTTCGATTTGCGTACGTATGTTCTGTTTTATTATAAATCAAATTGCCAAAAATGTCAAAATTCCTATGCAATACACGATTTATGACCACCAAAATTTCGCTTTCAGATTGTACGGATTTATGATATACTTTCTTTATGGAAACGTTACCGAAAACGTTCCCAAACAATCTGAATTCGGGGGCGCTTTGAATGAAGAATCTAAATATCAAAGATATTGCAAAATTGGCGGGCGTTGGTGTCAGTACTGTTTCAAGAGTAATCAATCAACATACGGATGTTAAAGAAGAGACGAGAAAGCATGTCCTTGAAGTCATCGAAGCCTACAATTTTATTCCCAATAATAGTGCACGTAACTTAAAGCGAACAGAGTCCATGGACGTAGGGATTCTCATTAAAGGGATGTACAATCCATTTTTCGCACGCATGATTCAAAATATTGAAAAGCGTCTGTCATATGCTGGCTATTCAGCGATTATTCATTATAACATCGACGATACGAAAGATATTGATGCAGCCTATGAATTTATCATGGAAAAAAAGTTAAAAGGGATTATTTGTTTGGGTGGTGATTTCGATCAGTTGACCAACACTGAAGTTGAGAGATTGAGAGTGCCTTTCATTTTAACATCGACTGAATTTCCGGAAACCCTTAATAAAGCGTTATTTTCTAGTGTCAATATCGATAATGAGAAGGCGGCGTTTAAAGCAGTGGATTATTTGTTTGGCATTGGCCACAGAAAAATTGGTCTGATAACTACGGGTGAGGATGATAAATCAGTTGGTACGATAAGAACTGAAGGGTACATCAAGGCACTCTCAGCAAATCAATTTGACAAAATGGATAATTATTTTGAAATTGGTGCCTACACATTTGAGACAGGTTATATGGCGATGAAGCGACTACTGAATAAAGCGCCCGACTTAACTGCTGTGTTTGCAATATCGGATGTTATGGCAATTGGCGCTGCCAAAGCGATTCATGAACATGGCCTTAGAATCCCTGAAGATATCTCATTAATTGGATTCGACGATATAGATTATGCCGCATATTTTAGTCCGGCACTTACGACCATACATCAACCAGTTGAAGAAATTGCAGATAATACAGCGGATTTAATGATCAGTATTTTGGATGATGGCATGCCACATAAGCATCTTGTTTTCGATACAGCACTTGTCGAACGACAGTCTTGTAGAAATATATAATAGTAATAACGAGCGAATTAATTTCAAAGACCAACATTAAGGAGAGCGCGATGAAAAGTTATAGATCTGCTTCAGGCGTTATAAAAGTAAGCTTTGGTCATATGATACCCACTGAAACGGTTATGGATGATTCATTTGTAGCCATAAACAATGAAAAGCTTCATGACACCACTGAAAACGCAATCATCGATTTGATGGATGTGACCAAACATTTTCAGATCAATCAAGATACCAAATGGCGCTTCAAGTTGAAAACAGATGACAGTGTTTTCGGACTAGGTCAAAGCTTACGAGGGATGAACAAGCGTGGATTTGTCTATGAGGCATTTTGCACAGATGATCCGAACCATACACCTGACAAATTAGCTTTATATGGCGCACACAACTTTTTTATCGTTCAAGGGGAAAAGACTTGGGGCCTATATATTGATTTTGCAGGAAAGGTCAAATACGATGTCGCCTATAGCGATGTGGATGCACTTGAAATAGACATTGAAGGCGGAAATTTCGATGCCTATTATTTTGAAGGCTCGTTTAAAGAAATCGTTAAATCGTTCAGAAGCTTGATTGGACTTAGTTATACACCACCAAAGTGGGCTTTTGGGTACCAACAAAGCAGGTGGAGCTATGAAGATGAAACCGTCGTTCGAATGATCGCAGATCAATTCGACACGTCAGATATCCCCTGCGACGCTATTTACCTAGACATTGATTATATGGAAAGGTTCAAAGACTTCACCATCAGTGATGAACGGTTCCCAAATTTTCAGGACCTCGTTTCTGATTTGAAGCAAAAAGGCATTAAGCTCATCCCAATCATCGATGCAGGTGTAAAAATCGAATCGGATTATGACGTCTACGAAGAAGGCATCGCAAACAATTATTTCTGCACGGATAGTGACGGAAAGCCCTTTGTAGCAGCAGTTTGGCCAGGCAAAGTTCATTTCCCTGATGTACTGAACACGCAGGCTCGCAAATGGTTCGGGGATAAATACCATACGCTTTTGGACATGGGGATTGAAGGATTCTGGAATGACATGAATGAACCCGCGATTTTTTATTCTGAACAAGGGTTAAAAGAGGCATTCGCATTCATTAAAGATCAAGAAGATAAGAATCTGGACATATACACATTTTTTCAGTTAAAAGACAAAATATATGGACTTTCAAACGCAGAAAAAGATTACAAAAGCATGTACCATCAAATGGATGGAGAACGTGTTAACCATTATGATGTGCACAACTTGTATGGTTACAATATGACACGTGCAGCAGATGAGGGCTTTGAACGTTATGATGCGAACAAGCGATTCTTTTTGTTGACGCGTGCGTCACATATTGGCATGGCAAAGCATTCGGGTATTTGGACAGGTGACAACCACTCATGGTGGGAACATTTGAAACTCAATATTCAGATGATGCCAGGTCTAGGAATGGCTGGGTTTTTATATACAGGTGCTGATACGGGTGGTTTTGGTTGCAATGCAAGTGCCCAACTCATCACGAGATGGCTACAGTTTAGCGTCTTTACACCGCTGCTTAGAAATCACAGTGCACTGGGAACGCGTAGACAAGAACCTTGGCAGTTTGATTCAGATTCACTCGGAATCAACCGGGATATTCTCAGAATGCGGTATGCCCTTGTACCTTATATTTATTCGGAATTTATGAAGGCAAATCTAAATCATGATTTACTGTTTGCACCACTGTCATATGACTATGAAGATTCAAGATCGAAAGAAGTTGAAGACCAACTTTTGTTCGGTGATTCAATCATGCTCGCTCCGGTTTATGAACAAAATGCTAAGGGTAGAGCCGTCTATTTGCCTGAAACAATGGTCTTATGGCGCATCCGAAACTTTGAAGCACTTGAAAAGAAACCATTTGAAAAGATGCAAGCTGGTTTTCACTATGTACCACTCGCTATGGACGAATTCCCGATATTTTTGAGACCAAACAAACTCATGGTTGTGACAAAACCTGAGAATAGGGTCGCGAAGCTGGATACGGCGCACTTGATTGTCATCGGATACGTTGAAAATAAAGCGGAATATGTGTATTACGATGATGACGGTGAAACACAAGCTTTCAAAGAGGGTCAGTTTAAAACAACGCGTTTTTCAGTAGAAAAATCAGAGAAGACCTTTCATATTTCAGTAGAGACAGACGATGCAGCGCTTGAAACTGTAACGTTTTATCTTATAGATGACCATGGCATTTGTCATGTGTTGAAACAAGGTACATCCAATGTGCCTAATAGTTACGCGTAGCGCGTAAATCATTGTACAAAAAAATGGTAACGTTTCCAAGGAGGATACTATGAGTCAATATACCGATAATATCAAGTTTTTTCTGAAATCAGAATTCGGAAAACATCTAGAAAATGCTTCAGAACAAGAAATTTATTATGCCCTTTCAAAAGCGATCATGTCTGATCTTGCTGACAACTGGGAAAAGACGAAAGAAACTTATGCCAAAGAAAAACAAGCATATTACTTTTCTGCGGAGTTTTTGATGGGTCGCGCACTAGGAAACAATTTGATGAACTTAAATTTGTATCATGACATCGAATCGGAACTAAAAGCCTTGGGCATTAATTTAAATGCACTTGAGGAAATAGAAGAGGATGCAGGTCTTGGCAATGGCGGTTTAGGTAGACTCGCAGCATGTTTCTTAGATTCAGCGGCTACTATGAACGTCCCACTTCAAGGCTATGGCATCCGCTACGACTTTGGTATCTTTAAGCAATATTTTGAAAATGGCTTCCAAAAGGAGTCGGCGGATCACTGGCAAAAAAATGGCGATCCATGGTCGATAAGACGTATCGAAGAAGCTGTGACTGTGCACTTTGAAGATGGCGATATCCTTGCTGTGCCATATGACACGCCAATTATCGGCTATGGCACAAACAACATCAATACATTGAGATTGTGGAAGTCTGAACCGGTTGTGCCTTTTGATTTCGATTTGTTCAACGATCAAGATTACGACAAATCTGTGACGGCAAAAAATAGAGCTGAAGACATCTCACGCGTTCTCTATCCAAATGATTCGACCAATGAAGGTAAAATTTTGAGATTGAAGCAACAATACTTCTTCGTATCTGCATCGCTTCAAGACCTCGTAAAGAAGTTTAAAATAACGCATGGCAAGCATTTTGACAAATTCCCTGAGTTCGTTGCGGTACAGTTAAACGACACACATCCTGTGGTTGCTATCCCAGAGCTCATTAGAATTTTAGTGGATGAAGAGCACGTGACATTCAAAAAAGCGTGGCATATTGCCCAAGAAACGTTTGCCTACACGAATCATACGATTTTAAATGAAGCTTTAGAAAAATGGTGGGTCGGTTTTTATAAAGAACTATTGCCAAGAGTTTACGAGATCATCGACAAACTCGATAAACAGTTTGTTCACGATCTTAAAGAACATGGCAATACAAAAGATTCAATTAAGCACATGAGAATCATTCAAGATAATATGATCCACATGGCTTACCTCGCCATCTACGGTACGAAAGCGACTAACGGCGTTGCGGCGCTTCATACAGATATTTTAAAAGCACAAGAATTGAAAGAGTGGTACGAACTTTATCCAGATAGATTCCAAAACAAGACAAACGGCATCACGCAAAGACGCTGGTTGCTTTTATCAAATAAAGAACTTTCAAGCTATATAACAGATTTGCTCGGTAGCGACAAGTGGATTACTGATCTTAGTGCGCTTCGTAGTCTTGAATCATTTGCTGATGATCAATCAGTTCTCGATAAATTCTTGGCGATAAAAAAGACGAAAAAAGAGCAATTGGCGGAATATATACTCGCATCTGAAGGCATAAGCATTGATCCGGATTCGATTTTTGACATTCAAATCAAGCGTCTTCACGAATACAAACGTCAGTTATTAAATGCGTTCCAAATACTAAACCTATACTTTGACATCAAAGAAAATCCAAGCATCGATGTTGTGCCTAGAACGTTCATTTTTGGCGCAAAAGCGGCACCAGGCTACTTTAGAGCAAAAGGCATCATCAAATTCATCAACGAAATCGCAAAATGCGTCAATGAAGACAAAGACGTCGCTGGTCGAATCAAAGTCGTGTTTGTATCAAATTATCGCGTATCATATGCAGAAAAATTGTTCCCAGCTGCCGACTTGTCTGAACAAATTTCTACAGCGGGCAAAGAAGCTTCAGGAACGGGCAATATGAAATTCATGTTAAACGGTACGCCGACGATCGGTACTTTAGATGGTGCGAACGTTGAGATCGTGGAAGAAGCTGGTCTAGAAAACAACTACATCTTTGGCGCCGAAGTCGATGAACTCGAAGCAATCAAGGATTCATATAAACCTAGCGAGATTTACGAATCACATCCAAGACTTAAGAAGATTGTTGATACTTTGATTGACGGCACTTTCAGCGATGATGGGACGGGGATGTTTGCTGAGCTTTATAATGCGCTTCTCAAAGATGCCTCTTGGCATAAAGCGGATAACTATTTCATCCTCAAGGATTTTGACAGTTATGTAGACGCACAAAAACGCGTAGATACGGATTATCGTGATCGTTTGAAGTGGGCTAAAAAGTGCTGGATGAATATTGCAGGTTCAGGTAAATTCAGCAGTGACAGAACGATTTTGGAATATGCGAAAGACATTTGGAATATTTCACGCATTGATGTATAATGGGTTATGAATTAATCCATTAGGAGGCAGTAATGTACATTGGTATCGATTTAGGTGGCACGAATATCGCCGGAGGGCTGGTAAACGGAGCAGGTGAAATCATAAGAAAACTTTCCGTTCCGACGGGTAGAGAACGTGGTAGCGATGCAGTAATAGAAGATATTTACAAAGTCATAGAAACGCTCATAAAAGAGAATCCGACATCTGAATCGGTTAAGGGCATCGGCATTGGCATTCCTGGAATCGCTGATCCACATACTGGTGAAGTCATCGTATGCGTGAACCTCCGTTGGTACAACGTACCCCTTAGAGAAAAATTAAACGAGAAAACAGCATTGCCGATATACATCGACAACGATGCCACTGTAGCTGGTGTTGCTGAGTTTCAAGTATCCCAAAAAGGACGATATAAAGACGCCGTCATGTTGACCCTAGGAACCGGCGTCGGCGGTGGTATCCTCGTGGATGGTAAAGTCGTTTCCGGTTACCACGGTATAGGCTCCGAGCTAGGTCACATGATCATAGGTGAGAGTCTCTACACTTGCAATTGCGGTCGCAACGGGTGTTTGGAAACGTTTGCTTCCTCTACGGCTATCATACACTATGCGAAATACCTCATTCGTGAGAAAGGCAGAGTTTCAGCCATGATGGAGATGGTCGGTGGCGACATTGACAAGATATCGGGAGAAGTCATCTTTGAAGCGGCAAAAGCAGGCGACGCAGTCGCTGGTGACGTTGTGGACAGACTTGTCAAATATTTGAGCATCGGCATCATGAATATCGTCTGTGCCATTGATCCGGAGATCGTGGTACTAGGTGGCGGCATCTCAATGGCGGGCAATTTCTTGCTCGATAAAGTCAATGCATCACTTGAAGACCTTAAGTATTTCAAAGCGTCACCACATGCAAAAGTGGAGATTGCGAAACTTAAAAACGATGCAGGAATTATTGGCGCGGCAATGTATGCGATGATTCATGCTTAACTTCATTCGATTTGATAAGAAAAGGAGACTCCTATGCACAAAATAAAATTTAATTATGATCAATCCATGATCAAGTCACATGAATATGAGTTTTTGAAGCCGATGATCAAAGCGGCTCATGAATCGCTACATGGTGGTGAAGGTGCTGGCAATGACTTTATTGGTTGGCTCACTTATCCTTCCGATTTCGATAAAGCTGAATTTGAACGCATCAAGATAGCTGCAAAAAAAATCAATGAAATGGCGGATGTTCTCATCGTCATAGGCATTGGTGGCTCTTACCTTGGCGCAAAAACAGTGATTGACGCACTCACGCACAGCTTTTATAACGAATTGCCAAAAGAAAAGAGAAAAACAGCCAAAATCTATTTTGCAGGACACCAGATTAGTGGTAGCTATTTAACGGACTTGCTTGAAATGATAGAATCAGAATCAGTATGCATCAATGTCATCTCAAAATCAGGTACGACGACTGAGCCTGCGATCGCTTTCAGAGTGCTTAAAAACGCATTGGAGAAAAAATACGGTGTCGAAGGCGCTGTGAGTCGCATCTTCGCAACGACTGATGAAAAAAGCGGCGCATTACGTGCCTTAGCAACAAAAAATGGCTATGAAACATTTGTGATCCCAGCAAACGTCGGTGGACGCTACTCTGTTATCACACCGGTAGGACTTTTGCCAATTGCTACTGCTGGTATCGATATCGATGCCTTTATGGAAGGCGCTTTGGATGGTCAGACGGAATTTGCCGTTGAAAATATTGACAACAATCCATGTTATCAATACGCACTCATTAGAAATGTGCTCTATAACAAAGGAAAGGCAATAGAAGTTCTTGTAAACTACGAGCCTTCCATGGCATTCTTAGCGGAATGGTGGATGCAGTTATACGGTGAGAGTGAAGGCAAGGACGGCAAGGGCATCTTCCCAACGAAGATGAATAACACAACCGATTTGCATTCCATGGGACAAATGATTCAAGACGGACCTAGACATGTGTTTGAAACAGTGGTTCGCGTGGATGCTGTGGACAAAGACATCGTACTTGGCTTGGAAGCAGACGATTTAGACGGTCTTAACTACCTTGCTGGTAAAACGATGAGCTATGTCAATGAAAACGCATTCAAAGGCACACTTGAAGCACACGTGGATGGAAACGTCCCGAATCTTGTCATTACGATCGAAAAACAAGACGCATATAATCTCGGAAAACTCATGTATTTCTTTATGAAAGCTTGTGGTGTTAGCGGTTACGTTCTTGGCGTTAACCCGTTTGACCAACCGGGTGTTGAGGCTTATAAAAAGAACATGTTTAGACTGTTGGGCAAAAAATAGATTGACTATATCTAGTTAGTACTTATGTCCTATATAACTATATATGGTGGTAAACGAAGAAAAATCAATACTTTTTTCTTCGTTTTTTTTGTGTTTTTTCACGGGTTTTATATAGACAGCCATGTTTGATGGTGCTACAATATGTAGGTATCCAGCATATCAATAATACTAAATGTAGTATTAATTTTATAAAAAATTTGTGATCAAAAGGGGTGTGACACATGAAAGTTGTCAAAAGAGATGGCGCTGTTGTTGAATTTGAAGTTGGAAAAATCATCAGAGCCATTGAAAAAGCGATGCAAGAAACAACCTTGGGTATCGACAAGCCGCTTTGCGAAGCAATCGGAGAACAAATTATCGATGCTTCTGTAAAAAGAGATTTACCGATTTCAGTAGATGAAATCCAAGATCTAGTTGAAAATCTTCTCATGGAAAGTCCAAGAAAGGACGCTGCCAAGAAGTACATAATCTACAGAAATGAAAAAGACGGAACAAGGGTCGTCCGTAAAAAGGAAGATCACCGACTTTTGACAGATGATTTCATCAGCAAATATAAGCATATGAATTCACCGATGAAGCAACTTGGAGACTTCGTTTATTATAGAACGTATTCAAGATGGCTACCAGAAGAAAAAAGAAGAGAGTACTGGTGGGAAACGGTGAGACGTGCCGTAGAATACAACTGTACAATAGCGAAGACAAATCGCTCTGAAGCCGAAGAGCTTTTCGATAATATATTCCACTTAAGACAATTTTTATCAGGAAGAACGTTCTGGGTTGGCGGCACGTCAGTTGCGAAGCACTATCCAATGGCCAATTACAACTGCAGCTTCCAAATCATCAACGCGTTCAGTGCCTTTAAAGACATCTTCTATCTATTGATGATTGGTTCAGGCGTAGGCGTTAGAATTCTTAAAGAAGACGTGGCTCTCCTTCCAAAAGTACGTACGGATTTTGAAGTGGTTCATAAGGATTATTCACCACTACCAAGAAGTGAAAGAGAAGACAATTCAAGCCTTGAATTCTTCTATAATAATACTGTAAAAATCACAATTGGCGATTCAAAAGAGGGCTGGGTTCAGTCACTTGATTTCTTTATGCAACTGATTCACAGCAATGAATACAGAAACATCAAGACGATCATCATCGATTATGACCATGTTAGACCTAAAGGTGAAAAACTTAGAACTTTCGGTGGCACAGCGAGTGGTCATACGAGCCTTAAAAACATGTTCTACAAAATTGATCGCGTCGTGAAAAAAGCTGGTCTTTTAAGCGAGTCAAAACTTGTTAAACTCAGACCAATCGACTGCCTTGATATCGCAAACGTAATCGGTGAAAATGTCGTTGTTGGCGGTGTTAGAAGAACAGCTGAGATCGTACTCGTCGACGCTGATGATCAAGAATGTATCGAAGCAAAATCAAAACTATATACAATGGAAGATGGCAAGTGGATTGTCAATGAAGAGATCCTTCACCGCCAAATGAGCAATAACTCAATCTACTATAGAGAAAAGCCTACAAGAGAAAGACTCAAATGGCAACTTGAGCGTATGCGATATTCTGGTGAGCCAGGTTGGGTTAACGAAGTTGCTGGAGCTAAGAGACGTCCTAACTTTAATGGCGTCAACCCATGTGGTGAAATCCTCCTAGACAACAAAGGGCTTTGTAATCTTACGACAATCAACGTATTTGCGTTTGTAGATGCAGACAATAAACTCGATGTACAAGGTCTGTTGAAAGCACAAAGACTTTCAGCAAGATCAAGCTATAGAATGACATGTGTTGAACTTGAATTGCCACTTTGGAACAACGTCCAACAGCGTGATAAATTGCTCGGATGTTCACTAACAGGTTGGATGGACATGATCAATGCAACAAAGATGACGAAAGACGAACAAGCAAGTTTGCTCAGACAATTGCGCGATGCTGCTAAAAAAGAAGCAGAGATGTATTCAGCTGAGCTCGGAGGCCGTGTTCCAGTTTTAGTTACGACTGTAAAACCAGAAGGAACGTTGTCACAGCTTCCAGTTGTATCAAGCGGTGTCCATCATTCACATTCACCTTATTACATCCGTCGTGTGAGAATCAATTCACATGATCCACTTGTAAAAGTATGTGAGGAGTTAGGTTACCCAGTATTGCCAGAAGTTGGCCAAGAGTGGGAAACATGTACGACAAAAGTCGTTGAATTCCCAGTTAAAGCGCCAATTGGTAGAACGAAGTACGACGTTACAGCGCTTGAACAATTAGAAACGTACAAAATGTTCATGGAACACTACGTTGATCACAACTGTTCAATCACTGTATCAGTAAGACCAGAAGAGTGGGACCTCGTAGAAGAATGGGTTTATGAAAACTGGGATGACACGGTTGCGCTTTCATTCTTGCCACTTGAAGACAGCTTCTATCAGTTGATGCCTTACGAAGCGATTTCTGAAGAAGAGTACACAAAACGCGCAGAAGAGATGAAACCTTTTAGACCATCACTAATCACAAAATACGAAAAAGAAGAAATTGAATTCGATTTTGGTTCTGATGGATGTGATACGGGCGCATGTCCAGTAAGATAAGTTAATTAAAAGGATTTATCCAATTTCCTCAATCAAGAGTCGATACACTAAAATATGATGTGTATCGACTTTTTTTATTGAGGAAATTGCATTATCCCAAATTGTATGAATTTCATTAAGTATGCAATTTCCATAATTGTCAACTTTTCATGTGGAAATGCTGTGGAGCGCTGTTTTTTATTGTTTTTTTAATTAAATAGCAGGAAAAAAGCAGAATGTATAGAATATTACAAATAATGCAAAAATTCAAATAAATCCAACTTGAGAGGAGAATTTTCGAATGAAAAACTATGCAGTTGACAAAATAAGGAACGTTGCATTCTTAGGACATGGAGGAAGTGGAAAAACGACACTGGCTGAGGCGCTCTTATTCACGACAAAAGTTACAACGAGAATGGGTAGAGTTGACGATGGCAATACAGTGTCGGATTTTGATAAAGAAGAGATCAATAGAAAATTTAGTATTGGAACATCGCTCATTCCCATCGAATGGCACGACCATAAATATAACTTTTTAGATACGCCAGGTTATTTTGACTTTGTAGGCGAAACACTGAGCGCACTTCGCGTTGCCGGCGGCGCTGTTATTTTGGTAGATGCATCTTCAGGTATCGAAGTAGGCACTGAAAAAGCATGGAACTTTACAGAAAAAAGAAATATGCCTAAAATTATTTTCATCAATAAAATGGACAAAGATAACGTAAACTACGTTAAAATAATAAAAGATTTAAAAGATACTTTTGGCAAAAAAATTGCACCATTTTGCATACCGATTGGCGAAGGTTCTGAATTCAAGGGGTTTGTAAATGTCGTCGATCAAATAGGTCGTGAATTTAACGGCACGCAGTGCGTAGATGCACCAATACCTGCTGACATGGAGCAACGCGTCAGACCATTTAGAGACATGTTGATCGAAGCGGTTGCAGAAAGTGATGAGGAGCTCATGGCCAAGTACTTCGATGGCGAAATCTTTACAAACGAAGAAATACATGATGGGCTAAGAAAAGGTGTTATCGCTGGTGAAATCGTTCCAGTTATCGTTGGATCTGTTGAAAAAAGAATCGGCATACACACGATGATGGATATGATCTTTGACTACTTCCCAACGCCAAAAGAATTGGGCGATGGCGTGTACAAAGGGATGCATCCAGACACAGAAGAAGAAATTGAACGTGTCCTTGATGAAAAAGAACCGTTTTCAGCATTCGTCTTTAAAACCATCGTGGATCCATTTGTTGGTAAAATCTCTTTATTCAAAGTCTATTCAGGAACTGCAAAGAAAGATATGGATGTACTCAATGCAAATAAAGATGAAAAAGAGCGCATTACGTCATTGTTCTTGCTGAGAGGTAAGGAACAACTTGAAGTAGATCGGGTCATCGCGGGCGATATCGGTGCGACTGCAAAACTTCAATATACAGAAACTGGCGATACTTTATGTGACAAAGACAAGCCGATCAAATATATCGGCATCAATATGCCAAAGCCTGCACTATTCATGGCGATTGAACCGAAATCTAAAGGCGATGAAGAAAAAATTCATGCATCGTTACATCGTCTAACAGATGAAGATCCTTCTTTCATCATTGAACGCAATAAAGAGACGAAGCAAACATTGCTTGGTGGCCAAGGCACGATGCAAGTGCAAGTCATCACAAGTAAGCTGAAAAATCTATTTGGTGTGGAAGTTGTCCTCGATAATCCTAAAGTTGCCTATAGAGAGACGATCAAAGGCGTAGCGACTGTACAAGGAAAACACAAGAAACAATCCGGTGGAGCAGGTCAATATGGCGATATTCACGTCAAGTTTGAACCTTGTAACGAACCGTTTGTATTTGAAGAAAAAATATTTGGTGGTTCTGTTCCGAGACAATATATACCAGCTGTTGAAAAAGGTCTTCAAGAGTCACTTGATCACGGTGTTCTTGCAGGCTGTCCAGTTGTCAATATCAAAGCCACGTTATTAGATGGCTCTTATCATCCAGTTGACTCGTCAGAGATGGCATTTAAACTCGCAGCCCATTTGGCGTTCAAAAAAGGTATTGAACAAGCGCAACCAATCCTGTTAGAACCAATCGCACATGTTGAAATCTATATTCCTGATGAGTACATGGGTGATATCATGGGTGACATGAACAGACGCCGTGGTCGTATTCTAGGCATGGAACCAAATGAAACGGGATATCAGAAAGTCATAGCAGAAGCGCCACAGGCAGAAATGTTTGCTTATGCTACGGATCTTCGTTCGATGACACAAGCAAGAGGCTGGTTCAGCATGCGCGTTGAAAGATACGATGAAGTGCCTATGCAAATAGCACTAAAAATTATCGAACAAGTAAAGAAAGACAATGAAAAATAATAATACAAAGCAGATTCTGTAAAGAAAAAGCTTGGAAATAGGGGGAAAAAGACCTAGCGCGTGATGCTAGGTCTTTTCTTTAGCTTAAGAACTTGATAAACTAGAAGAAATGGATAGGAGGCAAATATGTTTAATTATAATTTCGATGAAAATGCAAACGATGTCATCAATTTCGCCTTTTCAGAGGCGAGGAATTTAGGACATCGGTATATTGGCACAGAACATATTTTGCTTGGATTATCGCTGGTCAAAGGATCTAAAGTCGATGAAACCTTTATGTATTATCGTGTGACGGCAAAGGATATCCGAATGGCACTCATTAAACTCATTGGTGAGAACAACGACTTTGATGGCATTGTTGATTATACTCTTCGTGCAAAGGAATGTCTCGAAAGGAGTCATCAGTTTGCCATTAAATCAAACAATTCTGAGATAATGCCTGAACATTTGTTCATGAGTATCTTATCTGACAAACAGTCTATAGGTTACAAAGTGCTCTCAAAGCTCAGTTTGGATATGATTAAACTCACCATGGACTACGAAACACAGATTAAAGAAGACTCAAAGTTGATTAAAGCATCTCGTGCAGAAGGGCATGAAGTGAAAATTATAGAATTTGACGAAGATTATGCCGTTGAAGAAAAAAAGATTTTGAATACCATAGGTATGGATTTGACAGAGCAAGTCAAAGATCAGCCGGACGAAGCTACAATTGGACGTGAAGACGAGATAGAGCGCGTGATTCAAGTGCTAACTAGAAAGACAAAAAACAATCCCTGTTTGATAGGAGAACCAGGCGTCGGAAAAACGACCATCGTTCGAGGACTTGCTAGACGTATTGTGATCGGTAATGTACCAGATGCATTAAAAGGGGTCAAAATCTATGAAATCAACATTGGGGCTTTGGTATCAGGAACTATGTATCGTGGACAATTTGAAGAACGCATGAATGAACTTATAAGTGCCCTTACGCAAAGCAAAAAAGTTTTGGCTTTTTTTGACGAGATTCACAATTTGATAGGGGTCGGTGCAACTGGGGAGAAGTCCATGGATGCTTTCGCCATGTTAAAACCCTATTTGAGTAATGGTTCAATTCAAATCATCGGTGCAACCACTTACCAGGATTTTCACAAATACATTGAACCGGATCAGGCAGTAACAAGGCGCCTTATGATGATCCCTGTAGAGGAGCCAACCGTAGATGAGACGAGACACATACTACTCAAGATAAAAAGTCATTATGAAGGACACCATAATGTAATCATCACAGAGAATGCAGTCAAAAGTGCCATCGATCTGTCAGTCAGGTATATCTTAGATAGAAAACTGCCTGATAAAGCCATCGATATCATCGATGAAGCGTGTTCAAGAAAGCGAAGTGAAAACCTCAAGACAATGGAAATCGTCGAAGAGATCAAATATAGAATGGGCAAACTTCGGGAAGAAAAGGAAGCGCTGATTCTTGAAATGAAGTTTCAGGAAGCTTCAAAAATTCAACAAGAAGAAAAGCGCATACTCGAGCACGTTGAGAAGAATCAAAGTGCGAAAGCGATGATGCAGTCGCAGATGCTAGTCGTCGATCAGTTCGATGTGGAGAAAGTCGTATCTGATTGGGCGCAAGTGCCAATCACAAGACTCTCGACGCACGATAAGGCACGTTTATCTCAAATTGAAAGCCTGTTGAACGAGCGGGTATTTGGTCAGGAACAAGCGATTGATTATGTCTCGAAATCATTAAAGCGTTTCAGGATGGGCATTAAAGATTCAGGCAGACCTGTCGGCAATTTTTTGTTTGTAGGACCGACGGGTGTTGGTAAGACAGAACTTGCCAAAGCGATTGCCGATATCTATTTTGGCAGCGAAAAGAATCTCATCAAACTGGATATGTCAGAATACACGGAAAAACACACAGTTTCTAAGCTCATAGGTTCTCCTCCGGGTTATGAAGGCACAAGAGAAGGTGGTATGCTCACAAATGCCATATCAAAGATGCCCTATTCAGTTGTCGTCTTCGACGAAATTGAAAAAGCGCATTATGAAGTCATCAATATTTTACTTCAAATTATGGATGAAGGCTCACTGACAGATGGCAGAGGCAAAACATACGATTTCAGAAATGCCTTGATCATCATGACCTCCAATTTAGGTGCTGATGAAAAAATAGCGAAGCAAGTCGGTTTTCTGAAGGACAATGCCGTAATCGAGCGTGAAACGCAGCTTAGAGAAGCCTGCAAAAAGTACTTTAAGCCAGAATTCATCAACCGTATCGACGAAATTATCGTATTTAAAAGCCTTGAAGCAAAAGCGCTCAAAGAGATCGTTAGACTTCAAATGAACGCATTGATTGATATGCTTGAAAGCAAGCAAATCACTTTAAACTACTCAGATGAAGTGCTTGAACATATTGTTGCATCAAGCTATGATGTCGCCTATGGCGCACGCCCCATCAAACGCGCTATCGATAAAATGGTTAAAGATCCAATTGCAGAATTTATGTTATCAGAATCCGATGACATCAGCTATATAGAACTTGTGCTTCAAGAGGGGCAGATCACACTGAAAGGGGCATCATATGTCTAAGACAAAAAGCAAATTTGTTTGCCAGGATTGCGGGTCAACATCGCCAAAATGGTTAGGGAAGTGTCCTGATTGCGGGGCGTGGAATACTTATGTCGAGGAGCTTGACGTTAAGGCTGAAAAACCGCAATCGCTTAATATAGGTGGTGATTCAAAACCACAACGCATCAAAGACATCATATTTGATAGTGAAGAGCGCTATTCAACTAAAATTAAAGAGCTTGATATCGTCTTAGGCGGAGGCATCGTCAAGGGGTCACTTATCTTGGTCGGTGGTGATCCGGGCATTGGAAAATCAACTTTGTTGCTTCAAGTAGCCAGTAACATCTCAGCACAAGGAAAAATCGTGCTCTATGTATCGGGTGAAGAATCCGTGAAACAAACGAAGCTTAGAGCACAAAGGCTTTCTGTAGATGAGGAATCGCTTTATATCGTCGCTGAGAACAACCTCGAACGCATCAAATTTCACGTGGAACAGCTACAACCGGATGTCTTGATTGTCGACTCTATTCAGACGGTCTATAACGCGGAAGTCTCATCAGCACCAGGCAGTGTCAGTCAAGTTAGAGAGGCGACAAATCAGTTTATGAACATCGCAAAAAAATACGGCGTATGCACATTTTTGGTCGGACATGTGACCAAACAAGGCGCTATTGCGGGTCCCAAGGTCCTTGAGCACATGGTTGATACGGTGTTATATTTTGAAGGAGAAGGTCATAACCTCTTCAGAATTCTTCGTGCCGTCAAAAATAGATTTGGTTCCACCAACGAAATTGGCGTCTTTGAGATGACCAATCGTGGCCTTATAGAAGTGGACAATCCGTCTAGGATATTCCTGTCGAGTACACAAAAGAATGTACCTGGTTCCATAGTCGTTCCTGCACTTGAAGGGACAAGGACGGTACTGGTTGAAATGCAGTGCCTCGTATCGCATTCGAATTACAACTTGCCAAGGCGTATGGCGATTGGCATCGACTACAACAAGCTCGTATTGTTAACGGCTGTTTTGGAGAAAAAAGTAGGCATGTCCCTCTATGAACAAGATATCTATCTAAATGTCGTCGGTGGCGTTTCGATCGATGAACCCTCTGCAGATCTTGCAGTGGTTATGGCAGTAGCGTCCAGCCACAGGGATATCATCGTGCCAAATGACATGATCATCTTTGGCGAAGTGGGCTTAACCGGTGAGATACGCGCAGTCAATCAAGTGCAACAGCGCATCAACGAAGCGGCTAAGATGGGCTTTAAAAAAGCCATTATCCCGCATGCCAATTTAGAGGGGCTTATCCGACCAGATGATTTTATCGTTGTAGGACTAAAGCATATTGAAGAGATGTTAAAGTATTTCTTATAGCGCCAATAGTATTCATAGGAAATAGAATCAGGCACTCAGAATAGAATCATACAAGTTAATGGACCAAACTAAAAAACGCGGAAAATCGATGGTCGATTTCCGCGTTTCAATTTGTGTTTATGAAATTCTGAATAACAAGAGCCTGTATTTAATATAAGCTGTAACGGCCTAAAGTGCTGATCTTCTTGTACTCTTTAAGAAGTACATCATATAAACTGATATCGAGTGAATTGCAGACTGCTGCAATATAAAATTCGAGTCTGCCAAGTTCTTCTTCGATTTTTTCTCTACAAACGGCACAAGGCTCGCCTTGAAGGTGTTCAGATTTAAAATCTTTTAGAGCTTCATAGGATAAGTTTTCAGGGATCTCGACTTTCGTGACGTTAAGTTGAACACAACCGCAATTCGTGATTGATTTGATAACGGCACGGTTGGATTTAGCGGCAGCATCCCCCATTTTACTTAATATATCTAATAGGTTTGCATGCCTGATTAAGACTTCGTCAACCTTATTTTGAAACTCATCGTAAATGACGTCTTTCATATGGCCTCCTCAAATAAGTTATGCTACTCTTTTGCTAAATTTTATATCCTCATTCTACCACAAAAGCCTTTAAACTGAAAGCCTTAAACAAAAGTTTGAAGCCTTAAAAATCATGTTGACAATACAAGAATCAAATAGTAAAATTAAAGTTTGTTGAATATCGAGGATATCTAAGGTATAATTAAAGAAAACGATGCCGCATGGAGGTCAAGAATGTTTAAAGTTGGAGATAAAGTGGTTTACCCTATGCATGGTGCCGGAGTCATAGAAGCCATCGAGTTCAAAGAATTGATGGGGAAAGATAAAGAATTCTACATATTAAAATTGCCGATTAAGAACATGAAAGTGATGATTCCGACAGACAACGCTGAGGGACTTGGTGTTAGACGTGTCGTGGACAAAGGAATTTTTAACGATGTCATGGTTTTGCTCGCACAACATAAAGAGATTATGCCAGACAATTGGAACAGAAGATATCGTGCAAATTTAGAAAAAGTCAAAACGGGTGACATTTTTGAAGTAGCTACAGTGGTTAGAAATTTAGAGATTTTGGACCGTGAAAAAGGGCTATCTACTGGAGAACGAAAGATGCTCAACAATTCCAAACAGATTTTGATTAGTGAATTGACGCTTTCCAAAGATTTAAAAGAAGAAGAAGTGATCACCTTAGTGAATGCTACGATAGGTAGCAACTAAAGCAAAGGGTTTAAAAAATTCTCTAGCTATGTTACAATCAAATAGTATCAAAGATGGGCATCTTCGGATGCTCAATTTTATGTGAAGGGAGGTTAAAAATGATAGAAAAAATAATAAAATATATCATCACATTTATTGGATTAAGTGCTGGTGTTGCATTGGGTTTACATTTAGTTGATTTTCTTTATGACTACAACATCTTCAATTTAAACCGAATGGTCTATCAGATAGCATCGCCAACCATTGTGGGTATATTGTTTGCTCTCGTCACTTTTTTTGCTTCGAAATTAGTGGTTAGCGCAGGAAAAAAGCTTGCATCTTACATGCAGGCAGAACTTGAAAAAATACCGCAACAAGATTTTTTATTCGGACTTATAGGCTTGATTTTTGGACTTATTATTGCTTTTTTAATTAGTGGATTATACGATATTATCCCGATTCCTATGGTAGCAAGTGCACTGAAGATACTTACATTTATTTTTTTTGGTTATTTGGGCATCAGTTTGGCTCAAAAGAATATCAAAGATCAACCAAGGCTAGCTGACTGGGCTAAGCGTTTGACCTCGACTAAAGCGGTAAAGGCAGCAAACTTAAACCCGCATTCAAAACCAAAAATTTTGGATACCTCAGTCATCATTGATGGTCGTATTGCCGATATTTGCAAAACGGGTTTTATTGAAGGTGAAGTCATCATTCCTGAGTTTGTACTCAGCGAATTGAGACACATAGCGGATTCATCCGATGCTTTGAAGAGAAATAGGGGCAGAAGAGGTCTTGATATTCTCAAAATCATTCAGCGCGACTTACCGATCGTCGTTAAGATCGTCAACATTGACTTCGAAGATATCGCTGAGGTTGATGTCAAACTGATTCGCTTGGCTCAAAAAATGAATGGCTGCATTGTCACAAACGATTACAACCTCAATAAAGTAGCCACTCTACAGGACATCGTGATTCTTAACATCAACGAATTGGCAAACGCAGTTAAACCGGTGGTTCTTCCCGGTGAAGAGATGCTTGTTCAAATTATTAAAGAAGGCAAGGAATCCAATCAAGGGGTATCTTACCTCGATGATGGCACGATGATCGTCGTTGAAGATGGTAGAAAGTTTATCAATGAAAACATTCAAGTCATTGTCACAAGTGTGCTCCAAACTGCAGCAGGTCGTATGATCTTTGCAAAATCGAAGAGTTAATCAAGCACATTATGACTTATCGTCATTTGAAAGCATAAAGACATGATCGCCATGGGTGGATAATTCATCTACAACATGGCGATTTTTTTGATATAATGAATAGAATGGTTTGATTCTAGAAAACTGGAGTGTATGGTATGTATCGGAACAAAAAAATCAGCGCATTGATTCCTGCGGCTGGCTCTGGAACGCGCATGGGTATGGGCTTAAAGAAGCAATATCTGACGTTGAACGGCAAGGAAATATTGAACTGGACACTTGAAAATCTCTTGGGGCACGACAGTATTGATGAAGCGGTCATCATTGTGCCAACTGAAGATTTGGAGGAAGTCCTAGGAAAAGTGACTCGTTGGCTTGAAGACGTGCGCATAACAAAGCCATTCAAAGTCATTGTTGGTGGGGAGACGAGACAAGCTTCCGTTTATCAAGGACTTCTTGAACTGGATGGTCATACTGACTATGTGCTGATTCACGATGGCGTAAGACCGTTTGTACCGCATAGCCAAATAAACGCATTTTTGGATGCTATTATAGATGATGGCATAAGTGGTGTCATAGCAGGGTGCCAAGTAACGGATACCTTAAAGCGCGTTGACAATGATCAGGTAATCATAGAAACGCTTGACAGGGCAAGTACTTGGGCTGTTCAAACACCACAGATATTTGATTATAGCCCGCTTAAGGCAGCTCATGAAATGGCTATCGAAAGACTGTTGATGGCAACTGATGACGCGGCACTGCTTGAGATTATGGGTAAACGTACCAAAATCGTACAAAGTGACGCTGAAAATATTAAAATCACCAAACCGTTTGACTTGATTGTCGCTGAGGCAATTATTAAAGCCAAATATGGCAATTCATTATAGTAATTCGTTATAGTAATATAATAGAATATATCTGAAGAATAATCTATTTAACAAACAGGAGACACTATGAGAATAGGTATCGGCTATGATGTACATCAATTAGTAGAAGAGAGAGCGCTCATTTTAGGTGGTGTTGAAATCCCTCATTATTTAGGGCTACTTGGCCATTCAGACGCGGATGTTTTGACGCATGCGATTATGGATGCCATATTAGGTGCAATAGGCAAGGGCGATATTGGAAAGCATTTTCCGGACTCATCAGCTGCCTTTAAAGATATTTCAAGTTTGATTTTACTAGATGAGGTCAAAAAAACCATGGATGATGCAGGCTATCGCATCGGTAATATCGATGCGACCATAGTTGCACAAAAACCGAAAATGGCGCCTTTCATCGATCAAATGCGAACAAATATTGCAGAGCACCTCGCGTGTGATATCTCGCAGATCAACATAAAGGCGACGACCACTGAACGCCTTGGTTTTGAAGGACAAGAGCTCGGCATGTCAAGTCAGGCTGTCGTCTTATTGATAAAGGAAAATGCATAATAAAGGAAATTGCATAATAACCGAATAAGTCCTAATATATATTTTGAAAATGGAATTAAGCAATTTCATCAATAACCAAATAAGTAATAAATGAGGGGTAAACAAATGAGTGAAAATTATAAATTCAATCAACACAAAAGCTGCGAGTTTTTTCCTTGCCACAGTGGGGTAGAAGAAGCGGCATTCAATTGTCTATTTTGTTATTGTCCACTTTACATGCTCAAGGATGCATGCGGTGGCGATTACAAAATAAGTAATGGCATCAAGGACTGCAGTGATTGTACCAAACCACACGACCAGAATAGCTATGCCTATGTCATGGACAAGATGAAGGTCGTCATTGAAAGAGGTTCTGATTTTTAGTATAATAGGGCAAATACAGGAGGTTGACACATGAATCCAAGATTGAGATTTGCGCCAAGTCCGACAGGCTACGTGCATATTGGCGGTTTGAGAACGGCTTTATATAATTATCTATATGCAAAACAAATGGGTGGTACCTATTTGATACGAATTGAAGATACTGACCAGACGCGTTTTGTCGAAGGTGCTATTGAAGGCATGATTAATGCCATGACTTGGGCAGGCGTCGTGCACGATGAAGGCCCATTTATCGATGAACAATCCCATCAAATTGTGGAAAAAGGCGAGTTTGGTCCTTATATCCAATCCAATAGATTGGATATTTATAAAAAGCATGCTTTGGAATTGATTGAGAAAGATCATGCTTACTATTGCTTTTGTTCAAGAGAACGCCTTGAAACCGTAAGAGACAAACAAAAAGAAGAAGGCGCAACGCCAAAATACGATGGGCACTGCCGTTCACTCAGTAAAGAAGAAATCGAACAAAAATTAAGTGCTGGCATGGATCACGTCGTGCGCCTTAAACTTCCTACAAACAGAGTTATTGAATTCGATGATGCCATCAAAGGGATGGTTTCAGTGAATACAAACGATATTGACGATCAAGTGCTCATGAAAACGGACGGATTCCCAACCTATCACATGGCAGTTGTCGTCGATGACCACTATATGGGCATCACGCATGTTGTAAGAGGCGATGAATGGTTAATTTCAACGCCGAAACATCTATATACGTATGAAGCATTTGGCTGGACACCGCCACAATTTGTTCATCTTCCAGTTATTTTGGGCCAATCCAAGAAAAAACTCAGCAAGCGTGAAGGTGATGTTGCTGTCGAGGATTTCAGAAGACGTGGTTACTTGCCAGAAGCGCTGATCAACTTTATCGCACTAGTCGGTTGGTCACCAGAAGATGGTCAAGAAATCATGTCAATGGAAGAAATGATCGCAAAATTCTCATTTGATCGCGTTTCTAAGTCTAGCGGCATATTCGACGTGGATAAACTAAACTGGATGAACAATATCTACATTAAAAATAGCGATTTAGAGGCACTGACGCATCTTAGTAAGCCTTTCCTGATCAACAGCGCATTTACAACGGAAGAGACATTTGATCGCGACTTCACATGGCTCAAACGCATCGTGGAAGTATTGAGAGAAAGACTCAACAAGCTTGAAGATCTAGGTGACTATACAGAGTTTTTCAAAAGAAAAGATGTCGCAATTGAAGATGACGAAGCAAGAGAAATCATAGAAATGGCACACGTACCTGAGATATTGGCACTTTTCATCGACAAGATGAAGGCAACTTCAACACTTGATGCTGAAGCCGTTAAAGGGATTCTCAAGGAGATTCAAAAAGAGACTGGTCATAAAGGGAAAAATCTGTTTATGCCTGTGAGAGTTGCGATCACTGGACAAGTTCACGGTCCTGATATCGCGATTGTCACTGAGATATTAGGAAAATCATTGACGGAAGAACGCATCCAGTTCTGCTTGAAACATCACTGTATCCAACTATAATTCAGAAAAGAGTAAAATGATGAATCAGTTTATAACCAGCATGAATTTAGAGCCACTAGACGAGTTGACCGTTAGAATGATGAATCCTTTGAAACTTGCCTATTTAGGCGATGTGGTATACGAGATGTATATCCGCGTCTATTTGATCAACAAAGTGGTTTTGACCCCGCACGAGATGTCAAAGAAAGCAATCCAATATGTGAAAGCATCTTCTCAGGCAAGCCTTGTACTTGGGATTAAAGAACAACTTAGTGAAGAAGAGTGGACCTTAGTCAAGCGTGGTAGAAATCAAAAGTCATCAACAGTGCCTAAAAATGCACTGTTGAGTGATTATAGGTATGCAACGGGTTTTGAGTCGTTAGTCGGCTATTTACACCTTTTAAATAGAGAAGAACGCATTATCGAAATCATCAAAATGGGTATCGAATACCTAGAAAATAAAAAAGCCGATAGCAATGGCAGCAGGAGCGAGACAGATGAAGAAACGGCTGATGAGCAGTAAAAGCAATCAAGGATACAACGATCCGATGGATCCGTACAATGCAGTAGAAAATCGCCTATGGACTTTTGGCCGTCGCGAAAAAGTATTGCTTGCTGCTACAGTTATTCTATTGATTGTCGTTTCTGTAAAATCCATTTATTTTGATCCTTATGAACCTATGGAAACTGACGACATGTCTAACGCAAATGCGTACATTGGGGAACAATACGACGGCTTCTTATACGATAACAATCTCTTAAAGGTACGCGTCATTGAGTTCAAAGAAACGGAAGAAGAGACGCGTCTCCATCTTAGAAAATACTTTTTAGGTGTGTTTCCAATTGGTGATGTCTTTACTGGTTTTTAAAACAGATTCTTGAGGAGAAAAATATGACTGTTAAAATGATTGCCTATACGCCAGAACCTGAGAAGATCGTGGCTGCATCGGCTAAACTTTGCTATTCTCAGGTAGGTGCAAGTGAAATCATGGATGATCTAAATGCTGAAAACGCGGCGAAGTTTCTGGACAAACTCATGGATTTTGGCCATTATTCACCTTTAGAACATGTGAGCTTCACTTTTGCAATCGATGGCGTTAGCAGAGTTTTAACCCATCAGCTCGTCAGACATCGAATCGCTTCATATTCACAACAATCACAGAGATATGTTAAGCTTGAACAGTTTGATTACGTAGTCCCACCTTCAATCGATGCAAATCCTGAGGCGTCAGCGCTTTTCAAAGAAGCGATGGCTGCTGACCAGCGAGTCTACGACCAATTGGTTGAAATTTTAGAAAAGCAGTATTTCGACGAAAATCTGAAAACGGGCGTGTCTGCATCACATGCGAAGAGTACCGCTGAAAAATCAGCTATTGAAGATGCGCGTTTTGTCTTCCCAAATGCTTGTGAGACGAAGATCGTGGCAACGATGAATGCCAGAAGTTTAATCAACTTTTTCAATCACAGATGTTGCAATAGGGCACAATGGGAGATTAGAAATTTAGCCGATGAAATGCTCAAATGTGTTAAAGGTGTTGCGCCATCACTGTTTGAGTCTGTTGGACCTAAATGCTTAGCGGGTCCTTGCCCAGAAGGCAAAATGACGTGTGGCAAAATCGCAGCTGTTCGAAACAAGTATGCGGCGCTGTAAACACAATTATGTAAGGGAGATGCTATGGAAGACATTATATATGGAAAGAATCCAATCATTGAAGCTTTGGAAGCGGGACATGAAATCAATAAAATGTTGCTTTTAGAGGGCTCGAGAGATCGAAATCTTCAAAAGATCATCGAAACGGCGAGGAGCAAGAAAATCCTACTTCAATTTGTAGACCGTAAGATGATGGATAAAATTGCAGAAGGTGAGAATCATCAAGGGGTCATTGCCTATATTTCACCCTATGAGTACTATGAGGTGGATGCGCTACTACAAATCGCTCGGGACAAAGGTGAACCTCCATTTTTGATCATCTGTGATGAAATTACCGATCCACATAACCTAGGTAGCATCATAAGGACAGCAAATGCAGTGGGTGCCCATGGTGTAATCATACCGAAAAGAAGAAGTGCTGCTATCAATCAGACTGTCGTGAAAACGTCTTGTGGCGCTGTGGAATACGTCCCTGTCGCTCGCGTCACCAATATTACGCAAACGATTAAAACCCTTCAAAAGGAAGGCGTTTGGATTGTCGGAACCGATATGGGCGCGCCTGTTTATCATGAAGCCAATTTGACTGGAAGCATCGCTATCGTCGTAGGCAATGAAGGTGATGGAATCAGTAGACTCGTTAAGGAATCCTGCGATTTCATGATATCTCTGCCTATGATGGGTGCGGTTAGCTCTCTAAATGCCTCAGTTGCATGTGGGGTTGTCATGTACGAAGTGGTCAGACAAAGAAATCTCAAAGGTAAATAAGGGGTTGCTTTGATGCCACTTGACGTTATGAATGGGTATCATATATAATGTTTTTATGAATTGGCACGTTCCGATACTCTTTTCACGCAATATGGAGGACACCTTTGATGGAGTTAGTTGAAACTAGACACGAAGAGCATTTCGAAGAAGAGCTTATCGTTGAACAAGCGCGAAAAGGAGATCCAAAAGCACAGGAATTGCTGATAAAAAAATACAAGAATTTTGTGCGTTCAAAAGCACGGTCTTATTTTTTAATCGGTGCAGATCGTGAAGATATTGTTCAAGAAGGTATGATTGGTCTTTTCAAAGCAATGCGGGATTATCAACCCGATAAAGTGACTTCATTTAAATCATTTGCAGAGCTTTGTATCAAAAGACAGATCATTACAGCTATCAAAACAGCAACACGTCAAAAACACATTCCGCTCAATTCATATGTTTCGCTCAACAAACCCGTTTATGATGACGATTCTGACCGCACGCTGTATGACGTCATGTCAAGCAGCAGCAAAGAACTGAATCCTGAGCATTTGATTATTAAGCGAGAAGAATTAAGTCATATAGAAGAAAAAATGGGTGAGGTACTCAGCGACTTAGAATGGAAAGTTCTCAATGCCTACTTGGAAGGTAAATCCTATCAGGAAATATCAATAGAGATGAACAAACACGTTAAGTCGGTGGACAACGCCTTACAACGCGTTAAAAAGAAATTGGAAAAGTTTTTAATCAACATGAATTGACGGTTTATAAGCAGGGCTGCTAAGCCTCTGTGTAAATAAGGAAATTGCATAATTGCATTTTCCACCAATAAGAAATCAACTTAAAGCTAAAGGGAGGATTTAGACAATGGCAAAGCAAAAATTTGAAAGAAACAAACCACATTGTAATATCGGAACAATCGGTCACGTTGACCACGGTAAAACAACACTAACTGCTGCAATCACAAAAGTATTATTCGAAAAATACGGCTTAGGCGCAAAAGTAGACTTCGATAATATCGATAAAGCACCAGAAGAAAGAGAAAGAGGCATCACTATCTCTACAGCTCACGTTGAATACGAAACACCAAATAGACACTACGCACACGTTGACTGTCCAGGCCATGCTGACTACGTAAAAAACATGATCACTGGTGCAGCACAAATGGACGGATCGATCTTAGTTGTATCTGCAGCTGACGGTCCAATGCCACAAACAAGAGAGCATATCCTTCTTTCAAGACAAGTAGGCGTTCCATATATCGTTGTATTCTTAAACAAATGCGACATGGTAGATGACGACGAGCTTTTAGAACTTGTTGAAATGGAAGTAAGAGATCTTCTTTCAGCTTACGACTTCCCAGGCGATGATACACCAATCATCCGTGGTTCTGCACTTAAAGCTCTTGAGGGAGATCCAGTTTGGGCAGAAAAAATCATCGAAATGTTCGACATCATCGACGTATATATCCCACAACCAGAAAGAGCGACAGACAAACCTTTCTTAATGCCAGTAGAAGACGTATTCTCGATCACAGGTCGTGGTACAGTTGCAACAGGTAGAATTGAAAGAGGTATTGTAAAAGTTCAAGAAGAAGTGGAAATCGTTGGTCTTTCAGAAGCACCAAGAAAAGTAGTTGTAACTGGCGTAGAGATGTTCAAGAAACTTCTCGACGAAGGTAGAGCAGGCGATAACGTAGGCTTACTTCTTAGAGGCGTACAAAGAACAGAAATCGAAAGAGGACAAGTTCTTGCAAAACCAGGTACAATCAAACCACATACAAAATTCGAAGCACAAGTATACGTTCTTACAAAAGAAGAGGGTGGTAGACATACACCGTTCTTCAAAGGTTACAGACCACAGTTCTTCTTCAGAACAACTGACGTAACAGGTTCAATCGAATTTGCTCCAGGCGTTGAAATGTGTATGCCTGGCGATAACATCGAAATGAACATCGAACTGATCGCACCAATCGCTGTAGAAGAGGGTTTAAGATTCTCTATCCGTGAAGGCGGAAGAACAGTTGGCGCTGGCTCTGTTATCAAGATTACTGCATAATCGCAAAAACTTTAGTTGAATTTTATTGAAAGCTGTTATAAAATACTAAAGGTGATTAATTTAAGATTCTATACTGCATTTTCTAATATTACTTTAGAAGATAAGGACTAGTGGCAACTAGTCCTTATTTAACTTGTTTAAAAAAATGAATTATAATTAACATTATAACGCCTCTAATCTCGAGTGGTTTTGTTGACATGCCTATCGTTTTATGATAGTTTAGATTAGTAATGTTATAGTGGAGTATAGTGTGCATTGCCAGGCACAGTCAATAGTTAGTTTAGGAGGTGTCGAGATGAGAGTTAACATCACGTTAGCGTGTACTGAGTGTAAAAACAGAAATTATACCACTACGAAGAACAAAAAGAATAACCCAGACAGAATTGAGATGAGCAAATACTGCAAGTTTTGCAAAAAACACACGCTTCATAAAGAAACTAAATAGTTTCTAATATTATTTTAAGGGGTTGAGATAAATGGCTTCTAGTAATGTAAAAGAGAACAAATTTAGTGCAGGCAAGTTTATAAAAAGTGTGAGAAGTGAAGTTAAAAAAGTAACTTGGCCAACGCGTAAAGATGTATGGAAATACACGTTAGTAGTACTTGCTATGTGTGCATTCTCTGCGATCGTTATCGGTATTCTAGATACTATTTTTAAATTTATATTCAACTTACTTGCTTAAAACTAATCCAGTAACTGTGGGAGGAGGTTTAATCTAGATATGGCAGATGCTGAAAGTGCTAAATGGTATGTGGTTCACACATATTCAGGACATGAAAACAAAGTTAAGGCCAACATCGAAAAAATCGTTGAAAATAGAGGCATGGAAGATGTAATCCTACAAGTTGTCGTGCCTACCGAAATTGTCGTTGAAATAAAAGATGGCAAACGAAAAGACAAATCAAAGAAAATCTTCCCAGGTTATGCATTAGTTAAAATGTTTATGACAGATGAATCTTGGTATGTTGTACGTAACACAAGAGGAGTAACTGGATTTGTCGGCCCTGGCTCAAAGCCAATTCCGTTGACAGATGAAGAAGTTGAGAACATGGGACTTGAAAAACGTTCTATTCATATTGACTATTCAATCGGTGATACGATTACTGTTATTTCTGGTCCATTTGAGAACTTTATTGGAACAGTAGAGGAAATCCACATGGAACGTCAATCCATCAAAGCGATGATTTCGATGTTTGGACGCGAAACACCAGTGGAACTCGAGTTTGATCAAGTTAAAAAGAATTTTTAAGGAGGTGAATGTCAATGGCTAAAAAAGTAACTGGTATGGTAAAATTGCAAATTCCTGCAGGTAAAGCGACTCCAGCACCACCGGTCGGTCCAGCATTAGGTCAACAAGGTGTTAACATCATGCAATTCGTAAAAGAATTCAATGCTAAAACTGCTGATCAAGAAGGTATGGTTATTCCTGTAGTAATCACTGTATACCAAGATAGATCTTACACTTTCATCACTAAAACGCCACCGGCTGCAAACTTGTTAATTAAAGCTGCAGGTATCAAAGGCGGTTCTGGTGAACCTAACAAGAAGAAAGTTGCTACAGTAAAAAGATCTAAAATCAGAGAAATCGCAGAACTTAAAATGCCTGATTTAAATGCAGGTAGTGTAGAAGCTGCTATGACTATGATTGAAGGTACTGCAAGAAGTATGGGTATTGTAATCGAGGACTAATCTAATTAGTGATTGGTTTTGTAATTAGTGGGAGGATTATCCGCGTAACCACAAAGGAGGAAAAAAATGCCAAAAAGAGGTAAAGCCTATCAAGAAGCAATGAAGCTTGTTGACAAAAACAAGTTTTACGAGCTCGATGAAGCGATCAAATTAGTTAAACAAACTGCGAAAGCTAAGTTCGATGAAACTATTGAACTTCATATCAAACTTGGTGTAGACGGCAGACATGCTGATCAACAAGTTAGAGGCGCAATCGTTTTACCACACGGTACTGGTAAAACAAAAAGAGTTCTCGTTATCGCTAAAGGCGACAAAGCGATTGAAGCTGAAAAAGCTGGCGCTGATTTCGTTGGAGCAGAGGACATCATCACTAAAATCCAAAATGAAAACTGGTTTGATTACGATGTCATCGTATCGACACCAGACATGATGGGTCAACTCGGTCGTTTAGGTAGAGTTTTAGGACCAAAAGGCTTAATGCCAAATCCTAAATCTGGTACTGTAACTTTCGATATCGAAAGAGCTGTTAATGAAATCAAAGCAGGTAAAGTTGAATACAGATTGGACAAAACAAACATCGTTCACGTTTCAATCGGTAAAGCATCTTTCGACGAAGTTAAATTGACTGAGAACATGAACGCACTCGTTGAGGCTGTTGTGAAAGCTAAGCCAGCTGCTGCAAAAGGAACATACCTTAGAAGCGTAACGCTTACTAGTACTATGGGCCCTGGCATCAGATTAAACGCTGCGAAATTATAATTGACAATACGCAATATCTTTGATAGAATTGCTTTGTCTTAAAAAAAGTCTATAAACCGTAGACAGTAGGTGCTCACGCTTAATTTCCTACCGAGGTAAGGATAAATAGTTTATGAATAATAAATTATAACCTCTCTTGTCTACGGAAGAGAGGTTTTATATTTTACAAGGAGGTGGACAAATGTCAAATAATCTTGATGCAAAGAAATTAGCAGTTGCTGAGATTAAAGAGAGATTCGAAAGTGCTAAGTCTGCTGTTCTCGTAGATTACAGGGGTTTATCTGTTGGAGAAGTAACTGAACTTAGAAGTAAGTTTAGACAAGCTGGCGTTGAATACAAAGTCTATAAAAACAATTTAGTAAAAATTGCGATTAAAGATACGCCGTTTGAAGCTTTATCACAAGATTTGACTGGTCCTAATGCAATCGCATTTGGAATTAATGATGCTGTTATACCAGCAAAGATCATCAAAGACTTCGCTAAAGGCCATAAAAACCTTGAATTAAAAGCGGGTGTCGTTGAAGGCTCATACTGTAACCTAGAACAAATGATCCAAATTGCAGATTTACCGACTAAAGAAGTGTTAATTGGAAGATTCCTTGGATCTATCAAGGCTCCAGTTTCGAACTTTGCATATTTCTTATCTAATCTTATTAAAGAAAAAGAAGGAAATGGCGCACAAGCATAATTAATAATATGAATGAAAATTATCCGGAGGTGTTTGAAATGACTAAAGAACAAATTATTGAAGCTATTAAAGGCATGAGCATTTTAGAAGTTAAAGAATTAGTAGAAGCATGTGAAGCTGAGTTTGGTGTATCTGCTTCTGCTCCAGCTGGCGCTGTAGTTGTTGCTGCTGCTGAAGCAGTAGAAGAGCAAACTGAATTTGACGTAATTTTATCTAACTCTGGCGCTAAGAAAATCGGCGTTATCAAAGTTGT
The DNA here is from genome assembly GCA_942493125.1 of Acidaminobacteraceae bacterium. Taxonomy (GTDB): domain Bacteria; phylum Bacillota; class Clostridia; order Peptostreptococcales; family Acidaminobacteraceae; genus Fusibacter_C. The sequence goes on along the minus strand of OW818667.1, from coordinate 1,604,166 downwards.
TAGAGAACTTACTGGCCTTGGCTTAAAAGAAGCTAAAGACTTAGTAGATGGCGCTCCACAAGTTGTTAAATCAGGCGTATCTAAAGAAGAAGCTGAAAAAGTTAAAGCTGCTTTAGAAGAAGCTGGCGCAGCAGTTGAATTAAAATAGTTTTAAACAATAGCCACCATTCATTGGTGGCTATTTTGACTCTTTATTTTAATCGCAACTTCATCCAAATGTAACGAAAAATTGAAGACTCTATTCTAAACAAACTTGTAAAATGTTGTTGACACGTTGAACCATGTGTGATAATATTCTATAATGCTATAAGTATGTTTAGAATGGAGTTTTCTGCGTTTGAAAACTATGGCATGTCGGGTTAGAAAAGGATTCGTCCTTTTTATAATACAACAACTTTTATTACACAAGGGGTGAAAATTTAATGCCACAACCTGTAATGTTCGGAAAAACAGAGAGAATGAGTTTTGCTAGAATTGTAGAGCTGTTAGAGAAGCCAAACCTCATTGAGATTCAAAGAAAATCTTATGAGTGGTTCCTCGAAGAAGGGCTTAAAGAAGCCTTCAAAGACATTTCGCCAATTGAAGATTACACTGGAAACTTAAGTTTGGAATTCATTGATTATGAGCTCGATGAAGATTCTAAATATGACGTGGAAGAGTGTAAAGAGCGCGATGTCAACTATGCTGTGCCGCTCAGGGTACAAGTTCGCTTCATTAATAAAGAGACTAGCGAGATCAAAGAGCAAAAGGTTTTCATGGGCGATTTCCCATTGATGACTGACAAGGGTACTTTTATTATCAACGGCGCTGAGAGAGTTATCGTAAGTCAACTCGTCAGATCGCCAGGACCTTATTACGACATGAAACGCGACAAGGTCGGTACACAATTATTTTCAAGCACAATTATACCAAACAGAGGCGCATGGCTTGAATACGAAACAGATTCAAACGACATAGTATCTGTTAGAATTGACAGAACCCGTAAGTTACCTGCAACAACATTAATCAGGGCACTTGGATATCACTCAAATCACGAAATTTTATCTATGTTTGGTGAAGATGAGAAACTCATCAAAACACTAGATAAAGACAGTACTGTCAATCAAGAAGAAGGCCTGATCGAAATTTACAAAAAATTGAGACCAGGTGAACCACCAACTGTGGAAAGTGCAAGAAACTTAATTAACTCTTTGTTCTTCGATGAAAAAAGATATGATTTAGCTAAAGTTGGTCGCTACAAATTCAATAAGAAGCTTGGTGTTTCCAATCGTATTGAAGAACGAGTTGCCGCAGAAAATATTATCAACCCACAAACTGGCGAAATTCTAGTGGAAAAAGATTCGAAAATTTCTATAGACTTAGCAGCTGTTATTGAAAATTGTGGCGTTAAGCAGGTTGATGTCTATGGCGATGACGATAAAGTGGTACGCGTTATTGGTAATCATTTTGTCGACATCCAAAGTTTTATCACTTCTGATAAAATCAAGATCAAAGAAAAAGTTTACTACCCTGTGTTAAAAGAAATCTTAGATACATGTGATACATTAGAAGAACAAATCACAGCAATCGACGAAAGAATGTCTGAACTCGTTCCAAGACATATTATCCCGGCCGACATCCTCGCATCGTTCAGTTATATACTTAACCTCAATTTAAGTGTAGGCAACGTCGACGATATCGATCACCTTGGCAACAGACGTATCCGTTCTGTAGGCGAGCTTTTACAAAACCAATTCAGAATCGGTTTATCACGTATGGAACGCGTCGTTCGTGAAAGAATGACCATTCAGGATATGGAAGCCATTACACCACAAGCACTCATCAATATTAAACCAGTTGTATCTGCGATCAAAGAATTTTTTGGCAGCTCCCAGTTGTCACAGTTCATGGACCAGACGAACCCACTTGCGGAACTGACTCATAAAAGAAGACTTTCTGCTCTTGGACCAGGTGGTTTATCTAGAGAGCGTGCGGGCTTTGAAGTAAGGGACGTTCACCATTCTCACTATGGTAGAATGTGTCCAATCGAGACGCCAGAGGGACCAAACATCGGTCTTATTGGTTCATTGAGTACTTATGCAAGAATCAATGAATACGGCTTTATCGAATCCCCTTATAGAAAAATCAACAAACAGACTGGCCATATTACAGATGAGATCATCTATATTACTGCCGATGTCGAAGAAAAATATATTGTAGCACCAGCCAATGAACCTGTTACTGAAGATAGTTATTTTGTAAGCGATCGAATTGTTGCACGTCGTCGATCAGATATCAAAGAATTCCCGTCTTCTGAAATCGATTTGGTTGAAGTATCAGCACTTCAAATGGTATCTGTAGCAACAGCTATGATTCCGTTCCTTGAAAACGACGATGCCAATAGAGCCCTGATGGGTTCGAACATGCAACGTCAGGCAGTTCCACTCGTAAGAGCTGAAGCGCCAATCATTGGTACGGGTATTGAGCATATCGCTGCTAAAGATTCTGGCTCTGTTGTTAAAGCGCCAGTAGATGGTGTCATTGAATATGTTTCTGCGGATGAAATTGTCGTTCGTGGTAATGAAGACAGAAAGAAATATAGATTCAAATTATTGAAATTCAAACGTTCAAATCAAGGTACATGCATCAATCAAAAGCCACTTGTTAAAAAAGGACAAAAAGTACTTGCAGACGAGATCATCGCAGATGGTCCATCTACTGACAACGGTGAAATTGCACTTGGTACGAACTTATTAATTGGCTTCATGACTTGGGAAGGTTACAACTATGAGGATGCTATCATGCTGAGCGAAGAGCTCGTCATGGAAGATAAACTCAGTTCTATCCATATCGAAGAGTATGAGTCCGAAGCAAGAGATACAAAACTTGGACCTGAAGAAATCACTCGTGACATACCAAATGTCGGCGAAGATGCACTAAAAAACCTTGATGCTGAAGGCATCATCCGTATTGGTGCTGAAGTCAATTCAGGCGATATCTTAGTTGGTAAAGTGACACCTAAAGGTGAAACAGAATTGACTGCAGAAGAAAGACTCCTAAGAGCAATTTTCGGTGAGAAAGCCAGAGAAGTTAGAGATACTTCATTAAGAGTACCTCATGGCGAATCTGGAATTATCGTAGATGTTAAAAAGTTCGAAAGAGAAAACGGTGACGAACTGTCTCCTGGCGTTAACAAACTGATCCGCGTTTACATTGCAAAAAAACGTAAAATCAGCGTTGGTGACAAAATGGCGGGACGTCATGGTAACAAAGGTGTTATCTCAAAAATATCTCCAGTTGAAGACATGCCATTTTTGGATGATGGTACATCGTTACAAATCGTACTCAATCCACTAGGCGTTCCTTCACGTATGAATATCGGACAGGTACTTGAAGTCCACTTAGGCCTTGCTGCTAAGAAAAAAGGATGGAAAGTCGCGACTCCAGTATTCGACGGTGCAAAAGAGAGCCAAATCCAAGATATTCTTGCAGATGCTGGTTATCCACGCAACGGTCGTCTCGTAGTTAGAGATGGCAGAACTGGCGAAAGCTTTGACAATCCAGTTACTGTTGGTTACATGTATATGTTGAAACTGCATCACTTGGTTGACGACAAAATCCATGCAAGAAGTACTGGTCCTTACTCACTCGTAACGCAACAGCCATTGGGCGGTAAAGCTCAATTCGGTGGACAGCGATTCGGTGAGATGGAGGTATGGGCACTTGAAGCATATGGTGCAGCACATACACTCCAAGAAATCTTGACTGTAAAGTCGGATGACGTTGTAGGTAGAGTAAAAGCTTATGAAGCAATCGTTAAAGGTGAAAACATTCCTGAACCAGGCATCCCAGAGTCATTCAAAGTATTGATCAAAGAATTACAAGCATTGGCACTCGACGTAAAAGTCTTGAGAGACGATGCAGGTGAAATTGAGATTGAACTTGCTGATGAAGATGATGACGGTTTAGACTATAACACAGCACTTCGTGAAAACAAGATCACAGTCGATATAGAACGCGGTGCGTTTATCGATGATGTTGTTGATGAAGAAGCGGTTCAAGGTTTGGAAGATGAAGAGGATCTCATTGATTTAGATGATACTGAAGAATCCGAAGATGAAATTTTCCTTGAAGACGATGAAGATATTGATGCGTAACTAACTTTAATTTAGAGAAGGGAGAGGTAGCCCTTGATCGAATTCAATAATTTTGATTCCATTAGAATAGGTTTGGCGTCGCCCAACAAGATTAGATCTTGGTCGAAAGGTGAAGTAAAAAAGCCTGAGACGATTAACTATAGAACATTAAAGCCAGAAAAAGAGGGTCTTTTTTGTGAAAAAATCTTTGGTCCAACAAAGGACTGGGAATGCCACTGTGGTAAATATAAAAAAGTAAGATATAAAGGTGTCATCTGTGATCGTTGTGGCGTTGAGGTTACAAAGTCGAAAGTGCGTCGTGAAAGAATGGGCCACATCGAACTTGCAGCACCTGTTTCACACATCTGGTATTTCAAAGGTATCCCATCAAAAATGGGTATACTTTTGGACTTATCACCAAGATCACTAGAAAAAGTGCTTTATTTTGCTTCTTATATTGTTATCGAAGCTGGTGAAACGAGCCTCGAGTACAAGCAACTCTTAACAGAGAGCGAGTATTCACAATATAAAGAGAAATACGGTAATACATTTAAAGCGATGATGGGTGCAGAAGCTGTTAAAGAGATTCTGCAACAAGTTGATTTGGATGGCTTAGCGGTTGAACTTAAAGCTCAGCTTAAAGACAGCTCTGGACAAAGAAAAATTCGTATTGTAAGAAGACTTGAAGTCGTCGAAGCATTCAGACAATCTGGTAATGAACCAGAATGGATGATTCTTGATGTCGTTCCAGTTATACCGCCAGATTTGCGCCCAATGGTACAACTCGATGGTGGTAGATTTGCAACAGCGGATCTAAATGACTTGTACAGACGTGTTATCAATAGAAACAATCGTCTTAAAAGACTTCTTGAACTCGGTGCGCCAGACATTATCGTAAGAAATGAAAAGCGTATGCTTCAAGAGGCTGTAGATGCTCTGATAGACAATGGTAGACGTGGCAGACCTGTAACAGGACCTGGTAACAGACCACTTAAGTCACTTTCAGATCTATTAAAAGGTAAACAAGGTCGTTTCCGTCAGAACTTACTCGGTAAACGTGTTGACTACTCGGGACGTTCGGTTATCGTCGTTGGACCAGAACTCAAATTCTACCAATGTGGTCTTCCGAAAAAAATGGCACTTGAATTGTTCAAGCCATTTGTTATGAAACGACTCGTCAATGACGGATACGTTCACAACATCAAAAGTGCTAAACGTATGGTTGAACGCGTTAAACCTGAAGTATGGAGTATCGTAGAAGAAGTTATAGCAGAACATCCAGTACTTCTGAACCGTGCACCGACACTTCATAGACTTGGTATTCAAGCATTTGAACCAGTACTTGTTGAAGGTAAAGCAATCAGACTGCATCCACTTGTATGTACGGCTTACAACGCCGACTTCGACGGTGACCAGATGGCAGTCCACGTACCTTTATCTGTAGAAGCTCAAGCAGAAGCGCGTTTCTTGATGCTTTCTGTCAACAATATCCTCGCACCAAAAGATGGTCGTCCTATAACGACGCCAACGCAGGATATGGTACTTGGTGCGTATTACTTGACTTATGAAAGTGAAATACAACCAGAAAACAAAAAAGTTTTCAAAGATTTTGAAGAACTTAATTTAGCATATTACAACAACGCAGTTGAACTCCATACAAGAGTTATACTCAAACGTTATATGCCGAAGGAAGACATCTACATTAGGACTGAAAGCACAGTTGGTCGATTTATTTTCAATGAAAAGATTCCACAAAACTTAGGTTTTGTCGATCGTGAAGAAGACAAGTTCGGCCTTGAGATTGACTTCTTATGTAAGAAGAAAGATCTTGAAGAAATTATCGCGAAGTGTTTTGCAGAGTATGGCAACACAATCACTGCAGAACTCCTTGATCATATGAAAGACATTGGTTTCAAATATTCAACAAGAGCAGCGATTACCGTTTCAGTTTCAGACATGGTTATTCCGGATGAGAAAGAAGCCTTGATTGCTACAGCTAGAAATGTTGTAGACCAATATCAAAAAGCATTTAGAAGAGGTTTAATCTCTGAAGAAGAGCGTTATGAAAAAATCATTCAAACTTGGACAAAGACGACGGATGAAGTAACAGACGCACTTATGAAGAACCTTACCAATCTAAACAACATCAAAATCATGGCGGACTCAGGTGCCCGTGGTTCTAAAAACCAGATTAGACAGCTTGCCGGTATGCGTGGTCTCATGGCCAATGCACTTGGTAAAACTGTTGAGATTCCCATCATTTCAAACTTCCGAGAAGGTCTTTCGGTTCTTGAATACTTTATTTCTACAACAGGTGCACGTAAAGGTCTTGCCGATACAGCGCTTCGTACAGCCGACTCAGGTTACCTTACAAGAAGACTCGTTGACGTCAGTCAAGAAGTCATCGTAAGAGAGATTGACTGTCACACAAATACAGGTATTGAAGTTGTCGAATTTAGAGAAGGCAATGAATTGATTGAACCATTATTTGAACGTATTTTAGGTCGATATCCAGTTGAAGACCTTGTCAATTCAACAACAGGTGAAGTTATTTGCTCAACGAATCAGATTATTACTGAAAAATTAGCGGATAAAGTCGTAAAAGCTGGGTATAAGACAGTTAAAATTCGTTCAGTGCTTACTTGCGATACGCAATTCGGTGTATGTGCTAAATGTTATGGACTCAATCTTGCAACTGGAAAGCCAGTTCACGTAGGTGAAGCAGTAGGTATCATCGCTGCACAATCAATCGGTGAGCCGGGTACACAGCTTACAATGAGAACGTTCCATACAGGCGGCGTCGCCGGCGGCGATATCACGCAAGGTCTTCCCCGTGTAGAAGAACTTTTCGAAGCGAGAAAACCAAAAGGTTTGGCGATCATCGCTGAAAACAATGGCGTCGTATCCTTCAAAGAAACAAAGAAGAAGAAAGAAGTTGTCATCACCAATGAAGAAACGGGTGAACAACATACTGCTTTAGTCGTCTTTGGTGCACGATTGAAAGTTAAAGATGGCGAACACGTTGTTCAAGGACAATCAATTACTGAAGGTTCAATCAATCCACATGACTTGCTCAGAGTGGTTGGTGTAAACGGCGTACGTGAGTACATCATCAAGGAAGTTCAAAAAGTTTATAGACTGCAAGGTGTTGATATCAACGATAAACATATTGAGATCATCGTCAAGCAGATGCTTTCTAAAATCAAGATTGACGAATCTGGCGATTCACTCTTGTTACCTGGTAGCGTTGTCAGCTTGAAAGAATTCAACAGAATCAATGATGCTATTGAAACTGAAAACGGCGAAGCTGCTATAGGTACGAGATCACTTCTCGGTATTACCAAAGCATCTTTAGCAACTGAATCTTTCTTATCCGCTGCATCGTTCCAAGAAACAACACGTGTTCTCACAGAAGCGGCGATCAATGGTAAAGAAGACAGACTCCTTGGTCTCAAAGAGAATGTCATCATCGGAAAGCTCATCCCTGCAGGTACAGGTATGAGATATTACAAGGAAATGACGGTGAAAACAAGTGCCGATTTTGACCTTGAAAACGCTGAAACCTTTACTAGTATTTAACATAAAATTTATTGACAGTAAATTTTTATGGTGTTAAAATGATGAAGTGCATATTGGCGACTTCAAGGAGGCACACAGTATGCAATTAATTGACCTCGCAAAACATTCGAAAATCAGCGTTGGAATCAAGCAATCAACGAAGGCTATCGCGACTGACAAAGCCGTGGTATTGTTCGTTGCTAGTGACGCAGATCAGTTTGTTGTCAAACAAGTAGTTGATTTGGCAAGTGAAAAATCTGTAGAGATTGTTTATATAGAAACGATGAAAGAACTTGGGCGAGCATGTAATATTGACGTTGGTGCTGCGACAGCGGTTATTGAAAAATAGATAAATATAAGGAAGGAGGTGCCGCAAAAGGATGCCTACTATTAATCAGTTAGTGAGAAAAGGAAGACTTGAGATTGAAGAAAAGTCAACTTCTCCTGCTTTACAAAGAAGTTTAAATACTTTGAAAAGAAAGCAAGTAAAAATGAGTTCACCACAAAAAAGAGGTGTATGTACAAGTGTAAAAACTGTTACACCTAAGAAACCTAACTCAGCTTTGAGAAAAGTTGCCAGAGTTAGATTGACAAACGGTTTTGAGGTGACTGCATATATCCCAGGTGTTGGCCACAACTTACAGGAGCATAGCGTTGTTCTTATCAGAGGTGGTAGAGTTAAAGACTTACCAGGTTGTAGATACCACATCGTAAGAGGAGTACTTGATTCATCTGGTGTTAACAACAGAATGCAATCTAGATCTAAATACGGTGCTAAGAGACCAAAGAAAAAGTAATGATATAGCCGGCCTCTTCCGAAAGGAAGGGGCTTTATATAGTAAAAAAATTCAATAGCAATTCGCACAGCGACATTAAATTGTCGAGTACCGATGATTGACCACAAGATATTATAAGGAGGGAAGAACGTGCCTAGAAAAGGAAGCGTACCAAAAAGAGAAGTGTTACCTGATCCTATGTATGGAAGCAAGGTAGTCACTAAATTAATCAACGCCGTTATGTATGACGGAAAAAGAGGCGTCGCTCAAAGCATTGTTTATGGTGCTTTTGATCAGATTAAGGAAAAAACGGGTAAAGACCCAGCTGAAGTTTTCGAAACTGCTATGAATAATATTATGCCAGTTCTTGAAGTTAAAGCGAGAAGAGTTGGTGGTTCAAACTATCAAGTTCCAATCGAAGTTAGAACTGAAAGAAGACAAACACTTGGCTTAAGATGGTTGATAACGTACTCACGCAAAAGAGGCGAGAGAACGATGCAAGAAAAACTTGCAAAAGAAATTATGGATGCAGCTAACAGCACTGGTGCAGCAGTTAAAAAGAGAGAAGATACTCATAAAATGGCTGATGCGAACAAGGCGTTTGCTCATTACAGATTCTAATAATTACAAATTGCGTTTAAGCTTAGCATGCTAGGCTTAAACCGCTTTATCGAAAGGAGGATAAACGATGAGTAGAGGTTATTCACTAGAGAATACCAGAAACATCGGCATCATGGCGCATATCGACGCTGGAAAAACGACTACTACCGAAAGAATCCTCTATTATACAGGTATCAACTACAAAATCGGTGAAGTTCATAACGGTGGCGCTACAATGGACTGGATGGAGCAAGAGCAGGAAAGAGGTATCACCATTACTTCTGCTGCAACAACTTGTGTCTGGAAGGGTAAAAGAATTAATATCATTGACACGCCTGGTCACGTTGACTTTACAGTTGAAGTTGAAAGATCGCTTCGTGTATTAGATGGTTCGGTTGCTGTTTTCTGTGCTAAGGGTGGGGTTGAACCTCAATCTGAAGCAGTATGGAGACAAGCAGATAAATACGGCGTACCAAGAATGGCGTTCGTCAACAAGATGGACATCACAGGTGCGGACTTCTTCAGAGTTATTAAAATGATGAAGGATAGACTCAAAGCTAATCCAGTACCGGTCCAATTACCGATTGGCGCTGAAGATAAATTCCAAGGTATCGTTGATTTGATGGAAATGAAAGCTTATTACTATCGCGACGATCTTGGCGAAAAAATTGACATTATTGATATACCAGAAGATATGACTGAGCTTGCAGAAGAATACAGACATAACATGGTAGAATCAATTGCTGAATCTGATGATACATTAATGGTAAAATATCTTGAGGGCGAAGAGATCAGCGTTGATGAACTCAAAGCAGCACTCAGAATTGCGACACTTAATAACGTCATCGTTCCAGTTGTTTGTGGTTCGTCTTACAAGAACAAAGGCGTTCAAAAGATGCTTGATGCAGTTATAGATTTTATGCCTGCACCTACAGATGTTGAAGCGATCAAAGGCCTTGACGAAGATGGAAATGAAATTTCTAGACCTTCAGATGACTCACTACCATTTGCATCCCTCGCTTTCAAAATCATGACAGATCCTTATGTCGGCAAGTTGACATTCTTTAGGGTTTACTCAGGTACTTTGGATTCTGGATCATATGTACACAACTCGACAAAAGATAAAAAAGAAAGAATCGGCAGAATTCTTCAAATGCATGCAAATAAGCGTGAGGAACTTGATAAAGTATACTCAGGTGACATTGCTGCTGCAGTTGGTTTGAAATTTACAACAACTGGTGATACGCTGTGTGATCCTGACCATATTATCATTCTCGAGTCTATGGAATTCCCGGAACCGGTTATCCGCGTTGCGATTGAGCCTAAGACGAGAGCAAGTCAAGAAAAAATGGGTATTGCACTACAAAAACTTGCTGAAGAAGATCCTACTTTCAAAACGTATACTGATGAAGAAACAGGTCAAGTTATCATCGCTGGTATGGGCGAGCTTCACCTTGAGATCATCGTAGATCGTCTTTTAAGAGAATTTAAAGTTGAAGCAAATGTTGGTGCACCACAAGTTGCTTACAAAGAAACGATTACAAAAGCTACCGACATTGACTATAAATACTCGAAACAATCGGGTGGTAAAGGTCAATACGGTCATGTTAAAATCAAATTTGCTCCAAATGAATCGGGCAAAGGTTATGCATTTGAATCGACTGTTACAGGTGGTAGTGTCCCAAGAGAGTACTTCAAAGCTATCGATGAAGGTATTCAAGGTTCACTTAAAGCAGGTATCTTAGGCGGTTATGAAGTCGTTGACGTCACTGCAAATCTTTACGATGGTTCTTACCATGAAGTCGACTCAAACGAAATGGCGTTTAAACTTGCTGCTTCTATGGCATTTAAAGAAGCGATGAGAAAAGGCGATACCGTATTACTTGAGCCATTCATGAAAATAGAAGTAACAGTACCTGAAGAGTATTTTGGCGACGTTATGGGTGATATCAACTCTAGACGTGGTAAGCTCGAAGGTATGGAAATGGCTCATGGCGCACAAATCATTAAAGCACATGTTCCATTGTCAGAAATGTTTGGATACGCAACGTCGTTAAGATCAAGTTCGCAAGGACGTGGTACTTACACAATGCTATTCAGCCACTACGAACAAGTTCCAAGAAGCATCGCTGAAGAATTGATCACTAAAAAATAACCTGCGGGAGGAATCTAACAATGGCAAAGCAAAAATTTGAAAGAAACAAACCACATTGTAATATCGGAACAATCGGTCACGTTGACCACGGTAAAACAACACTAACTGCTGCAATCACAAAAGTATTATTCGAAAAATACGGCTTAGGCGCAAAAGTAGACTTCGATAATATCGATAAAGCACCAGAAGAAAGAGAAAGAGGCATCACTATCTCTACAGCTCACGTTGAATACGAAACACCAAATAGACACTACGCACACGTTGACTGTCCAGGCCATGCTGACTACGTAAAAAACATGATCACTGGTGCAGCACAAATGGACGGATCGATCTTAGTTGTATCTGCAGCTGACGGTCCAATGCCACAAACAAGAGAGCATATCCTTCTTTCAAGACAAGTAGGCGTTCCATATATCGTTGTATTCTTAAACAAATGCGACATGGTAGATGACGACGAGCTTTTAGAACTTGTTGAAATGGAAGTAAGAGATCTTCTTTCAGCTTACGACTTCCCAGGCGATGATACACCAATCATCCGTGGTTCTGCACTTAAAGCTCTTGAGGGAGATCCAGTTTGGGCAGAAAAAATCATCGAAATGTTCGACATCATCGACGTATATATCCCACAACCAGAAAGAGCGACAGACAAACCTTTCTTAATGCCAGTAGAAGACGTATTCTCGATCACAGGTCGTGGTACAGTTGCAACAGGTAGAATTGAAAGAGGTATTGTAAAAGTTCAAGAAGAAGTGGAAATCGTTGGTCTTTCAGAAGCACCAAGAAAAGTAGTTGTAACTGGCGTAGAGATGTTCAAGAAACTTCTCGACGAAGGTAGAGCAGGCGATAACGTAGGCTTACTTCTTAGAGGCGTACAAAGAACAGAAATCGAAAGAGGACAAGTTCTTGCAAAACCAGGTACAATCAAACCACATACAAAATTCGAAGCACAAGTATACGTTCTTACAAAAGAAGAGGGTGGTAGACATACACCGTTCTTCAAAGGTTACAGACCACAGTTCTTCTTCAGAACAACTGACGTAACAGGTTCAATCGAATTTGCTCCAGGCGTTGAAATGTGTATGCCTGGCGATAACATCGAAATGAACATCGAACTGATCGCACCAATCGCTGTAGAAGAGGGTTTAAGATTCTCTATCCGTGAAGGCGGAAGAACAGTTGGCGCTGGTTCTGTTATCAAGATTACTGCTTAATAGATATTTCTAAAAAGAAATATGTAAAGAGACTAATAACCCCTTGATATTATCAAGGGGTTATTATATACTATTATGGTGCACTAATGCGATGACGCGAAAAGTTACTTAACTGTGAGAGAATTTTCGCCGAGAATTGTTCATACTTGATATGGGCGACGAGTTTTTATGCTCACCTAACCAGGAAACACCCGGCACGGTGGACAATACAACTCGATTGCATGATCACGGTAGACATGCGATAAAAAAAGGAGGTTTAGCAATGGCTAACAAGCAAAAAATTAGAATCAGATTGAAATCTTTCGATCACAAAATCCTCGACAACACTGCACAAAAGATTGTGGAAGTTGCAAAAATGACTGGTGCAGACGTAGCAGGACCAATTCCGTTACCAACGAAAAAAGAAATCATCACAATCTTAAGAGCGGTACACAAGTACAAAGACTCTAGAGAGCAATTTGAGATCAGAACACACAAAAGACTGATTGACATCTTGAACCCAGGTCAAAAAACGGTAGACGCGCTTATGAAACTCGAATTACCAGCTGGCGTTGACGTAGAAATCAAATTGTAACAAATTAATTTGGACTAAGATTTCGGTTTAAATAGATAAACCTGATTTTTTAGGATGATTACATTAGGTAATCCGCTGTAAGAATATTAGGAGGTGCGAAACGCATGGTAGGAATTATCGGTAAGAAAATCGGTATGACCCAAGTATTCAACGAAGACGGCATCGTAACAGCAGTTACAGTAGTTGAAGTGACACCAATGGTTGTTACTCAAATCAAAACTGTAGAAACTGACGGTTACAACGCTATTCAAGTTGCTACTGGTGACGTGAAGGACAAACACGTAAACAAACCAATGAGAGGACATTTCAACAAAGCGGGTGTTTCTTTCAAAAAATTATTAAAAGAATTCAGAGTTGACAATCCATCTGAGTTCAAAGTTGGACAGACAATTACTGCTGACCTGTTTACAGATGGTCAAAAGATTGATGTTACTGGTACTTCAAAAGGTAAAGGTACTACTGGTCCAATCAGAAGATACAACCAATCAAGAGGACCTGAAACCCACGGTTCTAAATACCACAGAGGTGGCGGATCGATTGGCGCAGCTTCTTACCCAGCTAGAGTCTTTAAAGGCATGCCAATGGCAGGTAGAATGGGTAACGAGCAAGTAACTGTACAAAATCTTGAAATCGTTAAACTCGATGTTGAGAGAAACCTTTTATTGATTAAGGGTGCAGTGCCAGGACCAAAGAAAGGTCGTATCACAATAAGAAAAGCTATTAAAGTTAACAAGTAATAGCTGATGAAAGGAGGAAGCACAGTGCCTAAGTTAGATGTAATAAACGTTTCAGGACAAAAAGTCAGTGAAATAGAATTAAACGCAAACGTTTTCGGCATAGAGCCAAACGTACCTGTTATGCATGAAGTTGTAAAAAACTACTTAGCAAACCAAAGACAGGGAACACAATCTGCTAAAACAAGAGCAGAAGTAAGTGGTGGTGGTAGAAAACCATTTAGACAAAAAGGAACTGGTAATGCGAGACAAGGTTCCATCACAGCGCCTCATTATATTGGTGGTGGTGTGGTGTTCGCTCCAAAACCAAGAAGCTATAGATATTCATTGCCTAAAAAAGTGAAAAGACTTGCATTGATGTCTGCATTTAGCGCGAAAGTTTTAGAAAATGAAATGATCGTTTTAGATGAGCTCACATTAGCAGCACCAAAAACAAAAGATATGATTAGCATCCTTAATAATATCAAAGTGGCTGGTAAAAAAGTTTTGATCGTAACAGGTGATGTTGAACAAAACGTCATTAAAGCTACAAGCAATCTTGAAGGTATCAAAACGACATTTGTTGGCGAAATAAATGTGTATGACATCTTAAACCATGATTTCTTCGTAGTCACAAAAAGTGCAGTAGAGAAATTTGAGGAGGTGTATGCATAATGAGAACTCCTTATGATGTTATTATAAGACCAATCGTAACAGAAAACTCAATGCTTCAAACTTCAGACCGTAAATTTACTTTCGAAGTTTTGAAAGATGCAAACAAAACCGAAGTCAAAAAAGCTGTAGAAGCTGTTTTCGGCGTTAAAGTCGAAAAAGTAAATACATTGCACGTAAAAGGCAAGCTTAAAAGACAAGGTAAAACACAAGGTTATACAAGAAGCTGGAAGAAAGCGATTGTAAAATTAACTGCTGACAGTAAAACAATCGAATTCTTCGAAGGCATGTAATCATTAAAGATTCGAAGGAGGGTTAAACAATGGGTATCAAAAAATTTAAACCGACTTCACCTGCTAGAAGACAGATGACTATGTCTACTTTTGAAGAAATTACCAAAAAACAACCAGAGAAAGCTTTAGTTGTTGCTTTGAAAAAACATTCAGGTAGAAACAATCAAGGAAAGATCACTGTTCGACATAGAGGTGGCGGTACCACTGTAAAATATAGAATTATTGACTTCAAAAGATTGAAAGATAATGTACCTGCAAAAGTTTCTGCTATCGAGTACGATCCAAACAGAAGCGCAAATATTGCACTTTTAGTTTATGCAGATGGTGAAAAGAATTACATTCTTCATCCAAACGGCTTAAAAGTAGGCGATGTCGTTCTTTCTGGCGAACAACAAGATATCAAGACTGGCAACGCAATGCCACTTATGAATATGCCTGTTGGTACAATCGTTCACAATATCGAGATGAAGCCTGGTAAAGGTGGCCAATTAGTAAGATCTGCTGGTAACTCAGCACAACTTATGGCTAAAGAAGGCAAATATGCACTTCTTAGATTACCATCTGGCGAAACGAGATACGTAAGAAAAGAATGTAGAGCAACTATTGGTCAAGTTGGCAATATCGATCACGAGAATATCTCAATCGGTAAAGCGG
The DNA here is from genome assembly GCA_942493125.1 of Acidaminobacteraceae bacterium. Taxonomy (GTDB): domain Bacteria; phylum Bacillota; class Clostridia; order Peptostreptococcales; family Acidaminobacteraceae; genus Fusibacter_C. Next base: position 1,588,845 of record OW818667.1, on the reverse strand, counting down.
GTAGAACGAGACACATGGGTATTAGACCTACAGTCAGAGGTTCGGTAATGAACCCTAACGATCACCCTCACGGTGGTGGTGAAGGTAGATCGCCAATCGGTAGACCAAATCCTGTTACGCCTTGGGGTAAACCAGCACTTGGCTACAAAACTAGAAAGAAAAGCAATCCAAACGATAAGTACATCGTTTCACGTAGAAAGAAATAATTTCGTAAACTGAAAGGAGGACATATTCAATGAGTAGATCTCTTAAAAAAGGTCCTTTTGTCCATAAAGGTCTGTTGAGAAAAATTGATGAGATGAACGCAGCTGGCGAGAAGAAAGTTCTCAAAGTATGGTCAAGATCATCGACAATTTTCCCACAAATGGTTGGTCATACAATCGCAGTTCATGATGGCAAAAAACACGTTCCTGTATATGTAACTGAAGATATGATTGGACACAAACTCGGTGAGTTTGCACCAACTAGAACATTCAGAGGACATGCAGGAGATAAGAAGAGCAAATAAGTTCAATAATCCGAAAGGAGGTACTAAGAATGCAAGCAAGATCGGAAGCTAAGCACATTAGAATTTCTCCTCGTAAAATGAAGCCTATCGCTGATTTGGTAAGAGGTAAAAATGTTAAAGATGCACAAGCTATACTAAAGTTTACACCTAGAAAAGGTGCTGAAATATTCTTGAAAGTATTAAACTCGGCTGTAGCTAATGCTGAGAACAACCATCACATGGATGTAGATACTTTGATCGTTAAAGACATCTACGCAAACCAAGGACCAACGTTAAAAAGATGGAACGCAGGATCAATGGGTAGAGCAAATCCTGTGTTAAAGAGAAGTAGTCATGTTGGCGTTGTTGTCGCTGAAAAAGAGTAGAAGGAGGGTATACTGAATGGGTCAAAAAGTTAGCCCACACGGACTCCGAGTCGGAGTCATCAAAGATTGGGACTCAAAATGGTATGCAAATAAAAAGAACTTTGCGGACTTGTTATTTGAAGATTACGAAATACGCAAGTATGTTAAGAAAAGACTTTTCACAGCTGGTATCTCTAGAATTTATATCGACAGAACAGCGAATGACAAAGTTCATGTAAATATCTTTACTGCTAAACCAGGTATGGTTGTCGGTAAAGGTGGCGAAAACATCAAAGTTCTTAGAGAAGAATTAGAAAAATTAACTAAGAAATCTATTCAATTAGATATTTCTGAAGTTGACAATGTAGATGTAGATGCACAACTTGTTGCTGAAAACGTTGCTTTTTCTCTTGAAAAAAGAGTTTCATTTAGAAGAGCTATGAAACAAGTAATGGGTAGAGCTATGAAATCAGGCGCTGAAGGTATCAAAGTTCAAACATCTGGTCGTTTAGGCGGCGCTGAGATGGCTAGAACTGAAGGATATTCTGAAGGCAATGTACCTTTATCAACTTTAAGAGCTGATATTGACTACGGATTTGCAGAAGCAGATACAACATTCGGTAAAATTGGTGTTAAGGTTTGGATCAATAAAGGCGAAGTGTTACCAAGCATTAGTGAAGAAACTAGACTCAGCAGAAAAGAAGCTAGAAAAGTCACTGACAAACGTCCACAAAAGCCAAGAAATGCAGGCACTGCTCCAAACAGAGGTCCAAGAAAGCCACAAAGAAACAATAACATTTAATTCAAGTTTTGTGAAAGGAGGCTATTAACCATGTTGATGCCTAAAAGAGTAAAACGCCGTAGAGTTCACAGAGGCAGAATGTCTGGTACTGCTCAAAAGGGAAATACAGTATCTTACGGAGATTACGGTTTAGTTGCGCTTGAGCCAGCTTGGCTTACAGCGAATCAAATAGAAGCAGCCAGGATTGCTATCAATAGAAGAATCAAAAGGGGCGGTAAGGTTTGGATTAAAATCTTCCCACATAAGCCTGTTACGCAAAAACCAGCTGAAACACGTATGGGTGCCGGTAAAGGTTCTCCAGAATTTTGGGTTGCAGTTGTAAAACCAGGTAGAGTTCTTTTTGAACTTGCAGGTGTAGATGAAGAGTTAGCAAGAGAAGCGATGAGACTTGCTGCTAACAAATTGCCAATCAAGTGTAAATTCGTTAAGAAGGACGACGCTATCGAAAAGGGTGGTGAATAAAGTTGAAAGCAAATAAAATTAAAGAAATGACTTCTCAAGAATTAAATGAGAAAATGGTTGAGTTGAAAAACGAGCTTTTCAACTTAAGATTCCAATTAGCTACAGGGCAATTAGATAACCCGATGAAAATCAAAGCTATTAAAAAAGATATTGCTCGTGTTAATACGATCTTGAGACAAAAAGAGATCCAAGCATAGGCAAAGGAGGTTACGCTGTGGAAAGAGGCAGTCGAAAAGTTAGAGTTGGTTTCGTAACTAGCGATAAAATGGATAAAACCATCGTTGTTACTGTAGAAGAATTCATTCGTCACCCGCTCTATGGAAAAAGAGTAAAGAGAACTAAGAAATTCAAAGCACATGATGAAGAAAACACATGTGGCATTGGCGATAAAGTAAGAATTATGGAAACTAGACCACTTAGTAAAGACAAAAGATGGAGACTAGTTGAAATCGTGGAAAAAGCTAAGTAGTTTAGCGAGAGGAGGAAAAAAGCATGATCCAAAACGAAACTCGTTTAAGAGTTGCTGATAACTCTGGTGCGAAAGAAATACTCTGTATCCGCGTATTAGGTGGTTCTAAGAGAAAATATGGTAACATCGGTGATGTTATAGTAGCGGCAGTTAAAAATGCAACGCCTGGTGGAGTTGTCAAGAAGGGTGACGTCGTTAAGGCTGTTATCGTAAGAAGCGTCTTCGGTTTAAGAAGACCTGACGGCAGTTACATCAAATTTGATGAAAATGCAGCTGTAATTATTAAAGAGGATTTATCTCCAATAGGAACGCGTATCTTCGGGCCTGTTGCTAGAGAGTTAAGAGACAAGAAGTTCATGAAGATCGTTTCTCTAGCTCCAGAAGTTCTTTAAACTTAGGAGGTGTCGTAAATGTATATTAAAAAAGGCGATACTGTTATCGTTATTGCTGGTAAAGATAAAGGCAAAAAAGGTAAAGTATTAAGCGTAAACCCAACAACTGAAAGAGTTATCATCGAAAACGTGAACATGGTGACAAAACACCAGAAGCCATCTATGAAAGTTCAACAAGGTGGTAGAGTTCATCAAGAAGCAGCAATTCATGTATCAAATGTTCTTTTATTCGACGCGAAAGCTAAAGCGGGTACTAGAGTGAAATTTAAAGATTTAGAAAACGGAAAAAAAGTCAGAGTATCAGTTAAAACTGGTGAAGTTCTAGACTAATCCCAGTAGAAAAGGAGGTTTGACTCATGACAAGATTTAAGGAAAAATATCAAAGTGATGTTGCGAAAGCATTAATGGAGAAATTCGGCTATAAAAGCGTTATGGAGATCCCTAAAATTGAAAAAGTTGTTATCAATATGGGTCTTGGTGACGGTAAAGATAATCCAAAAGTTATCAAAGCCGCAGTTGATGAATTAGCGACAATTTCTGGACAAGCACCAGTTATCACAAAAGCTAAGAAATCAGTTGCAAACTTCAAAGTGAGAGAAGGCATGAGTGTTGGTGCTAAAGTCACACTTAGAGGCGAAAGAATGTACGAATTTATCGACAGATTTATTACCATTGCACTTCCTAGAGTAAGAGACTTTAGAGGCGTTAATGCAAATTCTTTTGACGGTAGAGGCAACTATACTTTAGGTATCAAAGAACAGTTAATATTCCCTGAAATCAATATTGACAAGGTTGAGACTGTAAGAGGTATGGATATCACATTCGTTACAACTGCAAAAACTGACGAAGAGGCAAGAGAATTATTAAAATTAATGGGAATGCCATTCACGAAGTAAGGAGGGATTTACATTGGCTAAAACCAGTCTTAAAGTTAAACAAGCAAGACCACAAAAATACTCAACTAGAGAATACAATAGATGTAGAATCTGTGGAAGACCACACGCTTATTTGAGAAAATTTGGAATTTGCCGTATCTGTTTCAGAGAGATGGCGTACAAAGGACAAATTCCAGGTGTTAAGAAAGCAAGCTGGTAAGAAATCGGAAGGAGGTAATTACTCATGGCTATGACAGATCCAATTGCTGATTTACTAACGCGAGTACGTAATGCGAATATGGTAAAGCATACATCGGTAGATGTACCAGCATCAAATGTAAAAAACAAAATGGTTGAAATCCTCTTAGAGGAAGGATACATTAAAGGGTTCGACATCATAGAAGATGGCAAACAAGGACTCATTAGAATCGAACTTAAATACGGTGAAAACAAAGAAAGAGTTATCACTGGCTTAAAGCGTATCTCTAAACCAGGTTTAAGAGTTTACGCAAAGAAAACTGAAATCCCTAAAGTATTAGGTGGATTAGGTTTAGCAATTATTTCTACTTCAAACGGTATCATTACTGATAGAGAAGCTAGAAAACTTGGTGTTGGTGGCGAAGTAATTTGCTACGTATGGTAATAACGAATAACTAGGAGGTGTGACAATGTCAAGAGTAGGTAGATTGCCTATTACAATACCTCAAGGGGTTGCGTTCAATATATCTGATACGAATTTAGTAACAGTAAAAGGACCTCTAGGAGAATTGTCAGAGCAAATAGACAAAGACATTAGCATTCAAATTGATGGAGACACGTTAACAGTAACGCGCCCATCTGACAATAAAAGACATAGAGCGTTACATGGTTTAACGAGAGCGCTTCTAAACAACATGGTTATCGGCGTGACAAACGGTTTTGAAAGAAAACTTCTAATCGTTGGCGTTGGTTACAAAGCCGCAAAGAACGGCAATAAACTTGACTTATCTTTAGGCCATTCTCATCCAGTATCTATGGAAGATCCAGCAGGTATCACAACTGTTTGTAATACACCAACGGAAATCGTTGTTAAAGGTATCAGCAAGCAATTGGTAGGTAACTACGCTTCTAAGATCAGAGAGTGGAGAAAACCTGAACCTTACAAAGGTAAAGGCATCCGATTCTCTGATGAAACAGTCATCAGAAAAGAAGGTAAGACAGGTAAGAAAAAATAAGAAAGGAGTAGCGTAAAATGGCTTCTAATAAAAGTAGAAATACAAACAGACAAGCGCGTCATGCAAGAGTGCGTAAGAAAATTGCTGGTACAACTGCTAAACCTAGACTTAACGTTTACAGATCAAACCAAAACATTTATGCACAAATCATTGACGACGTAACTGGGAACACTTTAATTGCTGCTTCTAGCCTCGAAACTTCTGTAAAAGGTAATGTATCAAATACAGGAAATAAAGAAGCTGCTAAATTAGTAGGTGAACTTATTGCTAAAAAAGCTCTCGAAAAAGGCATTGAAAATGTTACTTTCGATAGAGGTGGCTATCTTTACCACGGTAGAGTGAAAGAACTCGCCGAAGGTGCTAGAGAAGCAGGATTAAAATTCTAGATAGGGAGGTATGTTGATGAACCGTCAATTGATTGATGCGAGTAAGTTAGACCTCAAAGAACAGGTTATTAATATAAATCGTGTTACTAAGGTTGTTAAAGGTGGTAGAAACTTCAGATTCAGTGCTCTCGTAGTTATTGGAGATGAAAACGGCCATGTTGGCATCGGAACAGGTAAAGCGAAAGAGGTGCCTGAGGCTATCTCTAAAGCAGTAGAAGATGCAAAAAAACGTTTGATTTATGTACCAAGAGTTGGAACAACTGTACCGCATTTCATCGAAGGTCACTTCGGTGCTGGCAGCGTAAGAATTATGCCTGCTAAAGAGGGTACTGGTGTTATCGCTGGTGGTCCTGTTCGTGCGGTATTGGAATTAGCAGGTTTAAAAGATGTTAGAGCGAAGTCTTTAGGAAGCAACAATCCTAGAAACATGGTTAACGCTACGCTCGACGGTCTTACAAATCTTAAGACAGCTGAAAGTGTTGCTAAATTAAGAGGCAAGACTGTAGAACAAATACTAGGTTAGGGGGTATGAACCTTGGCTACAATTAAAGTGAAATTGGTCAAAAGTACAATCGGTGCACTTCCAAAACATAGAGCAACCGTTGAAGCTTTAGGCCTTAGAAAAATCGGACAAGTGGTAGAAAAAGAAGATAATGCGCAAATGCATGGCATGGTCAACCAAGTAACACACTTAGTCAAAATAGTAGAGTAATAAACATAAAGGAGGTGCGACCATGAGACTTCATGATTTAAGACCAGCAGAAGGATCTACTAAATCCAAAAAACGCGTTGGTAGAGGAACTGGCTCCGGCTTAGGAACTACTGCAGGCCGCGGCGCAAATGGTCAAAATTCACGTTCAGGCGGCGGTGTTAGACCGGGCTTTGAGGGTGGTCAAATGCCATTATTCAGAAGAATTCCGAAACGTGGATTCCACAATAAATTCAAAAAACAATGGACTGTTATCAACATCGAAATCTTAAACGAATTCGAAGACGGTACTGAAATTACACCAGAAGTTTTATTACAAACAGGTGTTGTAAGCAAACTTAGTTATGGACTTAAGATCTTAGGCGATGGAGAATTGAATAAAAAGCTCACAGTAAAGGCTAACAAATTCACTCAGTCAGCGATAACCAAGATTGAAGCTGCTGGAGGAAAGGCAGAGGTGATTTAATTGTTGTCTACACTTAGAAACGCTTGGAAAATTCCTGATTTGAGAAGCAGAATCCTCTTTACATTATTGATGATTGTTATCTTCAGATTAGGATCAGCAGTACCGGTACCAGGAATTGACAGTGCAGCACTTGCTGCAGCATTCTCAAATTCAGAAGATGGCTTGTTGGGTCTATTTAACCTTATGAGCGGTGGTAACTTCAAAACATTTACCATCTTTGCACTCGGGATAAGCCCTTATATTACAGCTTCTATCGTACTTAACCTTCTTCAAATTGCATTCCCTGCTCTTGAAGCACTTGCAAAAGAAGGCGAAACTGGTAGAAAGAAAATAGCTCAGTATACAAGATATTTGACTGTTGTATTAGCATTGATTCAAGGAGTCGGATTTAGCCTTGGTTACTTCCAAAGATTCTTTATCAACCCAGGTGCGTGGTCGACATTCATCGCTGTATTAACTCTTACAGCTGGAACAGCGTTTTTAATGTACTTAGGTGAAAAAATCACTGACAAAGGTATTGGTAATGGTATTTCATTATTTATCTTTGCCGGAATTATCGCAAGTTTACCATCTGCAATTCTTAGCATGTACACGAACTTGACTCTTGGTCAAATGAATATCTTCCAAGTGATCTTCTTTGCAGTTTTAGCTGTAATCATCATCATGGGTATTATCTTCATTCAACAAGGACAAAGAAAAATTCCAGTACAATATGCAAAGCGTGTTGTCGGAAGAAAAATGTACGGTGGTCAAACAACGCACATTCCACTTAAAGTCAACCAAGCTGGTGTAATTCCAGTAATCTTTGCAATCTCAATCCTTATGTTCCCTGCAACGATAGCAGCATTCTTCCCTGGTGGTGGATTTGCTAAATTTGTAGGCGATTGGTTGAGTCAAACGGGTATCATCTACAACTTGCTTTATGCATTGTTGATTATATTCTTCACTTACTTCTACACGAACATTACTTTCAACCCAGTTGATGTAGCGGATCGTTTGAAGACAAATGGCGGTTTTATACCAGGTATTAGACCAGGTAGACCAACTGCTGAACACTTAAGTAAATCACTTAATAAAATTACGATTGTCGGCGCTATCTTCTTAGCAGGCATTGCAATTTTACCAAACATCTTAGGTGCTGTTACTAATACGCAATTCAGTTTCGGTGGAACTTCACTTTTGATCGTTGTATCGGTATCACTTGAAACAATGAAACAAGTTGAAGCACAAATGCTCATGAGACATTATGAAGGATTCTTGAACTAGGAGGTAGCTTTTGAGATTAATATTACTAGGACCTCCTGGTGCAGGAAAAGGAACGCAAGCAGAATTCATAGTTGACCAATATCAGATTCCGCACATATCTACAGGGGACATCTTTAGAAAGAACATTAAAGAGGGCACTGAGCTTGGTCTTAGAGCTAAATCCTTTATAGATCAAGGTGCACTTGTACCAGATTCTCTTGTAGTAGAAATTGTAGAAGCGCGTCTAAAGGAAGCGGATTGCAAGTCAGGCTTCCTGCTAGACGGATTTCCAAGAACGGAATTCCAAGCAGAAGAACTCGACGCAGTCCTTGAGAAAATGGGCGTTGGATTGACAGCGGTGGTCAACATCAAAGTCAACCCTGAGCTACTCGTTTCGAGAGCAGTGGGTCGAAGAATCTGTAAGAGTTGTGGAGCAACCTACCATATCATCAATAACCCTTCACTCGTTGAAGGCGTTTGCGACAAATGCGGTGGCGAACTCTACCAACGAAGCGACGATGTTGAAGAAACCGTTGCAAATCGAATCAATGTCTATATGAATGAAACTTCACCTTTAATTCATTACTACGAGGTTAGAGGCAAGCTTGTAAACATTAACGGTGAGCAAGATATCAAAGTTGTCTCTTCGGATATTGTAAATGCACTAAGGGGCTAAGACATGATCGTTATTAAAACGAGTAAAGAGATTGAACTTATGCAAGAATCAGGACGTATTGTTGCACTAGCTCACGAAGAAATAAAAAAAGCAATAAAGCCTGGCATTACGACAGGCGAGCTTGATGAGATTGCTGAAGCAATTATTAGAGCAAATGGTGCCACGCCTTCCTTTAAAGGATATCATGGCTACCCAGCATCAATATGCGCTTCAGTAAATGATCAAGTCATTCACGGTATTCCAGGAGGCATTGTTCTCAAGGAAGGCGACATCGTCAGTATAGATATAGGCGCTTTCAAAAATGGATATCACGGCGATGCTGCTAGAACGCATCCTGTTGGCAAAGTGAGTGATCAAGCTTTAGAACTCATTAAAGTCACTGAAGAGAGTTTCTTCGAAGGCTTGAAGTATTGTAGAATCGGGTATAGATTGTCTGACGTGTCACATGCCATTCAAAAATATGCAGAGGAAAAAGGCTTCAGTGTTGTAAGAGATTTTGTAGGACACGGTATCGGAAGGCAAATGCACGAAGATCCACCGATTCCAAATTACGGTGCTCCTGGTCGAGGACCTAGACTTGAAAAAGGTATGGCTTTAGCCATTGAACCTATGATTAACTCAGGTGATTTTAAAGTGATAGTATTGGATGACGAGTGGACAGTCGTAACGCAAGATAACTCATTATCAGCGCATTACGAGAACACCATTATCATAACCGACGGTGAACCGATGCTGTTAACCTGTTCAAAAAGCGAGGTGGCGTGATGATGACATCATCACAAGAACTTCAAATCGGTCAATTTGTCAAATCAAAGGCAGGACGAGATAAAGGTAATGTCTTGATCGTCTTCGGCATAGTCGATGAACAGTATGTTCTCGTCGTCGATGGCGATTTACGCAAACTTGAAAAACCGAAAAAGAAAAAAGTGAAGCATCTTAGTAAAATAGGTGATGTCGATATGGAAATCAAAAATGTGATGACCGCTGATGAACCGTTTAACAATGCTTGGCTAAGGAAAAAAGTTGCTGACAGACTTGATCAAGTCCGAGTAAGGAGGGATGATTCTAATGGCTAAAAGTGATTCAATAGAAGTAGAAGGCGTTGTTGTTGAAGCATTGCCAAATGCAATGTTTAAAGTAAAGCTCGAAAATGGACATATAGTGTTGGCTCATATTTCAGGAAAACTTAGAATGAATTTTATAAGAATTTTACCTGGAGATAAAGTAACATTAGATTTATCGCCTTATGATCTTACTCGTGGTAGGATCGTATGGCGTGGAAAGTCATAAGGAGGGATAACAATGAAAGTTAGACCATCAGTTAAACCTATGTGCGAAAAATGTAAAATCATCAAACGTAAAGGTAAAGTCATGGTGATCTGTGCTAATCCGAAACACAAGCAAACGCAAGGTTAGTTAGTCGCGAAGCGTGTTTACAAATATAAAGCGCGGCTGAACAACTTTATATTTGAAATATATAAAGACAATTGAACATTAACTTATACACATTAGGAGGTGTAATTCAATGGCAAGAATTGCAGGTGTTGACTTGCCTAGAGACAAGAGGGCTGTTATCGGCTTAACTTACATCTATGGTATTGGAAAACCTACTTCTCAAGACTTGTTGTCCAAAGCAGGTATCAGTGAAGATACTAGAATCAAAGATCTCACTGAAGAAGAAGTAAGTAAATTAAGACAACTCATTGAAGACGATCACATCGTAGAGGGTGACCTTAGAAGAGAGATCGCAATGAACATTAAAAGATTAAAAGAAATAGGCTGTTACCGTGGCATCAGACATAGAAAAGGACTCCCTTGTCGTGGTCAAAAAACTAAGACAAATGCAAGAACTAGAAAAGGTCCTAAGAAAACTGTTAGCCGTAAGAAGAAAAAATAGGTGACAAAGGAGGCGTAAAACATGGCTGCTGCTAAAAAAGCACGTAAAGTGAGAAAAAAGCGTGAACGCAAAAACGTAGAACGTGGCCAAGCTCATATTCAAGCAACATTCAATAATACAATCGTTACTTTAACAGATAATGACGGTAATGCAATAGCATGGTCTAGCGCAGGTAGCTTAGGTTTTAAAGGATCTAGAAAATCTACTCCTTATGCCGCTCAAATGGCTGCTGAAGCTGCAACTAAATCTGCTATGGAGCATGGTTTAAAAACTGTTCAGGTTTTCGTTAAGGGACCAGGATCAGGCAGAGAAGCTGCTATTAGAGCACTTCAAGCTACAGGACTTGAAATATCATCGATCGCAGATGTTACTCCAATTCCGCACAATGGTTGTAGACCACCAAAAAGAAGAAGAGTGTAGTTTATTCAGTATTAGGAGGTGTTTTAATTGGCAAGATATACAGGACCATCTTGTAGAATTTGTCGTAGAGAAGGCCTAAAGCTTTATCTAAAAGGTGACAGATGTTACAGCGACAAATGCGCATTAAATAGAAGACAAACTGCCCCTGGACAACATGGCGCTAAAAAAGGCAAATTGTCTGGCTACGGCACACAGTTAAGAGAAAAACAAAAAGTAAAAAGATTCTATGGTCTCCTTGAGACTCAATTCAGATCGACATATGATCGTGCTGAAAAGATGAAAGGCATCACTGGTGAAAATTTACTTCAATTATTAGAATTAAGATTCGACAATGTCGTTTATAGACTTGGCTTTGGTAACTCTAGAAAAGAAGCTAGACAATTTGTTACACACGGTCATTTTACTATAAATGGTAGCAAAGCAGATATTCCATCAATGACGCTTGCAGTTGGCGATGTAATCCAGTTAAAAGAGAAAATGATGTCTTCTGATAAGTTTAAAGCGTTAATGGAAGCTTCAAAAACTGCTCCAAACTGGTTAGAAGTCGATTTAGAGAAGATGGAAGGGAAACTTGTAGCATTGCCTGCAAGAGATAATATCGATTTACCAATCGAAGAACACTTAATTGTTGAGTTGTACTCTAAATAGGTATCAATATTATTACCCCCAATGTTTGTTTTGTATTTTTTTAGAGAAGGAGGGTCTTAAATAGTGATTGAAATTGAAAAACCAACAATTGAGTGCGTCGAAATGGGCGATGACGGGCGATACGGAAAATTTGTCGTTGAACCGCTTGAAAGAGGCTATGCGACCACACTTGGTAACAGTTTAAGACGTATTTTACTTTCTTCTTTACCGGGAACTGCGGTTCGTTGGATTAAGATTGAAAATGTACTTCATGAGTTTTCAACTATTCCAGGTGTTAAAGAGGATGTCATTGAAATCATCTTAAACCTGAAAGAATTGTTTGCGAAGATTCATTCAGATGAAGATGTTAAGATTTTAAGAATCGAAGCATCAGAAGCGGGAGAGATTACAGCCGGTGACATCATTGCTGATGCAGACGTAGAAATATTGAACACGGATCTCCATATCTGTACTCTAGAAGAAAATTCAAGAATCTATATGGAAATTGCGCTCGGTCAAGGACGTGGATACGTTACAGCAGAAAACAATAAAGAAGCAGGTTTGCCAATCGGAATCATTCCGGTAGACTCAATCTATACACCCGTAAGAAAAGTTAATTTTGCTGTGGATAAAACCAGAGTAGGCAAAATTGCTGATTACGATAAATTGGTCCTTGAAGTTTGGACGGATGGTACTATAAAACCTGATGAAGCAACTTCATTAGGCGCTAAAATAATGTCAGAGCATTTAAACCTCTTTATCGATATGACAGACAGCGTCAACGGCGTTGAAATCATGGTAGAAAAAGAAGAAGATATCAAGGAAAAAGTACTTGAGATGACGATTGAAGAACTAGACTTGTCTGTTCGTTCATACAATTGTCTCAAAAGAGCTGGTATCAACACGGTTGAAGAACTGACTAACAGAAGCGAAGACGATATGATGAAAGTGCGTAACTTAGGTAAAAAATCACTTGAAGAAGTGAAATACAAGCTCGCTGAGCTTGATCTAGGATTACGCGCAGAAGACGAGTAAAGGAGGGAAACCGATGGCAGATTACCGTAAACTAGGACGTCCATCGTCACACAGACAATTGATGCTGAGAAACTTAACAACATCACTTCTCAAAAACGGACGTATCGAGACTACAGTAACTAGAGCTAAGGAAACTAAAAAGTTTGCAGAGAAAATGATCACTCTTGGTAAAAGAGGCGATCTTCATGCAAGAAGACAAGTTTTAGCATTTGTTACTGAAGAAGCTGTTGTTAAAAAATTATTCGATGAAATCGCTCCTAATTACAAAGAACGCAACGGCGGCTACACAAGACTTGTTCAAACAGGTCCTCGTAGAGGCGATGCGGCTCCTATGTGCAAATTAGAGTTAGTATAATGATTGAGGGACTAAGTTCAGGCTTATGTCCCTTATTTATTACATATGGAAATTGCATAATAAAAAAACATATTGAAATGATTCAAAAATAGCCTTTTCTATAGAAAAACACCTTAAAGAGTCATATAATACATAGTAGGTATAAAAAAGGGTATGGTGACTAAGATGATTAAAACAGACAATCTGTTTTTTAGATATGATGATGAAAAAGACTTAGAAAAATTCGCGTTAAAAGATGTGAATCTGCATATAAAAGATGGCGAGTTCGTCGTGATCATTGGGCATAATGGGTCCGGTAAATCGACGTTATCCAAACTTCTGAACGGTATATATTATCCAACCAAGGGTAAAATTCTGATTGACGGGCTTGATACATCTGATGAAAATCTCATCTGGGAAATCAGAAAGCGTGCTGGAATGGTCTTTCAAAATCCGGACAATCAACTTGTAGCGACAATCGTTGAAGAGGATGTCGCCTTTGGACCAGAAAATTTAGGATTGCCGTCAGAAGAAATAAGAAAACGTGTAGATGAAGCACTTGAAAGTGTTAAAATGAGTGCTTTTAAGAGAAAGCCGCCGCATCATCTATCGGGTGGACAAAAACAACGCGTCGCAATCGCGGGTATACTTGCGATGAAGCCTAAATGCATCATATTTGATGAGCCAACAGCTATGCTAGATCCATCAGGACGAAAAGAAGTCATGCAAACGATTAAGCACCTCAATGAAACAGAAAGAATTACGATCGTGCATATAACGCATTTTATGGATGAAGCTGTGGATGCTGATCGAATCATTGTTATGGATGATGGGAAAATCGTGCTTGAAGGCACACCTAAGCAAGTTTTCTCGAAAGTCGAAGCACTAAAAAAAATCGGATTAGATGTGCCACAAGTGACGTTACTTTCATTCGAACTTCAGGCACTTGGATATGATGTCACTTCAGAAAATTTAACGGTAGACGAGTTGGTGAATAATTTATGTCAATTAAAATAGTCGATTTAACGCATATATATGATAAAAAAACACCCAATGAGACAATTGCTGTAGACCATATCAATCTAGATGTGGCAACAGGTGAATTTATAGGATTGATTGGTCATACTGGGTCTGGTAAATCAACACTGATCCAACAATTGAACGGTCTTTTAAAGCCTTCAAGTGGAGAAATCATCATAAGTGGCTACAATATCACGGATGGTTTGGATCAGCCAAGTAAAAAAGGTCGTATTAAGAAATCGGAGATCAATGCGCGTAAAAAAAGACTGATCGAAGTCAGAAAACGCGTAGGTTTGGTTTTTCAATATCCAGAATATCAGCTGTTTGAAGAAACCGTTGAAAAAGATATCTCATTTGGACCAGTCAATCTAGGTCTAGGGCCAGAAGAAGTGTCGCTTCGCGTTATTGAAGCCATGAAGACCGTTGGATTAGATTATGAGACTTATAAAGATCGCTCACCGTTTGAACTCAGTGGTGGTCAAAAAAGACGTGTCGCAATAGCAGGTGTCCTTGCGATGAAGCCTGAAGTTCTTATATTAGACGAACCTACTGCTGGGCTTGATCCTAGAGGTAGAGATGAAATTTTGTCACAGATTAAATCACTGCATTTAAGAGAGAAAATAACGGTGATTATTGTTTCGCACAGTATGGAAGATATGGCAAAAATAGCTGAAAGACTGATTGTCATGAACAAAGGCTCCATCGTGCTTGACGGTACGCCTAAAGAAGTTTTCAAACATATTGATTTATTAGAAGAGATTGGACTTGCTGTGCCTCAAATTTCTTATCTGATTAGAAGTTTGGTGGAAAATGGATTTGACATTGACTCAAGTATCATAACTGTTGAGGAAGCAAAAGAATCCCTAATTAAAATTATCAACAAGAAAAGTCAGGTGTAGTATGCTAAGAGATATAACAATTGGACAATATTATAGTGTATCCTCTTTGGTGCATAGGATGGATCCTAGATTTAAAATAATCGCTTCCATGCTCTATTTGATATCGCTATTTTTGATCAATCAAATGATTGCGTATGTCGTCGTTATTGCATTTATCGGGATGGTCGTCAAACTATCAAAAGTACCAGTGAATTTTATCATGAAAGGCTTAAAACCAGTTCTGATGTTGATTATTTTCGCTTTTCTAATCAACGTATTTTTAACGACAGGTACTGGGGAGCCATTAGTCAAATTCGGTTTTCTAAAGATTTATTCGGAAGGACTTGAAAGAGCCTTCTTTATGGCCATTAGATTGGTATTGTTAATTATAGGTACATCACTTCTAACGCTTACAACCTCACCGATTGAATTGACTGACGGCATTGAATATCTTTTAAGTCCTTTCAAGAAAATTGGTTTGCCGGCACATGAGCTGGCTATGATGATGACAATAGCACTTAGATTCATTCCTACATTGCTTGAAGAAACCGATAAAATCATGAAAGCGCAAATGGCACGTGGTGCCGATTTTGAAAGTGGCAATATTATGAATCGAGCGAAAGCCCTAATCCCACTTTTGGTGCCATTATTTATCAGTGCTTTTAGGCGTGCAGATGAACTTGCAATGGCCATGGAAGCGAGATGTTACCGTGGCGGTGAAGGTAGAACGCGACTCAAAGTGCTGAAATACACGCGATTGGACTTATATGGCAGCTTTGTGATGATCATATACATTGCATCCTGCATCGCATTATAGGTGACCTATGCAAACGATATCGATGTGTATTCAATATGATGGAAGCGGTTATCACGGTTGGCAAAGACAAAGCCGCATGAAAAGCGTCCAACAAACGCTTGAAAAGACATTGTCAAAGGTTTTTAATCAAACAATTGAGATTGATGGTTCTGGAAGAACAGACGCAGGTGTGCATGCACTAGGTCAATGTATCTCATTTAATGTCGATCTTACGATGCCCATCGAGAATGTCAAGTTTGTGGTCAATAGGCGTTTGCCTAATGATATCTATGTGGAAAGTGTCACATTGCAGCCGGATGATTTTCACGCGAGATATTGTGCAATCGGGAAAACTTATGTATACAAGATTTATACAGATGTAGCACGCAGCCCATTTTTAGATAAATATGCCTTCCATTTTGAACATGCATTGGACGAGTCCGCTATAAGGTGTGCTATGAATCATTTTGTCGGCACATATGACTTTAAGACATTTATGGCATCTGGTAGCAGCACTGAAAATACGATTCGGACGATTTATCGCTTTGACCTTGATGTTTCTGATAACACATTTGAATTTACGATCACAGGCGATGGCTTTTTATATAATATGGTTCGTATCATCATAGGGTCACTCATACATGTGGGCTCGGGAAAAATCAGTGCATCTGACATCCCATCAATCATCGCAAGTGGGGACAGAAACCGCGCAAAATATACAGCACCAGCGCATGGCTTATATCTAAAAACTGTCTATTATTCAGATGACGAGTTACAAAAAATCATCTCGAAAAATTGATTATAATTTCTTGGTTTTTGTTGACAGGGTTATGTATTTACTATAGAATAGATTGTGGTCCGCTGATTAAAAGCAGACAATTGAGAAATTGAAAATGATGAAATCTAGAAATCCTGCCCCGGGTTTTTGAGATAAAAACGGTGAAATAATTTTGAAGGAGGATTCAAATGAAGTCTTACGTTGCAAAACCACTTGAGATTGAAAGAAAGTGGTACGTAGTAGATGCTGATGGTAAAACATTGGGTCGTTTAGCAGCTGAAGTTGCAAAGATTTTAAGAGGTAAACACAAACCAATTTTTACACCACACGTAGACACAGGTGATTTCGTTATCGTAGTTAACGCTGAGAAAATCAGAGTAACTGGTAACAAAATGGACGATAAAAAATACAGATGGCACACAGGTTACGTAGGTAACTTACAAGAAAGATCATTTAGAGAAATGAACCAAAGACATCCTGAGAGAGTTATTGAACTCGCGATCAAAGGCATGTTGCCACATAACTCTTTGGGTAGCCAAATGTATACTAAATTAAAAGTTTACGCAGGCTCTGAGCACAAGCACGAAGCTCAAAAACCAGAAGTTTTAGAAATTCAAGGATAAGGGAGGGAAACTCATGGCTAAGACGATTCAATATCAAGGAACTGGAAGAAGAAAAACATCAATCGCTAGAGTTAGAGTACTTCCTGGTGCAGGTAAATTTATCGTAAATGGTAGATCTGTCGACGAATACTTCAACTTTGAAACGCTTAGAAGAGAAGTTCAAAGACCTTTAGGTTTAACGAATACAACAGGTAAATATGATGTTATCGTTAAAGTTGAAGGTGGCGGCTACACTGGTCAAGCAGGAGCTGTTAGACACGGACTTTCAAGAGCACTTTTACAAGTAGATCCAACATACAGAGCTGTCTTAAAAGCAGCTGGATTCTTGACTAGAGATTCAAGAATGAAAGAAAGAAAAAAATACGGTCTCAAGGCTGCGAGAAGAGCACCACAATTCTCAAAACGTTAATCGATTTAATAAGTCCCCAAGCATTTTCATGCTTTGGGGATTTTTTTTATTATATTTGGTATAATAGAATCAGAATGGAGGGATATTATGTCAATCATAGCGGGTTATTTATGTCCACATGCACCAGTGTTTATTGGAAAAGTTGGCGGTGATCAAAGTCGACTTGTACAGGGAACTATAGATGCTTTCAAACAAGTTGCAGATGAAATCCATACCTTGCATCCAGATCTGATCGTCGTTATATCGCCACATGGCCCAATATTTTCAGATGCCATAGCCGTATACAATATGCCAGAATATGTCGGCGATATGAAGTCGTTTGGTGAGTACTCTTTAACGTATAAATACTCAAAAGATCAATCATTCATAGATGACCTCATTAATGAAAGCAATCGTGCAAACGGTTTATATTACGCTTTATCTGAAGAACAGTTCAAAAAATTTCAACATGCACCTAAATTAGATCACGGCGTTACTGTACCACTACATTTTGTACTGGGTGAGTCGTCAGAAACGAAAATAGTTGCGATGAGTTATGGCAGTATGTCATATTTGGAACTTTTGAAAAACGGTGAAATATTGCGTGAGGTCGCTGATGCTTCTAATAAACGCGTTGTAATAATAGCTAGTGGTGATATGTCTCATGCTTTATCAGATAAAGGACCTTATAAGTACCACGAAAGCGGCCCTTGGTTTGATCAAAAAATGTCTGACACTATTTCGAGTCAAAGGCCATACGCGATTTTCACTGAGTCAGAAGAAAAGATCATGAATGCGGCAGAGTGTGGATTGAGATCATATGCGATTATGATGGGTGCTTTAAACAAAACAGCTTTAACATCAAATGTGATCCACTATGAAGGTCCTTTTGGCGTTGGCTATCTTCTTGCGCGTTTTAATGCATCAGAATCTACATTCGAGGATTCGATAGAAAAAATTGAAACGACTGGTAAACTTAAATTAGATGAAATAAGAGTGAATGCGCATTTGTTTGTGAAAATTGCGAGTGAAACCATTCGTTCCTATGTGCGTGAACGCTTGGTCCCTAAGTATAAGATTAATGGTGATGAACTGACCATAAATGGTAAAACTTTCAGTATAGGCGCAAATGAGAGCGTTTTAAAGGCACAACATGGCGTGTTCGTTTCAATAAAGAAACAGGGTGTCTTAAGAGGGTGTATTGGGACGATTGCGCCAACACAAAAAAACACATTAGATGAAATTGTAAAAAATGCGATTTCAGCATGTTCTAAAGACTATAGATTTGATCCTATTAGTAGTGACGAACTTGAGACACTGACTATCAGTGTGGATGTCCTTTCACAGTTTAGTCGTGTTGAAGATTTAGAAACGTTGTCACCTGATACACATGGCGTAGTGGTTTTCAGCAAGGAAAAGATGGGTGTGTTGCTGCCAAACCTTGAGGGTATAAAAACTTTAGAAGAACAGTTGAAGATTGCGTCGAATAAAGGTGGATTTTCTGTGGATGACATAGATGAAATCCAAAGTTTTACTGTGGAAAGATTTTACTAGACCTGTTGATAAGTTGTGTATACTGTGGATAAAAAATCAAAATCAAGCAATTGTCGATATAAAATGAGCAAACTTATCCACATAACCCTGTGCGCAATTCAAATATGATCATTTGTCTTACAAAATACGACTTTGAAAGGAGGAGACCTATGAAAAAAACCTTTATAGGCATTGGCAGCATACTACTCATTCTACTTATTTTGACAACGACAATTCTAGCGGTTGATGTAGAACTGAATCTTAAGATAAGAAGAAAAAT
Organism: Acidaminobacteraceae bacterium; assembly: GCA_942493125.1. GTDB lineage: Bacteria > Bacillota > Clostridia > Peptostreptococcales > Acidaminobacteraceae > Fusibacter_C. The sequence goes on along the minus strand of OW818667.1, from coordinate 1,569,688 downwards.
CAACACACTATTAAACCCATATGCGATCGTTAATATTGAACCGACCGTCATCTATTTATCCTCCAACGAGGCGTTTGTCGATCCAAATGCTGAAGAGTTGTTACGAATTAAACGTGAAACGGGACAGACTTATCTCAATGTCACGCACTTATTGTCTGTGGGAACGACTTATCAATATGATGAAAATCGTGGCATCTTGAGTATTACTGGTCCTCGAACACATTTAATGATAGGACAAGATGGTTCCGTTCTTGAAAATAATGAGCAAACAACTGTAAAGATTGAGTTGTTGACTTATAATGATGCACACTATATCAATCTCACAGCACTCAATGCCTTAAACTCTGGAAAAGCACTGGGTTTTACCGAAAATGTCAGTGGTAATGACAGTGATAGTAGTGGTAGTTTAATCATCTATAATGACTATGAAACCTACAATAAGACCCAAATTAATGATAAGACTTGGGTATTCAAGACTGAAGAAGCGATTGATTCGTATCGTAATAGCCAATTTAACTTAGATTTTCTCTATAAAGTTAAAAACATCTTTTCAAAGACTGAGATTGGTGAAATAGTCAGCAAAACAGAAGCTTTTGTATATCCGATAAATGAAAACACGCTATTCATCATCGACGATGAAAGCAATTATGGCTATATAGAGCACAAAGATGACCTATTGATGGAACCAAAGAAAATTGCTGATTTAACGGAGCGCAGTCCGATGAAACGCGCCTATAATGCACCTATTGTGATGACTTGGGAGGCCGTTTACAGTTACAATCCAGATACAACCACTTTGCCAACTATGAATAATCTAAATGTCGTCTCACCGACTTGGTACGAATTAGCAAGTGCTGATGGCCAGATCGATGATAAATCTTCATCGGATTACACAACTTGGGCACACGCAAGGGGATATGAAGTTTGGGCATTGGTTTCCAATGCTTTTGATATTGATATGACCCATGAATTTTTAACAGATTCAAATGCACGTATGCGTTTTATACGTGAAATGCTTTCAGAAGCGCAATCAAAAAACTATGAGGGCATCAATATCGACTTCGAAAACGTCTATTTAGAGGATCGCAATGCGTTGACACACTTTGTCGATACATTTGCTTATTATGCTAGAGAAGCTGGCATAACCCTGTCTATGGATGTCACGGTCATGGGCGGCAGCGATAATTGGTCTAAATGCTATGATCATGTGAAGCTTGGAAAAATAGTTGATTTTTTGATTATCATGACCTATGATGAACATTGGGCTTCAAGTCCAGTTAGTGGTCCGGTCGCATCCTATGATTGGATGTTACATCATATGACACAACTTGCAGAAGTCGTTGACCCTGATAAACTTGTCATGGGTGTGCCGTTTTATACGAGAGTTTGGCGTGAGTACCCTTCAAATGATGTGGCTAACCAATTTGTCACAAAGTCATCTGCAATTGGCATGGAAGCGCAAAATGCACTCATTGTAAAATATGAACTGAAGCCTATATGGGATGATGTAGATAAATTGTATTATGCGACATTTTTTGAAGAGAACGCACAAGTTAAGCTCTGGATAGAAAATGCAAGTTCCATGGCTGCAAAAATGCAGATTATCAACACGCTCAATTTAAAAGGCGTGGCAGCATGGCGTCGCGGCTTTGAGACGCAAGATATCTGGGATGTATTTAATCAAATCAATCCATAATTTTGGAGGCAGAATGAAATCTTTTGGTTTATTGTTCAATACAAAACGCATGTTCATCTATTTTATACTTTTGATTATTGGATTGTCTCTTATGGCTTATGGGGTACTGTCATATTATGATGACCGTCGTACATTTGATATGACGATCAGTGACGATGAAGTAATACAGCGTGCTAAAGCACTTGGATTGGTTGAAGTCAAAGAAAAGATCGATGGTGAAAAAGATGAAAATTAGAATTAATGAGTTGAAATTCGACTTAAATGAAGCGTTAAATGATGTGAACATCTATAATAAAATCATGAAAAAAACGAAGCTAAGAAAAGACCAAATTACTTCTTATGCCATAATACGAGAGTCCATCGATGCAAGAAAGGGGATAACATTTTCGTATGTTGTCGATATTGAGACACCAAAGGCGACCTTATTATTGCAAAATGGCTTCAGTATCGCTCCAGAAGCATTTGAGCCAATTGATGTCGTACACAAAAGTGAATTATCCGTTTTGAAAATGGAAGAAAAGCAGAGACCTATCGTGATTGGCTTTGGTCCTGCTGGTATTTTTGCAGCACTACAGCTTGCACGTGCGGGTCTTAGACCGATTGTGCTTGAGATGGGTGATGCCGTTGACAACCGACAGAAAGTCGTAGAAGAATTTTGGGAGACAGGTAAGTTAAATACTAGATCCAATGTTCAGTTTGGTGAAGGAGGTGCGGGGGCTTTTTCTGATGGCAAATTGACGACTCGGGTCAAGGACCAACGCATCGAATTTGTGTTGAACTATTTAGTAAAAGCAGGTGCGCCACCTGAGATTATCTATAAAAACAAACCACATATTGGCACAGATATCCTTTGTGATGTCGTAAAAAAACTGAGATATGAAATTCAGTCTCTAGGTGGAGAAATTTTATTCAATACAAAAGTAATCGACTTTAACTTCGACTCAGGCGAAGTCCTATGTGAGAATAATTTGTCTTTTCAATCTGAATATATCGTACTTGCTATTGGTCATAGCGCGCGCGATCTTTTTTATAAACTTGAATCGCATGGTGTTTCAATGGCTCAAAAACCATTTGCCATGGGTGTTAGAATTGAACATCCCCAGAAGTTGATCAATGTTGCACAATATGGAAAAGCACATAGTCACGAAAAACTAGGTGCTGCAGAATATAAATTGACTTTTAACGCTTCAAACGGTAGGAGTGTTTACTCTTTCTGTATGTGCCCTGGTGGACGCGTAGTAGCCTCAGCATCAGAAGATAATCGACTTGTGGTAAACGGTATGAGTTATCACAGCAGAGACCTTAGGAACGCAAATAGCGCGCTTCTAGTCAATGTTGCACCATTGGATTTTGGCTCGGATCATGTCCTTGCAGGTGTAGACTTTCAGCGTAAACTTGAAGCGTTGGCTTTTGAGGCTGGTGGTGGTAACTATTCAGCGCCAGTTGAAAAGCTAGACACATTTTTAGGGAAGAAAGGTGAACGCTTTTCTGATGGTTATGTCAATATATTAAAAAAAGCTGAAGACTACTATCGACAGTCCAATGTGGATTATGATCGTGAAATGGCTGGTTATGAAATCACTTATACACCAGAGGTCAAATACACGTCGTTGGATGAATTCTTACCTGATTATATGTGCGCTGCACTTAGAGAGGCAATTGTACACTTTGGAAAACAGATTCCTGGGTTCGATGATCCAAGAGTCGTTTTGACTGCGATAGAATCAAGAAGTTCATCGCCAGTTAGAATCATACGCAATCCTGACACGTTAGAATCTATCAGTCACCATGGTCTTTATCCTTGCGGTGAAGGGGCTGGGTATGCCGGAGGCATCACATCTTCAGCAGTCGATGGTGTAAAAGTTGCAGAAGAAATTATAAAAATGATATTAAATAGATAAAAATTACGATGTAGTATGCGTTTGTTTACGTCATTTTTAATTGAGAAATATCATTAAACTGGAATTATGATAGAATAAATGTTATCGTGAAATATTAAACACACAAATTTGCTCGAAAAACATAAAAATTACTTAAATTTTCAAAATAATCTTTCTATTTTTTTATCGTAAATATTATGTGAAAATTTGTGTCATCAAATGCTTGTAATTGTTCCAAACAAAAGGTTTTGCAAAAATGGCATCTTTCTTCTTTCAAAAAAAATGAGAAAGCTGCCATTTTTTTTTGAAAAATTTCTTCTAAAAAGCCGAAAAATTATTTTTTTGCTGTTGCGTTTTTGTAACAATTATAATAATATAAAATTACGTTGAAAGGGGGTTATTTAATGTCAGAAAAACGTGAAAATTGGGGAAGTAAGTTAGGCTTAGTCCTCGCGATGGCAGGAAATGCTGTAGGTTTGGGTAACTTTTGGAGATATCCTTATCAAGCGGCAAAAAATGGGGGCGGCGCATTTATGCTTCCTTACTTTGGAGCCCTAATTCTTATGGGTATCCCACTCATGTTAGTAGAGTGGAGCTTAGGTAGAATGGGTGGTAAGTACGGACATGGTACATTGGGACCAATGGTTTATTTACAAGCGCGTGAAGGCGTTAAACCTAGAACAGCGATCTTGATCGGTTCGCTTGCAGGCGGTTTGGCACTTGGCGTAACATTGTTGGTAAACTCTTATTACAACCATATCATTGGTTGGACAATGGGTTACACTGTATTATCATTGACTGGCGCTTACATGGATCCAACTATTAGTACTGGACAGTTTTTTGTAGATTACATTCAAAATCCTACGTACGTATTTGGTTTCTGGCTCTTAGCACTGACCGTATTGTTGTTTACAGCAATGGGTGGTATTCAAAAAGGCGTAGAGCGTATGGCAAAAATTTTGATGCCTACGATTTATGTATTCGGTATTATTCTTATTATCAGAACACTAACACTTGGCGCACCTAATCCAGCTCAGCCAGATTGGACACCAATCGCAGGCTTGAACTTTATCTGGTCTCCAAGATGGAGTGACCTTAACTGGGCAGCTACTATGGCAGCTTGTGGTCAAATCTTCTTCACATTATCAATTGGTATGGGTATTATTTGTAACTATGCATCTTACTTGAAACCAGATGATGACATCGTGCTCTCAGGATTTACAACAGTAGCGCTTAATGAACTTGCAGAAGTTATATTAGGTGGTACGATTGCAATTCCAATCGCATATGCATTCCTTGGACCAGATGGCGTAGGCGCAAGTATTGGTCTATCATTTATCGCTCTTCCAAGTCTCTTTAGAGAGATGGGCTTTGGTAACGTAGTTGGTGCTATGTGGTTCTTATTACTTGCATTTGCTGGATTAACGTCAGCAATCGCAATGTATAACTACCTTGTTGCTTTGATTATGGAAAACACAAGCACACACAGAAGAAATGCTTCAATCATGGTATTCATTGGATATATCATCGTTGGTCTTCCAGTTGCGCTTGAGCCAATCTTGACTAAAACTGCGGATCTCATGTACTTCACTGAAGTGGATAACTGGGTAGGTAACTACTTCTTATTCGTACTTGGTTTAACTGAGATTATCGTTACTGGCTGGTTATTTAGAGAAAAAGGCCTTCCAGAAATCAACCGTGGCAGCTATTGGAAAATTCCAAGCTGGTTCTATAAAGTGTTCATTCAATTTATTACACCAATCCTTATGATTGTTGTCCTTGTTATGTACACAATAGACACTGCTAAACAAGGCTATTACAAGATGATTCCTGATTTTGTTGCAGGTAATGATGTCTTGATTCCTTGGGTACAAGCAGGCCGCGTTGTCGTGTTTAGTGTCGTTGCAATAGGATGCGTGATCACTTACATTTCTATCAAGCGTACTTATAAAGAAGAGCTTGAGAAAAATGAAGTCATCATTCGTTTATAAAGGAGGTATATTATGTCTGCAGGTGCATTAACTTTCATGGTTTTGGCTTGGGGTATCATACTTGTCTCTGTTGTAGTTTCATTGACACAATTAGTTAAACACAGCAAGTAGTACCGGTAAATAAATAATATAAGCCTCCACTTGTGGTGGAGGCTTATTTTGGAGGTTTTCATGGGAAAGGCGTTGACGGATGTTTTTACACAACTCCAGGGAAATTTAGCGAAGTTTTATTCAGATAAAAAATTAGAGAAATATCAAAAACGCGTTTCTGTCCTTATTCATAAATATTCTGAAATTGAAATTGAAGAACGTCATGTAGATACTTATGACAGTTTATGCAAACGTGGTGTAGAGTTATTAAAGCCAGGAAATTTAAAAGATGAAGAAAAGCTTAAGTACTTTTTAAGGTATTGTGATGCGGCACTTTACGATTTTAAAGACAATGTCAAAATTTTGACCTATTTGATGAGAGCGTACATGATGACGACGATGTTTTTCTATATCATCACGCCACAATATTTTGGTTATATCCTTCCACTGATTATGGTTGTGCCAGTTTTTATTGGCATGAGAGGTATGAAAAAACGCAGCCTTAACGGATTGATAACAGGTTGCTCGGTTGTTCCATTAGCTATTATGGTAGCTGTTGTACATTTCAAAAGTATTTTTATCGCTTTGAATACAGGTTATGACAACTATTTAGGTGAATTGGCAACGCATTATAATTTTTCCTTTGCTTTTACGCAGGGACTTATGACAACGATGAATATACTAGCTGCTGTAATGTTAGTCGCAGGTCTTACAACGGCGTACCTGGGATTGAAACACAACAAAATGTTCTTATAGAAAAAAGCTTAGTAAGTCTTGCGACTCGCTAAGCTTCTTTTTTTATAACTTATAAACAGTAATTTCTTCACAATAGGAGCATTCATATTCCAACTTGCCGTTAGCTTTGACTAACGTAAATTCTGGTATTGCATAATCATCAGAATGCGTAATGCATCTAGGATTATGACACTTCATGCCACCTTTGATTGTCTTGGGAACAGATGTTTTTACTTTTTCAGCAAGTTTGCCATCTCTTATGACATTTACAGTGATTTTTTGATCTAATAGCCCGAGTAAATCTAAATTGACATCGAATACATTTTCGACTTTGATGATATCTTTTCTACCTAATAGTTCACTTTTAACATTCATGAGCAATACTACAGGGTGTTCTGTATCCGTGAACAGTAAATTGAATATTTTTAAGCCGTTGCCTGCATGAATATGATCGATAACAATGCCATTATCTATTCCTTTAACTTCTAGCATAAGGACCAACCTCCAATAATTTCGTAATCAATGCCATTCTCACATAGACGCCCATTTCCGATTGCTCGAAATAAACTGCTCTTTGGTCGTCGTCAACGTCATAAGCAATTTCGTTGACACGTGGTAGAGGATGCATGATAATCATATCTGGTTTCGCATTCTTTAGCTTTTCTCGAGTGAGTTTGAATGAATTCTTTAGTTTTAGATAATCTGCTTCGTTGAAGAATCGCTCCTTCTGAATGCGCGTCATGTAGAATATATCGACGTCGTCGATCACATCTTCCATATAAGGCACTTCGACAAGTTCAACTTGGTATTTTTCGATGAGTTGTCTTTTTAATGCATCAGGTAGTTTGAGCTCTTCAGGAGAGACTAACGCGAATTTTTTAGTGCCAAATCTTGCAAGTGTTCTTATGAGAGAATGTACTGTGCGGCCATATTTAAGGTCACCGCAGAATGCGACACTGTGTCCACTGATTGTGCCTTTATATTTTTTAATCGTTATTAGATCGGTGAGAGTTTGTGTTGGATGTTGGTGACCACCATCACCGCCATTGATGACTGGGATGCTTGAATATTGCGATGCGAGTTTTGGTGCGCCTTCTTTTGGATGCCTCATGACGATGACATCCGCATAATAACCCATGACGCGGATTGTGTCAGCTAAACTTTCACCTTTTTTAGCAGAGCTTGTGTCAGCGTCCGCAAAACCGATTACATTGCCGCCAAGTCGCATCATGGCGCTGTCAAAGCTGAATTTAGTGCGCGTGCTTGGTTCGAAAAATAGTGATGCAAGTATTTTGCCGTCACAAACTTTGTTAAATGCCTTAGGATTTTCGTAAATTTTTAGCCCAATATCGACTACTGCCTCGATTTCTTCAAGCGTAAAATCCTCTGGTTCAATCAAATGTCTCATTTTGTCCTCCTTTTGATCTCACTGAATCACATTAAAGTATGGAAATAAAAAATACCTCTGCAGAGACGCAAAGGTATGATACGACAAATTTGTACTTTTCAGTACATTGACGAAGTTTCCTTTTCGACCTCTCGGATCAAGTTAAAGGTATATATTCATTGTCTCAATAATAACACAGCTCTAAAGAAATGGTCAACTTAATTTGATTAGCTATAAATAAATTTACATTTGGAAATTATCATGATAAGAATTTACTGAGATTTTACAATAGAATCATTATCATAATAATTCCAGTATAATACTTGACAGTTTAGAGGTCGCTATGTTAAATTGTAGAAAAGTTTAACCTTTAAACAGGTACGAGAGACCTGCAAGGTGAATGATGCGTAATATTGGATTATTCAACGTCTTAGCAGGTGCTAAGACGTTTTTTTGTTTATCTATGGAGATTGCAAAATTTCCTCACCTAAGAAGAATGTCTCAAATGTGATGCATAATTTTATATGGAGGCGATGAGAATGCTATTAATTGCAAATGGGACCATCATAAATCCCAAAACAGATCAAATGGAACAACTGGACATACTGATAAAAGAGGATAGAATTATTGAAATCGGCTTAGATTTAGTGAGAAAGTTGAATGCTTCGGATGGCTATGAAAAATCCGATATAGAAGTAATTGATGCGAAAGGCTACTACATAACACCTGGTTTTATTGATTTACATGTCCATTTGAGAGAACCGGGCTTTGAGTATAAAGAGACCATTTTCACTGGATCACGTGCCTGCGCAAAAGGTGGATATACAAGCGTTGTTTGCATGCCAAATACAAAACCTGCCTTAGATAGCATTGAAACGATAGAAAAGCTTAAAAAAATCATTGAAAGAGATTCAGTAATTTCCATCTATCCTGCAGGCGCGATAACATTGGGTATAGCCGGGGATGTCATGTCCAATCATGCACAGCTCATAAAATCAGGTGCTGTCGCTTTATCGGATGATGGCAGGACCACGATGAATGCGGATTATATGCGCGAGGCTTTTAAAGTTGCAAAAGCTTTTGACAAGCCAGTTATGACGCACTCAGAAGACCATGAGATTACAGTTCATTATAAGAATACGATTTTTCCAACTGAAGCTGAATCCAAAATTGTTGAAAGAGATATTGCATTGTGTAAAGAGGTCGATGGGATCCTTCATGTATCTCATGTGAGCACAAAAGCAGCAATCGATTCTATCGCAAAAGGAAAACTCTCCAATCCAAGACTGACCTGTGAGGCAGCACCACATCATTTTGCGCTAAGTGATGAGCGCGTTGATATGACTTCAAATTACAGCAAAGTCAGCCCACCAATACGCTCCGAATCAGATTGCAAATATTTAGTGGAAGCGATAAAAAAAGGTATTATCGACGTGATAGCAACTGATCATGCACCACATGAAAAGGAAAGTAAGGAATGCCCGTATCCTGAGGCCAGCTACGGAATCAGCGGCATTGAGAGTGCTTTTTCAGTAAGTTATCAGTCGTTAGTGAACTCTGGTGAGATATCACTTCAGCAACTTATTAAGATGCTTACGATAAACCCAGCGCAAATTGCGAGACTAAAGGACGTCGGGTCTATTGAAAAAGGTTATTATGCGGATTTGACACTTCTAGATTTAGAGGCAAATGTTACAATAGATAGTGAGGCTTTTATATCCAAAGGAAAAAATACGCCATTTAATGGATACATTGGTAAGGGGGAAGTTGTAATGACTTTTCATCATGGTAAAAATGTCTATTCAAAGTATTAAGAATGTCGTTAATTTATTGTTTCATAAAATGTATAATAGATGCAATTAAATAATGAAAAAGAGGTGCAAACATGATTAGTGATCAATTGATCAAAGCCATTATTGAAAAAAAGAGTCCAATCGTCGTTGGACTTGACCCGAGACTTGAAAGCATACCGCAAGATATACTTGACCATTGTTTTGAACTTTATGGTGAAACACTGAAGGCAGCAGCAGAAAGCATCTTAATATTCAATAAAGGCATCATAGATGCTGTCCACGATTTGGTACCCGCAGTTAAGCCACAAATCGCATTTTATGAGCAATATGGCGTGGAGGGTATGGCCGCATATAAAGCCACATGTGATTATGCGAAATCTAAAGACCTCATCGTCGTTGCAGATATCAAACGAGGGGACATTGGTTCAACTTCCAAAGCTTACTCGATTGCTCATCTTGGGGTAACCAAAGTTGGAAACAGCTATCACAAAGCATTTGAAGCGGATTTTGCGACAGTGAATCCCTATTTAGGCGATGATTGCATGCGTGAATTCATGGAAGACGTTAAAACATATGATAAGGGATTATTTATCCTTGTAAAAACATCAAATAAAACATCAGGACAGCTGCAGGATTTGGAAGTCGAAGGTGGTAGAGTTTATAATAAAGTTGCCCAGATCGTTTCAAATTGGAATGATGCGATAGTCGGTGATACAGGGTATTCGCCTATTGGCGCGGTAGTAGGGGCAACTTATCCGAGTGAACTTGAAGATCTTAGACGCCAAATGCCAAAAGCCATACTATTGGTTCCAGGATATGGGGCACAAGGTGGTAGTGCAAATGATGTCGTTGGTGCGTTTAATCAAGATGGGCTTGGTGCGCTCATAAACTCATCAAGAGGGATAATTTTTGCATATGAAGGTACTAACAAAGCATATGGAGAAGCTGCAAGAGAAGCAACTTTGGAAATGAAAGAAGCTATCAATGGTGCACTTGAGCAGGTAGGCAAAAAATATTGGTAGGGGAGAGCACTATGAAATTCAATGGCATCGTAAAAATCATTGATAGAAAACAATTGCAACAAGATGTGTTTCAGATAAAAGTTGTAAGACCAAACGTGATTGAAGAAATCTTGCCTGGACAGTTTTTTAATATCGTAGCATCGAACACGGGTTATCCTCTGCTTAGGAGACCGATTTCCGTTAGCGGTTATAGTACAGATGTCATTGAATTTACGGTAAAGGTACTTGGAACGGGAACACAAGCATTATCTGAGTATGAAGTCGGAGAAACGATTGTATTGATGGGACCGCTAGGCAACGGTTTTGAGCAAAAGGGCGAAAAAAGAGTCCTGCTAGTTGGTGGAGGCATCGGCATAGCACCTATAAAAGGGCTGCTTGAAAAGTTTGCATCACAGGCAGTTAGTGTAGACGTCGTTCTAGGATTTCGTGATGAACCTTATCTGGTTGAAATGTTCTCTGCGCATGCATCGACACTCACTCTCGTCTCAGAATACGACGCTTCTTTTAGGCTTGGTTATGTGACGCAACCTTTTATTGAGTATATTGATGCGAATGCATATGATATGATCTACGCCTGCGGTCCTGAGGCCATGTTAAAAACGCTAGCGGGAATATGTAATCATCGTGAATTGCCAATACAATTGTTGATGGAAGAAAAAATGGCATGCGGTATTGGTGCTTGCCTGGTTTGCACATGTAAGGTCAAGCAGGGCGATTTTGGCTTCAAACACGTTAGAATGTGCAAAGAAGGGCCAATGTTCTATGGAAGCGAGGTGATTTTTGATGCAGACTAACTCACAAAAACAACCTAATCTCAAAGTCGATTTAAATGGTTTGATATTGAAAAATCCCGTGACTGTAGCCTCCGGAACTTATGGATTCGGGAGAGAATATAGTGAGTATATCGATCTTAATTGTCTCGGTGCAATATCTGTCAAAGGATTGACACTTGAACCAAGAGAAGGCAATGAAGGCGTTCGAATTGCAGAAACACCGATGGGTATGATCAACAGCGTCGGGCTTCAAAATCCAGGTGTTTATGAATTTATAAAAAATGAAATCCCTTTTTTAAGACAATACGATCTGAAAATAATTGCGAATATCAATGGAAATACTATTGAAGAATATTGTGAAATGGCTAAGATTCTCGATAGAGAAGACGTAGATTCCATTGAACTAAACATTTCATGTCCCAATGTTAAAAATGGAGGTCTCGCATTTGGAACGAACCCACAAGTTGTGAGAGAAGTCGTTCAGAGAGTAAGAAAACAAACATCTAAGCATTTAATCGTCAAACTCTCACCCAATGTTGCAGATATAAAGGAAATTGCTAAAATAGTCGAAGAAGAAGGCGCGAATTGTATTTCTCTGATAAACACTGTAACTGGTATGGAAATCGATATTAACAAACGAAAAACAGTTTTGCAAAGAAGTGTGGGCGGCTTATCTGGTCCAGCAATCAAACCCATCGCGATTAAACTCGTATACGATGTCTATCAAACAGTCAATATCCCAATTTTGGGTATGGGTGGCATTATGAATTATGAAGATGCCATTGCCTTTATACTTGCAGGAGCAGGTGCAATTGCCATCGGAACGGGAAACTTCGTCAACCCGAATGCACCAATAGACGTTTTAGAAGGCATTCAGAATTATATGAACCGATATAACTACAGTGCAGTATCTCAAATTACGGGTGATCTCAAAAAATAAAAAAGTTTACCCTAATGAGTAAACTCTTCAAATTAGTACTATATAATTTCTCATTAATGAATTAAACAGGCATTACGCCTGTTTTTTTTGACTGTATTCCAACTTATGCCTGCGATTTAGCTGCGATTAAATCGGTTATTATCATTTGTTTTGTCTCTTTTGGATTGAATTTGTGGAACTTAAAAATGACATTCAATATATATCCACCACCAACTGCGTTGATGACTGTACCTATACCATAAGAACCACCTAGGAAAATACCAATCATTAAGATTGTGATTTCAATAATCGGTCGAATGATAGAAACACTGATACCAGTGAGTTTAACAAGACCAACCATCAATCCGTCTCTCGGACCAGCACCCAGCTCGCAACATAGGTAAACGTAGATACCATAATTGAAAAGAAAAGTGCCTATGATAAGATAGATGAAGCGGATAATTAAGTTATCACTTAAAGGGATGATTTGCATTGTATCAAATACATCAACTAAATATCCTATAAAGAACATATTCAGCAATGTGCCTATACCAGGATAGATCTTTATGAACAAAGAGAATAATATAATCACTATCCCAGTAATTTGTGATACGACGCCGAAACTAAGTCCGGATATACTGGCTATACCCTGATGAAATGTGCCCCAAGGATTCAAACCCAGATCAGCGTATATGGTTAAGTTGATCCCAATTGCTATGATCACAAATCCAAACATAAGCTTTGGGAGATTCCTAAGCGTTTTTTTGATGACGACGCGATTCATATAGCCTCCTTTATTTCGATACCCTAATAATAAAATAGCATAAGTTGTTCAAGAATAAAAGGTCTATGGTTAATATATATATTGTTTTGATGGCATTTTAACATAGTGATAAGAATTGAATTTGAAAAGGTTAATGCCGCGAAAAAAGTCTATATATAGTAGGAAAAAAAATAGGGACTACTATTAAAAAAAACTGAAAACTCTTTCTTTAGATTTAGTGTTGACTTCATAAAAATCATCTGATATTATTAACAAGCACTAAACAGTGCGTGTCAAAAAAACGCTTTAAAATGTAAAAATCGTGTAAAGAAATTATGAAAAAACTTGAATAAAGATATTGACATCGAAAATAATCGATGATAATATAAGAGAGTCGCCGCAAGCCATTGCGGACACGACGAACAAAAGAAAATCAAAAATATACACCAAAAACAGGACCTTGAAAATTGAATAGCGCAAATGAAAAAAACCAAATGATGCGAAAGCGTCAAAAGAAATAAAAACAACTTAACAGTTGTTTCCGGATAAACTTTGCAGAAAGTTTATACAAAAATGCAAGAGCGATCTTGCAGCAAGTTAGCTCATTTATGAGATAGCAGGCAAAAACTTAAATTAAATTTAAGAGTTTGATCCTGGCTCAGGATGAACGCTGGCGGCGTGCCTAACACATGCAAGTCGAGCGAGATTTAGTGGATTGGAGACTTCGGTTGAAGAGAAACTAATGAAAGCGGCGGACGGGTGAGTAACGCGTGGGCAACCTGCCCCATACAAAGGGATAGCCACTGGAAACGGTGATTAATACCTTATAAGTCGGTAGTCTCGCATGAGACAGCCGACAAAGATTTATCGGTATGGGATGGGCCCGCGTTTGATTAGCTAGTTGGTGAGGTAACGGCTCACCAAGGCGACGATCAATAGCCGACCTGAGAGGGTGATCGGCCACACTGGAACTGAGACACGGTCCAGACTCCTACGGGAGGCAGCAGTGGGGAATATTGCACAATGGGCGCAAGCCTGATGCAGCAACGCCGCGTGAGTGATGAAGGCCTTCGGGTCGTAAAACTCTGTCCTATGGGAAGAAAAAAATGACGGTACCATAGGAGGAAGCCCCGGCTAACTACGTGCCAGCAGCCGCGGTAATACGTAGGGGGCAAGCGTTATCCGGAATCACTGGGCGTAAAGGGTGCGTAGGTGGCTCATCAAGCCAGAGGTGAAAGGCATTGGCTCAACCAATGTAAGCCTTTGGAACTGACGAGCTTGAGTGCAGGAGAGGTAAGTGGAATTCCTAGTGTAGAGGTGAAATTCGTAGATATTAGGAGGAACACCAGTGGCGAAGGCGACTTACTGGACTGTAACTGACACTGAGGCACGAAAGCGTGGGGAGCGAACAGGATTAGATACCCTGGTAGTCCACGCCGTAAACGATGAATACTAGGTGTCGGGCGTCAAAACTCGGTGCCGCAGCTAACGCATTAAGTATTCCGCCTGGGGAGTACGCACGCAAGTGTGAAACTCAAAGGAATTGACGGGGACCCGCACAAGCAGCGGAGCATGTGGTTTAATTCGAAGCAACGCGAAGAACCTTACCAGGTCTTGACATCCTCTTGCAAGCGTCCTAGCCGACGCCCTCCTTCGGGACAAGAGAGACAGGTGGTGCATGGTTGTCGTCAGCTCGTGTCGTGAGATGTTGGGTTAAGTCCCGCAACGAGCGCAACCCTTGTGTTTAGTTGCCAACAGGTTAAGCTGTGCACTCTAAACAGACTGCCGTGGATAACACGGAGGAAGGTGGGGATGACGTCAAATCATCATGCCCCTTATGATCGGGGCTACACACGTGCTACAATGGTCGGTACAACGGGCAGCGAAAGAGCGATCTGGAGCGAATCCTAAAAAGCCGATCCCAGTTCGGATTGCAGGCTGAAACTCGCCTACATGAAGTTGGAGTTGCTAGTAATCGCGAATCAGAATGTCGCGGTGAATGCGTTCCCGGGTCTTGTACACACCGCCCGTCACACCATGGAAGTTGAGGGCGCCCGAAGCCAGTGGTCCAACCCGTAAGGGAGGAAGCTGTCGAAGGTGAAATCAATGACTGGGGTGAAGTCGTAACAAGGTAGCCGTATCGGAAGGTGCGGCTGGATCACCTCCTTTCTAAGGAGAAATAGACATTTGCGCTGTTCAATTTTGAGGGTCTTGTGGCAACACAAGAACTTCAAAACAGAATAGTAACAGACACAAGAAAGAATTTTTTCGGAACGATAAAGGAGGATAGCCTCCTGGCAACTACGTTGCCTACGTTCGGCCGAGAAATTTTCAATTTCTCGTGGGGGTTTAGCTCAGTTGGGAGAGCACCTGCCTTGCACGCAGGGGGTCAAGAGTTCAAGTCTCTTAATCTCCACCATTGACAACACTAGATGTTGTCGCAAACTAAATAGAAATTTAGCTTTTGTTAAATTTCATTGTTCCTTGAAAATTGCATATAGAATCGACATTAACACGAAACTTCGTTTCGTGCCCGAAAAAGAAACTACGTTTCTTATGAGGGTGTGTTTTGAAGTTAGTATATAAAACACTGTATTTTAAAAAAGTCGTTTGATGCAAGGCTTAAGCGCCGTGTATTGAATGCAGGTCAAGTTAATAAGAGCATAGGGCGAATGCCTTGGCACTAGGAGCCGAAGAAGGACGTGGTAAGCTGCGAAAAGCTACGGGGAACTGCAAGCAAGTGTAGATCCGTAGATGTCCGAATGGGGAAACCCGGCTGGAGTAATGTCCAGTCATCCATAAGTGAATTCATAGCTTATAGGAGGGGAACTCGGGGAACTGAAACATCTAAGTACCCGAAGGAAGAGAAAACAAAAGTGATTTCCAGAGTAGTGGCGAGCGAAATGGAAACAGCCCAAACCTGAGTCTTCGGACGAAGGGGTGTGGACAGTCAACAAAGCAAAGCTGTATCTTAGTAGAATCGTTTGGGAAAGCGAGCCGAAGAGTGTGAGAGCCACGTACACGAAAAGAGAAGGTATGCGAGACTGATCCGGAGTACCACGGAGCACGAGAAATTCTGTGGGAAGCAGGCAGGACCATCTGCCAAGGCTAAATACTACCTAGTGACCGATAGTGAATAGTACCGTGAGGGAAAGGTGAAAAGAACCCCGAGAGGGGAGTGAAAAGAACCTGAAACCCTATGTTTACAAGCAATGGAAGTTCGTTAAAGAACGACCATGTACTTTTTGTAGAACGGGCCAACGAGTTACGTTATGCAGCAAGGTTAAGTTCTTCAGGAACGGAGCCGCAGCGAAAGCGAGTCTGAAAAGGGCGAATAAGTTGTATGGCGTAGACCCGAAACCGGGTGACCTATCCATGTGCAGGGTGAAGCTAAAGTAAAATTTAGTGGAGGCCCGAACCCATATCTGTTGAAAAAGGTTGGGATGACATGTGGATAGCGGAGAAATTCCAATCGAACCCGGAGATAGCTGGTTCTCCTCGAAATAGCTTTAGGGCTAGCCTTGAGGTAAAGAGATACGGGGGTAGAGCACTGAATGACCTAGGGGCTTTCACCGGCTACCGAAGTCTATCAAACTCCGAATACCGATATCTTATACTCAGGAGTCAGACTGTGTGTGATAAGATTCATAGTCAAAAGGGAAACAGCCCAGACCATCAGCTAAGGTCCCAAAATATAAGTTAAGTGGAAAAGGATGTGGAATTGCCCAGACAACTAGGATGTTGGCTTAGAAGCAGCCATACATTTAAAGAGTGCGTAATAGCTCACTAGTCGAGTGATTCTGCGCCGAAGATTACCGGGGCTCAAACTTATTACCGAAGCTATGGAATTAGAGTAATCTAATTGGTAGAGGAGCATTGTATACGGGGTGAAGCAAGATCGTAAGGACTTGTGGACTGTATAGAAGAGAGAATGTTGGCATGAGTAACGAGAGACGGGTGAGAATCCCGTCCGCCGAAAACCTAAGGTTTCCTGAGCAAGGTTCGTCCCCTCAGGGTAAGTCAGGGCCTAAGCCGAGGACGAAAGTCGTAGGCGATGGACAACAGGTAAAGATTCCTGTACCACCGAGAACCGTTTGAGAGAGGGAATGACACAGGAGGTTATGCTGAGCGCACGATTGGTTGTGTGCGTCCAAGCAACGAGTCTGAGAAGTAGGCAAATCCGCTTCTCGCGAAGGGTGAGTTGTGATGGGGAGTGAAAATAGTAGCGAAGCAGCAGATATCACACTGTCAAGAAAAGTTTCTATCGAGGGAGCAGGTGCCTGTACCGTAAACCGACACAGGTAGGAAAGTAGAGAATACTAAGGCGAGCGAGAAAACTATTGTTAAGGAACTCGGCAAAATGACCCCGTAACTTCGGGAGAAGGGGTGCCGACTCAGGTTCAGAGCTAGAGTCGGCCGCAGAGGATAGGTCCAAGCGACTGTTTACCAAAAACACAGGTCTCTGCTAAATCGAAAGATGATGTATAGGGGCTGACGCCTGCCCGGTGCTGGAAGGTTAAGGGGAAGTGTTAGAGCAATCGAAGCACAGAACTGAAGCCCCAGTAAACGGCGGCCGTAACTATAACGGTCCTAAGGTAGCGAAATTCCTTGTCGGGTAAGTTCCGACCCGCACGAAAGGCGTAACGATTTGGACGCTGTCTCAACAATAGACTCGGTGAAATTGTAGTACCGGTAAAGATGCCGGTTACCCGCAGCTAGACGGAAAGACCCCGTGGAGCTTTACTGCAGCTTGGCACTGGATAATGGTATATCATGTACAGGATAGGTGGGAGACAGAGAAGCTAGGACGCCAGTCTTAGTGGAGTCGCCGTTGGGATACCACTCTTGATATAACGTTATTCTAACTATGACCAGTAATCCTGGTTTAGGACAATGTCAGGCGGGCAGTTTGACTGGGGCGGTCGCCTCCCAAAGAGTAACGGAGGCGCCTAAAGGTTCCCTCAGCGCGGTTGGAAATCGCGCGAAGAGTGTAAAGGCAAAAGGGAGCTTGACTGCGAGAGAGACATTTCGAGCAGGTACGAAAGTAGAGCTTAGTGATCCGGTGGCACCGCATGGAAGGGCCATCGCTCAACGGATAAAAGCTACCCCGGGGATAACAGGCTTATCTCCCCCAAGAGTCCACATCGACGGGGAGGTTTGGCACCTCGATGTCGGCTCGTCTCATCCTGGGGCTGAAGTAGGTCCCAAGGGTTGGGCTGTTCGCCCATTAAAGAGGCACGCGAGCTGGGTTCAGAACGTCGTGAGACAGTTCGGTCCCTATCTGCTGTGGGCGTAGGAAATTTGAGAGGAGCTGTCCTTAGTACGAGAGGACCGGGATGGACGAACCGCTGGTGGATCAGTTGTCATGCCAATGGCACAGCTGAGTAGCTAAGTTCGGAAGGGATAAGCGCTGAAGGCATCTAAGCGCGAAGCCCCCCTCAAGATGAGATTTCCCATCCAGAAATGGAGTAAGATCCCATGTAGATAATGTGGTAATAGGCCTGAGGTGTAAGTGCAGCAATGTATTCAGCTGACAGGTACTAATAGATCGAGGACTTGACCAAACTTTTACAAAATTTACAGTGTAAATTTTGGCCGACATGAGATTTGCTTGCAAATCTAGGAGGCGACTCAGTAATGAGTTGCGAATCGGTCAAAGAAATGTCGAATATATATGCAATTTTCAGGGTACAAACCTTGAGATAAGAGATAAGAATTTGATCGTTTCGACTCGTGAGAGCGGCATACGCCCTCCTGGCAACTATCGTTGCCTACGTCGGGTTCGAAAAATCAAAGATTTTTCTCATATCCAGTGATGATGGCGGAGGGGCCACACCTGTTCCCATACCGAACACAGAAGTAAAGTCCTCCAGCGTCGAGGGTACTTGGCGGGCAGCTGCCTGGGAGAGTAGAACGTTGCTGGTTTGAAACGTGGGAGATACTTTGTATCTCCTGCGGAATCAATTTTCACCGGGCTAATCAATTTTTACTACGTAAAAACTGACCTACGCCTGATTTTGCAAGCAAAATCATATATATTCCAAGGTAGCTCAACAAAGCATGAAGCAAAGCGAAATGCCTTGTAACACTTGGATGTAAGTCCCAAAACACCGAAAGTAACATTTGTTTCAATGTTCCAAGGTAGCTCAACGGTGGAGCACTCGGCTGTTAACCGATAGGCTGAGGGTTCGAATCCCTCCCTTGGAGCCAATCAATTTTATGTGTTGACAATAAGCCGTGGTGGCGGAACTGGCAGACGCACAGGACTTAAAATCCTGCGGTGGCGACACCGTACCGGTTCGATTCCGGTCCTCGGCACCAACTACAAATTTCACTATTGTGAAATTTGCCCGACGTAGGCAACGCAGTTGCCGGAGGGTATTCAGTACCTTTAACGAGATGCTGGATAAAAAAATTGAAAGTAACAATTTATCATCGCGGAGTGGAGCAGTGGCAGCTCGTTGGGCTCATAACCCAAAGGCCGTAGGTTCGAATCCTGCCTCCGCAACCATGTATATTCTCAATTATATTTGATTTTATAGCATGGCCCCTTGGTCAAGCGGTCAAGACACCGCCCTTTCACGGCGGTAACAGGGGTTCGATTCCCCTAGGGGTCACCATTTATGGAAGTTTAGCTCAGCTGGGAGAGCATCTGCCTTACAAGCAGAGGGTCATAGGTTCGATCCCTATTGTTTCCACCATTTACGGTCCAGTAGTTCAGTTGGTTAGAACGCTAGCCTGTCACGCTAGAGGTCGACGGTTCGAGTCCGTTCTGGATCGCCATTTTTTTGCCGGTGTAGCTCAATTGGTAGAGCAACTGACTTGTAATCAGTAGGTCGCGGGTTCGAGTCCCATCACCGGCTCCATTTTCATTTTAATCCGGAGGGGTTCCCGAGTGGCCAAAGGGGGCGGACTGTAAATCCGTTATCAGCGATTTCGAAGGTTCGAATCCTTCTCCCTCCACCAACATTTTTTTCGAAGTAAAAAATGCCCGACGTAGGCAACAACAAGTTTGCATCGCAAACTTGCTCGACATAAGCAACGTAGTTGCTAGGAGAGTTGCCAGGAGGGGACTCTATATCTTTTGCGAGAAGTAACAAAATGCATCACATTTTTTGCTCATATATGCGGAAGTGGCTCAGTGGTAGAGCATCGCCTTGCCAAGGCGAGGGTCGCGAGTTCGAATCTCGTCTTCCGCTCCAATTTTTTATTGTACAGGCGTTCATAGCTCAACTGGATAGAGCACCGCCCTTCTAAGGCGGGGGTTAGGGGTTCGAGTCCCTTTGGACGCACCATTTAAGGAGAGGTACCGAAGCGGTCACAACGGGGCGGTCTTGAAAACCGTTAGGGTGCAAGCCCACGTGGGTTCGAATCCCACCCTCTCCGCCATTTATTTTTTACTAACACGTGGGCGTATAGCTCAGCTGGTTAGAGCGCACGCCTGATAAGCGTGAGGCCGGTGGTTCGAGTCCACTTATGCCCACCACTTATGGAAATCTTCGATTTCCAGAGGAATACTAACCATTCCTCATTAATGCCTCGATAGCTCAGTCGGTAGAGCAGGGGACTGAAAATCCCCGTGTCGGTGGTTCGATTCCGCCTCGAGGCACCACATTAGATCAATGATTAAGATTTCTTAGTCGTTGGTCTTTTACTTTTTTTGATAAAGGTAGAATTTTTGATATAATAAAGTGTCGATGGTTTATTGGATCAAAATTTTGGGGATTAATAGTTTATATAAATGGAGGTCAAGATGAACGAAAGCGAAGAAATTGTCTATCAATCAAAGTTATCTGAACTTAGAATTCAGTTGAATACAATCGATGAAGACCTCATCAAACTTCTGATTTCGAGATTTTCTTTAACTGATGAAATTGGCAAGTTGAAACAAAATAACAGCCAACCGATATATGATCCAGAAAGAGAAAAATCTATTTTTCAAAGTATCGCAAATTTAGTGGATAAAAACCATTTGTCTGGTGTTGATGTGGATATGCTCACAAGCTGCATCGTCGAAGTCTATAGTGAAATTATGAATCAAAGTAAAATAAGCCAATCCAATTTGAAGTAGAATAATATTCTAGAGTGTATTTGATGGTTATATTATAACAATTAAAATTTCAAATATATGAACAAATGCGGCCGATTTCAAAAAAAGAATTACAAATATATTAAGAATAAAATAAGTAGAATACAAACAGTTGATTTTAATAGTATACTGTAATGGAGACTGTAGTATTAGGAAATAATTGTAAGGGGTGCACAATGGATCTTCTCAATGCTTTTTTTGAATCAATCTTGGCATTCGTATCTGAAATTAAAATAACTTATATTATTGATATAGGTATAATAGCCTTTGTTTTTTACAAACTTCTGGGTTTGATTAAAGAAACACGTGCTGAACAATTGGTTAAGGGATTTTTGATCATTTTAATCATATCTAAACTAAGTGAATGGGCCAAGTTATATGCGATCAACTATATTTTGGAGAGTACGTTTACGATTGGTTTGATTGCGCTTGTCATTATTTTTCAACCGGAGCTCAGAAAGGCACTTGAGCACTTGGGCAGAAGTCAGTGGCTATTGTCAAACAACAAAAAAGGATCTGTTGAAGAGCAAATGCGTGCTATCAATGAAATTGTTGATGCGGTTAGTGTCATGTCAAGAAAAAAGATTGGTGCTCTGATTGTTATCGAGCGTTTGATTGGTATTAACGACATTATTGAGACTGGTACAAAACTAGACGCAAACATTTCTGCCGATTTACTAATGAACATCTTCTTCCCAAAATCACCACTACATGATGGTGCTGTTATTATCAAAAACAATCGACTTATGGCAGCGGGTTGTCTTTTACCTTTGTCATCGAATAAATATATAAGTAAAGAGCTTGGAACACGACATCGCGCAGCTATGGGAATGACAGAAAGTTCAGATGCACTCATTGTAATCGTTTCCGAAGAAACTGGTGCTATTTCTATGGCTGTGGAAGGCAAGCTTCAAAGATTCCTGGATACGACAACATTAAGGGATTTGATGATCAATACCCTTGAAACTGAAAAGGACGGGGGGGATAAAAATGTTTCAAAAAAATAAACCCCAAAACCTGAAACTGGAAAACAAATCTATTGTGAAACACGCAGCTAAATGGCTTATAAATTTACCGAAATCCATTTTTGAAACGAAACTTTCACACAACTCTGGTACTAAGTTTCTCTCATTGGCGCTGGCTGTTTTATTCTGGTTTTTTGTCATGGATCAAGTCGATCCAGAAATTACGAGAGTTTTTGAAAATATACCAGTACAATTGACGAACACACAAGAACTGGATCAAAACAGTTTGAAAATTATGAACCAGACAGACTTTTTTGTAAATGTGGAAGTAACTGGACGACGCAACAACGTTCTAAGTTTGAATTCAAAGAACATCTATCTTTGGGCAGATATGCGTTCTGTACGAAGTGGTATTAATAATGTATTTATCAATAGCACGATCAATTCGGAATCTGTGAGTATAAAGGCCGTATTGCCTACTGACATCGTATTAACGGTAGATCGAGTAGTCTCATTGCCAAAACCAGTAAAGATAATCCTATCTGATGATTTTCAAGAGTCGCTTTTCCAAGAGTCACTTGAAGTCAATCCAGTAGAAATAAAAGTAACCGGTCCAGAGAGTTTGGTGAATTCTGTTTCATATCTTGGTGGAACCATTTCAGTTAGTGCAGTTACAAGTGATCATGAACGTGAAGTGTCACTTGTACCCTACTCATTTGACGGTGAAGTTGTGAATGGTGTGAGCCTGGAAAGAAGTTATGCGCAATTGAATTTAAGTGTTGGAAAAACGAAATTGGTACCAATCATTGCTGACGTGAAGGGTGAGGCGTTGGGTGGTTTCAAGATTGTAAGCGTCAAGACGATTCCGGAAATCATATCTTTAAGTGGTGAAATTGGCGTCATAGATAATCTCGAGAACATTTATACGGATGTGATTCAGCTTAATGGCGATGAGTCTTCATCATTTATTGTTGAGAAGGAATTGATTTTACCTGAAGGTGTCAAAATGGTCGGCCAAGACGGGCCAATCCAAGTAGAATTTGTCATTGAACAGATTCAAACAAAGGAATTCCAGTTTGATATCGGTGAGATCCCGAAAGTAAATTTAGATGAAAAGTTCACGATTGATTTGTCTGCAAGTCCGCAAATTGTTACTGTTAAAGTAATGGATATTGAATCAATTATAGCTGATATGACGAAAAACGACATTTTACTTGATGTTAATTTTAGTAATGTAATTGCTGCGGGCATATATAGATTACAAATAAATGCTCCAGAAGGCGACAAATTCGAGCAGATAGAAATAAATCCACTTTATATTGATGTCAATGTGATTGAGGGGACAACTGAGGCTCCAAATCCTTAAAAGTACGTATAAAGATCGCAAAGGGCAGGTGCATAAATGCGCAGAGATATTCAAAAAATATTAGATGCAACGCATGATGCCATGATTGCAGTTGACATACACGGCATTGTGACACTTTTCAACAAATCAGCGGAACGGTTGACGGGAAAAAAAGCGCTTGATGTGTTAGGGCAAAAAGTTGAAGCGGTTATTGAAAATACGAGATTGCCCATTATATTAAAAACGGGCAAATCGGAACTCAATCAACAACAACCCTTAAATGATATTGTTATAATCACAAACAGGATGCCTGTTCTTGACGACAAGGGTAAGATTATAGGCGCAATCGCCGTATTTAGAGACGTTTCAGACTTGATTGAACTCGCTGAGAAGATTACGAATCTCAGTGAAATTAGAGAAACACTAGAAGCGACAATCAATGCGACACAGGATGCCATTTCGGTTGTAGATGAGCATGGAATTGGTATTTTGATCAACCCTGCTTACACCAAAATGACAGGGTATACCGAAAAAGATGTCATCGGACAGGATTGTACGTTTGATTTAGCTGAAGGCGAGAGTGTACACAAAGAAGTCATTAAAACAGGTAAGCCTGTAAAAGGCAAAAGGTTGAAAGTTGGCCTCATGAAAAAAGAGGTCATTGCTGAAGCTGCACCGATCATAGTCAAAGGCGTTCTAAAAGGCTCTGTTGCCATAATCCACGATTTAACAGAAATTAACGCTATCTATGAAAGACTGGATCAAGCGAAACAAATAATTAGAAATCTTGAAGCGAAATACACATTTGATGATATCGTCGGCACGAGTGAAATTCTCCTTAACGCGGTTGAAAAGGCTAAAATAGCTGCAGAAACTCCAGCAACGGTTATCATTAGGGGTGAAAGTGGAACGGGTAAGGAGTTGTTTGCACATGCGATTCACAACGCCTCAAACCGCAGATATTCTCAGTTTGTCAGAGTCAATTGTGCAGCCATCAGTGAAAATTTACTTGAGAGCGAGCTGTTTGGCTATGAAGAGGGCGCATTTACAGGCGCATCTAAAGGTGGTAAAGTCGGCTTATTTGAAAAAGCAAATGGCGGTACGATATTTTTAGATGAAATTGGTGAACTAAGTTTAAATACCCAAGCTAAATTGCTGCGTGTGCTACAGGAAAAAGAAATACTTCGCGTTGGTAGCAATAAACCCAAAGCGATAGACGTCAGAATAATCTCTGCTACAAATGTGGATCTTGAAAATGCAATTCTTGAGAAGAAGTTTAGACAGGATTTATATTATCGATTAAACGTTGTACCAATAGATATTCCACCACTCAGGAAACACAAATCAGATATACCAGATATGGTTAAGCATTTGATCAATAAGTATAACCAAGAATATGGTCGAAATGTCTCAGATATTTCAACGGCAGCCATGGAGCGCATCATAGCTTACGACTGGACTGGTAATGTTCGAGAACTCGAGAATTTTATAGGACGCGCTATGATCAACATCAAGATGCATGAACATTTGATAACGCTGAATCATTTGCCACCGATTCTCTATAGTGCAGTTGAAACAGTGCCACAAGAAGATCTGGTGATGATTTCTGAAGATACGGATCTTGAAAATAACGTCAAAAACTATGAAAGGGTTTTTATTAAATCCGTTTTAATAAGTTGTGGCAATAGTCGAGAAGAAGCTGCAAAACTTCTTGGCATTTCACTTAGAACCCTCTATTACAAAATTAAAAGCCTAGAGATTAATGACTAAACATAATTGACTAAACTTAATTGACAAACGTGCAAATAATTGCACGATTTTAAAATGTATGCAAAATATTGCATGCATTTTTTTGCATTTATGAACCCTCTATTTTGATTTTTTTGATGTATGCGTTGCAACGTTGCATGTATAGAAAATGATTTTTGTTGGCATAAAACTTGCGTATTAATAAGATGGATAATTAATTTGGAGGTTATGCATGGAAAGAGAACTCGTTCTGGTTATTAATCCAGGTTCAACATCGACAAAAATCGCAGTCTACAAAGGTACAACAAAATGTGCTCAAGAAAACTTGGATCACGATACTTCAAAACTAGATCAATTCGAGAAAATTACGGATCAATATGATTACCGAAAAGAAATGATTCTGAATTGGATGACGGAAAATGAATTTTTCCCAAGCCAACTTAAGGCAGTTGTAGGACGTGGTGGTTTGTTAAGACCTATGCCAAGCGGCACTTATAAAGTGACCGAAACGATGGTGAAAGATTTGATCATCGGTATCCAAGGCGATCATGCTTCCAATTTAGGTGGAATGATAGCTGACGCAATCGCCAAAGAGCAAGGCATTGATGCCTTTATTGTCGATCCAGTTGCAGTGGATGAATTTGAGCCACTAGCTAGAATTTCCGGATTGCCACAAATTAAAAGAAAATCATTGGTACATGCTCTCAATATAAGAGCAATTGCAATTAGTGTTGCAAAAGACAAAAACGTGCCACTTGAACAACTGAACCTCGTAATGGCGCATTTGGGCGGCGGAATCTCTATCGTTCCAATGAAACATGGTAAGATGATCGATGCCAACAACGCAAACGAGATGGGACCATTTTCTCCAGAGAGAGCAGGCGGTTTACCAGTGGGCGATATCGCAAGAATGTGTTTTTCTGGTCAATATACGCCAGATGAACTTAAAAAGAAAATTCGTGGTAAAGGTGGCATGACAGCCTATCTTGGAACGAATGACGGCAGAGAAGTCCTTAAGCGCATTGAACAGGGTGATGAAAAGGCGAAACTAATCTTTGAAGCGATGGGTTATCAAATTGCCAAAGAAATTGGTGCAATGGCAACTGTACTCGAAGGTAAAGTGGACGCGGTCGTTCTAACTGGCGGCGTTGCATACTCTAAATATTTAACTGATTTTATCACCGAACATGTAAGCTTTATCGCACCAGTCATCATCAAAGCGGGAGAAGACGAGATGGAAGCACTGAATCTTGGCGTCCTTCGCGTACTCAGTGGTGAAGAGGTGGCAAAAATATATGAAAATGAGGTAACTTTCAATGATTAAGAATTTTGATGAATTACTTGAACTTGCCGTAAAAAAAGGACCAAAGCGCATTTCAGTGGCATGTGCCCAAGATGACGACGTACTTAGAGCAATCAAAGTCGCTTACGACAAAGGGATTGTCAATGGCTATCTAATTGGTAATGAAGCTGAAATAAGAGCGATTGCAACAGAAATAAGTTTGGATTTAAGCGGATTTGAAGTAATTAACATTCTTGATCTCGCTGAAGCGTCACTTAAAGCAGTTGAGCTCGTCTCTTCTGGTAAAGCAGATTTAGTCATGAAAGGTCTTGTTGATACAGGCATTATCCTTAAAGCGGTACTCAATAAAGAAGTTGGTTTAAGAACAGGTAATGTTTTAAGCCACGTTGCAGTTTTCGATGTGCCAACTTACCACAAGATCCTCATGGTGACGGATGCAGCTATGAACATTGCACCTGACTTAAATGCAAAGAAACAAATCATTGAAAACACATTATATGTGACACGTGCACTCAATATTGAGATGCCAAATGTCGGCGTTATCGCAGCTAAAGAAAAAGTAACTGAGTCTATGATTGCAACAGTCGATGCTGGCGAACTTGTAAAAATGAACAAAGAAGGCCTGATCACTGGCTGTAAAGTAGGCGGTCCTTTCGCACTTGACAATGCGGTTTCAAAAGAAGCTGCAGAGATCAAAGGCATCAAAGATCCAATGGCAGGTGATGTCGATGTGCTTCTATGTCCAACAATTGAAGCGGGCAATGTCCTTTACAAAGCACTAAACTTTTTGGCAAATGCAAAATCTGCGGGTATCATCGTAGGGGCAAAAGCGCCAATCGTATTAACTTCTAGAGCAGATTCAGACGATTCAAAATTAAATTCAATCGCTCTTGGCGTTTTGATGGCATCAATTTAAATATGGAAAATGTATAATTTTATAAAAAAGTTATGGAGGTTTTATGGAAGTGTTTAGAATACTTGCAATCAATCCAGGTTCAACATCGACGAAGATTGCAATCTATGACAACGAGAAGGAAGTGTTTGAAACAACTTTGAGACATTCAAACGATGAACTTCAACCGTATGAAAAAGTTTCAGATCAGTATGATTTCAGAAAAAACGTTATTTTAAAGGCACTTAGTGACAACGGAATCAACCTCACGAAACTCAGTGCAGTCGTTGGTCGTGGTGGCCTTCTCAAGCCGATCAAAGGTGGCACATATGCTGTCAACGATGCGATGATTGAAGCAATAAAAGAAGCTAAAAGAGGCGAACACGCTTCTAACCTCGGTGGTATGATTGCAAATGAAATCGCTCATCAACTAAACATCCCAGCTTTTATCGTCGATCCTGTTGTTGTAGACGAACTTGATCCAATCGCTAGAATCTCTGGTATGCCTGAAATCGAAAGAATTTCTATCTTCCATGCACTAAACCAAAAAGCAGTTGCAAAAAGATATGCACATGAAACTGGCAAACCTTATGATTCGCTGAACTTAATTGTTGCGCATTTAGGTGGCGGTATTTCAGTCGGCGCTCATAAAGATGGTCGCGTGATTGAAGTTAACAATGCACTTGACGGTGAAGGTCCATTTTCACCAGAACGTACAGGTAGCTTACCAGTTGGTGATTTGGCAAAAATGTGCTTCTCAGGTAAATACACACATGCAGAGATTAAAAAAATGATCACTGGCAAAGGTGGCCTTGTTGCTTATCTTGGAACAAATGACGGTAGAGATGTCGTCAAGATGATCGAAGAAGGCGATGAAAATGCAAAACTCGTATTTGAAGCGATGGCTTACCAAGTTGCTAAAGATATTGGAAGCTGTGCGACTGTTCTTAAAGGCAACGTCGATGCAATTATTTTAACAGGTGGTTTGGCTTACGGCGAAATGTTGATCAACTGGATCAAAGCACGCGTTGCTTTCATCGGCGATGTTGTTGTCTATCCTGGTGAAGATGAGATGATCGCACTTGCACAAGGCGGCCTACGCGTCCTCAGAAAAGAAGAAGAAGCGCAAATTTACGCATAGGCTTAAAATTAAGTGTACGCGTAAATAAGTTAAGCCAAATAGAGTCGCACTAAAAACACAATTACAAACTGCAGATAGATATGGACATTGCATAACGGAAATACACAATGTCCTCAATGAAAAGGAATGGTGAAGAAATGTCGTTGGATTTAATGAAGGATGCGAGAATAAGGATATTTATTGGACACTATGGAAGCGGTAAAACAGAATTCGCTGTAAATTATGCGATGGCACTCAGTAAGCTGACTTCAAATGTCTCGTTATGCGATTTAGATATTGTCAATCCGTACTTTAGATCTAGAGAAAAAGCTGTTCTTTTAGAGGAAAATGGCATCCATGTCATCTCCGGTGCAAGAGGACACGACGCAAATCTCGACCTGCCAATGGTTTCCCCAAGCGTATTGGCGCCGCTACAAAATGAGATGATGCAAGTGATCCTGGACGTCGGTGGCGATTCTGTAGGTGCTAGAGTTCTCGCAAGATTTGCCGCATATTTTAAACCAGGTGCATATGATATGTTTTTCGTACTCAATGCAAACCGGGCAGAAACACAAGATGTATCCCATGTGATCTCTCACATCAGAAACATCGAAGATACAGTTGGCGTAAAAATCACTGGCATTGTAAATAACACACATTTGCTCAGAGATACGGATGTAGAAGAGGTTTTAAAAGGTCAAAAATTAGCGATGGAAGTATCTCGCGCAATCAATATTCCGATAAAATACATCACCGTGCTGGAAAAGGTTACCCACCAATTACCAACGGATCTTGAGGGAGAAATATTCCCGATCCACATGTATATGCGAGAAGATTGGATGTAGAGGCTTTCATAGTAAAATTGATTAAGGTATAGGAGGCGTTAAGGTGGCTAAAGGTAAAGTAACGTTTAATGAAGACATTTGTAAAGGCTGTGGGCTATGTACAACAAACTGCCCTGTGAAAATTGTGACTATGGATACATCGAAGATTAATATCAAAGGGTTCCATCCTGCTACAGTATTTGAAATGGACAAATGCATCGCTTGTGGCAATTGCGCAATAATGTGTCCCGATTCAGTTATTACAGTAGAAAGACTCTAGGGAGGTAAGTTAATGGCAAAGGTACTTATGAAAGGAAACGAGGCTATTGGAGCAGCGGCGATTAAAGCAGGTTGCAAATACTTCTTTGGATATCCAATAACCCCACAAAATGAATTGCCTGAATATATGTCTAAGGAAATGCCAAAAGTAGGCGGCGTTTTCTTGCAAGCAGAGAGTGAAGTTGCAGCGATCCATATGGTATATGGCGCAGCAGGCGCAGGCGCACGCGTTATGACGTCTTCTTCTTCACCTGGTATTGCACTTAAGCAAGAGGGTATCACTTATATCGCAGGTGCTGAACTACCATGCGTTATCGTAAATATCGTTCGTGGTGGTCCAGGTCTTGGCGGTATTCAACCTGCACAATCTGACTACAATCAAGTAACACGTGGTGGCGGTAATGGCGATTATAAACTCCTCGTGTATGCACCGGCAAATCTTCAAGAAATGGTTGATTTAATGCAAGAAGCATTTGATGCAGCTGATTTTTATAGAAATCCAGTCATGATGGTAGGCGATGGCATGATCGGTCAAATGATGGAGCCAATCGAATTCAATGACATCAAATCTAGATTTGAACTTCCTGGTAAAGAATGGGCAACTGTTGGTACAAAAGGCGCAAGAAAGCCAAATATCATCAACTCATTGTTCCTTGATCCACAAGACCTTGAAGATCACAATATCAAACTTCAGGCGAAGTATGATGCGATGAAAGCAAATGAAGCGAGATATGAAGCTTATAATATGGAAAATGCAGATTTAGTCATCGTAGCTTATGGTACGACTTCACGTATCGTTAGAAATGCAATCATCGATCTTAAAGCACAAGGCATCAATGTCGGCTTAATCAGACCAATTACTTTATGGCCTTTCCCTGATAAAGCATTTGATTTAGTGCCAGAAAATTGTAAAGGACTATTATCTGTTGAAATGTCAATGGGTCAAATGGTTGACGATATTAAAATTGCTTCAAATGGCAGATGGCCAGTTCATTTCTACGGTAGATCAGGCGGTATGATTCCTTCGCCAGAAGGTGTTATGGACAAAGTGAAAGAATTGGTTGGAGGTGTAAAATAATGGCTATAGTCGCTCAGAAATCCAAAGGCTTAACAGATAAAGAAACCCACTATTGCCCAGGTTGTACACATGGTATCATCCACAAGTTGGTTGCAGAAGTATTAGAAGAACTTGATGTTCTCGGTGATACAATCGGTGTTGCACCGGTTGGTTGTTCCGTATTGGCATATGACTATTTCAATTGTGACATGCAAGAAGCATCGCACGGTAGAGCACCTGCAGTAGCAACTGGCATCAAGCGTGTACATCCAGAAAAAGTCGTTTTCACATACCAAGGCGATGGCGATTTAGCATCGATCGGTACAGCTGAAATCGTTCACGTTGCACATAGAGGCGAAAAAATAACGACAATTTTTGTAAACAATGCGATCTACGGTATGACAGGTGGCCAAATGGCGCCAACGACATTGATCGGACAACGTGCGACAACTGCACCTCTTGGAAGAACAGTAGAGCATTCAGGTATGCCACTTCGCGTTTCAGAAATGCTTGCAACAGTCGATGGCGCTGCTTTTGTTGAACGTGTATCAGTTGACACACCAGCTAATATCAGAAAAGCAAAAAAAGCGATCAAAGCAGCATTCCAATGTCAAATCGACAGAAGAGGTTTTTCTATCGTAGAAGTTCTTTCAACTTGCCCAACAAACTGGGGTTTAACGCCTATTGACTCACTTAAGTGGCTAGCGGACAACTTGATTCCTTATTATCCACTAGGAAACTTCAGAAGACCAGCGGAGGACAAATAAATGTTAAATGAAAGAGTAATTTGTGCGGGTTTTGGTGGACAAGGCGTCATGTTGATCGGTCAGTTGATCGCATACGCTGGTATGATTGAAAATAAAGAAGTATCATGGTTGCCATCATATGGTCCTGAGATGCGTGGCGGTACAGCTAACTGCAGCGTTATGGTATCAGAGCGTCCAATCGGTTCACCGGTTATCACGGATGATGCAACTTCAGCGATTATTTTGAATTTACCTTCATTAGACAAGTTTGAAATGGACATTCAAACAGGTGGAAACATCATCATAAACAGCTCATTGATAGACAAAAAGACTTCAAGATCAGATCTTACTGCTTATTATGTACCTGCCAACGAAATTGCCAATGAATTAGGCAATGCAAAAGTTGCGAACATGGTAATGCTTGGTGCTTACCTTGAACTTACAAAGTCTGTCAGCATCGAATCTGTTATGAGTGCCCTTAAGAAAATCTTCGGAGAATCAAAATTACATCTTATGCCAATCAATGAAACGGCTATGAATCGTGGCGCTGAGGCAGTAAGAGGTTAATCGACACATAAAAAACGTTCAGCAAATGGACGACCAATAAAGGCTTAATGGGTCTAAACACCCCATTAAGCCTTTTTGTATACAAGCCATTGAAGGCACCTCCAAAATATGAGATAATAGATTGTTAAGTTTTATTTGGGGGAGAGGCGGCATGAATGATTATTTACAAGCCCTAGCGCTAATTTTTATCGCTGAGATGGGTGATAAGACACAAATTATGGCTATGGCTTTTGCAACACAATACAAAGTCAAACAGATATTGATAGGCGTCGCAATTGGTGCTTTTTTCAATCATGGCCTCGCAATATTACTAGGTTCTATGTTGACGCAGTTTGTACCTCTTGAAGCATTACAACTCGTCGCAGGCGTATTGTTTATCACATTCGGTTTATTATCGCTTTCAATCGCGGAAAAAGAGGAAGATGAGCTCTCAGGTAAGAAATTTGGAGCAATAGCCACTGTGGCATTGGCGTTTTTTCTCGGTGAACTTGGGGACAAAACACAACTTACGGCACTTACCTTATCCACTCAAGCTGCCTTTCCATTTTTAACGTTGATGGGCACTGTGACAGGTATGGTATTAGTGAGCTCGCTTGGCATATTTATCGGCGCTAAACTAGGTGATAAAATCCCAGAGCCTGTTATAAAAATGAGTGCGTTCGTCATATTCATGTTCTTTGGTTTAAGCAAAATATTCACGTCAAGTTACGTACAGAGCATGGGAACGACATTTATCGTTCTATTATCTGGGATCATATTGGTTTTGACGGTTTTCAGAGCGTTGATTTTCAAACGACAATTGTTGGAAATCAAAGTGTCAGCACTTAGACAATATGCAGAGGATCTCAAAAATTACAGAGAAGCATTGAAGGCGAGTGTCGAGCATTTATGTAAGGGCTGTGGGGTATGTAAAGATTCAAGATGCTTGGTTGGGTATATGAAAGCGCTGTTATCTGATCGCGTTACAGCAGAACGATTTGATCCAACGATTATTGAAACCCTTGAAGACAATGCGTTTGATGTATCAAAAGCACAGCAAGTCAAATATTTGCTGGAGGATTATTACAACCATTATCCTGAAGAACGTAGCAAAAACCCAGAACTTATGAGTATTGAAGCCGTATTAAACAGAATTATTCCGACTTCAAGCATAAAATATTGAATAGAAATCAATTAGAGAACTGAAATCAATTAGAAACTAAGGAGATAATATGTCCAGATTATTTGGTACAGATGGTGTTCGAGGTGTTGCCAATGAAGAATTGACGATTGAACTCGCAATGGCACTAGGCAAATATGGTGCGCACGTGATAACAAAGGGAAAAGAAAAGGCAAAGATACTCGTTGGAAAAGACACGCGTATATCAGGTGACTTACTTGAATATGCTTTAATAGCAGGTATTTTATCAACGGGCTGCAATGTGATTCGAGTGGGTGTCATTCCAACGCCAGCAATCGCAAAATTGGTGAAAACACTTGGTGCAGATGCAGGTGTTATGATCTCAGCTTCTCACAATCCAGTCGCTTTTAATGGCATTAAATTCTTCAACGAGCTTGGTCTTAAGCTTTCAGACGATATTGAAGATGAGATTGAAGACTGTATTACGACTAAAAAGCAACTACATAACCCCGTCGGTTTGAACTTAGGTCATGTAACAGACTATGAAGAAGCCGAATCAGATTATATCAGATATGTTATCGATACTTTGGATGGCATTACATTTGAGGGACTTAAAATCGCGATGGATTGTGCCAATGGTGCTGCATCAGAAGTTGCACCGACCGCATTAAATAGTCTTGATGCCAAAATATATACGATTCACCACGAGCCAGATGGTACGAATATCAACGAAAATTGTGGATCGACGCATTTGAATGATCTCATAAAATTCGTCAAAGTAGTCGGTGCTGATATCGGTCTCGCGTTTGATGGCGATGCAGATAGATTGCTTGCCATTGATGAACACGGCAATCTCGTGGATGGCGATAAAATTATGGCGATCTGCGGAAAATTTTTAGCTGAGAAAGGTCATCTTAAGGACAATACTGTAGTTTCTACAGTTATGAGTAATTTGGGATTTGATATTGCCCTAGAAGAGAACAACATGAAATCAGTCAAGACGCAAGTTGGCGATCGATATGTACTTGAAGCAATGCTTGCAAACGGCTATCAACTTGGTGGTGAACAATCAGGGCACATCATATTTTTGGAGCATAATACAACTGGAGACGGCTTGTTGACAGCGGTACAGATATTGCGAGTCATGAAGGAATCTGGAAAGACACTATCTGAGCTCGCAGCGATGATGACGGTATATCCGCAAGTTCTTAAAAATGCACATGTTGCAAACGATAAAAAATACCGCTTCAATGAAAATCAAGCGGTATCTGAGCGTATTATCGAAATAGAAGCCATGTTTCATGGCAAAGGCAGAGTGCTAATTAGACCATCAGGCACAGAGCCACTTGTTAGAGTCATGATCGAAGGTGAAAATCAAAGTGAACTCGAAACAGTTGCACTAGAACTCGTTACTCTGATTGAACGTGAAATGAATTAGTTACCCATGCAGTGATTGCATTTGAGCATTGAACATAATCATCTACTTGAAACTTGAAAGTATGTTGATGTGATTCAATGCTTTTTTTATAGAGTGGATCATAATGGTGAACGAGCAATAACTCCGTGAATTTTAGTAGATCATCATCGTTGAATGCCTGAATCAACGCGTTATAGATATCTGTTTCCATAAAGGGTTTAATACGTGGTAAGCCGTTTGAGATGCCAGATTTAAAATTGGCTTCATTTGAGTAATCCTTCATAAGTGCGTCAATTCTGAAGCTTAAGCTTGCTGTGATGAGTAAAAATGTGCCCGCTTGCATTTTATTGAACATGGTCTTAGGTACGAAAACTTGTCCGATGCGTCGGCTCTCTGACTCGATAAAGCAATAGGGTGCGTCTATGCGCATGAGTTGATCATACACGGCATTTTCAAAACACTGAACGCTTTGATGGCCGTCCGTACCGATAGCACCCAGGTTGGAGCCTCTATGATTTGCTGCGCCTTCAAGATCGATGACAGGTTCACCTTGAGATTGAAGCGCTTTCAAGATATGCGTTTTGCCTACGCCAGTTAGTCCGTTTAACACGATAAAATTAGGGTATTCTTCTTCTGATTGGTTAAGTTTTTTTAGGACTTCATTTCGATAGCCTTTATAACCACCTTGAAGCCAAAAAACAGGAATGTCGATACTCCTTAGAAGCAAAGCGATGGAGCGACTTCTATAACCACCACGGGCACAATAAAAGATTATTTTTTTACAAGGATATTCATTTCTTAGCTGAAATAGTGTATCATAAAATAAATGCAGTTTCGCAGAACCATACTTTAGTCCAACGCGTTTGGCTTCTTCTACAGAAGCATTTTTATAGATGAATCCAACTTCATGTCTCTCGAGGTCATCGAGAATCGGTAAGTTGATCGCCCCAACAATATGTCCAGATTTAAATTCGGATTCACTTCTGACATCGATATAGATGACATTTTCTTTTTCAAATACATAAGGTATAGCATGATACATAGGTGTGGGTCCTTTCAAGAATGTCTTTGTAAGTATCATAACACATTTAAAATTTCTAAACTATGGTAATATGGAATATGCATAATTACCTAATAATAGAGAATAGAATCGAGGGTAAAAATGAGATTAGTAAACATTGTGGATGTTGAAGTAGATAGTATCATAGCAAAACCTGTTTATGATTCAAAGCTTTCTTTGCTCATAAACAAAGGTGCGAAATTGTCGCAGATTGTGTTGAACAAGCTCGTGCAAGCTGATATCAGACATTTATATATTGAAGACGAGATTTCTAAAGGTGTTGAACTTGAACCAATGATTTCTGATGAACTCAAATTGCAGTCGTTTGTCGTCATGAAGTCGATCTATGAGTCTCAGATGAGCAAGAAAGATCAAAATACAGAAGCCGTTAGAGAGTCGATTATTAGAGAGTTAAAGGATCTGGTCGACGATATAATCACTGAAATATATAGTAAAAACGATCAAAAATATTATAGTACAGAAATGATGGGTGCAGAAATGTATCATTATAACCATGCTGTAGAAGTTATGATTCTTTCTTTGTTGATCGGACGCAAGATGGGTCTTGATCGAGAAAGACTATTAAAGCTTGGAATGGGTGCGGTACTTGCAGATATTGGCAAAGTGAGAGTGCCCGCGGAGATCCTCAATAAAAAAGGCAAACTAGAACCCGAAGAGTTTGAAGAAATGAAAAGACATGTTGATTACAGCTACAGCATGTTGAAAGATTTGGTAGGCTTGTCATCGCTTTCGAGACAAATTGTTCTGTTACATCATGAGAAACTAGATGGCTCAGGGTATCCAAACGGTTTCTCTGGAGATCAAATTCCTTTACTAGTACGCATAGCCACTGTCTGTGATATATTTGGTGCAATCGTCTCTGACAGGACGTATAACAATCGTATTTCGGTGGATACAGCCATTGAGATATTGAGAAGTGCGACACCGTCAAAGCTAGATCAAGACGTTTTCATGATGTTGTTACAAGTCATAGATGTCTATCCACCAGGAACACTTGTTGAACTCGGTGATGGTAAAGTATGCATCGTTATTCAAAGCAATTCAAGTTCACCTACTAGACCTGTAATAAGAGTTGTTGAACCCGGTTCGAAAAGTTCAAATGGTGAAGAAATAGACCTTATGCAAGAATTGACACTTTTTATAAAGAAAGTCCTTCCTAAACTCCCTTAGTGGAGTTTTTTTATATAAGGAAATTGTATAATTACCTTTTAAGTTGCAAAATTTTGTTTATCGAAATTGAAAATGGCTGAAACAAGCCGTTATGATAAATGAAATTCATACAATTTGGAATTATACAATTTCCTCAATGTGATGATTGTGTTAGTATAAAGACAAAGAGACTTGGAGGGTACCCGTATGCAATCAAAAAAGTACATATTGTCATTCGATCAAGGCACGACCAGTTCAAGAGCAATCATATTTGATCATGATGGTAAAATTGTGAAGATGGCTCAAAAGGAATTTTCGCAAATATATCCGAACCCAGGTTGGGTAGAGCATGATCCTATGGAAATATGGGGCTCACAGATGGGCGTGGCCAGAGAAGTCCTCGAAACTGCTGGGATCAAGCCATTTGAAGTTGTAGCGATAGGTATAACCAATCAAAGAGAGACAACCATCGTTTGGGATAAAAGAACAGGACGACCGGTATATAATGCCATAGTATGGCAGTGCAGGCGGACCTCGAAT
The DNA here is from genome assembly GCA_942493125.1 of Acidaminobacteraceae bacterium. Classification (GTDB taxonomy): domain Bacteria; phylum Bacillota; class Clostridia; order Peptostreptococcales; family Acidaminobacteraceae; genus Fusibacter_C. The sequence goes on along the minus strand of OW818667.1, from coordinate 1,532,396 downwards.
ATATGTGATACCTTGATTGCCGATGGGTATGAAGCACTTATCAAGGAAGCAACGGGATTGGTTGTGGACGCCTATTTTTCAGGAACGAAACTCAAGTGGATTTTGGACAATGTCGAAGGTGCGAGAGCAGACGCAGAAGAGGGTCACCTTTTGTTTGGCAATGTAGATACTTGGCTTATTTGGAATCTCACACGTGGCGCTGTGCACGCAACAGACTATTCCAATGCATCTCGAACGATGATGTTCAACATCGATACGTTGGATTGGGACGATGCGATTTTAGAGGCACTCAACATCCCGAGGTGTATGTTGCCGGCTGTGAAGCCATCATCCTTTATTTATGGCCACACCGATCCACAAACCTTTGGTGGCGCTGAGATACCAATCGCAAGTGCGGCAGGTGATCAGCAGGCAGCACTTTTTGGCCAAGCGTGTTTTTCACCAGGTTCTGCAAAAAACACATATGGCACGGGATGCTTTATGTTGATGAATACGGGAGAGAAAAGGGTGCCATCTAAAAATGGCTTATTGACGACGATTGCTTGGGGCATTGACGGAAAAGTTTACTATGCTTTGGAAGGATCAATCTTTATCGCAGGGGCAGCTATTCAGTGGTTAAGAGATGAAATGCAACTGATATCTAGTGCAGCTGACAGTGAATATTTTGCGTCGAAAGTAGAAGATACCAATGGTGTATACTTTGTGCCAGCATTTGCAGGGCTTGGCGCACCGTATTGGGACATGTATGCTAGGGGTGCAATTGTTGGCCTGACACGAGGTTCAAATAAAAATCACATTATCAGAGCAACACTTGAGGCACTAGCATATCAAACGCGCGATGTCATAGAAGCTATGGAAGAAGATTCCGGGCTTCAACTAAGACGATTAAAAGTCGATGGCGGTGCAACGGTGAATAATTTCTTGATGCAATTTCAATCAAATATATTGGGTCGATCTGTTGTAAGACCGGCTATTACTGAAACAACAGCTTTAGGCGCTGCTTATTTGGCTGGTCTTGCAGTAGGTTTTTGGGAAAATACCGAGCTGCTTAAGGCACAGTTTGCCATTGATCGAGAGTTTTTTCCAACGATAGATGATTCAAAGAGACATGAGCTCTATTCGATGTGGAAGCGGGCAGTTGAGCGATCAAGAGAATGGTCAATTGAGTAAAAACACGTTTTAAGATATAAACAAAGTCATGTTTTGAGGTGTAGGATGATAGATTGGACCATAATCGGAGCGGGTGTATCGGGTGCTTTGATTGCACATACACTCGCGAAGTACGATCTGAACATACTGATTTTAGAGGCTGAAAACGATGTTGCATGTGGTGCGACAAAAGCAAACTCAGCGCTGATTCATGCAGGGTATGATGCACCAGATGATTCTTTAAGAGGTAAGTTGAATGTTAAGGGTAACTTCTTATATGGTCCGTTATCTGAAACACTCAATTTTGCATTTGAAAGAATAGGGTCGCTTGTTCTAGGTGAAGGTGAAGCCGACTATGCAGCCATAAATGCGCTCTATGAAAATGGGATTAAGCTCGGTGTGCCAGATCTACAAATCATTGATCAAGCGATGTTGCGTAAGCTTGAACCAAATGTGAATCCGGCATTTGAGTTTGCGCTTTATGCGCCAAGTGCCGGAATCACGGAACCCTGGGAAGTTGCCATAGCAGCATGTGAGAATGCCATGGACAATGGCGTCATACTTAAGCTGAATTATGCCGTTACAGAGATTCAGTGCAAAGACGACCATTTTCTAATCAATTCAGACATTGAAACTCGGGGCATCATCAACTGTGCTGGGGTCCATGCCGATGATATTTATCAGATGGTGAAAGGTGACGGACCTATCGGTTTTGAAATCATACCAAGGCGTGGCGAGTATTTTTTACTCGACAAAGAAGCGGGTGGTATTGTCAAACAGATATTGTTCACTTGCCCAACTGTGAAAGGAAAAGGCACAATCATTGCACCGACTGCACATGGCAATGTCATCGTCGGACCAAATTCTGAAGTCACCACAAAAGATGCGACGACGACAACTTTTGAAGGACTGCATGATGTTAAGACAAAGGCACTATACATGGTGCCATCCTGTCCACTTCATTTGAATATCGCAAATTTTTCTGGCGTAAGAGCAGAGCCATCAACGTGTGACTTTATCATAGAAGAATCAGATATTCCATGGTTTATTAACGTTGCGGGCATCAAGTCTCCAGGTTTATCGGCGGCACCGGCCATAGCAGAATATGTGGAAGAGATCGTGAAAGGTATCCAATCGCGTGATGGTCGCGACTTGAGCTTAAAAGAGACGCACATTAAAGTGAGACGCGCACGAACGAGATTGATGCATCAAACGATGGAAGAACAAGCGAAGCTAATATCTGAAGATCATACTTTTGGTCATATCGTCTGTAGGTGTGAACGCATCACTGAAGGAGAAATCGTTGACGCAATCCATCGAAACTGTGGTGCTATGACGCTCAATGGCGTAAAGCGTCGCGTTAGACCAGGTGGTGGACGCTGTCAAGGTGGCTTCTGTGGCCCCAAAGTTCTCGAAATATTGGCGAGAGAGCGAAGCAAATCGCGAACACAAATAGAACAAGAAAAGACAGGCTCATGGCTTGTAAAATAATAAATAGAGTAATGATACCCTTGACACAAATGACATCAATGACGGAGGTCATCATGGAAACAATATACTACGATGTCGTCGTGATAGGCGGCGGTCCTGCAGGTATGGCAGCGGCTAATGAAGCAGCTTTGGATGAATCGCTTAAAGTATTGATCATAGAAAGAGACAGCTATCTTGGCGGCATTTTAAATCAGTGTATCCATCCAGGTTTCGGACTTCGGGTCTTTAACGAAATGCTGACAGGGCCTGAGTACGCCGAAAGGTTTATTCGGTTTGTTGAAAATGCAAATATAAAATGCATGACTGACACAATGGTGTTATCCATCCAAGCAGACGATAGTGTGACTGCAATCAATTCTGATAAGGGCATTTTCACCATTAAGTTTGGAGCTTTGATTCTAGCAATGGGCTGTAGGGAACGGTCTCGCGGGTCAGTCATCATACCAGGAACGCGGCCATCGGGCGTATTAACGGCAGGTGCTGCGCAATATTATGTCAATATAAAAGGTGACAAGATTGGCAATCGCGTTTTTATCCTTGGATCGGGTGATATTGGATTGATTATGGCGAGAAGAATGACACTTGAAGGCGCACAAGTTCTTGGCGTTGCTGAACTTATGCCGTATTCGAGTGGCTTGACGCGCAACGTCGTCCAGTGTCTTGAGGATTTTGACATTCCACTATATCTGAGCCATACCGTCGTTGCAATTCGAGGAGAGCGTAGACTGGAAAGCATAACGATTGCCAAAGTCGATTCTGATTATCGCCCAATAGTTGGTACAGAAATGGATTTTGACTGTGATACATTGCTATTATCAGTGGGGTTAATTCCTGAAAATGAATTGACCCGCGTCGCGGGGATAGAGATGTGTGATATGACGCGTGGTCCCTTGATCAACAACTTAATGCAAACGAATCGAAAAGGCGTATTTGCGTGTGGCAATGTCGCGCAAGTTCATGATTTAGTCGATCACGTAACGGAAGAGAGTCGCATCGCAGGCTATAATGCCGCATTGTTCGCGAAAGTGAAATCATTGGCGCATAGAGATCAAATCACGGTAACGATCTCAACAGATTTTGCCATGGTTTCTCCACAACGTTTAACAACAGTTGATTATATTGGAAAGTCATTAGATACTGCGACGATTATGCTACGTGTAAAGCATCCTACAAAGTGTGGACAAATCAGCGTTAAATCCGATGAAACCATATTGCTTTCGAAGCGTTACCATCATTTAACACCGGGTGAATCCATTCATCTTTCACTCCCGATAAACGTGATTCCAGATACCTGTCAATCTATTCAAATCAGCATGGAGGCTTGTGTATGAATGAAATAAAGGTTGCCGAAAAAATATGTATTTCTTGTCCAGTAGGTTGTCATTTACGCATTGAATGGTCGACTGATGTGCCCAATGTCTATGCCATTTCTGGCAATGGGTGCAAGCGGGGGATCGAATATGGTGAAAATGAGATGCGTCATCCCATGAGGATGGCAACGACAACGGTTCGCATAATTGGCGGCAAAGTGGCTAGGCTACCTGTAAAAACATCAGCACCAATACCTAAAGACTCTGTAGAACCTCTATGTCTATTATTAGATGAGCTAGAGGTAAACGCACCAATTGCACTGGGTGACGTCATTTTAAAAAACATCTTCAATACTGGCGCGGATGTGATCGCATGTAGAACGATAGAAGTGAATGATTCAGGTGTTTACCAAGGGGTATGATTATGATATACTTAATTTTGTGGAGGTGATGAAGATGTACGATGACAACTGAATACAAGCGCCAGAACTGCAATTGCAGTTGACGAGGGTGGGGTTTATCGAAAATTTCGGCGGGTGCCCCACGGTGTAATCAACACCGTAAATGTCATACAAAACCAAAGAGTGATCTTTGAGACAGAGTTGACAGGTTGATTGAAGGCTATAAGTGCGTCTAATCAGGACACCTTACGAGGGTGTTTTTTTATTTTTTTGACAAAGGAGAAAACTTATGTGTGGTATCGTAGGATATGTTGGCACTCAAAAAGCAGTTCCATATTTAATAGAGGGATTATCAAAATTAGAATATAGAGGGTATGACTCAGCGGGCATCGCAGTCAATGTAGATGGTCAATTACAAGTATATAAAGCAAAAGGCAGATTGAAAAATTTAGAGGCGATTATTGACCTGAACATGGATAGCGTCGTAGGTATTGGCCACACACGTTGGGCAACACATGGTGCACCATCAGATGTCAATGCCCATCCCCACACAAATGAAACACAGACAATAGCCGTAATCCATAACGGTATCATTGAGAATTATATGGAAATCAAAGAATGGTTAATCCAAGATAAGCACGTTGTATTCAAATCTGAGACGGATTCAGAAGTCATCGCGCATCTTGTCGATTATTATTATGATGGCGATTTGTTAGATGCCGTTTACAAAGCAGTTGATAGAATGACTGGCGCTTATGCAATTGGCGTCATCGCTAAAGCGGAGCCGAATAGACTCGTAGCAGTAAGAAAAGATAGCCCGTTGATCGTTGGTCTTGGTGAAAATGAAAACTTCATCGCATCAGATATCCCAGCGCTATTAAAATACACACGCAATATGCTCTTGATAGAGAATGACGAATTTGTCGATTTGACGAAAGATGGCGTGACGATTTACAACAGCTTGAAACAACCTGTAAGCCGTGATGTCTACGAAGTGACATGGGATATTGACTCAGCAGAAAAAGAGGGCTTCGAGCACTTTACGCTCAAAGAGATCTTTGAGCAACCTAAAGGCGTTAAAGAAACGCTCATGAGACGATTAAACGCTCATGATGAAATCGTTCTCGAAGGTGTTCATCTTACCGCTGAATTACTTGAAAACATCAATAAAGTTTATATCGTCGCATGTGGTACAGCTTACCATGCGGGATTGATCGGACGACGTGCTATTGAAAACTTTGCAAAAATCCCTGTAGAATGTGATGTGGCATCAGAATTCAGATACCGTGATCCATTTGTGGATGATAAAACGCTTTTCATTGCAGTATCACAATCTGGTGAAACACTTGATACACTTCAGTCTATCAGAGAAGCGAAACGCAAAGGCGCAAGAGTCTTGAGTATCGTCAACGTCGTTGGTAGCTCTGTAGCTAGAGAATCTGACGATCTTCTATATACTTGGGCAGGACCAGAAATAGGTGTTGCTTCAACAAAAGCCTATACAACGCAGCTTGTCGCATTTTATCTGCTAGCACTTTATATGGGTCGTTTAAATGGTAAACTCGATGACGCGACATATGCTAAAATGATTGCGGAATTAAAAGAGATGCCAAACAAGTTAAGCTTAGTCTTAGATAAGAGCTCAGAAATTCAAAAGCTCGCTGCGAGCCAGTTCAACAATGAAAAAGTATTCTTTATGGGCAGAGGCGTCGATTGCGATCTTGCTTATGAGGGGTCTTTAAAACTAAAAGAAATTTCATATATCAACAGCTTTGCGATTGCCGCTGGCGAGCTTAAACACGGTACGATTGCTTTGATTGAGGATGATACGTTTATCGTTGCGCTAGCGACACAAGATAAGCTATACGACAAAATGCTTTCAAATATCAAAGAAGTTAAAGCGCGCGGTGCACATGTATTTGCGATTGCCAAGGAAGGCAATGACCAACTGTACAAAACAGCCGACGAAGTGTTTTACATCCCAGATACGTATGATGAATTGGCACCAATCCTTGCGGTGGTTCCAACGCAGCTACTCGCTTACTACGTTTCCGCTTTGAGAGGCAACGACGTAGACAAACCTAGAAATCTTGCAAAATCAGTAACTGTAGAGTAAAATGATAGGGCAAGTCACATTCGTTTGAAAGGATTCAACATGTTAATTGTAAAAATCGTTCTGACGGCAATATTATTATTGGGTGTCGTCAACCCAGCCTTATCGATAAAACTTACTGAGTCGTGGAAATTTAATCGCAAACCGCCATCGGAGCGCGTTTATAAAATTACTCGGCTTTACTCAGCAATAGCGATCGTGATCGTTTGGGTATTGTTATAGAAAAATTGAATGATGCAATTTCCACAAAAATAGAAAGTGTGCTTTTAAATAAGCACACTTTTTTTGCGCAATTACTGTAGAAATACTGGAATTTCAACTATTTCGGGTTGCTAAATACCTTGATTATTTGTTAAGAATTTGTAACAATTTGACGCGAAAAAAAAGTTTGTCATAGACTAAATCGGTTTGACAATATTATATCAATTAAAATATCTGAATATTCCAACAAATATCAAAAGACTTGTGTCTTGCAATCCTTCAAATTCAAGTGATGCGAGAAAAAATAATTTATATGTCTTTATTTGCCAAATCCTTTATGCGCGACTGCGAAAACGAAAAATAAATGTTACAAAAATGAAATAAAATTTTTCAATAAGACCCATATAAATTTTTCTATTCCAATTTAGACGAAATTGTTATATATTGATTATGGATGTTACATCTATGTTACATTAATTTGAACAAAATAAAATAATTGTTATTGATTTATTACGTTTCCTATTATAAGATGTATAAATAATTATATATGGAACATATACCAAAGCATGACAATTAGAGAGATTATAAGCCGTAAGGTTTATATAGATTGGTTATCAAATTAATGTAACCAACCAAAATTAAGAAGGAGGATTATTTAAATGAAGAAATCGCTAGTATTATTACTTTGCTTAGTAATGGTAGCTTCTGCATTCTTTACAGGCTGTAGCCCTAAAGAAGAAGTAGCAGAAGAGACGACAGCACCAGCAAGCGAAGCGTCAACTGAACCTGTAGCTGCAGAACCAAGTGGTACATTGGTAGTTGGTATCACAGAGGCATCTGGTAACTTTAACCCACACTATTATTCATCAGCTTATGATGGATATGTTGTAGACATGGTATTCGAAGGCTTGATTCAAAGAAACTTCGATGGCGAATATGAAGCTAGCGTTGCAGATAGCTGGGAATATTCTGAAGATGGAAAATCTATCACATTTAAAATGAAACAAGATAGAGCATTCTCTGACGGAACGCCTTTAACTGCTAATGACGTTGTGTTTTCTTATCAAGTACTTGCTGATCCATCTTACACAGGCCGTTACAGCTCAACTGTAAAAGATATGCTTGGATACGATGAGTATTATGCAGGCGAAACTGATGTATTCCAAGGCGTTGAAGCAATTGATGATTACACAGTTAAATTCAACTTTAAAGAAGCACTCCGCGTTAACTTTGCTAACTGCGGCTCTGCAATTCTCCCTAAACACTACTACGGTAAAGACTTCACAGTTGGCAATACTGCAGCTATCGAAGCGATTACAACTGAAGCTATGGGTTCAGGTCCATACGTGATTTCACAATTTAAAGAAAAAGAACTCGTTTACCTTGAAAGAAATCCTTTATTCGTTGGCGAAGGCTACATGATTAAAGAAATCATCCTTAAATTCGTTGATCAAACAACTGATATCGTTGAACTTACAAGCGGTGGTGTTGATTTATTAGCTGGACAAATCGAGCCTAAGAAAATTGCTGAAGCTAGAGATGGCGGTTTCTCAATCAACCAATATAACAGAAGCGGTTACGGATACGTTAAAACTAACTGCGAAGCTGGTCCTACAGCAGATGCAAAAGTACGTCAAGCACTTTACTATGCATTCAACGTTAAAGAATTCGTAAACAGCTACTACTATGATGCTGATACAGATCAAGTACTTGCAGTTACACAATACCACCCATTCTCACAAATTTCTTGGGCAATCGATGATACATTACTTGATTCTATGATCGAGTACGATTTTGACCTTGAAAAAGCAAAAGCATTATTAGACGAAGCTGGTTGGGTTGTTGGCGCTGATGGATTCAGAGCTAAAGACGGCGTAACTATGGAACTTAAAATTGCAGCTATGCCAGATCATGATATTCTTGCAACTCTTATCCCTATGTGGGAAAGAGATTGGGGCCAAGGTTTAGGCATCAAATTGACTGTTGCTTACCTCGAGTTCAACACAATTCTTGATTATGTCATCTACAACTCAGATGCAAACGTTGAAAACTGGAGCTTGTTCTTCTTAGCAACTTCTATCACAAGCCCAGATCCACATACACTCTATTCTGAATTCCACTCTGACTACATCGGTAGCGGTATGGACAATACAAGCAGATACAGCAACCCTGAAGTAGATAGATTACTTGACGAAGGTAAAGCAATCATGGATATCGAAGCTGCGAAACCAATCTATGCTGAGGTAGCTAAAATCTTAAATGAAGAAGCTGTTATGATGCCTGTATACGCAAACACTTATTTCGATCTTTATGCACCAAAATTAGTCGACTTTAAAACAAGCTCACTTTATAACTGGGTATTCGCACTTAAAGATGCTAAAATCGTAGAATAATGTGACATTCTTTACAAAAGCTACTTTATAAAACATTTTGAAGGCAGTCTCTTACAGGACTGCCTTTAATTTAATCATCTTAAATGAGGAAATTGCATAATTGGATAATTGTGGGATTTCATAAATAAGGACACAGAAGGAGCAAAGGGATGCTAAAGTATATTTTAAGGAGACTATTACACTTAATCCCAGTGCTGCTCATCATTACGATTGTCTTGTTCGCAATGCTTGAGATTATGCCTGGTGACCCAGTAAATGCCTATTTGGGGATAGGTTCAAACGCAACGGTAGAACAACAGAACCAGATCAGAGAGATGTTAGGTCTTGATGAACCGGTTCACATTAGATACGTCAAGTGGTTAGGTAGAACCTTAACGGGGGATTTTGGTATATCTTATAAGTATAGAAAGCCTGTAGCTGACGTCATCGGAACATACATTTGGAACTCATTTTATCTTAATATTGTCGCCATGGTTTTGGCATTTTTAATAGCCATACCAGTTGGAATCAAATCCGCAGTCAAGAAATATGGTTTATTCGACAACTTCTGGACGGTGTTTTCGCTGACCGGGGTCTCGATGCCGTCATTCTTCTTCGCCCTATTGCTCGTATTTTTCGTGGCGATACCCTCGGAATGGCTGCCTTTAAACGGTATGAGGACCACTATATTCCTCGCTAAGGGATATGAAAGCTTTGGACAGGAAGTGCTTGACGTACTTAAGCACATGATATTACCAGTCATAGTACTCACAATTATCGATCTTGCAAGCTTGACGCGTTATATCAGAAATGCCGTCATCGAAGTCATCAATCAAGATTATATCAGAACGGCACGATCAAAAGGACTTTCAGAGAAAGTTGTCATCTATAAACATGCCTTTAGAAACGCACTACTTCCAATCGTAACATTGCTTGGTATGTATATTCCAAGTTTATTTGGCGGATCGATCTTGCTTGAAACAGTATTTATATGGCCAGGAATCGGTAATGTGCTCTTTACGTCGATTGGAGATAGAGACTACTCAATGCTTATGGCGGCCAACACGTTCTATGCACTTCTTATGCTCGCAGGCAATTTGCTCGCAGACGTAAGTTATGCACTCGTTGACCCGAGGATTCGCGTTAAATAAGGAGGATATGATGACATCTAAAAAAACAGATAAAGCAAAGACTGTCTCACATGAAGTCATACTAAAGAAAAAGGCAGTCGGCCCATGGCGTATTGCTTGGGACCGTTTTAGAAAAAATAGAGTGGCAATCGTTGGAGCGGGCTTGTTTATTATTATTGTCGTCGCTGTGCTCCTCGTGCCAATTCTTTCACCATATAATATTTCGGAATTCGATCTTGCCGATAAAGAACTTGCCCCCTCAGCTAAGCACTGGCTCGGAACAGATGAACAAGGTAGGGACGTCATGCTCAGACTCTTCGTGGGCGGTAGAATCTCCATCCTCGTTGGTCTTATGGCTGCAGGTGTTTCCGTTGTACTCGGTTCACTTGTAGGAGGGATTGCAGGCTACTATGGCGGTAGAATCGATGATCTTCTCATGCGTATTGCTGAGATTATCTACTCAATTCCATTTACGCCAACCGTTATCTCGATCTCAGCTGCGCTTATGTGGCGCGTGAGCTCGGAATCAAAAATGTACTTCGTAATGCTACTCATCGGTATCTTGAGCTGGCCTGGACTTGCGAGACTTGTAAGGGGTCAAATTCTATCTCTACGTGAACAAGAATTCATGATGGCGACAGAAATCTTAGGTATATCAGATGCATCAAAGATCGTAAGACACTTATTGCCAAACACATTGGCTTTCATCATCGTCAGCGCGACGCTTGGTATGGCAGGTGCTATCTTGACCGAAGCTGGTCTTTCGTTCCTAGGACTCGGAGTAACACCACCGACGCCAACATGGGGCAACATGGTAGAACGTGCGAGAAATACCAATGTATTTAGAAACATGCAATGGCTCTGGATTCCGCCAGGCGTGATGATCATGTTGACGGTTGTAAGCATCAACTTGTTAGGTGAAGGCTTACGTGACGCATTCGATCCGAAAGAGATAAGGTAGGTGTGAGATGAAGGACATATTAGTAGTTGAAGATTTGACGACCCACTTTTTCACGGATAAAGGCGTCGTAAAAGCGGTGGATGGCAACTCGTTCACACTCAGAGAAGGCGAGACGCTAGGCGTCGTCGGCGAATCAGGTTGTGGCAAGAGCATCACGGCGATGAGTATCTTAAACCTCATAGAAAAACCGGGCAGAATCGTAAAAGGCTCGATCAAATTCAACGGCGAAGAGCTCGTTGGCATAGATGAGAAAAAACTTAGAACGTACAGAGGCAACGAGATCTCTATGATCTTCCAAGAGCCGATGACATCGCTTAATCCAGTATTTAGAATTGGCGAGCAAATTGGTGAATCACTGAAGCTTCACCAAAAGATGAACAAACACCAAGTGCATGATAGAGCGATTGAACTGCTTCAGCTCGTTGGTATTCCAAGAGCTGAAAAAGTCGTAAGAGATTATCCGCATCAACTGTCTGGTGGTATGAGACAAAGAGCGATGATCGCAATGGCACTTGCATGTAACCCAAAGATCCTCATCGCAGACGAACCGACAACAGCACTTGACGTAACGATTCAGGCGCAGATTTTGTCGCTCATGAACGACCTTCAAAAGAAGACAAACACGGCGATTATGCTCATCACGCACGACCTTGGCGTCGTGGCACAGATGGCGCATCACGTCCTCGTCATGTACTCTGGAAAGATAGTCGAATCGGCTTCAGCAATTGAGATCTTTAAAAATCCAAAGCACCCATATACAATCGGACTCCTTGAATCGATTCCAAATCTTGATGAAGATAGAATGCGCCTAAACAGCATCGAAGGTGTCGTACCGAACCCGTTTGAACTTCCTGAAGGCTGCTATTTTGAACCGAGATGCAAATTCAGAATGGAAAGATGTAAAACAGAGCAACCAGGTTTATACACGGTTGCAGAAAATCATACATCGAGCTGTTTCTTACACTGCCAAGAGGAGGGATAATATGAAAGAAAAGATATTGGAAGTCAGAGACATAAAAAAGTATTTCCCGATTAAAGGCGGTTTCTTACAAAAGACAGTAGCCAACGTAAAAGCGGTAGACGGCGTGTCGTTTGACGTATTACGCGGTGAAACCATCGGTCTCGTTGGTGAATCAGGGTGTGGTAAATCTACGCTGGGTAGAACCATCGTAAGACTTTATGAACCGACAGAAGGCGAAATCATCTTCAACGGTCAAGACATAGCGGGCTTTAAAGGACAGGAACTCAAGCATCTCAGAAAACAGATGCAGCTCATATTCCAAGATCCATATAGCTCCCTTAACCCAAGAATGAACGTCAGCACGATCGTCGGCGAAGCGATGCTCGCACACGGTATTGTAAAAAAAGGTCCAGAATTTACACAAAGATTGACAGAAGTGATCGAAATGTGTGGCCTTTCCTCGTATCATATCAACAGATACCCACATCAATTTTCTGGTGGTCAGAGACAGAGAATCGGTATCGCAAGAGCACTTGCACTGAATCCTGAATTCGTCGTCTGTGATGAGCCCGTATCGGCACTAGACGTATCGATTCAATCACAAGTACTCAACTTGATGATGGACTTACAAGAGAAAATGGGTTTATCTTACCTGTTCATCTCGCATGACCTTAGCGTCGTGAAGCACATCAGCGATAGAATCGGCGTTATGTATCTCGGTTCACTCGTTGAAATCGCTGACAAGAAAGCTCTCTATGACAGCCCGATGCACCCTTATACACGCGCATTGTTATCGGCGATTCCAGTCGCTGATCCAACGAAGATCAAGAAGATGGAAGCGATCATCGGCGAGATTCCAAGTAACGTCAATACACCATCAGGTTGTAAGTTCCATACGAGATGTCCATATGCAAAGGACATCTGTAATGAGATGATTCCACCTACTAAAGAAGTATCGCCGAGACACCTCGTTGCATGCCACTTTGCTGGTGAAATCTAATTCAAGATCAGGTATCATAACATCAATATTTTAGTGGGATAGGTTATTACAATTGTACGCACTGTACATTTGTGGTAACCTATTTTTATGGAAACAAAATAACGGATAATCAGGTAATTGATACTTTAGAAACAGAACAAGAATAAGCATGAGCATGATGGTGATAATGAAAGAGGTTTAAAATGGATAGAAAGTTCAATCGACCTTTAATGGTTGATTTTCATACACATTGCGATTACTCGCCTGATTCGAATACGCCGATGCAAGAGATGATCGATCGCGCATTGGATTTAGGCATAACCGATTTGGCATTTACAGATCATGTAGATCTCGATGCGGATATAGATTCTGAAACGGTACAGAATTGGGATTTTGACAGAGATGACCACGAACGTGTGATCAATACATTTAAAAGAGAATACGAGGGCAAGATTAACTTGTATAACGGTCTAGAGATTGGGATTCAACCACATCTTGGAAAAGAAAACGCTGAGATCGTATTAAAAAACAACTACGACTTTGTCATTGCGTCTATTCACTCCGTAGAGAGAAAAGATTTATACTATAGAAGGTATTTTGAAAACCACTCAAATAAAGAGGCGGTTCAAATATATTTTGATGAGTATTATCAAAGCATAAAAGCGTTCAATGACTATTCAGTTTTAGGACACTTGGACTTGTACTTAAGGTATAAGCCTGAGCTAAAGGCAGTAAAATTCAGCGATTATGGCGACATTGTCTGTGAGATTTATAAGCATATTATCCAAGCAGGTAAGGGCATCGAACTCAATGCCGGTGGCCACAGATATGGTATAGGTCACAACAACCCACATAGTCAGTTGTTAAAACTTTATAAGGAAATGCATGGAGAGATTCTAACGCTAGGTAGTGACGCCCATAAGCCAGTTGATCTTGGTTTCCATTATAAGGAGAATATTGAATTGATTCAGTCAATTGGCTTTAAATACATCTGTACATTCGAAAATATGAAGCCAATATTTCATAAATTATAGGAGGCATAAATGTCGGAACAACTTTTGCATGATATCAAGCTAATGGGTGTCGATTTGGGAATTAAAGTGATCTCCGTTTTACTGGTTTTGATTATTGGGTTCAGAATCGTTCGATTTATCGAAAAGCGTATCATGAAGAACAGATCTTGGGTTAAAACCGACCCAACGCTTCAATCTTTTTTAAGATCATTCATGAAAATGGGTTTGAAGCTTTTGGTTATCGTCACAGCAATATACACAGCTGGCATAGAGATGACGAGTTTTGTTGCAGTAATTGGTGCTGCAGGACTTGCTGTCGGTCTCGCACTACAAGGCAGTTTGTCCAATTTGGCTGGTGGTGTCCTCATAATTGCACTCAGACCATTTAGAGTCGGTGATTATGTGGAAGGCGTTGGTCAATCGGGTACTGTTACGGATATTGGTCTATTTTATACGCACTTAACAACGCCGGACAATCGTGCTGTGATTATTCCAAATGCAAGTATTGCCAACAGTTCAATCGTTAATTACGGCATATTCCCAACGCGTCGCGTTGACCTCGAAGTAGTCGTTTCGAATCAAGCAAAGATAAGTACTGTAAAAGCTGTAATTCAGGAAGTTATTAGTCAAAATAAAATGATTATTGAAAGTCCTGAGCCTTTTGTTCGACTGTCATCACATGGTGCAGCCTCACAAAATTTCACAATCAGAGTCTGGGTATTATCCGTTGATTACTGGGATGTACATTTTACATTAATTGAAGCATTAAAAGAAGCTTTTGATCTGGCTGGAATTGAGGTGCCGCTTCCTCGACTCGTCATCAATCAAAATGGAGAAATTTAGGTTTTTATATTTCAGTGCAGCCCTTCATATTTCATAGTGGAGGGCTATTTTTTTATTCGGAAACCGTAATACTTTTCAAGGGTAATAGAATGCAAATGTTAAGATTTGTTCAAAAGTTTTTTGCAACATATAAAAAAAACTGTGCATAACACGTCTATGGATTCATGCATAGGCATCTAACGAATTGTTATAGTCATATAAAATAATCTATACATATTTTTAAAAGCCTTACAAACGGTGGGGTACAAAAAAATGAAAAATATTTCGTGTACAGAAGTATGTGTTTGTGCGGTATACAGCGGTCGTGAATTATCCACAAAATCGAGTCATAGCAAAATGTTGCGAGATTTTAACATTTAAAATGTGACGGATTTTTATGTTTTAATTTCTAAAAAACTAGTGTAGAATGAAAAATATCTTGAACAACATGTGAACAAACTTAAAACAAAATGAAACCAAATTTAAATTATAGTTAAATACATTTGAACAAAATGTGTACAAAGTATTCCTTTCTGTCAGTAGACTATTATGTGCAATCACAGTTCAAATTTTCTTTTAAGGCGAATTGTCAAACTATTCAATCTATTTCGAAGTTCATTCGATTCTTTAATTTTTTTCAAATGGTTATAAACCGAAAGGTTTATATATATGCATCATGGGATGGACAACCATCCTAAGTCTAGCATTTTATAAGGAGGATTATTAAATGAAGAAGTCGTTAGTTTTATTGCTTTGCTTAGTTATGGTCGCTTCTGCTTTTTTAGCAGGATGTAGCCCAAAAGAAGAAGCAGTGACAGAAACAACTGCCGCAGCAGGCGAAGCAACAACTGAAGCTGCAGGCGCTGAGCCAAGTGGCACATTAGTCGTTGGTATCACAGAAGCATCAGGTAACTTCAACCCACTTTACTATTCATCAGCTTATGATGGATACGTTGTGGACATGGTATTCCAAGGCTTAATCAAAAGAAATTTTGATGGCGAATACGAAGCAAATATTGCAGACAGCTGGGAATATTCAGAAGATGGAAAATCGATTACTTTCAACATGAAGAAAGATATCGTTTTCTCTGATGGACAACCATTAACTGCAAACGATGTTGTATTTACTTACCAAGTTCTTGCTGATCCATCTTACACAGGCCGTTACAGCTCAACTGTAAAAGACTTAGTAGGATACGATGAGTATTATGCTGGCGAAACAACTGAATTTACTGGCGTTGAAGCAATTGACGAATACACAGTAAAATTCAACTTCAAAGAAGCACTCCGTGTTAACTTTGAAAACTGCTCTTTCTCAATCATTCCAAAACACTATTATGGTGCTGATTTTGCTGTTGGTAACACTGCTTCTGTTGAAGCACTTACAACAGATGCTATGGGTTCAGGTCCTTACGTGATTTCACAATTTAAGGAAAAAGAACTCGTTTACCTTGAAAGAAATCCTTTATTCGTTGGCGAAGGCTACATGATTAAAGAAATCATCCTTAAATTCGTTGATCAAACAACTGATATCGTTGAACTTACAAGCGGTGGCGTTGATTTATTAGCTGGACAAATCGAGCCTAAGAAAATTTCTGAAGCTAGAAATGGCGGTTTCTCAATCAACCAATACAACAGAAGCGGTTACGGATACGTTAAAACAAACTGCGAAGCTGGTCCAACTGCAGATGCAAAAGTACGTCAAGCACTTTACTATGCATTCAACGTTAAAGAATTCGTAAACAGCTACTACTATGATGCTGATACAGATCAAGTACTTGCAGTTACACAATACCACCCATTCTCACAAATTTCATGGGCAATCGATGATACATTACTTGATTCTATGATCGAGTACGATTTCGACCTTGAAAAAGCAAAAGCTTTATTAGACGAAGCTGGCTGGTTAGTTGGTACTGACGGCCTTAGATACAAAGATGGAAAAGTTTTCGAACTTAAAATCGCAGCAATGCCAGATCACGATATCCTTGCAACACTTATCCCTATGTGGGAAAGAGACTGGGCTCAAGGTTTAGGCATTCAGTTGACAGTTGCATACCTTGAATTCAACACAATTCTTGACTATGTTATCTACAACTCAGATGCAAACGTTGAAAACTGGAGCTTGTTCTTCTTGGCAACTTCTATCACAACACCAGATCCACACACATTATATACGTCATTCCACTCAGACTACATTGGTAGCGGTATGGACAACACAAGCAGATACAGCAATCCTGAAGTTGATGCTTTGTTAGACCAAGGTAAAGCTATCATGGATATCGAAGAAGCGAAGCCAATCTACGCACAAGTTGCTAAAATCTTAAATGAAGAAGCAGTTATGATGCCTGTTTACGCAAACACTTACTTCGACCTTTATGCACCAAAATTGGTTGACTTTAATACAAGCTCACTTTATAACTGGGTTTATGCACTTAAAGACGCTAAAATTGTTGAATAAATAGAAAGTTGTTACTAGAGTAGTTACTAAAGATATAGGCGGTCTTAATTGACCGCCTTTAACAACCAAGAAATATAGAGTCTTAAGGAGTGAAGGGATGCTAAAGTATATATTAAGGAGACTATTACACTTGATCCCAGTGCTGCTCATCATTACGATCATCTTGTTCGCAATGCTTGAGATTATGCCTGGTGACCCAGTTAACGCATACTTGGGAATAGGTTCAAACGCAACAGTGGAACAACAAAATCAGATTAGAGAAATGCTAGGTCTTGATGACCCAGTACACATTAGATACGTCAAATGGTTAGGCAGAACCTTAACAGGGGATTTTGGTATGTCTTATAAATATAGAAAACCAGTTGCTGACGTAATTGGCACCTATATTTGGAACTCATTCTATCTTAATATTGTCGCTATGATATTCGCATTTTTAATCGCAATACCTGTAGGTATCAAATCCGCAGTCAAGAAATATGGTGTTTTTGATAACTTTTGGACGGTGTTCTCACTGACCGGGGTCTCGATGCCCTCCTTCTTCTTTGCGTTAATCCTCATATTTTTCGTCGCGATTCCATCGGAATGGCTACCTTTAAACGGTATGAGAACAACACTCTTCCTTGCAAAAGGATATGACAGCTTTGGACAAGAAGTACTCGACGTACTTAAACATATGATATTACCAGTAACAGTTGTAACAATAGCGAGCTTAGCAAGCTTGACGCGTTACGTTAGAAACTCCGTCATCGAAGTCATCAACCAAGACTATATCAGAACAGCTCGATCAAAAGGTCTTTCTGAAAAAGTCGTCATCTATAAACATGCCTTTAGAAACGCATTGCTTCCAATCGTAACATTACTTGGTATGTATATCCCAGGTTTGTTCGGTGGATCAATCTTGCTTGAAACGGTATTTGTATGGCCAGGTATCGGTAATGTTCTCTTTACGTCAATCGGAGATAGAGATTACTCAATGCTTATGGCGGCCAACACGTTCTATGCACTTCTAATGCTCGCAGGCAACTTGCTAGCGGACGTAAGTTATGCACTTGTTGACCCTAGAATACGCGTAAAATAATCGAAAGAGATTGATCTTTAATAAGGAGGAGCGAAATGGCTGAAAAACAAAAGAAGAAAGCAATTGGACCTTGGCGCATAGCTTGGGACCGTTTTAGAAAAAATAGAGTGGCTACAGTCGGCGCGGGATTATTTATAATCATTTGTTTGGCTGTAATCTTTGGACCGATGTTATCACCGTATAATATTTCGGAATTTGACTTAGCAGATAAGGAGCTTGCACCATCTGCTAAACACTGGCTCGGTACGGATGAGCAAGGTAGAGACGTCTTACTTAGACTCTTTGTCGGCGGTAGAATCTCCATCCTCGTTGGCCTTATGGCTGCCAGCGTTTCAGTAGTCCTTGGTTCGCTTGTGGGCGGCATCGCAGGCTACTATGGTGGTAGAATAGACAACTTACTCATGCGTATTGCAGAGATCATCTATTCAATTCCATTTACACCAACTGTAATATCTATATCCGCAGCCCTTATGTGGCGCGTTAGCTCCGAATCAAAAATGTACTTCGTAATGCTGCTCATCGGTATCTTGAGCTGGCCTGGACTTGCGAGACTTGTAAGGGGTCAAATTCTTTCCCTTCGTGAGCAAGAGTTCATGCAAGCGACTGAGATCTTAGGTATATCTGATGCATCAAAGATCGTCAGACACTTATTGCCAAACACATTGGCTTTCATCATCGTCAGCGCAACACTTGGTATGGCAGGTGCTATCTTGACCGAAGCTGGTCTTTCGTTCCTAGGACTCGGTGTAACACCACCGACGCCAACATGGGGCAACATGGTAGAACGTGCGAGAAATACCAATGTATTTAGAAACATGCAATGGCTCTGGATTCCGCCAGGCGTGATGATCATGTTGACGGTTGTAAGCATCAACTTGTTAGGTGAAGGCTTACGTGACGCATTCGATCCGAAAGAGATAAGGTAGGTGTGAGATGAAGGACATATTAGTAGTTGAAGATTTGACGACCCACTTTTTCACGGATAAAGGCGTCGTAAAAGCGGTGGATGGCAACTCGTTCACACTCAGAGAAGGCGAGACGCTAGGCGTCGTCGGCGAATCAGGTTGTGGCAAGAGCATCACGGCGATGAGTATCTTAAACCTCATAGAAAAACCGGGCAGAATCGTAAAAGGCTCGATCAAATTCAACGGCGAAGAGCTCGTTGGCATAGATGAGAAAAAACTTAGAACGTACAGAGGCAACGAGATCTCTATGATCTTCCAAGAGCCGATGACATCGCTTAATCCAGTATTTAGAATTGGCGAGCAAATTGGTGAATCACTGAAGCTTCACCAAAAGATGAACAAACACCAAGTGCATGATAGAGCGATTGAACTGCTTCAGCTCGTTGGTATTCCAAGAGCTGAAAAAGTCGTAAGAGATTATCCGCATCAACTGTCTGGTGGTATGAGACAAAGAGCGATGATCGCAATGGCACTTGCATGTAACCCAAAGATCCTCATCGCAGACGAACCGACAACAGCACTTGACGTAACGATTCAGGCGCAGATTTTGTCGCTCATGAACGACCTTCAAAAGAAGACAAACACGGCGATTATGCTCATCACGCACGACCTTGGCGTCGTGGCACAGATGGCGCATCACGTCCTCGTCATGTACTCTGGAAAGATCGTGGAATCGGCTTCAGCGATAGAGATCTTTAAAAATCCAAAGCACCCATATACAATCGGACTCCTTGAATCAATTCCAAATCTTGATGAAGATAAAATGCGTCTAAACAGTATCGAAGGCGTCGTACCGAATCCGTTTGAACTTCCTGAAGGCTGCTATTTTGAACCGAGATGCAAATTCAGAATGGAAAGATGTAAAACAGAGCAACCAGGCAATTATACAGTAGGTGAAAATCATACATCTATGTGTTTCTTACACTGCCAAAAGGAGGGATAATATGAACGAAAAGATATTAGAAGTCAGAGATATAAAAAAGTATTTCCCGATTAAAGGCGGTTTCTTACAAAAGACAATAGCCAACGTAAAAGCGGTAGACGGCGTGTCGTTTGACGTATTACGCGGTGAAACCATCGGTCTCGTTGGTGAATCAGGGTGTGGTAAATCCACACTTGGTAGAACCATCGTAAGACTTTATGAACCGACAGAAGGCGAAATCATCTTCAACGGTCAAGACATATCGGGCTTTAAAGGACAGGAACTCAAGCATCTCAGAAAACAGATGCAGCTGATTTTCCAAGACCCATATAGCTCCCTTAACCCAAGAATGAACGTCAGCACAATCGTCGGCGAAGCGATGCTCGCACACGGTATTGTAAAAAAAGGACCAGAATTTACACAAAGATTGACAGAAGTTATTGAAATGTGTGGTCTTTCGTCGTATCATATCAACAGATACCCACATCAATTTTCAGGTGGTCAGAGACAGAGAATCGGTATCGCAAGAGCACTTGCGCTGAATCCTGAATTCGTCGTCTGTGATGAGCCCGTATCGGCACTAGACGTATCGATTCAATCACAAGTACTCAACTTGATGATGGACTTACAAGAGAAAATGGGTTTATCTTACCTGTTCATCTCGCATGACCTTAGCGTCGTGAAGCACATCAGCGATAGAATCGGCGTTATGTATCTCGGTTCACTTGTTGAAATTGCAGACAAGAAGGACCTTTACAACAGCCCGATGCACCCATATACACGCGCCTTGTTATCAGCGATTCCAATTGCTGATCCAACGAAGATCAAGAAGATGGAAGCGATCATCGGCGAGATTCCAAGTAACGTCAATACACCATCAGGTTGTAAGTTCCATACGAGATGTCCATATGCAAAAGACATCTGTAAAGAGATGATTCCACCTACTAAAGAAGTATCGCCGAGACACCTCGTCGCATGCCACTTTGCAGGCGAAATCTAAACGGAAATAAGAGAGGATTAATTATGTTCAAGAGATTGAGAGAGTCGCTAAAAAAGAAAGAAATAGACCAGGATAAAAGAAATGTAGAGTTTGAAAAAGGTGATTTTCTAGCGTTGACCATCGCAGCTGCGATGACGATGCTTCCGGTTTTATTCGGAATTTTTGCGATCTTTGGTCTCATAGCATGGCTGATGTTCTAGATAAAAAAACAGGTTGTCACGTAGTGACAACCTGTTTTAAATTGAAAATTAATATCGTTTTAATGATTAATTTATAATTATTTGGTAAACTAAGCATGTTACAATGTTCTACATATACATAACTTTGGCATTGATATTATGCATTTTCTTCAACGTAAAAAGTAGATAAAAAAAACACCTTCAGTGATCAGCTGAAAGTGTTCCCTTAACTGGAGCCGACGGAGAGATTCGAACTCTTGACCTACGCCTTACCATGGCGTTGCTCTACCTGCTGAGCTACGACGGCACATCCTAAGTTATTATAATGGAAATAGGATGAAAAAACAAGTCTTAATCTGTGGCGATACAAACTGTATAGCTGTAGCAATATAAATAGTCAACTATGATTTGGGGAGGATTTAGGCGTCGATGGAGAAATTGATTGAAGACGAAAATAAGGCATTGGGTATAAAGAAAAAGAACGACAAAAATAAGAGCAACAAGAAAAAATCGAATCCAAAGTTTTACTTGAGGTGGTCCTTCTATTTTATATTGGCAACGCTTTTATTTACAGGACTATTCGCTTGGAGTGAGAATGATATTGAAACAAAACAGCCTTCAGAGAATTGGTCGATTGGTGTAGAAGTCATGACCGAATTGCCTGCGGACTATCGTTTGATCGATCAAGTTGCTCTGCCAAACGGAGAAGGTATAGCCGTCGCTTATTATGATAAGCTAGGTTTGCATTTAAGTACTATGGACTGGTATGGTAAAATCATTGAAACTGCCAGATTCAAACTGGATGATTATACAATTAAATTGATTGAACTGACGAGTACTGAAGATACCCTTAATATGTTTTATAGCGATAGGACGACGCTCAAAAGGTTGCGTATTGATCCGATAACCCTTGAATCAACGGAGGCTATCGAGATCAGCAAACATGCTGAACAGTTTGCGGCTGAGGGCGATAGTGTTGTTGCTGGTGACGATACAGTAACAGAAATTTTCAAAGGCACGGACCTCGTCGCAACATTTGATGCTTATGACAATGTGAAAAGGCTCAATATCGCAACATCAGGCGATAAAGTGATCGTGATGCACAATGCTGCAGACGGCGGCAGATTATTAACCTATCAAGCTGATACGCTCAACGTGCTGCAACTTGCTGATGAAGAGGATCAATTGACTTATGGATATTTTAAAGACTTGCATATCGAAAATGGCGTGTTAACATTGATATCAAGCTATTATAATCACTTAGCGCCCAATGCGCCAACAGTTCTAGGTGTTTGGCAGCTGGAAGAGGCAACATATAAAGAGATTTCATTTAAACTCTTCTATCATGTGAGGACGAGCCTTGAGCCCGTAATTACTGACGTTGAAGGTAGAAAAGTCAGCTATATTTTAGGCACCCAACAGACGCTTGATGCTGTCAATAAAGGTTTGTCAAAGTACCCTCAAACAAAGGGTGGTCTTTTTACAAACGTCTCTCATTTTACGAGAGAGGATGATGTGCTCGTTGAAAATACAAGGCTCACCTTGACAAGGCAATATCCTGTAGGCTATGAAGTGTTCCATGCTCCGTTCGGTGATGTATTGACTTGGGCGGACAAAGTATCCGGTAAAACGAATTTATATATGGCTGGACAAGGTGAAGATTGGATTGACTATGCGAAAAGTGAGCACGAAACGAACTATTTGATTTTGACGTCTGCAGCACTCATGGGATTTGGAAACACGATTTTCTTTGGCGTCATCTCGCTATTGATCAGCTTAACGCCATTTATCTGGTGGATAGTTGCCGTTTGCGTCATCGCATACCTATATAACCGATTCGCGCCAGTTGCGCAAGAAAAACGAGGCAAGCAAGTCTTGTTTGGTATGATCATCTTTACCATTGCTCTAAAACTATTTTTGGTCGCTGGACCAAACTCAGATTTTAGATTCTACGGTCAGATTTATCCATGGTTGTTTGGAAGCACGTTAACACTTGCTACAATGTCCGTTTTCACATCGCTGCTATCCGTTTGGATGTATTTTTTATGGCAGAAACAACATTATTATTATGCGAACAGATACCTCAAATACGCCGTGTTCTTTGGCATTGAGATCTATCTGTTTATGATAAGCACCATGGCATACTTTGTCACAGCTATGATGAAAAGCAACTTTATGTTGTAGAGCAAAGCCAGTCGTATGACTGGTTTTTACTCTATTTTTGAAAAGACTCGAAAGCGAAATGAGGGGGATTATGAAAAAAATATTGAGTATGTTACTTGTTTGTTTCATGATATTTAGCGTCTTACCATTACAGAGTAGCACATCTTATGCGGCACTAGCTGATGAACAAATTGTGAAGGTCCATTATCATCGATTTGACGGCAATTACGACGGCTGGAACCTTTGGATTTGGGCAAAGGGTGGAGAAGGTAAGCAGTATGATTTTACCTCAGAAGATGCTTTTGGTAAATTCGCAGAAATTGCTTTAGAAAATGTAGGTGAAGCTACAGAACTTGGATTCATCGTCAGAAAAGGCGAGTGGGAAGCTAAAGATGTTGAATCAGATCGATTTGTAAGTCTCAATCAGGTCAATGCTGAAGGCGTTTTAGAATTTTATCTCGTTCAAGGAGCTGAGCCTGTATACTTTTCAGAAGCTGAGATAGATCTTTCACCAAAATTTTTAAAAGCGGCGTTTATCGATGAAAAAACGGTGCAATTGACGACTTCTAAGCCAATTGCGTCCACAGAGCTACGTGAAAAATTCTCGATCGTATCAGATGGCGGCGTTGCCATCAAACCAGTTGCCATCAGCTCAGGTGGCAGCGATATATCTCAAAATTTTGTCGTATTGCTCGAAACGGGCATCACAATAGGGAAGGCTTACAAGACGTCATTTGAAAGCTACGAGTCCCTCACTATTGAACCAAGCGGCCTATATGATACGGAGACCTTTAACCAAAACTTCACTTACAGCGGAGATCTTGGCGCAATTTACAGCAAAAAAGCGACCACATTTAGAGTATGGGCGCCTACTGCGACGTCGATGTCTCTAAATCTATATAAAGCAGGTGACGGTGGTACTGCTGAGTCCACGACCGAAATGACGCGCATTGAAGGTGGCGTTTGGGAAACTGTCAAATCGACTGATTTACATGGAAGATATTATACGTTTTCAGTGACGAACTCAGGCAAAGTAACAGAGACGTACGACCCTTATGCAAAAGCGGCTGGAGTGAACGGGGATAGATCCATGGTCATAGATTTCGAGCGGACAAATCCAAAAAAATGGGCTGATGACAGAGGTCCTATCTATAAGAAAAGCAACGATATCATCGTATATGAGATGCACATTCGCGATTTGACATCACATATCTCTTCTAATGTGAAAAACAAGGGGAAATACCTTGGCGTCGTTGAAGACAATACGATTACAAGCAATGGTGTGCCAACTGGGCTCTCACATTTAAAGGGCCTTGGCATCACACATGTACAAATATTGCCAATGTATGATTATAACAGCATCGACGAAACGCGATTATCTGAAAAGTTGTTCAACTGGGGTTATGATCCAAAAAACTATAGCGTACCAGAAGGCTCTTACGCGACGGACCCGTATCGAGGCGAAGTGCGCGTAAGTGAGATGAAGCGCATGATAAAAGGGCTTCATGACAATGGCATAGGGGTCATCATGGATGTGGTTTACAACCACACGGCACTTAGCGCCGATTCAAACTTGACTGCTTTAGTGCCCAATTATTACTACCGCATGGTAGCTGGTAAATACTCAAACGCATCGGGAACAGGCAACGAAACGGCGAGTGAGCGTGCGATGGTGAGAAAGTTGATGATTGATTCGCTGAAACATTGGGTAACCGAATATCATATAGATGGTTTCAGATTTGATCTCATGGGTGTCCATGATATTGAAACGATGCGCCTCATAGATAGCGAACTCAGAAAAATCAACCCCAACATCATCTTATACGGAGAAGGGTGGACGGGTGGCACTTCGCCACTACCAGAAGAAAAAAGACTAGTGAAGGCCAATATGATGGCGATTCAGAGTATTGGTGCGTTCAATGACGACTTTAGAGATGGCGTCAAAGGACATGTGTTCAATAGAGCTGAAGCGGGCTTTATTGGCGGTGCACCAGACTTAGAAGAGAGCGTTAAATTTGGGATTGTCGGTGCGGTTGAACATCCGCAAATCGATTACAGCCTCGTCAATTATTCAAAAAGGCCATGGGCGAGCAATCCTTCCCAATCCGTCAATTATGTATCTGCACATGACAACTTAACACTTTGGGACAAACTTGAAGCGACGAATCCAGAGGCGTCAAATGAACAGAGAATCGCTATGCAAAAATTAGGAAATGCCATCGTCTTAACCTCGCAAGGCATGCCATTTTTACATCTTGGCGTTGACTTCCTTAGAACTAAGGGCGGCGATGACAACAGCTATAAATCACCGGATTCGGTCAATACCATCGATTGGAATTTGAAAGGTTCGAATCTCGGCGTTTATAATTATTATAAAGGACTCATTTCAATCCGAAAGAGCTTCTCTGCATTTAGACTTGAGACACAAGAAGAAGTCGCAACGCATTTAACTTTCTTCAGTGAAGAAGATGCCTCTTTAATAAAACTACCGAAACAGATGATTGGCTATAAGATTGATGCGAAAGCCAATAAAGAAAACAACCTGGATCTTTACGTTCTGTTCAATGGCAGTCTTGAATCCCAAGAAATCATATTGCCGGAGGGTTCTTATAGAGTCGTGGCAAACGAAAAGTTTGCAGATCCCTTCAACGCGACCTATATCATGGGTGGTGCATATGTAATGCCCGGAAGTTCATCCCTTATATTGGAAGAATCTCCGAGCCATTTGAAAAGTGGTGTTGATAAAGAAACCAATAATGCCTTAACTGGTTTATTGATTGTGTTGGCGATTGTTATTGTCATCATAGGGTCAGTTTTGCTTGTAAGAAAAATCAGACATGACAATGCGTAATTAAAAACCTTCACCTAAAACTTCTCTGACATTTGAAATCATGACAAACGCCTCGGGATCGATGTGCTTGATAAAGACCTTTAGCCTAATGAACTCTTTTTTATCCATGACAGAGGTAACAATCTCTTTATCGCGCATCGTGTAGGCGCCTTTGGCCGCATAGATCGTCGCGCCTCGCTCGAGTTTTTCTACGATAAACTTTTGGATGGCGTCTGATTCTTTTGAGATGATCGATACATTGACTTTTAAGTTGAAGCCAGCAATAGCCGTGTCGATGATGAGACCATTCATGAGGATGCCGAGAAATGCATAAATGGCTAGTTCGATACCGAAGCTATAGGCTGCTAGGGAGACTACGACAAAGTCGGCAAGAAGTAGACCTTTTCCGATTTCGAAATGAAAAAACTTGTTCAGAATTTTGGCGATGATATCCGTGCCGCCGGTTGAGGCATCCTGATTGAACACGATGCCGAGACCTATACCTTGTATTAATATGCCCACGATGAGATTGACGAAAAGATCGTCAACAAGGGGTTGTTTGATGACGATGAACGTATCAAACAAGTAGATGATACCGGTCAATAAAAAACTGGCATAGATGGTTTTTGCGCCAAAGTCTTTTCCGATAGTGATAAACCCTACAACAAAGAGTATAATATTGAGAACGAGTAATATTTCTCCGATGCTTAAAACTGGAAACAAAGAATGGATAACCATGGCTAAACCAGTGATACCACCTGTTGCCAAATTTGCGGGTATGAGAAAAAAGCAGATCCCCACGGCAACTAAGATAGCGCCAATGGAAATCAATAAGTAATTTTTGAATTTGTTCATAATGCCTCCATGTATTGATGAATTTATTAGCAATTACTATTATAACACTATTTATATATGATGGAACGAGGCACATATGCAAACTATTAAAGCTTTTCTAAAATTAGTTGAAATACGCACAAAAGTAGCCAGTATGTTTCCCCTCTTTTTAGGAACGCTTATGGCTTATCATGCCCTTCAAAGAGTGGACGGCATCAATTTAATGCTTATGTTTATATCCCTGCTTTGTATCGATTTGACGACGACGGGGCTCAATCACTATTTTGATTACAAACGCGCCTATTTAAAGACAGGATATCATTACGAAGCGCATAATCCAGTCTCTTCGGGCGAATTTTCACCGGGAAAAGCACTGGGCTTACTAGTTCTATTGGCAGGTATAGGAATACTCGCTGGTCTTGCCCTAGTATTTCGAACGGACCTCTTAGTGTTGCTGCTTGGTGCATTGGCATTTGCAGTGGGCATAGGTTATTCCACCGGTCCTTTGCCTCTTTCGAGAACGATACTAGGGGAGCTATTTAGTGGGCTTTTCATGGGTGGTTTAATCCCTTTTTTGGCATTTTATATACACTTGCCAACCAATTATCTCGGGTCGCTTGAAATTGCTGGAGGAATGATTCAGATCGCTTTTGATTTTGAAAAGATAGCACCTTTAATCTTTGCTAGTCTCCCAATGGTATTGTTCATCTCCAATATCATGTTGGCAAATAATATCTGTGATGCGGAAGAAGACATTGTCAACAAGCGTTACACGTTACCTATTTCCATAGGCAGAAAGAATAGCTTGAAACTATATCAATTAAACGTTATGGCAGCTTATGCGATCGTGATTGGTTCTGTATTGATAAAAATAATGCCGATTGGCTATTTGATGACGCTAATTGCAGTGCCGATGCTCTACAAACAAACGAAACGATTCGTTTCGAATCCTATAAAATCCGAGACGTTCAAACTATCTGTCAAGAATTTTATGGTTTTTTCCAGTATGAGCCTCGTGGGCTTATTCATGGCTTATGTGTGGCGATGAAAGTGGTGTTTTATGATGAATCGATTGAATTTGAATTTTGATGACAGGGCTATTGAAATGGCATATCGTGAAGTGACGTATGATAAAAGTGTGCGGCAACATAGGTTCCTCTATGTTTTTAGCATACTGTTTTATCTCGTTTTTACGTTTGTGGATCGACGTGCTGTACCGGATATGCTGCCTTTATTTTGGATAGTTAGATTTGGTATTTATGCACCGGTAGCGCTCCTGGCGTTTATGGTCACATTTTCGAAGGCCTATACAAAGTACAATCAATTAATCGTTGGCGTCGTAGCTACAATAGGGACATTGGGGATGATTGCATTGACCTATGTAGGCTCTTCTCAAGGTTTTTATTCCTATAAATATGGGATTCTGTTCGCACTTATTATCATAACGAATCTGACGAAGTTGCGATTTTTAACATCAGTAATGGTTTCCATATCACTGTACTTTGTCTATATTATCACCTTTATTTTTTATCCAGTCATACCCTCTGATGTCCATTTTGATTCTCTCATCTTATTTGGCGTCATCATCTTTTTAGGTGGCCTTTCCAACTACTTTTTTGAATACGCGCAGCGCAATCAGTTTGAGCTTGTGAAATTGTTGGAGCTTGAACGCGATAAAGTAAGTGAGGTAAATGAACGCCTCGAAGATAAAGTTGTCGAACGCACAACACTTTTGAATTCAACGAACCAGACCCTGGTTGAAGTCAATGAAAAACTGGGATCCAGTGAATATACTTTCAGAAAATTATTTGAAGAATCAGCTGATGCTATCATGTTGATAGAAGAGGGCATCATCGTCAATATTAATCAAGCGATGGTCAATTTGTTGGGCTTTTATCATAAAAGCGATCTAAAAGGCAGAAGTTTATGGTCGATCTCGGTAGTGGAACCCGCATTGGACGAATCAGAACTTGAGAAAAGGTTGGATACAATTTTAAATAACGACGATATCATCATTCAGTGGTGGCTCAAAACAAAAGATGGGGGCTCATTTTTATCGGAAATCAAGCTGACTCAGATCATTGTGAATGGGAAAAGGTTGACACATATGCTCGTCAGAGATATCACGGAGCGTCTTGAAATGGAAAGAATGCTCGAATATCTCAGTTATCACGATCAACTGACAGGACTATATAACAGACGTTTTTTTGAAGAAGAGCTTAAGAGAATGGATGTCATCCGAAATCTCCCGATTTCGATCATCTACGCCGATATAGACGGGCTAAGAGAGATCAACGATACCTTTGGTTTCAATGTCGGAGATTTGTTGATTCAAAAGGTATCCATCGCTATTAAAGCTGGATGTCGAGCAGATGATTTGATCGCAAGAATCGGTAGTGACGAATTCGCGATTATGTTGATGAAAGCGGATTCAGAGGATGGTGAACGGATCATAAATCGCATTCAGACGATGTCAGTTGGGTTCGAAATTGATAATAGGACACTCTCAGTCTCATATGGCTGTGCGACGAAATCTGAAATGACAACCAATATTTTCGATGTGATGAACGAAGCTGAAAACGTTATGCAACGCATAAAACACAAAAGGGGCTGTTGCAAAATAGACCCAAAGTAAAAAATGGACCTTAGCAAATCAAATTTGATTTGTTGAGGTCCATTTTTATTGTATAAATGTTTAGAACTGGCTCGCAGAGCCAGTTCAGATGAGTTATAATTATTTTACTATGAACAATCTAACTCATATTGATTTTACAAAAAAAGGTCACACAATGCAACTAAAAATGAAATTTGATGTGGCAACATATATTCCTATGGATAGCAAGGTCAGATTGGTGTGCAATATTGTCGAGGAGATGAATTTAGATTCTGTATTAAGCACCTACTCCGTCAAGGGAGAAAGCCAGTTATTGACCCAGTTACCATGTTGAAAATTCTTATGTTTTGCTATAGCGAAGGCATTTATTCCTGTCGCAAGATTGAGGATTTTTGCACATATGATACGAGAGCACATTTCTTGCTCGAAGGAAGTAAACCACCTGATCATACAACCATCAATCGTTTTCGCAAGATCTTAGAAGACTTTTCATCAGATTTACTGACTCAGTTTGTTGAACTACTCATGCAAGAAGGTCATGTGAATTTAAAGAACATCTACATCGATGGGACTAAGATTGAATCCGCTGCAGGTCGTTATACTTTCGTATGGCGTAAGTCGGTAGAAAAATATCAAAACAAACTTAAAGAACAACTCATTGAAGAACTCGGTTTGCCAGAGGATAGCAGCTTAGAATATGTAACAGAGTGTGTCAAACAAGCTTTTAACAACATCCGTAATATTTGTAAAAGTAAGAATATCGTTTTTGTTCACGGGATTGGAAAACGAAAAACTGAATATCAGCGTGATTATGAAAACAAGAAAGAAAAGCTTGATAAACTGCAGAAATATGAGGAACATCTGTCAATCATGGCTGATCGTAACAGCTATTCAAAGACGGACCACGATGCAACCTTCATGCGAATGAAAGAAGATCATATGCTAAACGGCCAACTGAAACCCGCATATAACGTTCAGTTAGCTTCAAGCGGTGCATTTATCGTTGGCGTCATGGGCAGTCAGAAAAGCAATGACCTGCATACTCTCAAGCCATTTTTAGAACAAATGATGCCGCGCTATGGTGAGCATTTATGTAATGTTGTGGCAGATGCAGGCTACGAAAGCGTTGAAAATTACGCTTATCTACGCGATAAGTGGTTGAGACCTTATATCAAACCCGCAAACTATGAAACAAGCAAAAAGAAAAGTTCAAAAGAAGACATTGGCCAAAGAGAAAATATGCTCTACTTGGAAAATGAGGATGTCTATGTTTGCAAAAACGGGAAAAGACTGATGCGTACCAAGGACCAAGTCCGAAACTATGAATCTGGATTCACGGATACGCTTTATTCATACAAGTGTTTTGAATGTACGGGATGTCCTTATAATAGTCAATGTATCAAGAGTAAAAAAGCGGAAGGCGGATCAGAAAAACACATAAAGTTTTCGCCAGCTTTTCAGAATTACCGAAAACAATCAAATCATAATATAACTACCGAAGAAGGTATCATACAGCGCATCAATCGATCGATACAAGCAGAAGGTATGTTTTCGAAACTAAAAGATGGTTTGAAATATGACCGTTTTAGGCATCGCGGTATTAAAGGCGTTATATCGGACATCACCCTAATGGCCATTGGCATCAATTTGAATAAGCTACATTCAAAAATGATTAAGAACCAAACAGGTGTGATTGAGTACAAAAAAGTCGCATAATCTGAGATTGTAAAATCTACAGGATAGGCTTTTTTGAGTGCGTCTAAAAACCTTGAAAAACTACAATCATCAAAATCACCATCAAAAGATGATGTGTTGAATTATCAACGGACATGGAAAAGGAGCTGTTGCTCATCTAATTTCTTAGATCTGCAACAGCTCCTTTTTTAGATTTTTTACAGATTTATTTTTTCATAGTTTATTTTCTAAGTGTTTCTGTATGAAGACTGGATAGACAAAGAGCGTCAAAAGTGTCAATAGAATAACAAATACGCTGTAAATAAAGTAATTTAGAGGTGAAACGCCTGTCAACTGCTTGATCATAATGCCGTTCACATTCCAAGGTATCAAAGCGACGATATTGAGTCCTGTATTTGCAGTCATCATGACCAGGAATTCTCTTTTGAGCTTAAAATCATCGTAGTAAGGTGCCATGTATTTGCCGCTTACCATAGCCGTCATCGCTTGACTACAGGTGACCATACTGAGTAGGATACTGAGACATCCTGTATTAAAAAGCAATTTTCGACGGGAAGTGAGCTTTTTAACAAAAGGTGCGATAATAGAACCCATTAGATGATCTGCTTCTAAAATGCTCCCCAAAACCCCACTGAAAAAGATGACGAGGATGACGTTGATCATCTGTTTAAAGCCAGATGTTTTGATGTAAGCGGATAGTTCTGGCACTGAAGATGCGTATCCCCCCCATAGCAATGATGGCAACTGACTGAGGGAAAGATCTGTCATTAAAGCGATGCCTGTGCAAACTAAAAATACAATCGTTAGTACGCGAGTAATCGGCTGTTTAACAACCAAAAGTAAGATCATTAATCCAAGTGGCAATAAGCGCCATAAGTTAATATCAAATATCATGAGCAACAGAGCATTGCTTGAAATCATATCGATTGTAATCAAGGATTTGAAGCCCCAAAAGTGGAAAAAACCAATTGAAAGAAGAAAAGTTGGCACAGCACTTAATAAGAGAAGTCGCATATTGCTTACAAAGTCTGTCTCAGTAATACCTGATAAAAGGTGAAGACCAGAGGATAGAGGCGAACAGCGATCTCCAATATAGACGCCCGATATGAGCGCACCTAAGAGTATTGGATAATCTATGCCAGATTGGTATGCAATAGAAGCAAACAGCGGCAATAATATCGTCAGCGTGCCAATCGCAGATCCAAGTACCATAGACAGAACCGTCGAAATGACAAAGGCTGAAAGCAATAGGTTATGGCCAACCATGAGATTTGATACGTGATAAATTAGAGTGGGTAGAGTCCCTGCCGCCATGAGAACGGGCAGTGTGATACTTATGAGAAACATGAGCAACATCGTCTTTGAAACAGACATAGTGTTCATTACTATAAGTTGCGGCAGTTTTTGTTTATTTTTTGTAAGGATCGCACTGACGATACAGGTTGCTCCGATGCCGATAAAAAGGGGTTGATCCATAAAGATGACGACAGTCACAGAAAGTAACAACAAGAAAATGATTATGTAAGTTTGATTCTGCTTTGACATGATGTCTCCTGTGGTGATTTATTTGATTTTATGTGCTATATTTATTATAACTAGGAAATTACATATTTCCAACTCTATTGTATTTTTAAAAGTTTAAAAATGAAATGGGAGGTACCCTATATGGCATATCGTATTGAGCCCCTTGAGAAACATTCAGCGACAATTTTTACCGACTATTTAGGTAATTTGGATTTTGGACACGCACCTGAATGGTCAACATGCTTTTGCAGATTCTATCATACGGATTGTGATATGAACACTTGGATGTCTCGAAGTGGCGAAACGAACAAAATTGAGGCCATGAATGCCATTGGTCAAGGTGAAATGAAAGGTTTTCTCGCCTTTGATGAAGACAAATGCATTGGATGGCTCAATGCCAACGATGCCCAATCAATGATTCGATTGAAAAACGAGATGGCGCCTATGATCAAAGATAAGAAAGTCGGTTGTACGATTTGTTATGTAATTCATCCTGACTACAGAAGCAAGGGTGTGGCGAGATTGCTTCTAAAAGCGGCTATTGAGCACTTTACAGAGATTGGTTACGATGCGATACTGGCACTACCTGTGACAGGTGGAGAAGCACAAAAGCATTATCGCGGCAGTTTGAATATGTATTTGGAAAATGATTTTAAAGAAGTTGACACATTTGATGACCTACACATCATGTGGCTTGATTTGAAATAAGGGAGCGTTTATGGAAAATACTAATGATCAAATGATTGCGATAGACGAAGCATATACAGCAAAATTGCCAGCGTTCAAACTAGGGATTATCAAGGCCAATGTGACGTGCATGCCATCTTCAGAAAACTTGATAAATCACATGAATCAGCTATTTGACAAAGTTTCAAAGACGTCAAAAGTTGAAGATATCAGCAAGTACCCAGAGATTGTCGCCGGTAGAGCGGCCTATAGAGCGTTTGGAAAAGATCCGACGAAATACAGACTTTCCGCAGAAAAACTACTCCGTAGAATTATCAAAGGAGAAGGTCTCGATACGATTAACAATATCGTGGACCTATCAAATATCTTATCACTTTCATACAAATGCCCAGTTGGTACATTTGACTATACAAAGATTGATGGAGATGTCATCTTAAGGGCAGGAAAGACGGGTGAGAGCTACTTAAGTCTAGGCAATCAAGAACTCAATATCGAGGGCTTGCCAATCTTTGCAGATGAAGAAGGTCCATTTGGATCTACGACATCAGACTCTGCAAGAACTTCGGTGGATTCCAGTACCAAAACCATACTGCTGACAGTCTTTGGATTTGAAGACAGCTTTGATTTTACGGGTGCAATGCAGTTAGCCAACCAGCTGATTATCGACTACGCTGACGGTGAGATCTTGATCAGTGAGATGCTGATGCCTAAAAACAAGTTGCAATTGCGCTGATATTTTCTTATAATGGGTATGAACCATAACTTAATATTTTTATGAGGTGTCTTTTGACTTAAAAGGGAATCGAGTTCATGCTCGAGCTGTCCCAGCAACCGTAAAGCCGACGAAACTCACATACCACTGCGAAAGCGGGAAGGGTGAGTGGAGGATGAAGCTAAGCCGGTAGACCTGCCCATAATCGCATGATCGTCTCCTGGGGATGGGATGGAAAATAATCGTTTATCGACTCATTTTCCATCAACAGGGAAATGAGTTTTTTTATTTAAAAAATTGAAATGAGTAAAGTTAAAGAGGAGAAAAAAATGAACAAGAAAATTATTGTAATTGGATTAGTCGTACTATTGGCAGCAGCAGCATTATTTGGATATAGCAAATTCTTCGGTCCTGATACACAAAAGGGCGCAAAAGAAGTCACAGTGGAAATCGTCGTTGAAGGTCAAAGCATTGACAAGTCATATACATTTAATACAGACACGGAATTATTACTCGATTTGCTCACAGAAGTCAAAGATGAAATCAAATTTGAATCACTTGACTCTTCATTTGGACCGATGGTCGTTGGCCTTGAAGGTTATACAGCGGATGCAGCAAGTGAGTATTTCCACATCATAATCAATGGCGTAGACGCTATGGTTGGCGTTAAGGACATTCCCGTTGTAGATGGTGATGTATTCCGTTTTGAAATAAGAAACTTCTAATGCGTGCAAGTGATATCACACTGATTGCCATACTTTCAGCATCGCTTACGGCGGGAAAGCTCGTCCTTAGCGTCATCCCAAATGTAGAGGTCGTGACCTTTTTGTTAATTACCTTCACGGTGCTGTTTGGCTTTAAGCGTGCATTAATAACGTCGCTCATATTTGTGACAACTGAAATTCTCATCTATGGCTTTGGCACTTGGATTTTGGGCTACTACATTATTTGGCCAATGCTCGTGTTGTTGACGGCGATTTTGAATAAAACGGTTAAGTCAGAGTATAGCTTTGCTGCTTTGGCAGCATTTTATGGCTTCACATTTGGTCTTTTTTTCGCATTATTTGAATCTGTATTTTATGGTTTAAGCTACGCCATTCCTTATTGGATTAGTGGCATACCATTTGATATCATTCACGGCGTATCCAACTTTATCATCGTACTCGTCTTGTTTAAACCGCTGACGAAGACGATTCAGGATGCAATGGTAAAAATGCACATAGGCAATCAAACAAAATTATAATCATAAGCATATAAATCCTTAAATCGTCAGATTTGGGGATTTTTATTTTTTTTGAGCGAAAAAATATGTTATATTTGTATTAGATTCTCATCAGAGAAAATTGCCTCAATTATATATATAGACATAAATTTAAACAATGGAGTGCTTTTATGAATTATAGCGTAACTGAAATCGCATGGCTGTTTTTAATCTACTCATTTATTGGATGGTTATGGGAAACGCCTTTCGTTTCCTTGAAGGAAAAAAAGTTTATCAATCGTGGTTTTTTAAGGGGTCCAATCATTC
The DNA here is from genome assembly GCA_942493125.1 of Acidaminobacteraceae bacterium. Classification (GTDB taxonomy): domain Bacteria; phylum Bacillota; class Clostridia; order Peptostreptococcales; family Acidaminobacteraceae; genus Fusibacter_C. Next base: position 1,496,301 of record OW818667.1, on the reverse strand, counting down.
CAATATACGGATTTGCAGTAACAACGGTAATGCTCTCTATGTCGTTGATAGATGCTTATCTAACCTTTCACCCGATCGTCAATACACTGATTGTTATGGCGTATGTCGCACTTATCGCAACGATTTGGGAGTATTTGACCTCATTGACTATGGAGGTGCTCTTCAAAACGAGATGGTGGAATTATTCAAACCATCGATTCAATTTTGAAGGACGTATAGCACTGGATGCTTCCTTATTTTGGGGACTCGGTGGTTTTGTTTTATGGCGTTTTGTAAATGGCCCAGTTCTTCAGCTGTTTCAAACACTACAAGGGCCTTTTTTCAATACGGCATTGGGATTTCTGTATGGCCTGATCGTCGTCGATGCAGGTGTTACTATATTTGAACTCATCAACTTAAGAAATGTCGTTATCAAATTGCATAATGCCTCTGAAGAGGTCGTCTCACAACTTGCGATGAAAATTGAACAACTCGGCGACAATTTCGAATCGATGTCTGAAAATGTCACTGAAAATATATTGGTACAAAGGCAGAATTTTGTCCACAAAATAGCCGAGACAAAAGAATCGTTAAAAACGCGTGCGCAATATAGAAAGTATGAAGGGTTTCAATATTTTGGTGAATTCTTGGACGACATGGTTACCAAATGGAAGAGCTGGCTAGATGAGAGCGACCGATCATTGACGCATTTTGGAGATCTGTTGAGCAAGCTTAAAAATCAGACTCGGCTTTTGAAAAACTATCCAAATGCCACCACGAAGCTATTCGAACTCATGTATGCTATTAAAAAACAAGAGGATTCAGATGGTGCATCACATAACACTAAAAAAGATGGAGGTTCAAAATGAAAGTATTTATCAGTGCCGATATGGAAGGTGTGACAGGAACGACAACTTGGGAAGAATGTGACAACAAGAGCCCGTTTTATGCGAGATTTGCACAGCAAATGACACAAGAAGTCCTTGCTGCGATCGAAGGTGCGACAGCTGCCGGTGCAACAGAAATCGTCGTTAAAGATTCGCACAGTTCGGCGACGAATATCGATATTACGCAGTTGCCGGAACACGTTAAACTTATTAAATGTTGGAGTGGCCACCCATATTCTATGGTTGATGGCATCGATGCATCCTTTGACGCTATATTGTTTGTCGGATATCATTCAGCGGCAGGCATCGTTGGCAATCCTCTATCGCATACGATGACTGGTAACCCATGGACGATCAAAATAAACGGCGACTATGCCAGTGAATTTATGATCTATAGCTATGCGGCAGCAAGGGAGGGCGTTCCGACTGTATTTGTGTCTGGAGATAAAAATCTTTGCGACGCAGCACAATTACAGCATCCAGGCATATCAACCGTAGCGGTTAAAGAGGGCTTTGGTGGCACGACCATCAATCTTTCTCCGAAGCTGGCACTTAAGCAAATAAAAAAGCAGTCAGAGACTGCTTTGAGAGTTGATTTGAACACTGCGAAAATTGCGCTTCCGAACCATTTTGAAGTCGAGATAACTTATAAGGAACACGCCTATGCGACGCGCAAATCTTTTTATCCAGGTGTCGAGAGGGTCGGTTCACATACGCTGAAATTTGAAACAGATGATTACTTTGAAGTGTTGAGATTGATTGCATTTGTACTTTAGAGGAAATTTAATTTGATGGGTTGATGACGATGGCGTAAGGGTACCAGTTATTGATGGAGTCCATGAGAACGGACGATTCATAGTAGCGATCTTTACCCATGGGCGACCCATCTACATAGGTCATATCCCAGTTGTTTGGGTCATAAAATTCAAAATAGGTGGTTTGATCAACTTGGGCATAGCCCTTAAGAATTAAGTAATGGCCACTGTCAAAGTCGTAAAAACGATTTGTGTGTGCCTCTGCATCGGTTTCGCGTGTTATATAGCCCATGCTGTTGTTGATGATGGCGATCTTTCCCGAATCGATGATACTTTTGAGCGTGTAGGCATCTTCAATCATGACGGTGTCGAAGTCGACATTGAATTTTTTCAAGCTGCCCTCTATATCTTCACTATACCACCAACCACCTTCAGGGCGAAAATCATCTCTGGCCTCCTCGGCAGTGCCATCAAAGGCTTCATCAGCCCATTTGGCTGCCATAGCTACAGACGTTGGACCGCAGTTGCTAATCGAATGATCGCCAGTATGTGCTTGATCCAAGTACCAATCATAAGAGCGGTTGCTTCCTGCGTAGAAAATAAGTTCGTTGCCGAGTTTCCAGTTTTGGACATTTGCCTCAAGTAGAGCCTGATTGGTCACTTCTGTCGTGCTCTCAGCTGCGCCTTCTGATGTGCCTTGAGTAACTTCAGTATTTTCCGAAACTTGATTCGTTGGATTTGAGTCATTGAAGCACCCCGTTGTAAGGCTTAAAAGTGCAATAAGTGTGAAAATAATCGCTATAAGCCGCTTAATTGCTTTATTTTTCATAATATTTAACCCCTTTGCTATGAAAGTCATATTTAAAATTAAGGATTCTTTAACCTTTTACTAATCATTGGTATGCATAATAAGATTAACATATTAAATGAGGAGATACTATTATGAAAAGAGTACTTTTGACAATAACGATCATCGCCGTTGCCTTCTCGGTTTCAGCGTGTACATTCTGGAATAAAAACGATGGAGAAGGCTTTGCGTTTTTAGACAACGAGATGGATGAAAGCGTCAGTTTCAATGAGGATTTATCAAACTATGAAACCCTTGAACTCAACATTGATTTGTCAGTTTCAGATGTAACGATCGAAGCAACTAATGGCGATACGCTCAAATATTCTCAAAAAGCCAACAAGGTTGAACTACTAGCTGATCTTACTAAAGAAGAAAATGGCGATAAAATTACGCTGACTTTTGAAAATGAAGAAAATCCCAAACTGATATCCGGTTCTCAAACGAGTAAAACGGTAATTTTGGTACCTGAAGGCATCGAGGTTGTGATTCACAGCAACGGTGATGTAGGCGATCTCATGATCGATCTAGACAGTATTACGGTCACGGAGATCGATGCAAGCACAAACGTCGGCGACATTGACTTGACAGCAAACCAAGATCAATCGAAATTGAGCTACATTAAAACAACTTCTGATGTTGGCGATATCCGCACAACGTTAAATGGAGACATGAACGCCATTGAACAAATCATTGCCAATACTGCAACTGGCGAAATTGACATCAATTTAAACGGTTCCTTTGAATCAGCGATGGGTGTAGAAGCAAAATCAGACGTAGGCGACATCACACTGAATTTTGATGGAGACTATGATGAGGCAGTTACCATCATGGCAGCATCAAGCGTAGGTGATATGGATCTATTTGTACCAAGAAAGCACGAAATTGTCCTTGAAGCGCATACGACAGAATTTACTTCGAAACTAGAAATCGATGATATGCCATTTGCAAAATCAAAAAGCATTTATACAATAGAGGGTGATGAAAGCAAATTTAGTATTGATTTAACAGTGACAGTAGGGGATGCTGCGGTAAAATATTCTAACTAGTCATTTTCTTTTCACCAAAAATACGATAAAATAGTATTAGGATGATCAGAAAGGAGAATGGCCATGTCAGAGAAAAATATGGAAATGATGAAAAAGCTTTTAGAAAAGAAAAAAGAGCAACAGCAACAGCAAGGCGGTTTTCGACCAGAGAAAGGTAAAGGCATAAGCTCTAAACCTAAGAAGAATCAAAAACCAGGCGGTGCAAACAACAAAGTCTGATTAACTAGGCACGAACGGAAGGCGAACTTTCTGTTCGTGCTTTTATTATGGCTCTATTTGATGATTTCCTTATTTTGTGGTAATATTGATAATGAATAAAGAAATTGAGGAGGCCTCTGATCATGGAATCGGACCCTGGACCTGCGAATATCGTTTCGCAACTGATTTTAATAGTAGTATTGACACTCATTAACGCATTTTTTTCTTCGGCTGAAATGGCCGTTGCTTCAGTCAACAAAACGCGCATTAAACTGCTGGCTGAAGATGGCAACAAAAGGGCTAAACTCGTTGAAACACTTCTTGAAGAACCAACTAAGTTTTTATCAACCATACAAGTTGGTATCACATTGGCGGGATTTTTCTCCAGTGCGACAGCAGCAACAGGTTTATCAGATGATTTGGGATTATACTTAAGTAAGTTCAACGTGCCTTATGCTGAAAAGATATCATTGGTTTTGATTACGATAACGCTATCGTATTTTGTCTTAGTTTTTGGCGAGCTCTTTCCAAAGCGTATCGCTCTTAGAAAAGCAGAGAAAATTGCGATGAGTAGCGTGAAACCAATTCTTTTTATCTCAAAAGTAACCGCACCTTTTGTTTGGATTCTGTCGGGTTCAACAAACTTTCTTTCTAGACTCTTTAGACTCTCAAAAAGTGAAGAAGATATCATCTCAAGAGAAGAGATCAGAAGCATGGTGGAAGCAGGACAAGAACACGGTTCTATCAATGAATCTGAAAAGGCCATGATCAACAGCATCTTTGAATTTGATGATAAGCTTGCCGTTGAAGTTATGACACCGCGCACAAATGTTTATGTGATAGATATCAACAAGCCACTTATGGATTATCTCGATCAGCTTATTGAAGAACGGTATTCGAGAATTCCGGTCTATGATGGCAACTCAGATAACATAATTGGCATACTATATATGAAAGATTTTATGGCAGAAGCTCGAAAAAAGGGTTTTGAAAATGTGGACATCAGAAGCATCATTCACACTCCTTATTTTGTACCTGAACGTAAAAATATCGATGAACTCTTTAAAGAGCTCCAAGGCAAAAAGAAACACATCGCGATTTTAGTCGATGAGTACGGTGGTTTTTCAGGCATTGTGACGATCGAAGATCTAATCGAGGAAGTCATGGGGGACATTGATGATGAATACGACGAAGACGACCCAATCCTTCAAAAAATAGATGCCCTTAATTATTATGCGAAAGGCATTTTGCCAATTAGCGATCTTGAGGACCTTTTCAACGTATCACTTGAAGAAGTGTACGAAGATTATGATACATTAGGTGGTTTTTTAACAGGTCTACTGGGCCATATCCCTCAAGAAGGGGAAGAAAAGGTCATCGAATACGACCACTTGATTTTCGATATCAAGGAAGTTAAGGACAAGCGCATCGAAAAAGTTAAAATTACCGTTAGGCAGTCAGACTTCATTGATGACTGAACGAAACTTTTAAAAATATAGAGTATAGAAGAAGACGCCTAATTTAGGCGTCTTCTCTATAACAGTTAGTCACATTAATATTGGATATCTAGAGTGTCTACTTTGAGCGATTTGATGACTTCAAGCGCAAGTGTTACAGCTGATTCGACGTCTTCTAAGGCGCTGAAGTTGTAATGCGTATGAACATAACGCGCAGGAACGCCGAGCACTAAAACGGGAACTGCTTTGCCTTGCATGTGAATTCTACCCGCATTGGTACCGCCTTTGCGTCTAACTGCCGACTGGACTTTGATCCCTTTTTCAGTCGCTATAGATTTCGCAAAATCTATGAAACCACGATGGCTGACATAGCTCGAATCCATATGTCTGATTTGAACGCCATTTTTTAAGGCGCATTGTGTCGTATACGAATCAAAATACAAATCATCTGCAGGTGAGCCCTCAAAGACGATCGCAAAATCTGGCTGAACGATTTGGCTGGTAACATAGGCGCCTCTAGTGCCGACTTCTTCCTGACTGGCAAGGGCACCAATGACATCAAAAGGCAAATTATCTATCGTATTGAGACGTCTCATGGCTTCCACGACGCTTGCACAACCGATTCGATTGTCAAAGGCTTTACCAAACAGGATGCCATTTTTATCATTGAATTCAAATGCGACATCTGGCGCAATAGGGTCGCCCACTTGGACGCCAAAGAGGTCATAGACGTCTTCGCGACTCGTTACGCCAAGATCTACTAGTAGATTTTCTAACTCGATAGGCGCCGCTTTCTCTTGATCCGTCATGAAATGAGGGGGTTTTGAAGCGACGATGCCTTTGACATAAGAGCCTGATTGCGTTTTAATGCGTACGGTATGCGCTGGTATGTTTGTATTGACCCAACCACCAAGTGCTGCGATGCGGATGAGACCATTTGCCTGGATGCTTTGAACCATAAAGCCAACTTCGTCAAGATGGGCATCGAGCATGATAACCGGCCGATTGCCAGTATTTGATTTTAAGGACAAATAGACATTGTGCATCTTGTCCACGGTCATATCGAGATCGTCGACATAACCTTTAATCGCGCTGACGACGTCCTCTTCAAAGCCAGATGGGCCAAATGCGTTCGTCAGTGATTCAATCAGTTTTACCATCATAATCCCTCCAAGGTGAGATAAGTTATGTTATAATATATTCGTTCAACCATATTATATCATGTGATGATAAAACAAAATAATGCATTATTACAAATGGATAAGGCAATTGTATAATTGCCGATTTAATTAGATGTAAAGTATAAGTGGAGGCGACGATGGCGTGTGAAATGGGTTGTCCTATATTAGAAACAGAGCGATTGAGACTTAGACCTTTAAGGCTGTCTGATGATGCGGCGATTCTTGCGCTCAGATCACATCCAGTCGTTCTTAAATATGTCGAAATGAATCCTTATCAAGACTTGGAACGCGCTCAAAAGTTTATTAGATCGGTGACTCAAGATATCGAACTTGGGGAAGCCTACTTTTGGGGTGTGACACTTAAAGAGACGGATTATGTCGTTGGGACATTATGCCTCTGGAATTTTGAAGAAGGACACAGTAAAGCGGAAATCGGATATGAGCTACATCCAGACTATCACCATAAGGGCATTATGCGAGAGGCAATATCAGAGGTCATGACGTTTGTCAAAAGTCATAAGGCGCTGGTTATAGTGGATGCAATCACGCACATTGCCAATGATCCTTCCAAAAGGCTCTTAGATGATTTTGCATTTAAATTACTCGGAAGGGCGATTGATATCGAACCTGAAATAGAAGAAGGTCCAGAGATGATCCTTTATCGTCTGGAAGTCGAGAAAGGACAACACTGAGATGTCTACATCTGAAGATAAAGCGGCTGAAAAAAAGACAACTAAAACTGCAATAGATTGGGACAAGTTATACAAGTCCCTCATCCCACTTATTTTAGTGCCTATCGTCTTTATCCTATCTAAAAGTATTGAAAACAGCGCGGTTGGGTATGAAAGGTTCTTTGCAAGTGGCATCAACAAATGGACGATTGAACTTATCAGTTTGGTCACTGGATTTTTCAAATACTCCATAGCTGAATTTGTACTTTATGGTCATGTCCTTGCTGCGCCTATCGTTGCGATTTTATTGATCATCAAACTCTTTAAAGGTGGGCTACTGAAGAGCATCCTCCGAATCTTACAGTATTTGAGCGTGTTATATGTCGCATTCATGCTGCTTTGGGGGTTCAATTATAATCGCATTTCCATTTCAGAAATTTTGGGCTTTGAAGTCACGTCCTATAGTACAGAGGAACTTGCAGAACTGACTGAGTCGCTTATCGCGTCGGCCAATACTTTGCGTATGCATCAACTCGAGGATTCTGAAGGCGTCATGGTATCGGCAGGCACTTATAAGGAGATTTTTGCTCGCGCACATGAAGGGTATGATGCAGTTGGAAAGTCTGTGAGGGCGTTAAGCGGTCCATATGGCAGGCCAAAGCCTGTCTTCGCATCTGAATTGATGCTCTATACAGGCATAACGGGCGTTTATTTTCCCTATACTGCTGAAGCCAATGTCAACGTTGCTGTACCTGACTTGCTGTTACCTGCTACGACACTACATGAAATGGCACACCAACGCGGTATTGCACCTGAAGATGAAGCCAATTTTGTTGCTTATCTAACGGCACTAAAACACCCGGACAAGGACTTTAACTACTCTGGGACGGTACTCGCGTTAATTCATTCTATGAACGCCTTATATGCTCAAGATTCAGAGCTTGCCATGACGCTTCGCAAAACCTACTCTGAAGGACTAGATCGCGATATGGCATACTATTCGAGATTCTGGAAAGCTTATGAAGGACAGACAAACGAGGTTGCAGATCAAGTCAACGATACGTATCTCAAAGCAAGCGGTGAGACTGAAGGCGTGAAGAGTTATGGCCGAATGGTCGATTTGTTACTTGGGTACTATTATAGTATGAAACCTTAAAGGCGCTAAAGCATATCTAATTCTCAGATGTGCCATAGCGCCTTTTTTTCTTGAGGTTCCATAATTATTCAGTAGCAAATTTTTTTAATCGGCTCAAAAGAAGGATGATAAAGACCAACCATGGGATAAGGGAAAGAAGAGAAAATATCATGCCTACCATTCCAAAAGAAGAAGGCACACTCATCAAAACGCCGGAGGCTAAACCCCAGTAGCCAGTTGCTCGGCTAAATTGAGGACTTTTAAGGATTGCGTAAGAAAACGCTAAAAGCGTAAAGGCATTAAAGACATAATAGACATTAAAAGCAGTGCCTGTATATTGCGCCATCAAACCTTCGCCAGCTGCGATGAAACCGCCTTGTGTGAATGCGTTCGCTTCAAAATAACGACGGCTGAGTGTCCACATTTCAAATGAAGGATTGGTTGGAAAGTAACATGCGATGCCTATCAGTCCGATGACAAAGCCCATGACCATTAAAGAGGGTCTCTCTTCAACGAGTTTGACGAAGAGTGAAAGATAGAGAATGGCAATAATCGCATTGTTAAATAAGTATAGAAAATCCAAACTCAATAGACCGAGAAACCAGTTATCATGATAAAGTTGAAAAAAGCCGATCACAGAAGTAGGTGGAGGAGAAATTAGGAACACAAGAATTTGTATTGGAATTAGCGTCAACATCACCAAAGCAAGCCTGTAAGCCGTTTGATGCAATAATTGCCAGTGTGATTGTTGTAAGTGTATCATGGTGATTACCTATAAAAGTGATTTGAAATTGCTTATGAACTGATTGATTTGATTCTCTCTATCTCTGCGTTTCCAGTGGATGATGGCGTGACTCATCACTTGTGCCCCACGTGCAGTGAGTTCCTTTTCCATCATCGTGACGGCGCGTTTACCACCCATCCAGTCATAAGGGAAAAATTCAGTTGTGAATACCACAAATTTTTTGCCTTTGATAGAGCCAAGTGATGATATCGTCTTTAGGATGGCCGGTGATGCATTAGCCCCTCTAACAGGTCCGCCGAGAACGACTATGTCGGCAGCGCTGCAATCTGGAAGTGTACTGATAGCGATTTTAGAAATGTCCATCTCGCGCTCGTTATTTGCTTCAACATGGGTGAGAGTGACGTGATTCGTTGGTTCCACTGAAGCCTTGAGTGCATTTGCTACTGATAGCGTGTTACCTGTTTGTGAATGTACAATCAGTTGAATCGTCATAATTGCCTCCTTTGTTCTTGCTTAAATAGATATTTTACGAGCATCTCCAGCTCGATATGGATTTCCTCCTGTGTCAGAGACCCATTCGATGATAAGCTGAGCATGATCATGCCTTGAATCGAATAAATCAGCGTTTTTGCAACAATCGCGACTTCTTCTGCGCTCATGTGATTTGTTGAAATGAGTTTTGAAAAGGTACCCTGCCACATCGCTGCAAACCGTTGTTCAAGATGTGCATACTCTTCATTGCCCTCGGGTTTGATAAAATCGTGGAAATAAAAGAATCTAAAGACGTTTGGATGCTCGAAAAAATAATCGCAGTATAACATAAAGTTTTGAAGCATATCTTTGAGAGGATCGTCGATGGTACTGTCGATGTTACTGTTGATGGCTTTTGTCGTTTGAACGGGAGCTTCAGTGAGTGCTATTATCATGTCCTCAATCATATTCAGTCTCAGATCCCAATAAAGTGCGTTTAGATCTTTGAAATAATGATAGAGAATTGGGTATGTATATCCTGTTATATCCGCGACACGTCTAACCGTGATCGCATCATGACCGTCGGAAAGAACGATTTGCTTTGCTGCATCGATGAATAACTGTCGTGCTTGTTGCTTCTTTAGTGCTTTCATGAAACCTCCAATTATGTAAATTGCATAAATTATGCGATTTCTTCAAATGAGTTCGATTTAATTTAACTAAGTTAAATTTACTCCGATTTATTATTTTTGTCAATAATGGAATTTGCATAATTCCAATTTCATTTATCATGAATTATCAGGATGCATTATGATTTTAGAAAAATGTTATAAAATATAAATTGACACGCAAATTTCTAAATTGTACAATTGTATACAATAAAACAATAAGAGAAAGAAGGTAAAGCGATGGGGTTATCACTCACGATGAAATTGCTTGAAAGTCATGATTTGTTGAAGCAAAGTGACGGAGAGTCAATCACGATTAAAGTGGACCAGACATTGACACAAGATTCAACTGGTACTATGGTCTATCTTCAGCTTTTAGCCTTGGATATCGAATCGATTAAGACGGAGTGTTCTGTCGCTTATATTGATCACAACATGCTGCAAGCTGGTTTTGAAAATGCAGACGACCATGAATTTATCAGAAGTGTCGCGAACAAATACGGCATTATCTTTTCAAAGCCAGGCAATGGCATTTGTCATCAAATACATCTTGAGAGGTTTTCAAAACCGGGCAAAGTGCTCATCGGGTCTGACTCGCACACGCCTACCTGCGGTGCTGTTGGCATGTTGGCCATAGGTGCAGGCGGACTTGACGTTGCGGTTGGCATGTCACACGGTTTTTACACATTGAAAGTGCCTAAAGTCAAAAACATCAAACTCAGCGGAAAGCTCAAACCTTGGGTCAGTGCAAAGGACGTCATTTTGACGATTCTGAAAGAACTGACGGTAAAGGGTGGTGTAGATACAGTTATGGAATACTCTGGTGAAGGGATAAAGTCACTATCCGTGACGGATCGAGCGACGATAACCAACATGGGTGCTGAGCTTGGTGCTACGACCTCCATTTTCCCATCCGATGATGTGACATATGACTACTTTAAAAGACAGGGCAGACCTGAAGATTTTATACAAATGGCAGCAGACCCTGATGCCGTGTATGACTCAGTGTTAGAGATCGATCTGGGTTGCATCGAGCCACAGACAGCTAAACCACACAGTCCAGATGCAGTCAGCGATGTGAGCGATCTTGAAGGCCTTCGCGTCGATCAAGTAGCCATAGGGAGCTGTACGAATGCGTCATATAAGGATTTGATGCGCGTTGCTCATATCCTAAAAGGAAAAAAAGTTGCCGCTCACGTCAGCTTGGTCATCTCACCAGGATCCAGCAACATCTTAAAGATGATGGCGGACAATGGTGCGCTTGGCGATCTGATAGCATCTGGCGCAAGACTTTTAGAAGCCGCATGCGGTCCTTGTATCGGCATGGGGCAAGCACCAAAATCAAATGGTATCTCACTGAGAACATTTAATAGAAACTTTAAAGGGCGATGTGGCACGGAGTCAGCTGAGGTGTACCTCGTCAGTCCTGAAACGGCCGCGATTTCAGCGATTACAGGCTACATGACATCGCCAGCGGCGTTATCTCAACATCTTGATGTGCTAGATGTGGTGTTACCTGATCAGTTTGAGAATCAAACGGGGTATTTCATCATGCCCAATGGGGATGGTGAAATCGTCATGGGTCCCAATATCAAGCCTTTCCCTTCAAATCACGCTCTGCCAGACAAGCTTCAAGGGTCGGTGCTCCTTAAAACGGGCGACAATATCACGACAGATGATATAGTGCCTTCTAGTGCATCGCTCCTGCCGTTTCGTTCAAACGTGCCTGAACTCGCAAAATATTGCTTTAAAAGCGTCGATTCAAGCTTTTATGAGCATGCAATGCGTCTTTCAGGTGGATTTATCGTAGGTGGCGAAAATTATGGTCAAGGGTCCAGTAGAGAGCATGCGGCTTTGGTGCCACTATATCTGGGCATCAAGGCAGTTATCGCCAAATCCTTTGCAAGGATTCATAAGGCAAATCTCATCAATTCAGGGATTATGCCACTTGTATTTCTCGATCCTATGGATTATGAATGGCAGGAAAAAGAGGACGTTTATCTTTTAGATCATTTAGATGAATTGACTGAGATAATTCAAGACTTCACAACATCGTTTGACATCTTAAATGTGACAAAGGATCGAAAGTTTAGCGTCAAGCTGGACGGCTCAGGGAGTGATGTGAAAATCATAAAATTCGGTGGTCAAATCAACTATTTAAAGCACACGCAGGTGCAGCCATGATCGATATTACGCTTATAAGAGGGGACGGTATTGGTCCTGAAGTGACGGATAGCGCACGAAAAGTTTTGGAAGCCTTGACAGACGAATTGAACTTTATCGTCATGAACGCGGGCATTGAGATGCTGGAGAAACACGGCTCACTCGTTCCTGATGCCGTATTTGACAGCATCGAAGCGACGCGACTTGTCCTTAAAGGACCTATTATGACGCCTATTGGCGAGGGATTTCGAAGCATCAACGTCATGTTGCGAAAAAAATATGATCTATTTAGCAATATTAGACCAATCTTGAGCATACCTGGTGTCAAATCGCGCTATGAGGCCATAGACCTCATCATATTCAGAGAAAACACGGAAGATCTTTATGCAGGGGTGGAAACGGTCGTCGATGTCAATACGCGTCACGCCATAAAAGTCATCACAAGAGAAGGTTCAACGCGTATCATTGAGGCAGCTTTCAAATATGCCCGTCAAAAGGGTAGAAAAAAAGTGACACTTGTGCATAAAGCGAATATATTGAAGGAAACGGATGGCTTGTTTCTCAGTGTTGGGCAAGAACTCTCAAAAAATTATCCAGACATTTTGTTTGAGACGTTGATTGTCGACAACATGTGCATGCAATTGGTCATGAACCCGAATCAGTTCGACGTCATCGTCACGATGAATCTTTATGGCGATATTCTGTCGGATTTATGCGCTGGTTTGGTGGGTGGACTTGGCGTTGTACCAAGCGCCAACATTGGCAGTGACTTTGCCATGTTTGAAGCCGTTCATGGCAGCGCACCAGATATCGCTGGAAAAAATATCGCAAACCCGACGGCCATGTTATTGTCATGTGCCATGATGCTGGATTATTTAGGCAAACACGAAGAAGCGGACACCTTGCGTGCTGCACTTGTAAGCGTACTTGAAAATATGGACTATCACACTGCTGATCTGGGTGGTACGTGCACGACGACCGGCTTCACTGAGGCGGTATGTATGGCGATAGGAGGTAAGCTCGGATGAAAGAAGAAATGAGTATAACCGCAAAGGATATGTCACAAGATGACGCGCAAAATATGATTCTTTCTCTTGCAGCAAAGGCAGAGTCAAACAATAAAATCCCAGAAGGCCTCTATAAAAAGTATGATGTTAGGCGAGGACTCAGAAACCCAAATGGAACAGGTGTGCTCGTCGGTCTTACTGAAGTAGGCAATGTGGAAGGGTATAAGATTGTAGATGGCGTGAAACTGCCAGATGAAGGCCGCCTATATTATAGAGGCTATAATATCGAAGAGCTCGTAAAAGGGTTTCAAGAAGAAGGTCGATTCGGTTTTGAAGAAATCACCTATTTGCTGCTCGTTGGCGAATTGCCGACACATTCTCAGCTCGAATCATTCAAAGAGCTTCTCGGCAGCTACAGACACCTACCGGAACGCTTCACAGAAAACATGATTCTCAAAATACCTAGCCATGATATCATGAATAAACTACAGCGTAGCATCCTCGTGCTGTATTCGCATGATGAAACCCCTGATGACATCAGCGTCGCGAACATCATGCGACAAAGCATTCAGTTGATCTCCATGTTTCCCATCATCATCAGCTATGGCTACCAAGCAAAGGCGCATTATTTTGATCATAAAAGTCTATACATTCACAATCCAAACCCAAAACTCAGTACGGCTGAGAACCTTTTGATACTCACAAGGCCGGATTCCAAATATACAAAAACTGAAGCGGAGACACTCGACCTCATGATGGTAATTCACGCAGAGCACGGCGGTGGCAATAACTCTGCCTTTGCCATACACGTCGTTTCCTCAAGTGGTACGGACACGTATTCAGCGATCAGTACAGCAGTAGGATCATTAAAAGGGCCAAAACACGGTGGTGCCAATTCTAAAGTGAATCTCATGGTTGAGGACATCAAAAAGAATTGTGAGGACTGGCGCGATAAAGTGAAAGTCAAAGACTATTTAAAACGTATATTGGCTAAAGATGCTTTTGACGGTGAGGGGCTCATCTATGGTATGGGACATGCCGTGTATACACTTTCAGATCCAAGGGCAACCTTATTAAAAGAAAAAGCCAAAGCACTTGCTGCCGAAAAACATGAACTTGAAACGTACATGCTTTACGAGAACATCGATGCTTTGACTAAAGAAATTTTTAAAGAAGAACGTGGCGACAAGGGCGTGATATGTGCCAATGTCGACCTTTATAGCGGTTTTGTCTATGAGATGTTAAACATACCAAGTGACCTATTCACACCGCTTTTTGCTGCGGCGCGTATTTCTGGTTGGTGTGCCCATAGACTGGAACAAGTTGTGAGTGATAAGAAGATCATGCGACCTGCCTATCAGTCGGACGTGCTCGATGTCCCTTATGTGAAGATGTCGGATCGTAAATAACAAAATGTCATAACGACTTCATATTGATTCCGATTGATACTGAGTGACTCCGATTGACTAACCGAAATCTAAGCTCTTGACGTCTTCCAGCGCTCGTATTGAACGGGGCTGTAGTCGATCTCTTGTCTAAGCTCCATAGCGGCGTGCATGGTGAAATTTGGATCGATTAGGAGCTGACGGCCTAAGAAGACTAGGTCAGCGCGGTCGTTTCTGATGATTTCGTCGGCCATTTGAGATGTTCTGATGCGACCACCTGCCATGATCATAAAGTCCGTTTGATCTTTGATAATCTCCGCAAATTTTGTCTGATACCCATCATAGGAAGACACGCGCGTCGGTACGACGCCACCTGAACTGACGTTGATGACATCAATTCGAGAACCAGTGCCAATGTTTTGAATCGCATTCAGAGCTTCTGAGATTTTTAGAGGCGTGTTGCCACCTTCTGCGTAATCTTCGGATGATACGCGTAAAAAGATCGGTTTAGACTCTGGCCATACCTCACTGACTTGCTCGATGATGCCTTTTAAAAATTTTGTACCATATTCAGAAGCATAGCCATAGTCATCCGACCTTTTATTGGTGAGTGGTGATAAGTATTCATTGATCAAATAACCATGCGCACCATGAAGTTCTATGACGTCAAAGCCTGCAGCTTGTGCGCGGCGGGCTGCTTCTTTAAAAGCATGCGTAACGGTCAAGATGTCCACTGGGTTCATTTCCAGTGGCATTTTAAATTCAGGATCCTCTGAATCAAAGCTTATAGGTGATGGCGCGATGACCGTCTCTGTTCGCACATTGCATTTTCTACCTGCATGGGCGAGCTGGATGCCAGCTTTTGCGCCGTATCTGTGGATTTCTTCGACGATTTGCTTAAGGCCCTCTATATGTTCATCGTCCCAGATACCGAGATCGTGTTTGGAAATTCTGCCTCTAGGTTCCACAGCAGTGGCTTCGAGGATGACTAACCCTGTGCCGCCCATGGCTCTCGCAGCATAGTGTGTCATATGAAAAGGCTGTACAAAGCCCTGTTCATCGGCACTGTACATGCACATAGGGGCCATGACGATTCGGTTGCGTAGTGTGACGGATTTGATAGCTATTGGTGTAAATAAATGATTCATGTGGTTTCCTCCGATTGTTTTGGGCTACGAAATAATTATACCCCAAGACATCCTGGATTTAAACAATCCAATTGGAAACAAATTATGTCTATTTTATAAAATCCGAAGTATAAATTAATTTTTATCGGAAAAGTTCGTGACAAATTCGTAACAACTGTGCATAATAGAATATAAAAACTGAAATAATCAATGGAGGTGTTACCATGCAAAAATTTAAGCGCGTCCTCGTCGCAAACAGAGGCGAGATCGCAATCCGAGTGTTTAGAGCTTGCCACGAGCTAGGCATTAGAACGGTGGCAATCTATTCGGAAGAGGACAAGGCGTCATTATTCAGAACCAAAGCAGATGAATCCTATCAGGTTGGCAAGGGCAAAAGCCCAATTGATGCCTATTTAAACATAGAAGAAATCATACAGCTCGCCAAGAAAAAAGGGGTCGATGCGATCCACCCTGGATACGGCTTTTTATCTGAAAATCCGGAATTTGCAAAAAAATGTGATGAGGCGGGCATCGTTTTCATCGGACCAAACGCCAGTATGATGAACAGCTTGGGTGATAAAATCAAGTCCAAGGTCGTCGCTATCAGCGTTGGCGTGCCGGTTATCCCAGGTGGTGAAGCGGCGATTCTCACCGATGAGGAAGCGGTCAAAGCGGCAGAAGAATGTGGCTATCCTATTATTTTGAAAGCCTCCGCAGGTGGTGGTGGTCGCGGCATGCGTATTGTACGCCACGCTGAAGACTTGATTCGCGAGTACCATAGCGCGAAAAGCGAAGCGAAGAAGGCGTTTGGCATAGAGGACGTCTTCGTTGAGAAGTATTTGGAAAGTCCGAAGCACATAGAAGTACAAGTACTTGGCGATAACTATGGCAACCTCGTGCACCTTTATGAGCGCGATTGTTCCATCCAAAGAAGGCATCAAAAAGTCGTCGAGTACTCGCCGGCCATCACCTTAACAGAAGAAAAAAGACAGGCGATCTGTGCGGATGCACTTAAGATCGCTGGCGCTGTAAATTATAGAAATGCTGGTACGTGTGAGTTTTTGGTAGATAAAAATGGCGATCATTATTTCATCGAGATGAACCCAAGAATACAAGTGGAGCACACTGTTTCAGAGATGGTTACTGGGATCGACATCGTTCAAAGTCAAATTCTCATCGCCGAGGGGCATGCGCTTGATTCTGTGGAAGTAGGCATCCCAAATCAAGAGAGTGTCGTGACGAGAGGTTTCTCGATTCAGTGCCGTATTACGACAGAAGATCCAACGAATAACTTTGCACCTGATACGGGCAGAATTGACGTCTACCGCTCGGGCTCAGGCTTCGGCATCCGACTAGACGGAGGCAACGGCTTCACTGGCGCAGTCATAAGCCCATATTACGACAGCTTGCTCGTCAAGGCGACCTCGCATGGACGTACTTGGGAAGATGCTGTCAGAAAATCGCTTCGCGCACTTGGCGAGATGAAGATTAGTGGCGTCAAGACGAATATCGCATTTTTGATCAACGTCCTTAACCATCCACAATTCATAGAAGGTGCATGCGATACGAACTTTATCGCTGAAAATCGTTCACTGTTTGAAATCACGCCTAAGGCGGACATTGAATTCAAAGTCCTTTCATTTATCGGCGAGAAAGTCGTCAATGAAACAAAGGGTGAAAAGGAAGAATTCGACGTACCGAGAGTTCCTGTCTATGACAAAGAGATTCCCAAAAGTACGTTGATCGGCACGAAACAAATTCTCGATGAACAAGGGCCAAAGGGGCTTGTGGATTGGATTCATGGTCAGAAAAAGCTGTTGCTTACGGATTGTACGATGCGTGATGCCCAGCAGTCACTGATTGCAACGCGCATGCGTACCGTGGACATCAAAAAGGTCGCTTCTGCAACGGCACACCATGCAAGCGATTTATTTTCACTAGAAATGTGGGGCGGTGCAACATTTGACGTGGCCTACCGTTATTTGAACGAATCACCGTGGGAAAGACTGGACCTCGTTCGCGAAAAGATTCCAAATATATTGCTCCAAATGCTTATTAGGGGCGCCAATACAGTCGGCTATAAAAACTACCCGGACAATGTCGTGCGCGCATTCATCAAAGAATCTGCGAAACGCGGCATAGACGTTTTCAGGATTTTCGATTCACTGAACTGGCAGAAGGGCATGGAAGTGGCGATAGACGAGGTGCTGAGCGCTGGCAAAGTCGCTGAAGCCTGCATTTGCTATACTGGGGACATTTTAAATGAAAAGAGAGACAAGTATTCACTTCAATATTATATAGATAAAGCAAAGATGCTTGAAAAGACAGGGGCTCATATCCTATGTATCAAAGATATGTCTGCACTACTCAAGCCATATGCTGCAACAAAGCTCATCAAAGCCCTGAAAAATGAAATCAGTATGCCAATTCACCTGCATACCCATGATACGACGGGCAATGGCGTCTCAACACTGCTTATGGCTGCTGAAGCCGGTGTGGATATCGTCGATACGGCCATGTCTAGTATGTCTGGCCTGACGTCGCAACCCGCTCTAAACGCCATCGTGGCAGCACTTGAAAACACGGAGCGCGACACGCAGTTCGACCTTGGCAAATTACAAGAGATCAGTGATTATTGGCAAGATGTGCGTCCGGTTTATAAACAATTTGAATCGGATTTAAAATCCACGTCTGCTGAGATTTATAAATACGAGATTCCTGGAGGTCAGTATTCTAACTTGAAGCCGCAAGTTGAGAGCTTTGGCCTTGGCCATCGATTTGGCGAAGTCAAAGAGATGTTCAAAGAAGTCAATGAGATTTTCGGCGACATCGTAAAAGTGACGCCATCTTCTAAAGCTGTGGGCGACATGGCCATTTTCATGGTGCAAAATGACCTCACACCACACAACTTGATGGAAAAAGGGGCAGATCTTGCATTCCCAGACTCTGTCGTATCGTATTTCCAAGGCATGATGGGGCAACCAGATGGCGGATTCCCAGTGGAACTTCAGCGTATCGTGTTAAAAGGTGAAGAACCGATCACTTGCAGACCAGGTGAATTGTTGCCTCCAGAAGATTTTGATGCCATCAAGGAGAAACTTGAAACGACATACAAGCGCCCATTTGAAATGGACGAGATCCTCAGCTACGCACTGTATCCAAAAGTGTTTGAAGATTATTTAAAATACAAAGAAGAGCATGGCGACCAATCTAGAATCGGTTCAGATGTCTTCTTCCATGGCATGTACGAAGGCGAGACTTGTGAGGTTGAGATCGCTTCAGGTAAGAAGTTGATCGTCAGGCTGCTTGAGATCGGCAAAGTCAACAGCGTCGGTCTCGTTAAGCTCACTTATGATGTCAACGGCAACCGTCGTGAAGTTCAGATTAAAGACAGAGGTTCCAAGTTTGAAGCAATGGTACAGGAAGCAATTATGGCTGATCCGGACAACAAATATGAAGTCGGCTCGTCCATTCCTGGAAAAGTTGTAAAAATTCTCGTTAAATCGGGTGATGTCGTCAAAGAAAATCAGGTCGTAGCCATCGTAGAAGCCATGAAGATGGAAACAAGTGTCGTCGTCTTAGCGGATGGTGTCGTTTCAGAGATCTTTGCGAAAGAAGGCAATGCTGTCAAATCGGGCGAACTCTTGATGAAACTCGATAAATAGATGAGCGTGCCGTATCTGTTTGAAACCAGTATAGAATGGTATATTATTAATGAGTACAAGTATCAGAGGAGGGGCTATGTATCATTTGATAACTGGTGGAAGTTCGGGTCTGGGATTTGAGATTGCCAGACACTTGATCAAGATGGATGAACACGTCATCATTTTAGGCCGTGATCAGGCCAAGCTCGATGAAGCGAAAGACAAGCTGAAAGAGATTTCGGTTAAGGCAGATGTATTGGCGTATTCACTGGATATTTCTGATGAAGAAGATGTCAATGCATTTATAGAAATACTTGAAACGTCGGAAAAACGCATCAAGCATCTTTATAATGTCGCGGGTTCGACCTATTATGGACCGGTGACCGGCATCACAAGGCATGCCATCGACGACGTTTTGAAGTCAAATATGATAGGCCTTATGCTGTTCACCTCGAAGATGACAGGATTTATGCTTAAAGAAGAGCCTTATGAAGAAAAGCGCATCATCAGTGTTTTGTCTACTGCAGCACTCAAAGGCAAGAAGAATGAAACCATCTACAATGCCGCAAAATGGGGTGCTAGAGGGTATCTCGAGTCACTTCGCTACGAGCTTTGTGACAAGAATATCGAAATTATCAATATCTACCCAGGTGGCATGAAAACGCCATTCTGGAAAGAAACACAATCCGGTTATGACGTCGACCAGTTCATGGATCCTGCTGATGTGGCTCGAAACATCGTACGTATCGCCATGGACAGCAAAGTATATGTCACAGATATCACCATCAGTCGACCAAAATCATAAATTAACAGCAATAATATAAAATAAAGATGCTTCAGGAAATAAAATCCTGGAGCATCTTTTTATGTGTATCGATCAGATCAATAAATTTAGTGTTATTCAGAGAGCGTTGGTTCATCTAAATGGCGCATTTCTCTAAATAAGAAGAAAGCAGTCATTAGAGATGCCGTGAGGTCTGCGATTGGTCCTGCATACCATACACCTGTCAGCCCAAAGAAATTTGGCAGGATCAGAAGCAGTGGAATTAAGACGATCACTTGTCTGAGCATGCTCAAGAAGATGGCTTTAGGCGCTTTACCTACAGCTTGGAAATAATTTGCGCTGATGATTTGGAAGCCAATCACAGGCAACATGATCAAAAAGATACGCATGCCTTTTGTGGCGATGGCCAAGAGCTCTGGATCGCTGTTGAAGATCTTGATAAGGGGCACTGTCAAGAATTGGGTCATGATAAAACCGAACGTCGAGATCGACGTACCTGCGATGATAGCTAGTTTTAAGGCTTGCTTGACGCGACCGTACTCCTTAGCGCCGTAATTGTAGCCGATGATCGGCTGAGTCCCTTGATTGATGCCGAAGATAGGCATCATGAAAAAGAGGACGATGGCATTGATGACGGTCATCGCACCGATGGCCATATCGCCACCAGTGGCTTTTAAGGCATTGTTTGTGATAACGGAGACAAGGCTTGCTGCAACTTGCATCAAGAAGGGCGACAGGCCGATGGAGATGATGCTGATGATGATCGTCATATCCAGCTTCAGATTTTTCTTATAAAGCTTTAAATTGCTCTTTCCTATCGTAAAGTGGTGGAATACGAGCATCATGCTGACAAACTGTGAAAAGATCGTGGCGATGGCCGCACCCTTGATGCCCCATCCAAATGTAAAAATGAAAATTGGATCTAACACGATATTGGTTAAAGCCGCAATCAGCGTCGTATACATGGCTTTCTTTGGATTGCCTTCAGAACGCATAACGCCAGTCAGACCAAATCCGATACCCTGAAAGATAGCGCCATAGAGGATTATGGTTAAATAATCACTCGCATAACCGATGGTCGCTTCACTTGCGCCGAATAAGTATAAAAGGTCCGTTTTAAAGGTGAGGCCAACAATCATGACAGCAGACATGATTAAGAATAATAGCGTAAACGCGTTTCCGAGTATCTTTTCGGCATCTTCTTTTCTATTTTGACCGAGTCTTATGGAGATTCTTGACCCTGCACCGATTCCGACGAGCATGGCGAAGCCCATTATTAGGACCATCAAAGGAAGCGACAGACCGATACCCGTCATGGCGAGTGGTCCAATCCAACCAATATACATTCTATCTACGACATTGTATAAGGCGTTGACCATCATGCCAACGATTGCTGGAAGTGAGAATCTAAAGAGCAGTTTACCGATGCTTTCGGTTCTTAATAATTCGTTATTTGACATAAATTTATCCTTAATAGTTTATTTGCAGGCACCTTGTTTGTAGTTGCGTGCATTGATCATGAGCTTATCGAAAAGCGTCTTCAGGGTTTCACGTTCTTCGTCGGTAAAACCATCGAGCAGCGTCGTTTGCCATTCGAAGGCAATATGTTTCAAATCGTTTTGCATGGCGTGACCACTCTCAGTCAAAACGATGCGATTGATGCGCTGATCGGATGCATCGCGCTGTCTTTCAACTAGTCCGTTTTCCTCCAGCTTGCTGACTGAACGCGTGATCGTCGCTTTATCTACCTCGAGAGCTTTACTGAGTTCATCTTGACTAGCGCCATCATGCTTGTAGAGGTGGAAAATCAATCCCATATGGCCGCCACCTATCTCGAAGTTACTGGCTTTCGTAGAAAAAAAGGACTGACCTGCACGGTAGAGTACTGAGATGAAGCGTCCGATATGAAAGACTTCCCCGTTTTGTTCATTTTGTGATTCTTGTACTTCTTCAGATTGTTTCATTTGACACCTCTTAATTTAGTTGTGTATGCAACTAGTTTACTAAAAGATAGTTGCGCTGTCAACTAAATTCATTTTTGTTTATTACTTATTTAGCTGGGTAAATGTTTACAAGGGACTATTTTCCATTATAAAAATACAAGGAGACTAAATAATGAAGATTTCCAAAGTCGTATTACAACTTAGCGGGATTGATTTGGCAAGTTTAAAGGAAACTGAAATATTGGAGCAAATCGAGAAGGGCTGTACGGAAAAGGGGATCGATCCAGCCACTATTGGTGAGGTCAATGTGTACATCAATATCGAAGGTACAGCAGTCACTGCATATTATACATGTGACGGAAAAAGTGGATCTATTCGTTTGAATTGAGCAATTTTTGAAAATTATAACTAACACTTACAACAGCCTTCAATCATTTATGGGGGCTGTTTTTACTTCTTATCAAAAATTTAAGTGTTTTTTAATATTTCTTAATTAGAATGATAGTGGGTGTATTAAAGAATGATTGAGGTGAAGTTATGTTGCAGATTAAAGGCGTTACGAAAGTATATGGGAAAGACAAGAAAGCGGTTGAAGCACTGAGTATGAGCATCAATCAAGGCGAAATTTTTGGATTTATCGGACCAAATGGAGCTGGTAAGACGACGACGCTTAAGATGATCACAGGAATCATCGCACCAACGGATGGCGATATTTTTGTAGATGGTCATAGTATCAAGACAGATGCTGTCGCTGCAAAGAAGAGCTTTACATTTGTACCGGACCATCCTGAAATCTACGATGCCGTAAAGGGCATCGACTACTTGAACTTTATCGCGGATATGTATGAAGTGTCTTTAAATGACCGTAAAGAACGCATCCAGCGTTATACAAAGATGTTTCAAATTGATGATGCTTTGCTTCAGACGGTCAATGCTTATTCACATGGTATGCGACAAAAACTTATGATATGCGGTGCACTGCTTCCAAAACCAAAGCTGTTTATTTTGGACGAACCACACGTTGGGCTGGACCCACACTCTGCAAAAGTCCTCAAAGACTTGATGAAGGAACATTGTGCAGAAGGTGGAACGGTACTTTTCTCATCACATGTCCTAGAAGTTGTGGAAAACTTATGTGATCGTGTCGCAATCATCCACAAGGGTAAATTGATCGGTTGTGGTACGATTGACGAAATCACCAACAATACAGATGTATCGCTTGAAGACATTTTCCTGGAGATGACCAAAGATGAATAAACTATGGGCACTTACGAAAATACAATTGAAAGATTTTTTTAGCCGCTACACACAGCAGCTCAATATAAAGAACAAGTGGATGGGCAAGTTGATGATCCTGTTGCCAATCCTTATCATGATGCCAGCATTTGAGTTAGTCAGGCAATTGTACCTTTCCTTTGCGACGATCGGGTATCCGGAACTGACTTTGACGTATTTATACGTGGGTACGACGATGTTCGTGTTTTTTAGCGGCATTCCACTCATCATCTCCGTTTTCTTTTACGCAAAAGATTTGATGCTCATCGCGACTTTGCCTGTCAAAGATGACACAGTTGTCTTCTCAAAGCTTGCCTCTGTATACGTCTATTTAGTCATTATTTCTGCAGCATTATTTGGCCTGAGCGTCGGCTTCTATGGCCTTTACGATGGAATTAAACCGCTATCTCTTTTGCTGGGTTTCATAGGCGTCTTGCTGACGCCACTTATGCCGATGATCTTCTCGACACTTGTCATTCTGCCATTTATGTCGTTTGTCGGCGGTCGAAAAAACAGAAACTTGATGGTCATTGTGGGCAATGTATTACTTCTCATCACGATCATCGTCTTACAACTCTTATTCACCCGTATTCAAATGGATCCTGCATCGCTTCAAAAATATGTTGCGAGCAGTGATGGCTTAATCGCCCTCATAGGCAGCAAATTCCCACCGAGTGTCTGGTTGACGAAGATGATCATGGGTTCATGGCTCGATACGCTCTTATATGTGCTCCTCAATGTCGCATTCGTCGTTGTATTGAAAATGACTGCAAGTCGCTTATATAAAGGTGCCTTGTTAAAATATAACCAGGAACGAGGCGGTGGAACAGTTGTCAAAAATGGTAAAGTAGCCTATACGTTGCACTCAAAACGATATTTGCTCATCAAACGCCACTTTGGCATCATTACAAGCAATCCGACTTTTCTGCTCAACATCGTGCTCACGATATTCGTACCACTTCTTCTTTTCGGCATCTACTTCGCCATGGGCATGATGACACTAGATACGTTTAAGAATCCGATGTTCAAGCCGTTCTTAGTCTATATCTACGCTGGCATTATCAGTGCACCAAGTATTATGGGAACACTATCTGCCACGGTTATTACGAGAGAGGGCAAGACGTTTTGGGAGACGCGTGTGTTACCGATTTCCGTCAATGAAAATCTCTTAACCCGCATCTTATCATCCGTGATCTTAAATGGCGGCGCATCGCTGATCTTGGCTTTTGCAGCTGTTTGGATATTGCCACTTACAGCTGTAGATATCGTATTGGCACTCGTATTCTGCATCATGGCAACACTATGCTTTAGCACGATGGACTTATTGATCAATATACAGAGGCCATATCTGAATTGGTCAAACCCTACGGCCGCAGTGAAAAACAATCTCAATATTATGATCGCATTCTTACCAAGACTCATATTTGGCGGCATTGGATTTCTCATGGTCAAGTGGATGCCAGACTTTGGTGGCCAATTCATCATAGCGTTGTTTAGCTTATTGCTGTTTATAGGGTTTCTCATGTCATATGCCCTCGTCTTTGGCAGGTTTAGAGTAAAATTTATCAACATAGATGCATGATTATCGATGCATGAACACAAAGAACGCCCCTCAAATGAATCGCTCATTTTGAGGCGCGTTCTTTTTTATCCGAGATATGGATCGCAGCCATTTGTGAGGGTGGCGCATCACTATCAGAAAGTTCTACCACATTTATATCCCTTTTTTAAAGGTTAAAGCAAAAAGATTATATTACTATACAAGCACTATTGGTACGGTTATAATTGTGGTAATGGAAGTTGTAAAAATAAAAGGTGGAGGTCACGATTGATAACATTTGATAATGAATATTTGCATCTGATAACTGGATTGCTTGCAGTATGCTTAGTTGCCATACTTATCACCTTGTTTTTCGTCAAACGAAATCGGGAAAGTGTGGAAAAATCAAATAATCAACTCAAAACTTTGTTCGACAATATGCAAGAAGGTTTTGCAAGACATGAAATCATCTGTGATGAAAATGGAAAGCCGATTGATTATCTCTATCTGGATGTCAATAACGCCTTTGAGCGCATCACAGGGCTTAAAAAATCCGAAATCATCAACAGAAGGGTTCTAGATATTTTACCGAGAACTGAGAAAGATTGGATTGAAAAGTACGGCGAAGTCGCTCTGAACGGCGAAACGTTGACTTTCAACAACTATTCCAGAGAACTTGGCAGATTTTTTTCAGTCAGTGTCTACTCACCACAACCAAAACAATTCGTCACGATTTTTACAGATGTGACTAAACTTAAAAGGCTTGAACAAGAGCTAAGGCAAGAAAAAGCACTCCTTCAGACGACGCTTCACTCACTTGGTGATGGCGTCATTTCTACGGATATATATGGCAAAATAGACATTATGAACGCCGTCGCTGAAAATTTGACGGGTTGGACTCTTGAAAAGGCGAAGGGAAAAGATTTTCAAGAGGTATTTAGACTGATTGATGAGTTCACAAAACTCACTTACCTAAGCCCAGTACAGCATGTACTAGAAACGGGTGAAAAAATAGAACTTTCAGCAAACAAATTGCTGGTTCGAAAAAATGGAGAAACGCTTCCTGTTGAGGATAGTGCAGCACCTATTCGCGATGAAAGAGGTAGCATTCTCGGTGCGGTTTTAGTTTTCAGAGATTATACCGAGAAAAAAGAAAAGCAGGAAAGAATCGTCTACTTGAGCTATCATGACCAGTTGACAGGGCTCTATAACCGCAGGTATTTTGAAGAGGAACTCTCAAGATTGGATACAGAACGGAATTTACCGTTTTCCATCGCCATGATCGACGTCAATGGACTAAAGTTGACCAACGACGCATTTGGTCATCTCAAAGGGGACGAACTGTTAAAACGCGTATCTTCTACGATCAAAAGAGAATGTCGTTCCGATGATATTGTCTCGCGAATTGGCGGCGATGAATTTGTCGTCTTGCTGCCTAGAACATCCTATATGGAAGCAGAGCATATCATGAACCGCATCTACCATGCGGTCAACGACGAAAAACTCGACAGCATCGTCATGTCCGTATCCATAGGATGGGACACAAAGACCATGAGCGATCAAAAAATTACGGATGTATTCATAAAAGCAGAAGAGAGCATGTACAGACGCAAGCTATCGGAGACGCAAAGCATGCGAAACTTGACCATACAAGTCATCTTGAAAACGCTTAATGAAAAATGCCAACAAGAAAAGCACCACGCCGATCGCGTCAGTTATCTCAGCAAAAAAATCGGTATGGCAATGCAGCTCGACTCTGCAACACTACATGAGACTGAGATTGCTGGCTTGATGCACGACATTGGAAAAATCACTATCCACGAGGCGATATTAAACAACCCAGGGCTGCTCTCAAGCCAAGATTATGATGAGATGAAGAGACATCCTGAAAGCAGCTATCATATTTTAAAATCCGTTGATGCTTACGCCTATTTATCCGAGTACGCCCTCTATCACCATGAACGCTGGGATGGACTTGGGTATCCAAAAGGCATACAAGGGGAAGAAATTCCGCTGATAGCAAGGATTATAGCTGTAGCAGAAGCTTATGAAGCGATGACCTCAGTCCGTCCTTATAAGGCGATTAAAACGCCGGATGAGGCGATCATTGAGCTTAGACGAAATTCTGGAACACAATTTGATCCTGCAATTGTAGCATTATGTACCACTGAGATCATGTCTTAGGAGGCTGACGATGGCTATAGAAGCACTGTTAAAGCAGTTGACGCTCGAAGAAAAGGCATCACTTTGTTCAGGTAAAAATTTTTGGAATTTAAAAAGTGTCGATCGACTTGGTATACCATCAATCATGGTGTCGGATGGGCCACATGGCCTCCGAAAACAGATGGATGACAGCGACAATATAGGACTCAATGCCAGTGTTCCCGCCACTTGTTTTCCGACTGCGGCAACACTAGCTTCAAGTTGGGATAGGGCTCTTCTCGGTGAAATCGGTAAAGCACTTGGCGAAACCTGTCAGGCAGAGAAAGTTTCTGTGATATTGGGACCAGGCATCAACATCAAGCGCTCGCCACTTTGCGGTCGCAACTTCGAATATTTTTCTGAGGATCCACTACTTGCAGGTGAACTAGCTGCAGCGATGATCGATGGCGTTCAGTCGCAAGGGATAGGGACCTCACTCAAGCACTTTGCCGTCAATAACCAAGAAGCCAATCGCATGACCATTGACGCATTTGTCGACAGCCGAACTTTGAGAGAAATCTATTTGACGGGGTTTGAGATTGCCGTTAAAAAGGCTAAGCCTTGGACGGTCATGTGTTCTTACAATCGATTAAATGGTGAATTTACAAGCGAACATAAAGGGCTACTCACCCATATTTTAAAAGAGGAATGGGGACATGAGGGGCTAATTGTGACGGATTGGGGTGCAACCAATGACCGCGTTTCAGGTCTTAAAGCAGGCCTTGAACTCGAGATGCCCAATTCTGGTGGCTTTACAGATGCTCAGATTGTATCTGCTGTAAAAACTGGGTTTTTAGATGTTGAGATTTTAAATGATGCTGTCAGACGTATTCTGACGTTGATTTTTAAAAGCACAGAATTGGCAAAATTTGATGCGACGTATGATAAGGAAGCACAACATACACTGGCGAGACGCGCTGCTGCTGAAAGTACAGTTCTCTTAAAAAATGATGGCGGCCTTTTGCCGATTGTTGATTCGAGAAAATCCATTGCATTGATCGGACAATTTGCGAAGCATCCACGGTATCAAGGGGCGGGAAGCTCTCTCGTCACGACGACAAAGCTCGATACAGCTTATGATGCCTACATTGAACGAACGGACCTTTCTATTCCTTATGCACAAGGATATGACGTGCTCGACGATACCCCTAACCAAGCCATGATCAATGAAGCCGTGGCGCTTTCAAAGACCGTTGACTTCGTCGTGCTGATGGTTGGTCTTACAGATGCTTATGAATCGGAGGGCTTTGATCGAGAACACCTAGATTTGCCAAAGTCCCATCATGCGCTGATAGAAGCTGTTCTTAAAGCCAACCCAAATACAGTTGTGGTGTTAAATAACGGGTCACCAGTGCTCATGCCATGGTTTGAGTCTGCAAAAGCGGTTGTCGAATGCTATTTGCCCGGTCAAGCAGGTGGCAATGCCCTCTGGGATGTACTCTTTGGAGACGTCAATCCAAGTGGTAAATTGGCTGAAACGTTTCCACTGGCACTTGAAGATATCGCAGCATCAAAGTATTTTCCAATGGGTCCAAAAGGCGTTGAGTATAGGGAAGCACTTTATGTTGGTTACCGCTATTTTGACAAAATCCAGCAGCCTGTTAGATTTCCTTTTGGCTATGGCCTTTCCTATACGAAATTTGAATACAGTGACTTGCGACTTTCAAAAGAGGACATGCTGGATTCTGAAACACTTGAGATCAGCGTTGATGTGAAAAATGTCGGCGACCGAACAGGTAAAGAAATCGTACAGCTCTATGTACGTGATATGGAATCGACGATTTTCAGGCCTGACAAAGAACTTAAAGGCTTTGAAAAACTAGAACTCATGCCTGGTGAGATAAAAACAGCCACATTTGTCTGTGATAAACGCGCGTTTGCTTATTATAATGTCCATTTAGAGGATTGGGTCGTGGAGACCGGCACCTTTGAGATACTCGTTGGCGCTTCATCGACGGATATTCTGTCAAAGGCTGCATTAATAGTGACTTCAACTTCTGATTTTGACGAATCGCTCAATAACCAGAGAGAAACGCTCCGAAAGTACTATGACGTAACGCCTGATTGGGACGTCACTAAATCTGACTTTGAAGCGCTATACGGCAAAGGGATTGTCCATGAACCAATTAGCCAAAAAGGTAACTTTAATCGCAATACGACGATTCGGGAGATTCAGACGACTTTTGTTGGACGGCAACTCTATAAGATTATTGGGAAACAAGTCGATAAAATGTTTGGGGATGTTGATGCCAAACAGGTCGCGATGATCATCGCGATGATCAATGAACTGCCGCTCAGAAACCTATCCATGACCACAGGTGGCAAAGTGACATCAAAGCACGTAGATGCACTCATCGAAGTGCTAAATGGACATGTAATTGGTGGGGTTCAGAAGCTAATAAGTAAAGAATAATTGTATCAATTAATTATGCAATTTCCTCAATCAAAAAAAGTCGACACGAATCCTATTGGAAAGTGTCGACTTTTGATTTTTTTAATTTAAAGAACAATTGTTAACCTAAAAAAGCGTCAATAACTTACTTAGTGAATTGATGATTTTATCAGCACGTTTTAACTCTATTGTTTCACCGTAACCAAACGCGCACCCTATCGTCATGATCCCATTTTGGATACCCGCTTCCATGTCGTGAAAGCGATCGCCGATGATGGCCATTTCTGGATCTAAAGTGTGTTTGATAGCGCTTAGTATTTCAGACTTTGGCATTTGACCATATTGCCCAGAACAAACGAACTGATGGAAATAGCGGTCTAGGCCAAAGACTTTTATGGCCGTATTCATGTACACTTCGCTGCAGTTACTGAGGAAGACGAGCTTATAGCCTCTTTCGACCAGCTTGGATAAAACGTCGTTTGCATCAGAATAAAGGACGCCATTGCCATTTTCCATCTGTAGCCGCATTTCATCACCAATGATTGATTTTGCCTTATTTTGAAACGCTTCAGGGCAATTTGGCATAAAGGTTTTCCACATGTCGTCGCTGTTGTAGCCAAGCCAAATGGAAACCTCCTTTGGCGTAAAAGTTCGTGGCTCAGCCATGTCAGCATCCACGAGATATTGATAGCCCTTCAGAAAAGCTGGAAAATATACGTGAATCGTGTCGTGGATCGTCCCATCAAAGTCAAAAATCAGCGTTTTATAACGTGCGCCATTATTTAGCGATAGCGTTTCTTGTCGATCCATATTTAGAGGACCGCTAGGAGGTTTGCCATCTCGATTGCAGTAACGCCAGCGTCATAGCCTTTGTTGCCCGCTTTCGTGCCTGCACGTTCAATCGCTTGTTCGATAGAATCCACTGTTAAAACGCCAAAGATGACTGGCACTTCAGTTTCAAGGGAAGCTTGTGCAACGCCTTTTGTCACTTCACCAGAAACGTAGTCAAAGTGTGGGGTAGCGCCTCTGATGACTGCACCAAGGCAGATGACAGCGTCGTATTTTTGTGATTTCGCCATTTTTTTAGCGATCAAAGGGATTTCAAAAGCGCCTGGAACCCACGCAATCTCGATATTGTCTTCTGATACGCCGTGACGCTTGAGTGCGTCAAGTGCGCCGCCGAGTAGCTTTGACCCGATAAATTCGTTAAAACGACCTACTATGATGCCAAATTTTTGATTCTCCGATACCAAATTGCCTTCATATACTTTCATATTAAATACCTCCTATTTTTTCATGTCGAGCATATGGCCCATTTTTTCTTGTTTTGTTTTCAAGTAAAATTCATTTTGTTCGTTGTGGTTCATTTGGATTTCTACGCGTTTTATGATTTCGATGCCATAACCTTCAAGGCCACTGAGTTTTTTTGGATTGTTGGTCATGAGCTTGAGTTTTTTTGCACCAAGTTGATATAGAATTTGTGCACCAATGCCGTAATCCCGCATATCCTCTGGAAAACCGAGGGCGACGTTTGCTTCGACAGTATCCATGCCTTGATCTTGCAGATTGTACGCTTTTATTTTATTGATGAGCCCAATGCCTCTGCCTTCCTGTCGCATGTAGAGGAGGATGCCTCTGCCTTCTTCGTTGATCGCTTTCATGGCAGCCGCCAGTTGGTCGCCACAATCGCATCTGAGTGATCCAAACGCATCGCCTGTTAAGCACTCTGAATGGACGCGCACAAGTACTGGTTCGCCATCCGTCACATCGCCTTTTACAAGTGCCACATGGTGCTCGCCAGTGAGGAGATTGTTGAAGCCGACCATCTTGAAATCACCGTATTTTGTAGGTAGCTCCGATGTTGCCACTTGTTCAACAAGGCGTTCGTTTCTGCTTCGATAGGCGATGAGGTCGGCGATGGTGATGAACTTCAGGCCATGCTTCTCAGCAAACTTCGTAAGTTCAGGTACCCTAGACATAGAGCCATCATCGTTCATGATTTCACAGATGACGCCCGCTTCGCTGAAGCCAGCCATTCTTGCAAGGTCTACTGCTGCTTCTGTATGGCCAGCGCGTACGAGCACGCCACCATGCTTTGCCTTAAGAGGGAAGATGTGGCCTGGTTTGTTAAAATCAGTGGCACGAGCATTTGGATTGACGAGCAATTTGATCGTCATCGCACGTTCTTCCGCTGAAATGCCAGTCGTGCATGTGAAAGCATCCACAGAAACTGTGAATGCAGTTTCTTTTGGGTCAGTGTTATTCACAACCATTTGACCAATTCCAAGTGAGTCGAGACGGTCTTTTGCCATCGGCACGCAGATGAGGCCACGGCCGTACATCGCCATGAAATTGACTGCTTCAGTTGTGATCATGTCGGCAGCCATGAGGAGGTCGCCTTCATTTTCACGGTCCTCATCATCTACGACGACGATCATTTTGCCCAATTTGATATCTTCAATTGCCTCTTGGATCGTATTAAAAATCATATGTCCTCCTAATATAAAAAGCCGTTTTGCTCTAAAAATGCCATATCCAGTTTAGATTTTGTTTTTGCGTTTCGATGTTCTTGTTGTCCTTGACTTACTTGATTGAATGCTGTGATCCGCTCGACGTATTTGCCAAAGGCGTCGCATTCGATGTTGATGATATCGCCAACTTTTCGTGCATCCAGCGTCGTCATCGCACGCGTGTGGGGGATAATCGATACTTTAAATGATTCAAAATCCACAGCTGCCACGGTTAAGCTGATGCCGTCGAGAGCCACTGAACCTTTTTCGATGATGTATTTCATGATGCTTGCAGGCGCTGATAATGTGTACCAAGTGGCATTTTCATCCTTATCTATGGCGACAATTTTACCCGTGCCATCGATGTGTCCAGAAACCATATGGCCGCCAAGTCGATCGCCCATGCGCAGTGCACGTTCCAGATTCACTTTCATGCCCGTTTTTGCCAAAGCAAAATTGCTTCGGTTCATCGTTTCAGGCATGACATCCACTGAAAACTGACTTTTACTGAACTGCGTCACGGTGAGGCAGACGCCATTGGTGCTGATGCTATCGCCGACTTTTACGTCAGTTAATACATAATTTGCCCCTATAGTAAGTGTAGAGGCTTTGAGTCCCTTGGAAATGCTAACAATGGTTCCGATTTCCTCGACTAATCCGGTAAACATAATTCCTCCTTCTTTACAGTGGCTTCTATCAAAATATCCGACGCAATCATTGAGACTTTAACATTTTCAAGCTGTATGGCATCCCGCATCATGGCGATGCCATCACCTGCGACAGGTGTTTTTGCATTTCTGCCACCGATGATCTTGGGTGCAATAAAGGCAAATACGCGATCGACGAGTTGTTCATTGAAAAGCGAAAAGTTTAGCTCTGATCCGCCTTCGACGAGTACGCTGTCGATGTGCATCTCGCCGAGTTTTTCTACGAGCGCTTTTAGATCGACATGACCGTCTTTTGAAGGAAGTATCAGTACTGTAGCACCTTTCGCCTCAAGCGCTAATCTATTTTCCAGTGGTGCCAATTCTGTAGTGGCGATGATGGTCATCGCCTTAGAATCAGGCAGATTTAAAACTTTTGCAGCTAGTGGCGTACGCGCATGTGTATCGACGATGATTCGGTGGGGGTCAGAGGAGATTTGAATTGGAGCTACTGCAACGTCCGTAACTGTAGCGTCCAACCGCGTCGTCAAACTTGGATCGTCAGCCAGCACCGTTCCGATGCCCACCATGATGCTGCTATATTTGTTTCGCAGCTTGTGAACGATTTGCCTAGAAGCGGCATTTGATATCCATTTGGAATCACCAGTTGCAGAAGCGAGCTTGCCATCAAGTGTCATGGCCGTTTTAATGACGATAAGCGGACGACCTGTTGTGATGAATCTCAAAAATGGTTCATTGAGATCGGCTGATTCGGATTCTAAAATGCCCGTTTTTACAGTGATACCATGCTCTGTCAGCTTTTGAACACCACGGCCACTTACCAGTGGATTTGGGTCCAACATTGCGACTACGACTTTTGAAATTTTATGTGCGATGATGGCGTCCACACAAGGGGGTGTCTTGCCAAAATGGCTACACGGCTCAAGTGTGACATAGAGTGTCGCACCTTCGGCGGAGGCATTCAGACTTTGGAAGGCCATAATCTCAGCATGTGGTCCACCGTAAACTGCGTGCCAGCCTTCGCCGATAATTTGTCCGTCTTTTACGATGACGGCGCCGACCAAAGGATTTGGCGCCGTGTGACCTTCTCCGAACTTGGCAAGCTCAAGTGCGCGTTTCATATAATAAAAATCGTTCAAGGTTATGATCCTCCTGATTTCAATAAAAAAACGCCCTTTAAAAGATAAAGGGCGTTCGAAAAAGCAGTCATGTGTTGAAACCATAGTTTTGTCTTGTGTACAAAAAAGCCCTGGCTATATAAAAATAACCAGGGCAAATAAACATAAGACAAAAAACACATCTTCTCCCATCCAGACTTTACTGTCGGTCTTGGAATTACACCAAGTCAACCGCGTGAGCGGTTCGTGGACTATACCACCGGTCGGGAATTTCACCCTGCCCTGAAGAAATATTAAGTTAACATAAAGATAGCACGCTTTAAAATAAATGTCAACAAATTGCACATGTATATGCATAACAATTTGATGTCGATGATTCGATACTATTTGGTCAAAAGAATTCCATTCATCTTCATATTATACAGCGCAAAAAGGTTCATAAGCGGTGCCAAATGATTGGTGGCAGGGAGGTCAAATGTCTCGACCATTGACATTGGAACGACCACGGATGCATGAATATTCCATTGATTCAAATACGCTTTGAGTGTAAGGGCAAAGTTCATGACGCAAATGTCTGTCACCAAACCTACGACGATATAATTTTTTATGTGATCATGGAGTGCCAGCCACTCTGAGAACGCTGGCGCAAGAAATCCGTTGACGGAGTTTTTTGCTACTATGACCGATTTCGGGTGTTCGGTGTCAAATTTTATGGCAAATTCCGTTTCTGGTGTGTCGATGAGACAATGCGGCGGGTAGGCGCTAAACTCTACCGAGTCCTTCGTGTGATGGTCTGCAAAATACACTTTGCTGAAGCCATCTGTCTGTTCATCGAGCTTCTTAAGTGCGTCGAGTATGACCAGTGCGCGATCTGAGCTCAAATTACCTTCCGTCACAAAGCCGCTTAAGACGTCGACAAATAGGATTGCGGTCTGATTTTTATCATACAAATTAATATCAAAATCTGGTTGGCTTAATAGGTCGTCCTCAATTTGGAGCAAGGTTGTCAAAGCATCCTCTTTACAAAGGCTAATTTCAAATTTGTTGAGCATGGATGGTTGGTTCATGATGGTCTCCTTTCAATTGATAATGCGCGTTGATTCAATGTGAAAATATCCTCAAAATGATTTATACCCAAATGAATGCGGGGTACTTCATTTACCATTATTGTTCACAATTTCGTTTGCAAATATGTGTAGACATGAAATAGTACATGCGTGTATAATTCTTATGATACATATTGGTTATAAATTTAACAATACCAAAAAATCACAAAGTTCACGGTTAGAAGGGTTCAAATCCCATAACTTATAAAGGAGAAAGCAATGAGAAGTGGTATAACTAGGAAAGTGACGCTATTAATCGTATTATTTGCCGTATTGATATGCGTAATAGTAGGGGGTATTTCGGTATTTATCAGCGGTCAAAGCATGACGAATGAAGCAGAGGAAGCTTTAGTCGATGCAACACAGCTTGGCGCGGAAAAAATTAACATCATCGTCAATGACCGATTGTTGATCTTACAAGAAATTGCAAACCGTTCAGACACACAATCGATGAATTTTAAGATTCAACAAGAGACACTTAAAGGGGACGTTGAAAGGCTTGGTTATTTGGATATGGCCATCGTCACACCAACAGGGCAAGCGACTTATGTAACGAGCGGTGATGAAGCCGATTTATCGGATCGTACGTATATCCAAAAAGCACTTGCAGGTGAGATGAATGTCTCAGACGTCTTGATAAGCAAAGTGACAAATTCGGCAGTACTTATGTATGCCGTACCAATTACAAAAAACGGTCGCGTCATAGGCGCATTGATCGGCAGACGAGATGGCAACGCCTTATCTGAAATAACAGACGAAATGGGCTTTGGCGACGAGGGGTATGCCTATGTTATCAATGATAAAGGCATCACAGTTGCCCACCAAAACAGAGAATTTGTCATGACGCAGTTTCAACCGATAGAAGCAGTTAAAACCGATGAAACGCTGAAGCCAGTTGCAACGGCATTTGAAGATATTTTGAAAAATAAAGAAGGCGTTGGCTCATATACTTATAAAGGTAACGACCTATATTACGCATACCATCCAATCGTTGGAACCAACTGGACGCTCGTCAACACTGCGTTCAAAAGCGAAGTCCTTGGTGGCGTTAGCAAGTTGTTTGTTTCTTTGCTCAGCATCATCGCAGTTGTCGTCGTTATTGCCAGTGTCGTGGCATTTTTCTTAGCGAGATCGATTGCTACACCTATAGTTGCGTTGACACAAATCGTAAATAGACAGGCAGCGCTTGATTTTACCAAAGATGAAACTGTAGATTTCAGTAAAATTGAAAAGAGAAAAGATGAAATTGGTTCAATGACCACCGCGTTATTCTCCATGTCAGAAAATGTCCGCGAATTACTAATCAATGTATCCAGTACAGCGGAACAAGTATCTGCAACATCTGAAGAACTGACAGCAACGTCGCATCAATCTGCGACAGCTTCTGAGGAAGTTGCACAGACAGTCAATGAAATAGCAAAAGGCGCATCAGATCAAGCAAAAAACACAATGGATGCGGCAACGGCTCTTAATCATTTAAGCGTCGAGATTGAAAACAATCAGAAGGGCACACAAGATTTAGCAAATGCCTCAGCAGAGATTACGCGATTGGTAAGCGTTGGCTTGACGGTCGTTTCTGATTTGGCCAATAAAACACATGAAAATGCTGTCGCGTCAGATGTTGTATTCAGTAGCATTCAGAAGACAAACGAAAGTTCTGCAAAAATAAGTGAAGCGAGTAGCATGATCACATCTATCTCTGAACAGACGAATCTACTTGCACTCAATGCATCAATAGAAGCTGCGAGAGCAGGCGAGCACGGCAGAGGGTTTGCTGTAGTCGCTGATGAAATTCGAAAGTTGGCGGAACAATCAAGGCTCACGACGACTACGATCGATGAGATGGTATCAAGACTTCAAAAGGATGCAGAAACTGCGGTTCAAAAGATGCAAGAATCTGGTGTCATCGTCAAAGAAGAAGAAAAATGTGTCGCGCTTACAAAAGATACGTTTGATCAAATCGCTGGAGCGATAGGCCATTCTGAGAAGCTCGTAAATCTCATCAATCAAACGAGTATGAAAATGGAAGAAAATAAGACCCTTGTCATGGGCAATATCGATACACTTTCAGCCGTTGCAGAAGAAAATGCCGCTTCAACAGAGCAAGCATCTGCAGCGATAGAAGAGCAAACAGCGTCTGCAGAACAAATCGCAGAAGCCAGTGAAGATCTATCTGAAATGGCACAAAGCCTTCAAACCATGATCCGCAAGTTTAAAGTATAGACCCATTCAAACCAAGTAAATTCAACTCAGGTGATTTCAACCCAAAAGCCGTCACAATTTATATGTGACGGCTTTTTATGCGAGTATGTAAAATAGATATTGATTATTTTCACAAAATATGGGAATATATACACGAAGGATTGAAGTATGTGATGTCGTTTTTTAGGAGGCTTTTATGAATCGATTTAACCCAGATTCGAGTTTATCTAACATGTGGAAGGCATTTAACGCGATGCCCTCTAAAACCACGGCTTTAGATAGAATTACCGAAAAGGCGAAATCCGAACAAAAAGCGCACATAGACAACGCCATCAGACAGGCGACAAGCTCAGAATATATCCTATCTAAAAAAGTAGATGGTGCATTTTTCAGGCGATTTGACCAGGCAAAAGCTGAACAAACGCAGCATACAAAAGAGTCTATCGCTGAACTCAGACGTTTCGTCGGTAAAGGCATGAAGATGGATGCGTTTGTATAACGCAAGCAACATATATAATCATAAAATCAAACAAAGGATCAAGAGCGCATAGTGATTAGCTATTCGCATCTTGATCCTTTTTATGTTTACATAAGCATTTCATTTAATGCATTGACACTTGATTTTTACCATTTGACTTGGCATGGTACATCGCCAGGTCTGCGCGTTTGACCACGTCGTTGAAGTCTTTATCGGTGTTTTCAAAATAGCTGATGCCAAGCGAGATCGTTGGTACGACGACGATGCCGTCATTTGTTTCGAGCTTTACATTGGACACATTTTCTAGAACTTTGCGTGCGACAGTTTCGGACATTTCTTTTCTGAGACCATCAAATATGATGATGAACTCATCACCGCCCCATCTTATCAACATATCTGTTGCGCGAATCAGCTCAAGCACTGAACCAGAAACACTTTTAAGCGCCACATCGCCAAAATCGTGACCATATTGATCGTTGATGCGTTTAAAGTCGTCAATATCAAACATCATAATGGTGTATAAGTGCCCGCCTTTTTTGGAATCCTCAAGGCATCTTGTCAATGCCTTGATGCCATAATTTCGGCTGTAGACCTTTGTCAGTGTATCGTAGTTGATTTCTGCCTCGAGACTATTTTTAGTTAAACGATAAGACCATCTTTCGTTGATAATCTGAAGGCCAAACCCTACAAAGACGATCAAAAATAATAGGATGACTAGTATGGACACTGTCTTAGATGCTAATTCTTTGCTGCGATTGCTGGTGCTGTCCACAAATGCCTGTAGGTCGTCCAGATAGATGCCCATGTCAATGATCCAGTTATACGGTTCATAGAGCTTCGCATACGTCAGTTTTTCTGCGATGACGTCGCTGCTCAATTTTTGGAAGAAGTAAGTGAAAAAGATTTCCCCTTCATTATTGATACCTTCTAACTCAACGAGATACGGCAAATTGCCTTTTATATCCGTCATATCCGTAGAAAGCAGCATGCCTTCTGTTTCGGGTTTGTTAGGATGGATTTTTCGGAAAGCGTAATCCTTGCCACCTTCGAAATTAACGACTTCATTGACCCAGATATAGGCGTCCTCAGAAAATCGCATGCGATGTATTTTGTCGTGAATCATCGCTTGAACTTCAAGATCGATAGCCGCTTCGCTGATGCCGATCAGAAAATCGTAGCGGCCGTGGTTGACGATTTGATACGAAGAAAGGGTTGCCGTTAAAGCTTCTTTTGATTTTTCCCAATCCGATATGGAAAGATCAAGTGGGTTATATACGACAGACTGTGTCTCGGAATCCCAAACGACGACAATCCAGTTTTTAGCAGTGGTCTGAGCGTTAAAATAAGTTTTGATGAGCTCTAGATATTTTGCATCTGGTACTTCAGGCAAATTTTTAAAGCGGCCTGCTGATGCTGCGACGAGGTCTTTATAAAACAGACGGCGGGATTCACGCAGTAGATCGATTTCGATGATAAGGTTGTTCACTGTATCTTTTAAAAATGCCTTCTTGGTATCTTTGATACTTTCAAGCGTTTGTTCTTTATATAGATCGGCCAGTTCGTCCGTGGATACCAAGTAGACATAGCTGATAATCGCACAAATCAATACAATTAAAGACAATGTGATGATTCTATATTTTAGTTTAATGGCGATCACCTCCGAACGCATTTTGTCAGGCATATAGACCTAGGTATATTCCTCTATTATACGCTTATCGGCTTAATCGTGCTTAGTAAATTGCATAATTCCAAATTATATTTATTTTCACATAAAGGTAACGTAAACAAGCCATTGCTAACATTTACGCAAACAGGAGACTACCGGTAGGTCGGAAATCTCCTGTTTTTTTGTTACATCTGATGCTCAACTTGATCTTTGAATTTCAAGAGCTCTTCCACAAATCTTTCTGATTCATTGACCCAAGGACTATGGCCAGAGTGTTCGAACCAAACAAATTCTTTAGCGGGTGCCTGAAGCAAATCAAAGTATTCAGCGGCAAGGGATGTAGGGGCGTTAAGGTCGTGTCTGCCGATGATAAATTTGATTGGAACATCCAGCTGTGTGTGTGACGCTCTTAAATCGATCTCGTAAAGCTGTTGGTAAACGTCGTTATAGGTATTCAGTATGCCTAACACGTAGTTGGCCTTATCAAGTATGCCGTATTCTACGGATAGGATGTCACGATCGGTTCTATAGCCGGGATTTTTTATGTCGGGGTTGTGGTTCATTTTGCTCGTTAGGTAACCAATATACTGGGCACTTTTTAAAGAAACATCTTTCCCGTAATAAGGTGGTGTCCCAAGTTTGATTAACTTGGTCATTTTGTCGATATCGCCATTTTCCGTACACAGCGTTAAAGCCGTTGTATAATCGATGAGCTCTGTTTCGAGGAAGTCCACCATTTGTCCAGTATTTGCGATTCCATAAAACCGTTCTGGTGTATGGTCTGCCATCATGATACTCAGATAGCTGCCCCATGATTCTCCGACAAGATAGATTTTCTCCTGATCAAAGGTCTCGCACAAATACTCTGTCAAAGCTAGGCCATCTTGGAGATAATCATCAGCGGTCAAGTCCTTCCGAGCGCCATAAGATTTGGCTGAACCGGGCTGGTCCCAACCGACGAGGACAAATTCCTTTTCGAGTTCTGGCATTTCGTATCTGACGGCAGCTAACTGTGAGCCACCTGGACCACCGGCCAAGAAAAGTAAAATTGGCGCGTCTTTGTTCTCACCACGAATGCTGATCCACTGTTTTCGCCCATTGAAAGTGACCTCTCTCAATTCAGAGATTGCATTTTCACCTTCAATCTTTGGCGTTGAAGCCGTCCATTGGCTGATCCCCATTAAGAATAGGGTGAGTCCAGTGAGAACTGCGAACCGCGCAATAGTTCTTGTATAGCCTTTTTTGTTGATACCCTGCTTGTTTTTCACGAGCAGTTTCCAGGCTATGATAACTGACTTAACTAAAGTGATGCAGAGGCTCACCATCGTCAAGAGCAGTAATACTAAAAATAATAAGTTCAAAATCATGTGTCCTATATTTTGCATGTTACCCTCCATTTTGTTCCATACCTTACAATTTGCATATTGCATACAATTTCGTGCCTTACATCCTGTGTTTCATTTCTTGCATTTCACTTCTTTCGTTTACTTTCCCCTACACATCGTTGTTACGCTTTTCACAATTTTTATTTTATAGAACATGAGAAATAATACACCTGCCAAAAGTTAGGTTTTTATAGTATATTGTAAGTAGAATGAAGTGAACATTGTATAAAAAATTGTATAAAAAATTGTATAAAAAATTGTATAGAACATTGTATAGAACATCTTGATGGAGGGAGACCATATGGCGGAGCATGTTATGCCTCAGCAGCACAAGTCGATTGATTTGACAGTTCTTTCAGAGTTCATTGAACGCAAAGAATATGATGCCATCAATGCTTGGCTCGTATCGAATCACTCTGCCATTTTTGAACCAGAAATACTGAGCAGCGTGTACCAACAGTTGGCGTCTTGTGAGACAGAGCGGCTGAGTGCATTTTCAAAACTCATCATGGCATGGATGGCCTTTATTTTTGGCGATCATGTTTCGCTTTCAAAGTTGATGCGGACGCTTCAAAATGTTGAACTTACCTCGGTGGGCGAGCGCTCACTGTATGAGAGTTTGATGTCTCTTTGCGGCGATCTTTATGCGCTTAAGCCGGATGAAAAGCTTCAGAAAGGCCAATTGTCACTCAGTATTTTAGGTGATGACAAAGTGAGTCTGTTTTATGCCAATGCAAACCTGACGCTTGGTCAGATTTATTCCGAACGCAATGCATACCGCGTCGCAGTCGACTATTTTCAGGAAGCGTATAACGCATTTGATGGACTTAATTGTCGATTTCTAGCGATTATCTCTGATGTCAACAAACTCCTGAACCTATACAAGCTAGGCGACTACCGAGGTGTGATAGAGGCATCCGAACGCGCGAGAAGCCGTGCGTCACAGTTTTCGGAGACGCATGTGAAAGATGACCTATTAGCCGTCTACAACCTGCCGATGGGCATGGCTTTCGTCGAACTTGGAAAGCTCGATCTTGCGCTCATGCACCTTGAAACGTGCAAAAACAGTATTGATGCCCTAAAAATGTTTCATTTGCATGGGCTCATCGAATGGATGATCCTAAAAATATACTTAAGAAAAAACGCATATGATGCCTTGAGCCGCGAGATCAAAAGCTGCAGGGAGACGTTCGCGTCGTTGAGTTCGCCGATGATTAAAGGCATATTTGATTATTATGCCGTGCTCGTCGCCTATGAAACGGGTGCAAAAATCGACCCCTTCATATCAGAGCGCCTTTTCGTCCTGTTGGAAAATCAGAAGGCGTCGCTCAACTTTATCTTGGTAGAGATGATGACGCAACTTCAACAAAGAGAAATAGCGACTTTTTACTCTCAAAAGGCATTGGAGCAGCTCGTAAAATTGATTGAGCAATATGAGATAGCGCCTCTGAAACAACAGGTTTCTCAGTTGTCGAACAAGACAACACTCGATTTGTCCAGTCGTGAAATCGAAATTTTGGAATGTGTGGCGTCGGGCAAATCAAACGAAGATATTGGTAAAATGCTCTTCATCAGCACAGGAACCGTAAAATGGCATCTCAACAACATCTATTCAAAGCTAGAAGTGAAAAATCGCGTTCAGGCACTTGAGAAATTTAAAAAGTCCTAAATTCAAAGTGATGAATTTAGGACTTTTTGTTTTGTGATTGAACGCGTTTAAGTTGTTGCTAATAGCGGTTTAGGCGTATCGCCTAATAATTCTAAGTCACTCTTATGTGTTCTTTTTACGTCATACATGCTTGAATCCGAATGGCGCAATAAGGTTTCGCCATCGATACCATGTATCGGATAGATAGCGGTGCCAATGGATGCGTTCACTTTGCATTTCATATCGTGTATGATCATAACTTCTTGTAGGGCATTTTGAATTTTAGTGACAAGATCAGGGACGATCGTTTCATTTTCAATGTTTCGAATAATGAGTGTGAATTCGTCGCCGCCCATGCGTGCGACTGTATCGGATTTTCGGATGCATTGTAATAGGCGATTGCCTATTGTAATCAAGACCTCATCGCCAACGGCATGTCCGTAATTGTCGTTGATATCTTTAAAGCCATCCAAATCCAGAAAAAGTAGGACAAACTGATGCTGATCGCGGTCACTTTCCTTCACGATGCGGTCTAATCGTTCAAAGAATAGACGTCTATTTGGAAGACCGGTCAACTTATCGTAATTGGCGAACTTTTCTAATTCAACCTCAAGATTTTTGCGTTCAGTGATGTCTGTTGCTGACCCGACAATATGTGTTACGTGGTCTTCTTCGACGATTGGCGTTAACTTTGTAAGCCAAGTAAAGTCGCCGTTTGGCGTGTTCAAAAACTCTTCGAAAGTAATGCTTTTTCTGGTAGCTACACATGCTTTATATTTTTCACAAATCATGTCACCTAGCTCATTGCCAAGCAATTCTTGTGGCGTTTTATTCACGATTTGCTCAAGTGAAATGCCCGTTTTATTTTGATGGGCAAGATTATTCCTAACATAATGAAAGTCACCGTTTTCAAGTACGCTTACTAAAAACATGGCATCCAAAGTGCCATTGAAAACTTTTTCATACTCTTTTGTCAGCCTGGAAAGCTCAAGTTCAGTTTCCTTCAAATCCGTGATATCCGTGTGAGCGCCTAACATGCGAATCGCCTTTCCATTTTCATCGCGTATGGCTAAACCACGACACCTAATCCAGACGGTAGACCCATTTTTATGTTTGTATCTTACAATTTGATTGTAGGGATGTTCTGGATTGACACGATGCTTTTCAAAGTTCGATACGGCCGATTCCAAATCTTCCTGAAATATAAGATCTTTCCATTCACTCGATAAATGTTTTTTCTCTTCTGGATCATACCCAAGCGTCTCCCAGAATTTTGGACTCATCCATTCATTTTCAATAGCTTCTAAATCCCAGTACCACATGCCATCCAATGACCCTGATTGGATAAATTCGAATATACTTGTGTCACTTTTCATCAAATTATAAAGCTCAGTTTTCAAGTAATTATCTTTCATTGTTATGATCCCCTTTTCTATGATAGACTCTGTCAAAAACTGAGGTGAATTATGTATACCTATTCAGTGTAACATTTGCGCATTTTATATGCAATATGAGTTAATGGTGCCAGGTAGATCGACTCATCTGAGTTGAGTTAATGGTGCCAGGTAAATCGACTCATCAGTGTTAATGTGACTGAATCACGGCAAAATAAATGAATATGAGCTATTCTATATTAAAAACTGGAGGGTTCTCGATGAAAGAAATAAAGTGGATGGACTGGCTATTTCTAGGGACCGTCCTATTTTTTATCCTGGGTGTGGTTCACATTGCTTTCGCGCTACTTGGTTTTATATGTATGGTGACGCCGTTTGTCCTTTATCTGAAAACGGGGAAGAAACTGTGGTGCCAGAGTTATTGTCCACGTGCAGCGCTTTTCACGATGGTACTTTCGAAGGTGTCACTTGGGATGAAACCACCTAACTGGCTATTCACGGCAAAGACGAAAAAACTGGTCGTGAATTACTTTTGTATCAACCTCGGCTTTGTGATCATGTCCACGGTGATGGTGGGGCTTGGCCGTCTCGAACCAATGGCTTTCATACGATTTCTGATTGCCTTTCAGGTTCCGTTTCAGCTCCCACAGCTTATTGATTTAAATGTTCCCGATGTCATCACACATTTGGGGTATCGAATCTACTCGATCATGTTCACGTCAACAGCCGTCGGGCTGCTATTGGGCATCTTGTATAGACCTAGAACGTGGTGCGCCGTTTGTCCGATTCAGACACTTACGAGTGAGTTAATGGTGCCAGGTAGATCGACTCATGAGTTAACGGTGTCAGGTAAATCGACTCATCTGAGTTAATGGTGCCAGGTAGATCGACTCATCTGAGTTAACTGTGTCAAGTACGACTCAGATTGAAGTATAAAAATAACGACAAAAAAAGACAAAATGCTGAAATAAATTGAGCATTTTGTCTTTTTTAAATTAATAAGTGAGCAACTAAGTCATTTTATATCAATCATCGTCGCTTTCGTCATCGTCGCTTTCGTCATCGTCACTATCATCATCGCTGTCATCAGAATCATCGTCACTATCGTCATCAGAATCATCA
Source organism: Acidaminobacteraceae bacterium (assembly GCA_942493125.1). Lineage (GTDB taxonomy): Bacteria > Bacillota > Clostridia > Peptostreptococcales > Acidaminobacteraceae > Fusibacter_C. The sequence goes on along the minus strand of OW818667.1, from coordinate 1,451,502 downwards.
CTGTCATCTTGTGCATCCTTTACGCTGTCCCATAGAAGCTTAGCTTCAACAGTAAGTGCTGAAAGGTTGCCGGTGCCTGTTGCAAAATAGGCATCTGCTTTAACAATAAAGGCTTTGATGGTGTCTGTAGGATTTGAAACGCCTTTGAGTTTTAGAAGACGTTCAGAAAGGTCAGCACGTTGGTGTGCGATTGTGTCATCAGTTGTTCCTGTAGTTGTTGATGTTGTACCTTGTGTTGGTGATGTTGTCCCTTGTGTGCTATCGTCGTCGCTATCGTCATCGGAATCATCTTCTTTGTTACTATCGTCATCAGAGTCATCATCAGAGTCATCATCAGAATCTTCATCAGAATCACTATCATCATCTGAATCGTCGTCAGAATCATCGTCACCCTTCACGACATCCCATAAGGATTTCGCTTCAGCGGTTAAGGTGCGAAGGTCGCCAGTGCCTGTTGCAAAGTATGCATCAGCTTTAACGATAAATGCTTTGATTGCTGCGGAAGGATTGACAACGCCTTTGAGTTTGATCAGACGTTCTCTTAAATCACCTGTCAATTCGCTGACGGAGTCATCGCTGTCATCGTCACTATCATCATCGTCATCATCAGAACCAGATGTTGTTGCTGATGTCACGCTGTCCACTTCTGCACCTATGACTACGATGCCGGAAGTTTCAAATGCTTTTACATTGTCTTCGATTTTGAAAAACTCTTTAACTGTAGTGTCTGAACCACTTGAGGCGATCATCACTAGACCAGCAGGCACTTGATTTTGTTTCGCAAGGTTAAGTTGAGCAGGTGTGATGCTCGTCAGTGCCAGATTTGTTCTTTGTAAAATGTCGCTGTCTTCAAATTTTGCAAGTAGCTTTGTCTGAAGTGCCTCTATGGATTGGTCTTTCATAGCAACGGTTGTTACGAGAACATAATAGCCGTCATCGTCCACAAAATAACCTTTAGCGCCAGCATCGCTGACGAGAATCTCGATTGCATCCTCAATCTGCTTGCCTTTGAGTGCTGCAAGATCAAGGTCTAAAGCATCGTCGTTGAGGGCGACGAGTTTCACCACTTTGTTGTTCTTATTCAAGTCGAGCTCAATGCTCGGGTTTATGTCCACGATAACAGCTGTGTAAACGGAATTTGCCGTAGCAAAAAACCAGGTTGCTGAAATGGCGATGATGAGCATTGAAGCCGCAATAATCCCTAAAAATGCCGTATTCAGTTTCCTAACTTTCGTTTTCGCAATTGCAGGTTCAATGTGGTCGTGATCAAATTTGTTTTCCATAATGATATCCTCCTCGGTTAAGTACACAGGTTGACCTTCCATCATGGTGCCAAAGCGCTTGATTTTTAAGAACAGGCCTTCATCCGTCAAGATCACGCCATAATTTTCATGTAGCTCTATAATCATGCCTTTAATCATGGTGTTCACTCCTTATTTGCAAATATGACATCATCGTGGTGAGTTTTTCGCTGAATACGATGGTACAGGCTAGGATAAAGTCTCGGTGCGTCTTGAGAACCTTTTTAGTCGTACCGTATTTCAGTGTGATTTCCAGCATCGGTAGATGTCTCTTTGTCTTTATAGTCGTCATCATCATATCGTCTGTTGAGATACGATGGCTAAGATGGATCATTTCAGAACGCGTCTTGGTATGTTTGGGTGCGCTTTGGATGAGCGATGGGATAGATATGTCATAAGTCCCGAGCTCAATCTTGAAGCGTTCAATTTCTTCCTTGGCGGCATCAAATCCTGATTCATCTTCTGGAGAAGGGGATACGCTTTGTGTAAATACCTGATGTGAGGGTTCTTCTAATATTTCGTGGGTCATGTAGCGCTGCTCGCGCCTCAAATGGTCGAGAATCCTACTTTTGATGACGAGTGACGCAAAGTTTACGAACGACCCTTTGTCAGCGTCATATTTGTCTATGGATTCGTTAAAAGCTTCCATGCCGATAATAAAGGCGTCCTCATGGTCTGAGCTCAAGTATCGGCCGAGCGCCAGAGAGACTTGCTTTACTATGAATGGACGATACTTTTCGATCAGCTGATCCCTGTCGTGGGAGGAAGCATCCATTTTCATTTGGGCCAATTTCAGTTCAAGTTCCAATGCGCCAGCCGCCTCCGGTTTATTTTGATATAACATAGTATACGCCTCACAATTTAGATTTTGGTACCCGAGAAAGAAAGAGTTAATGGTGCCAGGTAGATCGACTCATGAGTTGATGGTGCCAGGTAAATCGACTCATCTGAGTTAACGGTGCCTGGAGGTAGATTGACTCATGTGTGAGTTAATGATACCCGTTTTAAAGATGCATAGACATAAATGAGTTAGTGAGTTAATGGTGCCAGGTAGATCGACTCATGAGCAAATGGTGCCAGGTAGATCGACTCATCTGTGATGAACGACTATGTGAGAATTTCATCAACGTTTAATTATAAAGAAATTCTAACCTAAATTTAATCCATGAGCTTCGAACTTCGTGTATAATAGTCTTAGTTCGATACAAATCTAACCACAGGAGGACACGTATGTACAAATTTCCAGAGCATTTTTATACTGACGTGCGCATAGAAGAGGTCTTTGACACGAAAATCAGCTTCAAAAAAGGCGTCTTACAAGAGCAAAAAGTGAGGCGCAATATCGGTGCCTTTATCAGAGTCTTTGACGGCAATCGCTGGTATTACAGCGCCACGACTGACATCGACCACATTCAAGACAAAATCGACGCCCTGGCTGAGATGGGCACAGCAAACCTTGATATTCTCGAGCACCCAATCGTGAAACGCTTTCAGACGAATCGCGATACGATCCTAAGCTACAAAGACAACTCAATTGAAGATGTCCCAGTTATGGAAAAACAGACGTGCCTCAGTGGCTATCTCGACTTGTTAGATGATCCTACTATCGTCCACCACACCGCGATGTACGTGGACAACCGCACAGTGAAAACGATCTATACCTCGAAAGGGACCGAAGTAAAATTTGACAATCAAACATGTGGCATCCGCTTCAACCTTGAGCTCGCACATGGCGATAAAAAGGATCAGAGCAGCATCTCTAAAGCGGGGATCACATTTGACGATATCAAAGACGTCAAAACATACGTGAAAGAGCAGCTTGAGAAGACGCTTCATTTTGTAAAAAATGCTGAGCCCGTCACGCCAGGTGAATACGTCGTTCTGATGAGCCCGCTAACGACTGGCGTCTTTACGCACGAAAGCTTTGGACATAAGAGCGAATCGGACTTTATGGTCGGTGATCCTGCGATGAAAGCAGAATGGGCACTTGGTAAAAAAGTCGGTGCAGACATACTCACCATCATCGATGATGGACATGTCGCAGGCAACGGTTATTCACCATTTGATGACGAAGGCAACAGAGCTGACAAGACGTACATTGTCACAGATGGCGCACTCACAGGCAGACTTCACAGTACGGCGACAGCAACAGTATTAGATGAGGCAATTACAGGCAATGCAAGGGCAGTCGGCTTTGAATTTGAGCCAATCGTTCGAATGACGACCACGTATATCCAAAAGGGCACGCGACCGTTGAGTGAGATTGTCGCTGAGATCGATAATGGCATTTATATAGAAAACATCAAGCACGGCTCGGGCATGTCCACCTTTACCATCGCGCCAAATCGCGCCTATAAGATTGAAAACGGCCAAATCACAACACCAGTTAAAATATCCGTCGTCACGGGCAACGTCTTTGAGACCCTTGGTGAGGTGGATGCCGTCAGCAGCGAATTTGAACTGCTTAGTTTTGTCGGTGGCGGATGTGGAAAGATGGAGCAATACCCGCTTCCAGTAGGATTCGGCGGCCCATACACGCGCGTGAAACGCATGAACGTACAATAATCCTGGAGGTGTGCTGTGAAAAAAGAATTTATAACCGTCTCTCAAAAAGAGACCGTCCTTAGAATACAAGCTTGTAAAATAGAAGCTGTCCGCTCAAAAGACATCGTCAAAAAAGGCGTGAGAGTCTATGACGGAGGCAAGATCGGCATCTCAGGTGCCGTTGGTGACATCGCCGATGATGTGCTCGTCGAGCGCGCTATAGAGAACCTCGCAACGAACATCGCCTATGATCATGCGCTCGAATCTAACCATGTTGAAGCGCGTAACTATAACAAAAAACCCTATGACGGCTAAAACCCTCATCGACCATACAGAAGCAATCCTCGAAGAGCTTCGCACAAACTACACTGATTTTGACTTTTTCGAGAACGTAGGGATCAGAGAAAAGAAAGTCGAGATGCGCAACACAGAAGGTTTGCATCTCACTTACGAAGACGCAATGTTCAGCTTAAGTCTCGTGCTTAAAGAAAAGGGCGGTCCAAATGTATTTGACGGGTTCCTCGTCTATCAAGGCAGGACATTTGACAGGGATGCCTTTTGGAAACAAAACCACGAAATCCTAAATGCCTACCGCACAAAAGTGTCACTTCCAGAAGGTGATAAGCTCCCAGTGTTTATGCTGGATTTTGATGTCATGACTGGTTTACTCGGCCGTTCACTTAACGGTGAAAACTACGCAACCGGCAGCTCGCTCTTCAAAGGCAAGCTGGGTGAAACGCTGTTTGACAGCCGCGTGAACGTCTATCAGTGGGGCGATTCAAAAGCAATATTTGAGCCGTTCTTTGACCGCGAAGGCTGCCTCACAAAAGGCGACAAGCTGCCACTCATCGAAAATGGCAAGCTCGTAAGCGTCTTCACCGACAAGCGCGTGTCAAAGCTATATAACCTTCCTTACACAGGCGCAGCGACAGGCGAATACGACGGCATACCGACGCTCTCGATGCCACCGCTCAGACTGGACGTGGATACAACGGACATCCAGAAGACGCTTGGTGGCCAGCTCGCAGTGCTCGTCATCATCGCTGCAGGTGGTGACTTCACCACAGACGGCGACTTCGCGTCACCGGTCCAAGTCGCATTCCTCTTTGATGGCAAAAACATCCTGGGCAAACTGCCAGAGTTTGGCATCCGCTCGAACCTCTATAAGCTGCTAGGAGAAGACTACATCGGCACGTTCGAGAATCCGCTGTACTTTGCAGAAGACTCAGTGATGCATGGGCATTATATGGAGATAACGAAGTGAGTGAGTAAATGGTGCCAGGTAGATCGACTCATTTGAAATGAGTAAATGGTGCCAGGTAGATCGACTCATTTGAGTTAATGGTGCCAGGTAGATCGACTCATTTGGTGATTAGAGAAAGCTTGACCAATTCAGTCTCGAAAGTTTATTGAAATCAAACCAAAAAAAGACATGCCCAACACCAACAATGAATAACTGGTGAAGGACATGTCTTTTTTATCACAAGTTTGACTTTTCAAATCATTGCCAAAATTGAAATCTGTTGATATACTGTTCTAAAATAGAACAATCCACAGAGGAGGTCTTTATGTTGGAGATGATTGCGAAATCACGTGCAAGAAGTAAGTCCTACGGGATCAAGGAAACGCTTGTTTATAGCCGTAAGGTGATCGATGGCGCAGGATTAAGCGACCGAATTCTCAAAAACAGAGACCTCATCTTGGCAGCAGAGCCATTTATGAACCAATTATACGGATTTGTTAGAGGGTCAGAGTTTTTTGCGATTTTAACAGATGCTGAAGGGTGTATTCTTTCCATTATTGGCGACGATGACATCTTAAAGGCTGCGGACGAGCTGAAGATGATTCCTGGTGCTTTTATGGATGAGGCGAGTATTGGAACAAATGCCATGGGTGCAACGCTTGTAGAATGTGTTCCCATACAGGTATCGGGACGTGAACACAGCATCAGTGCCTATTATAGATGGACGTGTTCTGCGGCAGTCATCCGAGCTGAAAATGGACAAGTGATCGGAACGCTGGACTTGACGGGTTATATCCACAATGTGCACCCGCACACGCTTGGGATGGTGGTAGCGGCAGTAAATGCCATCGAAAATACGATGAAGCTTACCGCAAAGACGCATTTGATTCGTGAGAACGCGCAGTTTATCGAGAGCTTGCTGGACTCCATCCAAGCTTCGATTATTTCATGCGATATAAAAGGGAATATCAAAACCGTAAACAAGCAAGCTCTTCAGCTCTTTAAAACCACAGAAGGGCACTTTAAATCAAAACCTGTGGTGCGATATCTTGACCGATTTGAAGACATCGTTGAGGCTTGTGGCCATGGGCAGGAGTTTCAAAACGAGGAGATAGCAGTATTTGGATTGTCTAATATGGCCTATGTGAGTGTGAGTGCTTACCCGATCGCAGGCGTTGATGACAAACTTGAAGCGGTCATCCTAGTGCTCAGGGATGTAAAAAAAGTGCATAAAATGGCAAATGAAATTATGGGCAGGCGTGCAATATACACGTTTGATCAAATAATAGGCAAATCCAGACAAATCAAAAGAGTGATCGAGTTTGGCGAAGAAGTCTCCGACAGTAAGTCCACAGTACTTTTAACCGGTGAAAGTGGCACAGGTAAGGAAATCTTTGCCCATGCGATCCACAACAACAGCACGCGAAGAAATAAAAACTTCATCGTCCTCAACTGCGCTTCCATACCAAGAAGCCTAATTGAATCGGAGCTCTTTGGGTATGAGGAAGGATCTTTTACAGGTGCAAAGCGCGGAGGGAATCCTGGAAAATTTGAGATTGCCGATGGTGGTACCATTTTCCTTGATGAAATTGGCGAAATGCCTCTCGATATGCAGACGAGACTCCTGCGCGTCATACAAGAAGGTATGGTTTCAAGAGTGGGCAGCAATTCACAATTAACAGTCGATGTAAGGATCATCGCAGCGACGAACAAGGATTTGTATGAAGAAGTGAATAAAGGCAACTTCAGATTGGATCTCTATTATCGACTGAAAGTATTGCCGATACACCTGCCATCCTTAAGGGCGAGACGTGATGACATTCCGCTGTTAGTTGAGCATTTCAATCACAAAGTATCTTGTTCGATCAATAAAAGTCCCATGGAAATTCCAGAGGATTACATGGCGCAGCTCAAAGCCTATGACTGGCCTGGGAATGTCCGCGAACTTGAGAATATCATCGAGCTGATGCTCAATACACGGCGTATGCCTGAGCTTGGGAAAAATAAACTCACTGACTTGGTACAGCTTGACACACTTGAGTCAGTTACGACGCAGGATGCAGTGATTAACATATATACTGCGATATCAAAATTGGATGAGCTGGAGAAAATGCATATTGAGCGCATCTTAAAAGATACCGCATTCAACATCAGTACAGCTGCAAAGCTACTCGGCATCGGACGTAACACGCTTTATCGAAAAATTGAGCAGTATAGCATAAGGGCTTAATCAAATAAATCAGTTAAATCAATTATATAAAATAATCAAGTAGCGTTCCAATATAGAACATTGTTCTGTTATGGAACGCTTTTTTATTTGATGTTATGTACTGTAATGGCGCATTTTCATTTTTATAAGTATGTAACCCGCACGGTGGCGCTACTAAAAACTTGGCAAGGTTCTTGCAATTATTATAAGTAATATGTAACCCGTCAATTTTTTTGGAGGTACTCATGGATCGATACGAACGAAATGGCATCATAACAAATGAAGAGCAAGATAAGCTGAAGGGCATGTCTGTTTGTGTGATTGGTTGCGGTGGTCTGGGCGGATACGTCATTGAAATGCTATCAAGGTTCGGCATTGGAAGGCTCACATTGGTCGATGGTGATGTATTTAATGAAAGCAATTTAAACAGGCAGTTGCTTTGCCTGATGCAGACTCTAAAAAAATCGAAAGCGTTTACCGCTGCTGAGCGTGTCGAGGCCATCAATCCGGACATTCAGGTGGATGTGATCGCCACATATGTAGATGAAGACAACGTCCTCAATATACTTAACGGTCATGATGTTGTCGTGGATGCACTGGATTCAAATGCCGCACGGCTCATTGTTTTAGAAGCTTGCCGTGCATTGGGATTGCCATGTGTACACGGTGCTATTGCAGGTTGGTATGGACAGGTGAGCACGGTATTTCCAGAAGATACATTTGTAAGATCGAATTTGTCAAAAGCAAAGTCAAAGGGCATAGAGCTTACGCTTGGCAACCCTTCATTTACACCTGCATGCATCGCCAGCTATCAAGTGGCGGAAACGATCAAAGTACTCCTTAGCAAAGGGGCATTATATAGAGAACAGATCTTGTATATCGATTTACTGGATAATGAAGTGGAAATCATAAGAACCAGTGAATAGGCATCTACAGGAAGGGCTAAGCAGCGCATCAAATAAAAAGTTGGAGGGTTTTATGAAGAAGTTGGGTTTGAAATGGGTGTTAACGTGCATCATCGCAACAATGGTCATATTTACTGTAGGGTGTGACAAACAAAGTAAGTTACCAAGTGCCATCATACTTGCAACGACTACATCTACGGAACAAACTGGGTTACTGGATGCATTAATACCTGATTTCACTGAAAAGACAGGTATCGAGGTAAAAGTCGTGGCAGTCGGAACTGGTCAAGCACTTGAAATGGGTCAAAACGGCGAAGCGGATGTGGTTTTAGTACACGCCAAGTCATCTGAAGAGACATTTGTCGAAGAAGGGTATGGCATAAAACGCTATGATGTCATGTATAACGATTTTGTGCTTGTCGGGACAGAAGCATTGCCAGAGGCTTATCAGAATGATATCCTTGGCGCGTTACAATATATAGCGGCTGAGCAATTACCTTTTGTATCTAGAGGGGATGATTCGGGCACGCATAAAAAAGAGTTGGCAATATGGAAAAAAGCGCTTATTGAACCAAATGGCAGCTGGTACATCTCCGCGGGAAAAGGGATGGGTGAAGTGCTTCAAATGGCGGATGAAAAGCTCGCCTATACGTTATCGGATAGAGGCACTTATTTGAGCATGCAGGGTAACCTCGATCTTGAAATCGTTGTTGAAACGGCACCTGACCTACTCAACCAATATGGCATTATCGTGGTCAATCCAGAAAAAAATCCAGACGTTCACCTTGACGAAGCACAGCAGTTTTTGGAATGGATGTTATCTAAAGAGACACAAGAAAAAATCGGCGCATTTGGCGTTGAAACATATGGACAAGCTTTGTTTGTTCCCAATGCGAAGGAGTAGTCATGGCCTATATTATTGATGGCGTTAGAGAAGCGTTCTTGTTATTGCTTCGTGGAGATTCTGAAATCAATAGAATCATCCTCCTGTCACTGGGGGTCTCTGGCGTCGCCACTTTGTTGGCCGCTTTAGTTGGCTTGCCGCTTGGCATCTATACGGGCATCAAAAAATTCCCACTGAAAAGGCTCTATGGCAGTTTTTTGTTTACTGCCATGGGCATTCCACCAGTGGTTATTGGCTTGCTCGTCACCATTTTTTTGTCGAGGAAGGGTCCTCTTGGTAGTTATGAGCTACTTTTCACCCCACAAGCGATGGTGATCGCACAGTTTTTATTGGTGCTTCCGATCGTGACGGGCATCCTATTTGGCACGGCAAAAGAAAAAGGCAGGCAAGTCTTTGAACTCGCTAAAACGCTGGGGGCCAATCGATGGGAATGTTTATTGTTGCTGATTCGAGAGCTACATAGTTCCGTACTTCTTGCGATTATGACTGGCTTTGGTAGGGCCATCTCTGAAGTTGGCGCCGTGATGCTCGTTGGTGGCAATATTAAAGGGCAAACTAGAGTAATGACGACGTTTATCACGATGAACAACAGCATGGGCGCCTATGAAAAATCCATCGCTATGGCACTTGTGTTGTTACTGATCGCACTCATCATCAATGGGATCTCACATCACATGACGGGAGGTAAATCCTATGTCGATTGAATGCCGCCTTATGACAAAAGGTTATAAAAACAAGCAACTTTTTAAAGCGTTAAATGTCACTTTTGAAAAGAATATATGTAACTGTATCATCGGAGAAAACGGCTCAGGTAAAACGACGCTTTTAAAAATTATCGCTGGGCTAGAAAAAGCGGATGAAGGGGTCATAAGAAGAGAAGGGACGTGTACCTATTCTGGAAGCAATCCCTATATGCTGCGTGGGACTGTCCTTGAGAATATTCGGTACCCATTTACACTAAAGAGACAAATGAAAAGCCCAGAACCGAAAGCCATTTTAGAGATGATTGAGCGACTTGGACTTAAAGGGTTGGAACAACGTGAAGCACAGACCCTTTCTTCGGGTGAAAAACAAAAGGTAGCCTTAGGACGCGCGTTGGTCTGGCAACCGAATATCTTGCTGCTCGATGAACCAACGGCGAACATCGATCGCGATACCATCGAAAGCATTGAACAGATTCTATTAGATTATGTCAAGCAACCGGATCACACATTGCTTCTTGTGAGTCATGATTTAGAACAAGCAAAACGATTATCTGGTATGACCTGGGTTTTGAAAGAGCAGACATTGTTGAACCAAAGGGGAGATTTATAATGGCCTATTTAAATGTGGTTAAGGTAGAAGAAGCACTTAGGCAAATGAAAGAGACCTTTCAGACATTTGATTCGCAAGAGCAAGTATCACTTAGTACATCGGCAGGCAGAATCCTTGCAGATGATCTTTATGCGAAAGAAAATTTACCTGCTTTTAGACGGTCGATGGTAGATGGTTATGCCGTAAAATCAACCGATACATTTGGCGCATCTGAACAATCTCCCATACTGCTAGGCTATCAGGGTCAAGTCGAAATGGGCAAAAAATCTGATCAAACACTCCATGACAGCATGGCGCTGTATGTACCGACAGGTGGCGAAATCCCCACTGGTGCGGACGCTATGATCATGATCGAGCATTCAGAGCGTCTGGGACCAGATGTTGCTGTATTTACGACACCAAGACAGGGCGAGCACATCGTAGAAATCGGCGAAGATGTAAGCGCAGATGTGTGCGTCTTATCAAAAGGGACGTACTTGGCACCGCATCATATGGGTCTGTTGGCGAGCCTTGGCATCTCAGAAGTCAACGTGATCAGAAAACCAAGGGTGGCCATATTATCCACAGGTGATGAGCTGGTGGCAGTCGACGAGATGCCGAGTTACGGTCAAGTGAGGGACTGCAATCGCCAGATTATCGAAAGTGTGGTCGTAGCATGTGGCTGTGAGGTTACACGCACCGATCATATAGCGGATGATTTTGAAGCACTCAAAATAGCTTTATCACATGCCGTCAATCTCTCCGATCTTGTGATTTTATCTGGTGGCAGCTCAGCAGGAACCAAAGACATGACACAATCTTTAATAGAGTCGCACTCAGGTCAGTCAAATGTATTCATACATGGCCTTGCCATAAAACCAGGGAAACCGACGATTATTGGATCGGCTGACCATAAGCCGGTCATCGGATTGCCTGGCCATCCCGCAGCTTGCTTCATAACGTTGAAAGCTTTGGTTGAACCCTTTGTCAAAGAATGGATAGGTCAAGTGGAACAGACAGTCAAACGCGTGCCTTGCATCAGCGATTTTCAACTTTACGCAGCAAGTGGTAGGGATGTTTATCAATTGGTTAGGCTCAGAGAGACAAGCGGAAATGGCGAATTAACGGCAGAGATCGTCTATGGCAAATCAGGGATGGTCAGCGCACTCGCAAATGCAAATGCCTATGTGGTCGTACCGATGCAGCATGAGGGCGTTATGAAAGGCGATGCACTTGTCGCTTATCTTCTATAGTGGAGGGTTTATGAAAAGAAATATCTATCTGAAAACCGTGACATTGGAAGAGGCGTTTCAATGTTTTGATGAAAAAACAGTCCATCAGTTCAGTCGGTCCATTGAGACTTTGCCAGTGGAAGAGGCTTATGGACGAATTACTTCAGAGCCAATTTATGCAAAGTGTTCCAATCCGCATTATAACGCATCGGCTATGGACGGAATCGCCGTACGTTCAGAAAAAACAGTTGGGGCAGATGAGCGGCATCCCGTGCAGCTAAAGCTTGGCGATGATTTTATCTTCGTCGATACAGGTGATGTGATCGCATCACCTTATGATAGCGTGATCATGATCGAAGACGTCCATGTCATAGACGAAACAGTGGTCGAAATCTTGTCGCCAAGCCACCCTTGGGAACATGTCCGGATGGTGGGCGAAGATTTTGTCGTTGGTGAAATGCTCTTGACGCGTGACCATAAAATATCTGCAGTGGACCTCGGCGCATTGATCAGTGGTGGCATCGAGGCGGTAGCGGTCTATACGCGCTTAAAAGTGGGGCTCATACCAACGGGAACAGAGATCGTGGAGATTGGAACAACGCTCAAAGCGGGGGACATCTTGGAGTCCAACAGCCGCATGTTTGCTGGACTGGTACTTGAAGGCGGCGGCATCCCAGTGCGTTATCCAATCGTACCAGATGATCAAGCACTACTCAGACTGGCCCTTAAAAAAGCGGTGGCGGAAAATGATATCGTCATCATCAACGCAGGATCCTCAGCGGGCAGTGAAGATTATACAGCGTCTTTGATTGCAGAATTGGGAGAGGTTTGGGTACACGGCATCGATATCAAACCCGGCAAGCCGACGATACTTGGCGCGATCGACAAAGTGCCCGTGATAGGCATTCCAGGATATCCTGTTTCTGCTTATATGACATTTAAACATTTTGTCATGCCCCTATTAGACCCTATGAAGCGGTCACCCCAAAAAGTGACAGCGACTTTATCACAAGCGATGCCTTCATCACTCAAGCACAAAGAATTTGTTCGGGTACAGCTTGGTTATGTGAATGAAACTCTGATCGCTACACCCTTAAAACGCGGCGCCGCATCGACCATGTCCCTCGTCAAAGCAAACGGGATCTTGACCATAGAAAAAGAATCGGAAGGGTATACGGCAGGCACACAAGTGACCGTGGAATTAACCCGAGAACATCAAGATCCACATAAAGGGCTCGTTGCCATCGGCAGTCATGATTTGATCATGGATTGGCTTTCAGATTTACTGCTCAAAGAAAAGAAAGAAACCTATCTTCTATCCGCCCATGTGGGGAGTTTAGGTGGCATCATGGCCATAAAAAGAGGCGAAGCCCATGTCGCACCCATCCACTTGCTCGATGAAAAGACAGGGCTCTACAATATAAAAGACGTTGCCCGCTATTTACCAGAAGGTGAGTGGGTTTTAGTAAAAGGAATCAAAAGGTGGCAAGGCTTTTATATGCGACCTGAAGATGTCATGATAGAGGACCTTGAGGCCATGGTCGAGAGAAAGCTGATGTTCGTCAACCGTCAAAACGGATCGGGCACGCGTTTGCTGACCGATCATTTGCTAAAGGCTTCAGGCGTAGACCGCCAGCGGGTTTTGGGCTACAAAACAGAAGTGTTGACGCATACAGCAGTCGCATCGGCAGTTCTCGCTGGAAATGCGGACGTGGGCATTGGCATTGAATCCGTAGCGAGACAAATGGGGCTTGCTTACAAAGCCTTGGCAAAAGAAGATTATGATTTTCTGATTCCGAAACGCTTTATGTCTTTACAAAGTGTCCAGGATTTCTTGGCGCTATTGTCGCATGAAGGATTCAAACAAAGACTGCTTGACGCGGGCGGCTATGAACTGGAACCCATCACGTATCTAGAGATAGGAGGGGCATAAATGCAAGATCAATTTGGCAGAACGATTGACTATTTGCGGTTATCCGTTACCGATCGATGCAACTTGAGATGTCAGTATTGTATGCCTGAATCGGGCATAGAGAAACAGCAGCATGCCAATATATTGCGCAACGAGGAGTGTATCGATCTCGTGAAGACGATGGCGACGCTCGGCGTAAAAAAAATCAGACTGACTGGCGGTGAACCCCTTGTAAGAAAGGGCCTTGCTTCGATGATAGAAGGGCTACGGCAGATAGAGGGCATAGAAGAAGTGACACTGACCACCAACGGCCTTTTGTTGGTCGATCAACTGGATGATTTAAAAGCTGCGGGCTTGACCCGTTTCAATCTGAGCATCGATTCCCTAAACCCCGAAACGTACCAGAAATTATCGCGTGGTGGCGATCTTAATATGGCGTTACGCGGGCTTGAAAAGGCGCTGCAACTTGGAATGGCACCGATCAAAATCAACGTCGTTCTCATCAAGGGCATCAATGATCATGAGGTGGATGCGTTTCTAACTGCCTTTGATCCGTCCATAGAAGTGCGATTTATTGAACTGATGCCCATTGGCGAAGCAGCCACTTGGAACAAAGAAAAATTCTTAAACTTAAACGAATTACTAACGAAGCGCAGCGATCTTGTGCCTGCAGAAAATCATGGAAATGGTGGCCCGTGCAGATACTATAAGCACACAACTACGGGTCGCTATGTCGGCATCATCAACGCCATATCTGATCACTTTTGCGCGACCTGCAATCGCCTCAGAGTCACTTCGGATGGGATGCTTAAAACTTGCTTGCATGATGCATCCGAATACAACTTAAAACCCTATCTGCACGATGCAGAGGCACTTTCGAAAATCATCTTAGAAGCAGTTGGTGCAAAACCACAGGCGCATCATCTCAATCAGATACACTCAAATCCCATTACGAGAAATATGTATACCATAGGAGGCTGACGATGTCACTTACACATATCAACGCGTCCGGCTATGCGAAGATGGTTGCCGTCGATGAAAAGACAGATACACTGCGCATCGCGATAGCAACCGGTGAAATCACCGTTTCACCCGATACTTTTGAACGTGTGAAACAAGGCGGCATCAAAAAAGGCGACGTCCTTACAGTGGCTCAAATCGCTGGAATTATGGGTGCGAAGCGCACCAGTGACATGATCCCGATGTGCCACCCCTTAAATTTGCTCGGCGTGGACCTAAGTTTTGATCTTATCGATGCAACCCATACCATCTGTATTACAGCGGAAGTGAAAGTGTTTGGCAAGACCGGTGTTGAAATGGAAGCGCTAACAGCCGTTACTGTCGCTGCTTTAACCATCTACGACATGTGTAAAGCGGTGGATAAGGACATGGTGATTCAGAACATTTACTTAAAAGAAAAAATAGGCGGAAAAAGTGGGCATTATCAAAAGGGATAAAGGAGGACAACGATATGGTTGGGAAAGTATTGGCGATCAGTATCAGTGAGACAAAAGGGGTACCTAAAACATCGATTCCAGAAGCGATGATGATCGAAGATTTTGGGATTGAAGGCGATGCACATGCTGGAAAGTGGCACCGTCAAATCAGCCTCTTAGCCAATGAGAGTGTCGATAAAATGCGTGAAAAAGGCGTTCAAGGACTTTGTACAGGCAAATTTGCCGAAAATATCACCACTGAGGGGATCAACCTCTGGACAATCCCAGTTGGTAGTAAACTTTACATCGGTGAAACGGTTCATGAAGTGAGCCAAATAGGCAAAGAATGCCATCATGGATGCGCCATAAAACAACAAGTTGGCGAGTGTGTGATGCCCAAAGAGGGCATTTTCACGAAAGTGCTCAAAGGTGGCGTCGTCAGAGTAGGGGACATCATTCGCGTAGAGCCTTTAGTTGAAGTGGTGATTTTATGAGGACAGTAGGCATCATCACCTCAAGTGATCAGGGTTCAAAGGGCTTACGCGTCGACGAAAGCGGTGAACTGATAAAGAAAATGGTAGAGGAAAAAGGGTATCAGGTTGTGAAGCAAGTCATCGTTTCAGATGATCTGCCTTTGCTTCGTGATGCGATGATCGATATGGCAGATGCACTCAAATGCCATCTGATTCTCACAACTGGCGGCACTGGCTTTTCAAAGCGGGACAATACGCCTGAAGCGACTTTACAGGTCATCGAAAGGTCGTGCCCTGGCATAGTAGAAGCAATGCGTTGGATCAGTTTTCAAAAGACGCCAAAAGCAATGCTCAGTCGCGCAGTTTCTGGTATCAGAGGCGACTCGATCATCGTGAATCTACCCGGTAGTCCAAAAGCCGTCAAAGAATGTCTGGAGGTGATACTAGAACCCTTGTCACACGGCGTCGATATTTTACTGGGCGATGCCAATGAATGCGCTTCAAAATAAGACTTAAAGCGTGGACAGAATTCACTGATTATGTTACTATTTAAATAGTCAGAATAATCAAACTTATCCGAGTTAACGCGTCTAAAGCACAGTATTTGCTGCCATGACGGTTAACCAATGGGTGGAATAGGAAACTAGACTGCCTCCCGATATTTGGAAAGGATAGGGTTAACATTGGAGTCCACTGTTATCCTGTATGCACGTCAAAATGGCGCGCATAACACAACCAAAAAAAGGGAGGTTTTTTCATGCACAAATTTATTCGCATCAACATGACAGATTTAAATGTTACCATCACAGATGTCCCAGAAAAGTACAAAGGTCTAGGGGGCCGCGCACTCACATCCAGCTTCGTAAACGACGAAGTCAACCCAACTTGCCACGCGCTCGGAAAAAACAATAAAATCATCTTTGCACCAGGTCTTCTAAGTGGCACAGCTGCAGCCAATTCCGGTCGTATGTCAGTAGGGTCGAAAAGTCCTTTGACGGGAACGATCAAAGAATCGAATACAGGTGGTTCTTCTTCTCAAATGTTGGCGAGAATGGGCATCAAAGCGTTTGTCATTGAAGGCAAACCAATGGGCGATGCGTTTTATGTCATCAAACTCGATATGAACGGCGTGACCATCGAAGAAGCACCAGCAGAAATTTTGGGTGGCTGCGGCAACTACGAAGCGATTAGAATTTTAGGCGAAAAATATGGCAAACATGTTGGTATCGCTATAGCAGGACCAGCGGGCGAATATAGATTGCCAGCTGCAAACATCTCTTTTAAAGATCCTGAAGGCAATATCAGAAGTGCAGGCAGAGGCGGATTGGGCGCAGTTTTAGGCTCTAAAAATGTCAAAGCCATCGTCATCGATGAAACAGGTGCAGGCAAAGTCCCACTCGCTGATCCGGATGCTTTTAGTGCCGCAGCAAAGATCTTCGCTAAAGCACTTCTCGATCATCCAGTTGCCGGTCAAGGTTTGGCACTTTATGGCACCGACGTGCTCGTAAACATCCTCAACGAAGCAGGTGGCTTGCCAGCTAATAACTTTACAGCGGGCCGTATTGAGCACAACGATACCATTTCAGGCGAAACACTCAACGCGACGATCACTGAACGTGGGGGCGAAGGAAAAGTCTCACACGGTTGCCATAAGGGTTGCGTCATCCGTTGTTCACAGTGGTATCCAGACAAACAAGGCAAATACATCACAAGCGGATTTGAATATGAAACGATATGGGGACTTGGCGCGGATGCGGGCATAGACGATCTAGACGCCATCGCATATATCGACCGCGCTATGGACGATGTGGGCATAGACAGTATCGAGACGTCTGTTGCAGTCGCTGTAGCAATGGAAGGCGGATTGATTCCATGGGGTGATGGTAAAGCGGTTCTTGATATCGTCAAAGACATGGCAAAACCAACACCGATGGCTAGAATTATCGCTGGTGGCGCCTCTGTGGTCGGAAAAGTTTGTGGTTTGTTCCGCGTACCTGTGGTTAAAGATCAAGCGATTCCAGCATATGACCCACGTACGGTTAAAGGCATGGGATTGACTTACGCAACGACGACGATGGGCGCCGATCATACGGCAGGCTATTGCGTATCTGGTAACATCTTGAATATCGGCGCGAAGATCGACCCGCTCAAAAAAGAAGGTCAAGTGGAATATGCGAGAGCCATGCAGATTGGTACAGCTGCCATCGACAGTACAGGCATGTGCTTGTTTGTCTACTTTGGCATCGCTGACAACCCAGCAGGCTATCAAGCGTTTATCGACCTGATCAACGCACAGTATGGCCTCACTTTAACCTCTAATGACGTGGATGAACTTGGTAAAACCGTTCTTCGTATCGAAAGAGATTTCAACAAGCGCGCAGGCTTTACAAATGCGCACGATAGATTGCCTGAATTTATGGAATATGAACCGATTGCACCACACAATATGGTGTGGGACTTTACACCAGAAGAAATAGATGAAGTTATGAAATTCTAATAATGCATGTGTTATGCTATATGCTTTGGAAAAGTCGGACACTCGTTCGACTTTTTCAAAGTATATTCTTGAGTGCGACTCTATTATGGTCGCTCAAAGAAGGAGGCACAAAGATGGATGATTCTAGAACGATGGACGATTCTAGAAAAATAGAAGATACTAAAAAGATGCTTGAAATCAGAGGCTTCTTACAGCTAGATGCCTATCTAAAAAAGAAATTTGGTAAATTGCCCATTTTTTTAGAGATTGATGCGCCGCTCAGTGGCCTTGAATTGTCCCAAAAGTTGGAGATTAATCGAGACGACATAGAGGTAATCTTTGTAAACGGATTTGTTCAGCAGGTAGATTACATCCTGCATCCAGGGGATCGTGTCGCTTTTTTACCACCAGGCTGTCCAGGACCTTACCGGATCGCGCTTGGCTTTTATGGAAAAAACCAAGGCAATGAAGCGAACTTTAAATTAAAAAAAGACGATTAGAGGAGGCTTTTATGCAGATTACCGTTAAGCTCTTCGCAACGTTTAGAGTAAATAGAGAAAAAATCATGACTCTAGAGGTTGAAGATGGTACGACCCCTCGCATGATCAGTGAACGCCTAGAGATCCCTGTTGTGGACGTCGCAATCATCATGGTGAACGGCCGGGCGGTGACCCTTGATCACACACTCGTGGAAAACGATGTATTGGCGCTCTTTCCGCCCGTTGGCGGTGGATGATATATATGAAGACATGCCCCACACCTAAGCTGAAAAATAGGTGAGGTGCATGTTTTTTTCGCATATAGCGAGTTGTTCCAATGTAAACCACGGCATCCATAGATAATAATTAAAATTGGAAAAATATGGATATTACATTCGATTTGTAGTATACTCAAACTAATAATTCCAGGAGGATACTACAATGCATTCAAATCAACAGACATTTACCACGCCATACAACGACGTCATTTTCAAAGCCATATTTGGTAAAGAAGGCGATAAAGGACCACTTATGTCACTTCTCAGCAGTATTATGGATTTGCCGATTGAATTCTTTGAAGACTTGATACTATTAAATACGGAACTACTACCAGACTCCATAGATCAAAAATTGAGTAGACTTGATTTACGAATAAAATTAAAAGATCAGACTGAGATTGATGTAGAGGTTCAAGTTGTGGATCACATCGCTTATAAAGAACGCGTCTTATACTATTGGTCCAAAATGTATGGGAAAACCATCGAAAAAGGCAAATTCTTTAACGCACTTAAAAAATGTGTTGTAATCAACATTATTTACTTTGTTATGTTTGATTCACCGCGCATGCATACAAAATTTCAAATCTTAGAAACCATAGAGCATAACAAATTCACAGATCATCTAGAAATCCACGTTCTTGAACTTTCCAAGCTAAATGCGTATAATAGAGATATAGAGAATAATCTTTTAATCGACTGGGCTGAGTTTCTTAGCCTAAATAGTGAGGAAAAACTTATGGATTTTAAAGATCGAAAGGATTTACCTGAGGGTATAATAAAAGCAATCGAAGAATTCGAGCGCATCAAAGATGATCCTAATCTGCAGATGGAAGCTGTGAGCAAGCAAATCGCTATATTGGATTATATGCAAGTGATAGAAGACGCGACTAACAAAGGAAAAGTAGAAGGAAAAGCAGAAGGAAAAGCAGAAGGAAAAGCAGAAAATGCTGAAGAGACTGCTAAGAATTTGAAAAATCTAGGTATCAACACTGATATTATCGCTCAAGCAACAGGCTTAGACATTGAAAAAATAGAAAAACTTTAATACATTTATAAAGAATGAATTCTAAGCCTAAATAGTGAGGAAAACTTATGGACTTTAAAGATCTAACAGACTTACCTAAAGGTGTATTGGAAGCAATCGAAGCATACGAGCGCATCAAAGATGATCCTAATTATCAAATGGAGGCGGTGAGTAAGCAAATCGCCATACTGGATTATTTACAAGTGATAGAGGATGCAACTAACAGAGGTAAAGCAGAAAACGCTGAACAGATAGCAAAGAATTGTAAAAACTTAGGTGTCAACACTGACATCATCGCTCAAGCAACAGGCCTAGACCCAGAAACAATAGAAAAACTATAACGCCGATGTATTATTCATTTACTACAACAAATCTCTCACAACAACCAAAGACATGCCCCACACCAACCATAAAAACTGGTGTGAAGGACATGTTTTTTTTATATTTTATTTATTTTTGCAAAGCCGACTTGACATTTTGTGCAAAGCGAACTATACTAAAATTGCAAAGTTAACATTGCATTACGGAGGTCACTCGTATGAAAACAAAAATACAACAATTGCGTAAGAAAAACAAAATCTCGCAAGAGGAACTGGCAATTGCCGTCGGTGTAACACGACAAACGATCACATCAATCGAAGTTGAGAAGTACACGGCTTCACTGGTACTAGCGTACAAAATCGCAAAATACTTCAACCTCTCAATCGAGGACGTATTTGATTTTTCAGAATTGGAGGAACTATAAGATGGAAAACAATATCAATAACAACATGGACAACATGGACAACATGGAAAGCAGCATGGGCAACAACAGTGGAAACAGCACGGGCACCGCACTCACACGATTTAGATCGAAGCTAAAAATGCGTCTCAGATGGGCAGGTCTATACAACTTATTCGTCGTCCTAATTATTTTTGTCAATCGTTATATTGGGAATCATTATTCGCTATCTGATAGTGCTTCAGGATTTACGACGGGCGTCTTCATTGGTATCGAGCTTCTTGTGGTCATAGGCATTTTCAAAATACAATCCGCCTTAAACGATGAGGCAAAACTAAAAATGCTTTACATCAAGGAACACGACGAACGCACCCTCGCTATAAACGAAAAAATCGGTGGACTCGGCATCAACCTCATCATAGCGGGCCTTGGTCTTGCCACCGTCATCACCATCTATATCGATCAAACCGTATTTTTCACGATCCTGTGCGTCCTTCAGTTTACAGTACTCGTGAAAGGTAGCCTTAAGTTATATTTTCATAAAACGCTGTAATAAGGACATACCTCTTCGCAATATAAAGAAGAGGTGTGTCTTTTTTCGATGGTGCGCCTTCACTCATAACGTTTGATTCATGCATTAAAGGGTAAAAAACAACCGATAGAATTGGTTGGATTTTTACTTTTATTGATATGAAGGAGGCGCAAAATGAGCGAAATCAAAAAGTATGATGCCATCATTATTGGAAGTGGACAAGCTGGAAATCCTCTTATGACAGAATTGGCAGGTAGAGGACAAAAGGTTGCAATGATAGAAAAAAATGAGGTTGGCGGTTCATGTATTAATTATGGATGTACCCCTACAAAAATACTTATTGCAAGTTCAAATTTGCATCACAGAGTTAAGTCCAGTGAAGCGCTCGGTGTGATCACTGAAAATGTAAAACTTGATTTTAAAAAGGTAATGAAAAGAAAAAATGATATTGTAAAAGATTTTAGGTCATCAATAGAGAAAGGCATTGAGCAAAATGAGAACATCGATTTGTATAAAGGCATTGGAAGTTTTTTAGACAATCATACGATTTTAGTAAAACTAAATGACGGAGGAGAGAAACGGTTAACAGCAGAAAATATCTTTATTAATTCAGGGGCTAAGCCAGATATTCCACCACTTGAAGGGCTGGAAAATGTGGCCTATTATGATTCAACGTCTATTATGGAACTTACTGAGCTTCCTGAACATC
This sequence comes from Acidaminobacteraceae bacterium, assembly GCA_942493125.1. Taxonomy (GTDB): domain Bacteria; phylum Bacillota; class Clostridia; order Peptostreptococcales; family Acidaminobacteraceae; genus Fusibacter_C. The sequence goes on along the minus strand of OW818667.1, from coordinate 1,429,831 downwards.
TGATCATATTGGGCACAGGCTATATTGCACTGGAGTTTGGACAAATGTTTAAAAGATTTGGCAGTAAGGTGACACTGATTGGGAGAGGAGACACCATCATTAAGAATGAAGATGTAGATGTTTCCAAAAGAGTTCAAGAAATACTTGAGGCAGATTGCATTGAGTTTTTGTTAAACACAGAGACAAAACGCGTTGAAAGCAGTAACCATAAGGTGATGATACATTATGTAAAAGAAGACAAAAAAGATCAAATAGAATGTACCCATTTAATGATTGCTACTGGCAGAGTTCCTGCTACCCAAGCGCTAAATCTAGAAAATACAGATGTTAAGCTAGACGATCATGGGAACATCCAAATAGATGACACGCTAAAGACCCATGCAAACAACATCTATGCAATGGGTGACGTCAAAGGTGGACCTCAATTTACGCACATAGCCTATGACGATTATAGAATCGTTGTAGACAATTTGTTTGGAAGAGGCGAACGCAATATCAATGATCGATTGAATCCATTTACACTTTATATTGAACCGCAACTCGGAAGAGTAGGGTTAACGGAAACACAAGCAATAGAAAAAGGGTTTGATATAGAAATTGCAAAGCTAGAAATGACGCATGTAGCGAGAGCCATTGAAGAGGATTATACAAATGGTTTTATGAAGGCAGTGATTAATAAAGAGAATCATGAGATTCTAGGTGTGGCTATACTTGGATATCAAGGTGGTGAAATCTTGGCGATGATACAAATAGCAATGATGGCTGGTATGAAGTACGAAAAATTAAGAGATGCCATTTTCACACATCCAAGTCTATCCGAAGCGCTAAATAACTTGTTCAATATTTGAAGTGTTCATTAGACTTTTTCGATTTGGCATTTAATTAGCCTTTCATTGGGTATAAGGAAAACGTGGCAATTGTTAACGCCACTTGCGAAAGGAAGGTATTACATGTTATATGAGATTGTAAATCGTTTTCCAGAAGATATGATCACTGATAAGGATGGACCACTTATTTCACTCTATCAACCTACCCATAAATCTACCCCGGACAATAAGCAGGACCCAATCCTGTTTAAAAATCTACTTCGAGATATAGAAAAAGCATTAGAAGAGTTGCCAGATTTTGACGCAGTGGATCAGATCATGAAGCCTCTCTATGCAATCAAGGAAGATAAAGAATTTTGGAATCATAGCTATGAGGGCATCGCAGTATTTGCAACGGTTAACAAATGTATCGTCTACAGATTGGACAGTCCCGTCAAAGAGTTGGCATTGGTCGCCAAAACGTTCCACATCAAACCGCTTATAAAAGCGTATCAGTCAAATGAAAACTATCTTTTACTCGGCTTAAGCAAAGAAAACTTTTCGATACTTAAAGGCAATAAAAACGGCTTCATTCCGATAGCAATCGACAAAGAAACGCCAAGAACCCTACAAGAAGTCCTCGGGTATGAAAAGACAGAGATCAATTTGACGCACGGGTCATACAGTGGCGCTGGCAACCCGGCCATGTATCACGGTTACGGGGACGTCAATCAAGAAATTGAAAAGGATACCGAAAAGTATTTCAGATATGTAGATGGATTCGTAACAGAGCATTATTCTAAACCGTTGAAAATGCCAGTGATATTAATCACACTTACGGAACACCACACAGTCTTTAAACAATTAAGCAACAATCCGTATCTGCTTGAAGAGGGCATCCATAAATCCATCGACTCCATGGACATAAAAGAGATCCAGAGTGAGGCGTGGAAGATCATTGAAACCATAAAATCAAAGAACACGCCTGATATAACGGAAACCTATACAAATGCAGAAGCCGACGCGCTAGGCTCATCCGATCTTGAGTCAGTAGCTAAGGCAGCAGTAGAAAGCCGCGTAGACACCCTATATATCGAAGATGAAAAGAGCATTCCTGGTAAAATCGATACAGAAACAGGAAAAGTCATTTTCAATAGCAGTCAAAGCATAGATCATGGCGATTTACTCGATGACTTGGCCGAAATCGTCTTAACTCACGGTGGCACTGTCAAAGTTCTTTCCGGGGAAGAGATGCCAAGCAAGACAGGCGTTGCAGCTATTTATAGGTATAAAATTTAAGTCAGATATAAATGCCTAATAAAAAGACATGCCCTCCACCAACGATTCATAAGTGGTGAGGGACATGTCTTTCAATTTTATAAGTCTGGCATCAATACATCAAATTTAGTATATATAGTTTCTCAAACTTCAACTCTTCAATAAAGTTAAAGTCAACCTCTGATTCGGCACTACCAAGCGCAACGCTTTCATCCTCTAGCATCACCATCTCACTATCATCCATAAGATCTACATCCGGCGTCATAACGCTTTCCTTCAACATCAAAACTTTCAAGTCATAATTCGACTCGATAATACTGCCTCCATCTGAATTTACTACAAAACCAACTACGAAAGGAAGCACAAGAATAATCAATAAGAGTATCGATTTTCTCACGAAAAAACACCTCCAAAGTGTCGTTCACAGTCCCACTCTAAACTAGAAATTAACTGATTGGGAATATACACTATATACCCGTAGTTGAGAATAATTATCAACAGAGTCGGTGCATAACTTTTCCATGTAGTGAAGGTGTTGTTCCAATGCAAACCAGGGCATCGATTTACAAATCAGGAATGCAAATGGAAAAATATGGATATTTCTATTCTGATGTTGTATACTCAAATTAATAATTCTAGGAGGATACGACAATGCATTCGAATCAAAAGACATTTACCACGCCTTACAACGACGTAATTTTTAAAGCGATATTCGGTAAAGAAGGAGACAAGGGGCCACTCATGTCACTCCTAAGCAGCATCATGGATCTACCTATAGAATCCTTTGAAGACTTAATACTGTTAAATACTGAACTCATACCTGACTCATTAGATCAAAAAGTGAGTAGACTTGATCTACTAATAAGGCTAAAAGATCAAACTGAAATTGACGTAGAAGTTCAAGTTGTCGATCACATCGCCTATAAAGAACGCGTCTTGTATTATTGGTCTAAGATGTATGGCAAATCCATAGAAAAAGGTAAGCAATTTAATGCATTAAAAAAATGTGTTGTCATCAACATTATTTACTTTGTGCTATTTGATTCTCAACGCATGCACACAAAATTTCAAATCCTAGAAGCGGTTGATCACACAAAATTCACCGATCATCTTGAAATCCACGTTCTTGAACTTTCTAAGCTAAATGCTTATAATAGAAAGATAGAGAGTGAACTTTTAATCGAGGAAATTGCATATTTCCAATTTATCGGATTTATTACATAATATTGACGTGAATCGGACTTTTGAGCTTTATAGTAAGTAGACTATGTAACTTATTTGGTAATTATGCAAATTCCATAACTGGGCTGAGTTCCTTAGCCTTAATAGTGAGGAAAAACTTATGGATTTCAAAGACCGAACGGATTTGCCTGAGGGTATAATTAAAGCTATCGAAGAATTCGAGCGAATCAAAGATGATCCGAATCTTCAGATGGAGGCAGTGAGTAAACAAATCGCCATATTGGATTATATGCAAGTGATAGAAGATGCTGAAAATAAAGGTGAAATAAGAGGCTATCGCAATTCCACGTATGAAATGATTAAAAAAATGAAAGCTCGAGGCTTAACCTTAGATTTTATCGCAGAAATAACTGGATTAGACCTAGAAACAATAGAAAAACTTTAATGCATTTATACAGAATGAGTTTCTAAGCCTAAATAGTGAGGACGACCTTATGAATTTTAAAGATCGAACGGATTTACCTGAAAGTATAATAAAAGCAATCGAAGAGTTCGAACGCATCAAAGATGATCCGAATCTTCAAATGGAGGCGGTGAGTAAACAAATCGCCATATTGGATTATATGCAAGTGATAGAAGATGCTGAAAATAAAGGTAAAAAGTTTACAGCTAAAAATTTGAAAAATTTAGGTTTCAGTACCGAAATCATCGCTCAAGCAACAGGTCTTGACCCCGAAACAATAGAAAAACTATGACCATATTCAATACAAGTAAAGACATGCCTCTCACGATTGACCATCAGTGAAGGACATGTCTTTTTTTTCTACCTTACCACCTAGTCATATTTGTGCCATAATCATCTGCCATAATAAGGTTACAAACAAACCAAGGAGGCGATCATATGATGATCATCGCATTTATATTAGTAGGCGCACTCGTCTATTACACGTTTAACACAAACAGCCAAAACAACAATATACCCCATAACTTCAGTATCGCAAACAACCCATTAGACATCCTAAACGAACGATTCGCCAAAGGTGAAATCGAAGAAGCAGAATACCTCAAGAAAAAAGCTATACTAAATCAATAAAAATTGATCCATGCTCATAATATCTCCACATTAGGATGTTAAGATAACCTCAATAAACAGAAGAGGTGACCCAATCATGGATCAAGAACAATACGAGCAAAAAAAGCACACGTCGCAAACAAACGAACTCTCGCAAACACATGAGCCGTCGCAAACACACACAACGTCGCAAACACCAACCCCATCACACAACCACAAAAAACACGGTTTCATGATGCTTGCTTGTTGCCTCATCCCAATCGCACTCATGTTCGCCATCTCGGCATTTGGCTTCAAGTTCAAATCCCTTGGCAGCTTGGCGATTCTACTTTGTCCGCTCATGCATGTCGGTATGATGCTCAGTATGAGAAAGTCAAAAAACAAAGCTTCATGCTGCGCACACGACCAAAACGTTCAACCGACGCAACCACCACAATAATCACCACCCCAAAATAATAATAATCCGTACCACTTTCGATAGCACCAAAATGTACCTCAAAGCACCAAATCCTCCTCCCGCACCAAAGTGTTACACAAAGCACCAAATCCTCCATGCACCAAAGTAATTCCAAAAGTACTACCAATCTTTAAATGTTTCTTAGTCCCCTAAGAACACATCAATTGACGCGCCTCCACCTTACGGAAGCGCGTTTTTTCTGCCTTGTGTTCACCATTCGTTTACACAATTGCAAAGACTTTTCCGCCAATCTCCCATAAAATAAAAGAATCACACAAAGGAGGCACACCATGTTTGTCAGCGACCCCATCATGCGAGAAATACAAAACCTATCCAGACTCATCGGCATCGTCACCTTACATAAAGACATCGCCCACGAACAAATCGTCGACGAAAATGGCATCCTCTCACTCTCAAACTTTCTCCGCGTCAGACTTCGCGAACTCACCGACCAAGGCCGCATCAATGACGCCGAAAACTACCTCTTCGAAGTCCTCGACACTCACGTCACCGAAGAAAAAATCGCCGTCGCCTTAGAATTCTACACCGAACTCGGCACTCTCACCGACGACCAACTCCACGCAGCAGGCTTCTCCCGCGAAGAAATCCTCGAGGGATTGACAGCACTCTCCAAGCTGTAACAAGAGGTCAGTTGAAAGTCTATAGTAGATCCTTAAGTTGGTTCAATGCCAACCAGAGCATCGCCAAAAAAAAACACGAGAGCCGAAACTATGGATAATATCCATGGGATCAGCTCTTTTTTGGTGCGATAATTATATGCAAAATGACCTATCAAGTCAAAATATACACAATACCGATTTCAATGATTATATTGACATTGAGATTGATATAAAAACTAATATCGATCATCATGAATCTAATTAATTGTGCTATAATAATAAGTGTTGATCTGGAAAATTTGGTAATATATTTGAAGAATTATACCAAATGTAGAGTATTTATAAGCTATTGTAAACAATTCACAAGTAATCGAGATTTGTATAAAAAAAGAATGTTTATATGAGGTGCAAATTGATAAGGGATGGATATAAAGAGTTTTTTGAGCATTTCAATATTCCAGATGAATTATTATTAGAATTTGGTTTAAAAAGTGTTATTACAATTGATAAGACGAAAGCGAAATTTAAGTGGGAACAAATTAAATTTGATTTAGTTAATAACAAAAAATTATACATAAGAGGGTATGGAAGAGATTCTAGTGGAACACAACTATTTATAGACTTATATTCGGAACTATTTTCGAATCAATATATCGTAAAGGATCAAACTAATAATTATAACCCACAAAAACAAATTGAAAATTTGACTGGTCTAAAAAGAAATACAGATATTTTTAATTATCAAGTCTCACATGTTTTTGGAAAAACAAAAAATCCATTAACATTTAACGCACCATGGAATATTATATTTATTCCGAAAGTCCTAGATCCATTTACTGGACATGAAAGTAAAGGTTCATTTACAACTAAATTTACAACTAATTTAAAAATAAGTATTTATGAACAATATTATGAATTAATTGAGGACTACAATGACTTTATCGCAAAGGAAAATATTGTTCAGCGAGGGTTATCTATAATACCTACGATTGCTAATAAGTGGAATTTGGATTCTAAGAAGACTGATAGCTTTATGAATTCATTTGTAAACGAGTTTGAAAAAATTGAAATAGATAAATTAGTAATTCAGTTATGAAAATAATAACTGAGTATACAGTAGTTTAAGATTCAAAATTAAATACATATAATGAAAGAGGTATGTTATGACTGAAGAAATACTAAAATTCAATAATTCTTTGAAACAATTGCTTGGTAAGAAATTACATGAAGTTTTTGATGAATCTCAGATTCAAAATATGGAGAATCGGAATAAAATGAATGATTATTTTAGAAAAGTCATTGGACTTGAAGATAACCGATACTCATTGAGGATTTCACTACTTGACCATAACGATAAACCATTTGAAGTTATTGCGCTAACTCAATTGCATAATGATTTTGATCAGCATATGAATTTGAAATTTATAGATACAGATGTTTACCGTTCTTTTAACAAATGCATCTTCGTTTTTTTGAGAAAAGAATCTGAAATAAGAGATTTTCAAATAATCAATTATAAAATTATTAGTAATTGTGATAAAGCAATAACTGCAATTGATGAAGATTTTGGGGATATAATCAACAACCTAAAATCAGAACTAAAGAGTAAATTAGAACAAAATAATAAATTGAATGTCCAAATAAGTTCACAATCAGGAAAGTATTTAGTATTTAAACCCAAAGACAGCATCCCTTATAAACCGATGTTTTCGGAGACTTATAATAACATAATTTCGCAAGTTAATTATGGGTGGTATTTAAACAAAAACTTTGTTGTCGATATATTGAATGGTAAGTTTGACAATGTAAAAATTGATTCAAGTAAGGAAGAAATTATAAATAAAAATACAAATAATAACAATGAAAAAATAATGGATTTTGAATTTTATAAACTTATAAGTAATTTGAAAATTTCTTCAAAAGCATCAATATCAACAATAAATCAAACTAATGATTTTTTTGATTATTTATTCATAAATAGACCAATTGAAGTAGATTTTATTAATATCATTAGAGATTCAATTGCTCAAGATAATAAAAAATTGATTTTTCTAATTGGTAACTCTGGTGATGGAAAATCAAGATTGCTAAAGTATTTACATAGTAATTTTCCTGATTTATATAATGAATTCACAATTCATAACGATGCAACGGAAAGTTATTATTTAAATAGAGATTCTATTCACACTCTAGCTGAAATCCTTGAGCCTTTCAGTGATGAAAAATATGTTGAATGTAACGAAAGAATGATAATTGCAATAAATTTGGGCGTTATTGGTAAATTTATTGACTCTGAATATTCCGAAAAGTTTAATATTCTTATAGAATATTTAAAAAAATCAAACGCTTTGAAAGAAAATCAAGTTAAGATTAATTCCGAAAAATTTGAGTCAATAGAGTATTTATCATTTTCAGAGTATAATAATTTTGAAGTATCGAATGATGGAATATCTATGAATTTTATCAATAGCTTTTTTGAAAAAATATTCAGTTCGTCACAAGAAAATCCATTCATGAGAGCGTATAATGACTTGCCTGAGAATGTAAAAGTGAATTGCCCCGTGGCATTTAATTATAGAAAATTGTTGTTAGTAAAAAATAGAATTCCAATTATTAAATTGTTGCTGTTAGTCCATTTAGAAAAAAAAATCATTATCACTCCACGAATCATGTGGAATTTTATATACGAAATACTCATGGGAATAGAAGTAGAAGTGAACTACATTAATAATTTGAGTTTGATAAATAATAGTGATTTTTACTTGAGAAATCTGTTTTTCAATAGAATTTTGGATTTAGATTCTGAAAACGAGATTATTAGTGAATTTATCAACAAAAGTTATATAATTGAAAATCACATTGAAATTGATAATTTATTAAATAAGGTTGTTCTATTTAGATACAATGAGGAAGACTTATTAAAACTGTTAAATAATGAGTTTAATGATGAAGAAATATGCTTTTTGAATTCGATTGAGAATTTACTTGATGATAAAAAGCAAAAGCTTGAAAATTTAGCTTACAAAAGTTTGGTTAGGTATTATTCATTTGAGAAAATTAGTTTGATTCATCATGAAGAATTTATGCTTCTAGATAATTTTGGTAAGATAGTACATGATTATAATTATGAAATGGGTTTAGGATCAAATCAGTTTCTTAAAGATTTTAGACAAAAGTTATTAAATGCAATTCAAACATGGAACGGAAAACATTTTAGACAAGATTTAATTTATATTGAATCTGGAGATGAGTACCTAAAAAAATCTGTTAAGTTTGATATGAATTTAAGACATAAAAAAATTATACCTTGTAAGAATTTACATTCTTTTTCAAACAAAATAGTATTTGAAATAGCAGATGGTGAAAAATTGCAGGAACTATATATTGATTTTAGTCTTTATCAAACAATTGTTAAAATTGAAAAGGGATATCAACTTACTGCCTTCGAACGTATTGAAAACATTGCGTTAAATGATTTTGTTGAAAAAATTATAAAAATCAAAACTGAACCAAGTATTCAATATATAAACAGTAACCTAAGAGAAACATTTATCATACGTTATGACTCCACATTTGGAACATTTGACTTTACAAAGGAGCAATGAATATGGGAACGGAGCATGTGATTAGCAATTATATTAAAGATAATAATTTAAGATTTTCTTTTGGCAAAGCTAAGATTTTGCCATTTAATACAAGAGGAAGAGTAACCTACAAAAATGGTTTCAATGGTATCGTTGGAGAAGTTGCAAGAATAATTGAAAATTATGAACTTAAAGATGTTAGCCTATCGAATGAAATAAGTATTCTAATAACTAACAGGAAAATAGATATTAGTAGTGAATTTGAGCGTGATTTTATTAACATTGTGGAAGAATTTAATCCACAAAACTTGAATTGTATTCATAAAAATGTAAGCCTTTTTAAGTTTAATCCACTTAGCTCAAGTAAAGCGATTTTAAATGTAGATAAGTTGACAAAACCTCAAATGGAAGAAAATCGTAAAGAAGCTGACATTGCAGAATTCATATATTTTGCTGTGCTTAATGAAAATGCTAGTTTGAAACATTTTTTTAATGAATCTCGTGAGAAAGATGTTCTTACAAAATTGTATGAGATGATTTTTGGAAATGTATCTGATGCTCTAATTCGAGAAAATGATTATATGAAAATGTGTTTTTTATTTGATAATGTTATAGCTGATGATTTAGATTTCATTATAAGAAACGAAGAGTTCTTTAGTAATAATTTTGATAAATTTATAGCATTTTATTTTTTTCAGTATTGCCTGCAGACAATTTTTTTAATGGATTCGTTAACATATAACACGCAATCAATTACACCCATTTATTGGCTAATAGACTCAGAAAAAGCAAGCCCTAACAGAAAAGCTGTAAGTGAAGGTTGGAAAATCCTTAGGACAAATGTTGGAAAGAGAATGTGGGTAAACAATATTGTATTAGACATTTTGTGTTTACTGGAACAAAAAGAAATTTCTGATTTAAATGAGTTTTATAATTTGAATCGAATAGAAGAAATAACTAAAATAGTATTTGAATTCTCAGCTATAATCCAACCCAACAAACAAATTCCAAATTTTCAAAATACAAAAGAAGCTGTTGCATATTTGTATAAATTGCTTTCTTCTTATTATGATTCAGAAGGTACAAAGCAAGGTACTGAGTCTCGTTATACTCTATGGCTTGAAGAACTTGGTAAAAAATATTTTCTTAAGCAAAGACGACAATATAGTTACATTTTAAATTTGACAGAGGATTTTTTAGTTTTTATAATTTCTATAGTTGTTAAAGAAGAGCGAATTAAACTGAGCCATCTTTTTCAAGAGTTCGAAAAACGCGCCATTTTTTTAGACAACAAATCCAAAAAAGAAGTAATTAGCATTTTAAATAAACAGGGACTATTAGAGAAGAAAAGTGATAGCGGTGATGCACAATACGTTAAAAGAATAATAAGGTAGGTATATAATGATATATCAATATATGACTAATAGGATTATTGAATTTTTTTTAAAACTTGAGATGAATACAGCGGAAAAATACTATATCAGTTTTGATAATCAAGAAAATGTGAATGAACTTTATGAGAAGCTTAAAAGTAATGCGTTTTGTGAACCTTTTATTTACTCGAATAAAATTGTTAAGGAAGAATACAATACAATTGTCTTAAATACAAATAAGACTAAAGTTATTATTGCGGCAGCAATTGAAAATAAAATTAGCAAAGATTTTTTGGTTACACTTAGAAATACAATTGGCTATGGGGATTACATAGACTATTCAATCTTATTTATATTTTCTGGCGAATTAGACAGCCTTAGTAGAGGCGCAATATCAATGATGGATCAAAATATGCCGTTAAATATTACAAATGTAAAGAATCATCTTTCGGTTGATATTGAGGAAAAAATTGTGTCAAGACTAGATAGAGAGATTATCAAAATAATGCTAGATAGAACAGTTGATGATTATTCAACAGCAAATTCTAGTATCTTTGATATTTCACCTTATTTAGATATAATTGAACGCACTAAAATCTCTGAAACGGATTATAGAAATTTCAACTTATTTCCTTATGAAAATAATGATAATAGTTTTAACATAAGTGGACTAAAGAATGACTTAAAAGAAAATGAAAAACACTTCACTAAAGTAATGCAGTGTCATAATTTTGGAAATTTTAAAGAAATTGATGCAAACTATGTTGGATCTGTAAAACAATCGTTGAAGGACGCGACAACATGGGAAAACATCACATTTTCAAAAGTAATAGATTCTTATAACACAGCAATGGAAAAAGCTAAAATTAGTTATTTAGATCCTACAAATGGAACTGGAATGACAAAATCAAAAGAAGGATTTCCAATTTTCAATATACCTGAGAAGGATACATCATTAGGTAATAGAATTAGAAATATTATAATTTTTGATTCAATAGACTCAGAATCGATTTCTTTCGATTTGAAATTCAATAAAACACTAAAAAGTGAGTATTTAAAAAAGGGTGAAAAGATATCCAAAATCATTGGACAGAGAATTGAAGTAAATATAGAAAGACAATTTAAAAACCAATATAGTTATATTGAATATTGTCATGAAGGTAAGAATTCATCAAAATATGAATTTAAAATTATTGTACTTCCAATCAATATAAATGATATCAATAATATAAAAAGTCCGTTAAAAGTACTTAAATCCAAAAAAACTGAGTCTTCGATACCTACTATAATTGTTGATGTTGATGACGTTTTAATTATTGGAGGAAAAAAAGAAAGGGAGCAAGTGTTGATTAGTGAAGAAAATTCCATTTCTTACAATCTAACAGATTCTGCTTATGAGTTTATTTTTTCCAAAGATTTTAATGATGAGTTTACAACAATTGAATTTATTTCAAATGGAGTAAATTTTAATGTAAGAGCAAACTTGTTTGGGAAAAATGAAAAAGTTACATTAAATGCTTCAGATATTTTTACTAAGAAATTAGAACATTGTGCATCGTTTACTAAAAAAACAGATACTCAAATTGAAATGGGTTTGAACCAATTTAAAGTAAATTCAAAAGAGCTTACTAATATGTTGAAATCTGAAGCATATATAATAAATAATCACAGTCATCAAATTGAAGTTCATGATAGTGAATTTAATTCGATTGAATTAAGAATTCCAAAACAACTTAGTACATCTTATTCTAAAATATGTAATTATTTCGTTGAGAACAACACTCTACCATTACTGACATTTTGGAATGAAGAAATTAAAACTTTAATAGAGAATCATATTACTCTGTTTTTTGAAATTATTAGTGAATTGGCTGAAGGAAGCTCCGTCAGAGAAGATTATAAAGATTTACTCTATTTGGGGTCGGTAAAGTATAAAAACAGGCTCTATTTATCATCTATTAATATAGTGAATTTGTTGTATATGAATCATCTCACTGAAAATTATTCGAATATGGAGTTTCCAACAAGATTTGCTGATTTTGTTAATCCAAATGGATTGCTGCCGTATATTTATTTTGAAGAAAAATTATATAAAATTGTTAATGACAACAAGATTGTTGGTTGGACAGAATATCGACTTGATTCGTCAAAGATAAAAGATACCCAATATACTAACAAAATCATCAAGGAAAAAATAAGCCAATATTTATCACATTTCAAGCACATATTTGTTGCAAAAGAAAATCCAACTTTAATAATCAACTTAGTAAAGGTAAGTGATATAAATAGTTTTGCTGTAGGTATTTTTGACTTTTTTCTCAGCAAAATAAAAGATGATGAATATGAAAAAGAAAGTCGTATTCCAACAATTGAAATTAACATATATTCAAATAATTTGCAATTCAACAATAAATTTGATTTGCTAAATACCATTTATGATATTGACGTTCTTGAAGAAAGATTAGAGTATTCTTTCGAAATTGAAGAATATGATAAACGAGATGTTGTAAAAATAATACGCGAAAAACTCAAAATATTTTCACATTATAATCATCATAATACTGAATATAAAATGAGCCATTTGTGCTTTTCTGAAATGGAAAGTAAGGTAAGTGTAATTGAAGCTCAAACAAACAAATTAGATACAGGTGTTTTTGAGTATGGTTTGATATCAAATATATCATTAACTAAAGATAATGATCATTTTAAGATGGGATTTGGAAGTAATGTAATAAGAATTAAAAGTGATTTAATAGAAAAATGCATGGTAGTAAACGAATTTGCACTTAATGGAAAAAGTGATTATAAATCTGATTATAGAAAGGAATCAAGCATTGCTTTAGATATATCTGACTTTAAAAATTACGAATCACTTTTTAGTACATCTGATTGGGTTGTTTTCATAGCGCCAGATGTGGATTTGAGTTTTTTTAGTGATACTTTTAAGGATGCTTTTGTATTGCATTATAACGATCAGTATACAAATAATTCTTCCTATGATGCGATAACTCTTACAAAGAATATTGATAAGTATAGTTATGTATTAAAAAATTATTTAAGTAGCAAAAAGTTCACCAATATAGATAAAACTATCCATAATATAATAAATAGTTTTAATGCAATAAATGGTGAGTGGTTACTAAAAATGGTTGGAAATCGTGGAAATTTCGGATACGAAAAAATAAGTATAATTTCGGCAGTCAAACAGTTGATTGTTTCATTTTCGCATCCTAATATGATTTGGATACCAATTTCGCTTGAAGAAATATTGCGCATTTCAGGAGCAGTCGGATTATCTGGAGTTAACGGGATTTTTTCAGTAAAAGAGCTTGATAAACATGGGTGCAAATCTGATGACTTGCTTCTTATTGGTTTTGAAAAAACAGATTCAATCACAAACGTAATGTTTATACCAGTAGAAGTTAAAATTGGTAATAATAATAGTGGTGTAATAGCGAAAGCTAAAGAACAAGTTATTCAGACATTTGATACTCTATATGAGTATTTATATCCATCCGATAAATCTAAAATTTTACAAAATAAAGTACTTACACATTTTTTCATTCAGTTAGCACTCACAACATTGCACAAACTAAAGAATTTCAATGTGACTGATTTTAATCAAGATCTTTACAATTCAATTTTCAATGATGTTATCAGCAGCAATTATAAACTTGCATTGTTGGAGGAAATTGGAAAAGGCATTATATTTAGTTTTAAGAAAGAAACCGGTGCACCAAAATTTGTAAAAAATGACGATATATTTCTGATTGAAATGTATGAAGAAATTGCATATGAATTGTTAGAGAAGACGATAGATCAAATTAAGCAAAGTCATAATGGGAACGATTCATACAACATTATTAACTTACTAAAATATAATGAAGTGCTGTCCGAAACGCCGACTAACGTTTATTTGTTTGATTCTGCTGCAGATGAGCACATAATTGACGATTATAAAGTATCTACAAATGATAAGATAGTAACCCCTAAAGAGATAAAAGATATTGTTGATTTTAACGATAATGATGATGTGACATTAAAATTGTCAAATGGTAATCTAGATAATAATGCATCATTTAATCCAAATAATTTAGAAAATATTTATGCAGCAAAAACAAACTCAGATTATGGACGTTTGTTACTTGGCTCAACAACAAATATCAAAGAAAAAGTATACTGGGAGTTTCAACACAAAGGTTTACAAAATAGACATTTATTGATTACTGGATCATCTGGTAGCGGAAAAACTTATGCATTACAAACATTACTGTATGAAACAAGTAAAAGTAAAATCCCTGTAGTAATATTTGATTATACTGACGGCTTTACAAAAGAACAACTATCTCCAGAATTTGTTAATGAAATGGATAAAAATATTGAGTATTACATTGTCTTGTTTGATAAAATTGGCATTAATCCATTCGAAAAGTTCTCTATGAAAATTGGTAATCGAGAAATTAAAGAAGAATCTTATCAAGTTGCTCAAAGAATTGCTAGTACATTTAGAAATGTCTATTCTTTTGGAGATCAACAATATTCTGCAATTTATGAAGCTACCAAAAACGCATTAGATTCAGGGTCGCAGAATTTGAATTTCAATAAGCTTATTGACTGGCTGAAAGAATCAGAAAACAAGTCAGCACAGACAGTAGTAAGCAAAATTCAGCCTTTTGTTGATTCTAAAGTATTTAACTTTGAATCGAATCTGAATTGGAACTCTATTAGAGAATCTGGCAAAATTCATATTTTTCAATTAACTGGTTATAATCGTGAAATTCAAACGCTTATTACTGAGTTAGTATTATGGGATATGTGGAACTACTTTGTTTTAAATGGATCTGAGTCAAAGCCATTTATTGTTGTCCTAGATGAAGCACAGAATTTGAGTCATGATGAAAATTCTCCTAGTGGGAAAATTTTGACTGAAGGTAGAAAATTCGGAATTTCTGGATGGTATGCAACACAATTTTTGAAGAATGCAGTTTCAAATGACGAGATTCAAAGACTGCAACAATCTGCTCAAAAGCTTTACTTTAGACCCACAGATTCTGGTGTTGATGAGGTTGCGAATTATTTATCTGCGGACAAAAATGAAATAAATGAGTGGAAAAAAAGATTGTTGAATTTAAAAAAAGGTCAATGTGTTACTGTAGGCTATAGTTTAGCATTAATGAATTTGAATCGATATGAACCAAAAATTATCGATATTATTGGATTTTCGGATAGAATAGATATATAACTAAAATTTGAAATATGAAAAATGGAGTTGAAATGGGAAAAATTAAGTTTATTGATTTGTTTTCTGGCATCGGCGGTTTTAGGCAAGGATTGACAGAAGTTGAGGGAATAGAATTCGAGTGTGTCTTAAGTTGTGAAATTGATAAAAATGCTCGGAAAACTTATTCCAAACTTTACAATTTAAATGAAAATGTAGAAAATTGGAATGTTACTGAGTTGCAGAAAAATTACGAAAATGGTGAACCCATATTTGAATATAACAAAGAATTATTTCTTGATGATGCAATTAAGTTAGCTAGTTTAAATTCGGACGAGATAAAAACATTGATATCATATAGTCAAAGAAGTAAGGAAGTCCTTGATAATCCGTATCAATTATTGTGTGCAGGATTTCCGTGTCAACCCTTTAGTAGATCAGGTAAGCGTAGGGCATTTAAGGATGAAAATAGAGGAAATTTATTTTTTGCAATAAGTGAAATAATCAAGAACACCAATCCAGAATATATCTTGCTAGAAAATGTAAAAGGACTATTAACTGTTGGAGAAAATGATTTAGTAACAGATATAAATAGTTTTGGTCATGGTAAAAGAAGAGTAGAAAGTGATAAAGGAAGAACTTTTTTTGAAATTTTAACTATTTTAACAGAACTAAATTATGACGTAGAGTGGGAAGTGATAAACAGTAGTTTGTTCTTACCACATAAACGTGAGCGTGTATATATATTTGGCAAAAAAAGAAAAAATCAAAAGAGTATTTTCCCTTTAAGTAGTAATGAAAATCTGAAATTCATAAATAATTCTGATCTTTTATTGCTTAATGAGAAATCATTAGACAAATTCAAAATTAATAAAGAAAACTTGGAATCGGTGCAACTGACAAATATTAGATCAAATACAAAATTCGAATTTGGAAAAAACTCACCTTTTAAGAATTGGGGGAGAGCATTTATTGAAGAGAACCAAGCTTATATAGTAACTTCAAAAATTATGCATGAAAAAAAAATGAAAACTGATTATAAATTATTTGACGCGATGGAAGATGAATGCGAGGAAGTGAAATCATACAATTTAAATCATTTACAAGTATTAAAACAGGTATGGTCAAAGAGCTCAAAGCAAGTTAGTACTGGAAATAAAATGGGTAAGATGAATTTCCCAGATAAACTAAGTTCAAATTGTAGGACTTTAACAGCGACAAGAACCCTTGGTAGGGAAATCATGGTTGTCGCTTATTATTGTATTGAAAATCAAATAAAGTACATCGATAAGATAATTGATATTGATAAAATTTATGTCTATTTAAAGAACAATGAAAATGATAATTTATATCGAGATTTAAATCAAAAATTCATTCAAAATTCTATTGGAACAATATCTGAAATAGCTAAACTACCTAGTGATGGAATTGAATTAAGAATAATTCCTTATGGTGAAGAGAAAGAAGTTAAAATACGATATTATGCAGATGCGGTTTCATCCAACAAATTTGATGAAAACAGATTATACTTTCGGACCTTAACACCACTGGAGTATTGGAAGCTACAAGGATTTATTGGTAATGAAAAGACAATGAAAGAGAAATACAAAGAACTTGAATCTGAAGAATTTACTTTTAAAGATTTGGTAGAATATGTTGGTGAGGACCAGTTACTCAAGCAAGCTGGCAATGCAGTTACAACAAAAGTTATTACTGCAATAGGCAAAGAAATATCAGGGCTAATTAATATTTGAGTGGATATTCATTATTATTATTATTAGCGTTGTAAGGCAATTAAAATTTTTGAAAGATGTAATTTGTTTTGGAGTTATTAAAATTAGCAATTTATAAAGGTGGGGTGATAATGAGTAGACATATTAATGATTTTGACGAAAATATAATTTTGCAAGTTGTATCAGGTTTTCTTATACATGGAATGAGTCACAGAGAAATCCAGAAAATTATACTGGGATTGCCTGCTCCAGCTAGAGGTGGAGGTTTTGTTGCCATGGATATACTCCACCACTATGGTATTACAAGAGATTTTAAGGGTTATTTAAAAAAATGGGAAAGTTTTGACATGTCAAGTATTAGTGATTTGTTGTCAAGAGATATTATTGAAAAAGTATTGTATGTTGAGCATATGAAGAAAAATGTAACTAATAGAATAAATCACAAAATATACGATTTAATGGGTAGCAATACCACCATAAAAAAGGAAACTATTGTTCGGGTTAATCAGTATGTATTAAGAAATAGAGTTTTGGATAATTATAATCATGAATGTGCAATATGTGATATAAAAAATGACGATTTACTAGTCTGCAGCCATATAAAACCTTGGGCTTTGGACGAAATTAACAGATTGAATCCAAGAAATGCAATTTCTTTATGTGTTTTGCATGATAAACTTTTTGATAGAGGTTATTTTAGTATAGATAAAGATTTTAAAGTTATTGTAAGTAAAAAATGTGACAATGTATTAAAAACTATTTTGTCTAATGCAATATTTAAAAAACCTGTATTAGAAGAACCTGATTTACAGTTTTTAGAATTTCATCTTACGAATGTTCATAAATATTAGTGAATATTTTTAAATTTTGACAATATAAGCGAAAATAGTAAGTAAAATAATGATGCTTGTTGGATGAATATAAGTAAATTTTTGAATTTTAAATACGAATGTAAACTAGAGTCAAAAAATATAAAAGACTAGAGGTATAAATATGAATAATAAAAATCCTTTTGCAAAAATAAATTCAATAAATGAATCTAAGGTGAACAATTTAAGCGATAACTTGTACAATAAAGAACTTGAGTGGCTTATGAATAAAATTATTGAAACATGTGAGAATAAGTCTGGAAATTCTAGTTCAGATAAAATTGAAAAAACATTTAGCATAGTAGGTGAGAGGGGGACTGGTAAAACTTCAAGTTTATTTACTTTAAAAAATATTCTTGAAGATAAAGGGTTTATTGTTTTTGATGTTATTGATCCAAACATTCATGGAGATGATTTGTTTATTGTAGAATTAGTAATTTCTTCTATCTATAATTACCTATCTAATCTTACAAACGAGCTAGAATATGAACAATTAATACAGAAATCGATTAAAACACTCGAAGTAATAACAAAAGCTCTTTCAAGTATACATATATCACAAGGAAAGAGTAGGGCGTATTTTGTTTCGGAATCTCTTAATTCTGAAGTATTAAAAGATATTGCAAGTAGAACGCAAATTGAAAAACTTTTTAAAGAGTTGTTTAAACTCTTAGATGATATTGGTAGACAGAGAATGATTGCATTCAAAGGCTATGTTGTATTAATTGATGATGTGGATTTATTGAGTAATAACAAAGTTTTTAAGATGCTTGAACATATTTGGAAATTTATCTCAAGAAATTTAATAACAGTAATTTCATATAGATCAGATCAATTATACAATTCAATACTTGAGCAAAAAATCGAGGAAAATCGCACATTGATTGAATATGACAAGCATAGTAGTGAAAAATCTATAAGTTCAGCAGAACTGAATTTACAAACAGCAAAATACCTTGAAAAAGTAGTCCCGCTTAATAATAGAATACAGTTATTGCATGGAGATAAGTTGTTAGAGACCAAATATTCAAAAATAATAAAGTCAATGCAATTAGGTAGTCAGAATGAATTTCAAAAAGTTTTATTTGAATGCTATGATATGGGAGAAAATGTCACAACTAAAGAATGGTTATTGAAGGCCCTTGAAATAAAAGTTGGTTTAAAATTAAAACCAGTTGATAGCAGAGAAAATATTGATGTTTTGTTACCAAACAATTTAAGAGGAATTTTACAATTATCTGATTTTATTCATAATAGGCTTAAAAATGTCGATAAGAATTCAATTGATTATATTGATGAAACTAAAAATAATTTAAGCCAATTTGAACAATATATTTGCAATAATATTGTTAAGGAATTAGGGTATGAGTATTCTGAACTTATAAACAGTTGGATTGAGAAACCAATTGAATCTAAGAATAACTTTATTTATTCTCATTTATTTCTGAATTTCGTAAAGCCAAATCTAGAAGATGTTACACACAGTCCTTATTTCAATCAAATTCTTAGTTTCAATGTTGAAAATTATAATTATAGCATTAGTGATATTTTTGTAATAATCGAGTTGTTAAAATCAATAAATACAAGAAATTCCAATGTAAGTAGATTTATTTATATAGTGAAAGTACTTTATTCAATTTTATTATTAAAACTTTACCTTGATGCTCTTCAAAATCATAAAGATATTAATAATAATAGTCTAAATGATTACTTAACACTATTAAATGCGCAAATTCTACCTGATATTATTTTTAAAGTTGGATCAAACACTCTAACATTAAAGTATAATGAACAGTTGACTGATGAAGAGGTCGTGGACATGGGGATGAAAGATAATAAAGAGTATGTTAATTATTTGTCATTATTTGTAAAGAATTTTTTCTACACTAGTTCTCCCCTAAAAGGTTTCAAGACAATATATTCTCGTGCAAAATCAGACACTTTATCATTGTCAAATAGACAATTTTTTCATTATAGATTTTATGAGTATGGTGATGACATAAAGCCTATGAATAATAGAATATACACTTATAATCCAATTACTATGTTTTCAAAAAAAGACTATATACTTCGGACATTTGAAAATGATGACTTATATGTTGTTTATTCCATGTTTGATTTAGATGTTTTCACTAGAATAAATTTATCAAGACAATCACAAGATAAACCATTTAAATATTTGTTGGAACAAATCAAGAATGTTTTGAACGGAAATGTAGATGGTAGAATGAAAGAATATAGTGAAAAACTTTCAAATAATATTAGAAACGAAAGCAAGGTATACAAGTTTAATTTTAGTGAAAATGAGAAAGAAAATAGAGAAATATTTGAAATGTTCGGAAGCATTGCAGACGTTCTTCAATTTAGTGATGATAACAATGTGTCTGAAAACAATATACTGAAAACAGATGCTTTAAATTTTCTGGATGACATAATTGAAAATGCAGAAGATGCAGATATTATACTCAAGGGTAAGTTATTCAAAGAACATTTATCTAAGCCGAATTTTAGAGTTACTAAAGAAATTAAGGATTTTATTAATGTAAATAAGGAAAATTAAATTATGAAGAGTATAAATAGAATTCTTAACATTTTATACAAAGAGATAAATATTGTATGTTTATTTGAAAATATAAAATTTGATTATTATAAAGTTTCAAATTACAACGAAAAGAATAGCTTCTTAAATACTTTTGATCTTGGTAACAAAGAAATGCAAACGACACTAATTAATATGATGCAGAATCATTATCCATATTTGTATTCATGCGATGAAATTAGAGTTGTTTTAGACTATTATTGTAACTTGATTAAATTAAAAAAACTCAGCAAATTTGATAGTGATTTTCGTTGCGGTGGTACAGATTTAAATACAGCTTTTCTATTTTCAATTACTTCAGATCGATTCTTAAAGATGGTAGATAATAAATTAACTATTAATTTTTCCGACTTAATATCTTGGGAGAGCTTGATAAACGATGCTGATATAGAGTTGTTAAAAGTATCAAATTTCAATTTCAGTAGTGTTTACAACGATTATTGGAATGAGAGGCATGACAATGCAAGGTTATACAAGATATTGAAAAAAGGGTATTCTGACAATCATATGCATTTAAATGCATCAGGGTTTTCGGTTGAAATTAATTATGCAAGCTGGCTTACTAATTTAGAAAACTATAATAAAAAATCAGATATAGTTAAGCTCGTAATTCGAAATGAAAAGGAGTTTTCTGCCGAAACTGAGTATATATATCAAAAAAAAATTCAAATTATCAGAGCGATATTAGCTATTAAAGTATACAAATATTATATTAGTAATGATGACTTAGCTGATTTATACCAAAAATTGAGTGGAAAAGTAGATTTGTATGACTATGGTTTTAAAATGTCTATAGATATTAACAAAAAATCATTGAATGGAAGTGAGTACAAAGAAATTATTAATTCTGAAAGACAGTTAATTAATAAAATATTTAATCTATTAGCTCAAGATAAGTTAAGTGACATCGAAAAGTACATTTTTAACATATATTTATCATTCAAAACGCAGTTTAAGTTCTATTTTGTTCAAGATAATAAAAGTGTTGGTTTTCATAGCTTTAAGAAATATGAAGATAGAAAAATGCATTATATCAACAATAATAAAAAAGAAGTCATAAATAGTGTTTTAGAAAAGTATTATCAAGGAGAAGGATTGAAGAGCATTGAGATTCGAATAGCACCGAAAAGCAAAATGGAATTTCAAAAGATTATAAATGATTTAACTAATTCTAACAATATTCAATTCAAAAAAATCTCAAAAACTGATAGTGGAAAAGAAAAAATTCTTTTGGGTATTGTTATTCATTTTATTAAAAGGAATTATAGTTATATAGAGGATGTGTATACACATAGACATTCGAAATTTAGAGAGGAGTTGAACACTGAGAAGAATAAAATTATTTCAATATTAGAATCAGAAGAATATAATAATTATGGTATTAATATTATAGGTATTGATGCTGCAAATGAAGAAATCATGTGCAGGCCAGAGCATTTAGCAGTTGTTTTTAGGGAAATAAGGAATAAGTTTGAAAAAGATATTAACTTAGGTTTTACTTATCATGTAGGAGAAGAGTTTTTAACTGTATCAAGCGGCCTGAGAGCAATAGATGAAACTATAATTTTTATGAATTACAAACGAGGTGATCGACTCGGTCACGCAGTAGTTCTTGGAATTAAATACGAAGATTATTATTCATCCAAAGATAAAGTTGTTATTACCAATACTCAAGATTATATTGATGATTTAGCGTGGATATTATCACTTAATATATTAAGTCACCATGAGCACGAGTTTGTAAAAAGTGAAGTTCGAGTTTATCTTAATAACTTATATGAAGGAACAAATTTAAAAGTACCAGAAATTGACGACTACATAGACAGTTTGATGTTACGTGGTGATTCTCCAGAATTGTACCTTGACAATTGTTTAACGAACTACTCTTATGACAGACTACGCCTTGTATTTCCTAATAATATTAATCATCAAAATTTACTACACATATCAAAATTTCAAAATTTATGTGCAAGAAAAATCTATTGTGATTATCATTATAATATAAGACTAAAAAGAAATGGTATGATACCAGTGTTTTTAAATATTAATGAAATATTTGTTTCTGCTCTAACTAAAGCTCAAATGTACTTAAAAGAAAAAATAAAAAGAATGGGAATTATAATTGAGACAAATCCATCATCCAACAAAAAAATATCTTATGCAAAAGGATTTCAACAAATTATGCCAACCAATTTTAATTCTAAATTCCTTAGTAACAGTAATAATATTAATATCCCTGTAACAATAAGTGCTGATGATAGCTCGATTTTTCAGACTACTTTAGAAATGGAATATTCTTACGTTGCCAAAACTCTCATTGATAACAACTATGATGAAGAAGAGGTATACAATTATATTGATTATTTAAGAAATTTATCATTAGAGACAACATTTTTGAGATAGGAAGGTATTCAATAAATAATAAGTGGCGGTTAGCGTGACAATCTGTTTGTGAAGATATTAGTATGATTTGTAGTATGAAAAAACTAACTGTGGTTTATTTTTAAGGGACATATCTTTTAAAGCAATGTCGAAAAGAAATCACAAATCATTATTGATGGAGGTAAAAAAATGTATAATTTGATTAGAAACATTGATTTTGATATTGTAAGAGGTAATCATAAAAAGAATATGTTAAAAAAATTGTATATTGAGTGGTTGATTTTAAAACAGCCACAAATCATGAGTGTTGACACTTATTTCACGGACGCTATATTTATAGCAAATCATCCTGAGTTGAATCTTGATATAATGGAAATACTTGATGATTTTGATGATGGAATCATCAAGTATCATAGCGCATTAATCAACCACTTTGATAAGAAAGGATATGATGAAAATAATTCTGCTAATAAGGCGAAGGATTACATCTACAAATTAATTTTGCTCAAGGAATTTTTAGATGATTATGAGTGTCTTAATACTGAGTAAAGTAGAGGCCAATAAATGAGCTCATACAATAGGTTTGGAGAGAACAAGGGATAAATCTCATGGAGTTTAGGGTTAGAGTATGTATAGTCTGGAAACGTGATTCTGATACTCTAATATTCGAGATTTCGAATCTTTAAGTTCGTCCTCTTGAACTTCCTTACAGAGTCATTTGAAGCGATTGAAGGCGTTCTAAATGTTGCTTACAGACAACAAGAAGACAATGATGGACGATTCTCGAACTGAATATAGCAAAGGAAATATCAACAAGCGCTTGTTAACTTCGCAAAGGATTTCGACTCTGAACGAGAAGATCTTACTCAAAAGGTAAAGTAGAAACTAAACTGAAACTTTGAGTAGTGAATGAGTTGAAAAGAATATAGTATATGATTTAGAGACGTGTATGCTGACACTTGAAGAGAGCGATACATCAGATATGCCGCAAAGTTGCAAAAATAAATTTATTGTGATTAAAAGTAGTTGGACATGACTAGTTTGCAGTGGTTGATTAAATTAATTCTCAATAAAGCGAATGGGGGCATCATGAAAAAAGTTGTTTTGCATTCAATTGAATTCTATAATAATCATCATAAGTCGTTAGAAGAGTTGTTGAATATTCTTAAGTTGGAAATTTGTGAAATGTTGAATAAAAATCGAAACGAGTTTTCAATAATTGAAGGAAGGGTTAAGGATAAGGAAAGTTATAAAAAGAAGTGCCATAACTCCAAGTATGAGAGTCCCATTCACGAGATTCATGATTTAATAGGCATAAGAATTGTTACTTCTACAACTGTTCAAGTTAATGATATCATTTGTGCTCTTGAGCATTTGTATAAGGTTGATTATCTCAATAGTGAAAACAAGTTAGAGTTATTGGGGGAGGATCGTTTTGGTTATCTATCTAATCATTTGATATGTCAACTTAGGGATAAAGAAAAGTACTCAGTTCTTAAATTAGATAAGAGTTTTTTTAAATTTGAAATCCAAGTAAGAACCTTAATACAACATGCTTGGGCACAATTGAGTCATGACAATTTATACAAATTTGAAGGTCATTTGAATACAAGCATGAAAAGGAAATTTTATCAACTAGCTGGTTTGAGTGAAATTCTTGATGAAGGCATTTCAAATCTCAAAGGAGAACTATATCAATATAAAGAGGCATTAAAAAATAATCAAAACTTGCATGACTTAGAAATAAACCTATCTACTCTTGATGAATTTTTCGGTGTTGGAGATATTGAAGATTTAGAAGATTTTAGAGAGAGGTTCCTTGATGAAATTGATTTAATTTACATTAAGAAATTTGGGATCACAAAAATATCTGAGTTTGAAAAAGTGACTAATAGTGATATATATGGAGATTTAATTGAATATACAGGTGATAGTATGAATATATCTGAATTGATTAGATATACATTGTTAATCGATAATCCACTTCATTACAAAATAAAGTTTGATTACCTTTGGGCTATATCAGAGGAGGATATAGGCATAATGAGAGATTTCAAAGTTGAAGAAAATATTCTTAATCAACTTTCACATGATTTGGTCAAGACTGAGGCGGTACCAGGGGCACCCACGGGAGTATACAACTCGATAGTATCCATTTGAAATACACGAACAGCTTCCAACTTCCACCTCTTCACCTGGTGACGTTTATGGAAGTTGGAAGCTCAAAAGTCACATTAAAATAGGAGAATGCTGTGATAATAGCACTCATTGCCATAATTGTTATCTATGTCATAGTAGATGTAAACGGCTACAATAAAAGTTCATACAAAGCAAAGACCAATAGTAGTTATACAAAGGTAAAGTTCAATAAAGGATTTAACGGGGAGTACTTAACCCACCAGATTCTTGAGCGTTTACCGGGGCACAAACATTTGCTTGTGAATACATATATTCCTAAGAAAAATGGGGAAACCACTGAGGTGGATCTCATCATGATTCATGAAACTGGTATCTATTGTTTTGAGTCGAAGAATTACAGCGGGTGGATCTTTGGTGATGAACGTTCCCAGTACTGGACGCAGTCTTTGAAAGGCGGACAAAAGAACCGTTTCTTTAACCCTATACTTCAAAATGAAGGGCATATTAAACATCTTAAAGAATTGCTCGGGGATACATATAATGGAGCTTATTATTCAGTGATTGTTTTTAGTAAAAGATGTGAACTGAAAAAGGTCAATGTACTTTCGACAGATATATTGGTGGTGCGCAGACCATTTCTCAAATACCATCTATCTAAACTCGCGACTAAACGAGAGAAAATCTTAACTGTGGAAAATATTATTGCGTTGAATACCCTGTTGAGCGGTTATACTGATGTGAGCGAAACGGTTAAGCAGTTACATGTTGAACAGATAAGAGTCAGAAAGAAAGTAATTTAAGTCGATAAGGAGGAACACCTTGACAAAACTAAGAAGATTATGACGTGATTGGCTAATTGCTTTTGTTCCGATTGTTTCTGTTGTGCTCATGGTTTACATCTTCATCATGTATCCAAATGTGAAAATGGCGTTGAATAGTACTGAAGAGGTTAATACTATTTTCCGTGGATTAAATGCTACAACATTTCGATTTGGCATAAGTATGTCACTATTGGTCAGTTTCAGTTTGGCTTTTATCTGCGCTGCTTTATACAATGCTTATAAACTCAAATTCTCGCTGCCAACGAAAGTGCCTGCAAAGCTCAAATCTAAATACATACGGAATCAATCGATTCCGCGTTCGTCTTTCATTTCAACCATTTACGAGCTGAATTTTGAACTTGAAAATAAGGATATAAAACAGTTTAACGTGTCACCAGAGCAATTTTCTTTAGTCTTTGAAAATAATATAGGCGTTCTGACTTATAAGGAACATTCGAAATCTGTTTATCTTGATTTTGAAGTGCTTGAGATCAATGGGGGATAGGAGGCGCTTATGCAAATAGGGGATAAAATTCGATTTGGTAGATACGAATGGCGTGTGCTTGACATTCAAAACGATATGGCTTTAATTATTACCGATGAAATCATAGAACAACGTGCATACCACAATGCGTATAAAGAGATAACATGGGCTGATTGTACATTAAGAAAATATCTGAATGGTACATTTTATGAAACGTTTGATGAAGTGGATCAATCTAAAATAGTAATGGTAACAAATAAAAATTTTGACAATCAGTGGTATGGTTCAGAGGGCGGCGCAGATACATTAGATCAAATATTCATTTTAAGTCTTGAGGAAGTATGCAAATATTTTGGTGATAGCAGTTCATTGCTTCAAAATCGAGGAATCAATCAAAGATATTGGTTTCAAAGAAAAGATGAAAATAACAATAAACGACTCGCAAAGCTTCAGGGTAGTGAAGGGTGTTGGTGGTGGTGGCTTCGATCGCCTGGTCGAGTTAATCTAAAAGCTGCGTACATCTTTGGAACTGACGGTAACATTGGTATTCAAGGAAATAATGTATTGAAAGGCAATATTAGTGATGGAAAATGTACTGGTGGTGTTCGACCTGCACTGTGGTTAAAGTTATGACTATAAAAATTATAACGGAACTCAGTAAAGAGGCTTGCAAACAAAAGCTACTCAATCACATGGATGCGCGTTTAGGAGCGATATGGTACAGTATTGGACCAATCGTAGGAACTATTAAAGGCGACGATGTCGTCATACAGAAGCGAACAGCTTTCTATAATAATTCGTTTGGTCGATTATTTTATGGACGAATTATTTGTGAAAATCAAAAGACGATACTAGAGGGGCAGTTTAGATTATTTACACCGGTCAAATGGTTGATAGGGGTTATGATCGCCGTATATCTGGTCATGCTGTCATTTCTCATCTATGGGCTACTAGTATCAACAGCCCAGACGGAGGGGCTAATTTGGGGTTTTCTCGGCCTGTTTGGCATGTCAATATTTGCTGGTGTCATCTACGCTTTTGGCCGATATAAAAGTCGAACTGAAGAAACG
This sequence comes from Acidaminobacteraceae bacterium, assembly GCA_942493125.1. Classification (GTDB taxonomy): domain Bacteria; phylum Bacillota; class Clostridia; order Peptostreptococcales; family Acidaminobacteraceae; genus Fusibacter_C. The sequence goes on along the minus strand of OW818667.1, from coordinate 1,402,144 downwards.
TACTTAGTAGAGTTTTTAAAGGCTATTTTAGCGAACGAAGGTTAAGTTTGGGAGAAGATTGATTTCAACAATTTACGAGCTATAACATTATTGACAGAAAGGCTGTCGGTTGGAAGGAGAAAAAGCCATGTCAAAAAGTATAGAAATAATCGATGTAGGTGGGGTTAACTGTTATTTGCTCGAAGCAGATGATGGCTTTGTGCTTATAGATACTGGATTTTCTGCTAAATGTAAGTTTCTTGATGAAGTGTTGAAAAAAGCACTCAATAAGCCCTGAGAAGTACCTAAAGAGTTAAAGCTTGTTATTTTAACTCATGGCGATTCAGATCATGCTGGAAATTGTAAGTTCCTTAGAGAAAATTATGGTGCGAAAATTGCAATGCACTTTGAGGATTCTGTGATGGTTGAAAATGGTGATATGTCGTGGAATCGTAAGTCAAAACCTGATAAAATATCTTTTACTTTTAGATTAGTCACTCTAGCTTTCGGTAAGAATAGTGTTTTTGACACGTTTAAGCCTGACCTTTACTTGCAGGACGGGCAAAATTTCGCTGAGTTTGGTTTATCTGCAAAGGCAATTCATCTACCGGGGCACTCAAAAGGATCTATTGGTGTACTGACAAACGAAGGTGATTTATTTTGCGGTGACTTAATTTACAATTTCGCAGGTTTCAGTTATATCGATAATCTTGAAGACTTTAACGAAAGTATCAATAAACTGAAAAAGTTGGATATCGACATCCTTTACCCAGGTCATGGAAAGCCATTTTCTATATCTAACTTTAATAAAAAATTTATGTGAGCACCAATGGGTACGCTGAAGAAAGAAGGTAACGCCATGTTGAACATAGTAGAAGAAGCGGGAAATCAACTTAAGGTTGCTGCTAAAGAAGGACGGGTAACAACTGGAAAAGTTAGAGCTATATCTGGGGCTTTATATCGAAAGTTGAAGGATAAGAATATTGATCATGTGCTTATGCTTTGTGAACAGTTACTTGACGAACGTGAATGGGCACTGGGCATCATTGCTTATGACTGGGCTTTTAGAGTTAGAAAGCAGTATTCCGAGGACACTTTTTTTACTTTTGAAAATTGGCTTAAGAAATATGTGAAGGGGTGGGGCGATTGTGATGATTTCTGCACGCATGCTTTTGGTGACCTGTTAAGTCAAAACAATGATTTGTTTGAACATGTTGTAAAATGGACGGAGCATCCTGACTTCACTGTCAGACGTGCTGCTGCAGTTATCTTGATCTATCCAATAAAGCATAATAAATACAGCAATATCAATCCATATGTGATTTCTGATGCTTTGATGACCGATGAACATTATCTTGTGCTCAAAGGTTATGGGTGGATGCTCAAGGTGTTATCTGAGTCTGAACCGGAGCGTGTCTACGCATATTTGCTTAAAAATAAAGAGACTATGCCTCGGTTATCCTATCGATATGCACTTGAAAAATTCGACAAACAATTAAAGAAGCAGCTGACGGGGGATATTGCCTAACACGATCTCGACTGAGATCAAATCCAAAGGCGGAAACATGTGGGTGGTGATAATGATGGATGCCAAGTATAGAAGGCGAAATCTGGACTTGGATGGTTTTCGTGGGTTGATAATTGTTTTAATGGTGCTCGATCATGTGCGATCCATGTTTTGGTCAACGCCTGATCCTACGGGGTTAATGGCTACGGACACACTGCTTTTTGTCACGCGGTGGGTGACTCATCTTTGTGCACCTAGTTTTTTTATTTTGTCTGGAATGGGTCTAAGGTAAAAAAAAGAGAAGGGCAGCTCTCTCAATAAATTGAAGGGTTCATTGCTGACCCGCGGCTTTTTTTTAATTGCACTTGAAATCTTGTTTATTTCTAGATTGTGGTCTCAAACGCCAGGTCCAGTTGTACTTCAGGTGATATGGGCCTTTGGCATTAGCATGATCTTTATGACTTTATTTTTAAAGAGGTCTTCCAAACTCAACCTGATCATAGGGATTATACTGTCTCTAACGGGAATGCCTTATATCTCAAACTTGTTTTCGGGTAAGCTTTGGCACGTTTTTTTTGGAACGCCTTTTTTTGAACAGAGTATTTTGGGTTTTGAAGTGTATTTTCTTTACGCCGTCGGACCTTGGTTCGGTCTAATGCTTTTGGGTTATGCGTTGCCGGCATACCCATGGGCCACTAAAAGAATTGCCTCTGTAGGCTTAGTTCTGTTGGGGCTTTTTTTCGTACAAGGGTTAATGGCTGCACCTATGGACTGGATGGATGTGATGCGCGTTACAAAGTATCCACCTGAACCTAGGTTTATGTGGGGGACACTGGGCTTGTCAGCGTTCATACTTTTAAGCATAAGAAGGTTTCCCATTTCTTGGCTGGCAACATTGGGAAGAGAGCCGCTTACCTTGTACACGGTGCATTTGGTCCTGATTTTTATCGCGGGGCGATTTATAGAGTTAAATGAGGTTTATTGGATTTATGTGATATGGGTTGTAATCGTGGCTGTGCTGATTCCCGTAGGATGGGGTATGACGCAGCTGAAATTTCTAAGGCGTTTGAAAAGAAAGGGGATATAATCGTGAAGATCATGTATTTTGGGGTTGTAGTGTGCAACTTGTGTCGTTAAAAATGTTGTAGTTAATGGTATAATAATTATAGTGTTCTACGACACTAACAATAAATACATATGGAGATTACTATGCGTATAACGATACCTAGAGCATATTTTATCGTTGGATTTATTTTTGGCCTTATGTTTCCGGTTTTAGCCATATCTTCAGAGATGCTTTTAGGTGATTTCGCGTTTAGCATAGCTGGCGTTATAGCTGCACATCGAGCAAATCAATTGCTTTATATGATTGATACTGCGCCCATCTTTTTAGGTGTGTTTGCATGGTTTGGTGGGTCTAGAACTGAAAAAATTAAGCAAATCGAGCAATTAAGTTATAATGATCAGCTAACTGGATTATACAATAGAAGATTTTTAGTAATGGCGTATGAACGTTTAAATATCATTAGAAATCTTCCTTTTACAGTGTTGGCATTAGATGTAAATGGCTTAAAACTAGTAAATGATGCATTTGGACATTATGCTGGCGATGAGTTATTGATAAAAGCAGCTAAAGCGATAAAAGAAAACCTTCGCTCAGATGATATCGTTGCAAGAATGGGTGGGGACGAGTTTATTGTCTTATTACCAAATACAAATGAAAACATTGCACTTCAACTTGTGAATAGAATTCGAGATGATGTCAAATCAATTGATGTCTATGGCATAACAGGGTCGATTTCTATTGGTCAATACACAGCGGATCAGACCATGAAATTGGATGATATGCTTAGGTTTGCGGATGAGAAAATGTATACAATAAAAAATTGCGAAGGACAACATTTTCGCTACAATACAGTTTTGAGTATGTATGAGAAACTTTTAAGGCTAAATGATTGTGAAGAAATTCACGGAAAGTACGTCTATGAAACCGCGATGAAAATTGGCGAAAAACTCAATTTGAGTGAAGTAGCTCTTATCAATTTGGGTATATCTGCTAAATTTCATGATATTGGAAAGCTAGCTATTTCAGAAAAAATTCTTTTAAAAGATGCACCTTTATCCAGTGAAGAGTATGAAAAAGTGAAAAGACACTGTGAAATTGGCTACCAGATTATTAAATCGTCTGATCAACTGAGACACATTGTAAAAAGTGTACTTTGCCATCATGAGAACTGGGATGGCACAGGTTACCCAAACGGTCTTATTGGTGAAAGCATTCCATTGTATTCAAGAATTATTCGTGTGGCAGATGCCTTTGAATCAATGATTCACTATAGACCCTATAAGACACAAATGACTATTGGTGAGGCAATAACTGAACTCAATGAACATTCTGGGAAACAATTTGATCCGTTGATCGTAAAAGCTCAAGTTGAAATACTTGGTGAAGTACAAAAAATAAAAGAGGGTCGTTTCAAATAATGAAACACCCTCAATAGAGCCTAACCGCTCTTTTTTTTATTTCTCAACTGCAATTTCTTTGTAAGCTGCTAAATCTGAATATACTTCATCTTTCAACGGATTCTTTTTAAGTTTAAACACGCGATAGAAATGATAGATGAATACAGCTATGTTCGACGCAAGTGCCAAACCACTGACTACCATCAATGCGATAGGGTCATGTGATGATTGAACGGCAAATTTTGAAGTGTCGGCAAAGTAAGGGAATGTTAAAGAGAACATTGCCCAAAGTGCAAGTGTTTGTGCACGGTGTTGAAGCCAAGCGCCTTTTTTGATGAAAAAGGCAGGGATTGTACACGATAAGAGCAACATCGCACCTGAGTAAAATGAATGATCCGGAATACAGTTGTATACATAAGCAAAGTTCCAAAGATCATAAGCAATTATCCAGAACCATAGTTGATCTGGCCAAAGCATGTCTTTGCTTTTGCCTTTACTTACATAGATGCCAAGCCATCCTGAAATTGTGATGATATTTAAGATGCCCGCGATGCCATTCATGATGTTCCATGCACCACCGTAGATAAAGATGCCATCCACGACGCCATTGTAGCCGAAGCATTGAAAATCCCTAAAGACTGCTTCTGCAATATTGATTGCCAAGATAAATGGTGGAAACAACAGCATCCACTTATTCTTGTCCAGACCTTTAACATGGCGAAGTGCCATGAAGCCCAAAACGCCAGCTAATGCCGAATAGCACTTAACCCACGGAAACCAATATCCCATTGGTGTACCTGGCACTGCTTTTTGCATCCACACGGTGAATGTCAAAACAATTGGTAATACTAAGTAAAAAAATACAGAAAGCCATTTGCTTCGCCTTGTTATTTCGTTAACAAATATAAGTCCACAAAGGACGGCAAGCCCCATTAAAGCGGCATACCATGGTACAGAATCAAATAAAAACATAACTTAGTCCCCCAAATTCTCGCGATACGTGCGCCAAATTTTTGTGATATAGGTTTCTGCAGTTTGCTCCGATTCATAGAAAAGTAGCTCAACCTCTAAAGCGCCCTGAATCACAGATAAAAATAACAGAGAATTGCCCTCAGCATCGCGTGGGAATACCTTTTCAAGTTTTTCTAAATGAAACAACTCCATGTGATATACTTTGTCGCTGCATTTTTTTCTAAGGTCATCTTGGTCAATCAATAGAATATTTCTGTAAAACCGAATTTGATCATTTGCTTTGAAATAGTCTACCACAGAGAAAAATAGCGTCTCTATCTGATCAAGCCAATTTTTTTCGCCAACTTTTTCATAAAGTGCCTCTAAAAACGCACAATATCTCTCAATTTCTTTTTCAATAACGATTAAGATAATCTCATCTTTTGACGTAAAATGGCTGTATAGAGATGGTGTCTTGATGCCTACATCCTTTGCGATATCAGACATTGAGACATTGTAACCCCTCTTGGAAAAGTGCTTGTAAGCCGAATTCAGTATTTCTGTTTTTTTATCCATTCTGGACTCCTTCTAAACCTATCAACGAGCGTTGCACTATATAACCAATAACTAACTAACGCTCGTTAGCATACTTAATTTACTCTTTTTTTTGATCTCTGTCAATCCTATTTCTGGCGCGCTTTGATAAATCTAAGAAGGTTATGGCATGTTTGGTTAATTGCTCTAGTGATTATTTTTTGATTTGATTCAACAATGCTCTTTTAAGTCCTTCTCTGGGATAATCATCATATAGTTCATGGCAGGTATAAGTGAATTTAAGTGTATGAACTGCCTTAGAATCAATACCCATGGCGATCAGTTCAGACCAAGAAGGGAGCGTTTGGTTCGAGTCCTCTTCATGAAATGAGATGCCACTTATAGTGAGCAAATGGGCAGTGACTGCAGCTGTATAATAATCCAAAGCTTCACTAAAATCCTTAAAATAATTCTTTAAAACCAGCATTGCATGAAGTCCTGTTATGCAGTGAAGTGCGATGATGTTTTGGTCGTGGTTAAAAGCAGGTAGACAGACATCGAGTAATCCCTGTATTTTCTCCTTTTCATCGCCTTCAATTAAAGCGAATTTATCTAAGACAGTAGGATTTTGATAAAAAGAGCTTAGTGTTTTTCCCATAGAAAGGTTCTTATCAAGGATACTCCGAACTTCGAAAGTTTCCAGTAGTTGCTTCATGTTGCTTTGAAACTTATCTCTTGAAGTCTTGCGATGAATAGGCGTGATTTCACGATAGGCTGTTATGTAGTATGCCAAGGCTCTTGCGACCTCTTCAATGAGCTGATCATCATAAGCAGCAGCTTCGGTTGCATAAGCAAGTCGAATCGTCACATGGAAAATACCTGAAGAAATGCCTAAGGGATACGTGTTAAGAACATGGCGGATCATATGATCCATGCTAGTTGTACTGATTTCTTTGCTGATCAAATCCAAACACGCTTCATAGCTGTCTCTCTTTCCCAAGCATTCTTCAAGTGAAGTCGCTGGCGTGTATTTATCTGAGATTGAATCAACTTTGAAGTTTTTATTGTAGTACTCTGTATAGGATGCTACCCTGTCGAGATCTTGCGTTAACTGAAATAGAGCGATTTGTCCCATAGGAAGATGATTGACCAATCCTCTCATATAGGGTGACTGCACTCTACCGGATGTGTTGATGAGTTTGCTTAGTTCCATGGTTTGCCTCCTTGTCTGAACGCGTTTTTATTCACGCCGAAAAAGCTCTGGTTTATATTTATCCAGTTATCGGGGTTATAAACGTTGACGAGAAAACGCGCGCAGGCTAAGTTGTGACTTAAATTTAAAATGACTATAACAAATCCGATTAGAATTGTTATAGTCATTTATTTTTTTTATCAAATAGAGACAATATGAATGATGCAATTAATAATGCTATGGATAGAAAATAGAATTCTGATTTGTTGTCGATTGGACAAACACCCGGTGGCAATGAATTGCGCAAAAGTGTTGTGGAAATTAGTGTGTATAAACTAATGCCTACGGCCACAATGAAAAGAATATCAGAGAATTTTCGAATTGGTTTTAATTGAGTCCAACGAGCAATTACTTTTTTTAACATGATTTTTAACCCTCCGATAAATCCTATATTACTAACTTTAACATTTTTCACATCCTTCGTCTACAGCGATGAAGTTATTGAAATGGATTTCAAAAACCATTCAATTAGATTGTGCTTTATCCCGTTAAACGATATGATATTAAGAGAAAACAGCACTTGGAGAAGTTAAGAATAGCGCTAGCAGAAAGAAGGAGGTTGAATATGCAGTTTTTAGTTAAAGCGATGGATTATAAGGATGATGAGGCAATAAAGCGGAGGATGGCTATGAGAGAGGCACACCTTGCTGTTTCTAGGTCTATGAAAGATGAGGGGAAATATTTGATTGCGGCCGCGATTTTTGATGATGAAGAAAAAATGATTGGTTCTGTAATTGTCTGTGAATTTGAGTCTGAAGAGATTTTACGCAAGTGCTTAGAAAATGACCCGTATTCAAAGGGGCAAGTTTGGGAAACTTTTGAAATATCAAGATGTAAAGTGGCTGATTTTTTTCTTTGATGGCAGATGGCCAAGTAGGAAGGGTTCAGGAGGTGAGTTTATGAAAATCACATATTTGTATCATAGTGGTGTGGTCGTTGAAACTGAAAATGCGCAAATTTTTTTCGATGTCATATCTGATGTTGAAAGCATGATTGATGTTACAAAAAAAGTGTATTTTTTTGTCACACATGTGCATGGCGATCATTTTTCCACTCAAATTCTGAAATATAAAGGTGAACAAGTAAAGTATGTGCTTTCTGATGATGTAACCACTAAACCATTTGAATCAATCTTATGGGTTAAACCAGGTGGTGAATATACACTTGATGACATGAAAATCAACACATATGCTTCAACAGACCGTGGGGTGAGTTTTTTAATTAAGATTCATGAGAAGGTTATTTTTCATGCCGGTGATCTCAATTGGTGGCACTGGGAAAATGCGCCAGCTACTGACCAAGAAAAAGAGGCGCACGATTATAAAACCATTGTGGATGGCATAGAAGATATTGAAATAGATATTGCTTTTATACCAGTTGATCCTCGTCTAAATGGTGCATATTATTACGCAGCAAAATATTTTCTAGAGTCAAAGCGCGTAAAATGGTTAATGCCAATACATTTTGGTGATCGTTACGACATATGTAGTGCGCTTATCAAACAAATGAATGGTGACACGCGCATCATAAATATAAAATTAAAAAATCAAAGCAATCAGCTCATATAATGAGCGACGATGTTATGTAATTTTAATGCTTTATATATCATTATTTTTCATTTTTTGTATAGACTGGTAAAAAGCTTGAAAGGGGTCTATATGAAAACGCAGAAAAATGCGAAAGAAAATTCTTGGTATGTAAACGTTGCAAAAACGATTGGAAAGTTAGTTTTGAAAATTGGTTCGGTCGTTGTCATTGGTGCCATAATTAGTTACATAATCTTTTACATAAAAGGCTACCACTTTGGTGCAACCATGCGGGTAGTCGGAGTAGCGATCGCTTGTATTGGCCTTGCATCCCAGGCGGGGGAGAGCAATATTAGAGGCGACTACAACTACAACATGGCGAAGATGAGGGATTCGAAAATGCTTGCCAATGAGTACAGTGGCAAATTGACTTCAGACAGTCTAAGGTTCTTTATATTGATGGGTACATCAGGTGTGCTGATTTTTATTATCGGTAGTTACTTGGTGTAACCGGAAGCGATATGATTTGGGTGAATTCATTTAAAAGGGTTGCAAGAATTAGGAGGCAATTTGAAAAACATTTATGATATAGACCAGGTCAAGGTTATCATTAATCAACAGTTTTCAAATTTTTCGATTTATCAGATTCAGAGGATTGGCGCTGGATACGATTGCGAAGCATTTATGGTAAATGATGCTTTTGTATTTAAATTTCCTAAACATCAAGGTGCATCTGATAATTTGTTAAAGGAAATAAATGTTTTAATTGAATTGGAAGATAAACTGCCTATGCCAATACCAAAGGTTCTTTTCAAAGGTCATCCGAACGACTTTTTTCCTATGGTTTTTGCAGGTTATAACAAAATAAGTGGGGAAGTATTGACGCCCGATTTATTAAGGCGTTTGCCCAGCGAGATCCAAGATGATATCGCAGCAGATTTGGCACGATTTCTACGCGTTTTACACAACGTGCGACTTAAAAAACACCAGGCGCAATTAGTGATTGATACGCGAGAAAAATATGTGGAAGAGCAAATGGCAATCAACAGTATCCTGCTAAATGAAGGACTGACGCTTTATCAAGACATAATAGATGGCTTTTATCAAGAAATCATGAGTGATACTGACTTTTTTAATTATAAGCCATGTCTCGTCCATAATGATCTGAGTAGCGATCACATATTGTTTGATACAAACCAAAATAAAATATGTGGTGTCATAGATTTTGGAGATGTTGCGATTTCAGACCCTGATCATGATTTTTTGTATTTGATTGAAGATGAAGAAGAATATGGCATTGAATTTACATTAAATGTATTAAAGCATTATCAACATAACAATATTGATTTAGTTCTGAAAAAATTTCGACTTAAGGAAAAGTATTGGACATTTGAAAAGATTTTGTATGGAAAAGAATATGGCATCGATGAATGGGTAAAAGAGGGAATTGATGAGATCGAAAAAATGATATAATGAATTCATAGGGCAATGTAAGGAGGAAACACTTTGGATGGTAAGGAAAAGGAAATGATGGATTATAACAACAAATTAATGAAGAAGATATTGAAATCTGCAATGTATACTATCATAACCGTTTTTTGTGTATTGTATGGATTGGGTTTTATACTTGATTTGTTGTTTCAAAGTGGGGATATGACTATAGTAATATGTTTATTGATAGGTATTATTTTTACTGTTTATTATTGTACATTGACTATAATTGAGGAAATTAAAAGAATTGGTAAATCGTAAAATCAGTAGGAGGGCATAAGTATGACAGATAATGAATATGAGCCATTACAGCTACCGGAAGAAAGACGTAAAGATGAGGTGGCAAGCGACATGGCAAACAAGGTGCGATCGCCTTGGCGACGGTATTTTGCCAGACTGTTGGACATAGGTATTTATACATATTTTGTAGTGGCGTTTCAAGCTTTGGTGTTTCATGTGAACATGGCTTCGCGCTCAACTTTTGAGAATTTAATTGACACGTTGATTGCATTTTTGATCATGATGCTCGTCGAGCCTGTGTTGCTTTCTAAGCTTGGCACAACGCCTGGTAAGTGGCTCTTGGGACTGCGTGTGACGGGTGCCACTGGGAAACCATTGTCCTACTTAGACGCACTGAGCAGAACCGTTACTGTATTCTGGAGAGGCTTTGGTCTCAACATTCCTATCTATAATGTTTATAGACTTTGGAGAGCTTACAAGGACTGTGTGGCGGGCGAACTCTTGGATTGGGAATGCGACTCAGTCATTCATTTAAAGGATCAAAAAAAATGGAGAACTGCCGTATACATTGCTGTGAATATATCGCTCATTGTTTTGTTGACGTTTACATTTATGTTGGCTGCATTGCCTCAAAATCAGGGCGATTTGACAATATCAGAATTTAGCGAAAACTATAATCAACTGTTGGATTTTTATGATATGAATATGGAGAAGGGACTGAGTGACTCTGGAAGTTGGGTGACGCGCAAGTTGTCCGATGAAAATGTCGTATATTTTGGAGACTTCATGCCACCAACTTTTACTTATACTGAAGATGGTAGCATCATGACAGGCATGCGGTTCAAAACTGAAATAAGAGACAGTGATGTATGGGTTTCGGCCTATAATACCGAAATAGCGCTATCCATTTTGGCATATGTCAGTGGCCAAGAGGGCAATAAGCTTATCTCCAGCGACATAACTGAACTGATCAAGCAGATTAAAGCAAAGCCGTTTGAAGATTTCCAGGTTACAATCAACGGGGTCTCCATTTCATGCGATTACGAGCATACGGGCTATGAAGTTGTAAAGGCGTATGGCACGTTAATTCCAAATATTGACGGTGAGGAAACCTATTTTTCTGTTGATTTTAGGATGGAGACAGTGAAGTAGATGAAAAACCGACGGGGAGGTATATATGAAATCGCTCAACGCGTCTATTAAGAACTATAACGAAGCACTTAAACAAGGGGAGATACAAGTGGCATATAGAGGCATCATGTCTGTTATGTCTGAGCTCAAGAGTTATCTTGAAAAGGCGCATCCGGATTTTGTTACCAGTGCTTTGTATTTTGGTTATATGGATATGACTTATTTTGCATTTACATCCCCTGAACTCAAGGCTAAGAAGCTTAAGGTTGCCATCGTATACCTTCATGTTGAAAACCGATTCGAGATATGGTTAAGCGGCACAAACCGCTCTGTTCAAAATCACTATCATCAGGCATTGGAAGGGAAGGATTTGGGCGCCTTTAAACTTTCTGTGATCCAACCTGGCGTTGATGCCATCGTTGAATATGTTTTTGTGGAGATGCCTGATTTTGACGATGTAGAGCGTTTGAAGGTTTGCATTGAAAAAGCGAGTTTGGTTTTTATCGATAAGATGGCAGAGATTATAGGATAGAGATAAATTATGGAATGAGATAAAGCTGAGGTGAACACTATGATATATATAGCCAGTGCTAAATTTAGGGTGAATGTCACTTGGGCGAACTCCCTTAAAGATAGAAGACAAGTGGCTCAAAAAGTGCGCGATTGGATCAAATCCAAATATAATGTGTCCGTTAAATTGATTTATGAGGAACATATACGCCGTTTTGAGTTATATATATGTATGGTATCGGATGATGGTGATTATTTGCACTCTATGATTGATGAGATACTGGCGTGGCTGGATGAGGATGCTTCGCTTGATGTTTCTTGTGAATACGATGTGGATTCTTGGAAATGAAAAAAATACGCCAAATCACAAAACAAAAACGCGCCAAATCGCAAAGTGAAAATACGCCAAATCACAAAACAAAATTGCGCCAAATCACAAAATTTGATATAATATATTTAAATAACGTGGAGGTGCAATGTGAATAAATATATTCCAAGAATCGCTGATACACTTATTGAAAGAGCACTTAAATCTACTGGTGCCGTTTTGGTTGAAGGTCCAAAATGGTGTGGGAAAACCAGCACTGCACGGCATTTGTCCAAAAGTTACTTATACATGCAAGATCCTGATCAAAGATCCAATTATATGAAAATTGCTGATACTAAGCCCTCGCTTTTGCTTCGTGGCGATACGCCAAGGCTGATTGATGAGTGGCAGATTGCCCCAGTTCTTTGGGATTCAGTAAGACATGAGGTTGATATGAGAGGTGCGTTCGGGCAGTTCATTTTGACAGGATCTGCAGTACCCATTATTGATGAAAAAATCACACATACAGGGACTGGAAGATATTCTAGAATTAAAATGAGAACGATGAGCTTATATGAATCAGGAGAATCAAATGGAAGTATAAGCTTAAATGAGCTATTTGATAATAGGATTGATTTGGAATCAATGACCGACTTAAACATAGATGCTTTGGCAAAATCAATTGTTAGAGGAGGCTGGCCAGCTACAATTTCTAATAAATATGAAGATGCTTCAAAGCCTGTACAAGATTACCTGGATTCGATTATAAATATTGACATTTCACGGGTTGATGGGATTGAAAAGAATCCACAAAAGGTTGCAATACTCTTGAAATCTCTAGCAAGAAATATTTCAACCCAGGCCTCGGTAGAGACGATTAGAAGAGATATGGAAGGAAACGAACAAAATTCAGTGTCACAACCAACAGTATTGAGTTACTTAAATGCGTTGCAAAGGATTTTTGTTATTGAAGATTTAGAAGCATGGAATCCAGCTATTCGCTCAAAAACGCCGCTAAGGTCAAGCTCAAAGAGGCATTTTATTGATCCTTCAATAGCATGTGCATCTTTAGGTATTAACGAATCAAAACTTTTACTGGATTTTAATACCTTCGGTTATTTGTTTGAATCAATGTGTATAAGAGACCTCAGAGTATATGCAGACTATTTGGACGGCAAAGTATATCATTACAGAGATAAATCTAATTTGGAATGTGATGCAATAGTTGTTCTTCGTGATGGTCGATGGGGTGCAATTGAAATTAAAATGGGTCCAAAAGAGTTTGATACTGCTTCAGAGAATTTATTTAAATTAAAAGAAAGAATTGACTTAGATAAGATGCAACCACCATCATTTCTAATGATTCTAACAGCGACGAATATTGGCTATACACGTGAGGACGGCGTACATGTTGTACCAATTGGATGTTTAAAATGGTAATCCATGGATAATACTACCTATCTTAAAAGAGGTGAAAAATGAATCGTGATCATATCGAAATAATTGGCGCGCGTGTGAATAATTTAAAGAATATCTCCTTGAAAATTCCCAAGAAAAAGATAACGGTTTTCACGGGTGTTTCTGGCAGTGGAAAATCATCCATCGTATTCGAAACCATCGCCCAAGAGGCAGGGCGTCAGCTCAATGAGACCTACAGTAAGTTCGTGCAGGGCTTCATGCCAAAATACGGTCATCCGGATGTAGATGAGATTAAGAATCTTTCATTGGCCATCATCGTGGATCAAAAAAGGATCGGTGGCAATTCCCGTTCGACCTTAGGAACCATCACAGATATCAATCCGCTGCTAAGGCTTCTTTTTTCTAGAATTGGCACGCCGCAAATCGGGCCATCCAATTATTTCTCATTCAACGATCCCAACGGCATGTGTAAAACCTGTGAAGGCCTTGGCAAGATGATGACACTGGACCTGTCAAAGACGCTGGACATGGACAAATCCCTTAACGAAGGTGCGATTTTACTGCCTGGTTATAAAGCGGGGACATGGCAATGGAAAATGTATGCCATGTCGGGGTTCTTCGACTTGGATAAAAAAATTAAAGACTATTCTGAGGAAGAATACCATAAACTCGTCTACGGGAAGCCTGAAAAAATCAATTCTGTTTTTATTGAGGGTATGAACTCTACCTATATGGGACTCGTAGAGAAGTTCATCAGTCAATATATTAAAACGGAATATGAAAAATCTGAGGCCAACTTAAAGAAAATTGCGCCCTATACCATGCAGTCCGTCTGTCATGATTGTGGCGGGAAGCGCTATAACGACACCGTTTTAGGCGTAAAAGTAGAAGGCAAAAACATCGCTGAGGTGACAGCGCTTCAGGTGGATGAGCTATTGGAAATCATCCGTCGAATCAAGGTGCCTAGTGTGCAGCCGGTCGTGAACAATCTTGCAGAGCGACTGGATGACCTGATTCAGATTGGTCTCGATTATGTGAGCTTAGACCGTGAAACCGCTACGCTTTCAGGTGGCGAGTCACAGCGTGTCAAAATGGTTAAGCACCTAACAAGTAGCTTTACAGATATCATCTTTATCTTCGATGAACCTAGCATCGGACTGCATACGCGTGATGTCCATAGACTCAATGAGCTGCTCATCAAGCTTAGGGACAAAGGAAACACCGTAATCGTAGTGGAGCATGATCCCGACGTCATCAAGGTCGCGGACCATATTGTCGATGTGGGGCCGCTGGCAGGTCATCATGGTGGTCAAATCATGTTTGAAGGGTGTTATGAAGATTTGTTAAAATCAGATACACTGACTGGAAGGTATTTACTAAGGCATTTGCCTATAAAAAAAGCCACCAAAGTACCAGAAACCTTTTACGAGACGCACAGTAGCTCGCTTCATAATTTAAAAGAGGCTAGACTCAGGGTACCTAAGGGGTTATTTACTGTCGTTACTGGTGTTGCGGGTTCGGGAAAATCGACGCTTGTCAACGGCGTATTCGTAAAGGAGTTCCCAGAAGCAGTGGTCATCGATCAGTCGGCTGTCAGTGCGAACCTTAGATCAAACCCAGCGACCTTTACGGGTATCATGGATGAGATCCGCAAGCTATTTGCCACAGAAAATAATGTGAGTGCTGGGCTTTTTAGTTATAACTCAGAGGGCGCTTGTGAATCCTGTAAGGGCAGGGGCTTCATTGAAACAGATTTATCGTTTATGGATTCAGTTGACACAGAATGTGAGGATTGTGGTGGTAAACGCTATAAGCGAGAGGTACTCAGCTATATGTATCGCGATAAGACTATCGTGGATGTACTCGACATGACCATCAGTGAAGCCGTTGAATTCTTCCATCAGAAAGAGATTACAAGAAAGCTGAAACAAATCGTCGACGTAGGGCTTCATTATATGACCTTGGGACAACCACTAGACACCTTATCTGGCGGCGAATGTCAAAGGCTCAAGCTCGCCAAGGAACTGAGCAAAAAGGGTAATATCTACATCATGGATGAACCGACTACAGGCCTTCACATGTCCGATATCACCAGTATCCTAAATATCATCCATCACCTAGTGGAAAAGGGAAATACCGTGGTGGTCATCGAGCATAACCTCGACATCATCAGAAATGCCGACTGGATTGTGGACATGGGTGTAGACGGTGGAACGCGCGGTGGCGAGGTCCTTTACGAGGGAATACCAGAAGGTTTAAGAAGTTGTGAACGCTCCATTACAGCGAAATATATCTAAAGCTCGGAATTACACCTTACTAGCTACATGTAATATTGCATGTAGCTTTTTGCATCAAAAAAGCATTACACTTCATTTGATTTTGAGAGGATTATGGACAGGTTAGTGCACATAGCCAACCCATCAATTTCAAAGAAGTATATAATAGATATATACAGTATCCTAAATACATCATTACTCTAGACGATGATATTGAAATAAGCTATGACGGTATCCGCGTCATTAATGCGAATGATTTTTTGTTGGAGAAGTAAAAGAAGGAAGTGAAACTATGAATCAAGGAAAAAATAGAAGTGAAATCAAACCGGGATTAAAAGTCAAAGTTGTGCTGAAAAAAGATCAAAGAACCGGAATTTTAACTGAAGGTGTGGTCAAAGACATTTTAACCAATGCAGCGACGCATCCGCATGGCATCAAGGTACGACTTGAAGATGGCCAAGTGGGCAGGGTTCGGGCATTTTGCGGTTGACAGGATAAGGAAAATGATATCGAAGGAGGATTGACTATGAATTCTAAAAAAATGGAAGATACCGAGAAGCAAAAAGTAATGACTGAAGTTGAAGGAAAAAAACAACTAAAAAGCAGTTGTTTCACCATTTGACTTTTATCTAGACTTTTTACCAGGCGGATATGTTGATGATGCTCTTGTAATCGGATTAGCATACAAGCAAATAAAAGCTGATATTGAAAAATATAAAATTTGGAAAAATATTGAGTAACTAACTGGAGGCAAATATGATCAAAAAGCTGACAATTGACTATAAAGAAGACGTACAAAACTTATTTCTCAGCGTTTTCTCAAAGCCGCCATGGAATGATGTATGGGATTTAGAGGAGCAGCTACCAAAGTATATGACGGATTTAATGGATAATCAAAATTCACTGTGTCTGGGCTATTATCAAGAGGACCAACTAATTGGTATAAGCTTAGGCTACGTCTTTCATTGGTGGGAAGGGACGGACTATTTTATCAAGGAATTTTGTATCGACAGTGAGCTACAAGGTGCAGGACATGGTAAAAGATTTTTGGATGAAATGAATGAACTTTTGAAATCTGAAAGTATCAAAGCCATTTGGCTTATGACAGAACGCACCACACCCGCATATTCTTTTTATCAAAAGAATGGTTTTTTTGAACTGAAAGATAATGTGATGTTTGCGAAATCTGTAAACAGTTGAGAAGTGTTTGTGATGCTATTTTCAAGTTTTACATTTGCAGCGGATAATCCTTCACCATGGGCTGAACTCACCCAGCGGCTGCATTGTTAGAGCTGACACTTTGGGCACCATGAAGAAAAAGACTGTTCACGTATGCGAACAATCTTTCTACAAAATTTTGCCAATGGGTCTCAGATTTATGATTTATCTTTTTCGCTTTTTGTCTATAAGCGCTTTTCTCAGTTCAACTTGTTGGTCTTTCTTTTTTTCTCTGCATTTTTGACATACTTGATTGCTTTCACTGGGTTTTAGCTCGGCCCCGCATTGTTTACACTTTTTAATCATCCTATTTCCCACTTTCACTTGATTTAACTATGGAAATTGCATAATTACCTTTTAAGTTGCAAAATTCTGTTTATCGAAATTGAAAATGGCTGAAACAAGCCGTTTTGATAAATGAAATTCATACAAATTGGAATTATGCAATTTCCTCTACTATTTAAGTTATTATATCAGACTAATAAAAACAGTACCAGATATCACCACGGAAGTTGAGTCGGTTGAAGAAAAAAACACCTTATTGTCTCAAAATAGTGGCAATAAGGTGTAATTCAGAATTTATTACTTTCCAATAATATTGACCTCTGAAAATTTAACCATGGGCGCATATCCCATATGGTAGAAAATACTGCGCATGGGTTCCATTTTTGTACCGATTGCTTCGATGTTCTTAAATAAATCATAGATGTTGCCAGCGATTATGGCACCTTTTACTTTTCCCTTAAAAACGCCATCTTCGATAAGAAACCCTGAAGAAATGCTCATAGAAAATTCACCTTGATTGATGTTTCCAGTATGCGCCCCCATAACGCCTGTGATATAAAGGCCACGCTTCACACCTTTGATGATGTCATCATCGGGAATAGAATCCCCTTCTATGATAAGGTTCGTATCGAACACGGTAGGCGCATCTTCGATTTCCTTGGAGAATAGCGTCCTTTTTATGGCATTGCCCGTTGGTGATGTGCCAAGTTTTTCTGCATGAGATAGGCTCGTTAAATAGTTAGTTAAGACCCCTTTATCGTATACCATCGTGTTTTGCGCCGGTGTGCCTTCGTCGTCAAAAGCAAATGTATTGACACCATATGGCATCGTTGCATCATCACGGATCGTAATTTTATCTGAGAAGAGCTTGTGACCAAGCTTGTCAACAAGTGGTGAAACGTTTTTGGTTATATTGCCGCCGCTAACGCCACCTACAACTCTTAACATCAAAGATCCCATCGTCGTTCCTGAGAAGATGACTGGAAGCTTTTCGTTGCCAATTTCTATCGGCACCTCGCCTAATCGGTGAAACATAAGCTGAGTAGACAGATCCTCATCAGTAATCTCTGGGATAAATCCGTTCGTAAACTCTTTCATAGTGCTGTAAAACCCTTGCTTGTTAAGGGTATAAGTTAAAACAGATAAATTTGTATAATCGTATTCGCCGTTAAATCCATTGCTATTGCTGAGTTTTACGGTCTTTAGTGTCTTTACGATCTGAACGCCAAAACCGACATCCTCTGCCATCGCTTTGAATCGGTTAGATAAGTCGATGGCCATATTGACGAGCTCTTGAGTCGTAAACGACTTAACATCATCCGAATAGGATTCGACCTTCGCATAGGGAACGTTGGGAAAGGTACTTGCCTCTGAGTTCTGATTTTCTAGTGAAATCACTGCGCGCTGGACGATGGTTTCATCATCTAAAGATGTCGAAATTGCCGTTCCCATCTTGCCGTCCTTAACGATTCTTAGGGCAACTTCAGTTTTCTTTTCCGATTCAATATCCTGCATATCACCCAGTAATATGCTGACTGTGGTGCTATAGACGTCTCTGTAGTTGACTTCCGTGTGATCGCAGATTTTTAGGGCTTTATCTATAAGTGTCTTCATATCACTTGCCTCCTATGCCCATATTCTTTATTTTTATCGGTGCAGACCCTTTACCTGATTTGATCAAGATTTGGCCGCCTTTACCACAGCCACCTGATCGTGAAAAGGATACTTCATTTCCGATCATTTCAATGTTTTTAAGTGTTGTGAACAAATGCCCAGTGAGTGCTAAATCTCTTACCATGCCTTTGATTTGGCCGCCTTCAATTTTATAAGCGCCCTGCACAGCAAAGGTAAATGTATCACCGCTGGTTTGGCCGCCTGCCGAACCAAAAAGGTATAGTCCGTTATCGATGGAAGCAATCATTTCATCAAGGGTATGTGACCCTTTGTCGATATAAATATTGCCCATGCGAACGATGGGTGTAAAACCAAAGTGCTTGGCTCTTGAATGGCCCGTCGGTGTTTCATTCATATAATAAGCACTCTCAAGAGAATGCAAACGTCCGCTGAGTTTCCCTTCTTTAATCAGGTAGGTGGGTTTTGCAACCGTGCCTTCATGATCATACATATAACTTCCTGGATAACCGTAAAGTGTCGGATCGTCGATGACGTTAAACGTCTGCACGGCAAACTCTGAACCGAGCTTCATGGTTTCAGCCAGGGATGCGTTGCCCACCAGATTATCCGCTTCACTGAGATGACCAAAAGCTTCGTGAATAAATAGGCCACTCACATCACTGTCTAGGACGACATCATAATTGCCACCAACGACAGGTTCAGCATCAAGAAGATTCAAGGTTTGCTTCGCTTTCGCCATGACTTCATCCTCTTTGCCCAGCAAATCGGCATAATCCTCGCCGCCACCCAATGAAAGACGTGTGATTTGTGTCAATTCGTCCTTTTTTGAGGTCACTCTAAAGTTGATACCAACGATGAGTTCTTCCTGTCTTACTTCTGTGCCTTTATTGTTTAGAACCAAAGTGTCGGTAAACTGCTCATAATATTCTGTTTCTAAATTGACGATGCCCTCATGGTTCATGAACAAATCAATGTATTGATTGATCAATGCTTTTTTAGCATCTATTGATACTGTTCTAGGGTCCAGTGTTGGTTTGACACGCACGCAATCCACATTGATTTCCACATGTTGAAAGTTTTTTTCACCCGCGACCAAATCACTGGCAAATTTCGCTTCTTTAAAAGCAAATTCCAAATCCTTCGTGTCCGTAAAACAAAATGTGCCGTAGCCACCACCTGATAAAACGCGCACGTTACCGCCAGACTTTTTGATAACTGCCACTGTATCTATTTCTCTCTTTGTACCTTTAATCGTCGTCAGTTCAAAGTCTTGATATCTTAAATCACAAAACCCCTCACACAATAACGCCGATTTCAACAAACCAATATCCATAGAATTCCTCCACCATATTATTTCGGGTACCGTATTATTAGTGTACAATAACATCTAGGTCCAGCACAAGAGGTAAATCAGCATAAAGATGCCTGTGCCACCTGGAAAGTGATCGGTTGTGAATGATTATTTTGAGTTTATATCGAATATAATATAAAATGAATTCATAGGGGGATTATTATGACTATTGTTATAAATGAAATGACTGAGATGGATTATTTGGAAGCTCAGAATGCCTTTAATTTTGAAAGCGCTGATGCGGATTTTTTATTAGCATTTGAAAGAAATCTTAGTACGTTATTTGCCATCAGAAGTGATGATCAATTAGTGGGTATTGCACAACTGGAAGAGGGAAAAAGAGCTTACCTATATGTTTTTGTGAGTCCAATCTATCGCTGTAAAGGGATTGGAAGTAAGGCAATAGCTTTGTGTGAGAATAAGCTAATAAGTTCCGGTACTGAAGCGATTATGACGACTTACAACTGTGTAGATGTGATGGCTAAGACTTTTGCCCACAAAAATGGTTTCAAGAGAAAGTTTTCATCAACTTTTATGCGCTATTCGGGCAAGGCGTTTGATCTGCCAGAGTTAAGCATCAGAAAATACTGTGATGAGGATTATGAAGCGGCACATGCGCTTTATGCCATCGCTTTTCATGAGATGAGGATGGCAGTTGGCGATTTTCCTGATTCGGTAGTAGAGCAGCCGAGTGATGAGATGCGTGCGCTTTGGGGTAAGACCGCAAGTGAGAGATTGGTGTACACTCAGGATTGCGAAATCGTTGGCTACGCACACTTTGAAGGCAATGAACTTGGCAGCATTTCTATAAAATCGCAACATCAAGGTAAAGGGTTAGGCCAGAATTTTGTGAAGTATATTTGCAATGCAATCCTCTCAGATGGAAACACTACCGTGGATCTTTACTGTGTAGTAGGCAATAAGGCGCGTCTGCTTTATGATCAATTGGGTTTTCAAGCGATCTATACTGCTGAATATGCGATAAAGCAACGGCAATGAGTTATTGGTGCCAGTGAACCGCGCCGTTTTGTCTTGTCGCTGGATGTGGACCAATGGCCTCGCGGGGGATATCACTTTGGCGGAGGTCAAGTACGTCTTTCTGATCAGGATATAAAGCGCGCCATACAGCAAAATGTTGATGTACGCTATAACGATCCAAATTTGGTCAATAAGGCGTTTGAGTATTCAGAGATTACCATTAAACAAAACGATAAAACGTTGCTCGATGCTACAGCCGCCATGGATGAACAAGTACGTTTTTTTGATCTGAAAACTTCACCGATTTGATCAAAATGACACTAATGCGTATTAAAGTTCTTGTATAAATATAGTGCAAAGTATAGATCAAAGTGATCCGCATCGTTGGAAAGATCATAACCTAAATCTTTGATGATACTCAGACGATGTCTCAATGAATTATAGTGAATGAATAAAGCATTTGCACATTCTCTCGCGTTGTATTTGCAATTGAAATAGGTATAAAGTGTGTTGATGAGGTCAATACCCGTCTTGGTTTCATAGGTGATCAATGGTTTTAATAGATTGTTTAAAAATTGATTGAGTGACATAAAATCTATGTTTTTAAGAAGTTGAAGGAGCTCGATATTAGATTGTGTGAACACGCTTGTGCTGATGTTATTCCGTTCTACATGAATGATAGAATCTGATATCAGAGAGTAGGCTTTTGAGATATTGTTGACATCCGTTATGTCATTTGAAAAGATGATTTTGAAATGTAGGTTGGCATGTTTCTTTGTCAGTTGACCATAAATATGTTTTAAAATATCATAAGTGTTTAAACTGGATGATGTGTTGACAATAAACAATAGACGCTCGTTGATATAAGCGTATTTCACCTCTTTATCATAGAGGTGAAAGAGATTGATGATCATCGTTTGTATCTGGTCTGGCAAATTTGGACTAATCGTATTCTTGTTTTTACTCTTAATACTAAACATAATGAGACAGACTGGGAATTTAATATCCCACCTGTAGCGCTTTGAAATCATCTCCAAGTCTTCGTTGGTGTATGAAGCAGAGATGCTGGATACGAAATTCAAGAGAAATTCGTTTTTTGTAAGGAGATCCTCCATTTTTTTCTGGTAGATAACAATAATCAATAGCTTAAATATCTCGATATAATTATGTAGCAAATGCCTACGATCATCCCGCGTCAATAGAACCATCTGATAAATGGGCTTATCATCATAATAGATAATTTCCGAATAATACGTCATAGACTCGACCTTTTTTATGGTATTTTTTGCTTGTCGAAAAATATTGAAAAGATCGAGTATTTTTTTTGAAGAGTAGTGATAGGTATTGGTTTCGGTATTGCGAATGAGTAAATCGAAATCTTCAAATTTTTCGACGTGTGCCGTAAGTGCTCTTGTACTTAAATTTTCATAAGCTGTCTTTAATAGTTTGGAATAGCTTTTATCAATCGAATAGGTGGAATAATCGCGCGCTTGAATTTCAGTTAAGATGTTGTTGAAGAGGACGGATAAATTTGCATTGTAATCAAGAGAAATGATTGGAAAATCAATTTCCTTTGCATATTGGATGAGATCTTCTGGCAATGCGTCGATATAGCGGTGTATTTTGACGGCGATACCAGCACTTCCTAGGGATTTCATCGCTTTAATTAAGCTTATGGATTTATTGATGTCATTTCTAAGTGGATAATAGGTCGTCAAAATAAGTGAGTTTTTGACAATATAGCTTTCAAAATCAGGTGTTTCTAAGATGCTGACACTATCTACGACATTGTGGAGTGATTTTTCTCCAGATAGGACCGTATAAGAATCAAAGATTTCTTTTTTTAATATGTCCTGAAGTGTAATAAACATAATGTCCCCTCCTTTAGGGTCAATCGGATATCGATTCCGTGCTGTTATGTCTAGTATAACCTCATCATAATATAGTTTATTCATGAACACAATGTAATAATTTTGATTTTCATAGTCGATTAATCACTATGAAAACGCCTTTTAATTGGCAATGCTTAACGATTACAAAGTGCGATGAATCTTATACAATGATTGTGAAATGGTTGTGTTTTTGTGATTAGGGGGTGATGGTTTGAAGCTTTTAGTTAAAAGTGACTGGAATGGTTTTTTTGGACTATTTACAAACAATTTGACAAATACATTGGTGATGGCAAGCTTACTAACTGTAGTTGTCGGATTGCCAAGTGACATGGTATTTGGAAAAATACTACCTGCAGTAGGATTTTCAATTTTTTTATCCGCAACCTATTATAGTTGGATGGCGATTAACTTGGCAAAAAAAGAAGGTCGCGCTGACGTTACAGCGTTACCGGCTGGAACGAGTGTCCCACATATGTTCTTGATAGTATTTATGATCATTGGCCCAGTCTATTGGTCAACAGGAAATGCCTATCTAGCATGGACGGCAGGATTGGTTTGGGCATTGTTCGAGGGACTCATCGAGCTAGCAGGTAGTCTAATAGGTCCATATGTAAGAAAACATATTCCTAGGGCTGCTATGTTGGGCACCCTTGCTGGTGTCTCTTTGACCTACATCGCATTAAATCCATCCTTTAACAGCTTTCAAGTACCTTATATAGGTCTGGTAGCATTTGCAATTATCCTGCTAGGATTTGTCGGAAAGGTTAGAATGCCTTTTGGCATTCCAGTGGGCTTGGTTGCCATCGTATTCGGCGTTGCCATTGGGTGGATCACTGGGCTTATGTCGCCAAGTGGTGTCATGGAGAGCATTAAAAATGTGTCGTTTGGAATCCCAATGCCTAGCATTCAGAGACTTTCAAACGGATTTAGTACAGCACTACCCTATATTATTAGTGCGATTCCGCTTGGCATCTACAATTTTCTAGAAACCATTGACAATTGCGAGAGTGCAGCTGTAGCTGGCGATCATTATAGCACTAGGGAAGCGATGCTGGCTGATGGCACGACGAGCATCATCGGCTGTTTGTTTGGCAGTCCATTTCCAACCGCAATTTTTATTGGTCACCCAGGTTGGAAAGCATCTGGTGCAAGAATTGGGTATTCATTTTTAAACGGACTGGCCATACTGATCATTGCTTTTACTGGGCTTATATCTCTACTATTAGAGGTGATTCCAGTCGAATCAATCCTCCCAATCTTGATTTATATTGGGATTGTCATCTCTAGTCAAGCATTCTCAAGTGTTGATGCCAAGTATTATCCAGCTGTAGTGGTTGCCATTATTCCTTGGTTGGCGGACTGGACGAGAAATGCTGTAGATATCGCCTTGGGACAGGCTGGTGTTTCGGCAGTGCAGGTTGGTTATGAAGGACTTAAAATGGCGGGACTTAACTATAGTGGCATGCTTTCACTAGGTTCTGGTAGCATACTCGTCGGTATGTTATTGGGTACATTGACCGTTTATATCATTGATCACAAATTTTTTCACGCTTCAATGGTGTCATTATTCAGTGCAATTTTAGCGTTTTTTGGCATTATTCATTCAAGCCAAGTTGGAATAAATGTAAATTTAGAAATGACCATTAGCTACTTGATGGTCATGAGCATCATGTTGTTTTTTGCACTTAACCATAAGAACAAAGGAGAGAATGACAATGAGAAGTTATCAGGTTGAAGCAAAACCCTTTATTTATGATTTCGAGCTTTCGAAAACGGCATTAATAATTATTGACATGCAACGAGATTTTTGTGCAGAGGGTGGCTTCGGTGAATCACTCGGAAATGATGTAACGCCAACAAAATCCATAATTCCCACAGTCAAAAAAATTCTTGATATGGCTAGGGAAAAGAAACTATTTATCATTCACACACGTGAAGGACATCGACCTGATTTGTCGGATTGTCCACCTGCAAAAAAATGACGTTCAAGTGCTATAGGGGAAGACGGTCCAATGGGGAAAATATTAATAAGGGGCGAGTATGGCCATGATATTGTGGACGAACTCAAGCCTATTGGTGACGAAGTGGTTATCGATAAACCCGGTAAAGGAGCATTCTATCAAACCGATTTAAACATCATTTTACAAAGTAAGGGCATTGAGTCTTTGATTTTCTGTGGTGTCACGACACATGTTTGCGTGCATACAACGATAAGAGAGGCAAACGATAGAGGGTATGAGTGTCTCATGATAGAAGACGGTACCGCTACTTTTGATCCCAGAGATCAAGAAGCTGCTATCCGTATGATTCATCAACAAGGTGGTATATTTGGTTGGACAACAACAAGTGAACATCTACTAAGTGCACTTAGATGACTAAGGAGGATCTCTATGTTAGAAAAATTAAGTGGCGGTGGCCGTTGGTGGGTTAAGGGCGATTTAAACGGTTTTTTTGGCTTGTTTTCAAACGTCCTTACCAACTTTTTAGCTGCGATAGGTTTGCTTTTAATTATTCAGATGCCTAATGATATCGTGTTCGGCAATATCATACCTGGTACTGCAGTTGCATTAGGGCTAGGTGGGATCATATTGGCGCTACAAGCCAAAAGTCTTTCGATAAAATCTGCTAATCCGCAGGTAACTGCAATGCCATATGGTTTGAGTGTGCCGCACTATTTTGCAGTGGCGTTTGGCGTTATCGGCGTTGTTTACGGTGCAACCGGAGATTGGAAACTCGCGTGGGCTACAGGTGTGGCTTGGAATATCGTTCAAGGTGTCATTATGGCAATTGGCGCATTTGTGGGTGTGTATATTCAAAAGTATATTCCAAGATCTGCAATGTTAGGTGCTTTAGCAGGCTTGGCAATTACTTATATTAGCATGAGCCCAGCAGGACAAATCTTTTCAACCCCTTATCTAGGGATGACCTCTATGGCAATTGTTTTTGTCGGTTGGCTGGCCATCAAAAAAATGCCTTTCGGCGTACCAGCAGGTGCATTTGCCATTATCATAGGTACCGCGCTCGCTTGGTTGACGGGTTATATGAATCCATCGGCAGTGGTCGATAGCGTATCCAATATTGGGCTCAGTCTTCCAAAACAAGCACTGGACCTTATTGGAGATGGCTTCAAACAGCTGGGTCCTTTTTTACCAGTGGCAATCCCCCTTGCAATATACGACTTTCTTGAAAGTTTAGACAATCTTGAAAGCGCAGCAGCTGAAGGCGAACACTATCCTGTGACAAGGGCTATGTTGGTACCAGCCGGTTTGACTTTGATTGGTGCTTTTCTAGGCTCGCCATTCCCAACCATCATCTATATTGGACATCCTGGTTGGAAATCAACAGGTGCGAGAATCGGTTATTCCTGGATGACTGGCGTTGCTGTATTGATATTAGCTTTTTCAGGTTTAATGAGTTTAATTCTCAGTATTATTCCTTTAGTGGTACTTTTACCGATACTCGTATATATCGGATTGGTCATTACGTCTCAAGCCTTTGCAGTGACAGACAAGAAGCATTTTCCTGCCGTAGCGCTGTCCTTTATTCCACTTATTGCGGGTTACATGACTTTAAATATTAAAAATGCCGTTAATGTTAGTGGTGGCGTTCTGGATTATGCGGCTCTAAAAGGGGCTGGCATACCACTCGTCGGATGGGAACGCTTAGCAGGAGGTGATATTTTAGTAGGTATGTTGATTGCGACGATTGCTATTTTTATCATAGATAGGCAGTTCTTAAAATCGAGTGTTTATTGTTTGATTTCAGCATTGCTCGCTTACTTTGGCATCATACATGCAGCGAAGATTGAATTAGGAGCAGGTATTGAGGTCGCGATTGGATATCTGTGTATGGCAATCATTCTCGTCGGTATGCATTTCTTTAGAAACGATGAAGAACAGGTTAAAAAATAATGACACTCACAAATCAAACCAATATTGTCACGGTGCGTATGATTGATCGCATGCTATACGAAAAGCTGGGGCACCAGAATACATCAGTGCACTCGGTATTTAGCAATACGGTCAATCTGCTCAGTGACGATGCCTTGATCGCGATAGGCGCAACACTTTCATTTGGAACAAATAGAATCATCGTTGAATCAAGAAATTTTACGACCGATAAAATAAGACGGTTAGATCAACTATGTGTATTTCCGGGAGGTTTTCTGATCGGCGATTTATACTTTGCCGTGTCAAAGGATTCATTTTACCAATATCATTGCAAAACGGACCGATTCAAACTCACTTCTAGGCATATGGCCGGACTATTAAATTTATTAAAATGGCTTGTTCAACAAGAAGGGGTCAAAGCACTCTATCTTAACCGGACAGAGGCCACTATTAATTATCAGCTAAAGAAAATTTATGCGTTTCTTTGTGAGGATTCCAGACACCATGCCCAAAATTTAATTGGGCTTGGCATGGGTTCGACCCCATTGGGAGACGACGTCTTTCTCGGCTATCTGATCGCCAAAGGGTGCGTTGACAGAATGCCACAGTGGGTAAAATCACTCATTGACGCATCTTTAGAAAAGACCACGACCATTAGTTATCATAGTTTTTTAGAGGCGTATGACGGTGCCTATACTTTGCATATAGATAAGATGCTTAACGATTTTTTTGTTGACTATAATACAAAAACTCTACAAGAGTGGATTCGATATGGAGATACAAGCGGTGCAGGAATGCTTGCCGGTTTTATTTTTGGATTATTAACTGAAGGAGGGATGGAGCATGCGGGTATGGAAATTATTGACCAATACTTATTTTGATTCTGTCACCCTCATGAGTTTAAGTGCGAGACTTAAAAAGGAGCAACCTTTTTCTGAGTTGATCTTATTGATGGGTACAGAGATGAACAAAGTGATGATTAAAGATGTTGGAAGGATGAATGCCACCATAGAGGATGCCAAACCAAACGATCTCATCATCGTCGGTGAGGTTGAAAACGCAAGCCTAGCGGATAATTGGCTCAATGTTGTTCTTGATGGTCTCTCCTCTGGAAATGGGACATCGCCAAAGGAGACATCGGTTCAAAATTACAAATCAATTGAGCAAGCCGTAAAGGCATTTGATGCGAATTTTGCCGTCATTTCAGTACCGGGTATATATGCTGCCAATGAAGCGTTTAATGCACTTGATCAGGATTTGAATGTGATGCTATTTAGTGACAATGTCTCCGTTGAAGACGAAATCGCTCTTAAAAAGCTCGCTATAGAAAAAGGCCTTTTGATGATGGGTCCTGATTGTGGCACCTCGATCATAAATGGCAAAGGACTCTGCTTTGCCAATCAAGTAAGAAGGGGGCCAATAGGACTGATTGCAGCAAGTGGCACAGGCTTACAAGAGGTGAGCGTTCTCATCCATCGATTGGGTGGCGGGATAAGCCAGGCTATTGGCGTAGGTGGACGTGACCTCTCAGAAGCAGTTGGTGGACTTATGATGTTGCAGAGTTTAGAGTGGTTAGCTGAAGATGATACGACGGATTGTATCGTCCTAATCTCAAAGCCACCTCATAAAACGGTGCAGGTTAAAATATTAGAAGCAATAAAACGACTCAGAAGCGCTGGAAATTCAAAACGATTTGTACTTTGCTTCATCGACGGGGAACAGAGTCAGACAGATATCGAAGGACTAATCTATGTATCTACTTTAACGGATGCTGCACTTGCGGCATTAAAGCTTGATGCAGAATCCTCTTTTGAAGTCGATGCGGAAATGCTTGAACTTTTAGAGGCTCAGCGTCATAGGCTCAAAAGCGGTCAGAGTAAGCTTAAAGGGCTATATTGCGGCGGCACTTTAGCAGCGGAAGCTTTAAGTGTGACGAGAGATCATCTCAAAGGTATAACCAGCAATGTGGCAAAGCATGCATCGGAAAAGATGCCCAGTTGTTTTGAAAGTAATGGGCACAACTTAGTTGACCTTGGAGATGATATATTTACACAAGGAAGACCACATCCTATGATTGAACCAACGATTCGACTTGAGCGGATTATAAAAGAGGCGGAAAATCCTGAAACCGGCGTATTGTTGCTTGATTTTGAACTCGGATATGGCGCGCATGAAGACCCTGTAGGTGTGACTTCTGATACGATTTTGGCCGCTCAGTCAATTGCAGCATCAGCCGGTAGGCATCTGCCAATCGTCGCTTATGTTTGTGGTACCGAGTTGGATTTTCAAATGCTCGAGAAGCAAGAAAATATGCTGAAGTCAATTGGTGTTTTGGTTGCAAACAGCAACCTTCACGCCTGTAAAATGGCAATGGAAATATTGAAAGAGGTGACCTCAGATGAAACTCAGTAGTGAAATACGCATCGTCAATATTGGCTCACCTAGTTTTATCAAAGACTTTGATAGACAAGAGATCCCTTATGTGCATCTTGATTGGCGTCCACCTGCGGAAGGAAAGCCTGAACTGATTGAAGCGCTTAAAAAGATCAAAAGGCATTCACAAAAAATTAAAGAGGCAAATCAACAGGCATTGAATCGAATTTTAGATGCGGAAGCACAACTTGTGGATATTCTACCTGCTATCGATGTAATCCCTGGGATGCACAATCGATTATTTCTACACTCTGGACCGCCAATTAAGTGGACTGATATGGCAGGCCCAATGAAGGGTGCCATTTTGGGTGCTATTATATATGAAGGCATGGCTAAAACGGTTGAAGAAGCTGAAAAGCTTGTGGATGGTGGCGGCATTGATTTCGATTGCACACATAATCACGCATCCGTAGGACCGATGGCTGGCATTATTTCACCCTCAATGCCCGTGCATGTCCTTAAAGATAGGAACACTGGAAAAGTTGCATTTTGCACTGTCAATGAAGGCTTGGGAAAGGTCCTAAGATATGGTGCCAATAGCACAGAGGTCATCAAACGCCTTAAATGGATTGAAACCAGCTACATGCCAATATTGAAAAATGCGCT
The DNA here is from genome assembly GCA_942493125.1 of Acidaminobacteraceae bacterium. Classification (GTDB taxonomy): domain Bacteria; phylum Bacillota; class Clostridia; order Peptostreptococcales; family Acidaminobacteraceae; genus Fusibacter_C. The sequence goes on along the minus strand of OW818667.1, from coordinate 1,372,270 downwards.
AGCCCGAGCTGGCGGGATCGATATCAAGAGTTTAATCGCGCAAGCGTTGCACATGGGAGATGAGTGCCACAATAGAAACAAAGCTGCGACGGCATTGTTTTTTCGAGAAATTGCACCCTTTATCGCTCAATCAGGATTTCCTCAGTCAGAAATTCAGGAGGCATTACTCTTTATAAAAGGAAATGAACATTATTTTCTCAATCTTTCCATGCCATATGCTAAGTTGGCGCTAGATTCGGCACAAGGTATTCCATACGCGTCGATCGTTACAATCATGAGCCGCAATGGCAAAGATTTTGGCATACGCATTTCAGGTTCACCCGATTGGTATATCGGTGAGGCAAACTATGTTAAGGGATTGATGTTTCCAGGCTTTAGTGAGTCAGATGCTGCCAGAGATATTGGGGACAGTGCGATCACTGAAACAGTTGGCATCGGTGGTTTTGCCATGGGAGGTGCACCTGCAATTGTTCAGTTCGTAGGTGGTGAAGTAGAACAAGCTTTTAATTACTCAAAACAAATGCATGAAATAACAGCGGGTAGGCATCGCATCTTTACGTTACCAACACTTGAGTTTATGCCGACAGCTCTTGGAATTGACATTATACGCGTCGTTGAGTTGGGCATTTTACCGATTATCAATACTGGAATGGCTCATAAGGAAGCCGGAGTGGGACAAGTGGGTGCTGGTCTTGTACACCCTCCTATGCGTTGTTTCGAAAAGGCGGTGCTGGATTTTGCAGATATTTTAGAGGAGGGTTAGACATGAGGATTGTACTCTCTTTAGGCGATCACGCACTGGATGATACCCCTGAGGCTGCAGAAAGTCTTGTTAAGCTTTTAGAACAAGATCATGAGCTTGTTATCGTCCATGGCAATGTGGAACAAGTTGGCTTCCACTATCAAAATATACTAAAAAATGCCATCGTAAGAAGTCAGATGAAGAACGACGTGGTCGCATTGACCACACAAGTAGTTATTGACGTTAAAGATGACGTGTCAACATACCCTCAAACAATCCTTGAAGTTCAAAAACTTATTGAGGACAAAAAAGTCGTTATTGCCAATGGCATTCCAGTGGACCATTTTGCTGCTATGCTTGCATTATCAGTTGAAGCGGATTTATTACTCATATTGGCAGAAGTGAAGAGAGTTAGCATCGACTTTGGAAAGCAAGCGTTGATTAAGATGACGACTGACGAGGCAAACACCTATATCAGAGAAGGTCAATTTGAACGTGACTCAATGCTTCCAAAGATTGAAGCGGCCATCTTATTTTCAGAAGGTCGAAAATTCGCGCAAACGATTATTGCAAACATCGAGGATGCCTCCGATGCCATCAATGGGAAAGCAGGCACCATCGTGTACTCATTATAAAAAAAACAGTATCATATCAAAAAACACCTTATTGTCTCAAAATAGTGACAATAAGGTGAAATTTTTTGTGTACAAACCACTCACTCAATAACGCCGATTTCAACAAACAAGATGCCTGTACCAACTGGAAGTTTCACGGTTATGAATGATTATTTTGAGTTTATTTCGAATTTAAGATAAAATGAGTTCAAAGGGAGATTATTAGACATGGGAGAAGACAATGAAAAGAGAAAAACGTGTAATATTTCTATTGTTTGCTGTGACGCTTATATTTTTTGTTTTTATACTTATTTTGCCTGAAATATCAGAATATACTTCTGAAAAAACCGGGATTTCTGAAGCGCCAGATACGTCTTTTTTTTATAAAAGCGAAAATTTGTATGATTTGGCGGAACGCTATGGAGAAAGCGGAAGGCAAACTTATATCTTTATGAGGTGGACCTTCGATTTACTGTGGCCAATCGTATATACAGCATTTCTAACGGCTTGGATTTGGAAGTTAAGCAATTATCTAAAAGTCAAAAAAATCTATTATGTTCCAATAATCGCTATGATGTTTGATTATTTAGAAAACATTGGGACTACAATCGTTTTTCAAATCTATCCAAATAAAATAGAAATAATTGCTTCTATCACACCTTGGATGAGTATGCTCAAATGGACATTATTAGGTGGCTCGTTCATAATATTGTTTGTTTTGCTCATCGCAGTACCTATAAAAATAATTAGAAAGCGGCTTTTATGAAGACGCAAAGCGGATGCTGTTTACCAATAATAATGGATGAGAGGAATATCGATATGGATAAACTATCAATCACGAATAAAAAAATCATCAAAAGAACCACTATAACCCGCAGTATTGATGAAGTATGGAATCTTTGGTCAACAAATGAAGGCACTCAGAAATTGTTTGGATCAGAAACACTTATTGAAATGACCCCATTTGGTAAATATGAAATCTATTTTGATTCTACTGCGCCTGAAGGACTCAGAGGCAGTGAGACTTGCCAAGTGCTTTCATTTATTCCTTATGAGATGCTCTCATTTACATGGAATGCGCCTCCAAATTATGATGAGATACGTAATCATGCGTATAAAACATGGGTCGTAATCAAGATGAAACCAATTTCTGAACAATCAACGGAAGTAGAGTTGATTCATCTAGGTTGGCCTGAAGGCGAAAAATGGGATGCAGTGTATGCGTATTTTGAGCGCGCTTGGTCAAGTGTCTTTGAAGGCATGAAGAACATGGATTAGAATTATAATGGGAATTTTGGCAGGTGAGGAGGAAACAATGGAAAAATTTGAATTAAATTGGAAACTTACATACTTTGAGCATGGTAGATACCATGCCATAGACTTTTCAACAAATGAAGTCTATCAGTACAGGACATTAACTGAGGTGAACTTACTTGAAGTTGAAGAAAAAATTATAAGCAATTCACCAGATAGAGAAGCGATTGAGATTCGTTTTACACTTAAGGATCAAAGCGTCATTTGTTTTCAAGATGCTAATGATCATTTCACTTGCTGTAAAGGCAACGTTTACTTACCTGTTTATGATGTTCAACATGCAATAGACAATGAATACAGTTTTTATGAAGATAAAGATCTGATTGGATTTATTGTACATTGAGTTTTTGGTGCCAGGTTGCATTTACAGATGCGTTAAGCAATCGGAGGTTAAAATGAAAAAACCTTATAACTTTTTGATAGTATGTTTGTTTGTGGTGATAATAATATGCTTACCGGGCTGTGATCGAAAAGAGTCTGGGAACTCAGTTACTGATGAGACCCAAGTGACTCAAGAGACTCAAGAGACTCAGGCGACTCAGGCGACTCAGGTAACTGAAGAGACAAGTGTCGAACCGAGTACAGATTTTGTAGTGAAACAAGACATTGTAACAAATATTATGGGAGTTAAAGGCGCGTTAAAAGCCAATAAAGCGCTTATTATTGGACCAGCTGAGCTTCAAGAAATTGTGGTCACAGAGGATCTTCAGTTGAGCATTGATTTTCTGAGAAATGATTATAAAGATCTTGCTTCAATTGTTGCGGATTATCCAGATTTACTCTCTACAAAAGTAGAAGAATACGGGCAAGCGCGGTACGCTTTATCCGATGCGTTAAAGTTGTATGTTTATGGCGAGAATACGATTGTTTTAGAGTCACAAGCATTCCAAACCTCGCTAAGCGATGTAAAGACATTGCCTGATCTCAATCTGATGCATGTTGCTGATTACATCGTCTTGTTAAACGATCAAGGGATAATCAAGCGTGCCTATAAGTGTAATAATTATTATCAAGACATTTATTATGGTGACTTTTTAGGCGATGAAGCGTTTGAGCTGGCGTTTGTATATAATGATGCAATGGACACTCATTTTTTCAACTTAAATGGTGATGTGATTGAGCCAATTGTGCTGAATGATCTATATCATGAAATTGACACTCAGACACAAGCGATTCTAGATAATCGCAACTTTGATGTGACCCTGAGTGCCAATCCGAATAGTGCGGTGACAAGTATAAAGGGGACACATGCTTCAATTCTTCCTGAGAAGTTATACTTAAATATTGAAAAAGGGACTCAGAGTTTTTCGCCGATTTTTAAGGAGATTTCTACTGTGATTGATAGAGAGACGATGCGCGCCGTGTTGTCATGTCGCTGGATGTGGACCAACGGTCTCATTGGGGATATCACTTTGGCTGAAGTCAAGTACGCCTTTTCTGAACAGGATATAAAGCGCGCTGAACAGCAAGATGTGGAGATGCGCTATAGCGATCCTAATTTGATCAGTAGAGCGTTTGAGCAATCAGAGGTTATCATTAAACAAGACGATGATACGCTGCTAGATACAACTGCCTCAATGGATGAGCAGGTACGATATTTTTATCTGGATAAACCGTTTGTGATTCCGGAAGCTACAGGAAATTTAGAAGGTACACACCATTATTTTGAGCGTTCTGGATTAAGTTTAGAACTAAAATATTTTGATGATATGCTGGTATTTTATACGCTGAAAATGACCAATGGAGATTATACTTTAGGTGATGCATTTAAAGTGGGGATGCGACAGGATGATATAATTTCTAAATTGGGTGTACCGGATTTAGTGAATAGTAATGTGCTGTCTGGTCCTACTGAGTGGTCTTATTATGTGAAAAACGACACGGGGGATCGACTGCTTAACTACTATTATGGCTATGAAAAAGTGGTGTTTGTTTTTGATCAGGATAGAGTGTTGGAAATTCGAGTAGAGATTTTCTCATCGCCAACTTGATGTGTTGGTGAGTCAGTGGTGCCAGGTAGATCGACTCATGAGTCAATCTACCTGGCACCATCGACTCACTCACTCCATCGACTCAATATATGAAGCCAGTATCTTAAAGGATGCTGGCTTTTTTGTTTATTTAGTAAGGCGAATTAATTGTCAGAATATTCTGTCTTTATTTTTTTCTTTCAATATGATACTATAAATAACAAACGTATAAATATTTTTATACGCCTATTGAAACACTTGTTGAATCACACTAATTTTTCTGAAGGGGGTACTTTATGAAACGAAATGTTAAAAAGGTTTTTGTATTACTCTTAATTTTAACGCTTTTGATTCCGGGTTATGGCGTGGGGACGTTCGCGGGATCAAAGCAAAATGTTCAGGAACCAGTTGTAAGTGATGTCAATTCTTTAGAAGTGATTTCACTCGATTCATCGAATTTGGAACTTCCACAAATATTTGGCGACTATGACTTTAATTCTGCCCAGCGCATAAAAGTGATCGTTGAATTAAAAGAGGAATCCATTATCGCCGCAAAAAATAATGGCAGAAGTCAAACAAAACAAAATTTAGAAAGCGTACGAAAAGATGTGATCGCAAAGATCAATCAAGTTGTTGTGGGTGCTAAAATTAGCAGAGAATACGACTACTTAGTATCTGGATTTGCCATCGAAGTTGAATCAAAGGATTTGCCAAAACTTATCGGCATCAGCGGTATTAAAGCAATATATCCAAACGTTGCTTATACCACTGCAGAAGTTGGAACACCTGAGATGTTGTCTGCTGAAGACTTGAGCCCAGCGATGTTTGATAGTGCACCATTTATCGGCGCACCTGAAGCTTGGAATCTTGGGTTCAAAGGCGAAGGGATAACAGTGGCTGTCATAGATACAGGCGTTGATTACAACCATCCAAGCTTAGCGCATGCATTTGGAAGCTACAAAGGATATGACTTTTTTGATAACGACGCTGATCCAATGGAAGTAGAAGGCGAATATCACGGTACGCATGTAGCTGGGACAATTGCTGGTTACAATGAAACCGATGGCTTTTCAGGAATTGCACCTGAAGCGACGTTGTTGGCTTACAGAGTGTTGGGACCAGAAGGTGGAACTTCAGAAGGCGTTATCGCAGGTATTGAAAAAGCGGTTATGGATGGCGCAGATGTCATGAACTTATCTTTGGGTAATTCTTTGAATGCCCCTGATTACATGACCAGTATTGCGCTTGACGAAGCGATGAAAGAAGGCGTTATCGTCGTTACAGCAAATGGAAATGAAGGTCCAGATAACTGGACAGTTGGCTCTCCTGGAACATCGAGAGAAGCGATATCAGTTGGTGCTACGATGCAACCATATAAAACATTTACATCAGTAATTACAGTTTCTGATGGCATCGATTATCCTACAGCAGTGATGGGATTTAATACAGAGGAAGCATTATATGCGCTTAATTCTGGAAGTTACGATATCGTTTACGGTGCACTCGGCTATCCAGCAGATCTTGATCCAGCTGTAGTGTCTGGTAAAGTTGTATTAATTCAAAGAGGTGAACTTGCATTTGTTGATAAAGCTGTAAATGCGAAAAATGCAGGTGCAGTAGCTGTTTTAATTTATGATCATACCTCTGGTAATGTCATGCCAGATATTCCTGGAATGGCTGTTCCTACTTTCAAACTTACAAAAGAAGCTGGAGAGATGATGGCTGCAACATTATCGAAGAGTAAGTCTGGTTTAACAATTGCATTTAATAATCAATTTGCAAATAATGTGGATGAAACGATGGCTGATTTTTCTTCAAGAGGACCAGTTGTCAACACATGGATGATCAAACCAGATTTAAGCGCACCAGGCGTGGATGTTGTTAGTAGTGTGCCAGGTGGTTATGCTTCTCTTCAAGGCACGAGTATGGCTTCACCACATGTGGCCGGGGCAGCGGCATTAGTCTTACAGGCGCATCCGAATTATACCCCTGAAGACGTAAAGGCAGCTCTTATGAATACTGCAGTTACCGTTTATGAACCATTGTCGACGAATCCTTATCCTTTGAATTCACAAGGTTCGGGAAGTATCCGTATCGTTGAAGCAATAGTAGCCGATGTACTTGTATCACCTGGTAGCAATTCGTTTGGCGTATTTTATCCAGGTGAGGCGCCTAAAACGATAGAGAAGAATTTTAGAGTTTCTAACAATTCTGCCCTATCAGTTGATGCATCAATCGCTGTAACCTTTGAAAACAGTCCGCTTGGAGTAAGTTATGAAGTGGCAAATTCAGTTCAAGTGAATGCCAATTCATCAAGCGAATTTGTTCTCAAATTAACAGTTGACCCAACAAACTTAACACCTGGGTATTATGAAGGTGAAATGGTATTAAATTATGGTTCTGAATCCTTCAATGTACCTCTGATCTTTTTTATAGGCGAGCCTGATTATCCAATCATTTCACATGCAGGGCTTGATGTGGTCGACGGCGTGAATTACGTTTGGGGATTTGTACCAATGGGCGCTGATATACTTGAAATCGCTTTGTTTAAAGACGTTAAAGGCGATCTTATTTATGTAGGCACAACGCATTATTTTGAAAATGTTACAGCTGATGTTTTCGAATATGTGTGGGATGGCAAGGTAAATGGCACTAAACTTAATCCAGGTAATTATTATATGATAGCATTTGCAACAAAAAATGGTGCAACTGAGTACCTTGTGGCCGCTAACTTTGTGACACCTACGACAAAAGGTAAAAAATAAAGGTGAGTTGGTGGTGCCAGGTAGATTGACTCATGATTGTATAGCGCAAGAGCTGATGGTGCCAGGTAGATTGACTCATGATAGTAAGGCGCTATGTTGAAATCTAATGAGGGGCTGTTGCAAAATAGACCCAAAGTAAAAAATGGACCTTAGCAAATCAAATTTGATTTGTTGAGGTCCATTTTTATTGTATAAATGTTTAGAACTGGCTCGCAGAGCCAGTTCAGATGAGTTATAATTATTTTACTATGAACAATCTAACTCATATTGATTTTACAAAAAAAGGTCACACAATGCAACTAAAAATGAAATTTGATGTGGCAACATATATTCCTATGGATAGCAAGGTCAGATTGGTGTGCAATATTGTCGAGGAGATGAATTTAGATTCTGTATTAAGCACCTACTCCGTCAAGGGGAGAAAGCCAGTTATTGACCCAGTTACCATGTTGAAAATTCTTATGTTTTGCTATAGCGAAGGCATTTATTCCTGTCGCAAGATTGAGGATTTTTGCACATATGATACGAGAGCACATTTCTTGCTCGAAGGAAGTAAACCACCTGATCATACAACCATCAATCGTTTTCGCAAGATCTTAGAAGACTTTTCATCAGATTTACTGACTCAGTTTGTTGAACTACTCATGCAAGAAGGTCATGTGAATTTAAAGAACATCTACATCGATGGGACTAAGATTGAATCCGCTGCAGGTCGTTATACTTTCGTATGGCGTAAGTCGGTAGAAAAATATCAAAACAAACTTAAAGAACAACTCATTGAAGAACTCGGTTTGCCAGAGGATAGCAGCTTAGAATATGTAACAGAGTGTGTCAAACAAGCTTTTAACAACATCCGTAATATTTGTAAAAGTAAGAATATCGTTTTTGTTCACGGGATTGGAAAACGAAAAACTGAATATCAGCGTGATTATGAAAACAAGAAAGAAAAGCTTGATAAACTGCAGAAATATGAGGAACATCTGTCAATCATGGCTGATCGTAACAGCTATTCAAAGACGGACCACGATGCAACCTTCATGCGAATGAAAGAAGATCATATGCTAAACGGCCAACTGAAACCCGCATATAACGTTCAGTTAGCTTCAAGCGGTGCATTTATCGTTGGCGTCATGGGCAGTCAGAAAAGCAATGACCTGCATACTCTCAAGCCATTTTTAGAACAAATGATGCCGCGCTATGGTGAGCATTTATGTAATGTTGTGGCAGATGCAGGCTACGAAAGCGTTGAAAATTACGCTTATCTACGCGATAAGTGGTTGAGACCTTATATCAAACCCGCAAACTATGAAACAAGCAAAAAGAAAAGTTCAAAAGAAGACATTGGCCAAAGAGAAAATATGCTCTACTTGGAAAATGAGGATGTCTATGTTTGCAAAAACGGGAAAAGACTGATGCGTACCAAGGACCAAGTCCGAAACTATGAATCTGGATTCACGGATACGCTTTATTCATACAAGTGTTTTGAATGTACGGGATGTCCTTATAATAGTCAATGTATCAAGAGTAAAAAAGCGGAAGGCGGATCCGAAAAACACATAAAGTTTTCGCCAGCTTTTCAGAATTACCGAAAACAATCAAATCATAATATAACTACCGAAGAAGGTATCATACAGCGCATCAATCGATCGATACAAGCAGAAGGTATGTTTTCGAAACTAAAAGATGGTTTGAAATATGACCGTTTTAGGCATCGCGGTATTAAAGGCGTTATATCGGACATCACCCTAATGGCCATTGGCATCAATTTGAATAAGCTACATTCAAAAATGATTAAGAACCAAACAGGTGTGATTGAGTACAAAAAAGTCGCATAATCTGAGATTGTAAAATCTACAGGATAGGCTTTTTTGAGTGCGTCTAAAAACCTTGAAAAACTACAATCATCAAAATCACCATCAAAAGATGATGTGTTGAATTATCAACGGACATGGAAAAGGAGCTGTTGCTCATCTAATTTCTTAGATCTGCAACAGCTCCTTATTCGTTCATGGTATACTGAAGCACTCAGATAAGGCATCTATTTTTAGCTTCGAAAGGTAGGTGCTCAGTTTTATGAAAATGCCGAAAATACCTTTATGAAAATGCCAATAATACCTTTTTGATAATGAAATGGTCCCCAAATCACAAAACAAAATTGCGCCAAATCACAAACTTTGATATAGTTGTTTCAATTGGTAATCTATGAATCGAAAGGAAAAACTATGAGTAGAACTAAGTATCCGATTCATCCAGATTTTAAGAAATATGAGAATTTTAATCCACCACTCAACAAAGTGGCTCTTCCGTTAATGCAAAAATTAATTGGACATCTATTTAAGATGGAAAAGTCTACGGAAAAAGTTGACGTAAAGCGTTTTCTAATCCCAATTGAAAAAGGACAAGTGATTGAAGCGCTCTTATATTCACCTGTAGGAATCAGTGATCATGCACCTTGCTTAATTTACTACCATGGTGGCGGTTTTGTTCTTCCGGCTGCACCGCATCACTATATTTTAGCGAAAGAGTATGCCGTACGTGGAAACTGCAAGGTGTTATTTGTGAATTATCGACTTGCACCAAATTATCCTTTTCCAGCAGCGCCGGAGGATTGTTATGCGGCTTACCTTTGGTTGTGTGCCAATGCAAATGACCTCGCCATCGATTCAACAAAGATCTTAGTAGCGGGCGACAGTGCAGGAGGACAACTCGCTACAGTGGTATGCTTAATGGCGAGGGATCGTGGTCACAGCATGCCGTGTGGGCAAATGCTGATCTATCCAGTTACCGGAAGAAAAATGGAAACGGAATCGATGAAAAATTTTACAGACACACCATTATGTAATAGCAAAGACATTGAAAAATATCATGCGTTTTATATAAAAGAACCATTAGGAAAAGAACCATTATATGAAAATTATGAATATGCATCGCCGATACATGCTGAATGTTTGAATAATCTTCCAGAAGCTTATATTGAAACGGCAGAATTTGACTGTCTACGTGACGAAGGCATCCTTTATGCGGAGCGATTGATCGCTTCTGGTGTTCCCGTGGCGCTTAACAACACCTTAGGCACGATTCACGGATTTGATATTGCACATGAAAGTGAAATTGTTCAAGAATGCGTCAAGCAAAGGGTGGCTTATATTAAGAGAGTTTTTATGAGTGCGTGAAAAATATATAATAGTTCTAGTAAGTAAGAAACGAGGGGAAAGATGAAATCATTTCTAAAAAGATTGGCACGTTTGTTATTGGGTTTATTTATTTACGGATTTGGTATTGTGTTTACTATCAATGCCAGTATAGGCTACGCGCCATGGGATGTTTTTCATGCGGGATTAGCCAACACTCTTGGTATCACATTAGGGAATGCCTCCATAGGGGTTGGCGTGTTGATCGTCATAATTGCAATGCTCTTAGGAGAGCGCGTAGGACTTGGAACGCTACTGAACATGGTGTTGATCGGTGTATTCATTGATTTGATCATGTGGCTGGAGTTAATCCCCAAGTCGTCGAACTTTATCACAGGACTTTTGATGATGGCTGTTGGCATGATTGTCATTGCAATAGCGACATTTTTTTATATCGGTTCAGGTTTCGGAGCTGGACCAAGGGATAGTTTGATGGTGGCTGTGACCAGACTTACCAAGCTCCCAGTGGGTATCTGCAGGGCAACTATAGAGATACTTGCTGTCCTCGCTGGTTGGCTATTAGGTGGATTACTGGGCATCGGAACAGTGATATCTGCTCTATCCATTGGCTTCTTCGTTCAAATGACATTTAAATTAATCAAGTTTGATCCCACCAAAGTGAAGCATGAAGGATTGACGGATACGTTCAAGCTGCTTACCCAAAAATGAGTGAGTGAGCTTATTAAACGCGCTCGCTAATAGTTTCAATCTCAAAATAGTCAAAATCTATTTCCTCGATAAAGTGTTGCGCTTTAAAACGCGTTTTATTGATTAGATTCATTTCGTGTTTATTGCCGTGCATCCATATTGGATTTGCAATATCAAAATGGTTGCACAAAGCCTCAATGCCTTTAAATAATGCTTCTTCAGCACTTAGGTCTCCAGTAGGCATTTCAATAACATGATCTTGAACAATGTTATTTTTTTTTACTATTTTTCCACAGAGTTTAAACAATAGATTCTCCTGTTTTGTATTTTATAGTGTCTCTCAAATAGTGTAACGGTAATCGGGTTATTTGTGTACTACTTTTATGGATAAATTAAGAACTATGGCATAAAATGCATTATACTTCAATTAGAGGTGATCAATCAACGCTTAGTAGAACATCAAATTTTTTGGAGGTTACATGGCAAATAATCGTGTTTTTAAAGACGTAATATCAGACTATGAAATTGCGCGTCCAGGTTATCCAATTGAATTGTTCAACGATATTGTGGATTTTTCATTATTAACAAATGATGCGAAGCTATTGGAAATAGGCTCAGGACCAGGTCAGGCTACAGAGTATTTTGTGAAAAAAGGATATTCGACGACTGGATTAGAGATAGAAGAAAAACAGGTGCATTATTTATTAGAAAAATTTTCTGAGTATCATAATTTCAATTCTATTTGTTCTATGTTTGAGGATTATGAGGGGTTAGAGGGAACCTATGACTTGATTTTTTCGGCGACAGCTTTTCATTGGATTAAGCCTGAAATAGGATATCCCAAAGCGTATCATTTGTTAAAAAATAATGGAACAATCGCTGTTTTCTGGCATATGTCGTCAATCGTCGAACCTCAAACTGAGCATTTAAATGAGATACGCAATATTTGTAAAAAGATTGCCCCTGAGTTTGATGACTTTTTGAGTTTAAGTGAAGTCGAAGACTTGCATAACCTCAGATTGTCAGAAATACAAACCAAACATCTATTTAATAAACCCGTTTCAAGGATATATAGGTGGGTCGATTCTTATTCGACTGAAAGGTACTTAAAGCTAATCAACTCTTTCTCAAATTTTCATGACTTAGCTGGGCATAAGAAGAAAGCCATCTTTGAAGCAGTTGCTGATTATATAAATAGTAATGATGGTAAATTAGATGTTCCGCAAGAGGTTAGATTATATATGGCAAAGAAGTACTAATATAGTGATATACTGAGCTGAAAGGAAGTGTATTCATGACATTTAGAAGGACTATTACAGCGATGTTTTTATTATCATTAATCGCACTATCCACAGTTGCGTGTGGCAAAGCATCTGAAGATGAGACAACTGCTCCGTCTCAATCTGTGACGCAAATTGAGACCGAAACGCAAACCGAAACGCAAACAGCAGCAACTGTTGAGGAGAACCTCTATATCAATGACCAATATGGGTTTGATTTTAAATTGCCCGAAAGTTGGAGCGGATACATGGTTATTGAAGAAATGTGGACAGGCACGTCATCTGAAGAAAGAACGGGTCCTATAATTGTTTTGAGACACCCAAGTTGGACGGAGATAAAACAGAGACAGGATATTCCAATATTAGTGTTTACTTTGGAACAATGGCAAGATATTATTGCTGAAAAATATAACGTTAGTGCGGCACCGATACCACCAACTTTGCTAGGTGAAAATAATCGTTATGTTTTCGCATTACCACCGCGCTATAACTTTGCTTATTTAGAGGGGTATGAAGAAGTTGAGGCTATCCTATTGGACACACCCTTATCGGTATTTGATATAACTGAATAGCAGATTTAGGGTGAGATTCTATTTGACAAGAATATACTTCGGTGGTAGAATTAAATTAATTCGACGGAGGAACTAATTTGAAGCTAGATATAGATAACTTGGAAAATAGTCTGTTTGATTTGATTGATCAAGTCAAAGTCATCATTTCTGAAGCGTTTTGGGAAAACATTCTCATGAATTGTACAAAGAATGAGTTGTTTGTTCTGCTATTATTATATCGCAAATCGGATGTCAATATGACGCAGATTGCGGATTATATTGGTGCGCCACTCAACACGACGACGGGTATCGTTGGCAGGATGGAAAAAAGGGATATGGTCAGGCGTGTGAGAGGCGAGGGCGACAAGCGTGTCGTAACGATTGTTTTGACTGAGTTTGGGAAAAAACAGGTCGGAGATATTCTGGGGACATTTTTACAGTATGGTCAAATGGTGATCAAGACGTTAAGTGCAGAGGAATTGTCACTTATGTCGGGTGTGATTGGTAAGGTTGTGGGTATTCTTCAAAATAATAAACGGATAAGCACCACAGAAGAGAAAAAAATCAGAAAGATCGTGATTGAATAATCATTTATGCTTTGGCCACTGAAAAGTGGCTAAAATATCAACAAATACTTCGCCGTCAGAACTATTCTGATTGCGAATCAAAATTTGCGAAGAAAGAAGGCAATTATGAGCAGAATTATCGTATTTACAGGTAAAGGCGGTGTCGGAAAGACAAGTGTTGCCGCCGCACATGCCGTTCACTCGGCAAACACTGGCGCAAAAACGCTGATCGTCAGCACGGATATGGCGCATAACTTAGGGGATATTTTCGGTGTGACATTTAAAAAAGAGATTTTCAATATCGATGAGAATCTGGATGCACTCGAAATTGATCCGAATCTAACCATGGAAAATGAGTTTAAAGAAATGAAGACAGCTTTTGCAAACTTGCTGAAAAGCTCTGGGATGCCCATCGAATCACTTGAGACATTTGACATGTTTCCAGGTATGGATGAACTCATTTCACTACTTAAGATATTGGATCTGTATGAGAGTGGCGTTTATGAGCACATCATCGTCGATTGTGCACCAACGGGCGAAACATTGACACTGCTAAAGTTTCCAGAGCTCATGTCATGGTATATGGAGAAGTTCTTTCCATTAGGTAAGATTGCGATGCGCGTGCTCTCACCAATTTCTAAAGCCATGTTCAAAATAGAACTTCCTGATAAAGAGGCGATGACGGATATTGAGAAACTTTATGTTAAATTGATCAAGCTTCAAGAACTGCTTAAGGACAAAACAGTGACTTCCATCAGGCTGGTTTCAATGGCTGAAAAAATGGTAGTTGAAGAAACGAAGCGCAATTACATGTACATGAATCTCTATAATTTTCACGTGGATGGTTTGTTTATCAACCGTATTCTGCCAAGAGATATCGACAATGCATTTTTCAGCGAATGGATTGATATTCAAAATCAGTACATTGAGGAACTCGAAAATATATTTGACGGCGTGCCGATCCATAAAATTCCTTGGTTTGAAACGGATTTAAATGGCTTGGAAGGTATCAATAAAATCGTCAAATCGACACTCGATGGTTGGGATGTCTTTAAGACGATTGACATTCAAAGAGGCGAATCCTACGAGAAAACGCAGGAAGGGTATTTGCTCAAATTGTTCTTGCCGATGATCCACTCACAGGATTTGGATATGCATGAATCTGCAAGTGACATTATCATAAAGATTGGCAATTTCAAGCGAAACATTCCAAAGCCAAATGCTTTGAGAAGCTACCATATCACAGGTGCGAAGTTTGTGGATCAGATGCTCTTGATTTCATTGAACTCGCAACAATAAAGGAGGCGTTCCTATGAATCAAAAAGATGCAGAGATACTGGGCAAGATGATGGAAATTGCAAGGTTTAAAAAAGAAATTGTTCAGGCTATTGTACCTGAAAAGACCTATAAGCATCTTGAAGTGATCGGCAATGAGTTCAAAGCGCTATTGGTGGATCTGATCAGCGATAGTGTATGCGATTGCGATTGCAAATGTAAAGCGGATGAATCCAAATCGGCTGAGTGTGACACTGATTCGTCTAAATCTGAGCGGACATCAAAAGGTGCACATAAGCAAACTTCGAAGATTAAGAAAGTCGACATCGACTAAGGGAGACGTTATGAGAATTATTTTATATACAGGAAAAGGTGGCGTCGGAAAAACCAGCATCGCTGCCGCAACAGGCATAAAGCTCGCCAAGGAAGGGAAGCGGGTACTGGTCATGAGTACCGATCAGGCACACAGCTTGGCGGATGCGCTACAGACTAAGCTTAACTATGTGCCAACCGCAATTATTGAAAATTTGTACGCCATGGAAATCGATGTGGTCCATGAAAGTGAACGGTCTTGGGGTGAGATGCAAGGGTTCATGAAAAGCTTGATCACGTCACGTGCCCAAGATGGACTTGAAGTTGAGGAGCTGCTAGTGTTTCCAGGACTTGAAGAGTTGTTCTCCCTTTTTAAGATCCTTGATATCTATGAAGAAAACGCATACGATATTTTGATTGTCGACTGTGCACCGACTGGGGAGACGCTCTCTTTGCTTAAGTTTCCTGAAGTGTTTGGCAATTTGATCGAAACAGTTATGCCGATGAAACGGAAAATGGTCAAGGTGGCTGGTCCACTCATCCATAAAGTGACTAAGGTTCCGATGCCTAAGGATTCGATGTTTGATGAAATCGAGTCGCTATTAAATAAGCTTGAACGCCTTCAACAGTTGATGCTGAATAAGGATGTCCTATCACTGAGGCTCGTGACGACGCCAGAGAAGATCGTCATCAAAGAGACCAAGCGCAATTTCACGTGCCTTCATCTTTATGATTACAATGTGGACGCGATCATCATCAACAAAGTCTATCCTGAGGAAGCGTTAGCTGGATACTTCAATAAGTGGGTTACTTTACAGGCGGATGGTCTGAAAGAACTTGAGGAGAGTTTCAGCGGGATGCCGATCTTCAAGTTGATGTTACAAAGACATGAGCTCAACGGCGTTGATGTTTTGGATGCAGCCAGTGCATTTTATGGCGATGTGCATCCAGAGGCGATATTCACGAAGCAAAAGATATTCACCGTCGTCAAGGACGGCGCATCGCAAAGGATGGACATCAATTTGCCATTTACTGAGAAAGAAGAAATCGATATCGGACAAAATGGTGGCGAACTGCAAATAGCCATTCGTAATGAAAAGCGCTGCTTTGCATTGCCAACGCAATTGCTCGGGAAAGATATTGTTTCAGCCAAGCTTGAAAATGGGGTGTTGGCGATTTACTTTTCATGATGAGTCGATGGTGCCAGGCAGTTTTACTCATTCAGTTTAGAGAGAATTCGACTGGGTACTAATTGAATAATATTATCAATTAGGAGGTGCGCCGTGCAAATATTTGTTGAGACGCCAGATCAATATTTCGAGCAAGTGCCTGATCATCAAAAAGAGGTGATGAACAAGCTTCGTGAAGTCATTAAGGCCCATATTCCTGAGGGTTTCGAGGAGGGTGTCGGTTCGGGTATGGTCGGTTATGTAGTGCCATATAGCTTGTATCCTGCGGGTTATCATTGTACACCAAAACAGCCGTTGCCTTTTGTGGGCATAGCTGCACAAAAGCATTTTATAGCGCTTTACCATATGGGGATTTATGCGGATGAAAATCTTCTCAAGTGGTTCCTTGAAGAGTACCCGAAAGCGACTTCGGCCAAGCTTGATATGGGTAAAAGTTGCATTCGGTTTAAGAAACTAGATTTGATTCCTTATGAATTTATCGGACAACTGATGGAAAAAATGACGGTTGGGGATTGGATTGCGGCTTATGAGAATTACCATTTGAGAAAATGAGTGGTGAGTCAATAAAGAAGCCAGTATCTGGAAGGATGCTGGCTTTGTTCTTTGTCCAGGCATATTCGAATTATACCGATATCGGAATAATGTTTACAATGTTCCGATATCGGTATAATATAATTATGGAGGACTACTTATGAAATATATGAGCATATCTGAAGCGAGCCTTAAGTGGCAGATTAGTAATCGAAGAATACGTGTGCTGTGCACTGAAGGGCGTATCGAAGGTGCTATAAAAATTGGACGAAACTGGTCAATTCCATATGAAGCAGCTAAGCCAGTAGATGCCAGAGTTAATAATAGAAAATTATATAAAGGGCTCGTATTTGATTTTAGTAAAATTGATGAAATGAAACGTAAGATTGATCAATTTAGACCACTTTCTAAACGACTGGCAGATTCCCTACATGAAAAAATGATTATAGAATGGACATATAACAGCAACGCAATTGAAGGTAATACGTTAACATTATCAGAAACTAGGGTCGTTTTAGAAGGCATAACGATTGGTGGAAAGAGCGTCGCGGAACATTTGGAGGCAATCAATCATCGAGAAGCAATTTTGTTTTTAGAAACGTTGGTTGAGAGTGGTGAGACGTTATCCGAATGGTATATAAAAAACATCCATGGTCTCATACTTAAAGAAATTGACAATCAAAATGCGGGCAGATATCGAATGGAAAATGTCGTTATTGGCGGCGCTATTCACATACCACCTAAACACTATGAAATTGATGGTCTAATGCAAAATCTGATCAGAGAGTACAAAGAAGAATGGTTGTCATTTCACCCAGTGTTAAGAGCGACTTTATTGCATGGCGAGTTTGTGAAAATTCATCCTTTTATTGATGGAAATGGCAGAACATCAAGGCTGCTCTTGAACTTTGAATTAATGAAATATGGATATACACCAATCATCATTAAGAAAGAAAGTCGCGCAAAGTATTATGAAGTGTTAGATTATGCACATACCACAATGGATTATCAACCATTTCTCGAGTTTGTTGCGGAGTTAGTTGTAGAGTCGGAGCAGCTCAGGTTGTCTGTGCTTGAATGAATCGGTGAGTTGGTGGTGCCAGGCATTTTGACTCATAAATATTATAAAAAAGAAGCCAATATCTGGAAGGATGCTGGCTTTATTCGTCTTTGAGTATTAATTCAATTTCTCAATAAATTTGTTTGTTAACAGCTGATTTTGCAGACGTTTTTGTAAGTTGAGTGGCGAATAGAATATACGGGTATAAATTTCAAATGATGTTTGTTATGTCGACCATTTCAACTATATTATAAGGAGTGTAATCATATGAAAAAGGTTGTTATTTTAATCGAAAACTTGTTTGATGATCAAGAGTTAATCTACCCATATCATAGGTTAAGAGAAGATTTTGAGGTAGTATTGGTTGGGACCAAGAAAGATGAAAGTTATGCGTCGAAATCCGGTTTTAAAATGAAATCGGACATGGCCTCTGATGAAATCAATGCGGATGAATTTGATGGCATTTTTATACCGGGCGGCTTTTCACCGGATTATATGAGACGCACAAAGGCGACAGTGGACCTCGTCAAAGCATTTGTTGAAGCGAAAAAACCTGTTGCAGCAGTATGTCACGGACCTTGGATGTTGGTTTCGGCCAATGCGATAATAGGCAAGGATGTTACGAGTGTCATTTCGATCAAGGATGATTTGATCAACGCCGGTGGAAACTGGGTAAACAAGGAACTCGTCGTATCTGATAATATACTTACGTCAAGAAGTCCGCAAGATTTGCCGGCTTTAGTCAAGAAGTTCGTGAGCATGATTTAGTGAGTCGAAATGCCTGTGCACTTTAACTCATGATTTAAATATAAATGCCATTACCCAGCAAAAGAGTAATGGCATTTTCACTGATTTTCTGATAAGATTTTATTAAGTATTTGCGATAGTTTGCAAATAGATATGGGAGATGGATGTATGACGAACACGAAAGCGCTTTACAAAATTCATGCTGATTTTTGCAAATTCATGGCAAATGAAAAACGTATTGAAATCTTATTCTTGTTAGGGGAAAGCGAGATGTGTGTAGAGGAACTTTCTACAGCGATGGCTATTAAAATAGCAAATGTCTCTCAACACCTAGCAGTCATGAGAGAGAAGAACGTTGTTGTCACTAGAAAAGAAGGAAATAAGGTATACTATTCCATTTCAAATCCCAAAACACTTGAAGCCTGTATTCTAATGAGAGAAGCCATGGTGGAGCAAATGGAAAAACAGCATGAAATTATAAACACAATTAACGTTTAGCAAAACAAATTTATAAGGAGGGACTGAATGAACTATCTGATTATCATCAATGATGGCCCTTATGGAAATGAGCGAGCATACAACGCTTTGCGATTGGCCATGAGTTTGCAAAAGCTTTCTGAAGAGATTTCTTTGAACGTATCTTTGATCGGTGATGGCGTGGTCAATGCAATCAATGGACAAAATACACCAAACGGTTTTTACAACATCGGAAGAATGCTTAAGTCTGTTTTGATCAAAAAAGGCAAGGTAAAACTCTGAGGTAGCTGTATGGATGCTCGGGGTCTGAGCATGGAAATGGTTGTACCTGGTTGTGAAAGATCGACTATGGATGAATTAGCTGCTGCAAGTATATCTGCGGACAAGGTATTTGTATTTTAGAAACAAAGGGTAATATTATCTGAGGAGAAATATGGAAAAATTAAAAAGCAAATTCAATCCGCTGTTCTTTCAAGCATCACTTGCAGCGGGCGGGGTAGCATTGATGCCCTTCAATTTTTTACAATTTGGTATACCGCACGGTAAGGGTCTCATCAAATTTTCTGACATCATCTGGAATCAATTATCTATGATGCAAAGTTTTTTTTATGGTGTTCTAGTAGCTGTGATGCTGATTTCTGTGATTGTTCATTTTGTACTGACAAGCGTTTTTATTGTCATGATGATTGGTTGGATTCGTGAAAGGTCATCATTGAAAGAATTGATGTCTGATCCGTACAGGAACGTCACAATATTCCCAATTATAGGTTCACTGGCAATGTCGGCCAACGTGCTGTGGGCACCGACTGGATTTTTTCTTCCTGTGATTTCTGGTGGCTTACAATCAATGATGATGCCTTCTTTGGTGTTTTTCTTTGGATTATGGATCGTGGCGTTTGTGCTGCAATTCAAAGTGCTGAAAAGCTGGTTCACAAAAGCGATTGATTTCAAAAAGTTCAATTTTGTATGGCTCTTAGATGTGTTTGCCTTTGGTCTTGTGAGCTTGACGGGTTCGGGTATAGCAATCACTACAGGAAATGAAAATATCGCAACTCTGGCATCGGTAGCTACGATCGTAACACTACTCTTCGGATTCGTATTGCTGATTGCAAAATTGGTTCATTTAATTGCAACGTTGCTCCAATCAAAAAAATTGCCAGATGCGCCTATTTTACCAGCGTTCTTTTTGGTCATACCGATCACGTGTCTATATGGGTTAAGCGCTTACAGGCTAATGGGTTATTATAGCAAACTCAATCATTTTAGCTTGGAAAGCATGCAACCATTGATTTTGAATCTTTCATATGTCATAGCTGCATTGTGGTTGGTTTCAACCGTTTATTTGATCAGAGTATACCTAATCAATCATTTCCTTGATAGCAAGTATGCCGCTACTCAATGGGGGATGGTCTGAGCGCTCGTTGGATCCCAAGTTTTGGGAGTCTATGTACAAGGTTTGTACATGCAATCGGCGTTGTTGAAGGCATTTAATTACGTAAGCATTATCATGGCTTTAATAATCTATGCCATGGTGTTGACTAAATTTATTAGTTCGTTACAGGTCACCAAAACAAAATTAGCTCAATAAAAACAAATGCCATTACCCAGCAATTGAGTAATGGCATTAAATTTTTTTATAGTAATGAGTCGATCTACCTGGCACCAGCTACTCACTCATAGCGTCAACAAAGCCCATTTGCGGCTGTGGAAGCGTCTAAAGATGATAAAAGCGGTGGCTAATATGGAGATGATCTCAGCCATCCAAAGTCCAGCTACACCTTGATTTAAGGTGAGTATGAATAAATAGGATAGTGGCACGAAGAGTGCCCATAGACGCACCATTGTGTAGATCATGAGCTTGTATGTGTCGCCGGCGCCCCTGAGTGCACCGCCCATGACGATCATATAGTTGAGGCCTGGTTGATTGAAGGCCATATAGATCATGACGGGAATGCCGAGAGAAATGACCGTTTGATCCGATGTGAATGCATACAGTAGTGGCAGTGGTACAGCGACAAAGATGATGCCGACAAGGACGCCCCATAAAATCCCTAGGACAGATGAGGTTGCTCCGATTTCAGAAGCTTTTTGAATGTCTTTTTCACCCAATGACTTACCAACTAAAGTTGCGGCTGCAATGCTGATACCAACAGCTGGCATAAACGATAGCGACTCAATCTGGATTAGGATACGAAATAGCGATTCGGCATTCGTATCGAGTTTGGAGATAAAAACACCCACCACCAAAAATGAAAGTTGCATGAAGAACTGTTCAACGCCGCCTGGCAAGCTGATTCTAAAGAGTGGGGCTAATATATGCTTGTCTATAAACCACTTGGCTTTAAGTTTAATGTCAGAATTTTTCACATAGAGTACGTAAATGTAAATACATACTGCCACACTTCTTGAGAGCGATGTTGATAATGCAGCGCCCCCAATACCCATTTCGGGAAAAATACTCCACCCTGATATGAGAACATAGTTTCCTATAATGTTCAATAAGTTCGCAAAGCCCGTAATCCACATGGGTGTTTTTGTGTCGCCAGATCCTCTTAATATGGATGCAAAGGCAAAGGACAAGAACATTGGAACAAATCCAATCAAGATGTAGTTAAAATAAGTGAGTGCATCGTTAAATATTTTTGGTTCAATGTCATAGATCTTAAAGATTTCTGTTCGGAACGTGTAAGCGAGAATCATGACGGCCAATCCCATGATTAGGTTAAGCACGACATTTTGCTCAGCAACGCGTTTCATCTTGTCCAAATCCTTTTCGCCGTGTGCTCTGGAGATCATTGCGACAGCGCCTGTGTTGAATGCAGAAAATGTGAAGATGAGAAAATACATGATTTGGTTGGAGAACCCGACAGAAGCGATAGCTCCTGATCCAATCATCTGTCCGATCATAATCATATCTGCAACGCCTAACAGCGTGTTTAAGCCCATTTCAATAATCGCAGGTGCAGCCATGACCAAAATAGCCATGATGAGCGCCTTTTTCCCGCTTAGTTTTTGTAAAATTTTTTTCATATAATTTCTCCTAATTGTTTCGATTGCCTAAATATTATAGCATAGAAGAGTGTTGGGGTGAAGTTGCATTTTTGCAATCTTTGAACC
This sequence comes from Acidaminobacteraceae bacterium, assembly GCA_942493125.1. Lineage (GTDB taxonomy): Bacteria > Bacillota > Clostridia > Peptostreptococcales > Acidaminobacteraceae > Fusibacter_C. The sequence goes on along the minus strand of OW818667.1, from coordinate 1,349,920 downwards.
GGAACTGAAATAAAAAATGCGTACTTTTCAGAGTACGCATTTTGTGATCAACCTATGATTATGGTAACTCTTTATAGTCTTTAATGCTATCATTGAAATGCCACCATTCACCCTTGTAGACTTCCATTTTATGAGCAACCATTGCTTCTTGAAGGACTTGCAATGCTTCATGATTTTTATGGAGACTAGGTAATCTGTTGTCAGTGAAATCCAAATAAGCAGATGGCATTTCCAAGGATTCGCCATCGATGCGTTCTAAAGTGACATCCACTGCGGTACCCTTTTGATGATAACTTGTCCCTGGAGCAGAAACAAGATCATAACGCCCTTCAGAAATACCCATTGTAATTTCCAAATGCTCTCTCAATTGCCCTTGTAGTTCTTCATCGCGATAACCAATCCAAATCACTAGGTTATAGCCACGGTTTTTGAGCGCCTCATCCACTTGAATCAGCTTTCGGAGCGTTCCTGCTTTTAGATAGATATCATCAGAATTTGCAAAAATCTCTTCAGTGCCTTGCTCTTTAAAGACGAATATTTTATTAGTTTTAAAATAATTGCTGGTTTTAATATGACAGTACTTTTCTACTGAGACCATTTCATGATCAGAAATGCCATCTAAGGAAGCGATCAATACCTCTTCTGATGGATCGACATCTGTAACATCTGTAACCTCTATAACTTCGGCAACGTCGGCAACATCGGCACCATCGGCAATATCGGCAACGTCAGCACCCTCACCAACGGCGGCAATATCTTCGACAGCCACCACAGTTTCTGGCGCGTCCAAGCTTTCCTTAGTAGATTCTTGTTCTGAATCTGTCATCGAATTGATATCGACAACAAATCCATACATCAAGTATCCTGCGGTTCCTGCCAGAACAAGTACTGCAAGCACAACTAGGCTGATAACAATTTTCATAATTTCCTCACTAACCGGCGTTAACCGAAACAAATATAACGCTTAACAATACAATCAACAATACCAAATCCACAATTCCAAAACCGTTTTTATCTTTACTATAGTCATGCCGCCACATAATTACCTCCAAATACTATACGCCGTATAGGCAGAAGTTTTTGCCATGGCATCGAGTGTGATATAACCTGTGAAAACATCTGCTTTTGGAATGCCTAACCGAGAAAACGAATAAATCTGTCCGTAATACTGAAGGGCTTCATCAGCAGGAATCTGAGATATATTGCCTGGATATGGATCTAAAAACTTAAGTCTACCGTCCTCAGTAATGCCATAGATAACAATAATATGTCCCAAATTTTTGTATCCAATACTTGGATTATTTGTTGTATGATAATATACGAGCCTACCACTTTTAATTTCAGCCGGTATGTCTGCGCGTTCAATTTTTTTTACATTCACTTCATAAGTGTCGTCGATAATTTTGGCAAATCGATCGATATTAATTCTCGGTGGGTCATTTTGCCCCAAATTGTGTTTGCGATCAAGCGCGATCATGTCATCCACATCTATATTTCGATCCAGCTCATAGTTCAAGATCATTGCCATGGACACAAGGCCACAACCTCTCATGGAAATGTCTGAAAATGCAAACGCATCATTTCGCCAGCGGTCATCAACTTGAGCAAAATATGTCAGCGGGCTGTCATCCATAACTTCAAGTTCAACTTCCCAGAATACTGGTTCAGAAACAAATACGAGTTCATCCGATTCTATGGACAAATATTGCGCATTATATTTAAATGCCACCTTTCGATCTTGGATTTCAAAATCAAGGGGTGTCGGTGCATTGCCGATAACAGGGGCCCCTTCGAGGACCGATAAAAACCTACCGTCAAGTAATTCGATGCCTATTTGTTGTCCGATTTCAATGAAATCAATTTTCAAATTCATCGACTCATCTACTAAGACAAACTTTGGACCATCATAGCTTAAAAATTTTCCGCCTAAAGAAACATTATAGACTTCGCCATATTCAACTCTCGGTTTTCGGTTAACATAATCATATATGACACTGCCGCCATCAGTCAAGAGACCTTTGGACTCATATGAAGGAAGTTGGTCCCAATTAAAGCCGTTAAACACCGTTTCTGGCTTGCTTTCAACTTCAGGATCCACCTTGTCAGTGTCTAAAACTATATTATTTTCATAATTTTGTTGAACGCTTTTCGATTTTGCTTCTAAGATCAATGGACTTGCAAAGTAGCCATAAACAGCGAAAATAATCAAGAGACTGATCGTCCTAAACGTTTGTATGACCTGTTTGTGCTGCGATCCCCATTCCAATATTTCCTTAAACATGTCAGAAAACAATCTTTTTTGAGCGGTCAAAGCAACGATAATGATTGAAAGGATAAAGGCGATAATCATAGAATTCATGTCAATATCAAACAACCATCCAATGGTTCGTATCATCAGTCCATGGAGTAAGTACGTAGTCATTGTGTCAACTGATTGCACGTAGACATGAGTCCGTTTTGTCATGAGTAATAAAATCAAAGTGGACAATGAAATGCCGATTACATAAGCGACGATTTTGTAGTACACACCGGAGGCCATGCCCAGTCCAAGTTCTGTATAACCTTTTGAGAAGTAGAATAATTGATAATCCAACCCAGAATTTGAAAAGAGTATTATACCGATAACCGCTAAAGCAGATGCCACTATAACAAGCCACTTCTTCATTTGACGTGATAGTTGATCGAGTTTGGATAAGTCAAGATAATAACCGAGTAAGTAAAGTGGCATGAAATAGACGATTCTACCAAATATGAGGTTAATAATCATCCCCATATTCCCAAACAAAAAGACCATCAACAACATCATAATTGGCCAATAGCGGAATTTTGTATAGGCAATCAGAAAGTCCCAAATCACCAATGCAACAGTATACCAAAGCACCCAATAGAGTTGAATGGTTCCCGTGAACATATAACTCACAACACCAAAAATAAATTGTAGAATCAAACTCGGAATAGCAAGTTTTATATATCTTTTTAGGATGCCCATCTCGCCGCGTTCAATAACGGCTCTAGAAAAATAGCCGGAGATAATAACCATAACGGGCATATGAAACATATATAGGCCCGTATAGACGATGTTAAATAGTCCCGTTTGGATATTGCCCATTTCAAGCACATGACCAAACACGATGAGAAAGATCATCAAAAATTTTATATTATCCATTTTTTGATCTCTCATTATGGTTTCCCTCAAAAGCTAAAATAATAAACTCTATACAGATAGTTTGATCAACATATTTTCTATAATATACCCCTTTGTCACGACAGAATCACAGTTACTCTTTCATGCAAAATGAATATTATTTTAATGCTTTTTATATCATTATTTTTCTTTTATCGTTTAAACTGATACTAGGTGCTTTTATGTCATTGATTTCGATTATGATCAGACTTTACTCGTGGTTTAACTACGAGCATGAGAAATAAGTAAAATATGGAGGGACAACGTGGCGAAAAAAGAAATTTCTGAAGAACGTAAAATGCTGTATTATGCAGGGATGATAGTAACCGGGATTGGTTTAGTCTTATTTTTTTCTACTTTTTTTATGTTTATGAATCCGGAACGCTTATTTACTGGTGCGTCTTCCGCTGGCGCCATTATGGCGAGACCGTTTATTGGTTTTATCATGATCGCAATCGGCAACTTCATGAGAGTGGTAGCGGCACGTGGTGTAGCGGGCTCTGGACTTGTGCTTGATCCAAAAAAAGCGAGAGAGGATTTGAGCCCATGGTCGACGATGGCTGGTGGTATGATAAATGATGCCCTTGAAGAAACGAACATTGGCACAAACAAAGAAGTTATAAAAGAAGTGATTAAAATTAGATGCCGAAGCTGTTCGGCGCTTAATGACGAAGATGCTAAGTTTTGCAAGGATTGTGGTGAGAAGATGTAGTAGTGCGTTGAAATGTGAATAATGAGTCGATTTACCTGGCACTATGACTCATTGTAAGTCAAAAAAACATGAGGCCAGTATCTGTTAAGATACTGGCCTCGCTTTGGGCAAGCGTTCATGTTATAGTTCATTATATCATAGATTATCGATTTAAAATGTAACGTTTTTGAAAAATGTTGCATACAGAAATAGAAAGAATTGTTATAATAAGATATGTATATTTACATATGAGAAGCCTGATTGCATATTAATAAAGGAGATAACGATTGATGAAGAAAACGATTGTATTTATTTTTGTGATGCTTTTATGTTTAGCAAGTTTACCAAGTTTACCTGTGTATGCGGAAACGGTGATGCTAAATCAAAGTGGTGTGCCATCAAAGTGGGCACAAAGTGATCTTTCAGTTTTAGCAAAGTATGGTGTTTTAGAACAGCGGATATTTAAGACCTATCAAGATCCGATTACGAGATTGGATTTTATCTATTTGGCTGTGAAACTTTATGAAGCGGCAACCGGTGAAGAAATCGTTATCGATCCTAAGATCAAATTTACTGACACAAACGATGCTTATGTACTAAAAGGTACAACCGTTGGAATAACCTCTGGACTGGGCGATGGTAAATTCGGTCCAGATGTGAAAATCACTAGAGAGCAATTGGCAACAATGATGGTGAAGACGTTTGAGTTATCGGGTAAGAATCTTACTGAATCGGCATTCAGATTCACTGATGATCAGAAGATTTCCGGTTATGCAAAAACATCGATTTATAAAGCGTATAATCACAACATTATCAATGGCTATAAAAATGCAGTAGACCCTAAAGGCAATGCGACTATTGAACAAGCATTGCTGATCTTCAAAAGCAGTTATGACAGCTTTGAAAAAACGTTGTTAAGCCCTTCGCAAATTGCTAAAAATGCAGGAAATGCGGTTGTTCATATAGAAACTTTTGATAAATCCGGCCAGCAGATTGCGACTGGAAGTGGCTTTATTGTTGAGGCATCGGGAAAAGTTGTCACAAATTATCATGTGATTCAGCGTGCTTATTCTGCAAAAGTAAAGACTTTAGATGGCAAAGTATATCCTGTTTTGCACGTGCTAGGATATGATGCAAATAGAGATGTGGCGGTTTTAAAAATTAATGGCACAAATTTAGATACTTTGACCATGGGCAACTCTGAGAATGTGCTTCAAGGTGAAGAGATTTTGACGATTGGCAGTCCAATTGGACTCGAAAATACCATATCCAATGGATTGGTAAGCAACAAAAGTAGGGTCATTGATGGCGATGTATATATTCAAATTTCAGCACCAATTTCGCACGGTAGCAGTGGTGGAGCGCTGCTCAACTACTATGGTGAGGTTATTGGCGTTACGACGGCCATGTATGAAAGTGGTCAAAACATTAATCTAGCGATACCAATCAACGAAGTTAAACCGTTTCTTAGTGTGTCAACAGCGACAACATTGGAAACGCTAGCGACTTTAAAGACATATGATGTCATCACGTTTGATAACGGTGATAGATATTCTGGTCAATTTTTGGGTGGTTTGATGCACGGAAATGGTTATTATGAATGGGTTGATGGTGATAATTATAGAGGTGAATTCTTTGAAGATCAGTTCCATGGCAAGGGTGTTTTGCGCTATGCTGATGGCACACGAGTAGAAGGTGTTTGGACACATGACGTGTTTACTGAGAATTTAATGGTGCCATCCGTCCACACGAGCATGTTTATTAAGCCAACGAATTTCGATTTAGAAATTGGTTGGTATGAGATAGAAGGCGCAAGCCATTATTATGTATATTACGCGACTTCGCCTGATGGGCCTTGGTATTATAAGACGGATGCTTTTGGCGATATTGAGAAAGTATACTATACGAGTGAATATCCGATATCACTTATAAATTTACCGCGAGACACAATTTTGTATATTGCAGTGACTTCCGTAATCTTTGACGTTGAATCGGCACCAAGTGAGATCCGGATAGTGGAAGTACCGAAGTAAGCCCCCTCCCACTCATTACACAAAAACAAAGGATAATCCCCAAACTAGTGGATTATCCTTGTTTTCTTTTTTTGCCTATGGAAAACGCTTTGACTATAGTATGTACACTTTTATTATTTATTGCATATCTTTATATTTTTCCATAGTTGCGTGTTATAGCTATCTTACTCTTCCTTTGCTAAACATATTAAGGATTGCTAGTAATATGACAGCTCCTACTAATGCGACAAGAAAACTCGTTAGATTAAAACCGGTCACTTCATAGCCACCAATTTGGTTCATGATGAATCCGCCAATAAATGCGCCAACGATACCAACTGCAATGTTGGCAAGTGCTCCCATAGAGCCGTTTTTGCCCATAATCATGCTCGCAACCCAACCTGCTAATGCACCTAGTATGATCCACGAAATTATACCCATTTTGTTCCTCCTTTATATGAATTTTTTTGTACATATTACTTCATACCCATTTTTTTAGAAAAGTCTACATTTTGATGAAGGTTACAATGTATAAATAAGGGTATCAAATGAATATTATCTTTGGGAGGTTACACTATGGATATATCAAAGGATGTAAAGGACTTACTCATAAATGAAAAACTATGTATGATGGCAACATGTTGGGAAGATGTACCTTATATTTCGCTCATGAATTTTACTTATTTAGAGGCAGAAAATAAAGTGGTACTGAGTACCAGAAGAGATAGTAAAAAATATGACAATATACAAAAAAACAAGCATATATCGCTACTTGTGTATTCAAGTGTCGATGGTGTGAGTGCGACGCTTTTGGGTTCCGCTTTGAAGATAGAGGCGGCTGAAGAGGCTCATTATAAGGCCATACATTTGCAAAAAAATGATATGCCTCAGTTTATTTTAGGTGAGAATATTGGATTAATCGTGTTTGAGATTGAAAGAATAGTTGTCTCAAATAGCTATGATGAAGTGAAGTATTTAAACCACATTGAATAATTGGATGGTAATGAGGAAAACCGGCTTGCGCCGGTTTTTTTACTCTACGAGGAATGATAACTTCGCATTCACTCTGTATCTTACAATTTCATCGTTTTCAACGATTGCTTGCATATCACTTATGTAGATCGCTTTGATGTTTTTCACTGTTTTTGAAGCTGCTTTTAAAGCAACATTAGTTGCATCTTCCCAGCTTTTTTCGGACTCAGCCATAATTTCGATGACTTTAACAACTGCCATAATGATCCTCCTTATAAACTAACCAAAGGGTTAAGTTCCCTTTTTTACTTATGCCCATTTTTTTGGACAATCAAACATCTAGAGTGTACAATAGTGAGTAATTGGTGCCAGGCATTTCGACTCATCAGGCGGAGTAATTGGTGCCAGGCATATCGACTCATCAGTAAAACCGTAACATTGGTGCGTTGCAAATACAAGGCTTTGATTAGTGTCAAAAGGTTTTGACATGGCTTAAAACGTCATGTCAAACACATTGGATTGTGAATCCTTTGAAAAAAGATAGACTGAGGTTACAGGAGGACGATCTATGGAACTTGGAAAGCAAATCAAAAAATACAGGATGGAGCTAGACATATCTCAAGAGGACTTGGCGGAGAAAATCTACGTGTCTCGACAAACCATTTCCAATTGGGAAAACAATAAAAACTATCCCGACGTCAAAAGCTTACTGCTTCTAAGTGCCACGTTTAATGTGACTCTTGATATCTTAATCAAAGGAGATCTAGAAGCTATGAAAGAGACGATTGCTAAGGAAGAAATAAAGCAGTTCGGGAATCAAAGTAAGGTGTTTTCGATTTTGTTTGTGCTTTGTGTGATATTGCCAGTGCCACTGATTAAGTGGCTAGGTGCATGGGGAATTGGTATATTAATTGTTGTTTTTGCATTTACCACCTATTTTGCATATCGTGTAGAGAAGCAAAAAAAAGAACTTGATATTCAAACGTATAAAGAAATCGTTTCATTTAATGAGGGAAAGAGATTGCCAGCTGACGAAAAGCTGATGGAAATAGGCAAGCGTCCATATCAGAAAATACTGCTTGGCCTCGGATCTGCAGTGCTCACTACAACGGTTGCGATTATTTTGCTTTACTTATTGAAGTAAATGAGTAAGAAAATCCCAGACACAATGTGAATGGGATTTTTTTTGTGATATTTATAGTTCTTTACGCAGTTTCAGTAATTTTGCGCCACTGATGATGCTTAGTATTGCAAAAGGGATTGTTACAGCAAGTAATACAGAACCAAGTGCAATATTGAGTCCCCCGGACTGCGCCAATTGTTTTTTTACCTTCTTAAGTATTTTTTCCATTTTAGACCTCCAAGAGTTCATTTGTTATATTATATCACTAAAATAGCTTGTTTTGAAAATTAAACGGGATGATGAGAAATTCTTGAATATCACAGTGGATTGAAAAGGATCACTAGAAGCATTATACTAAATAATAGAATAACAAAATTTTAAGAAAGCGAGGAATGAACATATGGACTTAAAAGGTAGTAAAACGGAAAAAAATCTTATGAGCGCATTTGCTGGAGAATCACAAGCTAGAAACAAGTATACTTATTTTGCCTCGGTAGCTAAAAAAGAAGGATACGAACAAATCGCGTCCATCTTTGAAGAAACTGCGAATAACGAAAAAGAACACGCCAAGATTTGGTTTAAGGCAATGGGCGAACTCGGAGATACAGCAACCAACTTGTTGCACGCTGCAGAAGGCGAAAACTATGAATGGACTGATATGTACGAGGATTTTGCGAAAGAGGCTGAAGCAGAAGGCTTCAAAGTTCTGGCTGCTCAATTTAGAATGGTTGGTAAAATCGAAAAAGCACATGAAGAAAGATATCGTGAGCTGCTAAAAAATATTGAAATGCAAAAAGTCTTTGAAAAATCGGAAGAAACTATCTGGGAATGCCGTAATTGTGGCCATTTAGTGATGGGTAAGAAAGCACCTGAAACTTGTCCAGTATGTGCACATCCAAAAGGTTATTTTGAAGTGAGAAAAGAGAATTTCTAAAATGTGAGTCAAATCATGAGTCGAATCTTGATTCGAAGAATCCCCGCAAAACCTAATGATAAGGCGCTGCGGGGATTTTTAGCATTATTTTACCCCATGTAAAATACGGAATAGTTCCTCAGAGATAGCTTGATAGCCCACACTACTAGGATGAAATTGATCAGCAGCGAGATACGAACTCAAGTTGTACTGAAAAAGTTCATAAGTTGGAATAAAAATCATGCGCTCATCAGTGGCAGCGATACGTTGTGTTTCATAGTTCCACTGAAGGAGTAGACTGGTTTTGTAAGTATCGTTTTGAGCATAAGGATCATACAGCCCAACAATCGCAAGCTGTGTACGATCATTTAGCGCTCTAATACTGTCAACAATGCCTTGAAGCCCATCCGTGTATTGCTTTAGCGTTTCCTTGTAATTAAGCTCTAAAGATAACACGTCAAGATCATCAATATTATTTAAATCATTGCCTCCAATTGAGAGGATGATTAAAGTCGCCTCACTTATTGCCACTACATTTTCTGGTTGTTTCACGAGTTCGAGCAGCCCAGAAACTTTAGCGCCAGGAATAGAAAGATTGGTGATCTTGATATCCTGGATGCCTTCTGGATCTATCATCGACGCGTAGCGTCTTCCAATTCCTTGATTTGGATCATCGCCAACACCAAAGCCGATGGAATCACCAAGTATTAAGATGTTTTGATTACCACCAACAGCATTATCATTAGCATTGTCATTTTCATTATCTTTAGCATCAACGCCTTGAGTGCTGTCCGTGATAGTGCTTTCGATGACGCCTGTCGTGTCCGCACGGTTTCCATTACTCACGGTGATCGAGGATACAAATCCTATGATAAAAAATACCATTAGGCAAATGGAAGCCAATAACAGCAACGGCCAAATTATTTTTCTGTACATGATTGCCCTCCATTTCAACATTATACCAACACGTCTTTACGATCAAAAACCTGAAAGCTGACTACTAAAGAAAAGATGGCCCAAATGCTGAGCACAACAATCGAAAATACCAAATTCATGCCTTCAATGGGTTGATAGGACCCCGTCAAATAGCGCGTAAGATTGAGATTGGTTACATAGAAATACTTAACGATTTCCCAATCGGATAAGAAAAATTGGAGAAATTGTCCACCTATGAGCGTCGCCATCAAAATGCCTATGGCCGTGGATGTGCTTTTGACAAGGACTGAAACCATGAACGTTATCGTTGCGATCACAAGAGAGACGAACCAAGCCAGTGCGTAGACGAACATCATATACTCAAAACTTGTAACTAAAATCACATCATCTGAATTTAACACGCCACCAATTGAGTTAAAGCCCGTTGCGACGGGTTGATCAAAGCCCCATCTTCCAAAGAATGCAAATGAAATACCGGTTGCTATTACACCAATTAGGAACACCACTAGTGTCGTCATCATGATGAGCGCGAAATATTTACTGAGCAGTATTTTCCAGCGTGGAATCGCCCTTGTGAGTAGGAGCTTGATGGTGCCTGCCGTAAACTCGCCTGAAACCAAATCGGCGGCTAAAATAATGACAAGCAACGGGATGAGCATCACAATGCCTTGCTCGATAAATTCGACACTGAACTTCGCAGCACTGGGTGTGATCGGATTGATATCATTTTCAATAAAATAGGTCAATTGCTCGATTTCGATGACAATGGACTGAATACCGCTTTCAGGTATATAAGGGCTATCCAATCGTTCATTCATATCTTCAAGACGTTGCGTGGAAAGGCTTTTCCAATCAAATGCAGCACCATCAGATATAGTGCCGTCAGAGGAAGCGTTTTCATAGCGTTCGATGTTTTTGTCATACGTATATTTCTCACCATAAGCAAACAGGCTTGTAAAAACCAATACAAGCAATATGATGAGGACCATTTTTTTCTTAAGTAAGAGCTTCATTACTTCATTTTGTACGAGTGAAATCATACTATCACACTTTCTATAGTATTTTTTGATGATCCGTAAAGCTCAGAAACAGATCTTCGAGCGTTCTATTTTGCGTACTTACATATTGAATTTTAACCCCAGCAAAGACCATAGCGGCATTGATGTCCGTGAGTCTATCGGCATTTACTGTCGCTGATAGCTGACCATTTGTGATGATGGCATCTATGTTGAAATCTTGCTTAAGCAATCTCTGAGCAGTCTCAACATCGTCTATTGTCCAATTGACTTGCCCTGTTGATAGCAGCGCATCAATACTGGCGTTTTTTACGATTTTGCCACCGTTAATGATAGAAACTTTATCACAAAGCAGTTGAACTTCACTGATTAAATGAGAAGAGACCAGTACAGAGATCCCCATTTCTTTAACCAAGCTTTTTATGATTTCCCGAAATTCATAAATCCCTTGGGGATCAAAACCATTCGTCGGTTCATCTAGTACCAATAGCTTAGGCTTATGCATCAGGGCTTGTGCCAAGCCAAGTCGTTGCTTCATCCCCATTGAATAAATGCCTACTTTGTCGTGTATCCGATTCGCCATGCCAACTAGCTCGATAGCGTCATCAATTGACTTCTTTGTCACGCCTTTTGACATTGAACCAAGCATTTCAAGATTTTTATAACCACTCATATAGTTGTACATATCAGGTGTTTCGATGATGCAGCCAACCTGAGACATCGCTTTTATATAATCACGTGTGATCGAATGCCCATCAATATAAATATTGCCGGAACTTGGCTTTGATAATCCGACAATCATCCTGAGCGTCGTCGATTTACCAGCGCCATTCGGACCTAAAAAACCCAGTATTTCTCTAGCATTGATCTGAAAACTGATGCCTTTTATGATTTCTTTATTTTTAATTGTTTTATAAACGTTCTCAACGGATAAAATAGTGGAATTCATGTGAACCTCTTTCATTTATAAATGCTCGGTTGATCACTTTATACCCAAGCATTTGCAACACTATCACGAATTTCGGTTATGGATGCGTCTTTGCGTTTATAGGTTCCCGGTTTTGGGTATTGACTCATATAATATTCCCAGAACTTAGTTGGGAGAAAGGAAAATAGTCCGCCGGGCCTTCATATGAGTCTTGGCACTATATGTGATGTATGATTATTAATTACAACAAAAGTAGGCGCAATGATACGAGCAAAGATAGCAGCAATAGCAACAATTACAACCACATTAAACGCAATTATTTTCTAATAGGATTTGGCTTTGGGATGATGTTTCCCATTATGGCAATTGGACTTGAACTGATTTTGAATGATATGGCTTTTTCATTTGAAGCAATCGGTAAAGCACATGTTCAAAACAAGTTGATTTTTATGATTGATACAGCCCCAATATTTCTAGGTTTATTTGCGTTGATCGGCGGTATAAGCAAGGCAAAAGTTCAAGAACTTTTGTTTAAAAATGAAAAACTTCTCGAGGATGCACAAATGGCTAAACGAGAAGTCGAAGCGTATTCAAATAAATTGGCGGCACAGTTTGAGAGTGTCAAAGTCAACACTGGTGAATTTTTTAATGGCTTTAAGACCACACAGGCAGAAGTGCTCATAGTAAAATCAAATGAAGATGTTATAAAAGGGCATAATGAAAGAATCACAGATATCATTGAGTTATTAAATCTTCAAAATTCTGAAAACGTATTGAAACTCACTGAAATTATCACTGAGCTAAAAAACTTGTCAAACGAGTATCAGCAAACTGTGGCGTTTGTCAACAAAAGTGACCTAGTCCTTGAGCGTGTTTCAAATGGTCTTGACGAAACAAAATTGAGTAGCATGAAACTCGTGAGTACTACGGAAGAAGTGCAAACGGAACTTTCAAAGATATCGGCCATTTCAGGTCAAATCAACATGCTGGCTTTGAATGCCTCAATCGAGGCGGCACGAGCAGGTGAATACGGTAGGGGATTTAGTGTCGTCGCGGATGAAGTACGCAAACTATCATCTGGAACCTCAGAAGTTCTTGCATCCATTGATCAAGTGCAGACCATATTGCGAAATGAAGTTGAGTCACTGACAGCACATACAGTGCTCTTAGGAGAAAATGTTAAGGAAACGGTGTTGTTGTCCAAAGACAATCTTAAGATGCTCGGGTCAGTCGCACAATCATTTGGGGAGTTGTTTGAAGGCATCAACGGGTTTTATCTTTTGACACAGTCTCAAAAAAGCAGTTACGAACATGTCCATACCGAGAGTCAGAGAGTCAAAGATCTCGTTTTTGCTCTTTCTAGTTCACTTGAAAAAATATACAGTCAAATGAAAAAACACGAATCTCAGATTCAACTTTTATATGATGCTTTTGAATGATGATACACTTAATAACTTCAAAAGGAGGCTTGTTGTGGCACAAAAATCGATTACCAACACTTCAGTTAATAGTCATTTTATGGTCATTATCGTTTTGACACTTGTTGCTTCTATGTTGCCAGAAGTCATATTTAGAGAGTGGTTGGGTATATACCCCGTTTGGCTTGCTTTTGTAAGATTGATTATTTTATTTATAGCAGGCAGTGTCTTTCAATATCAAAAGCATGACCAAATTTCTAAATATATTATTGTTTTAGAGGTTATTGTTATATTTGAAATGATAACCAGAATCATTTATTTATCTGAGGTTTGGCAGGATACATTTCATAGCCTGTCATTTGTTGGAAACTTTGGAGGCTCAATTTTGCTAAGAACGATAGGTGCGATTGCTGTCGTTGTCACGTTGATCTTTTTATTCGAATCACCAAGAGCCGTGTACTTAACTAAAGGAGACCTATCAACTAAAGCAGATGAAATTAAGTGGCTTGGTATAAAAAACGATTCAATCCGTTGGGGTAAGTTAGCCATTATTTCAGCAGTCCTAATTTCGATCGGCACATTGTTGCTCACCGTATTTACAGTCACAGGATCTTCAACAAACATGAATACGGGGAATCTACTCAAATATTTTCCTTTCGTACTTATTTTTGCATTATTCAATTCATTAAGTGAAGGCATACTATTTAGAAGCGCTATATTGGGGGCGTTAAAAGATGTACTACCAAAGCATCAGGCAATATTAATCGCCGCGCTTATCTTTGGCATAGGCCATTATTATGGCGCACCTAGCGGTATTTTAGGCGTGTTCATGAGTGGGCTATTAGGATGGTATATGTGTAGAAGTATGTATGAAACAAAGGGATTTGCGACTTCATGGATGATACATTTTATGCAGGATGCCGTAATTTTTTCAACGATACTGTTGTTTGGACAATACGCATAATTTTTTTAACTTGACATGCAACCAAAAGGTTGCTAATATGAAAACATGGAAAATGTATTTAATGCGCTTGGGGATAAATCGAGAAGATATTTATTGGACAGTTTATATGTGAAAAATGGTCAAACTCTTACTGAATTGGCAAGCACATTGGATATGTCCAGACAGGCAGTGACAAAGCATCTTAAGATTTTAGAAGAGGCTAACCTTGTTGTGCCCGTATGGAAAGGTAGAGAAAAATACCATTATCTTAATCCGATTCCATTAAGGCATATTTATGAAAGATGGATTAGCAAATTTGATGCGCCAAGGATTGAAAGTATTTTTGAATTAAAAAAAATAATAGAGGGTCAAGATGAGGAGGAAAAAATGAACGGATTTATGTATCAAATAGTTATTGCAACCAGCGCGGAAAAAGTGTGGGAATCCTTAACCAAGCCTGAATTCACACAGAAATTTTGGTTTGGGCGCAAAGTGGAATCCAATTGGGAAATAGGTTCACCAATTGCGATCGTAACACCTGAAGGTGAAGTGGAAGCAAAAGGCGAGGTCCTCGCCTTTGAGCCAAATAAAAAATTGTCATACACTTGGTTATCCTCGAGAGATGCCGCGGAAGATGTTTCTACTGTTGTCTTCGAGCTTCAAGAAATGGGACCACTGACAAAATTGACGATATTACATGATATCGATGCTGATAAAGCGAGCTTCCAGCAGGCAGCAGCTGGATGGACCTTTATACTTTGTGGCTTGAAAACGTACTTGGAAACTGGTGCCGCAATGCCGGCGCTACCTTGGAAATAAAACTTAGAAAAAGACGCATCGACTTAGTAGAGTGATTCTACTTGACGGATGCGTCTTTTCTTAACGCTAGCATTTATTTTATGTCCAGACTGCCATTGGGGCAAGCTGTCACGCACGCAAGGCATTTTGAACAGCTATAAGCAGTAGCGGGGTTTTCTTTATCTTTTTTGTACAAGCTCATATTAGGGTTCAATGAAGCGATATAACACGCTTTGTCGCATAGACTGCAAGAAGTGCATGTACTGGCGTTGCGTTTTATTTTGATCAATGAAAATTTGTTCAAAGCACCTTGTATCCATGCGATGGGACAGCCCAATTTGTAATAATTGTACATTTGGAGTTTCGACTCGTCTGCTGACATGTTCCGCGTCATAAATTCCATGAACAAACCAATTGGACACATCCATTTGCAAAATACCTTGCCAAATACGGCACCAATAAGGACGGAAGCCGCTAAGATAAATGTAATGCCATTTGGAAACGCAGTGAAAACATACAGTACGATGCCACCAAATGCATATTGTGAAACCCTGCGATACTTTGCTAAATGTTTCATGTTACCTCCAAGACGACTATTTAAAGTTATAAGACCCCCTGCGCAGGGGGTCTTATTGTATTCTAAAGTGATTTATAGGGTATGTCAATCTTGGAAATCCGTAGGGTGAGTTAGTCACTGAGTAGCGAAGACTAGCGCCACCACTTATGAGTCGATTTACCTGGCACCCTAACTCATGAGTCGATTTACCTGGCACCACGACTCATCGCTCTACGACTCAAAAATGCTTTGGTCCGTTCATGCTGCGGGTTCTCGAAAAGCACCTCTGGTGTAGCATCTTCAACGATGACGCCACCATCCAGAAAGATGACTCTATCTGAAACTTCTCTTGCAAAGTCCATCTCATGGGTGGCGATGATCATAGTCATGCCTTCATGAGCTAGAGACTTCATAACCTCAAGGACTTCACCGACGAGCTCTGGATCCAGAGAAGAGGTCGGTTCATCAAATAACATAATCTTAGGTGCCATGGCGAGCGCTCTTGCGATGGCGACACGTTGTTGCTGACCACCTGAGAGTTGGTTGGGGTAAGCATCTGCCTTTTGCACGAGACCTACTTTATCTAAAAGTTTCAAAGCGATGTCCGTGGCATGTGCTTTAGAGTCACCCTTAACCACCGTTGGACCCAGCATGATGTTCTCCAGAACAGTCATATGCGGGAATAGATTGAACCTCTGAAATACCATGCCAATATCTTTGTATGCCTCATCATCAGCCACTTTTCCGTCAATAAGAAATTTGCCTGACGTCACGGTTTCCAGTCCGTTCATGCACCTAAGCAACGTGCTCTTGCCGGAGCCACTGGACCCAATGATACATATGACTTCACCTTGCTCTATCTCTAAATTGATGCCTTTTAAAACTTCTTGGTCGCCAAATTTTTTATGGACGTTATCTATCGTTATCATTTTGTTCCTCTCATCGTTTCATATAAGTTCCGTCATGTCGCCAAATGCTTACCAGAGTACGCTTCCAATTTCCCCTGAAAATGATTGAGAACCGAACAGAAGATCAAGTAGATGAATGCGGCTTCGAGGTATAGCCAAAGTGGTTCGTAGGTGCGTGCGGTGATTTGCTGTGCGACTTGGAACATTTCCGTAACCGTAATCGCTGCAGCGAGCGAGGTGTCTTTCACTAGGCCGATAAATGAATTGGAAAGTGGCGGGATCGCGACCCTAAGTGCTTGAGGCAACACCACGTGTCTGAGCGTTGATGCGCGTGACAAACCCAAGGCTTTAGAGGCTTCCCACTGGCCTTTGTCTATGGACTGAATAGCGGCTCTGATCGTCTCTGAATTGTATGCGCCTACATTGAGTGTGAAACCGATGACGGCGGAAAGAAATGCGTTGAGTGTCACCCCTATACCAGGCAAGCCGTAGAAAATGATAAACAATTGCACAAGCAGAGGTGTTCCGCGAATCAACCAGACATAGAATCTTGATATGGACTGAAGTACCTTGCTTGATGAAATTCTGGCGAGAGCCGTCAAAAAGGCTAACACGAGTCCCAGAGCAAATGAAATCAGTGCAAGTGGCACCGTGAACATTAAGCCCGCTTTGAGTAGTGGTAAAAACGAATCCGACAGAATGCCTATCAGTCGCAGTATTTGATCATCCATGAAAATGCTCCTTAATTTTGAAAATGTTATTTATAATGCTGATTGAATGTTAGTAAATGTTGAGTATTACTTGGATACGTCGTCTCCGAACCATCTTTCTGAAATCTCAAGGTAAGTACCATCCGACTTCATGTCTTCCAGTGCCTTGTTTACAGCTGCAACGAGTTCATCGTTGCCCTTGTTGAATAGGAATGCAGCCTCACTGCTAGTCGCTTCTTCAGCAACGACTTTGATCGCAGCATCAGGTCTTGCAACTTTAAAGTCCAAGTAAGATAATCTGTCATTGATGGTCGCATCAATTCTTTCAGATAAAAGGAGGTCGATTGCTTGATTGAAGCCGTCGATTTGTACAATCTCTGCGCCATAAGAGGTTGCAAGCTCAGCGAGATTGCTCGTGAGTGATTGACCGGATTTCTTGCCGTTTAGTTCTTCGAAACTTGTGATCTCGTCGTTATCTGCATGAACGACAAGTACGGCACGCGTCTTAATGTATGGCGATGAAAAATCGTATTTTTCGATTCTGTCAGCTTTGATGGTTACTTGATTCGCTACGAAATCAAAGCGTTTTGAATCAAGCCCTGCGAACATGCCGTCCCATTTTGTCTCTATAAATTCTGCTTCAACGCCAATTCTCTTTGCAACTTCTCTCGCAATTTCAACGTCGAAACCAGTGAGTTCGTTTTTATCATTGTAAAAAGTAAATGGGGCATAGGTGCCCTCGGTGCCAATTCGGATCACGCCATTTTCCTTGATGACTTCCAGGGATGAAAGCGTCTGCTCATCACTATTTTTGTTGTTTAACAAATTGAATCCTACTAAAGCCAGTACAGCTACAGATACTAAACCCAAAATTATTTTTTTGTTCATTGAATGCCTCCAAATTTTATATCCTACTAATCTTATAGGATTAATCTGATTATAGGGGCGCGCCTGCATACTGTCAATACATAAAATGCAAATATAACGAAAAATATATAATTAAACCCATGTGTTTAGTATGAATAATGCGAGTAGAGTGAGTGGAGTGAGCTGGTGGTGCCAGGCATTTCGACTCATGAGTCAAAATGCCTGGCACCACCAACTCACATCGCATGTTTTCAAAACCACCTGGTGGGTATAAGACAAATGAAAAAGGAGGTACATATGAAAACTGTACAATTAAATAGAATGAAAAATGATCAAGGCTTCATCGCAGCGCTAGATCAAAGTGGTGGGAGTACGCCTAACGCCCTTGCAATATACGGTATTCCTAAGGAAGCATACTCAGGTGAAGAAGAAATGTTCCAAATGGTCCACCAAATGCGTTCGAGAATCATGGAAAGTCCTGTATTCAACAAAGATAGAATTTTAGGCGCAATACTTTTTGAAAAGACCATGGATGCAAAAGTTGCCGGACTTTATAGCGCAGATTATCTTTGGGAAGTCAAAGGCATTGTGTCGTTCTTAAAAGTAGATAGCGGTCTTGCTGAGCTCAAGGATGGCGTTCAATTGATGAAGCCAATCAACAACTTGGACGAGCTGTTGGCACGAGCAATCTTGCGACATATTTTTGGCACAAAGATGCGTTCTGTTATTAAAGAAGTGAATCCTGCTGGCATTAAAGCGATTGTAGAGCAACAATTTGAAATTGGTAAAATAATAAGCCGCGCAGGTTTGGTACCGATCATTGAGCCCGAAGTGGATATTCACACAGTCAATAAGAAAGAAGCTGAAGCGATTCTTAAAGAAGAACTCATGAATCACATCAAAGCATTGGATGAGAATGCTAAGATTATGTTGAAGCTGACGATTCCTGATGAAGACAATTTATATGCTGATTTGATGAACCTTCCAAACGTCGTGAGAGTTGTCGCCTTATCTGGTGGTTATTCTAGAGAGGATGCCAATGAAAAGCTCGCCAGAAATCACGGCCTCATCGCAAGTTTCTCAAGAGCACTGTCAGAAGGCTTACGCGCGGATCAAAGCGAAGAAGAATTTAATCAAATGCTGGATGAATCAATCCAGAATATTTTTGACGCATCCATTACGTAGGTAAGTTTCGCAAACACAAAGGGCTGTCCCAGTTATAACTGAGACAGCCCTTATTATGATATTGACATTGCTTACCATTTCATCTAATGTGGAGATGAAATCACATAAAATCACATAAAATCAAAGAAATAATGTATAGTAAAATGATGAAAGTGGTAATCATGAAGAAGACAGAGAGACAAAATGGCATCGTCCATTTGTTAAGAATCAAGAAAAAAATGAATGCACAAGACCTCGCGAACTATTTTGAAGTGAGCGAACGGACGATCTACAGGGACATAGATGCATTGAGTCAGCTTCACGTACCGATCATCGCCTATGAGGGTGCTTACGGTGGTTATGAAATTGATCCTACATATTTTCTGCCGAGTATTAAGCTCAACGAACAGGAAATCTTGATGTTGCTTATGGTCCTTAAAGCAGGCGAGAGACTTCGTTTCCCAAATATGGTAAAGGACTATAATCTGCTCAGCACTAAAGTGATCAACGCCCTTACAGACGAAGAAAGACAGAAGGCGATGCGCGTCCTATCCCATATTGAGTTTGACGGCAATCGCATTAAACCCAAAGGCTACACACAAGATGTTTTGACGCCAATCCTTGAGGCCTTTTGGAAGTCTTGTGATCTGTTGGTCGCGTATTACCATCCGGAAAAGGATGTGACGGAGGAGCGCCGTTTTTCCCCGACGCAACTATCCTTTGAAGAGGGCGGCTGGTATGTTATGGGCTTTTGTTATCTAAGACAAGCGAAGCGAACGTTTAGAATGGACCGCATCAAATCCATGACATGCCTTAACGAAATAAATCAACATATGAACAAGCCACTTACTTTGCCGGAAAACGACAAATTCACATGGCATACTTACGAGCTTCTCATTGATCCCGCGCTTTACAGAATCATAAAAGAAGATGACTATCTCGAACATGTAGAGATATTGCACACAGACGCAGAAGACGCGCAACTCTCGGATTTACAAGACGCTCAGCCTCAGATTCACCTTACGATCCGCACCCCATACAAAAATGTGTTGCTTCAATTAATTCTAGGTCATCCAGAGCAGGTGACGGTTTTGAAACCGGATTGGTTCATTCACGACATTGAAAAAATAAGTCACTCACTATGCAAAAAATATTTAAAACTCTGACACCCTTATGTCAGAGTTTGTTTGTTATTATGACAATGTAGTAAATATCATAATGACAGATTAGGTCAAATAGGAGGAAAAATATGATTTATACAGCAAGAGGACCGATTCACAAAACAGAGCTTGGCGTAACGTTAGGCCATGAACACTTCAAATGGGAAACGGATGAGTTTCATGCTAACAGTATGTATTTTGACAAAAAGTATCGAGAGGAAGAAATTGAATTAGACGCAAAAATGATTTTGCCGATTATGCTTGATATCAAAGCTAGGGGTGGGAAAAGTGTCGTAGAAACATCACCACCCATCGGTGGTCAAAATGTAAGATTGCTTAAAGTGCTTTCAGATCGGGCGGATATGCATATTATTCCATGTACGGGTTGGAACATCACGAAACAACTTTATGACGTATTTCCACTTCACTTTGAAGATCAAATGGCAAGCCGGTGGATTCAAGATTTCAAAGAAGGCCTGGACACGGTTGATGGCGTCGTAATTCGACCAGGGTTTATCAAGTTGCTACTTGATAAAGGTGGCCTCTCAAAATCAGATCTTTCAAAAGTTGATCGTGCGATGTTGGTCGCTGCAGTTAAGGCAAGCAATGAAACGGGGATGCCCATTCATTGTCACATCTTAGAAGCTGAAATGGTTTACACGATCATGGATTTGCTCGAGTCCGAAAAGATGGACTATAACAAATTCCTTTGGGCACACGCCGATGAAGAGTCACATCTCGAAACGATAAAGCGAGCTGCTGAAAAGGGCATGTGGCTTGGCATCGACAATGTTCGCAAGGGAACAAGTCCTGAGCGGTTTGAATTATTAAAGAACGTCATAGCTCTCGGGTATGGGAATAAAGTGCTGCTATCGCAGGATTATGAGTTCTTTACAGAAGCAAAACGAGAAGCAAAGCGAGCTGAAGAGAATCGAGCTGAAGAGAAACAAGCTTTTGAAGGCCATCCTTGTACGGTTATCTTTGATGAATTCATACCTTATTGTGCGGAAAATGGTCTGGATAAGCAAGAAATTATTCGCATAATGTGTGAAAATCCAGCCAAGTTCTATGATATTGAGTCTTAAAATGACACCTTTACATGACAACTTTATATGACGCCTTTACATGACAACTTTATATGACACTTAAAAATGTCACTTTAAAGTTTCACCTTAAATTGACTTGAATCCGTGAGCAAATAGTCGATTTTCGAGAGTCGCTCTACCTTATTATGAGGGTTCCAGGTGATTTGGTTCAGTTCATGTTCAAGGAGATAAAACATCAGGCGTTGTTCGAGATTTGGAACTTTAAATTTTTCTTGATAGGCTGAGAGTAACGCTTTCAACAGCTTTCCAAATTTTTCATTGGCGTTCATTGAAAACAAATTCCAGTGAACGAGATGTACGAGCTCAAAATCGGATTCGCCATACTGAGAGCACTCCCAATCTATAATGCCGGCTAAATGGCCATTGTTAATGATAATATTTTGGGGGTGCAGATCATTGTGCAAAAGCCTTGCGCCATTTTGATAAACTAAAAAGTGAGTTGATTGTTTTAATACATCGAAAGCAGAATCAACAGTCTGCTTTTCAAATGAATCTAGTGAAAGCTGCATCATTTGGTCATATAATAGTTGGACATATTGCTCATGTCCTTCCTTCCAAGACCCTACGAATCTGGGAATCGTACCAATATAATGACCAATATCATAAGTGGAATCCTGGGTTTGATGAAGTGCATCCAAAAAATGGACAATTTCCTCACTAACGGTTAAAACTTGTGTGTCGGTCATATTGTGGATGGCATTGAACAGGGAGTCACCTGGCATAAAGTCCACCAGTACATAGTATAATTCACAATTATATAGAGTTAGAATATGACTAATATGAATGCTAGGAACGTGTTTAATGCCTTTGACACGTTTTAGCTTCATTTCTTCAGGCAGGGGATTTTGAGAAAATCGGAGCATAAATTTTTTGTTGATGATAAAGTCAGTCACGCGATTGTTTCGCTGAAAAAGTTCAATAGTGGTCACAGAAAAATGATGATATATTAGGATTACTTGAATTTCTTCGTCTGTTATAGACATTTTAGAAAATAAATCATAAGTCATAGGTTAATTTGGACATCCTTTCATGATCGACATCACTCTATATATTACTTTAAAACGAAATGCATTACATATCAATCTTTGTTTGTTCAAAATTTTGAGAGCTATCTGTGGTTTTGTGGTCTATGTACTTTGTGAGAACTGCATGATATTGTGTCACTTAATTGTCATATATTATTTGTTGAAAATGGAAGGACTTTCGGGACATTTAGCGAAATAACCATAGTGTGTTTACTTTATGTGTAACTGCATGTATAACTGCTTGTGTTTGAGCATTTATGTATTTCAACTTTTGAACTGAAAGGATATAAATATGATCACCATGATATTATTGATCGTCATTTATTTGGCATTTATCAGTTTAGGTTTACCTGATGCACTTCTGGGTGTCGCATGGCCTCAAATCAGAGCGGAATGGGCTTTGGGACTGGATGCTGCGGGTATTATTTCCATAGTTATCACAGCCGGTACCATTGCAAGCAGTTTGTTAAGTGGCAAGCTGATTAAACGTTTTGGTGAGGGCAAGATTACGCTCATGAGTGGCTTGATGACGGGACTTGCATTACTGGGATATGGCTTTGCACCGTCATTTTTATGGTTTATTCTCTTGGCATTGCCACTCGGTTTCGGTGCCGGTTCTGTTGACACCGCTTTAAATCACTATGTGGCAACGCATTTTAAAGCGCATCACATGAACTGGTTGCACTCGTTTTGGGGTGTTGGAGCGACCGCAGGTCCAATACTCATGGGCATTGTACTTGCGACGACGGGGTCATGGAGAAATGGCTACTTAGCTGTCGCGGGGATTCAGCTCGTTTTGGCTTTGATCATCTTTTTGACTTTGCCACTGTGGCGACTACATGGTGAGCAAAATCAAGCAGAAGCTGAAATGGCAGTGGAGGACATTGGAACAACACCTTCAGAGGCTGATATAAAACCCTTGAAAAAACCAGGGGTCGTGTATGCGCTACTCGTGTTTATGGCTTACTGTTCGGGTGAGTACGCGATGGGGCTTTGGGGGGCGAGCTATTTGGTTCAGGTGAGGGGCATTGCGGTTGAGGCTGCGGCAAATGGCGTCGCGGCGTATTATGGTGGGATAACGATCGGGCGGTTTCTTGCTGGGTTTTTATCGTTTAAATTGAACAATCGCAAGATGATTGGGCTCGGGCTTGGTTTGGCGACTTGTGGTGGATTTGCTATGCTTTTGATGCCAGTTAGTGGTTTGATCATGCTCGCGTTTGTGTTAGTCGGTCTCGGATTTGCACCAATATTTCCAGCGATGGTGCATGAGACGCCGAAGCGTTTTGGTAAAGCTGCGGCTCAAAGTATCATCGGCTATCAAATGGCGGCTGCGTATGTGGGGATTGCAGTGTTCCCGCCACTTTTTGGCGTGATTATGAAGCAGTATAGTTTATCGTTTTTTCCATATTTCATTTTGATGTGTGTTGGTTTCCAAATCTGGGCAACGTTGCAGCTGAATCGCGTGCGGTGAGTGAGCGAGTGAGTGAGTTGATGGTGCCAGGCATTTCGACTCATTTACAATGAGTGAAACTGCCTGGCACCGTCGACTCAACGACTCAGCGACTCATATAACGGAAAATACCATCTGAAGATCGCGAGGGTCACTTTCATAGTAGCCGTTATGTCGCTCTGGTGCATCAATACAACCCAACGAACGATAAAAGGCGATAGTTTCTTCAGCGGATCCAGCGCAAATAAACAAATAGCCAACACCTAAGCGCTTTGCGATTTCAACAGCTACTAGGAATAGGCGCTTGCCGATACCTTGTCCACGACTTTCTCGTGACACAAATAATTGATCCAAAAGGGCGTATGAATCATTTTTTCCAAAGGTCATTCGATTGACCGTTACAAAGCCTTTAAGTTGATCCGCTTCATCATAGGCACCAACTGCTTCGCCCTCGGTTGAAATGGTCGCCTTGAGATTGTCAAAGTGGACATCATAGCCATTTGGCCAAGTAGGGTCAAGATATTCGATATCAATCAGCTTTCTTGCGCCGTCTACTTCACGCCATGCACGTCCAATATATTGTGCGGCATCCATTTCGTTGATTTTGTCACATTCAGGAAGGGTCATTTTTCTATAAGTTAGCATCACAAGTCTCAATTCTCCATTCTTTATCAACTTTTTACGCCATAAATACATATTATAAAATAAGCATACACTTATTCTTAAGTTAGATAAACAAAAAAATAAATGCGGCCACGTTCATGTGGTCGCATTTTTTTTCTTTAGTTCATTTTTTTATTTCAATGAGTCGATATGCCTGGCACCACCGACTCACCAACTCACTTATCTTCTCTGCTTCGCCATCATGCGCGACAAGCCACCACCATTTTCAAGGTTAGTGAATCCGTGCGCTTTGAGGATTTGTACCGCGTAAGCGCTTCTAGCACCTGATGCACAATAGAGTATGATTGGTCGCTCTTTTGCGTTGCTCAACTTAGGCGCCTGATGTTCTAGTTCATCAAGCGGAATATTTATCGCGCCAGGGAAGGCACCATATGCAAATTCTTCTTGAGTACGCACATCGATAACCAGTGGTCCCTGAGGTGCTTCATTCTTTGGTGCTTCTTTAGAAGCGGCTTCTTTTACATCACTGTTAGACTCACCAAGCTTTTTCGGTTCTGGAACGGGCAAGTTCAAGACGAAATTTGAAGGGACAACAGCTCTTGCATAATTTGTAAGGCTGATCATACCACCGCTGACATTGAATACGTTGCTAAAACCTGCACCAGTTAAGATGCGCAACGCTTGATGACCTTTTTTCCCAGTTTTATCATAGACGAAGATTAGCTGATTTTTGTTCAGTTTTTCAAGGGATGCGTGTAGCATTTCGAGTGGCATATTGATTGCACCCTCAACATGTGACTTCTCAAATGAGAAGACATCTCTAACATCGATCCAGAGGGCTTCTTTGCCTTCTAAATAGGCATCGATTTCATTGATTGTAAGTGTAGGTGAAAAACCAGAAATACGATTCTCAGCAACATAAGCTGCCATATTCATCGCATCATTCGCATTGCCAAGTGGCGGCGAATAAGCAAAATCCATATCGGCAAGATCGGAAACAGTGAGTTTTGCTGAAACAGCTGTAGCTAAAACGTCCAGTCTTCTATCTGCACCCTTGTAGCCTGCAGTCTGCCCGCCGAGAACGATGCCTGTTTCTCTATCGTAAACGACGAGGATCGTCACCATCTCAGCGCCAGGGTAGTATGACGTGTGGTGTTCTTTGTGAATCACAACCGCATCAGCATCAATGCCCTCAGCTCTAGCCGCTTTGAGTGAAAGTCCAGTCATACCAGCGACAGCTTCGAATACTCTAACGATAGATGTTCCAATTGAGCCTTTGTATTCGTGTCTATTGCCCATAGCGTTTTCCGCAGCGATTCTACCTTGGCGATTTGCTGGTCCAGCAAGTGGAATACGTACTTTTTTGCCGAGTATGCGATGCTCAAACTCTATCATATCGCCTGCAGCATAGATATTGTCGTCACTCGTTTTCAAAGTGGTATCAACGAGTAGACCACCAGCTTCACCGATAGCAAGACCAGATTCTTGAGCCAGTTTCAATGTAGGACGAACACCGATCGACAGAATAACCATATCAGCACTTACAATAGTGCCATCTTTAAGCAATACGTTTTTAGAACCGATTTCGGAAAGTGCTTTATTTGTATATAAATCAACGCCATAAGCCAATAATTCTTCCTGTATGAAACCAGCTATTTCAGCTTCCATGATGCTCATAACATGTGGCATCATTTCCACAACTGATACTTTCATGCCTCTTTTAGCAAGAGCTTCAGTCATTTCTAGTCCAATAAATCCTCCGCCTACAACAACAGCTGTTTTCGGATGTTGATTTGTTATGAATGCATTGATCTTGTCCATATCGTCAAGTGTCCACAATTGAAATACGTGGTTTTGATCTGCGCCTGGTAGCGGTGGTGCAATTGGTTTACCACCTTGAGCTAAAATGAGCTTTGTATAATCAAATTGCTTTTTCTCACCTGTACGTGTATCGACAGTATGGACAATTTTATTCTCTCTATCAATCTCAGTCGCAGTAGTATATATATGAACATCAGTTTGATACTCGTCATTAAAACTCTCGGGACTCTGCAAGATTAATTTTGATCGGCTTTTGATATCACCACCGATAAAGTAAGGTAGGCCACAATTTGCAAACGATATATCAGCACCAGCTTCAAGTATTGTGATTTGAGCATCAGCTGAAAGTCTTCTTACTTTTGCAGCGGCTGTGGCACCTGCTGCAACGCCACCAATAATAACTATTTTATCCATGTTAATCTCCTTATAATAAAAATCAATTTTTTAAATTTAAACCCCCACCCATGGGGGCTAATTTCATTCTAAAGGGAATTTCATATAAAGTCAAACGCAAGCTGGGTGTAACGTGAGCGAGTCACCGAGTGAGTCGTGAGCCGGTGGTGCCAGGTAGATCGACTCATTGTATAATGAGTCAATCTGCCTGGTACCATTAGCTCGCGCCACCAACTCTTCAAAAACACCTATCTTTAGTTAGGTGTTTTTTTCATACAAAAAAGGTATCTTTGTTATAGTGTTTTGGCAACGTTTCTATGAAAAAGGAGTTTAAAATGAATTTAGCATTGATTTGTTTTCTTGGGACTGACTATGATTTGGTTCTCAGGAAATACACCGATTGGTTTGTAAGTGGCTTTGACATAGGCCTCAAAAATCATTATACCGTCTATATGCATGAGCAGACGATATTGGATAATCCTGTAGCCCAGCCAGTTGAACTCGTACACATCGTATTCGAAGAAAATAGTTTGTTGCGGGTAGAGTCTACGATTAAGAAGTTCATGAATATGACTATATTTCCTAAATCAGTGAAGTTCAGTTTTACTTGTATTCAAAATGGTCGAAAAAATATGCAGATCACGTCAACTGAATGGACCAATAGATTATCTAGGCAATTAGGCGGGCAATTCAATGGGTGTTCATGTTGGTCGTTAAATAGTGAATGGTCGTTACAATATCACAGTTTTTTAAAATCGATTCAGTTCAGAAAAGTGTACGAGAGGATTGAAAATGAAGGCATGAATTTTGGAAAAGCATATACAATTAACAATGTGCAACTCAAAAACAGAATCCGAAGTGTTAAGAAACGACTTGACCGACGATACTTTGAGAACCAACGAAACTATGAGAACCAACGAAACTTTGACGTAGAAAAAGCCATCTGATGATGGCTTTTTCTAATCTGAAACCCTTACGAGAATCTCATTTCTTCTTAACATGGGTAAAATGTATGGCCCATTATAGATTGCGACCATAAAATTGGAGCGTGGTGATAGATTTTTATCTGCAATCCAAGTTTCCAGCAACTGAATTTGTTTTTGTTCTTTTGAAGAAGTAGAGGAACCTGAGTAAGTAATTGATGCAAATGTGCCCTTATCAAATTTTGTTATTTTAAGTCGTTTATCTGTGGGAAGTGGTATGTTATGCCACTTGCTTTGAGGTACGACAAAAGCCATCTTCATGCCGCTTGATGTAATTTCTTTGATAACGGGAATAGTCATATTGATTTTCTCGTTCTGATCATTTGTCTTACCGATATACTGAAATAGTGTCCCAAAGCCATAGGATAAATCTGGATCGTTTGGGTTGTCATATTCGACTATAAAAAAATCTTTGTATTCACGCATTTCAAAAATGTCTTCTTTTATCGTGACCGTATATTCAGGTGTCTCGTAATGGCTCATATGGTCCTCCTTAATACGCTTGTATATTTCCATAATACCCAATTTAGCACTTAAAATAACGATACGTGCTTAATAATGTCCATGCATTAATCGGTAACACTTTAAACCATGCAGTGGTGTATGATAGAATGGTCATATGGATTGCCAATATTAGTGATGAGGTGCAAAATGAATGAAAAGAAAAAATTGATTATTATATTAATCATATTATTATCACTTGTGATTATTGGAACCATAGGTTACTCTGCACTTTTAAATGTGAGTTTATTGGATGGTCTTTATATGACGATTATCACCATATCCTCTGTTGGCTACAAAGAGGTTGCACCAATGACAGATCTCGCAAAAATTTTTTCGATATTCATCATTATTTTTGGCGTAGGTACTGTTGGTTACGCTCTTACAAATTTGCTTTTGTTAATTGTTGAAGGCGATATGAATTATTTTTGGAGGAAGAGGCATATGGAAGCGAATATCAATAAAATGAATGATCATTATATTTTATGTGGTGCAGGCGAAACGGGTGAAGTTGTCATTAACGAGTTTATTAAGAATAAAACAGAATTTGTTATTATAGAGAAGGATATGCACCGATATCAGTTTTATCTTGCACAAGGCTTGAAAATTCTACATGGCGACGCTACTGAAGAAGTAGTTTTGCAAAAGGCGAATATCGAAAATGCTAAGGGAATTATCAGTGCACTTCCAACGGATGTTGATAATGTCTTTGTCGTCCTTACAGCACGTACTTTGAATCGAGACTTATATATTATTTCACGAGCGGTCGATAAACATGCACCGGATAAACTCAAAAAAGCGGGTGCAAATAAAACAATTTCTGCCAACGAAATTGGAGGTAGACGCATGGCTGCTCAGATGTTGAGGCCTTCCGTCGTGTCATTCCTAGAAGTCGTTACGAGCATAAATGACGAACAGTTAGACCTTCAAGATGTCATTATTGGTGAGCATTCAGAGATGGATGGAAAAGAACTTAAGCATTTGAGAATACCCGACAGATTTGGTCTTGTTGTCATCGCGTCAAAAAAAGCTGGTCAAACCAATATGATCTTAAACCCAAAATCAGATTTAGTACTTAATATTGGTGACCTGATACTGGTTTTAGGCAATAATCAACAAGTCAATGCATTGAGAAAAATTGCTGATGATACGGGTATTAGAGCTTTACGATAAATAATAAAGAGGTGACATATGCGTTCGCTTAAGAACTTGTCCCGGTTGAGTTTGGCTATTGTAATCATTTCTATCGGGATTGCCATCGTATCAAATTTTACTTTCTTACAACAGATGCGTACATATATTTCACAAAGTACAGACCTAATTGAAGAAAGTCGGACTGAGCTATATGAAATGGAAATTGCCATACGCGTTCTAAATAATATTTCAGGAATCATTTTAAGAGATGGAGAATCGTCACTGACAGAGAACCAAATCGTAGCGTATCAAGAGAATCAATTGAAACTAGAGCAAACTACAGTGACATTTGGTGAGCTATTATCGGAATTAGCGAACACATACTCAGAAATCGATAAGTGGAGTTTTCGTAGGCACGATAATGTTATAAGTAAGCTCACTCAAGCTATTGACGAGATGCAACACGACTTGGTGAATCATGGTGCCGATTTTTCCAACATGCTGCGTACTGTTGAATCACATGAGTTGATGCGGGAATCTTTTAGAGAGCTTACACAGTTAAACTTAGATTTAAATGAAACGGCATTAGAAGACATTTCTGTAGTGATTAACATTCTAGTTTTTACTCAGATTATTATAATCGCCTTTTTAGGCATCGGAATCTCTAAATTCGTCAATAAAGATTTGCCATTTATCATGAAAAGTCTGTCACAAATAGAAAGCAATCAATATGATGTGATGCAGTTGCCAAAAACGACACCAAAATTCACTGAGCAAATAGTAATTGTGAACTACATCGAAGAAATTATGAATGAGAGAAAGTTTACAAATGACATTCACGATTTGCTTTTAAAACACTTAGTTGTAGACGATGTTATTTCTGCATTGTTTGAAATCGTTCAAGATAGAATCAATATTGATCGAATTGGTGTTGCTTTTGTAGATTATAACAGGAAAAAGATTATCGCTGAATTTGGTACGGCGCGTTATGAGCCAATATTACTCGGTCCAGGCTTTGAAGTAAGCTTTGAACAGACTTCTTTATCAGAGATTCTTACAAATCCTGTTTCTATTATTTGTGATGATCTCGAACGCGATCTTCTTGAACGCCCAGAAAGTGCATCATTACTTCTTCTAAAACATGAAGGCATCAAGTCTAATATGATTTTACCCCTCATATCGAACGATATTGTTTTTGGTATGGTATTCTTCAGTTCTCTTGAAAAGAATCATTTTAATGAAAAAGAGCAAAGACTCGCAGAAAAAATAATTTTTGAAATATCAGGAATATTAAATAATTCGTACTTTACAAAAATCGTACTCAGTAAGTTTACGGCGAGTTTTGCTCAGATTGTTGAAAGCAAGGATATTGATACTGGAGAGCATATTGAACGCATGGTTCAGTATGCAGTTGTTATCGCCAATGGCATAAGGGAAAGAAACCATCCAGAGTATTTAATTTCCAGAAAAGACATTCTCGAGATAGAAAGGCATGCTTCATCACATGACATTGGAAAAGTTGGCATTCCAGATGCAATTTTAAATAAGCCTGGAAAGCTGACCCCGGAAGAGTGGACAATCATGCAAAGTCACGTTACCATTGGTGCAAATGTTTTTGCAGAATTGAGAAAGGATTTGCGCCTTTTTGATGAAGAACTATTTAAAACAGCAGAGGATATCGTGAGGTTCCATCATGAAAAATGGGACGGATCAGGATATCCCCATGGATTATCAGGTACTGACATACCTTTGTCTGCTAGAATTGTTGCGCTTTCAGATGTTTTTGATGCTGTTAGTTCGAAAAGGATCTATAAAAAAGCGTTTGATTTTGATGCATCTGTAGCAATTATTTTAGAGGGACGTGGCTTGCACTTCGATCCATTCGTCGTCGATTGTTTTATCGGGAAACTCGAGGAAATCCGAGCAATCTATGATAAAAAGTGAGAAAAAGGAAACTGCTTGTTCCTATACAAAACAGTTAATGCGATGAGTCCAAGTATCGCACCAATGATGAATACAATAACATGAAGCGGTAAAATGGTAGAAAGTATGATACATTGGATCACAATCCATGAAATGAGGATTGCACCCATTGCACCACTGAAGTATGGCCATAAAGCGTGTTTCTTTATTACCATTGTGCCGACAATAAGATTGCCTAGTCCGATCACAATCAAGAGAAATAATCCAGGTATGAGGAAATTCTCAAACGGACCATTTTTTAGAAGCTCTGTTGAGTTTCCCATTGGTGAATTTGGATTGCTTACAGCACCATAACCTCCTGCAAGGCCTCCGATACCAATAAAAAAATGTAAACCAATGCTCGGTTTTTTTAGAATGTCTAAATTTTTCATAGTCACCTTCCTATAAATTTGACTTGTAATACGCTATGTATTTTACTCTTCTTTCAAAATAATCATACACCTTTTTTATCATTCGTAAAGTTAAATTGTTATGGAAATTGCATGATTTTGATGAATATGTTCTTAAGCAATTAACATAGAAATTTAAGAGTCTTCTAAGAAAAATCAAATGGTTAAATGTTATCTTAGTGCTATAGAGTGTTATAAAATTGACAAAGTGACATAGAATTTATGGTATTTTAACCAAGGAGGCTAATATGGCTAAATATGAAAAAACAGTGGTGGGAGACTTTGATACAATTGTCTTAGAACTTGATCAGAAAATATTAAACGGTGGCATGTCCATGAACCTTGTGGACGAAAACAGTTTCAGCTCGGGTGACATGCAGGTGCTTGTCCGCGTTTATGACAAGTACTTTATGAGAACCAGTTCAAGAGCGAGCTTGAGCCTTACTGTGGTGGATGACGGGCGAACTATATATATATCCGCGATTGGTGCTGGTGGCGGTCAAGGCGTGGTATTTAACTTTAGCTGGGGTGTCGAAGATGAACTTGTGGCGATCGTCAGCGACTATTTTGATTCTAGAGGAGAGGTCGTATGAAAAAGAAACTAAAATGGGTTGGCTTAATCGTTTTATTGGTTGTAGTCATCCTAGGGATTGCATTTGCAGTATTTATGAAAAAATCTGAAGAGAATTTTGAAGCGCTTATGGCAATGCCAGTTCCAATGGTTGACTTGACCACGCTTTCAGATGGCAGTTACAACGGCGCATACAGTGTATTTCCAGTAGACGTTGAAGTGACTGTAGAAGTCAGCGCACAGAAAATTGTCGATATTACAATTGATAAGCATATAAATGGACAAGGCAAACCAGCCGAAGTGATTATTGATTCCGTCATTAGTGAACAATCGCTCGATGTCGACATGGTCAGTGGTGCAACATACAGCAGTAAAGTTATTTTAAAGGCGATTGAAGATGCACTCGTCAAATAGTTAAGGAGATTGTCTACATGAAAATTTCACGTGAATGCATTCATTGCTTAGCTCGACAAGCAGTGGAAATCGCAGAAGAAGCAACAGCAGACATCAAGATGCAAGAAGTGATCATCAAAAGTTCTTTAAAGGAATTGGCCGAAATGAATTTTGATGAAACCGCTCCAGAAATTGCCTATAAAATGCATCAACACGCAAAACAGATCACGGGAATCTTAGATCCTTATGCGACACTCAAGGCGCGTTACAACGACATTGCAACCGCGCTGTATGAAAGAATCAAAGAAGAAAAGTGGCTTGAAAAAGCAAAGGACCCATTTGATATGGCTTGTAGGCTTGCAATAGCTGGCAATATTATCGATTTTTCTGTCGGCCTTGAACTAGAGCCGAAAGATATTCTTCAATCTGTTGAGGATAGTATAAAGTGCGATATCTTTGGTACTGGCTCAACGGCTCTACAAGAAGCTATTTCAAATGCAAAGCATATCATGTATATTGCGGACAATGCCGGAGAGATCATCTTTGATAAATTTCTTCTAGAAAACATGCCAATGGACAAGATAACCTTTGTCGTAAAAGGCGGACCCATCGTCAACGATGCGACGATGGCTGATGCCATAAGCACAGGCGTTGTAGATATTGTAACTGTTATAGACAATGGTCATTCTGCTCAAGGTACGATTATGAAGGATTGCTCTGATGCCTTTAGAGGGGCATTTGAAAAGTCTGACCTCGTCATCAGCAAAGGACAGGCGAACTTTGAAACGTTGAGTGATATTAAAGATAAGAAGATTTTTTACTTACTTAGAGCGAAGTGCCGTTCAGTCGCAGGTGCTCTTGGTTGTAAGCGCATGGATTACGTTTTAACGACATATTAGTTGGACAGAAATGTATTTACAAGAGGAGGCATAATGTTTAGACCATTGGAAACAGAACGATTGATTTTAAAAAATATTGAGCGCGATGATCGAGAGTTCATATTGAATATGTTTTCAGATGAAGCTGTCAATAAATATCTATTTGATGCAGAACCTCTACAAAATTTAGAGGAAGCGGATGAAATTATTGATTTCTATCTTCAGCCGGAACCACGCAATCAGCATAGATGGATTATCATACGTAAAGTGGACGATCTTAAAATTGGAACTTGTGGTTTTCACTGTTGGGATACCAATCAATCAAAAGTTGAAATCGGTTATGATCTAAAAAAAGCATTTCATGGTAATGGTTATATGTCGGAAGCTCTTAAGGAACTCATTGAGTTTGCTTCGAATGATATGAAAGTAAAGACAATCAATGCATGCATTTATACCGAAAATGTAAAATCCATCAAGCTCGTTCAAAAATTTGGATTTATAATGACTGGTACAAAAAATGAAACATTCAAGGACGAACAGTATTTACATCAAATATACTCACTGCAAAGATAATCATTAGCTATATAGTATAAGTCATTAAATGCATAATTTCTGGGTACAATAATGGTAAATGCATATCATTTAAATGATGATTAATTTGAGGAGGTTTACCATGGCAGAACTTAAGACCAAACAAAATGATGCTGACGTCATAGAATTTATCAATACATTTGCCGAGAGTGAGCAGAGAAAGAAAGACAGTTTTGAGCTACTCAAAATCATGCAGGAGTTCACGGGTTATGAACCGAAAATGTGGGGTCCGACGATGATTGGTTTTGGTAGCTATCATTATAAGTCAGAGCGGAGTACACAAGAGGGCGATTGGTTACTTGTTGGATTTTCTCCGCGAAAGGCGGCAATTTCACTTTATGTTTATACGGGAAGCCCGGAACATGAGCACTTACTTAAGGATCTTGGAAAATTCAAGATGGGCAAGGCGTGTATTTATATCAACAAATTGTCCGATATCAATATTGATGCACTTAAGAATTTAATGCGTGCAACGATTGATATGTTGGAAAAGAAGGTGTGACCTATGAGAAAAATTATCTTAGATTTGGCTGTTACGCTCGATGGTTTCATTGAAGGACTTAACGGTGAGGTGGATTGGTGCATCATGGACCCAGATATGGGTTTTGATGACTTTTTAAATAGCGTTGATACGATTCTTTACGGTAGAAAATCATATGAAAAATGGGGTCAATACACCCCTAATAAAAATGCATCTGATGAGGAACGCGACTTGTGGGCTTTAGTGCACAGCAAAAAGAAAGTCGTTTTTTCCAAATCTTTAAAAGAAGTAGAACCAGGTGTGATTCTGATTCAGGACAATATTCTTGATCAAATAAATACGATGAAAAATGAACCAGGTAAAAACTTGTGGTTATATGGCGGGGCAAGTCTTATAACGACGTTTATTGACCTAGGCCTTATCGATGAATACAGACTCTCGGTTCATCCGGTCGTGCTCGGAGCTGGCAAACCATTGTTCACGGATGTCAAACAGAGAATTAATCTTGAACTCATTGAAAATAAGCGTTTTTCATCGGGCGTCGTCCAGCTTCGTTACCAAAAACCCAAAATAAAGATCACTTCTATTAAGCTGGGACAGCCTGCAATTAGAGCATTGCTGGGCGAAGGTATTGAAAATCTTGAACAGCTTAACCTATATACTGAGAAAGATTTGCTGTCGTTACACGGCTTTGGAAAAAAAGGTGTAGAGATATTAAAGGTTGTAATGGCAGAGCAAGGGGTATCATTTAAGGTATGATACGGGAATGCTTTGAGAATGCTTTGAGTATCTATGGATTAAAATCAAAAATTGCGAGGTTGTGAGATGGCAAGTGTTGAGATAAACAAGGTAGCACCTGATTTTACACTTACGGATTTGAATGGTGAACCCTTTCAGTTATCCGCGTTTAAAGGTTCTAAAAATGTTCTTTTGGTTCTA
This sequence comes from Acidaminobacteraceae bacterium, assembly GCA_942493125.1. Classification (GTDB taxonomy): domain Bacteria; phylum Bacillota; class Clostridia; order Peptostreptococcales; family Acidaminobacteraceae; genus Fusibacter_C. Next base: position 1,314,359 of record OW818667.1, on the reverse strand, counting down.
AATAGAGGCTTTGTTTGACCGTTTTGCCAACGGCATATGATGCAGTTGCATCAAGATATGGAAGCATTTAATGAACGTGATACGATCATAGTGACAATAGGACCAGAAAACGCAGAAGCTTTCAAGAATTTCTTCGCTAAAAACGGTTATACGTATTATGGTTTGCCTGATGAAAATCTTACGGTTTTAAAAATGTATGGTCAACAAGTGAAGTTATTCAAATTTGGACGCATGCCTGCACAGATGCTCATTGATAAAAATGGCATTTTGCGCTTTGTTCATTTTGGTCATGACATGCAGGATATTCCTAGAAATGAAGAAATTTTGACATTGATTGACGCGTTATAGTATGCAATATTCATCGTAATTAGAAAAGAGGGGATGTTATGAATACTTTTGAAGAATATTATGAGAAAGTAGGTAACCCAGAGCATGTCGCGCGCATGAAAGAAGTGAGCGAATGGGTGTTGAAGAAGTACCCGCATCTTGAAACGAAAATCGCATGGAATCAGCCGATGTTTACCGATCATGGCACTTTTATCATAGCATTTGGCTATCATAAAAACTATATGACTGTAGCGCCTGAAAAAGTTGTCGTCGACCTATTTAGCGATGATATTAAGGCGGCTGGATATGAACATACCAAAATGTTGATAAAGTTTGATTGGGATCGACCTTTTAATTATGACTTGCTCTCAAAAATGATTGAATACAATATCGAGGATAAAAAGGACTGGACTTTATTCTGGCGTAAGTAATTGAAAAGCAGAAGGCTATTTCGGCATTCTTCCCTGACACCTTGACGTCCATGGTATAATAAATTGAGCACTGTATTTCAAAATGCTCATACACCAGGAGGTGTCATAGATGTCAGATTTAAAAAAGAAGTTTGAGAACTTTAAAGATAAAGCTGAAGGCGAAATTTTAGAAAATGTAGGTAAAGTGACTGGTAATGAAGAAATGGAATTGAAAGGTAAATTGAAGAAAAAAGTTGTTGAATCAAAAGAGGCCGTTTCAGATTTGAAAAATGATGTCATTGGGAAAATGAATGACAAAATCGATGCATCTGATGCATCAGATGAAGTAAAAAAAATATAACATCACTAAAGATATAAATGTAAGGAGCTGTTGCAAATCCAAAGAAGTTGGATGTGCAATCGCTCCTTTTCTAACACCTTGACGCGATATATTTTTAGTTGCCTGTAACAATACATAGATAAATGTGACTAATTGATAGAAAGGGGGATTCAAGTGAAGCAGATAGAAAAACTATATGAACTTTATAAGCAGGATCTCTATTTTTATTTGTTATCTTTGACACATAATCCAACCCTTTCAGAGGATTTGCTTTCAGAGACTTTTGTTCAGGCGATAACGTCACTTTCCAGCTTCAAAGGGCAGTCTTCCGTTAAAACATGGCTGTTTTCAATTGCTAGAAATATGTGGCTTAGGCACCTTAGAAAAGAGAAACCTACAGTTGAATACAATGATCTACTTGAAATCTACGTATCAAACAGTCTAGAAAAAACTGTGATTACAAATGAAACGGCAAATCGAATCATAAAGCTACTCTCTGAAAAGGATGAACGGACTCAAAAAATAGTTAGTTTGAGAGTAGAGGGATATAGCTATAGTGCTATTGCAAACGAATTAGGCTTGTCTGAAGGATCCGCACGTGTTATTGATTTTCGAACAAAGAAATGGATTAAAGCGATCTTGGAAAAGGAGGAAAGTTAGTTGAATATAAACTGTAACGTCATACTTGATTTGATACCTCTTGTAAAAGATGGTGTTGCCAGCAAGGAAAGTGCTTATCTCGTAAATGAACACGTAGAGCACTGCGCAGCGTGTAAAATTGAACTGGATGCCTTCGAAAACATTAAAATAGAACCATTAAATCTAAAAGATACAAAAATCATCTTTGATATAAAACGCAGTGTCTACATCTCACAGATCGTCATCTTGGCGTTAGGCGCGGTTCTTGGGATTGCACTATCAAGCTCGATGGGCATGTTTTATAACTTTATTATTATGCCAATCATAGGGGGTATTTCCTTGATCGTATTTAAAAAGAGATGGGTTTTAGCAGCCCTTGGCATTTTTATAGTGACCTATTTATGGCAAACGATTTTAGTAATGGCTGAAGATGGATTCAGCTTGACAGGACTAACAGTAGGCCTTTATTACAGCGTCGTATATGCAATTTTGGTTGTGTTAGGTGCAGTGATTGCAGGGCTACTCAAATTTGCATTTGAGAAAGGTGAAGACCATGAAAAATAAATCGATATTGAAAGTGCTTGCCGGCACGGTCGCATTAGTGCTAATAAGCGGGATGCTATTTATCACAAACGCATTTGTTGGCAATCCACTATCGGCGATGTTTGCGAACAAGGCGATACAGCAGTATGTCGGACAGAATTATACCTTCTTGGATCTTGAAATTGAGAAAGCAACCTATGACTTTAAAAATCAAGGGTATAGGGCGATCGCTAAATCGGAGACGAGCGTGGACACAAAATTTGCCATATATTATAGTGATGGAAAAGTTCAGCGAGATGATTATCAACTCTATGTAGTAGAGAAATTTAACACCCTTGACAGACTAACCAGTGAATACACCCTGATAGCTAAAACGATTATTGCCGATGAACTTGGGTATGAAAATAACGCAACTTACGTCATTCATGATAAAAATTTATCTGAAAACCTCGGTGAAATCCTTGAACTTGACATGAAATTTGATAAAGCTGTGCCAATAAATCCTGAAGTTTCAATCCAAATTGAAACAACTGATTATAGTTTGGATCATGTTGCAAAGGTGCTTACCGATGCGCACGAAGCATTTTTAGACAACGATTGCGTATTTGCTAAATATGGGTTTTATGATGGTGGTGATAAAACAAATATCATGGTTATTGGCGTCACACCAGAGGACATTGAGAGCGGTGAGTTATTAAACTTATTAAAGAAAGCGGAGTTGAGCGGAGACAATGGGTCTGAAGAGGGGATCTTAATTTTTAGAAAAGGGAAATGATATAATTGACTCTTTTAGAACTTTTTACTATTGACTGACCGAACGGACAGTGTTATAGTTTTATTAAGGAGTGTGATCGAATGGAGAACACTAAGCAAGACAAAAGACTCATTAAAGGTGAACAAATGCGGCAGTCGATTCTACTAGCGGCTATCGATATTATAAGCAGCGAAGGCATCAGCCAAGTTTCTGCAGCTAAGATTGCAGCATCTATCGGAACGAGCAAGAGTAACATTTTTCACCATTTTAAGACGAGCGAAGCCATTTTACTCGGCGTACACGATTTTATATATGAGGGCTTCGAAGCGTCATTTTCACTATCGGAAACTGATCTCAAAGTATATCTTACAAAGCTTGGTGAATCACTGTTTACCAGTCAAGAGAACATGCGCATCTACAAGGCGTTTTATGCCTTTTACAATGAGGGGCTTTTCAACGAGACATTTCAAAAAAGACTTGATGAAAGCACGGCTCTTTTACTTCGTATGATTGGCCTTCAGCTAGCATCGATTTGTGCACATCAAGGAATAGAAGATCCGCAACTTAGTGAACGCATTAAAATCGTCGCACTAGGGATATTATGCTTCTTGGACGGTGGAGGTCTACACCATATGTTGAACCCGGAGCTAGAGTATCTAGATGATGTATGGAAGCTTCAAATGTCGATGTGGGTTGATTATTTAGCTGGAAAATAGAATGATAATTTCATCAACTGAAGTATAAAAATAATTCTCGCGTCAAGTGGGAATTATTTCTCGAACTAATTACAGACCGTTCGAACGGTCAATATAAGGAGGTTTAGAATGAAAATGCTTAAAATGCCAAAGATGATAAAGATGCCTAAGTTTTTTCACGATATTTTAGGGGAAGAAAGCCATGTGATATCGTTGATTCTCATTGCTGGGGTCACAGCTGTGATTATGGGATGGCTTGCATTGACAGAGGGTGATATTTTTATTCAAAATGGTCGCATACAAGGTGCCATTGGATTTTTGCTTTTGATGGATATCGTTGCAGGCACGATCGCCAATTTCACAAAAGGCACAAACGATTACTATGCTGCAAGACCTGCAAATCGATGGGTTTTTATCGCTGTCCACGTACAGCCAATCCTCATCGCCTGGTTACTCGGTTTTCCACTAAAAAGTGCCACTTTGATCTGGGGCTTTACAATTTTATCGGTGAGTTTGGTCAATGTTCTCAAGGGGACGCTCCACCAACGTGTAGTAGCAGGCACACTGATGAGTCTGGGGATATTCTTATCGCTCATCCTCTATAAAGACAGCTCGATGGTCATGCTTTTGATGTCGATATTCTTTGTCATCAAAGTCATCTATAGTTTTGGCGTGGACCACGAACATGGGGGGCAAGTATGAAAGAAAAACCAACACTGGAAACACTGGAAACACTGGAAACACTGGAAACACTGGAAACACTGGAAACACTGGAAACACTGGAAATCGAATCATGCATACAGGTTATCACAGGCGCATTTAAAAACGACCCCCTTTTTACGCATGCTTTAAGCAGTGACATAGAAAAGGCGTCGTTCGTGAGATTTTTACTCAAAAAATCTATGATTCTTGGTGAAAAAAGCATTGTCATGAAGGATCAAGCGACTATTTTAGGTGTGGCAAGCTATGAAAGGGATTCGGGAAGTGTCTTAAGAGGACTAATCAACATGGTACGGTTTGATTTTATTAGAGAAGTGATAACGTTAAAGCGGATGCTCTCGCCAGAAAGCTTTGCTTTCTTTAATCGCTATATGCGATTTACCACATCTGTCAGACCCAAGGCACCACATTATTATCTCGTCTTTATAGGCATTGTGCCTGAAGCGCAAGGGTGTGGACTCGGTCGCACGATAATTGAAGAAATCCATGCACACGTCGATGCTGATAAAACGAGTATCGGAATAGGCTTAGATACTGAAAACGAAGCCAATGTCGCATACTATGAAAAGTTTGGCTACAAACTGATTGATCAGCGCAAAATAGATGACGTGACGATATATGCGATGTTTCGGTCAAAAAGTTAAAAAAACAACAGTCCATCTCTCGGATTGTTGTTTGCTATTCGTTACTTAACTTTACTCAATTTCCTTTATCAACTTTTCAATCCACTCAATCGCATACCCATGTGTGTCGATGCCATATTGAAGGACTTTCTTTTGATAGTGGAAGATATCGTGATAGGACTGTGGTATGTCGAGATTTCCCAAAGCAACTGAGGTTTCGTCTAGGGTTTGTTTAGATGCTACGACGGATTGATACATGCCCTCTACGAGGGCTTTTTTTTGTGCCTGATTCTCTATTAGTCCAAGAAAATAGAGGCGTGACATAAAGCTCACTTCAAGATTTTTAAGATCCAAAGGATCATGCATCCAACTAAAAAAAGCGTGTTGGCCTTTTTCAGTGATGGTAAGAATTTTTTTTGCGCGGCCATTTTCTACAGTATCTTCTTGCTGTACGAGATTTTTATCCATAAGGCGTTTGATGGCACTATTGATGCTACCAAGACTTGGACTGAAGAATAGAGAGATACCTTGCTCAAACGACTTGTTGAGCGAGTAAAGCGTTGAAGGTTGTATGATTAATAATCCTAAAATGACATATTCCATTTTTGGCTCCTTTATGTTACTATTAGGTATGTTACTTAAAGTAATATTACTGTGAGCTGTATATAGTCTATTGTATCTTTATGAAGGAGGAATAGCAATGTTAAAAAAAACAAAAGCGCAAGCGATCACACATTTAAATAAATATTTTGAAAAGGTCAGTCAGTCCACTAAGGACTATTCAGGTGTACAGGCACTGGTTTATTCGCCAAGACTAGGGCTAGATTGGCGGTTTGCGGAAGGGACTTCCAAAAGGGCTGGGGCTTTGACGATCGATCAACCTTTTCACGTAGCAAGTGTTGGCAAGCTTTTTACGGCTACGATTTTATATGAGCTCACGGAGGAAGGGAAAATCGACCTTGATGCCCCAATTATAAACGTTATAGGCAAAGAAAAACTGGCTAATCTATTTTTATATGGTGGCGTTGACTACCGCAACAAGGTAACCTTTAGACAAATCTTATCTCACACTTCAGGGATTGCCGACTATTTTGAAGGACCCGTGTTATCTGGGGTGAAAATGTCGAAACTTTTGGAAACGCAAAGTGACAAAGTATGGCAACCACAGGAATTGCTCCAGTTTTCCATCGATCATCAAGAAGCCGTATTTGCACCTGGCAAAGGTTATTTATATTCGGATACTGGATATGTCTTATTGGGCTTACTGATAGAATTGCTTGAAGGAAAGACGTTTGAGACAGTCTTAGAAGATCGTTTTTTCAAACCCTTTCAGATGACAGATTCGTATATGACGATGCGATCAAGCCCTTTGTCAGGTGAGGTTAAACCGATCGCCGACATATGGTTGAATGGTGTGGAATTCGGCGACAAAAAAGCCCTTTCTGTCGACTGGGCTGGTGGCGGTGTGATTTCGACATTGGATGATCTAATGAAGTTCAGTGTTGCCCTGCATAACGACTCACTTATCTCTGAAACTTCTCAGAACATGATGTTCTCTGATGCCAATCAATTTGAACAAGGCATCTACACAGGTGATGGGGGGATGACAGTTCGATTTAAGAAGTTCTTCCCATTGCTCAACTTGCCTTTGGTAAGAGGACATATTGGCATATTGTCAACGCACCTGTTCTATGATCCAACGACAGATTCACATATCGTCCTTAATTTTGGTTCTACAAGTAAGATGGTTAATAGTTTCAGAGCCTTAATAGACATTTTGTCAGTTTTAAAGCGTGTTCAATCATAAATTCACCTTCAATCATAAACTCACCTTCAAATACCAACTTTAGTACCTATTGACAGCCACTTCAAAGTGATATTATGAAATTAACAAGAATGTTGTTACATGGAATAATACAAAGACTTTAAACCTGAATCGTGAGGAGGGTTACTATGAAAGCAGCAGTATGTGAAGGTTATGGTGCACCTGATAAAATCAAAGTGATGGATGTCCCAATGCCTGTCGTAAAAAAGGGCAAAGTGCTCATAAAAGTGATGGCGAGTTCTGTCAATTCTGGAGATGTCAGAGTGAGAGGCTTGATTGCAAATCCAATTACTAGAATTGCACTAAGAGTGGTTCTCGGTATATCCAAGCCAAGAAAGCCTATCTTAGGTGCAGCACTTGCTGGTGAGATTGTAGAAATCGGTGAAGGTGTCACGCAGTTTGAAATAGGCGATGGGGTATTTGCCATGACGGGTTTTCATTTTGGTGGACACGCCCAATATGCCGTACTTAGTGAAAAAGGTTGTATTGGACTAAAGCCAAAAACAGCTTCTTATGAAGAAGCAGCAGTTCTGCCTTTTGGTGGTACAGCAGCCATTCATTTTCTACAAAAAGCGGGCATAAAAAGTGGACAAGACGTTATGATCTACGGTGCATCTGGTGCAGTGGGGTCATCTGCGGTTCAAGTCGCCAAGTACCTTGGTACCAAAGTCACGGCAGTATGTAGTGGCCGTCATATGGAAAAAGTTTATACGATTGGCGCAGATACGGTGATCGATTATAAAAAGCAAAACTATAAAAGTCAAACGCAGCAATACGATCTGATTTTTGATGCAGTTGGGAAAATCAAGAAAAGTGATGTGGAAACGCTGCTTAAACCCAATGGTGCATTCACTTCAGTGGCGGGTCATGGCGTCGCTTCAGAAAAGAAAGAATTTTTGGATTTGCTTGTTGAAATGTTCGATGCGGGGCAGCTTAATGCAGTGATTGACCGTACGTTTACACTGGACGACATCGCAGTGGCACATCGCTATGTCGATCTTGGTGCTAAGACGGGTAATGTATCGGTTGTTATATCTCATGATTAACAGTAAAAGTGATCGACTTGTAACGATTATGGTGAGCGCTTGGAAATGACAGAAAATCTGAGTTTGTGATGCTTAATAGGGTTAAAACACGGGTATACGGATAGAAATTAACACTTGGAGGCTTTATGACGCTATCTATTATGCCCACCAAATTACAAAAGCCACAGCTTCCAAAAGATGTGGTTGTAAAATCGGAAGAAGTGTTGCAGCTTTCAGCAGCGAGAATCAATATCGTCAGCGCGCAAGCAGGTTCGGGTAAATCGACGATTGTCAATCACTGGCTATCGCAACAGGATGAACCTTACATTTGGTATGCTCTGGATGCATGGGACAACGACCTCGCACAGTTTTTAACGTACCTTGCAGAGGGGTTTAAAACCATCGATGCGTCAGTATCAGAACAAATGAAGCAACTGCTCAGTGCCCGTCAATCTATCGGTGATGATGCGCTCATCAAAGCATTTACAACGCTTCTCCACACGATTACAGAATCGTATATCTTGGTGCTAGATGATTACCACACCATTCAGGACGATAGGATTCACCAGTTCATGCAAACGCTGATCGGTCATTTTCCACCTGTGATGCACCTATGCATCATTACGAGAGAAGATCCGCCGTTTTCTTTGGCGAAACTCAGGTCACAGCGCATGCTGACGGCTCTTCGTATGTCAGATCTAAGGTTCACACTTGATGAAACAGAGGCTTTTTTTGCTGCCAATATCAAACAATCTTTGACTAAAAATCAGCTGGACTATCTTTATGGACGTACTGAAGGTTGGATTGCGGGCTTACAATTGACAGCTTTGTCCTTGCATGGCGTCGAGGATATTGATCGCTTTATCGCCGATTTTAGCGAGAGCCATTATTATATTATGGATTATTTGCTCGAAGAGGTGTTAGAGCGCCACTCCGAGTCAATGCGTCAGTTTTTACTTAAATCTTCCATATTTGAGTACTTTTCATCTGAACTTTGCGATGACGTCATGTCTCTGCAGCATGGAGATGGGCAAAATTGCATCGAAATTCTGTTAAAAACCAACAGCTTCTTGATTGCATCCACCATCAATAACGAAAATGGTTGGTTTAGGTACCACCATTTATTTAGAGAACTTTTTGAGAAGTCGTCTCAGTATTTTAGATAATGCTGAGATCAGTAAGATATATTTCATGGCGGGCAAATGGTTTGAGCGTCATGAACGTCACCAAGAGGCGATTGAACACTTTTTAAAGGGTGGCCACGATGCGCTTGCTGCTGCACTGATTGAAGCCAAATGGGATACAATGGATACAGAACTTAGATCTTCAAGTTGGCTTGAAATGGCTAAAAGATTACCTGAGTCATTGATTCAGCGAAGCCCCGTACTATCTGCAGGCTTCGGATGGGCACTTCTCGATCGCGGTGATATAGAGACGTGTGCACCATGGTTTGAGCAAGCTCAGAAACTATACGATTTGTGGCAAGATGAAGCCGTTAGAGATTCTATTATTGTGAACGATTTTGAAACCTTTAATCAACTACCCGTGACTTTGATGAATGCTGAAGCATATATCGCTGCAATCAAAGGCGATTATAACCTACTTTTCGAAAAAACTGAGGCGCTTCGCAGTCTTTCTGATCAACATGTCAATAAAAAACTATGGGTCATTGATTCGTTAATTGCAACTGTCAATTGGGGAAGAGGCGAACTCGATCAGGCCATTTATTATATGAAGCAAGTGAAAGCTGGTGCGAGCGGGCAGATAAATCCACTCATGCAAAGCTCCATGGTTTGGGTTCTCGCTGAACTCTACATTCAGAAAGGCCAACTGACCCAAGCGAAATTATTACTCGAAAAGGCAATTGAAGAAGTAGAAAGAGAAGGCACCGTTCCAATTTTGATGGCGACTTATTATCTCTATTTGGGTATGATTGCAACGGTTAGAGGGGAGATCGAACAGGCTTATAAATATCTTGAAATCAGTAAAACGTATGGTCATCGATTTGAATTTATGGATTTTCGATATAAGTATTACGCACTCAAGGCAAGACTTCATATTCTTGAAGGTTCTTGGGATTTAGCGAAAACATTTATACTTGAAGGGCGGGCAAGTGATGCAAATAATCCGATTCCCGAAATTTTCACGATCGACGATATGGATTTATCATTAAACTTAAAATTTGAATCCGATATCAATGTTCTCAGGCATCGCATTGATGAAGCGTTAATGACACTTGAACCCTTTTCAGAGGATGAGCCTGCCTACACTAGCGAGATGAAGTGGAAGCTCATTTTTAGATATGCCCCGACAAATTATTATGCATCAAGACTAGAGCCTATCTGTAAAATTTTGCTCGAACGCGCAAAGTCACAAAAACGTTGGCTACATGCCTTAGAGTATACTTTACTGATGATGCGTTTTACTAGAAGTGAAGCCATCAAGCAGTCACTATATCAATCGGCGACACAAATTGCTGAAGAGGAAGGGATTAAGCTACCCTTTATGGAATTTGTTGAATCTCAAGCTGTTTCACCAAAAGGGCATGCCAATCAATTGTTACATGACCCCTTAACCGCTCGAGAATTAGAAATTTTGGAGTTGATCGAAAAGGGCTTTTCAAATCAAGAAATTGCAGGATCACTTTTCATTGCACTTAGTACAGTTAAGAGCTACAACAACAGTTTGTTTGGTAAGCTTGAAGTGAAAAGGCGCACTGAAGCCATCGCAAAAGCCAAGACACTTGGACTCTTATAAGGTAAGCACAAGGAGGCGACATATGTATTATGAGATTATCATAAAGGGCTATATTAAAGATCATTTTTTCGAAACGTTTGAGATGACACAGTTAGAGGATTTCACCACTAAATTGAGTGGTGAATTTGAGGATCAAGCGGCACTTTATGGGGTTCTACGTCGCATTCAGGATTTAGGCATCGAACTCATAGCTGTGAATCCAGTGATAAGTGGACTAAACCTATAAAACAGGTAATTATGTAAGGCGACAAAATCTTGGAAGTGGCTATAAGCTCATGGTATACTTAAAGTGCCAGAGAAATTATAAGGAGGTCCACTTTTGAATAGATTTGTCTATTATGCGCAACTCATGCTGATAATGTCAATATTATGGACCATCTTATTTGAAGCTACAACAGTCGTCATTCTGATTTCCGCGCCTTTGATAGCTGCGGTTTCTATTGTATTGAGTGAAAAATTTTTGCTCAAAGAGTCCTATTATACACTTTATCCATTTAATGTACTGCGTTTAATGCGCTTTACATTTTTTCTGTTTTTTGAAATATTTAAGTCAGGACTTTCTATAATTCCATTGATTATCACAGGAAAATCAAATCCAACTTTTGTGGAAATATACACTGAACTCGATCGCAATATGGACCTAATCGTTCTTTCTAATTCAATAACACTTACTCCTGGAACCATTACAGTCGATCTAGAAGGTCAAAGACTTGTCGTTTTGTGGATGAACCCACTTACGGACAATACGACTAAAGCGGGTAATTTAGTAAAGGGTAAATTAGAAAAAATCATCAAGGAGGGCTTATGAATCTAGCTATCGGATTACTTATCGCGCTAACGTCACTCAGTTTAATAAGAGTCATCATAGGTCCTACCATATGGGATAGATTGCTTGGGCTAAACCTCATCACATCAAAAATAATCATGTTTCTCGTCGTGCTTGCTTTTGTGCTTGATAAGACATATATTCTAGATTTTGCGATTATTTATGCACTTTTAGGTTTTATTGGCATCATGTTCATCGCGATAAATGTACAAAGAAAGGGGAAAATATGAATTTGGGGACGATTATCATTTATATAGGCTTAGCTTTTGTCGCTTTTGGCATTATTGGATTATTTAGGTTCGATAATTTTTATTCGCGTGCGCTAGCGGCATCAAAGGTTGATACTGTGGGTTATATAACGATTCTTATTGGCGTCATGATTAAAAGTGGTTTCACATTTTTGTCACTAAAAGTAGGCGTGCTACTAATCATAACGTTGATTATCAACCCTTTGACGACACATATGATCACGAGATCCGCCTATGTCAGTGGCTACACAATTAAGAAGGGGCAATCATGAAGGAAGTCTTTTTATTATTGTTGATCCCAGTTGCCATATATGCGATACAAACGCGAAAACTTCGTAATGCCGTCGTTGCGTTATGTGCTTTTTCTCTTTTTGCTTCAGTTAGTTATTTGCTTTATAATGCACCTGATGTTGCGATCGCAGAAGCCGTAATTGGCACGACATTGGCAACCATTTTGTATCTAGTGGCTTTACAAAAATATAAAGTGTTCACCGTCTATTTTATGCTTGAGGGTGAAGCGCTTTCAGATGCCGCTTATTTTCAGCGTGCAAAGGATCAGATGACTAGGGCGCTTGAAAAATTCTGCGCCAAGCAAGAATTGGAGTTGCTAATCGTCTTTTCAGCAGATACACTAGACCACATAACTAATAAGCACACATTTTCAATCATAATCAATGAGACGCAGACACACCACGTCGTTTATGGTCATTCTGAAAATATTAAGCTAACAGCTTTAACAGATTTTTTGAATGATGAAGGCATCCCACATCAACTTCATGTGATACAAGAGGTGCAATATGAGACGTAAATGGCTTGCCATATTTATAGGGATTATAGGTGCAAGCGTACTGCTACTAACTTTGAACCAACCACTTAGTCCTAATAAAGGCATTTCAGAATACTATATTTTAAATGCAAATGATAAAATCAGTGCACCAAATGTCGTAACCTCAATCTATTTGTACTTTAGATATTATGACACGCTATTTGAAACACTCGTCTTGTTATTCTGTATTATAGGTATTATTACTTTATCAGTTCATGAAGGAGAAGATCACGATGACTGAATATTCTAAGTTAGTCTCAAGATCCTTAGGGGTGTTGTTTCCAGTAATCCTTATATTTGGATTGTATATTATAGCAAATGGACACGTTTCTCCAGGCGGTGGATTTCAGGGTGGCGTGCTCATTATGGCTGTCTATATTTGCAAGTACATCATTAACCCGATGGATACGGTGTCACTCCTAAAATTACAATCTTTAGAAAAAGTGGTATTAGTCCTGATATTTTCATTTGCTCTGGGGTTTCTAGCCACTTGGGCGAATATTTCATTCCCAGTTTTAAACGTGCCTTATTTGATTCTCATGAATCTATTAATTGGTATAAAAGTCGCTTGTGGTCTTACAATTATCTTTTATAGATTTATTCTGTATGAGGTGATCAATGATTGAAACATACATTTCGGGAGAAACGATCAGTTTAATTCTTTTTTTCATAGGCGTTTATGGTGTCTGTGCACGTCGCAATATCATTAAGACGATTGTGGCACTAAGTATCATGCAAGCGTCTATCATACTATTTTTTGTTTCAATCGACTATGAATCGACAAATGCGCCAATTGGTTCCGAAATTTTTCTATTAAAAAATATTGGTACTGTTGCTGATCCACTTCCACAGGCATTGATGATCACCGCTATTGTCATCGGGATCTCTGTCACCGCGCTTTGTTTGACCATGTTTATCTCTCTCTTTCACAAGTATGGCTCAACAAATTGGTCAAAAGTAAAAGGCAAGAGAGGTGAGCATCTATGAGTTTACTAATTCTTGTGCTATTGCCTTTCTTTAGTGGGATTTTGTATTATATATCAGGACATGTTTTAGCGAAGCGTATCTGTCTAGCTACGCCAGCTTTATTACTTGTTTACGTCGTTTACCTTCGCACATTGGGTAACACTCCAATAGAAATGTTACTGCTTAGTGAAGAGATGCCATATGGTATGGCGCTTCGCATGGATGCTTTGTCCTTTAGTTTAATCTTGTTGAACAGTGTGTTGTTTTTCATGACCACACTCTTTGCTTTTCATAAACCGTATTTTACAAAGGAATTTATTTTTATATTTCTAAGTCTTCAGGGTTTGATCAATGGTATTTTTCTATCCACGGATCTCTTTAATCTGTATGTACTTATCGAACTCTCAACAGTCTTGATCACGATTCTTATCATGGCGAAAAAAGATAACCGCTCCTTGTATGATGGTCTAATTTATCTCATGACAAACTTGGTTGCCATGGCTTTTTTTTTACTGGGAATAGGCTATTGTTACAAGCTTTTTGGTGTTCTAGATTTAGACAGTTTGAAAATGGCAATCGACACCGTCAATGATCCTAAGGTGTTGATTTTGCCTTTTGCTTTTCTCATGACGGGTGTTTCCTTAAAAGCCGCACTTATGCCACTGTTCGGGTGGTTGCCGAGAGCACATGCCGCACCAAGTGCACCAACGATAGTATCTGCAATCCTTTCGGGTATGTTTGTAAAAACAGGCATTTACTTGTTGATTCGGATCCACTGGTTATTTGGTGGGCAACTCGAACTCGCACCTTTGTTCTTATTTTTAGGTTACGCAACTGCAATTATTGGGTTTATCTTCGCAATGGCTCAGAAGGATATTAAACTTGTATTGGCATATCATACAATTTCTCAGATGGGCCTTATTGTGATAGGCCTTGGATATAATACAGATATTTCTCGATTAGGAGCAACTTATCACATTTTAAGTCATGGTTTATTCAAACCGTTGCTGTTCTTAATCTCGGGGATACTTATTGAGCATTACCATACCCGTAAGCTCACAGACATGCACAACTTATGGCATATTTCGAAGAAAATGTCGCTAATCCTCATCGTTGCAGTCTTAAGCATCACAGGCGCTCCCTTTTTAAGTGGTTCAATATCAAAGGCCCTTATTGGGCATTCTGCACCGACGCTTGCAATGGATTTAATCACCATTGGAACGATGTTATCATTTGTAAAATTTCTAAAAGTGATTTTACCACATCGCTCCAGTGAAACAATCGTCACAAAAGCACCTTTTGATGTCAATTTTATGCAATGGATCTCTTTGATTGGATTTGCTTTACTATGTGTCATATTAGGGTCTTATGAATGGATTGTATCAAACTTTGCTTTGCTGCAGTCATTTCCTTCAATCGAGTTTAACCCCTTGTCAAAATTATTGCGTTACTTAATCGTTTTTTCTGTATGTATGCTTTTCTATAATCGCCTTATAACCACAAACAACTGGCTCACCAAACTGAGATATGTGGATTTATCTTTCAATGCTATGAATATTGCACTTGTGGCCTATTTCGCAGGTACCATGCTTTATTTCCTTATGTGAGAACAAAGTTGTGTGTCTTTTTAGATTGTAATGTCATTATAAATATGCGTGAGTATAGAGAGACTGGGTATCAATATGGCAAATGATAATCGTTATCATTTGAAAGGTGATTGACAGAAACCTTACACGAGGAGGTTTAGCAATGAAAACCAAGCATATTTCGATACTACTAATTGTACTTTTGCTGAGTATGTCTCTGATTACATTTGGAGCCGACACATTCCTGAAGATTCAAGCCACTATGGCAGGTGATATGAAGTTCCTTGTGGATGGTAAGAGCTGGACGCCAAAGGATGTTGACGGATCAGCATTAACGCCACTTCTTTATAATGGCAGAACTTATCTACCTGTTAAAGCTTTGCTGGAAGAGAAAGGCGTTACAATTGGCTATGAAGCCGACACAAAAACGGTATTAATTGATTACTCTACGTTCAAAAGGATTGATAAATCATCACCTGTATTGATTGAAGATGTCATCATGGGTGCAGGAACTGGTGCAGGTGCTGGGAAAGCTACCTTTAAAGAATTCACGGTCACAAGAAACGCGGATCTAAGTGCTAGTACATTCCCTCGTGAACTCGTTTATAGCTTCGATTTGGCTGATAACGCAGTCATTATGGTGGATGGCAAACCAGTTGATATGACAATCAGCGATCTTGCAAAGTCCAACATGAAATGGATGATGGGCGACGTCATAAAATTAGGTCATGACACGGCATTAGGTGATACCATTAGCTCAGTTGAGTTAACGACAACTTCTGGTGTTGGCCAAGGCGAAGCCCTTGCTTCTAAAGTTACCATTACCATTGAAATATCTAGCCCACCATTGAGAATCAAAATTACGATCAAATTTTAGTAGTTGAAACGAATGAATAAATAAAAAAAATTAGGCCTTAGGTTTTATCAACCTGGGGCCTATTTAAGTGGGTGTGGAGAATTATAAAGTCATATGAGCATCAATGCCCATACATGAGAGAGGTAAGCAATCAACATACCGATTATCACATCTGTTGGGTAGTGATACCCAAGTATGATTCTTGACATCCCAACGATAAAAGCGAACAACATGAGTGGGAAAAAGAGAGAAGGTATGCCATTTGCGTAGGATAAAGCAATCGTGAAGGCACATGCCGTATGACCTGATGGAAAGGAATACGCGCATGCTGGTGGCTTCAAAACATTGGCTATAGAGATGCTCTTGTAAGGTCTTGGTCGATTGACAAGTCGTTTGATGGTTTGAACGATCATTTGTGAAATTATGAGTGTGAGCAGCATCTCTATGCCAATGGGAATCTGATAGGTATATTCAAGGTAAAGCGCCAATAGTGCAGCCAATATTGCCGTAGTGGTTGCACCTAAATGCGTCACTACATGCATGATACGAGCAAATGCACTGCTTTTGGAAGCGGCATTTAGCGTTAGGTATAGCTGTTTGTCGTTTAAAAGTAGGCGTTCGATCATTGCATGCATAAGGCCTCCTGATTACATTGCGTTCAAAGTAACATGACTAGTTAAGGATGAATTGCTATCTAAGCTAAGTTTATGCCCTATGTGTTTGAGCGGTATTATCAACAGATTAAATCTGTGTAAAAGTCTTGTTCATAATCGCATAAAAAATATCTTTTATTTATCACCGCCATTTGTTAAAATAATGATAGGAAACAAACGCTTTACCAATACATTTACCAATAGTTTGAGAGGGGTTGATTATTATGGCATATTTAAATACGGTGATTTTGAGCTAATTAAATAGTGTTATTAAGCAACCTACTTGTAAACTGTGGCCACAAAAAACAGAACTTGCTAATAGGCAAGTTTTTTTGTGCAAAAAATTGGAGGAAATGTATGTTGGATATAAAAGAATACGGTTGGCAAGGTGACTTCAAAATGGGCAATTCACCTGATCTAATACCAGCGAGGGTCTTAGAAAGTCATCGTGAAATTTACACAGTTGTATGCGAGAATGGAGAGATTACGGCAAGGCTAAAGGGCTCCTTTTATAATAATTTAGGTGATGATCCATGTGTGCCTGTAGTCGGTGATTTTGTTATGATTCAATATAACCCTAGTGGTGTATCCCTTATCGCTCGGGTACTGAATCGCAAGAGTCAATTTTCTAGGACGGATTTTTCTGGACACGCTGCAGGTTATGTTAAAACCATGAAAGAACAAGTCATCGCCGTCAATTTTGATTATGTTTTTATCATGATCTCACTGAACCACGATTTTAACCTCAACCGAATTGAGCGTTACCTAAGCGTTGCACTTCAAAGTCGTGCGACACCGGTCATTGTGCTAACGAAAGCCGACAGCAATGACGCCTACAAGACGCATGTAGAAGAGGTGAAACGATTTACCGGTTGTGAACATGTATTTGCAATAAGTGCAAAGACAGGCTTTGGGCTAGACGCACTCAAACCATTTTTTAAGTCAGGAAAAACGCTGGCTTTTATTGGCTCATCGGGTGTAGGGAAAAGTACTTTAGTCAATGTTATGGCTGGCGAGGAAGTCATGAAAGTCAATGCGATCAGAGAAACGGATTCGAAAGGGCGACATACGACGACGAGCAGACAACTGATCAAACTTGCTAGCGGTGCTATGATTATCGACACGCCAGGCATACGTGAACTTGGCCTTTTCGATGCGACCGAAGGACTTGGCATCGCGTTCTCTGATGTGGAAGCGTTCATCGATGCCTGTAAATATGCGGACTGTAGACACGAGAATGAGCCTGGGTGCGCAATTCGTGAGGCGCTACAAAAAAAGACGTTATCTGCAGAAAGATGGAAGCTTTACAACCAGCTCCATTCGGAAAATGAATGGGGTAAGTCAAAGGTACCTTTGACAAAACGTGAGCGACTTAAGGAAAAGATGCGAAAATAAAAAAAGAAACCACAAATAAAATTGAACTATAAAAAACCTTAGGCAGCGCTTAAGGTTTTTGTTTTATGGGTAAAATTTACTATGAAGATTTTAATTGGAAAATGGGCATTTTATGTTAAAATAGTGTATAAGTATAGAAATTGAATAATTTCCTCACCGAATAAGTCACGAAGTCATATAAGGCACATACATAGACAAATTCAATCGAGGCTAAATATGAGATGGGTTAGTATAGATGAAATACCAGAGAATTCTTTAGTTGCTAAATCCGTATATACCAGTAGTGGCAGCATGCTTCTAAAAGAGGCGACACCGATATCTGAAAAAGTGATCAGAGCCTTGAGAAATCAAGATATTCTATCGATATATATAACGGATGCACTTACAGAAAGTATTAAAGAAGAAATGAACCTGGATGATGCCTTTGATCTGAAAGATGTTATCGATCCAAAGCTAAGACGGAAGTTCAATCAAGATCTAATAGTTGGTATTTCTACATTCAAGAAATCGAAGGGTCTTTCTACTTTTTCATCAGAAGGTGAAAATCTGATCAATCGCGTGACTGAAATGTCAAAAACCATCGTATCTGAACTCATGCTTAGAAAAGACCGTCAAATTACTTTGGTGGATGTTAAGCATCTCGATATTTACGATTATGAACATGCGGTCAATACGGCTATTTTATCGGTTATTGTCGGTTTAAATCTTGGATTTTCTGAAAAAGAACTGATGTATTTGGCTCAAGGGTCACTTCTAATGAATATCAGCAATGAATTATTGGAGCCATTAATCACCAACAAGTCTGAAAAATACACTGAAACGGATCACAACATCATACGTTCACATCCTGAGTTAAGTCGTCAATTGTTAAATGATAACACACAGGCAAATGCCTTCGTCAAAAATATCGTTTTAAAACACCATGAACGTATGAATGGAAGTGGGTATCCCAATAAGTTAAAAGCACCAGATATCGATAAGTACACCAAAATTGTCATGATTGCCGATGTCTACGATGCAATGACTTCAGACAGGCGACATAGGAAAGCGCATACGGCTAGTGAAACTCTGGAGTATATCATGGGACCAAGCAATATGTTTGACCATGAAAGTGCTTTTGCCTTTTCAAGGGCAATCATCCCATATCCACCAGGAGATTTGGTCGAACTAAGCGACGGCAGTATCGCCCTGGTGCTCAGCACCAACGACTTGATGCCGCTTAGACCCGTTGTCAGAGTACTCATAGGGAACAATAGAAATGAGATCATCGATTTGAAAATGCGATATAATGTTGTCATTAAAAAACGCGTTGTCAGTGTAGAGTGAGGATATGAATCAAATAGTAAAAGATAAAAGAGCAAGCTGCTAATCATGCGCTTGTTCTTTTTTTTGAATTTATGCTTACTAATTTGATGATTTTTATATTGATATCAGTGTCGAAAAAGTTTGATGTAGCTTCGGGGTTTGTGCATTAAAGATGCCATGCTTTCTAAAGATGATATCTAGTGCCCTTAAGGTCATATAGACGGATTCTAGCTGACAATTTTCACCCATATGTCCGATTCTAAAGACCTTATCTTTAAGTTCCCCCAGTCCGCCACCGATCATGATTCCATGTGTCTCAACCATTTCGCTGAAGAGCTGGTCATATGTAATGCCATTTGGCACACATATCGCAGTAACCGTGGATGAATAGCCATTTTTAGCATACAATTCCAGACCAGAAGCGAGGCAACTTTTTCTTGTCTCTTCTGCGATAGACGCATGTCTTGTATATAAATTTGCGTCATTATTCGCACGAGATACAGCTTCATCAAGCGCATAAATCAGCGTGATAGGCTGTGTATATGGAAACCACTGATTTTTCTTCCAATCTTTATACGTCGTTAGATTTGTATAAAATCCAGCGATAGGCGTTTTTCGATCCGCCATCATTTGCCAAGCGTCGCTACTGATGCTCATCGGTGTAAGTCCAGGCGGTGCAGAAAGGCATTTTTGTGAGCCACCTATGACGATATCCATCTGCCACTCAAATGCATTGACAACTTCTCCAGCAAGTGCTGAAACCGAATCAACAACTGTGAGGATGCCATATTGCTTTAGTAGTGGGCAGAGTGCCTCAACTGAGTTGGTTATGCCTGTAGGCGTTTCACAATGGACAAGTGTTGCCAATTTATAATCATGTGATGTTTCTAGGAAATCACTCAACGCTGTTGGATCAATAGCTTCGCGATCATCCACAGTGTAATAAGTAACATCGGCACCATACATTTCAGCAAATTCTCCAAAGCCATGACCGAATATGCCGTTATCTAAACATAACACTTTATCGCCTTTTTCAATGAGTGACGCGCAGCTCGCCTCAAGGCCCAAGATGCCTTCACCGCCCAATACGATGACGTCTTGATCAGAACCAAAGAGTGTTTTTAATCCATTGCAGACGCGGTCATAATCCTCGTAAAAAGCTGAATCCAAATCGGGGTTCGTTATTGGTTTTGCACCTGCCATGCGCACACTTTCGTGTATCGTCGTTGGTCCAGGTGTCATAATCATGAGCTGTTTCATATTATTTTACCTCCCTAATCTACATCATTAATTTTACAAGTGTTTGATCGCGTTTTTAAGCATCGGTGCCAAAATGACTGAAAGACAGCCAAAGACGATTTGTACGATATTTCCTGGAATTGAAGTCGCTGGAGTCATCCAATTTCCATATAAAATGACTTCGGTCATGTAATACCCACCTATCATCCATATACCGCCTAATATGATAGCGACGATATTGTATATTGCGTTCACACCCTCTTTATTGTTGGCATGTGAAATTGAACCAATAACGTAACCCATAACGCCACGAATGACAAACGTAAAAGGTGCCCATGCGGTCCAACCTGAAAGTATGTCGAATAGACCCATACCAAAAGCGCCAGCGATGGCGCCTTTCTTTTTGCCAAATAGAAAAGCCGTCAAAAATAATGCGATATTGCCCATGTGAATCAGTCCACCGTTAATAGAAATCGGTAAACGAATGTTTACAAACATTGTCGCTGAAAAAACAATAGCCGTTAATAGACCAGTCAAGACTAAATCTTTCGTCGTTAATTTTGTTTGTTGTGTCATTTGCCCTTTATCCATGAGATTGCCTCCTAAGTTGAATTAGGTACAGCATACCAGCGAGGTGACTCGTAGTAAATATGCAGAATGCATAAAATTGATAGGGTCAGATGACGTTTTGTCAATTTGTTTAATACCGGTACTTTACACAGACATAACGCAAACCATATTTCCACCTAACATTGTCATGCTAAATTTAATTGAGGAAATAACATTATAAGTTTAGAAATAAAATTATATGAATGATGTAATGAAAATAAAATATATGACATAGGGGTTGACCATGAGATTTGGTATTCAAGTGAAGCTAGTACTAATGGCGCTGTTCATAGGTTTTTTTCCAATTGTATTACTTAGCACGATCAGCATTAACAAATCATCCGAAGAAGTGGCGGTGCAAGTAGAGAAAAATACAGCACTATTTGCAAAGATGACCAATGACCGTATCGAGACTTACTTTAAAGCAAGAGAAGGGGATGCACAGATCCTTTCAGAGTCTAGAATCGTCAGAGAAGGTGTCGAAAAACTGAATACTTACAAAGTAAATGCCGAGGAAAAGTCAAAAGTGTACGAAGATTTTAAGCATTTACTAACTCAGGCATCTTCCTATTATGGTTATACAGATATATTTATAACCAATGCATACAACGAAGTCATCTTCTCTTTAAATTATGAGGCACTGGATATAGCGCCTCTTGCAACTGTAGGCGATTATTGTTTAAAGGCACTTGAGGGTGAGCAAACATGGTCGAATCTATTTCGAAATTCTTTTATAGACGATAACATCTTAGTGTTATCAACGCCAATTGGTGGTTATGAAAATCAGACTACAGATGTGATTGGTACTATCAACATCGTCATCAATCAAGAAGACTTGAATCAGATCGTTAAATCAGGGCAAGATGTTTTAGGTACCACCGCAGACGTTTATCTTGTGGATCAAAATGGGCTACTCTTGACCAATACGTCTCGCGCACCGTTTGCAGAAAATAGTGCACTTAAAGAGTCGATATCGACAGTCTATGTGGCAGAGCTAGCGGAACAAATTGAAGCAAACAACATCGATTTTGCTGACGTTCAGGTTGTGAATAGCTATGACAACTCAAAAACGGTTTCCAATTTATCAGTCGTGAAAGTGGGCAATAGTTTTGCCGGAATGGTCATAGAGGTTGCCCACGAAGAGGTGTTTGGCGGACAAAAAGCGCTTGGTGAACTGATTTTAATAGTCTCTGTAGGCGTTGTCCTAATGAGTTTACTTATGGCGTTTGCAACAGCAAAGAGTTTTATTAAGCCAATTTCAAAATTGATGGATTTAACGGTGCGTATCGCTCGTTATGATTTGACCGTTGAACCGGATAGAGCACTTTTAAATCGTCGTGACGAATTCGGTGAACTGAGTGCTTCTATCATGACCATCGTCGTGAGTTTACAGAGTATAATTAGCAAAGTCGATACAGTCTCTATTGATTTAAAAGAAGCGTCCATCATGTTAAAAAATGAGACGCAAAATGCGACCATTAATGCTCAAAAAATTGCTGGTACCATCGATGAAATATCAGATGGCTCAACTAAGCAAGTTGATAAGGCGAGTGATGGTTACGAAGCACTCATGAATTTAGAAATGGCCATTGAAAGTGATGCCATCGTGCATAAAAGCATGATAGACGACATGAGTCTGATGAAAGAAAAAGTCGATGAAGGCATGTCACTTATGTCTGAGCTTTCTCAGATCAATGAGAAATCAATCAAAGCGAATCAAAACATGCAGGAAAAGGTAGAAAGAAGCACAGAAGACTCGTTGAAAATCGAACTGGCGAGCAAATTTATCATGGACATTGCCAACCGTACCAATCTACTCGCTTTAAATGCAGCAATCGAAGCAGCTAGAGCTGGTGAACATGGAAGGGGTTTCTCAGTAGTGGCAAACGAGATAAGAAGCTTGGCTGAACAATCCAAAGAATCAACCCAGCAAATCAATTTGATCGTCAACCAGCTTCAAAGCAGCCACAGTGAGGTGGTTGGCACAATAAAATCACTGACCGATATTTCTGATCTACAAAAATCAAGTGTCTCAAAAACGCGTGAGAAGTACATTGAAATCAAAAAAACGATAGAAAAAGTCGATCAATTAATCGAAGACACATCACAATCGAGGATGACGATACAAACAATCAAGGACACATTACGTGACAGCATTGAAGAATCGGCACAAATTAGCAATGACAACAGTAAGAGTACGGACAAGATTGTTATCTCAGTTGAAAATCAAACGGTGGCAATCATGAGTATATACAATTCATGTGATAACTTAAATCAATTAGCTGAAGCACTTCATGACGATGTGAATCGATTTAAGTTCATGAGAAGTGAAAGTTTTACGAGTATAGTCGAATAAAAGTTGAAAAATGTTTTTTTAAAGAGTATAATCTCGTTATGAGGTGATACTATGAAAAATAGAAACTTATATCTTTCTAAACTGATTCAATTTAAAGACAAACCGCTTATTAAAGTGATTACCGGAATCAGACGATGTGGTAAGTCAACTTTGCTTTCTTTGTTTGAGAAGTATTTGATTGACAGTGGTATTTCTCAAAATAACATTATACGAATGAATTTTGAATCGTTTGAATTTGACCAAATGAGCGGTTATCGAGAACTTCACGCCTATATTAAAGGCAAAATGATAAACACTAAAGAAAAAACTTATATTTTATTGGATGAAATACAACAAGTAGAATCGTGGGAAAAGGTCATTAATTCTTTTTTGGTAGATGCAAATGTAGATATTTATATTACAGGTTCGAATGCTTATTTATTATCTTCTGAATTGTCTACGCTTCTATCTGGACGATATGTTGAAATTAAGATGTTGCCATTATCATTTAAAGAATACATTGATTTTACGACTGGTGATTATGCAGCGGATTTAAAGAAATCGTTCAATAACTATATACAGTTCGGTGGTTTACCAACAGTTGTTGAACTTTTGGATCATCCAGACACAATTGGTGATTTCTTAGAGGGGATAACCAACACTGTTTTAATGAAAGACGTTGTTGATAGAAATAATGTTAGAGATACTGCTTTATTAGAAACCGTTCTGAAGTATATCGCTGCAAATATAGGCAGTATTGTATCTACAAAGAAAATAAGTGATTATCTAACGAGTAGTGGTCGAAAAGTTACTAGTGATACAATTGATAATTATTTAAGAATGCTGGAGAATGCTTTTATTATTTATAAAGCAAATCGATTTGATCTAAAAGGCAAACAAATTTTAAAGACTTTAGAAAAGTATTATATTGTTGATATAGGTATTCGCAATAAACTTACTGGACTTAGGAATACTGATTTTGGTCATGTATTAGAAAATATCGTTTTTATTGAACTCATCAGAAGAGGATATAACGTTACTATTGGTAAAGTGGGTACTTTTGAGGTCGATTTTGTAGCAACAAATTTGACTGAAAAAATTTATTATCAGGTTTCAGCCACAATTTTAGCGACTGAGGTGAGAGAGCGTGAGTTGCGGCCACTCAAAGCCATTTCTGACAATTATCTAAAAGTTGTTTTGACCATGGACGAAACGCCGTTTGATGATTATGAAGGCATTAAAGTACAAAATATAATTGAATTCTTACTATCATAAATATGATTTCAGTGAATAAAGCCTTCACACATAGCTTTTAGTAGAAAGGATGGATAATATGAGTAAAAAAGTTGAATTAATTCGATCATCAAACATGGCAGACGTCGATTATGCATATGGCAGTCGCGTGCCTGCCGGTATGGATCTGCTTTTCATGGCAGGCGCTTGTCCGCTTGATAAAGAGGGTGATATCCCTGATGGAAGCGATTATGCACTTCAAGCACAGCTATGTATCGATAATTTAATTGAAGCTCTGAAGGCTAGTGATGCAACACTTGAAAATGTGGTCTATACTAGAGTACTAGTAGCTTCACAAAATCGCGATGATTTGGTAACAGCTTGGCACACGATACGCGCAGCTTTTGGCGACCATGATGTCCCAAGTACATTAACCGGCGTTACGATTTTGGGCTATGAAAATCAACTTGTTGAAATAGAAGCAATCGCAGGCATTCCTGCCAATCCTGAAATTTGATGAAAACTACGATGAAAGCCTATATTGAACCACCAAAAAAAATGCCATTTTATATCAAACTAGGCCTTTTCTTCGCCAAACGTGCTACGGGTAAAGATCTGTTGCCTCCAAAATTGCTCGCTTGGTACCCAAAGGCCGCAATCAGCTCTGGTGTGATGGAAGCGCTTGTCGCACATGGGCATCCTAGCAAAGACCTCAGTGCCAAAATCCTTCAATTGATTCGGGTGCAAGTGTCGTTGCAGGTAGGTTGTCCGTTTTGTATCGACATGAATGCGGCTGGTTATGAGTTCAATGGCATTACTGAAGAGGAAATGCAGGGTCTGAAGGGTCAGCTTGACCTCGATATGATTCCGTCATTATCCGAGCGTGAAAAGTGCGCGATTCTATATACGAAAAGCATCACAGAAACACCTATCGAGCTTTCAGATGCCTTTATAAACCGCGTTAAAGCCTCTTTTTCTGAGAGAGAAATCGTGATGATCGTAACAACGGCATCGCAAGTGAATTATTGGGCGAGGCTTATAAGAGCACTGGGCATACCGCCTGCTGGCTTTATGACACACTAATTGTAGCCGTTTTTTTATTTCTATCGTATATTTTGATAATAAAAGATCGCGAGCTGTGTCCGATCCCTTAACTCCAGCTTTTCCAATATGGCACTGATATAGTTGCGGACGGTGCCTTCACTGAGGAAGAGCGTGTCTGAAATTTCTTTGTTGGAGAGGCCTTCAGAGACCTTTTCTATGATTTGAAACTCTTTTTCACTAAGTCCCAAATTAGGGGCAGTCGCCATTTTACTGTTTTTGATTAGCAGTTCAGGAAGACGCGTCATAATCTCGTCGCCATAGACATTCTGACCGAGCAATACGGTTTTAATGGATGGTACGATGCGATCAAAATGTTGTTTCAACAAGTAGCCCTTTGCGCCGATGCGAAGGGCTTTAATTATGTACTCATCATCTGAAAAAGTCGTCAAAAATAATATTTTGGCATCTGGGTCAAGTCGCAGGATGGCATCCGCCGCTTCAAGTCCATTGAGTTCTGGCATGCGAATGTCGATGAGTAAAAGGTCTGGCTTATGTTGTTGAAAGAGGGCGATGGCTTCATGACCATTTGAGCCAGTAGCCACCACTTCGATTGTTGGATCGGCTTCAATGATTGTTTTAAGTGAAAGACATACGATGGGGTCATCGTCAACTAATAAGATCGTCATAAAGTTCTCCTTGTTCATTTACTTAGGAATCGAAATAAATAGTTCAAAGCCATTTTGCGTTCTGATGAGAAAACGTCCTTTGAGCTCTGTGACGCGTTGTTCGATGTTTTTTAGGCCGATGCCATGGTCCAAAAGGTTGGCATGGATTAAGTCGTAAAGTGCGTAGCCATTGTTGCCATTTTCACCATTTAAACGAGTTACACTATTCCCAACATTATTTGTGACTCTGCCGTTATCGCTTATGATCATCTGATAAAAACTCGGATGTTCGATGAGTGAAACTTTGACCTCAGTCGCTTGAGAATGCTTGGAGACGTTTGAAAGGCTTTCTTTTAGAATTGCGATGAAAGCGTATTTCACCTTAGCAGCTGGTGCGGCATCAAGTCTGATGTTAAATACGACGGGACAGTTTTCAAATTGTGTCACAATCTGTCTGAGCTGGGTTTCAAGATCTATTGATGTGTCATGCAGATCGTGGACGCTCATTCTGAGGTTGTCCATAGCACTGTCTAATGTTTCCTTCATTGAAAGCAATGCAGGGTCAGCGGGTTTAAGCGTCAGCTGTGCACCGATTTGTAATAGCACTCTTGATAGTTGATGGCCTACGTGGTCGTGCATTTCCCTAGCGATTCGATTGCGTTCGTTGAGTGTGGCGAGGTGAATTTCATCGTCTTGATGGGCCATTAAAAGTCGGTTCTTTTCATTTAAATGTAAAGTAAGTTCGCGCATGGCATCATTGGTTTGTGTTAGATCTCGCTTGAGACGCATTTGATTGATTTGCTGATATTTTAGAAGACAGGCCATAAGAGACAAAATGAGTGATAGAAACACTTTGTCTTGTATGTCTATTAGGCGCTGAATATGCATGAGGTATGGAAATAATGCAGTGAGAAGCCAATAGTGCGTGCTTTCATCGACAAAAGCGTAGAGTATTACGGGGATGAACAGAATATAGGCGGGCAAAAAGCCACTAAGGATGAGATAGAAAATCAACGCAAGACGCTTGATAAGCGGTTTGTCAGTATAGTAAATAAGACCAGCCGTTATGGCGCAAACTATGAAAGGCAGCACTTCTATAATATCTGTAGGATAGAGAAGCTGTATAATGGCACAGCTTGCGAAAAGTATGATCAGTGTGGGATTAAATTTAAAGGGCATATTAGCCTCCATAACTATTGAGAAAATGCATGTAATATTATGTATATATAGCTGTTTCTGTTTTAGTATTTATCTATAGTCTATCACTTGAAGGTGACACAAATCAAGGTGACAAATGTCACCTCATAATAGTGATGGATGGCACTAACAGATACCGTGCATTTCACCTATACTTAAAGCATGAGGAAAACGCATAAACGCATAATTTAAGCGTTGTTGACATAATTGGAAATTATGAAATCGCATAATCATGAAATTAAATATTTCTGAAAATAGGAGGCAAAATATGGTCGTAAAAGTCAATCAATTGGTAAAACGATATGGGGATCTATTGGCACTGGATCATCTGAGTTTTGAAGTGGAACAAGGTGAAATATTCGGATTGCTTGGACCGAACGGCTCAGGTAAAACAACGGCGATCAATTGTATTTTGTCGCTTCTCAAATACGATAAGGGTGAGGTGTTCGTATTTGACAAGCCAATGACGCCCGAATCTTATGATATCAAACGCGACATTGGGATTGTGATGCAGGATGTTGCCGTATTCGATGAGCTGACTGTCATTGAAAACATCGATTATTTTTGTGGGCTGTATGTTTCAGATAAAAAAGTGAGAAAAGGTCTTGTAGAAGAGGCGATACAGTTTGTCGGTTTAGAGGACTTTAAAAAATTCTATCCGAAAAAGCTTAGCGGTGGTCTACTTAGAAGGCTCAATATCGCATGTGGCATCGCACATAAACCGAAGCTCATCATCTTAGATGAACCTACGGTTGCCGTCGACCCACAAAGTCGCAACAAAATTCTAGAAGGCATATTGGCGCTCAATAAACAAGGGGCAACCATCATCTATACCTCGCATTATATGGAGGAAGTGGAACAGATTTGCACACGCATCATGATTCTCGATAAGGGCAATGTTATTGCCACTGGTACAAAAGATGCTCTAAAAAACATGATTTCCCTTGGTGAGAAAATAACCGTGGAAACATTTGATCTGACATCTAAGCAACTTTTGGCGATAGAGTCGTTACAAAATATTATCACAGTAGACGAACACGGTGGCATATTGACGATTCGATCGGCAAAGGGAAAGAACAATCTCGAAAATGTACTCGAAACTCTAAAACGCGAACAAGTGACTTTTGGGAAAATCCATTCGGAGCTACCGACACTCAACGACGTTTTCCTCGAAATAACCGGCAAAGAGCTGCGGGATTAGGAGGCGACTATGTTTTTACACATTTTTAGTTATAGGGTAAAAAGCTTGATCAGACAGAAAAATTTGGTGTTCTGGATAATGGTTTTTCCACTCGTTCTAGCGACCTTTTTCAGCATCACCCTTAGCAATATCAAGACGATTGACAATTTTTCACCGATTGAGGTCGCAGTAGTTGGTATAGAAGCATTTCCAGCATTTGATCAGACGATCAATCAACTTTCAAGTGGAGATGATCGACTATTCAATCTCACGCGTAGCGATGAAGCAACCGCAAAACGCCTGCTTTCAGACAGTGAGATTTACGGATATATCATGGCTGGGGAGATAACAGAGCCGTTGACACTTGTCGTTTCCAGGACGGGGCTCAACCAAAGTATTTTAAAAAATTTCTTGGATCAATATAGCCAAAATGCTAAAACAATTAGTGAAATTACAGCAAATAACCCTGAAGCATTACCTGCACTTATGGAATCGATGGCGCTACAACAAAATTATATCCGCGAAGTCAGTGTTACAGATAAAGCCTCCGATCCGATGCTCGTTTACTTTTATGCGTTGATTGCCATGTCGTGTCTTTATGGCAGTATGTATGGCCTTGAAGAAGTCAATCGCGTGCAGGCAAATCTAAGCAGCCAAGCGGCACGTCTCAATGTAGCCCCTGTCCATAAGCTCAAAGTCTTCGCGGCAGGCATGCTGGCGGCTATTTTGTTTCATTTTTCAGGCTTACTGGTTTTACTGGTCTACATGGATTTGGTACTCGGCGTAACTTTTGGCGCCAATACGTTTTATGTTGTCCTTATCCTGCTGATTGGAAGTATCCTCGGGATATCCATGGGCACCATGTTGTCAGCAGTAGTCAAAAAAAGTGAAGGCATGAAAATCGCTGTGGTGCTCTTCATATCCATGCTTGGCTCGTTCTTGGCAGGTATGATGATTAGCGATGTCAAATATTATATCGCTCAAAAATTGCCGCTTCTCGCATGGCTCAATCCAGCGAACCAACTCTCGGATGCGCTTTATGCTCTATATTATTATGAAACACACACGCGACTTTTTCTCAATTTGGCAGGCATGTCGCTATATTCGATCGTATTTTGCGGCTTGACCTATTTCATCATAAGGGGGCGAAAGTATGCCAGTCTTTAAAGTATGCCTAAAAATCATCAACAAGAACAAAATGGTAATGATGATCTATATCGTCGCATTTATCTTTGTTTCACTGATTGTGATGTCCATCAATAAAAAGGATGAAACGCCAGATTCGTATAGCGATACCAAGGTTTCCATTGCCATAATATCAGAAGAGGAAACGCTTTTCACAGAAGGTCTTAAGACCTCACTTGCTGATGTCTCAAATCAGGTCGAGCTGAAGGACGATCAGGAAGCGATACAAGATGCATTGTTTTTTAGAGCCGTCTACATGATCATACGCATCCCTGAAGGCTTTACTGAATCAGTATTGGCTGGTACACCTATGACGCTTGAAACGCACACCGTACCAGGCACTTATGAGTCTACGCAAGTATCCCTCCATCTCAATCAATTTATGCAGATCGCAAACCTATACACATTAGGAGATCCCGATATCAATGAGAAAGACCTCGTAGATCGCATTGCAGATACGATGAACAGTCGTGCAAATGTCACCTTGATCGACCCGGATCCCAATGTCATCCAAGGTGATTTGATGCCGTTTTTCTTTAACTATCTGTCGTATTCATACATGTTTGTGATGATTCTCGGCGTCTCGAGCATCATGCTTGTGTTCAATCGAAGAGAAATCAAATGGCGCAACGCTTGCGGGCCTATGAACGGGTTAAAAGTGAGCATGCAATTCTTGCTCGCAAACGGCGTTTTCGCACTCGGCACTTGGCTGATCCTTGTGTTTATGTGTCTGGCATTTGACTTTAGAAATGTCTTCAAACTCAACACACTCTATTTCATGCTCAATTCTATCGTCTTTGCTTTAACGGTATTAGGCTTGAGCTTCCTGATTGGCACCCTCGTCAAAGGCAAAGAAGCGTCATCGGCGATCGCAAATATCGTTACTTTGTCCACTTGCTTTCTAAGTGGTGTGTTTGTGCCACAGGCATTTTTGGCCGACAGCATTCTAAGAATTGCAAGCTTCTTCCCGACGTATTGGTACGTCAAAGCGAATACGCAGATTGCAGCACTAACACGTTTTGATTTTGCATCCCTTAAAGAGATCTTTGCCATCTTGCTGATCGAACTTGGGTTTGCTACCGCATTTATCATCGTGTCACTGGCTGTAGGGAAGCGCAAGCAACTTAGAACTTGAAACAGAAACTTACTAAGCTGAAATTATTCAAACTGAAATTTAAATCAAATAAATGTCAAGTGTACTTGGTAATATGACAAGTATACTTGACATTTTATTTTGCTGTGTTATGATTGTTGTATCAGAAAAAGAAAAATATGTGATTCTATTGAAAGGCGATGAGGCGATAGGCGATGAACGAAAAAAGCAGCTTTAAAAATCGAATTAAGTTGGCGCGTGTTGAACTTGGATTGTCTCAGGAACAACTCGCAAACCTGGCAAGTGTATCGCGACAGACGATTGGCTCAATTGAATCTGGTCAATATTGTCCAACAGCTATGCTCGCCCTGATCCTGACAAAATGTTTGCATAAAACATTTGAAGAATTGTTCTATTTGGAGGATGATAAAGATGACAAATAAATCAAGTACACCAAGTGATCCAAGTAAATCTGAAAAAAGTACGCCTCTTTACGGTATTGTCGATGAAAGAACGCAGGCTGTTGTCTATCAAGGTGATGCCTATACAGGGCGATTCATGTTGTTTGCCGTCCTCATAGATGTCGTGTTAAGATCCACCCAGATTATGCGTGATTTTTTCGAATCCAATTGGGATCTCATGTTCATTGTCATAATAGGCGGGTTAATCTCAACAGCTTTTCAAGTTAAAAATAAAATCATCTTCAATCGACCAGTTACAAAGAGCCTTATCTTTATAGGTGCATTGATGGGCATAAGTGCCATCGTCGCGATGGTGGCGATGCTTCTGTTGACAAAGTAAATGATAGCTTCTTCCACACATAATCTTCATAAACTTGCGATATACTCTAATTTGACTAATGGTGATGGAGGTATATGAATGGTAAAAATATGTAAGTGTTGTTCCAATATCGACGAACATAAAATCAAAGAAGTCGTATCGGAAAGCAATCTCGAATTTGGATGCATCGATAACTGTGAGCAGCATGAAGGCAAGGCATTTGGTTTGTTGGATGATATTTTGATTGTAAAAGAGACTCAAGAAGAATTTTTAGCACTGTT
The DNA here is from genome assembly GCA_942493125.1 of Acidaminobacteraceae bacterium. Classification (GTDB taxonomy): domain Bacteria; phylum Bacillota; class Clostridia; order Peptostreptococcales; family Acidaminobacteraceae; genus Fusibacter_C. Next base: position 1,282,199 of record OW818667.1, on the reverse strand, counting down.
AAGATAAAAAATGAACGAATAGAAAAGCTGACATCTGAATGACTCGGATGCCAGCTTTTTTGAGTTGTTTTATAACTCTTTTTTTTGGTACACACGAATAGAGAACATGATTGAGAGCCCTAATAACACAACGAGTGCTACAGGTATAATATAAATGAGCTGATCCAAGAATGCTTGACTGGGTGGTGCAATATTCGATTTTTGAAGCAGCAGCGCTACCGCGGTAGGCGAAAATATGAGGATCATCATGACGATACGGCCTTTTTCGACGCCGTATTTAAACATCACAGGTAATACCAAAGTTAAGAACAAGAAGCTCGCCCCTAAGAGTGCTCCGGATAGTATGAAAATTTCTTTGATAGGATAGTATCCGAGAAGAAAGTTCAAGAGTATATTAATGCCGAATGCTATAATCGAAAAGCCAATTCCGAGCAAGTACTTGCTTAATACGAGATCGCGTCGGGTGATTGGCATGGTGAGCGCATACCTATCCCATTTGGCCTTTTCGTCGTAAGCCATGGCTGTGATAGGTAACATAGCGGCTAGTACGGCGATGATACCACCTAGGATAGCAGTATTTTCACTTGATATCGCGATAAAAATGTAAAACACCACAAGCACAAGCATGACGCGCGCTTGACTTTTCAAATTCACTAAGTCTTTGATCAATAATCCTCTCATAATTTAAACTCCTTGATATTATAGAGCATGATGTCCTCAATATTGACCCGGTCCATCACGAGATTTTGTGGCACTGCGTATCGCTCGACGAGAGCTTCGATGCCAAAGCTGTTTGTTCTAATACCATGCACGGCTTCTTTTGGAATGCTAAGAATATCGCTCTTGGAGCATTTTACTAGGACGTATTGCTCTAATAGTGTATCTTTGGCTTCACTGAAAATGAGCTTACCCTTATGGATGAAAGTTATGTAGTCGCAGACTTTTTCAAGATCGCTGATGATGTGAGAGGACATAAATACAGAATGCGACTCGTCTTGGATAAATTCTAAAAAGACATCCAGGATTTCATCTCTGACGATGGGGTCTAGACCACTTGTCGCTTCATCTAGAATCAAAATCTTCGAATCATGTGACAAAGCAACTGAAATAGCGAGCTTCATCTTCATGCCACGTGAGTAGTCCTTGATCGTTTTTTTAAGAGGGAGATCGAATCGTTTCAACCAACCATGATATACGTCTGATTGCCATGTTTTATAGATATTCTTCATGATGTTATCGATTTGATTCGCATTTAAAGATTCTGGAAAATAACATTCATCCATTACGACACCGATATTTTCTTTTAGCAGTTTATTACTTTCACCACCTGCGTGTCCAAGAATTGAGATGGTGCCTTGATCCTTGAATATCAGATCTAAAATGAGTTTGATAGTCGTACTTTTACCTGCGCCATTTTCACCAATAAAGCCCATAATACAGCCACCTGGTAGTGATATGGATAGATTATCCAGTGTAAATCCATCGTATTTTTTTGTAAGTCCTTGAATTTCCAGTGCAAATTCCATAATTAATCTCCCTTATAAAAAATCGTTAACATATCGATGAGTTCGTCGAGCTCAAGACCGCAGATTTTCGAATTATCAACTGCTTGTGAGAGTAGCGCTTCAACTTTTCTCAGATGTTCTTCACGCATGAAGGACAAGTTTTTTGTTGCTACAAAGCTGCCCTTTCCCATGATAGAGACGATAAAACCATCATTTTCCAATTCTTCATAGGCGCGTTTCGTCGTGATGACGCTTATTCTGAGCTCTTTTGCCAATAGACGCATGGACGGAAGGGCATCGCCTTCAGACAACTCACCATTCATGATGGCGTTTTTGATCTGTGAAGTGATTTGTTCGTAAATAGGATCGCCACTTGAGTTACTAATGTTAATGTTCAATTGATCACCTCTTGCATATTGTATATATACAATATATACAATATGACCAATCGTGTCAAGTACGTTTTTTCTAAAACTTGAATACAAAAAACAGGCAGATACAATCTAAAAACTAGATTTGTAACTGCCTGTTTCGTATTTTTTATAGAGTACACTTCAATTACTTTTCTTATACCACTTCTTCTTCTTCCTCTTCGCCATCTTCAAACAAAGTGCTGAAAACTTTAGAGACCATTTCGTATTCATCGTCGCTTACGATTTCAGTCAGTTCGATTGAACCTTCTGCTTCGTCTTCGATGAAGCCGTAAAGAAGTGCGATTTCTTCTTGTGGATGTAAAAGTGCGATATACTCTTTATCGTTCACTTCAAAAATCTCAAGGATTGGACATACCAATTCTTCGCCATTTTCAAGCTCTAATGTCACTGTATGAACATGCTCGTGATCGTGCTCATGATCGTGGTCATGACCACAACCGCATCCGTTCATAGTGTCTTCTTTTTTTAAATCTGCCATAAAATTCACCTCATAAGTTATTGTTTATTGTATATGGATATTTGAAAATTACCTTACCTGATTATACACTTTTAGCTACAATATCCCAAGAACATTTTTAGCACCAGGCACTCTTTTAAAAAATGCGGCGTAGAAATCCTCATCATCTTCTAAAGCCATATCGTAAAAAGTATGGCGGAGATACGCATTTAAACCTTTTAAGGTTTGATCATCATATATGAACTTGACGCGAAATGCCAGTGCTCGCAATATGTCATGCCATGCCATAATGAAAGCTTTGTTTTCCGGATATTCTTTGATGCCAATCCAATCTTCAACCAAAATATCTGTAAGCTCCGGCTTCACGCAGGCATCTTCCAGTAAGAAATACTTAAAATCACCCGATTCATAGACACGCCCAAGTGGGAATAGTCGACAGATACTTGGGCGATGTGCATGGATATTACATCTATCTTCTTCATTTAGAAAGTAACATTTGTTCGAGGCACCGTGCATTTTCAGATGCGGTATCTCTATTTTTCCCGTTTCGTGGCATTCAAGAGCATCTACTAACAGTTCATCAAAAGTCATATTCATATGCTTTGACAAGACGTGCACATCAAAAGGTGTCAGTGAAATAAAATCGCCTACACCGTGACAGCAAGCACTACAATTTTTACAGCCATCAGTATCCGCTTTGACGAGGTCACCTAAATCGTATAGACGGCCATCTGAAATTGTTCCTAAGGTTACTTGTGGCTTCATTTTGACATCCTTTCTAACTTTATAAAATGGGAATTACTAAATTGATATCTTCAAGGATCCGATCTTTCAATTTGTAAGTGCCTTTGTTGAGACACCAGTCGAAAATTGCCCCTCTAGATAGGCGCATAATTGTCTTTACTAGTTCGTCAGGGGACTGCGTTTTCTCGATTGCACCGACGCGTATTGCACATTTTAGCGCATTCGTTAATTCAATATATACTGGTCTCGTTTCGCTGAGTGTGTATTTATTATCTAGAGTGATCAGGTTTTTGTAGACCTCTGAGACAAATGGCCATCCCAATTCTTCCAGTAGATTGCCACCTTCACCCATGAGATCGATGATCATCTGACGATAATCGTCATGAGTTTTGGATTCGTATCTTTCAATCAATAACGTATCTACTTGTTCATAACCCGTATTGATGATCTCGAGTTTAGAAGAAAAATGGTGGTAAAAGGCACCCACAGAAATCTCAGCTGCATCGCAGATATCCTGTACCTTTACAGAATCATAGCCCTTGCTTTTAAATAACCCAAAAGAGATTTCAAGTATTTTAAATTTTGTGGCAATTGCTTGTTTTTGACGTTTCGTTAGTCTCTTCATATAGTCACCTGATATGGAATATTTCTCGATTTTTCATCGTTAGTATAACACGGTCATTTTTTAATTTCAAATTGTTTGAAATAATCCATCAGTTAGGTTGTTACATTATTGACAAGGAAATAGGTTAGTGCTAATCTGTAACAGAATGAGATTCGGTGAAACGAAATGACTGTCGTTTTAATAATTATTTTGGGGGTTTATCATGTTCCTTTTTGAAGCGGTACCTTGGTATTCGTACGTCATGTGGTTTGTTGTTTTGGGTGGTTTAATAGGCGTCAACCACCTTGCGAGAATGAGTAAAAAATTCTCGATTGCACTCTTTTTAGTTCTTCCTATCATACTTACTTTTACACTTTGGCCGAAAACTGCTAGTGCGGGCTCGAGCGTGGGCACTTGGTTCGCATGGGCGAAAGTATACTCTTCATTGGCAGGATGTCTTGGCTTCATGGCCATCAGATATTCTGAAAAGTTGAGTAAAAACAAATATATGTTACTATTTCCACCGATTATTCTATCAGTTAACATACTGGAAGCCGTCGTTCGTGAATTCGAACTTATGAGCACAAATGGCTTTTTAGATGGCATGATCATCGTCGGTGGCCCATGGAATGTCATGAACGGCATTGCAGGCATTTTGAATATCATCACACTTTCCGGTTGGTTGGGCATCATCGTCAGCAAAGGCAAACACAAAGATATGATTTGGCCAGATCAACTTTGGTTCTGGATCATCGCTTATGACCTTTGGAACTTTGCTTATGTCTACAACTGTGTCCCAGATCATGCGTTTTATGCTGGTGCAGCATTGTTGATTTCTTGTACGATTCCTGCTTTCTTCATGAAAAAAGGTGCTTGGCTACAACACCGTGCGCAAACACTTGGTATCTGGATGATGTTCGTTATGTCATTCCCGACATTTGTTGATACATCAAAGTACGCGGTTAAATCGACACACAGCATTACAGCGCTCTACATCATTGCTGGTTTATCGTTGGCCTTTAATATTGGCGTCTTCGTATACCACTTTGGCAAAGTCATCAAATACAAGAAAAACCCACTTAAAGATGAGATTCACAGTGATTTAGCGGATTACAAACAGCTCATCAAAGAAAACGCATAAAGCATAAACGCATAAGAGAACATGCATTGCCTTGTGCTTCGGTTTTTGTTATACTCTATGGAAATGAACTGAACTGAAACCGATATTTGAGGAGGGCAATTAATGCAAGCTTGCATTTGTAGCAGTTGTAAAAATCTTAAAAGCGTCATCGACGAAAACGATGAAGAAAATGGCATTGTAGAAACATGTGAATTTGATTTTCCATCTGAAGACTGTTCAGAGTGTGAACTCGATGGTTGTGAGTTAACATGTGCGCATTATAGTAACGATCAAGCAGACGAATCTTTCATCTTGGTTAAATGTCGCAACTGTGACACCGAATTAAAAGTGTCTACTAGAAATGACGAGAATGCGGAAGTGTATTGCGTTAGCTGTTATTTGAGCAAAAAATAAATTCGTAAGTTAAAAAACATTTTCATAAGTCAAAAAAATAAAAACGTCCCAAAATGAAGTCAGCTTCATGATGGGACGTTTATTTTTTTATTCTTTTGTATATTCCAATATATCACCTGGCTGACACGCAAGCACGTCGCAAATCTTCTCAAGTGTTGAAAAGCGAACGGCTTTAGCTTTGCCGGTTTTTAAGATGGATAAATTGGCCATAGTGATCCCAACTTTTTCGGAGAGTTCAGTAACGCTCATTTTGCGTTTGGCGAGCATGACGTCAAGATTAACGATGATAGGCATATGCGCACCTCATATGGTCAAATCGACGTCGTTTTTATAGTCCAAGGCTTCTTCGAGGAGAATCTTCAGAAGGTTGGCAAAAAACGAAATCGTGATGGAAGTTAGAATCAATACGGCAAAAGCGATCAAGATACCCGGATGCATCGCACCCAACAAGGATAAAATCACACTTAGAACCAGATAGGCAAAGGCGATGAGTGCACCACAGATTGAGATTGCTTTTAGTGCTCGAACAGATTCGATGGTAAACGCCGCCTTGCGTTGAATCAAATTCAGCAGTTGATTCGCCTTAAATAGTGCAAAGTAAAATGGCGCCGTTGAGGCGATCATATAGATGAGAACTGGAAATCTCAAATAAGCATAATCTGGGTTGTTAAGTGCGGTATCCTTAGCCAAACTCGGTAGCCAAAGGATGCATAGTCCAGCAATCAATCCGCCCATGAGAACGATAAAGCTCTTTAGTATGATATTTTGATACGATCGCATATGGGTGCCTCCAAGTTCATTGATAGTATAAACATAACATTTTACGCATCCGATGTCAATGTAAAACAATACGCATTTATCATTGTTCGCTATATTGTTATTGACAAACGATAAATATAGAGGTAATATTGAGACAAATAAAGGAGGCATCTATATGTTCGACATACTCATCATCGGTGCAGGACCAGCGGGTTCCAATCTAGCGAGATTGCTTGGAAGCACATCGCAATATTCAGTCTGCCTTTTGGAGAAGAGAAGGCTAGATCTACCCGAAGACCTATTAAGACAAAAGGCTTGTGGTGGTTTATTGTCACCGGATGCGCAAAAAATCATGGCTAAGCTCGAATTGTCATTGCCTGCTTCTGTCCTCGAAAACCCACAGATTTTTAAAGTCCGCACCATCGATTTTGACAACGGACTTGAACGATATTATCCAAGACATTATCTAAACATGAACCGAGAGCGTTTCGATCGCTATCTCTTCGAACTTGTACCAGAAGCCATTGACAAGCGGTGCGGTATGGTGGTTAAGGACATCTACGCCATGGACGGCTATTGGGAAGTGCATTATAAAAACTTTGAAGGCGAAATGCAAATCGTACAGGCAAAGTTTCTTGTAGCTGCAGACGGTGCCAATTCACTTGTGAAAAGACGCTCTCTACCACCTTCAAATGAAGACGCGGGAAGGGGATCGAAAAAATACTTCAGCATTCAAAAATGGTATCCAATTGATGAAACGCTCCCATACTTTACTGGAATTTTCGATAGCACCATTACAGATTATTATTCGTGGACGATACAAAAGGGGAATCATTTGATTCTTGGCACGGCGATTCCTTGCGATGACGACTTTGGAGCGTCTGCAGATGCATTATTCACAAAGTTGAAGCATAAGGTTTCAAGGCATCTCGGTATCTCGCTTGAAGAGGCTGATAAGTCAGAAGGGGCATTTATTGAACGCTCTCAACTACAAAGTGATCTATGTTTTTCAGCATCTGTAAAAGTGATGAACGGCAGCAGATTGCCGCTCGCTTTAATCGGTGAAGCGGCAGGTGCGACGAGCCCAACGTCAGCAGAGGGCTTCAGCTATGGATTAACGACGTCGCTTAAACTATTTAAAGCGCTGGCAGGCGGTCTCAAGCACGCAGAAAAGCGTTATGATCTCTCATGTAACAGCGTGCGTCGCAACCTCATGATGAAACGTCTCAAAAGTCCAGCGATGTATTGGCCAAAATTGCGTGGTGCTGTTATGGCTTCTGGACTCACTGCTTTCAAAACTGAAGTTGAGACGTTTTCCACTAAAGAAACTGTAAAACGCATTAAGACGCATATAATAAACCAATAAAAGAGGACTTTGGGTCGCTATGTAGAACTAGTACATAGCGACTTTTATGATGCCGTAAATGGATGGGAGGCTTTTATGATCTATAGAAATGCCACACTGGCGGATATACCAAAAATCTCCGAACTTCAGTCGATCTATCACGTGTCGACGATTAGCGAGGCGGATAAACCAAACGGATTTGTCACTACACTATTTTCAGAACAACAGTTTAAAGAAATTATCGAAAAAGAACAAGGCCTAGCGATCGCTTGCGATGATGAGGATGGCGATTCAGTTGTCGCATATGTCATGGCGGCATCATGGGGCTATTGGGCAGCTTGGCCGCTCTTTCAGCATATGATTCAGGATTTGCCAAATACCGAATACTTAGGCCAAACACTAACCCTCGAAAACTCATACCAATATGGCCCGATTTGCATCCATAAAAACTATCGGGGAACAAATGTCCTACCAGATTTGTTTGAATTCTCTAGGACGCAGATGCAGCCAAGATTTCCGATCTTGATCACGTTTATCAATCACATCAATCCAAGGTCATATGACGCACACACGCGCAAGCTCGGCCTTGATGTCATCAAGAGCTTTACATTTAACAATAACCAGTATTATGAGCTAGGTTATGACACGTCAAAAAAAACACAAGGCTCAACTTTGTGAAACAACTGCCAGAATCGGACTGTATGAATCGACCATCATAGCAACCGTCAGAATTGCCTGAATGTTATGAATTGTGAATCGATAATTGTTATCAATTGTTAATCAGATTATGAATGATAGTTTAAGAGTATGTAAGTTAGTTAATGGTATATTCACAAAGCTTATTGTAAAATTATTAACAAGCAGATCGTTGTGGAAAATATCTGCTGCGGACGCAAGTCCTAAATTTTATAATAAGGAGAACTGAAATGTCATCAAACGTTAAGTCAAAAAAGAAGTTAACCTTAATACCACTTGCACTTATGATTTTTACTTCGGTATACGGATTTAACAACATCCCAAGATCGTTTTACAAAATGGGTTACGCAGCGATTCCGTGGTACATCATCGCAGCAATCACATTCTTTGTACCATTTGCATTGATGGTTGCAGAATACGGCTCCGCTTTTAAAAATGAAAAAGGTGGCATCTATTCGTGGATGTCAAAATCCATCGGACCTAGATTTGCGTTTATGGGCACATTTATGTGGTATTTTTCATACATCACATGGATGGTCAACGTCGCATCAGGTATGTGGGTTCCAGTATCAAACGCACTCTTTGGTAAAGACACGACACAAACTTGGACACTTTTAGGTCTTCAAGGCCCGCAAGTGCTCGGTGTGCTCGGTATCTGCTGGATATTGACCGTCACATTTGTCTCTACTAAAGGCATGGATAAAATCAAGAAAGTAACCTCAGTTGGTGGTACGGCAGTTCTCCTCACAAACGTGTTTCTCTGGATCGGCGCAGTTGCCGTATTTATTGGAAACAACGGCGAACTCGCACAACCAATCGTGGGACTAAGCTCATTTACACAAACACCTAACCCTGTATTTGCAGGAGATATCATCGCCTCACTTGCATTCGTCGTTTATGCGTTGTTTGCATTTGGCGGTATTGAAGCTGTGGGCGGTTTGGTTGACGAAACTGAAAATCCAGAAAAAACATTCCCTAAAGGCATCCTCATCTCTTCAGGAATCATCGCTGTGGGTTATTCACTTGGCATCCTCTTGATTGGCGTCTTCACAAACTGGACAACGGTTATGAGTAATGAAAATGTAAACCTCGGCAACGCAAGCTACATCGTTATGGCAAACCTTGGCAACTCGCTGGGTACGGCATTCGGCGCAAGCCAAGCAACGGCAGAGGCAATGGGCTTTGGCGTGGCAAGATTCTTCGGCGTATCGATGTTCTTAGCGCTTTCAGGTGCATTCTTCACGCTCATGTATTCACCACTTAAACAAATGATTGAAGGCACACCTAAGGAACTTTGGCCAGGTAAAATGGGCGAAACGAAAAACGGCTTGCCAATCAACGCAATGTGGGTACAAGCGACAGTTGTTTGCGTCATGATCGCACTTGTGGCATTTGGTGGCGAGTCTATGGCAAACTTCTTCAACATCTTAGTTTCCATGACAAATGTCGCTATGACACTGCCTTACATGTTCATCGCGATCGCATTCCCTTACTTCAAGAAGAAAACAGAAATCGAGAAGCCTTTCGTAGTGTTCAAAACACAACTTAGCTCAGTTATCTGGACTGTCATCGTCGTGTTGACAGTTGGCCTTGCGAACTTCTTCTGCATCATTCAACCAGCACTTGCTGGCGATTTCACAACGACGATGTGGAGTGTTGTAGGACCACTCGTGTTTGCACTTGTAGCTTGGTTTATGTACGCAAGTTATGACAAAAAACTCAAGAAAAACACTGTAAAAGCGACGGCAACAAAAGCATTTGAGAACTAAATTATATAGATAGGAAAAGCCCACCTCTTGCAAGAGTGTGGGCTTTTTCTTTATAGTTTACATAAAATAGAGTATAATTAAATATTGAGCTAGAAATTGCATAATCAACGTATGAAAGTGGAGAATCGGCTTTAAGAATTTTCCCAAAGGAGTCGTAAAATGCCAAATATAGACTTGTCGAAATTCGAAAACAAACTGATCGTAAGACCCATTGAAAGAGAAGATTTTCAAGCGATTATAGACCTTCAAAAAATCTGTTTTCAAAACATGGAACCATGGACTTTGGCGCAGCTTGATAGTCACCTTCGCCTATTCCCAGAAGGGCAGATCTGCGTGTCATATAATGATCAGATCATAGGATCCAGCTCCAGCCTTATACTTAACTTTGACGAGTATAACGATCAACATAGTTGGGCAGAAATAACCGCAAATGGCTATATTACCAATCACGATCCAGATGGGTACAACCTATATGGCATAGAAGTCATGGTGCATCCAGATTTTCGAAACATGAAAATAGGTAAGAGGCTATATGAAGCACGCAAAGAGCTTGCCATGAAGTTGAATCTCAAGAGCATTATCATTGGCGGACGCCTTCCTGGATACAACCAATATGCAGATAAGATGACAGCAAAACAGTACGCAGCGGAAGTTGCCGCACTCAATATTTATGACCCGATTTTGACGTTTCAGCTCATGAGTGGTTTCGTTCTCAAGCGAATCATTAAAAAATATATGCCTGACGATAAGGCGTCTTTGCAGTATGCGACGCTTATGGAATGGAATAACATCGAATATCAATCCAACAACACACACCATTTTAAGACGGCATTCCCGGTTAGAATTTGTGTGATCCAATACATGATGAAGAAGATTGAATCCTTTGAAGAGTTTGCCCATCAGTGTGAGTACTACGTGGACGTATCTTCAAATTACAAATCGGACTTCGTCGTGTTTCCTGAGATTTTTACGACGCAGCTGCTTTCCTTTGTCGATCAAGAATCACCGAGTCAATCCGTGCGTATGTTGACCACTTTTACTGAGCGCTATATTGAGATCTTTACGAGCTTTGCCATCAAATACAACGTCAACATCATCGGTGGCTCACACTTTGTGGAAGAGGAAGGTCGCATTTATAACATCGCCTATCTCTTTAGACGCGATGGGACGATTGAAAAGCAATACAAGCTACACATCACGCCAAACGAGCAACAATGGTGGGGAATATCTACTGGTGATGCGATTCGCGTATTTGATACCGATTGTGGAAAAATCGCCATATTGATTTGTTACGATATTGAATTTCCTGAACTTGCACGCATCGTGACGGAAAAAGGGGCCAACATCATCTTCACACCATTTTGTACCGATGAGCGTCAAGGCTACATGCGCGTCAGATATTGTGCGCAAGCAAGAGCCGTTGAAAACCAAGTGTATACAGTTATTGCTGGTACAGTGGGCAATTTGACACACGTGGAAAATATGGATATTCAGTACGCTCAGTCAGCAATATTCACACCTTCAGATTTTTCGTTTCCAAGAGACGGCATCATGGCGGAGTGTACGCCAAATCTGGAGATGGTCATCGTTGGTGACGTTGACCTTGAATTGTTGAAACGTTCTAGAAAATCTGGAACAGTTACTTTGCTTAAAAATAGAAGGCCTGATTTGTACGAACTTAAAGAGAGAACCATCAAGTAAACTTTGAAAAGCAAGCGGTTATAAAGTAACAGATATCACGTAAATTGATATTATGTAAATTGTTATCATGTGACTTTGAAATGATTAATAGGAGACTAAAATACACCATGCCAAGGTACAAGAAAATATATGTTGAAATAACAAATGTCTGCAATTTGAAATGCGATTTCTGTCCATTGACCAAAAGACCGCCACAGTTCATGACTGAGGCGGCTTTTGAGGAAATTGTAATCAAAATCAAAGTTCTAACAGATCAAATCTACTTCCATGTCATGGGCGAACCTCTGCTACATCCAAATCTCTCCTCATTCTTAGAGATTTGCCACAAACATGGCTTAAAAGTTAACATCACGACGAACGGTGTTTTGATCCAGACAGCTAAAAATATCCTGCTTACGTCACCAGCCGTAAAGCAAGTCAATTTTTCGTTAAGCAGCTTCGAAGCCAACAATGGGTCACTTGCGTTGGAAAGATATATCGAACAGATCACTGCGTTTATCCTCGAGTCACAAGAAAAGACGCAGATCGTCAATTCTCTTAGACTTTGGAATTTAGATGGTGAGACCACTAAAGGGGCTAATAATTGGAACGATGAGATTATGGCTTATCTTGAATCCCACTTGAATTTGGGCTTCAGCATCAAAGAAAAGTGTATGTCGTATAGAAGTGGCAAACTAAGCAACAATGTCTATGTGAATATCGCGCACAAATTTGAGTGGCCTGATATTGAACAAACAGACATGTCAGAGCGGGTATTTTGTTATGGGCTTAGAGATCAAATCGGCATATTGGTCGATGGAACAGTTGTCCCTTGTTGTCTTGACAGCGATGGCAATATACCTCTAGGCAATATTTTCGAAAACAACATTGACTCAATTATCGATTCGGATCGTGCAAAAAAAATGTACAAGGGCTTTACCGACCGCCAAGTGACTGAGGAGCTATGCAAGAAATGTGGATTTGCTCGAAAATTTTGAGCAGGTCCATTTTCCATAGGAAATTGCATAATTCCATTTTAAAGACAAATCACATGAAAATGACGTAAATAAGCTATTGTTGCCATTTGACAAATTAATTTTGTAACTTATAAGGTAATTATGCAAATTCCATAATTGTTTACATTCTATTGACAACATAGGGTGGTTTATAAACTGCACCTGTTATATACTTTCCAAGTCATGCAATTTCCATATATGTGAGGTAAATAAAAAATGATACAAACAAATTTTTACGAAGCGATATTTAAAAGAAAATCAGTTAGAAACTATACGCTTGAATTTTTAGAAGAAGAAACGCTCAAAGAGATTCAAGCTTTTTCAAGTTCAGTTAAACGATTAGATCCCACGATTAAAACGGAAATCAGGTTTGCATCCAGAGATGAAATCAAACTTGTTTTGCCGATTAAAGCCCCGCATTATTTGATGTTTTACTCTGAGAAAAGTGAAGGATATCTAGTGAATGCAGGCTATATGTTACAACAAATCGATTTATTTTTATCAATGAACCGAATTGGTTGCTGTTACCTTGGCATGGCACAACCAACACAAGTGGCAAAAGATCAGTCTGATCTCGACTTTGTCATGGTCCTTGCTTTTGGTAACCCACTTGAGACGGTGCACAGACTCAATTTGGAAGCCTTTAAACGCAAGTCACTAGGTGAAATTTCACATAATATCAATGATGAACAATTTCAACTCGTAGTTGAAGCGGCAAGGGTAGCGCCATCTGCAAGCAACAAGCAGCCTTGGTTTTTTGTAAATGATAACGATATGATGCATATTTATCGAAATAAACCAGGCTTTCTCAAAGCCTTCTTGTATGAGCGGATGAACCAGATCGACATCGGTATCGTCCTATATCATATGACACTTAGACTCGAGAATGATCGCATTGACTATAGCGTTGTCAAAAGCGACCGCGGTGAAGCAGGTATTACAAAAAATCGCAACTATATGATGAGCATAAAAATACAGCCTGCAGTTTAACAAACGGCAAGCTGTATATTTCATAAAAGATAAGATTTAAGTTAAATATTTATGCAATGAATTAAGGCAATAAATTGCCTGCAGCGCGATAAATAGCGTACCATTCTTCACGACTGAGTTCAATTTTCGTGCCAACGCAGATTTCATGAAGCCTTTTTGCATTGGTCGTACCTAAGATTGCCTGCATCTTTGCAGGATGTCTTAGAATCCAAGCTAGTGCAATCGCCGATTTTGTTGCGTTTTTTTGTTTTGCGATGGCATCAAGTGCGGCATTCAGCTCTGGGAATTTTGGGTTGTCAATAAAATGACCTTCGAAAAAGCCGTACTGAAATGGCGACCAAGCCTGAAGGGTGATGTTATTGATTCGGCAATACTCCAAAATGCTGCCATCTCGATCATACGAGCCATCAAATGTCGTATTTACTTGAAAGCCTTTATCAATCATACCGGTGTGCATGATACCGAATTGCATTTGATTGACTAGAATCGGTTGAGAGACGGACATTTTCAGCATTTCAATTTGCATGCTGTTAAAATTGCTGACGCCAAAATGAAGAACTTTACCGCTATAAAGTAGGCTGTCAAACGCCTGAGCAATCTCATCCGGTTCCATCAAAGTATCCGGTCTATGCAAAATAAATAAGTCTATATAGTCCGTCTGAAGACGTTTCAAACTTTCATCAACTGAATTTATGATATGGTCTTTTGATAGGTCATAGTAACCGCTGCGAATCGAACACTTGGTTTGCAGCTTTATTTTTTCCCTTAGACCAGGTCTGCTTTGAAGCATCTCACCAAACAGCGTTTCGCAAGTGGTATTGCCATAGATGTCCGCGTGGTCGAAAAGGTCTATGCCTTCGTCCATTGCTTGATCCACAAAGGCAGAGAGTTCTTTTACGTTAAGTGTATCAATGCGCATACAGCCCATGACGATTTCGGAGGCTCTAAGTCCCGAACTGCCAAGATTGATTTGTTTCATAGATAGGTCCTCCGTGTTAGTCTTGTTTTCTAGGTGGGTTAAATGTCCAGGGTGGCAATTCATAATCAGCGCCTAGGGTCATTTCTATGACTTCACCATAGTCGATATGTTCGCCAGTTAGCGACTGTATGACCATTCCGTGAGCTGTGATGATGCAACTCGAGTAGCTTTCTGATGCAGTCACAAGTGCATGAAGCACGCGTTGTCTGAATACGTCCAAAGGTTCCCAAAGCGTGTAAGCTGTACGGGCTTCTTCTTGTGGTAAGATGCCTCTATGATTATAAAAATCCTCGTAAATGGCTACAAGCTCCTTATACGACCCATAGTTGAATGTCATATCGGGTACCCATTCGTGCAAATCGTGAACGACCTTAGTTATCAGCCCCGTTTGACTTGCGAGAACAGCTGCCGTCTGTAGCGACCTTGTATAGGGTGAAGATAAGATAATCTGAGCATCGCAATCTTTGAGCTTTGGCACAGTGATGTCTAAAATCTGTTTGATGCCATCCTCATTGAGTGCTGCCAAATCCCGACCTTGACCTTTCAGTTTTCGAATCGTACAAGGTGTATAACTCGGTTCGCCGTGTCGTACGAGATATAATTTCATAGCCCTCTCCAATACAATTTCTTTTATTGTACGCAGGATTCGATGCGAAATGCAATGATTTTCAGACAATTTTAAGATATTTTATAGAAGAAACATATAATTGATATGTTAGGATAAAAGAAAGTCATTTCATAACACAATTTAAAGCATACGAGAATTACATAATGCAAAAGGGGGACATGATGAAGAAAATCATTATGAAAGTTATATTTGCAGGCATCATCATACTTAGCACCACATTTATCGCCTATTTTCTAGCCGATCAACATCCAAACAATGCGCAGGTCCGTTGGCTGGATATCACTCAAGCTGAAAAGGAGTTGGAAAAGGAATTGCTTGGCCTTAACACGCCCGTTCATGAGCGATATTTCAAGTGGCTTTCCAGTGCAGTATCTGGTGATTTGGGGACTTACTATACCGATAAAAAGCCTGTAAATTATCTCTTGTTTATGTATATGGCGGATTCGTTTTTACTTAACGCGGTCGCCTTTGTCGTGGCAATATCGATTGCATTGCCAATGGGTGTTTTGGCCGCAACGAAAGAACGCAAATGGCGTGATCATATCATTATGGTTTTGACGATGGTTTTAACTTCTGTGCCGAGTTTCTATTTCGGTTTGCTCACGATACTCTGGGTTGCTCGGAAAATGCCAGGTTTCCTGCCGATAAGTGGCATGGGGGATGTGCGTCTGATTGCTAGAGGATACCCGACACTATGGTCACAAGTAACAGATATTGCACATCACATGGTTCTACCGGTAGCGTCGATTTCACTCGTTTGGATTGGTACGCTTGTGCCATATATCCGAAATGCCATGCTTGAAGTGATTCATCAAGATTACATACGAACTGCAAAGGCGAAGGGGCTTGCACCCTATAGTGTTTTCTTCAAACACACGCTCAGAAATGCATTGTTACCTCTTATTTCTTTGATGGCGATGCTCATACCGACCCTCATCATGAGCAATATTTTCGTCGAAGAGATCTTCAGTTGGCCGGGAATTGGTATGTTGTTTATAGAATCCATCAGATATGGTGAGACGGACATGATGGTCGCCATCGTGTTATGTTATGCGATTATGGTCATACTTGGCAATATGATTGCAGATGGCCTTTATGCAAAAGCGGACGCTAGACTTAAAGGGGGTGCATTATGACGTTTAAGAAATTGACTAAAAACCCCATGATTCTTTCTGGAACGTTTATGATTCTTTTCATTTTACTGGCTGTGATCTTTGTGCCGATTTTTTCACCATACAAATGGTATGACCTTGATGGCACCATGAAGTTTCAAGCACCATCAGCCCAGCACTGGTTCGGCACAACTCGTATTGGACAAGATCTATTCGTCAACATATGCGAAGGTGGACGTATTTCGCTATTGCTCGCCAGTGTTGCCGTCATCCCTTATACAGTATTTGGCACGCTATTTGGACTCCTTTGTGGCTACGGCAACAAACGCGTGAATTTTGCGCTGTCGCAATTTATGACGTTCGTTCAAGCCTTGCCACTACTGCCACTGATTATGATGATGGGCATATTTCTTAGGCAACTGAATTTCACGACGTTGCAAGTGCTTTTAACAAGTGTTGTCATCTATAGCTTTTTAAGTACCCCAACGCTCTTCAAAGTGGTAAGAGCAGAAACGATGCGCATCCGTTCGGAAGATTATCTATTAGCGGCCGAAGTGTCTGGTGTGAGTCGAGGTGCAATCTTGTTTAAACATTTGTTCCCCAATTTAAGAAGCCATGTGATTGTGTCATCAATCCAATTTATGGCGCAAATACTCATCGTTGAGCTCATGCTCAGCTTCATAGGTATTGGATTTTCTGGCAATAACAATGAAGCGATTCAGCCCACATGGGGCAATCTAATTCCAAACATCAGCGGTCCCAATGCCTTCAAAGAGTACTATTGGACTTGGTTTTATCCCATCGGTATCGTCGCTGTCACCACAATCAGTTTAAGGCTGCTCAGCGAAGGCCTTCGGGTCGCATTTGACCCCAAAGCGCAAGAATAAAAAAAGACTACAGAGCTATCTTTTTATAAGTTATAATGAAGTTAAAGTCAAAAGTCAAAAAACTTTACATTCTAAAATAATCGGGAACAATGGTTAATTATTCGTATTTAACTTATAATGTTTTATTGTTAATATGGGATTAGTATGTCATGCATGAATTAATGGGGGAAAAATGAAGAAAATCCTTATGATAACCACAGGTGGCACGATTGCATCCGCCGCAACAGAGAACGGATTGGCACCGACTTTCAACGCAGATGAGCTCTTGATGTTCATGCCAGAAATTCGCGAAAAAACGACGATCGATACCTTGACGCTTATGTCAAAAGACAGCACAAATATGACGTTGACGTTAATTGGAAAAATTGCTGAAACCGTATATAAGAATTATGATGCGTATGATGGCTTTGTGATCACACATGGTACAGATACAATGGCGTATACGTCGGCAGCACTCGTCTATATGCTTAAAAATCTCGGAAAACCAGTTGTGCTTACAGGTTCACAAGTTGTAGTTGGCGCATTGTTTTCAGATGTTAGAAAAAATCTATCGGATGCCTTTTTATTTGCACGTGAAGGACTCCCAGGCGTCTTCATATCTTTTGATGGCATCATCATAAATGGATCAAGAGCTATGAAATTCAAATCGAAAAGTCGAGATGCCTTTTCAAGCGTTAATTTTCCTGTTATTGCCGAGATGAAACTTGGTATGGCGAAGTACAACAACCTAATGTATCACGGGATCTATTCAAAAACGTATTCCATCGATCAAAGTAAAAAGCTCGAGTTAAATACGAGGTTTTGTGAGGATGTCGCAGTCGTTAAACTGCACCCAGGCATCAAGCTTGAATTGTTTGACTTTATCAAAGCAAACTATAAAGGTATCGTCGTAGAGAGTTTTGGTGTGGGCGGTGTGCCAAATGAGTCGACAAACATCAGCAAGAAGCTCGACGAGCTCATCGATGCCGGCTTATCTGTCGTGATTACAACACAGTGTGTTGAAGATGGCACAGAGCTCGGCGTCTATGCTGTCGGACAGAACTTATCATCAGAGATTATAAGTGCTGGAGATATGAATACAGAGGCTATCGTCATGAAGTTGATGTGGGCACTAGGTAATTTTGAAAAACAAAGTGACATCAAAACGTTCATGGAAACGACGATTATGGGAGATGTACATTACGAATAAGGGCAAAATTTAACACCTATAGATTAAGGGTATGGTAAACAGATGAAATATAGAGAGAATCCTAAAAACGGCGATCAACTATCCATCCTTGGTTTTGGTTGCATGCGTTTTCCAAAGGATGAAAAGGAAGTTGAAAAGCAGATTATCTATGCAATCGAGAATGGTGTGAACTATTTTGATACGGCCTATATTTACCCTAACAGTGAAGCTGTCCTTGGACGCGTCTTATCAAAGGGTTATAGAGAGCGCGTTAAGATTGCTACAAAATTACCGCCTTACCTCGTAAAAAAACGTGAGGATCTTGATAAGATTTTCAATGAAGAATTGTCGAGACTTCAAACGAACTATATCGACTATTATTTTATCCATATGATCACAGATGTGAACATTTGGACGAGGTTAATTGAACTCGGCATATTAGAGTGGATTGAAGATAAGAAAAAAAGTGGCCAAATCAGAAATTTAGGGTTCTCTTATCACGGTGGACGTGATGAATTTGTCAAATTAGTCGATATCTTTGATTGGGACTTTTGCATGATTCAATACAATTACCTCGATGAAAACAATCAAGCAGGTAAAAGTGGACTGCAGTATGCCGCTTCAAAAGGCATTCCAGTCATGGTCATGGAACCGCTTCGAGGTGGCAAGCTCGTCACCAATTTACCAAAGGAAGTTTATCAGGTTTGGGACAACGCCTATGTCAAACGGACTCCAGCTGAGTGGGCATTTCGCTGGATTTGGAACCATCCAGAAGTGATGGTTGTACTTTCTGGTATGAATTCACAGGAGATGGTTGAAGAAAATATTCGCGTCGCATCTGATGCGGAAGCTGACTCATTTACAGAACCTGATTATGCGTTGTTTGACAAAGTGAGTAAAATTCTAATGGAAACGATAAAGATTCCATGTACAGGGTGCAATTACTGCATACCATGTCCAGTAGGCGTCGACATTCCAACATGCTTTTCCTGTTATAACAATATAGAGATTGAAGGTAAAATCGGTGCGATCACGAAGTACATCATGCAGACGAGCCTAAAATCTAAAGCTCACAATGCGTCGCTTTGCATCAATTGCGGAAAGTGCGAATCGCATTGTCCACAAAATATACCTATACGTCTCGAACTCGCAAAAGTTTCAAAAGCTATGGAAGGGTTTTATTACAAGCCAGCACGATTTGTCATTAAAAAATTCATGAGGTTATAATTAGAAGTGAAGCGGTCTTGATAAGATCGCTTTTTTTTTGTAGACAAAATAATATTTCAATCTTCATAAAATCCACACATAAGCATGCAATAATGAATATATAAAATACCCCTAGGGGGTATTGATGAAAATATGATCGAGGTGAAAAATATGAAAAAAGAGATTTTAATATCTGGGATGACTTGTGGTCATTGTGTAAAAAGAGTAGAAAATGCATTATTTGAAATTGATGGTGTTCATTCAGTTGTAGTAAGTCTCGATGAAAAAAGAGCATCGATTGAAGCCGATGACAAGATCGAGGATCAACTTATAAAAGACGCAATTGATGATATTGGATATATAGTGGAAGCGATTCAGTAACTTACGAAATTGCAATTACAATATACAGACCCTCTTTCAATTTTATTTCGAAGGAGGGTCTGTATTGATTTTCAATTCTCTTTTGTTTTACATTGTATTCAAAGGGTACATCCTTTACAAGACTGACATTCAACTCATTTATTGAAAAGGAGTGATTAAATTGGAAGAGCATAATCACAGTAATCATGAACACGATAAAAACCTTCAAGAAAATAAAGAGGATCATAGTCATCACGACCATCATGCAATGATGGTTGAGGATTTTAAAAGAAGATTCTTTGTATCCTTATTCATTATGGTACCAATTCTATTGCTTTCACCGATGATTCAAATGTTTCTAGGTGTAGACTGGCGTTTTACGGGGGACTCGTATTTATTGTTTATCTTGTCTACGATTCTATTTATCTATGGTGGGAAACCATTTTTAAAAGGCGCTGTTGATGAGTTGAAAAGTAAAAATCCCGGAATGATGACGCTTATAGCCTTTGCAATTTCCGTCGCTTACAGCTATAGTGCAGTTGCAGTTTTCACGAAGATTGGGAGTGACTTTTTCTGGGAACTCGCAACACTGATTGTCATCATGTTATTGGGGCATTGGATCGAAATGAAATCGGTTTTAGGTGCTTCTAGGGCATTGGACGAATTACTTAAATTAATGCCAGAAGAAGCGCATCTCATAGATGAAAATGGAAACCAAAAAGATGTGCCTGTAAGTAGCTTGAAAACTGGAGATGCAATTTTGGTCAAACCGGGAGAAAAAATACCGATTGATGGTGATGTATTTGATGGAAATTCTGAAGTGAATGAATCGATGATTACTGGGGAGTCCGTTCCAGTCGTCAAAGCAAGCGGTGACGAAGTCATCGGTGGTTCAATAAATGGAGAAGGCGTTCTCAAATTTAAAGTAAGTAAAGTTGGCGATGCTACTTTCTTATCACAAGTTGTTCGCTTAGTTAGAGAAGCCCAGGAATCAAAATCGCAGACACAAAGACTGGCAGATCTTGCCGCTAAATGGTTGTTTTATATTGCAATAGCAGCTGGAACGATAACGTTTTCATCATGGATGGTGTTGGGTAAAGGCGTGGCTTTTGCTATTGAAAGAGCAGTCACCGTCATCATTATTTCTTGTCCTCATGCGCTTGGTTTAGCTACACCTCTAGTTACAGCCGTTTCCACAAGCATAGGTGCTAAGAATGGCTTGTTGATTAGAAACAGGAATGCTTTTGAGAATGCTAGAAAAGTGAACTCTGTTGTTTTCGATAAAACAGGCACATTGACGGAAGGTGCATTTGGAATTACAGATATTAGGGCAATTGATAAAACGGAGGACGAACTACTTTCTATTGCCTATTCAGTGGAGTCCAACTCGGAACATCCAATTGCCAAGGGGATTGTAAATGAGGGAAAACAAAGAAATCTAAAGCTTTTTGAAGTAAGTGACTACCTCAATTTGCCTGGAAAAGGTTTGCAGGCAACAGTCAATGATAAAAAGGTCATGGTCGTTAGTCCGGGCTATATGAAGCTTCAAGATCACGATTATAATTATGAACATTACGAAGAATTGGCAGAGCAAGGAAAGACCGTGGTTTTTGTACTTGAAGATGACAAATTAATCGGCTATATCGCCCTTTCTGATATTATAAGAGATACTGCTAAGGAAGCGATCAACACATTAAGAGAGATGCATATCGAATCCATCATGTTGACGGGTGACAACCAAAAAGTCGCGTCCTATGTAGGCAAGATTTTAAGTATTGATACAGTGATTGCAGAAGTGTTGCCTCATGAAAAATCAGATAAAATCGATGACCTTATTAAACAAGGTAAAAAAGTGGCCATGACTGGCGACGGTATCAATGATGCACCATCCTTAGCGAAAGCAGATCTTGGTATTGCCATTGGTGCAGGTACAGATGTTGCCATTGAGACCGCAGATATTATTCTAGTTAAGAGCAATCCATTAGATGTCGTCAATATTATCAAACTCTCAAAAGCGACTTATAAAAAAATGATACAAAATCTCATATGGGCAACTGGATATAACTTAATAGCACTTCCGCTTGCAGCGGGTGTGCTCTATAATCAAGGTATTCTGATTAGTCCAGCATTAGGCGCCGTTTTTATGTCGTTAAGCACAGTCATAGTGGCAATTAATGCTAAGTTTTTAAAAATTGATTAGACCGACTATTTAGAAAGTTGTTAATTATCATTATTAATTTGATTTCGATTTTTCTGGGAGGTGAAGGTTATGAAAATGAAATGGGGATTGATTTTCATTGCAGTCGCACTGATTGTTTTGAGTGGCATTTACATGTATATGAATAACCAATCATTTGAAATGCCAATACAATCACCTCCGCAAAAACAATCGGAGGAAAGCAATACCGGCTTGTTGCCAATACCGGAACTACTGGTTGACTCCAATCCAGAGGAACTGGTAGCAGATTATTATTTAAGCGCTCAGAATGGCCTTTCAAATATTATAGAAGGCAAACAGACACCGACTTTGGGGTATAACGGCAATTACCTTGGACCAGTCATCAAAGTCAGTAATGGTGAAGAAGTGCGCATGCACGTTAAAAATGAACTTGATGTGGCTACATCGGTCCATTGGCACGGGCTCGTTGTTCCTGGTGCTGTTGATGGCGGTCCGCATCAATTGATTCAACCCAAATCTATTTGGGAACCAAGTTTCAAGGTAAACCAACCCGCTTCGACGCTTTGGTTTCATCCTCATGTGATGGGTACAACAGCAATTCAGGTGTACTATGGTTTGGCAGGCATGATCATCGTTGAAGACGAAAACTCAAAAGAATTAAACCTTCCTGATGACTATGGCATCAATGATATTCCTTTGATTATTCAAGATAGAAATTTTAATACAGATGGTTCTTTTGTCTATCTTGATAATATGATGGATGGTGCTGTTGGCAATTATATACTCGTCAATGGTGCAATCACGCCAGATTTAGTCGTTCAACAAGTAAAAATGAGATTTAGGGTTTTAAACGGTGCCAATGCAAGAAATTTTGATTTAAGACTTGATGATAATAATGCCTTTCATCAGATCGCTTCTGACGGCGGATTACTTGAAGCGCCAGTATTGGCTGAGAATTTGTTTATCACGCCTGGAGAGCGTGCTGAGATTGTCATTGATTTTTCCATATATAACAAAGGTGATGTGGTCAAATTATTAAACGACAATGAACTTGTCATGGCATTCCTTATAGGTGATGATTCAGAGGATCTAACTGAAATACCAGATTCATTGGCAGTTATTGAAAGAATGGATGAAAATTTAGCCACAGGCGTAAAAACTATCGTTCTTGATGGCATGGGCCACATGGTGAGTTTAAATGGCAGAAAATTTGATATGAACCGAGTGGATGATAATGTTGCACTTGGTACTATCGAAGTTTGGGAAATCTCTACAACTAGTGGCATGATGATGGGCAGTCCTGGACATCCGTTTCATATTCATGGCACCCAGTTTCAAGTTCTCAGTAGAGACGGGGAGCCCCCTTATGTTAATGAACTGGGATGGAAAGACACAGTGTTTGTAAGGGCTAATGAGACTGTCAGAATTATCGTGAAGTTCGATTATGAAGGACTTTACATGTATCATTGTCATATACTTGAACACGAAGAAGCTGGAATGATGGGACAATTAGAAGTAAAATAGAATAAACATATTAAAAGCATATAATAACGTAATGTTTGGAGGTCGATATGACACTACAAGAAATAATGGATGCATTAGCCGCAATGGGCACTGAAAGAACGAAAAAGATCTATATGAGTCAAGGTGCTGTTGAACCTTTGTTCGGTGTTGCAACGGGTGCAATGAAACCTTTAGCCAAAATGCATAAAAATGACCAAGCCATGGCCGAAGCGCTCTATGATACGGGAAATTATGACGCCATGTATTTAGCAGGCATGATCGCAGATGTCAAACAGATGAAACCCGCTGATTATGAGCGCTGGATGAAAAAAGCGTACTTTCCAAATATCTCATTCTTTATCATCTCTGTGACATTAGCTGAATCGGATTATGCGCAAGAGGTAGCAGACCGTTTTATCTCAGACGGAGATGACTTAGTCATGGCAACTGGTTGGAGCTGTTATGAGTGGCTATTGGGAAACAGAAAAGACGATTATTTTGATAAAGAAAAATTGCAGGGTATGTTGGATGTTGTTAAAGCCGAATATGCGACATCACCGAGATTGACCAAACGCGCCATGATAGGTTTCCTGGTAGCGGTAGGTGTTTCTTATATCCCGTTACACGAAGCGGCACTGCTGACAGCACAAAAATTGGATGCCTCAGCATATGAGAGCATCCAGAAAGAGACAAATAAAGGCAGATTGGGATTCAAACGTAAAAACGTTAGGTGCTAATCGAAATCACAAAATTGCTTAAACGCGTTTAGATTTTACTTAACTTTACTTTATTTCTTTAAGCTTATAAAGACCACCGCGATAATCGATGATGATGACTTCATTTTCAGGTGCTATACCAAAGGATGAGACCATCAAATCAGAGTTGATAAGCTCGTAGTTTTGTGCGACATGATCTGCATCGATCCAAAGTCCCCAAATGCGGCCGCTAATAAAGTCCGCATAGAGGTATGTACCGAATAAGCTAGGGTTATCATTGCCATAATACGTATAGCCACCTGTTATTGACTCACCTGTTGGATGATTGTATGTCCATATTGGCGCGATAAGGGTGGCTTTATCTATCGCCTTATTTGATTTGTATGACTGTGTGCCTTCTAATATGTTCCAGCCGTAATTGCCACCATTTGTGATCAAATCGATTTCTTCTGTCTGATCTTGACCGACATCAGCTGCGATCAAAAGGTCGCGCTTTAAGTCAAAGTTGAAGCGCCAAGGATTGCGCAGACCATAGGCAAAGATTTCTTCTTTAAAGCCTTCAGAATTGCCGGCGAATGGGTTATCAGATGGTATCCCATACGCTTTGTTGCCACTTGTTTGATCGACATCAATTCTCAAAATCTTGCCTAAAAAAGATGCCTTGTTCTGTGCGTTATTTTGAGGGTCACCACCGGAACCGCCATCGCCACTTGCGATGTAAAGAAAACCATCTGGACCAAATTCAATATGACCACCATTGTGATTGTCATAAGGTTGCGCATAGGTGAGTAGGATTTCTTCGCTGTCAAAATCTCCAACCTCTGGATTTTCAGGATCACGCGTATAACGCGCGATGACACTGCCTTGTCTATTGGTGTAATAGACAAAAAACTGGCCGTTTTCTTCATAGTTTGGATGAAAGGCGAACCCTAACAAACCCTTTTCATTTGCGCGACTATCAATGCGTTTGCTTAAATCGATAAATACGGTAGTTTCTGATACAGTAGGATCATTTGTGAAATATTTGATTTTACCAGTCTTCTCAACGACATAGATCAAATCGTTTTGATACGTCAAAAAGAGGGGCTGTTCAAACGATAAATTAGGATAAGCGCGAACGACTTCATATGAAAGTGGCTTAAAAGGACTGTCATAAATCGATGCTTCTGTAGTGGGCGCTGCTGTGGTCACTTCAGTCGTTTCTATGATCGAAACGACTGTTGTACTCTCAATAGTGGTAGCAATCTCGTCATTCGTTTGGGATTCGAGTGTTGTTGAATCACTGGATGGGGAGCAGCCAGTAGTAGTGAGAGCAAGTAATATAAATAAAAGCCCTATCATTAGAATCGGTTTTTTATGCATCATGAGAACCTCCTAATTGATAAATGGATTAACATGTCTTTAGATTAATACCCGATATTTTGCAAGATATCTTAAAATTGTTCGTGAAATACACGCAGAAATATTACGTTAGATTTTTCGATTTAAATTATGCTATTTTCATAATTATGCGGGTATAGATAAAAAAGGGTGATGCATATGAAGGAAATCAATGAGGTTGTGTTACAGAATCTTCTGTGGACATTGGGTGTAATGGCGGTTGTCATCATTACAAAAAATTTGATTTTAAAAGGGTTACATAAGCGCATAGAGAGCCAAGAAATCTATTTCAAAACGAAACGCGCCATCAATGGCATCGCGTTCCTCATTTTGTTGTTTGGCATTGTTTTCATTTGGATTGACACAAGTGGGAGCTTTATAACGGTGATCGGTTTGTTTTCTGCAGGCCTTGCATTGGCGCTTAAGGACATACTGCTCAACATCGCAGGGTGGCTTTACATCATGCTCAGACAACCTTTTTATGTTGGTGATCGGATTGAGATTTCAGGGATTAAAGGGGATGTCATCGATCAGAACATCTTTAAATTTAGAGTGGTAGAGATCGGGAACTGGGTTCATGCTGAGCAAAGTACTGGCAGAATCATCCACATTCCAAACTATAAGATATTCACTGAACCACTTGCCAATTACACGCTAGGTTTTGATTATATTTGGAATGAAATCGGCGTTTTATTGCCCTTTGAAAGTGACTGGAAAAAGGCTAAAAAAATTATGTATGAAGTGCTGCATCAGTTGACTGACGATTTATCCATAGACATGCAACAACAGATTAAAAGGACTTCAAGAAAGTATATGGTTTATTTTCACAATCTTACGCCGATTATCTATACGGATGTTACAGAAAGTGGTGTTAGGCTCACAATGCGATTTATCTGTAAACCGAAGCAAAGGCGCACAATCGACGAAAAAATATGGGAAGCGCTTTTAGATCGATTTGAGGCAGAACCAGACGTGGATTTTGGCTATCCAACGATGAGACGCACATAATTCCTGAAATAGTTAATGAGATGCACTTTGTCATTTTGACAGAGCACATCTCATTTTTATATTAGGGCTTTTTATGAAATTATTCGACATTATATGACATCAGATTTCAACAGCTTTTCAAAAATGGCTAAGAACGCATCGATTTCAGCATAGCTGATCGTCAGTGGCGGCAAAAGCCGTATGACATTGCCACTTGTGACATTGAGCAGTAGGCCTTCTTTGAGGGCACTTGTCTTAATATCGTTTGCAAAGTTACCAGCCATTTCAACGCCGAGCATCATCCCACGTCCGCGAATATCCAAGATGGTGTCTTGATGTGAAAAAGCCAGTAAGTTTAATTGTTCAATCAAATAAGTGCTTTTCGCCTTAATATCATCGAGAAAACCTTCAGTAGTCATAATTTCGAGGACGGCAGTGCCCGCTGCACATGCGACGGGATTGCCACCAAAAGTTGTCCCGTGATCTCCTGGAACGAGTACTGTTTCAATGGCAGGTGCGACGAGCATCGCGCCTAAAGGCAAGCCGCCACCCAGTGATTTTGCCAAAGTGACGATGTGAGGTGTGAACGCATCGTGTTGATAGGAAAATAAGTCGCCAGTGCGGCCTAGCCCAGTTTGAATTTCGTCTACGACTATCAAGAAATCGTGCTTTTCAGCGAGAAAGACAAGCTGCTTGATGAATGCTTCTGATACCGTTTGAATACCGCCTTCGCCTTGGACCATCTCGAGAAAAAAAGCACAGGTCATATCGGACACTTTGTTATTAAGATCAGAGATGTCATTAAAGATTACGTGGTTTACATAGGGGAGCGTTTGACCGAAGCTCTCTTTATATTTAGCTTGTCCAGTAAGCGACATGCCACCGATGGTTCTGCCGTGGAATGAACCCTGAAACGATAGGAGTTCGATTTTATCCGCATTCCGGGAACGGCCGTATTTTCTTGCGAGTTTGATGGCCGCTTCATTGGCTTCCGTGCCAGAATTGGTAAAAAACACTTTAGAGGCAAAGCTGTTATCGACTAGATGCTGTGCAAGTGTGACGACAGGCTCACTTGGGAAATAATTTGACAAGTGCATGTAGCGTTCCATCTGCGCGAATATTGCCGCTTTAACTTTCTCATTGCCATGTCCGAGGCTGTTTACAGCGATGCCGCTGAACATGTCAAGGTAGGCGTTTCCTTTGTCATCATAGAGATAAGACCCTTCGCCTCGAACGATAGTGAGATCCAACCTTTGGTAGAGATTGAGGATGACGTCTTTGTCTTGTTCATAGAGTGAGGTCATATTACCACTTCCTTATTTTCTTAAATCATCTAATATCAATGTTTTTTCTATCGTTTGAGCGTCTTTTTCTTTGATGACTCTAGCAGGTGATCCAGCAACCACAGTGTTGGGAGGTACGTCTTTCGTGACGACTGAACCTGCTGCGACGACAGCGCCTTTGCCGACGCGAACGCCTTCAAGCACCACGGCATTTGCGCCGATGAGTACATCGTCCTCGATGATGACGGGTGTCTTGCTCGGTGGTTCAAGGACGCCAGCAATGACTGCACCTGCACCAATATGTGCATTTTTACCGATTGTGCCTCTTGCGCCTACCACGGCATTCATGTCAATCATGGTGCCTTCGCCGATTTCTGCGCCTATATTGATGACAGCACCCATCATGATCACCGCATTTTTGCCTATGCTGACGCGATCCCTTATGATGGCGCCTGGTTCGATTCTAGCTTCTATGTTAGTAAGGTCTAGTAGGGGGATGGCAGAATTTCTACGGTCATTTTCTAGGACGTAATCCTCGATCCAGACAGCATACTGCTCGATGAGTTGTTGCACAAGACTCATTTCACCAAAGACTGTTCTCGATCGCCCTTCGCCAAAGACCTGTAGCCCTGTGAAATCGATTTGATCTAGATCGCCCTTGATATAGAGCTTTACGGGTGTGACTTTCTTTGCATCTTTTATGAAACGCGCGATGGCGTAAGCATCGGTTAGATTCTCTTGTGTCATACTGTGCTCCTCTCTATTATAGTAGATCTTGCATGGTGTATAAGCCAGGGGGTTTGCTCAATAACAGTTTGCCAGCTTTGAGGGCATCTTGAGCAAATAGTTCTTTTGATAATGCTGTGTGTTTGATTTCTATAAGCTCTTGTTCACCGGCAAATAGGATGGTATGCTCTCCAGAAATGCTGCCACCTCGCACTGTGTGGATGCCGATTTCGTTTGATTTTCTCGGACAATCGGACCCATGTCTGCCATAAGTCAGTGTCATGGTGTCGCCCAACGCATGATTGATGGTATTTGCTAGAAGATAGGCCGTGCCACTTGGCGCGTCTATTTTTTTGTTGTGATGTTTTTCGATGATTTCAATATCGAAACCCTCATTTAGGGACTTAGCGACTTGAGATAAAAGCCGTGTTATGACGTTGATGCCAAACGATAAGTTTGAAGCGCATAAAATGGGTATCTTTTTGGATGCTTCGCGAATTTTCGCCATATGTTCATCGGTAAGTCCAGTGGTGGCAATCACCGTGTGAATGCCTCTTGAAGTTGAGAAATCCAAAATGGATTCGATATTGGACGTATGCGAAAAATCTATTAGCAGGTCGATTTCACCTTCATAGGCATAGGCATTTTCATAAATCGGATAGGGATAATCGAATCTGTCAGGTGCTCGATCCACGCCAAAGGACAGTTCGAAATCTTCAGAAGCGAGGATGGTCTTGCAGAGCAGTTGGCCCATTTTTCCGTTTGCCCCATATACGGCGGTTTTAATTGCACCCATTTGAACCTCCCATTTTGTATGCTAGTCCTAGTAATATTTTAGTCCTATTGATATTTACCCGGTTTATTACAATAATCCCATTTGTGACATGTCGTTTGCCAATCGCTGCTTTGTGGAGTCTTCCATATCTGTGAGTGGTAACCGGAGGCCACCAACAGCCATACCCATCAGTTGCATCGCTGCCTTTACTGGAATTGGGTTGACTTCAATGAACAGATTGTTGATTAGGCTAAGCAGATCCAGTTGAAGATCCAGTGCCGATTGATGTTGTCCATCCAAATAATACTGAACCATATCGTGTGTTTTTTTTGGCATGATGTTTGCCAAAACGGAGATGACCCCAATGCCACCAAGTGACAGCGTCGGAATGATCTGATCGTCATTGCCGGAGTAGATGGCAAATGCTTTTGGGCATTGACGCGCTATTTTTGCCACTTGAGACAAGTCGCCACTCGCTTCCTTGATGCCGACGATATTTGCATGTTCAGCTAAGACTTCCGCTGTATCAGGGGCGATATTGACGCCTGTTCTTCCTGGGACATTGTATAATATGATCGGTATATTCACGGCGTTTGCGATGGCAGTGTAATGGGCAATCAAGCCCTTTTGCGTGCATTTGTTGTAATAAGGTGTCACGATAAGCAGACCATCTGCACCGGCATTTTCAGCAAATTGACTTCTTGCGATGGTATCTGCCGTGTCATTGCAACCCGTCCCTGCAATAACTGGGATTCTGCCGTCAGCAATCTGAACGGTTGCTGTGAAAATCGCCTTTTTTTCTGATTCTGATAGGGTAGAGGCTTCACCTGTTGTGCCGCACACGATGATGGCATCTGTATGGTTGGCAATATGCCATTCGATGAGCCTCTCGAGCTCTGTAAAGTTAACCTGATTATTATGATCAAATGGTGTGACTAAAGCAACACCAGATCCTCTAAATAAAACGTCATGCGCCATAATGTTCTCCTTATTTGTAATTGTAGCTGCCTGAACAGATCAGCGTGGCTGGACCTGTCATGAGGACACCTTCATCTTTAATATCGATACAGAGTATTCCGCCTGGTACCTTGACCTGCACGCGATTTTCTGTTAAACCCTTCAAAGCGGAAACGACAACTGAAGCAGCTGAGCCGGTGCCACATGAAAGCGTTTTCCCAACGCCACGTTCAAAAGTACTGACTTTGATGTGTTCACGATCGACGACTTCGAGGAAGTTGACGTTAATTTTCTGGGGAAAGAGGCTATGGCTTTCAAGGGCTTTGCCATAAAGTGAGATATCGATGTCGTCGATGGATTCAACTTGTATGACCGCATGTAGCGTGCCCATCGTCAATGTATTTAAATGAAACGTTTTGCCGTGTACCTCAATCGTCTGCTCACCAAAAGCGCTTTCAAAGTTTGGTATGCCCATATCTATAGTGACCAGAGTCTCCTGATCCCCTTTATTGGTCAGCGTTACTTTCATGATGCCAGCAAGGGTTTCAACATCAAAAATGGTGTGATCAACAAGTTTATGGTCGTAGACGTATTTAGCAAAGCATCTTATGCCATTGCCACACATAGGTGCAAGGCTACCATCAGCGTTATAGAATTCCATTTTAATGTCTGCCTGCGAAGAAGGCTTTGCAATCATCATGCCATCTGCGCCAATACCGAAATGTCGGTCACATACTTTGCGAGCAAGTTCTGTTGGGCTAATCGTTTTAAGGCCTTTGAGCGCTTCATGTTCAAAGATGATAAAGTCGTTTCCCGTACCGTGGTATTTTTCAAAATGCATCATGTTAGCCTCCTATAAGTCAAACGCTTTTGTGATTACGTCTACAATTTTTAATTTAAACGAAGAATCTATGGTATAAGAAATGCTGATTTCTGATGTAGTAACTTGTTTGAAGTCGATGCCGTTTTCAGCGAATAGTTCAAAGATTTTAGCGGCGACACCTGATTGTGTGCGCATGCCCATGCCGACGACGGATACTTTGGAGATAGACGATTCCTCTTGTATTTCGACTTCGGGAAATTTAGCTTGTAATGCTTTCAATATTTTATCGACAGTTGCTTTATCGTCTGTGGAAGTTGTAAATGAAATGTTAGCGTAGCCTTTGATTGGTGACGTTTGACTGATCATGTCGACCATTACTTCGGCTTTAGCGAGTTCTGTGAAGACGTGCGCGATATTGGCTGAGGTATACGGAACGTGATTGAGTGTGATCATCAACACGTTTTCGCTGATGGATAATCCTGTTATACTGCGTTGTTCCATAGTTTCGTCATACTCCTTTATATAAGTTCCAGGCGCGTTGCCTGTGCTAGATGCGACATAGATTGGTACACCAAAGCGATGCCCGATTTCCACGGATCTGGTTTCCATGACTTTTGCGCCAAGGCTAGCCATTTCCTTCATTTCCTCATAACTGATGACTTCTAATTTTTTTGCCGCAGGATAAACGCGCGGATCCACACTGTATATACCATCCACATCCGTATAGATTTCACAGGTGCAGCCCAGCTTGGCTGCTAGTGCGACTGCAGTTGTGTCACTGCCACCTCTGCCTAGTGTGGTGATGTCACCGTCTTCATTGTAACCCTGAAAACCTGCTACGACAACGACATAGTCATCATGAAGGTATTTCTCAACTTTTTTTATCTCAATATCTAGAATTTTGTTCTTTGTATGAAGCCCTCCGGTTAAGATGCCTGCTTGAAGACCAGTCAGTGCGATTGCCAGACAGCCCTTTTCCTTCAAAATCATCGTAAGCAATGCGATAGAGACTTGTTCGCCAGTTGACATGAGCAAATCGAGCTCTCTTTTTGAGGGTGTGCTAGACGCTTGATTGGCGATCTCGATGAGATGATTGGTCGTTTTTCCCATAGCGGATACCACCACCACAAGCCGAGTGCCCTTTTCTTTTTCCAGGATGATCTTGTCGGCGATCAGCTGCATTTTTTCGATGGATTCAACAGATGAACCGCCATATTTTTGAACAAGTGTATACATGTGGACCTCCATATGTCAAATTTTGGGTACAAAAATAGCCACGAGCAAAAGGCTCGTGGCTATATTAGGACATATAGCTTCCTTTTGCCCCAACGCGTTAAAGTGCTCCACGGGAAAATTGGGCAATCTTCCTGTGACAAGGCAATATCTCTTAAATAGTGCCCCAATACTGTTCAGTATTTCGGCGACTGCCCCTTTCCTTAGGTTTCCCCAAGTACTCTTGACACATCGCACCCCTTTATCGCATTGTATTAAAATTCATTTTTTTGTATATTGTATTAGAATATAACATATTTAAAACATGACGTCAAAACTTTTTTTACAAAAATACATAAATTTATGTGTTTTCCTTTTTACTTACCATAAAATAAATTTGTTGAAGAAAACTGCGGATCGCTTGTGATGTCGATGCCTAAGTTTCTAAGCGTCGTCTCGTTGTTTGCATGCAAGATAACCGTCGCGTGTGCCTGGCAATCTCTGATGCTCGATAACGCATCTAGGGCAACTTGTGCACCTGGATTGAATGCTGCACTGATGGAAAGTGCGATCAAAACTTCTTCGAGGTCGAGCAATGCCGTTTTATCACCAAGAGATTCCGTCTTGAGTTTGATGATCGGGTTTAAGATTGCGGGAGATAAAAGATGCACGTCATCGGATATGCCAGCATAGTGCTTGAGCGCATTGATAACGCATGCAGCTGCTGCATCCATGGCCTGACCATTTTTACCTGTGACGATATCGCCGTTGTGAAGCGCCAGTGCCATAGTTGGGATGATCGCGTCATCGCCGTATTTTTCTTTTAGTGATTCTGCGTACTGTCTAGCGGGTTCGACGACGATGCGATGAATCGGTTTAAGATCGAGTTCTTCCATGATCATCTTTGCTCTGTTGAACGTGTCGATGTCACAAAGGCCTTTTTTATGTTCACAGCCCGTTTTAAAATAACGGCGGATAATTTCTTGACGTGAGGCTTCTTTGATGGCTTCGTCATCGATGATGCCAAAGGCGATTCGGTTGACACCCATATCAGTCGGTGATTTATACATCGACTCTTCACCCGTGATTTTTTCGATGATGCGTCTTAACACTGGAAATGTTTCAATATCGCGGTTGTAGTTTACAGCGACTTCACCGTAAGCTTCAAGGTGGTATGAATCCACCATATTGACGTCTTTTAAATCGACAGTTGCAGCTTCGTATGCAATATTTAATGGGTGCTTAAGCGGCATGTTCCATACAGGGAATGTCTCAAATTTAGAATAGCCAGCCTTGCGACCTTGTTTGTTTTCATGATAGAGTTGGCTGAGGCAGGTAGCGAGTTTGCCACTTCCTGGACCTGGTGCTGTGACGACGACGATTGGTTTCGTCGTTTCAATATAAGGGTTTTTGCCATAACCTTCGTCGCTGACGATGGTGTCGACATCCGTTGGATAACCTTTTGTCGGGCGGTGTTTGTAGACTTTGATGCCCATGTGTTCGAGCTTGCTGATGAAGATCTTTGCAGCAGGTTGGCTTTCATAACGCGTGATGACAACGCTGTTGACTTCAAGGCCATTGCCTCTAAGGTCATCGATGAGTTTTAATACGTCGATATCATATGAGATGCCGAAGTCGCCACGAATCTTGTTGCGTTCGATGTCGCCTGCATAAAAGCAAACGATGACTTCCAGCTTATCCTTCAATTTTTGTAAGAGTTTAATTTTTGCATTTTCGTCAAAGCCAGGTAATACGCGCTTGGCATGCATATCGTAAATCAATTTGCCACCAAACTCCAAATAGAGTTTGTCAAAATTGTTGACGCGCTCGAGGATGAACTTTGACTGTTCCTCAAGATATTTTTCTGAATCAAATCCTTTTTTCATTGTACGCCTCCAGGGATATTCTCTAATCTATCATAAAAAACATATAAATAATAGAGGAATTCTGCAATTTTTATAGAACCTATATTGAGTACTCAAATCCATACAAAATTGAGTGCAAAATTGAGTGAAAATTGAATACATAAATTGAAGCCAATAATTGAGAGGAAACGGCACATATGACATCTGGACAAAAGACACCAAGCAATCATTTCTTCGCATTTGATAAAAAAGTAATCTTACTCATTTGGACGTTGGCATGGCCCGTCATGTTGGGTCAAGCGCTTCACACGGTCCTCGTATTGACAGACATGTGGTTTGTCGCAAGACTTGGCAGCGTAGAAGCCGCGGCAGCAGGTACGGGAACGTCGCTATTAGGCGTAATTCAAGTATTGCCGACACTGGTTTCGGCAGGTGTCGTCGCCTTAGTCGCTAGATATGCAGGCGCTGGGGACATGGGGATGATTCGCAAGATTTCTTCCAATGGTTTGATTTTATCCTTGATTATTGGTGCGATTGTCACGGTCATCTCACTGACGTCACTTGACCAATTGCTATGGATTTTCGGCGATGCAGACGGCGAGGTGCTGAGAATGTCAAGAGCGTATGTCGCAATCGGCCTCTTGGGAATGCCTTTCTTCTTTTATAATGCGACATCCCGTTCCATCGTCCAAGCGACAGGTGATACGCGAAATCCAGTAAAAATATTCATCATCGCCAATCTCGTGAATATCGTGTTGGACTATGTCTTCATAAACTTGCTTCACAAAGGGATAGAAGGCGCAGCCGTGGCAACAGTAATCTCAGAGGTTGTCGCCTTTGCACTCATGACAGGACTGACATTTAGAAATATATTTGAATCGAGCATCAAGACAGTTACTTCTCATATGTCTTTAAAACTCGAATCCGCTGGTCGTATCCTAAAAATCGGTGGATATGCGGTTATGCAAATGATCACGCGTCCATTTACCGGACTCATCATGTATAGGTTGGTTCTCGCACAGGGCGTCGCTGCTGGAGCGGCATTTGGGGTAGGTGGCAGGATGTTCAATTTCGTCTTTATCTTTTTAGCGGGCCTTGGAACTGCCATGTCCGTCATGGTGGGACAGAGCATCGGACGCGGCGATGTTAAAGGGGCTAAAATCCTCATTAAGCAGGGCTTGATCCTCGCAACTTTAAACATGATCGTCTTTGCCATTCCATTTTACTTCTTCCCGGATGCATTTATGCGCTTTTTTGTGGATGACCCAAAGGTTGTGCGAATCGGCGTCAACTATCTGAGAATCACCTATACTGGCGTCTTATTCTCCATTTTCAGCACGGTTTTAGGCGCAGCATTCTCTGGAGTCGGCGATACGTTTCCACCAATGCTTGCGTCACTCGTGGGCAATTGGGCGGTAAAAATCCCGCTTGCATATGTATTGACAGGGGTTTTCCACATGGATGCCAACGGCGTTTGGCTGGCGATTTCACTTTCTGTTGTGGTAGAATCGTTCATCGTTGCCGCTTGGTTTGCCAGGGGCAAATGGCAGCATAAGAAAATCTAAGTCTTTCAGGATTACTTATGTAAATACAAATTATGCACTATACACGACCGTTCACGCAGTTTTCCAAAAAAATCACAGGACCTCCTATATAATTTGACTATCGACAATTAAGGGGGTAAAGTTATGAAATTTAGCTTTAAAAGAATGCTTTCATTTCTGCTGATAGCAGTGATGATCATGTCGTTATTGAGTGGGTGTTCTAGTAAAAATGAAACAACACCAGAAAATGAAACACAAGAAACAACAGCCGTTGCAACAGAAGAAGTTATCGCACTTAGGGATCCACTCCCAGTAGAAGAATTGGGATCGGGCACTGTCAAATGGTCTGAGACGACGACAGCGGATGGTTATAACCTCGTTGCCAATGAAGGCGGCGAAGCGTTGAGCTATACAACTGAATCTGGCGTAAAACTCGTTCAACTTGACGGTTTTGCATTTAAAGACTTAA
Source organism: Acidaminobacteraceae bacterium (assembly GCA_942493125.1). Taxonomy (GTDB): domain Bacteria; phylum Bacillota; class Clostridia; order Peptostreptococcales; family Acidaminobacteraceae; genus Fusibacter_C. The sequence goes on along the minus strand of OW818667.1, from coordinate 1,245,907 downwards.
ATAGAAACAATTTGTTAGATCAATACGAAGACTGGCGTGAGCCAAACAAAGCAAGAGCGATGGACCTAGCTAGACTTTTACCAAAAGAAGACATCGCAGGCTTAATGCTCTACAGTGCACATAATATGGCGATCAGTGATGTTCTATCAGAAGATCAAATCGCATTTTTAGACAACGGCGGCCGTTCAGTTTTAAATGCAGCGTCTGCTGCAACGAACGACATCTCAGCTAAGTGGAACAACGCGCTTCAATCATATGCAGAGAAATCAGCATTTGGTATTCCAGTTATCACAAGTTCTGACCCAAGAACAACCGGTATTTCATACTGGCCATCAAACTTGGCACTCGCAGCAACTTTTGATCCAGCGATTGCCGCTGAATCAGGCGTGACAATTTCCAAAGAATACCGTTTACTTGGTATTGCAACACTACTTGGACCACAAATCGACCTTGCAACGGAACCAAGATGGGTTCGCGTACTCGGCACATTTGGTGAAGACCCTGCGCTTTCAAGAGACATGACTTCAGCATTTGTAAATGGCGTTCAATCTACTTATGATGCAAACGGCGAAGATCTTGGCTGGGGCACTGAAAGTATGAACGCTATGATCAAACACTGGCCAGGTGATGGCGCAGCTGAAGGCGGCCGTGAAAGCCACTCTGAAGTTGGAAATGCAAACGTCTATCCAGGGGGACAATTTGAAACGCACTTTATTCCTTTCGTAGATGGCGGTTTAAAACTCGAGGGTAAAACGGGCGAAGCAAGTTCAGTGATGTCATCGTATTCCATCGCATTTAGCGACACAGAAGAATATGGCGAATTGATCGGAAGTGCTTACAGCACTTACAAAATCAAAGATATACTTCGTGGCCAATACGGCTATGAAGGCGTAATCTGTACGGACTGGGGCGTTATCAATGACATCGAAGAGTTCATTCATACATCTTGGGGTGCTTTTGATTTGACGAAACCAGAACGTGTATACAAAATCCTTACTGCTGGTGTTGATCAATTTGGTGGACACAACAGCAGTGCAGAAATCATCGAAGCGTATGCAATCGGCGTCGCTGATATCGGCGAAGAAGCTATGAGAGCGCGTTTTGAAGAATCTGCAGTAAGACTTTTAAATGGCATCTTCCAAGTTGGCTTATTTGAAAATGCTTATACAGATGTCAACGCAGCACTTACAGTTGCGGGAAGCGCTGAAAATCAAGCAAAGGGCTTTGAAGCACAACTTAAATCAGTGGTCATGCTTAAAAACACAAATGGCGCGATTAAAGCAGCGACTGGCACTGAAAAACCAACCGTTTATATTCCTATGATCTACAAAGCGGCACAACCTGCATTCTTTGGTCCTGCTGTACCAGCATCTTGGGTACTTCCGGTCGACCTCGTTGTGGCAAGCGAGTACTATAACGTCGTAACAGACAAAGTGAGCACGAACTTGACAGGTCCTGCTGATGCAGATGGTAACCTAACAGTATCGACAAATGATATCATAAGAGCATCTGCTGCTGAACTTGCAGCTTGTACTTCTGCACTTGTCGTGGTAGATGGTCCTAAAAATGAAGGTGCGATGTTTACGGGTTACGGTTTCAATGGAGAAACTCAAACTTACAGACCAATGTCTTTACAATATGGTAAATATGTTGCAGATTCAGAATTCGTTCGCAAAGAGTCGCTTTCAGGCGCTATGAAAGAAGAATCCCAAGAATCAGCATACGGTGCACAAAAAGTGTTGGTCAAAGAAAACAGATCATACTTTGGTGCAGAGGCATCGATTACTAATAGCACAAACCTTGATAATATCCTATATGCGACAGCTAACATGCCAGAGTCAGCACCTGTTACAGTTGCCCTTAGAGCAGAAGGTTCTGTCATCGTCTCTGAATTTGAAAAAGAAGTTGATGCCATCATCGTAGGCTTCGGCATCACTGACAAAGCATTGTTTGAAGTGGCATCAGGCAAATTTGAGCCATCAGGACTTTTACCGATTCAGTTTGCTAAAGATATGTTAACGGTTGAAAAACAATTTGAAGATACACCTAGAGATATGGACTGTTATGTCGATAGCGAAGGCAACATCTATGACTTTGCTTTCGGGTTGAACTATTCAGGTGTCATCAAAGATTCAAGAACAGATAAATATAATGTAACACCACTTGTTGCACCAACTAACACTGGTAAATAGTTTTCTCAATTAAATAATGGATAGAGACTGTTAATGCGATGAAAGTCGCAATAACAGTCTTTTTCTGCGTACAGCCATTTCGTTCATTTCCCGTTTTAGATTTGCTTGGATAAACGCATGGTGATATAATAGCCCGAGAACTTAAAGCGTGTTTTAATACAGTTTTATTGGAGGTAGATTCTTGATTAAAGTTGCCATTGTAGATGACGAAGTTTTAATTCAAAATAAGTTAAAACACTATATCAAGGATTATGAAAAGGACAACAACGAGAAGTTTAGCATCACTTTTTATTCCGATGCTTATGACCTCGTAGAATCATATAAGAAGCAATTTGACATCATTTTTTTAGATATAGAGATGAAAAAAATGGATGGACTCACTGCAGCTGCAAAGATCAGAGAAGTCGATCCAAGCGTCATCATCATTTTTGTGACGAACATGGCCGGGTACGCAATCAATGGCTATAAAGTGGACGCATTTAGTTACATTGTTAAGCCAATACTTTATATCGATTTTGCGCAACAGCTTGATAAAGCCGTTAATCGCGTGGCATTTGGTAGAAAGGCTTTTCTGCTCATCAACGTCAACAGTGAGATTGTTCGCCTCGATGTTTCAAAGATATCCTATATGGAAGCGGTAGAGCATAGGGTCATCATCCATATGGAAACAGACACCTTGACGATTTACAATGCGTTGATCAAACTGGAACCTCTCGTCAAAGATTTTCATTTTGCACGGTGCAACAGTGGCTATCTCGTGAGTTTGAGCCACGTTGAACACATCGATAAAGACTATGTCATCGTCGGTGGGGATAAGCTATTTATCAGCCGTTCAAAGAAGAAATCATTTATGAACGCATTGGCAGAATATATTGGAGGTGAGTACTGATGATCGCAGACCATTACCTTGAAATACCGAGAATATTTACAGCTTTGGCTGAAGCTATTGCTTGTTTAATCTATATCCTACCACTAAAAAAAAGAAGTACGGGTCTGAAGCACAAGATCACTTTAATGATTGGGCCATTGGCTTTGATATTTGTTCAACTGACCAGTGGCGAATTGCCTTTGATATTTTGGGTACCTGGCATGATGACGGCTATGGCGGTCATGTTTTTGTACCTTTGGAGAGTTTGTGATATTTCAGCTTTTGATTCGGGCTTTTTATTTGTACGCGCCTTTATCCTTGCAGAATTTGCTGCCGCTTTGGGTTGGCAAATATACTACTATATATTGTATATTGGCATCCCTCACCAGTGGCTCCTTTCTGTCATGACGATGCTACCCGTTTATGGATTCATTTTTGGAATCGCCTTTTGGATTGACGCAAAAAAGATTTTCAAAGATCGACGCTTGAGCGTGAGTTTCAGAGAATTGCTCAATGTGCTTATGATAGGCTTAGCAACTTTTTTAATTAACAACATCAATTTTGTTATGGATAATCCTTTTACTGCGAGTAGCGTGCGCGCCAATTTACTATATATTCGAACGTTGGTTGACTTTTGCGGCCTTTTGCTCCTTTATGCCTCAAATGAACAGCGAAAAGAAATGTATTTAAATCATGAGCTAAATGCCATCAATGATATTTTGCACAGACATTACGACCAATATCAAGCATCCAAAGAGAATATAGAACTCATCAATCGCAAATATCACGACTTTAAGCATCAAATCGCTCAAATCAGAAGTGAATCAGACCCCGTGAAAAAAGATGCCTATTTAGAAGAAATCAGTCATAACATCAAAGTTTATGAATCGAGATATGAAACGGGAAATACCGTTGTAGATACCATCTTAACCGGTAAAAGCCTTCAATGTTACGACCACGATATCAGCCTCAGCTGTGTCGTCAACGGCAGTCTGCTCAATTTTATGTATGTCATGGATATCTGTTCCGTCTTTGGCAATGCCATCGACAACAGTATTGAAAGTGTGCTTAAGATACCTGATAAGGAAAAACGTATCATCCGCGTAGCTGTCTTTTCAAAAAATGGGTTTTTGATGATGCGATTTGAAAACTACTTTGAAGAGACCCTAGTATTCCTCGATGGCTTGCCAGTGACCACAAAATCCGATAGTCTCTATCATGGCTATGGCATCAAGAGTATTCAAAAAACCATTGAGACATATAATGGCAATTTGACCATCACATCCGAAAACAATTGGTTTGTCATGAAAATTCTCATTCCAATTCCTAGAGATCATCAAAAATCAGATGAACAGAAGTCAGTCATACAGATATCAGACACTCAAGAGTCTGAGAATCCTGAAGTGTATCCAGATTAAGTGGAGGTTACCAGTCAATGTACGATTATTTAATAGTAGGTGCGGGCCTATTTGGATCCGTATTTGCCCATGAAATGCATAAATGCGGAAAAAAATGCTTAGTTGTGGAAAAGCGCGCGCATGTTGGTGGCAATATCCACACCCAAGAAATAGAAGGCATCAATGTGCATACGTATGGCGCTCATATTTTTCATACAAACAAAATAGAAACTTGGCAATATGTGAATCAATTTGCACAGTTCAATCACTATATCAACAGCCCGCTGGCAGACTATAAAGGTGAGCTATACAATTTGCCGTTCAATATGAACACCTTCTATAAAATGTGGGGAAAATCAAAACCTGAAGAAGTGGCGAAAATTATAGATGAACAGAGACGTGAGATTGCCTGCGAACCGCGTAACCTTGAAGAACAAGCGATCAGTCTTGTTGGGCGGGATGTCTACGAAAAACTCATCAAAGGCTATACGCAAAAACAATGGGGGCGTGCTTGCACTGAACTACCAGCGTTTATTATCAATCGATTACCCGTTCGCTTTACTTACGATAACAATTATTTCAATGACACGTATCAAGGGATTCCCATTGGTGGTTATACATTGATGCTTGAGCAAATGTTAAAAGGGGCGGAGGTCAGATTAAATACAGACTATCTTGCTGAGAGAGAAAACTGGAATCAAATGGCAAAAAAAGTCATTTATACAGGCCCAATTGACGCCTATTATGATTATTGTTATGGTACGCTTGAGTATCGAAGCGTAAGATTTGAAACCGAGGTCATGGACGTTCCGAATTTTCAAGGGAACGCGGTGATTAATTATACCGATATCGATGTCCCTTATACGCGCATCATTGAACACAAGCACTTTGAGGTTGGCAATCAAGAATCGACGGTCATTAGTCGTGAATATAGTGAAGAATGGGTTAAGGGCAGTGAACCATACTATCCCATCAATGACGCACATAACAATGCGATCCATGACACGTACATGCGACATGCGAACCAGGAATCAAACATCCTTTTTGGAGGTAGACTAGCCGATTACAAATACTATAATATGGATCAGGTCATTGAAAAGGCACTTGACCTAGTTCAATCAGAACTGTGAGCGGAGATATGATATCTCTGCTTTTATTTGTTTTACTAATTGTGATGCGAAATAGACTGTTCACGCAGTGAAAGACACATGAATTTTAAATTATGATAATATGAACATACTCGCGAATGGTAGCATACGCGGGTATGCTTTTGAAAGGGGCCAGGTATGACAGTTTTATCCGTAATCATTCCAAGTTTTAATTCGCAGCATTATATGTCGAATTGTGTCAATTCTATTATTGACAGTGGTGAGAATATAGAAATTCTCATAGTTAACGATGGCTCAACCGATGAAACAGGGCATGTTGCAAATGATTTTGAACAAAAATATCCTGATCGCATTAAAGCCATCCATCAAACGAATCTCGGACATGGCGGCGCCGTAAATACGGGCATTTCTCATGCTTCTGGTAAATATATCAAGGTGGTCGACAGCGATGATTGGGTTAATTCAGAGGCACTTAGAACCGTCGTTGGACAATTAAAAAGTTTTATTGAAAATGACCAGAAAGTCGACATGATGTTGTCTGATTTTATCTATGACAAGGTCGGAGAAAACAATAAAACGGTGATGCAATACAAGGGCATTATTCCAGATGAACGAATCATTTCATGGGATGAAGTGGGCCGATTTAAAGCTGGTAAATACATCTTGATGCACTCGGTCATATATAGCCGTGAAACGCTGATGAAAAGTGGTCTTAAATTACCTGAGCATACCTTTTATGTAGATAATTTATTTGTCTATCAGCCTCTGCCTTTTGTGGAAAGCATCTATTATATGAATCTGTGTGTATATCACTATTTTATTGGTAGAGACGATCAGTCGGTCAATGAAAACAATATGATGCGCCGTATCGATCAGCAATTGTTAGTGAACCACATCATGTTGAAAAGCACGAATTTGAAAAGCGTTAAAGGCTATTATCGACAAAAATATATGATGCATTATCTCACCATTATCACGACAATATCGTCTGTACTCCTATTGAAAATTGGCACGGATGATGCAATCTCTAAGAAAAATGCGCTATGGAAATCAATCAAACACTATGATTTACAGCTATACTTGCGCATGAGAATGACACTGGTTGGCGGCATCATAAATCTCCCAGGAATTACTGGCAGGAAAGTTTCTCTTTTTGTTTACAATATTGCCCGCAAGAGAGTGGGGTTTAATTAGAAAGGAGGTTGAAAATGCCTTCAGATTACAAAGCAATGATTGACGCAATGACGCTTGAAGAGAAAGCCTCTTTATTATCAGGTGCTGATTTTTGGCGTTCGAGAGCGATTGAACGCCTTAATATTCCGCCTATGGCATTTGCTGATGGTCCACATGGTCTTAGAAAGCAAGCCAGCGAGGGGGATCATCTAGGACTTGTCAAAGGCGTTGAGGCGACTTGCTTTCCAACCTCAGCCACACTGGCCAACAGTTGGGATGTCGATATATGTGACCAAGTAGGTCAAGCGATAGGCAAAGAAGCGGTATTTAATTCGGTCAATATTTTGTTGGGACCTGGTTTAAATGTCAAAAGAAGCCCACTATGTGGTCGAAATTTTGAGTATTTCAGTGAAGATCCTTATTTATCGGGTAAATTGGCGGCCGCTTTTACTAAAGGGTTCCAAAAACAAGGGGTAGGTGCTTGTTTAAAGCATTTTGCTGCAAATAGCCAAGAGTTTTTACGCATGACGAATGATTCAATCGTGGATGCGAGAACGCTACATGAGATTTACTTAACTGGGTTTGAGATCGCCGTCAAAGAAGCAAAACCTAAGGCCGTTATGTCCTCTTACAACAAAATTAATGGCGTTTATGCTCATGAAAATCCGTATTTACTCAAAACCATATTGGTTGATCAATGGGGATTTGACGGGATAGTCGTTTCAGATTGGGGCGGTAGCAACGATGCAGTAGCGAGTGCAAAGGCAGGTGCGACGATAGAGATGCCTTCAACTGGCTATGACAGTATCCATCAATTGGTCGATGCTGTGAAGTGCGGTGCTCTTGACGAAAGCGTCATCGATGAACGCGTACAAGTGTATTTGAAAGTATTGGATGAAACGAAAATTGCACAGACTCATGAGCATAAATCTGAGTATAAATCTGAGTATAAATCTGAACACAAACCTGTACCCAATTTAGACGCACATCATCTTCTTGCTCAAAAAACAGCAGAAGCTTCAATTGTCCTGTTAAAAAATGAAAAAGTACTTCCGCTAAGTGCGTCGTGTAAAGTTGCGATCATCGGAGATTTTGCCAAAAATCCAAGGTATCAAGGGGCTGGCTCTAGTATGGTCAACCCCTATGCACTGGATCACACATTATCTGTACTTGATCAAATACCACTGGATGTCATCGGCTATGCAGATGGATTTGAGAGAAATGGTCAGTTAAATAAGGCGAAAATCGACGAAGCAGTTGCTTTATCTCAACAAGCAGAAGTGGTGCTTTTATATATTGGTCTCAATGAAGTGGATGAAGTAGAGGGGCAAGATCGTTCGCATCTCAAACTGCCTCTCAACCAAATTGCTCTCATTGAATCACTTGCAAAGAGCAAGGCTAAAATAGTGGCGATCATCAGCTGTGGTTCTGTGATAGAAATGCCTTGGGCAACTGCCTGTGATGCAATCGTACACGGCTATTTATCAGGGCAAGCGGGTGCAAAAGCGATACTGAATGTCATTACTGGTAAAGTCAACCCAAGCGGCAAATTGACGGAATCTTACCCACTTTGTTATGAAGATACGCCAAACGCAGCTTATTATCCGGGAACCGAAGCGACAAGTGAGTATAGAGAAGGGCTCTATGTCGGTTACAGGTACTATGACAAAGCGAAACAAGCCGTTCAGTTCCCATTTGGTTTTGGTTTAAGCTATACGACGTTTGAGTATTCGGAGCTTGAAATCTCGCTGAGTAGCGCAAAATGCAAAATTACAAATATTGGAAGTTTAGCTGGCGGAGAAGTCGTTCAGCTCTATGTTGGTAAAGATCAAGATCGGATACACAGAGCAGTGAAAGAGCTAAAAGGCTTTGCAAAGATTTTTCTTGAGCCAGGTGAATCGGCTGTGGTCGAAATACCATTTGACGATTACACGTTCAGATACTACGATGTTGAAAAAAGTGGTTTTGCGGTTGAAATGGGAACTTACCATATCCACATAGCACGGTCATCAAAAGAAATATGTTTATCTGGACAGATTTTTGTTGAAGGTGTTTTCCCTCAAAGAGAAGATTCCACTATATTGAGTAATTATTTTGAAGGCAATGTAAAAAACATCTCTCGTGAAACCTTTGAGAGACTCTATGGCAAACCAATACCTAATGCCTTTTGGGATCGAACAAAACCCTTGGGTCTCAACGATTCATTGGCACAGATGACTTATGCCAAGAGTTTTATGGCTAGGACAGTCATTAGAATCTTATGCTCTTTAAGAAATCGATCAGTGAAAAAAGGTACCCCAGACTTGAATTTGTTTTTTTTATCTAACATGCCCTTTAGAGCGGTTGCAAAAATGTCTAATGGTGCCTTTTCGATTGAAATGACAAAAAGTGTTTTGATGATCGTCAATGGCCATTTTTTCAAAGGGGTTGGAAATTTGATTCAGTCTACCATTCAATATAGAAAGAGGGGTTCAAAATAATGCTGCAAGTTATCAAAGGGTTCAGAGAAAAACATGCTGAATTATATGAATTTATCTTATTTAACTTACTCAGTAATATTGCGACGATCACGAATTTCGTCGTGTTAAATGCCAGCAATACCTTGCTATTCAAATCGTTGATGGACGTCCCTTTTGCATTTTGGATATTCGATTATGGGATAGAAAGTGGTGGACTCGGTGGTTTTTTATCTTTTCTCGTCAGTTTCTTTTGTGCACAAGCCGTAAACTTTGTCGTTCAGAGAAACTTAGTATTCAATGCCAATAACAAATTGGGCACGGCAATTCCCATCTATTTGATGACTGTGGTCATCGTCTATGTGATTTGTTTATACATTCCAACGTTAATCCTAGATGATATCTCAGCAGTGGTGGGAAAATTCTGGGGCATCAATCTTACCAACGCCATCAATATAGTCGTACAGGTCATCATCATTTATCCCGTACTAAAATTTGTGGTTATGAAACGCATTCCTGAACAAAATATTCAGCCTTAAGGGGAAAAATTTTAGGAGGTTTTATTGTGGTTAATCAGATGAATAAGAGTGGTAGAAAAAAAACAGGTAAGGTCATATTGTCTTTATTTCTCGTCTTGGTATTGGTCATAAATGTTTTAATGGTTGTTTTTGAGAGTCATGTAAACCTCTATTTGGGAAAAGGAGACATGGTCATCACAAAAGCGGAAGGTTCAGAAAATTGGAATAGCGACTATTACGCTATGGATTATAGCGATTCAAATGCACTTGCTACAGCAGCTGGCGATCTCGTTCAAAATATTGCCGATGAAGGGTTTATTCTTCTTAAAAACAACGGCATATTGCCACTGAAACCTGAATCAAAGCTCACAGTCCTTGGTCGTGGCAGTGTGGATTCAGTATATGGTGGATCAGGATCTGGAGCGTCTTCATCCGAAGGTCTAATCGACCTGAAACTCGGATTGACCAATGCAGGCTTTAGTGTCAACGACACCGTTTATAGCTTATTGACTGGCTATGCGTCATTTAAAATGGAACCAGGCATGTTTGGCGAAAAGAAAGTCTATGACAATCCAAAATCAGATATCATCATGGACAACCCAGGTGAATCAACTTACTTTATAGGTGAAATGCCTGTATCTGGATACGATACAGGCGCAGTAGAGAGTTTTAAAGTGTATAATGGTGCTGCCGTCATCACCATCAGCCGTCCAGCGGGTGAAGGTGGCGACCTTACAAAAGACATGAAAAACTGGGATGCAAATTATACTGAAGGACAACATCAACTTGAGCTCAATCAAGATGAAAAACAATTGATAGAGCTTGCAAAAGCAAACTTTGAAAACGTCGTCGTCCTTGTGAATTCAAGTGCTGCAATGGAATTAGGTATATTGGAGAACGACGAGAAGATCGACGCAGTCTTATGGATCGGATTTCCTGGAAAAACGGGCTTCAATTCAGTAGGTAGAATTTTAAACGGTTCTGTGACACCTTCTGGCCATACAGTAGACATTTATCCTGCTGATTTAACGAAGGATCCTACATTTTCCAATTTTGGTCACTATCAATATTCAAACATAGATAAGAAAAATGCAATTGGCGATGCGACGTTTGTTCAATATGAAGAAGGCATCTACATGGGCTACCGTTATTATGAAACAGCAGCTAAAGAAGGCTTCATCAACTATGACGAAGCAGTTGTCTATCCATTTGGATACGGTCTCAGCTACACGACATTTGACTGGAAAGTTGTCAATCAGACGTTAGGCAAAGAGGATGGCACAATTTCCGTCGATGTTGAAGTAACCAATTCAGGTGAGTATGCGGGTAAAGAAGTCGTACAAGTCTACTATTCTGCGCCATATACAAAAGGTGGCATAGAAAAAGCTGAAGTGGTCCTGGCAGATTTTGCAAAGACAAATCTTCTTGCTCCAGGTGAAACACAAATGCTGACTTTATCTTTCCCTGTTGAAGATATGGCCTCATATGATTACAAAACTGAAAAAGCATACGTGCTTGAAGAAGGCAATTATGCAATAAGAATTCAGACGGACTCACACAATTTGAAATCTGGCATTGAGCCAATCGACTATAAAGTGGGCAAGACGATCGTCTATGATGGGAACAACCACCGTACTTCTGACAAAGCGGAAGTGACGAATCAATTTGACGACGTATCCGCTATGTTCACGGATGCAAAAACTGAAGGGTTTGCGATGAATATGTCGCGTGCAGATTTTGCAGGTACGTTCCCATCGGCGCCAATGGCCGTCGATAAAGCGGCAAATGAAGCAATCATCGCTGACTTCCAAGCATATGTTGCCTCAGAGCATGAAGACGCAGATGCGGTGATGCCAAGTACGGATATTGACAATGGTCTATCGTTGATCGACCTTAGAGGTAAAGCCTATAGTGATCCTGCATGGGATGCGCTCTTAGATCAAGTTAAAACACAAGAAATCGTCGATGTCATCATGAATGGTGCTTATACGACCTTCGAGATGCCATCCGTCGCAAAACCAGTCACGATCGATATTGACGGACCAGCTGGATTGAGTTCCTTTATGGGTACGGCAATCAAAGGAACGGCTTACCCATCTGAGGTCGTCATCGCATCCACTTATAATACGGATTTAGCACGGGATATGGGCCGTATGGTAGGTAACGAAGCACTGGATAAAGGCGTCAACGGTTGGTATGCGCCAGCGCTCAACGTACACAGATCACAGTTCGCAGGTAGAAATTTTGAATACTATTCAGAGGATCCTGTCATCAGTTCTCAAATAACGCAATCTGTTGTTGAGGGTGCTGCTGAAAAAGGCCTGTACACATTTATCAAACACTTTGCACTCAATGACCAGGAAACGAACCGCGTTAACAATGGTGTAGCGACTTGGGCCAATGAGCAGGCAATTCGAGAAATCTATTTAAAAGGCTTTGAAAGCGCTGTTAAAAATTCAAAGATGACTTTGAAATACATTGGCGATGAAACGGGTACAATGGTAGAAAAAGAGATGTCTGCAGCGACAGCACTCATGAGTTCGTTTAACCGCATCGGTTCAACATGGACTGGCGGCAGTGAAGCACTTCTTGAAAATGTACTCAGAGACGAGTGGGGCTTCGAAGGCACTGTCATCTCAGACTTTAACCTCTATGATTACATGTACTCTAATCAAGGTATTGCAGCAGGTACGGATTATTATATCACGTTCTCATCTATGAAGACGATGGATGATACATCAAGTGCGACCGCTGTAACAAACCTCAGAAAATCAGCGCATAGAATTCTTTACACAGTAGTTAACAGTAACGCCATGAACGGCATTGTGCCAGGGTCGACGATTACGTTTAAGATGCCGACATGGAAAATCGTTCAGATTGCAGTAGACATTTGCATCGCCATCGCAGTCTTGGCATGGATTGCGTTGTCATTTGGAAAGCGCAAGAAAGACAATGTCGAGCTTGAATTAAAGGCTTAAAATGTGATAACGCATTCAAATTGAAATTTAATGAAAAGAAGGGTTCGATTGAACCCTTCTTTTATGCTAAAATCAAAGAAGATATTGACTTGAATTCGGAGGGTATCATGTTGAAAATAGCCATAGTCGATGACGATGTAAAGTATATAGACGAAATCAGTGCACACATACAGCGCTATCAAGCAGAAAAAGGTGTCAGTATTCACGTCACAACGTTTACGAGTGGCTTTGAACTGATTTCGGACTATAAACCCATCTATGACATCGTCTTGCTCGATATTGAAATGCCGCATTTGAACGGGATGGATGTCGCCAAATCCATTCGCAAAGCTGATCCGCATGCCGTGATAGTCTTTATCACACAAACGGCAAAATATGCGATTAATGGTTATGAAGTCAATGCCTTTGACTATATGATGAAACCCATTGAATACACACAGTTTTCTATCAAATTCGGCGCTGCCATCGACGTGATTGACAATAGAGAAGAATTTAGTTTAATGGTACCTTTGGAAGATGGGCGTCGCCATGTCAAAGCTCAAGAAATCCTTTATATTGAAGTAAAGGACCATTGGCTCCACATCATCACAAAAGATGGTGAGCTGATGATGCTCGGAAGCTTAAAGGAGATGGAAGAGAAGCTCTCACAAAGTCATTTTGTACGTTGTAGTAAAAGTTTTTTAATTAACCTTCAGCACGTGACGCGCATGCGTACAGATAGTGTCATGATACACGGCAATCATGAAATTAATATGAGCCGCACAAAACGCAAAGTGGTGCAAAATCTCTTTGTCGACTATTATAACAAAATGCGTTGGTAGATAAAAAAATCAGCCTCTGAATATCAATTGATATTCTGGGCTGATTTTTTTGCTTTCACATAGAAACCTTATTGTTCAATTGCGTGAACGATTGTGCGACCATTGCTCACACCATAACTGCAGGTTACCATTGAGAGTAGTCTCTTTGTAGGATCAATCTCAAGTTCACTCTCAAGTTCATTCTCATGACGCGATAAATTTTGAAGCATCTCAAGATAGTTTTGATAATCGCTCTCTTCATCAAAATCTAGAGTAAATGCATAATCGTCAGCTGAAATTTCATAAACTGAGAATATTTTATAGGTCTTTGTCTCATAAAGTCCAGCGATCTCAATGACTTGATTTTCTTCATAAAAATCTTTCTTATGATAAAGGGTGAGATTGTGAAACTGCGTTTTGTTCTTCATATAATGGCCGTAAATGATCGTGTGTTGGTCATTGAAATTTCCGAGGTTTCGATAGTCCATAAAAAGTGACCCAGCATCGCTATAATTTCTATTGAAGTCCAAAGTGAGATAGTCTTTATTGTCATGACTCCTTACAAAAGGGTAGTCGATATTGGTACCCGGTATCTTAATCCAACCGAAATAATCTGGATTGACGTCTAGCCATTTCGCATTTTCATTGAATTTATAGGTATATTGGTCGTTATTCGAAGTCTCTGCTGCCATCGAAGAATATGGATCGGGAACATAGTCTGTGGTGATGTCTGAACTAGACTGGTCTATATCCATATCAGATTTAGGAGCAATTGAACGAATAGCTTCTTGCTGTGCCCTTATATCAGCCAATGTTTCAAAGTTTTTTTGAGATTGATAGCGCTGCCATGCGACAAAGGTTGTGCCAAGCAATGTAAGACATGCGACGAGGATTATACCATTTAACATGGATTTGGTTTTAAAGAAATTCATAAAAATCACCTCTCCTTATAATATCACACTAAGTGATAATTATCAACTAAATGAGAATTATTTTCAAAAAGACTATTGACAGATAACACGTAACGTGATATATTTTGGATATCAACTAGCTTACATGCAAAAAACAATTAGAAATATCACATATACCAATAGGAGGTAGTGAAAATGAAAAGAATGATGAGTTTATTATTAAGTCTCGTTTTATTGATGGGCATCCCAACATTCGCAGCGGATCAAGATATCGTAGAGATAGCAGTTGGCAATTCGGATTTTAGCATCTTAGTAGCAGCACTTCAAAAGGCAGATCTCGTTAGCGCATTACAAGCAGACGGACCATTCACAGTATTTGCACCTACCAACGCAGCATTTGAAAAACTATTAGCATCACTGGGTATAACAGCGGATGACCTGCTCAACCATCCACAATTAAAAGAAGTTCTTTTATACCACGTGGTCTCAGGTCAAGTCCTCAGTTCAGATTTACAAAATGGTATGATGCCAGCGACATTAACTGGTGAAACAATCAAAGTGGATTTGACAAGTGGTGTGAAAATCAATGCTTCGGCTGTAACTACAGCAGATGTAATGGCAACAAACGGCGTCATTCATATCATCGATACAGTATTAGTCCCTTCAACATTTGTATTGAGCGCTGAACCAGAAGTTCCTGCAACAGTTGTAGATGTTGCCCTTTCAAATCCGGATTTCAGTATGCTGGTTTCATTGTTACAAAAGGCTGACCTAGTAGGCGCACTTCAAGGAGAAGGTCCATTTACAGTCTTTGCACCAACCAATGCAGCGTTTGACAAATTGCTTGCTGCTCTCAATATCAGTGCATCAGACTTAATGAACCAACCTGATCTTGCAAAAGTACTTCTCTATCACGTCGTATCTGGTAAAGTCTTAAGCACGGATTTATCAGATGGCCTTGAAGCACCAACCTTAAATGGTGAAAGTTTGGCATTTGACCTAAGCAGCGGTGTATTAGTGAACCAAAGCAATGTCGTCAGCGCAGATATTGAGGCTGGCAATGGTGTCATCCATGTTATTGATGCCGTATTAGTGCCAACAAACTTCGTATACCAAGACGTGGAAGAAAATATGGCAGTTCCTAAGACAGGTACAGTTGGCTTGTTACCAATAGCGTTTGCAAGCATCATAACTTTAGCAGGTGCTGGATTTGTTAAATACAAAATGAAATGAGGGGTGTGGCATGACTGACTTTGGAACACGCTTAAAGCGCGCTAGAAAGTTAAAGAATATGACTCAAAGAGAACTCGCAGAGCGATTGGGTGTAGAGCAGTCTGCCATATCAAATTATGAAACGAATTTTAGATTGCCAGCTGCTACAGCACTTATGGAAATAGCAAATCATCTCGATGTGAGCGTTGCTTATTTATTAGGCGGATTAGCTGACATTGACGCGTTTGAGTTGATGGCACACTCTGATATAGAGTCTAATAAAATCGACCTAATGGACGTTCAAGCTGAATTTTTAAAAGATTTATTGCATAGTCAGTTTACGGCAGCCTATGAACGCATCAGAAGTTTATCACATGACGGTATAGGTCTTCTCGATCTATACCAGCATGTATTTGAACCGACACTAAAAGAAGTTGGCTATCTATGGGAGACTGGCAAAATCAGCATTGCTGATGAGCACATCATCTCAGATCTCATAGAACGTGCTGTCGTATCAATCAGTGAGAACGTTAAGAGTGAAACAAAACCAATTAAAAATCTAACCGTTGCTTTCATGTTACCAGGTGCAGAGATGCATGAACTCCCACTTAGAATGACGGCTGAGATATTCAAATCAGCTGGATGGACAGTGAACTATATCGGGAAAAGCATTCCGATATTCAGCATAAGGCATTTTCTTGAAAAAAATAAAATAGATGTTCTCGTGTTATCAATCACGTTAAAGGCACACCTCACTAGCTGTGAATCCTTGATACAACTGATAAACGGTATGCAACTTTCAAACCCACCTCTGATACTCATTGGGGGAGGCGCCATTGAAAATGAAACAGTCGCACTACAGAGATTAGGTGCAGATATGTATATAGAATCATTGGATGCATTAAACGATCAGCTCGAACAGCTGGGAGAAACGCTAATAAATCTCAAAACTACGTGAATATAGAAAAAAATACACAAATAAAAATCAGCCCTGAATATCAATTGATATGCAGGGCTGATTTTTTCTAAAGGGGGCTTTATTCAGTAACTAACATGAGTTCAACTGGAATGTTAGCTTCAATCGTTTCGCCAGCCAAGTATTTGACGGCATATTCAACGCCAAGGCTGCCAATAAGTGATGGTTGTTGCGCAACTGTAGCTGCCATTGTTCCATCTTGAACGGCTTTTACAGCGTCTTCAGTAGCATCAAATCCGACGACGAGAATGTCTCTGCCAGAAGTTTCGATCGCTTTAAGTGCGCCAAGTGCCATTTCGTCGTTGTGTGCAAATACTGCGTTGATTTCAGGTTGTGCTTGAAGGATGTTTTCCATAACAGATAAGCCTTTTGTACGGTCAAAATCTGCCACTTGCTTTGCAACGACTTCGATTTCAGATTTAGCGATCGCTTCGTTGAAGCCTTGGCCTCTGTCTCTAACAGCAGAAGTACCAGCGATACCTTCGAGTTCGACGACTTTGCCTTTTCCGCCTAAGAGTTCGACGATGAATTCACCCGCCATAACGCCACCAGCGACGTTGTCAGAAGCGATGTGTGAAACCACAGTGCCTGCGTTTGCGCCTCTGTCAAGTGTGATCACTGGGATAGAAGCGTCGTTTGCCGCTTTGATAGAGTTACCAACTGCATCAGAATCAGTAGGGTTGATCAAGATGAGTTCAACGCCTTGTGTGATAAGGTCTTCGATATTTGAAAGTTCTTTAGCTGGATCGTTTTGTGAATCTAAGATGATAAGTTCTGCGCCAAGTTCTTTGGCTTTCTCTTCAGCGCCTTCTTTTAATGTCACAAAGAATGGGTTGTTTAAAGTAGAAAGGACTAAGCCGATTTTTCTAGGTGTTGTGTCTGTTGCAGCTGCTGCACTATCACTAGAAATGAGTTTAAGTTCAACTGGAATGAATGCGTCTAGTGTTTCACCGTCGATGACTTTTTTAGCCGCTTCAACGCCAAGTGAACCGATCAAGTTTGGTTGTTGTGCAACCGTTGCAGCCATTTCGCCTGCTTCAACTGATTTTACGGCATCATCTGTCGCATCGAAACCGACAACTAAGATATCTCTACCTGCGGATTGAATCGCTTTTAAAGCGCCAAGTGCCATTTCATCGTTGTGTGCAAATACTGCTTTGATATCTGGTTGTGCTTGAAGGATATTTTCCATAACTGAAAGGCCTTTTGTACGGTCGAAATCAGCGACTTGCTTAGCTAAGACTGCAATATCGGATTTTGCGATTGCTTCGTTGAAGCCTTGACCACGATCTCTAGCAGCAGAAGTACCTGCGATGCCTTCAAGTTCAACGACATTGCCTGTGCCACCCAATAATTCGACGATGTATTCGCCAGCCATGACGCCACCAGCCACGTTGTCAGAAGCGATGTGTGTTGCTACAGTACCTGAATTTGCGCCACGGTCAAGTGTGATGACAGGGATTTCTTTGTCGTTGGCAGCCTTGATTGCATTGCCCACGGCGTCAGAATCTGTAGGGTTGATCAAAATAACGTCAACACCTTGTGTTAAAAGGTCTTCCATGTTGGCAAGCTCTTTAGCAGGATCGTTTTGAGAGTCGAGAACGATGAGTTCATAACCAAGTTCTGTTGCTTTAGCCTCTGCGCCTTCTTTTAAAGTGACGAAGAAAGGATTGTCAAGAGTTGAGATGATTAAACCTACTTTTGCGCTGCCGCCTTCATCATTTGCTTTACAGCCTGTAAAAGACATAAGTGCCATCGATAAAACGAGTAACAATACCAATAACTTTTTCATGTGAACCTCCCATTATTTAAACTATTTATTTTTTCTATCCAACAACACTGCGATCAGTATGACCACCCCTTTTGCCAGCAATTGATAATACGAGCTGACGTTCATAAGATTGAGCGCATTGTTGAGAACACCGATGATGAGGGCACCTGTCACTGTGCCAAGAATTGAGCCAACCCCTCCTGCAAGAGAGGTACCACCTAAGACAACTGCTGCAATAGCATCCAGCTCGTAACCGCTACCTGCCGTTGGTTGTGCCGACGAGAGCCTTGCTGTGATGATGATACCTGCAAGTGCGGCCAAGAAGCCGCTGATACTATAGACGATTACTTTCATTCGATCCGTGTTGACGCCTGAGAGCTTTGTCGCTTCTTCATTGCCACCAAGCGAGTAGACGTAGCGACCAAATGTCGTCTGCGTCAAAACGTAGTAACCAATCAGGAACACGACGATCATGATGATAATCGGAATCGGAATGCCCATAACATAGCCATTGCCTAATGTAGATAAGAATTCTGCGCCTTTTTCATAACCCGCACTGATTGGTTTACCATCTGTAAAGACCATCGTCGCCCCACGAAAAACTGTCATTGTGGCAAGCGTTACGATAAAGGGTTGCAGTTTACCTTTTGTGATGGCGATACCATTTAGAAAACCGATGCTCGCGCCAACAAGTAAAGCGGCAATCAGTGCAAAGGCAGGTGGTGTGCCTGTAGAGATCAGAAAGGCAGCTACCGCACCAGATAAAGCTAGAGTGGAACCGACTGACAAGTCGATGCCGCCCGTTATGATGACAAACGTCATACCAGCTGCGATGATGGAATTGATGGATGTCTGTCTTAAAATATTGAGAATATTTGAGCTCGTCATAAAGCGGTCATTCATCATTGAGATGATGATCGAAAAGATCACGAGTCCAATAATCGATTGGAATTTCGAAATTTCAAACTTTTTCATTTTATTTACTCCCCAGCACCTACTGCCAATCTCATGATTTTTTCTTGACTCGATTCACTGCGATCCAGTATCCCCGAAATACGTCCTTCGTGCATGACCATGATGCGATCACAGACACCCAATAGTTCAGGAATTTCTGAAGAGATCATGATAATCCCCAAACCTTCCTTTTTAAAACCGTTCATCAATTCATAGATTTCCTTTTTCGCCCCAACATCGACGCCCCTTGTCGGTTCATCTAAAATCAGCACTTTAGGCTTGACAGAAAGGGCCTTGGCGATCGAAACTTTTTGTTGATTCCCACCACTTAGCAGTTTCACTTTCTGATTCAGTGAAGGCGTCTTGATGCGCATGGAATCTTTATAATAATTGATTTGAACTTTTTCTTTCTTTTTGTTGATGATGGTGGCAGTGGAATATTGCTTAAGCGATGCCAGTGTGACGTTGTTGCCAACGGACATGCCCAGCACGAGGCCGTCTTTCTTGCGATCTTCTGAAACGTAAGCAATGCCTTCGTTCAGCGCATGTTTTTCGGTTTTACCATACACAGGTTGGCCTGATAGTTCCATCGATTTTTTATCACATGCGATATTGCCGTAGATCGATTTGGCGAGTTCTGTGCGGCCTGCACCCATGAGTCCAGCAATCCCTAAGATTTCACCTTTTCTAAGTTCAAAGGATATATCTTTAACAAACTTGTTTTCAAGATGGTCAACTTTGAATATCACCTCTTTAGAGGCACAATCCACATATGGGTACAGCTCTTCAAGCTTTCTGCCGACCATGAGCTCTATGAGTCGATTCTCGTCGATTTCAGAGACGGGTTTTTCTGCGACAAACTGTCCATCTCTAAGGATAGTGACATCATCGCAAATTTTGAAGATTTCAGGCAGCCTATGTGAAATATAAACCACACTTTTACCATCTTTGATTAAGTCGCGAATGACGCTGAACAAACTTTCAGTTTCTTGATCGGTGAGCGCATCTGTGGGTTCGTCCATGATAATCAGCTCCGTTTTAAATGACAGGGCTTTTGCGATTTCCACCATTTGCTTTTGGCCGATGCTGAGCGTTTTGACCAACGTTTTTGGATCTGCATTAAAATTCAAACGATTTAGAAGAGCCTTGGAATCGGCGTAAAGCTGTTTCCATAGTATTTTTCCAGCTTTGGTAGGGTAGCGACCCATGAAGATATTTTCTGCGATGGATAGACCCTCAATCAAGTTAAGTTCTTGATGTATAATGGCGATGCCTTTTTGCATCGCATCCTTCGGTCCGGTCACTTCGAGCTTTTGTCCTTTGAATGTCATCTCGCCTGATGTCTTTTGATAGACGCCTGACAAAATTTTCATCAACGTGGATTTTCCAGCCCCATTCTCGCCGAGAAGCGCCATGACTTTTCTTTCATAGACGTTAAGGTTGACGCCATCCAGGGCTTTAACGCCAGGAAATTCTTTTGTGATGCCTTCCATTTTAAGAAGCACTTGATTACTCATGCGCTTCACCTTTAAAATCGACCCCGGATTGTAGGATAATGTTGGCATACGGAGTACATTCGCCTGTTCTGATCACCGCTTTACTAGCGTGCGTGCGAACTTTAAATTGTTCATGTGACACATATTCAACGGGGATGCCTTGAAAATATTCGAGCAACACCTTGTGTACCTGTGGGTTTTGTATTTTAATCTCATCCGCTAATATGATTTTTTCTATGACCATTTCATGATTGAGCAATTTGACGGTATCTAAAAATGATGGAAGGCCTTTCATGAGGGCAATATCAATGCGCGACACATGATCGGGAATTGGGAGTCCAGCATCGCCGACAGTGATTTGGTCTGTGTGTCCCATTCTTGAGAGGACACTGATGATATCTGAGTTGAGCAAACGACCCTTTTTCAAATTTTTCTCCTTTCCTCGAGGTCAGCCATCGATGGCAATGCACTTTGTGCGCCAAGTTTTGTCACAGTAAAAGCTGCGACCTCAGTGGCAAACGTCAGTGCCTCAGCCATGGAAGCCCCTCTAGAATATTCGTAGAGCATGCCGCCGATGAAACTATCACCAGCTGCAGTGGTATCAATGGCCTTGACGACTCTAGCAGGTACCTGTGTAGACGCCACGCCGTCATAATAAATTGCGCCATCTTTACCAAGAGTTAGAACGAGTTGCTTGATACCTAGTTTTTCATAACCTGCTATGAGTGACTCAGGCCCAGTATAATGTACACCAGAGACTCTTTCAAATTCCGTTTCGTTTACCACGAGGATATCGACATTGGATAGCATTTCAAAATCGAGCGCCTTGGCTGGTGCCGGATTTAAAACAGTCAACTTACCCAGTGATTTCGCTATCTGGAGTGCTGTTTTTACGGTGTCATAGGGAACTTCGAGTTGTAACACGACGATGTCTATGCCATCAAACCAGGACTCTTGAACATGTTCAGGCATTAGTTCGCCATTTGCACCTTCGATGACGACGATAGAGTTGTCAGCATCTGCGTTGACCATGATCCAAGCCGTGCCTGTAGGCGCCGAATCGGTCACTCTTACAGCATCGACGACGCCCATATTGGCTAAGTTCATTTTAAGCTCATTGCCACTGGCATCGGAACCAACCATACCTATCATGGTGACATCTGCACCTAGTTTACCCATGGCGACGGCTTGATTTGCGCCTTTGCCACCTGGGTTTAAATGCAAGCCACTACCCATGACTGTTTCACCCACGCGTGGGGTACGCTCAACTTGGGTGACTTGATCCATGTTCAAACTGCCAATTACTAATATTTTTTTTTGCATCATGCCATTAACTCCTTTATATGCAACAAGTTAAACGTTTACCTTTAAAATCATATGAGAATCATTTCGTCGATTCTCTTATGATTAATTCTGTTTTAAGTTCGACACCAGAGACTGGCGACATAGGGTACTTGATCATGTGTATCAGCATTTCTGCCGCTTTATAGCCCATTTGGTAATTGGGCTGACTCACTGTTGTGAGATTGGGCGTGACCACTGAGGCGATATAGATATTGTCGAAACCTAGTATCCCAATATCATCAGGCACTTTCAGCCCGCATTCTTTTAAGCCTTTAATGGCACCGATGGCGATCATGTCATTGCCACAAAAGATACCGTCGAAATCGACATGGTCGTGAATAGCGGTTTTAACGCCGAGGTAACCCCATTCTGAAGTATAATTGCCCTCATAAAACAAGGCGGGATCAAATGCGAGGTCATGTTCAGCGAGCGCTTTTTTGTAACCTTCAAATCGGTCCATGGAAGGCTTTGATGTTAAGGGGCCACTTAAGTGTAGTATTTTTTTATAACCGCGCTCAATCATATATGAAACACCTTTGTGCGCACCTGTTATGTTATCCACTGTTATTTTGCCTCGTGTTTGCAGACCTTCTATCTCTCGATCTACCGTGATAACGGGGATTTGCATCCTAATAAATTCTTTGCTCACTTTTTTCCGCAAACTGGATGAGGTAAATATGATGCCATCCACCATTTGTTCTTGAAGCATCGCGATATAGGCGACTTCTTTTCTCGGTTCGTTGTCAGAATTGCAAAGGACGACTTGATAGCCAGCCTTGTTTGCAAAGTCTTCAACACCTCGAGCGACTTCGGGAAAGAAGGGGTTCGTAATATCAGGGATGATAAGGCCGATCGTATGTGTCTTTTTTGTGATCATGGAAGAGGCGATTCGATTGGGCACGTAATTGTGCTCATCTATGACATCCAACACTCTCTGACGCGTCGCCTCGCTGATGTTGTCATCTTTGTGATTGACGACCTTAGAG
Source organism: Acidaminobacteraceae bacterium (assembly GCA_942493125.1). Classification (GTDB taxonomy): domain Bacteria; phylum Bacillota; class Clostridia; order Peptostreptococcales; family Acidaminobacteraceae; genus Fusibacter_C. Next base: position 1,222,766 of record OW818667.1, on the reverse strand, counting down.
ACAGTTGCAGTTGAGACATTGGACAATTTGGCAATTTCTTTAATCGTAATTTTCATCGGTCATCTCATTGAATATATTTTAGGTAAACGTTTACCTAATTCAATTAAATTATATCACAAAAATGTAACACGTCAACCCTCATTTTGAGAAAGTTGACGTGTCATGATGTCTGCCTCTGGGCACGACGAGTGGGGTGCCAGATACAGGATCGTTTATAATGGAACAGTCCAGATCAAAGATGCGTCTAATAAGGTCTTCATTGATAACATCTACAGGTTTTCCTTCTGCGATTAGCTTACCGTTTTGAACTGCAAATATATAGTCTGCATAACGTGCGGAGAGGTTGATGTCGTGAAGGACCATGACGATCGTGGTGCCTCGTCTGCGGTTAAGGTCCGTCAATAGATCCAGAATTTCTATTTGATAGGCGATATCGAGGAATGTTGTTGGTTCGTCCAGAAGCAGAATATCCGTCTGCTGCGCGAGGGCCATTGCGATCCACACGCGTTGACGTTGACCGCCGGAGAGCTCATCGACACTTCGGTTTGCGAGCTCCGTGATGCCCATGATTTCTAGCGCTTCTTCAACGGCCTCAAAATCTTGATGTCCGAGTCCCTTGAAAAACGATTGATAAGGGAAACGGCCTCTTGCGACTAGGTCGGCGACGGTGATTCCTTCGGGAACGATGGGTGACTGTGGCAATAATCCAAGTGTACGTGCGAGCTTTTTTGGTGGCATATGCTTGAGCAATGTGTCGTCTAACTTGACGTCACCAGTGATTGGTGTGATCAAACGCGCCAATGTCTTGAGCAATGTGGACTTTCCACAGGCATTCGCGCCAATGATGACGCTGATTTTATGATTGGGTATGGAAATACTGACATCGTTGAGGATCACTTTTTTATCATAGCCTGCGACTAAGTGGCGAGCAGTTAGCGTATGACCTGTTTTGTTGTTGCTTAAAAGCGTATTGTTATCAGTATTATTGAGTGTGTGATTATACGTATTATTATGTGAATTGATCATCATGCCGCACCGCCTTTACGATTCATCTGTATGAGCAGAAACAATAGATATGGGGCACCAAGTATCCCCGTAATGATGCCCACGGGAAAGCGGGTATCAAATGCGAACTGACCGATAAGATCAGCGCCAACCACGAGACACGCACCGACTAACCCCGAAGGTAGCTGATTTGAAGCACCCATGCCAACTAGTCGCGTAGCAATTGGGCCTGAGAGAAATGCGACAAAAGCAATTGGTCCAGTAACCGCAGTTGAGAACGCGATGAGAAAGACGGCACTCAAGATGAGCAAGACGCGCGTGCGATCCGTTCTTAAGCCTAATGTGATCGCTGATTGTTCGCCGAGTTCAAAGAGTCGTAGTGATTTGCCCAAGATGAGAATGACAATGCCAAAGACGATGACCACGAAACTAAGACTAGGCATTTGTGACATACGGGTACCACCGAGACTACCACTTAACCATCTGAGTGCGCCTGGTACATCGTATTGTGACGCTTTGAGGAGCAAGTATGAGATTGCAGCACTAAGCATTGCTTGTACCCCGATGCCGATCAATATCAATCGTCCACCTGAGAAGCTACCACCTCTTGAGAGTGCGTATATCAATAATGCAACCAAAAGACCTGCTATAACAGCGGCGATTGAAACGATCGAGCCACTGGTCTTTAAGACAAGTAGGCAAAATACAGCAGCAACACTTGATCCAGATGTGACGCCTATGATGTCAGGGCTAGCTAGGGGATTGCCAAGCATGGTCTGAAATGTACTACCGGCCATTCCGAATGCAAGTCCAACCAGTAAACCTGCAAGCATACGCGGCAATCTTAGCGTGCCTATGGCAAACGTTGCACCCTCTATTTGCTCACCAAGTAGAACCTTGATGATGACATCCAGCGAATATTGCGTGTTGCCGAGCAATAATGCTGCCATACAAAGTGCCAAAGTCAGCAATAACAGCAGGAGAGTGACTGTCGTATAGCGAAGTTGTCTTTGTCTAAACCCCGCACGAATATGTTTAATACCAACTGTTTTCATAGGGCACGCACCTTCGTTTTCATGGCGATGAGAATCAGAATTGGTGCACCTATAAAGGCTGTGACGATGCCAGCTTCAAGCTCACTCGGACTGCCAATCAAACGACCGATGACATCAGAAGCTGTCAACAGTATTGCACCTCCGATTGCAGACATCGGGATAATCAGTTTCAAGCTCGAACCAAAAATCATGCGTAGTGCATGAGGAACCATCAAACCGACAAAGCCAATCGGACCAGCAAGAGCGGTTGTTGCGCCACATAGGAGAACGCCCGAGAAGGCACTAATCATTCGGAGTGGCGCTGTACGTACGCCAAGACCTGTGGCGACGTCATCGCCGAGTGCAAGTGCGTCGAGACCTGGACTGGATAATATACCAAGCAGTAAGCCGACAGCTAAGAATGGCAACACTGTTGCGATCCCTTCCCAAGTAGCGCCGCTGATGCTTCCGACTTGCCAAAACCGGAAAGCGTTCATGACTTCAGTTCTCGGTAGGATGATCGCACTGACAAGTGAAGAAAGTGCAGCACTTGTTGCAGCACCTGCAAGTGCAAGCTTGATAGGGGTTGCACCGCCATAGCCCATGGAGCCGATGCCGTAGACAAAAATCGAAGTCAGAGTAGCGCCCATAAGGGCGAACCAAATGTATTCATTTGGTGTACCGATATTAAAGAACGCGATGCCACCGACAACAAATAGTGAGGCACCTGTATTGACGCCGAGAATACTCGGGTCTGCTATGGGATTTCGCGTCACTGCCTGCATCAAAGTGCCAGAAACGCCAAGGGCGGCTCCGGCCAATAAGCCGAACACCGTCCGAGGAATTCTTTCTTGAACGACAAGTGCGTTCATTGTGGCATGATTGCCAGAAAAGAGCGTTTCCAAAACCTCTTGAAAGCGGACAACTCTAGCGCCAAAGGCGAGAGAAGCCAGTATACACAGAGTCAAAATGAGTAGACTACCAATAATCAAGATGATTGCTTTTGAGGACTTCATTTTACTTGATCAGCTGCCTCTCCGATAATTTTGAGGTAGTCATCAATCGTCGCTTCGATCGAAAGTGCACTTGGTGTTCCTGATGCCGCAAGTGGTGTACCATCTTCAATGACTGCGACTGAGCCTCTTTGAACTGCTGGAATTGTACCGATAAGTGGGTCTGATTGCATCGCTGCAAGAAGGGTTTCATCACCATAAGTGATTATGATGTCTATGTCTGTAAGAAGATCTGCATTTTCCGCACTAAGTTCAATTGCAAAACTTGACGTATCGTCTGTAAGCGAAAGGACACTTTCTGGGAAAGCCATGCCAAGATCGGTCAAATATGCCGCTCTTGGATCACTTGGAAGGTATACATAAAATTTACCAAGATCAGTTGGGTTGAAATAGAAGAATGCCGCTTTTTTGCCTTCAATTTGTGGGTAGGCACTGACTTTTTCAGCGATGAGGGCTTCAAGTGATTTTACGAGCGCTTCACCTTCAGCTTTCATGCCCATTCCAGCGGCATCAAGGTTGATTTGATCGCGCCAAAATGTTTGCCACGCTAAAGTTGGGTAAGCAACAACAGGTGCAATTTCACTAAGTAGGTCGTATTCTTCTTGCGTAATACCTGAGTATGCAGCTAAGATGACGTCTGGTTTGACATCCGCGATGGCTTCAAAATCCAAACCAGCTGCATCGTCGAATAAGACGGGATTCGTTACGCCAAGTGCATCAAATTTTGCCGCGGTCCAAGGCAACAAGCCACTTTCATCGATGACGCCATAGTTGGCTTTTGATATACCTACCGGTACGACACCAAGTGCAAGTGGCAGATCTTGATTGCCCCATGAGATTGTCGCAACGCGCTCTGGTTTGCTTTCGATGACGGTTTCACCAAAAGCATGCTTTATGATGATCGGGTAGGTCGTCTCAGATTCGCCCTCTGTTGCTTCTACTGTGGACGTGATTTCTGTTGTCACTTCTGTTGTGGATTCATTTGATGGGGCTTTAGCACAACCAGTTATTACAAGGGCTACGGCGACTGCTACGGGTAGAATTTTTTGACTCTGTTTAAATTTCATGAGAATTCCTTTCTGTATGGGGTTATTATATTTTTATTGTTTTCGTGTTGTACATTGTATTTTGTAAACACAGGCCTAAATGAATACTATTATCATTCTCAATTAGAGTCAAGTATTTTTTTCACAAATACAATTATAATTTTTGAATGATTGTCAAAAGGTCACAAAAGAGTTAGATTTGTCAGAATCGATTGAAACTGATATTATAAGACGATAGAAAGAACATCTTTCGACTACTTTGCGAGGTTATAGACTGGATATGGATAAATTGATAATTGGCATTTTAGCACATGTCGATGCTGGAAAGACAACGCTTTCAGAGAGCATGCTCTATTTGAGCGGTAAAATAAAAAAAATGGGTCGCGTGGACAATAAGGATGCCTTCTTAGATACGTTTGAGCTTGAAAAAGCGAGAGGGATCACGATATTTTCCAAACAGGCAATCCTAGAAATAGATGACAAGCAGATCACGCTTTTAGATACACCAGGTCATGTGGATTTTTCCGCTGAGATGGAGCGCACGTTACAAGTGCTCGATTACGCCATACTGGTTATCAGTGGTGCGGATGGCGTCCAGGGACATACAAAAACCTTGTGGCGTTTGTTAGAAATATACGATGTGCCCACATTTATTTTCATCAACAAGATGGACCAAAATGGAACGGATAAAGCATCACTTATGACGAGCATCAGAAGCCAACTTGATGAACGTTGTATTGCCTTTGAGACCATCACAGATGTTGCGGGTCAAGAGGCGTTGGCTATGTGCGATGATGCAATGATGGCTATGTACCTGGAAACAGGTCAAATTGCAAAGGGTCAGATTGATTGCGCGGTCAAAGCACGTAAGGTATTCCCGTGCTATTTCGGTTCTGCGCTTAAAATAAAGGGCGTTGATGCTTTCATGAAAGACCTTGCCTTTTATACAGTAAAGCCAATTTACCCAAGTGACTTTGGCGCAAAAGTTTACAAAATTTCTAGAGATGATCAGGGTAATCGACTGACGCATCTTAAAGTCACAGGCGGTACGCTTAAAGTTAAAGACGTCATAAAGCGCTCGACGCTCGAAGATAAAATCAATCAAATCAGAATCTACTCAGGAACAAAATTTGAGGCTGTCAGTGAGGTTGAAGCTGGGTCAATCTGCGCAGTGACTGGGCCGATCACAACGCGAGCTGGGGAAGGGTTGGGGATAGAAGCCTCTTCCGATGCGCCGATATTGGAACCCGTTTTGTCTTATCAGCTCATATTACCAGAAGGTATAGATGCACGTATGATGATGCCGAAATTGCGTCAGATTGAAGAAGAAGACCCCATGCTTAAAGTTGTATGGCATGAAACATTAGGTGAAATACAAGTTCAAATCATGGGTGAAGTCCAAATAGAAATTCTTCAAAGCCTTATTCAAAGTCGATTTGACGTGACAGTATCCTTTGATGCCGGACGAATCGTTTATAAGGAAACAATTTCAGACGTCGTAGAAGGTGTAGGGCATTTTGAGCCACTAAGACACTATGCTGAGGTGCATCTCTTAATTGAACCAGGAGAATCAGGCAGTGGCCTTATTTTTGAAACGATATGTAGTGAAGAGCAATTGGGCAAAAACTGGCAAAATCTTGTATTGAATCATTTACATGAGAAAGCACATGTTGGCGTGTTGACGGGGTCAGAACTAACGGATTTAAAAATCACTTTAGTCGCTGGGCGTGCCAGCAATAGACATACTGTGGGTGGTGATTTTAGAGAAGCCACTTACAGAGCGGTAAGGCAAGGGTTGATGGAAGCACAGTCATTACTACTTGAACCTTATTATGCTTTTCAACTCGAAGTCCCTGAAAAAATGGTAGGCAGAGCCATGACCGACATTGAGAAAATGAACGGAACCTGTGAAATCACAGAGTCAAATAGTGAAACTGCAACGCTTGTAGGACGTGCGCCTGTCGTGGCCATGCGTCATTATCAAACAGAAGTGATCGCCTACACCAAAGGCCATGGCAGGTTGTTCACTACATTTAGCGGCTATGATCGCTGCTCAGGTGCCGATGACATAATTGCGAACATTGGCTATGATCCAGATAGAGACATCGACAATCCAACGGGATCCGTATTCTGTACGCAAGGTGCCGGATATACCGTAGCTTGGCATGAAGTCAAGGCGAATATGCACGTCGATGCCTACCTCAAAACACCGAGATCTAATACAAGTGAAACAATAGGAACGATTGAAAGGACATCACTTCAATCGCATGAATCTGGCACGATTGCCATGAGTGTCGATGAAATTGATGCGATTATCAACAGCACCTATTATTCTAACCAAGGCAGAAAAACGACTTGGAAAAAACCTAAGACCGCACGTGAAAGCTACTATGAGTCCGTCAGATACGTCGATAGAAGACATGAAAACAAAGAGGATTATCTGATTGTAGACGGGTACAACATCGTTTTCGCATGGCCTGAACTTGCCGACTTAGCAGCTGACAATTTAGATGCAGCAAGAGCGAAACTATTAGATATTCTCAGCAATTATCAAGGCATGCATAAAGGAAAGACAATCGTCGTTTTCGATGCCTACCGCGTTGAGGGACGAAGACAAGAGATGGAAAGCTATGGAAACTTGCTCGTTGTCTATACAAGTGAAGCCCAAACAGCAGATCTTTATATTGAAAAGTTTGCGCACCAAAATGCGTCCAAGTATCATATAACGGTAGCCACATCGGATGGCCTGCAACAGATGATCATTCGGGGAGCAGGCTGTGATTTGTTATCCGCAAGGGAACTTAAAGAAGCCATCGACGCATCCAATGAACGCATCAGGCTTATAGCACGTCAAGCTAACCAAAATGTACTTTCTGATGCATTGTCACCTGAAGAAAAAGAGCGGTTGAAACGGTCGATAAAGACAGAAGACTAAAGACTGAAGACTAAAAAAAAGCCATGCGACAGGTATGTTAAACATACGCGTTGCTTGGCTTTTAAAGTTTAAATATTTAGAATGCTCATTTGAGTTTGCACATTTATGTTTACTCTTTTGGTTGCTCTTTCATGTAGTTGAAGCTCCAGCTAACGCCAAATTTATCTGTGAGCGCGCCATAGATTGCGCCCCAGAACGTGTCTTGGAGTTCCATAGTCACTGTTGCACCTTGAGACAAGCCTTCATAAACTTTGCGGATCTCAGCTTCAGAGTCTAGATTGAGGTTGATTTGTACATTTGAACCAATCTGATGCTCGCCTTCCGACGATGTATCTGAAAAATAGATGAGGTTATCGCCGAGTTTTAGTTCGGTGTGCATGATGCGTTTTGCAACTTCTGGTGGTACTTCTGGACCTTGATCACCATATCGCATGATGTCCGTTTTTTCACCACCAAGTGCTTCAAAATAAAAATTGTATGCTTCTTCACAATTGCCATTGAAATAGAGATAAGGAACTACTTGCATAACTGCCTCCTTTTATATGTTTGTAAGATTATATTTACCACATATTTATCTCATAAATCAATAAACCTGGATATTATCATGTGTATATTTTGTCAATCACGCCTGATACGGCTAGTTCTTTTAACATTTCAACTAGGGATTGATCCAACTTACCAGCAACAGCATCTTTATCGAGGATGTCAAGTGCAGTGTTCATAGGCATGCCCTTACGATATGGTCTATCTGTGTATAATGCATCAAAGATATCTGCAATCGTGACGATTCGCGTTTCAATGTTGATATTTTCAGCTTTCAAACCAAAGGGGTAACCACTGCCATCGAGTTTCTCGTGATGAAGAAGGACAAGCTCAGCAGGTTTTTCAAGTGCTGAAATTGGTTTGATGATTTTTGCACCCGCTTCTGGGTGGCCTTTCATGATATCAAATTCTTCTTTAGTCAGTGCACCTGGCTTGTTGAGGATGGACTCTGGGGTGGATACTTTTCCAATATCGTGGATCATCGCACCAATTTCAAGTGTTCTAAGTTGTTCATCATTTAACCCCATACCCTTGCCGAGTTCTAGAGCGAGGTCTGCGACGCGGCGCGTATGGTTATCTGTGTAAGCGTCTTTTGCTTCTACGAGATTTGACAAGCTAATGACAAATTCCAAAACGTTATCCATTTCACGGTCATAATCACGTCTTAAAAGATCATAAAGGCGGGTAATTTCTTTGTTTTTCTTTTCGATAACGACGATGTTGCTCTTGATTTCCGATTCTAGCGATGCCTTCTCAATCCCATTTTGGATGACCTTGATCAGCTCATTATTGTCCCATGGTTTTTCGAGATAGTAGTAAAGTCCAAGCTCATTGATACTTTTGATGGCACTATCTTTATCAGAGTAACCAGTCAAAAGGATGGGTACGATGTGTGGCTGCTTTTCTTTGATCAGAGATAACAAATCGAGGCCGTTCATATTTGGCATGATGAAGTCCGAGATGACAAGATCGATCTTTTCTCTGTCAAGTAGACCGCTTTCCACAAGTACTTTTGGGTCGTTGAATGTAAAGACCTCATAATCGAGCATCATCTGGATCAACGTCGATAAGGTGGCAGTAATCATCATTTCATCGTCTATAATTAAAATTTTACTCATATCTTCTCCTAATGGTATATCCGGTCGTATAAAACATGTATAATAAGAACATACTTATTGTAACATAAAATAGACAGTATATGAGAGGGAGAAACATTTAGTTTCGGTAAAAATTTATGAAGCGTTCGATTAAAAGAAAAATACAAAATTCAATGTTCTTAGCCAATGTGTTAACGCTGCTGATTGTCACACTCGTGATCTATGCAGGTATACAGATAAGCTTTTTACCAATATCTTATTACATCACTGAGTCGGTTGCTGGCGACTTTATGAAGAAATACGAATCCGCAGGAAGTGGCAGCGTTATCAAAAAAGAAAGCTTCAGTGGCTACATGAAAGATCTGAGTGTCGACCAAGTCATAGCAAATCTGAACAACCCCATCAAAAAGGAACAGAAACTACCCTCTGAGATGATCGCAGATATGGAGCAAGAAATCGTTTTAAAGATCGTCGCATTAAGCGAATCTGATTATAAGCATATATTTGTCATTTCTAAAGATGTCTACGATTCATCCAACCGTTTTGAAATCGAGTTTAAACTGATTCAGATGGATGTCGTGATTGATAATTGGGCAATGTATATTCCTGATGAGCGCAATTCTGAATCGAGCAGTGTCGCAAATATGGCGCACACGATGAGCAAGGAAATCCAGATTATCAACGAAGAGGGCACACAAATTGGGTCGGTCACAATCCGCATGAATCCAGACTTGATCATGTTCATTTACGTCTTGACGTTTTTCCTGTGGATTCTTCTGAGCGTCTTGTCCATTTTTATTGTGAAATTGGTGAGCAGAGTCATGACAAAGGGAATTATGCGACCGATCAACCAGATCAATACCCAGCTTAAATTGATGGCGACCAACGAGATCGATCAGGTTTCGGAATTTAAGCTACAGCTGAAAAAACCGCCAATCGAAGTCGCTGAAATGATTGATCATTCCAACGCCATTATCGGCAACTTTAAAAAGTTTAGCGACCTGCTTGAAAATCAAAATGAGGAACTACACATGCAAAATGATGAATTGATACACAATCGAATCATCATTGAAAATCAACAAAACCAGTTGATTCAGAGCGAAAAAATGGCATCTGTGGGTCAAATCTCAGCTGCAGTCGTTCATGAGATCAATACGCCAATCGGCGCTATCAAAAGCAATGCACAAATCATGGATATGCTCATTTCACAACTAGCCACAGAGCAGGACCAAGAAAAGATCAAGAAAAAAGTAGGCATGATGAAGCCCACAAACGACATGATCGTGGATGCTTCAGACCGCGTGATTCAGATCGTAAAGAGCATTAAGAACTTTTCCAGAATCGATCAATCCGCGTTTAAAGAGGCGGATTTGCATGAAGCCATCGACAGTGTGCTTCTGTTGACCTCAAATATGTGGAAGAGCCGCATCACCATCGTCAAATCATACGGCAGCTTGCCACCTGTCAACTGTTACATCGGGTTGATCAACCAAGTGATCATGAATCTAGTGGTGAACGCCATTGATTCTATTGAAACGGCTGGTAAAATCCATATCACGACAGGGATCCGAGATAACGCAGCGTTTATTGCCATTAAAGATACAGGCTCAGGGATCGACTCGGAAAATCTTGATAAAATTTTTGAACAGGGCTTTACAACAAAGGCAATTGGAAAGGGTAGCGGATTAGGACTGGCGATTAGCCAAAACATCATGGAGAAACATGCTGGTCAGATATTGGTTGAAAGCATCCCTAATGTTGGAAGTACATTTACGATAATGCTTCCAATAAAAGCACCCGATAAATCCTTATAAATCGTTATTAGCAAAGTACAGTAAAAGACGCCAACAAGTAGTCATGTTGGCGTCTTTTTGTCTATGGAGATTTATGTGTATGCGCGAGGTTTCTCTAAGTGTTCAAGCAGATCTATCAAGTTATCAAAAACGTGTTCGCAGTTTGTCAAGACCTCTTTGCTGCCGATACCATATGCAGTCATACCAGCCGCTTTGATACTTTCTATACCAGCAAAAGCATCTTCGATGCCAATGCAGTTTTCGGGGTTCACATTGAGCAGCTCAGCGGCTTTGATAAAAATATCAGGCGCTGGTTTGCCTTCATTTATGGATTTAGGATCGACAACAGCGTCAAAGAAGTGTTCGATAGCCATCGCTCTCAGGAGCTGAGGCGCATTTTTACTGGCTGAAGCAAGTCCGATAAGAAAACCTTTACGCTTAAGTTCACTTAAGAGTTCAAGTGCACCGACAGAGAGATCCGCCTCAGAAAAAGAATTGATGCTCTCTAGATAATACGCATTCTTTTGATTTGCCAGCGCTATTTTTTCCGCTTCATCGAAGTGAGATGCGATGCCACAAGTCTTTAAGACGATATTGAGTGAATCGAGCCTCGAAATGCCTCTTACTTCATCCATGACGGAATCTGGAAGTTCACACCCAAGTTCATGTGCCAAACGACGCCATGCGAGAAAATGTTGTTTGCTGGTTTCCGTCAAGACACCATCCATGTCAAATATGAAAGCTTCTATCATATCAGACACCGTCTTTCATTTGAAAAGCACAGTGTATCGTCAAGTGTGTAACTTAAGTCCCATACCTTCAAATCAAACGGTGCACCAGACAACAGCTTGAGTGTGGTGGTATCGCTTACAGTCACTTCAATTTCGCGACCTCGATATCTGATTTTATATTGGTAGCGCTGCCACTGTTTAGGGCATGCAGGTCTAAAGGATATGCCGGAGTCAGAGATTCTAAATCCGCTGAAACCACTGATGACACTAAGTGCCGTGCCTGCGATATTCGCCATATGCAGCCCGTCTTTTGTATTGCCATGCGTGTTTTCAAGATCGAGCTCGACGGAGTCTTCAAAGTATTGAAACGCCTTGTCCACTTCGCCGATACGTGATGCCATGATGCCATGCACACAAGCGGAAAGTGAACTATCGTGCGTCGTCAACGCTTCATAATAATGATAAGAATTTTTGATGACAGATTCTGTCGTATATGCTTCTAGTAAAAAGTGAGCGAGCACTGTATCAGCCTGCTTGAGTACTTGATGACGATAGATTGTAAGTGGATGATAATAAAGCAATAACGGATATTTTGAATCCTCAAATGGCCATATTGGCTTTTGCAAAAAAGCATCGTCTTGTGGATTGATCATTAGTGTTGCATCAAAAGGCAAGAGCATCGCCTCTGAGACATCGCGCATCTCTAAAATTTCTCGCTCATCGAGTCCGATCTTTTCGCACAACGCCGCGTGTTTCAAGACGATCTCTGGATTATTAGAAGCGGATAAAATTCGGTAAAATGCTTCAGCCCAATGAAGGTGATATTTTGCCATTGCGTTGGTGTAGTAATTATTATTGACGATTGCTGTATACTCGTCTGGACCGGTCACGCTGTTGATCATGAACATGCCGTTATGATAATTTCCAATTTCCAGCCAGATGCGTGCCGTCTCATAGATGACTTCTGCCCCCATTTCGGCTAAAAATGAGATATCATTATTGAAGAGATAGTATTGAATGAAAGCGTATGCAATATCCGCGTTGATGTGATACTGTGCAGTGCCCGCAGGAAAATAGCCCGAGCATTCGATGCCAGAAATCGTGCGCCATGGATACGCTGCACCTTTGCTATGGCCAAGCTCCAACGCACGTGCTTTTGCAAAAGGCAAAATGTGATAGCGATAGGCCAACAGATTTTTTGCGAGCGTCGGTTCGGTCATTTGAAGCAAAGGTAAGATATAGATCTCAGTATCCCAGAAATAATGGCCCTCGTATCCTTCACCAGACAATCCCTTTGCAGAAACGTTTGAAAATTCATCGGCGCCAGTGGATTGAAGCAGTTGGAAGCGCATAAAACGGATTGCAGATTGGTGTTTGTCATGACCATCGATGATGATATCCGAGTGTTGCCAAAACGCATCGAGATATGACTTTTGATGTGTTAGAAAGGTTTCGTATGAATAGTGAAGCGCTTCATCAGCGAGCTTTAACGCCGTTTCAAAACAGTTTTCATAGCGCAGCCCATCCGTAAAGGTACATACTTTTTCAAGTACCAATGCGCCATTTGCTTCTATCACTGTCATGATTTGATCATCAATGCGCGTGTGTGCAATATGATACGGATGCGTGCTTGCGATATGATAATCCACAACAGTCGCCTGAGCGATACCGCTACTGGAGGTTTCCATGAGACAACTGACGCGATTGGCCTCAAACTGCAGCGTTCTACAGTGCATGAGCTTGGCGTGCGACGTAGCGACACGTGGATCGTCCTTATCGGTGAAATTTTCTATGCCGGCGTCGACAAAAGCGCCGAGTTGAATCAAACCGTCGTATTCAACGGCGATTTTGTAGATGAAATGATTTTTAATCCAAAAGGAAGCGAGCCTTTCAAATGATAGCTTAGCTATTTTTCCATTTAGTGTACTATAAATAAACGAGCGTGTGCTCACGCCAGTTTTGTAATCCAAGGTACGATGGTAATTTGTAAACTGACCTGTTGAAAGCCCCACCTTTTCACCGTCCAAATAGACTTCGCAGACTTGTGTATCCAATATGCGCGGCTGTTTGTCGCCAATATGCGGAAAGCCATAAGCGCTCTCTGCATGGGTGATCGGTACGCGGTCATAGAGGCCGTTGATGTAAGACCCGCGAATGCTGCTGATATCGGGTAATCCATAACCTTCTTCGTAGCAACCCCTTATGCCCAAATACCCATTAGCTATCGTAAAAAGGCTTTCTTCAACCAATAAGTTGTCTTTTATAAATGCGTTGCGTTCCAAACGCCACATGTTAAGCTCCTATTCTTTAACAGCACCAGATGTAAGGCCTGAAATGATTTGTTTTTGAAAGAGTATGACGATGATCAAAGTCGGAATCGTCACGACAACCGTGGCGGCAGTTACCTGTCCCCAGAAGATTTGAAACTGTCCGCGAAGAAATGAGATCGCAACGGTAGCCGTTCTATATTGTGCGTCGCTGTTGAGTGTGAGCGATAGCAAGAACTCATTCCAAACACCGATAAACGTCATGATTGCCGCGGTAAAAATACCAGGTAGGGCGAGCGGCAAGACAATTTTGAAAAATGTGGTCATTTTAGAGGCACCATCAATTTTTGCGGATTCTTCCATCTCCTTTGGCACTTTCGAAAAGTGCGTGATCAGGATGAAGATCGCCACGGGAAGTGTGATCATCGAGTAAGGCAATGTGATAAAGTATGAATTTGTCCAGCCGAGGTTGACGAATACACGATAAATCGGGCCAACCACGATCATCTGTGGAAACATACTCGTCGCAAGAATGACGGCTAATAACACCTTTTTAAATTTGAAATCAAGACGCGCAATCGCATACGCACAAAATGATGCGATAAAGGTCACGTAGAGTGTCGTAATCGAGGAGATAATCAAGCTGTTCTTCAGTGCATTAAAGATATGTGCTTTAAAAAGCGCTTCATAGTGTTCAAGCGTGGACTCATCAGCGAACATCTTTAGCGCGCCACTTCCCCAAATCTCGCTCTCAGGCTTAAAGGACGTAAATGTAACCCATATAAATGGAAACACGATGATCAACAGATACATGAATATAGCCGCTAGAAGTAGCTTTTCACTTTTTTTCGTTTTCATAAGCCCTCCTAATCTCCTATAAGTTTTACATTAAGAATTTTAATGTATGCAAGCGTTATCAATCCTACTGCTATTGCCATGATGAGAACCATCGCTGAGCCATAGCCAAACCGCGTCTGAGCAAACATGACTTTGTAGGCATATAGGGAGATTGATTCTGTTGTGCCCCCTGGACCACCACCGGTTAAGACATATATCAAATCGAACACTCTGAATGCGTCGAGCGTTCTAAATAACAAGGCGACAAAAATGGACGGTTTGAGCAAAGGCAACGTGATGTATCTAAACTGTTGAAGCTTCGTCGCACCGTCAAGGGACGAGGATTCGTAAAGGGAGTTTGAAATAACTTGGAGGCCAGCGAGCAAAAGCAAAGCCATATAAGGTGTCGTCTTCCAGACGTCTGCGATGATGATGGCCCCTAAAGCCCCTTTTGCGCTGAGCAAGAGCTGCGTTGGTTCAGAAATCAGTCCGATCGATGCAAATGTGTGTGCAACAATGCCACTTGAGCCATCGTATAAATAAGACCACATTAGAGCGGCAACAGAGGTCGGAATCGCCCAAGGAATCAGCGATATTGTTCGAATGAGGCCTCTGCCCATGAGTGCTTTGTTCATGATCAGTGCGAGCATCATACCTAAGCAAAGTTCTAAAAAGACGGAGACAAAAGTGAAAATCAGCGTAAATGAGATTGTTGCATGAACGCGTTTATCCGTGACGACGTCTTTAAAATTGTCAAGGCCTGAAAAATTCGATTGTATGATGGCCGTTTCTAGTTCTGAGGCCACGGCAAACATGTCGTCCTTCGAATAAAAGGGTTCATCATAGTTATAGAGTTTTTCAAGTTCGAGAATCAATGTGTCTTTCATATCAGTGACGTACTTATGCGAATCACCATCTAGAGAGACGATGCTCTGCATATCTGATGTTGCAACATTTTCCAGCATATACGCATCGTAGGTATCCAGCATTTGACGCAGGTTGACGATCTGCGCCTTAGCTTCATCACCGGTGACGACGCTTTCCTCGATATCGAGAAAATAGCGGATATAGTCAAAGGTTTCATCATACAAGGTCATGTTATAATTGCCACTTGTATAAAGCCCCGATTTGGCTTGGTCATTTAATTGAAAATCGTAAAAGGCATATCTCAAGGATTCAAAAATGGGAATGATGGAGAAGAGCAAAATAAATAGTACTGCAGGCAGTATCAGGATATATGCCGTATTTTTATCGATGAATTTCCCGATCTTTTTCATAGTCACCTCTTAGAAAAGAAGCTTTAGTACCAGGCGTCGCTAGGACTAAAGCTTCTATGTCATCTTTCTATTGAATCGTTATTGTGAATCGATATTATGATTTTACTTAAGTGCGTTTGTGATCGCTTCTACAGCAGCGTCAAGGTCGCCATTGCCAGAGAGGTATTCGTGCGCTTTGATTTGAACGGTATCAGAAACTTCTGAGTAATTTGCTACGACAGGTCTTGCAATTGTTTTAGCAAGTGCGTTTGCAAAGCCTTCATTTGTTAAAAGGGCATTAGAAGCAAGAACATCTGCATCTTCAAGCAATGCATTAAAGCCTGGTAAGTAGCTACCAACGGTTGCATTGATTTTTTGGCCTTCTGGTCCTGAAATAAATGTCAAGAACGCTTCTGCGCCTTCTTTGTTTGTGCTGTTAGCATTGATACCGATAATCCAGCCACCAACAGTTCCGCCAGCAGGAAGTGGTGCATAACCAACTTGCTCGCCTTTTACGGTATAATCGCCACTTGCTGCCATGCCGTTCATATATGGCCAGTTTCTAGCAAATACTGATTCGCCGTTTAAAAATGCATTGTGTGTTTCGCCTTCAGTATAAACGAGAATATCATCCGGTGTCACACCTGAAGTTTTAAAGGCGTTCATCATTTCAAGGCCGCCTTTGATATCCGTCCAGTTTGCAGTAAACTCGTTGAGATTACATGTCAAACCTTCGTATTGGCTTGATTGGTAGACGTGACCGTATTTTGTATCCATTTCGCCTTTGTAGGCTTTTGCCATTTCGAGTAGGTCAGCCCATGTATAGTCGCCAGATTGAAGCTTTGCAGCATCTTCAGCACTAACGATGTCAGATCTGTAGTATAAGAAGCCCAAGTCAGGGAAGTATGGCAATACATAATTTTTACCTTTGTATTTACCAGAAGCCATAGAGCCTGCATTAAAATCTGTCGGTAACCAGCCATTTGCTTGGATGAGTTCATCCACTGGTTGGAGGTATCCAGCTGCTGCGAATTCGCCAGCCCATACAACGTCCATTGAGATGACATCGTATTCGCCAGATTTACTTGAAAGTGAGTTAAGAAGTTGATCGTGCATATTGCCTGAGTCATTTGTCATAACAATTGATTCAACGGTGTAAAGGTCACTTGTTTCATTAAATGCTGCGATGAGTTGGTTGAGTGCATCTGTAGAATCTGCTTGTACTGCAAACTTCACAGCTGTTTTCTCCATTGGTGCTGCGGTTGTTTCAGCTACCGTTGTTGCTGCAGTGGTTTCAGTTGTTTCTTCAGCAGGTTCATTTTGACACCCTGCTACTAGGGACAATATCATAATTGCCACTAATAAAATTGAAAATATTTTTTTCATTGTGATCCCCCTTTAAAATATTAACACCCAATTTACAAAACGTGATACTACGTTTAATGATAGTATATGCTCAGACAAATGTTACACTTGCAAAATATATAGATATCTTGTAATATTTTGTGATTTGTGCCAAAATATTTGTAACAGAACCACTTTTCACATAGATATTTATGGGAAATTGTACATTTAATAGACCTTAGAGGTGATATATGAGCGAAAAGATGATTTTAAGTAAAATTGAGAATTGCGCTTCCTATTATAAGCATCCATCCTATTACCTAGAAAGAAAACTACTCAATGCGCTTAAACGAGGTAGTCGCGCAGAAGCGATAGAGACGATGACGGTCATCAACCGACTAGAACGTGCAAGGCTGGCAGATTCACCGATGCGATCCATGAAAAATTCACTGATTGCATCGTGTACATTATTTGCAAGAGCCGCCATAGACGCCAATGTTCCCACAGAAGAAGCCTTTTCGCATTCAGATGTCCACATCAGAGAAATTGAGGTCATCAATCAAGTGAAGCTGCTTCAAAAATATGAATACACAATGCTTGAAGACTACTTCGCACTGATTGAACACTACAGACAGGAAGATTATTCGACGCTTACATTAAAATCGATTCAATATATTCACGAAAACATCACCGACCAAATTACGTTGGATCAGCTATCAACCATACTTAACCGCTCCAAGTCATACATCAGCTATACGTTTAAAAACGAAGTGGGGATGAACCTTACCGATTATATCAATATGAATAAAATCGAAGAATCCAAGTACTTCACGAAATATACGAACATGTCTATCTCAGAAATTGCCTTCCTTTTCAACTTTTGCAACCCTTCTTATTATACAAATCTATTTAAAAAGACCGTTGGCATGTCACCAAGTGAATTCAGGATTTCCGGAACGATCATATATTAAGTGTTGCGTTATTGAATCAACCGTCACAATATATATATCATTAGCAATAATAAGTTAGTATCTAATGACAGCTTAATTTCATTTTAATTAAAACTTAACAATGTCCGTGTAATATTAGGGTATAAGTATTAATGATACTATGGACAATAGTGAATTTTAGTGAGGGTGAGATCATGAAACGAAGTAAACCAAAAATATCCGTGATGTCCCTAGCAGATAACGTAAAGGGACAAGGTGTCGGTTCAGCATACTCTGAGCAGCTATGTTTGATTGAGGAACGCCTTGATGACACGTATGATATCAAGAAAAATACGATAATAAGTGGTGAAATCACACATTATCATTCAATCAATTTTAGATTTTTTCTACATTCCTATATGAACCGAAAGAAAACGATGCGCGTTGGTTCCGTACATTTTATACCCGAAACAATTGAAGGCAGTATCACATTGCCGAAGTGGATGAAAAGAATATTTTATTGGTACATTTTAGAATTTTATAAAAATATGGATCAACTTGTAACCGTGAACCCAATTTTTATCGATAAAATGGAAGATTTGGGTTTTGATCGAAAGCACATTAGTTATATACCAAATTTCGTGTCACATGAACAATTTCATAAAGTCAGCACAGACGAAAAAAAAAGGATCCGATCATCATATGAACTCGCAGATCATGATTTTGTCGTCTTAGGTGTCGGTCAAGTTCAGACGAGAAAAGGCATCATGGACTTTGTCGAAGTCGCGAAAGCATGTCCAGCGATTAAATTCGTATGGGCTGGTGGTTTTTCATTTGGAAAAATAACGGATGGATTTGAAGAATTGAGCCAAATCGTGGAAAATCCTCCTGATAACGTGCGTTTTCTCGGCATTGTAGACAGATCGGAAATGAATGCAATCTACAATATGGCGGATGTATTATTTTTACCATCTTATAGCGAGCTATTCCCGATGACAGTGCTCGAATCGATGAATGTTGGTATTCCAATCGTTCTGAGAAACCTTGAGCTTTACAAAAATATTCTGTTCGATTTCTACTTACAGGCGGAGGACAACAAGTCTTTTGAAAGTCTCATCAGAAAATTGTCCAACGATGAAGCCTTTTACAGAAGCTGGGCAAGTCAGTCCAGCAAAGGGAGCGAATTTTATTGTAGAGAATCCGTCGGGAAAATGTGGGAAGAATTTTATAAAAGAATGCTTGAACTAGAAAGCAGTGAGACCTATGATAAAAAATCAAAAGCATATAATTAATGTGGTGTTCCCACTCGCGGGAATAGTTATTGTTATAGGTGTGATTGCTGCAAAAGGAGAATTTTACAATATCGCGGTTGCTTTAAAGGCAATACGTCCTTTTTTTCTCCTGTACGCATTCTTGTTGATCTGTATCTATTGGCTATTTGAAGCGATCATTCTACATCATTTGCTTGATCACGCCAAAGAGAGATTGAGTTTTTGGAAATCTCTAAGAATCACACTAGCGGGTCAGTTTTTCAATGGCATAACACCATTTGCATCGGGTGGTCAACCAGCCCAACTCTACATGCTGCATCGTCAAAAAGTACCTTTGGGCACAGGCGCATCTGTTTTGACTAAAAAATTCATCATCTATCAAGCGGTTCTCGTTATGTATAGCCTATTGGTGTTGGTCTTTGAAGCAAAATTCTTCTTAGGTCAAATTCCAAATTTCATATATCTAGGTACAGTGGGATTCTTAGTCAATGCTTTTGTTGTAGGATGTCTTTTAATGATTGCCTATAATTATAAATTTACGAGAGGGCTTGTCATCGGATTCTCTCAATGCTTAAAGAGGCGGTTTCATTCAGCGCGCGTTGAGCAGGCCACCGATAAATTGATTGGACAAATTGATCTCTTTCACATAAAAATGGGAGAGACGCGCAATGGCTTAATGACATGGCTTATTGTGGGATTTTTGTCGATTGTCCAGTTAACTGTTTTCTTTTGCATCCCACTTGTGATTGGTTATGGTTTTCATATGACGCACCTCTCAATTTTTTACATGATTGGTGCAGCGGCGTTTGTCTCAATGGTAACGGCATTTATACCGATACCTGGTGCAGCTATCGGCGCTGAAGGCAGTTTTTACCTAATCTATCAGATCTTCTTTCCATCGCAGATTATCATTACTGCGCTTTTGTTGTGGCGCCTTTATACTTATTATCTACCACTCGTCGTTGGTGGCACCGTCCTCATGTTCGGGGACGGGAAGCAAGTCTAAATGTTCGATGAGTTTTGTGACATAATGGCGAGTCACCATAGTTTGAGGGTTCATTTCTTTCATCACATTGCTGAAAAGGATATGTGGGTCGATAGTCAAAGGCCGTCTCGTGTTCTGGCCATAAAGACGCACGATTTTATGTGTTAAAGCCATGAGTGATTCAGCATCTAGGGGGTTTAGTTTTAGGATGCTATGACGCATTGTCGTTTGTGAGCTTGTAGAAGAAGCATCAGATCCTTTGTCTCGCATGCTCAAATTGAGACGCTGAGACAATGGTACATTTGATAGGAAACCGCGTTCTGGATCGTCTAAAATTTCTTGTGTCCCTGAGAATACGAACATGATATTGGGCATATCTCCAGAAGTGGATAAATCGATCAATTGTTTCAAGTTGCTGTAAGCCGTATGTCTTATGTCATTTCTGTCATGCAAGACGAGGTCTATTTCGTCAATGAAGACGATGAGGCCTTTATAGTCAAGTAACGTGACCAGTTTTGTAAACGCTTTCAAAAAGTCGAGCGTGTTGGTCTTGTCAACACTACCAACCAAATCATATTTTTGCTTCAGGGCATAGGGAATATTGCGTTCACCTGTAATCCAGGCACCTGAGACGTTCATCATCTCTTGATTGCGCTGAATACGGCCGCGCATAAAGCTCAAAAATGCTCGAGCATAGTTTCTATTGTATTTTGAAAGTTCCTGACAGACTGTATTTACCTCATAGCGTTTGCGATCAGCAAAAGGTGCGTTTTGAAGGTTCTTAACCCACCAATCAAATATGTCGTCAAATGACGCTTTCATATTGGGTTTGTCTTTTAAATAGAGGTTGTGCATGATGGCATAATAAAGGTCCTCGAGTTTGTTAAGTCTAAACCCATTATTAATCTGGAAGTCGGAGATGACGTAATCCTCTTCCAGGGCAAGTCGCTTAAATGTATTGACTAAGAAGGATTTGCCAACGCCAAAATCACCCGTGATGATTTTCACGAGTCCAGCATCTTTAGCCAATAAATCCAGACACCTTCTGAATTCTTCGATTTCTTCTTTTCTGCCTGTTGCAAGCATTTCAGCATGATGATGCGGCGTTGTGCCACTTCGGAGTGCGTTGATGAGTTTTAAGGCGTCTTCGTTTGATATATGCAAAAATTACCTCCAATGAAACCTAATAGTATTATAACCTTTTAGCCCAGTTATGTACAAAAAAAGTGAAGCCAATTATGGTTTCACTTTTTTTATAGTTACGACTTGACTTTTATATCGGGTGGCGATATAGTTGTATCATAGGACGATATACAGTCTCCCGATATAAAAAGGTAAATTTAGAGGTGGAAAATGGATAAATCAAACGACCGCATTGTACTGACAGAAGGCGTCTACTACATCCTTTTATCATTGTATGAGCCATTGCACGGTTATGGTATCATGCAAAACGTATTGCTGCTCAGTGAGCATCGAGTGAATCTTGCAGCTGGGACATTATACGGTGCGATCAACACATTATTGGATAAAAGATATATTGAGGCTTTGCCCGGTGATAAAGGGGCACGAAAAAAAGAGTATGTCATAACTGATGCGGGCAAGGACGTCGTTGATGGTGAGATTCATCGACTGCGTGAACTCATAAAAAACGGAGAAGATGTCGTAAGGAGGTACGAAAGATGAATATTACCAAGTATAAAATATTCTTAGCCTATGATTTCGAGAAGGAAGAGGCGTGGTTGAACAGCATGTCAGTTATGGGATTAGAGCTCATCGATGTGGGATTATGCAGATACGTATTCAGTGACAATCGAAGCAATCGCTTTGAGTATCGACTGGAGCTCTTGGATAATTTGCCGATGAACAGAGAAAGCCAAGCTTATATTGCTTTTTTAGAAGAGACTGGCGCCGAGTATGTCGGATCGGTTTTTAGATGGGCTTATTTTAAAAAGACGACAGAAGAAGGTCATTTTCAACTGTTTTCAGATGTACAATCTAGAATTGCCCATTATAAACGCATTATGTTTTTACTGTTTGCAGTACTACCTGTAAATGTAATCTCAACTTTTAACATGTTCGGTCATTACGCAGATGAGCCACAGCATACATTCATGATTATGGGAACGTTGACGGGTCTACTTAGTATCTTGTTGGCGATCGGCTTAGTGAAGATCAAGCTCAAGGTCAACGGCCTTAAGCGCGAGAGTATCTTAAAAGAATAACGGCTATTAGAAAAGAATATTCATAAAATGGTATAGTCGATTCTTGCTTCGTTGTTAATTAAGTCCATATAGTATTCAGGGGCATATGCCTTGAGGATGATAAGTGCCCTCAATGTGTTAAAACGCCCAGCTTTGGTTGTTTCTAACTGAAAATGCAGTCTACCTGAATATTGGGACCCTTTGCTGATAAAACCCTTGCGCATCCCTTTGATGACAAGGTCTATGGCTTCCTGCATGCGTGGATCATAAGGTCTCTCAGCTGTCGCGAAGTATTCAAGTGCCCTGAACGCATCATATTTCCAGCGCGTAGGGTAATGGCATTTTATGAAATCGGGGTTAATTATCTCACCGGTTCTTACTGACCTAAAGAGATTCTTTTTAAGAATGAACTCTTCCGCTTCTACAACCATTGTTTTGATGGTATCTGTTTGATGTGTGTAGCCATTCGAAAGATATAAATCGAATGCTTCCAACACTGTGAGTGTCGTATGTAGAGAACTTTTGTGGGTTGGTCTCCGCTTACTGTCCCATGAACAGTTCCAACCGCCATCGGGCATTTGATGTGCAAGGATATAGTCAACCATTTCATCTATGCGAACATCTTTGCTATGGCCATAAACAGCAAGTCCGATAACCATACCAAGCACGCAGATGTCAAGCCCCTCACGTGGATGTGTCATCTCTGCAGTTCGCCATTCATGATCCATGATGTGGCCAAGCCCTGTATGGTAAGCAACGTTATTAGGATCCAGCGCCAAATACTTAAGTTCGAGCATCGTATAATGCGTCGAAATCCATTTTGGTCCATAGACACCGCCACCCCAAAGGCCGGTTTTAGAATCGTATAGTGCAAGATAGCGTTTGATATAGCCATCCTCTTCATAAGGTAACTCAACATTAAGCAATGCTTTTGAGGTCAATCTTTGAATTGCGGCATCCCCCGTCATCAACCAATCTATTACGTTCATAATAACCCTCCTTATCAAACGAAAACGGTGACCTTTTTATGCTAATATTATACACCTTTATGATTCGGATTATTCGCGAATTAGTTTTTGTCTCTTATGCAAATTCCATATATAATAGATTCAAATGAGTCAAAGATTAGAAAGTATTTCTAAAAAGGAAGGCGGTCAGAAATGAAAGAAATATACACGAGACGAAGTATCAGAAAATATAAAGACATCCCACTTGAGGAAAGTCAAATCCTACAGGTCATTAGAGCGGGAACCTATGCACCATCCGCTGGCAATGAAAAGCCATGGCATTTCATCGTCATCACGAAACGCGAGACCTTGGAAGCCATCACGTCATTTCACCCGTACACGCAGATGCTCAAATCAGCGCCTGCTGCCATTATCGCCTGTGCCGATCTAACAAACATAAAATACGAGGGCGTTTTTTGGATTCAAGACATGTCTGCCGCAGTTCAAAATATGTTATTAGAAGCCACTTCCATGAACCTCGGATCTTGTTGGTGCGGTGTGTATCCTAACCCAGTTCTTGTGGAGAACCTGTCCATGTTGCTGGATTTGCCTTCAAATATCATCCCCGCGGCTATAGTCGCCTTAGGTGTTGCAGATGAAGCACGTGAAATCGATGAACGCTTTAACGAATCACTTGTGCATTATGAAAAGTGGTAGTTATAATGAGTGGTAGAAAATAGGGAACTAAAAGGGACGAAAAAAGGGGTCATCTCGCGATGCACCCTTTTTCATATTTTGCGCTATTTTTATGCTATTATTTTTGTTATTCTTCTTTGTTGTTCATTTGTGACATAAATGACATCGCCATCTCAATGGCTTTTATGATTTCAGTTTCAACTTTCTCTTTAGAAGCTGCTTCAGTGCCTTCAACAACGGTGACCCTAAAGCTCGTTTTAGCAACTTCTAATTTGATAAAATCTGAACCCAGTGTTTTGACGGCCATTTCCTTAAGCATTTGTTTTGCTTCGTCTTTTAAAAGGTATTCTGCCATCATGTCCTGCAGCTGCACGACAATGCGGTTATTTGCATCAAGTTGAATCGATTTGATAAACATACTCATCATAAGATTGATCTCCTTTAAGAATTTTCAATCTTATTTTATCATTAAATGCGCTATTGATGCTAGACAAGTTCTTTGAATTACTTATTCTTATTACTCCTGAAATAGCTTATGACCTCTGCCAAAAGCGCTAAGAATGCACCAACGGGTAATAAATAAATATAGACGACAACACTTGTTAAATCAGCCCATCCCGTCTCACTGTCCATAAGCACAAGCTTGAACATATAAAGTAGACCGATGAGATTGGCACTTGTATAGATCATAAAAAATAACGTTTTACCATAATACCCAGCAAGTGCTGGTAACAGTGCAGAACCAAAAGCAGTCAACGCGAACATAAAAATCATGCGACCGTTGATTTCACTTCCAAGAATCATCCTCGTTGCGATAAATCCTAAGAATACAATTGCGGCGTATATGAGAAAAACATTAAGCCATTTTTTTGATTTTTTTTCTGGCAACATAGGCCTTCTCCTTTTTGTAGGTAAATATTCTGGGTTATACCAGTTAGACGCTTGAATAGCTGATTTAGTTCCAGTTGTGATATGATTCCATAATACCATATTGTCGCGTTTTGAACAAAAAAAATAACCCTCCTATACATTTACATGCACTGACGGTCATTTTTCTTGGAAATTGCAACTGTAAAGTTGCCATAATTAAGAAGGAGTGGGATTTTAAACTCTGATAGATCTGCCTATGTAGATTGGGATGTCACTTTCTCCAGCCACATAATTTTTGCTGCTTGCAGTTTCCGTAGCGATGCCTAATGACAGGATTGTTAAAAGTAATAAAATTAACATCTTTTTATTTTTCATATGAATGCCTCCTTGGTTTTTTATCTCTCTTAGGATACAATGAAATAAAACAAAAAAACTACTAATATATTAGGTGATTGTATGAATTATGTCGATTTTGGCAATATAGCTTTGAAAATTCGAAAAAAATGTGGTTTCACAAGAGAGGCTGTCAAAGATATCACAGGTATTTCGATTGAAACACTCCGTCGATTAGAGATGGGTGTGCCGGAACCTCGGATAAATACACTTGAAAAATTATCTACGTTATATAGATACGATTTGATAGAGCTACTTTCAAAATGTCGGTCGCATCTAAGTTTCTTTTCAGAAGAATTAATCAAGAAGTCGACAGATAAAATCAACCAAATAGATTTAGTTGGCTTGGTCGATGTCATAGACAGTGCATTACGAGACTTGATGGAATCATCAGATCCGGAAGATACTAATAGTCAGTATTATACCGTTTTTTTAAATGCTTTGAAATCTTTGAAGATCGACAAGATTACTGATTCTAAAGTGAATGTGATTGTGATAGAAGATATACTTTTAATTTTGTCTAGAAACCAAAAGTCTTTGCTCAATGAACCGTATTTATTTCCTTTTGAAGTCATGGCAGCAATCTATTTAATTTCGCTGTATCGTCAATCTGGACAATTTACTACTGCGATAAACACATGTGAAGATATGATTCGAAAATTGGAAGACTATCCATATTTAAACGATCGCGGTGTGGACCAACTCGGTGCCTTGTATCAATCCATGGCATACATATTTCACACGATGGACGAACATGAAAAAGTCATTGAATTTGTCGATGCTGCCTTCGCTAATTCTAAGCTTGCGTTTACAAATACTTTATATATCAATTTAATATTGAGAAAGGCAATTGCTTATCACAACCTAGGTATTAAAGATAGCTATGATCTCTTTACAGTCGCGATTCAAAATTCGTATGGTGAGAGAAAAAAATTCATTGCAAAAGTAGTAAAGGAACAATATGGTGTCGACCATCATCTGGCAAAGGATCTGTAAGGCTACACTCAAAAATGCTAATAAATTAGCATTTTTTATTTTGCCGTTCATATAATATAAGAATATGCAAAACATTTGCATGAGTGATGTTTATGGAGGCACGACATGTTATATTGCGTCAAGAAAAAGGATATTGAAAAACTAATTGAGATGGCCATGCGAAGAGAAGGGTTGCCATCAAAAACGATTATGACTAGTGGCGCTGGTTATACAGAATGGGTGCGGAAAGATGACCCGCAACTTTCTGAGGATAAATTGATTGGTGGATTCCTAAGAACGTTCAGTTATGAACAGATTCAAACGCTACAAACGATAATGTATTTAGGACGTGACAATGATATTGAAATTTCTGATAAGTCAGCTGAAGCTATTTTTGATGAAAAATTGAGACGACTCATATGGACCAATGACATAGAAATAGAGATTGGCACCATCGTTTCTAAGAGACCGCTCGCTACATATTTAAAAGAAGGCATGCGACTTCTGGGTTTATAATTAAACAAAAAATGGAAAATTTATACGGCAAAACAATATACGTCAAAACAATATACGTCAAAACAATAAACGTCAAAACCCGATGACATAGAAAATCGGATTTTGACGTTTTGTTATTTTAAATATAAGCACTTAACCTTTGTAGAGCATACGATCATACATATGCACAAAGCCCATTTTTTCGTAAAGTTTTTTTGCGCTGCTGTTTGGAATATCCACATGAAGTGAAAGATTGCCACCTGTTTTTTCGATGGCATGATTGATGAGTTCAGTGGCTACGCCACGACCCTTGTTGCCTTTCAAAACGCCTATATAGGCGAGATGATAGGTAGGAATGAATTCAGAAAAGCCCATATGAACAATGATACAAATACCGTGTATTTCATTGCCCCGCGTCGCTTTAAAAATATAACCGACGTCTATTGCCTTTTGTACGGCATCGGATGTTTCTTCGACACTATCATCATAGGGCTCAAGGAGTTTCTGTGTAATGGCGACGATCTCATCCTTATTTAGATTCGGATCTTTTGAGATTTCTCTAATATCAATTTCATTTTTACCATCATTTAAAATTATTGTGTGTGTGCCTTTATGTTTGTCTTCGGAATAGATGAATGCAGCGAGTGAATACGCTTCCTCAGCACTGACTGTAATATGTTCCAGTCGTTTAATGAGTTTTATCGCCTCCTTGATCATAGGTGGATCAAGGACGAACAATTTTGCTCTCGTTGTGGTTACAATCTCCTGAAGCTTCTCATCTTCATTGATGCGATCCATAACTTTTTGTTTGACACCACAATGGATTTTCGGCAGTTTCAAAAGCGAACCGTTGACCCAGCTTCTCATTGACTCATGATAGATGCTTTTTAATGTGTATCCACCATTGAACTGCGTCCAAATATCAGTAGGTTCAGCCAGTTTTTCGTAGATTTCTTCAGTAATCTTTTGTATGGCAAGACTTCTGATGAATGGCTTACTTTCCCATTCAGACATAAAAAACATGTTGTGCTCGAGGGCATATTCTTCGAAATGGTCTAGTGGTGTTTTTTTAGGTGGCACTTTAAGCGTCAACCAATTGACTTTAGTGTAGATCTTTTGTTGAGCTGCTGTATCCTTTGTTTTTGGTGAAGCTATTTCAAGAGACGTGTTTTCTGCAAAATACAATATTGAGCGCATGTATCGCTCAGTGCCATGTACAAAAATATGCTTATAGCCATGATCTGAAGCAAACTGTACAAGAGACTCAGCGATTCGGTCATTTTTATGCCCAGTTGGATTGCCACCTTCCAGCTTTAGATAGATGGCATCTATGCCTAAGTATTTCTCAAGATTTTTTGCTCTAAGTAATGGTGTTTGTCCACTTAAATGCATCGTTGCCCCTCCTTATATAAGGTAATTCTTTAATTTCCACCATTATATAACGATACTGGGAAGCATGCAAATTGACATCGTCAATCAATCGGCAGTATATTAGTTATATGCACACGATCATAGTTATAAAGGGAGGCACATGTGATTCATTATAAGCAATGTATATACGAAGCAATTGAGGCGGAAGTATCCTCTTACTATGAAACCTTTAGTATTACGGTGGATTCATTTTGGGAGGATCACGTTGTAAAGAGCAATTTTTATCAGATTTTTGTAAATGAACACGAAGCTGGTTTTTTTGCAATCCACGAGCAGTCTATGGTGACATTATTTCATATGTACGATCAATATGCGCGTTATGGACAAAGGGTCTTCGAAGATGTGAAGCGATTTGAACAAGTGACAAATGCGTTTATTCCAACGGGAGACGAATTTTTTCTTAGCCATGCTATAGACAATTATACTAAGATTGAAAAGCAGGCTTATTTTTCCATCTATACAGACACTGAAGTCTCGAAAGATAAACGCAAAGTCCTTGATTTGAAGCGCGTCGTGACAGAAGAAGATATCGTATTTCTTGATCTAGCTGTCGATTTTTTTGACGACACAAGTAAAGACCGCATTCTTAGTGGCACAGAACACTTTCAAGTTTATAAAATCGAAGAGGGTGGAACACTCGTGGGATTTGGCGTTGTAGAATATGGGCGCATTGTTAAATCCATCGCCAGTATAGGCATGTATGTTATGCCTGATAAAAGGCAAAATGGCTATGCGGCAAGTATCTTAAAAGTGCTACAAAAACTGGTTGAAAGTAAGGGGTATAAAGCGCGGTCAGGTTGTTGGTATTACAACCATAATTCGAAGAAAAGCATGGAGAGTGCTGGTGCCTTTTCAAAGACGAGACTCTTGAGATTTTATTTCTAAAAGCATGTATTTACAAATTAATTTGAAATGTGCAATTTTTTTAATATAATATGTACAAAAAGTAATAATTGATATAAAATCATGATATTGGGAAAAACAATCGAAATTTGAAGGGGAAAATTATTATATGAAGAAATCTTTTGGAATCAAAGGAAAGATAACCGCAACGACTGTTTTGCCTGCGTTGGTTATGGCATTGCTCATCATGGTTGCAGTTTCTGTTATCGTCTCGGGGGAGTTTGAAAAGAAATTTGCAAATGACATGGAAAACATCACACAAATCAGCAACCAAGAAATCAGCGGATTTTTTAGGATGGTTGAGGGTGATTTAGATGTTACCTCGGTTTCCTTAGAAGCCTATTTAGCTAAAAATCCTAACTTGTTGACAAATGATGAACTCTTTACGTATCTTAAAAGTTTAGGCAAACAAGTTGCAGCAGACAATATCATGAATATTTATTTGGGTTTGCCAAACGGAACGGGTAGATTTAGCGATGGTACAATTCCTGAGGTTGATATTCCAACTTGGAAAGCAAACGAGAGAGGCTGGTACAAATCTGCTTTAGCTGCAAATGGCGAATTTGTCGTCACGCAACCTTATGTCGATGCAGCGACAGGTCTAATGGTAACGACGATTACACGCTCAATGTCTAAAGGTGCTATTGGTGCTGACGTCGCGCTTGATAACATGATAGATATTACGAACTCAATGAAGGTCGGCGAAACAGGCTACGCATTTTTGATGGACGCATCTGGACATATTATGGCGCATCCTATTTATTCTTATGATGAAACGAAGACGATTGCTGATTTAATGCCAATCGGTGCAAAGTTGTTGGGTAGTGAACCTGTTTATTTGTCTGAAACAGCAGATCTTACTTTTGATAAAACGGCAAAAACAGTCACAGAAACTGGAAAGGCGTCTATTTATTCGATGCCGATTATCGACAATCAATTTTATTTAGTAACAGTGCTTCCAAAAAGTGAACAATTAAGCGCTTTGTATAGTTTGTTAATCCGTGTGGGTTTAATCGCCTTAGGTTTGATCTTCGTATGTGTCATCGTTTCTATTTTTCTTGCAAGAAGCATCAGCAATCCGATCATTGCGATTACTGCAACTGCTCAAAGATTGGCATCAGGAGACTTTACGAAAGACGACCTTTCTAAAAATGAATTTGTACTCAAAAGAAAAGATGAAATCGGCATACTGGGGAAAACATTTGAACTCCTTCAAGATAATATGCGTTTGATGCTTGGTACGATCAACGATGTCGTCACAAGTGTCACGAAAGAGACACAAATACTAGATGATTCCAGCAATTTGTTGTCAGATGCTTCTAGGGGAATAACGACAGCTACTGGCGACGTTGCAAAAGGTGCGACAGACTTAGCATCGGATATCACAAATATCTCTAGTGTCACACACAATCTGTCTGACGAACTCAATGTCACACTCGCTAGATACGATGCGCTTTCAGCCGTATCAGGCAAGACGAAATCAGTCATCGACGATGGCCGTGAAAAGCTACAGCTCCTCGTTGCCATTGCAAATGAGAACATCAATATCATCAAGAAAATTGACAACTTAGTTCACGTTGTAAGCAATAACACGAACTTAGTACTTGAAAAAACGGGTGCTATCGACCAAATTGCATCTCAGACAAACCTTTTGGCACTTAATGCTTCTATTGAAGCCGCTCGTGCTGGAGAAGCGGGAAGAGGTTTTGCAGTCGTAGCGGAAGAAATCAGAAAGCTTGCTGATGAATCGAGCACGACAGTCAACCATATCAAAGATGCTGTAGCGATTACACTTAACTCAGTTGCCAATACAAACAATGAAATGAAAGTATTATCAACGAATACAGGTCGTCAAGAAATTGCTCAAAACGATCTTGCATCTGGATATACAAATATTGAATCCAATGCTACTGAAACAATCGGTTCGATCAAGTTGTCTACAGACGCGATTCAAGGTTTGTTCAATCAAATCAAAGGTCTTGAAGGCTCTACTGGCAATATCGCAGCTGTTGCGGAAGAAATTGCGGCTTCTTCACAGGAAGTATCTGCAACGACAGAAACGCAAGATTCACTTGTATTCCATCTAAGAGCACAGACGAAAGAGCTCATCGCAAATGCACAGCGATTGGAAGAAGTTGCGAGCAGATTCAGAATTTAATAGATCAAATAATGGAATGATGCAATTTACTAATTAAAAAAGCGTGACTCTAGTGATGATTAAAATCACTTTGAGTCACGCTTTTCTATTTTTGACGTGTATTCGCAAACCAATCGATTGTAGCTTGTCCATGCTCGGTAGGGATTTTATCCTTTACCTCCGCATGTAACCAGGCAAGTGTTTTTCCTTTCAGATAGTTTCTCATCTGTTCTTCTGCTTCTACCATGACGACTTTAATCAGACAAGGACACTTAGTATAAGATTCTGGCAAATTGTCTTTGTCCAGTAAGATCTCTTTTTGTCTGATTTCTACGCATTGAAAAAATGGCGTCGTACCCTCTACCGCTTCAACAATATCCCAAAAAGTGATGGATTCTGGTCGACGTGCCAGTTCATAACCGCCTTTTACACCCGGTATAGATGTAACAATGCCAGCTTTTCTAAGTTTTGTATAGACTTTTGATAAGTATGTCTCTGAGACACCTTGATACGTCGCCAAATCTTTTATGCCGACCGTTTTACCAGAGGGCATATCCACCATATATAACAAGCAGTGCAAGGCGTACTCCACACCTACAGAAAATTGCATAAACACCTCTCTAATTTGCAAATTTAATATCTCAATAGTAAAGGAATCTATTTTAGAAGTCAATCGTAACAAGATAAATATAGATAAAATATATCTATAATAGAGATTTATAGTTGACAGGGTTGGATGGTTGCCATTATAATAATTGTAGATAACAGTTATCTACAATAGACGCGTTTAAAAATCATTAACAGGAGGAAATAAAATGGAAAACAATATGTTGAATGAAAAGTTTCATGAGATTTTGAAAAACGAAGGCGTTGTCTCTATCGTATCATGGGGCATTGTTGAACCGCACATCGTCAATACTTGGAATTCATACCTAGTCGTTACAGAGGATGAAAGAATTTTAGTGCCTGCGTATGCCATGAGAAAGACAGAAAAAAATATACTTCAAAATGCTAAAGTCAAAATGTCACTTGGCAGTAAAGACGTCTTGGGATTCAATGATTACCAAGGCACAGGTTTTATCATCGAAGGCGAAGGCCGCTTTATAGAATCGGGTTCAGAATATGATCTGATGAAAGAAAAATTCTCATTCTTAACAAGAGTTATGGAAATCACTGTTAAGTCAGCGAAGCAAATGCTGTAACATCATATGGATTCTTTATAAAATAGATATTGATAATTAGTCAAAATACGCTATCATTAACTTTATACGGCACAAAAATATGGACCTACAAATCAACAGTGTCGATAGGATGTGTGAATGTCTAAATCATATAAAATTAGCGTAGTAGTCAGTATCTATTTTCTATTGAATTTAATACTTGTGTTCAATGGGCAAGCATATGCAATGTCCATAGACCCAAAATTTGAAACGATACTCTCACCTGAAGAAGTAGAGTGGCTTCAGACACATCAAGGAGATACTTTTGCCATTGGTCTAGATCCTATCGCAGGAATGGAGTATTTTGAAGCAGATGGTATAGAGCAAGGGTATCTTGTCAACGTCGCCTCCCTGCTTTCAAATAAGCTTGGCTTAGATCTAAAAATTATGCCTGAGCTATCGTGGAACGAATCCGTCGAAGGTCTCGCATCTGGTGATATCCAGGTGTTATTCGGGGCAAATCCTACCGAAGAGCGATTGAAGACAATGACTTTTACAGATCCGATATACAGTGTTCCTTATACTGTTCTCAGTCGAATCGATGGCGTAGTTCAAAATATCGGCGATATGAGCGGCAAGGAAGTTGGTTACCTTGATGGTGATGCCGTAGTGGAATTGTTTAAAACGGCTTATCCTAACTTAATACTTTCAGAAAAGTACTTTGGCAGCCAAAGTGAGGCCTTAGCAGCTTTAAATCGCAGTGAAATCGATGCCTTTATTACTTCTGGTGGCGATGTTGTATACGATTATCTGTTTAGCTACCCTAAGGTAAAAGTGGTAGCGAATTTAGAGGAAATACGCTCTTTGATGACTTTTTCATCTTTGAAAGCAAATGATACCTTAATCGATATTCTTTCAAAAGCCTTTGTTAGCTATAATGCGGATTTGACTGAGATGATAGACGATGCACGCAATCAGTACATACGTAAAATACTCAATTTGACAGCTGAAGAAAAAGCGTGGCTCAATTTGAATCCAACCATAAAAGTGGGTGTTCCAACCGATTACATGCCAATAGATTACTTTTTAGATGGTAAATATAATGGCATAGCTGGT
This sequence comes from Acidaminobacteraceae bacterium, assembly GCA_942493125.1. Lineage (GTDB taxonomy): Bacteria > Bacillota > Clostridia > Peptostreptococcales > Acidaminobacteraceae > Fusibacter_C. The sequence continues at coordinate 1,189,356 of OW818667.1, read as the reverse complement.
CATTATCTCAATACTTTTGCAGACTTAATCGGCATCGAAATCATTGCAGTTCCGGGTAGGTTCGACACGGTATATGACATGATCGAAAAAGGTGAAATTGACGTGCTCAATATGGCTAAGACAGAAGAGCGTCTTGAAAAATTCATCTTTACTGAAGCGTTTAGCAATGATCGCGATCTAATTTACGGCCATCGTGATACAGCTTATGTCCATGACATCTATGGTTTGGAAGGCAAAAATGTCGCCGTGATCGAAGGGTTTTGGCATATAGACCATCTTAAAATGAATCTGAGGAATCCAAAGCTTGTGATTGTCGCCGATATTCAAGAAGCGATAGAAGCTGTTGAATCTGGAAAGGCTGAGTATTTTATTGAGACGCCAGCAGTTGCGGAGTATTATATTGCAGGAATGGGCTATACAGATGTCATAAAAAAAGGCGAGACGTCATCTGATTCTTTTTTATATTTTGGCATGCTTAAAGAACATGCACCTCTAGTTAGTCTGTTCAATCGAGCGAAGCTATTGATCGATTATGATACGTCGAAGTACCTTGGCGTGTTGAACCTTCCAGAGGTTGCAAATGTGACAAATAAGAAGCTTGGTATGATGCTCTTTGGCGTGAGTTGCGTCATCGTCGTTTTGATGATTTTATTTCTTAGGCTGCAACGTGATCTCTTTTTGACAAAAGCACGTGAAAAGTTGATCTATATGGATCCATTGACGGGTATTTACAATAGAAATTACTTCAACTTAATCGAAAAAGATGTGGACCAAAAGCCATTTCCACAAAACATCTTTATTATGGATATCAATAACTTGAAACAAGTAAACGACCAATATGGGCACATCAATGGGGATCGCCTTATAGATGCTGTTTCAGGTATCCTTATTAAGGTTGCAGAAACCTATGATGGCACAGCGATACGTATGGGTGGCGATGAGTTTATTCTTTGTTTCTTTGGGACACAGACCGAAAAAATGGGTGAAATCTCCCTGCGATTAAAAGAAGCGTACAAAAAAACGGGATTATATGACAACGACAAGCAGTTGCTTGATAGCCTGCAGGTCGCCATCGGATATAGCAATCGCATAGATGTATCCAAAACATATGAGCAATGTTTTAAAGATGCGGATGCAGCGATGTATCTCAATAAATCTGCGATGAAAAACGAACTTGTGAAATAATAGATTAAACTTCCAAATTAAGGGTACAAAAGGCTTATTCCTTGCGAATAGGCCTTTTTATTAATAGTCATACAAAGATTTTACCAAAAGAGTTGTTTTTTTATCTTCTTGGGGGGAGACATATGGCATACGTTATACTTGGCGGTTTGAGTTTTATTTTATTTTGTTTTTATGACCTTAACAGTATTTTGTGGAAAAACAAATTTTTAAATTTATTTTTTCTTTTTGGCTTAGTAGGTATATGCTTTTCGACATCGCGAGTTATTTGGTCATTTAGGGAAAGTATCTTAGCAAATTTGGGTGAAAATTATGGGTGGCTGGCTTTGACACTCGTTTGCATGGCATTGTTAATTCATTCACTTTTTTTTGCGTTGCCATTTGAAAAGACGTATGTGTCCCATACGTCAAAAAAAGCATATACCGAAGGGGTTTATGCGTTGTGTAGACACCCAGGTGTCCTCTGGTTTATAGGCATGTATCTGTCACTATATTTTTTGATAGAGCGACCACTTATGTTGGTCATGGCAATCACATTTTCATTGTTCAATTATCTATATATCGTCCTCCAAGATCTTTGGACATTTCCAAAAACATTTATCGATTATGACGTTTATAAAGAAAAGACACCTTTTTTGATGCCTAATTTAGCGAGTATTCAGCGGTGTTTTTTGACTTTAATGCATAAAACGGAGGGCGCTTATGACCTTAAAAAATAAATTGCAAACGCAGCCACATGATGTCATCTGGAATTCCTATTGCGGCTTTCTCGATCTGGACATCGAACAATATATGGCGATTCAGAATCGTTTAATGATGGAGCAGATTGGTCTCTGGAGTGCCAGTGAATTGGGAAAATCGATACTCAAAGGTAAAACGCCCACGACTATCGAAGATTTTAGAGCCATGGTACCACTTACGACTTATGACGATTATGCAGATATTTTACTACAAAAAAGGGCTGAATCTCTGCCTCAAAATCCGATCATCTGGATTCAAACCACTTGGGAAGGCGGTAAGCACCCAATAAAAGTGGCACCTTATACGCGAAGCATGCTCGATGTTTTTAGAACAAACGTAACTGCATGTCTGATATTGGCAACGAGTACGACTAAGGGCAAAATAGCAGTTGAGGAAACGGACAAGCTTTTATATGGACTAGCGCCGTTGCCGTATGCCACCGGTCTTTTGCCTCTGGCACTTAATGAAGAAATTGACATTCAATTTTTGCCTCCTGTGAAAGACGCCATAGATATGACGTTTTCTGAGCGCAATAAAGCGGGCTTCAAAATGGCTATGCGCAAGGACGTTGAGCTTTTCTTCGGCATGGGTAGTGTCGCATATGCCATCAGTCAGAGTTTATCAAAAATCACCAGTAGTGGCTCTCATGGTGGCCTGTCATCACTGCTCAAATGTGAACCTAAAATGATCTATCGCATTTTAAAGGCAAAGCATATTTGCAAAAAAGAAAATCGCGAATTGAAGCCAAAGGATTTATTCAAACTCAAAGGATTTATGGTGGCTGGTACGGATAATAAATGCTACAAAGATGATTTGGAAGAACTATGGGGCATAAGGCCAATGGAGATCTTTGCCGGTACTGAACCTTCTTTGATTGGAACAGAAACGTCTGCACGTAAAGGCATGCATTTTTTCCCAGATGCCTGTTTCTATGAGTTTATAAGTGAACGGGATATGTATTTGACATTTGAAAATCCAGAATATCAACCGAAAACATATCTTATGAACGAAGTCATACCAGGTGAAAAATACGAAATCGTCTTATCGATTTTAAAGGGTGGCGCATTCGCAAGATACCGCGTTGGAGATGTCTATCGCTGCATCGGTTTGACCAATCATGAGGATGAGACCCGTATTCCAAGATTTGAATATGTCGATCGCGTGCCGCCTATTATCGATATTGCTGGGTTTACGCGAATCTCTGAATACAACATAAGCAATGCGATACAGCTTTCTGGTTTATCTGTTGCAAATTGGACTGCTCAAAAAACATATACTGAAAATAATCGCCCGTACATGCAACTTTACATTGAAATGCACAAAAATGATTTGATGCATTCAGCCGTAAATGAGACGATTATCAAAGAAATATTAACGACCTATTTTAAATATTTAGACCAAGACTATCGTGATCTTAAAAAGATTTTAGGCATAGATCCTTTGGAAATAACGCTGCTTAAGTGTGGGACCTTTATGGCGTTTAAAAATAAATACGGTAAAGAGGTCACTAAAATAAATCCAACGCATTTTGAGCTCAGTCAATTGCTTGACAGTCAAGAGAACGCACATCCTGAAAGGGTGGTGATGTAAATGGGTGGTGGCATTTATGGCTATTTATCCAGTATCGCAGTACTTTGTTATTTGTTTATGATGATGATATTTGTCAATACCGTGAGAGATCGCATCGTCAATGCCTTTTTACTCATTTTGACTGCCATGATTTTTTGGACGGGCGGTTCGTTTCTCATGCGCCTCCAAATGTGGCCATCTTATGAACTTTGGTACCACGTTTCCCTTGGTGGCTTGTTCTTGATGATATTCAGTTATTTCAAATTTATAGTAGCGTTTGTAGGAGAGCATAAGAAAAGCATCAGCTTACTCTATTTGTTCACGCTAGGTACCATGTTTCTGATCAATATTCCAACGGGTGTCTTCTTACATTGGCCGAATATCATCATCGAAAATGGCAAACAAATTATGGTATACGATGAGATGAATGCGTTTGTTTCCTTCATTTTTCTGATCGCTGGCATTATCATGGTACATGTTTTGCATTTGCTTTATGTCAATTTGAAGAAGAACATTAAAATGAAAAAGCAAGTAGCACCAATCGTCATGGGCATTGTGATTTTGTTTTTAGGTCACTTGGCGCTACTCTTGCCATTATTTGAAGGATTCCCAATCGATATCGTAGCAGGCGTCATCAATGCCGGATTCTTGATGTATGCCTTAATCAAAAGACAACTGTTCAAACTGAAACTTATGGCTTCTGAGACGGTTGGCTATATGTTCTGTGTTGGACTTGGCTTTGCCGTTTTTTATAGCTTGTTGCCATTTATAAGGAATCTTGCCAACTTGACAATTGAGGGGCAAGTCAAATACGATTTGCCAATCTATCTTGTCAGTTTTGTCATCATCGTGTCACTTCTATTTCTATTATGGAAAAAAGTGATAGCGGCCATTTTTGTTAAAGATGAAGAAAATCAAAATGATATTTTAAACAAATTTAGCACGAATGTATCGAAGAGTTTAAATTTGCAAGCAATCTTCGAGTACACAGTGACGTCTATAAACGAAGCAACTGGCATCAATAAAATCTATATTGCCATTCCAGAACATGGTACGCACAATTACATCCTAAGGTACAGTGCACAGTCGCTAGCAGATTTGTCTTTTGTCATTAAAAAAGACAACCCCATCGTCACATGGCTTAGTAAAAACGATGGCTATTTAATTATGGATGAATTTGTCAGTTCCGTTGAATATAAGGCAATGTGGGAAGTTGAGAAGCTTCAACTACACAAGCTCGGCATTAGCTATTGCATCGCATTTAGAGAAAATGACGAGTTGATTGGCATTCTATTGTTTTCAGATCATGGTCGCAAAACGAAACTTCGGAGCCAAGACATAAGTGTCATCTCATCTATATGCACCGTTGCATCCATCGCGATTAAGAATGCGCACATTTATGAAAAGGCATACCTTGAGGCGAGAACGGACGAGTTGACAGGCGTACTGAACAGACGCTACTTCTATGAATTAATCCACAACGAGTTCGAGAAAAATAAAGAAGGGTCAATGGCACTTATTATCATCAACCTTGACGACTTTAAACTGTTTAATCAACTTTATGGTGTCAAACAGGGCGATATAGCCCTGAAAGCGATAGCGGATATCATCAAAGCAAGCATTGGTGGCAATGGATTTATTGCAAGATATAGCGCTAAAGAGTTTGCGATCTTATTGCCTGGATATGACGTCTACTTAGCAAAACGCTTGACCGAATCTATTCGCGATCAAATCAGCAATATTGGCAGACACATTCATAATTATCGACAAAAGAGCATCACAATAAGCGCAGGAATTAGCATTGCACCATTTGGCGCAAAATCGGTAAAAGAATTGCTCGACAATGCGGATCATGCCGTTTACCAAGTGAAACGCAAAGGCAAGAATGCCATAAAAGTATTTGACACTTATGTGACATCGGACAGACAAATAGCAGATGAAACGGATTATGCCAATGTCTATGATGAATACAAATCGACGATATATGCGCTGACGGCAGCTATTGATGCTAAAGACCATTACACTTTCAATCATTCGGATAACGTCGCTGCTTACGCCGTATCACTTGCAAAAGCACTCAGTTTAAACAAAGATATTATCGAGAATATTCGACAAGCGGCTCTACTTCACGACATCGGAAAAATAAGCATTCCTGAACGCATCTTGAACAAACCTGGAAAGCTGTCAGAAGAAGAATATCGCGTCATGCAAGGGCATGTTGAAGCATCCATCGATATCATACGTCACTTACCATCTCTAGATTATGTTGTGCCTGCTGTTTTAGGCCATCATGAAAGATATGACGGAAGAGGATATCCAAGACGAATCTCAGGGGAAGACATTCCACTCACAGCAAGAATATTAGGTATTGCAGATGCATTTGACGCCATGATTTCTAAAAGATGCTACAAGCCTGAAATTCCAGTGGATCAAGTACTCCATATTTTACTTGAAGAAGCAGGCAAACAGTTCGACCCACAACTGGTGAGTCTATTTATCTCACTGGTGGAAAGTGATCAAGTCAAGGTTGGCAATGTCGAAAAGATGAGTCTTTCTGTAGCAAGTGCAACCAACGAAATGGATGAATTTGAACTGCCAATTATCAGTCTATTGACGAATTAAGATGTTGGGCGCTTTGCGCCAACATCTTTTTTTTATGTAAGACCAAAAAGACCAAAAGAAAACAATATGACCACAAGATTGCTAAATATTTATCAATAAACTATACTCCTAAATGAAAGCGGTTCAGTGAAAGGCCGCACATGCTTTGGGAGGAAAAAAATGAATAGAAAAGTATCATTAATCGTTATTGCAATGCTCGTTTTAATGCTTGCATTGACAGGGTGTAGTGGAAAAACAAATGAAGAGGCCAATGATAAAGCCATTTTTGTCGCTGGAACGTATGAAGGTGAAGGAAAAGGCCATGCAGGACCGATTAAAGTCGCGGTTACTGTAACGGAACAAAAAATAGAAAATATTGAACTTGTTGCGTTCAGTGAATCAGACTTTGCTGATGAGCCAGCAAAAACCCTAATTGATAGAATTATTGAAGCAAATAGCGGTGATGTAGACGTAGTAGCCGGTGCGAGCTTAACATCAGCAGGCGTTTTAGAAGCTGTAAATGCAGCGCTTGCTTTGGCTTATGTCGATGGTGCAAATGTTGCTGTTAACAACGAAACAACGCAAGCGGCGAAAGTACTTGAAAACAAAACGACAGATGTCGTGATCGTCGGAGCTGGTGGTGCGGGATTAACTGCTGCAATCGAAGCGGTCAACAACGGCGCGAAAGTTATCGTCGTAGAAAAAATGCCTTTAATTGGTGGCAATACTAAATATGCAACAGGTGGCTTAAATGCGGCGAATACGTCGGTTCAAAAAGGACTTGCTATCGAAGATAGCGCAGATTTGTTCTTTGAAGACACGATGAAAGGCGGCGGAGAAATCAACAATCCAGAGCTCGTCCGTTTCTTAGCGGATCACTCTGCTGAAACCGTTGAATGGTTAATCGGCATCGGCGCAGATTTGACTGATGTAGGCAGACTTGCTGGTGCAAGCGTCGATAGAGCGCATAGACCAACAGGTGGTGCTCCAGTTGGCAACCACATCGTAGATGTTCTATACGCTGAAGCGCAAGCATTAGGGATCGAAATACTCCTTGAGAGCGAAGTTGTCGAAGTAATCGGTGACAGCAAAGCCGTATCAGGTGTTAAAGTCTCTACTGCTGATGGTGATTTCACTATTGAAGCAAAAGCAGTCATCATTGCAAGCGGTGGATTTGGCGCTAACAATGACCTCGTAGCAAGTTTTGATCCAGCTTTAAAAGGTTATGGCACTACAAATCATCCCGGTGCTACTGGTGATGTTATAGAATTTGGTAAAAATCTCGACATGGCTTACGTGGATATGGAGCAAATTCAAACGCATCCAACTGTTATGCCATCAAACAACTATATGATTACAGAAGCGGTAAGAGGCAACGGCGCCATCTTAGTAAATAGAGAAGCGTTAAGATTTGTCAACGAACTCGAGACACGCGCAGTTGTGTCTGAAGCACAACTTGCTCAAACAGGCGCATCGAGCTTCCTCGTATTTGATCAAAGTGTCAGAGAGAGCTTAAGTGCGATCGATGGCTACTATAAAAAAGGGTTCCTTATCGAAGGCGCAACCATCGAAGAACTCGCTAAAAATATCGAAATGGATGCGGCAATATTGAAGGCGACAATTGACACATACAATGCTTCAGTTGCTGCAGGATCAGATGCTGCATTTGGTAGAGAAGATATGCCAAGAGACTTATCAGTTGGTCCATACTATGCTGTAGAAGTTACGCCAGCTATCCACCATACAATGGGTGGCCTCGTAATCAATACAAATGCAGAAGTTGTAAACAATGCAGGCGAAGTGATCAAAGGCCTATACGCTGCAGGTGAAGTCACTGGCGGTGTCCACGGAAATAACAGACTTGGCGGCAATGCCCTTGCAGATATAACGACGTTTGGTCGTGTTGCAGGTATGAACGCTGCGGCTTCTGTAAAGTAAATGATCATGCTTATAAATAAGCGTTCATTATAAGCTTAGAAAACATGATAAATATACCCGCAAGATATCCTCAATATAGATTTGTTACCCCTATCCAATAGAAGAGCAGAAGAGCCGCCCCATCGCGCTCTTCTGCTTTCTCTATTTCTTTGAATGGGTACTTCTTTGAATGGGGACTTTTGGTTACATACACTATGTGTTAAAATGGTAACGAAACATGACGCCGTATCGGTAGTTAATGAGGATATCGCATTTTGATATCTTTGAAAGGAATTTTATGAAACTCAGGCAAAAAATCACATTGATTCTCTCGATGGTCATCACGCTGATTATTATTGTTTTGACAGCTGTTATCTATTGGACTTGGACAAATGCCATGCAAAAGCAGGTGGCCATGGATGCCATGGATCAGGCAATCATAATCGCGGAAAATGAAGTTGTAAAAAACAACATTGTCCTTGAAAACGGATATATCAATATAACCAATGCACTTAAGAATATTCAATTAAAAACAAAAATTCAGTACCTATATGTCATTGATGAATCTGGTGTCTATTTCTCACACCCTCTGCCGTCGCGTGTGAATACCAAAGCTAGCTCAAATGAACTCAAACAGTCTCCTCTAGTTGCAACGCCGAGATACTACTATGATATGTCTCGAGATGCTACGGTTGAGGGTTATGCGCCCGTATTTACTGAAGGCACACATAGTGGCGTCGTGGTAGTTGGGATCTACAATGGCCGAATATTTCAGACGCTGAGATCCGTCATTTTATTTACGATCATATTTGCACTCATAGCGATCGGACTCGGCATTTTAATCGCCTATAAACTGGCGAGCAATATCAAAAGGGAAATATTTGATCTTGAACCTGAAGAAATCGCAATTTTGCTCAATCAGAAAGCGCTTATTCTCGAGAATATCGGGGAAGGCATCATGGCCACGGATCATGTCGGCAATATTATGATGATCAATGTCAATGCAAAGCTCTTATTGAATGCACCAGAGCTGAATGTCGACGATAACCTGACTGGCCATCAAATAGATAATTATCTTTTGACGATGAAACAACAGAAAATGGATCACTACGAAACGGAAGTGCGCCTTGAAAACGGCGTTATATTAAAACTGCAAATTAAAGCGCTTAATTTCGTGGATTCTCGATTAGGCTACTTGTTTAAACTCGAGGATATGAGCTTAGTGAGAAGAAAAGCAGAAGAGCTGACGAATATGGTTCAGTTGACTCAAGCCCTGCGCGCTCAAAATCACGAATTTATGAATAAACTGCATACCATATCTGGACTCATTCAACTGGAGGCCTCTGACAAAGCACTTGAATTTATTGAACAAACATCGCTTTCACAACAGGAAATCATCGGCGCATTGGGCAAGCAAGTTAAAGTGCCCGCCATATCGGGACTCTTACTGGCTAAATATTCAAAAGCAGCGGAACAAAAAGTGAAGTTGAGAATTCATAGTGATACGAATTTGACGCGATTGCCGGAGCACGCGATTGAGGATGATATCACTTCTATTTTGGGCAATCTGATAGACAATGCTATCGAAGCACTTGATGATACGTTGACACCAATTATCGAAGTCAAACTGGTACAAAATGAAACATTTATGTTGATAGAGGTCAAAGATAACGGCCCAGGTATGATAGCTCAACTTTCGGAATACATGACCACTGGCTTTAGTACGAAAGGTGACAATAGAGGCTATGGGTTGCCAATCGTTCAAAAGAAGGTACAGCTGCTTTCTGGTAAGCTCTCTTTTGAAAATAGTGATGGACTTATCTGTACAATCATATTGCCGATGCAAGTCAAGGAGGCTACACTGTGATGACGATCTTAATTGTCGAAGATGACCCAATGGTAAGAAGTATCAATGTCGGGTTTATCAAAAAAATAAACGCGAAATATAAAATCTGGGAAGCTGCGGATGTACCTAGTGCAATAAAGGTATTGGAGCATGAGCCAATCGATTTGATCTTGCTGGATGTCTACTTGGGAAAAGCAAAGGGACCAGAACTCCTCAAGTGGCTAAGAGAAACACATCGTAAATCTGAAGTGATCTTGATCACTGCAGACAACAGCGTTGAAACCATCGAAGAAAGCTTTAAATTTGGCGCAATCGACTATTTGATCAAGCCATTTAGCTTCAGTCGATTTGAAGAAGCGATCGCAAAAGCGATGGTTCGCATCGAGCGGTTGAATCGGAAAGTAACTTTTGGCCAAGCGGATATTGATGCGATGATGCAAGTGGGCAATAGTAAAGATGCAATTTATGAAAAGGGCATGAATATGATGACCTATCACGCTGTTGAAGAAGTGCTTTCCAATGCTAAGGAACCTATGACAGCCCAGGATGTTGCCGACATGACAAAACTCGCAAGAGTAACTGTGAGACGCTATTTGGAGCAGATGGTGCAGGCGGGTGTAGCCAGCGAAACACTCTCTTATGGTAAAATTGGACGGCCACAAAAGCACTATATGATGCAGAAGGAGGGCTAAAATGAACGTCAAAGGCATATTCTTTACCTTCATGGCGTTTATCCTCTGTCTTTTGATTTGGGGCGTCATATTTATATTTGAACCGACTGAAGTTGCCGATGTGGTCGTAATCGGTGCAGGGGCGAGCGGCATGTCCGCTTCTATTGAAGCGCATAACAAAGAGGCGAAAGTTATCCTGCTCGAAAAAATGCCCTATGTCGGCGGCAATACACTTAGAGCGACAGCTGGGATCAATGGTGTTGGGACTTCACAGCAAGCTTTGCAGGGCATCGTGGATGACGTGGACTTATTTAAGAAGGATACCTTTGAATCGGGACACGATACAAATAATATTCAGATGATAGAGATTCTTGCCACTGAGAGCAAATCATCAATTGATTGGCTGACAGAAATGGGGATGGATCTTAAAGATGTAGGCATTTTAGCTGGACATAGCGTCGCTAGGACCCATAGGCCATCTGGGGGGCAATCAGTTGGCGCTGAACTCGTGAGAGTGCTTTATGAAAAAGTGAAAACTTCGGATATCGATTTGAGGCTTGAAAATAAAGCTGTGGAAATTCTCACCGATAAAACGGGTGCTGTTTCAGGTGTGATCGTAGAAGACAAATCTGGAAAAAGCTATAAAATCAATACGAAAAAAGTTATCATTGCCACAGGTGGTTTTGGTGGCAGCCCTGAAGTTTTCGTCTATTATAATCAAAAGCTCAAGGGTTATAACACGACCAATAGTCCAAGTGCAACTGGCGATTTCATCGGACTTGTTAAAAATTTAAAGGTAAAACTGGTGGATATGGATTACATTCAAACACACCCGACCGTTTCGCCTCAGTATGGCATTTTAATCACTGAAGCCCTTAGAGGCAATGGCGGTATATTGGTCAACAACTCTGGAAAGCGTTTTGCCGATGAAATGAAGAACCGGGATTTATTGAGCACGGATATACTCGCTCAAAATAATAAAGAGGTCTATTTGATTTTCAATGAAGCTGTGAGAACGTCTCTAGCAGCTAGCGATGACTATATCGATATGGATATCATCGTAAAAGGTGAAACCATCGCAGATTTAGCTTCAGCACTTAGGCTAGATCAGTTGCAGCTTGAGACGACCGTCGCGGACTATAATCAATATGTCACATCGGGTGTCGATGAAGCTTTCAAAAGACAGTCTCTGAAAGTTGGGCTCGAAACGGGACCGTTTTATGCTGTTCAGGTGGTTCCGGCTGTCCATTATTGTATGGGCGGCATCTTGATCGATGAAAAAACACGTGCCATCACTGAATCTGGAATGCCACTAGTAGGCTTGTTCGCTTCTGGTGAAGCGACGGGTGGCATCCACGGATTGAATCGACTTGGAGGCAATTCATTGCTCGATGCAGTGGTATTTGGTAGGATTGCTGGAAAAAATGCAGTTGATTAAAAAGAAATTGTAGGCATGAAATTTCAGCTGATTAACATTGGCGACATGAAAATTTCGACGGAATGAATCAAAGTTTCTACAAACACATACAGTTCCATCATACTTTCATCACTTTTTGGCGTTAAGATGGGTTTAGTGAAAGGTTATGGAAATTGCATAATCTAAATCAAACTATTACAAAATAAGGAGTGTATGAAAATGAAAAAAATATTATTGATGTTAACTGTTGGTATTTTAATTATTGGTACGATGGCGATGTCCTTTGCCGATGCGGCATTTGGTCCGGCAGCAATTTATGCGTCGCTCACGAACATGACTGAGCAAGAAGCTTACGATCTCAAAGTGGCTTCTGGAAAAACATTTGGTGAACTCGCAGAAGATGCTAACGTCTACGATGCTTTTGTTGCTGCAAGCTTGACAGCAAAAACAGACTATGTGAATAGCTTGGTCGCTTCAGGCGATTTAACGCAAGAGGAAGCGGATGCGATCATTACTGCATTTGAAAATTGCGATGGTACACAAAAGCACATTCTTAGAAGCTATTTGCAAACGGGAACACAGTCACAAGACGGCACAGGATTTGGATTTGGCAATAGAAGATCTATGAATGGCGACGGCACATGTACTGGCTTAGGGTCAGGAACAGGCGCTGGTACAGGATCTGGGTTTGGACGCGGTATGGGACGTGGCAACAGATAATTCGTAGAATTATGCAATTTCCTCAATTAATAATAAGAACGATAAGGGCTTCTGGATTATATTTTTCCAGAGCCCTTGTTTACATAGAGTGTATTTCTTATGTACATAAAGCGTATATAATCGCAAAGGCGTTATAAAAGGGGTATAATGATTAGAAATAAAGATTTGAAATATAGTTTGAAATAATGAAAATTTATGAAGAATTATGAAGAGTTATGAAGAATTATGAAGAGTTATGAAGACTTATGAAGAGTTATGAAGACTTATGAAGACTTATGAAGATAACGGAGGCTTTGACATGGCGACGACTAAGAATATTCTGATAGTAGATGATGAACGCGATATTCGCGAATTGATTAAGGAGTACATGTCAATTGGCGATTTTAAGGTTTATGATGCCTCAGATGGGATGATGGCACTAAAGCTAATCAGCGAATTGTCGATTGACCTTGTCATACTCGATGTCATGATGCCCAAATTAGATGGCTGGAGTGTTTGCAGAGAAATCCGGTCAACTTCTAAAATTCCCATCATTATGCTTTCTGCACGTGGTGAAGAATATGATAAATTGCTTGGATTCGAACTCGGTGTCGATGATTATGTCGTTAAACCGTTTAGCCCAAAAGAATTGATGGCACGTATGAAAGCAGTTCTGACGAGAACACAAGGTAATGAAGCAGAAAGTAATGAGCGGATTGCTTATGGTCCATTGAAATTGGACAAAAATGCAAGAACCGTTGAGCTAGACAATAATCGATTGTCCTTGACGCCAAAAGAATATGAACTCATGCAGTTTTTGATGGAGAATCCCAAGATCGCATTTTCTAGGGAACAGCTTTTGACGTCTGTTTGGGGGTTCGATTTCTATGGCGACGACCGTACCGTGGATACGCATATTAAGATGATTCGCGAACACCTCGGTGATTATCGCAGTTGGATCGTTACGGTATGGGGCATTGGCTATAAATTTGAACCGATCATCGAATAAGGAGGCGACATGAAGAGCATTCGCATGAAATTATGGTCTTGGTTAATGCTACTCGTCGTGGCAATTTTAGTGCTATTATGGCTATTTCAAGTCGTTTTTCTTGAACAATTCTATGAAACGATGCATTTCAACCGCATTGAATCGCGCACAGATGAAATGATAATGGTTCTTGAATCTGAGGATCGCCTGGACATAGCGTTACAATCTGAAACGGTTTTGTCAAAAGTTGATTATCTGTCTGAAACCATGCATGTAGGCATAGAGGTTTTTGATGAATCAGGAACTGTTTTGTATCAAATCTCAGATGTGTCTGAGCCAAGATTTAAAAAGTCGATTCGAGAGGCAGTCGATGCAGCATTGTCTGGCAATCGATTTGAAACGACAGCCGCACACATGCGTTTTGACAGTGAGTACTGGGTGTTGGCCCAACCCTTGATGGATTCTGAAAGGGTTACTGGTTGTGTCGTAATCACGTCGCCGATTGAATCTGTAGCTGAGACGACCAACATTATAAAAGTTCAATTAATCTATATCACTTTGATTTTACTTCTGTTAGCTTCAACGATTGCCTTTGGCGTGTCAAAACAGTTTAGCAAACCGATTGTGAAAATCAGCCAAGCCGCAAAAGAACTGTCGAAAGGCAATTATGAGATTCACCTTGAGGTTCAGAGCCAAGATGAAATTGGTCAATTGGCGCAAGACATGATGGATGTCGGAGTATCGCTTGGCCAAATCGATCGATTGCGCAAAGAGTTGATTGGCAATATTTCGCACGAACTGAGAACGCCACTGAGTATCATTAGAGGCTATGCAGAAACGCTTCGCGATGTAACCGGAGATAACCCGGAAAAGAGAAATAGACAACTCGAAATCATCATCCACGAATCAGAGCGTTTAGGACGATTGATTGAAGATGTGCTCAACATGTCGCAACTCGAGTCAGGATCAGTGGTTATGGATGTCAAATGTTTTGATTTACACAAAACGGTGAAAGACATCCGAAGCCGTTTTGATGTCGTACAGGAAATCATCATCCAGTGTGACTCTGAAAAAGCATATGTATCAGGTGATGAGAACAGAATTGAACAAGTGCTTTATAATCTCATTGGCAACGCAACGAAACACACAACTTCTGGCACAGCTGTCGTACTGTCTATTAAGCACATTGGTGAACGCGTAAGGGTAGATGTGGCCGACAAAGGGGAGGGCATTCCTGAAGACGCAATAAAGCACATTTGGGACAGGTTTTACCAAGTTAAGGATACTGATGATTCTAAACCAGCAGGATCAGGTTTAGGACTTGCCATCGTAAAAGCCATTTTGACGAACCACAAGTCTGGATTTGGCGTAGAATCAGAGTTAGGCCAAGGTACGACTTTCTGGTTTGATTTGCCACGTTGCCAAGAAGCACTAACATGATATAATGAATCATCGTTTCATTGTGAAATGAAAAACGAATCATACTAGTGGTAATATACCCGGAGGCCAAGATGCATTTAAGAAAAGAGTTACCTGAGATTTTTGAACAGTTCGCAGACGCGAGAAAAAACGGTTTTATTTTAGCAAAAGAGTTGAAAGAAAAAAACATCCCGATGGTGGGTACTTTCTGTACCTACATGCCACAAGAATTGCCATTGGCAATGGGTGCAGCTGTCGTATCACTATGCGCGACTTCTGACGAAACGATAGGCGCAGCAGAAGAAGATTTACCACGTAACCTATGTCCATTGATCAAATCTAGCTATGGATTTGGCAAGACAGACAAATGCCCTTACTTTTACTTTTCCGATTTAGTGGTAGGCGAGACGACTTGCGATGGCAAGAAAAAAATGTATGAGTACCTCAGCGAGTATAAACCAATGCACGTTATGCAGCTTCCAAATACACAGTTTTCAGATGATAGTTTAAGCATGTGGAAAAATGAAATCGTGCGTTTAAAGCAAGTATTGGAGCAACAATTTGATGTGAACATAACAGACGAGGCCATCAAAGAGGCCATCGTTCTTAAAAATAATGAAAGAAAGACGCTCAAGCGTTTCTATGCGCTTGGACAACTTAATCCACCCGCAATTAGTGGCCAGGATATTCTAAAAGTGCTCTATGGATCCACTTTTAAATTCGACCGCGAAGCGAATATTGTCGATGTCAATGCTTTAACAGACCAAATCGAAGCGGCCTACAAAGACGGCAAAAAACTCGAATCAAAGCCGCGCGTGTTGATCACGGGCTGTCCAATCGGCGGCGTAACAGAAAAAGTGGTCAAGGCGATAGAAGACAATGGCGCACATGTCGTTTTCTTTGAAAACTGCATGGGTGCAAAAGCGATCGAAGACCTCGTCGACGAAAGCAATCCAGATGTTTATGACGCACTCGCGAAAAAATATCTGTCAATTGGCTGCTCTTGCATGACGCCAAATCCAAACCGTATCAAGTTGCTCGATCAGGCCATAGACGCCTATAAAGTTGATGGTGTTGTTGACGTGGTTCTGCAAGCTTGCCACACTTATGCCATAGAAACACTTAGCATCAAACGCTTTGTAAATGGCGAAAAATCAATCCCATATACAAGCATAGAAACGGATTACTCAACGTCGGATGTCGGCCAACTTAATACGAGGATGGCGGCTTTTGTAGAGATGTTATGATGCGATATATAGGGATCGATTCTGGTTCAACCACGACAAAAGGCGTCGTTTTATGTAACGATGTGGTAGAAGAATGGCTAATCGTTCCGACTGGGTATAACCCGAGAAAAACGATGCATGAAGTGTATTTGCGATTAAAAAATGATCGTGAAGCATACACTGTGACGACTGGATATGGTCGAATGTTACTTGCTGAGTCCAATAAATCCGTCACTGAGATCACATGTCATGCCAGAGGTGCACGCTATTTATGCCCGACTGCAAAGGCGGTCGTCGACATAGGCGGTCAGGACAGCAAGGCGATTGCGCTTGATGTGCATCAGTCTGTGAGCGATTTTCTTATGAACGATAAATGTGCAGCGGGAACGGGTAGGTTTATCGAAGTAATGATGCGAACCTTGCATCAAGATTTGTCAGACCTCGATGACTTTGTCAAAGGTCATGTCCCTGTACCTATCAACAGTATGTGTACCGTCTTTGCAGAAAGTGAAATGATTGGCTTGCTTTCAAATGGCGAGTCGCCAAATGCGATCGCAATGGGCGTCATAGATGCCATCTGCAAGCGAACGGCAACGTTTACAAAACGCTTATCATTAACGGGCACCGTCTTCTTTAGTGGTGGACTCGCTCAAAGCGAAATCATACGCGCAACACTCGAAAAATATCTCGACTGTCAAGTTGTGACACATGAACGCTCCCAGTTCGCTGGTGCGATTGGCGCCGCATTGATTGGCACATCCACATAATAACCCCACATACTTCCTGTATGATAGGGTTATCAAATAAAGGAGGTGTAATATGACAGGTTTATCATTGGCACAGTGCATTCAAGAATGCGGTTTAGTTGGTCAAGAGTTGGCAAAAATGATCCGTATGATGCTAGCCATGCAAATGTAATCAAGTAAAAATATATAAATAAAGACCGTTGCAAATCTAGGACAAAAACTAGATTCGCGACGGTCTTTTTAGTTAGTAGTATTACATACATAGATGAGTCGATCTACCTGGCACCATTAGCTCATGAGTCGATCTACCTGGCACCATTACTCATCACTCAATCAGTTCTGCTGACACGATGTATCGTTGCGGTGCGGCACCGATGTAGACAAAAGGATAGCAGGTCGTGAGTGTCAAGGTTGCGACGTCGGTGGGTACGATGACTGTTTTGTCATCGGCTTCCACGATTCGAATGCCGGTAACTTCGTACGAAAAAAGCCCATTGTCAGTATTGACTATGATTGATGCGCCAATTTTCAGATCGCCCAGTTTTGTGAAGACAGTGTCACGATGTCCAGATAGGACGCAATTGTCGGTCACACCTGGGTATGCGCTGCCAATATATCTGCCAACGCCTTTCTTGAGCTGAGCGTCTTCAGTGCCTTCATAGATGGGCAGTTCGTAATCCAGTGAAGGGATGATGAGTTGCCCGATGAGATCGCCAGGTTCATACGACACTTCAATTACTTCGGTTGTGTCATCACCTTTTATAGCGTCATTATTGGCTAAAGCTTCTTTCACAGAATTCAATTTGCCTATATAATCCGTTTTTATAGAATAATCGGGTTGAAAGAAAATGGATTTTACGGTTATGCCCACTAATACGACACCTGCTAGTACGAATAATAGTGATAAACGCTTAACAAGCGTTTTTTTTGTAGTTTTCATGATACGTATTCTCCTATGTTGATGCATAAATATAGAAACTGCATAATGAACAGTCATATACAGTATGCACTTTTTCTATGTCTTTGTATACAAACATGCATGTAAGAAGTGAATGATTTGCATAAATAATCATAAAATGGTATACTTGAGTGTGCACACTAGTGACGCGTGCATGAAATAAAACACTCCTCTATAGCTAAGCCACTTCGACAGAAGTGGCTTTTTTGTATTTTAAGAAAGAAGGTTTAGCGTGTATAACTTACTTATGCAACTCGGTATAGTCCTCGTCTTGGTTTTGGCGATGACTCTAATTTATTTCAGGCTTAGAAAGAGTCGAAGCATCCGAATTTTAAATGCGTCACTCACAGTTGAAGAGCTCGAACTCCGGGCCAAGCGTACAGCAATTGACCATGTGTTGACCTCAAAGCGCGTACTGCTCAACTGGCCAGTAACGCGAGTCAATGAAAGCTACAAAAAGATTTTGGATTTATATACGGAACTCAACGATAATTTAAATCATAAGAGGGCTGTTCCCCCTGCAGCTGAATGGCTTTTAGACAACTTCTACATAATCGAAGAGCAAGTCAAAGGCATAAGGGCAGATATGTCAAAAAAGAGCTACTATAAGCTCCCTGTTTTGCGCAGAGGGCCGTTTAAAGGCTATACGCGTGTGTTCGCAATCGCTATGGAATTTACTGAAAGCGTTGATGGCCAGATTGATGAGAGTACGCTTCTCAGGTATTTAGAAGCGTATCAATCGCATACGATACTCTTCGACCGCGAAATACGCATGATTCCTATGATGCTTAGAATTGCACTCATAGAAAGTACACGATCTCTTTGTGAAAACATCAAAGAAACACAGATCATGTGGAACAAGGCGAACGACATCGTCGACAAATGGTGGTCTGATGATATTTCTGATCCAGAGAAGATTGTAAAACTCTTCAAAAATACAATTGAGTCCATTGATGAAGTGAACCCTTCATTTATTGAACATTTATTCTATCGATTGAGACGCTCTGGAAGAAGCTATTCCAACGTTCTTAGGTATATTGATGACCACTTGGAATCGTTGGGAACTGATACAGAGCGCGTCGCTCAAGTTGAGCATAATAGACAAGCCGTAAGTACAGTTTCCATGGGTAATTACATCATGAGTTTCAGGTATATTACCAGTGTCAATTGGTCGCGTTTGTTTGATACATTAAGCTTTGTCGAAAAAATATTAGATGAAGACCCAATGGGTCATTATGCGTCAATGGACAATGCCTCTTGTAGTTATTATGTCCATAACATAGAGAAACTAGCTAAGCAGTATGGTGTTTCAGAACTTCATATTGCAAGAGAGGCAATTGCACTCGCTAAATTAGCCGAAAGTGAAATCGGAGAATGTGGCGCGGATAATAACGACGTACTCAGGCGTGCACATGTCGGTTATTACTTGATCGATAAAGGGCTTGATACACTCTTGAAAGGCATAAGAGGCAAGAGGGCTCCTCGCGAAGGTTTAGGACAGAATCTTTTAAAGTGGGCAGCTGAAAAAAAAGTATCACTATTTATTGGTACGATTGCAGTATTCACAGCGAT
This sequence comes from Acidaminobacteraceae bacterium, assembly GCA_942493125.1. GTDB lineage: Bacteria > Bacillota > Clostridia > Peptostreptococcales > Acidaminobacteraceae > Fusibacter_C. Next base: position 1,169,804 of record OW818667.1, on the reverse strand, counting down.
CATCGTCTTTGTCACCTACATGTTCGCATTGAAAACAGATGACTTTGCATCAGTGACCATTCAAACGGTTTTATTGGGGATTTTAGCTTATATAGCGCTGGCAATTCCTGCCTCTGAACTCGTCATCGTACTTAACAATTGGATTATCGGCACGATTAAAAGACCGGCTGTATTTCCAAGGCTTGAAATGAAGTCGGGTATCCCAGATTGCATGAAAACCATGGTCGTAGTGCCAGCGATACTGAGCAATAATCAACGCATCGATGAATTGCTCGAAAATATTGAAAATCACTATTTATCTAATCGCGAAGACAATTTATATTTTGCTTTAATCGGGGCATTCAAGGATTCTAAAACGCCGGATATCAACTCAGATCAGGGACTATTAAATCACGCCATGGATGGCGTTAAAGCACTGAATGAAAAGTATAAACGCGAACAGGAAGATCGTTTTTATTTCTATCATCGAAAAAGTGTCTATAATAAACAGGATGACATTTGGACAGGCTGGGAGCGTAAGCGCGGTGCGCTTATGGAGTTTAATGCCATGCTTTTGGGCTCGACGACTACGACTTTTTTCAGATATACAGATAAGTATTTGGATGGCAATTCAATCAAGTACATTATTACTTTAGATGCAGATACTGTACTGCCATTTGACATGGCTAAAAAAATGATCGGCACGATGGCACATCCACTCAACTTACCTGTTATTGACCCCCAAAGACACATTGTGCTAGAGGGCTATGGCCTCATGCAACCTCGTGTTACTTTTGATATGGACAGCTCAAATAAATCTGCATTCGCGAGGATTTTTACTGGTTTAGAAGGTATGGATCCATACGCAAGTGCCGTTTCTGACGTCTATCAAGATCTATTTGGCGAGGGCATCTTCACAGGAAAAGGCATCTATGATCTGAAAGTATTCTATACAGTACTCAAAGATGTCGTTCCAGAAAATGCGGTTTTGAGTCACGATTTACTTGAGGGCTCTTATGTGCGTGCAGCACTTGTGTCAGATCTCGAGCTCGTCGATGCATACCCAACGCGTTACAACTCTTACATGACGCGATTGCAACGTTGGATTAGAGGGGACTGGCAATTGATCCCTTGGTTAAACAAAATCATTTATAACAAACACAATCGATTGGTCCTGAATCCATTGTCGAACATATCCATATGGAAAATCTTTGACAATCTTAGACGGAGTTTGGTTGCGCCTTCTATGGTTTTGCTCATATTTCTAGGCCTCACGATTTTACCTGGAAGCGGTCTGTTTTGGGTAGGATTCGTAGGTTTGGTCATGTGGTTACCATTCATTATTGTGACAATTGATCAGATTTCCATAAAAAATTTAGTGAGCCATACGTCCAAAAGACACTTGACGGGGTTCTTTGGCCTTAAAGCATCATTTTTCCAAATAGCACTCAACATACTTTTTTTACCGTATCAAGCGACCATGACTATCAAGGCGATCATCATTACGTTGATTCGGGTTTTTATTACGAAGAAGAATTTACTTGAATGGGTTACATCAGATGACGCTGAAAAGCTTCAAGACAACACCATCAAGGGCTATTTGTCTACAATGGGACTTAGCGCTTTATTAGGCTTGCCACTTGTGATGCTAACGTATTTATTGAAACCACAAGCGCTTTTAATCGCTGTAGTCATCGCCGTGTGTTGGCTTATTGGACCTTTTATAGCACAACATGTAAGTAAGGGTAGTGATCGCGTTTCAGAAAGATTAGATTCTGCATCGCTACTTGAACTTCGGAAAGATGCAAGGCGAACTTGGCGTTATTTCGAAGAATATGCAAATGCAAAAAACAATTTTCTCGCACCGGACAATGTTCAGGTTGTGCCTTACAGAGGCGTTGCACATAGAACCTCTCCAACGAATATTGGCTTAGGTTTATTGGCTTCGCTTACAGCGAGAGATTTTGGCTATATCGGTCTTCTTGAGACGATTGCTCATATAGATAAGACGATTAAAACAGTTGAAAAACTGGATAAATGGAATGGTCATTTGATGAACTGGTATGACACCGTAACTTTGATGCCGCTGAGACCTAGATATATATCAACAGTAGATAATGGCAACTTTGTGTGTTATTTAATAACACTTGTGGAAGGTCTCAAATCATTTGAAACGCAACCGATCATAGATAGAATCTATTTGCGTGGCATAGAGGATACTCTGGCCAATTCTAAAGATAGTCTCTCCATTTTGGATGAACACCTTTCATCTGTAAGAAATGACGAACCAATCGATGCGTTCGCTTGGTATAATGCGCTACAGAGTTTGCTTGACGCGCCAGCACTTACTGAAGTTGGGAATGATGTTTGGAAGATAAAAACCAGTCAAATGTTGGTATCACTTGTGCGAGAGATAGAGACATTTATGCCTTGGGTGCAATTAATCGCGTCTGCACCTGATTCATTGGATGAAGATTTCATGAAAAAACTCCGTATGAACTGTACCATGGATGAAATAGTGAAAACGACCAATCAAATCAGAGAAGCAAATCATATATTACTTGAATCTACTGTAGATGAAATAACAAAAGAATGGCACAACAAGTTAGATGAAGCATTAAAAATTGCCGAATCAAACAATGAGGCATTTCTTTCTGAGAACAGACGATTGATCGAACGCATCAATAAACTCTCAGACGAAACGCAGTTCATACACCTTTACGATGAGAGAAGGCAACTTTTTTCAATCGGTTATAACTTGGAGGATATGCGTCTCACAAATTCATATTATGATTTGTTGGCTTCTGAAGCGAGACAGACGAGTTATATTGCCATTGCAAGGGGAGAAATTCCAGCTAAGCATTGGAACAAACTTGGACGGGCACTTACAATAGTCGACCGTTATAAGGGACTTATATCTTGGAGTGGCACGATGTTTGAATACCTCATGCCTCTGATACTCATGGGCAGTTATAAAAACACGCTTTTGGATGAAACGTATTCATTCGTCGTAAAAAGTCAGATCAAGTACGGCAACCAGCGTAACATGCCTTGGGGTGCTTCAGAGTCAGCATTCAATTCAATCGATCTCAATCTAGATTATCAATACAAAGCGATCGGCGTGCCATGGCTCGGTCTGAAACGCGGTCTAATCGATGATGCCGTCGTAGCACCTTACGCGACATTCTTAGCGCTCATGGTAGATCCGGTTTCAGCCTATATGAACATTGAACGCATGAAAAAAGAAGGCTTAGAGGGTCCATATGGCTATTATGAAGCAGCAGATTACACGCCAGAACGGTTAAAAGACGGTGAAAAGAGTGTCGTCATTAAGAGCTATATGGCGCACCATCAAGGCATGACATTGATGTCGCTAAACAACTACCTCAACGACAACGTATTGCAAAAGCGATTTTCTCAAGACGTTCACGTCAAAGCGGCACGTTTGCTGCTTCAAGAAAAAGTGCCAATGCATGTCATCTTCACTAAGGACAACAAGGAAAAAATCGTGCCATTCAAAGGCATCCTTTACAAAGAAAACAATGCCTTCAGAATCTTCGATGTGCCTAGCAATGTTCTACCAAAAGCGCATGTTCTCTCAAATGGTTACTATTCAGTAGTTACGACGGATCGAGGAACTGGGTATAGCCGAACAAAAGATATGGCTGTTACCCGTTGGCGTGAAGATTCTATACAGGATCAGTACGGCATGTTCTTCTACCTTAAAAATAATAATGCCAATGAAACCTGGTCATCTGCTTACGCACCATACAATATAATGCCACAAAATTATGAAGTGGTATTTTATGGTGATAAAACGACTTACAAACGCACAGACGGTGATATTGATACTTTAACTGAAATTGCTGTAACTTCAGGTGACAATGCTGAAGTGCGTCGTATCAAAGTCAAAAACAATGGGGATGAAACCAATACGATTGAGCTTACTAGCTACTTTGAACTGGTCATCAACAATCAGAACAACGATATGGCCCATCCAGCATTCAGCAATCTGTTTATGGAAACGGAATACGACGTTGAGCACAATGCTTTATTGGCTCATAGAAGACCACGTAAAGCCGGCGATAAAGATCAGTGGATCGCACAAATTGCCGTTATTGATGGCGAAATTTTTGGCGAGTATCAGTATGAAACGGACCGTATGCAGTTTATTGGTCGTGGCAATACTTTGAAAAATCCAGTTTCAATGCAAAGAGATAAGCCGTTGTCCAACACGCTTGGCATCGTGATTGACCCGATTTTCAGTTTCAGACTCAGTCTAAAGCTAGAACCGAAAAAATCCATGAGGGTTTCATTCGTAACCATGATCGCAGACAGTCGCGAAGCTATTATGGAACTGCTCGCGAAATACAACAACATTGAAACCTGTGATGCAGCATTTTGGCTCGCTGTTATTAGAAGTCAAGTTGAGACGCGTTATTTGAACATCAAAACGGATGAGATGATCCTATACCAAAACATGGTCTCTGATATACTCTATCTGAGCCCAATTCGCAAACAATATGAAACGCTGATGCTACAAAACGTCAAGGGTCAATCTGGTCTGTGGCCATATGGTATTTCAGGTGATCGACCAATATTGCTGTTATCAATGGAAAAAATGGATGACGTAGAGATTCTTTATGAAATTCTAAAAGCGCATGAGTATTGGCGTCTCAAAGATCTGAGAGTTGATCTTGTCATACTCATCAAAGAAGAAAATACGTATTTCAATCCGCTTAGAGCAAGTGTCAATGAGATTGTAGATTCTGTTCAAACGCTAGATGCAGCGAAGATGAGAGGCGATATATTCATCTTGAATGACAATAATCTTCCAAAAGAAGATCTGTATTTGCTTTATGCTGTCGCTCGTATGAGCTTTGATGCTCAGAATGGTCCAATGGCAACGCAGTATGAAGCGGCGTATGAACGCTTTGCAACATTGGATGCACTACAGACCATCGTTGGAAATACGAGCATGCCAATTAGTAATAAGATTACGCAGCAGCCATTAAACAAACCTTTGTCTATGCCTCAAATTAGCGAGGATGCGAACCTTCAATTCTTCAATGGCATCGGTGGCTTTAGCCCAGATGGCACGACTTACGAAATCCATCTTGAGAATGAGCAGACAACACCACTGCCATGGTCAAACGTCATCGCTAACAAAGATTTTGGCTTCTTGACCACAGAGTCTGGAGGTGGGTATACGTGGTATGGTAACAGTCGTGAGAATAAGCTGACACCATGGTCAAATGATGCAGTAAGTGATACACCAGGTGAAATCATTTATCTGCGTGATGACACATTAAGAAATGGTACCCCAACCCATGACTTATGGACGGTTACCGCTTTACCAATTAGAGAAACTGAGCCCTACAAAATAGAACATGGCTTTGGTTATACAAAATTCCTTCACCTTAGCCATGGCATCACACAAGAACTCACACAATTCGTCCCTTTAGAGGGAGCAGCGAAGATTAGCATACTGACACTTACAAATGATAGCGATATCGAACGTACTTTGACACTGACTTATTACGTGAAGCCTGTTATGGGGGATTTTGAAAGCAATACAGCAATGCACATGCAAAGCGGTATTACCGATGCAGGTACGTTAACGATGCGCAACCCATACAATCAAGGGTTCCCAAATCAAGTTCTCTTTATGGAATCGTCACTTTCTGAACGCACAGTATGTGCTGACAGACATGATTTTATTGGTAGAGGCAGTCTGCAGGCACCAGAGCTTTTAAAACAAAGTACGTTGAACAATCAAGTGGGAAGCGGCAATGATGCTTGTTTAGCAATGCAAGTAACCGTTGTGCTCAAGCCTTTAGAGACGGTCAAGCTGGTTCTAGTTCTAGGCATCGCAGAAACAAACGAACATATAGAAGCGCGTGCAAACCGCTTCAGAACGGTTGATATGGCAGAGCAAGTTTTAAGGGAAGTCAAAGCATTTTGGCATGATAAATTGACGATGGTCCAAGTTGAAACGCCTGATGCGGCTATGAACATTTTACTCAATGGTTGGCTCCTATATCAAGTCATCACTTGTAGAATTTGGGCAAGAACGGCATTTTATCAAGCCGGTGGTGCTTTTGGGTTTAGAGATCAATTACAAGATAGCCTTGCTGTACTGACCATTTGGCCAGAACTCGCACGAGAACAAATCCTGAAACATGCCGCACATCAATTTGTTGAGGGCGACGTGTTGCATTGGTGGCATGAACCTGCCGAAAAAGGACCGAGAACGCGCATGTCCGACGATTATCTATGGCTGCCGTATGTCGTTTCTGAATATGTGAAAGTCACTGGCGATCAAACGATTCTCGACGAGATTGTGCCTTTCTTAGAAGATGCACCTCTTGCTTCACATGAAGAGGAACGTTACTCAAGTCCAGCAGTATCAGACGAAGTCGCGACGCTTTACGCACACTGTTTAAGGTCGTTGGATTACGGTCTCAAATTTGGCGAACACGGATTGCCACTCATGGGTGGCGGCGACTGGAACGACGGCATGAATACCGTCGGTATTGAAGGAAAAGGTGAAAGTGTATGGCTTGGTTGGTTCCTGTATAAAACGCTAAAAATGTTTGTCACACACTGTACGAACAGAGGCGATTTAGGCTCATCAGAGAAGTATCTCGCAGCTGCAGAAACACTTGCAAAAGCGATAGATGAACACGGGTGGGATGGCAAGTGGTACAGACGTGCTTATTTCGACGACGGCAGTGTCCTTGGCACGGAAAGCCGATCTGAATGTAAAATCGACGCCATTGCACAAGCATGGTCTGTCATGTCAGGTGCTGGCGATCCACAAAAATCACTCAAAGCGATGGCGTCTGTTGAAGATTACCTCATCAATAAAGAAGATGGCATAATCAAGCTGTTGACGCCACCTTTTGATAAAGGCGATATGGAACCAGGCTATATCAAGGGTTATGTACCAGGTGTCAGAGAGAATGGCGGCCAGTATTCACATGCTGCGACTTGGGTCATAGCGGCATTTGCCATGCTAGGCGAGGGCGATAAAGCCCACGAGCTCTTTGAGCTGATCAATCCAATCAATCATAGCAACACGTATCGCGAGATGCTCACTTACAAAACGGAACCTTATGTCATGGCAGCAGATGTTTATAGCGTCTATCCGCACATAGGCAGAGGTGGGTGGTCATGGTACACTGGTGCCGCTGGATGGATGTACCAAGTAGGTCTTGAGTATATCTTAGGGTTTAGCAAAGAGGGCGATGTCATCAAAAGTAACCCAAATGCGCCAACCAAATGGGGTGACGTCGCGCCAATGGTGAAATACAGAACAAAAGCTGAGAAGCCAGAGTGAGAAGGATCATAGAAAAAGCCGCTGCATGTGCAGCGGCTTTTTTATGCGAGTGATTCGGTGGTGCCAGGCAGATCGACTCATTCAATGAGTCGAAATGCCTGGCACCACCAACTCATTTTATTTCACTTTTTCTTCCAACTCTTGAATCAACAGTTCGAGATCGTTTAGCGACTCTTGTGTCATATCAAATTTTTCGCTAATTTTATCTAGGAGTTCTCGAAGCGTCTGCTCCAGTGTATCGACGGGAACCTCCTTGCCGAAGAGTCGATCTAAACCTTCCTGCAACGTCTGCTCCATAACGATTTTATCTGCGTAGGCGATGATGACGCGCTTCATCTCTGGCAGACTGTTCTCGTTGTCAGACTGAATATAGATTGGTTCAACATATAATAGCGAATCTTCAATTGGCACGACGATGACATTGCCTCTGAGGATCGTTGACCCCTGTTGCCCCCACAATGTGAACTGTGGTGAAATCACAGAGTCTTGGTCGATGCGCGATTCAATCATGATCGGCCCATGGATGGTCTTGTCCTTTGGAAAACGATATAGGAACATCTCGCCATAGTGCTCTCCGTCGTTTCGAGCGACGAGCAGAGATGTCATGTTTGGCTTGCCTTTCGGCGTGTATGGCAATATCAGAGCAAACTCAGCGAGTTCCTCGATTTTGAACATAACGTAATTCGACTGAACCGTCTGCACATCTGCCATGTACTTTTCAGTGGCGATGTCCCAGACATCCTCGCCATTATAAAACACGACAGGATTGTCCACATGGTATTTTTGATAAGCATTCGCCTGCAGGTCAAAATATTGTTTTGGATATCTTGTATGAGCCATCAAACCAGTTGGGAAGGCATCCTTCTCTTTGAAAAGGTCAGGATAAATGGATTGGTACGTTTGAATGAGCGGATCCTCTGCATCAAAAATATAAAAATCGGTACTGCCTTCATAGGCATCAATGACCACTTTGACTGAATTTCTGATATAATTCACATCTCGCCCATTGAAGTCAAATACTTGAGAATAGGGATAATGTGATGACACCGTGTAGGCATCCAAAATCCAATAGAGTTTGCCATCCTCTTCATTTAAGACGATATAAGGATCGTCGTCATAGGTCAAGAAAGGTGCAATTGTTTGAGCGCGCTGCAAGATGTTACGTCTTATGATGATTTTGCTGTCATCACTGATGTTGTTTGATACAAAGAGCTTCATACTCTTTTCTCTCAGTGCGAATAGCAATTTATTGAAACCGGTCAATGAGATGCCAGATTCACCGGTATAGAGTGTCTCGACATTGTCGGAGCCGCTTGGGTAGTCAAATTCTTTTTCATCGGTATTGACGATGATGTAGTTATTTGTGATCTCACCAAAGTATATTTCAGGTTTGTTTATACTGAGATTCGTCGCTGAAACTGGAGGGATATTTTTAAATAACAAAAGAGGCTGTCCTTCTTCAGTGACTTGATTCACTGGTGACATGACGATGCCATACCCGTGCGTATATTTTAAGAACTGGTTGAGCCATGTCATCGCTTTATTATCTAGTTTAAATTGATCGAGTTCTCGAGTGGAGACAAATACCTGTGTATAGTCGCCATTAAGATAATATCTGTCCACATCGATATCTTGAAAATCATAGTAGAGTCTGATGCTTTGAATTTGGTTGAATGTTTGTTTTAATGGCCTTTCATCGTTTATTCTGATATTTCGGATGGTCTCCATGTTGTTTTCGATAACGTCCAGTGTCAGATTCTCGGTATATGGAAACTCAACTAAGGCGACTTTGGACAAGTTGAAAGCTTCTTGAGTAAATTCGATGTTGTAGCTTAAATACTGGCTCTCTTTTGAAATCTCATCAGGTTCAACCACAAGCTTCTGAACAAATTCACCTGTAAGGAAAAATAAAATGGCCACTGATACAAGCAATAATGGGCCGATCACAAAAATTTTGAGCATGTGTTTATAAGAAGCAACGATGGTCAAAAGGCCACATGCCAGAGCAAGGACTGCATAGATACGGTATGCCAAAAGTGTAATCGTGACATCCGTGTAACTGGCGCCATATGCGACCCCGCGAGTCGAATAAAGCAGGTCGTAAGTGTGTAGATAAAACAAAGAACCAAGTAATATGAAAAAGGGAAGTGCAAACCATCTGATTTTTTTCAACAGGTCAAATAGGAATGTCGCATCGAGGTCCTTGTATTGAAATGCATTTGGAGAATCTGAGGATTGTGACAACTCATTTTTGTAAGTCATAACTTCTAAAGCGGCGATGCCAACAATCATTGCGCCTACAAAAAGCATTAGAATTTGCAAAATTGATTTTAAGAGTGGCAAAGTAAACATATAAAAACTGATGTTTAGATGAAACAATGGATCACTCTGCTCAAAAGATGCAGCATTTACAAATTTTAGGTAATCCAACCAGAGGAGATTTACAACGATTAAGCTTATCAATCCGCCGATTGAGAATCCTATGAATAATGTATACTTTAATAAGCGCTTATTTGGTATAATGGGAACAGGGTGCTTGCGTAAAAAATTGGCATAAAGCTGTTTTAGATAGACCGTCAGAATTGATCCAAAAAACAACCAAACAGGCAGAAATAATAAAAGTTTAGTGATGATCTTAACCATGAACACACTTTCCAGATTCAATGATTGGAACCATAGAAAATCAGTAAGTAGATTGATACCACTGCTAAAACTCATGACCAAAAATAGGATAATCACGGCAACAATAACAACCAATTTTGTTTTAATATTTTTCATAAAAGCCTCCATAAAGATGCTTGAATTGAATATGAAACACCACTATATAGATACCCTTTTTTTGAGTAATAGCGTCATATTGTCGTGAATCTATCTTAAGACACAAGGAGGTACTAGATGCAGCCTTTAAGAAGCAAAATATATAGTAGGTGTGCAGTATTGATCGTATACGTGATGATGGTACTAGCGCTTAGTGCTTGCGCCAAAGCCACACCAGAACCTAGCTTGACGATCACAATTGGCGATCAATCGATTAAACCGATACACTATGGCGATAGATACAATGAAAGCCGTGAAGATATTGAACGCTTTCTAGATTTTCCGTTTGAAGACGCTACATGGGAAGAATTACCTTACTTTGCCCTTGGAGAGGAAGTCGTCATAGAGGCGACCAATTTTGAAACAGACTTTTTTACGGTTGAAGATGCCATTCTCAAACAAGATGGGACATTTAAATACGGAGAACAATCGACGAATAGTTACGAATTAGAAGTTGTAGATGGGATCGCAAAGTTCGAGATACCTGACCATTTTGCGACTTCTCTCAGTTCGAATTCAGAGGATTATAAACCTGGACACACAATTCGGGCATTTGTTTTAAGGGCGAAAATAGACAAAGCTGATTTTGTATTTGCTTTTGTGATTCGAACCAATGCAGACTGACTGATTCAATGAAATGAGGCTAAAATGTATAAAATATTGATAGTTGAAGATGATTTGACGATAGCGAAAAGCTTAAAAAACATACTGGAAGAGTGGGGCTACGAGGTTCGTATCATAGAAGATTTTAAGGATATTATGACGCCATTTGTGGCATTTGAACCCCATTTGGTTCTGCTCGACATCTCTTTGCCCTATTTTAATGGATACCATTGGTGCGCATCCATCAGAACACTCTCTAAAGTGCCCATCGTATTCATCTCATCGGCATATGACAATCTTAATATCGTCATGGCGATGAATATGGGCGGGGACGATTTCGTCGCGAAACCATTCGATGCCAGCGTGTTGGTAGCAAAGATACAAGCTTTGATGCGACGCGCATACAGCTTTATGGGACAAACGCATTTGATTCAACATAAAGAGGTTATCCTCAACCTCAACGATACGACGCTAAGTCACAAACAGTATAAACTCGAGCTGACAAAAAATGATTTTAGGATCATACAGATGTTGATGGAAAATGCCGGAAAGATCGTCGGTCGGGACGACTTGATGACCAGACTTTGGGAAGGCGATCATTTTATCGATGACAATACACTCACAGTCAACATCACAAGACTTCGCAAAAAGCTGGAAGAGATTGAACTACATGATTTCATCGTGACGAAAAAAGGCGTGGGTTATTTGATCGAGTCATGATCAAACAATGCATGAGCGATCACTGCTCTGAGAATAAACGGATTTGGAGGCACGGATGGCTAAAATATTAAACGCCTATCTAAAACGACATATCAAAGTCGCATTACTTATCGCGATGTACGCTGTGATATTTGCCGTGATTTTTAAACTGCACAATCTGCCTGTTGATGCAGTGGTATACGCTTATGTTTTGTCACTTTTTGTCACAATTTTGCTATTTGGATACGGATTCACAAAATTCTATAAAAACCATAAACACTTGATGAACCTATCAAATCACATAACGCTTTCGATTGCTGAGCTCCCAGAGACGGGTGACCTCATCGTCGCGGACTATCAAAGCCTAATCAAGGTCTTATATGAGGCGCTTCATAAGCTCGAAACGGATTCTGATTATGCACGGACAGAGATGGTGGATTACTATACACTTTGGGCGCATCAAATCAAGACGCCGATTTCAGCGATGTCGCTTCTCGTTGAAAGTGAACCGAGTGAGCGCAATCTTATTATGAAATCAGAACTTTTTAAAATTCAGCAATATGTTGAAATGGTGTTACAATATTTGAGACTGGAGAGCGATACGTCTGATATTCGCATTGAAATGCATGATTTGGCAACGATGCTAAAAGCTTCCATCCGCAAATATCGAACGATCTTCATAGAAAAGAATATTAAACTCAATTTTGAAATTGAGCCTATGCGTGTGCTTACAGACGAAAAGTGGTTTTGCTTTGCCTTCGAACAGATTCTGTCCAATGCGCTAAAGTACACGCATGTTGGTGAAATAACTATTGATGTCATACCAATCGACGATATGTTAGCCACACAACCACTGAAACTCATGATTCGCGATACAGGGATAGGCATCCAACAAGAAGATCTTCCACGGGTATTTGAACGGGGATTTACAGGATATAACGGTCGGATGGACAAAAAGTCCACAGGCATTGGTCTTTATTTATGTAAAAAAGCACTTAGTAAACTGTCGCATACTTTGACTATCCAGTCGGAAGTTGGCGTTGGTACAACGGTCTATATTGACCTGAGCAGGGCTGAAACAGTCATCGAGTAAACAGCGCTTAATGTCGCGTAATCCCAGCTTCGTCGAGTAAACTGTGAGTGAAATTTGCTAACTTACAAAACTGTAAGCTACCAAAGCGAAATGTAAGCCAAGATTATGGCAGTGCATTTCGCTTTTTATTAAACTAGACCTATAATGAAAAGGTGCGGCGGTACAGCATCTGACTTGGAGGGCATATGGCTTTATTGGAAGTTAACAATCTAAAAAAAATTTATGTGACGCGTTTTGGTGGAAACCAAGTGACGGCGTTATCTAATGTTTCATTTTCAGTGGAAAATGGTGAATACGTTGCAATTATGGGAGAATCGGGATCAGGTAAGACCACTCTTCTCAATATTCTCGCTTCGCTGGATAAAGCGACAAGTGGAGAAGTCTTGTTAAATGGCAAATCCTTTTCAGCGATCAAGGAACGGGATCTATCTCGATTCAGAAGAGACCATCTCGGTTTCGTATTTCAAGACTTTAACTTGTTGGATAATTTTTCGATTCAAGATAATATCTTTTTACCGCTCGTATTGTCTGGCAAGGGCTATCTTGAAATGTCTCAGAAATTAAAGCCGATTGCTAAAAAGCTTGGCATCGAGGATATCCTATCAAAGTTTCCTTATGAGATTTCGGGTGGACAAAAACAAAGGGCTGCAGTGGCTAGAGCGCTAATTACGGCACCAGAAATCATATTAGCGGACGAACCGACAGGTGCACTTGACTCTAAATCGACAGATCACTTGCTTAAGATGTTTACCGAGATCAACAATGATGGTCAGACGATTCTCATGGTGACACATAGTATAAAAGCTGCGAGTCATGCGAATCGGGTTCTCTTTATCAAAGATGGCGAAGTGTTTCATCAACTCTACAGAGGCTCGATGTCAAATGATGCCCTGTATCAAAAAATATCGGATACATTGACGGTATTGACAACAGGAGGGGATCAGATTGAGTAAGCTATTTTATCCCAAACTTGCTGTGAGCAATATCAAAAAAAATGGGCGCATTTTTATGCCTTACATTCTCATGAACATCGGAATCATCACTTTATTTTTTATGATGCATGCCATATCGGCCAATCCTGCACTCAATCAAATGTCAGGTGGTGGTGACCTGAAGCTGATTTTAACCTTTGGCAATTGGGTCATCGGTATCTTTTCAGCGATTTTCATATTCTACACGAACAGCTTTTTGATGAAACGTCGCAAAAAGGAAATCGGCCTTTATAACATTTTAGGGATGGGCAAGCGCCATCTCGGCATCATGATGTTTCTTGAAACATCAATCCTGTCTGTGATTTGTATTGGACTGGGCATCGTATGTGGTATGATCTTAAGTAAGCTCATGTTTCTCGTGATGCTAAAGATTCTCGCTTTTAGTGTACCTCTCGCATTTAATTTATCACTTATCAGTGTCGCATTGACGACGTTCTTCTTTGGCATTGTCTTTATCGTGACGCTCATCTATAATTTGGGACATATCCACTTGAGCAAGCCGATTGAACTATTGAAGGGTTCAAACGTCGGCGAACGCGAACCAAAGACAAAATGGTTAATGACTTTACTGGGGATCATCTCGTTAGGGCTTGGTTACTACATCGCTCAAACTGTTGAATCACCACTTCAAGCACTTCAAATGTTTTTTATTGCAGTGATTCTGGTCATGATAGGGACCTACTTACTATTTACAGCTGGGAGTATTGCAGCACTCAAGCTGTTAAAGAAAAATACATCCTTTTACTATAAACTCAATCACTTCACTTCTGTGTCAGGTATGATTTATCGGATGAAGCAAAACGCCGTTGGCCTATCAAATATCTGCATCCTCAGTACGGCTGTACTTGTAACCCTTTCAACGACGTTCTCCATGTACGCTGGACTTGGGGATGTGCTAAAAGAGCGATATCCAAATGACGTGATGATCAGAACATACGATGTGAGTGAACCTAATATTGGCGCCATACAGACAGTGATTGATGAGACGGCTAAAAAACACCATGTTAAAATTGATGACATGATGGGATATCGATTCACGAGCATCTTTTCGAAACTTGAAGACAATCGCTTCACAGTCAATAAAACATTTAATATGACATCTAGTGACTACTTTTTTATATTGGTGCCACTTGCGGATTACAATGAAATTTACGGCGATGCTATTGTATTAAAAGATGATGAGGCTTTATTGTTCAGCAATACGGCGAATTATGGAAAATTGGACCTTACGCTTGGAGAGAATACATTTAGAATCGTAAAAGAACTTGATACCTTTGCTGATATTGAGAAGAAGAAAATTCCCATGTCTAAGGATTACATTCTCATCGTAAATGATCCAGTTTCACTATATACCAGCTTGTTACCAGGTGAAGATTCTGAGATATCATACGTGACGATGTTCGACACGAGCAGCCTAAGCGAAAGTGGACTATCTGAAAGCGACTATTTGAACTTTGAATTTGATCTTTCAAGTACCGTGGAACACAACATCTCAGATGCCTATATGGAGAGCCGATTAATGTCCAGAGAGAGCTTTTATACCTTGTACGGTGGGATGTTTTTCATCGGTTTATTTCTAGGCACACTGTTCTTGATGGCGACGGTGATGATAATTTACTACAAACAAATATCAGAGGGATATGATGATAAGACGCGCTTTGAGATCATGCAAAAAGTGGGTATGAGCGAGCCTGAGATTAAAAGGTCGATTAGGACGCAGATCGTCATGGTGTTCTTCCTACCGCTAGTATTTGCCATTATCCATATTGGTTTTGCCTTTGAGGTTATAACTAGGCTGCTTGCCGTGTTCAACTTTGTAAATGTATCTCTATTCTTTTTATGTACTGTGGGGATCATATTGGCATTTGCCATCATTTATTTCATCGTATACTTTATTACAGCAAGAGCTTATTTAAGAATTGTCAAATAAATTAGGAGGACGAGATGCAGGTGTTGTCATTAAAAACGGGAGAGGGTAAATTTGAAGTTTCTTTAAACGCTGTTTTCATGGGGCGTGATGTCGCTGTCACAATCTCTGGTGGTGAAATACCTCATATCGGTGCTGTAGCGGTGGCAATTCCAAGGAAAAGCTTAAAAGGTGATGGCAGTAACTCTGCAAGTGTCAGCGTCATATGTATCCCTGGCCATAAAGAGGATGAACTCGTCCAAACCACAGCCAAAAGGCTGAGTACAGCGTGGGGCTGTCACGTTACGGTGACAGCAGGTCTTCATATTGATAGGGCGTCACTATCGGATATAAAAACTTTAAATTTAAATGTTGAGACGCTTATCAGTGATCTGATAGAAAAAACGCAAAAAAATGAGGTATAGGATTTTATTCCTAACCTCATTTTTGCGTTTATAGCATGCAGTCTTATGATAAATAGGGCTTAAAGCATTCTGGAATTTCTTCAGAAATACTGATGCTTATTTCAAACTTGACGTTATGTTTTTCAGAAAGCACTTCAACTTTAGTGAGCCATTCACATAGTTCTCTTGGTGTCATGATAAATAAGTTGAATACGCCATCAAGGAAAATGCATTCAATGTCGTAATTGCTGCTGACGAGACCGTGTAAAAATGCGATGAGCTCGTCTGACGAATTGATTGGAAATTCAGATATATTGATATAACGTACGTCGTGGTGGATTTCAAGAATGCTCTCATTTGATTCTCCGATGAATACGATGTTGCCTTTGCATGTGCCAACTGCGGCATTTGACTTGGCGATCATATCTTTCGTCTTACCTTCACCTGGCTTTCCAACAAGCAGTTTAATCATAAGTGCCTCCTGTCTTATCTGTATTAGGATGTTCTATTTCTAGTTTACCTCGTATTTGCATTTGAGACCATACTTAAATTACAAAATAGTCATATTTTTATACATATGCATCTAATCCTGAATCATCTCAGACGATAAGCGTACAATTTCTTCTTTTGACTTTTTAGAAAAAGTCTTTTCTATTAGCACAGCACCTATAAAAAAGACGATTAGGTTGGATATGTTGTGAATCAAGGTGAATTTCCCACCAAAGGAAGTGTATTCAAATAAGATCATCGGCAATTTTGCCGTCGACCAAACGCCGAGAAAAAATATAACGTACGTCAAGTGCGCTTTCTTTTTTATGAGTATCGCTGCAATCGGAAAGGCAGCATAGAGCGGACCTGCCGCTAGTGAACCAAGTAAAAATGCGATGAGAACGCCAATTAAGCCACTTTTTTCGCCCATTAGTCGTATCATCACTTCTTTTGGTACCCAAACATCAAGCAGACCGATAAGAATCATGATGGGTGGTAAAACACTGAACATATTTACAAAGTTAGAAAGGGTCAAATTGAATGCCTTTATGCCGAGGTTACGCGAGAAGATGACCATCACAGCTAAAAGAGCCGTCATGATTATTGCCCAAGAGTATAATTTAATTTGCTTCATGCCATGACCCCCCAGATGATTGTTGCGAATATGATTGAAGCGACTAAAGCTGTAGCATTTCTGACAACCGCAGCTTTTA
The DNA here is from genome assembly GCA_942493125.1 of Acidaminobacteraceae bacterium. Lineage (GTDB taxonomy): Bacteria > Bacillota > Clostridia > Peptostreptococcales > Acidaminobacteraceae > Fusibacter_C. The sequence continues at coordinate 1,152,767 of OW818667.1, read as the reverse complement.
AACCAAAGTACTTGATTTCCAATCCAATCGACACAAAGCCAACAGCCATTAAACTTGATATGAAACCCGCTATTTGCGGATAACCAGCGCCGTGTTCAAGTAGCGTTGCACCAAGAGGAAAGGCGATAAAACTAGGCATAAAGGCGATGGAACCTATAATGATACCAAATACGACACCCCAAATGCCAGATTTGTTGCCCAAAATGGCACTGATCGTATCAGGACTCAAAACGGCAAGCAAAAGTCCAAGTCCTATCATGATGGGAATCATCGAGGGCAGTAGTTTGTTAAAGGAACGCAGGGCAATCTTAAGTGCCTTTTTCGTTCGGTTTTTATCTTTAAGCCAAGAAGCGAGTAGCAATGTAGATGCGATGCCATAAAATAAGTACGTTGTCATTTTGTCCTCCACCGTTTCAAAACCATACTACTGATATTTGGATGCAATGTCAATAAGAGTAGCGCCTAATAGGACTTTTGTGTGCTTTGGTCACATATAGCACATCATATTAGTGGTTTGGAAGCGGTGAAAATTGAGCCAAGTGAATGGTTTTCAGCCTTTAGCTTAAATCCCAACAGTCCAGCGGAGGTCTTGGCAATGGCCAAGCCAAGTCCAAAGTTGCCGTTATCGCCTTTGTAAAAGCGGTCAAATAAGTGAGGCAGAGCTGATTCCGCGATCCCAGGGCCATCATCTTGGATTTTGATTACAAGGGTGGTTCCAATATCTAGATTTACATCGATCACCACATACGCATTTGCAAATCGTATGGCATTGCTGAGTAAGTTGCCGAATAGTTTTTCTAATAAGTCTTCATCTGAGGAGATTGTCAATTCTTTTGGGCAGTTCAAGATTATTTTTTTTGCATCTTTGGTGGCAAGACCATCGTATCTAGACATGAGTAACGTAAAGAAATCATGTAGATGGACAGGCGCGCCAGTTACGGGCAATTTTGACATATCTAGTCTTGAAAGCGTGATGAGTTGATCGACGAGATGCTTCAAACGGAGGCTTTCGCTCGCGATGATCGCTGCAGGTTTTGTCGCTTCTGGAAACACGCCAGTTGCGATGCCTTCTGCATATCCTTGTATAGACATCAAAGGCGTTCTGAGGTCATGCGAAAAATTCTGTAAAAAGTCAACTTTCACTTGGTCAGCTTGCCTTAGGCTTTGACTCATGGCATTCAAGTCATGACACAGTGCAACGATCTCCTGTGTATCATCATGAATTGACATCGTCTTAAAATCACCTGAAGCAATTGATTTTGCGTAATCTGAAATGGCGCCTATCGGACTTGTAATGTCTTTTGCAAGCTTCTTAAACAAAAGCGTACCAAGTAGTGCCGTAAATATGACGACAGTAATGAGTATGAAGTTGGTACGTCTCAAAAGCAAAGTCGCTGAAGTTTGAGAGGTGACAATCGCTAAATACTGTGACCGATTGTTTATCGCCGCATCGTTATATGCCTCAAAACTCGCCAAATAGCGTTTGTTTTCAAAAGTGATGTGGAAGGTCTCACTTTTGATACCACGCGCAAGTTTGTTTGAAATGTCAGTCGTTATGGTTCGCATCAGCTGTGACATGTCCGCTTCTCTTGGGAGTAGAACCTCACCGGTGGCATTGATCAGCGCAATTTCACTTTCAGAAGTAAGTTGAGTCAACTTAAAAGATTGATTGATGGCTTTCGCGAATTCTCTAGCTTTTGGCAATATCGTTTCAGAATCCTTGATGTCCTTCAGTGCATCTTTCAACAGAACCTTAACTGTCTCTCTGTTCTCTGCGATTTCATTTTGAGCGGTTTTATTGATATAAAATCGCATTGAGAGATTGAATATCACAAGGACGATGAGTGACATCGACAAAATGACGATCAAGTATTTTCTGACGATTTTATCTTGAATTGAAATTGACTTTTTATTTTGCTTCATCTGCCATCTCCAATTTGAATCCGAAGCCCCACACCGCTTCAATTTTTACTTGTGTCACAGCCAGCTTTTTTCTTAACCGTTTGACAACGTCGTCTGTAGCACGTGTATCCACTTGTGTCTCGAATTGCCAAACGTGCTTGAGTAGTTCTTCTCTTGAAACGGCACGGTCTTGATTGAGAAACAAATACCTTAAAAACTCATATTCCGTTGGAGAAATGTCTAATAGTTTATCATTCTCTTTGACGGTTCGCGTTTTTTGATTGATTGTCATTTGCCCAAATTTCAGATCGTTTAAATCCGATCGATTGATACTTTGGTTATATTCTAGCCGTCTGAACTGGGCATTGATTCTTACGACGAGCTCTATTGGTGAGAAAGGCTTGACGAGGTAATCATCGCTGCCAATGGTAATGCCTGTGATTCGATCCAGTTCACTATCTCGTGCCGATACGATAATGATCGGCACAACAGAAAGCGCCCTAATTTTTGTACACAACATCAAGCCATCCGTACCTGGCATCATGATATCGAGTACAATCAGATCAGGAGGGTCTTTTGTGAAGGCTTCAAATAAGGCATCACCTGTTTCAAAAGCCTCTACCTCATAACCTGCATTTTTCAAAAAAGAATGGATGAGTTCTCGAATGTTTTTTTCATCGTCTGCGATAAAAATGCGTTTAGTCCCTTGCGTCACGATCAAGGCCTCCTTAATCAGTTTTTTAATTTTATAGTATCATATTTCATAGGAAAAAGAATGATTTCCCTATGGTTTGCCACATCTAAACGGCATGATAAAAAAAAGAACCTCGATCATTTGTTAATGATCGGAGGCTCTGCGTTCAAACATAGCTTTATAATAGGCTTTATGCGCATACATGGCATCATCCGCTCTCGATAAAGTGGCATAGATTGTTTCGCTAGAATGAACATCGTAGTGAGCATACCCTTGCGCCAATTCAAGCATGTGTGTCGCGGTTTGATTGTGTAGATCTATCAAGTGCTTAAGCGTGATTAGCAATGCATCTGCGGCATCATCATTTAAATTGGGGCATATGACACTAAATTCATCGCCACCTATTCGGAATGCATCCCCCACATTCGCGAAACATGTATTTAGAATCGTTGCAGTTGATTTGATAAGTTTGTCGCCTTCACTGTGTCCAAACGTGTCGTTTATCTTTTTTAGATTGTTAAGGTCAAAGACAAATATCATAACATCGGTATTAGAGGCACATTGCGCCATTTCTTTGTCAAAAGCTGTGCGATTCTTGATTTGAGACTGAATATCGTAATCGTATTGCAATTCTAATGAATAAACATAATAAAGGAGAAGACTTAATGCGACACTTGGCCATATCAAAAGTAGGTGAGGAAAAGCGATTTGAATGATAGTACAAACAACTGGGAGTAAAAATATCAGAAAGAGAATCAGTGTATCTGGCCTTGCGACTTTAGCCCGATTTTTGAGGATTTCATAGATGACGATGCCATAGTAAAGCATGCTTACAGTCGTCGGCATAAAAAATACACTGCCGCGAATATAATGATTGAGTGCATCGATGCTAAAAATCAAACCAGTCCAATAACTTGATAAACTTAAAAGCGTATTGATGGCTAATGGGACAATCCATAACGTTCGACTGCCATATCGGTCATCGGTTGTTCCAATGAATTTTAAAAACACATAAGGCACAGCTGGACTTAAAGTAAACCCTAAACTGTTGATGAGTTTATGCAGGATGATATAATCGGCGTCACAAGGAATGATGATCAGGTTTGCAAGAATTTCCAATATCAGCAAGGCGATCGTCATATATGCAGCTACTATATAGTAAGTGTTTTTTCTGTTTTGAATAATGTGGCGCTTAGCAAGACTGATGGTGAAGAGAAGTGATATCATCGAAAATAAATCTAAAGCAAATAGTGTCGACACGTATCGTTCACCACCTTTTCATAAAATGAATATCATTGTTCAATTAGTCATACAATTATAACATATAATATAAATTTTGACATATATCATCCGATCATGGACTCTTTTTTACTATCATTTAATTAAGTGTTATGATAAGGTGGATGCATGATAAAAAATTAAATAAGGAAATTATGCAATTTCCATAAGTGAGGAAATCTATGAACGACGCAATACTAAGCAATATATTCCAAGGCATATTGGGTTTTGTCATATTGCCTTATGTACTTTGGCAGTTGACACATAAATCACATATTATTACTGATAAAGTCAAGTTCACAGTGATTTATATAGGGTTGTTTTTGGCTTATTTTATTCTACCAGATTTTCTAAAACTCCTGTATTTGGTTCTACTCACATTTATGTTAAATTACAAATTCTTCAAGCTGAATTTGATACAGTCATTATTGACGAGCTTTATATTCATCGTCATTTTTTTAACGTCTGAAATCGTAAGTGAAATGGTGGCACAAATTTTAAATATTGTAATCGATAATTTCATTTCAAATATAGGCTATTTGGATAGTATCAAATATGCATTACAATCTTTAATCTGTATTTGGATGATTCGTTCATTCAAACAAGAATTTAGCACGTTAATCGTAAAACGTGGTCCACAGAATTAAGCGGCGTGTATTTCTCATCTTGCAAATCAAGATGAAAGCCTATAAAATATAAAAGTCATTGAACCATGATCAAGGGGATAGCCCCCTTGATTTTTTTGAGAAAGAATATGGATGCATATAGGAGTTTAAATGAAAGAAAGTGTTATGGGAAGTGGCTGTGAATTGGTGTTTTCAAATGAGCCACTAAAAACAGTTGAAACCATCGAAAGAAGTCTCATCACAAAGTATAGAAAGACGATTTGGACGCGTTTCATCAAAGCTGTGAAAGAGTTTAAGTTGGTTGAAGAAGGCGATCGAATCGGCATTGGCGTATCAGGTGGTAAAGATAGCTTACTACTTTGTAAGCTGTTACAGGAGCTTCAAAAGCATGGCGATGTCAAGTTTGAAATAGAGTATTTAGCAATGAATCCGGGCTATATACCAGCAAACGAAGCCCTTATAAAAGAAAATTGCAAACATCTTAATATACCGATTACTTACTTTGATGCAAAGATCTTCGAAGTGGTAGACAAAATTTCAAACGATTATCCTTGTTACCTGTGTGCTAAGATGAGAAGAGGCACACTCTATTCAAAGGCACAGGAACTTGGGTGCAATAAACTGGCACTGGGTCATCATTTTGACGATGTGATTGAGACGCAGCTCATGAATATCTTCTACGCAGGTATGACAAAGACGATGATGCCAAGACTCAAATCTGATAATTATGAAGGGCTTGAACTCATAAGACCCCTTTATTATGTGCATGAAGAACACATCAAGCAATTTATAAATTATACAGGCTTAACGCCTATGAATTGTGGTTGCGTCGTCGCAGCTAAAAAAACGTCAAGTAAACGACGTGAGATGAAAGAACTAATTGCCACGTTAAAAAAGATTCATCCAGATGTGGACAAATGCATCATGAAGTCTGCTCACAATGTTCAGATGGACTGTGTCGTTGGCTGGCAAAAGGGTGGCGATAAATTCAACTTTTTGGATAACTACAATAAAATTGACGTGTAAATCACGTCATACAAAAGTCGCCGAGGATTGGAATCCGGCGACTTTTCGTTGTTTTAGAGCTGAAAAGGGTATAAATAAGACATAGAACCAATTGGAGGTACACTTATGAATGCTTTTACTCGATCAATCAAACAAATTGTTATTGGGGCAATCAAAGCGTTTGAAACCTATCCTGCCACTATTGCTTTCGCCTTTGCATTTTCCGTGGTTACTATGGTTCGCATACAGCTTGATTGGCCAGAGCAAGAAGCTTATAATTTTCTATTTAATTGTCTACATTGGACATTTGCCTTTGGCGCTATCTTTAGTTTAGCTGCTATTACTGCCGCAAAAAGTAGATTTGATGGCAAAAATCCATTTTTGATCGCCAACGTGCTGAGTCTCGTCATCGCATTAATAACGTTTCTTTTGTTATATACGTTTGGTTTATATTCTGAAGGTTTGGATGTCGCGAGAAGCACAAGACTTTCCAACCTAGCTATAGCTCGTGTCACAGCGGCGATCGTCGTCAGTTTCATAGCTTTCATCTTACTTGCTGGACAGAAGAAGGACCAATCGGATTTCTCTCATGCATTTTTCATGACGCATAAAGCTTTCTTTACCGCTTGGTTATATGGCATGGTCATCATGGGCGGTGCGTCTGCGGTGGCTGGCGCTATACAGGCACTTTTATATAACGACATGAGTGTGAAAGTGTACGAATATATTGGGACGCTGACGGGTTTCTTTGCTTTTACGATCTTTGTCGGTTATTTTCCGGACTTTACCAAAGACCATGTGGATGAAAGGCGTGAAGTCGTTCAGAAGCAACCAAGATTTGCAGAAATATTGTTTAGTTACATCATGGTACCAATTGCATTAGCCATGACAGCGGTATTGCTATTATGGGTCGGAAGGACTGTGTTTTCTGGACTCAGTGTTCCTTTCAGTCAATTGTCTGGCATTGCTACCGGCTATGCAGCAGGTGGTCTTTGGTTATATATCATGGTGACGCATCATGAAAATGGTCTTGCAAAATTTTACAGAAATTTCTTTCCAATTGCAGCATTGATCATTCTTGCAATTGAAGCTTGGGCAATCTTTGTTCAAATTGATAAATTTGGCATCAAGACTATGGAGTATTCATTTTTGATTGTGTGGCTCATAGCTGTTTCGGCAGCGGTGTTGTTGATACTCAAAAAGGCAAAAGCAGAGCCTATCATCGCGATGATCCTTTGTTTGATGGCCATAGTGGCAGTCATGCCATTTGTGGGGTATCATGCACTACCGGTGACTTCACAAAGCAACCGCTTGGAGTCGCTTCTGATTGAAGAAGGCATGTTGGTGGATGGGCAAATCGTACCTGCAGCCATTGACCCAACGATTGATAAAAAAGAAGCGATAACCGATTCGGTGATGTTCTTGGCGAATGCACAAGATGCAAAATTGCCGACGTGGTTTGATCGGGATTTAAATTCTCAGGTGACATTTTTATCAAGACTAGGATTTGAACAAGTTTGGCCAACTAACGATTGGGGCATCAATGAACCTTATACTGGAACCTATTTAACCCTGCCAAATGCAACACTTAATATTGAGGAATACACTTGGTCCATAAAAATGCAAGTGTTTAAAGAGGGCGATCAAATGTCGGCAACGATTGACGGAGAACAAGGCGAATACCTGATCGACTGGATCGTAGGAAAAGGCGATAACGTGCCTGCCTTAAAGATTGTGCGTGATGGCAACATACTCGTCGACCAAGATCTAAACGCATACCTTGATGCCATACTCATCAAATACCCACCAGGCAGACAAGGTCAAGTTCAAGCGACACAAGACGATATGACGCTAGTCATAGATACTCAGGAAATACGTGTCATGCTAGTATTCAGTCAAGTGGACATCAATATTGACAACCAACAAGATCGAATCAATTATTGGATAGGTCTTAACGACATCTACCTATATGAAAAGCCATAAACGTCAAAAAACCAACCTCAGATGCCTGCGCATTTTGGGTTGGTTTCTTTATTTACACCGATTTCATTTGTGAAAATTCGAATGCAATTTCCTCATTTACTCGATGGTTTCTAATAGAGCGGGTTCATAACCGTTAAGTTCGATCTCAATACTTTTGATCACTATCGGTTCGAGTGGTTTATCGTTTCTATCCACTTTAACAAGGGCGATTCTATCGACGATTTCAATGCCTTCCGTTACAAAGCCAAAGCTGGCATATTTGCCATCAAGTGTATCTGAATCCTTGTGCATGATAAAAAACTGTGATCCAGCCGAATCCATATCGCGCGATCTGGCCATGGAGATAACACCACGGGTGTGTTTTAACCCATTTGAAAAACCATTTTCATTAAATTCGCCTTTTATTGTATAATCCGGACCACCCATACCCGTTCCAAGCGGGTCGCCGCCCTGGATCATAAATCCTTCAATGACGCGATGGAAAATCAGACCATCATAAAATCCTTCTTCACTGAGAGCAATGAAATTGTTGACTGTATTAGGGGCAATATCCGGTAGTAATGACACTTTAATCACTTCATCAGTATCAAGTGTGATGATGGCGACTGGCGATTTCGCCGTATCGATCGCGGAAGCATCAACTTCTACAGAAGTGGCTACCTGTGTACAGCTTACTGTGATGATCATGACGATCATGAGCATTGAAAAAGCAATGAGTTTTGATTTGATAAACGGAATTTGACGCATGTGTTGAGCCTCCATTAAAGTGTTTTTTCAATGATTTTTTTGAAATTGATTGGATCTGTATCACCTTCAGTACTGATTATCAGAATACTAGAATTTGAATTGAGTTTCAACAGTTGCGCAAGTTCGTGATACTTTGAATCTTTTATAAGAATTTCCAAGACGCCCATGCCAACAGCGCCAGATTCACCGGAGACTATTTTTGGATCTGAACCAATAGGACTGGCGAGGATTTGCATGCCAAGTTCTGTGATATAGTCATCACACGAAAGGTACATATCGGCATAGTCTCTCAAGATGTCCCATGAAACCATGCTTGGTTCACCACAAGCAAGACCTGCCATAATCGTAGGCATAAATCCTGTTACGTTATGAGGTAAGCCATCACCGATTTGCGCAGACTTAAAAATACAAGCAGCCTCATTTGGTTCTACGATAACTGAAATAGGTCTTTCTGCACCGTATAGTGCTGTGAAATAACCGAGGACACTGCTGGCAAAAGAACCTACTCCGGCTTGCAAGAAAACATGCGTCGGTCTATTAAACTTAAGTCTCTCAATCTGTTCAATCGCTTCATCCGTCAGTGTTGCATATCCTTGAATAATCCATTTGGGAATTTCTTCGTAACCAGGCCAAGAGCTGTCCTGGATCAAAATGGCACCAGTGTCCTCAGCGTATTGATTTGCGAGTCGCACCGCATCGTCGTAGTTGAGATCTGTAATTGATGCCTCAGCGCCCTCAGCAAGTATGTTTTCAAGTCTTAATTGTGAAGACCCTTTAGGCATGTAAACGACAGATTTATGACCTAGTTCTCGAGCAGCCCAAGCGATGCCGCGGCCGTGGTTGCCATCGGTTGCCGTGACAAAAGTTAAAGTGCCAAGTTTCTCTTTGACAGCTTCGGATTTTAAATAATCTAAAGACAAGTTTTCAATAGGCATATCAAGTTGTCCCGCTAAATACTTGCCGATGGCATAAGCGCCTCCGAGAACTTTAAAGGCATTGAGTCCAAATCTGTGAGATTCGTCTTTGACATAAATCGCTTCTACGCCATACGAAGTTGCCAAATCCTTTAGATTATGGAGTGGCGTTTCTTTATACTGTGGGAAGCATTTATGAAAATTTCTGACAGCATCGATGGTCGTTTTTTCTAAGATGCTTACATCGGTACTTAAATCCGACCTTTGCACGTGCAGATTCTGTTGATATTCAATCATTTTCTTGACAACTCCTTTTTCATAATGGTTTATGTGACTATTGTAGTGCAAATCCGCCGATGCGTCTAGGCCCGTTATCAACGATGCGAGAATATGTTATACTTATATTAACCGAAATTGTTTAATGATTATTTTGGAGGTGATTATATGAAATTAGGTGCATTTTCCTTAAGCTTGCGCGTGAATGACTTGAATGTTTCAAAAGCATTTTATGAAAAACTTGGATTTACTGTCTATCACGGTGAATTGGAACAAAAATGGTTGATTATGAAGCATGATGAAGTCGTCATTGGATTGTTCCAAGACATGATCGAAAAGAACATCCTAACATTTAATCCAGGTTGGGACAATGAGGCTAAAGCAGTCGATCCATTTGATGACGTTCGCCAATTACAAGAAGCATTACGCGCAAAAGGCATTCCTATTATTGCTGAAGTAAAACCCAATACAGAAGGTCCTGGTCGTTTTGTGATTGAAGATCCAGATGGCAATCAAATTATGATCGATCAACACAGATAACAATTATAGATGCAAGTAGGTGCAAAATGGACAAGGACACACTCAAGAGAAAGATTCGCGACCTCAAAAAGCGAGAGATAGAGATTCGAACAGAATATGGTCAAATGTCCAAGCGCCCTTTCGCGCTTGTTTGGGATACTTTTTTCACCGATAAAGGGACATACAGCCTTGAGTCTCTAAGTCATATGAGTGCTTTTGAAAGAAAGTCTGTCTTTGAGGATTTCTTTTTTTCAGTCTATATCAAGCACTATAAAGAGCTAGGATTACCAGTCTCCAATTTGTTTGATCCAAGTCTATTGCAGCTATTTGGACTGCCACAAGGGGCGACGTTGCAAGATGTTAAAGAGCGTTTTCGCGTTTTAGCACAAAAGTATCATCCTGATAAAGGTGGCGATATTGACGTCTTTAGAGCCTATTTAGAAATCTATGAAAAGTTAAAAAGCGACTAATACTTTCCTCAATCAAAAAGGGACTGAAGCCATCTCAAGTTTTAGATGCGCACCAGTCCCTTACTATATAGCTTGAGGAAATGTTTCAATTTCCTTGTTTATACCGCTTCCGCAGTACCACATTCTCTTTCACGTGCTTTCTGCATTAAGCTTGCATAGTTAACGATACTTCTTGTATGTTTTCCTTCTGCAATTTGACCGAATTCGTCAAAGGCAACCATATCAATCTGATATTTGTCATTTTCATAACCCACAACTTTCACCTCAATGGTTACAGTTGAGCCAATCAAAGTTGGTTTAAAGTGGTCTACTTCTAAGCTGTTTCCAACAGAAACAAAACCATCCGCCAACTTCACATCCATGAGTTGCGAGCATGCTTCTACCATAAATGCAACGAGCTTTGGTGTCGCAAATAAATCAAGTATTTTACCACTGCCATAGTTTAATGCAGTATCGTCAATAGTTATTTTCTTTTGTAATGTCTTTGTCATTCCGATAAAAAATTTCTCAAATGGGCTCATAATGTTCCTCCAGTTACAATTAATCTATTAAGATTTTCGAATACATGTTTATTAATAAACATTTTTCACATAAAGCTATTTTATTCTTTTCCAAATTTAAATCAAGTCTAAAACAAATAGGTTTATATAAATGTTATAATTATTTCATATTCTAGGAAAACAAACTTTTTAAATACAATAATAATTGAAACTGTGATAAACTTAGAGTTTGAGTATACATATCGCTATCATAAGATGGCTGATGCATAGAGAAGAGGGTAAAGAAATGAACACAAAGAAATCGATCACCAACAAAACAATCACAAAAAAACCGACGATTAAAAAAACTGTTGAAACGAAAATAGAAGAGCCCGCTTTACAAAGGGAGAAATTCAAAGAATATCCACTAGATAATCAAATTAAGAGAGCGCTCAGTGAATTGGGATTTATAACCCCTCTTGAGGTTCAGCATAAGACGTTTCCACTCATCATGGCGGATAAGGATTTGATCGTCCAGTCGCAGACCGGTAGTGGTAAAACGGCAGCATTTGGAATTCCAATCATAGAAAAAATCGATAACACGCTTGAAAAACCTCAAGTATTGGTGTTGACACCGACTAGAGAATTGGCTATGCAGGTAAAAGAAGATCTGTACGACATTGGTAAATACATGTCATTGAATTTCTGTGTCCTTTACGGCAAACAGCCTATGGAAGTACAACGAAAGGAACTTAAGAAAAACCCGCAAGTCATCGTGGCAACGCCAGGTCGCATGATGGATCACATCCAAAATAAAAATGTTAAGCTCGATGATATCAAGTATTTAGTCATAGATGAAGCCGACGAAATGTTTATCATGGGCTTTAAAGAACAACTTGAAGCGATCATCTCGAAATTGCCTCAAAAAGATCGGGTAACCTTGCTGTTTTCTGCAACGATGCCAGAGGAAGTGAAAACGCTCAGTCAAATGTACATGAAAAATCCAGAGAGCATCGAAATTGAATCCGATGTGCTCACCGTGGATAAAATAGATCAGATCTATTATGCTGTTGATGGCCTTAAAAAAGTCGATTTTATGAAAAAGATGATTAAACATGAGATGCCGAAAAAGACGATTATTTTCTGTAACACACAGGAGCAAGTTGATAATTTATTTGAAATCCTCAGAAAATGGGATCGCATGACATGTGCAGTTCATGGTGGTATGGATCAAGGCCTTCGTACAGATACGTTAAAAGCATTTAAAAAAGGTGCTTACAAAATACTCATTGCCACGGACTTGGCCGCAAGAGGGTTACATGTTAGGGATATCTCGCATGTCATCAACTACGGTGTGCCATTTGAACCAGAGAACTACGTCCATAGAATCGGTCGTACAGGTCGAGTCGATCAACATGGTATCGCCATCACACTTGTAATACCAAGTGAGATGGAACGTTTCCTCGAGCTGGAGGAATACTTGGGCTACAAAATCCCTTGTAAAGGCGGTCACGTCGCAAGACGCTCTAAAGAGGCCGAGGCGCAAACAGGAAAACGTCGATTTAAAGAAGTTGCTCGCAAAGGTCAGGATGCTTCCATTCAGATCAATGCAGGCATGAATAACAGCAATTTAAAACGCGGTGACATTCTTGCTGCCATCAGATGTATTCCTGGCGTTACTAGTGCTGACATCGGTAAGATCGAAATGCGTGAAACGGTAACAAAAGTGACCATACTCAATGGTAAAGAAGGCATGATCATGAAGGCTTTCGAAACAAAAAAAATCAAAGGCAAACCTTATCGCGCAAAACGTGGCTAATTCCTAATGTTTTGGGGTATATATGCGAAAAAGGAGGTGCACGATGAGTGAATCTTTAAACAAAGCTTTTTGCGAACCTTGTTCTCTAGGAACGCCACCCTTAGAGGGTGATGCATTAGACGTGTTATATGCCGAAATTGATCAGACGTGGCAATTGGAAAATGATTTGGTCCTAGTAAGAAAATTTAAATTTAAAGATTTTAAAGAAGCGCTTGAATTTGTCAATCGAGTGGGTGAAATTGCTGAAGCGCAGGGTCATCATCCAGATATTGAGTTTGGATGGGGGCGTGTGGTCGTAAGATTGACGACACATAAAATTCATGGTCTCTCTAGAAATGATTTTATCATGGCAGCAAGAATAGATGCCCTGTAAGTTAAAGAAGGGTAGTTATTGGGGGAATAATGAGGATTCTGATTGTCGACGACTCAAAATATATGCGGTATGTGATCCATTCCATTGTGACAGCGGAAGGCTATGAAGTCGTGGGAGAAGCATCTGATGGGCAGATGGGCATAGAATATTATGATGCACTGCGTCCAGATGTCGTTTTTATGGATGTCACGATGCCAATATTATCTGGGTTTGATTCGCTAAAAGGCATACGGGCAATTGACTCAAAATCAATTGTTATCATGTGTTCTGCTATGGGACAACAGTGGCTAATCAGAGATTCGATTCTGGAAGGTGCTTTTGATTATATTACAAAACCATTTAAGCCGGAAAAAATCCTCTATATCCTTAAGCGTCTTGAAAAATATGTAACTTCCATTGAAAAAAAAGGCTAACCCAGAATGCTGGATTAGCCTTTTTGCCTTTATAATGTTGAACTAGCAGCGTGCCTTAGTGCCTTTAGAAAAGCTTCGCTTGGTTGTGCGCCAGAGACGATGTGCTTGCCGTCAATCAGGAAGAATGGCACACCTCGAACGCCTAACTTATGGGCGTCCTGCTCATCTTTACGGACGTCTTCGGCAAATTGATCCTCTTCAAGAATCTTTAGAACGTCTTTTTTCGACATCCCAACTTCTTCTGCCAATAATATTAAAGTATTTTGTTCGCCTATGTGTAAACCGTTCGTAAAGTGTGCTCTAAATAGGCGTTCTGAGAATGCTTCAGCTAATCCCAGTGTTTTTGCGTAGTGTGTGAGACGATGTGCATCATACGTATTGGTCTGAACTGTGATGTCCATATTGTAGTTGAGACCGACCTGTTTGGCTTGTCTTGTGATGTCTTCTAAAGTCTGTGATGCGCGTTCTCGACTGAGACCGTATTTTTTTTCTAGATAGACATAGACGCTTGGATTGCCGTCGACTTTTGCATGTGGATCCAGTTCAAAGCTTTTGAATTCGACTTCTACCGATTCCTTGCCTTCAAATTGACTCAATCCTTCTTCAAATCTTTTCTTGCCCATATAGCAATACGGACACACATAATCTGACCATATTTCAACTTTCATTGGATTACCTGACCTTTCTTGTTTATAATATAAATTATAGAGTTTGAATGTTAACTACTATAAGGTAAGTTGTAAATAAAAAACGGAGTGTGAATCATTGATGGGATATATATCAATCGCTTTAGGTATCTATGTTCTAGTTTGTACGTTAGCAAAGCCAAAATTTTTCTGGGAGAGCAAGAAAGCAACGCGACTGAGAAAATCAATTGGTGATAGCAAAGCAGCGATCGTCTACTATATCATTGCAGGAATTGCCCTTATCGTTGGGGTAATGAGCATGTTGGGGATCATTGATTTTAATTAAATTGGACTTCTTCACTAAGAAAAGCAGAATGAAACGTAAAAACACATAATGAATCGTAAGAAACGCAAGAAAATGACCGTGGATTGAGTGCCACGGTCATTTTTGATTAAATATGTATTTCCTTTAAAAGGGAATAGTCGTATAATTAGGATATATCTGCAAAACACGATATTCTAGCGTTAATAGATATATGGAGGTTTAATGAGCGATTATTTATCTGAAATCACAAGCATCATGCAAAATATACATAATCTGGATCTTTCAGTATATGAAAATGAATTTCTATCGAAGGCAGTTGTCAGGCGTATGACTGAAACTGAACATTTCGATCATCTGGAATACCTTGCTTTATTGGAATATAGTGTTGAAGAAGCCAATAAATTATCCAGCGCACTATACATTACTTATAGTCAGTTCTTTAGAGATGCTACAACTTTCGCAATTTTGGAACAATCCGTTTTATCCAATATTATCACAAACAATTCTGAAAATCATGAAATCCGAATATGGTCAGCAGGATGCTCAACTGGTCAAGAGGCTTATTCACTTGCTATTTTAATGGCTGAACTTACAGCACAAAATGGTAGAAATACGAGATACCGCATATTCGCGACGGATGTTTCACAGGAGGCATTAAAAGTTGCACGAGAAGGCAAGTATAGCCACAATGCCGTTCTCAATCTAAAACTTTTGCACATCGAGAAATATTTTGAAAGACATGGAGAGAGCTATTTCATTAAAGATGACCTAAAAAGTCATATTGATTTCATTCAATATGATTTATTGGATCATAGAACTTTGAATCCACCAGAGAGCATATATGGGGATTTTGATTTGATTATTTGCTGTAATTTGCTTATTTATTATAATCCACAAAGCCAAAAAAATATCATCGACAAGCTGAAGAAGACACTCGTTCATAGCGGCTACTTAGTCGTCGGTGACGTTGAGAAAGCTATACTTGCAGGTGACATGAGCTTTTGTGCTCTGGATGCCAATACCGCCATCTATCAAAAAAATCGAAGGAGAATGCCGACGTGAAGATCAAAAACTTTAAAATTGGGACACAATTATTCATTGCTTTTACCTTAATAGTAAGTTTAGTGTTTGTGATGGGCGTCTTTGCCTTTACTAAAACAAGACAGCTTCAGATGCACACGGAATATATGTATGAACACCCACATCAAGTCAGATTGGCTGTAAAAGGATTAGATGTCGCAAATCTCAATATGCGATTGGGGATGCGAGATCTATTGCTTTCTAACAGTGAATCGTCTAAACAAGACGCGCTTGAGCGCATCGCGTTATCAGAAGTTGAAATAGAAAAGCATATAAGTATTATTAAATCACAGTATTTGGGACCAACGACAGATGTTGAAAATTTGATTAACAGCTATGCCCTCTGGCATATGCGATTCAATGAAAACATCGAGCTTGCTCTCTCAGGCAATATTGAACAGGCTTATCATAACCTGGATGCAGAAGGCATCGTTGGGCAGAATAGGGACATCATGTTGGCGGATATCGGTATTATCGAAGCGTTTGCCACTGACAAAGCTGAGTCGCTTTATCTCGAATCGTTGTCACTGAATAAAGCATCGAACACGCAACTCATTGTAATCATAACCATCATTTTGCTCATGTCCATCATCATAGCTTATGCTTTACAAAGAAACATTAACATACCACTTCGTGAGATGAATCAAGCCGTAAAGCGTTTTCATAATGGGGAGCTGTCAAGCAGAAGTCAATATGCTTTCAACAATGAATTTGGTGAATTATCAGAGTCCATCAACATGCTGGCGTATCTTGTTCAAAGTAATATGGCGCTCACACAGAAGACTTCAGAACTATCAGAAGTATTGCTCGCTGAAAATGATGCCATGAATTTTTTCAATGAAACACTTGTAACGCTTTCACTCCATACAGGTGCTCAAATGGCAGCCGTCTATGTTCTCTCAGCTGATAAGCAATCATTTGATCTCTTTACATCGATTGGCTTAAACGATAAGGCGAAACCATCATTCAGTGCAAATGCTTATGAAGGTGTATTTGGTTCTGCCTTAATGACTAAAACAATTCAATTCATAAAAGATATTCCAAATGATGAAACAGTTGCATTTAAAGCAGTACACGGCGACATTAGTCCTCATGAAATCATTACGATACCGATTGCGTCATCAGATGGTGTGATTGCAGTAATCTCGTTGGCGACGATCAACCAATTTGCCAATGGGACGACTCAATATTTGGATGCCGTTATCACAACGCTTGGAACGCGTATCGAAGGCGTATTGGCCTATATGGTAATCAAGACTTATAAGGATGAACTGGAATCGCAAAATAGTGAACTTACGATGCACAAAACGGAGCTTTCTGCTCAAACAGTGGAGTTAACACAACAGAATATCGAACTTGAAATGCAGAAGAAACAACTCAACGAATCCAGTCAGCTTAAAACACATTTTCTTTCCAATATGAGTCATGAGCTAAGAACACCACTAAACTCAGTGATTGCACTTTCTTCGGTTCTCAGTCGAAGATTAAACAATCGCATTCCTGAAGAAGAGTACAGTTATCTGGAGATTATCGAACGAAATGGTAAAAACTTGCTGACACTAATCAATGACATATTGGATATATCAAGGATTGAAGCGGGCAAAGAAGAAGTAGACCTTTCGGATTTCGACCTGTCGGATTTGATCGATGACATAGTGTCACAGATTAGGCCACAAACGGCACTAAATAACATCGGACTCATCCACAATAAAGTAGATCAGCCGTTGACGATGTCAAGTGATATGGGTAAATGTCAACATATCTTACAAAATCTCATCGGAAATGCTGTAAAATTTACCGAAGAGGGCAAAGTGGAAGTGCATGCCGAAAAAGTCGACGATCAAATGATCATAACTGTGAAAGACACGGGTATTGGCATTGCGTCGGAACATATTCCACATATTTTCGATGAATTTAGGCAAGGTGATGGTAGCACATCTCGCAGATTCCATGGAACTGGACTGGGACTAGCCATCGCTAAGAAATACGCAGCTCTATTAGGTGGTTCAATCTCAGTATCAAGTGTTCAAAATCAAGGGTCAGAGTTTACGTTATATCTACCGGTCAAATACAACGAGGATAATCAGGACCTGACTTATGAGCTAATGGAAACGAAACACGTTGACAAGTCAACGCATAAAGTCAAGCGAAACAATACCATTTTATTGGTTGAAGATAACGAGTCTGCTATCATTCAGATTAAAGATCTCGTAGAGGAGATGGGCTATAAAGTTATTGTTGCACCTAACGGAAAAGTTGCGCTCGATAGTATAGAAAAGGTCGTTCCGGACGCGATGATTCTAGATTTGATGATGCCTGAAGTGGACGGGTTCCAGGTGCTCGAAACGGTGCGCAATGTCGATAAGACAGCACATGTTCCAGTTTTGATACTCACTGCAAAACATATCACCAAGGAAGAACTCAAATTCTTGAAACGCAATAACATTCATCAACTGATTCAAAAAGGTGATATCGATCGCAACAATCTTCAGAGCGCGATAGACAATATGCTCGTGAAGCAGCATGACGTTGTCAAAGATGCGACAAAGCCAGTCGTTCTCGTTATTGAAGACAATCCAGATAACATGGTCACTGTGAAAGCTTTATTAGATGATCAATTTGTCGTCTTGGAAGCGCTAGATGCCATGGTAGGCATTCAGATTGCGAAAGAACAAAGGCCAAATCTCATTTTGATGGATATTGCATTGCCAGGAATGAGTGGCATTGATGCATTTAAAGAAATTCGAAAAATGCCACTCCTACAGAATATTCCAGTTATTGCGTTGACGGCAAGTGCGATGCTCCAAGAACGTGAAACGATACTTTCACATGGCTTTGACGCATTTATATCTAAACCCATAATCACTAAGCATTTTTATGAAGTAATCAACGAGGTGCTCTATGGCAATTAACACGATTAAGGTTCTTGCGATTGATGATAATTTCGATAATTTAATTAGCATCAAGGCAGTAATTAATGACGTCTTTGAAAATGCAACCGTTTATACAGCTTCAAGTGGGTTGAAGGGTATAGAAATCGCCATAAGAGAAGATCCGGATGTGATTCTTCTAGACATTATCATGCCTGAGATGGATGGGTATGAAGTTTGTCGTAAGCTCAAAGCGAACCCACAAATATCCGATATACCTGTCGTCTTTGTAACCGCTATTAAAGGTGATAAATCAAATCGGATTATAGCCCTTGAGAGTGGTGCAGAAGGGTTTTTAGCAAAACCAATCGATGCAAGTGAATTAACCGCTGTGGTTAGAGCCATGTCAAAAATCAAAAATGCCATCGTTGAAAAGCGCCATGAAAATGAACGGCTGACGACGCTTGTCGAAGAAAAGACCTTTGAGCTCATGCAGGCACATAGAAGTACTTTAGTGCTGCTAGAAGAACTAAGAATGGAAAATGAAGAAAGAAAAAAACAAGCACTTAAGCTGAATCACATGAGTTTTCACGATGGTCTCACCGAGCTTTATAACAGACGCTATTTTGAAGAAGCACTCGTGAGATTGGATGTGCTTGAGAACCTCCCAATAACGATTGCAATGGGCGATATCAATGGACTCAAGGCGATAAACGAACTTTGTGGCCATAAAACAGGTGATGCGTTGCTCAAAAAAACAGCTGAGATGTTATCCGGTTCATTTCGAGAAAGCGATATCATCGCCCGACTTGGCGGTGACGAATTCGTCGTATTGATGACACGTACAGATGCCATGCAAGCCGAGTTACTCATCAATAAATTTAAAGAACATTCAAATCGCGAGAAACCGACTGATATGGACCTTTCAATATCCTTCGGTTATGAAACGAAAAGGCATATCGATGAAGATATTCAAGACGTTCTAATAAAAGCTGAAGACAGTATGTATCGCTTCAAATTGTACGAAAGCAAAAGCTTGAGGAGTAAGACGATAGAAGTGATTATGAATGCACTCGTCGAAAAGAGTAGCAGAGAGTTGATGCATTCAAAAAGAGTCAGTATTCTATGTGAAAAAATTGCGAAGCATTTGTATTATAAAAATGAATTTATCAATCAAATTAGAATTGCTGGACTCGTCCATGATATAGGAAAAATTGGGATAGACGAAAAAATACTCAACAAAAAGAGTAGCTTGGATGACACAGAATGGGAATCCATCAGGAAACACCCAGAAGCTGGCTGGCGTATACTCAGTTCTGTCAAAGAGTTTTCAGAGCTTGCCGAGTTTATTTTTTCTCATCATGAACGGTGGGATGGCAAAGGATATCCAAGGGGCCTTAAGGCTGAAAAAATACCGGTTGAAGCGAGAATTATCACGATAGCGGATTCATATGATGCCATGACGAGCAATCGCAGCTATCGAACGAGATTGTCAGAGGATGATGCTATTGAAGAGTTGAAGAGCAACGCGGGGCTGCAATTTGATCCTGAAATCACAAAAGTCTTTGTAGAGAAAGTACTAGAGAAAAAATGGTAGAAAAACTTTTATCCACACGCTTTATTGGGTATGATAATGAATATCAATAAATCGGAATTGTGGATGAAAGGAGAAACGCTATGAAAAAAAATCTATTATTGTTAAGTATATTGATAGTAACCTTAGCTTTATTGGCTGGTTGTGCGTCTGATGAACCTTCTGAAGAAGTGACAACAGAGATGACGTCTGAGATGACAACGGTTGCGGATGAAGCGTTGCCGGTATTTACACTTGAAGAGCTCGCAAAATATGATGGTCAAAATGGCAATCCGGTCTATGTTGGCTACGAAGGGAAAGTTTATGACGTTTCTAATGTAGAAGAGTGGAAAACTGGAACACATCGTGGTAGAATTAAAGCTGGACAAGATTTAACAGATGTATTAAACAACGAAGCACCACATAGTTCACAAAGATTAAAAGACAATGCTCCAGTAGTGGGCATACTAGAATAACATATTCATGTTTTCTAGTTTCCTCAGAAATTTTTGAAAATTTGATAACATGTACGCGTTGATATCAAGCCATAGTAAATGCTAATTGTTCGGTTTCCTGTTATTGTTTGGATTAATTTAAAAATAAAATTTGACAAATCGCGATATTCGCGGTATCATTAGTAGTTGTTTAAATTAAAAACAATAACTGGAAATACATAAGTAAATTAGTGCTTTGAATAAAAGTATCGACCTAATTTAAAATGTACTTGTTATCAGTTTTGAAGATTTAAAGATAAAAAAAATTAGGAGGTACACATTATGATGAATGGTACAGTAAAATGGTTTAACTCAGACAAAGGTTTTGGTTTTATTACAGGGGAAGACGGCAAAGATGTATTTGCTCACTTTTCACAAATCAATTCAGACGGTTACAGAACTCTTGACGAAGGTCAAGCAGTAAGCTACGAAGTTGCTCAAGGCCCTAAAGGTCCTCAAGCAGAAAACATCACAATCATCAGATAGTATGTTTAAAGCCCTCAACATTGCGTTGAGGGCTTTTTTTAGTTATACTATAAGCAACTGAGACTAGGAGGATTACACAATGAAGCGCATTGTTGCGACACTTATGATTGGACTGATACTATTAGGATCTTCGACGGTTGCTTTTGCAGCGACAAATGTAACATTGAATGGTACACCCACAGGATATGCGCTACCGGGAATAGAACAACTCGCTAAGTATGACCATTTAAGACAGGAGGCCTTTTCAGGCTATCAATCCGCTATATCACGTCAGAATTTCATCTACTTGGCAGTTAGGCTTTACGAGTCACTTAATAACCTTACAATCGAAGTGAATCCCACTATAAGTTTCAGTGATACGGATGACCTCTATGCGCTGAAAGGTGCAACAATCGGCATCACATCTGGCATCGGTGATGGCAAATTTGGTCCTAATATTTTATTGACACGTGAGCAGATGGCCACCATGATGGTAAAAGTACTCGAGTTATCAGGTGTTGACCTAAAACCTACTTCAACGCCATTCCTAGATGATGCTCAAATTAGTGCTTATGCAAAAATAGCGATTTATAAAGCGGCCAACTATAAGATCATAAACGGCTATAATAATTTTGTAACGCCCAAGGGAGATGCCAAAACAGAGCAAGTGTTATTGATCTACAAAAACATGTTTGATACGTTTGGTTCATCAGTTGGTTCGCAAGTGACCTTTAACACTATCGGAGAAATGGAAAATTATCTGATCAAAACGTATCCAACGCACACATTGAATGGCTTTGTCGTCGCATTTGATAGTTTCAAAGTGATAGAAAAATCAGATGGATCGCTTGCAGTAAACGCAACTTTTGAAAAGAGCAATTTGACGACTTATATCGATGCTGAAAAAGCTGGATTGCGTACACTTGCGGATGCAGCAAGGGTCAGGTGCCAAGAAATCTCGAAACTGTTCGGAAAAAAAGTGACGCTCAGCTACATTTATTCTTATTATCAAGAGACAATTCCCGAAGCATTTGATACGAATTATCTCTATGACGAACCGATATTTTACGATTACAACGTTTACAAATGGGGCATTTACTATCCGATGCTTGCCGTATGGAGCGATAAAGAGATTTACTATACATGGAAAGCGGCTTATATGTTCGATTGATGAATCGCGCAAGCACGATATTAAGATCGACCGGAATAAGGGCGATCTTTTTGTATTTATGGATATGAAGGTGGAATGGCGTATGAAAGAGGACTTGAAACGATTTTTCAACGCACTTGATCGTAGCTACTTTATGGAAATCAATAAAGAATATGCGCATCTAGATAGTGCGATTGCTATTGGCTATGAACAAACCATTTCACAGCCATCGCTTGTACTCATGATGACCGAGTATTTAGAGCTTGATAAATCGCATCGCGTGCTTGAAATTGGAACTGGAACAGGTTATCAAACCGCTTTTTTGGCTGAATTTAGCGCTATGGTTTATACGGTCGAACGGATTGAACCGTTATATGTGAAAGCCAAACAGCGATTGCTGGCATTGGGCTATCACAATATCACGTTTATACTCGGTGATGGTTCCATCGGCTATGAATCATCAGCGCCGTATGATCGCATCATAGTAACTGCTGCAGCCAATAAAGTGCCACATGAACTGATTGACCAACTTGGACCAAATGGTAAACTCATCATACCCGTGGGCGATCAATGGCTTCAAGACTTACTTCTAGTGTCTAAGGACAGTCAGCAGCATATTAAGATGCAAACCATCACACAAGTAAGATTTGTACCACTAGTCGGTAAATATGAAAACAAAGGAGCGTTTTAACATGGAAAATAATAACACAGATTCCAAAGAAAAAGCTGCAATGGTAACATCCTTAATCGAGATGGAACATACATTTTGTAAAGCTGCAGGTAAAGATGGAGCGGCCGGTTGGGCACGCTTCTTCTCTGAGTCAGGTGTGATGCTTAACAAGAGTGGAAAACCGATTCAAGGTCCTAAAACCATTGAAAATGCTATAGAGCCACTATTTCAGTTACCAGAATTGAAATTTGTATGGGAACCGATGTCTGCCGATGTGTCGGATGATGGCACTCTTGGATATACGTATGGCAATTATGAACGGACATATTTGGATGAAGATGGTGAAATGGTCGAAGAAAAGGGTATGTATATGACCATCTGGAAGAGACAGAGCGATGGACAGTGGCGTATTGCAGCAGACGTCGGCAACTAATAAATCTTAAAGGAGCATACTATGTGGTCAAGAGCAGATATTAAAGAAAAAGCTAAAGCAAAACTTAAAACATCCTATTGGATGCCATTTTTGGCCAGTCTCGTTATTGCACTAACAGCTGGTGGGATTGGAAGCGGGTCAAGATATACCGTTGGTCAAGAAGAATGGACCTACACGACGAGCAATGCACTCGTCATTTTACCAATTATCATTTTTGGTCTTATTTTTATGTTTATTGCAATTGCAATATTTGTGTTTTTATTTTCCCCACTGGAGATGGGGGCAAGAAAATTCTACATTGAGTATCTAAACAATAATGAGAATTTATCTGAAATCGCATTTCCATTCAAAAGCAAATCGTATTTCAATATCGTTAAAGTACTTTTTATAACGAGACTTTTCATTTTTCTATGGTCGCTTTTGTTGATCATACCTGGGATTATTAAGGCGTATCAATACAAATTTGTATCCTACATTCTAGCAGAAAATCCTGAACTTACTGCTTCTGAGGCGCTGGATATTAGCACAGAGATGACGCGAGGCAACAAAATGGACATGTTTGTTATGGACCTTTCTTTTATTGGCTGGTATATTTTAGGTGCAATTTGTTTCGGCGTCGGCGTATTCTTTGTTAACCCATATAGAGACACATCTTTTGCGATGCTTTATATGCAGTTATCTGGAAATGAACATCAAATCGAGTACAATTGAAGAAATCGCACAATTCCAACTAGGAGCAAAAATACATGTTAGATTATTTCGTGGTCATCTTATTGGGTTACTTATTGGGGAACATTCAGACGGCTTATCTATTAGGTAAGCTTGTCAAGCAAGTTGATATTAGAACGATGGGACACGGAAATTCTGGAACTTCAAACGCCGTTGAATCACTGGGGTGGCGAGTTGGTGTCATCGTTGGGCTCATTGATATCCTTAAAGGTGTCCTTTCGATTCTTTTGGTCAAATGGTTTTTTAATGTCGCATTTGATGCAGATGGTGCACTATTGTTGTACCTCAACGGACTTAGTGTCATATTGGGGCATAATTTTCCGTTTTTTATGGGATTTAAAGGGGGCAAAGGCACAGCGACACTCGTGGGCGTTTTATGGGGGCTTCACCCACTTTTTGGCTTAGGCAGTATGATTGTCGTCTTGATCATCACATTGTTGACGGATTATATCGTAATGGGAACGATGGCCTTATTGATTTACTTTGTCGCTTTAACCCTTTATATGGAGCTTGGGATTGGCGCAGTGAGTATAGCTATGGTGATTGCAGCTCTGAGCATCAAGATGCACTGGCCAAATTTTATACGCATCTCAAAGGGCCAAGAAAGTCGTGTTAGAAAAGTACTGCGAAAAAGGAGTGGCACATGACAGAATTACTAGATAAAATAAAAATGACTTCACATACGTATTTAACTGATGAAATGGCCGAACAAATAGCTAAACTTGAAAAGTCGTGTGTCGATTATGACGGGACTGCTTTAAAACTTGAACTGGATTATAAACTGGCATGTGCGCGTGAAGCCAATGCAGAATCGGATGCAGATTCAGATTCAGAATCGGATGCAGAATCGGTTGCAGAATCGGTTGCAGATTCAGATGAAAAAAATGAATTCTTAGCTTGGTATGGTGAGCGCTTAGTGGGGTTTATCGGCATATGTAGTTTTGGTGGTTCTACTATGGAAGTAAATGGTATGGTAGAGCCCGATTTCAGGAAACACGGCATTTTCACAGCTTTATTCGAAAGCGTCAAAGCAGAGTGGCTTAGAAGATCCAAGCTTCCTATGTTGTTATTGACAGATCGAAACTCAACAGCTGGTCAGGCCTTTGTTCGAAAAGTTGGTGCGATTCATGCACACTCAGAATATGAAATGATTCTCGATCTTACAAAAAAAGCGGTACCAGACAATTCAGAAAAGATCAGGCTGCGTAAAGCGACAAATGATGATGCCCAACAAGTTGCATTTCAAAATGCCATCTATTTTGGTGAATCAATAGAAAACGTTCCGTTAATTATGCCTGAAGATGAAGCAAAACGCGGTTTGACAATCTATATTGCTGAAGTGGGTGAGTCTATCATAGGAAAAGTGAATCTGCAAAGAACTGGTGAGTTAGGTGCCATTTATGGTTTGGGGATTCTGCCTGAATTCAGGGGTAGGGGGCTAGGCAGGGCACTACTGCTTTCTGCTGTAGAAACGTTTAAATCGGATGGCTTTGAAAAAGTGATGCTTCAAGTGGAAGCCATGAATGACACGGCGTTGAGCTTATATTTGAGCTGTGGTTTCGAGATGACTTCTACTATGGATTACTTTGAATTAAAAAAAGCATAAACCAATAAAAAAGCATAACCTATAAAACAATGCCCCCACCTTAAGTGTAAGGTAGGGGCATTTGTGTAGATGGAATTATGCAATTTCTTTATCTAATGGCTTTTAGAGCGCCACTCCATAATACGACTTGATCTAATAGTGTATTTACATTTGCAGTGTGTCTATCATCTGGCTTGAAAACACTGAAGTTTTCAAAATCTGTAAAGAGAGAGAGCATGACTTGTGCACGAACGTCAGCGACTTGGAGCTCAGCCATAATTTGTCTAAGGTGCTCAACTGATCTAACGCCCATTGCTGAACCGTAGCTGACAAAGCCAGCTGCTTTATTATTCCATTCGCCGTAAACGAAGTCGATTGCGTTTTTGAGTGCAGCAGGTATTGAGTGATTGTATTCAGGTGTTACGAAAATGAATCCATCCATCTCAGCTATTTTTTCTGCCCATTTTAACGTGTGTGGTTTGCTATAAACACCAGCTGATGCTGGAATTGGCTCGTCCAGTAAAGGCAGGTCATAATCTGCAATATCTATAAGCTCATACTGAGCGTCATTTCTGTTTTGCGCAATACCATCAACCCATTTAGCGACGTTGATTGAATTTCTACCTGGACGTGTGCTGCCTACTATGATACCAATTTTTAACATGATGTTTCCTCCTATTATCTCTAATTAGTGATATTATTCTAAAAAAAATCGTTAGTTCGATTTTCTTTTAAGTTTCTATAGTCACATAATATCACTAATTAGTTATATCTGTCAAGCGTTATTCAAAATTAAATTTTTCACGCATTGAAAGTGAAAGTTTTTCTTTCAAAAGGTCTATGTCAACATCTTGGCCAACTATTTGAGCAATAGATGTTACGGTTCTATTGGAAAGACCACAAGGAACAATGGCAGAAAAGTCAGAAAGTGTTGTATTGGCATTTAGGGCAAAACCATGCATCGTTACGCCTCTGCTGACAGATAGGCCTATGGCTGCAATCTTTGCGTGGCCAATAAAAACGCCCGCGTTAATTGGATCTCTATGCGTTTCTATACCATAGTTTTCAAAAAGAAAATCTATGAGTGTTTGTTCCAATGTATCCACAAAATTTCGGATGCTGCCACCGTGTTTTTTCTTTAAATTAAAAATCAAGTATCCTACAACTTGACCCGGACCATGGTAAGTAACATCACCGCCACGTCTGATGTGTTTGACTGCATAACCTTGTTCCATAAGCATTTGGTCACTCAAAAGGATATTATCAGGATTGGCGTTGAGTCCAATGGTTATTACTTTGGGATGTTCCAGTAACAAAAGATGGTCCGATGCGCCATTTTGAACTTTTTCCTGCAGTTCAAGCTGTAAAGCAAGTGCCTCTTCGTATTCTATTTGGTTCAAATTCATGTAAATCAAAGTTTTCATAGAACTTTTATCGACCTTTCAAAAAAATAAGTTACTCATATTATACTATGGATTGACAATTTATCTGTTAATATTTTGCAATGTGGGTATATGATTGGTTAGGAGGTGCGTCATGATCAGAGAAATTCTTTTGCTCGGAAATTCAAAATTATATGAAGTGAGTTTGCCAGTAACGCACGATATGCTACCAAATTTGACGACAGTTGTGGAAGATCTGCATGATACGCTGCTTGGTTTCAGAAGTAAATATGGTGTAGGCCGAGCGATCGCTGCGCCACAAATTGGGGAACAAATAAGACTCATATACATGAATATCGGCGAACCGATTGTTTTTATCAATCCCGTGTTGATCTATGATGCATCCGAGATGATGGAAGTCCTTGACGATTGCATGAGTTTCCCCAAACTTCTAGTGAAAGTGAAACGCTATAAGCAATGTACCGTTCAATATTTGGATATGAACTGGATTCCACACACAATGGTATTGGAAGGTGATCTTTCAGAATTAATCCAGCACGAATATGATCATCTAGATGGCATATTAGCGACTATGCGCGCCATTGACAACAAATCATTCATCATAAAGGCATAATAAAAGGAGTTGTTGAAATCTAGAATTAGATTTCAAACAACTCCTTATTAATAGTTGAGGAAATTAATAGTTATAACGACCGACTGCCTTATAATTTTCAGGAATACTGTACTCTGTTTGGAAATCCGAAAAATCCCATCTGCCTTTGATTCCAGAATCATGAAGCCCAACTTCGAAATATAGCATGGCAATGCCTGCATCAATGCCTTGAATCGTCTTAGAAATATGATCAGACTTTTCAACGACGAGATCGATTTCGTCTTTCTTGAGAACAAAATACCAAGGTTGACGATTTTCGAATGAAGGCGCTAAGCGCATATAGAACAGCGCTTCGTGAATGCCCAAATTTTCAAGTTCTTCAATTGTCGCAAGTTTATTCCAAGAATCAATATAGACAAATTCAGTAATAGATTTACGCATGCTAACTGGTGGTTTCGTATCATAAGCGTTGATATTTGGATAACCCAAATCAGTTAACGTTGATAAACTGCCACCCTTGGTTGCATTGTATTGATGGGATTGTTGAAGCTCTTTCTTGCTGTAACCTATAGCTATTAAAGCAGCAACATTTTTTGGACTTTCAATTCTAAGAATTGATTTAACGGCATCACTGTCTTTAACTTCGATCCAACAAGTGCCTATATCATGCTTCAGTGCATTAAGTACAAACCATTCACCTAGATATCCAGTCACTTTATGGCAAACGACATCATCGTTACAAAGTAGTGCAATATAATGAGGCGCATAAATCATCATGCCAAAATACCCTGCCAATCCCTCAAGATGGTGTGCTATAGCAGCGCCATCTGAAATAAACCGGGATTCGATGCTCGCTTTATCACCAACCATAGGCAATGATTCCAATTGATCAAACACATATTGTAGATCTTTTTCGCTTAATTTTTTCTGCTTAAATTCTCTTGTTGAATGTCTCTTTTCGGCAAGCTTTAATGATTTCATATGAAACCTCCTTGTTAGGAAATGATGCAGTTTCCAATTAGTATAAATTTACCCTTAATCGACTTGCACTAATCAACGTATATTAGCTTACGACTGGCCAATATGGTATAATTGTGCTATAGGACGTTATATTATGTGTCTATAAGAAGTCAAATTTTAGATTGGAGGCAAATAATCATGAAAACTAGATCTCATTTGCCTAGTTGGCACCGACTTGACAATGCTGCCAATGTATTTCCACTCATTTCGCATAAAAACTTTAGCAATGTATTTAGATTGGCTGTTGAACTAAAAATGCCCGTAGATCCGAAGTTGCTGCAAAAGGCACTTGATGTGACGTTGCCCAACTTTGGAAATTTTAATTTTAAAATGAGAAGTGGTTTTTTCTGGTATTATTTTGAACCGACGAATACGCGACTTCTCATACAAAAAGAATCCCTCAGGCCGTGTTCATATGTCGATACTAAAATCAGGAACCATCACCTTTTCAGAATACTATATTATAATAACAGAATTAGTCTTGAAGTTTTTCATGCGATCACAGATGGTACAGGTGCGACAAATTTTTTGAAAGCGCTTACAGTCAATTATTTAAAATTAGTCAATGGGGAAGGCGTGCCTGAACAAGTACCACGCATCAAAGTGAAATCTGAACTGGAAGACAGCTATAAAAAATACTATAAAAAAATGAAGCACACAAGAGAGCATATCCCGCGTGCCTTTAAGTTTAAAGGGAAGCGTTTACCGATTAATACTCTAGGTGTTCTCCATGGATTTTTAGATGTAGACGCCGTCATCGCGTACAGCAGGTCCATAGATGTGACCTTGACAGAATATATCGCAAGTGTCTATTTGTGGGCTATTTACAGTGCCTGTCAGGAAGAAGACAAGAAGAAAAGACCAATTCATCTTGCCGTACCAGTAAATTTGAGGCGTTTTTTTGAGTCGACCACCAACATGAATTTTTTTTCACATATTACGATAGCAATCGTAAAATCAAAAGAACCGCTTACGTTTGAGGATATCGTATCTCGTGTCAAAGAACAATTTCGAACGCAGATCACAAAAGAAAATATGCTCAAGAATATTTCCAAAGAAGTTGCACTGAGCCGGAATCCACTTACACGAGTGGTGCCGCTCTTCCTAAAAAACATCTTTGTCAAAATGGTCCACATAAATACCATCCAGTCGTATACGACAACACTTTCTAATGTCGGCAAAGTTGATATGCCAGAGAAATGGGCCGATGAGATAGCACATTTTGAACTCGTTATGAACGCAACGAGCGTCGATCCTATGAAGTGTACCATTTGTGCTTACCAGAACACTTTGGTGGTTACGATCTCCTCGCAACTTGAAGAGACGCGTATACAGAGAGCTTTTTTTAGAAAACTGGCCTCCGATGGCTTAAATGTCTCAATTGAAAGTAATGGTGCCTATTATGAAATATTGTAAGCAATGTAAAGTGAGTTGTCTTGATGTAGGCGATCGATGTCCTTTATGCGACACCCCTTTTGAGCAAGAAACATTGGTTTCAAATATATCAAGATACCCAGATCTCGATTTGAGTCCTAAAAGCTATAATATTGTGAAGCGAATCTTTTATTTTGTGACAGCCGTGATCGTTGTGTTGTCTATCGGCCTTGATTTTTGGTTCGATGATGAGATCACTTGGTCGCTTATTTCGCTAGCAGTTGTGCTATATAGTTGGACTGTTGTCTATCATGCGATAAGAAATAACATTCACATCGCATCTAAGATATTTGTACAAGCTCTTTCGGGATCGATATTCATATTTTTTATTGACCGGCTGACGGGCTTTGATGGTTGGTCAGTGAACTATATTATTCCTCAGATACTAATACTAGCTAATATTAGTATCTTTATATTGATGATGATCAATCGCATGATTTTGCGAGAGTTTTTATTCTATCAATTAGCTATGACCATAATTGGATTTATCCCAATTTTTTTGATCCTTGGCGATGTTGTCACAAGGCCACTAATGAGTTTTGTATCGATAGCTATATCTGCAGTGATACTCCTAGGTACGGTGATTTTCGGTGATAAGACAGTAAAAAGTGAGTTGATAAGACGGTTCCATGTATAATGAAAAAGAAAAGTTTAAAGGTACTCAGGAGGATTTATGAAACAAACAGTATGGAAAAACGAGAAAAATCTTGCGCTTCTTGTCGACTTTTATGAAATTACCATGACTAACGGATACATGGTAAATGGTGATACAGATGTTCGCGTCTACTTTGACTATTTTTTTAGGAAAGTACCGGATGGTGGCGGATTTGCTGTAACAGCGGGGTTGGAACAGTTCATTGATTACGTCATGAACATTGATTTTTCAGAGGATGATATCGCACTATTGCGAGATATGGGGGTATTTTGTGAGCCTTTTTTATTGTTCCTGAGCAATTTCAAATTTTCAGGTGATATATGGGCCATTCCTGAAGGCACACCTGTATTTCCAAATACACCTGTCGTGACGATTGGCGCTCCAATATTGGAAGCACAATTGATTGAGACGATGCTACTACTCACAATCAATCATCAGAGTCTCATTGCCACAAAAGCAAGCAGAATTGTACGATCAGCTGGTTCAAAACCCGTTGTGGATTTTGGTCCGAGACGCGGACACGGTGCGGATGCGACGATTTATGGTGCTCGAGCGATGTATATCAGCGGGTGCGTTGGCACATCCAATTTGCTGGCGCATAAAATGTTTGACATCCCTGTTATTGGAACCATGGCACATAGCTGGGTACAATTTTATGGGGAAGATCAGCTTTCTTTTGAAAAATATGCAAAGGCATATCCTGACAAAGCGGTATTCTTAGTAGACACTTACAACGTACTGAGTTCAGGTGTACCTGCAGCTATAGAGGTCTTTAAAACGATGAAGCCATCTGCATCAAAGGGCATAAGACTCGATAGTGGTGATCTTAAATACCTCGCACAAGAATCGAGAAAAATGCTGGACAATGCTGGTTTTAAAGATGCAAAAATAACGGTGTCAAATTCACTTGATGAATATAAAATCAGAGAGTTAGAAATGCAAGGCACGCCAATTGACTCATATGGCGTAGGCGAACGCATGATGACAGCATCATCTGAGCCAGTGTATGGCGGTGTCTATAAGCTAGTAGCTGTAGAAGTAAATGGTCAAATCGATCCAAGAATCAAACTTTCTGAAGACCTGATCAAAGTGACAAATCCTGGATTAAAAGATGTCTGGCGTCTATATGATAACTTGACTGGCAAGGCTTTTGCAGATTTACTCACATTGAAAGGTGAAACAGTAGGCGAAACTTATGTCCTGTTTGACGAAGCGATGCCTTGGAAAAAGAAAACGGCTAAGAATTATACGGCAAAGAAACTTCAGGCGCATATCGTAAAAGATGGCGTGTTAATCTACGAAAAACCATCTCTTCCCGAAATTCGAAGCTATAGTAAATCAGAAATCGATAAATTATGGGATGGTCTATTGAGATTTGAGACGCCAGATCAATATTATGTCAATTTATCCTTTGATTTATGGACGGAGAAGCGACGACTAATCGAGGAAAACTATTCAAAACTAACTTAAATCAAAAACCTCTGCAAGCGCATATAAAATGTGTCCAGCAGAGGTTTCTTTATATTTATATATTATTGTTATTTGAAAGAATCATTCTCCTTATATTTATCAAAGGCTTTACGATAGATTTCTGCGAGTTCAAAATTGTCTTGAACTGCCAATAATGACAGCGATTGATCAAAGAAAATTTGATAATTGGGCTGTTTTAAAAAATACATTGCAGTCCCTTTTCTTGCCAACAATAATGCCAAATTTGACATGATGGCATGCTGGTTGCAAAACGCGATGCCTTTAGATGCGTATTCCAGTGCCAATTCATGCAAGTCCATTCTATGATAATTGTATGAAATTAAAACGAAAGCTTTGGCTATGAGCAGTTTATCAATATGCTTTGAGGAAAAAGAAAAATCCAAAGAGTCGATGATGAAAAATAGTAAATCGTTGCTAAGTTCACAGGATCTGCGAACGCCATATAGTGAAGCCAAAGCAAATAGAATTCTCAATTCGACGTTGTTGTATTTAAATTGTCGCCAATGCTCAATGCTAAATGAAGGCGTACAAACGCGAATCGATTCAATATACTTCTCTATGATCACATCTATGACATCCGGAGCATCATTGGTTGTGTAAGACATGTAAAGACCACTAAAGAGCAGATGGAGTTGATGCAGTTCCTTCATATCGATCAGTTTCAGTGTTGCATTTGCCATAAATTCATTAAAAGACTCAATGGTGCTGATGATTGAAGCGGTATTGTAACCAACGATATGGTAATCGATTATTTCATAGTACTTAATGAGTTCCCTGGAGCTTTTATAATTGTTTAGTACTGCTTGAAGGTCCGTTTTGTAAAAAAGTGAAAGCATCTCGATTGTGTCATACCTTGGTACGACCAAGCCATTTTCAAGTTTGCGGAGCGTCTCACCACTTAAACCTGTACCAGTTACCACATTATCCTGTGTAAATCCCAAGGATTTCCTTATTTCTTTTAAACGAGATGAAAATGCTTTTAAATCATAAGTGCTGAACAAATTCAACCTCCATAACCCCAACTTTGATTGGGTTTTTATTTCACTTTAAATATTATAACATATCAAATGAACGATGTAGTTTACATAAGTTCATTTTCACTAGAGAGAGAGACTATTTTAAAGGGTGGGCGATATGGATAAAAATTTGAGCAAATACCTTAAAAGGGTAAAAATGACTGGAGAAATGTTTAAAGTTGAAACAAAGATTGACACTTGTGGCCTTAAACGGGATAAAATCAACATAAAGAACGATCCGCATTTCGAAGAAATCTATAAAAAAGCCTTTGAAAGTATATTTGATGACGACATCAAATATAAGGATTTATTTCGTGAAAGAGACAAGCATTAAATTTAAATACATTATGACAACACGTATAAAAAACAGGCGAGATTCGCCTGTTTTTTTATTTGTCAAAATTTCATGGTTCAGTATTTAGGTATTTAAGGGCAATGGCTTCATACTCTTTTGCCAAACTGTCATTTTTTTGAATTTTCAACAATTCTATGGCTTGAAGAATGAATGATTGATAGCCATCCATTTTTAAGTGATACATGGCCATACCTTTTCGAGACAACAATAAGGCCAAATAGGTCATGATCGAATTGTCTATACAAAACTGGATGCCTTTCTCTGAGTATTCTAAAGCCAATTCGTGTTGGTCAAGGCGATGATAATTATAAGACATAATGGAGTAGGATTTGATGACTAATACTTTTTCATAGTGCTTTGCATACTTTGAAGTATCCATGTAACTGAGGATCATCAACAAAATTTCATTGCTGAGCACACAATTTCGATTATGACCTTCGATTGAGGCTATGGCAAATAAGATTCTTAGCTCCAAGAAGTTGTATTTATAGCTTTGCCAATTATCAATATTGAAAAGGGGATTGCTTATCTGCAGCGCTTTCACCAAATAGCTAAGTGAATCCTTATTTGCTTCATTATTGGATTGATAGCTCAATTTAAGCCCTATAAAAAACAGCTTAAGTTGTTCTATATCGCGAATATCAACCATATTGAACTCATTGACGATGATATTTTCTTCAAAATTTTGAATGGTTCTGGTGATGCTGTCTGTATCGTTGTTAATCATATAATAGTCAATCAAATCATAGTAATAAGACAATTGAGAGGAAATTTTATAAGAGTCCAATAATAGGATTAAATTCACTTTATAAAACTGGGACAAAACTTCTAAGGTATCAAATCTAGGAATGGAGAGACCATTTTCTAGGCGTCTTAATGTATCGCTGTTGATACCCGTGCTTTCGGAAACTTCCAACTGTGCGTATCCAAGCGTTTTGCGGATTGATTTTAACCTACTGGAAAATTTGGATAAATCATAACTGCTTAGCATTGTCAACACCACCTATCCCTTAAATGTACGTGTTCTTTTCCCATCTTAGTTATTATATCATTATCTCAAACATTAATGAATAAGGGGTTTGCATATGAAAAATATTAAAAAGGTATTCTTGCTATTAATGGTTGTTGCGACAGTCACACTCAGCGTTCCAGCAGTATTTGCAGCAGATGACGACTATCCGTTCCCAAAAATCCAAATCCAGTCGCAACAATTTTAATTTTAAAAATGGGCATGGTTACCCGGTTGCGCTGACTACAGCATAAAATCCTAAGACAATTTTATATCGGTTTCCATCCTCCAGAGCAAATCCACCTTTTAGGTGGATTTTGTCTTTTTTGATGAGAAAATTGTTCTTAGATTGATAGGCACAAATGTAAGCGAGTTGCGGTATAATGACTGTAAGACTTAATTTCAAACGGAGAATTCACTGATGAATAAGCAAAATATGAGTATGACAAATCGATTTTTGGAAAAGGAAAAATTGCTGAAGCAATTCGAAAAAAAAACGGTGACTTTTGAAACGTCCGAGGAAGCTATAAAAACATTTGAGTATGCTATTAAGGGTGCTGGCAGTTCAACAATCGTCTTGATAAACGGTGCAGGTGGCCCTATTGAAGGATGGATGAAAATATGGCCTTTGCTAGATGCCACTTTTACTGTTTTAGCATACAACAGACTGGGCGTAGATAAAAGTAGTGATCCCACAACGCCACAACATGCTGTCGCAATGGCTCAAGATCTTAAAATGTTGCTACTCACATTGGAATTACAGCCGCCTTATCTGTTGGTCGCACATTCACTTGGTGGGTTTGTCGCTCATGTGTTTGCATCGATGTATCAACAAGAGACGATGGGTGTGCTATTTCTTGAAGCATCAACCATTGAAGATGTTCCAATGAAGGCAAGAAAAATAAAAGGCAACCCAAATAGTGAAGTCAACTGTGTTGGTGAATCCGTATCCCAAATTAAAGTGCTACCTTCTTTCCCCCAGATACCGATAACCGTCATCGCTGGTTTTCACCCAATGGCGCGCATGTGGTTGCCAAAGGGGCGATTCAATAAACGATTTGAGCATCAAAAAAAGCTACTTGAATTATCCGTTCAAAGTAGCTTGGCTGTTGCCACGAAAAGTGGTCATTTTCCTCAGATGAACGAGCCAAGGCTCGTGGTTGAATCCATTTACAAGATGATAGGCCGTTAAGAAGTTCGCGTTTTTATGATTTCTTCTTCCAGTCGAGTGAGTTTTTCAATACTATCTTGACCAAGCTTGTTAAAGATCTCCTCTCGATATTTCAATCCAAAAAGATGTCGAGATAGGGGATCGTTTTTTTCTCTATGGTCGGTCCAATTGAGTTTTTTCTGGTTGTAGTAAACATCAAAATCGACAATGCGCGTACCATCTGACAAATACTCCATGCCGAGAAGCATGTTTTTGATGATAGAAGGCTCTTTAAATGTAAAGAAACGTATGCGATAAACGACGACTGACATAAATAATCTTGGGTAATCCTTAGACCAAGATTCTCCTAAAACATAGCCCAGCTCTAAACTTTCGATGACTTCAAGAAGGCGATCATAATGGAGTTTATAAGCGCTATAACGATCAAAAATTCTAATTTCAATTTCAAACCAGTCTTTGTTGGAAATGCCGACATTAAGATATTGTAAGCCATGCATTCTCAACTGCTTAAAGTGATCAAAGTGATTGCCTTCAAGTTGTAGATAACGTGGGTAAAAATCATTTAAACCAATACTGTGATTCAAAGGCTTTTCTGTTATGGCCACGAGGGTGGTGTTGTCATTGCCGTTATCCAATATTTCTTTAAACGTACCAAAGGTGCCACCAAAATCCTTTTGAACCTGATTCAAGACATTTTCTAAGTCACCTGTAGCACGCATGATCAAGATATGTGGTGCTGTTCGTACATCCTCGATCAAATAGCGTTTAGAACAATTGAAAATTTTGCAGAGTAAGATATCCGGGGCTTCATCGATAATCATGATATTTCGATCATAAGTGAAGTGAATGGTACCTTTGATCTCATCTGTTATGTAGACGATTGTGCTATCTTCGGTAGATTTTTCGAAAGCAGTATCCATATCATATGAAGTTGCACCAAAATCTTCGTGCAAATAGTGCTCAAGTGATTCAGGTTCTGAAGTTTTAAACAACAAAATGCGTGGTCCGTGTCTGATTAAAGATACCATAGCAGCCTCCTTCTAGATGCCAATCATATTTTTATTTAACCGAGCGTCATCAACGCCCCATGGATAGTGAAAATAGTGGATATCGCGCGTGCTGAGTTCTATTAAGTTAATATTTGAAATGCCATTAAGATACATGCGTCCGTTGTCCAAATGACTGTTGATGATCAAATCATGACCAAAAAGATAATAGTCTGAGTCGTGACTCAGAAGGCCGCCTGCATAATGGCACATCGAAACATCAAAGCCTTCTATTTGACACATTGCATCATAATCAAATACAGTGATTCGACCGGCATGTTTTTTAATGTATTCTGGACTGTCATGGTTGCCAAGTGTGATATATACAGCCTTCGCATCACAGGACTGGAGAATTTTTAGAAGCGACAAAACTTCGCGTTCATAATGCCTTATTGAACCTGGGTATAGTTGTAGTTTGATATTGTCAACCAAATCACCAGTGTGGACGATATAATCGGGATTCAAACGTTTAATCAACCGAGCAAGTTCTGGATAAAATAGACTTGGCGTATCTGAGATATGAAGGAGTCTCGGTCCTTTTTTATCGAGCTCATGTGGGTATAGATAGATCTTCCCAGAAAGATAATAAAGCGTTTGACGCAATTTATGCATAGAATATCGCCTCCATAAGGCATTTTTCGTTAATCTGTTATTGTTCATCTTCCATTCTATTCTTTTTATTCTATTATATTCTATCATTTCGGAGGACTATGATAAAGCCCTCTAGTATTTCATGAGAAAATTTAAAGCCTTTACTCAAGTAAAAATCGAGCGCATGATCATTGCCATTCGATACAAAAATGAAAATATCTTGAATATCATGAAATGAACTAAGCCAATGCATGGATTTTTCAAACAGTTGACTGCCAACACCAGTGCCGCGATATCCATCTTTTAGGTAGAATTGTGAAAGACAACCAACGTCTTCGCCTATTACAGAGTCAAAATCAAAAAATGCGTCGCAGGATAATGTGGCAAATCCGCCCGAGTAGTTCGTCTTAGGTGCAATGGTACTATAGGCATAGCCTATGACCTTATCATCGTCTTTGGCAATGAGCATATAATTTTCCTTTGAACTTTCAAATGAGGGTAGCATACGTGTTTCAAATCGCATGTTGTCAAAAAATTCAGGATGTATCCTCGCTTTAGATTTTTGAAAAGCCATTAAGTCATTGCATAAATCCTTAATACAGTCGATTTGATCTACGGTGATCGTTTCATATTGGATGTTCATAGATAATCCTCCTTTTAAAATGATTATGAATTCGTTATAATTGTATCAAGTACGACAAAATTAACAAGTATGCAGGTTTTTCAGTTTAAGGCATTAAAAACTGTGTAAAGGAGATTTTATGACGGACCATGAGCTTTATAAAAATCAATTGGATGATTGCCCATTAACGCATGCTTTAAATCTGATTGGTGGTAAGTGGCGCCTGCCAATTATCTGGACACTTAGCAAAAATAAAACGTTGCGATATAACGCTTTAAAGCGCAATATTGATGGGATAACCAACATGATGCTGACTCAATCACTTAAAGAACTTGAAATGCATAAAATTATAACGCGCAAACAATATATGGAGATTCCACCTCGTGTTGAATATGCACTTAGTGATGAAGGAAGGGCGTTGATTCCAGCACTAAAGGCTTTGGCGGACTGGGGTTCAGCCATGAGTAAAAGTCATGGGTAGAAGATTATGATGATAAATTGGTTGGCTATATGGTTAGGTGTTTTCATTTACTTAGAGACGGTTCTTAGAGTATCAACGCAAGGTCAGGTATTTGAATGGGGGTTAATGTTTGGCTCACTTTTTGGATTCGTTTTCATCCTATTATTCAACAGCTTCATCTTTTCATTTAAAAAAGCCAAAACGAAACGCATAATCAATCGTTTTATCATATTATTTGTCTGTCTCATGTTTGCTTCCCAAGTCGTTTACTTTCACATGATGCGCACATTCTATACAGTCTATTCCGCAGGAAATGCGATAGAAGTCATGGAATTTTTTAAAGAGGCAATGCAAGGGGTCATGAATAATTGGAAAAGCGTTTGCCTGATGCTGCTTCCTTTTATCGCTTCGTGGCTAAAAATACTTCCGAAGCATGAAGACGGTCGTCTCACTACAAAGCAGTTATTATTAATGGGATTAAGCGCAATCGTCATACAATCCACAGCAATAGGCATCGTCAATTTAGGAGAACGCGGTGAAAACTCACCTTATTCACTTTATTATTCAATGCATTACCCAGAATTCGCAGTTCACAATCTAGGTTTAACCACATATATGCGACTCGACGCTCAAAGAAACCTTTTAGGGTGGTCGCCTGAGTTAGAAACCGTATCAGAACTAGAAACAGTAGAGATCATCGATGCGTCAACCGATGTATCGACAGAAGCATCGACAGAAGCATCGGCAGAAGCATCGACAGAAGTGACATCTGAAATCCCAGTTGCGTTCAATCAATTAGATATTGATTTTGAGGCACTGATCGAGAATGAAAACAACGAGACATTGCTCGAAATGCACCGCTACTTTCAAAAGGTTGAGCCGACCAAGCAAAATACCTACACCGGCAAATATAAGGATTTCAACGTGATATTTATTACAGCGGAAGGCTTATCTCATTTGGCAATAAGACCAGATGTAACACCTACGTTATACAAGATGGTGCATGAGGGCATTCAGTTTACGAATTTTTACACTGCCTTATGGGGTGTGAGTACAACAGATGGAGAGTACGTTGCGACGACAAGTTTGATTCCAAAGAGTGGTGTTTGGAGCTTTAGACAATCACGGAACAATGCCTTACCTTTTGTTTTAGGAAACCAGCTAAAAGGCCAGGACTATGTAACCAAGGCTTATCACAACCATACGTACACTTATTATGACCGTGATTTGACACATCCGAACATGGGCTATGACTACAAAGGTGTGGGCAATGGTTTAGAAATCACCGAGACATGGCCAGAATCGGATTTGGAAATGATGGCTGTGACTGTGCCAGAGTATGTAGATGCACAGCGTTTTCATGCATACTACATGACCGTTAGTGGTCATATGTATTATAGTTTTAAAGATAATTTTATAGCCTCAAAGAATCGTCAAGTAGTTGAAAATCTACCTTATTCAAGTCAAGCCAAAGCTTATCTTGCAACACAAGTTGAATTTGACCTTGCTATGGCCAATTTGCTCTCACAGCTCGAAGAGGCTGGAAAGCTTGAGAATACATTAATAGCCATCAGTGCAGATCATTATCCATATGGTCTTGATCATGAAACGATTGAAGAACTTAATGGCGGCGCTGTAGATAAGCATTTTGAACTATACCGAAATGCGTTCATTCTTTATTCACCAGGTATGACGCCTGAGGTTGTCGATAAGCCAGCTTCCAGTCTCGACATACTGCCGACACTATCCAACCTTCTCGGTTTAAACTACGATTCGAGATTGATGATGGGCCGCGATATATTTTCTGAAGCTGATCCGCTTGTCATCCTTGGAAATCGAAGCTTTATAACTGATCTGGGCAGCTATAATACTGCAACAGGTGAATTTGTGCGTTCAGATAAAGCCGCGGACATGGATGTTGAGCAACTGAATACCTATCGTAGAGAGATTTCAAATGAAGTAAATGCCAAATTTTATTATGCAGAAAAAATATTAGAACAAAACTACTATGAGAAGGTGCTGGAATGATCAAAATTCACCAAGTAAAGACTAAAAGTGACCTAAAAAAATATGTATCCTTTCCAAATGAATTATATAAAGATAACCCTTATTATGTACCTGAATTAGTTAGCGATAGTGTTAAAATGTTGACGCCATCTTATAATCCTGCCTACGAATTTTGTGAGGCAGAGTATTTTCTAGCTTATGATGGGGACCAAATCGTTGGACGCATCGGTGTGATCATCAACCAAAAGAGCAACGAAAAATGGGGACAGAAATATGCAAGATTTACAGGGTTTGATTTTATCGATAGACGTGACGTATCTCAAATACTGATGCAAACAGCTCGTGATTGGGCAAAGACAAGAGGCATGGAGGGGATGCACGGTCCTTTGGGCTTTACAGATATTGATCATCAAGGTATGCTCGTAGAAGGCTTTGAAGAACTAGATCTGTTTATTACCATCTATAACGCCCCTTATTACATGTCGCACATGATTGCTTTAGGGTTTGAGAAGGATATTGACTGGGTTGAATGTCAATTGCGCTTAGATGATGAAAAATCTGAACGATTGAAAAAAATCTCAGCTTATTTAAGCAAAAATAGTTCATTCAAATTGCTTGAGTTTAAACGTAAAAAAGATATGATGGTATGGGCAGATGACGTGTTCGATCTATATAATACGGCATATGCACCTCTATATGGCACGACAGAGCTCATAGATAAGCAAATAAATATGTATATCAAGACTTTTCTAGGGTTTGTAAATCCTGATTTCGTGAAAGTTGTCGTCGATGCGGATCATAAAATGGCCGCGTTTGCACTTGCGATGCCCTCATTGTCAAAGGCGATGCAAAAATCAAAGGGAAAGCTACTGCCTTTTGGGTTCTTGCATATTTTGAAGGCCATTCATAGAAACGATATTCTCGATTTATATTTGATCGCAGTCAAACCTGAATATCAAAATACGGGCATAAATGGCTTGATGCTAAATAGCGTGATGCAGACTGCAAAAAAATATGGCATGTCACATGCTGAAACGGGCCCTATGCTAGAGAGCAATTTAAAAGTTCAATCTCAATGGAAATTTTTTGAGGTGAGACAGCATAGACGACGACGCATTTGGAAAACATCACTATAAGAGACGAGGAGATAATCAATGATTCAATTAAATCATGCGGATAAAAAAAATAAGAGCTTCATGTATCAAAATTTACAGAAAAGTAAATGCTATAATACGGATTTTTCTGGCTCAAACTTCGACTATGCTTGCTTTAGAGGGGCGCATATGAAATCCTGCCATTTTAATGCGTGCACATTCAAAGGTGCGGAATTTGTGGGTTCAAATCTTAAGGACAGTCAGTTTAAAGAGGCGAAATTTGAATACACTGTTTTCGAAGGTGTCAAACTAGAAGGCGTTGATTTCAAAGGGGCAAAATTTATAAATACGTATTTTGTCGCATCTGATGTGGATAAAGCTTTGAATTTGAATTTAGCCAGTGAAGGCATCAGCGTTATGTCTGAAATGCCTGAAATCAAATTGAATGCAGAACTCTTGACGGCTTTTGAGACGTTGATGATGAATCCATTTGTCAAAACATCGAGGGTATTGGACACAAAGGACAAGAAACTCAATACCGTCAGTGTGATGATTTTACTCGAACTTTTCTCTGAAGAAAAACTGATTAAAGCATTTGATGAAATTCAGTCGCACCTTGATCGTAATTTTTATACACTGAGCTATTTGATTAAGCTTATAGAAAAAATCGTCAAATAGAGCATAAAAAAAGGATAAAAGGGTATTTTGTAGAAGTAACATAAATTTAGGAGGATTTTTATGAGAGTAATCTTAGGTATTCAAATTGGCGATCGTGAACATGAAGCACTTAGAGTCCAAGAACTATTGACAAAACACGGCTGTATCATCAAGACACGCCTAGGTCTCCATGAATCGGGCGAAGGCTTATGCAGCTCAAAAGGGTTGGTTCTTCTTGAGTTTTTACCAAACAAAGAAGTAGAAATTGAAGAGATGGAAAGTGAGCTTTCCAAACTCGAATCTGTCATCGTTAGAAAAATGGCATTCTAAGGCGAAACCAGGAGGTTTTGTATGAATATGATCTACAAACAAAAGACGGAAAAGACATTTGAAGAGGCACTTGAAAGTCTTAAGTCAAATCTCTCGGATGTAGAATTTGGCGTCTTGTGGCAACTGAATTTCAAAGACAAATTGCAGGAAAAAGGGTTGACATT
Source organism: Acidaminobacteraceae bacterium (assembly GCA_942493125.1). Taxonomy (GTDB): domain Bacteria; phylum Bacillota; class Clostridia; order Peptostreptococcales; family Acidaminobacteraceae; genus Fusibacter_C. The sequence continues at coordinate 1,110,152 of OW818667.1, read as the reverse complement.
CGACAACAATTTTATGATTTTAGAGGTTTGTAATCCGTTGAAAGCACAGCGTGTTCTAAGTGAACAGATGGAAATGGGCTTTTTTCTACCTTGTAAAGTTGCCGTCTACGAAGAGGGTGGTTTAACTTATATCGGTATGCCTAACCCAACATCGCTTATGTCTACAATTATGAAAGACAATGTGGATCTCGAAAATATGGCGAAAGAAGTTGAATTGCAGCTCCAACAAGCGATTGACCGTTCTGTTTAAAATTGACGATCGTATTTCACAGAAAAGCCGATCAACAAACGATGTAATTGAGGTGAAAGTAATGACAAAAGAAAATGACCATGACAATGACAAGTTGCAACACATTTCAAAAAAAACTGAAAAAGAGCAGGAGCTACTGAAAAAAATAGCGTACCATGAAGTTTATAGCACGGCGTATAAGCTGAGTCTCGCTAAAATACTGTTGGTGAAAGGTGCCAAAGCAGCATCTAAAGCAGCAGTTAAAGGTGGAAAATTCGTCAAGTCAAAATATGTTGAAGTGAAAGAGAAAAAGGCGCACAATAGTGAAAAATGATGCCTTAAATCATCTATATTTAAGTCTAAAATAGTAAGCTGTTAAATTTTAACCTAAATTTAATGCAGCTTATTTTTTTTTATGTTAAACTGTTAACGGAAATAGAGGTTGTGGAGGCATTTGATGGTTAGGAATAAACTAAAAGGCAAAATTAGCACGAGGATCGTTAGGACGACCCTCATTTCAATTCTATTATTGGTTGCAATAATTATTGGCATTACTTATTATTTCATCTCAAAGGATCTTAAGACACGAACAAATGATATGGCAGAGGGTGTATGGCATGCTGTTAGTGAAAGCGTTTCCATTGAATCACTTACAGCGCTAAAAACAGATCCCTCAGTAGAATCAGAAGCATATATCACCATTAAGAAAGATCTTAGAACGATTCGAGATGCGATAAATGCAAAGTATTTGCACATCGTCATGGTTTCTGAAGGCAAATATGTTTATTTAGTTGACGGTATTGATGCAAATTCTGAGGAATCAGCTTTGCCATTTGATCCTGTGGAACCTGACTATATTGACGACTATCAAACGATTGAACAGACGAAGTTGCCTCTGTTCGGAACCTATGATGAATATGAAGGACGCATTCTGTTTTCGAATTATTTTCCTTTGAATGATGAAAATGGTAATTTGATTGCTTTTCTTGGTGCAGACTTCGATATAACCGATACATTGGCTGCTTCACGAGATATGACTTTGTTTATCATATTGTCAACGATGGTAGCTTTACTCGTTATCGGTATTATACTGACGCTGATGATAAGGCGTTCATTACAGCCTATTCAATTTTTGGTGCAGGATTGCCAAAGACTTTCAGAATTTGATTTAACTCGAGAAATCAATACAGCTTATAAAGGTGAGTTTAAGATTCTCGCGGAGTCTTTAAGCGTACTCAGAACCAATAATGCCACATTGATCTCTGAAATTCAGAGAATTGCAGATACTGTTTCTGATAACTTTACTTCTGTTCACGATTCAAGCCATAATATATCCGCGATGATTCAAGAGTCGACAACAGCCTTAAGTGAAACGGCAAGTAACATTGAAGACGAAGTGATCGAGATGGAAAAGCTCGCGGGCAGCAGTGATATTCTTGCTCAAAATGTTGGTTTGATGACACAATCGATTGTAGAGTCTGCATCAGTCGGAGAAAAGGTCATCGTACAGACAAAAGCATCAAGTCATCAAATTTTGCAGATGAAAAGTCAGTTCGACGAAACTGCGGCAGGGTTTGAAAGCTTAAGTAAGAAGATGTCAGATTTATATGAACGCTCAGGGCTTATTCTAAGTATAATAGAGACGATTAGAAACATAGCAGGGCAGACGAACCTTTTGGCATTAAATGCATCTATAGAAGCAGCTAGAGCCGGTGAACAAGGTAGAGGATTCGCCGTCGTAGCAGAGGAAATTCGAAAGCTAGCTGAAGAGTCCTCCGCATCTGTCTCTAAAATAGATGAGATCATCAAATCCGTTTTACAGGAGATTAAAGCTTCAAATGATATCACAGCTGAAAATTACACGTTGATATCCAGTTCCAATGCCAATATCGATCAGACATTGATTCAATATGGTGAAACAGAAAAATCGATTCAAAGTATGATTCAGAGCATTCGTTCAATGGATGATAAAGTAAGAACAATCGATGCCATTCAGGACAAAGTTTTATCCGGTACATCGATCGTTAAGGAACTCTCTCATAAAAATGCTGTCATGATCGAACAAATTAGCGCAACTTCTGAAGAAGAGAGTGCAAATGTGGAAGAAATTACAGCTAGCATCGATTCGTTGAATGAGATGATTGGCGTACTTCACAATCAGATCGGAAAGTATAAAATTTAGCGAGAAATAAGCAAGACAAAAATGCAAAAAAATAGAACCGGTGACAGACAGCTCAGGAAATTACGCAATTTCCATAAGTCTTTCACCGGTTTTTTTGTGGAAGTAAGGGAATCATTTGTGTTAGATCGACTCGTCTGGGATATACCCTCTGAATTGCGCGTGATAGAGGCGGCTGTATAGGCCATTTGCCTTCAGGAGGGCATCATGTGAACCGCGTTCTGAAATGCCAGAATCCGTCATGACGAGGATCTCGTCAGCATTTTTAATCGTCGATAAACGATGCGCTATAATGAGTGTGGTGCGACCTTGAGCAAGCGTTTCTATAGACTTTTGGATCGCATATTCATTTTCATTGTCAAGTGCGGAGGTCGCTTCGTCCAGTATGAGTATGGGTGGATTTTTCAAGAAAACACGGGCTATGGCGATGCGTTGCTTTTGACCACCAGAGAGCTTGACGCCACGTTCGCCAACAAAGGCATCATAGCCATCTTCAAGTCCAATAATGAAGCTATGGATATTTGCCTTTTTAGCGGCTTCTATGATTTCTTCGTCGCTTGCATCAGGCTTGCCATAAGCGATATTATCGCGGACAGAGCCATGGAATAGAAAGACGTCTTGTTGCACGATGCCGATTTGGCTGCGAAGTGAAGTCAATGTAAGGTCTTTGATATTTTGACCATCGATGGAGACGACGCCGGCATCAACATCGTAAAAACGGGGGATGAGTTGCGTGATGGTCGTCTTGCCAACACCAGAAGGTCCAACGAGTGCAATCGTCATACCAGCGGGAATGACTAAGTCAAACGCTTCAAGAACCGGAGACCCTTCGGATTCGTAAGAGAAGGTCACATTTTCGAAAGCGATATCGCCACGTATAGTTGACAAGGTTTTTGCATCTTTTGAGTCTACTATTTTAGGCTCCATGTTCATCATTTCGATAAAGCGTTCAAATCCAGCAGCACCAGACTGAAATTGCTGTGTCAGCTGAATGAGCGCTCGGATTGGCTTCGTAAAAAATGCGATAAACAGCAAAAATGCCACGAGATCACCGTAGTCGATATAGCCGTTGTAGACGAAGATGCCACCTGCAACCATAGAGGCCAAGGTCATCATGTCGATGAAAAAGCTGTTACCAGCTGAATACACTGCGATGGCTTTAAAGGAATCCTTTTTAGAGTGAAGATGTGCGTCGTTTGTAACATGGAATTTTTCAATTTCAAAAGATTCATTGGCAAACGACTTGGAAAGGCGAATGCCAGAAAGACTACTTTCAAGCTGTGCGTTGATATCAGCAAGTTTCACACGTACGTTTCTAAAGGTGACCATCATCGATTTGCGCATGCGAATCGAAAAGACAATCGTCCACAAAACGAAGAAGAAAATAATCAAAGTCAGCTGCCAATTGATTTGAAACAGCAGTATAAAACTGCCGATGAGCATGATTAAAGAGACAAATAAATCTTCTGGTCCATGATGTGCAAGTTCGGTAACTTCATTGAGATCACCAGTTAAGCGATTCATCAATTGCCCAGTTTTAATGTTGTCAAAAAATGAGTTTTCCAATTTTTGAATATGTGTGAATAAATCGCGACGCATATCAAATTCAATACGTGAACCGAGTACGTGGCCCCAGTAGCCAACAAAATAATTGAAGCCTATCTTCAAGATGTAAAGTGCCAAGATGGCGATTGAATAAAGGATGATGAGATTCATTTTTCCATTTGGGATAAAATCGTTGACAAACGCCCTTGAAAACATTGGAAACAAGAGGTCTATACCGGCCATGGAAAAAGCGACGAGCATGTCCATTGCAAATAAAAAACGATGTGGTTTATAATAACTGACAAATTTACGTATCATAGCAGCCCTCCATTCTCCATTATAATGGTAAAAGCAGGGAGAATCAAGAAAGACAAGCCCTAATCGGTTCACATTTGCCGATTTGAGTGGCTAAAAATATCAAATAAGATATAATATAGATACATACAACTTTTATTGATATTGGAGGAAACAATGGATCAGTCGTCTAAAGATATGATATTATTCTGTCTTGATTTTGTTAAAAACAATTATGGTGAACAAAGTCAAAATGTACAGTGCAGAAATTGGATTGCCATGGCAATCGATTTGTTGGAAAAGAGCTCTATGAGTTCAAGTGGTTTTATGGTGATGAATCTAAAAGAAGCCGATGGTTATTTTTCTGGTGCAAATGGGTCGGCTACCGCTAATACAGTCATGGAAAAAATTGAGATGGTAAGAGCATTATTAGGCTAAATACAATGTATGGGGGTGCTTTATGTCTTGGCTTGAAAAAGCGTTGTTAATTACAATTCTCATGTACCTTTTTATACTTATTGTAAATCCTTTTAGAAGTAAGACAGTGCGACTCTATCTCCCAGTTATAGCATTTGCGCTTATGGTCAGTCATTCCCTTTATGACTCGGTAGCTTGGCAACTCGTCCCAATCTATTTTTTGACGGCGATGGCCTTCATGTCATCTCTCATTGCAATTGGTCTGGATAAAACTGTGAAAAAAAGACCAGAACTCGAAGGTTATGATAGTCGTAAGAAATTGATATTTTTAACGTTCTTTGCTTTAATCTTATCTAGTATAGCGCTTTGGGCATTCCCACTTTATGATATGCCAAAGCCACCTGGAAACTACGCCATCGGTACTGTTACTTATGACTTTACGGAAACTGGCACAATAGAAATATATGGCGATGCCAAAGGTGAAAATCGACGTATTAAAGTTCAGGTTTGGTACCCAGCAGAATCGACAAAAGGTCTGGAAAGAGTCCCTTGGCTAGAAGATGGCCGAGTTGTTGCAAGAGCGCTTGCCGGTGAAATGAAAGCACCCATTTTCATCTTAGATCATACGAAAGATGTGTTATCCAACGCTTATGCAGACGCACCAATGAACAGTGACACGGAGACGTATCCAATTGTCGTGCTATCTCATGGATGGACTGGCTTTAGGAACCTACATAATGATTTAGCTGAAACATTGGCGAGCAATGGTTATATCGTCTTTGGCATCGATCATACATTTGGTTCACAGATAACAGTGTTTAAAGATGGCACAATCAAGAAACTCGATCATTTGGCTCTGCCAGATAGAGAGACAACTCAAGACTTTTTATACTATGCTCGAGAACTTGTCGATACTTATGCCGATGATATCACTTTCGTATTGAATCAACTTTCTGGTTTTGATGATGGCATATACAGTCCGATATTTAAAGGCCGTTTAAATCTCGATAAAATCGGGTTGATGGGACATTCTACAGGTGGCGGGGCGGATGTATCCGTTGCTATTAAAGACGATAGAATCAAAGCATTGCTCGGTATGGACGCATGGGTGGAACCCATCCCTGAGGTTGTATTGAATAAGGGGTTAAAAATTCCAGCTCTCTTTTTAAGGAGTGGCCAATGGGAAACCGGATATAACAACACTTATTTAACGAAGCTCATCGACAACAGCATAAGTGGAACAGAGCTATACCAAATTGATGGGACGACGCACATTGACTTTACGATGGCTTATATGTACTCGCGATTGACGAAGGTTATCGGGTTCACTGGCGATGTGGATAGAAAGACATTTACTGACATTCAAAACCGATTTATCCTAGATTTTTTTGCCAGCACACTAAAAGAATCACAAGGGTTAAGAGTCAATCGAATTTCTGAAGTATGGCCAATTGTCAAATTGATTCAATCGAGATAAATAAGGAAATTGCATAATTACAAATCGCATAAAATCATTAAATTTGATAAGTTTTGAAAATAAGTATACAATAGAAGTAGGATCTTGCATTGTGGGAGGTTTTATTCGAAAGAAATTTGGAGGAAAAGATGAAGTTAGTAGGAGAAATTGTTACACATAAAGCCTTTGGGAAAGGAAAAATTGTTGGATTTGAAAACAATAATGTGACTGTACACTTTGAAAAGGGCAACCTTGAGAAGAAATTTGTCTATCCGACCGCATTTGAAGCTTTTTTGAAGCTTGAAAACGAGGTTTTAAACACACATGTCAATGAAGAGCACCAGTTGGTGAAAGCCACTGAATTGAAAGATAGAAAAGATTTTGAAAATCGCGTAAAACTTAAGAGCATTCAATCCGCTAAAGTCAACAAGCCAAATTACGTCGACAAATGCAATATTGCTTTCAAGTTCAATTACTGTGAATCCGATACACTCGAGAATGTCCCAGAAGACTATAAGTTCGTTTGTTACGAAGGTCAGCCTGAAGATCCATGGTCTGTGAACACTGGTATTGTTCAAAGTGGTAAGAACAAAGGCAAATCAATGGTTCTAAAAAATGTTAGTGCAAATAGTTTGGCTATTTTGACGACTAAATTGCCGCATGCCGTTGAGGAAGATCGTTTTATATTTTCTGTATTCTTGATTGATGAAAATTATTCTATAACGAGCAAAGGCGATGGCTATGTTAAAGCCAACCCTAAGTATAAAATGGCATTCACTTTGGAAGAAGCACAGAAACTCAAGTTCTGGGAGTATTATTTCAACCCGAACAAACCAGATAAGATCGTACTCGGAAGCGCTTTGCATCGATATTTTTCCGATGAGCAAGCAGCACAAGTGCTACTTAAAATCTGCGAGATTAAAGCCGGTACAGAAGATGAGGCGTTTGCTCAGTCATTCTTTGAGTACTTCTGTAGCATCAAAGGACTAGAGAACAACAGAATTGCCGCTCCAAAAGGCGGGTTAAAAAGAATTTAGAACACACGATTAAAACATAAAAAGAGCTAATGCAAATCTAGTTTATAGTGACTAGAAGCGCAGTAGCTCTATATTTTTTTGTAATTTAGTTTAGACTGTATACCTTATCGTAATTGAGATCGATCTCGGATACTTCGAGTGGGGTGCTAAAATAGTAACCCTGTAAGCTATCACAATCGCTATCAATTAGGCGAATTACATGATCATAATCTTCAATGCCCTCAGCGACAATCTGTAGATTTAAGCTGTGAACAAAGGCAATTAGATTTTTCATGACATCGGTGTTTGGATAGTTGAGCAGTCTAAGATTTAAATCCCGATCGAATTTTAAGGTATCGATTGGAAGCACAGCAAGGTAACTTAGTGATGAATATTCAGTACCGAAGTCATCGACAGCAATCTTGACACCCTTCGCTCTCAATGCACTCATAAAGTCGATTGTGGCATCTCGATTTTCGAGGAAAAAGTGCTCTGTAATCTCGATGACGATCAGATCGGGCTTTACTTGATAAGTGGATAGCAAGTCAAAAAGGTAGTCAATAAACGTGACGTCGTGTATCTGCAGTGCTGAAAAGTTGATTGAGACAGGCTTTGGTGTATAACCCTTCTGCTGCCAAAGGTTAATTTGTTCGACGACGTGTTTTGTAATGATGCGACCGATGGGGATAATCAAACCGTTTTCTTCTGCGATTCGAATAAAATCGCCTGGTGAGAGCGTGTGATACTTTAACCTTACAAGTGCTTCAAAACCCGCAGTTTCTCCTGTTTTTAAGTCCACTTGAGGCTGATAGACCATTTTGAAGCCATCATTTTCTAGTGCATGCAGGAGAATTGCTTTGACATCGATTCGGTATTTTAAGTGACTTGCCATCGTTTGATTGAAATATGCACAGCCATTTTTGCCGTTATTCTTAATTTCATAAAGCGCCAAATCGGCATTCATGATTATCTGTTCCATATTGGTGCTATCATCTGGAAATACTGAAAGACCCATGCTAAAATCGACCTTAATGTCGTTGTCATCAATCACAAAAATTTGTTCGAAAGCCGATTTGATGCGGTCAATAAGCACATCTAAATGTTTTTTATCATCACCGAACTCGATAAGCAACAAAAATTCATCACCACCAAAACGAGAAATGAACGTTGTTGGACTACTGAAAGTCGATAACAAATCCGCTGTGATCTGTAACACTTTATCTCCAAAAATATGCCCTAAAGTATCATTGATGCTCTTGAAGTTATCCATATCTAGCATGACTACAGCACCGCGTTTCTTGGCAAGAAGTGCTTGATTCAGCTTCTCGTGAAAACGTCGTCTATTTGGCAAATTCGTGAGTGGGTCGTGATCCGCAAGAAAATGAATTTTTTCCTTCTGCAAATTGATTTCTTCAAGTTGCGCGATAAGCTCTTCTTCTGACGCAGTCAGTAGATCGTTCTTAAGCGATATTTCTGTATTAAAATCCTTGATTTGAGAAATGTAGCTATGCACTTTTCTGAGAAGTCCGTTCACCGAGCCAGCAATAACACTGAAAGGGTTGTCGTTTGAGAGGCTTATCTGATGGACGGCATTATCTTCAACTTTGATATTCTGAATCTCTGAATCCATAAATTCAACATTTTTTTTGAGTTCGATAAAATTGTTCTGCATACCATGAAGTGCACGCGAAATATCGCCAATTTCATCCTGATGATGTGTGAACTCTTCAAAATCTTTGTATTGATAGCCTTCAAATTCAAAGTTGGCCATCTTCTTGATGATTTGCGTCAATGACCCTATTGGCTTTGTGATGTAAGTCAAAATGATAACGACAAAGAGAATCATGATGATCAACGCTACCGTGAAAATCAAGATCAGGATTGTTGAGAGAGATTTTGAGCGACCAAGGACTTCGCTTTTATCAATCACTGAGATGTATTTCCAACCACTTGTTGGTGAAATGTAGACATTGAAAACGCGTTCGACACCATCAAGGGTTCCTTCAAAAGAATTGCCGTCATATGCTTCTAACGACTTAAATAAATCATTGTCGATATCATTTGCCGATTTGAGCAGCCACTCAGGTCTTTCGGGACTGTTGATAAAGACATTGCTAGGGCTCAAAATGCCGATATAGCCAGTTTCTCCATAAGGAATCGCTGAAATTTCATGCATGAGTTTATCGAGTCCAATCGTCAAACTTACGACGCCAATTTTTTGATTGCCGTTCACGACAACTTTGTCAACGCTGATGACGAGCTCCTTGCTCTCTTTTGTTTCATAGGGCTCAGATACGATCGCTTCTGTTTCATCGATTGATTCTAAGTACCAACCTCTTCCTCTGGGATCGTAGGGTGCATTTGGATTGAACACGGGGTATTCGATATAGCCACCTAGTTCAGTGCCCACAGAAACAAGGGATATTAGTTCGTTTGTCTCTTGGATGGCCTTAAAAAATTCCGTGATTTGTCGTTCGCTTTCCGTATTTGTTCGGACAAACGTTGCGGGGTCAAATGCGACATATGAATTGATACTCTCAGACACGTTTATGACGCGTTCATCTCTGGCAATCATGGATACCAGATTCTGCATGTGATTAAGTATGGCATCATCTACGTGATTCGCTGTTTGCTCTAAAATGATGTGTGTTTGTTCAATATTATTTTCAAAAAGGAGCTCTTCCATCTGGCTTTTTACATAGATGCTGCCAGCTATAAAGGGAATTAAACACCCAATCAGTATACTCAATATGAGCTTGTTTCTTATAGATAATTTTTTTAACATAGGCTCCTTCTTACATGATAGATTTTAAAATTAAAGGACGTGTTAATGTCACTAGTTTAACATTTGACGTGTCAAGTTGCCATACAATTATTACTTTAAAGTAAGACTTAATGTGATTGACATAATGCACATCTCTTACATTTATTTCTTTGGATAGAACAAATAACTTACATATTGCGATAAAAGTTGATATAATCAAGACATTAAAGAATAAAGGAAATTGGAGACTAGTATGATTCAGTGGGAAAGTCAGTATGAACTCGGCATCAAATCTATCGATGATCAACACAAGAAGTTGATCGAAATTACAAGTCATTTATCTGAGCTGCTTACAAATGCAACGAATGGCGAAGATATTTACGATGAAATGGTAACGATCATTGATTCGTTGACGCAATACACAATCAGTCATTTTCAGTTTGAAGAAGCCTTGTTCCACAAATATAATTATGCATCTAAAGAAGCACATATCGAGGAACACAATAAATTGATCCAAGAAATATCAAACCTCGATTTGAGAGCGATCGATGAAGATCAAGTGACATATGGAAAGAAAATTTTAAAATTCTTGATTTCATGGGTGTTTAAACATATTAGCGGATCTGACTTCCTTTACAGGGAGTTGTTCATAAAAAACAGTGTACAGTAAGTAATAATTTAAACCTTATGATGTAGTGCTTCTCGATTTTTCTTGAGAAGCACTTTTTTATTACAGAGTGGTTAACAACACATGGCTTTATTCTTAGACGGTTTTAGAGTACTATTGATTAGAGTATAATGATTAGAGTACCATCAACTATTAGTACCAACAATTAAAGAATGGAGAATGACATGGGAAAAAGTATTGTATTGGCAGAAAAACCCTCAGTGGGTCGAGATATAGCACGGGTCCTTAACTGCAATCAAAAGGGCAATGGCTTTTTTGAAGGCAACAAATATATCGTGACATGGGCACTAGGGCATTTAGTGACATTGGCGGATCCAGAAACGTATGATGTCAAGTATCAAAGCTGGAAACTTGAAGATTTGCCAATGCTACCTGAACCTTTAAAATTGGAAGTCATTCCAGCGACAAGAGGACAATACAACAGTGTGAAACAGCTTATGCTACGTAAAGATATCGACGAGATCATCATCGCAACGGATGCCGGTCGTGAAGGTGAACTCGTAGCAAGGTGGATTCTGGAGAAAATTGGCATTAAAAAACCGATAAAGCGACTATGGATTTCTTCGGTGACAGACAAAGCGTTGTTGGAAGGCTTTTCAAAGCTCAAGGATGGCAAATCTTACGAAAATCTTTATGCATCGGCATTGGCTCGCTCGGCAGCGGATTGGTATGTCGGTATGAATGCGACGCGTGCCCTTACGACGAAGTTCAATGCTCAGTTGTCATGTGGTAGAGTACAAACGCCAACTTTAGCGATGATTGCAAACCGAGAAATTGAGATTCAAAAGTTTGTGCCTCAAATGTATTATGGTTTAACAGCTATGGCGAAAGGCATTCACTTGACATGGTTTGATCAAAAAAGCCAAACGACGCAATCCTTTGATAAAGTAAAGATTGAGCAGATCATGCAAAAACTCAAAGGTGTAGATATCATAATAGATAAAATCGATAAATCACTCAAAAAGACGTATGCACCTAGCCTATATGATTTAACCGAACTTCAAAGAGAAGCGAACAAACGCTACGGCTTTTCTGCCAAACAAACGCTCAATATCATGCAGAAACTTTATGAATCGCATAAAATACTGACGTATCCAAGAACGGATTCGAGGTTTATATCAAGCGATATCGTGCCAACGCTTAAAGATCGTGTCAAAGCGTGTGGGCTTGGTTCCCTAGGCGTATTTGCCGGTCAAATTCTTAAAGCACCCATTCAAACGAATAAATCTTTCGTGGATGACACAAAAGTCACGGATCATCATGCCATTATTCCAACAGAGCAACTGGTTCAACTCAGTCAGTTGACTTCAGAAGAACGAAAAATTTACGACATGGTCGTCAAACGGTTCTTGGCGGTTTTACTACCTGCTTTTGAATATGAACAAACAAACATTACTGCTAGTATTGGAACGGAAGCTTTTAAGGCAAAAGGAAAACGCATCATCAGCATGGGATGGAAGGCAGTATACGATAACACCTTCGAGGATGATGATGGGAGTGGTGGACTAAAAGATCAAATGTTGCCACTCGTTACGGTTAAAGAGAGATTGGTGCAAGAAGGCCTGAAGATGACGAGCGGGACGACAGCACCGCCTGCCTACTATACGGAAGGGACGCTCCTTACATCGATGGAGCACCCTAACAAGAGTATGACGTGTGGTATTGGTACCGTGGCTACGCGCGCCGATATCATTGAGAAGCTTTTAGGATCTTTTTTAATAGAGAAAAAGGGGCTGTATCTACACATTACTTCCAAGGGCAAACAACTGCTGCAGTTGGTTCCTAAAGATCTTAAAACACCTGAACTGACTGCAACTTGGGAGACGAAACTCGAGCAGATCGCTTCGGGCAATCTAAAAAAAGAACTATTTATCAGCGATATAAAAAATTATGCCAAGGCTTCGGTTGTTGAGATTAAAAATAGTTCCGCCCAGTTTAAGCATGACAATATTTCGAGAGAAAAATGTCCGGATTGCGGAAAATTCATGCTCGAAGTCAACGGGAAAAAAGGAAAAATGCTCGTATGCCAAGATCGTGAATGCGGCCATCGAAAATCTTTATCCATAGTCACCAATGCGCGTTGTCCTGTGTGTCATAAAAAAATGGAAATGCGTGGCGAAGGTGAGAATAAAATTTTCACATGTAAATGTGGCCATAGAGAAAAGCTTGAAGCTTTTAACAACCGTAGGAAAGAAGCCGGTGATAAGGGCAATGTCAAAGATGTTCAAAAGTATATGGAAGAGCAAAAAAAGCAACAAACGTTTGAATCTCCGTTAGCAGAGGCTCTGAGAAAGCTAAATTTGGACAAATAACTATAGAAAATAATTTATACTTGTTTCATTTATATAATGGTTTCAATTCCTAAATTGATATGTTACAATGAGGACATATGTTTTTACTATAGAAATTGCATAATTACCTTATTAAGTTACGTGATCTACTTTATACGATGCAACAATGGCTTGTTCACGCCATTTTCATGTAAGAAATACATTTAAATTGGAATTATGCAATTTCCTTAACTAATCAATTGTAGGAGGTTGTATTGAAAAAATTACTGAATAACTGGAATCGTTTAAGCTTGGTGAAACGCATTCTCATCGGCTTGGTGATAGGTATCATCTTGGCTCTTGCCGTTCCAGAACAAGCGTCATTTGTAGTAATCTTTGGGTCACTTTTTGTAAGTGCACTTAAAGCCGTAGCGCCATTACTCGTTTTCTTCTTAGTAATGGGTGCAATCTCACAGCATAAAGCTGGCCATCAAAGTAACATGAAGACAATAATTCTTCTGTATCTTGTGGGCACATTTTTAGCAAGTGTCGTTGGAGTCGTTGCAAGCTTCATGTTCCCTGTGACCTTAACTATGGCAGCAGGTGTTGAGAGTATCACACCTCCAGGTGGCGTCGTAGAAGTCTTAAAATCACTTTTACTCAACATCGTTGATAACCCAGTAAAAGCATTGTTCAATGCAAATTATATTGGTATTTTGGCATGGGCATCTTTAGTTGGTTTTTCACTAAGAAGTGCTGCAGATAGCACAAAGACTATGATTGCAAACTTTGCAGATGCATTGTCGCACATCGTCAGAATCATCATCAATTTTGCGCCACTTGGCATTATGGGCTTAGTATTTGATTCTATCGCAACAAATGGTCTTGAATCCCTACTTAGCTATGGTAAGCTTTTGGCAGTATTACTTGGATGTATGGCATTTGTAGCTTTAGTAGTCAATCCAATTATCGTATTTACGCAAATCAAACAAAATCCTTTCCCACTTGTATTCAAATGCTTGAAAGTCAGTGGCTTAACAGCTTTCTTTACACGTAGTTCAGCAGCAAATATTCCAGTTAACATGGAATTGGCTGAAGATTTAGGGTTAAATAAGGACAATTATTCTGTATCAATTCCACTTGGTGCAACTATTAATATGGCTGGTGCATCAATCACAATCTCAGTTCTTACACTTGCTGCGGTTCACACATTAGGCATTCCAGTGGATTTTGCAACAGCTTTGATCTTAAGTGTACTCGCAGCAGTTAGTGCATGTGGCGCTTCTGGTGTTGCTGGTGGTTCATTATTGTTGATTCCGCTTGCATGCAGCTTGTTTAGTATACCAAATGACATTGCAATGCAAGTTGTAGGCGTTGGCTTTATCGTTGGCGTTCTTCAAGACTCATGTGAAACAGCGCTTAACTCTTCAACAGATATCCTTTTCACTGCAGCAGCTGAGTTTTCAGAGTGGAAAAAAGAAGGCAAAGCAATCGTCCTTCCTAAGTAATATGTAGTCGCTGCACACATCAATGAACGATCAAACCACGTAATGAATCGAAAGATTTTTCATTACGTGGTTTTTTATAGGTTTGTTCACATTGATGTCATATTAATCTTGTAGTCTTATTGAGAAGCTAAATATAAGTATTTCTATTATTATTATTATTTCAGGAGGCAATATGTTAATTTATGCAATAATTGCGATTACCCTCGCACTAATCTTTTACACGTATGGTGTTTGGAGTGAAAAACTACAAGGTGGCTTAAAGAAGAAGCACATCGTGATCTTTGGCCTAGGTCTAATCTTTGATACCCTTGGTACAACGATGATGAGCATCCTTTCAGAAGGCGGCTTTAAACTTAACTTTCACGGCATCACGGGATTGAGTGCCATTTTATTGATGCTCTTTCATGCGATATGGGCTGTAGTCGTTCTACGTAAAAATGATGAAAACATGAAGAAGAATTTCCATAAATTCAGCATCGTTGTATGGCTGATTTGGTTAGTACCCTATATTTCAGGTATGCTTTTCGGTATGGGCATAGGAAAATAATAAAGGTCCACTGATTACTCAAACTGTCTCTATTAGGATGCACATTTCTTTTGCACGATTATTCAAACATACAGTTGACATCACCCTGTAAAAAAGATAAAATCAAGAAGAATTATGCAGTATGCATTTATAAATGCATAAAATGGAAATTAAAGGGGTAAATCATATGAAGCCATCAATCAATTCAAAATTGTCACTTGTAGGGGTTGCTATCGATCTAGGTGCAGGGACTCCTGGTGTGAGCCTCGGACCCGCAGCTATTAGATATGCAGGCATCGTGGAGAGACTAGAGAATATCGGTTATGATGTTGTTGACCAAGGGGATATCGTTGCGATTAAACCGGCAAGTCCTCATTCTGAGGGTACAAATCTTAAGAATTTAGATGAAGTAACACGAGTCAATACAGAGCTTTGCAAGAAGGTTTCCGAAATTATGTCAGAAGGCCGATTCCCATTAGTCTTGGGTGGTGATCACAGCATAGCTATAGGTACGATTGCTGGGGTCCTACAACACAAAAACAACCTTGGCGTCATCTGGTTTGATGC
The DNA here is from genome assembly GCA_942493125.1 of Acidaminobacteraceae bacterium. Classification (GTDB taxonomy): domain Bacteria; phylum Bacillota; class Clostridia; order Peptostreptococcales; family Acidaminobacteraceae; genus Fusibacter_C. The sequence continues at coordinate 1,094,693 of OW818667.1, read as the reverse complement.
ACATGGTGACATCAATACCGCTGAAACATCACCGTCTGGAAACATTCATGGTATGCCAGTTGCCGTAAGTTTAGGTCTTGGACATGAACGATTGACTTCTATTGGTGGCATAGATAAAAAACTTGACGCAAAAAAAATCGTATTCGTCGGATGTAGAGATTTAGATTCTGGCGAGAGAAAAATATTAAAGGATTTGGGTATAACCGTTTTCACAATGCATGAGATTGATCGACTTGGCATGACTGAAGTCATCAATCGCGCGATTGCCATCGCATCAGATGGTACGGACGGCATCCACGTCAGCTTTGACCTCGACAGCATGGATCCAGTATTTGTACAAGGTACAGGAACACGTGTCCCAGGCGGCCTCACATACCGTGAAAGCCATCTAGCACTTGAGATGATCGCCTTAACCGATAAAGTGGTCAGCGCTGAATTTGTCGAAGTGAATCCGATCATCGACAATAAAAACCAAACAGCTAAGACAGCAGTTGCCTTGATCGGTTCACTGATGGGCGAATGGTTGATCTAATAGAAAGACAATAATCTTATAGATAGTTAAGCAGACTTCATTCATAAAATGAGGTCTGTTTTTATTATTTGACAAATATCACAATAAAAATTGTAGAGCCATCCAATATCTTTTTAAACCGATTGGGCTATAATAAAGCTATAGAAATTGAAAGCGGAGGCAATATGGCAAACGTATCTTTAAAAAATATCAACAAGGTTTATGAAAATGGATTTCAAGCCGTTAAGAATGTTAATTTAGAAATTAAGGACAAAGAATTTATGGTGTTGGTTGGTCCTTCTGGTTGTGGTAAAACGACGACATTGAGAATGATCGCAGGACTTGAGGAAATTTCTAGTGGCGAAATGGAAATTGGCGAATTATATGTCAACAATATCGCGCCTAAGGATAGAAATATCGCAATGGTTTTCCAAAACTATGCCCTTTATCCACACATGACCGTTTATGATAATATGGCTTTTGGCCTTAAGCTTAAAAAAACGCCTAAGGATGAGATTAGAGAGCGTATTCTTAAAACAGCCAAAATTCTCGATATTGAACAGCTATTGGAGAGAAAGCCAAAGCAATTATCTGGTGGACAACGCCAAAGAGTCGCATTGGGACGTGCTATCGTGAGAAAGCCAGAAGTCTTTTTAATGGATGAGCCACTTTCGAATTTGGATGCAAAATTAAGGGTTCAGATGAGAGCAGAACTAATCAAGCTCCACAATGATCTTCAGACGACATTTGTTTACGTTACACACGATCAAACAGAAGCGATGACGATGGGTACAAGAATTTGCGTCATGAACGACGGCATCATTTTACAAGTTGATGAACCAAAGACGATTTACAATCATCCTGTCAATACGTTTGTAGCAAGCTTCATAGGTGCACCTCAAATGAACTTCTTTGATGGCTCATTGATCGAGAAAAATGGCTTAGTATATGTCAACATCGATGGCACTGAAATCGCAATTAGTGATGAGAGTGCTGGAAAAGTGAAGGCAGGCGGCTATATAGGTAAAGAAGTAACCATTGGCGTCAGACCAGAAAACATTCAAATCGTGGGTGACGGTATGGGTCTAAAAGTGAAGGTAGAAGTCACTGAACTTTTAGGCAGTGATCTCAACGTATACTTCAAGTACAAAGGCAAACAATATATTACAAAAGAAGACGCACATGTTGAGCTTGAATTTAATCAAGACTTACACGTGAGCTTTGATTATGCCAAAATACATCTATTTGATAAGACGACTGGAAAATCAATATTGCTCTAATAACGTGCTTATATGGAAATTTAGTATATGATCCCCTCATATTATAATGAAAAACCTTGTAAAAAGGACAGTCATCTCATGTCTGTCTTTTTTACAGCCTTTCGTCCAAAATGTCGTTTACGTATGCTTCGAATATGATAGAATTGGAGTAAAGTATAAGCAACCAAGGAGAGGTAATCCTATGAGTCTACTGTATTCTGAACTTCGTTCGATCCTAGAATGCGATATTGAAACGATAAAAAAAGGAAAGTCGACTGTGACGCAAAATCAAACATTGATTTCTTTGAATCATGACTTTGACCTATTGATACATCGACCTCTAAACGCACTAGAAACGACTTTGGTAAAGCGGTGGCTTGAGAATCATTCGAAGGTGGCAGATAAGTCAGATAAGGCATCATCCCTTTTGTTGACTGATCCTGAAGGCTACAGGGTATATGAATCCGAACTAAAATTTCCTATAACGCTGTGGCGAATTTTATATAAAGAAAGCTATGATGAAGTGAATGAAATTCTCGGTTCAACATTTGAATCGGACGTGATGATCCAAATAAACCATCAAGAAAGCGTTGTTTTGGTATCAACGAACGATATTACGCCATATGAACTACATGGTACGTTAGAATCTGAAGCGCTCACGTCTGTAAAAGTCATTATAGGTAATAAAGTGACAAAAGCCTCCGAGCTCTTTGCATCTTATAGGCAATTAATTGAAATGACTGAATTGGCGCAGCTGATCAAACAAAAAGTGCAAGTGGTGACTTATGAGGCACTGTTGTTTCCTATGCTAATAAAGCACTTGAAACAAACTAGTAGTAATACAAATTTTGCGCATGCTCGCCATGTTGGCGATCTGGAACTTGAACAGACGGCGTTGGTCTTTTTTGACAATAATCTCAATATTTCTGAAACGGCCAATGAGCTCTTTATTCACAGAAACACACTCATTTATAGACTCAATAAACTTGAAGGCATCACAGGTTATGATATACGTAAATTTAATGACGCCATCAACTATTATTTGAGCTATCTAAGCGATAAGATCAATTAGAGTCCCAATGGGACTTTTTATTTGCAAAAAAGGAGGCACATATGGCTTTTAACAAGGCATTTTTATGGGGTTCTGCTTCGGCGGCCTATCAAATAGAGGGTGCTTACAATGAAGATTTGAAGGGCCCATCCATATGGGATATATGGGCACATATACCAGGAAAGACGTTTGAAGGCACAAATGGAGACGTCGCCTGTGATCATTATCATCGCTATAAAGAAGATGTTGCCCTCATGAAAGAGATGGGTCTTAAAACATATCGTTTTTCATTGTCTTGGTCTAGAATTTTGCCAAATGGCACTGGAGAAATCAACAAAGCAGGTATAGCTTTTTATGATAATCTCATCAATGAGCTCGTATCACAAGGCATCGAACCGATGATCACGCTCTATCACTGGGACTTGCCTCAAGCCCTACAAGACAAGTATAAGGGGTGGGAATCCAGAGAGATCATTTCTGACTTTGTTGACTACAGCAAAATATGCTTTGAAAGTTTTGGAGACCGCGTCAAGTACTGGATAGTCATGAATGAACCCAATATATTTACGTCACTAGGCTATCAGCTTAGGTTGCATCCACCTGGTATCAATGACGAAGCGCTTTATCTTAAGACATTTCACCATACAGTGCTTGCGCATGCCCATACAGTGTTAGCCTATAAAGAGTCGGGCTATGATGGACAAATAGGGTCTAGCATTGCCTATACACCTTCGTATGCAGCGACAGATAAACCAGAGGATGTTAGGGCAAAGGTCATGTTCGACGTCACAGGTCCGTTATGGTATTTGGATGGGTATTATAAAGGCCGCTACCCGGAAGAAGGCATCGCTTATTTTACAGATAAACACGTGATGCCTGAAGTTTCTGAAGAAGATGTGGATGTCATGGAACGTGCTGCAACGCTGTGTGATTTTATCGGGATCAACTATTACCAGACGGCAACTGTTGCACACAATCCTATTGAGGGAGTTGGCTTTTCAGGCATGAACACTGCTGGAAAAAAAGGCACACAAAGTGAAAGTGGTGTACCTGGATTATACAAACAAGTCCATAATGCAAAACTGGAATACACAGATTGGGACTGGGCGATTGATCCTGATGGTCTTCGTTATGGTTTGGAAATCATCAATGAACGGTATGGTTTGCCGATTATCATCAGTGAAAATGGTCTTGGTGCCTATGATGAACTGACAGAAGATGGTCAAATCAACGACGATTATAGAATTGATTTTTTGCGTAAGCATATTAAATCATGTGAGGAAGCCATCGAAAATGGCGTACAATTATTGGCTTATTGTACATGGTCATTCACAGATTTACTCAGCTGGTTAAATGGCTTCAAGAAAAGGTATGGCTTCGTCTATATCGATTTTGAAAATGGCTCTCTGAATAGAACGAAAAAAAAATCCTTTGAATGGTACAAGCATGTGATTGCGACCCATGGTGATGAATTGTAGGTGAAGGTATGAATTATATTGCAATTGATATTGGTGGCACTGCGATTAAAGCGGCGATCATCGATGAAAAAGGGACCATTATTGAAAAGTCAAGCCGACCAACGCCGTTAACCAATATGAACGACTTGATGGAGCGATTGGTTGCTATTGTAAAATGGGCGTTGTCTATCGCCCCGGTAGCAGGGATCGCGGTCAGTCAGCCATGTGTTACAGATGCCTTGACTGGTCAAGCATTGAGCGGAGGGGCTCTAGGTTATATACAATGGACCAATCCCGCTAAAATGCTAGGTGAATTATTCGATCTTCCGTATACAGCTGAAAACGATGGAAACTGTGCAGCACTAGCAGAAATATGGATTGGCAATGCAAAAGGCATCAACGATCTTGCACTCGTCGTCTGTGGTACTGGTATCGGTGGCTCTGTCATCGTGGATAAAAAAATCATCACGGGTCACCGCAAATTCGCGGGTGAATTTGGATTTTTCATCACGGGTTTTGAACCTGACGGCACCCCAATCATTTGGAGTGCCAATGGATCGACGTTAGCCCTAGTAAAAGCGTATTCAAAAAGATCGGGCAAAGATGTGGCGACACTCGATGGAAAAATCGTCTTTGATCTCGCCGAAGCAGGGGATACGGATGCCGCTATTTGCGTTCATGATTTTTACAGAATTTTTGCATATGGTCTTCATAACATTCAACATGTATGCGATCCGGAACGCATCTTAATAGGGGGCGCTGTAAGCAATAGACCCGATTTTATTGACCGTATTACCTTTGAACTTGAAACGCTTTACGAGCAGGTAGGTGGTTATATGTCTGGTCCGATAATTGATAGATGCGCATGTGGTTCAGATGCCAATTTGATTGGTGCCGTATATCATTTGTTAAATTATCCATTCTGAGATTGACTAAATATTCGCCAAGGTGTTATGATGATGTCATCGAAAACGGTTTCGGTATTGTTTACGGACTGTTTTTACAGGAGGATGTATCCTAATGGTAACGATCTATGATTTAGCAAATGCTTGCGGCTGTTCTATTTCAACCGTTTCAAAAGCACTCAACAATTATCCGGATGTCAGTGCAAAAACAAAAGAACGCATATTGAAAAAAGCAAAGGAATTGGGTTTTGTGCCTAATCTCCAGGCGAGAGCATTGAGTACAAACAAAACTTGGAATATTGGTGTTCTATTTGAAGATAAAAGTAATAGTGGTTTAACACACTATTTTTTCTCGCAGGTTTTGCAAGGTGTAAAAGAGCAAGCTGAAGAGAAAGGGTATGATATAACGTTTATCTCTAAAAACTTGGGCGATGATGAAACGACCTACTTAGAGCACTGTAAAAGACGAAAAATTGATGGTGTTGTCATCGCTTGTATCGAATTTGACGATCCACAGGTTAAAGAGCTCATGGAAAGCGACTTATCGGTTGTTGCTATCGACTATTATTCAAAAAGCATCAGCTCAATTATGTCAGATAACGTGAGAGGTCTTTATGAACTTACAAAATATGTGATTTCCTTAGGGCATAAAGATATTGTCTATGTCTACGGTCATGAGGTCTCTGTCACAGAGGAACGTATACGAGGGTTAAAGCGTGCGCTTGAGCGAAGCAATATTCCGTTTAGAGACGATATGTTGATCGAATCGAGATATTCGACAAAGAAAGAAAACGAAGAGGCTGTTGAACAGATTCTCAAGAGAAGCACTTTGCCGACAGCGGTCTTTTTTCCTGACGATTATTCCGCGATATGGGGGATCAATGCACTTAGATCACATGGCATAAAAGTTCCTGAAGACATTTCGGTTGCAGGATTTGATGGCATCGAACTCGGTGAAATGGTCTATCCACGTCTTACGACCATCAAGCAAAACACGTCGCGCCTGGGAAAAGAGGCATCGCTGAAGTGCATCCAAATGATCGAATCAAAAGACAAAGAGATTTCAAGAATAACGATCGGTGTTGAATTGATTGAAGGCGGTACGATTTCAGTGCCTAGAAAAGAGCGTTAAGAGTGATTTAAAGAGGGTGTTGCATTCTAAAATAAATTAGAATTGCAACACCCTCTTTTTGATTTGAGACATATTAGGTGAGGAAATTATGCGATTTCCATTGTGGAAAAAGCGAACGACGTCCTATGTGAATAAGGCGACTCAGGTGTTACGAATTGCACTGTATCGAGCTTGTTATTCACGACGTTAGGCAGATCTTGAGTTTCAAAGCAAATGCCTGTATATTGCTTAAACTTTTTTCCAGAAGTGCTGACGCCAGTGTGTAAGAAGTTGCCGCTATAGAGGATGACGTAAGGCTGTGTGGTTGAGACGTGCATTGCTCGACCAGACTGCGGGTCGTATAAATAGGCGACATGATCTGAACTGCAACATTTGAATGGATGGTCAATGCCCAAAGTGCTTGAGAAGATTTCTGGTGTGGCTCCGATGATGGATTCAATGCTGTTTGCCTTTGAAAAATCATATCGCATGGATTCTAACGGCAACAAAGCAACGGGCAGACTATCTTGGTCGAGCGTTGCAATGTGGGAACAATTGAGCCCTAATTCATGTGAAACGATTGACTGCTCAGGGTTACCTGACAAATTGAAATAACTATGATTTGTCAAAGAAAGATATGTCTTTTTTGAACTTGTTACAAAATACTCGATTGAAAGCGTTTCTTCGGAAACCGTATAGGATAACTGGTACTTTAGCGCGCCATCAAGTGCATTTAATGGTTTTGAGTCATAAGTTAAAACGACTTGATCGTTTGTGCGTGATTTTATGTTCCAGTTGACGTTGTGTAGTCCGTGTTTGCATGAATGCAGTGCATTGGGATGGTCGCTTACATCAAGTGCTAGCGTGCGGTCATCGATAGACATTTTACCATCTTTCGTTCGTCCTGCAACTGGACCGATAAAGCACCCTAAAAATAATGGATTTGTTAAATAGTCTTCAAAGTGATCGTAATTGAGCACGACATTTTCTCTCACGCCATCTCTGTCTTTGGCCATAATTTCTGTAATGATGCCACCCAAAGACAATACTTGGACGCTAAAACCACTTTCGCTTTTCAAAGCGATACATTCAACTTTCGACATGAAAATACCTCGCGTTTTTTAGCCATCATACTGCTGAAAGTAGGTAGTGTCAAGATTCGATACACCGAAAATTCAGAATTTTAAAAAATAGTACACAAATCAATATATTTTTATTGACCTGCTAAATATTTGGAAGTATAATCATTTTAACGAAAGCGATTTCGAAATCATTAATTGCTTATGGCAAACGATATGGTGGGACGGAATCGATTTTTTAACGGCTATTTACGAAAACGGTTTCGGCTAACAATTTCGAAATCATGTATGCGCATCGCATAAGAAAAAAGACAGAAAGCGTACGAGGGGTTATTCGCAATGGAGAAATACAAAAATGTTAATCTTAGTGCACAAGAAAGAGCGGAAGACCTCGTTTCAAGAATGACACTGGAAGAAAAAGTGAGTCAGCTGAGCTACAATGCCGCAGCGATCGAACGACTTGGTGTTCCAGCATATAATTGGTGGAACGAATCCATACACGGCGTCGCGAGAGCCGGAACGGCAACTATGTTTCCACAAGCGATTGGCTTGGCAGCCATTTTCGATGAGACAATTATGAAACGTGTGGCAGATATTTGCTCCACTGAAGCGCGTGCAAAAAACAATCAAAACAATAAGAATGGCGACAGAGGGATATACAAAGGCTTGACAATCTGGTCACCAAACATCAATATTTTCAGAGATCCACGATGGGGAAGAGGTCAAGAAACTTACGGCGAATGTCCGTTTTTAACAGCTAGATTAGGTATTGCATTTGTAGAGGGATTACAAGGTCAGAATCCAGTGATGAAAACATCGGCATGTGCAAAGCACTTTGCAGTTCATAGTGGTCCTGAGGGATTAAGACATGAATTCGATGCCGTAGTAAGTAAAAAGGATTTATATGAAACCTATCTTCCAGCATTTGAGGCGCTCGTAAAAGAAGGACAAGTTGAAGCCGTCATGGGTGCTTATAACCGAGTAAATGGCGAACCAGCTTGTGCAAGTGAGTTTTTAACGGGTATTTTAAAAGAATGGCAATTTGAAGGCCATTTTGTATCCGATTGTTGGGCTGTAAGAGATTTTCATACGAAGCACATGATCACAAAAACACCTGAAGAGTCTGCCGCATTGGCTTTGAAATTAGGCTGTGACTGTAATTGTGGCGACAGCTATTATCATTTGTTATCGGCAATACAGCAGGGTTTAGTTTCAGAATCATATGCGACTGAATCCGCGACAAGGCTCATGAAGACGAGAATCAAATTAGGTATGTTCGATGAAACAACCATTTATGATCATATCGGTTATGACGTCGTCAGCTGTGATGAACATAAAGACTTTTCACTGAAATGTGCTGAAAAATCCATGGTGCTCCTTAAAAACAATGGGTTATTGCCATTAGATAAAACGAAACTTCAAACCATTGGCGTTATAGGGCCAAATGCAGCAAGTTTGGATGCCCTTCGCGGGAATTATTATGGCACATGTGATGAATACAAAACATTTTTAGACGGCATCAGAGATGCTTTTGACGGAAGAATTTACTACTCTGAGGGTAGCCACTTGTTTAAAGAAACGCTCCAGCCACTTGGGGAACCAGGTGACAGTTATGCAGAGGTGATTTCTGTTGCTGAGCATTCAGATATTGTCATTCTTTGTGTCGGATTAGATGCTACAATTGAAGGAGAAGAAGGCGATACAGGTAACGCTTTCGCAGCGGGTGATAAAACCGATTTGTATTTACCTAGAAGTCAACGAACTTTGGTCGAAAAAGTTTTGGCACTGAATAAACCAACGGTTATCGTCATGGCTTCAGGCAGTGCACTGAACCCTATGGGAGAAAAAGCTGATGCAGTGATTCAAGCGTGGTACCCTGGCCAGTTGGGTGGCGAAGCCTTAGCTAACATCTTATTTGGCGATGTATCACCTTCGGGCAAACTGCCAGTGACTTTTTATGAATCAGCAGATCAATTGCCAGCTTTTGACGATTACAGCATGAAAAACCGCACTTATAGAAATTTAGACGGCAATGTCCTCTATCCATTTGGATATGGTTTAACCTATTCTAAAGTCATATGCAACGCTGTCGAATATGATCCTCGTTCAAACAGCGCAAAAGTAAGCATAGAAAATATTGGCCCTTATGATACGGATGAAGTCATCCAACTGTACATGAAAGATGAAGCATCGCAGTGGGCTGTAAAAAATCACAAATTGTGTGGCTTCAAAAGAGTTCATTTAAAAAGTGGTGAAAGTCTTGAAATCGAAATCGTCTTATCAAAGGATGCATTCGAAGTCGTGGACGATGAGGGCAAGTGTTTTGAAGCAAGCAGCAAGTTTACGCTGTTTGCCGGTGTGAATCAACCGGATCCAGTCAGCACCAAACTAACAGGGATTAACTGTGCATCATGTATTATCAAACGTTAAGAAGTAAGTGTTATCAGAAGTAATTGGGTGGTAACTTTGAAGTTTGAATTTTGTGTTTAGAAAATTCACATGGATAAGTTCACATAAGTGAAGCTTAAAAAAATTCTAGGGGGAAGACGATGAGAAAACTTATAAGTTTATTGTTAGTATTTTTAATGGTATTCAGTTTGGTCGCATGTAGTTCAAATGAAGAGCCAACTGAGCCTACTGTCGCTGAAGGTACTGAAGCTACTGCAACAACTGAAGCAGCATCGACGGAAAAAACAGTATTAAACGTTTGGTCATTTACTGACGAAGTTCCAAAAATGATTGAAAAGTACTTAGAAATGAATCCAGAATTTGCAGCAAAATATGAAATCAAAACGACAATTATTGCAACGACAGAAGGTGCTTATCAACCAGCACTTGACCAAGCATTATCAGCTGGCGGAGCGGATGCACCTGACTTATTCACTGCTGAGTCTGCATTTGTCCTAAAATATTCACAAGGTGATGCATCACAATATGCAGCAACTTACAAAGAACTTGGTATCGATGTCGATGCTAAAATTGCAGATGCTGAAATCGCACAATATACAGTTGATATCGGAACAAACAAAAATGGCGATGTCGTCGGTTTAGGTTACCAAGCTACTGGTGGTGCTTATATCTACCGTCGTTCAATCGCAAAAGAAGTATTTGGAACAGATGACCCAGCTGAAGTTGCAAAACTCGTTGGACCAGGTTGGGACAAATTCTATGATGCGGCTGCTAAGTTAAAAGAAAAAGGATATGGCATCGTATCAGGCGATGGCGACATCTGGCATGCAGTTGAAAACAGTTCAGATTCACCATGGGTTGTAGATGGCAAATTGGTCATCGATCCAAAACGTGAAGCATTCCTTGATTTATCAATGTCACTTAAAGAAAATGAATACCACAATGATACACAAGACTGGCAAGATGCTTGGTTTGCTGATATGAAAGACGGCAATGCTAAGAAAGTCTTAGGTTTCTTTGGTCCAGCTTGGATGATCAACTACGTTATCGCTGGTAACTCTGGCGACACATTTGGTGACTGGGCAGTATGTGAATCTCCAATCGGCTTCTTCTGGGGCGGTACTTGGGTATTTGGCTCTGCTTCATCTGAGAAAAAAGAAGCGGTTGCTGAACTTATTGAGTGGATCACTTTAGACACAACTGAGCAAGGCTTGCAATATATGTGGGCAAACGGCACACTCAATGGCCCAGATGGCACTAAAGATGCTGTATCATCAGGAAAAGTTATGGCAATGTCAAACGGCGAACTCGAGTTCCTCGGTGGCCAAAACATGTTTGATGTCTTTATTCCAGCGAACCAGTTTGCAAATGGTAAAAACTTGACACAATTTGATGAAACGATCAACACTTACTGGCGTGATCAAGTAAGATCTTATACTGCTGGTACGAAGAGTCGCGAAGAGGCTATTGAATCATTTAAGCAAATGGTTGCAGACAACCTTGATGTCATCGTAGAATAGTTATATCATATGAATTGGGATAGGACGTTCAATCCTATCCCAATAATTTTGTGGAGGTGAGTGGCATTTGAAACATCGCAAAAACGTTAGTTATTCAAAGTACGGCTATATTTTCAGCTTGCCTTTTATCCTGATATTTCTCGTTTTTTCCTTGTATCCAATTTTTTATACTTTGATTATAGGATTCACGGATTACAAGGGATTAGGAACGACAACTTGGCAATTTTTAGCCGATCCATTTCAAAACTTTGCGACAATTCTCAACAACAATTCTTTTAGACAAGCACTCGTCAATACTTTTATCATTTGGACGGTCAATTTCATTCCACAAATTCTTATGGCATTATTATTAACTGCTTGGTTTACGTCTAAACGCAATAAAATGCGAGGTAAAGGCTTTTTCAAAGTCTTGTTCTATTTACCAAATATCATCACCTCAGCGAGTATCGCGATTCTGTTCTTTGCGTTATTCGGATACCCAGTTGGACCTGTCAATAGTCTCCTATTAAATATGGGCATAATCGATGAACCGGTATACTTTTTAATCAGTAAAGCCTCAGCAAGGGGTATCATCGCCTTTATCCAATTTTGGATGTGGTACGGCTATACGATGATCATACTCACTTCAGGCGTTATGGGCATTAATCCAGAGATCTTTGAAGCTGCTGAAATTGATGGTACGTCTGGCATACAGACATTCTTTTATATCACGCTGCCAAATTTAAAAACAATTTTGTTATATGTTCTGATCACGAGCATGATCGGTGGTTTGAATATGTTTGATATACCAAAGATGTTCATGCAAGGTGGACCAGATAATTCAACACTTACGACGAGCGTTTTTATATACAATCAGGCGTTTAGTGGCAGTTACCTTTATAACAGAGCAGCCGCTGCAAGTATGATTATGTTCTTGATCATCGCTGTGTTTTCAGGATTCTTATTCTACATCATGCGTGATAAGGGTGAAATCAAAATGCGCAAAGAAGCAAAAATACTCAAAAAAGAACGTATGCAACTTGCAAAAGAAAGCATGAAAGAACAGGAGGCTAGTTGAGATGATGAAGACAAAAACAATCAAGAAAAAAAATAACAGAAGTCTTCTTTTTAAAGTAGTTACCTATTCCGTGTGTACAATACTTGCTATTCTCAGTATACTGCCATTTTGGATCATGTTCGTCAACGCAACGCGCGACACGTATCAAATTCAACAAAATGCCTTATCGCTTATCCCATCTTCGCACTTGATGAGTAACTTGGATATCTTGTTAGGCAAGACGTTTGACCCGCTTAAAGGGCTTACAAATTCTATGATCATTTCTGTTGCTTCAACCTTTTGCACCATCTATTTTTCGGCACTCACAGCTTACGGGTTGGTCGCTTATAAATGGAAGTGGAGAAGCCCATTTTTTACATTTATTTTAGCGGTTATGATGATCCCTGCACAGGTATCAATCATCGGTTTTTATCAGTTTATGTATAAAATAGGCATGACAAACAATTTCTTGGCATTGATTTTACCGACGATAGCCACACCGGCTGCAGTATTCTTCATGAGGCAATTTATGATTGCATCACTGCCACTTGAACTCGTCGAAGCATCTAGAATCGATGGCGCTAGTGAGTTTTATACCTTTAATAAGATCGTCTTACCGATCATGAAGCCCGCTTTGGCAACACAGGCGATATTCACCTTTGTTTCAAGCTGGAACAACCTTTTTCTACCTTTGGTATTGCTTACTGATAACGACAAGTACACGATGCCGATCATGGTCAGCTTGTTACGAGGTGACATTTATAAAACGGAATATGGTGCCATCTATTTAGGGCTAGCACTCACCGTTTTACCACTGATCGTCGCATACTTCCTCTTGTCTAAATACATTATTGAAGGGGTTGCACTTGGTGGGGTTAAAGGTTAAAACAGACAACAAATAAATACAACAAATAAAGACAAAGGGCAACTGTGATTTTGCCCTTTGTCATAAAAACGATTTTTTTTACCCACTTTTTAAAAGCCTTTAAAAAAGATAATCGAACTTAATAAGCTAATTAATATGAGGAGGACTTTATGGAATTTTTTAAGAACATTGGAAAAATTAAATATGAAGGTAAAGAGTCAACAAATGGATTGGCATTTAAATATTACGATGCCGAAAAAGTAATTGCTGGTAAGCCGATGAAAGAGCATTTGAGGTTTGCTATGAGCTATTGGCATACACTTACTGGCGAGGGCTCCGATCCATTTGGTGCAGGTACGATGGATAGACCTTGGAACGAACTGACAGGTATTGAAAAATCTAAAGTACGTGCTGACATGGGCTTTGAACTTATGTCGAAACTCGGTATTGAGTACTTCTGTTTTCACGATTTAGACATTGCACCAGAAGGTGATACGTTACTGGAAAAGCATGCGAATCTCGATGAGATGGTTGCCTATATTGAAGCACTTTCTAAAAAAACTGGCATCAAATGCTTATGGGGCACGACAAATGCTTTTACTAATAGACGTTTTGTTCACGGCGCGTCAACGTCTCCAAATGCGGATGTCTTTGCATTTGCAGCGGCTCAAGTTAAGAAAGCGATGGAAGTGACCATGCGTTTAGGCGGCGAAAACTACGTATTCTGGGGCGGACGAGAAGGCTATGAAACACTATTAAACACCAACACAAAGCTCGAACTCGACAACCTAGGTAGATTCCTACAAATGGCAGTTGACTACAAAGCGAAAATTGGCTTTACAGGTCAGTTGCTCATCGAACCTAAGCCAAAAGAGCCGACAAAGCATCAATATGATTTTGATACAGCTACAGTTATCGGCTTCTTGAGAAAATACAAGCTTGAAGACCATTTTAAACTCAATATCGAAGCAAATCACGCAACACTTGCAACGCATACATTTGAACATGAACTTAACATGGCGAGAATTGAAGGTATGTTAGGCTCTATTGATGCGAATCAAGGCGATACGCTTTTGGGCTGGGACACAGACCAGTTTCCAACAAATATCTACGATGCAACACTTGCTATGATAGAAGTGCTTAGAAATGGAGGCTTAGCTCCAGGTGGCTTGAACTTTGATTCAAAAGTTAGAAGAGGTTCGTTTGAAATGGATGACCTATTCTATGCTTACATTGCTGGTATGGATACGTTTGCGAGAGGCTTAATCATAGCAGACCGCATTATTTCAGATGGTGTAATGGATAATTTTATCAAAGAGCGATATGCAAGCTACGAATCGGGCATTGGCGAGAAAATTGTAAAAGGTGAAGTCGGCTTTGAAGATCTTGAAGTCTATGCGATGACTTTAACTGAAATTACGAATACATCGGGACGTCAAGAAATGTTGGAAGGTCTCCTCAATCAATATATCTATCAGGCATAGGTCGAATATATAGATGAGGTGACTGATGATTGATTATTTTGAACAAAGTATGATTAAAAGCCAGAATCGCTCGCGTATATTGAGAGCCTTTCGAGAAAAAAACATCATACAAAAGAAAGAATTATCAGATCTTCTTGGTTTGAGTATCACGACTGTTACAACGAACACGAGACAACTTTTAGAGGATGGGTATATCGAAGAAGTTGGCATCGCCGAAAGCACAGGGGGGCGAAAACCCGTTGTTTTTAAGTTCCTTAAGTCTGCAAAAGTTTCTTTTGGGGTGGATCTTTCACCCCAAACAGCTACCGTCATCATGACGAATTTGGCATCGGAGATTATAGCACACCATAAAATGTCAGTCCTTGGAATGTCGTTAGATGCGATCCTTGAAGCCATTCAAAGCTCAGTAGAGGAGATGCTCAAAGCCCATAATTATCACAAAGAAGATTGTGTAGGGATTGGTCTTTCATTACCTGGCGTGGTGGATGACGCAAAGCATATGCTTATTAACGCACCAAATTTACATGTGAAAAATTATGATTTTAGCCATTTTAAAACGACCATAGGCCTTGAAGTATTTATTGAGAATGAAGCCAATGCTTCAGCATTTGCAGAGCTTACAATGGGTACTGCCGTAAATATTGACGATGCGGTTTACATTTCCATAACTGAGGGTTTAGGTTGTGGCATCATTGCCAATCACAAAGTCACGAAGGGTTCATTTAATAAGGCCGGTGAATTTGGTCACATGCGAATCTCTGAACAGGATATAACTTGTAGCTGTGGACGTAGAGGCTGCTGGGAGATATTTGCTTCAGAGAATGCGCTGTTTAAGCACTATGCAGGACTTAGTGGTGAAGTTATCAGCGATTTGGAATCGTTCTTTGCACAGTATGACGCGGGTAATCCACTGGCAAAGCTTACTTTGAGTCGATACTTGGACAATCTACTCATAGGCATTGAAAATATCATGTTGGCTTTGGATTCAGAGATCATCATCATCGGTGGTGAGATTGCTCAATATTTGAGAGCGTTGGGTCCGCAGATTGAAGATTATCTTGAAAAAAACCATTCAAATATTTTATCTAGAGACAATAAGCTTGTATTTTCGATATTAGCACCTCAAAGTGCTGCTATTGGTAGCAGTTTATTGCCACTAAAAGAAATGTTTGCCTATTAAGGAGGCATTATGTATATTGGCATTGATCTCGGAACATCCTCTGTGAAAATTTTATTGATGGCAAAAAATGGACTGATCATCGATGAAACGACGGAAGAATATCCAGTTTATTATCCAAAGTCAAATTGGGCTGAGCAAATACCTGAGGATTGGTGGCAAGGCACGCTTAAAGCGTTAAAAACACTCATTGAAAGAAATCAATCTATAAAAGCGGATATTAAGAGCATCAGCTTTAGTGGTCAGATGCATGGCATGGTGGCTTTAGACGATTCTGGATGTGTATTGACGCCTGCAATCATTTGGTGTGATCAAAGAACGGCCATAGAATGTGAAGAGATAACGGCACATTTTGGTCAAACTAAACTCAGCGAACTCGTGGGCAATAAGGCCCTTACAGGTTTTACGGCGCCTAAAATTCTATGGCTTAAAAAAAATCATCCGGATTTATTTGAAAAAGTTGCCATGTTCTTGTTACCGAAAGATTATATCAACTACAAATTATCTGGAGATTATGCAACCGATTTGTCGGATGCATCAGGCACGTTATTATTGGATGTTAAAAATAAAGGCTATGCTTTGCCGATGCTCGATTTTATCGGCATTTCAGAAGGACAACTGCCTAAACTGTATGAATCCTTCGATGTGACAGGTAAATTATCTGATGCATTAAAAGTAGAACTCGGCATCAATCAAGACGTACTTATAGTAGCCGGTGCAGGTGATCAAGCTGCTGGCGCAATCGGAACGGGAACTGTATCTGAAGGTGTTGTCTCTGTGACTCTTGGGACCTCAGGCGTTGTATTTGCTGCACATGACCACTATAAGATGGATGGTCAGAATCGACTTCATGCTTTTTGTCATGCAAGTGGCAGGTATCATACGATGGGCGTCATGCTCTCGGCAGCAAGCAGCTTAAAATGGTGGTCGGAACAGGTCGTAGTAAGCGAGATTGACGTGTTACTCAGCGAGCTCGACGAGGCAATAACAGATGTGATATTTTTACCGTACTTGCTGGGCGAAAGAACGCCTTACCCGGATCCGGACGCTAGGGGCACTTTTATTGGCATGGATATGAGTACCGGTAGAAAAGAGATGACGAAAGCGGTACTTGAAGGTGTGGCATTTGGCTTAAAGGATTCTTTAGACATCATAAAAGATATGGGGCTACCAATCGAAGAAATTCGCCTCATCGGCGGCGGCGCAAAAAGTCTGAGTTGGCGACAAATTTTAGCCGATGTATTTGGTCAAACGATTGTTGGCATCAATACCAACCAAGGTGGTGCACTTGGCGCAGCTATTTTAGCAGCAGTAGGTGATGGTGCTTATCCTGATGTAGATGCAGCAACTGCGGCGATTATCAAAGTCGTTGATTATGTTAAGCCAGATATGAAGCGACATGTTTTGTATCAGCAGAAGCATCAAAACTATGTTGCCTTATACCAACACCTAAAATTCTATTTTGAAGGCGTTCAGAAAAATAAAGACGTGTGACTTGAATAAAGACATATTAAAACACCCTATAAACTAGGGTGTTTTTTTGTCGTTGAGAAAATTGCAAATTGTGACATAAGTCACGTTTATTGTACAAAGGTTATGGTATATTGTAATCAATACGTGAAAATGATTATCAATAAGAAAAAATCAATATAAAAAATAATCACTATGAATGATAGCTGTTGAAATCAAAACGATAATATAAGGAGACAATGACTATGAAAAATTCTATTACAACTGAAAAGTCAACAAAGATGGATGATTACTTAACAGTCGATGCACAAAAAATTGAAAAGATGATGGGCATCAAACTAAGGTATTTAAAGGGAGAAATCTCACTTGAGGAAGCAAAAATTCAAATGCATGCTTCATTTGACCACGTTACCGCACAAGAGTTTGCTCTAGGAGAGCAAAAATTGATCGAACATGGAATCACTGACGATGAGCTCGCTGAGCGCATGGAAGAAATCCTTCAAATTTTTGATGGCTTACTTATTTCAGAAAAACAGCGCCTTAAAGAAGGGCATCCTATTGACACTTATTTAAAAGAGGTTGCAGCCATCCGAGAGGTGTTATCAAACATGAAGCGCTTATTGGCTGGTAAATTCATCAAGAACCAGTGGCTTGAGCAATATGAAAAATTAGGCGAAATCGCCATCCATTTTTCAAGAAAGCAAAATCAGTTGTTTCCTGCTCTTGAAGGTAAAGGGTTTGATAAACCGTCTAAAGTCATGTGGACGCTTGAAAACAAAATTAGAGAACAGATCAAATCTGCCAAAGAGTATCTAATCACGGATCAAGACGAGGCATTCATAGCCCTTCAAGTAGAAGTGATTCATTTGGTGGAGGACATGATGGTGAAAGAAGTTGAAATCTTGTACCCAACGGCACTGGAACTGTTATCAGACGAGGATTTCATCAAGATGCGCCTTGGTGATGATGAGATTGGCTATTGCTTGATAGACACGCCGATGACATATGGAAAAATCCAAAAGGAAGAGAACACGACTGATTTCATGAAAGATCTCGCCCTCTTGCTCAAGAAACATGGCGCTTTAGGCGATATCAATGATGCGAAGCAGGATGTCCTAGATGTGAAACAAGGCAAACTCACTCTTGAACAAATCAATCTCATATTCAAACACCTTCAAGTGGACCTTTCTTATGTGGACGAAAACGAAATTGTTAAATTCTATAGCGATACTAAGCATCGTGTTTTTCCAAGAAGTCCAGGCGTTATCGGTCGTATGGTTCAGAACTGCCATCCGAGGGAAAGTGTACACCTCGTTGAAGAAGTGATCAGAGCCTTTCGTGCGGGTGAGCAAGATGAAGCTGAGTTTTGGCTTGAAATGGGCGATAAATTTATCTACATCATTTACAATGCCGTCAGAGATGAAGACGGCACCTTCAGAGGTGTTCTAGAGATGATGCAGGATGTGACACACATCCGCAGTCTAAAAGGTTCGCAACGGTTGTTATCTTGGGAGAAATCAGTTGAAACGACAAGTGAACCACGAGTAGAAGAAAGTACCATTGCTGCAGCAACGAATCCTTACGGCATAACGAAAGATACAATCGTGGGCAATTTAGTAAAGGAGTTTCCATTTATTAAAGCGTTCTTAATTTCGTTGTCACCAAACTATAAAAAATTGGGCAATCCAATATTGTTTAAAACGATGTCATCCATCGCGACAATCGAGATGATTGCAGAGCGCGGCAACTTGCAAGTAGATGAAATGATTGGTAAACTAGTAAAGGAGATTCAATCAAACAACGGTTAGAAAGTGACGAAAGATGAAAAAGAAATTTTTATTTGCAATTGGCTGTATCAGTGCCACTTTAGGATTCGTAGGCGTTTTTCTTCCCATTATACCGACAACGCCTTTCGTCCTACTTGCGCTCACGTGTTTTATGAAGAGCAGTGACAAGATGCATCGTTTTGTGCTGGAGAATAAGTACCTTGCGAGTTATGCAAAGGATTATGTGAGTGGTAACGGCATACCGATCAAGGCAAAGAAGCGCGCTATTGGTATGATCTGGCTCACAATTGGATTTACGACGATCTTGGTTATCGATCGCACCTTTTTGCGAATCATGCTCCTTACTATTGCCACAATTGTTTCACTTTATATTTGGACCCGAAAAACAGCGGTAGAATAATTTTTTAGGAGGTATTGATGTCGCCAATTGTGTTGACAAAAGAGCAACTGCGTCGATTTATTGTGTATTATCAAGGTTTGATTGACAATCAACAACAAAATTTTGTGGGAGCCAAATATGAAGCTGTTGAGACACTGGTTAAGCGACTTGGCTGCATTCAATACGACCCACTCAATGTCGTGGGTAAAAATCCAGACTTGGTTTTACAGTCAAGAATCCATGGCTATAAACAAGGTGACATTGATTACCTACTATACGAAAAAAGGAGTCTGATTGATGCCTGGGACAAAATGATGTCCATCTACAGTGCAGAGGACTTCCCTAAATTTAGTCGTTTAAGAGCACGCAAAGCCATTGAAATTGAAAATACCTTAAAGTATAGAGGATCAGAAGCAGCAACGGATTTTACCAAGCAAGCGATTGAGATTATCTCCAGTCGCGGGCCTCTACTTGCGAGTCAAATTGACTTTGGCAAGACTTCAAAAGGCGTATGGGGACACGGTAAACTATCGAGTGCAACACTCGATTATCTTTATAATATTGGCAAACTCGGCATTCATTCTAGACGCAATACGCAGAAAGTCTATGATCTCATCGAAAACTTACATGGTGATGAGTTGCTCTTAGCGGCGGATCCATTCGACTCTGAAGAATCATTTGTTAAATGGTATGTCAAACGCAGAATAGGTAGCATAGGTGCTTATTGGGCAAAAAGTGGCGGCGGTTGGTTAGGCCATTTCATCTATAAGTCAGATGTCAGAAAACGACTGATTCATGAGATGGTGGAAGAAAAATCCCTTATGAAACTGCAAGTGACAGATATAAAAGAACCTTTTTATATGCGATCAGAGGATTACCCACTGCTGGAAGCTTCATTATCTATAGATGTTGAAACAATCGAATCAGCCGTAAGATTCCTTGCACCACTGGATAACCTTTTATGGGACAGAGGTCTTGTTAAGCTTCTTTTTGATTTTGACTACGTCTGGGAAGTTTACAAACCTATTAAAGATAGAAAGCATGGCTATTATGTATTGCCCGTTTTACACGGAGATAAGATCGTTGCGCGTTTTGAACCGAAACTGTATCGAAAAGATGAGCCATTTACCATCGATAAATGGTGGTGGGAAGCGGATACAGTCATAGACGAACCGTTGATACACGCTTGTAAGCAAGGTATTGTCAACTTTGCAAGTTATCTTGAAGCGGACCCAAGTGCAGCTCTTCGAATATTTGATGATTATAGTATAAATAATAGGATATAAATCATAGCAACTTGAACTCAAGTATACTGTAATTCGAAAGGAGCAACTTATGTCAGAAAAATTAGAAGACGAAACGCTATTATGGAAGGACCGAAAACGCATTTTGGGAATGCCGATTTCATTTACTGTATACACCTTACGAAATGCAAGGCTTTATTTGCGGGAAGGTTTTTTCAATACGAAAGAAAATGAAATGTTACTTTATCGAATTCTTGACGTCAACATGTCGAGGACGCTGGGTGATAAAATTTTTGGCGTAGGTACTCTGACGCTTTTCACAGTTGATGAAACACACAAGGAACTCAAACTTAAAAACATCAAAGATCCTCAAAAAATCAGGGATTTGATTAGCCGTGAAGTGGAGAAGGAAAGAGAGCGATTAAAAATAAGAGGTCGTGAAATATATGGTGCTTCAGATGTCGATCCTGGTGAATTTTCCGGAACGGAAGACTTTCAAGATGGTAGGTAATAATGGGTATTAGATTCAACAAGATTGGTATGCGTACATTAAAAACAGGGTTGGCCGTGATTGTAACATTATTGGTCAGTGATTTGCTTGAGATCTCAAATCCATTTTTTGCGACTATAGCGGCGATTTTTGCAATGGAGTCTTCAATATCAGCTACTTTTACAGCAGCTAGAGACAGAATGTACGGCACGGTGCTAGGTGCCATCGTCGCCTTCATTTTTTCAATGCTGATTCCAGTTAATGCACTGACGATAGGCATGGGTATCATCATCGTCATATATATATGCAACGCGTTCAAATGGCAAGGTACTATAAAAATTTCGACGATTGTATTTTTGGCGATTCTACTGGGCTATAAAGAAGGTGGCCAATTTGAGTATGCACTTTATAGAACTATGGATACGTTTATCGGATTAGCAATCAGTACGTTAATCAACTACTTTGTATTTCCACATGACGTGGGTGAAAAAGTCACGGTGTCCATCGACGAAATTGTTGAAATGATCAATGAAATGGTTACTACCATAGACATACAAAGCGACTCATTTGATCTCGAGTTGTTTGACAAAGACCTAAGGGTTATGAAGGCACATTTTGATATATTACAAAAGGAAATTAAATTGTTGGTTAATCCCAATTACGATTTGATGATAGTCAAACAAACCATCGAGAAGTTTGATGGCATATACCATCATATGGCAATTTTAGATAAGTTATATGATGAGGTGGCATCTGATAACCTGTCAATAATTAAAACGTATCATATCGATAAAATCAAAGCCATGATACAGTCTATTGAACCACTTTCATGACACGCTCCGCACCTTTTACCCAGAGGGTTTTATGCTTAAATCCCACCATTTTGGGTAGATATATAATGACCCATCGGGTCATATATAATGGCTACGAAGGTCAGAAAGAAGGTGACCATGTATGCTGAATGTCGTACTACAAAACGATTTGAAGGATTACCTCAAAGAGCATCATCACAATGAAATTTCTTTAAGACTGGTTCACAATGACTACACGACAGGGAATGTATATACCGAAGTACCGCGGATTCGCTTCAAAGCACCTCATGATATTGAAAACTTCGATTCATATACAGTTGATGGCGTCAGGGTATTTGTCGACAAAGAAGTTGAGGCAAATGGTGATACAATCGAATTTTATGATGAATCAATGCTTGGTATTCATAGATGCCATGTTAAAGGCGTCAGACTCGACAACAAACTGATTTGACAAGAGTATTTAAACCAAAAAAACCATGAACTGAGTTGTTCATGGTTTTTGCTTGTAAAAATACAATTAAATTGTGATTTTTCTACGATACTGTTGTAATTATTTGTAAGGAAATGTACAATAATAAAGCAAAACGGTACCTATTATCCGTTTAGAATAATTTTGGAGGCAATATGAAAAAAGAGCACAAACTTTTTGTCGAATTTCTACCTTACATAAAGGAAGTCATGCAAAAAGATATCATGGCGTCAGTAACAGATCTTAACCAGTTTATAGCCTATGTTCCAGGTGAAGCAATTGATGTGAAACTCAAGAAGGGCATGTCAATACCTGAAGGGGATCCACTAAAAGCGACGATCATGGGCAATAAAATCATCACAGCAGTTGTTCCAAAAGAAATATATGGGGTGCCGTTTAGAGCCGTAACATATCCAATAAGAGATAAAAAAGGCAATTGCATTGGTGCTATTGGTATTGCAGAAAGTTTAGTAAAAGAACAGCACATCGTCGATACACTTGAAGAAATCATAAATCGAATTGGCTATTCAAATAAGGGACTCTCAACGATCAGTGAAGACGTCAACGATATGGCCGTTGGGATTCAAGAGCTTTCAAGTGTCGTCGAAGAAGTAAATGCTTCTATCGTTGAAATTACTGAGTTGTCAGACAATATCACTAATCGCGTCGACTCAGTTGCACGAGCGAGTCAAACGGTTATCAAAGAAGCAGAAGAAGGCATTGCTGCTGTAAAAAATGTCAATGCAACATTGACTGTTACTGTTGAAGAAATTTTAATGGTACGTGCGCAGATTGAACATTTATTTAGTTCTATTGAGAATGCAAATAAGACGGTATCTTTGATTAACAATATTGCTGAGCAAACCAATTTACTTGCTCTCAATGCGAGTATAGAAGCAGCTCGAGCGGGTGAGCACGGAAGAGGTTTTGCCGTTGTTGCAGATGAAGTCGGTAAATTAGCTGTTCAATCAAAGGTATCATCTGTTGAAATAGCCGATATGATGAAAGGCATTCAATACGAAATTAAGAATGTCGTTGCAAAAGTCAATGAAGCTGTGTCAAAAACAGATAGCAATAAAACAAGTGTCGAACATGCGACAACCAATATTGAGAGAATTCTAACGGACATCCAAAGTGTGGATGCAGATATACAAGGTGTGAGAACTCAAATTGAAAGACAAGCGAGCAATACGAATGAGATTAAACAGGCAGTAGATGCAATTACAGTTACGATTGAAGAAAAAGCGTCATCGGGATCATCTATCAATTCACTTCTAAAAAAACAGTCAAACGAACTGATTCAATTTGAAAAAGAGATAAAGATATCCACAGAATCATTGCTCAGCTAATTGTTGTGAAAATCAATATATTATGCAAACAAGTTATGTCAACCGTGAATAATTGCACATTTATAGGGTAAATATACAATGACTCAATTGAGTTAGAAAGAAGGTGTCTGTATGTTGAATGTTGTACTTCAAGATAGTTTGAAGACATACCTCAAACAGCATCATCATGACGAAGTTTCATTGAGAATCATTAGAACCAATTTTACGATTGGCGATGTCGACTCTCTAGAACCACATGTATACCTTGAAGCACCTCAGAATTTGGAAGACTACGATACTTATTTGGTCGATGGTGTCAAAGTATATGTTGAAAAAAAAATCGAGGCTTATGATGATACGATTGAACTGTTTGAGGATAAGGTCCTAGGCGTTCATAGGTGCCATGTATTTGGCGTCAAACTCGATAACTGATTGCATCTTTGTTTAGAACCTTAATATAAAAAAACCATGAGCAATTTTTAGAATGCTCATGGTTTTTTCATGAATTGAGGCAAGATCGTTGCAAATGTAATCAATAAAGCGCCGATGATCCCTTGTATACCGACAACTTCTCCAAGTAATAGCCATCCAAGAAAAGCGCCAAAAATCGGTTCAAATACGTAGAGCAGTGCTGTTCGCGACGCAGATACAATACTCTGTGCGTAGTTAGCAAGTAGATACGCAATACTTGTACAACCGATACTCAAAATCAATAAATTTCTAATCATAAGTGGTGTCAATGCTTGTAGTGAAAGGTCTGCAATAGGCGACTCTAAAACAAAGGCGGGGATCAAGCTCAAAATACCGACGGTCATCACTTGAATCGTGGCAATATTGAGTGGGTTACCATGTCTCACATACGCTTCAACACGCAATATATAAAAGGCAACGATAATAGTACCAATCACAGTAATTAGATCGCCTATATTCAAACCACCTTGTGCGCCATCGAGTGTCACTAATGCAAGGCCTATCAGTGCGATAAAGGTAGATAACCAAACGATTTTTGACTGGGCTTTCTTCATGACGAGCGTCAATATGATGGGCACAAAGATGACATTGCTGCCAACTATGAAGGCATTTTTCGCAACTGTGGTATATTTGAGACCATAGGTATGAAATATAAATGCTAGAAACAGCAGGAGGCCAGTTACGATACCACCCTTGATTTGTTGTTTGTCAGGTTTGAATTTTCCAAGTATGTAAAGCACTAAAACCAAAATCACACCGCCAACGACAAACCGAGAGGCCATAAAAGTGAAAACGCCCATCGAATCGAGTAAAGGTTTAGTTAGTGCAAATGAAGACCCCCAAAATGCAACAGATAATAGTAACATTAGTTCAGCTAATGAATGTTTCATGTCTAACCTCGAATTGTGTCATTACTTCGATTTTACATGAAAATCGGCCGAAAGTAACCCAAATCTGTGAAAATTTTGTTTTCTCTGTTATAATGAAATGTAATCAACTTAAAACTATCGTGAAAGAAGGCAATATGAATCAATCATTTTCAGAGTTTGGATTATCTCAAGAAATATTAAAATCGCTCGAAGAGCTAGGTTATAGCAGCCCAACTGAAGTTCAAGGCAAAGTAATACCCAAAGTGCTTCTTCATGAAGACTTGATTGTCATTTCAAAGACGGGCAGTGGTAAAACTGGCGCATTTGGCATACCAATGCTCCATGCACTTGAAAAAACAGATGATGGACCAAAGGCGCTCATCTTAACGCCTACCCGTGAACTTGCCGTACAAGTCGATCAAGATCTGAAGCAGATGTCTAAGTATAAACCTGTCAGAACGACAGTCCTTTATGGTGGACACAGTATGCAACAGGAAATTGAAAAATTAGCAAAAGGTGCAGAAATTGTTACTGGAACACCTGGCAGAGTTTTTGACCATATGAATCAAGGCAATTTAAAGACAAATAAAATTGAATACTTAGTACTCGATGAAGCGGATCGTATGCTTGATATGGGTTTTTTCGATCAAGTACAGCGCATCATCAAAAAAATACCTGGAAATCGCGTGACCATGCTCTTTTCTGCGACAATGCCACCTGAAATACAAAGACTCTGTAAAACGTATATGAAGTCACCTGAAACGATTGAAATAGAGTCTGAAACTAAAACAGTGGACTCGATCTCACAGTTTTATTATAAAGTGGAGGCCAATGAAAAGCGTAAACAGCTTCACAGGATATTGACTGTTGAGCAACCGGACAGCTGTATGGTGTTTTGCAACACGCGGATTGCAGTTGACAGAGTCAACGAATTTCTCGAGGGCAAAGGGTATACCTGTAAGGCACTCCATGGCGCGAACTCACAAAGCAACCGCATGCGCTCGATTCAGCAGTTTAAAAAAGGTGACTTCGAAGTGCTAGTAGCTACTGACGTCGCAGCAAGAGGCATCCATGTAGACGATTTGTCATTAGTCATCAATTACGATGTACCGCTTGAAAAAGACAGCTATGTACACCGTATCGGACGTACTGGACGCGCTGGCAATGGTGGGCGCGCGATTACACTCGTCACAAAAGACGATTTGTTTTCACTTTACGAAATTGAAGAACACGTTGGCGTCTTGATTCAGGAAGAACCGCTTCCGACAGATGCGGAAGTTGCTTCAAAACCTCAGAAAACGCCAAAGCCTAGACCAAGAGTCGATCATGCTTTAGCATCTGAGCATAAGTCGAGCAGACCGCATAATCACGAGAGAAAAGCAAAACCTCATGAGGGTATAAAACCTGCACAGGATGGTCCGGCAACGCATGCAAGACCGGTACATGGTTCTAAGCCAACATCAGGTCATAAACCGTCACAATCAAACAAAACGCCATATCAAGGGAACAAGCCTAAATATCAGGGCAATAAACCCTACGAACCGAAACCAATCACGCAGCCATCTGAATCAAATATTAAACCAGTCACAAAGCCAGTCTCTCAACCAGTCGTGACTAAACCGGCCAACTCGGTTACGTCATCAGCAACGAATCAAACCATACAAAAACCACAAAAACGCGAGTCGATTCTATCAAAATTGACTAAATTGTTTAAAAAATAAAATGATTAGGAAAAGGTGAGGAATGGCAACGATCTACTTTTACACGTTAACAGATCAGGAGACTCTAGAAAATGTATTTGATAGAGGCGATTGTTTGATGAACCATGTAATCATGCCGCCAGGAAAAGTGTTTCCAAAGCATCCAACGGACGCACATGTTTATATCACCGTGTTGCGAGGGGAACTCACCATTGTGCTTGAAGATGAAGCACCTATCCAACTGAAAAGAGGACAGGTGGGGAACGTTCCAAAAGGCGTCATGTCATCTCTTAGTAATGTTACAGATGATGTCGTAGAGCTCATCGTGTTAAAACTGATGCATGATTTGGATATAACAAAATAGAATTGAAAACTACTAGACAAATAAAATTAGGACAACCATATGGTTGTCCTAAAACTTTTTACATAGCAAGAACGTCTAATACTTGTAAGCTTACAAAAAGACATACAGGAGATATTCATGAATAAAAAAAAGCAGATGGTGCAGCAGTTTCAGACTTATATCAGCACTAACAGAAATGCCCATTTTAGACTCGCGTACAGCTACTCAAGGCATCAGGAAGATGCTTGGGATATTGTACACGAAAGTATAGTAAAAGCGCTGAAATCAATTGATAAAAGCAATTATCCAGACGCTTTGAACAGCTGGTTTTATAGAATTCTTGTCAATACATCACTTGATTTTCTTAGAAGAAACAAGAAGTTTGTTCACTACGATCAGGAAATGATAGAAAACAAACTTGAGACTGTGGACCAATATGTCGATTTTGATTTACAAGATGCCCTTGATAAACTGCCAACGGAGATTAAAACAATTATCGTTTTAAGGTACTTCGAAGATATGAAAATAACAGATATCGCCAAAGTGCTTGATGAAAATGAGAACACTTTGAAAACCAAGCTCTATAAGGGATTGAAGTTACTACGAATCGAACTTCAGGAGGATTCAAATGGATCAATTTAATGCGATTAAAGAAAAATACATCAACGCTGATATACCAGTAGATTTAGAGTCTAGGATTAACAACAGTTTTAAAAGAATACAACATGAGAGAAGAAACAATGCGATGCTAAAAATTACAGCGGCAGCGGCTTCATTTGTATTGCTTTTGACGTTATCAGTGAATGTGAACCAAGACTTTGCCATGACCTTGTCAGAAATACCTTTATTTGGGGAAATTGTAAAAGTCTTGAGTTTCAAATTCGATGTCGTAGAAACAGAGAGTGTCCATGCCAATATCGAAGCACCAGTGATAACTGGACTCGAAAATGAAACCCTTCAAGCAGCACTTAATCAAAAGTACTATGATGAAAACAAGGCGCTTTATGATAATTTCAAAAAAGAGATGACAGCTATCGAAGAAGCAGGTGGACATCTCGGAATCGATAGTGGTTTCGAGATCAAGACAGACACTGATCGGATTCTATCGATCGGTCGTTATTATGTCAATACAGTTGGCTCTTCATCGACTACCTTTACGTATGACACCGTCGATAAAATTGAGGGGATTATGGTAACTTTACCAAGTCTTTTTACAGATGAGACATATATCGAGCGCATCTCAACATTTTTGATAGCTTATATGAAGGAAGATATGACGGAGAATCCCGCTAATATCTATTGGGTGACAGAAGAGGATTTTGATCCATTTAAGACCATTTCACCCGATCAAAATTTCTATTTGACTGAAAACGGCAAATTGGTAATCTCGTTTGACAAATACACGGTCGCCCCAGGGTATATGGGTGTGCTTGAATTTGAAATCCCTACGGAAATTATCTCGGATTTGCTGGTAAGCGATCGTTATGTGCAATAAATGCATATTGTATTGAATAAAAAACGGGCCGTCGCAAAACTAATTCCTTAGATTTGCGACGGCCCGTTTTAATTTAATTACAGTTAGTTATCAATTGATTTTGAAGCTTTAAGTCTCATAAACACTTTGATGATTTCGTTTACGAAAAGTGGAATCAATGCGAATCCAAACACTAACAACCAGTCATTTAAAGACAACATCTGTACTTTAAATGCCGCTGCAAGGAAAGGTATCGAAATAACGCCAACTTGCAAGATCAAACCGATGATAATGGCGCCAATGAGGTACTTATTTGTGAATAATCCAACTTGGAAAATGGATTTCGTAGAATTTCTCATACTAAGTGAATAGAACAGTTGTGATGCAGCTAAAACGACAAACGCCATCGTACGTGCATAGGTTAACGCATCTTCAGAGATGTTTTTAGAATCTAAACTGAAGCCATGTTCATAGAGGCCATAATAGAAGGCAACTAAAGTTAAAATACCTATTAATGTTCCGCCAATCAAAGCTCTGACACCAGCACCACCTGCAAAGAAGCTCTCCTTAGGGTTACGCGGTTTTTTCTTCATGATGTCTTTGTCGCCAGGGTCGACGCCAAGTGCGATAGCCGTTAATGTATCTGTAACGAGGTTGATCCATAATATTTGAGTTGGGAGTAAAGGAATTGGCCAGAAAAAGAGTACAGAGAAGAAAATCGCAATGATCTCGCCGAGGTTACATGATAATAGGAAGATGACGGCTTTCTTGATGTTGCTGTAAATGTTTCTACCTTCTTCAATCGCGTTGACGATCGTTGAAAAATTATCGTCTGTCAAAATCATGTCACTTGCGCTCTTTGAAACGTCAGTGCCAGTGATACCCATCGCAACGCCGATATCTGCATATTTAAGTGAAGGTGCGTCGTTGACACCATCGCCTGTCATAGAGACAATGTTTCCAAGTGCTTTGAAAGCTTTGACGATCTTAACTTTGTGTTCTGGTGAAACGCGTGCGAATACGCGTAAGCTTTGAATTTGTTTGACGAACGCTTCATCAGATAGTTCGTCGATTTCAGCGCCAGTGATGCTTTGTGAAATGTCTGTTGCGATACCCAGTTCTTTAGCAATAGCATACGCAGTATTTTTGTGATCGCCAGTAATCATGACTGGTGTGATGCCAGCTTCTTTTGCTTCATTGATAGATGCTTTGACTTCGAGTCTAGGTGGATCAATCATACCGACGATGCCGATTACAACGAGATCGCTTTCCATTTCTTTAGGATCAATGATGCTATGCGTTTCTTTAAATGCAACGCCTAATACCCTAAGTGCATTGTTGGACATCTCTTCAGTGACTTCAAGAAATTTATGCTTCATCTCTTCAGTAAGAGGGACAATTTCACCTGCGACCAATGCACGTGTAGAAATTTTTAAGAGATTATCAATGGCGCCTTTTGTATGCACTCTATAGCCATTTTCATGGATGTTGAGTGTCGACATGAGTTTTCTGTCTGAGTCAAATGGTTTTTCACCAACGCGTTTATAGACACTGTTAAGCGACTTACGCGACAGATCATATCTGTCGCCCATGACGACGAGAGCAACTTCAGTTGGATCACCTGTGCTTTGTCCATTTTCATAAGTGGCATCAGAGCAAAGGACAAATGAAGTAATCAGTGCTTGTGTTTCTGCGTCAGCCTGCAACGTACCGCTGCTTGCTTCAAGATTTTGCAAATTATCTAAAGTATAGTGTTTTACCACTGTCATTTTATTTTGAGTTAAGGTACCTGTTTTGTCAGAGCAAATAATATTGACTGAGCCCAACGTTTCAACTGCAGGAAGCTTTTTTACAATCGCATGGATTTTTGACATTCTGGTAACGCCAAGTGCCAAAACGATTGCGACGATCGCTGGTAAACCTTCTGGTATAGCAGCTACTGCAAGACTGATAGCTGTTAAGAACATTTCAAACAGATCTCTTTTTTGAATGAGTGCGACGACAAATATGAGTGCACAAATGCCAATTGCTAAAAACCCGAGCGTCTTGCCAAGTTCTTCTAGTCTCTTTTGTAGTGGAGTCATGTCCTCGATATCTTCATCGAGAATTTTAGCGATCTTACCCATCTCAGTTTCCATAGCTGTTGCAACGACAACGCCTTCACCACGTCCATAAGTCACAAGCGTGGACATGAATGCCATATTGCCTTTGTCGCCGATTGGCGTCTTTGGATCAGATATCATTTCATTTGCATTTTTTTCAGAAGGTACGGATTCACCGGTCAAAGCTGATTCTTCGATCTGCAAATTGGCACTGTCGATCAATCTAAGGTCTGCAGGTATAAATCTACCTGCGTCAATGATGATAATATCTCCTGGAACGAGAAGTTCCGAGTTGATCTCTAGTACTTCACCATTTCGTCTGACGAGAGATTTTGGCGTCGTCATCTTTTGGAGTGCCTCTATGGCCTTTTCAGCCTTGAATTCTTGAACAACACCTATAACGGCGTTTAATACGACAACGAGTAAAATGATCACGGCATCGATGTACTCGCCGATAACAACCGTGATAACAGATGCACCAAGTAAAACATAAATGAGCATATCTTTGAGCTGCGCTAAGAACAATGAAATCAATTTCTTTTTAGGTTTGCCCTTTAATTTGTTTTCACCATATTGTTCCAGTCTCTTTTCGGCCTCTTCGTTGGACAAGCCTCTGTGCTGCTCAACTTTAAGTTCTGCAAGCACTTGTTCCTGTGTTTTTGAAAACCACATGCATATCCCTCCTCTTATTCTTCTTCTTAATTAGATTATAGTCTGTTTTTGGGTTGATTCAATAAAAAAAACCCCTAGCAGATTCATTTCCCTTGGAAAGAATTTGCTAAAGGTCTTACAGCTTTGATCACAAAGGATTGAACCAGGTGTTTAAACCGGTTGTTGACTCAATCTCCAATTAAGGTAGTTACTCCCCTTTAACAGTATAAAATTGTATTAACATAGACATTAGAATATCATCTGAGAGGTAACAATTCAACCTTTTTTGCAAGAAAAAATTGTTAATCATGCAAAATTAATAGTTTGTTCATTTTTTGTTATTTTCATCAATATAGTCGCCGTTTTATAAATAAAATTCATACAAATTGGAATTATGCAATTTCCTCACTTGACAAACACATAGGAAAAGGCGTAAATTTCATATATGGACATAATTGTTATTAGACATTTTGACTTGCTGATGTGGCTCAGCGGTAGAGCAGCGCACCCGTAATGCGCAGGCCGTGAGTTCGATTCTCACCATCAGCTCCAACGAGAAAAGTGTATCAAAAGAGACAACCCTCTTTTGATACACTTTTCTCGTTAAGGTCTTGTAGCTGGATTTTTTCCGCCACGCATACCACCAACACCGCCGAATCCGCCTGTTACGGTTTCCCCAGTGTCCGATACGGTCATGATAGCTTCACTCATTGTCACTTTGGCAAGCTCTACACCATCAGAATACAATGTATAGGTCTCATTTAACACTAGGGCATCATTGCTGAAGAGGAGTGTTTGAAATTCTTTGGCTGGAGAATGTACAGCGATTGTACTGCCATTAGTGTCTACAAGACTTACTTCAGTCTCTGCCACTTGCGTCTCGGTGAAATAAATCATCAAGGCGTTTTGTGTCGAATCACTTCCAGGTGTCTGAGCCATGCCTGAGCTACCAGCTGCAATCAAAGTGCCACCTTTAATAATCCCTGAACCGTCATAATCAAGTGAGCCGTTCATAGCCATAACGGGACCATCAATTGTGAGTGTGCCACCTTCGAGTACAAATGAGCCATTTGCATCAAGACCATCACCCTCAGCATTCACATAAACCATACCACCTGTTTGACGATACTCGTAATTGCCACCCGTCTCACCAGCTGCATTGATGCCATCGTCACTCGCCATAAGCGATATGTCACCACCTGATACTAGGATTTTTGCCGCTTCAAGGCCTTCATAGCTTTTGAGAATGTCTAATTTGCCTCCGGTCACTGTCAATTGCGTCTCTGCATGAATGGCATCATCTCCAGAAGCAATCTCAAACGTACCGCCATCGATGATGACAAATCCCTTTGAATCATCTTCGTCGTTGTTGGAGTGAAGGGCATCACCACCTGCTACTAAATTGAATTGGCCATTTTGGATGGTTATTGAATCACGACCATGCAGCGCGTGGTTTTTGGAATCTATTATAAATGTACCACTTATGATGACAAGGTCATCTTTAGAGCCAATGGCATTGTTATAGTTCGACTTGACTGACAATGATCCGAGGCCGTTAATGGTCAAATCGGCGTCACTGAAGAGTGTCGCATTCGGTTCATCGATGCTTTCATCTTCGAAGACGTAATTTGAACCGTCTTCCAACATGTTTTCGGTTCCATCAGCAAGTGTGAGAATCACTTTATCAGCGCGTTTAACAAAAATTGGAGAAGTCGTCTCATTATAAATGCTTATACCGTTTAAAATGAGATGCACATCATCATTTTCACCAGCCTCTACGATGATTTGACCGTCGTCTAATTGACCATTTATAAGGTAATTACCAGCGGCATTGATTGTGATGATAGATCCAGTTGCTGAAGCACCTGCTCCATTTATGGAAGCACTATTGCCAGTCAATTCAATCAGTGTTGACGTCGCCACATCCCAGCTCGCATCCAAGTCCTTGTCTGTGTAAGTGCCTTGGGCATTTGTAGTGATGCTATTTGCTTCAGTAGACGTTTCTTGAGAAACTGTGTTTTCTGCTTGAGTTGCAGTTGCCTCTGTGGAACTTTGCGTGCAGCCGGTGACGGTAAAGATGATAGTTGCAATGATAAGTGGTATCACTGTTATTTTCTTTATGGTTTTCATTTTCATAATTAGTCCCTTTTCTTTCTATATATCATATTTGAATCGATGATTTTCTGATTCATTGTGGTAAGTATATCTTGTTAAACTTAAAGCAACCTTAAATGCAATTATTTAGTGGATTTTTATGATATAATGGGTAAATATAACGAGTAGGCGTATATGTAAACGCTGAATTGCGATACAAATGATGCATATTCCATAATTGAGAGAAAGAGGTTTTCCATGAGAATTGTTGCAGATAGTAGCTGTGATTTAAACGACAAAATAAAGAGCGAGGTTGAGATCACATTGGTGCCTTTAACACTTGCTTTAGGAGATAGGCAATTTAGAGATGATGAGACACTCGATGTTGGTAAAATGCTGGACTTATTTGGTTCAAGCAAAGAAGTACCTAAGTCCTCATGTCCTTCGCCACAAGACTTCATCGATGCTTATACCCCTGAAGGTTCAGTATTCGTGGTTACAATAACGGCAGCTCTAAGTGGCACATACAACAGCGCCGTCTTAGCTAAAGAATTGTTTTTACAAGATAACCCAGACAAATTTATCCATGTGTTCAACTCGAAGGGGTCTTCTGCAAAGGAAACTTTGATAGCCCTTAAGATTGACGAACTAATCAAGAAAAAATTAAGTGAAAATGAAATTGTAAAAGAAGTGAATCACTATATCGACAACATGTTTTTCTTTTTTCAGCTTGGCTCTTTGGACACGATGATCAAAAATGGTCGCATCTCAAAGATGAAAGGCATCATCGCCAACGCACTCAACATCAGACCGATATTGACTGCTGATGACAACGGCGAAGTGCAGCTCGTAGAAAATGTGAGAAGCGAGAAAAAATCAATTCAGTATTTTATCGATTTGATTGGCAATTCATGCAATAACTATTCTGAGAGAATTCTTGCAATCGCACATTGCGAAGCGCTTGAAAAAGCTGAAAAAATCAAAGCTGAAGTCGAGAGTAAGTACACCTTCAAAGAAATCATGATTATCCCTATGAGAGGCCTCAGCAGTATGTACACGAACCGAGGCGGTATCATTTTAGGCTTCTAAAAAAACAAAAGGCAGTGGTTGCTTTTACTAGGCAACCAAAGCCTTTTTTTTATCTCTATCGTTTAAGCTAGTATAAAGTTGTTTTAGTAAGCGCCTGTGACATGCCTCTGAGCTTTGCGTGGTTTTTAAGTCCCGTTATGTGCGACTGGTCGACGCGTTTGTAAAATGGTTTTGGGTATAGATGTTCATGCGTTTGTATCGCGTCGCAAATGAGAACCTGCATGCTTTTACCGAGCAGTGTCGCCATTTGGGCTTTTAACTTTTCATCTTCAGTGGGAATGCGCTCGAGAATCTCAGTTGACAATGCGGAGAGCTTTTTTGTGATATCAGCAAGATGATCTGCGGACAATGTCGTATTAAAAAGGGTTCTGTGACCAATCTTGGCATCGTCTACGATATCTTGAAGGTCGTCTGCAAGCTGAAGCACAACGCCGTATGCCGTCAAGAATTCTAAAAAGGCTTCATTGAGATGTCCAAGTACCAAGTAACCATCTGCTATGACAGATGCAGCCCCTTTTTCGAAGGACAACTGCATCAGTGTCTTCTGATCAAGCACCTCATATTGCTGTGAGATGCTTTTCTTTTGCGCATCGTGAATGAGTAAAATGCTCGAGTAAACCTCTGGATACTGAACACGATCAAAAGTGGTTTCAATAAGGGACACCATATCAAAAGCATCTTTTTCATGCGGCGCGACTTGCTCGATAGGCAGTCCGTTTAATCGCATGCCTAGACGCGTAACAAAGGCTGCTTTTTCTGTTTCAGTAAGCTGCGGGTGGTCGATGATGTTATCGGTTAATGGATAAAGCATACTATATGCAAACATCGCATCCGTTAAAACAACTGGCACTTTAGCCATTATTTGAATCGCGATCATGATCCAAACGTTTCGAAGGGCTTGAAAAATTTCTGCTTTTGGCATGTCTGGCCATAGCAAATTGGCACGTTTAATAAACTGTTCCGTTGCCAATGCATAATCACCATTTAGAGTCTGCTCCATTTGACTAATGTCGAATTGAAGCCACGTTTCAAGCAATTTTAGAATCCCAGGATCGTTTTTAAGACGCGACAAATCAAGTGTCTCAATGGAAAAATCCTCCACAGAGAGACGCTTGATGACGCGTTTCAATTGACCCCTTATTTTAATAAAGCGGTATTGACGCTTGAACCACGCATGCTTTGATGAAAAAGTGCCACTTCCGTCTATTGAAAGCCACATCGTGATGTATTTAGAGATATTGGCATTAAATCTTTGACTCAACATAGCTTTATGTACCCCAAGTTTTCGTTTGATTTTATTTTGCAGTATGTCTTTCCACAATTATGCCATATATATATTGGAATTGCGTTAAAAAATAGATAAGATTGTCATAAACTGCATTTTCTTGACAAAATCACTCAAAAAGTCTATACTTTCATCATTAAAGGCTGTGAAGAGAAGAGTAATGACGCGTGACACGCACAGAGAGTTCCCACCGGTGAAAGGGAATCGTCGTCATCATCATGAAACAAGACTTGGAGCCGCGCTTCGGATAGATTTTGATGTTGCGACGTATGTTCACGTTACAGAACTCAGGTATCTTAAGTACCTGCAGAGGCTTTTATTAGCGAACTAGGGTGGCACCGCGATGACATCGCCCCTATGGTCAGACGACTGTAGGGGTGTTTTATTTTTTTGTAGTTAACAAACGCATTAATATAAGTAAATAACCTAAGGAGGCTTTTATGTATACACCTAAAAAACCGAGACCAGAATTTCCCAAACGCGCAATCATAACTGCAGGCATGCCGTATGGCAACAAGTCCCTTCACTTTGGGCACATTGGTGGCGTATTTATTCATGCGGATACGTATGCACGTTTTTTGAAAGACAGAATCGGCGCTGACAATGTCATCTTTGTTTCAGGCACAGATTGTTATGGGTCACCGATCTTAGCCAGCTATAAAAAGCACATGGAAGAGACAGGTGAAGCCATCAGCATGGAAGATTACGTCTTCCGCTTTTATGGCCAACAAACAGAGACATTAGCACAGTACGATGTCGCACCTAGCTTATATGGCGCTTCAGCCTTTGGTGAAAGTGGCGAGGTGCATAAAAAAGTATCTGCGGAGCTCTTTAAAGCACTTCATGATCAAGGGACGTTAAAAATCATGTCGTCACCTCAATTCTTTGACCCACAAGCAAATGCCTATTTAAATGGCAGACAAGTGGTGGGAAAATGTCCAGTTGATGGCTGTCAATCTGAGCACGCTTATGCAGATGAGTGTGGTTTAGGGCATCAGTACATGCCAAACGAGCTCATTGATCCAATCAGTACATTATCAGGTGAAAAGCCGATTCTAAAAGATGTAAAAAACTGGTATTTTGTCTTGGAAGAGTATATGGATCATCTAAAAGATATGGTCGGCAAAATGCGCTCGGAAAAGCAAGTTCGGGCAAATGTCGTCAATACCATCGACGAATTCCTTAAAGCGCCAGTTATCTATATTAAAAGAAAAGATCACGAGACCATCACAGAAAAAGAACTCAATCTCGGAGCGAGTGCCGTTGTTGACGATGGTAAGAAACCCTCAGTAACCTATGAATTTGCGACACTTGAAGCGCGCGATGCGGCACGTGAAATGCTTGATTTGGAAGGGATGCGCTATCGAACTGGCAAGACACTTGTGCCATTTAGACTCTCAGGCAATATCGATTGGGGCGTTCCCGTACCAAATACTGAGGGTATGGACGATTTAACCTTCTGGGTTTGGCCTGAGTCCTTGTGGGCACCGATTTCGTTTACCATCACGTACCTCAAAAGTCTTCAAAAACCAAGCTCTGATTGGACAAAGTGGTGGCTTGATAAAGATGCAAAAGTCTATCAGTTCATCGGAGAAGACAACATCTATTTCTATGGCGTTGCAGAGATGGGCATGTTGATGGCGTACCTCGGCATAAAACCTGAGGACAAATCGACGCTTGAAACGGTTAACTTTCCACAACTCGTCGCCAACTGTCACTTGTTATTCCTAGATTCAAAAGCGAGTAGCTCTAGCAATATCAAACCACCAATGGCCCAAGACCTGTTAAATTACTACACAAAGGACCAACTCAGAATGCACTTCTTAAGCCTTGGTTTGTCCAAAAAAAGTGTCAGCTTCAGTCCAAAGCCATTTGATCCATCGTGTGACCCAGCTGCACCTGATGTCGTACTCAAAGATGGCAATTTACTCACAAATGTGTATAACAGATTGTTGAGATCATGTTTTTACACATCGCAAAAGTATTTTGATTCCAATATACCAAGAGTGCCAATAAACGACGAGATAAAAGAAATCATCTACAAGGGCATTTATGACTTTGAGCACAACATGGCGAGACAAGAGTTTCATCTCGTCATCTACACCATCGACGATTTGATTCGAAATGTCAGCAAGTACTGGGCAAAGACGATGAAGATTGCTGATGATCAAGATAGTGATGATTTGCGCGCAGGCGTTCTGGCTGATTGCTTCTATGCGGTTAAGAGCATACTGACACTACTACACCCAATCACACCATCCTCAGCGGAACTGGTTAGAGAGTACCTAGGCCTCAACGAATCACTTTGGTCATGGGACCATATCTTCGACGAGACGACACTGCATATGGATGATCCAGAGACACATAAACTGAAATTTATTGAACCGAAATTCGACTTTTATAAAAAGGACGAAAGCCAATTCTAAAGTAAGTGACACAGTCCCCTTAGAGCCTTGCGCTTTAGGGGGATGATTATGTTTGAAAATGTTTCATAATGGTAATAATACGATAGATGACTAAATTGCGATAATGTTGTAAAATGATAATGTTATGTATGAATTTGCGAAATTATTCATAAAGTTGCAAAAGCATTCATTAAGTTACAAAAGTATTCATTAAGTTACAAAATGGTTTTAATGATAATTCATTATAGGGGGCTATATGGAATCTATTAAAGTAAAGCGAAGTATCAGGCGGTCAATTTTGACCATCTTTATCGTCATCATGTTGGTGGCGCAATTAATCGTCGGAACGGGAATGGCGTTTAGAATTTCAGATGCATTTCTGAATACCCAAAAGGAAAACGTCGATTATTTGGGGCAACAGATCGGTATATCGGTAGAAAACTATTTGAAGGGCTTTGAAAGTGTCATTAAAGCACTTGCGGAACAGGATTTAGCAAAAGAGATCATGACAAATCCTGATGCGGAAAAAGCACTTCTACGCACGTTGGATACTTATGTCCAGTCGAATCCGGACATATTGTACATCTACTTTGGTACAGAAGACAAACGTATGATCATGATGCCAGCGGACGATCTTGGCGATTACGATCCAAGAACACGCGATTGGTATATAGCGGCAAAAGAAGCAGGCACTTTTATCTGGACGGATCCTTATTTTGACGATACAGTTGGTGAAATGGTAGTTACGGCATGTCAACCTGTCTACGATAACGCGAACAGATTTTTAGGTGTCATGGCAGCGGATATCACGCTAAACACTTTAAATGAACAGACAAAAGACATTAAAATTGGCGAAAAAGGCTATCCAATCATCGTAGATGCGAACAATATCATCATGGCGCATACAACAGCAGAAAAAATTGGTACGGAGCTTGTGACTGCTGAGATAAAAGATGCACTCGCAAAGAACTTGCCTGGTGTTGAATACAAATACGAGGAAAAGGGTGCGACAAAAGAAAAATACGCTTCTATTTATAAGATGAAGACGATCAATTGGGCTGTCGTATCAACTTTGTACTACGATGAAATTCAAAAAGAAATCAACCTCATTACGATTTTGCTGATCGTTGCTTCGATAATCGCAGTCATCATCGGTGCGGTGTTCATCATAGGTTTCACTAGTAAAATGAACAAAAATATCAAAAAGTTGATCGATTCTATGCAACGTGCTAAAACGGGTGAGCTCGGTTATCTTTCTGAAGTGAAATCCAAAGATGAAATCGGTGTCTTAAGTGCATATTTTGATGAGACACTTATGGACCTCAGCAAACTCGTCAAAAACATTCAAGATGTCTCTGGTCAATTGACGGTATCCTCTCAAAGCCTTGCAGCAACGAGTGAAGAAGTTAGCGCATCTGCAGATGAAGTGGCTAAAACGGTTGAGGACATCTCAAGAGGCGCTCAAGACCAAGCACAAGATGCTGAGAAGAGTTCGACGATTGCAAGATCTCTTTCTGACAAATTTGATAAATTAAACCAATATACAAAAGATATGATTCGTTCAGCAGATGAGACAGGTCGTGCGTATGACGATGGCATCAGCTCAGTTACAGAGCTTAACGAGCGTAATTCAGAATCCATCACAGCAAACGAAGATATCGAATCAGTGATTCATCAGTTAAACGACCGAACCATCGAAATTGGTGCAATTTTGGATTCAATATCTGCGATATCCGTTCAGACTAACCTTTTGGCACTCAATGCTTCAATTGAAGCTGCAAGAGCTGGCGAGCACGGGAGAGGTTTTGCCGTTGTAGCGGACGAGATTAGAAAATTGGCGGAACAATCGTCAAATGCTGCAGAGCAAGTTAAAATCATCGTCTCAAATATTCAAAAAGACGGTGCGGATTCTGTTAAGAGCATGAGTGAACTTAAGCAAATCTCTGAAAAACAGAATGCTGCCGTGTTAAAAGTTATTTCAGCTTTTGAAACGATCAAAAAAGCTTATGAGATGATTTCTGCCAACATCGGTTCTATCGGACAAGCGGTGACTGGTGTCAATCAAGATAAAGAGATGATCGTCAGCAGCATTGAAAACATCTCTGCTGTATCTGAAGAGACAGCAGCGGCTTCTGAAGAGGTAACTGCTTCAATGGATCAACAGACGTTTGCCGTTGACGAAGTGGCAAAAGCTGCGCAAGATCTCAATCAGATATCGATTCAGCTCAGTCAAGAAATTTCTAAATTCAAGATTTGAGAAATTGCATAAAAAGCAAGATTTTATACAAAGGGGTGTATGCGTGAGAAGATCGCGTATACGCCTCTTTTCATATAGGTATTTCATTTACATAGTTTTATGCGTATAATATTGATAAAGGAGGGACTCATGAAGATCAAAACGTACATAAGCAGTTTATTTGACGCATCTAGAAAATACGCCTCTGAAGATCCTAAGCATTCATTTGAATTAGCTGAAGAAGCCTTCAGACATGCAGAGTCCCTTAACCTAAACGTTGAAAAAGGTTTTGCCCTTTTCCATATGGCTTATGCTTGTCGGGTCATGTCCGATTATAGCAACGGACTTAAGTATGCTTTTGACGCGCTCGAAATTTTAAAGGCAAATAACAATATCATTGGTATTTATAGGGTCAGAAATATCATAGGCATTATCTATTTCTATTTTGGCGCGTTGACAGATGCACTTGAGCATTTTATGGAAGCATTGACACTCGTGAAAAACCAAAATGATGCCAATCTGGAGACTTCGTTGCTCAACAATATCGGTGAAGTCTATCGAGAAGCAGGCGATCTGGATAGAGCGATGCAATACTATAAAAGAGCGCTCACAATTTCTAAGAAACACAACATAGACATCAATACTTCAGCAATTTACCTTAACATCGGAGAAATACTGTTCCTTAAGGGTCAACATGTGCAGTCATACAACAACTTGAAAAAAGGCTATGATATTGTAACTATGCACAACAGGCCTCTTGAACAAGGTGAGGCAGAAACCAAAATCGGCAGAGCAATCGCGCTTCAGGGCAAACACGATCAAGCAAAAACCATCTTTTTAGAGGCACTTAAAAAGCTCAACACGATCAACAACAAGTATTATCTCGTCGATCTGCTGATCGAGATGGCTTCGTTAGATAAAATGTTTGGTTTAAGTCCGATTCGAAATTTAAACGAAGCCTTGGACGTTGCACTGAACAATGGCATTGAAAAAAAAGCGATGATCATATACAAAATGATCTCTGAATATTATGAAGCATTGGGCGATTATAAACTCGCATTTGAATATTTTAAGAGTTATCACTTGAAGTTGGGTGAGGTGGAAGCATCCAATCTCTCGAAACGACTAGAGATCATCTCTGTTGAATTCAACTACTATAAAGAAAAAAGTGAAAATGCCAAGCTTAAGAAGTTAAGTGAGAAGTTGACGCGTGATATACAGGCGACAAATAAATCGCTGGAAAAGATGAAATCGACAAACAAATCACTTTTGAAAGAAAATTTGTTCGACGAGCTGACTCAGCTCTTGAATCGCCGTGGAATTGAAAAGAAATTTAACGACATATTGAGCGAACCTCATGAAATATTCGGCGTCGTCATTTTGATGGATATCGATCGTTTTAAAATTTACAATGACACTTGGGGTCACGTACAAGGTGATCAATGTCTTAGAATGATTTCGAGTTCACTTAAGAATCAACCCTTTAGAGAATACTTTGTCGGTAGATATGGTGGAGAGGAATTTGTCGCATTTGTGAAAATCGATACACTAGACGAGGCAAAGTTGATTTGTGAACGCATTCGTAAAGGTGTTGAGAAGATTTCCATTAAAGCCAATAACTGGAGTGATGAAGTCGTGACCCTCAGTATTGGTGCCTATTTTGGTTTGATAGACAAAACGCAGATCAAGACATTTGTTAAGATGGCTGATCAACAACTCTATTATGCAAAATTTAGTGGTAGAAACAATGTGCAAATAACAGATCGGAGAACTTTAGATGAAGCTCAATAGGAAATTGCATATCCCACTTTATATACAACTTAAAGACCAAATTCTCTTGTCCATCAAATCGGACGCTTATCAGATAGGTGATGCGATTTTAAGTGAGCAGGAACTCATGAAAGTGTATCAAGTTGGCCGTGTGACGGTTCGAGAAGCTATCAATGAACTCGTAAAAGAAGGATTTTTGGAGAAACATCAGGGTAAAGGAACGTTTATTAAACGAAAAGAGACAAGCCTAGGATTTGAACCACTGATTAGTTTGTCTTATTCTTTAAACCTTAGAGGGTGGTCTCATCAAAATACCCTTCTCGATAAGCATTCAATGCCAAACGATGTGTCAGATTATCAAATTTGCGGTGATCGTCTCTTCTTTTTTGAGCGCAATCGCACCATCGATGGTCATCCCCTTGGTTTTGAGAAATTTTATATGCATACGTCATTTGAATCGCAAGTTGGAACATATGACTTGGAAAAATCCATTGGCAAGCTTTTACTTGAAGTGTTAAAACTGCCAATAGAAAAGATGGTGCAAGAGGTAACCGTCGTACAAGCTCAGCCGCGTGAAGCAAAGCTTCTAAACTTGCCAGCAGACAGTGATTTGATGCTGTTGAAGCGATGGTTGTATATCAAGGGCGTAGAAGGCGCTTACCAGTATTATGAACTCAGGGTCCCAGTTGGCGTGTCGGCTTTCCCATCTGATTTATTATAAATACATTAGTGCTTAGTAACGTGACTTACGAATAGTCATGTTATTAGGCACTTTTTTTGTCGCAATATATACGAGAAGCTTAAACTATGATATCATTAAATCAAACATTCGGACGACCGAACAAATACGGTGTTGCGATGAAGAGGTTATTATGAAAAGGCTATCTGATTATGCGGTTTATAGATTAGAACGAAAATTGAGAAAGAAAGTTGACGATTCCATTAGATGTTCACGTATTCAAAACTCTATAAGGCTTGAAGGACACGTATCGCAGTGGGATGATGTCGTAAAAGCCGGTTACATAGCAGCGAAAGCGCCTTTTCGGGAAGTGGTCAATGACCTTTTTTTTAATGACAATTCACAGAATATTCAAACGAATCATGGCGCATGTAAATTATATGACGTTGAAAAGAATGATCTGTCATGCGATCTTCTAATTGTAGGGGCCGGTATTATCGGGGCTTCAATAGCGCGCGAACTATCAAAATATAAGCTCGATATTTTATTGATCGATAAAGCCTATGATGTTGGCGTCCATACGTCTTCTAGAAATGATGGCATGATCCATCCCGGTATAGCGGCACCGATGAACAGTCTAAAGGGAAAATTGAACATTCGAAGCATAGCGCTTTACAAAACAGTTTCCGATGAGCTTGGCGTGCCGATTAGATGGTGTGGCAGCTATATCCTGTTTCGATCGCGAATCAGCAAGGTTTTGAAACCGTTTTTCGCGATAAAAGCAAAGCGGATGGGCATGGAAGGCCTTAGGTTTTTAAATGCAAGAGAAGTCTATGCGCACGAACCACATTTATCAAAAGGTGTGAGATGGGGTGTACTCTGCGAACAGTCAGGGGTAGCGTCACCATTTAAAATGACAGTGGCCTATGCTGAAAATGCGATACAGAACGGCGTCATTCTGAAGTTAAACACTGAAGTTCTGGGCATGAAACTCGGTTCGGATCGAATCCTCAGCGTTCAGACCAATCGAGGGGATATACATGCCAAATGCGTCATCAATGCCGCCGGTGTGTATACCGATCTCATCGCTCAAATGGCAAACGATCGATTTTACTCCATTCATCCAAGAAAGGGTGAGGTCGTTTTATTTGATAAAAAGAAAGCGTATTTAGTAAATGGCATACTGGGCTTCATAGGTGATAGAAGCAGTAAAAATACAAAAGGTGGCGGCATCATAAAAACATATGAGGGCAATATCCTCGTTGGACCAAATGCCATCGAGACACCGGATCGCGAAAATTATGACACGGATATGAGAACCCTTAAGGAACTACTCAGTCAAAAGCTACCTCAGATAGAAGGCTTGACGATGGAAGATGACATCACGTATTTCACAGGGATTAGAGCAGCGACATACAAGGAAGATTTTATTATTGAGAGATCGAATCAATTGGTGAACTTCATCCACGTAGCGGGCATCCAGTCACCAGGCTTTGCATCTGCCCCAGGCATTGCGGAGCGGGTAGAGTCGATAATTAGTGGGTGCGCATTAGAGGTTTTTAAGTTCTCTTTGATAAAAAAGGATGATTGGAACCCAATCAGAAAAGCCATCCCAGAACTTGCAAACATGACATTAGTTGAACGGCAAAAATGGATTGAAGCTAGGCGAGATTATGGTGAAATTATTTGTCGATGCGAAGAAATAAGCAAAGGTGAGATTATAGATGCGCTTTCGACGCCTATTCCAGTGGACACTGTAGATGGTGTGAAAAGAAGGGTTAGAGCTGGTATGGGGCGATGTCAGGGCGGGTTTTGCATGCCCCTCGTCATGGAAATTATACATGAAGTCAAAGGTATTCCCACCGAATCCATCACAAAAAAATCAGGTGCTTCAAA
Source organism: Acidaminobacteraceae bacterium (assembly GCA_942493125.1). GTDB lineage: Bacteria > Bacillota > Clostridia > Peptostreptococcales > Acidaminobacteraceae > Fusibacter_C. The sequence goes on along the minus strand of OW818667.1, from coordinate 1,049,786 downwards.
AATTGCGGTACATGAGACGAAGCATCGGGAGGTGGTATGATGTTCGACTGTATGGTCATTGGCGCAGGTCCAGCTGGACTTGCCGCCGCTCTTGAAATTACTAAAGCCGGTGGCACTGTCATACTCGTTGAGCGTGAAGCGCGACTTGGCGGCATCTTAAAGCAATGCATTCACGATGGCTTTGGACTCATTAAATTCAATCGCCAATTGACCGGGCCAGAATACGCTCAAATCTATATTGATGCGGTACTAGGTACCGACAGTCTAATCGCATTAAAAACTTATGTGACATCTTTAGAAGTTATAGAAGGTGGTTTTAAAGCTGTCTTGATAGATGCTGAGCAAGGTGTTAGAGCAGTTGAAGCAAAAACTGTGATCCTTGCAACAGGCTGTAGAGAACGAACGAGCAAGCAACTTTATATTGGCGGGTCTAGGCCTGCTGGCATTTATACGGCTGGCACAGCGCAGTTTCTGGTGAACATTGAGGGGTTGATGCCCTGTGATCGATGTGTCATTTTAGGTAGTGGCGACATAGGTCTAATTATGGCAAGACGGTTGACTCTGGAAGGGGCAAAAGTGATTGGTGTCTTTGAGGCAAAATCGGAACCATCTGGACTGCCAAGAAATATAAGCCAATGCCTAGATGACTTTGACATTCCGCTTCATCTTTCAAAGACGGTCATAGCGACACATGGCAGTGAGCGTCTTGAAAGTGTGGTTGTAGCCAGCTTAAATAAGGCGTTAGAAATTATTGAAGGGACGGAAGAACACATCACATGTGACGGCCTTATCCTTTCAGTTGGCTTAATACCTGAGAATGAAGTGGCTGAAAAGCTCGGCATCCAATTAGACGCAAAGACAAAAGGACCAATTGTCGACGCGCAATATATGACGTCGGTTCCTGGGGTATTTTGTTGTGGCAATGCACTGCATGTCTTTGACTTGGTCGATCACGTAACGGTAAGTGGTGAACACGCTGGTCTCAGTGCGATGCAATACTTGGAGGGAAACCAATGAAGATGATATGTTTAAGTTGTCCAAGGGGCTGTCAAATAACGGTCAACATGAAAGATGACATCCTAGAAACGACGGGTCATAGCTGTCCAAAGGGCATAGAATTCGCTGAACGTGAGTGGTATCATCCCGTCAGGATATTGACGACAACGGTCAGGACGGATGACGATAAAATGCGTCGTATCCCAGTGCGCACTACGTCTGACATTCCAAAAGACAAGTTGATGGAAGCGATGGCTGCACTAGATGCTGTCGTCGTCACTTTGCCGATTGCAATAGGCACTGTGATCGTCCAAAATCTTCTGAACCTAGGTACAGATGTCGTAGCTACTTTTTCCATGCAATCAATCAGTCATTGAGAATGTGATCAATATAGACTGTAAAACTGTAAAATCGAATAAATGGAGGAACTTATGAAGCAAAAAAACAATGGATTTTACCCGGATTGGACTGAGTCTCCACCACCTGATGGGTCATACCGATCAATTTTGAAATGGGGCGATCCATCAGAATTTAAGCATCCCAATCGTCGGCTATATGGCTTGATGAAAAAGACATTTGATATGACGGATGACGATTTCAAAATCAAAAGGGAGATGGGTCTTGAAAAAGTCCAGTACGATAAGCCAATAAGACTTGCCAAAGAGCACATGGATGCTTTTATTGAGATGATTGGGTATGAAAATGTGAAAACGGACGATTATTCTAGACTTCAAGTTGCTTATGGCAAGACGATGATAGACTTGATGCGGCTCAGAAAAGGCATTGTGGAAAATATTCCAGATTTAGTGCTTCACCCTTATTCAAAAAAGGATATTCAGAATATTGTCGCCTACTGCCACGAACACTATATCCCAGTCACTATCTATGGGGGCGGGTCCTCAGTGACGCGTGGCGTCGAGTGTATGAAAGGTGGCGTTTCACTAGATATGCGCGTCCATATGAAACGCGTCATCAAGTTCAACGAAATCAATCAAACCATCACAGTAGAAGCCGGTATGAATGGTCCTGACTTGGAGCGCGCACTCAATGAAGCGCCTATCCGTTTTGGTGCCAAGCGTGCGTACACATGTGGCCATTTCCCACAATCATTTGAGTATTCTGTCGTTGGCGGGTGGGTCGTGACGCGAGGCGCTGGTCAAAACTCCACGTATTTTGGAAAAATTGAGGATCTTGTCATCTGTCAAGAATATGTGACGCCGATCGGTACGATAGAAACCAAAGAATATCCAGCAATGTCAACTGGCCCTAGCATCGATCAAATCATGATGGGCAGTGAAGGGGCATTTGGCGTTTTAGTTTCCTGCACCTTAAAAGTATTTAGATACATGCCAGAGAACCAAAGGCGGTTTAGCTACATATTTAAGAACTGGAGTCAGGCTAAAGAAGCGGCACGTGAAATCATGCAGAGTCAGTTTGGGTATCCCTCTGTCTTTAGACTCTCTGACCCTGAGGAGACCGATGTCATGTTAAAGCTCTATGGGATTGAAGATACACCACTGAATGCCATGATGGACTTAGTCGGTTATAAAGAGGGTGAACGCTGTCTTTTTTTAGGCAGTACGGATGGCGAGCGTGCATTTACAAAAAATATCACGCGAAAAGTGCATCGTATCTGCAGGGCACACGGCGGCTTTTATCTAACGGGCATCCCAGTCAAAGAGTGGGAGAAAGGTAGATTTAGAGACCCCTATATGAGAGAGGACCTTCAAGACTTTGGAATCATGACAGACACTTTGGAGTGTTCTGTGACTTGGGAAACAATGGAAGCTGTCCATGAAGGCGTCAGAAACTATTGCAAAAGCAGGCCCAATACGATTTGCATGACACATATGTCCCATGTATATCCGCAAGGTGCCAACCTTTATTTTATTTTTATTGCTAAAATGGATGATATTGATGCCTACTTAGCCTATCAAGCGGGTATCTTGGACAACATCTTAAAATATGGGGCTTCCATGAGCCATCATCATGGCATCGGCAAGGCCTTTGCACCTTGGCTTGAAAAGCAGATTGGCACAAATCAATTGGATGTATTCAGAGCTTTGAAAAAGCATTTTGACCCACATGAGATCATGAACCCAGGCGGCACTTTAGGGTTGTAACTGACGAATGAGTAGACGGCTTATTGGTGTGACAAAGCTTGTCCCACGTCACCAATTGCGGTATAATGTTGAAGTACGACCAATTGAAAGAAAAAGGGGAGACACAAATGAAAAACTACAATAATGAGCTAGAAAAATACGCCGCGTTGGCAGTGAATGTAGGCATTAATGTACAACCAATGGAAGGCTTGATTATCACAGCAAATGAATCAGGACTGCCCCTCGCTCGAGAAGTTATGAAAAAGGCCTATGCTGCGGGTGCTAAGCACGTCGAGTTTATGTTGAACGACGACTTGATGACTTTGGCGCGTTATGGCAATGCAAAAGATTACGTTTTTGAAAATTACCCACAATGGAAAGTCGACTTACTCGTCAAATTGTATGAAGACAATTACCATCACCTTTATATTATCGCGCCAGATCCTGAGCTCCTCAAAAATGTGCCTAGCGACATCGTAGCCATCGATCAGAAATCTGCATCTACAGCACTTTCACCTGCTACAAAATACCGCATGACGGGTCAAACAAAATGGTGTATCGTCGCTGTTCCATCGGAAGCATGGGCTAAAAGCGTCTATCCTGAAATGACTGAGGAAAATGCTATCGATGCTCTTTGGAACAAAATCTTTGATGCAACGCGCGTGAGTACAGCTGATCCAGTTGAAGCTTGGAAGCAGCATGATATAAACCTTAAAAAATATAAAAACTACTTAAATGAAAAGCAATTTGAAAAGCTCGTCTTTAAAGCACCAGGCACTGAGCTTGAAATTTGCTTGGCTGATGGACATTATTGGATGGGCGGCTCTAAAAACAGCCATGCTGGAGACGCTTTCGTTGCCAATATTCCAACAGAGGAAGTATTCACGACACCACACCGCTACAAAGTGAACGGCACTGTACGTTCTACAAAACCACTAAGCCACAATGGCAAGATTGTTGATGACTTCGGATTTACTTTTAAAGACGGTCGCGTCGTCGATTATTATGCAGGCAAGGGCAAAGAGGTACTAGATAGTATGCTCGCAAACGATGAAGGGGCTAAATACCTTGGTGAAGTGGCTCTCGTACAAAATGATTCGCCGATTTCAAATACAGGCATACTCTTCAACAACACTCTTTTTGATGAAAACGCATCGATTCATTTAGCGTTAGGTAGAGCATATGCTTATGCAATGCAAAACGGATCAAATGCGACGCAAGAAGAACTTGAAGAAAGAGGTGCCAATTCGAGTTTAATCCATGTCGATTTCATGATTGGTGGTCCAGAGATGGAAGTCACAGCAATTGAAAAAGATGGATCGACGGTCCAATTGTTTACAAAAGGCAACTGGACATTCTAATAAGGACCATTAGAATAATGCAACATTTATAATCTCCAAATGGAAACATCAAAAAATCAGCCGAGGGTATCTGGCTGATTTTTTTTTTCTGGCATTGGTCTTCCATTTGGATGCGTCGTCATTTCGAAAGATCCTAGAACTTCGCTTGAGCTAATTTGTAGTCGATTGTTGTCAAATTTCCCGCCCTAACGACCTCAAACGTCAAGACATCGCCCACTGCATGTCCTGCCAGTATATCATCAATCTGGGCACTATCTGTGATTGCCGTGCCATCGATTGAGACGATTCTGTCACCGACATTTAGTCCGTTGTCAGAAGTGACTGTAGCGACATAAAATCCAGTTTCATTTAATCGATACATGCGTGCTGTCCAAGCATCTTGAATATGGATGACTGTGAATCCTGGATCTACTTTGCCTGGAATATAACCGTAAGTCATGAGAGGGTCGATGATCTCGAGCGCCGTGTTGATTGGTATGGCAAATCCAAGCCCTTCTACATCTGAACCGCTTGATTTTGCATTGACGATGCCGATGAGCTCAGCTCTGCTGTTGAATAGCCCACCACCTGAGTTTCCAGGACTGATAGCTGCTGAGGTTTGTAGTAACGTCATATCGATACCATCGACGTTGATGACGCGATTTAGTGCAGAGATGATGCCATCGGTAACTGTGCCACCGAGTTCACCAAGTGGGTTCCCGATTGCTACGGCGAGTTCACCTACCACCAACTTTGATGCATCCCCAAATTTCACAGGTATGAGTTTGTCTGCGTCAATTTTGATGACGGCCAAATCATTGGCTACATCTCTACCGATCAATTGTCCTGTATACTGTGTGCCATTGTGCAAAGTGACGGTAATTTTATTTGCACCTTCAACGACGTGATTATTGGTTGCAATATAACCATCGGATGTTAAAATGACGCCACTGCCAGCACCTTCTGCGATATACTGTTGAATTCTATTGCCACCAGTCACCATTTCAGTCGTGATTTCCACCACAGAGCCAGCTACTTTAGTGACGATTTCAGGGATTGACAAAGCTGTTGATGAAGAGGCGACGTTTTTTAATGAGCCGGTCAAATCACTCTGCACATTTGTTTCAAAGTCGCCTAAATCAGCACCCTGTTGATATTCTGCCACATTGGCGTTCAACAAATAGCCACCACCAAATCCCCAGAAGAAAATCGAAATACTTAAAAACAAGGCCATTATTTTTTTGTCATGATCAATTTGCATAACCACACCTCCTAAACATCGTACTTAGTATGGATTGAGTGTAGCAAAACTACCTTAAGTGAAACTGAAATTTGTGGGACATTTCATGTAAAAAAACTATGAATCAATTTTGAATGCTTGACAGAATTGTGGACTTCGTATAAAGTGGATATATAAATTGCGTACAATTCAATTGCATGAAATGGCAAAAGCATATTCTATAGTGATATAATGAGGAGGAATTTTTATGGGTTTTTATGATTATTCGGCAGTTAAGATGGATGGTACAGAAGTACCTATGTCTGCGTATGAAGGGGAAGTAGTTCTCGTTGTGAACACGGCGACAAAATGTGGTCTAGCGCCTCAATTTGATGACCTCGAAGCGCTGCACAAAACCTATGGCGATAAAGGGTTATCAATCCTTGGTTTTCCATGTAATCAATTCGCAAACCAAGAGTCAGGCTCAAACGAGCAGGTTCAAAACGTCTGCAGATTGGATTTTGGTGTCACATTTACACTGTTCGAAAAAGTCGACGTCAATGGTGAATCGGCGCATCCACTCTACAAATATTTAAAATCTGAGGCAAAAGGAACACTTGGCAATCAGATCAAATGGAACTTTACGAAGTTTTTAGTAGACAAGCAGGGCAATGTCATCAAACGATTTGCACCAACAGTCAACCCACGTGCGATTGAATCGGATATCGTGAAGCTTTTGAACGCATAGGAACTTTTCCCTTTAAATAAACGTCAAAAGAGTGTAACATAGTGATATGTCATTGAACCTATTGACTCAAATTTTAAAGGGGTGTTACGATGAAACCATTCAAAAAAAGCCATTTAATATTAATGATCCTGCTAATCCTTATTGTGTCACTAACTGGCTGTAATTCCAAAAAAGATGCTGATTTGACTACAGAAGCTGACGATGTGACAGAAACAACAGGCGTTCCTGCTGACGATTTTGGGACGCCAGTCGATTACGATACCGTATATATTGAAGAACTGCCTATGGATATTCAATTGCAGATTGATGCTTTAATCGTTCAAAGAGGCTATTACAAATGGACGACAGATGATGGCGCCAATTATTTGCTCATATCAAGCGGTGAAAAGCCAACAGGTGGTTATGGCATAGAAATGGTATCTTTTGGCGATTATGAAGGTGAGTACAAAGTGCTTGTAGGCGAGGGCAAACCCGCTAAGGATGCTGTCGTGCCTCAGATTATCACCTATCCATACGTCGTTGTCAAATACGTAGGGGACCTAGAAATTACTGAAGTTTATAATGAAAATTCAGAAGCTTATGTGTTGCTTGAACCATCGACTGTTGAGACGTTAAGCGTCACAGGCGTTTATCAAGGTCAAATAGATAACAACAGCATCGAAGTTAAAGTCGGTGATAACTATATGGCATTTAGAAGCACGAGTTTTGAAACGTTGTTAGTTGGTATCGAAACAGGAGATACTGTAGAAATACAGTATATTACCAATGTTGAAGGGCAAAACGACATTATTGAACTCATCAAAAAATAAGTTGTAAAAATATTAAGTGTATTTAATAAGTTAAGGCTTAAAACGAGACTAAATCATTTGAATGCCTCCCGACTAAGTGCTATAATAGCAATGTTAGGTTTAAGGGAGTAGCTTGCAGCGTAAGCTGTGCAGTTGATCGTCAAGCACGGTAGAGATACCCGGTCAACCGCTCAATATTTTGAAAGCAAGACTTTTGCCACGATTTTCGGGGTAAGGGTCTTTTTCTTTGGACTATTATTATTGGGGAGGAACTATTATGGAACAATTTGCACAGCTGTTTCAAGGCATTGTTCAATTTCAATGGCAGTATTTAATCATGTATGCCATTGGATCAGTGCTCATTTTTTTAGCGATTAAAAAGGATTATGAACCAATGCTTTTGTTGCCAATCGGTTTTGGTGCGATTTTGGTCAATTTGCCACTAAGTACGATTTGGGAGTTTGACGGCGCACCTGGCGTTTTACAAATTTTTTACAATTCAGGTATTTTAACAGAAATATTTCCAGTACTCATTTTCGTTGCTGTAGGTGCAATGATTGATTTTACACCACTTCTAAAAAATCCTAAAATGTTATTCTTCGGCGCAGCTGCACAATTTGGTATCTTTTTTACAGCTTTAGGTGCGTTATACTTAAATGTATTGTTTCCAGAATTGGGCTTTGACTTAAAAACAGCTGCTTCAATTGGCATTATCGGTGCAGCGGATGGACCAACGTCTATTTTCGTCGCATCAAAGTTCGCAAAAGAATGGCTTGGACCAATTTCTGTCGCAGCATACTCGTATATGGCTTTAGTGCCTGTGATTCAACCACCTGTCGTCAAATTGCTCACAACAAAAAAAGAGCGCTTAATTCGTATGAATTTTCAAGATGTCAAAGTATCGAGAACTGTTTTGATTGCTTTCCCAATCTTGATTACAATTATATCTGGTATTATCGCACCAATTAGCGTACCACTAGTCGGTATGTTGATGTTCGGTAACTTAATTAGAGAGTCTGGTGTACTTGAGCGTTTGTCTAAAGCTGCTCAAAATGAACTCGCTAACCTTGTAACTTTACTATTAGGTATCACGATTGGTTCAACAATGCACTATGAAAAATTCTTGGATATTCAAACATTGATCATCATGGCAATGGGTCTTGTGGCATTTGTCTTTGACACGGCTGGTGGTGTTTTGTTTGCAAAATTCCTGAATTTATTCACAAAAGAAAAAATCAATCCGATGGTTGGTGCTGCAGGCATCTCTGCATTCCCGATGTCGGCTAGAATTATACAAAAAATGGCGAAGCAAGAGGATCCACATAACTTCATCCTCATGCAGGCAGTAGGTGCAAACGTAGCAGGTCAACTTGGTTCAATCATCGCAGGTGGTATGGTACTTGCGCTTGTGCCATGGTTGCTTGCAAGATAGGGGGCAAATATGTACGAATTCGGTTTAGGCTTAGAATTGATGGCATATGGATTAACTGGCGTATTTGCAGTTTTAATCCTATTTTTCGTCGTCATTAAATTATTGTTGAAAGTATTCCCTTATAAAGGTGAATAAAGATTGAAATTGGAATTATGCAATTTCCGTACTTGACATCATATTAGATTTGCAGTAATATAACCCTTAATGAATACACTTTAAATTGGTCCTGTGAGGCCAGAAAGAGGTATGGTATGCAAATCAAGGGACATTTATATCTAAATGAAAATATGAAGGAAGCGAGCGCATCATTAAAACGATGCGTATTGCTTCCTTTTTTGTTTTGCACCTTCTCTAGTGTAAGTCTATTGAGAAAGTTGGGAGGGTTTTTATGAAAGCGAAATTGATCTTGGAAAACGGGATGGTTTTCGAAGGCACTGCATTTGGACATATCGAAACATGTGTCGGTGAAGTGGTGTTCAATACTGGGATGACAGGATATCAGGAAGTACTCACAGACCCGTCGTATTATGGACAAATCGTGACGATGACTTATCCACTTATAGGCAATTATGGCATCAACCTTGAGGATTTCGAATCAGACAGCGCTAAAGTCAGAGGCTTTGTGGTCCGCGAGAAATGCGATGCATCGTCAAATTTTAGATCTGAAATTGAACTTGAGCACTATTTAAAGCAACAAAAAATCATGGGCATAGAAGGTGTTGATACAAGGGCACTTACACGCATGCTTAGAAATTATGGCACAATGCGCGGGATCATCACTGTGGAAACACTTGATCAAGCTGCTATAGATAAGGCAATCGAAGGATTTGACAACAGCGATGCCGTATATAGAGTTTCAACGCAAGCGATTAAACGTCTAGACAGCATTGCGTCTAACCATGCAGCAACAAGTGGTAAGCGCGTTGCCGTCTGGGACTTTGGCGTCAAGCAGAACATCCTGAGAAATCTACAAAAGCGTGGCGCTTTAATCACACTCTACCCAGCAGCTACGAAGGCAGAAACGATTCTCGCAGATGCCCCGGATCTCATATTCTTAACGAACGGACCTGGCGATCCAGCCGATTTGGGACCAATCATAGATGAACTCAAGAAACTCATAGGCGTTAAACCTGTCGTAGGCATCTGCCTAGGCCACCAACTCTTAGCCCTCGCAATGGGTGGCGAAACAGAAAAACTGAAATTCGGCCATAGAGGGTGCAACCATCCAGTAAAGGATTTGCGGACGAACCGCATTACCATAACCTCACAAAATCATGGCTACACAGTATCCAAGCTGCCAGATGACGTCGAGCTGACACATGTGAGCTTAAACGATCAATCCGTTGAAGGCATGCGCCATAAGACATTGCCCGTATTCTCAGTTCAGTTTCACCCGGAAGCGTCCCCAGGACCAGTGGAAAGCAGTTATTTATTCGACGATTTTATAAAATACGCAGAGTAGGAGGATCATATGCCATTAAATAAAGCGATAAAAAAAGTACTTGTAATCGGTTCTGGACCAATCGTCATCGGTCAAGCCGCTGAATTTGACTACTCGGGCACTCAAGCGTGTCAAGCCCTTCGTGAAGAAGGCGTCGAGGTCGTATTGATCAACTCCAACCCAGCGACGATCATGACTGACGTTGAGATTGCAGATAAAATCTATATCGAACCCATCACTTTAGATTATGTCACTATGGTCATCGAAAAAGAGAGACCTGACAGTTTGCTAGCTGGTATGGGTGGCCAAACGGCGCTCAATATGGCGCTGGAGTTATCCGAAACGGGCGTCTTAGAAAAATATGGCGTCACGATGATTGGCACAAAAATCAAAGGCATCAAGCAAGGGGAAGACCGTGCACTGTTCAAAGAACTGATGGAAGACATCGGGGAGCCTATGATCCAGTCAGAGATCTTTACAGAACTTGAAGCTGGCATTCTCTACGCAGCCGAAATTGGTTATCCCGTCATCGTGAGACCCGCTTACACGCTTGGCGGAACAGGTGGCGGTATCGCAGACGATGAAGTGGCGCTCAGACACATCATGGCTTCAGGACTTGATTATAGCCCGGTCAATCAAGTATTGATCGAAAAGAGCATCAAGGGCTGGAAAGAAGTGGAATACGAAGTGATGCGCGATGCAAACGGTACTTGTATCTCAGTCTGCAACATGGAAAACTTCGATCCTGTGGGCATCCACACCGGTGACAGTATCGTCGTGGCGCCAAGTCAAACGCTATCTGATAAAGACTATCAAATGCTGAGAACCTCTGCTTTAAAAATCATAGAAGCTATAAAGATAGAAGGCGGTTGCAATGTTCAGTTCGCCCTTCATCCGTCGAGCTTTGAATATGCCGTCATCGAAATCAATCCAAGGGTGAGCCGTTCGTCCGCTTTAGCTTCCAAAGCGACGGGATATCCAATCGCAAAAGTGGCAGCGAAAATCGCATTAGGCTATCATCTAGATGAGATAAAAAACGCCGTAACAGGAGTCACTTACGCCTGCTTTGAGCCGAGCCTGGATTATGTCGTCGTCAAAATACCAAAGTGGCCGTTTGACAAATTTGGAAAAGCGGAACGCACATTAGGCACTAAGATGATGGCCACTGGTGAAATCATGGCGATCGGCAGCAATTTTGAAGCGGCCTTTATGAAAGGCGTTCGTTCACTTGAACTGGGCCAATACCATCTCAAGCATAAAAAATACATGAAATTCTCCATTGATAAATTAAAAGCACTCGTCATGAAAGCCGACGATGAAAGGCTCTTCGCACTTGCTGAGCTCATCAGACGCGTTTACAGGCTTGAAAAAATCGCTGAGATTACAGGCATAGACCCATGGTTCTTACGCAAACTTCAAGGCATTGTCGACGAAGAGTCCAAACTCGAATGCATGCACCTCGATGAAATCGATGCGGACTACTTGAAAGCTCTTAAGAAAAAGGGCTTTTCAGATAAGGGTATCGGCGATCTCATCGGCGTATCGCCAGAAGTCATCTATAACTTGCGCCTGCAGATGGGCATCAAACCAGTCTTCCATATGGTTGATACTTGTGCCGGTGAGTTCGAAGCGGTTTCGCCTTACTACTATTCAAGCTATGAAACAGTGGATGAAGTTGCAGTCAGCACCCGAAAAAAAGTCATCGTACTTGGTTCAGGGCCAATTAGAATCGGTCAAGGTATTGAATTTGATTACGCTTCAGTCCACTGTGTCAACGCTCTGAAGAAAATGGATGTGGAAACGATCATCATAAACAGCAACCCTGAAACAGTTAGTACCGACTTTTCAACGGCGGATAAGCTCTACTTCGAACCGCTCACAGAAGAGGATGTCCTAAATGTCATCGACAAGGAGAAACCGGATGGTGTGATGTTGCAGTTTGGCGGTCAGACCGCCATCAAGCTTGCACACTTCATCACGTCTAAAGGGATACCAATCTTTGGAACGAGCGCTGCACAGATCGATTTGTCGGAGGATCGCGAGAAGTTTGACGCATTCCTTGAATCGCTCTCAATTGACCGACCTAGGGGCAAAGGCGTCATGACGCTAGTCGAAGGTCTACAAGTCGCGAAAGTGCTCAAGTACCCAGTGATCGTCAGACCGAGCTATGTACTCGGTGGCCAGGGGATGAAGATTTGTTATAAGGATGCTGAGCTTGAAGAATACCTTGAAAATGCCTTTAAAAAAGATAAAAAGAATCCCGTACTCATCGACAAATACCTCACGGGAAAAGAGCTTGAAGTCGATGCGATATCAGATGGTGAGACAGTTCTGATTCCTGGAATCATGGAACACATCGAGCGCGCAGGCATCCACTCTGGAGATAGCATGACCGTATATCCGCCTCAGACGGTTTCTAAAGCTATCATCAATCAAATCGTCGAGACGACGCGAAGAATCGCTTTAGGCCTTGCCATAAAAGGTATGATCAATATCCAGTTTATAGAATTTGAAGAAACACTTTATGTCATAGAAGTCAACCCACGCGCTTCGAGAACGGTACCTTACATTTCAAAGATCAGCGGCGTGCCGATCGTGGAACTTGCAACGCGCGTCTCGATGGGCGAACCTCTCAAATCCCTTGGGTATGGCGAGGGCTTATATAAGGAGCCGGATCTCATCGCCGTCAAAGTGCCGGTGTTTTCAACGCATAAATTACCTGATGTTGAAATTTCACTTGGACCTGAGATGAAGTCCACAGGCGAAGTCCTCGGCATAGGCAAAACTTATGCCGAAGCGCTCTATAAAGGTTTCATCGCCGCAAAAAATGCACCGACAAATGAGTTTCCAACGCTTCTTATGACGCTAAACGATGAAGAAAAAGCCCTTCTAAACCATGAAGATTGTCCAAACAATTACACGTACATCGCGACAAGAGGGACGAGCTTAAGATTGAAAGAGTTAGGCATACCGGCGAAGACCGTCAATAAAATTGGAAAAGAAAGTCCAACTGTCCTCGATGTGATCAAAGATGGACTTGTAGATCTCATCATCAATGCGCCTACTTTAGGCGATGATTCCTCTAGGGATGGCTTCACGATGCGCAGGATGGCCGCTGAGCGGAGCATTCCAGTTTACACATCCATGGACACCTTCAGAGCATGGCGCTACTGTAGGAGCGTTATCGAGCGCTCAAGTGACACCTCTGTTTACTTGTATTCAGAAGAATGTAATAAATAAGGAAATTGCATGATAGCCTAATGAGTCTCAAGTTGAAGTAATTCTTGATTATTATATAAAAATAGGGGTAAACTTAACTTAATTATACTTATACTAATATATGTGAGGTGCAATTATGTTAAGTGATTTTAAAAAATTCATAATCAGAGGAAATGTAGTAGATTTAGCAGTAGCAGTAATCATTGGCGGTGCATTTGGTAAAATCGTAACCTCTTTTGTCAATGATGTTGTGATGCCATTAGTTGGTGTATTATTGGGCAATGTCGATTTCAAGTCGTTGAAATGGGTCATTGAAGAAGCCGTTGGTGAAACACCGGAAGTTGCAGTAAATTACGGTATGTTCATACAAAATATCGTTGATTTCATCATCATCGGATTTGTCATTTTTGTCATGGTCAAATTGATTGAAAAAAGTCGCAAGAAAACGGAAGTTGTGCCTGTAGCGGCGCCGACACCTGAAGATATTCTATTGCTTACAGAAATAAGAGATTTGTTAAAAAACAAATAGTTGCATCGTTTTCAACTAAAGCCTTTTAGAAGCCAAATGTTCGTTATTATGACATTTGGCTTTTTAAATTCACATTGAATTCACAATGATTATTTAATATAGTTAAAATGAATCATGTGTGTTCAGTTTTTTTGGAGGAATGATGATAACGATATTACTGGCGGAAGATGACTCGAGTTTAAGAAAGCTCATGACGTATCACCTTGAGCAAAAAGGCTACAACGTACTTCAGGCGCAAGATGGCGATGTCGCCATGCATTTACTTGACAAAAACCACATAGACCTTATGATCAGTGATGTCATGATGCCTGGCAAAGATGGCTTTACATTGACGCGCGAAATCAGGGATGCAAATTATGACTTTCCAATTCTCATGGCCACTGCACTAGAATCACTTGCGGATAAACGATTAGGCTTTGTTTCTGGAACGGATGACTATATGGTGAAACCCCTAGATATGGAGGAGATGCTCTTGAGAGTGGATGCACTACTTAGGCGCGCCAAAATACAGACGGAGAGAAAACTCGTGATCGGTGATACGACGTTTAATTATGATGCGCTTTGTGTGGAAAAAAAAGGCATCGTCATTGAATTGCCTAAAAAGGAATTTTTTCTTTTATATAAATTGCTTTCTTATCCAAAGAAAATATTCACAAGGCAGCAGCTTATGGACGAAATATGGGGCTATGATGCAGAGGCGGATGAACGGACAGTGGATGTCCATATCAAAAGACTCAGAGAAAAATTTGAAGACAATGACGACTTTTCGATTGTGACGATCAGAGGTCTGGGATATAAGGCGGAACGCAATGAAGTGGTTTAAATTTAAATCCATTTATACAAAATTTGTCTTCATCATTACAGGGATCCTATTTTTATCAAGCACGATAGCGTTTGCAGTCATGTCCGGATTTACGGTTCAACTGATGTATGAGCCCCTTGCGAGTATGATGCAAAAGAAAGTAGACGAGCTGGATATGCTCGTTGATAACTACGACTTTTCACTTTCAGAGCTTTCTGATATTGCGGGAAATAGCTTTATGTCTGTAAAATTTTATGGGGAAGCCCATCAATTGATTGAGGCCAATCCGACCATCTCATCAGAAGGTGTCTCAGATATAGATACTGGCAAAGTAGAGACCTACATGCCTGAAAAAATACTGCATCAAAGGACGAGTCTTTATTTAATCACAAAGATAGATGATCATTGGGTAATGATACAACCTGTATTCAATAGCGCAATATTTGAACATATTGGCAAATCGCTGAGGACGGCATTATTACTCAGTATGTTAATCACAATAATATTGGTCCTTATCGTCCTAAAGCAAATCGTAAAACCAATGAAGCGATTGACTGAGGCGACCAAACAAGTTGCAGTTGGCAACTTTGATGTACAAGTGAAGCAAACAACGCACGATGAAATTGGTGTTTTAGTGATGAACTTTAATAAAATGGCTCAGGAGTTAAAAAATAACGAATACCTAAAAAAAGATTTTGTCAGCAGTGTGTCACATGAATTTAAAACGCCTATCGCGTCTATAAGTGGCTTTGCGAAGATCATACAATCAAATGATATCGATGATAGGACAAGGCGGGAATACGTTCAAATCATCATAGACGAAACGGATCGGTTATCTAAACTGTCGTCAAATTTACTCCGACTTTCAAGTCTAGAAAATCAAGCAATCATCGAAAAAATGCACCGGTTTTCTTTAGATGAGCAGGTTAGACGCGTCATATTACTACTAGAACAAAGTTGGAGCAAAAAAGATTTGGAACTCGATCTTGATTTGGAAGCATTGGATTTTCAGGGTGATGAAGAAATGCTTCAACAAGTTTGGATCAACCTTATAGATAATGCCATAAAATTTTCAGAACCTAATGGGATACTGTCCATTAAGGTATACGCAGTCGATCAATCAGCCATCGTTGAAATTGGCGATACAGGTAAAGGGATGGACGATCGTACCGCAGCGCGGATCTTTGAAAAATTTTATCAAGGAGATGTCGCGCACAAAACCGAAGGCAACGGTCTTGGATTGTCCATAGTAAAGCGCATCGTCGATCTTTATGAAGGTGAAATCACGTGTTCATCCATAGTGAGGCAGGGCACGACTTTTACGATAAAACTACCTTTAAACGACCTTTGACTTGTAATCTTGGAGGGGTGCATATAAAATAGACATAAGACCAATAAATTGAGAATTGGAGACTTATATGAACAGTGATTCAAGAGATAAAAGGGACAAGCGAATAGCAGTGTTAATCGATGCGGACAATGTTTCAGATAAGTACATCAAAGCTATTATCGACGAAGTGGCCAATCACGGAACACCAACGTACAAGAGGATTTATGGTGATTGGACAAAGCCACAACTTGCGTCATGGAAGACAGTGCTACTGAATTATTCCATTTCACCTATTCAACAATATAGCTATACATCCGGTAAAAATGCTACCGATGCCGCACTTATAATTGATGCGATGGATATTTTATATTCAAATAATGTCGACGGCTTCTGCATCGTTTCCAGTGATAGCGATTTCACCAAATTAGCGGCAAGACTTAGAGAAGCTGGTATGTATGTGCTTGGCATGGGTGAGAAAAAAACACCTACGCCGTTTATCGCCGCTTGTGAGAAATTCAAATACTTAGAAGTGTTAACCGCTGTAACAGTAGATCAACCAGAAGACACAAAAAAACAGCCTAATACACTCCAAGAAACGAAAGCTGGTATGATCACGAAAGATGAACTTATCGATGTCATAAGATCGATCATCACTGAGATATCTGATGACGATGGTTGGGCTTTCCTTGGCGAACTTGGAAGCATGCTCAATAAACGCTATCCGGATTTCGATACACGTAACTACGGTTTTTCTAAACTGACCCCATTTGTCTCTTCTTTGAAACAATTTGAGATTCGCTCAAGAAAGACCAACAATCCGAGCGTAAGCCTTAAGTACATCAGAAACAAGGAAAAGGAAACATCAAAATGAAGATACTTGCATTATATTTTTCAGGCACTGGCAATACGAAGTTTGTAGTGGACACGATGTGTCAAGAATTCAAGAAATACGAGATCAATATGACGGCCATAAGTATTGAGGCTTTTACAGAAGATGATATCCCTAAAATTGCGATTGCTGATTATATTCTTGTTGCATATCCTGTACATGGCTCAATGGCACCACTTAATATGTGGCGATTTATCAAGAACATAGCACCACATCTTGAAGATAAAAAAGCCATCGTCATCGCAACGCAGTTGATGTTTTCAGGTGATGGAGGCGCATATATGGCACGTATCCTCAGAAAATGTCATGCTCAGATTGTTTCAATAGAGCATTTCAACATGCCATCCAATCTTTCCGATGTGAAACTGTTTCAACTAAAGAATGGCAAAGAAGCAAAAGCGGTTGTCGATGTCACGCGTCAGCGTATTGAGCTTTACTGCATGGATTTTGCTAAGAACATTCTCGTCAAACGAGGCGATAGTGTCAGTGCATTATTGATTGGCGCACTCAACCGCGTGCCTTTTTCAAAGTGGGAAAGAAAACTCGCTAGAAATGTCAAAATCAACTTGAACACTTGCACACGTTGTGAAAAATGTGTGTCGAGTTGTCCAGAACAAAATTTAAGGCTTGAAGATGGCAAGATTATGCAGAGTTGCAAGTGTATCATATGTTATCGCTGTGTGAATCTCTGTCCGACAAAATCAATCAGCATTTTATCAAAAAAACCACCCATCATGCAATATGAGGGTATTGCCCATCTATATGAATAAAATACACTTCTATCTTAAGAGATTGAATCAGATGACAACCTGGTTCTTTTTTTTTATCTTTAATTGCAACGCGATGTAAATTATAATAGGATTAGCGGCGCATAAGCAATCATGCATCGATGTCAAACCTAAGTCGAGGATGCAATATGAAACGTACTAAATTAAATCTACCACCAGAATCGGTAGTCTATACAGGCGATTTTAATAATGACAATACAATCATTGAAGTTTTTTCATATAATCATGAAGCCATCAAATTTGAAACATACGGTGACTCAGATTTTGAATCTGAAATAATGATGTTGATGGATACGCAAAATACGATTTGGATCAATATAATTGGCCTTAACGTGGTTGATACAATCATAAAAATTGGAGAAATCTTCGGGCTGTCTCCACTTGTTCTTGAGGATATCGTTCACGTATCACAACGCAGTAAGATTGAATTCACAGACAACTACTTATTTTCTCTTTTTAAAATGATCTATCGTGCAGATCCAAAAGTCGATAAAACGAATAAGGATACGGGTGAAGTTTTACATGAGCATCTTTCAATATTGCTTTTAGAAAACATCGTCATCACACTCCAAGAAAATGAAGGCGATGTATTTGATGATGTGCGACGTCGCTTGAACGAGAAAATCGGAAAGGTTAGAAGTCAAGGTGCAGATTATTTGTATTATATCTTGCTAGATGCATTAGTGGATAATCAACTTGAAATACTTGCTTCTATTGGCGATGAAATAGATGAACACGAACAGACGACAATTGAAGCTTCCAAAAGTTCTATGGATCGCCTTTTTAAACTTCGAAAACAGCTCTTGTTAATAAGAGCATCCGTTATACCATTTAAAGACATCATGGTTGAGCTTCAGAGTGAAAAATCTGAGTGGATTTCAAATGAAGTGAAGGTCTATCTCTCGGATGTCAGCGATCACGTCAATCACGTCAACGACCTTGTTGGATTATATCGCGAGATGGTGAACAATATTTATGAAATCAACATGTTGAATACTGGTAATAAGCTTAACCATATTATGGCTGTTCTAACCGTGTTTACGGCGCTTTTTATCCCTTTAAATTTCATGACCGGATTCTTTGGCATGAACTTCACACATTTTCCTGGAATGAAGGAACCGAATGCCATACCAGTATTTCTAATAACAAGTCTTGTTATTGTCGTTAGTATGACCGTGTTTTTTAAGAAGAAAAAATGGTTCTAGAAAGGATGAAACCCCATGTGTACATTGGCGATTGCCTATAATAGGCATCCAGAATACCCATTTATATTTATAGGCAACCGAGATGAATTTTATAAAAGAAAAACTGAAAATGCAAAGATGCGCGGTGGTGTTTTAAGTGGTATAGACCTTGAAAAGGGCGGGACTTGGACGGGCATTTCCCAATCGGGGCGCATGGCGTTCATCACCAATTATCGAGATTTCACCTTGCATGTTGAAGAGCCGGAATCCCGCGGATTGTTAACGAAAAACTTTCTTGAGGGCACGATGCAACCTGTACAATATCTAGAAACATTGTCGAAGAAAAAGGCGCACTACAATCCATACAATCTCATAGTTGGCGATATCAACGGCCTTTATTTCTATTCAAATATTGAAGATCGCATCATTGAGATTGAGTCTGGTATTCATGGCTTAAGCAATGCTTTTTTGAATACGCCATGGCCTAAAGTCAACAGGATCAAAGAAGATTTGTCAGAAGCTATTTCAAAAGATCAATTGGATGAAAATACTCTTTTTGCCATTTTAGAAAACAAAGTGGAGGCTGACGAAAGTGACCTGCCTAATACGGGATTAGAATTAAATCTGGAAAAGTCCATCTCTTCTATATTTATTGAACTTGAGGCATATGGGACACGCCACGAAACTGTGATTCTGATTGATCGCCATGGTGTAGTTCATTTTATCGAAAAATTTAGAGGTGATGACGGTAATTGGGAACTAAGCAGATTTGAATTTCAAATAGCATAATAAGGGGAGGACATAACGTGGTTCAGCAGCAAGTGGCAAAAAAATGGGGGGTTATTTTAGCGGCAATTTTTATCATAAGTGTTTTTACCTGTCTATACATAGGCAGATCGTTGGTCTGGGGGTTAACGCTGACACTTGCGCTGGCAGTAGTCATTTTAAAGTCAAATGGCATACCGTTTAAAACGAGTATGCGTTGGATTACAGAGGGCATTTTAAGTATCAAGGATATTTATATAATCGTCTTTTTAATCGGCGTCAATGTCGCGATGTGGATTTCATCAGGAATCGTACCTGCACTGATTTATTATGGTTTTGAAATTGTAGACAAAGTCTATTTCTTGTTATTTGCGTATCTGATGACGGCTGTGGTCGCCTTTTTTTTGGGCACGGGACTAGGTACGCTCAGTACGGTAGGTGTGGCGCTTTTTTCACTTGGAGTCAGTATCGGTATGCCCAGTGGCATACTCGTAGGCGCTCTTATGTCAGGGGCATATGTCGCTGATCGACTTTCACCAATCTCAGCGCTCGTCAATTTTACACTTGAGACTGTAAACGTGCCTTTTAAACAGTATTTCAAGCAGACGGGCATCATCATGATTCCTGCTGCTATCTTGGCTGGACTTGCCTATTTTGTTTTGAGCCTAAAATATACGAGCACGATTTCTATCGAGGATATGACATTTTACAAAAGTACAATACTTGGCAATTTTGAGATATCACCATTCTTTTTTATCGTACCGATCGTCGTACTTTGGACGAGCTTTAGAGGGCTCAAATCTATGAAGGTTCTCGGAATAGGCATTACGATGTCTGCGCTCATCACACTTTTTGTACAGGGACAGCACCCACTGGACGTCTTAAGCTTTATGGGTTTTGGATTTGCAGGGACTTCGTCAGAGCCATTCATCAAATCACTTGAAATCGGTGGTGCTTATGCGATGCTTGAAGTGGTGTTCATCATCATGGCAGGAATTTCCATGAGCACGCTATATGAAAAATGTGGCTGGATTGCTCCAATCATTTCTCTAGTAGAGGAGAAAAGCAAAAATCGAGTGAGTGCCCTTGTCAATACCGGAGTTCTTTCCACGGTACTGGATGCTTTGACTTGCGATCAAACAGTGGGCATTCTCGTTCCAGGAAAATATTTGAAATCGTTTTTTAACAAACATGGATTTGAGCCCTTGAATCTCGCTCAGATCATTGCCAATACGGGAACTGCGATGGCACCACTTATGCCTTGGAACGTCAATGCAATCATCGTGCTCGCCATAACAGGGGTCAGCGCGTTGGAATATGCACCCTACACATTCTTAAATTGGTTTTCTTTTCCGATAGCAATTGCGATGACACACCTTGTGATTAAACGCCATAAATCTTGACAATTCAACGGGTTAGAGCTATAATTTAATAAATACTTTGATGTTCAAAGTAATTTAGTGAGGTGGCAATGGAATCAAAAAATGAAATTTTAAACCATCTTTTGGTCGTCGTATTCAACCAGATTTTAAGCATTGAAGAAAAGTCGCTTAAAAAAGGACCTTTCAACAATTTGACACTGAGTGAACTCCACGTTATTGAAGCAATCGGCTTCGACACCGTTCAACCAATGTCAACCATAGCTGCTAAACTTCACATTACTGTGGGTACACTTACGATATCTATGACTAATCTTGTTAAAAAAGGATACGTGTCGCGTGTGAGAAGCGATGAAGACCGCCGCGTGGTATTGATCTGTTTAAGCGAACTTGGTCAAAGAGCCTTTCAACATCATGAAACATTTCACGAAGAGATGATTGAGTACACGATGTCAGCACTAGATGGTTCTGAACGCGATACGCTCATCAAAGCACTGTCAAAAGTGACGACGTATTTTAACCAGAAATATTTAGAAAAGTGACTATTTGACACTATTTTTTTAACTTAATACTTTGATTCTCAAACTAATTCCAAAAATATAATACTAGGAGAGGCATATGAAAATAACATTGATAACGGATAGCACCTGCGATTTAAACCCAGCGTATTTGAAAGCACAAAACATACCATTTGCACCACTCAAGGTACTATTTAAAGATCGTGAGTACATCGATAAAATCGATCTGACAAACCCAGAATTTTATGCCTTGATGCGTGACTCTAAAGAATTACCAACAACGTCACAAGTCAATCCGGGTGAATTTTTCGACCTTTTTACGAAAGAAATCGAAGCAGGCAATCAGGTTTTAGGTATCTTTTTATCTTCAGATTTAAGTGGAACTTATAATTCTGCGGTTATTGCAAAAGAAATGGTGGGCAGTGATAACATTCATCTAATTGATAGTCGTACCGTCAGTTTTGCACTTGGTTTTATAATTATAAGAATTAAAGCGATGATCGATTCAGGTGCTGATATGGATGCGATAGTTGCATATGCGGATGATATGATCAAGCACAACCAATTATATGGCATGCTCGATACGCTCGAAAATCTAAAAAAAGGTGGCCGCCTCTCATCTGGTACTGCAATGATTGGAAAAGTACTGAATCTCAAACCAATCATCGAAGTAAAAGACGGTTTGGTAAATGTCGCTGAAAAAGCGAGAGGCTCAAGAAAGGGCCTTAGTTGGATGATCGATCAATTGTCAGCAGCTTATCCAGAAGGCAAAATCGATGAAGTGGCGATTGCTCATGCAAATAATCTAGAAAAGCTGAAGGAAATCAAGCAGTTGTTGCTCGAAAAATTTGAGATCGCAAAAATTCATGAAATCGAAATTGGCTCTGTTGTCGGCACGCATGCAGGTGAAGGCGCAGTGGGTCTGACATTTTTCAAAAAATAAACTCTGAGTGAGGAAATAAAAATAGACCATTGTTCCAATCAGGTATAGTTACCGGTATTGGACAATGGTCTTTATTTTTGAACTCACTTGGTCATTGATTGACTTTATTTTGTTAGGAGATAGTTGTAGACGAGTTGCATCGTGTTCTCTAAAGCGGAATAGTGCGTGCGTTCCATGCCGTGTGACGCATGAACACCTGGACCAATCAATGCGCCTTTGATGTTATTGCCAGCACGTAGTGCGGCACTGACGTCGGAACCATAAAATGGATAGATATCTATAGCGTGCTTAAGATTGTTCGCTTTAGCCAAAGCCATTAGTTTGCTTGTAAAATCATAATCATATGGACCGCTTGAATCCTTTGCACATATGGATACATCGAATTCTGTACAAGTTAAGTCTTCACCGATGCAACCCATGTCCACCGCCAGCATTTCTTCAATATCCGAAGGAATGTGAGCAGCGCCGTGACCAACTTCTTCATAAGTAGATATGACGATCTTAGTCTTATATTGAGGTTTTAGATTGTTCTTATAAAGCACTTCCATAACGCCAAACAAACATGCAACGGAAGCTTTGTCATCTAAAAATCTTGATTTTACAAAATCATTGACGATAGTAGTCTTTGGATCAATGCAAATAAAATCTCCAGCTTGGATCCCCAATTTCATAACATCTTCTTTCGTTTTGACGACCTCATCCAACCTTACTTCCATCGTATCAGGTGTTCTTTGAAGAGAGGAGCTTTCTTTATGAACGTGCATAGCTGGGGCATTGCTTAAAAAAGTACCTGAGTAAACTTTGCCATCTCGCGTGATGATTTTACAGTATTCACTGTCTAAAGTTGGCACAATCGGTCCTCCGATTAATGAAAACTTCAATGTACCATTTGTTGATATGCTTCGTACCATGGCACCAAGTGTGTCAACATGCGCCGATAAGCCAATCGTTTTAGATTGATCAAGACCATCAATAGTGATGATGCCATTGCCTTTATGTGTGTACTCAAAGCCAAAGCCAAAATCAATCGTTTGTTTTTCTATAAGGGACATGACGTTTTTTGAAAAACCACTTGGACTATCTGTAAGTAGAATTTTAGTTAGAAAGTCTAGAAAAAAAGATTTGTTGATTTCCATTTGTGACCCTCGCTTATGATTTATTTTTATGAAAAGCTGTTAATTTATAGTTATATTTATTTACCGCTTCGTTCTTTAACAATTTCGTCAATGGCTTCAAGTACTGAATCAAATGTGTCCTGCTCAAGCATCCCTGGATATGAGTAGAAATATTCAAAATCTTTGCCTAAAAACAATGACGTTGGAAAACCTGTAACGCCAAATTTGCTGGCCAGAGTGCCTTCCTTATCAAGATAGACATCAAAGTCATAGCCGCCGTCTTCGATATATTTTTTTACTGTTTCAGCTTCCTCGCCGACGCTTATCGCTATGACAGTGATATCGTCACGTTTGTCCATTTCATCGAGAAGTGGCATTTCTTCAACGCAGAAACCGCACCATGTCGCCCAAAAATTCAATACAATGATTTGACCTTCATATGCGTATAAGTTAGTTTTAGTGCCATCAAGAGCAACTAATTCAAAATCTTCAACAATAAACGGTTCAGGTTCAGTGGTGGACTCCACTTCTGTTGCAGACGCCACTTCTGTTGTAGATTCTGATTCAGTTGTAACAGTCTCAGTGGTAGAGGTGTCAATTGCATCCGAACCTTGACAAGCAGTCAAGACGACGACCATAAGTCCTGTCAAAAGAAGGGTGGTGATTTTTTTAAGTGAAAATAATGTCATGCGTTCTCCTTTCGAGAATTAAGTATGGAAATTGCATAATTACCTAATAAGTCACAAAAGCATATTTTCACACGGCAACAATGCCTTATTTACGCCGTTTTCATGTGAGAAATATCATAAAATTGGAATTATGCAATTTCCTCAAGAAAATGTACCAGTTATTTTCAACAACCAGTTTGCAATGAGTGTCATTTTGTCGAAAAAGATCAAAAGGCCAATTGTTATCAAAAATAGTCCAGCAATACGATTCAATTGTTTGGAATATTTGGCTAAATTGGCAACTTTGCTATCAAAGAAGTTGAGAAAGATCGATGTCAATAAAAAAGGCACTGCCATTCCCATCGAATAGATAAAAAGTAGTCTGACACCTTCAGCAACATCCTTGCTCACCGCAGCTGTAGAGGCTAATATCGCACCGAGTATTGGACCAAAACAAGGTGTCCAACCAAATGCGAAAGCCATGCCGATGGTAATTGCAGAAAGAAATGTCACGTTTGTTCGCGCTTTTGACTTTCTATAATCCTTCGTCATAAAGCCGAGTTTGATAAATCCCGCCATATATAGACCAAAGAAAATGATGACGATGCCGCTCACTTTTGATAGTATTTGCTTGTTTTGAGCAAATAGTTGGCCGATAAAGCTGGCTGATATGCCCATAACCATGAAAACCATCGTAAAACCAATAATAAACCCAATCGTCTGAACGATCGCTTTTGTCCTTTTCTTGACGAGTTCATCTGCTTCAAAACTGCCCGTTAAATACATGATATAGGCTGGAACTAAAGGCAAGAGACATGGTGAAAAAAAAGAAAGAAAACCCGCTGTAAATGCCGTCCAGTAGCTGACTTGTAAAAACATGCTTCACCTCGCACCAACACTTTCGTTATATATAAGTATAACTGATGTCGAAGGCTGAGTAAATTGAAATCATTCCTTTTGGAATTAGGTCACATATGGGACTGGAAAAGTAGTGTTAATTAAAGTACAATAAACTTATAAAAAATGTTCGTTTATCGGAGGTCGTCGGTGGAAAATTATAAAATAACGCGCAAAGGCTTCATCTTTTTAGTGATATTGACAGTATTAGCCATCATATCTTTGGTCAAGGGATCCATCATCCTTGCAGTATTTAGTTTTATTCTTTTTTCAAGTTTATTGGCAATCACACTATACGAAGTGTTCTTTAATAAGTAAGGATAGCTTTATTAATACAGATATTGAGAGATCATGTCCACATCGCCATCTTCTGAAATGACGATAGCAAAGCAATTCGCGTAATTTGGGGTTTTTGCGATCGTCTCAACATAACGGATGGCTGAATTATATCTTGCACCTCGAGAAGGGTCCCCTTTTTCTGTTGCAATGCCATCGAGTATAACGCCTATGCCATGACAAAAGCCATCAAGGTCCATAAGAACCGCACCATCAATGCTTGTAATTGAACGAATGATAGAAGGTGAAAGCGGTAGTGCTTCTATGAGAAAACCCTGGTTTCTCAGTCGATGTGCTTCGCTTCTTGCATTTTTTGACACGACTATAATCGTGCCTTTAACTTGCTTAAGCGCTTCAAGTGCCAATCGATATAGATTGAGAATTTTCTTTGATTCGAGATCTGGAAATATTTTTTTGACTTCCATGCTAAAGTTAAAAAAACTGACTTTCGGTTTTGGAATAAACACTTCTTCATGTGTCACTTGCATCAGTTTATTGCCATTATGGTTGAGTTGCCACGAAAAGTAGTTGTTGAACTCAATCGTGAAAAAATTATAGTGTGTCTCATGGGGAAGGATAAATTCTACTGTGCTATAGAGGAATTCGCCGTCTGACAAAAGATAGACCTCTGAGTTGCTAAGTTCCAAGATTTTACGGATATGCCGCGTACTTGAAAGTGGAATTTTCTCTTCAAATTGAACCAACGTTTTTAGCAGGTGTTTCGTGGCAAATGCAAGAGCTGCTTGATTGTTCATAAGCAGAATTTTGCCATCGCTAAATGATTTTTCATAACTGAGTGATGATATTTTATTGATTTTCTCAAATGGATTCACGACGCTATCGTTACGTAAAATGCCTTGTAAAAAGTGCCTTCCAGACATCTTGATGAGTTCCGTATGAGATTTTTCAAGGATTTCTTCCCCATGCACTAAACCCTGTGCACATTCATTGATATACGAAAGTGTTTCGTATATAATGGTATCTAGCAATGAGCGAAGCCTTAGTTCAGAACTTTGCGGTATTTTATAGAAAGTATCCAGTACTTTTGGATCAAACTGCATGGCAAACAAATAGACTTTGCCTTTATAAGCAAAAGCCTCACTATGATACACACCAGGATTCTCAGCATTCATCAAACCTTGTTGCACATTTGAACGAATATTGTCTACCTCAATTAAATGCAACTGGGGGACTAGTTCATCATCTATTTTACTGAATAATGTATAACAATAACCGTCAATTGATCGTGCCAATTTGTATAAATCCACAAATATCATATAATGCCCTCTTGTTTTAAATTGTTTTTTGCCACTTATTTGTAATTCCTTAGATTTATACCACAGTTTTGAAATTATAACAAAAAAAAATACTAGAGATGGCACTCTAGTATAAGGAATGACAGGAACAATTTGATCATCTGAGATTGTAACATAGGGATTTACAGAGGGAGGTACAACTCATATGAAGAAATCGTCTTTCATTAATATCAATTTTAGCATAAATAATGCGTCTATTTCAACATCATTCAACAAAAATGTGAATTTAAATCACTGAGCGGGTATAAAACCTATGATTTATAGACTAAGAAAGAGGTAAATTCAAGCTATGAATAATGTCCTGATCATTTCAAAGGATTTAACGTATATAAAAACTGTAACCCGTCGCATTTCAGAGCACCGGTTTAAAATCGTGCATGCAAAGGATTTAACTGCGGCTATTGAGATCTTAAACAAAGGACCAATTGAGATCGCTATCGTTGACTCAGCTAATGAAGATGCCGACAAAGTAATCTTGACCTACATCAAGAATCACTATCCCAAGACGATTCGAATTTGTGTTTCTGATGTGCAGACGAATCTCGAGCATTTCATGCCCAAAAAGATGAACAATTCACAAATTCAATGTAATAAGAGCATTTCAATTGACGACTTGTTTAGCCTAATCGATAAAGTCCTCGAAATTGATGCAAAAGTCAAAAATAAAAATTTGATCAACCTCATGCCGAATTTAAAGCATTTGCCAACCGTCCCTCAAGTTTATTTTGAAATGACGAACATGATTATGAACAATGTCTCAGTTGAAGATATCGCCAATAAGCTCGAAGAGGATCCTGCGATTACTTCAAATATTCTGAAACTGGCCAATACGGCATTTTACAATGCAAAAACGGGATCGATCAGACAAGCGATCATGTTTATTGGACTAATCAATGTCAAAAATATCATTTTGACCAATGCAGTATTTGGCAATGATGGACTTGATCCCAAAACTCGGGATTTGCATTGGACGCATGTGCGTATGACCAATAAGATCCTAAATGGCTTTTATGTCGACTTTCTTGGTAAACCGCTCAATAACAACATCTCAGCGGTTGGTCTTTTACATGACATAGGAAGCATTGTGCTCATGAGCAATTACCCGATGGAGTTTGATGCGATAGTCAAAAGGTCGGCAGCGGATCCAACACTAAAATTTCACGATCTGGAGCGCGAAGTCATAGGCTTCAGTCATGAAGAACTCGGTGGCTATCTTCTCGATTTATGGGGACTGCCTTACCCGATCATCGAAGCTGCGCTTTATCATCATGATCCGATGAATCCAAATATTATCAATCAAGAACTTGTAAAGGCTGTCCATCTAGCCAATTACTATGCTTGGAAATCGATGGATTATCTCAAGTATGACAACTATTTAAATAAGGACGTATTCGAATCTTTTGGCATCACCGAAGAGGAACTTGACGCATACTTCAGTTAAGTGCATTGTTCTGTTTTCAAAAAAATAAAAAAATATTGGTGAATTTATGGTCATATGACCTTAAATTTGATAATATAGACTTCGGATAACCAATTACGCAATTGCCTCAATAAATACAACATATGAAGGGAGCAACACAAATGTCAAATAAAGTATTAGCAAAAGTCAATGGTAGAGATATTACCGAAGGTGATTTAAATGTATTTTTTCAAACACTTGGACAGCAGATCCAAGGCCAGTTTCAAGGAGAGCAAGGCATGCAACGCCTTCTTGATGAGTTAATCTACCAAGAGCTTTTCTATGCTGAAGCAGTCGATTCAAAACTAGAGGAGACAGAATCCTTTAAAATAGAATTTAATCGCATGAAAGATGGCTTACTCAAGCAATTCAACATCAAGAACCTCGTTGAAAGCGTTGAAGTTGAAGCTTCAGAAATTGAAACTTTTTACAATGAAAACCCGCATTATTTTGTTGGACAAGAGCAAATTCAGGCATCACATATTCTAGTAGACGAAATTGACCAAGCAAATGAAATCATCGCAGAGATTGGCGGAGGTTTAACATTTGAAGAAGCGGCTCAAAAATATTCAAAATGCCCTTCAAAAGAGCAAGGAGGCGACTTGGGCTTCTTTGGACATGGACAAATGGTTCCAGAATTCGAAGATGCCGCATTTGAACTTAAGCTCGATGAAATGTCAGTTCCTGTAAAAACGCAGTTTGGCTACCATATCATCGTTAAAACGGCTGAACAAGCTGCTGAAACGCAACCTCTTGAAGCGGTTAAAGATCAAATTCGCCACCAACTTTTGATTCAAAAGCAAAATTCAGCGTATATCAGCAAAGTGGAAACACTTAAAGAGAAATATACGATTGAAAAAATGTAAGTCACTCAGGTTCATATGAGAATTTCTCATTGAGCCTGAGTTTTTATTTACTATATGATGCAATTCAAAATAAGGTGAAAATATGAAAATAAGATATAGGGCATCGCGGGACGATCTATTCGATCAAGCATACGATAACCCGCGTCCCAAAAATAAGTATAAAAATATCATGATGCTGGGAATCTTGATTTGCGTCATAATCGCGTTTGGTTTGTTGACGTTGGCTTTTATAAATCATGAAGCTAGCCTAGTCACTGAGCAAGGACAAATGAATCCGTCGACTTCTCAACCAGAGATTATAACGCAGGAAGTTACCACAGAAGACCCTGAACTGGCGATTAGAGAGTCGCTTTTTCCTATTAGTCGTCTTGAGATGAGATTACAAAAACTTGTATCAAGCGAATTTGATGGGAGATTTCCAGGGACGCAGGGCAATGATCTTGCGGCAGAATATATAAGGGACGAGATGCGCCAAATTGGGCTCGTTTCACCTGAATTTACGGATGAATATCTCATGCCATTTGAAATGATTTTGCCGATGAAACACAGTGCAACTGAGATGAGCCTCAACGTCGATGCACGTATTTATGAATTTACTTTTGGAGAGGACTTCAACGAATTTGTGGCACGTGATTTTGCGAAGGGGATTGGCACATTTGAAGGTGAATACAAAGTCATTGACGACCCGTTTAACTTATACGATTTTGAAAGTTTAGGCAATCCAGAGGTTGTCGTGTACACTGAAATGGCCATATCAGGTGTCAGTTACGACGCTCTATTCAGTGAAATTATGAAGTCTGAGCATCGGCCGAAAGTGGTGCTTTATGAATCTTCTCAACAAAATAGTGGCTACTTTGTCCTTTCACCTTACTCAAAAATGGTCACCACGAACGACAATACAAACGGACTTTTAATTTATAGAATTTCTGAAGATGTCAAAACGTTATTGAGCGAGAGTCCTACTGGGATATTGCGCTTTAAGACAGAAGTATCCATTGATCTTATAGAAACGAACAATGTCATAGGCATGATTGATGGCAAAGGTGATACGGGCGTTGTAATCAGTGCGCATTTTGACCATCTTGGCAACAATCACGATGGCACATACAACCCTGGAGCGCTTGATAACGCGTCTGGTGTCACGACGATGTTGGCACTCGCCGAAGTTCTCGTAGAAACAGGCGATCCAGAACTTGATTATTATTTTATAGCTTTTAATGGCGAAGAGGAAGGCATGCATGGTTCAGGTCATTTTGCTGCGCAATTGCCACTGGATCCCGAAGCGTTTCAATTCTTCAACGTCGACATGGTAGGCGCATCTGGCAACGTCCCTCTAGAAATCAGCGCTACCGCGATACAGTCAGTAAAGCTACAAGAGAAAGCGTTATTGTTGGCAGAGTCAATGAACATAAAAACTTTTAAAAGCGACAAGGGGAGTAGCGATCACGTACCTCTTGAAATGGCTGGATACG
The DNA here is from genome assembly GCA_942493125.1 of Acidaminobacteraceae bacterium. Classification (GTDB taxonomy): domain Bacteria; phylum Bacillota; class Clostridia; order Peptostreptococcales; family Acidaminobacteraceae; genus Fusibacter_C. The sequence continues at coordinate 1,019,245 of OW818667.1, read as the reverse complement.
AAACGATTAGTTTAACAGAGCTCGATAAAAGGTTCTATCATACGCCTAAGGATACGATCGAAAATTCAATCGATTTTAATAAAATGCAAAATGTCGCCTATTTCATCTATAGACTCGTATTTGAACAATAAATCGTTTATGATGATAAGAGAGCTGCAAAAAAAGGAGTGTGTTAAGTGCTAATAAAAGATTTTAAAATTGGTGAAGAAATTACGGGCTATTACCTAGTAAAGGCAAAAAACGTGAAGACGTCAAGTGCCAACAAGCCTTATATTGATTTTACACTTCAAGACATAACAGGTGAAGTCAATGCGAAGCTTTGGGACGTCAAAGGCGATGTTGAATCGATATACAATCCAGGTGAAGTCGTTAAAATTATGGGAAGCGTCACTCAGTGGCAAACTTCTGTACAGCTAAAATTGATTAAAATCCGTGGTCTATTACCAGAAGATGAGGTGGATTACAATCAGTTCATTCCAACTGCGCCGATAGAAGCACAACTCATGCTCGATGAAATCATGACCTTTGTCAGCGAGATGACATCTGCGGATATTCAAAGTCTTGTCACAGCGCTGTTAGAATCGTATAAAAAAGAGCTATTATATTACCCAGCGGCAAAATCAAATCATCATGCCATCAAATCAGGCTTGCTCTATCATATCCTTAGAATGTTGCGATCTGCAAAAGCGCTTGGCGCAGTCTACAAGAACGTCAACCTCGATTTGGTTTATGCAGGGGTCATCTTGCATGATATTGAGAAGATCAATGAAATGGACGCAACTGAAGTTGGTGTGGTTGAAGGTTACACGAAAGAAGGTCAGTTACTTGGCCATATTATCATGGGTATAAAGCGCATCGATCGTACTGCTGAATCATTGGGGATCGATCCAGAAATATCATTGCTCATACAACATATGATTTTAACACATCATTATGAACCGGAGTTCGGAAGTCCTAAGAAGCCGCTGATTCCTGAAGCGGAAATGCTTCATTATCTCGATATGATTGATGCAAGAATGTACGATATGAACAAAGCGCTCAAAGAAATTCCTGAAGAGCAGTTTACTGAACCGGTATTCGTACTGGATAGACGCAAGCTCTACAAATCAAAATACAGCAGTTCAGAGTCATATTAGGGCATAAAAAAAGCTGATAATCATTCATTATCAGCTTTTCCTATTCTATGCCGTTTCTTTATCGATGCAGCATTTTTTGTACTTTTTACCACTGCCACATGGACATGGATCGTTTCTACCGATTTTGTTTTCTACTCTAACCGTCACTGTGTCAACGTAGCTTTTCTTGATTTCTTTCATTTGCTCTTTAGTCAAGATGTCGCTCCATGCCTTAATGTTGTAAAGCCATTCCGCTTTTGCGACGTGCATGTTGTAATAGAGTTTTTCGAAATCGATTGTGTAGTCCATTTCTGTTTCTTCAGTGATTGACTCAAGATCGATCTCTTCTTTTAGGCTAGTATGAATGCCGTCGATGAAGCCGATAGCGAGCATTGGCTCGAGTTCGTAAAGTTCGCCGAAAGCTTTGAGTGTGCCAGTTATTTTATCTACATTGTCCGTCACTTTTTTGTCTAAAATATCTTCATAAATGACTTTTTCATGCGCTAAATAAGCATTCCAAAATTCGTCTGTTTGCGCTTGTGTTAATCCTTTACCTTCGAGGATCGCGTTCCATTGTTCGAATAAAGACATGTTTGCCCTCCTTGTAAAATTCAAATAAAAGTCTATCACACTCACTTAAAGGTTTCAACTCTAATATTTTTTTGTTATAATCTTAGAGTACTAGTAATATTGAAATTTGAATGTCGCGATTCAATATCATATAGTTTTGAGAGGAGAATATAACGATGGTAAAATTCGAAGACGCTTTAAATCGTTTTAAAGAAACACAGCAAAAAATCACAGCGTTAGGCTATTCGACTTCTATGCTCTTCTGGGACGCCTCAACAGGAGCGCCAAAGAGCGGCTCAGATGCTAGAAGCAAAGCGGTTGGTGTACTCAGCGGTTTTCAACACAAGTTGCTCGTCAACCCTGAAATGGAAGCAGATCTTAACTGTTTATTGGAAAATTTGGACGCACTCGATGCAGTTGACAGAACAATGGTCGTTGACTCCAAAAAAGAATATGATAAAATGACAAAGATACCACTGGATGACTACCAAAAATATAACGTGCTCATCTCCAAATCAGCAATGGTCTGGGAAGATTCCAAGGAAAAGTCGGATTTTGAAATGTTTAAACCGTACTTGACTGAGGTGATAGATTATCTCCTTAAATTCGCAGAATATAGAGGCTATGAAGGACATCCTTACAACCTGTACATCGACGATTTTGAAGATGGCATGACAGTTGATCAGCTCAATGTCTTTTTTGATGAACTCCGAGCACGTATCGTGCCGTTGTTAAAAAAGATAGCAGACAAACAAAAGCCGATCGATACTGGGTTCTTAACCAGACATTATCCAAAAGACCTGCAAGACAAAGTGTCTAGAGAACTTTTGGGATGGATGGGGTTTGACCTCGAAAGAGGACAGCTTAAGGAAAGCGTGCACCCATTTACCATGGGTGTCGATATCGATGACGTACGCTTGACGACGCACTACTATGAAGACGATTTTGCTTCTGCCTTGTTCAGCACGGCGCACGAAGGTGGCCATGCCATATACGAGCAGAATATTGACAAAAAGCTTCAAGGGACAATACTGGCACAAGGCACTTCAAACGGAATTCACGAGTCACAGTCTAGAATTTATGAAAACAACTTTTGCAAGAGCGAGTCGTTTTTAAAATTCTTTAAAGCGAAACTCGATGAACAGTTCCCTGAGCAGCTGTCAGATGTCACATTTGATTGTTTCAATGAAGCGATTAACCGCGTCGAACCGTCATTGATTCGCATCGAGGCAGACGAACTCACATACTCGCTTCATATTATGTTGCGATACGAGATTGAACTTGGGCTGATTGATGGTAGCATTAAAGTGGAAGATTTACCAGCTGTGTGGAATCAAAAGGTTCACGATTACCTGGGCATTACGCCGCCAGACGATGCAAGAGGCGTCTTACAAGATGTCCATTGGTCTGAAGGTCTATTCGGCTATTTCCCTACCTATGCACTCGGCAGTGCCTATGCTGCCCAACTCGCGCATCACATGTCGAAAACAATTGACCTTGATGAATGCTTAGGCAGTGGAAACTTTGAACCGTTGACAAAATGGCTAAACGAAAAGGTACATCAATATGGTGCACTTATAAAGCCAAACGAACTCATCGAAAACATTACAGGTGAGCGATTGAATTCAAAATATTACTGTGACTATCTAGAAGCGAAATATACAAAGCTTTATGGTCTATCTTAGGAGGCAATGATGAATACGAATGTATTAAGAGGCAACTTACTGGTCGCTCAAGGGGGCGGACCAACAGCAGTAATCAACCAATCAATGGTTGGTGTCGTACTTGAAGCAAAAAAATACCCACAAGTAGAAAGAATCTATGGCGCAGTTCATGGCGTTGAAGGCATCGTAAACGAAGAATTTATGGATTTGACAAGAGAAACTGTTGCTAACCTTGAAGCGGTTGCAGCAACACCATCTTCTGCACTCATGTCAACACGCGTTAAACCGACTGCTGAATTCTGTGCAAAAATGTTCGAATCAATGAAAGCACATAACATTCGTTTCTTCTTCTATATTGGCGGTAATGATTCATCAGATACAGTTAGAATCGTCAATGAAGAAGCAAAGAGACAAAATTATGAATTTAGAGCGGTTCATATTCCTAAAACGGTAGATAATGACCTCGTGATCAACGATCATACACCTGGTTTCGGTTCTGCAGCGAGATATGTTGCATCTGCATTTGCTGGCATCAACTACGACAACAGAGCACTTGAAGGCGTTTATATCGGCGTTATCATGGGCAGACATGCAGGCTTTTTAACAGGTGCAGCAGCACTTGGTAAAGTCTATGAAGATGACGGTCCACACCTCATCTACTTCCCTGAAAAACCATTTATCATTGAGAATTTCCTTGAAGATGTAAAAGCGACTTATGCGAAGTATGGCAGATGTATCGTAGCTGTATCGGAAGGTATTCAGGATGAACATGGTCAAGCGATTATCACTAAATTACAAGACAACATCGAAAAAGACGCTCACGGTAATGTTCAGTTATCAGGAACAGGTGCCCTTGGCGATTTACTCGTTGCTGAAGTAAAAGCGAAGCTCGGCATTGGCAGAGTTCGTGCAGATACTTTAGGCTATATGCAACGCTCTTTCCTTGGATGTGTGTCTGATGTGGATCAAAAGGAAGCGAGAGAAGTTGCTGAGAAAGCGGTTCAATTCGCACTCATTGACAACAAAGACGGCTCAGTAGTCATGGAGAGAACTGGCGATTACGCAGTTGATTTCAGACTTGTCGACCTCAAAGAAATCGCTGCGCTTACAAAGCATATGCCAGCTGAGTTCATGAATGAAGCGGGTAACAATGTCACTGAAGCGTTTATCAAATATGCAAAACCACTTATCGGAAGCGGCTTTAACCCAGGTGCTAGACTGAGATCGCCTATGGTTGAACCAATCTTGAAAAAATAATAGAGATTTAAATAAATAATAGAAAACAAAAAAAGGCTGTCTCAATCGTGGAATCACTTGATTTCCGTGTTGAGTCAGCCTTGATTTATTAGAAATAAAAATTCTAAACATACTTAAAGGAACGCATTGCCGATTGAGACGTTTTTCAGGTATTTTTCAGCGATATTACGTGCAATTTCAAGGGTTTCAAGCCTTGTTTTTGGGACGTCGAGTAAGTACGCTGGAAAATAGCGGCTTATGTGAAGGGGGATATTGGGATCGATTGAAGCAAGCCAGCTGCACATAGCTTCTAACTCGTCGTGATTCGCATTGAGTCCGTCGATCAATAAATTGGTGACTTCAACATGCGTCTGCTTCGCACATGTTTCGATGGTTTTTAAAACCGGAGAAAGCGTACCACCACAGATGGCTTTATAAAAACCGTCTGTCATGCTTTTTAGGTCTATGTTCATAGCGTCAATATATGGCAAAAGTTCAAGGAGTGGGGATTCATTGATATAACCATTGGTGACAAGCACTGTTTTAAGGCCTAACACATGTGCTTTTTTGCTCATATCGAGAACGTATTCGTACCAAACCGTAGGTTCATTGTAAGTAAATGCGATGCCGATCGAACCATTTTGAGAGGCAAGTTCAAGGACTTGATCATCATTGGCAGCGGCGACGGGTCCATCAAAAGCGACTAATTCGTGATTTTGACAGAATTTACAGGTGAGATTGCACCCAAATGTACCGATCGAAAAAATGGTCGTGCCTGGACAAAAGTAGTTGAGTGGTTTCTTTTCAATAGGGTCGTAAGCATAAGAGACAATTTTTCCATAATTGGCTGAGTAAAGAACACCTTCAGCGTTATAACGCACTTTACATAATCCCCTTTGACCTGACTTGATCTTACAATAATGGGGACATAATTCACATAGGACAGAACCGTTTTCTTCTAAGCGCCAGTACATGGCGACTTTGTCATTAACATCCATAGCACACCTCCTGCGACACCTTCATTTTACCACGCTTCAGCTTTTTTTTGAATAGGTGTTTCATTTATTTTTACTTGCAATTTCAGGGCACCTATGACAATATATAGGTATTGATTATCGATGACAATCGTCACGGGAGGCACATATGTTACTTTCTTCTTGCTTAGAAGGATTGGATTATAAAATCATCAAAGGCGATGACAACCTCGAGATCGAAAGCATCGCATTTGACTCGAGAGAAGCGCTAAATAAGTCACTTTTCGTAGCAATTTCAGGATTTGCGACGGATGGACATCAGTATATAAACAAGGCAATAGAAGGTGGCGCTGTTGCCATCATCGTAGAAAAGGATGTCGACATCCAATCGGACGTGACTTACATCAAAGTAGAAAATTCGAGATTGGCTCTAGCTTGTGTGTCATCAAATTTTTATCATAATCCTACACGTAGATTGAACTTAGTTGGTATCACAGGTACTAACGGCAAGACGTCCATCAGTTATTTCATAAAAGTGTTGCTCGATAGACAAAAGAAGAAAACAGGTGTGATCGGTACAATGGGCACTTTGATTGGCGAACGCAAAATTGAAACGCCAAACACGACGCCAGAATCGCTCACCCTTCAAAGAATATGTGACGAGATGGTCAATGAATCGGTGGATTACTGCCTCATGGAGGTTTCTTCACATGCACTGGATTTGAATCGCGTGGCATTTTGCAATTTTAAATCTGGCATCTTCACCAATCTGACACCAGATCATCTAGAGCTTCATAAAGATATGGCACATTATTTTGAGGCAAAAGCTAAGCTGTTTGATATGACACTTCATGCGAATATCATCAATGACGATGATGCCTATGGCAAGCTACTGGTAGATCGCTTAAGAGAACGTGGTCAAGAGATGACTTTGACGTATGGATTGACAAACCGCTCAGATGTATATGCAACCGATATCGTCTACGGTGCCGATCATTCTATTTATACCGCCGTCACACCTGTTGGTGAGATAAAAATACGCGTCAACATCCCTGGTGAAATCTATATCTATAATTCGCTCGCAGTTGTCGCTTGGGGCGTTTCTGAAAGCTTTACCCTTGAGGACATCGCTACGGGCATAGATGCGTTAAAGGGCGTCAAGGGGCGATTTGAGACGGTGTACGAAGATAAAATGCGCAGAGTCGTCATCGATTTTGCGCATACTGAGGATGGCCTTGAAAAAGCACTGGATGCACTAAGACCTTTCACAAGGGGCAGGTTGTTACTCGTTTTCGGTGTTTATGCAGCACCTGGTGCACTTGGCATCGACAAACGCATTGCCATGGGAAAAGTGGCAGCGCTCAAATCAGACCTTTGCTTTGTGACGTCTGACAACCCAAAAGAACAAGATCCAAATGCCATCATAGCAGATGTTGTGAAGGCAGTAGAATCGGAAAATGGTCAATATGTGGCGATCGTTGACAGACAAGAGGCAATCGAACGCGCGCTTGAAGCATTAAGTGATGGGGATGTCCTACTGATATCTGGTAAAGGCCATGAAACGGCTCAAGTCATTGGGAAAGTGGAAGTGCCTTTCAATGAAACGGAAATCGTCTTAAATAAAATGAGACAAATCAATATGAAGCAATAGGAAGGTGAAAATATGTGTGGATTCGTCGGTTATACCCACGTCGAAAACAATGACGACGGGCAAATCATAAGAAAGATGACTGATGCCATCAAGCATCGTGGACCTGACAGCGATGGCATTTACAGTGATGATAAAATATCTTTAGGCTTCAGGCGGTTGAGTATCATCGACTTATCTGAAGTTGCGAAACAACCGATGTTCAACGAAAAGGAGGATATCGTCCTCGTATTCAATGGCGAAATCTACAATTATCAAGCGCTCAGGGAAGATTTGTTGGCGAAGGGTCATCAGTTTCACAGCCATACGGATAGTGAAGTGATCATCCACGGCTATGAAGAATACGGCGTTGAGATCTTAAGTAAGCTGCGCGGCATGTTTGCCTTTTCTATCTGGGATACACAGAAAAAACGCTTGTTTATTGCTAGGGATTACTTTGGCATCAAACCACTTTATTATACGCGAAACACGAAAGATGGCTCGCTCCTTTTCGGTTCAGAAATCAAATCGTTTTTACAAAATCCAAACTTCAATAAAGAACTCAACAAAGATGCGCTTAGACCTTATCTGACTTTCCAGTATTCTTCGATGGAAGAGACGTTTTTCAAAGGCGTCTACAAACTTAAACCCGCACATTATCTCATGTTTGAAAATGACACTTTGAAGACAGTACCGTACTGGCACACTGAATTCAAGGTAGAAAAGAACGACCTCAAAACCAATGTCGAGCAGATCAAAAAAATACTCAAAGAGTCCGTCGAGTATCACAAGATCAGCGACGTTAAAGTGGGTTCATTCCTTTCTGGTGGTGTGGATTCAAGCTATATCACAGCACTACTCAAGCCGAATAAGACGTTTTCAGTCGGCTTTCAAGAATATGAGGCCATGTTCAATGAAACCCATTTGGCAGAAGAGCTTTCAGAACTTCTTGGCATAGAAAACCACAAAAAAATCATCACAGCGGATGAGTGTTTCGATGCCCTTCCGATTATTCAATATCACATGGATGAACCGCAATCGAATCCATCCTCTGTACCGCTTTATTTCTTAGCTGAACTTGCACGCGAGCATGTAACGGTGGTGCTTTCTGGAGAAGGCGCTGACGAGATTTTTGGAGGTTACCCATGGTATCAAAATTCACCAGCGATAGATGCTTATGAAAAAATACCATTTGGCATCCGTCATGCACTTTCAAGTGCGGCAAAGGGTTTGCCGAAGAACAAAGTCACCAACTTTATCGTGAGAGGTGGCGTTCCGGTGGAAGAAAAATTCATTGGTGAAGCCAAAGTCTTTGACGAAGCAGATGCACTTGCCGTGTTAAAACCAGCTTATCAAAATGGACCAAGTGTAAGAAGCATCACAAAGGCTGTCTACGACAAAGTTAAAAATGAAGACGACCTCACTAAGATGCAGTACTTGGATCTCAATCTATGGCTGCCTGGTGATATATTGTTAAAGGCAGATAAAATGAGCATGGCACATTCGCTCGAACTGCGCGTACCATTCCTCGACAAAGAAGTGATGAAGCTCGCTGCGACACTACCAAGTAAACAGCGCGTCAATAAAGAGAATACCAAGTATGCACTCCGTGTTGCGGCAAATGAAATGCTTCCTGAAGCATGGGCTAAACGACCAAAACTCGGATTCCCAGTGCCGATCAAATATTGGATGAAAGAAGAAAAGTACTACAATATGATTCGAAAAGAATTTGAAAACCCAAAAACGGGCGAGTTCTTTGATCAAAAACTCTTGCTCCATTATCTTGACTCGCATTATAAAGGCATAAAAAACTATGCGAGATACGTTTGGACGGTTTACGTATTTTTAATTTGGCACAATCAGTTCTTTGGAGAATCAAAATAGAGATCAATAAGTGGGAGGACATATGAAACACGACTTTTTACCAATTATACTCGGTACGGACAGCAATGCCTACGGTATGGCAAAAGCGTTTCACATGGCATATGGGATCAAAAGTTTAGTCGTGGGTCAAGGCGAATTATTCACCACTTCAGGGTCTAAGATTTTAGCAGTAAAGATCATCCCAGAGTTTTCAAATCCCGATAAATTTTCAAAGCATCTTCTTGCACTTGCTTCAGAACTCAAGGCGACTTACAAGCACCTCATACTCATCGCGAGTAGTGATGGCTATGTTGAACTGATCGTAAACAACAAAGAAGCATTATCCCAAGAATTTATCGTACCTTTTATCGATGCCGAATTGATGCATACGCTAAACTCAAAAGAAGGCTTCTACGAAGTCTGTGAAAAACACGGTCTGAGTTATCCGACGACGCGCGTCATCACGCCAGTAGATCTTGGAAACCTCGATGCGATTGTATCTGAACTTCCGTTTGGGTATCCGCTCGTTTTGAAGCCTTCAGACAGCATGCGTTATTTCGAAGCGGCGTTCGATGGGAAGCAGAAAGCCTATATTATTGATACGCCAGAAAAACTTAAGGGAACCATTCTTACAATTTATAAATCCACTTATGATAAAGCTTTGATTTTACAGGAATATATCGCTGGCGATGATACATCGATGCGCGTTCTCAACTGCGTTTCGGGACCAGATGGCAAAGTGAAGCTCATGTGTCTCGGGCAACCGCTTTTGGAAGACTGTACACCAACACTGGTTGGCAATTACACCGCAATTATCGACGCTTACGATACGGCGATCTTTGAGGAATACAAAAGGTTCCTCGAAGGCATCGGCTATGTTGGGTTTTCAAATTTTGACATGAAGTACGATGCGACTACAGGTAAATTCAAAGTATTCGAGATCAATCTCAGACAAGGACGCAGCAGTTTCTTTGTCACGGGCAGCGGTTATAATCAGGCGGCTTATCTCGTGGATGCTTTTGTATATGAAACACCTTTTGAAACCGTCTACGCGGATAAACCACATTTATGGTTGGGCATTCCAAGCCGTCTCCTAATGAAATATTTAACGGATAAAAAATTATTGAAACGCGTTGAGCAATTGGTTATGACGCAGAATGTCAGCACGACGCTCTATTACTCAAAAGATGGGGGGTTGCGTAGAAATCTAAGAGTCTATCGCTACTACCACGGATACGTAGAAAAATATAAGAAATACTTCGTTAAAAAAATTTAAAATAAATTCTATCATTCCATAAAATTAAGAAATTGAGGAGGCAGGGCATGCCAATATTAAATATTGCAGATGAACGTGCCGTCAACCGGTACAATGCATTTGTAAGAAATTCTGCCTTTGCCACGGCTACACAGGATATCAATTGGGCAATTGTAAAAAAAGGTTGGGACAGCGCGCAAGTCTATGTCGAAAGAGATGGTGAAATCATCGCGGCCATGTCACTTGTGATCAAACGCATGGCTGGATTTTCCATGCTATATGCACCAAGAGGACCAATCGCTGATCCACATGATGTGACAAAGCTTCAGCTATTGATGGCCGAAGTGAAAGCCTTTGCAAAGGCAAATCGCGCCTTTGTGCTTAGGTTTGATCCTGAAACAGTATACGATGAAGATTTGATTGCACAGTATCAATCACTCGGACTCAAAGTTAGAGGACGTGGCATCGACAAGAATGCATTGATCCAACCGCTCTACAACATGATTTTGAATTTAGAGGGCGAGACTGAAGAAAACCTACTTGCACGTTTTAGTCAAAAAACGCGCTATAATATCAATTTGTCACGTAGAAAAGGCGTCATTGTCACTTATGGGACAACAGAAGAAGAACTGAAGATTTTCTATGACCTGTATGAAATCATGTCGGTGAGAAATCGATTGGTTATAAGAAGTTTTGCCTATTTTCAAGATATGATGCGCGCTTTTGAGGGGCGAATCAGAATCTATTTGACCAGCCATGAGGGCGATTATCTATCTGGAGCCGTTGCGATTATGTATGGTGACAAACTGTGGTATATTTACGGCGCGAGCTCAAATGAAAAACGCAATTTGATGCCCAACTACTTGATGCAGTGGGAAATGATCAAATGGGGCCTTGAAAACAACATTCGCCGATATGATTTCGGCGGCATTTTTGAACTGGATAACGAAGATGGTCTATACAAATTTAAAGAGGGTTTTTGCCGAGAAGAGGGCGTCACAGAACTCATCGGTGAAGTGGATAAAATCTACAACCCATTGGTTTATAAATTGTTTACCGAAGTTTATCCGAAATTACAGAAACTCAAAATAAAACTGCTTAGAAACGGATAAAAGCATTGAAATTTAGGAGAGAATCCATGAGAAGAAGAAATAGAAGTCCATTTCCATTTAAGCCTATTCTGGCTATCATTGTTATCGTTTTACTTGGCGTGATGCTATTCAACAGTGGCCTGCTCGTCAAAATTGGTTTGTTGAAGGGGAATATTCCAGAGGACATTGGCATTGATCCAAATGATCCTCGCGTGATAGAAAAAGTCGATGCAGCTGTGGATCGCAGCCTCGTCAAAGATACAGTCAATAAGCTCGTAGATTTAATTACGGGTCAAGTGGATCAAGGCGTCGTTACAGTCATTGCAAAAGATGCTACAAATGCGTTTTTGCTTTCTGGCGTCACATTTGAACTACAAGATGCCATCACAAAAGAAGTGCTCGACACTTTAATAACTGATGCGAATGGTACAGCAACATCAAAGATGATCGATTATAAACAGGCGTATCGAATTGTTCAAAAGGCAACTGCGCCACAATATACACAAGCTGAAACAGAAATCGTCATCGAAATGAAAGCCCCAATCATGGAGCTACATTTTGATCAAACTGTTAAACCATATATTTTAAAATATTCTAGAAATGATGACGGAACGATCAAAGTCACAGAGATGAACCTCAATGTACCTGTGTTACTTCAGACGCCAGAACTACCTAACGGTTGTGAAATAACAGCGCTTACATCGCTAATCAACTTCTATGGCGATCCAATCAATAAAGTGACATTATCCGATCAATTTTTACCCAAATCACCTTTCTACAAAAAAGGGGACAAAGTGTATGGTGCAGATCCCAATATAGCCTTTTCTGGTGATCCCAAAGATGCTGGTGGCTGGTTTGTCTATGCGGCACCAACCGTAAAAGCGGGTCAGGATTACTTTAAATCCGTTTCAAGCGACTTAAAAGTCACTGATCTAACGGGAAGCAATCAAGAGCAAATCATGGATTATGTCATGAAAGGCATTCCAGTTGCCGTTTGGGCAACGCGTGACCTCAGTATGGCAAAATTCGGTTATGGCTGGTATCTCGATGGTACTGAGACGTATTTCGATGCGGCCACAAATTTACATTGTATGGTGATTTACGGGGTTGTCGATGACAAGTTATACGTTATGGATCCCCTTCAAGGCAGCATGATTTATGACCGTGCCACTTTATTTCAAAGCTATGAGAGCTTAGGAAGTAGAGCCATGGTCGTGGAGGAACCAATCAATGAGTAGCATGAAGCTAGGTGTAGTGGGTGGTATGGGACCTATGGCAACATCGATGTTCTTTGAACGCATCGTTGAGAGAACTGAGGCAAATAGCGATCAAGAACACATTGATATCGTCATACTCAATCACGCTTCTATACCTGACCGAACTAAAGCTATATTATCTGGCGACTACGACGATTTTTTGACCAAAATGCGAGAGGACTTGGAACTTTTAGAGCGCATCGGCGTTTCAAATATTGCGATTCCATGCAACACCTCCCATTTTTTCATGAAACAGATGGTGGAAATGACTTCGGTCCCTATCATAAATATGGTGACTGAGACTGCAAATGAAGTCCTTAGCCGATATGGAAAAGGCACACGTGTTGGCATACTGGCGACAAACGGCACCATTCAGACAGGCACATATGAACAGGCATGTGAGGCGATTGGCCTTGTATTTATCAAGCCTGAGCCTGAACTACAGGACAAAGTCATGCAGACCATCTATGATATAAAATCGGATTTGCCTGTTGATGTGATGGTATTTGAATCGATTATTAGACATATGATTGATGATATGCATTGCGATTGCGTGATTTTGGCGTGTACTGAGCTTTCTCTCATTAAAATTGGCCCTGATGCATCGGTACATTGCATCGATGCTATGGATGTATTAATTGAAAAATCTATACTTTACTCTGGTAAGAACGTCAAAGGAAAACAAAAACCCTAACCGCAAGGTTGGGGTTTGATTCTATCAGAAAGGTGGTACATATGAAAATAGTGGTTTTAGATGGATATACATTAAATCCGGGTGATTTATCCTGGGAACCGTTACTAGAATTAGGGGAAGTGGTTATCTACGATCGCACGCGTCGTGATGAAATACTATCTCGCACGATTGATGCTGACATCGTGATCACAAATAAAACCCCACTCAAGCGTGAACTGCTTGAGCAGCTGCCAAAGCTGAGATACATTGGCGTTTTGGCAACGGGGTATAACATCGTCGACGTGGAAGCAGCTCGTGAACGGCATATTACTGTGACCAACGTACCAACCTATGGCACAAAAGCGGTCGCACAATTCGTGTTTGCTCATTTGCTGGAAATTTGTCACCATGTCGGTGAACACGCACAGTCAGTAAGAGAAGGCAAATGGAACCGAAACGAAGATTTTTGCTATTGGAACAAACCGCTCATCGAGCTTGATGGCAAAGTCATGGGCATCATAGGTACGGGGCGCATTGGGACTGAAACGGCAAAAATAGCAAGGTCCTTTGGCATGACAGTCGTCGCCTATCAATCAAACGATCGAGCGCATCGAGATAATGAAGAACCGCAAGATAAAGAAGAACCGGATAATAAAAAAGCATTATTTAAGTATTTATCTCCAAATGAGTTTTATGCTACGGCAGATGTCATCAGCTTACATTGTCCTTTGACCGAGGAAAATCGTGGCATGTTGAATGAGGCAGCATTTGCTCAGATGAAAACGGGTGTCATCATCATCAACACAGCGCGTGGTCCACTCATCGATGAGAAGGCGCTTGTATCAGCCCTTGAGAGTGGTAAAGTTTATGCAGCTGGTCTCGATGTTTTATCTAAAGAACCACCTGTTGAAGCGAGTCCGCTGTATGCATTTGAGCAATGCAATATTACGCCACACATTGCGTGGGCGCCTTGGGCGTCTAGAAACAGACTTTTGGGGATCGCAATAGACAATTTAAAGGCCTTTTTAGAGGGCGAAGCGAAAAATACTGTGTGAATCAACGCTACTTATTTGAGGAGGCAAAAGGATGTCACAATCGATTACACAACCGATTACGCAAGCGATAACACAAGCAATTAACGAACAAAGAAATCTTTTTCGAAGTGGTTTGACACGTCCGATAAAATACAGATTGGAACAGCTTGAAAAACTGAGGCAGGGCATCCTAAAGTATGAACGCGAAATCCTAGATGCATTAAAACTTGATTTAAACAAACCAGAATATGAGGCTTATGCTACCGAAGTCGGTTTAGTGCTTCACAGTATTGGCCATATTTCTAAAAACCTTGAAAAGTGGGCAAAGGTCAAAGTCGTTAAAACGCCAATCCAACTTGCGCCTGCAAAAAGCAGTATCAAATATGAACCACAGGGTGTCGTTTTGATCGTTGCGCCCTTTAATTACCCATTCCAATTATTAATTGAGCCCTTACTCGGCGCTATCGCCGCCGGCAATACAGCAGTATTAAAGCCCTCTGAGTACACGTCTCATACTGAAGCAATCATCGTAAAGCTATTTGCCGAGTTGTTTGATCCCAACTATATCAAGGTGATCACTGGTGGTCGTGATGTTTCTGAAGCTTTAATCAATGCGCCATTCGACCACATCTTCTTTACGGGCAGTACCCAGACTGGAAAAGCTGTCATGAAAGCCGCTGCAGAGCATTTGATCCCCGTGACATTGGAGCTCGGTGGAAAGAGCCCAACGATTGTTCATAACGATGCCGATATCAAGATGGCTGCACTTAGAATAACGTGGGGTAAATTTATGAATGCAGGTCAAATCTGCGTTGCGCCGGATTATGTGTACGTTCATAAAGATGTTGAGCAGCTTTTCATCGATGAAGTGCTAAAGTGCATCATTTCATTTTACGGTGCGTTGCCGATTAAGAGTCCTGACTATTGTAGAATCGTCAATGAAAACCTATTCAACCGAATCGTTTCGCTCATCGATCATGAGAAGGTCGTCATTGGCGGACAATATGATCTGAGTCAAAAATATATTGCGCCAACAGTTATGAAAAATGTGACTTGGGATGATGCCGTGATGCAAGAGGAAATTTTTGGACCAATCATGCCTATATTGGTTTATGACTCTATTGAGACAGTGATCGATACGATCACACAAAAACCAAAGCCTTTGGCACTCTATGTCTTTTCTGAAAGTGAGAGCCTTCAAGAATATCTGATGGATCAGATCCCTTTCGGAGGTGGCTGTATCAATGATACGATCATGCATGTCGCTTCGCAGTACTTGCCATTTGGTGGAACAGGACATTCTGGAATGGGTTCTTATCATGGTGAAGAGAGTTTCAAGACGTTCTCACATAAGAAGAGCATCCTGAAAAAATCATCCGTTTTTGAACTTAAATTGCTTTACCCGCCATATAAAAATAACGTTCAGTGGCTAAGAAAGATATTCAAGTGAAGAAAAATAAAAGCTCAAGCAGCGAGTGATATCAACTCGTGCTTGAGCTTTTTCAGTTTTTTATCTTTTATGCGCATGTTACTTCGTGATGCCCTGTTCCAAGAGTTTGTTCAAAATGCGATAGAGAACACTTGCGTCCTCAGGATCCATTTTTAAACAGTGCATAATCTGTTCGGGCACACTAAGTGCTTCATCTCTTAGATGCCATCCTTTTTCAGTCAAGTTGATGAAAACATTGCGTTCGTTGTCTTTGCTTCGATTACGCGTGAGCAGACCTTGAATTTCCAGTTTTTTCAGCAGTGGTGTCAACGTGCCAGAATCAAGGAAAAGTTTTTCGCCCAATGATTTGACGTTGAGCCCGTCATTTTCCCACAAAACCATCATAGTGATGTACTGCGTGTAAGTTAGGTTCAGTGGATCCAAAAAAGGTTTATAGAGTCTTGTGACTTCCTTTGAAACAGCATAAAGTGGAAAGCACAATTGGTTTTTGAGTTTCAGTGCATCGTAATCCATAGGACACCCTTTCATCGATAGGCATGTGAATACTGTAATCTACGATTAAATGGTACACAATTTAATTGTGTTTGTCAAGGTTGCGTAAATTGTTCAAGATTATATGATCTTGTAGCCAACGCCCCATACTGTTTCGATCAATGGTGTATTTGGTGACAGAGCTTCGATTTTTTCACGTATGCGTTTCACGTGTACTGTTACAGTAAATGCGTCTCCAAGGGAGTCGAATTTCCATACGCGCTCATAGATTTCTTCTTTTGAGAAGACTCGGCCACGATGTCTGGCGAGCAATAAAATAATTTCAAATTCCTTAGGTGTCAATTCAAGCACTTTTCCGGAAATAGAGAACACTTTTGTCATCTCATTGATGACGAAATCGCGAATGATGATATTTGAGTCATCAAAAGTTGAACCAGAAGTATTTTTCATCTTGCTATATCTTCTGAGCTGCGCTTTGACTCTAGCGATCAGTTCGTTGGTACTAAAAGGTTTTGTTAAATAGTCATCTGCACCAACACCAAGGCCAAGTACAATATCCATGTCCTGGTTTTTTGCGGAAACGATGATGATTGGGATGTCTTTAAGGGATTGAATTTTCTTGCAAATGTCGATGCCATTGCCATTCGGGAGCATCAAATCCAATATGACGAGTGATGCACCTTCAAGAAGTGGAATAATGCGTGTAATATCACCTGTAGATTCGATGACAACCTCGTAACCATTAATTTCCAAGTAGTCCTTTTCCAATCTAGCGATACTCTTATCATCTTCGACGATCAATATTTTTTCCATGTTTACCTCGCTTTATAATGGTTCCATCAATCAAACGCTTTAAGGCGGATGGAGATGGTCAGACCGTGTGAATCGTTGGCTGAAGCCGATATTTTACCGCCATGTGCAGCGATGATTTCTTTACAGATGCTGAGCCCGATACCGCTCCCCATAATATCTAGATTTCTCGATTTATCAGAACGATAAAACCGTTCAAAGATATGCGCTAAGTCGTCGTCTTTCACACCGATGCCGTTATCAGAGATGTTGATAAAGACGCCGTCATCATCTTGGTTGGCAAGTATGATGATCTCAAGTGGGGTACCATTTCTATATTTGATAGAATTTTCGATGACGTTGATAAAGACGCGCATAAGTTTCTCAGGATCCACTTCGACGCGTGTGTCCTTGATGATAAAGTGCAAGGAGAGCTTTCCACCGATTTTAGTGACATCACTTTCAAGCTCGTCCACACAATCCGTCAAAAAGTTTTTTAAATTGACGACTTGCTTATTGAGTTTTATGCTGCCAACGTCAAATCGCGTGATCTCGAACAAGTCGTTCAGAAGGCTTTCAATCATATACGTTTTCGATTCAATTGTTTCTAGATATTCTCTTTGCGTTTCTTCAGTTCGAGCGACCCCATCTTTCAGACCTTGTACGTACCCTCTAATTGAGGTGATTGGCGTCCTAAGATCGTGTGAGATGTTTGCAATAAGCTCCTTCTTCTCAACTTCGAGAATTTTTTGTTTTTCAACTGAGGTTTCAAGAGAATGTCGCATGCTCTCAATACTTTCTGCCAGCTCGTAAAAATCATCTTCCTCTTCATATGAGAGTTTTGCAGAGAGATTGCCCTTTCGAATCTCGTTCGTCGTGAAGGTCAATCTGCGAATGGCCCGTTTAATCGGGTTGGAAATCCATGCTAACAGCACGGCAAGTAATATCAAGTTGAAGGTGCCGTAGAGTACAAAGAAAACTTTCTCGAACACCTGATAGGCGACTTCGAGACGCGTGCTATCGATTTTAAGCCTCACATCGATGGTGCCGCCATCAAGTCTTTCAAAGTGATGGTGTTTTAAAGAGTATTGAATTTTGGTCTGTTCTTCAGAGAGACTACCAAAAAGCCACCTCTCAACTAGACTTAGATTTTCTATTTCATCGTGATAAGTGGTAAATTTAGGGACGCTGTTTTCAGCAACTTCTATAATCAAAAATGTTGAGCTGAAATGCGTCGTCGCGTAATCTTTAAAGGCATCTGTCAAAAAGAATTCGGGTGAATCCGTATAGGGGTGAACATAAGTCTCGAATTCATTTGAAATGCTAGAAAAATTGTCGAAGATATCGTAGTAAGTATCAAAAAAATGAACGATATTAAGGTTGTCGCTTAAAAAATTATTCGTAATCAGTAAGGTGAATATCGCAGGTAAAAGTACTAAAAGAACCAGTGATATGATGAACTTGTTTTTTATCCTCATGTTAAAACCTCATTATGGCATTAAAGCGCATATTACGCCTTAATTTATTATATCTCAATTTGACCTGAAATGTGAAATAACGTTTTTATAAAGAAATATATCAATGGGAAACTATTGTGAAGCTGTATGAAACTATCTCGAATTATTAACATTTGTCATGTGATTTTAATTCAATTTTCATAACAATGCAATATCCATGGTGTATAATGAGTGAGAAATTGTCAACATATGGGTACTTTGATTAAGACAGAAGGAGTGATGGCATGCGCGCAATATTTAAAAAGACTGTGACAATCGCACTATTAACAATGGTCATAGCAGCACAAACATTAACCTCATCCGCATATACCAAAATCTACGAAAAAGCGTCACCAGTAGAAGCTTATGCAGATGGTGTGACACATCAAAACATTAAAATCTATACCAATGAGGGCTGGATCAATATGAACGTCCTTCGAGTAGATCTTAGGAAAAACGTAGAGATGACTGTTCTTACCGATACTGTGTTATCGACAAGGGATACGATGACTAATTTAGTCAAGAAAAACAATGCTGACAATACCATTGTCGCTGCGATTAACAGTGACTTTTTTGATACTGCCAATAGTACAACTATGGGAAACCTCGTCAAAGACGGCAAGATATTAACAACAGCTGTCGGATATGATGAGTTTGCATCATTTAATATGAGTACTGAAGGTCTGCCATATGTGGGTTATATCAACTCACCAAATAACAAAATCACAAATGGCACTTACACGAAGACCTTATCCTATATCAACAAACCATATCTTGCATATAGTAGAACGATTATGTATGATAATGATTTTGCAAAAAAATCATATGGCAAAAACATTGGTTCAGATGTGCTTGAAATGTTAGTTCTTGATGGCGTCATCGTCGAAGTTAGACGTAAAGGCGAACCTTTTGAGATTCCAGAAAACGGCTTTGTCATCGCTTCAGTGGGCAATGACATTGGCGAGATGTTAAAGAACTTCAAAATGGGCGATCCGATTACAGTTGAATACGATGTCAATTTTAAATACATGGATTTAAGCATTGGCGGTGGGGCACAACTGATTAAAGACGGCACCATTATTACAAACTTCTCACAAAACATCAAAGGCAATCAACCGAGAACCGGTTTAGGGATTACAAAAGACCGTAAGGAACTGATCCTCGTGACTATCGACGGTCGTACTTCTTCTTACAGAGGGGTTACTCAAACGGAGCTTGCTTCGTTGCTTAAAGGTCTAGGCGCACATGAGGCAATCAATCTCGACGGTGGCGGTTCGACGCAAATGGTTTCAAAATCGCCATGGACCAATTCAGTAACGACTGTAAACTATCCTTCAGATCAAGCAGAGCGTAAAATGTATACGGCGCTAGCAATTGAGAAATTGCTTGAAGCATCACCGGTCCTTAGAACGACAAAAATCAGCATGAATAACACGCGCATGTTGCTTGGTTCCGAAGTTGCAGTGACACTTTTGGGCAGTGACACAAACTATAACCCAGTTGCTATACCAGCAAAAGACGTTGTTTGGAGTGTAACAGGTGTCAAAGGTACATTTGCAGGCGGTAAATTCGTGCCAAGCAGTCTTGGAAAAGGCACGATAACTGCAGCTTATGGCGGCATCGTGGCAAATCAGGAGATCGTCGTAAAAAATAATGGCGTCAAGCTCATCGTGTCACCAGCGAGCTTAAAAGTAGATGAAAATCAAGAGAAAACGGTTACGTTTTCAATTCTGACAGAAGAAGGAGAAACAATACCAATCTCTTCAAAAGTTGTTAAGGCTGTCGTACCGCCAACACTGGGTACTTTCAATTATGATAAGAGCACTTTTGTTGCTGGTGGTCAAGTTGGTCAAGGTTATATCACTTGTGAATTTGATGGATTAAAAGCTTATATCCCAGTTGGCGTTGGCGTGGACAAACAATTGTTCATCGACTTTGAGAAGCCATCTGCGACATTTAGCAGTTATCCAGTCGCTGTAACCGGTTCTTATCAAGAAACGGCGACAAATGCCAAAGCTGGTTTATCTGGTCAGCTAAGCTATGATTTTTCTAAAACAACAGACACACGCGCAGCTTATATGACATTTACTGCACCAGTCACATTGCCTAAAGACACACAAGGTATAGGCATGTGGGTATTTGGAGATGAAGGCAATGACCACTGGCTCAGAGCAAAAGTTGTCGACGCAAAAGGTATCGCAACGAATATCACATTTACAACACACGTCGACTGGACAGGTTGGAAATATGTAACAGCCGATCTTCCAACTGGATCAACAGCACCTTTCGTATTAGAAAGAATCTATCTTGCTGAAACGGATGCTACAAGACTTGATACAGGATACATCATGATTGATAATGTCGATGCGATCACAAGTCAAGCGCTATCAGTATCTCTTCCAGGTGAAGTCAATCGACTCAAAAAAGTTGCAGATTACAAATTGCCTGCAGATTTAGTCGGTAACAAAAACAAACTCATGAACATGATTTATTATACTGAAAAAACGACAACTGTAGATACACTGATGAAAGCCAAAGCACTTGATTGGACGACGCATACTGGTGTCTACACAGTTACAGATCGTACTGATGCAACAGTCTTTAAAATGGTCAACAAAAAAGGCTCCATTCGTGCGAATGATTATACACAGTGGACAAAGTTCTTAAATTTCGTCAAAACGACTACGAGCACGAAACCAGTCATTTTGATGATGAGCGATGTCTATACATTCAACGATAAGCTTGAAAACGATTTGTTTTTAACGCAGCTCCAGACGTTGACGGATAAAGGCATCGATGTTGCTGTGATTTTCCCGACATCCAACGCAACGTTCAGTGTCGCGAAAACAAACGGCGCGACGATCGTTAAAGTACCTAAAACCGCTACGAGCATATCGTACCTTAGCATTGGCGTTTCAAACAACAAGATCTTCTTTGAAGCGAAGTAGTGAATTCGTAACAATACAGGAGTAATGATTAAAAGCGCAATTCCAGAAATTGGAATTGCGCTTTTTTAGTAGTTACATCTAAAAGTAGGGATCTACATCAGCTATTTTGACATCGAGCGATAGTGTCTCAATCACGTCGTCATCTAAGCTTACGATTACTTTTGCAGAACCAGAATGACCGGTCGTTTTGACCCAGAATGCCCGACCACCTGCAATCAGTGCAAAAGTGCTTGGACCGATTATTTCGATTGGACCCTCAAGTGATACCTTTACAACTGCGTTGGCATATTGGAGGGATTGTCCGATTAAATCGGTTAAAGTTACTACGATACGCACAACGTCATATGTTTCAGCTTCGATCAAACAATCCGAATCCGCTTTCAGATTCAACTGTTTTCCTCTTAAATCCCTTTTTTCTACGACGCAAACGCGTTCGCCTTGTTTGTACCCTTCAAAACGAAAAGCAGTGGATGCTTCGCCCCATGTGGCGATGTATTTGCCATAGAGCTTTGTCGCATCGTCAAAGGTCATCTTATATTTGAAAAATAGATACCCCATGCGTAATTTATATAAGAATGGCAATGCATTGCCTACCTCCGTATATTTCATGAGAATTTTCTTAATGGAGGCGGCATCTTTTGGCGTGAATCGCTCGTTGTCTTGAATCAGATCGCCGATGAGGTCATCGACGATGATTGGAGAGTGTGGTAAGTCTAAGAAATCTGAATGCGTTGACGCATAAGATTTGATTAAAGTGTCATTTTTAAAGACTTTAATGTCATCACAATTGGTAAATACCGTAATCTTGCCGATTTCTGCAGCGTCAAAATCACCACCGAACAGATTCGAGGCGACGGTCATGACTGGCTTTATATCTGATTGAGAAGCGTATAGAACAGCCGCATATTTAGGCAATCTGAACATATCGAGAACGCCATGATAACAGATCATGTCTCCTGATCCGAAGTCCTTGTGAGTATTATAATCAGCCATGCACCAACCGATAGCGCCAGCGATATCGCGAGTGCCATAGGCTTGATTTAATACGCGTGCATGTCTGAGAGCATGCTCGATGCGTTTGCTTTCGCTGTCAAAGGATTTAGTGGGGTACATATGACCATTGTGCTCAGTAACCAAGTAAGGCACGCTTTTTTTAGCAATTTTTATTGGTGCTTCCAGTGCTTGATTAGAACCTCGATGCACGAAATCATTATAAGTATAGACATCTTCAAGAAGGTGGCTACCAGCAAAATTCCTCACGCCACCAGTACTTCGTGAGGGATCGAGTTTTCGAGCTAGTGCGTTGGTCGCTTCATAAAGGGCATCCGAATCAGGAGATTCATTGATGCGCACACCCCAAATGACGATGGAAGGGTGATTGATATCTCGTAATATCATCGCCTCTACGCTTTCTAGGGCAAGTGACTGCCAGCTCAAATCACCGATGTGCTGCCAACCTGGTATCTCATCAAACACGAGCAAGCCAATTGCGTCGCAACGATCCAGAAAGTGTCTTGACGGTGGATAATGGGAAGATCTGACGATATTGACGCCAAGCTCATACTTGAGAATGTCAGCATCTAGAACTTGTGCGCTTTTCGGCATCGCATTCCCTACGTATGGATACGATTGATGTCTGTTTAGCCCACGCAGTTTGATTTTCTTACCGTTGAGAAAGAACCCCTCTTGTTTAAACTCTGCCGTCCTAAATCCAAAAGGCGTTTCATAACGGTCTAGTAAAGTCTTGCCATCACTATCCATGAGTTCGAGGGATAGCCTATAAAGTTTTGGATTGTCCAAATTCCAAGGCACAATTTGTGTCTGATAGGTATCAAAGGTCATTGATATTAAGTCATCCAAGTTGACAATTGAGTCATCTTTCGCATTGACACCATCCTCGGTATTCCCGTCGCCCGCAGTATTCTCTTCGTCCACCACTTTTACGTCATCCGTTACATGTCCATCATGAATTCTTACCTTTTGTGCGATAAGATACTCTGCATCATATAGTTTCGCGATGATCTGTTGACCACTTACAAATGGCTCACTAAGTCCAAACGTTAACTGCGCTTCAAATGTTTCATAATCAGACGATGGCGTCAGCACGCGCACCTCTTTAAAATGCTGCTTGTTTCGAACTTCAAGCTGCACCTCGCGATAGATGCCACCATAGGTTAAAAAGTCCACGACACCGCCATAGGGTGGTATGTCAGTACATTCTGTGGCATCCACATGCACGGTAATCCATTGTTCATGCTGTTCACCATGCAAGAAGGGTGTCACATTTACGGAAAATGGCGTATAGCCGCCTTTGTGCTCAAACGCAAAGTGCTCCCCGATATAGACGTGGGCTGCGAGCATGACACCTTCAAAGTGCAAAATGGCCTCTTCATCATGTGTTAAAGAAATCTGCGGCAGTTGGTGCTTATAACAGCATTCAAATTGGTAAAGTGATGGATCAAAATAGTGAAGGGGCAGTTCTATGTTCGTATGTGGCAGTCTCACTGCTAGATACTCAGAAAAGTCCTCAAGTGTCTTCAAGTCTTCCAAATGAAAATTTGGCTTATATAGCCAATCGTTGTTGAGGGGCATCGTCTTCATGCGTTATTTCCTCCATGTTACTTATAGTTTATCGCATTCTAGATGAGATACAATAAAAAGTGATTCTGTGCATTGACAAATGCATTTTAAGGAGCTATTCTATATATAGAATAGCGTTTAATCATTAAAACTTAGCTACAGGAGGCAAATATTGTGACACAAATAGAAATCGTTCTACTCGGTCTATTATATGAAAAAGATCGGTATGGATATGAGATAGAAGCGGTCATAGAAGAACGCAAGATGAGAAATTGGACCAAAATAGGTTTTTCATCAATCTACAATTCTTTATATAACCTCGAGAAAAAAGGCTGGATTGGCTGGAGAAATGAAGCGGAATATGGTTCGCCAGCGCGTAAAGTTTACTATGTCAATGAACCTTTCAGGGAAACGGTCCTAGAAACCATCAAAACGACACTGCACTCGCCTCAGCGGCTGTATAGTGAGTTTTCAATCGGGTTGGCATTTTCCAATTTGTTGACTAAAGAAGAAACGTACGACTGTCTTGTAAAATACCGAGAAAGCCTTGAAAATAGACGCCTAACAATCCTAAAGAGTTATGAAGAACAGCCAAGCGTACATAAAAATATTGCTATAAAGGCATTGTTTACGCACCCACTCAAACTCATCGAGGCTGAAGTTGAGTGGCTAAACAATTTGTTAGCCGAGTTAAATGCGGAGGATCCATATGATACTTGATAAATTCACCCCTTTTCATGGGCAACATTGTGAAACAACGGCCACCGGAAATTTGCTGCAACATTTCGGTTTAAAGCTTTCCGAACCCATGCTGTTTGGCATCGGCGAGGGTCTCAGTTACCTCTATTGGGATAGCAAGCAGATGGGGTTTCCATTTTTAGGTGGAAGGTGTAAACCGGATGCAATCACAGAAAACATCGTAAAAAATCTCAATTTGAATCTTGAGGTGTCTGAAACGTCTTCAAGATCAAAGGCTTGGGAGTTCCTGAAATCCAAAATTGATAAGGGCGTCCCAGTAGGTTTAAAATTGGATTGTTTTTATCTCGACTATTTTACACAGAAGATCCATTTTGCCGGTCATTATGTTGCGATGTATGGCTATGACGATACATTTGCCTATTTGATAGATACTGAGCAACAGGGTCCCGCAGTCAAAACGCGTTTAGAGAGTTTAGCAGATGCGAGAAGTGCGAAGGGGCCAATGTCTTCAAAAAATAGGTCCTTTACGATATCAATGGATAATGAACCACCAAATCTAAAAAACGTCATTATGACTGCAATCCAGAACAATGCACATGCTTACCTCCATCCACCTATTGAAAATGTATCCTATAAGGGCATTCGGAAAACTGCAAAAGTCATCACAAGCTGGTTTGACAGACCAGGGGTAACGCCGGATCAAATTGCACTTGCAGGGACCATCATGGAAAAGGCAGGCACTGGAGGCGCTCTATTTAGAAATATGTATCGAGATTTTCTGATTGAATGCAATGCCTCATATCCAGATTTGAAATTTGAAGGTCCCATTGAGAAATTTACTCTAGTCGCGAAGAAGTGGACCGAGGTATCAAGGCTAATTTGCAAAGCTGGTGATGATGTGAGCGTGCAGCCTCTAAAAGAAGCGTCACAGATTTTGCTTGAAATTGCCACTTTGGAAGAAGACGCGATGAAATTGCTTTTTGAAAATACAACTGCTTTTAACCATAAGCTATAAGTGTGAGCTGTAAGGTCGATCGGATCTTACAGCTTTTCTAATTCCATTTATGGATATTTAATTTGTAAGTGCTGTATAAAATGTTAAACTGTAATGGATATAGCTTACATAATGCTACGCCAATGGATACATACTAAGAATTATGTAAATGGGTTATACCAATAATGTCAAAATGAAAATAAGGAGAAAAAATGAAGAAAATCACCATGCTATTATTAGTTTTTATGATTTTACTTAGTATTCCAGCTTTTTCAGCGACAAACGATCCAATAAAGGTTATCGTAAATGACGATGTTCTTGTATTTGATGTTAATCCAACAGTTATAGAGGGTAGAACCGTTTTACCTGTTGGTACCATTTTTAAAGCCTTAGGACTTGAAGTGAACTGGGATAGTGCAACTAAGACGGTAACTGGCACAAATAGTCAAGTTGTTATCAAACTTCAAATCGATCAAGTGTTAGCAACAGTCAATGGAAAAGAAGTCACTCTTGAAGTGCCTGCAACTGTCATAAACGGAAGAACTATGGTACCAGCACGTTTTGTAGCAGAAGCAACTGGAGCATTAGTTGGATGGAATGCGACCACTAAAACGATATCAATTGATAAACCTTTAGAAACAGGTAACACAAGTACATATACGCCTACTGAAAATGAAACAAACTTAGCTTTTGAGACTACGAGTCCAGTTACAATAAAAGCAGATGTATTGATGATTATCAGTGTCGACCTTAGAAAAGAAGAAGTTGTCATAAAAAATATTTCTAATAGTCCAGTTCAACTTAATGGCTACAGATTGGTCAGTGTAAAAGGGAATCAAGTTTATACATTTCCCGAATATCTTCTTGAAACAGGAGAAACAGTAACTGTTTTTTCAGCACAAGGGCAAGGTGATTTAAAATGGACGGGATCTAATATGTGGAATAATGATGGCGATCCCGCGGAAATATATGATATCGATAATAATTTGCTCGATAGAAATTAATAAACAGAAATAACTGAAAAGTCACGTTAGAACCTATGTATTTAATAGGTTCTTTTTTTTATGTAGTTAACAGTCATGGACATTGCTTAAACGTCTAATGTAAGAATCTGATTAGAAAGGTGTAAGAAAATATTAAGTGAATACTAAACAAACCCGTGTAGTTGCAAACCTCAATTTTGCTTATAGTGTATGTAGAAGTAAAAATAAGAGGTGATGATATGCTTAGTTTTAAGCCTAGGCAATTAAACGAAGAGGGCATCGTAGAAAAACTGAAAGAAGTTTATGCGTTATGCGATGCTGAAGATTTTAAAACCAAAAAATTTGTTGGCTTGATCAATGATTATATACCTTACCAGTCTGGCATGAAAATCAGATTGGAATGGATGGGCAAGCAAGGCTATATTGAGCAGCTCGAAAAACTAAAAAAAGAAAATAACCCTTCTGCAAAAATTGAAAAGATGGCGATTCAGTTTGCCAAAGAGTATGGATTTGTTCCTGAGGAAAGTTATAAGACATTTACGATGATGGCGCGTGCAATGTCAATGAAAACCGCATTACCGCAAAATGCCTCTCTAAAAATCGTATCCTCTGTTCAAGGTGCACAAGGTAATTTCTCTAAAAAACATATTCAAACGGATGAAACGTCACGTCTGAATATCGTTCAAGCGGGAGATGGTAGTGTGACTGGCGGTACTGCAAAAGTTGGTGGTGCAAAGAATAGTACGGCAACTAGCGGTGCAGCAAACATTGGTAGCGGTGTTGGTGGCACTACTAAGGGCCAAGCATCAGGTACAAATCTGCCAAAGGTCAAACGAAAGTTTGTAAGAAACAAAACCAATCTTTGGCTTTATGTGTTTTATCTGCTTATGATCCCTGTAGGGTATTACACTTTATATGATAATTTTGAATCGGTTGGTCGTGTGTTTGCATTGGTAACGGATTCGGTTAAATTGCCGATCTATTCAGACCCTTGGTTCATCGGACTCATGATTGCGACGAGTGTTGCAACGCTTTTACCTGTTTTGGGAAAATGGGCATTTAAACTCAATGTGGTGAGCTTATATCCACTTTTAATGTTGCTCGCACAAGTGGTACTTGTTTCTATAGAAGCAAAATTTCCAATGTTTGTGATGGGCTTTCAGCTTGTACTTGGGTTAGGTATGCTCGCTTCCTTTGCGGTGCTTGGTGCCTATGCCATGCGACTCCCAAAAGGCGCAAAAGAATACCTGGCTTATCAATCGATAACGCCATATTATCTATCAGCGATCATATGGTTTATTGGACAATATATCGTCATGGCAAGAGTGATTTAATGAGGAATTTGAAAAAAGAATGGAGGGCAACATGTCAGATCAATTAAACAATGGCGCCTATGTATTTTCAGGACAAAGGCGATTTCGCGTATTGAAAGAAATCGGCGGCGGCGGCCAGGGTAATGTGTATCTCGTATCGGAAGATGCTGAACAATACGCACTCAAATGGTATAACAGAACGTCTTCAACAGCAGAACAATATACGGCAATAGAAATACTTGTGGAAAAAGGTGCACCCAGTGAAAAATTCATTTGGCCCTTGGCTATCGTAGAGGGTGAGTCAAAAGATAATTTCGGCTATATCATGCCGCTGATCGATACGAAACGCTTCACAAAGCTGGCACATTATTTTGGCGGTGAGATAAAAGTCAAACGCTTTGAACCGCTCATCGATGCCTGTATTCGAATGGCGCACGGCTTCAACGAGCTTCATCTAAGTGGGCTGTGCTATCGAGATATTTCATTTGGCAACCTGTTTGTGGACTTTGAAACAGGGGAAGTGCTTATATGCGACAATGACAACGTCACTTTCGACAACCTGACTAAAACAGAGGACATTTGGGGCACGCATGGCTTCATGGCTCCAGAAGTGGTCAAAGGTGAAAAACCACCAAGCTCACAGACGGATCTCTTTTCACTAGCCGTCGTTTTATTCAGAATGCTGCATTTGCAACATCCACTTCAAGGCAAAAGGGAATATGAAATCGAAATTGCAGATTTGGAAGCTTTGACGGATTTATATGGCCACAATCCTGTATTCATATACGATCCAATCGATGAAACCAATCGACCAGTCAAAGGTAAAAAAGATATGGCAGATGCGTATTGGCCTTACTATCCTGAGTTTTTAAAGAATAAATTTATCGATGCATTCACACATGGCTTACAAGATCCCAACCAACGCATTCGTGAGAGCATCTGGATCAAAACACTCGCTGAGCTCAGAGCATCGCTTATGTACTGCTACAGCTGCGGGGAACAGGTTTTCTATGATCAGACCAAGTTAGGACACTTGGACCCTTGTCCAAAATGTGGCAAAGCGATTGACACGTTGCCACCAAGACTTAAAATCGGCGAGAAAATTCTGATGCTGAACCACGATGTGACGTTATATACCAACCAGATAGACGATTCAAATCCGATGGATTATGAAACGCCTTATGCAAAAGTGGAAATTCATCCGAGACACCCAGAAATTTGGGGCCTTAAAAATCTATCAGAGTCTGTCTGGAGATATGAAACAAAAGAGGGTGAAATGAAAGAAATCTATAAAGATGGTGTCATCCCAATCAAAGACAATCAGGAAATCTATCTTGATAAAGTGATTGGCACTATGAGAATCGGTACAAAAATTACCCTTAAGAAAAAATAGGAGGTCGACATGACTATTGAAAGAGATGGAAAAATGGGCAACAGAGATTTACATTTGTTTTTTTTAATCGACGCATCGGATTCGATGAGCTATGGCGGAAAAGTGGAGACACTGAACAACGCCATTCGCGAGGCGATTCCACACATCAGAGAAATTGCAAGAGAAGCAGAAGGCTCAATCAAAGTACATGCCCTCTCCTTTTCAACAGGTGCTAGATGGATCGTCAAAAATGTGGACGTCAGAGATTTTACTTGGGACAATATCACGACTAAAGGCGTTACTGACATGGGTCGCGGCTTTGAAATCCTCGCTGAAAAACTCAGTTCAGATTTTCAAGGTGAAAGAGGGTATCAACCCGTTATGATCTTATTGTCAGATGGTTTGCCTACTGATGATTATGAAGCTGGATTAAAAAAATTAAAAGAAACGAAATGGGGCAGTAAGGCGATTCGAATCTCCATCGCCATCGGTTCTGAAACGGATATGGATGTGCTTCAAGCATTCATTGGCGATAGCTTTAGAGGCGAACTCAAACCCCTTAAAGCAAAAAATGCCTCTGAGCTCAAGAACTATATCAGATGGGCATCTACAGCCGCTTCAAATGCTTCAATCAACCCGATGAGAGGTATGCTGCCGCCACCACCAACCGTGGATGCCGAAGTCGAAGTTGAAGAAATAGATTGGTAATGCAAACGAGCTGGCCAGTAACAGGTGGCTCTATCATAGGCAGTGCGCATGTCAGAAAAGGGTTGCCTAATCAAGATGCGTATGGCAGTAAGAACTTGGGTGGCGGCATCCAGGTTCTTGCTTTAAGTGATGGCCATGGCGGCGAGAGACACCCATACAGCGACATTGGGTCAAAGGCTGCCGTCGAGGCGGCGATCGAGTGCATTGAAGACTATATTTCAACGTTGAGGCAATTGTTCAGTGCTACGCCCGAGTCTGAGAGACTATCCTTAGATGGTTCTAAGATTCGATATGATTTTGAAGGTCAAGTATCCAAAGCGATTCAAGCGAGATGGCTTGAAAAAATCAAAGCATCTGAAGTCTTTGAAACGCCTATGAAGTTTGGCTGTACGCTATTAGTGGCAGTAAAATTTGATGAACTTGTTGTATTTTTGCAGTTAGGGGATGGCAAAATTGCTGTCGTCTATGCGGATGGCGTCGTTTATTATCCCATCCCACGTGATTCGCGCTATGAGAACAACGAGACGGCTTCTATGGCACAACCACAATCGTGGACAGAGATGAAAGTCGTGACGTTGCAGATGGTGTCAAACGTTCACACGATTGTGCTCGCGTCAGATGGCGTTGAAAATGCCTATCCTCAGGATTATTATGACGATGCTTTCTTCTATATGGCCTTGGCTCTTGACCACGATAACCCTGAAAAGCTTACCGAAATGCTTGAGAAAGCTGCTTATTATTCGAAGGACGATACAACGGCCGTTATGTGGCATAATCCAGAATCGCAAATGCTTGAAACTGAAATACCTGAATCGCTGACGGTGTGGATGGGCGATTACCCAAATGGGTGGCTTCCAATTGCCTGTCATTTGGAAGAGACGCTAGACAAACGCATCGACCTGGCAATCTTGCTCATAGAGGCGATTCAAAGAAATAGTTGCAACGTGCCAACTGATTTGACACTTAAACAAATATACCTCGATCATGTGACGATGCGTCTTGAGTTCATGGATGACCCTTCATGCGAACCAATTGATAGTCTTGCGCTTCGAAAATTGATTGAAGATCTTGTGATGCTGCCAGAAACAAAGGTATTCGTCAATCAAAATGAAACGGTTGAAAACATTACCAAGGAAATAGAGGATTTACCAGTAAAATTAAAGCGATTGAAAAATTTCCTTACATCTATAAAAAAGCAGCTCAGGTATGACTATGCTGATGGGCAATTTGTTTGTGATGGCAATGCGTCCGTGGTTAGTTTTACCTCTGCGAATGGTAGCTTTCCATTGTTTTACAACAGTGACCTTTATCTACATCAACTCATGCCACTCATAGGCGATTATGATTGTCTCGTTGGGCGAGTGGTGCAACATCCAAAACATCAAACGGTTTGGGGAATCAAAAACCTCAGTCAACATTCGTGGCAGGTAGTTGGTGGCAAGCAAATGACCATTGAACCTGGTATGACCGTGACACTTCAAGAGGGAATTACCGTTTTTATACATGGAATACCTGTAAAAATTAGAATAAAAAACCAATAAAATGTCATTTTATAGAAATTATCTATGAAATGACATGTTTTTTTGTGTTTTTTTGAAAAATATTTGATTATTATTATTAGATAAAGGATATTTTGGTATATATATAAAAACAAAGACGACAATACGATTATTCGCAAAATATGAGATTAAAATAACAACCAATTCGAAAGGAGTGACAAAGGGTGAGAGAGCAAATTGTGGCGCAAATATTGGGAGATTTCTTGATTTTAGTACCAATGTTAAACAAAAAAATTCTTAGAGAAAACGATCTGTACAAATTGGATGATTTATACCCGTCACATGTGCAGATACTACTGCTTCTCGCGAAAAACAAACAACTGACAATGTCTGAGATCAGCAAGGAGATCCACGTCATCAACTCAAATTTGACCCCGCTGGTGGACAAATTGATAAAGCTTGGCTATTTAAAAAGACAACCTTCAAAAAAAGACAGACGGGTTGTTCACATATCGTTGACGGCGGGCGGTAAAAAGCAAGTCGAAAAGCATAAGCAATATGCCGTTGGTTACCTAACTGAGCAATTTGAGAAGCTGGATGATGAGAAATTGAAAGCACTTGAAGAGCATCTCAATGGCATCAATGAAATTCTTTCTGATTATGCTTAGGTAAAACAATTCTAATTTTTAATTTGAAAAAAATGGCTATTTTTGATACGATGAATTAGGATAGATGCTATCCTAATTTCTTTTTGAGGTGACTAAATGAGCGACGCAAAATTGATCAAATACGCAGAATTACTTGTAAAGACAGGTATCAATCTTAAAAAAGACCAAATTCTCATCGTTAGAGCACCAATTGAATGTGCCGAATTCGCTAGAGCGATCACTGAAATTGCTTTTGATGCTGGCGCAAAAGACGTCGTCGTTCAATGGAACGATGAGGTTTATTCTAAAATCAGATATTTAAAAGGTCCAGAGGCTTTATTCGATACATTTCCATCTTGGCAAAAGGAATTCTATCTGTCTTATGTGAGACAGGATGCTGCTTTTCTATCGATTTCAGCTTCCGATCCAGAGAATCTCAAAGATGTAGATCCACTACGCATTCAGCGCTTTTCTAGAGCATTCAATGCAGAAGTCTCCGAATATAGAGAGCGACTCATGAACAATGAAAACGTTTGGTGTGTTGCCTCTGTACCAACACCAGCGTGGGCGAAAAAAGTTTTCCCAAATGAAACCGTTGAAGATGCAATGGCTAAACTATGGGATGCCATCTATGAATCTGTTCGAATCGGTGAACCAGACCCTGTAGCAGCTTGGGAGACGCATAAAGAAGCCCTTAAAAAGCAGATGAACCACTTGAATCAACTTAATTTCAAATCGCTTCACTATACAAACAGCTTGGGCACTGACCTAGTTATTGAGCTACCTGAAGGCCATATTTGGCTAGGTGGTTCAGATCTCACACCAGATGGCCATGAGTTCATCGCGAATATGCCTACTGAAGAAGTATTCACAGCGCCAAAACGCGATGGTGTCAACGGCAGAGTGGTGAGCTCTATGCCCCTCAATTTCAGTGGTAGCCTAATAGACAAGTTTGAGCTGACATTTGAAAATGGCAAAGTGGTCGATTATAAAGCTGAAGTCGGTTACGAACAGCTTAAGAGATTGCTAGAGACAGATGAGGGCTCTATGTACCTTGGTGAAGTCGCCCTTGTTCAATATGATTCTCCGATTTCAAACATGGGTATATTATTCTATAATACTTTATTTGATGAAAATGCATCTTGCCATTTAGCTCTAGGCAAAGCTTATCCAGTTTGTCTCAAGGGTGGCGAGCATATGGACAGTGAAACGTTGATCCAAAACGGCATCAATGATTCAATGTCGCATGAAGATTTCATGATCGGAACTAAGGATTTAAGCATTGTGGGCACCACAGCTACAGGCGAGAAAATCCAAGTCTTCAAAGACGGTAATTTTATTTTCTAAATGAGGTCTGTTATGGTCAGAGCAGCCAAATACTATCAAGAAGCTTATCGGTATAATGACAATGATAAAGCCTATATCATAGATGTGTCGTTGGACTCCTATGACGACATTTATGATGAATGGGATCCTTCGCCATTCAAAAAGCGGGACATTGAAGATGAGTTTGATGATTTTATCAGAGACTCATCATCTGATATTCCAATTAAATACAAGTTGATCATCGAACTTTTTTTACCGATGAGTGAAAAAAATACGATGAAGGAAAAGCTGTTGCTTCAAGCATATGACAACTTTTATCGTTTTAATTTGAGGCGTGCAAAAAAAGAGAAGCAAGCGCTTCAGAAAAAAGCGGTCAACTATCTCGTTCTGGCACTTAGTTTTTTATTCTTCGGTTATTTTTATGAACCTTTGGAAGAAAGCATCTTTTTAAAAGTTTTTAAAGAGGGCATTTTCATCGGTGGCTGGGTCTTTTTATGGGAAGTATTCACGGTGTTATTTATCACGTTGAATACGCATATGAAAGCGATCAAAACGATAGAAAGATTGATTCATGCGAAAATCGTCTTCATTTATACAAATAAATAGCTGAAATAGTGATCCAAATGGTCGCTTGTGCCAGAATGCATAAGCGACTTTTTTTGAACGTCGAAGTTATATGAAATTTTCGCAATAGATGTGATTTTCAGTTAAGAATTGGTATTAAGTATTAAGTAAGGAAAATGTATATAAGGACGTAAATTGTATAAAGGAAATGGCTGCATTTAGTAAAGTAGCCTATAGGTGAACTTATGAAAAAATCAATTGTAATCGCAGGGGCGGCTGGTGAAGGCATCAATACCGTCGAGCACTTTATTGAAAGAATACTCAAAAAAAATGGGTATGAAATATTCTCTTATAAAAACTATATGTCGCGCGTGCGCGGGGGTTATAATTATTCAACGATCGTCATAAGTGACGAGCTCGTGTTTGCACCGGTCGATAAAGCGGACATATTTATCGCACTGAATCGCGAAGCCTATGAACATTCAGCCAATCAAATGTACGAAGGGGCAATGCTAATCGCTATGAAAGAACTTGCAGCGGATGCGTCAGAAGAAGGCAACATCTTGTTTGAAAAATCTCTTTTGAGTACTGAAAGCAAGGCGAAAAATGCATTTTCCATGGCATCTGTGGGTGCAGTTTTAAAGATCTTCGGTTGTGAAGAAAGCATGCTCAATGAAACGTACAATAAGAAATGGACTGACGATGTCAATCTGGAGAATTTGAAGGCAGCGAAATTTGGCTTCGAAACGACACACCTTCAAGTTGAGACGCCAAAACACAATGGGAAGCGTGAACGCATGTTGATGGGTGGCAATCAAGCCGTTGCTCTCGGTGCGCTCAGTGCTGGGCTTAGCTTTTATTGTGCTTATCCAATGGCGCCGTCCACTGGCATTATGAATTATCTAGCCACAAATGAAAAAGAGATGCACATCGTCGTTGAGCAAGCGGAAGATGAAATTGCTGCGGTTATGGCAGCTGTTGGTGCATCGTCAAATGGCGTTCGAGCTATGACTGGCACCTCAGGTGGCGGATTTGCTCTAATGGTTGAAACCATTGGTTTTGCAGCAGTCAGTGAAACGCCTATCGTCATCGCCAATGTCCAAAGACCAGGTCCAGCAACTGGACTCCCTACAAGAACGGAGCAGGCGGATTTAGCTTTCGTCGTTTCGTCATCTCAAGGTGAATTTTCACGCATCGTCTTAGCACCTTTAACTGTGGAAGACGCCTTTTATGTGACGCATCGTGCCTTCAATCTCGCAGACAAATATCAGGTACCTGTTGTGATTCTAACCGATCAGCTTTTAGCGGACACAACCCAAAGCATTCCTAAGTTTGATACCTCAGCCCTTGTGAATGAGCGTCATCTCGAAACTGGGATTATAGAAGACTACAAACGCTACGACTTTGATGCGATATCCGGTGGCCGTAAATATCCAGGTATCGACCCAGAAACATTGATTATGACCGATTCTCACGTTCACGATGCCTATGGCCACGTGACAGAGGACGAACAAATAACTGTAGCACTCAAACAGAAATTCCTTAAACGTACTGAAGCGATCAAACTAGAACTAAAGAAGCCGACGTTCTATGGTGATGACGCGTATGAATCGCTTTTCATCGCATGGGGCTCGACTTATGGTGCACTTAGAGAAGCGGTAGATGCTCTCAGGTTGAAAGGACATAAAGTAGCCATGCTGGCATTTTCTGATGTCTTTCCGATTCATCCAGATGTGTTGAAAGATTATGTCAAAGAAAATACCGAAATCATAAATGTGGAAGGCAACGCCATGAACCAATTTGGCATGATTCTGCGTATGGAAACGGGTGTCATGTTCAAACACGCCATCAACAAATATGACGGACGTCCATTTACTGGCAAATTCATTGTGGAAGCATTCGAGGTGATCAAAAATGATAAACATTAACCTTTCAGAAAACCCATTTGTAACAAACAACCCCACAAGCTGGTGTCCAGGTTGTGGTAACTTCAGTATATTAGACAGCATCAATCAGGTGCTATTCGATTTGGGTTATAAACCACAGGATATCCTCATGGTATCTGGGATCGGTCAAGCTGCAAAATTACCACATTACATCAATGCACATGGCCTCAATACCCTTCATGGTCGCGCAGTGCCAGCTGCCTTAGGTGCACAAGTAGCTAATGATGCTCTAAAAATTCTCATCACTTCAGGAGATGGCGATACGTATGGTGAAGGTGGCAACCATTTTATGCACAACATCAGACGCAATCTCGACGTCGTCCACATAGTCCATGACAATCAAGTCTATGGATTGACAAAAGGACAGGGTTCGCCAACGACGGCTCTAGGCCAAAAGACGCGTCTTCAATTTGACGGCATGCGACATGAACCACTCAATCCAGTAGCATTGGCAATCACGTTAGGATGTAGCTTTGTTGCACGCAGCTTCTCAGGAGACCCAAAACATCTACAGGAAATGATCACGGCAGCAATGCAACATAAAGGCTACGCACTTATTGATGTCATGCAACCCTGTGTGTCTTTCAACCACGTCAATACCTTCAAATGGTATAAAGAGCGTGCGTTTTATATTCCAGAGACGCACGATCCTAGGGATAAAGTCAAAGCGTTTGAGTTGGCGCAGACTTTTGGTGATGCTGGCATCCCAATGGGCATTCTTTATCTCAATGAAAAGCCCACATTTTTGGAACAATGTCGTCATATCACAAAGCCGCTGATTCAGTACGATAGAAAACCTACGGATATCGATTGGTTAATTGACCGATTGGTTGAGTAGTTATAAAGTTCAATTGGAATAACGAAAAAAACCAGTCTCAAGCATATGATATGCTCAATGTCTACTTGACAGGGAGTATATCAGATTTGCTTTTGACTGGTTTTTATATTTACTAAATGAGCTTCAACATCAAGGCATTGCTGCGGTTGATGAATTTCGTCATCGCTTCGGAAGAGAGCGGTGCATGGCTGATCATCGCAAGGTCATACAGGTGCTCACATATGAGCTTTCTAGTATCTGTATCAATGCTTTCATTTTCAAGCAAGTGATTGACGAGTGCATTTTTGCTGTTCAAAATGAGCGTCGTTTCTGTTTTAAACATGTTCGGATCCATGCCTGGCATGCCGTACATGCGCATCATATCTTGCATTCTACGAGATTCTTCCGATAAGACGACCATCGCTGAAAGTTCATCAGTTTTCATCGCTTCTAGCTGAAGTTTGATGTCTTCTACGCCAAGTGCAGTTTTGAACATCTCTAGTAACTTGTCCAGCGCAACTTTTTTATCATCCTCTGTAAGGTGCTCTTCACCTTTGAGATGTTCATTCAAATCCGCGTCGATGCGTGAGAACGTGAGGTTTTCCTTCTTAGATTCAAGGAGTGAGATGAATGGTGCATCGATGTTGTGCGTCAACATGACGGCATCGAGTGCGTGATCCTTGAAGAGTTTGATATACTGTGCTTGTTGAACGGCATCTGAAACGTAGAATATTTTGTTTTCGTGTTTCTCTGCGACGGCGTCAAGGTATTCTTGAATGGTTACGTAGTTACCGTCAAGTGTTTTGAACAAGTAGATGCTTTCAACGCCTTCATAGAATTTTTCGTCTTTTAAGCCGCCAAATTTGATGAATGGGCTGATATCATCCCAGAAACCTTCAAATTGCTCACGTTCAGTCTTAAATAAACCACTGAGTTTATCAGCGACTTTTTTGCTGATGTAATTCGAAATCTTCTTTACGAAGCCATCGTTTTGCAAAAAGCTTCTAGAGACGTTGAGCGGAAGGTCTGGACAGTCGATGACACCTTTAAGTAGCAACAAGAACTCTGGGATGACTTCCTTGATGTTGTCCGCTACGAATACTTGTGAGTTGTAGAGCTTGATTTGACCTTCGATCGTATCAAATTCCGTGTTCAATTTAGGGAAGAAGAGGATGCCTTTGAGATTGAATGGATAGTCCATGTTAAGATGAATCCAGAATAATGGCTCTTTAAAATCGTTGAAAGTCGTGCGGTAAAATGCCTTATAATCTTCATCCGTACAGTCTGAAGGCGATTTTGCATAAAGTGGGAGCGTTGTGTTTAGCGGTTTTGGTTCTTCAATCACGACGTTGCCATCAGCATCTTTAGAAAGTTCTTTACCAACAACCGTTAAAAAGATTTCATATGGCATAAACGAGCAATATTTTTTTATGACATTTCTTAATGTATACTCATTTAAAAATTCTTTGCCATCTTCGCTGATATGCAAGATGATATCCGTACCGCGTTTGTTGCGCGATCCTCTTTCGAGTTCAAACTCTGTGCCGCCATCACAACGCCATAGCGCGGGCTCTGCGTCCTTTTGATAAGAGAGCGTGTGTATTTCCACTTGCTCAGCAACCATGAAAGACGAATAAAATCCTAGGCCAAAGTGACCAATAATTTGTTCTTTATCTGACTTGTCTTTGTACTTGTTTAAAAAATCTTCTGCGCCAGAAAACGCGATTTGATTGATATACTTTTTTATTTCTTCATCAGTCATACCAATGCCGTTGTCCGAGAACGTGATGGTTTTAGCGGCTTCATCTAAGATGACTTCTATTTGAAAATGCGCATTTTCTTCAAGGCTCACTTCGTTCATCGAGCTGAGCTGTTTCAATTTTGTGATTGCATCGCTTGCGTTTGAGATGATCTCTCTAACAAAGATGTCGTGGTCTGAATAGAGCCACTTTTTGATAATAGGAAAAATATTCTCACTGTGAATAGACAAACTGCCTTTTTCAATTGACATATAAGCACTCCTTTTTCGATGAAATTGCATAATTCTAAATGGGTCGTGGATACAAAATAATAATAAGAGTGATTGGACAAAAAGTCAAGAATAAATTAGCACTCTTAATGACAGAGTGCTAACATTAATAAAACTAAATATTATTTTTGAGAATTGGGTGATATAATAATGGAAATAGCATGATAACCAAATATGATGCAAACCATAGTTTCACTTGGCAGCAATGGCTGTCATTTTAAAGAGAAAAAAATAAAATTGAAATTATGCAATTTCCTTGTTATGACATAAACAAAATGGGCATATATACTATGGAAAGTTCAGAAATTAAAGTGACTACAAATGAAGCGCCAAATAACACAGATTGAAAGGGGAAATACTATGAGAGTTAGAGCAATCATGACACCTGCAAAGGATTTAACAGTATTGCAACCAACGGATACAGCAAAATACGCCATTCAATTAATAGAAGACAACGGCTTTTTATCACTGCCTGTTGCAGAAAACAACACGTTTATCGGATTCCTTTCGAAGCAATTTATTTATGACACGTTTTTCAAAGAAGAGCAGACGGACATTAAGACATTCTTAGAGAAACCAGTGAGCTATTTTATATTTGACAAAGTTGACACAGTAACGCCTGATTTGTTTATTGAAGAAGCAGCAGATATTTTCTTCAAGAATAAAATGCGCTTCATACCTGTTGTCGGCCAACAAGATGAATTTTTAGGCATCGTGACACAAAATTCACTTTTCGGCATCTTGACAAAAATCTATGGTTTACATGATCCTAAAATTTCGATTTTAACGGATGATTTTAGAGGCGTTCTTACTAAAATCGCTGAAACCATCTCAAAAAATGATGGCAATATAACGAATATCGCTTTACTCGATACTGAGGTTATGGGCATTCAAGAGATTTCCATCAGACTTGAAGGCAATGACATCGACAAGATCGTCAAGAAGCTGGAAGAAAAGGGCTTCAAAGTTAGAGAATTTATAAAATAATGATAATTTAATGATATTTTTCACATGATTTGCGAATTTAAAATGACATGAATTATACTGATAGCGTAGATACTAATAGAAATTGCATATGCAATTTTCTCACTTATGTCTACGCTATTGTTTTAAAAATACGAGGTAGCTATGAAACCTAAAATTTTATGCAGTGCGTGTCTTGGCTTTTGCGCTTGCCGTTATGATGGCAGTCAATTGAATAGTGATTTGATCAACATGTTAAAAGAGTACGTGGACTTTGAAACGGTTTGCCCAGAAATGGGTATTGGCCTGCCGTCACCTAGGGAAGCAATCCGAATCGTCACCCATGCTGGAGAGCGCAAATTGGTGGGTTCATATTCCGGAGATGACCATACTGTTGCTATGAATACTTACGTGGACACTTTTGTTCGAGATTTCGATGCATCAGCTTACGACGGTATCATTTTGAAATGTAAATCGCCAACTTGTGGCATCAAGGAAGTTAAACACTATCCATCACATGGAAAAATTCAGAGCCACATGACAAAGACCATAGGTTTTTTTGGAGGGACGGTAAAATCAACGTTTAAAAGTTTAATCGTTGAAGACGATGGGAGACTACTTAATACTGACATCAGAGATCACTTTTTAACGGCTGTATTTCTACACTTTGAGTTTCGAAAAGTTAAGGCTTCTGAACGGCCATACAATGCTTTGCTAGATTTCCATTCAAAAAACAAATACTTGCTCATGGCATACAATCAAGCAGCGCTTAAACGCATGGGTCAAGTCGTGGCCAATCATGAAAAACAGAGCATAGAAACAGTGCTGGAAGCCTACAGTGCTGAGCTTGGCGTCATTTATAGCTCAATTCTCAAGCCAGGAAAAAATGCCAATACACTGCAGCATTTGTTCGGCTACTTCAAAAACGACCTGAACGATGCTGAAAAACATTTTTTCGCAAGGCAAATGGACTTGTACTTAAAAGACTTGGTATCCTTGCAGTCGATTCTATTGATTCTTAAGGCATGGGTCGTTAGATTTGATGAACCATACTTAAAGAATCAAACTATCTTTGATCATTATCCGATTGAGATGAAAATTTAAGAAAAGCCCCTCTCTGTTAAATCTAACAGTTGAGGGGCTTTTGGTGTTTCTATTTAAAACAATTTGCGTCTTTTAAGTCGAGGCACAATAAAGCCAACGGTTATAAAGAGGAGGAAAATGAGTGAAACTTTGCTGAGCCATAGTTTTGTAAAGTCGATGAAAAATTCTAAAGGCATCATTTGAATGAGGCGATCTGTTTTTGGATCGAGCAACCATAGGTCGTTGGTGAAAAATATCTCATGGAATTTTCTAAAAGCCCAATCAAAATCGATAAAGTATAAAGCGATCAGCGTGCCTAGAGCAATAAGGGATGCGAGGACAGCCGCTTGAAAGCTTTGAGTGACACTTTTTAAAAATTGATGTTTATCTTTCTTATCAATAGACCAAAGGGCAATGAATGCAAGCAGCATACCGATATTGACGATGATGAGAAACTTTCTTGCTGCTTTGACGAGGATCTGTATATCGTGAAGATGGTGTTGTTCCTTTTCATTATAGAAAACGACGTCCACGCCGCGAACATTTTCAACGTTCTTTAAGTCACCAGTGCCTTTATCAATATGTGTGACGAGGGCTTCAGTAACGCGTTTAAGTGATTCTTCTGAGATGCCGATTGTCTTATCGACTTCAAGTGCCAAGAAGGATTCGACATAGTAATCAGAGTCGAATGCCATCGCCTGAAACGGCAATAACAATCCATTAAGTGCAAAGACAATGCCGATCCATGTTATGAGTAGCCATTTTATTATGCGCACGATAGTCTCCTAGGATAATATTTTAAGGTTAAAATTAGATTATACAGGGTTTAATCAAAGTTTGCAATTCCCTTATTCCTTGAAAAATGCCTGTTCAGATGGTAAAATATAGTCAGATTGTCTGGAGGGAATATGATCAGAATTGTTTATGGAAAAGCCAAATCTGGTAAAACGCATCAAATCTATTCTGAGATTCACGAAGCTGCTCAAAAGGCGTCTCAAAAGGGGCTTTTGTATCTCATAGTACCTGAACAATATACCCTCGAGGCTGAAAAACAGTTG
Source organism: Acidaminobacteraceae bacterium (assembly GCA_942493125.1). Classification (GTDB taxonomy): domain Bacteria; phylum Bacillota; class Clostridia; order Peptostreptococcales; family Acidaminobacteraceae; genus Fusibacter_C. Next base: position 977,131 of record OW818667.1, on the reverse strand, counting down.
ATTGAACACGGTCAATCGGATGGGTTTATCGGGATTGAAGTCGTCAGTTTCAAGAGATTGGCACATAAAGTGTTCTCGGAAATATGTCAGCCGGAAGGCGTCCGCATATCTGAAATCGGAAAGATCATGATGCTTAGACGTCTTTTTTCAACGTCTAAAGGCGATCTAACCGTCTATCAAAGCGCTTACAATAAACTTGGTTTTTTATCGAAGTTTCACGATTTAATCAAAGAATTTAAACAGAATATGGTCACTCCAGAAGCACTAGATCAGATGATTGGTGTTGTTGAGGACGCCACACTTCTCAAAAACAAACTCAAAGACTTCAGCGTCGTGTATAAAGCCTATGAAAATGAAAAGGCAAAAGACTACTTCGACGATGAAGATTTTTATATGACCTTGCTTGAAATCTTACCGAAATCTCAAAATTTGAAGCACGCGACGATTTGGATCGATGGCTTTGATAGCTTCACTGTACAAGAGCTTCAAATTTTATCGGCACTATCGACTTTGGCAACGACTTTAAGCATCACGATCTGTACAGATGGCGTGATGAAAGAGGGGCATTTTGATCACACGAATGCTCTGTTTAAACGCTTTTCAGAAATGGCCAGAGAAAATGGCATCGTGCTTACAACCGAGCCTTGTGATAGGCCATTCCCATCACAGGACATATTGCATATTGCAGAAAACCTGTTGGCCTATCCCTACACGAAAAAGACCATCAATCAAGATGCCGTTCAAATTTTTGTTGCGGACAATCGACTCGATGAAGTGGAGTATTGCGCTGCAAAAATGGTTGACCTAGTCAGGCACGAAGGCTATGACTGGCAAGATTTCGCAGTTGTTACCAATGATCTGGATGCTTATGCGATGAGCATCAAACGCATATTTGACGAATTTGAGTTGCCTTATTTTCTCGATCAAAAGAGACAAGTTGCCAATAACCCTTTAGTCCATCTCATAAAGTCCTATCTGCACATGTATTCTGAAGGGTTTTCAACGGAGCAGATGGTCAATTTTTTAAAGACAGGTCTCGTAGAAAGTGACGCACTTTCCATCTCTCGATTTGAAATTTATGCAAAGCAATATGGCGTCAGAGAAAAGAAATTGATGAAGCCATTTGAAATTGAGGGTCAAGATCTCACGCTTGAAAATGCAGTAAGAGAAACGTTGGCATCACTTATAGTGCCTGATTTCAAAAGCAAAATCACGGTGCGAACAGCTATTGAAAAGCTGTTTGAACTCCTCATAAAACTTGAGGTCAATGAAAAAATTGATGCTCAAGTCAAAGCATTCACAGCTGCTGGTAACTATGATGAAGCACAACACTTTGCACAAATTTGGAATAAAACGATGGATTTGTTTGATCAACTGGTTGAAATCATGGGCGATGAAATGCTCACCATTGAAGCCTTGGTTGAAGTTGTCGAATCTGGATTTGAAACGACAGAGGTTGGTTTATTGCCCCTTAGTGACTCGCAGATACTCGTTGGATCAATCGACCGCTCAAGAGCGCATCCAATAAAAGTTTTGTTTTTTCTTGGACTGAATGACGGCATCGTACCAGAGCTAGGAAATGACAAACAGCTCATATTAGACTCTGAGAAGGCCTTCTTTTCGGAAAAAGGGATCAAATTGTTGGCAGATAGTCAGATGTTTGTGAGCAAAGAACAATTCAACTTATATTTTGCTATGACAAGACCTACTGAAAAACTCTATTTCAGCTATGCCCGTTCAGATTCGGAAGGACGTGCACTGAGACCTTCTTATTTCATCAACAAACTTTCGCGAATTTGCAGCAACATCAAAACGATCGATGCGCGCATAACACATGACGTCTTGCCTTATCGCGTATCAACCAGTAAGGGAACTGTGAAGCATTTGGCCACTGAAATGCGTCGCGCAGTAGATGGCTATCCCGTTTCACCTGAATGGGAAGCTGCCTTTGCATGGTATGCAGAAAATGAACGACAGACTGCGAATCTATTGATCCATGGCTTAACGCATTCGAATATCGTCGATAAACTGAGCCAAAAAGCGGTTCTGGCAGCTTATGACTTGCCGATTAAAACCAGTGTTTCCAGGTTGGAACGCTATGTTGAATGTCCGTTTAAATACTTTGTCGAGTCAGGTCTTAGACCAATTCCACAAAAAAGTTACGAACTTGGCGCTCCGGATGTGGGCATCTTATTCCATAGCGCGCTTGAGCACTTTGGAAAGACGATCTTCAATGAAAATATTGATTGGCAGACACTCACAAAAGATAGAAGCGATGCCATGATGGAATCGATTATTAATACGATAACTGATGTTGATATCTATCATTCCCGCTTTCAATACCAATATATGATTAACAAGTTGAAGCGCGTATCAAAAAAAGCGGCATGGACGTTGACGCAGCAATTATCGAGTGGTGCCTTTGTGCCGACCGCCTTTGAAGTAGCCTTTGGCGATGGACCAGAAAGTGTCGCACCAATTCTCGTGTCGCTAACAAATGGGGAGCGGTTGCTCATAAGAGGCGTTATAGACCGTGTGGACACGGTGGAAATTGATGGCAAGAAATACATTAAAATCATCGATTATAAATCAGGTCGCAAATCACTCAGCCTATCGGATATTTATAATGGGCTACAAATGCAGTTGATGGTTTATTTAAGTGCCTGTATGGACAACCCACATTATTTTAGGGCAACTGAGATTGCACCGGCGGGTGCCTTCTACTTTAGAATCGACGATCCTTTTATAGAAGCGACAACACAAGTGGAAGCGATCATTCACGATAAAATAGCCTCAGAACTAAAATTGGATGGCATATCTTTAGATGATGTGAGAGTGCTTAAACATTTAGATGCGGACCTTTTTGATCATAATGTTTCAAATGTCATTCAGGTGAAGATTAAGTCAGATGGTGCCTTTTCAAAAGATTCTAAGATTATGCCAATAGAAGCGTTTGAGGGTATGATCAAGCACGTTGAAGATAAGATAAGAACAATTGGTGATGAACTCCTTGAAGGAAAAATCGACGTTTCGCCGTGTAAGACAGATGGCTTTGTAAGTTGTCAATACTGCGATTTCAAGTCGCTTTGTCAATTCGATAGACATTTTGAGGGCAACGCTTACCGAACGATAAAATCGCTTAGCAATGAAGAAGTCATCGAAAAACTAAAGGGGTAACTCATGGCAAATTGGACCTTTGAACAACAAGCGGCAATTGAACTTAGAAATGCCAATTTATTGATTTCTGCAGCGGCTGGATCTGGGAAAACGGCAGTTCTCGTCGAGCGCATCACGCGATTGGTCAGACAGAAAGAAGCCGAAATCCATAAGATGCTTATCGTGACTTACACAAACGCAGCAGCCAGTGAGATGCGCGGGCGCATCGAATCGGCACTGGCGAAAGCCATCGAGGAAGATGAAGCGGATGCGAGTTATTTAAATGAGCAGATTAAGCTCTTAAACCGTGCGAGCATCAAGACGTTCCACGCCTTTTGTCTCGATGTGATTCGCAACCATTTTCAAAAGATAGATTGCGACCCAGGATTCAAGATGCTCGGCGAGCCAGAAAAAGTCATCTTGATTCGTCAGGCAATTGAAGAGGTGCTCGAGACACACTTTGAAACGGCAAATCCCCAGTTTTTGGATTTGGTTGAAGCCTATTCCGGCAATCGAAGCGATGAAAAATTAATTGATCTCATTTTACAAGTTTATCATTTCATTCAAAGCCAACCGCATCCACACCTGTGGCTGTCTGAAAGTCTAAAACCATACGAAGTGTCCGATCATCCAATGCGCGATGAGTGGATTGATATACTGAGAAAAGGCTTCATCGAAAAGATTGAAGGGGCGATAGAGATGCTTGAACATGCGATGACGCTCTGCCTAGCACCCGGTGGTCCAGAAGTCTATATCCCTACATTGGAATCGGATGTGCGCGGTCTCAATAAACTGCTGGATGACTCTACAGACATGTACCAGTTCAGTGATGCCGTTTTGCAGTTCAAATTCGATCGCATTGCCTCTATCAAAAAAAATGAAAAAGACCTTTATGACGCATCGCTTATCGAAGAGGTGAAAGACGTCATCAGGGATAAAATCGTGAAAAAACAACTTTTAGAAATCAAGAAGTTTTTCGACTATAAATCAATGGATCGTTTCAAAGGGGAAATAGATGGGCTTAACAGCCGTATGACACAGCTGCATCAATTGACCATCGACTTCTCAGAGCGTTTTCAAGCGCTGAAAAAGAGTAGAAATCTCATGGATTTCAACGACCTGGAGCACTATGCCATCGCGATTTTAGAAGATGAAACGATCTGCGATAGCTTAAGGAAAAAATTTGATTTCGTCTTTGTTGACGAATATCAAGACTCAAGTGGTATTCAAGAGCACATCATCAAAAAAATAGCCCGTGAGGACAACGTCTTTATGGTTGGTGATGTCAAACAGAGCATCTACAAGTTTAGATTGGCGGATCCAGAACTCTTTATAGACAAATACAAGCGATTCACAAAACTGGATGCCCTCGTAATAGATGAGGCAATACCAGATATTGATTATAGTGAAACTATAGCGCGAGTCAATAGGCGCATCCCATCACTACTTGGGGCAAAAAACATTAGAATCGATCTGCGTAAGAACTTCAGAACGCGCGGGGAAATATTAAATCGAATCAATCGCGTGTTTCAGACGATCATGTCAGAAAAGCTCGGTGAAATAGAGTATGATAAAGACGCGATGCTATATCAAGGTATGGCCTTTGAAAGCGAGCAAATGCCTTCATTTGAAATCAATATCCTTTCAAAAAAAGCGGTTGAAACTGAAACAAACTTAGGTGCTGAAGCACACATAGGTGCTGAAGCACACATAGGAGCTGAAACGCATACAAGCTCAGAATCCAGCGTTTATTATGAAACGGAAGATGAACTTGAAGCGGATGAAATATTGAAAACGGAAGAGTTTGAAGCCAACGCAATTGCCAATGCGATAAAGAAGCGCATTGGAACATCCGTTTACGACCCAAAGGCGCAGATATTTAAACCCTGTACTTACAGGGATATTGTCGTTTTACTCAGAAGTTCAAAATCTTGGACACCTACCTTTGAACAGGTGTTTTTAGAGGCGGGGATTCCACTGTTTGCCGACAGTAGTACGGGGTATTTTGATACCCTAGAGATTAAAATGGTGATGGCGTTATTAAAAATAATTGACAACCCGTTACAGGACCTAGCACTGATGACTGTACTCAGGTCACCTATGGTCGGCTTGAGCATCGAAGAACTGGTAACAATCAAAGCGATGACCTCTGAAAAAACTTATTTTTATTTAAAATGTCTGACTTTCCTTGAAACAGAAGATATAGTTGATGCATTGCTGCTAAAAGATAAACTTGCTAGATTTATAGAACTTTATTCGGACTTATGTTCGAAAGCGATGTACATGCCTCTTGATGAGCTCGTATGGTCCGCTATTCAAAAATCAGGCTTTTATTATTATGTAAGTGCCATGCCAGGAGGCGTATCGAGACAGGCTAATTTAAAGCTTCTCGTGGATAGAGCCTCTGCTCTTAAGAGTTCACGAATCGTCACATTGAGTCATTTTATTGAGTTCGTTGATAAAATGGGGTCAAATAGTGGTGATTTCGGCGTGGCAAATGTCATCAGCGAAGAAGATAATGTCGTACGTCTGATGAGCATTCACAAATCTAAAGGCCTTGAGTTTCCTGTCGTTATGATCGGTGGCCTTGGACGCAAATTCAACTTTATGGATGCACAAGGGGATTTGATACAGCATAAACGCCTTGGTATGGGGCTTTCTGCAGTGGATTTAACGCTTAGGACAAAATCCAAGACGCTACCGCAATTTGTCATCAGAGACCAAATAAGACGAGAGACGCTATCAGAAGAGATGCGTGTCCTCTACGTGGGCTTGACGCGCCCAGTTGATCAAATCGTGCTATTTGCCACAGTTGCTGATTATGATCGCAAAATGAAGCAGTGGCTACGTGGCGTCGATCATCTGAGTCTACTCAGCGCAAGCGGTTTTATAGATTGGATTATGCCGGCGCTTCTAGGTGCTGAAGGTGTAACATTCAATGTGCAGGATCCAGAAACACTTGCAATTGGGGCATTGCGCACTGAAACAATAGAAGTGGCTCAAATTAAACATTGGAAAGCCTTATTGGAATTCCCTCATGCGACGATTGGAAGAAATGCATTATACACTGCTATTGATGCGCGACTATCCTTTAAAAACCAAACCGAAACAGGTATTTTCAAACCACTTAAAGTGTCCGTCTCCGAAAAGAAAAACGAGGCAGTTTCCGATGACATTGGCTTTAAAGCACCTTCATTATATGATGCACCACAGTTCATGAAAAAGGCTTTGCCTATTTCCGCAGCTGAGATTGGAACTGCAATGCACACCATTCTTGAAAAAATTGATATCAATATGCCACCTGAGCACCAGGCACTCTTAAATTATATTGATTCGCTCGTTTCAAAGCGGTTTTTAACAGAAGCTGAAGTGTCACATGTCGATCATTCTAAAATATTGAACTACTTGAACTCAAATCTAGCCAAGCGTATAAGAACGGCGCAAGCAGTCTATCGTGAAACGCCATTTGTCCTTAAAATGGAGGATCAGTATGTGCAAGGGATCATCGATCTTTATTTGGAGGAATCAGATGGCCTCATACTGGTCGATTATAAGACTGACAGAATCGGGCGAGAGCCAGTTGTTGAAATTGCGGAGCGCTATCGTGGCCAATTGTCAATCTACGAACAAGCATTGACACGGCTTACTGGAAAATGCGTCAAAGAAAAAGCCATCTATTTTCTCGATAATGATACGCTTTATCCTATGTGAAAGGGGAGACTTATGAAACTCAAAAAAGAACTAGATACAGCTATCTCTGCTGCAAAATTGGCAGGCGATAAAATTATGTCTATTTACACCAAAGATTTTGCAGTCTGCTACAAAGATGACAAGTCTCCTGTCACAGAAGCGGATGTGTTGGCGAACAAACTGATATTGGAAATACTTTCAGGTCAGTTTCCCGATGATGGCTACCTATCAGAAGAAGCCAGAGACGACGCGAGCCGTTTTGAAAAAGATCGGTTTTGGGTGATTGATCCTTTAGATGGTACGAAAGAATTTATCAAGAAAAATGGCGAGTTTTCAGTGAATATTGGGTTGGTTGACCATGGTGAGGTCGTGCTTGGTGTCATCTATATCCCAGTTCGCAGACGCGTTTATTTTGCCGTAAAAGGTGAAGGCGCACATAGACAAGAGGAGAATGGCGAGACAGCTCGGATTCAAGTATCAAGTAGAGTCAAGCCTTTTAACATGCTGATCAGCCGTTCACATACATCAAAGCGCACGATTTCACTTTTGAAAATGAAGGCCTTTGAAATACTAAGTCTCACAGAAATGGGCAGTGCTTTGAAAGGATGCTTGATAGCAGAGGGACTTTACGATGTCTATTACAACTTTGGCCATTCTATGAAGTGGGACACCTGTGCCATGGAGTGTATCATCGAAGAAGCTGGCGGCATCATAAGGCGGCTTGATGATGCGCCCATCGACTATACAGAAGTGGAAACAAAAAATTATGGCTTTTACATCATCAATAACGCTCAAAACCATATAGATATTTCAGATCTATAAAGTCAGAATGAATTGGAGGCGTACATGGGTAAAACATATCAAGTATTATTTCTAGATCTAGACAATACATTGTTCGATTTTGAAAAATCCGAGAAAATCGCATTGATTAGTACTGCTAGACATTTTGGTCTCAGTGATAGTTATGACTTATTCGAATCGACCTATCACGCAGTGAACAAACCTTTGTGGCAGAAGATTGAGAGCGGTGAAACGACAGGAGACGTCGTCAAAATTGAGCGATTTGTTCAACTTGTGAATCGTATGGGTTTACCCTGTGATCCTGTGGAAATGAGTGACTATTACATTCAGCGACTTGGTGAAGGCATTGAGATGTTTCCCTATGCAAGCGAAGTTTGTGAAGTGCTTAGTAAGGACTATAAACTCGTCGCTGTAACCAACGGGATCAAAGATGTTCAAGAAAATCGCATGAAGCGTTCAGGATTGCTCAAATACTTCGAAGATGTAATCATCTCTGAAGATGTTGGCTATAGCAAACCAAATCCGATGATCTTTGAGATTGCCATGCATAAAATAGGACATATGGATAAAAATACAGTATTAATGATCGGAGATTCTCTTAAAGTAGACATACTTGGTGCGCATGCTGCAGGTTTCGACACGTGTTGGGTCAATATGCTAGGACATGTATCACCTGACGAGCCAGTATATAAATGGGAAATCAGAAAATTGGAACAATTACTAAATTATTTGTAATAAACAATTGATATTTGTATAAAAAAAGGTACAATAGCAATAGATGCTCTTTTGGAGGCAAAAAAATGCAGTTTCAAAAAATCAATCAAAATGCGTACCTTTTAAATAAATGGGCTCATGGCGAAACCACTGAACACTTTATTTACCCTGAAGATGGCAATTATGCTGAGCGCGATTTTTTATGGCGCGTCTCATCGGCGACAGTCGACAGCGATACTTCAGACTTTACAGTCCTTTTCGGCGTTAAGAGATGGATCATGCCTTATGATGCGACATTGCATCTAACGCATACAAACAATAGCAAACCACTCTACAGCATCACTCTGAAACCTTATGAAGCACATTGCTTTAAAGGGGATTGGACGACAGTTAGCGTTGGCAAAACGCGCGATTTCAATCTGATGCTAAAAGAAGGTGCGTATGGCATCTTAAAACCGACGAAGCTTTTACCCGAAACGCAATATGATTTGGGACATCTTTTTCAAGAGGCTTTTGATGAAAGACTACCTCTTGCAGATCATACTCTGACACTCGGCTTGTATTCAAAAGACACGGACATCGAGATTGATTTAGGTGATGAAACGATGCTATGCGAACGCGAAGACATGCTGTTGATTCATTATTCACTTGAAGAGGTAGATAAGATTAAGACGTTCATACTCTCACAAAAAACACAATCGTCGTCGCATCTCGTGATGTTTGCAGTAACATACTAAAAAAATAATCCTGAACAATCGAATTAGAGATTGCTCAGGATTTTTATTTTTTTTTGGATCTATAATTATTGGATTATACTTTTGATTATGATGCCTGTGTATCTGTCTCTGGATTTTCCTCATCGACAAGGGTTTCAAGTGTCTTAATATTTTCTGCATCAGTAGAAGTAGAGGATTCTGTAGGTTTTATCGCCGGAAGGAAAAGTGTAAAGGTTGTGCCTTCATCAATCGCGCTATCGACGTGGATTTTGCCACCATGCTGTTCGATGATGATCTTTGCGATCGATAGACCAAGTCCAGTGCCGCCGTGCTGATTTTCTTTCATCTTTGTACGTGATTTGTCTGCACGATAAAATCGATCGAAAATATGTGGCAAGTCTTCTTTAGAGATACCAATCCCATCATCAGAGATGACGACGATCGCATGATGTTCAGATCGTCTCAGCGAAAGTGTGATCTTTCCACCATCTGGCGTATATTTGATACTATTGTCAATAAAGATTCGAAGGGCTTGCTTCAACTTGTCAGAGGAGCCGTGAATCATGAGGTTCTGATCAATGGTATCCGTTATGCCATGCTGTGAATCAATCAAACGCGTCTCTTTCACAATTTCAGCAAATAACTCTGTGAAGCTGAAAGGCACTTTATCCATTTTAAGAGCGCCTTTATCGTTTCTTGCGATAAACAACAAGCTTTCTACTAAGCTGTGCATGTTGTCTGTCTCTCCTAATATGGCGTGTATGCTCTCTTCGAGTATTGCAGGATCGTCTTTGCCCCATCGATTCAGCATCCCAGCATAGCCTTTGATAACGGCGATAGGGGTTCTTAACTCATGTGAGGCATCGGAGACGAATTGTTTTTCACGTTCGTAGCTCTTTTGGATGTCATTGAGCATCTGATTGAATGTCAAAGCGAGGTCTTTTAACTCGTCTTTCGTGCCACTGACATTTAATCGCGTGCTCAAATTGTTGCCAGACATGTCTTTAACCTGTTCGGTCATGATCTTTATCGGTTTAAGATGCTTATTTGCCATCTTTGATGCGGATCGGATCGAGGATAATATAAGTACAAAACATAGAACAAAGCCAATGGGGAAGGTCGATTCCAACGTATTTGTATGTTCAATCAAATCTGTTTTAAGTGCATAATAGATGAGTGTGTTGTCATCAAAAATCAATGACCCTGTTTCATAAAGCGATGGGAATCTTGGAAAATTCCTAAAATCGTATTCGATGACACTAGATGCCTCAAGATATGTTATATTGTCTTCACGTGTGGCGTATAAGGGCACTTGCTCTGTGTCGAATACGTAAAGCTGAAGATTGTTTTGTGTCAAATAAGCGTCTATCGTGTCTGCCTTATAATCCTGTGTGCTGACGAGCAGTGATTCAAGATAAATACGATCATTTTTCATAGTTTCTTGTGCATTATAGAATAAATAGTAGGAAAATGAAACGTAAATAAAGAAGAATAAAAATGCTATTAAAAGAATCAACCGAATGGCATAGCCTAAGGTCAATTTGAATGTGATGTTAAATCGAATCAGTGATATAAATCGGTCATAAGTCGTAGAAAAATAAGACGGTTTTTCTTGTTCACGCTGTTCCCGTCTTTTGGCGGCAATTTCATCTTTTGTAGGCTTGACTTTCTTTGGAGCTGCCTTTTTTGTCTGCTTAACTGGTCTTTCGTCAGATGTCTTCTTTACAACGACGCGTTTGGCATCAGAACTTAAGCCATCTTCTCTTTTAGAAGTGACTTTTTTAGGCGCAACAGACGGTTGACCCACATTTTTCTGCACAGTAACTGTTGGTTTCTTATGCTTGACTGATGGCTCAGGTTGAATGGGTTTCACCTGAGGTTTTGCGTTTTCAGTTGTTTGGCCGGATTCCTTACTTATTATCTTCATCTTTAAATAAATAGCCTACCCCTCTAACGGTATGGATAAATTTAGCGTTAAAACAATCGTCAATTTTACTTCGAAGATAGCGTATATAGACATCTACAATTTTTGTTTCACCAAAATAATCATAACCCCAAACTTTATCCAGAATCTGCTCGCGTGTCAACGCGATGTTTTTGTTTTCAGCCAGGTAATGCAATAGATCGAATTCAGTTTTAGTGAGCTCTATTGTCGTTTGATCGTATGTCGCTGTATATTGGTTGTAATCGATTTTGAGCTTGCCGGAAATGAACGTGTTTGCGTTTATCGGTGCATGTGTGCTTGCTTTTCTAAAGATTCTACGGATTCGCGCCAAGAGTTCTTCTATGGCAAATGGCTTTGTCATATAATCATCGGCACCAAAATCTAGCCCAATGACCTTATCCATGATGTCGTCTTTTGCAGTAAGCATGATAATGGGAATTTCAGAATTTAAGCGAATGCGTCTGCAGACTTCCATGCCATTGAGACCAGGTAACATGATATCGAGAACAATCAGATCAAATTCGCCCTCAAGTGCTTTGTCGAGGCCAGTTCTGCCATCATTTGCCGTTTCTACTGAAAAACCTTCATGATTCAATTCGAGTTCAATAAACCTTGCGATCTTAAGATCATCTTCGACAACCAGTATTTTTTGCATGTGCGACCTCCAATGTTATTTCCATACATATTCATTACTCTAACTATAGCATTTAGATACTGGTTTTAAAAGTGAAAAGAGAGAAACACGTTCGTTTCTCTCAGGTTTTATAGCACATTATAGAATCGTGTAGCGGAACTTCTATGCCATGCGATCTTCATCGTCTTTTTTTTCAGTTTTTGGTGCGTCTTCATGATGGAATGCCTTTTCAAAATCCATGTTTTTGCCTTCACTGTCTAAGATGGAGATCTTAAGACCAAATAGGTAAGGCAAGATTAAAAGGAACATGGATACTGGCATTGTAAACAGGATGAGTAGAGCGGCAATTGTTAATGGTATATCCAAAACGCGTTTTGATTTGTTGCCGATAACGAAGCTCGTTTTATGCATTTTTGCAAAGAATTTTCTGACGTCTTCAAAGAAGTCGTTATCAGGTTTGCCATGTCTTCTAGCATGACCATCATATTTTGGCATGTTTCTCGTTGGTCTTTGACCAGGTTTTGCATAAGCTGTCTTGTTTGATGCTTCAAGGGAAATTAGTGCTTCAACCATATCGCCATCATGTGCTTCCAAAGCTTCTTTTGCTTCTTTATAGCTTATGTTAGCTCTTTCCATGAGCATATCGATTTTTTCTAAACTTACTGACATTTGAATGCCTCCTCTTGTATTTTGTAGGTTTTTAACTTTTTTTAAGTGTAACAGTTCTATCTTAAATCCCAACCAACATATGGTTAGAATTTGGATAGAATTTTTGAATCATAGATTTATTGATTCTTAGATTTATTGATTCTTTGTCGAATTTGAATGGTTCTTGATCCACTCGTCTATATCTGTGACTTTGCCATTTTCACGATGAATTTGGAGTTTGATGCCGAAGAAGAATGGAACGACCAATGCGATCAATGAGATAGGAAGTGTCCAGAGAGCCACGATAGCGACGATGAGAAGTGGCAGTTCGAGTAACGCTCTATCTTCTTTCTTCCATATAACTTTAATGTGCATCATTTTTTTTAGAACCTTAACTGCTTGACTGCCCCAAAATTTTAACTGCGCTTCAAAGGCATTTTTTTTAGCATCGAATGATTCCTGCTTTTCCTTTTGTGCATCTTCTGCTGATTTGCTCATGTTTTGTTCTATTCTGACGATGGCTTCGACGACATCGCCATCACAAGCTTCTAGCATGTCTTTTGCCTCTTTGTAGCTCACTTTCGTTCTGTCGATTATTTTCTCGATGTTTTCAAGTGTTACTGACATATGATTGCCTCCTTTATTGATTTGACCTAATTATATATCGCCTTCATTAATAGGAAACCAATGGACGGTTAAAAAACAGATAGAATCCACTTAACGAATGACTAGATTTGAAGATGTTACAGAAGCGTAAGCCTGATTAATGAATGTTAATAGTTTATCTATTGACTCAAAAGTACGCAAATGATATTATCAATATCGTTGACAGGTAATACGATTGAAAGTTTACATTTATCCCCCCTTTAATAATAAATGTAAATGGTCAATTCGACGCACATAGGTGCGTCTTTTTTTTACCTTGTTTATGGAAAAAAATGTAAGCTTGACTTTTGTTATAAAACGCAATAAACTGAATGCAGCAAAGTATAGACAATGTTGTCAAATGACGCATACATAAAGTATTTACCGTTAGAAAGGCAAAGTGACAGCCATGAAACCGTCAAGCAAATTAATCATCTGGGGCAACTATTTCGGATTCGTAGTCATGGGGATGATAGTCGTCTCTTTTGGTTCAACAATGCCATACATAAGGGAAGAACTATCCTTGTCATTTGAAAAAGGTGGCATGATCCTCGCATTTTTCTCTGGGAGTTATTTATTAAATGGTATGTTCAGTGGATGGCTTGTGGATCAAGTTGGGAAGAAGGCGGTTTTAGTAACAGGCAACGGTCTGTATGTACTAGGCCTATCACTTTTATTTTTTGCGTCTCAAGTATGGATGATCTATATAAGTGTTATTATTTTAGGTATTGGTTGGGGATTTTGCAATACGACAATTAATATTCTTGTAAATGACTCGAGCCATGGCGACGCAAAAGCGATGAGTCTTCTGCACATGTCATTTGGCGTGGGTGCTTTTTTCGTCCCTTTACTTTTCAATATTCTTATCAAAATGGGGTTTGCTTGGAAAGAATTAATGATGCTTTTAGCAGTGCTTGCGAGTGTTTCATTAATCCTTTCGCTAGGCATGAAGATCGAATTTATTAAAGAAGATAAAAAAAAGGATTCTAAAAAGAGTTTTCAGAATCCAAATCAACTTGTGCTGTATATGGCAGTGCTCTTCTTTTATGTAGGCAGTGAAAGTGCTTTTAGTGGATGGATTGTTAGCTATCTGATCACGGGTTTAGAAATGGGGCAAAGTTTCGCACAGAATATGTTGTCTGCACTTTGGCTAACCATCATCATTGGCAGATATGTCATTGGGTTGATGGGGACGCGCATCAATAAGGCGAAATTTGTGTTGACGGCAAGTGGTACTGCTTTTTTAAGCATGTTATTGTTTATATCGACAAGCAATCAATTGTTGATCTTATTATCAGTGATCGGCATCGGTTTATCATTTGCAGGTATATATCCGCTCACGATGGCACATGCCAACCCAATAATTAGAGGATCCGGCTTAGCAACAGCTCTAGTCATATCGGGTGGTGGTCTAGGCTCGACGATTGTGCCTTATATCAGTGGCCGGATCGCGGATCGTTACGGCACGGTATCGATCATCGCAACGATACTCGTCACGCTGATTTGTATGTTTCTTTTTTCAATGATTAATGAAAGGAAGAATCCTCAAAGTATTAATTGAGGAAATTATGCAATTTCAATAATTAAAAACTCTGGTAATTGCCGATTGAAGCGCTTCGTAAAGCGGATGGTTGCAAATAGGGGACAATTTTTCAAGTATTGCTTCGTAATACCACTTTTGTTCCTCATAACCCGCATTGAATTTTTGCCAAATGGCTGGGCCGTACGCTTCGAAATTGCGCTGGATGCTTTGAATATTGGTCAGTTTGTCAACGCAAACAATGAATAGTACATCATTTGGGGCATTCTCCAGTTGATCCAAATAACTCAACTTTCGTTTTTTCCATGACTCACCCTTGTTTAGTTCTGAACATAATTTGACGTATGCAGCAACACTTGAACCAAATTCACTTTCAATCTTTTCAAGAGTTAGCGAGGTATCTTCCACTGTGTCATGAAGAATGCCTGCGATGATGACTTCGTCAGGCAAATTATGCTTTGCCAAAATGACGCCTACTTCTATAGGATGGGCAACATAAATGTCGTTGTCGAGCTTTCTCAGTTGATGTTCATGTGCTTTGATGGCCATTTGTATGGCTTTATATATGAGCATGTCACACCTCTAATTGTTAGATTTATATTCATTCTATCACAATTTCAAAGATATAATAAGGAGTCCTTAGATGGTTATAGGTAACGGCGTTGATATTATCGATATTGAAAGAATTCGAAAAATCATAAGTAAAAACCCTCGATTTTTAGAACGCAATTTTACATCCGATGAGTTAGAACTTTTTAGGGATAAAAAGATGCATGCAGCGACTATTGCAGCTGGATTCGCTGCAAAGGAAGCGGTTTCAAAGGCTATGGGGACAGGCATCCGAGGGTTTAATCTCATTGATATTGAAGTTTTAAGAGATCCACTTGGCAAACCGATAGTTATGCTACATGGAAATGCAAAAGACGTTGCCGATTCAAAGGGAATTGATAGTTTTGAGCTTTCTTTGTCTCATACTGATGAGACGGCAATTGCATTTGTAATTTCACTTGGCAATAAATCATTATAATTTTGTATGGATTATTGTGATAAAAGAGCGTAAAATTAAAATTGCGTATGTTCACAGAATGTGTCGCAGAATGTGTCACAGAATGTATCGTTCAAAGAAGGCATCATATGTATAGAGCAGCATTTAAAATCGTTGATAGTGAGGATTATATGAACAAACTGACAAGACCAGTCTGGGTAGATATCAATTTAGATCATTTAGCACATAATATGAGAGAAGTTAGACGCGTTACGGATTCGAAAGCCCTTGTTTCTGCGGTTATCAAAGCGGATGGATATGGACACGGCGCTCTATATATAGCACAGACATTACTCGATAACGGGGCAGATCGTTTTGCGGTCGCTACTTTATCTGAAGCCATTCAACTTAAGAATGCATTTAAGACGACTGAAATTATGGTACTTGGCTACACGCCAAATGATTTGATCGACGGTGCAATAGAAAATGATATTATTCAAACCGTTTATTCTTATGAGCAAGCAGACGTTTTTAGTCGTCGAGCTGTTAGTCTAGATAAAACTTTGAAAGTGCACATCAAACTCGATACTGGCATGCGAAGAATTGGCATGTCTATTTCGGATGAAACAGTATCAGATATTCTTAAAATGTCTGCTTTACCCAATTTAGAGATTGAAGGCATTTTCACACACTTTGCAGTGGCTGACGAAATCGATAAAACGTTTACGATTGAACAGGTCAAGCGTTTTAATCACATCGTTGACGCCCTTGAATCGCGTGGCCTCAAAATAGCAATTAAACACGTATCAAATAGCGCTGCGATTATTGACTGCCCAGAGTATAACTTTGATATGGTACGAGCAGGCATCATGCTATATGGATTATATCCTTCACCTGATGTCAATAAAAGGGCTGTAGACTTAAAAGAAGCCATGTCATTAAAAGCAAATGTCGCTCATGTCAAGACGATACAAAAAGGTGAAGGTGTGAGTTACGGTCATAAGTATGTCGCAACTGCCGATACACAGATCGCCACAATTCCAATTGGATATGCAGATGGCTTCACAAGAGGTCTTACGTTTAAAGCAAAAGGGATTGTTAAAGGTGCAATCAAACCTATCGTTGGAAGAATTTGTATGGATCAATGCATGGTCGAAGTGGATGGCTTAGAGATAAAAGTTGGCGATACCATCACGCTTTTCGGAGAAGCAGATGATAAAATCATAAGTATTGACGATTATGCAGACATGCTTGGAACGATCAATTATGAAATTGTTTGCATGATGGGCAAACGCATTCCTAGAAGATATTTAAAAAATGGAGAAACTGTGCAAATAGTTGACCTTATTTTGGGATAAAACACGACTTCGTTGTGGTAGTGTACAATTTTTTATGATATTATATTATATGGATTATTGAAGCGGGTATATGGCCTTAATAGTCGTTGATTTACGAAACTCAAGGAAGACTTCGGTCTTTTGAAGATAAGCAATTTGGATACGAATCCATGGCCGTGTTATTGTAGGCTATGTGTCTTAGGGACAATTTGAATGGAGATGATACTAAAAGTGAACATTAAAAGAGGCGATGTCTTTTTTGCTGACTTATCACCAGTTAGGGGATCTGAGCAAGGTGGACAAAGGCCTGTATTAATTATACAAAACAACATTGGGAATAAATATAGCCCAACTGTGATCATAGCTGCGATTACGGCAAAGATTGCTAAAGCCAAATTGCCGACGCACGTCGAAGTTGGTGCATCGCAAGTTGGATTACTTAAGGACTCAGTAGTTTTACTAGAACAAGTCCGAACAATCGATAAAACGCGTTTAATTCAAAAACTGGGGCAACTCGAAGATGATGTTATGTCTCGTGTGGATAAAGCACTTGTGATCAGTTTAGGATTATATGAGGATGTGACATAATGCCTGTATATTTATTATGCAGGTTTTTTCATGATAAAGTGTAAGAGGATGGAGCGTTTATGAAAAAGAAACTATATATGGCTGTATTGTTAATCAGCATCATTGCTACGGGCGTGTTGCTTTATGGAAGAATAAATGTCGAAAGCCAGTCAAAAAGTGTAGAAATAATGGCGGATTACGACGAATTTGCCATCATGGCATCGCAACAAGGATTGACTGAAATTGAAATGTTTAAATTGTTAGGCGATGCCGGCGTTTCTAGTGTCGCTTTGAAGGAAGAATCTCTGTTTAGCATGGTTGGCGAGATGAAGCCTCTTGAATACGATTTGTTTAAAAACGTTGTCGCTGATTTGGATTGGAAAGACAAATACGGCGCTGAAGCCGTCACTTTTTTAGACAATGAAGCGTCAAGCCAATATAACATCGTTATTCGAACAAAAGATCAAGACTTGTTCGAGTTCATGACGCGTGGTATTGCGGCTAGATATGACGAAGCATTTTACAACTTCTTTGATGAATCCATTAACACAATTGTACTTAAAGGGGACATCGAAGATATTTATTATACTGAAAGCGCAAAATATACGGATTACTTGGCAAAGGGCATCAAATTGCCGAGACAAGTGGTTTCATCAGCTATCGAAGATATCGGATTAGGATTCGATCCAGATAAAGTGGCGAAGATTAAAGAAGCTGGATTGGCAGTCAATTTAAGACCTAATAATTTTTACAAATACAACTCAAAATTAGTGGATGCTTATTTTGCAGATGTGGCTAGATTTGGAGAGACCCCAAATGTGTTGATTTTTAACGGCAGTGAAATCATGAGTTACAATGCCGATAAAGGCACTTATGATTTAAAACTTTATGATGTCCTTAAATCTTCTGGTATGCCTATCGGTATGGTTGAAGCAGCAGATCAGCTTGGTTTTATTGAACAAAAAGGCGTTGATGTCCTTGCGAAAGACCTTGAATATAACGTCATCAGAGTATTTCCAATGATTGAATACATTCAACAGCGCTATAATTACCTCGGGTATTACGATGGTGGCAAAGAAATTGAAAATACGATGTATCGCGCCATAACAGAACGTAACATTCGCGTGATCTATTTTAGACCATATAAAGACAGCAAATTCACTTATTTTACAGATTTAGACGAGTATAAAGAAACGTTTTCTGGGCTTGAAAAGAGACTTGAAGCACATAACATCACACTGGGCAAACCAAGTGTCATCCCATATAACCAATCCTCTGTTTATCTACTTATGCTATCTAGCTTAGGTCTTTTAGTACTTGGCTTAATTATTATGAAGCTCGTCTTCGATATTGCTGAAAAATTTGAATGGGTGCTTTTCATCGCAGGAGCTGCTGGCGTACTTGGTATCAATTACGTCGCACCAAATATCAGCATCGACCTTTTTGCCTTTGCGGCAGCGAATATTTTTCCGACCTTGGCGATCATTTTTGTGATCGAGTATGTGAAAGATATCTTATTGAGCAATAAAGTATTCACATTAAAGGGAATCCTCGCAAAAAGCACACTTGGCTTGACGGTTGCCGTGTTGATCTGTATGATTGGTGGCTTCTACGTCGGCGCAATTATGTCGAGAGCGGATTACTTGATTGAAATGAGTTTCTTTAGAGGCGTTAAAGCAAGCCTGTTGCTTCCAATGATGTTTTTTGTCATCATATATCTCATTAAATTGGGTTATAAGCGCAATACGCGTGAACTTGATGGCAATACTTTCTTTGTGGATGACATCAAGCGATTCTTCTTTGAAGATGTGAAAATGTACTACGCACTGATTGGGGTATTGCTCGGTGGCGTTATTTACGTTTACCTTGCTAGATCTGGTCACGAAACAAATATTGAGGTGCTTAATATTGAACTCATTTTTAGAAATTTCCTTGAGGACAATCTATTAGCAAGACCAAGGACAAAGGAGATATTTATCGCCTTCCCAGCTTTGAGTGCGGCGATTTACTTTGCTGCTAGAGGTTACAACAAAATGCTATTCCCGTTTTTATTTGCATCTGTCATCGGTTTGACATCTATCGTCAATACGTATTGCCATTCGAGAGCGCCTATTTATTTATCATTTAGTAGAACGATGATTAGCTTAGCATTTTCTATCATCATCGGCATCGTGGTCGTACTTATTTTAGATTTTATCAATAAAATATATGTGGCACATTTTGGGAGTAAAAAATATGAATAAAGTAGTCATTTCCGGATTTTATGGGTTTCATAATATTGGCGATGAAGCAATCTTGGAAACTCTGACTGAGCAGCTCCGTAATCTCGATTCTGAGATTCAAATCACTGTATTGTCGCATAATCCGGAAGAAACGATGTCAAAATTTGACGTCCAAGCTGTAAAACGCAATGATATATTCAAAGTCTTTTCAGCGATCAAAGAGTCGGATATCTTGCTTAGCGGTGGTGGAAGTCTTTTACAAGACGATACAAGCGCGAGAAGCATCCATTATTATTTGACGATTTTGCGTATGGGCTTGTTTTTAAAAAAACATGTATTTTGCATTAGCAACGGCATAGGTCCTTTAATACGTGACAACAACAAAAAGCAAGTTGCTCGTGTTCTCAACAGGGTGAGACATACTACCGTGAGAGATTTCAACTCGCAAAAGTTGCTTTTGGATATCGGTGTCAACCCAGAAAAAGTATCTGTTTCAGCGGACATGGTCATCGCTATGAACATGCAGACGCCTGAGATAGGAAAGAGCATTCTTAAAAAAGTGGGCATTGTAGATAGACAGCGCAAGTTGTTAGGTATTGCGATCCGTCAGAAAGATTTTAGATCGCCAGATAAACGCGACCAGCTTATTGAATTGGCCAACAGACTTTCTGAAAATTATTCTGTTCTATTTATCCCATTTTACTATAAGAACGACACTAAAATTTATGACGACATACATGCTTATGTTCATGATCATGTCTATTTTGTAAACGATAAATACAACACAGATGAATTTATGAGTCTTCTAGAGAACTTGGATATTCTAATAGGTTCTAGATTGCATTCGTTGATTTTTTCTCTCGTCGCCGAAGTACCTTTTATAGGTATTAGTTATGACCCTAAAATTGAAAATTTTATGGATATGATTGATATGCAACCCGTTTGTTCAATGGATAATTTTGATCCAGATAAAGTGATTGAAGCCGTGATGGAACTCGATACGGATTATATTGAACGCAAAAAAGCAATTGTAGAAGCAAAGCACTCGTTAAAAAAACGATTACTCATCAACGACGAGATGTTAAAAAAGGTACTATGATGGAGGCAATATGGCGCACGAAAAAGCCGTGAAATCAGTTAAAATTTTTGGCGTTAGATTTGACAATGTAGATGCGGAAGAAGCAAATAAGCAATTTATCGCACTTATGGGTAGTGATAAACTAGGCATGATTTATACGCCAAATACAGAAATAATTATGAAAGCGCAAGATGACCCGGCGTTCAAAGCGATTTTGAATGAAGGTGATCTCGTCATTCCGGATGGTATCGGTGTGGTTTTAGCATCGAAGATTCATCATTTGGGTTTGACAGAGCGCGTACCGGGTATTGAACTTATGACGATGATGCTTGAATACTGTAATAGAACGGGCAAATCAATCTATTTATTTGGTGGACAGCCCAAAGTTGCAGAACTCGCAGCCATTAAAATTAAAGAAACCTATTCAAATGTAAAAATCGCTGGTACACGTGATGGCTTTTTCGAAAGCAATCAAGAAATCAGCATTTTAGATGATATCAATGAAAAGAAACCCGATATTTTGTTCGTTGCACTTGGTGCGCCAAAACAAGAAAAGTGGATTAACAAATACAAAAAAACTATCAATGCAAAGGTGGCAATGGGCGTTGGAGGTTCCTTGGACGTTTGGGCAGGAACGGTTAAACGCGCACCCGTTTTCTTTCAAAAGACTGGATTAGAGTGGTTTTATAGGCTTTTAAAGCAACCAACGCGCATCATGCGTATGATGTCGCTTCCGAAATTTATGATTAAAGTAATCCTAACAAAACATATCGAAAACTAATTAGTTGGAGGAAATCTTAATGGAAAACCAAAGCATGGGTGATTTGTTGGCTCAATATGGATCAACTGAAAGATTGTACACAGGCGATGTCGTCGAGGGTGTTGTCATCTCTTCAAATTCAGATGAAGTTATGGTAAATATCAATTATATGGCAGATGGCATCATGCCAAAAGCTGAACTCCTCGAAAACAATCCACTTGATTTCCACGAAGGCGATCAAGTAAAAGTGTATATACTAAAATTAGATGATGGTGATGGCAATGTGCTTCTCTCTCTCAAGAAAGCTTATGAATTGATTATTTGGGATGAGTTTCAAACGCTTTATGATGCGCACAAAACATTTAACGTAAAAGTAAAAGAAGCGGTAAAAGGTGGCGTAGTTGCTCACTATAAGGGTTTCCCAGTGTTTATACCCGCTTCGCAATTGTCGTTAGCCTTTGTTGAGGATCTAACGCCATATGTTGGCATGACATTAGAAATTGAATTGACAGAGTACAATGCAGACAAGAAAAAAGTAGTCGGTTCTCACAAAAACCTTCTAAAGAATAAGGTGGCTATCAAGAAAGCGGATGCGTTATCTCGTCTTTCAAGTGGTGATCAATTGGAAGGTACTGTGGTAAGACTTGCTGAATATGGTGCGTTTGTAAATATAGGTGATATGGATGGGTTGATTCACATATCGCAAATGTCATGGAAACACATCAAGCATCCTTCTGAAGTTTTAGCTGTAGGCGATGTGGTTAAAGTAACAGTCATTTCAGTTGATAGAGATAAAGAAAAAGTGTCTTTAAAATTATCTGAAATCAAAGAAAATCCATGGGAAACTCTTTCTAATAGATACGCAATAAATGATATCGTAACTGGAAAAGTGACGCGTCTTATGAATTTCGGTGCGTTTGTCGAAATAGAGGATGGTGTTGAAGGTCTGGTTCATATTTCAGAGCTTGCTGAACAACATGTATCAAGGCCTCAAGAAATCGTTCAAGTAGGCGATGAAATTGAAGTGATGATCCTCGACATGGATCCAGAGTCTCAAAAGCTGTCTCTCAGCTTAAAAGCAGTCGTTGCACTCGGTGAAGTTACTTATGAAGATTACACTGAGGAGACACCAGAAACGCCGACGACGTTGTCAGATTTGTTTGGCGATAAACTCAAAAATTTAAAGTTTTAGTTTATAATTGCATCATTTTTAAGTGGCCCATTTCATTTCTGAAATAGGTCACTTTTTTGTTTTATGTATTTGTAATCGGGTATTATATACACTAGAAATGTTATGATGAAATATATATTTCCAAAAAATATTCCCGGAGGCCCCTTATGGAAAAATTAAAATTAAAACCGGAACAGCTTACAAATAAATGTGATCCAAACCAGTTTGAGTTTAAGTCAACGGAAGAGCTTGCACCGATTAGAGGGATCATCGGTCAAGAGCGTGCAAAAAAATCACTTGAATTCGGTTTGGGCGTTACAAAAAAAGGTTACAACATCTATGTTTCTGGTCAATGGGGAACTGGAAGAAATAGTTTTGTAAATATGCTCACAGAAGAGCAGGCAATAAAACGCCCAGCGCCTCATGATTGGCTGTATGTCAACAATTTCAAGGACCCCTATCATCCAATAGCCATCAAAGTGAATCACGGTCAAGGAAAGAATATCATCAAGCAAGTCGATCGTGCCATAAGATTTTTAAGACGCGGTATTATCGAGATTTTTTCAAGTCGCGATTATGAAAACGCAAAACAAAAGCTCGTCGAAGAATACAACCTTCAGTCAAACAATATCGTCGAGCGTCTCAATGAACTCGGCAAAAAATATGGCTTCATGTTTTCTCTCACTGAAAAAGGTATCGTCAGTATCCCTTTAAAAGAAGGGAAGCCAATGAATGAGGAATTGTATAAAAACATTTCTCAAAAGGAATATGAACTTTTGATGACAAACTCTCAAAAGCTAAGCTTAGAAACGATTGATTTATTCAACAAACTTCGAATGGAAGAGGAGAGCTTGCGAACAAGACTCAAGAGTCTTGATGAACAGATGGGAAGACACCTCGTTAAATTCCACCTTGAGAGCATCAAAGAAAAAAATAAGGATAATGAAGAAATCAAAAGATATATCGATCTGCTTGAAGACGATATCGTCGAAAATCTCGAAAACTTCAAAGAAGAGGAAGAAGACGATGATGAAACAAATCCTCTTGCGATTTTAACGGCAGCTCAGCATAATCCTGAAGCGTTCTTTGAAAGATATCAAATCAATATGTTCGTAGACAATAGTGCGGTCAAAAGTGCCCCTGTCATCTTTGAATCAAATCCGACGTACTACAATTTAGCTGGAAGCATTGAGTATCAAAATGAAATGGGCGTCATGAAAACGGATTTTACGATGATCAAGCCTGGTGCGTTACATCGTGCAAATGGTGGGTATCTCATCCTGCTAGCAAAAGATATCCTAAGTAACCCTTATTCATGGAAGAGTTTAAAACGGAGCTTGCTTGACGAAGCGGTCACGATTGATAGTCGTGCTGCAAATGCGGGTGCTCTTGTCTCACAAACCATTAAACCAGAGCCGATTCCAGTGGATGTCAAAGTCATCATAATTGGTGATTATTATACGTATTCTGTATTATCAGCTTATGATGAAGAATTTCAAAAGTTATTCAAGGTCATGGTAGATTTTGATGACGAGATGGAACGCAATAAAGAAAACATCGACAAATTTGCCAGATTTGTGTCCACTAAATGCCAAACAGAAGGGTTAAGTCACTTTTCTGTGGACGCAGTCGCTTTACTCGTAGAGCATGCCACAAGGTTGGCGGACGATCAAAACAAATTGACAGCACATCTGAAAACACTTGGTGATATCATCATCGAAGCGGATGCATGGGCAAATTATTATAAAGAAAACGTCGTTACAAAAGAGCATGTCATCAAAGCACTTGAGGAGCGTAAGCTTCGGACAAACAAGTACGAAGAAAATACGTTGGATCTATTTAAAGAAGGCATCTACCTGATTGATGTTGACGGTTTTAGAGTCGGTGAAATCAATGGACTTGCTGTTCTAGGCACAGGTCAATACAGCTTTGGAAAGCCTTCAAAGATAACGGTTTCCACCTATCAGGGTCGCCAAGGCATCATCAATATTGAACGTGAAGCGCGAACGAGTGGCAAAATTCACGATAAAGGCGTCATGATATTAACGGGTTTCTTGGGTCGTATGTTCGCTCAAGATAAACCACTTGCTTTGACAGCTAGCATTGTATTTGAACAGCTCTATTCTGGTGTCGACGGTGACAGTGCATCTAGTACAGAGCTTTATGCATTGATTTCAGACCTATCGGGTGTGCCAATCAATCAATCCATCGCAGTGACGGGTTCTGTAAACCAACGTGGCAACATTCAACCGATTGGTGGTGTCAATGAAAAAATCGAAGGTTATTACAAAGTATGTAAGCTGAAAGGCCTCAACAATGAGCAAGGCGTCATTATTCCTATCCAAAATGTAAAAAACCTCATGCTTGAGCAAGAGGTCGTGGACGCGGTGCGAAATGGGACTTTCCATATTTGGGCAATTTCACATGTTGATGAAGGCCTTGAAATCTTAACCGGCAGAAAAACGGGTAAGCGAACAAAGGACGGCAGTTACGAAAAAGGCACCATTTATTATTTGGTCGATCAAAGGCTGCAGCATCTTGCTAAAGATGCTAGAATCAGAGCCGCACATGACAAACAGTACGATGGTGATGATAAAGCACCTGAAAAACGCAAATCTAAAAAACCGGACAAGACGTTGGACGAATGACTATGAACGAATCAATTGTCTCAGCTAAATGTTCTTAACCCTTTCTCAGTTATGATATGTGTGATAGGGTGGTCATAATGTTCAACAGGCAGTGCATCAACGCACTGCAGATCAAAGGCGATTCCTATTTTGGGGATCGCTTTTTCTATTCTACCGAAGAAACGATCATAGAATCCTCCGCCGTAACCAAGTCGATAACCCTTAGCATCAAAAGCGACGCCAGGTGTGAGCACACAATCGATCCTCGATTCATTAAAAAGAGTATGGATATCTGGATCTGGTTCTAAAATACCAAAAGTGTTGCGTTTGAGTGACGATAAATCTTCAACTAGGTAAAACTGCATCTCTTTAGTAGTGGGGGAGATATAAGGCAACAGAAGGTTTTTACCTGCATCTATTATCGACTGGTTGATGGCTGTCATAGAGATTTCATCTCTGAAATCGACGAAAGAAGAGATGTTTTTCGCATTAAAAAAGAGATCAAACTGCTTTAGTAGGTTGAACACGATTGATTCTGCTTCGATTCTTTCTTCAGGTGTTTTTTGCGACCTTAATGCAATAATATGCTTCCTTAATGTTTTTTTATCCATTTCATTCACCTCCGTGTAATATTTATTTAATAAATATAATCAATTATACTATTAAAAAGACTAAGAAGTATAGGTATAATAGGAATAGGGTTTACGATAGCGTCGGAATTGTTTATAATGATATGAGACAAAGACTTATTGTAAACGTTAACAACACTAATCCTATGGTCACAATCTGAGAATCGGGAGAAATTTATGATAGAATTTCTAAACGTAACGAAAAAGTATGATAATGGCGTTATGGCTTTAAACAAAGTCAATGTCAAGATAGAGAAAGGTGAATTTGTATTTATCGTCGGCCCAAGTGGTGCAGGTAAATCGACTTTCATCAAAGCAGTCCTTAAAGAAGTGGATATCACCGATGGTAAAGTTATCGTCGATGATCAAGATATAACCGGTTTGCACAGACGCAAAGTGCCTTTTTTAAGGCGAAAAGTTGGCGTCGTATTTCAAGATTTTAGATTGTTACCCAATAAAACGGTTTATGAAAATATTGCATTTGCCATGGAAATTCTGGGAACACCCCATAGAAACATAAGAAAACAGGTACCGATGATTCTCGCTTTAGTTGGCTTGACGGGTAAAGGCAACTTTTATCCCAATCAATTATCCGGTGGTGAACAGCAAAGGGTCTCCATTGCTCGATCGATGATCAACAACCCACCCATCCTCATCGCAGATGAACCTACGGGCAACTTAGATCCTGACACGTCATGGGAGATTATGAAAGTACTTAGAACCATCAATCGGCGTGGTACCACGATCCTCATGGCAACCCATGACAGAGAAATTGTAGATATCATGAAGAAACGCGTTATAGCACTCGAAAACGGACAAATTGCAAGAGATGACAAAATAGGGGTGTATGGCTATGACGATTAAACCGATATTCACACTAAAAGAGGCACTAAAAAGCCTCTGGCGCAATCGATTGATGAGCATTGCCTCGATATCGTCCGTATCCGCCACACTTATGATCCTCGGCATTATTTTTGCCTTGATTATCAATATTAACTCTATGGCTCAATCCGCTAAAGATCAATTTGATACCATACAGGCTTATCTCGTCGACACGCTACCCGCGGAAGAAATTGACATCATCATGACAAAGATTGAAGCGATTGAGGGCGTCGAAAGTGTCACATACGAAAGCAAAAGCGATGCGTTAAGCAATATGAAGGAATCGTGGAAAGACAATGCCTACTTGTTGGAAGGTCTTGAAGAAAATCCATTGCCAAGCTCAGTGATTATCTATTTGGATGATATTTACTATTCAGCAGGTGTTTTAGAAGGCATACAGACAATCAACGGCATTGAAGAAGTTAAATCCTATCAGGATATCGTCGAACAATTGCTGTCAATAACTGAAGCGATCAGAAAAACTGGCATCATCGTCATATTTGTACTGATTGCCATTTCAACATTTATCATCCACAACACCATTAAATTAACCGTCAACTCAAGGCATCGTGAAATCAACATCATGAAGTACGTTGGCGCGACGAACTGGTTCATAAGGTGGCCATTCTTAACGGAAGGCACATTGTTGGGATTGGTTGGCGCAGGTATTTCTGCCCTGCTTATGAAATTGTCCTATGATTACGTTTTTGAACTGATGCATACTGATTTTTATGTACTCGTATCGGCATATGTCGTGCCACCAGGCGAGCTCATGCGCGATATCATATTTTTATTTGTCGTCATAGGTGCTGGTATCGGCGCATTAGGAAGTATATGGTCAATGAGAAAATACCTCAACGTATAGGAGGATGCAAAACATGGCAAGCAATAAAAACAGAATTCGTCCCATACTGTTGACAGTAATGGCTATTTCACTGGTCATCACCAGCATCACCTTTGCAAACGATGAAATAAAGAAGAGAGAGCGTGAACTTGAAGAGCTAAACAACAAAATTGAAGCACTTGACGCCTCTATAGAAAACAATAAAAACCTACAATCTGAAACCAATGTAAAAATTAAAAATGTACAGACGAGCATACGTAATTTGGAAACTGAAATTGACACGCTCAATACTGGCATTACAGATACCGAGAAGGCAATCGTCGATAAGACGGCGGAGCTTGAAGTTGCAGAGCTCAAGATTCTTGAAAAAAATGAATTGCTCAACGACAGGTTGCGCGTCATGTATAAAACAGGTACGATTGGTTACGTGGAAGTGCTTTTCGGTGCAGAGGATTTTACAGATTTGTTATCTAGAATCGACATGCTTCAGATGGTACTCGTTCACGATCAAAATTTGATTCAATTTTTAAAAGAGCAACGCGATATCATCGAACAAAAGAAAATAGAGCTCGAAGCCATTAAATTGGATTTGGTAGCACTGTTTGAAAGCAAAGTCACAAAACAGGATGAGTTAAGTGTTGCGCTTAATAGCCTCATCAGTTATAAAACAGATCTCAGCAAAGATGAAGCTGCAATGAGTGAGATGGAAGATCAATTACTTAAAGAAGCGGATCAATTGACCGATATCATCAAAAATCTCGAATCAGCTGCTGCCTATATCGGTGGTGAGATGATGTGGCCAGTGCCGGGAAATTATAGCATCAGTTCCTTGTTTGGCAATAGAATTCATCCGATATCAAAAGAGTACAAAATGCATACAGGCATTGATATACAATCAGCACGCAAAACAGATTTTGTCGCCGCACAAACGGGCACAATTATATTTTCCAATTGGTTTGCAGGCTATGGAAAAGCGATTATCATCGATCACGGTGGCGGTTACACCACACTTTATGCCCATTTGGACGTCATAAACGTCGAAGTTGGACAAGTGGTCAAGAAGGGTCAAATTATCGGCAAAACGGGTAATACAGGATATTCAACAGGACCTCATTTGCACTTTGAAGTTAGAATGAATGGCGATTATGTTGATCCATTAACGTATGTAAAAGGAAAATGAGGTGTCTAAATTGAGAAAAATTAATGTTTTGTTATTGAGCTTGTTTTTGATTGTCATAACGGCGGTTGGCACTTTTTTCGCAACGACGTTCCTACAAGTGGATACGGGTGAGAAAGTCGTCATCAGCCAAGCAACGATAGATGAATATCAAGCGACGATTGATAAATACCGTGAAATTGAAGAGCTTCAAGCCTACGTTCAAACGAATTATTATAAAGATATAACAGAAGAAAAAATTCTTGAAGGCATGAAGAAAGGCATCTTTGATGTCCTTGAAGACCCATATTCAGTATTCATGAATGAAGAAGAGTTTGTAGATTATATGGAATCGTCTTCAGGTGAATATCCAGGTATCGGTATTTACTTGGCGCCAAATGAAGCCAATGAAATAGAGATTGTCTCTCCAATTGAAGATACGCCAGCGGATCGCGCTGGATTGATTGCAAAAGACTTGATCGTCGGCGTCAATGGTGAAACCGTCAATGCTGATGTCATGGATGAAGCGATTGCCACTATAAAGGGCGATCCAGGTACTCCAGTCACACTCACGATTTATAGACCATCTAAAAAAGAGAAGTTCGATGTCGAGATCGTCAGAGAATGGATCGATATTAAAGTCGTCAAATCAGAGATGCTAGATGATAAAATGGGCTATTTGAGACTTTCGATGTTTGATGAACAAGCGGCTCCTGAGTTTGAGAAACACATGAACGCACTGATAGCGGATGGTGCCAAAGGCGTTATTATCGACTTAAGACAAAATCCAGGCGGTTATTTGGACCAATGTGTTGAAATAGCGGATATGCTTTTAGGCAAAGAGATGATTGTCTATACGGAAAGTCGAAATGGCGAAGATGAAGAATATCTATCGGATGCACAGAAATTCGATGTTCAGTTAGTGGTTCTTGTAGACAGTGGCTCTGCAAGCGCATCTGAAATACTGACTGGTGCGTTAAAAAATCACAAAAGTGCAACAATAGTCGGAACGACGACATTTGGTAAAGGCGTCGTTCAAATTGTTAAACCTTATAATTCAAACACAGGTTTTAAATTGACGACATCACAATATTTTACGCCTAATGGCGAAAACATTCACGGCGTTGGCATTGAGCCAGATGTGATCATCGAACTTGACGAAGCCTATAATGATTTGGAAAACCCTACCAAAGCAGATGATAATCAACTGCAGAAGGCTATCGAAATCATGAACGGCAAGCTACAATAATTTTATAGGAGGTGCACGATGGACAAATCGTTTTACAAAAAAGAGGTCGCATCATTACAAGCTTTATTTGAAAAATTCAATAGCTTACAGTTCACCTCCGATTCAAACGAAGCGAACTCTTCGGAAGAAAAGCAAAACCTCAAAAATTTAGCGGATATGGGAGCATCAGATCAATTGTCCAAAGGCGTTTTGATTATCGGAATCCTGTTGATTTTACTCGTTATTGGTATGGTAGCGTTTCTTACCATATGGCTCATAAATTAAGTTGTATATTTTTTCAATTAAGCAGATCGCATTGTCTCATAAGACATTGCATCTGCTTTTCTATTTCCATAATCATTGACGCAACAATTCAAAAGCTATATAATAAAATACGAACAAACGTTTGGAGGATGCCATGGATAAATTTGTCGTAAAGTCTGACTATAAACCTACTGGAGACCAACCAGTGGCTATTGACGCCATCGTCAACAGTCTTGAAAACGGTCAAAAACACAATATATTACTTGGCGTTACCGGTTCAGGTAAAACCTTTACGGTTGCAAACGTCATTGAACGTGTACAGCGACCGACGTTGGTTATTGCACACAATAAAACACTCGCAGCACAATTGGCTTCCGAGTTTAAGGAGTTTTTTCCAGACAACGCGGTTGAGTTTTTCGTTTCTTATTATGATTATTATCAGCCGGAAGCCTATGTGTCGTTTTCGGATACTTATATTGAAAAAGATGCAACCATCAACGAAGAAATCGACAAGTTGCGCCATTCTGCAACTTCAGCCTTATTTGAACGAAGCGATGTCATCATCGTAGCATCAGTATCCTGTATCTACGGATTGGGAAATCCAATTGATTACTCTAGCATGACATTATCCATCAGACCCGGCATCACGAAATCGCGTGATGAGATTTTAAAAAGGTTGATCGACATTCAATATATGCGCAACGATATGAACTTCACGCGTAACACGTTTAGAGTAAGAGGTGATATCATTGAAGTCATGCCTGCTTACGAATTTGAACGCGCTTATAGAATTGAACTTTTTGGTGATGAGATAGAGCGCATTGGCGAGATCAACGCGCTTACTGGCGAAATATTGGGGTATAGAAACCATCTGACCATATATCCAGCGTCACATTACGTCACGCCAAAAGACAAGCTTGAAGCAGCTATCGTAAAGATTGAAGCAGAGCTTGAAGACCGCATTAAGTATTTTAAAGATAATAATAAATTGATTGAAGCACAACGCATCGAACAACGCACGCGGTACGATATCGAAATGCTTCGTGAAGTGGGCTTCTGTCAAGGCATTGAGAATTATTCAAGCGTCCTATCAGGCCGTCCAATAGGCAGTCGACCATATACGCTGATCGACTATTTTCCAGACGATTTTCTTCTCGTCATCGATGAATCACATGCCAGCATACCTCAAATTAGAGCCATGTTTGGCGGCGACAAGACACGAAAGCAGTCTCTCGTAGATTATGGGTTTAGGTTGCCTTCCGCTATGGATAACAGGCCACTAAACTTTGAAGAATTCGAAGCTTTAGTGCCTCAAGCGATTTATGTCAGTGCAACCCCTGGACCTTATGAATATAGCAAATGTGAGAATGCCGTTGAGCAGATTATTCGTCCTACGGGATTGATTGATCCTGAAATTGAAGTTAGACCGATCAAAGGTCAAATTGACAATCTCTTTGGTGAAATCACAACGCGCGTTGAAAAAAATGAACGCGTACTCGTTACGACATTGACCAAAAAGATGGCTGAAGACTTAACGGACTACTTTAAAAAACTCGATCTGAAAGTGCGGTATATGCATTCCGACATCAAGACGATGGAGCGTATGGAGATCATTCGAGATTTTAGAAAAGGCGTTTTCGATGTCCTAGTGGGTATCAACTTATTAAGAGAAGGCTTAGACTTACCTGAAGTGTCATTAGTAGCAATCCTTGATGCTGACAAAGAAGGTTTTTTAAGATCTTCAACATCACTGGTACAAACGATTGGCCGTGCAGCTAGAAACATCAACGGCAAGGTCATCATGTATGCAGATAAAATGACAGATTCCATGCGATATGCCATTGAAGAGACCAATAGAAGACGTAGCATTCAACGTACTTATAATGAAGTAAACAATATTACCCCTAAGGGCATCATCAAAGGCATTCACGAAATGATTGAGGCGACAACCGCGGCAGACAGTCTCGATACGTATCAAGTTGACAAGATAAAAGCGATGAATAAAAAAGAACTCGCAGAGTATATCGTTCAACTCGAAGAGGAGATGTATGCTGCGTCTCGAACACTACAGTTTGAACGCGCTGCGGAACTTCGAGATATGATCGTCGAACTCAAGACACTTAAAGTGAAATCATAAACTATGAATAAGAGGCAAAACAATGAGTAAAAACACGATATTTGTCAAAGGTGCAAAAGAGCACAATTTAAAAAATATTGACGTATCCATTCCTAGAGATAAATTGGTGGTCATCACTGGTTTGAGTGGTTCTGGAAAATCGTCATTGGCATTCGATACAATCTATGCAGAAGGCCAACGCCGTTATGTCGAGAGTTTATCTTCCTATGCCCGTCAATTTTTAGGTCAAATGGAAAAGCCAGATGTTGAATACATTGAGGGCTTGTCACCAGCGATTTCCATCGACCAAAAGACGACGAGCAGAAATCCCCGTTCCACCGTCGGAACGGTAACTGAAATATACGATTACCTCAGACTCCTTTATGCTCGAATTGGGATACCTCATTGTCCAGTCTGTGGCATTGAGATTTTACCTCAATCCATCGACCAGATCGTCGATAGAGTTTTGGGACTTGAAACAAACACGCGCATACAAATTCTCGCCCCTATGGTCATCGGTAAAAAAGGGCAACATCAAAAAATCCTCGAAGCTTTGAAAAAAGAGGGGTATGTCAGAGCGAGAATCAACGGTGAAACGATAGATCTTGCAGACGAGATAAACTTAGATAAAAATAAAAAAAATACAATTGAAGTCGTCATCGATCGATTGGTCATCAAAGACGGCATCCAACAACGTTTGACAGATTCTGTGGAGATGGCACTTCGCCTTTCTGAGGGAATTGTCATTGTCAACTTAATCGATAAAGAGGATTTGACTTTCAACACGAAATTTGCCTGTGCAGAGCATGGACTTGGCATTTCAGAGATGGAGCCTAGGATGTTTTCCTTCAATGCGCCATATGGGGCATGCCCTGATTGTAATGGCTTAGGGTTTACTAAAAAAGTCGATCCAGAGCTTTTAGTGCCAGACATGAAATTATCCATAAACGATGGTGCACTTTTACCAATTGCAAACAGTGCTGAGGGTTCTTTCTACGTCAATATGATCAACGCCTTAATCGAAGAACATGGCTTTTCTGCTGATACGCCTTTTAAAGATTTATCCGATAAAGCGAAACAAGAAATATTCTTTGGAACGGGCGACCGTAAACTCAAGTTCAAATACGATAGCAAGTATGTCGGTTATTCTGAGTTCAACAGACCATTTGAAGGACTTGTCAATAATTATGAACGCAGATATGCCGCGACAAACTCAGAGTATATTCGTTCAAAAATTGATGAGTTTATGAGTATGATCGAATGTGCAACTTGCCATGGTAAAAGACTCAAAGACGAAGTACTCGCAGTAACTGTAGGCAATAAAAATATTTGGGAAGTGACAGGGTTATCCGTTAAAGAGACTATCAAGTACTTCGAAAATCTCAAACTTGAAAAAACCAATTCTCAGATCGCAGAACAAATTCTCAAAGAAATCAATGCACGGCTAAACTTTCTTAAAAATGTCGGTTTGGAATACTTGTCTTTATCACGGGCAGCAGGGACATTATCTGGCGGAGAATCGCAAAGGATACGCCTTGCAACTCAGATTGGATCAGGACTCGTAGGTGTTCTTTATATACTCGATGAACCGAGTATCGGTCTCCATCAAAAAGATAACGAAAAGTTGTTGAAGACACTTAGAGAGTTGACGGATTTGGGCAATACCCTTCTCGTCGTCGAGCACGATGACGATACGATTAGACATGCTGACTATATCCTAGACTTAGGTCCAGGTGCAGGTGAGCACGGTGGGTATATCATAGCAGAGGGAACGATAGATGACATATTAGCCAACGAGAATTCCATCACGGGTCAATATTTATCTGGTAAAAAAAAGGTCGAAGTGCCTGAGGTGCGTCGACAATCCAATGGCAAATCCATCAAGATTCTCAATGGTTACGAAAACAACTTGAAGAACGTTGATGTTGAGATACCGCTTGGTGTGCTTTGTGCTGTCACAGGTGTATCCGGCTCGGGTAAGAGCACGCTCATCAATGAGATCCTCTACAAAGCATGCACCATCAAAATCAATAAGAGCCGCATCAAATCCGGAAAGCATGACGATATTTTAGGACTTGAGTATATTGATAAAATCATAGAGATTGATCAAACACCGATCGGTCGTACACCGAGATCAAATCCCGCCACATACACAGGCGTATTCGATCAGATCAGAGATATCTATGCACAAGTTCCAGAAGCGAAAATGCGTGGCTACCAAAAGGGTCGTTTTAGTTTCAATGTGAGTGGTGGACGATGCGAACATTGTAAAGGTGATGGTATCATTAAAATTGAAATGCACTTTTTACCAGACGTCTACGTCCAGTGTGACGTATGCAAAGGCAAACGCTATAACCGAGAGACGCTTGAAGTCAAATACAAAGGTAAAAATATCGCTGATGTCCTTGACATGACTGTAGAAGAAGGGGTAGAATTTTTTACAAATATACCTAGGATTAAACGCAAGTTGAAGACGCTTCATGAAGTCGGTCTCGACTATATTCGATTGGGTCAACCTTCGACGCAGTTATCTGGCGGTGAAGCACAACGTATAAAGTTGGCCACTGAACTCAGTAAAATAAGCACTGGCAACACGCTTTATATACTCGATGAACCGACAACGGGCCTTCATACGGCCGACGTTCACAATTTGATACACGTTATACAAAGGTTGGTAGATGCAGGGAATACTGCAGTCGTTATCGAACACAATCTCGATGTCATCAAGTCTGCAGATCACATCATTGACTTAGGTCCTGATGGTGGTGACAATGGCGGTCAGATTATAGCAACAGGAACGCCTGAGCAAGTGGCTTTAGTACCTGGCTCTTATACAGGTGAATTTTTGGCGAAAATTCTGAAGCGTGATGAAACCGCTCCAGTCATGTCTGTGACTAAAGTTAAAAAAGAAAGAAAAACTAAAAAACTGCAAGATCAATAGGACTAAACTATGAGCAATCAAAATTTTCAAGTGAAAGAGCAGATCAAAGAGCAGCTGAAAACATTGCCTCAGCTGCCTGGGATCTATATCATGAAGGATATTCACGGAGAGATCATCTATGTCGGCAAGGCGAAAAACTTGAAGAATAGGGTGAGCTCTTATTTTCGTGGCTTCAACTCACATCTTCCAAAAACACAAACCATGGTGATCAATATCCACGATTTTGACTATATAATGACGGATAGTGAGATGGAAGCGCTGATACTGGAAGCCAACCTCATCAAAAAACATTTACCTCGGTTTAACATCTTGCTTAAAGACGACAAAATGTATCCTTATATCGTTGTTTCCATTGGAGAGAATTTTCCAAGAGTCTTCATGACGAGACAAATTCCAAAGGGTAATTATAAAGTGTTTGGCCCATTTACCAGTACTG
Source organism: Acidaminobacteraceae bacterium (assembly GCA_942493125.1). GTDB lineage: Bacteria > Bacillota > Clostridia > Peptostreptococcales > Acidaminobacteraceae > Fusibacter_C. The sequence continues at coordinate 941,399 of OW818667.1, read as the reverse complement.
AGCAAGTGCGCATAACAATTGAGGTCATTCAAACATTGTTTCCAATCAGGGAGTGTAGCAAAAAAATCACAGACAAAATTGATCGGCCTTGCTTAAATTACCATATTGGTCGATGTGCAGGCGCCTGCAACCACATGATCACAGAAGAAGCTTACAACGTTTATATTCAACAGATTATCCGGTTTCTTAGTGGCGATAAAGAGTGGTTGATCAAGGAACTTGGAGAAAAAATGCTCCGAAGTGCTGAAAAGATGGCATTTGAAGAGGCAGCAGTCTTCAGAGATAAAATTGCAGCTTTAAAAGCGCTCAATGAAAAGCAAAAGGCGATTCAAATCAATGGTAAAAACCAAGACTACATCGCAGCATACAGTTTTGAAGAACGCGCTTGTGTCATGCTCTTTCAAGTGCGTAATGGCAAAATTGAAGGTCGTGAATCCTACAACCTCATCAATGCAGAGGCGACCACGGAGTCGGAACTCCTGTCATCCTTCATTTTGCAGTACTATTCTGGTTCTGATCAAGTACCGGGTGAAATCTATGTCTCACATGAAATTGAGAATATGTCGTTATATGGTGATTGGCTTAGTAAGCTTTCTGGATATAAAGTTGGGTTTAGCTTGCCAGTACGCGGCGAAAAGAAAAAAACCATTGATCTCGTACTCCGAAATGCCAAAGAATACATTATGAAGTTCCAAGATCGCATCGACAAAGAACTCGAATTTAAAGCGCAAGCTGAAGCAGAGCTCAAATTGCTCCTTGGATTTCCTGAAAACCTTAAAATCAATCGCATAGAGGCTTTTGATATCTCCAATATTTCAGGTGTCTATTCCGTAGGCAGCATGGTGGTGTTTGAAGGGGCGAAGAAAAAGCGCAGCGATTATAGAAGATATCGCGTAAGGACGATTGAAGGTGCCAATGACTACGGTTCCATGCAAGAAGTCGTTTATAGGCGATACAAAAGAGGTCTTGAAGAAAAGCAAATCGCTGAAGAAACGGGCATTATCGATCCCAAATACAACGCATTACCTGATTTGATACTCATCGACGGTGGAAAAGGGCATGTCAATGCCGTACTAGAGATTCTCAACGCTTTACAATTATTCATTCCTGTTGCTGGTATGGTAAAAGATGACTTTCATAAAACCGAAGACCTGTTCTATGATGGTGAAAGGCGTGGTCTAAAAAAGGCCAATAGCGCTTTTAAATTGGTCTATGAAATCCAAGAAGAGGTACACCGTTTTGCAATTGAGTATCATAAATCTTTAAGATCTAAAGAAATGACTTACTCCGTCCTCGATGAAATTGATGGCGTCGGAGAAAAACGACGCATTGAACTGCTGAAACACTTCAAGACGATTGACGCAATAAAGGATGCTACTATCGAAGATCTTGCGTCCGTAAAAGGCCTCAATAAAAAGGTGGCAGCTTCCATTTTTAATGCTTTTCATGCAGTGATGGAAGTGGAAACTGAAAACTAAAATGGTATTAAATGGGCAGACTTAATTATATTAAGTCTGTTTTATTTTTAACGAAATTATTATAAAAAAAACTCAAAAAATAGACAATTTTTGCTGTGTACTTTGAGAAAGATATGTGTTATAATTCTTTTTGATATGGGTTAAGAAATTAACAAACTACTCTAAACCTAGCAAATTGCTAGGGATTAGACATTTTGAACAGCTCTAAATGCTGGACAATCTAGCAATCTATAAGGAGGAACTTTTTAATGGCAAAGAACTTTTTAACTGAAGAAAATTTTGAAAAGCTTAACAATGTAATCGAAGAGCATAAAGACATGCAAGGTCCGTTAATGCCGATTTTACATGGGGCTCAACATATTTTCGGAGCGATTCCAATTGAAGTACAAAAGGTTATTTCTGAAAAGTTGAACGTTCCATTAGCTGAAATTTATGGCGTGGTAACATTCTACTCTCAATTTACTCTTGAACCAAAAGGTGAATTTTTGATTAGTGTTTGTTTGGGTACGGCTTGCTACGTTAGAGGCGCTCAACAATTAATCGACAAAGTCACTGAATTGACAAGTGTTTCTGTAGGAACAACTTCTCCAGATGGAAAGTTCTCATTAGAAGCGACTCGTTGTATCGGTGCATGTGGTTTAGCACCAGTTTTAACTGTCAATGAAGATGTATATGGTCGTTTAACATTAAATGACATACCAGGCATCATCCAAAAATACAAAAGCGCTAATTAAGGAGGCATAAATGAAAACTTTGGCTGAACTTACACAATTACGTGACGAAGCATTAAAAAAAGTCGATTTGAGAAAAGATAGAAAAGGTACAAGAATCGTTGTGGGTATGGCTACATGCGGAATCGCTGCAGGTGCTAGACCGATTTTGGCGGCTATGATGGATGAAGTTCAAAAAAGAGGTTTGAAAGACGTAGAAATTACTCAAACTGGATGCATCGGTGTCTGTAGACTTGAGCCATTGGTCGAAGTCTACAAAGAAGGCGAAGACAAAGTCACTTATGTTGAATTAACAGAAGAAAAAGCTCGTAGAATTATTGCAGAGCATATCGTTAATGGAAGCATAGTCACTCAGTTCACTATCGGCGCTGTTGAGTAATAGTTATTTATCAAACCAATTTAGGAGGTAAGTCAATGGATTTTTATAGATCACATGTACTCGTATGTGGTGGTACAGGATGCGTTTCTTCTGGGTCGGCAACGATTGAAGAAATGTTTAATAGTGCACTATTAGCAAAAGGACTTGAAAAAGAAGTTAAAGTTGTTAGAACAGGATGCTTCGGTTTATGTGAAGCAGGTCCAATTTGCATCGTTTATCCAGAAGGTTCTTTCTACTCACACGTTAAACTTGAAGACGTTGAGAGAATTGTTGAAGAACATTTATTAAAAGGCCGTATCGTTCAAGACCTTTTATACCTTGATAAAACTGCAAATGTTACAAATATTCAAACATCGATCAACGATGTGACATTCTACAAAAAACAAAAGAGAGTTGCGCTTAAAAACTGTGGCGTAATCAATCCTGAAGTTATAGAAGAGTACATTGCATTTGATGGTTACCAAGCACTTGGTAAAGCATTGACACAAATGACACCAGGTCAAGTACTTGACGAAATGAAAAAATCAGGTCTTCGTGGCAGAGGCGGCGGTGGCTTCCCAACTGGTCTTAAATGGGAATTTGCAGCTAAATCACATGGAGATATCAAATACGTAGCATGTAACGCCGATGAGGGAGATCCAGGTGCATTTATGGACCGTTCTGTCCTAGAGGGAGACCCACATTCAGTAATCGAAGCTATGGCGATAGCCGCTTATGCAATCGGCGCTGAAAAAGGTTATGTGTACATCCGTGCTGAGTACCCAATCGCAGTTAAGCGTTTAGGTATTGCAATCGCTCAAGCTAACGAAATGGGCTTGATGGGCAAAGATATTTTAGGAACTGGCTTCAACTTCGAGATGGAAATCCGTCTTGGTGCAGGCGCATTCGTTTGTGGCGAAGAAACTGCATTGATCGCTTCTATTGAAGGCGAACGTGGTATGCCAAGACCTAAGCCACCATTTCCAGCTCAAAAAGGTATTTTCGGCAAACCAACTGTTATCAACAATGTTGAGACCTATGCAGTTGTGCCACAAATTATATTGAACGGTGCAGATTGGTTTACGTCATTCGGTACTGAAAAATCACCTGGAACAAAAGTATTTGCTTTAGGTGGAAAGATCAACAACACAGGTTTAGTTGAAGTTCCAATGGGCACGCCGCTTAGAGAAGTTATCTATGATATCGGTGGCGGCATTCCAAATGGCCGTAAGTTTAAAGCGGTTCAAACAGGTGGTCCATCAGGTGGTTGTTTAACTGAAGCGCATCTTGATACACTGATCGACTTTGACACACTTACAGCGCTTGGCTCAATGATGGGTTCTGGCGGTATGATCGTCGTAGACGACACAAACTGTATGGTTGACTTTGCAAGATTCTTCTTGGATTTTACAGTCGATGAATCATGTGGCAAATGTGTTCCATGTCGCGAAGGTACTAAGAGAATGCTAGAGATGCTTGAAAAAATCACATCAGGTCACGGCACAATGGAAGATCTTGATAAACTTGAAGATTTAGCACATTCCATCAAAGATTCTTCACTTTGCGGCCTTGGTCAAACTGCGCCAAATCCAGTTCTTTCAACTTTAAAATACTTTAGAGATGAGTACATCGCTCACGTCGTAGATAAAAAATGTCCAGCTGGCATGTGCCAAGATTTGTTATCAATCGTAATCTTAGACGGTTGTATCGGTTGTACGGCTTGTGCACGCGTATGTCCAGTTGATGCAATTTCTGGAGCGGTGAAGCAAGATCATGTTATCGATCAAGCAAAATGTATCAAATGTGGCGCTTGTATTCCGAAATGTCCTAAAAAAGTTATTGTTAAGCAATAATCCACGGGCTAATCTAGATTATATGAAAGAGGTGTACTTATCGTGAGTAAAGTAAGTTTATCTATAAATGGACTTCAGTATGATGTCCCAAGTGAATTAACGGTATTGGAAGCAGCGAGAACAGTTGGTATCGACATTCCGACACTTTGCTTCCTTAAAGATATCAACGAAGTGGGCGCATGCCGCGTGTGTGTCGTTGAAGTTGAAGGCGCAAGAGCACTTCAAGCATCATGTGTTTTACCTGTCCGTGATGGCATGGTTATCAATACAAACAATAATCGCGTTAGAAAAGCTAGAAAAACAACTGTTGAGCTATTGCTTGCAAACCACAACAGAGAATGTACAACATGCGTGAGAAGCCAAAACTGTGAACTTCAAGCGGTTTCAGAAGAACTTGGTATCCGTTCAATCGCTTACCAAGGTGAAAAAAGAGAGCCATCATTTGACGATTTATCGCCATCAATTGTTAGAGATTCAAGCAAATGTATTCTTTGTGGCCGTTGTGTCAGCGCATGTAAAAATGTTCAAGGCATCGGCATCTTAGATTTCTTAAACAGAGGCTTTAAAACGACAGTTGGACCAGCATTTGAAATGAGCATGAAAGATGTGCCATGTATCTATTGTGGTCAATGTATGGTTGTATGCCCTGTTGGCGCATTGACAGAAAAATCTTCTATTGCACAAGTTTGGAATTACCTCGAAGACAAGTCAAAGCACGTTATCGTTCAATCTGCACCAGCAGTTAGAGCAGCACTTGGTGAAGAATTTGGTTTCCCAATTGGTACTAACGTAACTGGCAAACTTGCTACAGCGCTTAGAAGACTTGGCTTTGACAAAGTATTCGATACGAACTGGGCAGCAGATGTAACAATTATGGAAGAAGGCACAGAGCTTCTTGGAAGAATCCAAAACGGCGGCGTCCTCCCAATGATCACTTCTTGTTCACCAGGTTGGATCCGTTATATCGAATTCCAATACCCAGAATTATTACCACATTTATCTTCATGTAAATCACCACAAAATATGTTTGGTGCACTTGCAAAAAGCTACTATGCTGAAAAAGCAGGCATTGATCCTAAAGATATCATCGTTGTATCTGTTATGCCATGTACATCTAAGAAATCTGAAATTGTAAGACCAGAGCTTGAAGTTGCTGGTAACAGAGACGTTGACGTTTCTATCACAACAAGAGAACTTGCGCTTATGATTAAAGAAGCAAGACTTGAGTTTGATAAACTCGAAGAAGGCACTTTTGATCCTTTCATGGGCGATTACACTGGTGCTGGCGTTATATTCGGTGCAACAGGTGGCGTTATGGAAGCTGCTCTTAGAACCGTTGCTGACGTATTGACAGGTCAAGACCTTGAAAACGTTGAATATGCTGCAGTTCGTGGTATCGAAGGCATCAAAGAAGCGACTGTAAACGTTGCTGGCATGGATATCAAAATTGCGGTAGCGCACAATACAACGAATGCTGGTATTCTTCTTGAAAAAATCAAGAAGGGTGAAGCGGATTACCACTTTATCGAAGTCATGGCTTGCCCAGGCGGTTGTGTAAACGGTGGTGGTCAACCAATTCAACCATCTAGAGTTAGAAATGTGATCGACATCCGTTCAGAACGTGCGAAAGCATTATACTCTGAAGATGCTGCATTGACAGTTAGAAAATCACACAAAAACCCTGAAATCAAAAAGCTTTATGACGATTACCTTGGTAAGCCAAACAGCCATAAAGCGCATGAATTGCTCCATACGCACTACGTAGCAAGAGAAAAATTCCCACTTAAATAATTATGGAATAATGCAATATCCAAGTTAAGTGACGATAATCTATAATTTAAGCCGAGTCCGATTTAAAATCGCGACTCGGCTTTTTTCGATTTACCCCGTTTTCATTTGAGAAATATCATAAAATTGGAAAGATGTAATTTCCTCATTGTATGGTTTAAAAAACATTAAAAATAGTTTACAATAGAAGGGTATGTAATATGAAATATCCATAATTAAGACAAGACATAAGGAGATCAACTTGAAAAATATAAAACGGCCTCTCGTCATTTCTATAGAAGGTGGAGAAGGTGCTGGGAAATCAACCATTATAGAAAAAATTGCTGACTTTTTATCGGAAAAACACTTAGAGTTTATCATAACTAGAGAACCTGGTGGTGTAAGGATCTCTGAGAAAATTAGAAATATTATTCTGGAGAAGACATTTACCGAGATGGATTCTAGAACAGAAGCGTTATTGTTCGCAGCTGCACGCAGACAGCATCTTGTAGAAAAAGTACTTCCAGCTCTCAATGAAGGAAAAATTGTAATATTTGATCGCTTTGTCGACTCCTCGCTTGTCTATCAAGGCTACGTAAGGGGGATTGGTGTTTCTGAAGTCTACGATATCAACCAGTTTGCGATTGAAGGCTTTTTGCCAGATTTGACACTTTATTTGGACGTTGATCCATCAGAAGGATTGAAGCGCATTTCAATCAATCCTGAAAGAGAGATCAACAAACTCGATTTGGAAGGGCTGTCATTTCATCAGAAAGTACAGGAGGGGTACCTAAAACTATTGGAAACGTATCCTGAAAGAATTGTCAAAATCGATGCAAACGACATCCTTGAAAACGTTCTAACAGCAGTTATAAAAGAAATTGAACAACGGCTTTAAAGATGTTATAATGGAAGTGTAAATTGTTAAATAATTAACTTTGTTGGTTGTTTAGTAGGAGGCAATGATGCACTTAAAATATATTCAAGAATTAATAGAAGCAGATGTTCTCGCGTATGCGCAAGGGCTGGATCTAGATATAAAGACAGCATTTGGATCCGATTTGATGAGCGATGTGCTCGCCTATGTAGAAGAAGACACTTTATTGATTACAGGGCTTACAAACCAACAAGTGATAAGAACTGCTGAAATGTTGGATTTGAAGGCAATTCTATTCGTACGCGGTAAAATACCGTGTCAAGAAGTTGTCGAGCTTGCAGAAGAAAAGAAAATACTATTGATGATGACTAGGGAATCCCTATTCACAGTTTCTGGTATATTATATGGTTCAGGATTGCGCGGCATTTCAATTTAGGGATCGGATGATTGCATTATGTCATTCGCAACGAGACACGAGAGGATTCTGATTTATGAAATCATATTATAAAAATGATGAAAATGTAGCAATGAAGCTGCATTACGATGTTGTTCGCGATGATTTTTCCCGTGCTGGTGAAGCTTCCAGCAAAATTAAGACTATGTTACGCCAGTTGGCCATCGATGCCAATATTCAAAGGCGGATTGCCATCGCAACTTATGAAGCGGAAATAAACCTTGTCATCCATTCTTATGGAGGCAGTATCGATGTTTTCATTAAACCTGAATGCATTGAAGTATATGTTGAAGACGTTGGCCCTGGCATAGAAAATGTAGAACTTGCAATGTCCAAAGGGTTCTCTACTGCGACAAATGTCGCAAGAGAAATGGGATTTGGTGCGGGTATGGGCTTGCCGAACATGGAAAAAGTGAGCGATGAGTTCATCATCGAATCAACATGTGGCGTTGGCACGCATATTAAAATGGTGGTTAATTATTGATAATGGAATTTCATCCTCAATATTGGAGGTAATAATGAAGAACTATTGGCATTCGGTAGTGCTTGAAAAAGACTATTGTACTGGCTGCACGCATTGTCTGGATCGTTGCCCTACACAAGCCATTCGCATTATTGAAGGCAAAGCGCGAATTATTGAAGAACGATGCATCGATTGTGGTGAGTGCCTGCGGGTGTGTCCATACCATGCAAAGGGCGCTTTAGTAAGCAATCTAGATATCTTAAAGAATTATAAATATACGGTTGCATTGCCAGCCGTTTCATTTTATGGTCAGTTTCCAGAAGAGTATCCGATGAACACGATTTTTAATGGCCTGTTAGATTTGGGTTTTGATGAAGTATATGACACAGCCCATGCAGCGGAACTTTTGTCTGTTTATGAAAATGAAGTGCTCGATAAAGAAAAACTCAATAAGCCACTCATATCAACCTATTGTCCGGTAATCACAAGACTCATACAGATAAAATACCCCGCATTGATTGACAACATCATCAAGTTGGAAGCGCCGATGGAGATCTCTGCGAGGCACGTCCGCAAGCGTTTAATCAGCGAAGGACACAAGGACGAAGATATTGGCATCATCTATATCACGCCTTGTCCTGCTAAAGTGACGAGTATCAAGGATCCGATAGGCATCTCAAAGTCAAATATAGATGAAGCTGTATCGACAGAAGAAATCTACTATAAAATCATGAAGATCATCGATAAAATCGTTCCAACTAAGCAGCTGCAAACTGCTACGGGCAAAGGCATTGGTTGGGGAAGAGTCGGTGGCCAGAGCTATGCCATGGGCATAGAAGATTACATCGCCGTTGATGGCATCGAAGAAGTTATCAAGGTACTTGAATCTATGGAACTTGGCAAACTCAGCTCGCTCGATTTCTTTGAAGGATACGCTTGTGTCAATGGTTGCGTCGGTGGACCTCTCAATGTGGAAAACACATTTATTGGTAAAAATCGCATTCGGAAACTTACGAAACAGTATGGCATGGATCTTCCAATAGTCATAGACATCGATTTGATTCCAGAAAATATGGAATGGTATATGCCGATTGAACCAACGCCTATTTTTAAGCTCGATAAGGACTTTAAAATTGCCCTTGAAAAGATGGCAAAGATTGAAGAGTATACACAAATGCTACCAGGAATTAACTGTGGCGCTTGTGGTGCACCAAATTGTAGGGTGTTGGCGGAAGACATAGTCAATGGGTTTGCAAAAATTGAAGATTGTGTCATATTAAATAATAATAAATAAAGGGTGGTATATTATGCTCGTAAGCGAATTGATAGAAAAACACGGATTTGTTCACTTATCCGGCACACATTTAAACAGAGCGATTTCAAATGTCTATTCATGTGACTTACTCAGTTGGGTAATGGCAAAAGGAAAACATGATACAGCATGGATAACCGTTCAAACACACAACAATATTCTTGCAGTTGCATCTTTGTTAGAATTTGCATGTATCATCATTCCTGAGGGGATAACTGTAGAGCAAGACATCATCGACAAAGCCAATGATCAAGAGGTAACGATCTTGTCATCTAAATTAGAAGTGTTTGAGATCTTTAAAATTCTCTATGAAGCGGGCATAAAATAGTGAAGTACACATACGATTTGCACATTCATTCGTGTCTCTCTCCATGTGGCAGTGATGACATGACGCCAAATAACATTGTTAACATGGCATTTATCAAGGGTTTAGACATCATATCCGTGACGGATCATAATGCCTGTAAACATGCTGGAGTCCTCAAGGCACTTTCAGACACTTTAGGCATTTTGTTTATACCTGGCATGGAAGTTCAAACCCGTGAAGAAGTGCATATGCTGTGTTATTTTCCAACGGTGACGGCTATCGAGTCTTTTGATGAAGCGCTTGAATCGTACAAATCTAAGATCCCCAACAACAGCAAAGTATTTGGCAATCAGTTGATATTGGATGCAAATGACGTACAAATCGGTGAAATAGCCAACGCATTGATCTTGTCTGTAGACTTAGGCATTGAAGAGCTTGAAGCAATGGTCCTTAGCTTTGAGGGGGCAATCGTACCAGCACATATCAATAAATCTTCAAACAGCTTACTCGTGAACTTAGGATTTATACCTTCGGAGATGAAGATTTGTTGTATTGAAATTCATGAAAAAAGTCCAATCAATGAGAAATTACTTGGAAACTACAAGAGGTTATATAATTCAGACGCACATTACTTGGAAAGTATTCAAGAGCCGATTCACACTATAGATCTCAATGAAAAAACAAGCTACGCCTTGATCGACTATTTAACGGGGAAGGATTAATTATGAGAGAGCTTTCTTTGCACATTCTAGATATTGCACAAAACTCAATCAAAGCGGAAGCAGAATGCTTAAGAATCGTCGTCATTGAAGATTTGGCTACAGATAAATTGACGATAAAAATTAAGGATGACGGCACGGGAATGGATTCTGAGACAGTCAGCAAAGTCATTGATCCATTTTATACGACTCGAACCACGCGAAAAGTTGGGTTGGGTATTCCGCTTTTTAAGACTTCTGCAGAACAATGTGATGGTTATTTCGAAATCAAATCCAACTTGGGAGCCGGCACTGAGATTATCGCTGTCTTTAAACACAGCCATATCGACCGGGTGCCACTTGGAAATATGCCGGATACCATCGTGACCATCATAAACGGGTGCGACAACATGGATCTCGTCTATACGCATACGTATAACGGATTGACATTTACATTGAATACGAAAGAAATTAAAAAATTGCTAGATGGCGTTCCAATAAGCAACCTTGACGTTATCTCATGGTTGCGTGAATACATCACTGAAGGGCTCAATGAAATTATGGGCATTCAATAATATCGAGGTGTCATTTTGAATTTAAAAAAATTGGGTATAAAGGTTATATTAATAACCGTTGTCCTATTGTTTCTCACAAACACTATGGAGGTGGATCGCTATCTACGGGTCGCACTCGGTGTATTTGGAATAGGTTCAGGTTTACTGTTATTAATTCTAAACAACTTTAGGGATTTTGACCGTTGACGTTTGAAAAGAGGAAACTATGACAAAAAAAAGAAAATGGCTTTCTACGATACTCATTATACTAGGTCTTGGTATTGCAGCTTTTCCACTGGCTGATCGACTTTATGCTTCTTACTGGCAGGACAAGCTTCTTGCTGCATATGAGGAGGATCTTCAGCTTGAAATCGAAGCACCTGACCTCGTCGAGTCCGATTATTTTGCACTTCAAGCCATTTACGAGAGCGAAGATGACCCAGAGCTTACAAGTCTCGAGGCAGAAAGCACGGAGGCGTCCAGTGAAGGGGCTAGCGAGTCTTCTACCGAAGCAACAACAGAAAAAGCGAAAACAACGGATAAGAGCGTCATTGGAAAGATAAAAATCGGGAAAATCGACTTGATTATGCCTGTTTTGTTCGGTGCTACAGAGCGCAATCTTAATCGCGGTGCAGCAGTAATTGCCGGAACATCAGATTTTGATGAAATAGGGAATATTGGAATTGCAGGTCATAGAGGTAGGTCTTACGGCATCTTTTTCAACAGACTTAACGAACTTGCCGAAGGCGATATCATCGAAGTGACTACGAACAATAAAGTGTACAAATATACGGTATATAAGATTCACATCGTTGAACCAACAGACGTCTCAGTCCTGTATCGCAACGATTCAGATAAAATTTTAACTTTGGTCACTTGTGATCCGATTAAGAATCCGACACATCGATTAATTGTTCACGCGTTACAAAATCCTTGATTTTTCGTAACACTATCTTAACTTAATAAGACTGAATATATGTTATAATCTATTTAAGTAAATAAAGCAGTGATGAGATTATCTTTTCACGATAATGGCAAACCACCGGAAACGATGGGACGCAAAGCTATAGGGCCTTTCTAAAGAATGGCAGCCTAGCCACCGAACGAAAAGTTTTTCTATTTTTTGAAAACTGAATTCGTTAGGAAATTGCGTAATGAAGCAATTTCCACGGGAACGTGATGGAACATCCTCTTCACCGACAATAGCAAACCACCGGAAACGATGGGACGCAAAGCCATAGGGCCTTCGAAAGAATGGCAGCCGTGCTACCGAAGGGAGAGTTTTTTATGAAAAAAGTCATAGGTTTGACTGTCGCGCTCATGCTGTTATTTGCAGCACCGACAACAACTTTTGCCGCAACTCAAACAATTAGCGCCGATTTACAACAAGGCGTTGTCAATGTACAAATGGCAGAAAGAAGTGCCTCTAAAATATTGGTATTAGTAGAAAAAGACGGCATCAGATATACGTATCCAATCGTGGATCAAGATGTCAACCAGTTTCCGCTTCAATTGGGAAATGGTGATTACTCCGTTCGATTAATGCAAAATACGGAAGGTAATAAATACAAAGAGCTGAATAAAACAACAGTAAAGTTAAATCTTTCAGATTCAAATCAAGTTTTCTTAAATTCGATACAAGATATTGAATGGAATGACAGTCAAAAAGTCGTTCTTAAAGCGAAAGAATTAACAAAAGGCCTCAAAACAGATGACCAAAAGATCAAAGCGATTTACACATACGTCACTAAGAATTTCAAATACGACTATGCAAAAGCAAAATCAGTTACAAGCGGTTATTTTCCAAATGTAGAAACAATATATGCCAAAAAGACAGGTATTTGTTATGATTATTCGTCGGTTGTTGCAGCGATGTTGAGAAGTGTCGACATCCCGACAAAACTTGTGAAAGGGTACGCAACACCTACTAAAGGCGTTTATCACGCTTGGAACGAAGTTCTCGTCGGCGGAAAATGGAAAGTGATTGACACGACAACGGATTCTGCTTATGTTCAAGCCGGTAAAACAGTTTCTATGTACAAGTCTGTATCAGATTACAATCCAGAAAAAATATACTAAAATCAAAACCCTAGGAGTCAGACTGATTCCTAGGGTTTTTTATCATTTTAAACTGGCACCTTTTAAGAAAACGTCATATGGTAAAAAAAGTTATATCTTTTATCCTCTAAATAAGATAGAATTATAAGGTTGAACAATTTAGGTTTTTATAGTAATTAGGAGAGTATAAATGTCAAATGTTAAAGGCATCATTAATATCGCCGTAATCGCCCATGTCGATGCGGGCAAATCAACCTTGGTTGATGCATTTTTAAGTCAAAATCACGTATTTAGAGAGAATGAAGTTGTACCGGACTGCGTAATGGACAGTAATGACTTAGAACGCGAACGTGGCATTACGATTTATTCTAAGAACTGTTCCATTATGTACAAAGGCTACAAAATTAATATAGTGGATACACCAGGCCATGCCGACTTCTCATCAGAAGTTGAACGCATCATGAAAACAGTAGATACCGTTATTTTACTTGTAGATTCAAGTGAAGGTCCTATGCCTCAAACGCGTTTCGTTTTAAAGAAATCACTTGAAAGAGGTCTTAGACCAATTCTTTTCATCAATAAAATTGACAAAAAAGATCAACGTGCTGAAGAAGTCGTGGATTTGACGTTCGATTTATTCGTTGAACTCAATGCACACGATCATCAACTCGAGTTCCCAATCATATACGGCGTTGCTAAAGAAGGTATCGCGAAAATGAATATGGAAGATGAGAGCACAGATTTATCGCCATTATTTGATACGATCCTCAGCCATGTTGAGCCTTATTCAGAATCTGAAGAAGCACCGCTTCAACTTCAAGTATCTTCACTTGATTATGACGATTATATCGGTCGCTTAGGCATTGGCCGTATCGTTCGCGGTACGATTAAGCAAGGTGAACAGGTTTCAGTTACTAAGAGAGACGGTAGCCAACAACGTGCTAAAGTTGGTAAACTATTTACTTATGAAGGTTTAGGACGTTTGGAAGTTCAAGAAGCATTTGCAGGCGACATGGTCGTTATCTCAGGTATTGAAGAGATCTCTATTGGTGAAACAATTTGTGACCCTAACAATATTGAGCCAATGCCGATGATTGAGATTGAAGAACCGACATTATCGATGAACTTCTTGATCAACGATTCACCATTCTGTGGTAAAAGCGGTAAATATGTTACAAACAGACACCTTAAGAATCGCCTTGATAAAGAGCTTGAAGTCAATGTCGGTTTGAGAGTTGATGCACTTGATTCAGTTCAAGATGGTTATAGAGTTTCTGGTAGAGGTGAATTGCATTTATCCATTCTACTTGAAAACATGCGTAGAGAAGGCTATGAAGTAGCAGTTTCAAAGCCGCAAGTTTTGATGAAAATGATTGATGGCCAACGCTGTGAACCAGTTGAAAGAGTTATAGCGATCGTGCCCGACCAATTTTCAGGTACAGTTATCTCTGAACTGAGCATACGCAAAGGCATCATGGAAACAATGCATGCAGAAGAAGGCTATACTCGTGTGGAATTCTTAGTTCCAACGCGTGGTTTACTAGGCTATAGAAGTGAATTTATCAACGTAACGCGCGGAGAAGGTGTCTTGTTAAGATCATTCTTCGAATTCCAACCTTATAAAGGCGAAATTCCAAAACGCAACAACGGCGTTTTAGTTTCACAACAAGGTGGCGTTGCAATGGGCTATTCATTATTCAATCTTTCGGATCGTGCAACGATGATGATCGATGCAGGTACTGAAGTTTATGAAGGTATGATTATCGGCTTGAACTCACGTCGTGAAGACATGACCGTCAATCCGACTAAAAATAAAAAGATGACCAATACGCGTTCATCTGGTAATGATGATGCCATCAAATTGATTCCGCCAAAGATCTTCAACATGGAAGAAGCTTTGACATTCATCGAAGACGATGAGCTTTTGGAAATCACACCGGATGCACTTCGCATGAGAAAAAGAATTCTCAACGAAACGGATCGTATGCGAAACAGAAACAAAATCAACAAAGAAGTTGAAATGTTGGATGCTGAGTAATAATGCGTTAAAAACGGTAAACCTGTATGAGCTAGGCTTGTACAGGTTTTTTTGCGCTCAAAAAGAATTGACATAATTTTACATATGGCATATAATGGTAAAAAATGTCATTGGAGGCATTATGTATTCTATTGAGCTAGCAATTATTATTCCCGTTATCGTCATTCTTTTAGTGACTGCTTTGATGATGTTCCAGTTTGTCACTGAGCTTGGTCTGTTTGAAATCTATCACAGTCGATTATTTATGTTGTCGCTTTCAGAACCAGCATCGCTAAATGGAAACATATCGACAGTTGATAGCCAACAAACACCTTATCAGGTCATTCGAACAAAATATCAATACGATGCCCATAAAGTGGGCTTAAATGCTTTTGAAATTTTAAATGGTAAATCAAACTATTCTTTCAATACCCGCTTTTATGCAGTGAAAAATAATCGCATTGCCCTTTCATTTATCAAAACGGGCTATGATGAATTTATGAACATGGATCGGTGACCAATGATTCGACTTATTAAAAAAGAGAATGGCGTCGTGTCCATTGCGATGGCTATCATAATCCCAGTGATTGTCGTTGGTGTCATCTATGTTTACGCAATGCTTGATAAACCCCAACAAGAAAATACCGCTCATAAAATCGTCTATGCTTCAAGTGAAGCTTATTTATCGCGTTACAATGCCTATTTGTTTGAACAAATGGGTCTATTGGCCAATCTCGATGCGGATGGTCTTCAGCCTATAATTGTGCATTATTTGATGAGAAATAAGCTTATCGCTGCACCAGATGATGCAAAATTGAGTATAAGTTACGAACAACTTAGTAACCCTGATGTGTTTTATGAAGCGGTTAATGAAGCAGCAACTGTTTTGGTTGGCAATGCAATGGTGACCTATGGCGTTAATCTACTCGATCAATTCACGATTGCAGATAAAATTAGATCTCTGAATCAAACCATTCAAAATTATGAGGAAAAATTGTCGGATCAGTTCGATAAAGTTGGCGCATCGACGTTCTTAAGGATTATAGAAGCATGTCGCGATGTACAATCTGGCAGAAGATCGTTAGATGCATTAAAAAGCCATCTGATTGCACAGAATAACGCTTTCTTTAATAATTTTGACGCGTTATCATCTGTGGTTTCAAACTTGAAAAATACGGTTGATGAGCCGCAACAGACGATAAAGACTTTTGTGGAATCAAAAGAGGCACAATGGCGAGAAATGGAAGCGACCTTTAAGAATTCACAACGTGAGTATTTGCATTTAGTTGAGTCTATTGAAGCGAAATATGAGCTTATAGAATCTGATGAAACGACAGTGAATCAGTTGATGGCTCAAATTGAATCAGAGAAATTAAAGAAGCCATTGAATCAAGATAAAATGGATCAATTGAGTGTGCGTCTTACAGAAGTTGAAGGGGCGATTTCGGACAGCTATGCAGAAATCGCTACGATTGTCTCAGTGATATTGGGTGAAGTAGAAGAAAAGCCACCTTCATTAATAGAAGGATTAAAGCATTTGTTACTTGAGGCGGAGCATCTATTCTCTGGAATCGAAATCGGATCTGGGACACTCATCTTGGAAGATGCATACAAACACTCAATAAACGATTCTTTTGAAACCAACTCAGATGCTTTGACAAAAGTGAAATTAAACGAATACTATCTATCCATTTTTAGCAGTTATGACCTCAATTGCCCAAGAGTATTTGATCCTCAAAATCGCCAAAACATTCTTCGAGGCTTCAAAGGAGAATCAGAATATCTCATAAGTGGCTTATCTGAGGAAAAACAGAGCATAAGTCTTGTTCGACTTAAAATTGTCGCGATTCGATCTGCTGCGAATCTGGTTACCCTGTTATGTGATAAAGACAAATTGGCGTCACTCTCAACTGCGACTGTGGCGATTCCGCAACCTTGGCGTTCTTTGACATACAGCGCGGCTATAGTGGCGTGGAGCGGCATAGAGAGCTATTCAGACATCAATCGATTGATGAAGGGAGAAGGTTTTTATTTTCTAAAAACACAGGAACAATGGGCAATTGATTTTGATGGCTTACTCAATGGGTCGTGGAAAAACGAAGTTCATGTAAAACAACCAATTGAATCAAAGCAATCCGCTGAATCAAAGCAATCCGCTGAATCAAAGCAATCCACTGAATCAAAGCGATCTATTACGGATCCCAATATGTACTATCTGGACTATCTAAGGCTGTTGCTGCTCATTCAAGATGATGAGACGACACTTTTGCGCGCAATGGATCTCATCGAGGCTGAACTGATAGGCACTTCAGGGGGGAAGACGCGTCTTGTGAATTTTTCTAGAGGTCACGTCATCGATTTGAATTGGCATGTGCAAGGGGTGTTTGGCCTTGTTTCAGAGGATGAATCGACGATTCATATGCGAAATGGATTTAAATAGGTATTGATCAATAATGGTGAGGTATTCTATGCGCAAAAAAGAACGAGGTAGTGTGGCGATCGAAGCAGTACTTAGTATAAGTGTCATCATGATTCTATTGATCACTCTTTTTGGCACGCTATTATCTGTTTACCTTCAAGAAGAAGGGCATTGGATTGCCATACAGGCTACAGAAGATATGGGGATTTTTTCGATGCCATTTATGGGCCATGAACGCATCATTCAAGAAGGTCTCAATGAGTATGTGTTAACTGAGATGACTGTCATGGTGCTCAAACGTCATATTGATGCGCACGAGTTACGCAAACTGATTTCTGTGCATCCCGATACTAATATCGGTTTTGGCGACTATGGGTTTGTAGATTTGACTTATGTGATGCGCTTTAACCTGCTTGCCTTGGATACAATGAAAGACATCGTCATTCCGATAAGCGCAAGCGTTGTATCAGACGGAAACAATTTTTCGGAGGATACAGTATTTATCACGACCTATGGTGAAAAATACCACATTGAATCGTGTTATCATCTGAGAAAAAGTAAGTTTGGCTTGTCTCTCACTTTGGCGATTGAGAAGGGATATGAAGCTTGTAAAAACTGTCATAGCGTCGAGCCAGAAGACAAATAAGGAGGGCAAAATGAATCAAGACTACACATGCGTTTCAAAGGGACCAGTAGCGCATATCCAAATATATAAGCATATACGAAGTGGACATGAAATTGTAGAGAAAACTCAGACAATCAAACGTGGGCTCGATGAAATCAATATTATGAAAAACTTGAAGGGCAATTGTTTTCCAAAGCTCATAGATTATACAACAAAACCCAATCAATCGATTCTTTACATGGAAAAAATTGAAGGCATCACTTTTTCTGAGATTGCCTTTAAGAAAAAATTTCGAGAAAAAGTACTTAACAACCTTGAAATTGTCTTGTTTAAAAGCATCGAATGCCTTAAAACGTTTCATTCTGAAGGATTTCTTCATAGAGATGTCAAACCGGACAACCTCATGATCGATGATCAACTTGGTGTGTATTTGATCGATTTCGGAACGGCAATCCCATTAAATGCCCACCACCTTAAGTCGAGTTATGTGGGCACACTGGCTTATATGTCGCCGGAGGCTGTATTTAGGCCGCATGAAATGGACACGACCAGTGACTACTACAGTCTTGGAAAAACACTAATTGAGCTGATTGGCAAGGATACTGCAATCGTATCGTTTGAAACACTTGAAGCAATTCTAGACCTATGTCAAATTCAGAAAAATAAACGAAAAAGAAATTTGAAATAATTTAAAATGACACTTGCATAATTTGAAAACGTCCGCTATAATATGTTTATAGGATGATTGTATACAGAAATACAATTTAGAACGGAGGCGAATCATGAGAGATGTCGTTAAGGGCAACCAATTTGAAGTTAAATTTTGTAAACGTTGTGGCGATGAAAAAAAAGTGAACAAATTTAATCTATGCAAAGCGTGTGAGTCGGAAGTCGATTATGAGTACGCTGTTATGTATGAGACAAAAACGAAAGAATAAAGAAATACAATATCATTAAAGATAGTATCATTAAAGATGGATTAAAAATTAACCTCAGATAAAAATCTGAGGTTTTTATTTTGTGTTTACAGAATATACATATTTTTTTCTTTTTATTGCCAACTGGAATATGGTATAATGCAAGTGATAGTACCGTTTGGACTATACATGGATGCATCGTTTTTTATTTATATAATTTAATAGTCACGCATGATTTTAACCGAACAGCTCAGAGCCATCGCCCGAGACTGAAAGATCAAGTTTACGTAAAAGTAGCTCTTTTTGTCTTGTGCAAAAGGAGCTTTGTTGTTTTTTGAATGACGTTGAGGACAAACTATGAAAGTTGGTTTTATCGGTTCAGGAAAAGTGGGCACCTCGTTTGGTATGTTCTTACAGGCAAAGAAAGTACCTTTATCAGGCTATTATAGTCGGCACATTGAAACTGCGAGTCAAACTGCCAAACTGTTAGGGTGTCGTGTTTTTGAAACACTGGAATCACTCGTTTTACAATCCGATCTAATCGGTATCACTGTAAACGATGACCAGATTGACACTATAGTCGATGATCTCGTGGCGTTAAACGTAGATTTATCAGATAAGTTGTTTTTCCATATGAGTGGTGCACATGATAGTTTAACTATTAAAAAGTTGAATGACAAAAGCTTTAGTTTGCATCCTTTGAAAGCCTTTCCGCAGGTTATTGAATCCGTAAGTACCTTCGAATCTGTGGTTTTTAGCCTAGAAGGGGCGACGCAATTAAGTCGGGAGTGGGTAGAATCGCTTGGTATCAACTATTTTGAAATTCAGAGCGAGCAAAAAGCCCTGTACCACGCAGCGGCTGCTATCGTATCCAATTATTTAGTCACAGTCATTGATTTTGGTTTGAATCAGTTTGTACATATGGGTCTAGATAAAGCCACGGCAATGAAAGCATTGTGGCCACTGATTTCTGGAACCATAACGAATATTGAATCATATGGAACTGAGAAAGCATTAACTGGTCCTATTGTTCGGGGGGATTGTGAAACAATAGAAAAGCATCTATCTGTTTTGGATGTAAACTCTAAGGCATTATATAAAGCACTTGGCAGGTATGCATTAACAATGACGCAGCATGAAGAAACGCTGCAGCATAGATTGAGCAAATTGTTCGAGGAGGCAAACGATGACAAAAGTAACAACGACGACGTTTCACGATAAAAAAGTCGCAGGAGAAAAAATAACAGTTTTGACTGCTTATGATTACTCAATGGCAAGGTTGCTCGACGATGCAGGCGTGGATTGTCTCTTGGTAGGCGATTCACTTGGGATGACGATGCTCGGTTATGACGACACACTTTCGGTTACAATGGATGATATGATCCATCACACAAAAGCGGTCAGACGTGGCACGAAAAACGCTATGGTCGTTGCGGATATGCCGTTTCTCTCTTACCATATCAGTGATGAAGAAGCTGTTCGCAACGCTGGTAGATTTATCAAGGAAGCCGGTGCCAATGCCGTAAAATTGGAAGGCGGCTATGCCGTGAAGTCTAAAATTGAGGCGATTGTCGCTGCACAGATTCCCGTTATGGGACATATCGGTCTGACGCCACAATCCGTCAATATGTTTGGTGGTTTCAAAGTACAAGGTAAATCCGAGGCGCAAGCAAGAAAGTTGATAGAAGAAGCAAAATTACTAGAAGCCATAGGCTGTTTCAGCATCGTATTAGAATGTGTACCTGAAAAGCTGGCACGTCTCATAACAGAGCAGCTGACAATACCGTCTATCGGCATCGGAGCCGGAGCGGGATGTGATGGTCAAGTATTGGTCATACAGGATGTTTTAGGCATGTATACTGCTCTAACGCCAAAATTTGTTAAACAGTATGCCAACTTAAAAGAAGTTATAGAAAATGCAGTCATTCATTACTGCGATGACGTTAAAAGCGGGCAATTTCCAGAAGAAAAGCACACGTTTAAAATAGACGATGAAGTGATCAAGAAATTATATTAATGAGGAGCGTCCTATGCAAATCGTAAAAACGGTCAATGACCTTCGAAAGATCATTAAAGAACAAAAAAAACAAGGCAAAACAATAGGGCTTGTACCGACGATGGGCTTTTTACACGATGGCCATCTATCGCTCATGACTGAAGCAAAAAAGTCGACAGATTATGTCGTCGTCAGTATTTTTGTCAATCCTACTCAGTTTGGTCCAAATGAAGATTTAGCAACGTATCCAAGAGACCTGGCCAGAGATGCTTCACTCTGTGAAGGGGTAGGTGTCGATTTGATATTTGCACCTGATGTGGATGAAATGTATCCCGACGGCTATTCAACTTACGTGGACTGTGAAGGCAGCATCACCAAGCAATTGTGTGGTGCATCAAGACCCTCACATTTTAAAGGTGTGACTTCAGTCGTATCAAAACTGTTCAACATCGTCATGCCAGATGTCGCGTTCTTTGGTCAAAAAGATGCACAACAAGTGGCTGTTATAGAAAAGATGGTTAGGGAACTCAATTTTGACATTGCGATTAAAGCATGTCCGATCGTTCGAGAATCAGATGGGTTAGCTATGAGTTCTAGAAATTCGTACTTGAATACTGAAGAGCGTCAGGCAGCACTTGTGCTGAGTCAAGCACTGGGGAAAGCACAAAAGCTTATAGAATCAGGTATCACAACAACGGGGACACTTATTGATGAGATGTGCCAAATCATTGAATCAAGCCCGTATGCAACAATAGATTATGTACAGATAGTCGATTCAAGAACACTAGAGGGAATCGACGTTCTGAGTGATGACTTTTTAGTGGCGTTGGCTGTGAAAATTGGCAAAACGCGATTGATAGATAATTTTAGACAGCGCAGAACGACCCATTAGGAGGAAAACATGTTATTGACTATGTTCAAAAGTAAAATTCACAGAGCCACGGTTACCGAAGCCAACTTAAACTACGTCGGTAGTATCACCATTGACGAAGATCTTCTCGATGCTGCGGGTATTCTACCTGGTGAAAAGGTTCAAATCGTGAACAACAACAATGGCGAGAGACTTGAAACGTATACGATCTCTGGAGAAAGAGGCAGTGGCGTCATCTGTTTAAACGGTGCCGCAGCAAGACGCGTTCAACCGGGTGATACGGTGATTATCATCGCCTATTGCATGATCGATGCCATAGAAGCCAAAACATTTAAGCCTAACGTCGTCATACTGGACGCAAATAACGCCATCGTAGATGCCGATTATATTGAAAAACATGGCGAAATCAAATAGAGTGTTTGTCAGACTAGTCGATTTATGTTAGAATGTTAAAGGTTAAATACGAATACATTCTGGAGAAAAGCATGCTTTTAAATGCACTGAACATGATATATGATAAACATCAAATTCTGTGTGATGAACCGATGGCCAATCACACATCCTTTAAAATTGGCGGCAATGTTAAAATACTCGTCTTACCAAGTGACGTCGAACAAATCGTCAAAACCATCGACCTTTGCAAGATCTATGACCAACCTTTTCTAGTAATGGGTAATGGGTCAAATATTCTAGTGGACGATGATGGTATTGACGCGCTCATTATCAAAATTTCAGATTCAATGAGCCGAGTTGATGTCGTTGGCACAGAAGTGATTGCCGAAGCGGGAGTCCTTTTGTCGAGATTGTCTAAGGTCGTATTGCAACACGCGCTTCAAGGCTTTGAATTCGCTTCTGGCATACCTGGAACTTTAGGTGGTGCTATCTTTATGAACGCCGGTGCCTATGGTGGCGAGATGAAAGACGTCGTGAAGTGGGTTGAAGTGATTACACCAGAAGGTGAAAGCATCCATATCGATCGCGAGGCTTTGGGATTTGGTTACCGTACGAGTGTGATCCGCGAAATGGGATGGATTGTCGTTAAAGTTGCAATTGGACTTGAAGTTGGTGAAATAGAAATTATCAAAGAGATTACAAACGAATTGACAAAGAAGCGCGTTTCGAAACAGCCATTAGAGCTTCCTAGTGCCGGCAGTACATTCAAAAGACCACCAGGACATTTTGCAGGACAATTGATTGAAGATGCAGGTCTTAGAGGATTAAGACATGGTGATGCACAAGTTTCGGAAAAACATTGCGGATTTATTGTCAATGTTGGCACGGCCACGTGTAAAGAAGTAATGGATCTGATAGCCGTCGTTCAAAAGGTCGTTTATGATACATTTGGCGTGTCACTTGAGCGAGAAGTCAGGATTTTTGGAAAAGAATAAATTTTGTAAGCTCTTCTGCATATTGCATGAGAGCTTTTTTATTAAAATATGGAATAAGTGGTATAATTAAATTGAGACTATTACAAGGAGGCGATTTAATGGTCGTTGTAGCAGATTACCATATGCATACAAAGTATAGCGGCGATAGCAAAAATGAACTAGAGGCCATCGTCAAAGAAGCAATAGACAAAGGATTGACTGAAATTGCGATCACTGATCACGGTCCAGCACACAATGGGTATGGCATCAAAAAAAGCAATTATCCATTACTTAGAGCTGATATTGATCGTTTGAACATCAAATACCCACAAATAAATATTCTGCTCGGCCTTGAAGCCAACTTGCTCGGTACAGATGGTCGAATCGATATAGATGAAGATATGTGGCAAATGATCGATTGGGTCAATGCGGGGTATCACTTTGGAAGCAATCTTGGGCATGATTTCATGTTACATCTATATAATGTGCTCAGTCGATTTTCAAAGCATTTTTATGAAAAAGCTAAGTCAAATAACACAAAATCGATGATCGCTGCCATGAAAAACAATAAAATCAACATGTTGACGCACCCAGGTGCAAAAGGACCAATCGATATCGATGCAGTCGCTAAAGTGGCGGCAGAAGTCGGTACTTTGCTTGAAATAAACAATTCACACGGCCATCTCACGATTGAAGAAATCAAGATTGCCATGAAATATCCAGTGAAATTTGCATGCTGTAGTGATGCACATGAAATAAACAAAGTCGGAAGCGTTGAAAATGCACTTGACAGAGCTTATATTGCCGGTGTTTCTGCTGAGCAGATTTACAATGTCAAATAACGAGAGGTGACCTTTTGAATTTTATTATTATTTCAGGCCAGTCTGGTGCTGGCAAAAGTCAGGCAAAAAAAGTATTTGAGGATTTGGGTTTCTATTGCGTGGACAATTTGCCACCGTCGTTGATTCCAAATTTCGCGGAGTTGCTCGAACAGAATTCGGAGAACATAAATAACGTCGCATTGGTAATTGATATTAGAGGTGGAAAATTCTTTAAGGATTTGGAAGACAATTTGCAGCTTTTAAAACAAAAGGGATATGCCTATAGGGTATTCTATTTGGAAGCGGATGACGATGTCATCTTGAAGCGCTTTAAAGAGACGAGACGGACACATCCACTCGATCCAAGTGGCCGTATTGAAGATGCGATTCAGGCGGAAAAAAAGTTGCTATTGCTTTTGAAAAATCAAGCAGATTTTGTCATAAACACCAATACGACCACGCAAGCACAACTGAAGAGTGCCATATCCAGTGCTTTGGAGATGACTGAAAAAGAATCGACAATACAGATCGCCTTTGTTTCTTTTGGATACAAAAAAGGACTGCCTTTGGATTCAGACTATATTTTTGATGCGCGCTTTTTACCAAACCCATACTATATCGAAGAGCTTAGACCGCTTACGGGCAATGAAACTGAAGTCAGCGATTACGTGATGAGTTTTGAAGAAAGCCAAAGCTATTTTGAACAGATCAAATCCCTTATGGATTTTGTCATTCCTCATATGATCAAAGATGGACGCGCGCAACTCGTTGTGGCGATTGGCTGTACGGGAGGGCAACACCGTTCTGTGACATTCGCAAATGCTTTGGCAGCGCACTATGCAGACCGTGGGTTTGTGACTCAGGCTATACACCGCGATGCTAAAAAGGAAGGGTAATCGAACATGATAAAAATAGTTGCACTCGGTGGCGGAACAGGCTTATCCATACTTTTACGCGGTCTTAAGGAAATCTCTTCTGACATAACGGCCATTGTCACTGTTGCAGATGACGGTGGTGGCTCAGGCGTCCTAAGGGAGGACCTTGGGATGTTGCCACCAGGCGATGTCCGAAACTGCATTTTAGCACTTGCAAATAAAGAGCCAATTCTACAAGATTTATTTCACTATCGCTTTGAAGAAGGACGCTTAAAAGGGCAGAATTTTGGCAATTTGATGATTGCTGCCATGGTGGGGATTTCAGATAGCTTCGAATCAGCCATTAAAAAGATTTCAGATATTTTTGCGATCACTGGAGAAGTCTTTCCCGTTTCGGAAGAAGATATTGTCTTGTATGCGAAACTACGGGATGGTACCACAGTAATCGGAGAGTCAAATATCCCACTTGAGGTCGTCAAAAGAGGAACACCCATCGAAGAAATATGGATTGAACCGAAAGATGCCAAGACGTACGAAATGGTCGTGGAGCGCATCAAGCAAGCTGATATGATTATCCTTGGGCCTGGCAGCCTATTTACAAGCATCATCCCAAATTTGTTGGTCAATGAAGTGGTGGCAGCTATCGAAGAAAGTCCTGCACCCGTTTTTTACATCGCCAACATCATGACGCAACCTGGTGAAACAGATGGTTTCACTGCTGGGCAGCATTTAGAGTCCATCCTCAAATTTACGAGTCTGAAACATGTGGATTATCTCGTTGCAAATACAGGCGTGGTCAACAATGATATCATATCACGGTACACGAGAGAATCGGCCACGCCGGTTTTGTTGACGCACACAGATCGTGAAAAACTCGAAGCACTGAATATCAAAGTGATTGAGGGCGATTTTGTCGAAGAGAAAAAAGGCTATATCAGGCACAATGCATCGATCATCAGTGAGATGCTTTTATCTAGAGTTGAAAGAGTCTATAATGCACCTTAATCTATTGAACATAAAATATAATCAGAACGTTTGACAGCAATTTGTCATTGTTCTGTTTTTTTGTTTTCGGTCATATCAGCGCCCAATTTTGAGGTTTTTAAGCATATTAAGGGCTGATTTATGGTATACTATACTATACGTATAAAGGTCAATAAAGGTGATTTTATGAAGAAAGTCTTTAGCTCTGGCGGTGTTGTTTACCTTGGTAACAGCATCTTGATGCTACAAAAGATCAACGGCGACTGGGTGTTGCCTAAGGGAAAGATTGAACAAGGTGAGACAAGTGAAGATGCGGCCATCAGAGAAGTCAAAGAAGAGGCCGGAATAAAGGCTAAAATCGTGACGCCGATTGGAGAAACCGCCTATCGCTTCAAGAATTATTGGTCTAACAATCACGTCGTTGAAAAAAAAGTGTTTTGGTACTTCATGAAAGCACTTGGTACAAATCCACATCCACAACGTGAAGAAGGGTTTATCAGCGCAAAATTCATTCACAAGGACAGCGTTCTTCAACTTGCGAAATATGACGATGAACGTGATATTTTATCAAAAGCGCTAGAAATTATTAAATCTTTAGAGGGTGCATAATGTCATTTTCATCAACATCAAAAAATGAACTATCTCGCATTCGCTCAGAGGGGCGATGCTGTAATAAAGCAGAATTGTCAGGAATTATCAGAGTGAGTGGTGCGCTAGAGTTTGGTGGGAAAAATTCCATGAATCTCAGGATTGTCACGGAAAACCCTGCAGTCGCCAGACTTGTTTTTGTGCTACTTAAAAAAGGGTACAAGCTACATACTGAACTGATTATGAAAGAAAATAAAATACTCAATAAGCATCATTCTTATGAAATGTTCATCGAGCATGCCAATGAACTCTTGACGGATCTTGATATATTAAGGCTCGATGGGGATGCCTATTTGTTGAACGATAAATTACCGCACAATCTGATAAAAAAAAGTTGCTGTAGAAAAGCATATTTGAGAGGCATCTACTTAGGTGGCGGCTCACTCAGTGCACCTGAGAAAAGCTATCACCTTGAACTCATCACGCACAACGAATACTTTGCGTCACAGCTCGTCAACTTTATCAACGACACATACGACCTTGGGACAAAGATGACGGCACGTAAAAAAAATTATATCGTCTACATCAAAGAGAGTGAAAAAATCGTTGATTTTTTAAATATAATTGGGGCACATCAAACGCTGCTCGAGTACGAGAATATAAGAATCATCAAGCAAATGCGGAATAACGTCAACCGTGTGGTGAATTGCGAAACCGCCAATTTGACGAAAACGGCAGATGCTGCGTTTGAACATTTACAAGCCATAGAAGCTATTGAAGAAAGCGTCGGTTTGGATTATCTTGACGATAAATTAAGAGAAATGGCCGAACTTAGGACTGAAAATCCCGAAGCGACCCTAAAAGAGTTAGGCGAAATGTCAAGCCCACCTATAGGCAAATCTGGTGTGAACCATCGTCTTAAAAAAATAATGGAAATTGCAGAGCAAATAAGTAAGAGGAAGGAACGAGGATGAAGAAGCTGATCGCACTTATACTAACGATGACACTAGTGGCTTTTCTAACCACAGCATGCAACCTCAACGTCAATCAAAATGACCCGGAAATTAAAAATTGGGATTTGCTGACGAAAAGTGCAAATGGGTCGACCATAACCATAGCGGTCAATCATTCGAACCCGCTTGTCGTCACATGGCTTAAAGAGGATTTCTCTGACTATTTAAAACTGAATTATGAAATGACAGTAAAAGTGATCGAACAGCCTTTGATTAAGACTTTGGATGAACTTGCAAAGGATAACGCAGCTGAACGTGAGCTTGGCGATTACGATATCATCCTCTTTGAAAAAGAGGGGTTTAAATCAGCTTTTGAAAAGGGATTGCTCTTTGGTCCATTTACGGAAAAGTTGATGGATGCTAAGTCACTTCTCGATATCACATCACTTGAATATACGGCGCATGAAGGCATTGCAACGCAAAACTACGCCATTCCTTATGGTAGAAATCAATTGAGCTTCATTTACAATCAAGATGTATTCTATGAAACGCCAGAGAATTTTGACACATTTTTTGAACTTTTAGGTACTTTTAAAGGACAGTTCACTTATCCGGATCCACGCAAATCAATTGAGGGTGAAGCGTTTATTTTAAGCGTTGTCGGTCAAGAACTCGATCTAGAACCCTTTAGCGTTGGAAACTTTGACAAGGCTAAATTCATCAGTGCCATACAACCTGGCATAGATAAGCTCAAAGCGATTAAACCAAATTTAAAGGACAATGGCAGAACGTATCCACAATCGACGCAAGCAATGGATGATTTATTCAATAGTGGCTCGCTCATCATGTCCATGTCTATGTCGTATCATTACGCAACGGATAAACTTAAAGAATATGAATATCCAGAGGGTGCCTCAACATTTGTCGTTCTCTCGGGAACGGCGACTTATACTGAAGTTGCAGGTATAGCTTTTAATTCGGGTAACAAATCAGGTGCTATGGTTGCACTCAATGCACTGGTTTCACCGGATATGCAGGCGAGTAAATACGATCCAAAAGCTTGGGGGAGCCTACCCGTTTATACAGAAGATGTAACGCCTGATGCGGCTTTTGATACATTAAAAAAAGTGAAACTCAAATCGACAACTGTTAATTATAGGGACTTTACCACAAGTGCGATGCCAGAATTTAGTCCTGCACTTAGAGCTATCGTTATAGAACAATGGGAAAAACAGGTCTTACAAGGCAATTAGAAGGAGAACAAATGAGTGTGACGCCTTTCGTACATTTGCATTTGCATACAGAATACAGCTTACTCGATGGCTTTGCACGCATCGACAGACTATTTGACAAAGTAAAAGAGCTAGGAATGGATGCAGTGGCGATAACCGATCACGGCGTCATGTTTGGCGTTGTCGATTTTTATAAAGCGGCAAAAAAAGCAGGTGTGAAACCGATTATCGGGTGTGAGGTCTACGTTGCGGCACGATCGCGATTTGACAAGGACGCAACGCATGATAAAAGCTCAAGTCATCTCGTATTACTCGTCAAAGACGCAGTGGGTTATCAAAATCTGATCAAGCTCGTCTCAGCTGGATTTACAGAAGGTTTTTACTATAAGCCAAGAATTGATTATGCACTTTTGGCGCAACATAGTGAAGGCCTTATCGGATTAAGTGCCTGTATTGGCGGGGACATTCAGAGCAAACTGCTGGAAGGCGATCTGGATGGCGCTGAGAAGATGGCCCTTCAGATGAAACGAACATTTGCAGAGGGTGATTTTTATCTTGAACTTCAAGATCATCAAATGCCAGAACAAAAGTTGATCAACAGACGCTTGATCGATCTTTCAAATAAAACAGGACTACCCCTTGTTGCAACCAACGACGTACATTATCTAGAAAAAGAAGACGAATCCGTGCACGATGTATTGCTGTGTATACAAACTGGAAAAGTGCTCAGTGATCGTGACCGCATGCGTTTTCCAACCAAAGAATTCTATCTGAAATCACCTGAAGAAATGGCGACTCTGTTTCGTACGAGAGAGGACGCCTTGCTCAATACAGTAAAAATCGCTGAGAAATGTCATTTCGATTTCGACTTTACCAAGACGCACTTACCGGAATATACACTTGAAGGCGCTGATGGGAAAGTCTATCTACGCACGTTATGTTTGGCGGGTATCAAGAAAAAATACGAGGATTATGAAGCGCATATAGAGCGACTTGATTATGAACTTTCGATTATCGATCAAATGGGGTACAATGATTATTTCCTAATCGTATGGGATTTTATAAGGTTTGCAAAATCTAGAGATATTGCAGTAGGACCAGGGCGTGGTAGCTGCGGTGGCAGTATCGTCGCCTTTGTGCTCGACATCACGGAAGTTGACCCTATTAAATACGATTTGATCTTTGAGAGGTTTTTGAACCCAGAACGCGTGACGATGCCCGATATCGACATCGATTTTGAAGATGAAAGACGCAGTGAGGTCATCGATTATGTTGTAGAGAAATACGGCAAGGATCGTGTAGCTCAGATTATCACATTTGGCACCATGGCTGCTCGTGCAGCAATAAGGGATGTCGGTCGCGTTATGGACATGCCGTATATCGATGTGGATAAGATTGCCAAAGAAATCCCCATGGAACTTGGCATGACATTGGAACGCGCTTTGAAAGTCAATCCAAAACTCGTTGAGCTCATAGAATCATCAGCAGAAGCAAAATCTTTGATGGATGCCGCAATAAAATTACAGGGTGTGCCACGCCATGCTTCGACGCATGCAGCAGGTGTCGTCATCTCAAAAAACCCCGTAGACACTTATGTGCCTCTATACGTTCAAGAGGGCGGAATTTCGACCCAGTTCAACATGAATCTCTTAGAAGAATTAGGTCTATTAAAAATGGATTTTTTAGGCCTTAGGACATTGACAGTTATCAAAAATGCATTACAATTGATTGAAGAGGGACAAAATATTAAATTGAATCTAGAAAGTATCCCACAAGATGATCAACGCGTTTATGAGATGATCGGGAAGGGCGATACGCTGGGTTTATTTCAATTGGAGTCCACAGGATTCAGGCGGTTTATGAGAGAGTTAAAGCCGACTGGATTTGAGGATGTCATAGCCGGGATATCTTTATACCGGCCGGGACCAATGGATTCCATCCCGATGTACATTGAGAATAAATACGATGCGACTAAAATCGTGTACAAAGACGAAAAGTTAAAACCGATTTTGAATGTCACGTATGGCTGCCTTGTCTATCAAGAGCAGGTCATGCGCATCGTGCGAGAGCTTGCGGGTTATAGTTACGGCAGAAGTGATATCGTCAGACGCGCCATGAGTAAGAAAAAGATGGATGTCATGCAAAAAGAACGCGAGTATTTCATCCATGGAAAAATGGATTCAAATGGTGCAATTGAGCTTCCTGGATGTGTCAGAAACGGCGTGTCACCTCAAGCGGCCAGTGAAATATTCGACGATATGGTCGATTTTGCGAAATATGCCTTCAACAAATCCCATGCAGCAGGCTATGCCATTATCGCCTATCAGACTGCCTATTTGAAATGTCACTATACCGTGGAATTTATGGCGGCGCTCATGACCAGTGTCATGGGGAATCAGTCGAAGCTCGCCATCTATATTCAAGACTGTAAGGAGCATGGCATCAAACTTTTACCACCAAGTGTCAATTCGAGCAAAATGGGCTTTTCTGTCGAAAATGGTTCCATAAGATATGGCCTCAATGCCGTGAAAAATGTCGGCAGAGGGATCATCGAGGCGATCATCGAGGGACGAAGTGAACGCGGCTATAAAGGCTTTTTCGACTTTTGTGAAACAGTAAACGCTTCAGAACTCAACAAAAAAGCGGTGGAAAGTTTGATTAAAGCCGGTGCATTTGACGATTTGGGCCATTTTAGAGCGCAATTATTGGCAATTTATGAAAAGACCATTGACGGGATTCACGCCATTAAACGCAAAAGCGTTGAAGGTCAGTACTCGATTTTCAACATGGCCTTCACTGAAATCACTTCTGAAGAGATGGGCAATAAAATGCCGTCGATACCAGAGCTTAGGTCTCAGACCTTATTACAGTTTGAAAAGGAAATGTTGGGTATCTATTTGACAGGGCATCCACTGGATCAATTCAAATCGGCACTTGAGTCATTGACGACCATCAATCTCGCAGAGCTCAAAGAATCTGCTGCTGAATTGGAGACGACCTTGAAAGACAATATGGCCATAACCGTTGGTGGATTGATTGTCGCACGTATCGACAAAATTACGAGAAGCAATAGCAAGATGGTGTTCATCACACTAGAGGATTTGTACGACCAAATCGAAGTCATCGTATTTCCTAAAACTTTTGAAAGGTCGCAAGCTCTGTTAAACAAGGATCAGGCGATAGTGATCAAAGGCCGTCTTCAGCTTAAGGAAGATGAACCGCCTAAGATCATTGCGGAAAGTATCATGGAACTTAACGATACAAAATCACCATCGAAACCTAAGAAGCTTTTTATTCGTTTTGAAACAGAAGATAAAGATCGGCTAGAAACCGTGCATACGCTTTTAAAAATGCATGAGAAGAGCCAGCATCCCAAGCATAGCAAATCAGAAGTGATCTTTTATATTCACGATGTTCAGAAAAAGTTGAAAGTGAATGGCCAGATTAACGTCACCAAAGAACTCATTGAAAAAATTGAAGGCATTTTAGGTGTCGGCAATGTAAAATTTTATTGATGCAAAAAGGGAGTGATACATTTGAAAAAAATTGGTGTTCTCACAAGTGGCGGCGACGCACCGGGGATGAATGCAGCAATTCGCGCAGTTGTGCGGACTGCGATATACCACGGCTTTGAAGTTGCTGGCGTCTATCGAGGCTATCAAGGATTGATTGAAGGCGATATCGAAAACTTAAATATAACCTCAGTGGGCGACATTATTCACAGGGGCGGTACAATGCTTAGAACGGCGCGTTGTTTGGATTTCAAGACGGATGAGGGCTTCAATAAAGGGCTTCAGATGCTCAAGATGTTCAAAGTGGACAGCTTAGTGGTGATCGGTGGCGATGGGTCTTTCAATGGCGCCATGAGACTCGCTCAGGCCGGTTTTCCAACAATTGGCCTTCCAGGAACCATTGACAACGATCTCGCTTATACCGATTACACGATTGGCTTTGACACGGCGCTTAGTACAGTCGTAAACGCGATTGGGAATAT
Organism: Acidaminobacteraceae bacterium; assembly: GCA_942493125.1. Classification (GTDB taxonomy): domain Bacteria; phylum Bacillota; class Clostridia; order Peptostreptococcales; family Acidaminobacteraceae; genus Fusibacter_C. Next base: position 908,830 of record OW818667.1, on the reverse strand, counting down.
AAGAGACACCTCATCTTCACATGGTACGGTAAATATCATCGAAGTCATGGGTAGAAACTGTGGCGACATCGCTCTTTACGGCGGTCTCGCTGGTGGGGCAGAAGCGGTCATCATTCCTGAATTGGCAACGGATATCGATGAACTATGTAGCACCATCATCAAAGGTAAGAAACGCGGTAAGCTACACAGCATCATCTTACTCGCTGAAGGCGTAGGCAAACCTTACGAACTTGCAGAGCAAATCAAACTTAAGACGAACTCTGACGTGAAAGTTAGCGTCATAGGTTATCTGCAGCGCGGTGGCACGCCAACGCCAAACGATAGAATTCTCGCTTCGAGAATGGGCGCCCATGCAGTGGAACTGCTAAAAGCTGGCGTATATGGCAGAGCGGTTGGCGTCAAAGGCAATGAGATGATCGACATGTCCTTTGAAGACGTGTTAGCTATGAAAAAAGATTATGATAAGCGTATTTACGAATTGGCCAGAATTTTGGCGATTTAAAATAAAGCAATTTTTCCATTACGAGAGCAATTATTAGGAGGAAATTAATATGTTGAGAAAGACCAAAATCGTTTGTACGATTGGACCTGCAAGCGAACCGAAAGAAATCTTCAAAGAACTCGTTAAAAACGGCCTAAACGTGGCTAGATTAAACTTTTCACACGGTAGCCACGAAGAACACCTCGCAAGAATTAACATGATTAAAGAGGTTAGGGAAGAGCTTAAAACACCTATCGCTATCTTACTTGATACAAAAGGTCCAGAAATCAGAACAGGCAAGTTTAAAGAACCAGTTTACACACTTGTTGAAGGTCAAGAATTCACGTTAACTGTTGAAGAATACCTCGGCGATCAAAACAAATGTCAAATATCATATGTCGGTCTTCCAGAAGATGTTGTTAAAGGCGATAGAATTCTGATAGATGACGGTTTGATTGAACTCGAAGTCGTTGAAACTTCTGCGACTGAGATTAAAACGAAAGTGTTAAACGCTGGCGATGTAAAAAATAATAAAGGCGTCAACGTACCTGGCGTTAAAATCAATTTACCTGCTATCACTCAAAAAGACATCGACGATATCATCTTTGGTATCAAAAATGGTATCGATTTCATCGCAGCATCATTTATTCGTAAAGCGAGTGACGTATTAGAAATCAGAAAAGTCCTTGAAGACAACTTTTCTCATGAAATCCACATCATCTCAAAAATTGAAAACGAAGAAGGCGTGGACAACCTCGAAGAAATCCTCGAAGTATCAGATGGTTTGATGGTTGCTCGTGGTGACCTCGGCGTCGAAATCGCTACAGAACTTGTGCCAATCGTTCAAAAGAGAATGATTGAGCTTTGTAATAGAGAAGGTAAGCCAGTTATCACTGCAACTCAGATGCTTGACTCTATGATGCGTAATCCTAGACCAACGCGTGCTGAAGCGACAGACGTTGCGAATGCCATCTTCGATGGTACTGACGCGGTCATGTTGTCTGGTGAAACAGCTGCAGGTAAATACCCACTTGAATCGGTTAAAACAATGGCTAAAATCTCAATGGCAGCTGAGGGTGCGCTCAACTACAAAGAACTTCTTCAAAAACGCATCTTATTGGCTGACGAAAAAGGCGTTACTTCAGCAGTGAGCCACGCTACTGCAAATACGGCTCTTGAGCTTGACGCAACGGCGATTATCACAGCGACATCTTCAGGCTTTACAGCGAAACGCGTTTCAAAACTCAGACCTAAAGCACCGGTTATCGCATGTACAATCAGCGAAGCGGCTTGTAGAAGAATGTCACTTGTATGGGGTGTTTTCCCACTCGTTATCGGCGAAGCGACTTCCACGGATAAAATATTTGACCTGTCTGTCGCTAAAGCGAAAGAAGAAGGCTTTATCAAGGATGGCGATCTCGTTGTCATCACAGCAGGCGTACCAGTCGGCGTGTCAGGCGCAACGAACATCATGAAAGTACAATTGGTAGGCGAAGTACTTATCAAAGGTACTGGTCTCGTAAAAGACTTCGTCAGAGGCAAAGCTTGTGTTGGAAGCACACCTGAAGAACTTGAAGGCAAATTCAATGAAGGCGATATCCTCGTTGCGACTTCTACAGATAAAGATTTGATGCCGTTCATTCAAAAAGCAGCTGGTTTAATCGTCGAAGAGGGCGGTTATACTTCACATGGCGCAATCGTGGCATTAAGCCTCAAGATTCCATGTGTGGTCGGCGCTCAAAATGCAACAGAATTACTAAAAGATGGCACTGATATCACGCTTGACTCAGCAAAAGGCATCGTCTATGCAGGCAAAGGACGCGTACTATAATTATTGGGAGGCTTCATGACTTTTAGAGAACTTGGATTGACGGGATTAAAGGTTGTGCCAATAGGCTTTGGAGGCATACCGATTCAGAGACTCGAGCAAAAGACTGTGACCGCTCTCATCGATCAGATGATGGTCGAGGGCATCAACTTCATCGATACCGCACGTGGTTATACGACGAGCGAGGAGATGATCGGTATCGCCCTTGAAGGTGGCAAACGTGAAAATTTCATTCTTGCGACGAAATCTATGTCGAGAGACTACGATCAAATGAAGGCGGACATCGAAACGAGCTTGCGCTTGCTTCAAACGGATTTTATCGATCTTTATCAATGCCATCTGGTCAAAGACCTTGATCAGTATGCATTGATCATGTCTGAAAATGGCGCTTACAAAGCGCTGTTTGAAGCAAAAGCGGCAGGCAAAATCGGCCATATCGGTATGACGGCACATAGTGCGTTATTTGTTGATCAAGTGATTCGCGAGATGCCATTTGAAACCCTTCAATTTCCCTATAACCTCGTTGAGAGACAGGGAGAGCCCCTATTTGAAATAGCCCAAAAGCGTGGCGTTGGCGTCATCGTCATGAAGCCGATCGCTGGTGGCGCTATAAACAACGGTGCTCTAAGTTTGAAATTCATCATGAACAACCCGCATGTTTCTGTTGCAATTCCTGGAATGGATCATGTCGATCAAGTGACGACAAATGCTGCTGTGCTCAAACATTCCTATCACTTTTCGGAAAATGATCTTGATGAGATGGCTGAAATTTCCAGTTCGTTGGGTGAAACATTCTGCAGAAGATGTGGGTACTGCTTGCCTTGTCCGCAGGGCATCGACATTCCAACGCAATTCCTCATGGTAGGCTACTTGACGCGATACAATCTGGAGGACTGGGCAAAGACGCGCTATGCTGGACTACCAGTCAAAGCGGATGCCTGTGCGGATTGTGGTGCATGTGAACCTAAATGCCCATACAATCTGCCGATCAGAAGCATGTTGAAAAACGTCGTTTCTCAGTTTGATAAGGCGAATTTGTAGTCACTATATATTTTCTTCAGTTATATGCTAAAAAGCTCCGATCCAAGTTTTGATACTTGAATCGGAGCTTTTATTTTTTATTCTTCATGATACATTGGCTCAATGGGCCTTGACTCAAACTAAACTTCGACAACTTGTTTTTTTTGTTCAGACTGAATATAGAGTCCAAGCAAAACGATGACGAGGCCTAGCACAGTTTTGACGTTAAGTTTGTCAAATAAGAAATAATCCAGAGCCAGTCCCATAGTCATCTGTCCTAAAAAAGGCAAAATGGCTACATGTAACGCTTTGATTCTCACAGAGTAGTAGTTCATGAACAAAATGACCGATAAACCAAGGAGACCACCGATAAAGTAATGAATGGGCACGTCGGGAAGCATCGTCACTTCTCCCATGGAGGCAGTCAGCCAAAGAAAGACGACGCCTGTGATGGAAGCTGCAAAATAATGAAAAAAGGATACGCGAATCGTGCCAAGCACTTGCGTGTTCTTGCCGTTCATGATGGGGACGACCGTTACAAGGACGCCGATAAGTACAGCGAGACAGTAGATGATAAAAAGTGTCATAAGACCTCCTATAAGACCATGGTAGCTAGGCCGACGATCATGATGCCGACGCCAAGCCATTGTTTACGCGTCGATCTTGAAATGCTTTTGCCAAGAAGTCCCCAATGATCGATAACGATAGAGGTGATGACTTGTCCGACGAGTGTAAAGGCGACCATCATTGTGACGCCGATGACATTAAGTACGACATTGTTCAAGATGATCGTCAACGATCCTAAAACCCCAGGAATCAAATAATACCATTTGAATTTGCTACCATCAGTACGCTGCTGCCTTAGCAGCAAGAGAAAAATGCCGAAAAAGACTAGGCCAAACGCATGATAGACGACGTTGCTCATATAGGCACTCGTAAAACCACTGAGCAGTCCATTGAAAGTAACCATTAATGAGAGTACAAGGCCAGTAAAATAAGCCAATAATTTTGCCATAAAAACCTCTTTCTAAATATGTAGAACGACTATACTCTAATTATAATGACTGAAGCTTGTAAAAAATATGACATATGTCATGTTTTGCGTTATAATTTTGTGAAAGAGCACATCTTTTAATCGATAAAGTAACATATAAACGTCTAATAATGGGAGGTCACATGCAACTTCTAAATGATCCGAAACGTCTTAATAAATATATCGTGCAAAATAATCTTGAAGAAATTTTGCCAAAAGAAGTGTTTGAAAGCTTTGAACTGACGCGTTTTGGTAGGGATGAAGCAATCCTTATCGCCAACGAACCGATGCAATACTTTTATTTTTTCGTTAGTGGCAAGCTGAAAGTATTTCAAATCCATGATAATGGCAAAGCCTTTCTCATCCAGTTTTACAGCACGTTTGATTCACTTGGCGAAGTGGAATTACTCAATGCGCTTGACGCTTCTTGCTCAGTGGACGCCGTCATGCCATCAGAGCTCATTCGAATCCCCATGGCCATTTTGCGTCAACATGCCATCGATTACCCACCTTTTTTACAATATGTTGCAAGGTCACTTTCGACAAAGCTCCTAGTCGCGGATCGCCACCATGCGTCAAATTTGCTTTATCCAGTAAAAAACAGATTGGCAAGCTATTTGAGAGCCCATGAAAATGAAAACCATGACGTGCTTCTCAAAGACTCACTTCAAGATGTGTCAGAATATATTGGAACGACTTATAGGCAACTGCATCGAGCGTTCCAACAGATGGAAGAAGAAGGCATCATAGCACGTGCTCATAAGAAAATTGTTGTCTGCAATGCCGAAAAACTTGAGGCGATGGCTGGCAATATCTATGGCGGGCCATTTTAATCATGACAACAATTATAAAAGCTCAGAGTCGATTAGGATAATGATCCTGTCGAATCTGAGCTTTTTAGTTAAGGTTCCATATTGATATAAGGATCTGGTTTCAATGGTTGTGCGAAATCATACCCCTCTGCTGCAAATGGTGCGCCATCGACCATGATTTTTACCGTTTCAACCTCTGGCAAACTCATGTAGGTATATAGAATACTTTTAACCATCAAATCATTGTATATTGTCCCAGCGTTGTAAATCGTCTGGAGGCTACTTGATACGTTCAGTGTCAATGCCGTCCCTTCCAAAGTATAATCGATGAGCATCACTTCATCTGGAATACTTTGAATGCGATCACTTATTAATTCTGAACCGCCGGTTTTAAACTGCATGATTGCCCACGCTTCACGAATGCGCTCATCTAAAGTTGCCGTTTGTAATGGTAATGGCATAAGCATCATGTGCGTTGTTTCATGGCTGTATCCGATAAAAGCGTTATTTGTAAAGGAATGAGAATAAGTTTTCGTCAAATCGACACCTGAATAAGGTGCTGCTTTGCTGTCATCAACTAAGTAACTGACGCCTTCAAGTGGGCCAAGTGTCATGAAAGTTCGCGTGATAGCTTCTGTGATTACACCAAATTTGCCTTCGAAATTTGCAAGGTCCTTCGTGTACAAGTAGATGTTGGCGACATTCCCGCCAATTCTAATGTTAGGTGAATATGGAATCACTGGAATTGTTTCGTATAAGCCTAGCCCAGCTTTTGGGCCATTGGAGAGCAGCGTATATAATGTTCGCCATCTGTTACTTGGCGATGCAATGTGTCTTGTGATTGGAACGACATTTTTATAGTCGCTGGTTGGGAAAAACAATGTGATACTGGTTTGGCCATTGTTAATTGTATTTGAAGTTTTTAACAAAGTCTTATCATACACGTGGTTAGAGCTGTACCAGTTAAAGTCGAAAACGCTATCATCGGCTTTGAGCGTCAGTGTGTAATAACCTGCTGCCAATCCGTCTAGAATTTCCGTTTTTGGTACTTTGACTGTCTTAGTGTTTTGCGTGTTATCCAAAAGCTCATAGCCTAGTTCGGACAATGGCTTAGTCGCTATGACGACATCGTTTTTTGTGACGTCGATGGCATAGGCATTTAAAAATGCCTCAGGGAATACGGCTGTCGTACTATCTATATCAAACGTCATGAATGCATTTAAAAGGGTGTCTGGCTCAGTTGGGATTACGGTAGATAGTTCAGGATCAACCTGGAGCTCTTCAACGGGCTTATCGACGATCTTCTGTGATAAATTAAGCGATAAGATGTCCGTACTAAGCGGGAAAGCCGTTGCCAAAATGAAAAGGATCAAGATAAATAAAATATTGGGTAGGGTTCTGTGCACTTTAGCGCCTCCTTTCACGAATGGGATATGTGCTATACTATTATATGCCATTTTACCCCTTATTGCCATAAAAAACATACAAATCGTTCTATTGATAGAAAAATGATAGGTCAATCAAACTATTTTATCGTCTTTTGGGGCATTTCTGATACAATAGATAGAGATAACGGAGGAAAAAGCGGTATGAAAATGATTCTAAAATATGTGCTTCTCATGGGAAGCATCCTTTTAATACTGGGTAGCTTATCATTTGCACAGCCAAATGACACAGAAGCACAGAACAAATTGACGCAGATTACAAAAGAGGAACAGGCCATCATCGAGTCGTTGTTTGTTCTCTCATCAGAAATAGAGATGCTCAACACAGAAATTTCGAAGCTCGGAGAAGATATCCAGAAAATCGAGACTGATATCAGTGAAAAGCAGCGTGCGATTGAGGCTCAAGAGTCGGCTTATGAAGCACTCAAGCAAAACTTGGGCGAAGTGCTAAGAATACAGCAACGTGCAGGCATCGCATCAAATATTGAGATTGTATTAGGTGCAAAAAATTTGAAAGATCTCGTCAATCGCATCAATTTACTTAGGGATTTATCAAAAAACGTTGACAATTTAATGAACGAAACAGAATCCGTAAGGCTACAGCTCGTGAGAGAACGCGAAATGCTAGATAATCTCCTCGTCGAAATGGAAAATCAAGAAGCATTGTTGGCTCAAACAGCGATGGATAAAAATAAAGCCAAATTAGAATTGGAAAGTTACTTGGAAGGTTTGGCCTCTGAAAAAGCGCATTATCAAGAATATCTCGATTCTATAGAGGCGTTATGGGCGAGTTTGAAACCTTTGTTTGCTGAGACGATTCTGAGTTTCACGGAGATCATAGAAAAGGGCGATTTGCCTGAAGATACTGTAGAGGTGAACGTATCTCTGTTTAATACTAGAGGGACGATCAGAGAAGTCAAATTCAACGCCTTGTTGGATGAAAGAGACGATTTGCCGGAACTGACTTTCGATTTTAAAGATGATGGAGTGTCACTTTCATTTCCAAGCTATGAGATCGAACTCGATGGCTATTTTGAACTCTTGGATAGTCAGACGATCCAGTATGTCGTCACTGGTGGCGCCTTCTACAATTTACCCATGAGCCAGAGTGCACTAAAAGATCTATTCAGTGCTGGCGACCTCGTCTTTAATCTAAAGTCAATTCTAGGTAAGAATACAATCAAGAAAATCGCGAATTTTGAAGACCGACTAGAGCTACAAATTACAATCAGTCTATTTTGAGGTGTATGATGATAAAAGCAAATCAATGCAGTTTACAATATAAAGACGGTACCTTGGCGTTAAAGCCGTTTGACCTTTCAATAGGCGCAGGGGAGACCGTACTCATAACCGGTCCAAGCGGCTCGGGCAAGACGAGTTTGTTGAAACTCATATTGGGGATTGAAGTACCGACAAGTGGCACTTTTGAAGTGTTGGGTCAGTCAATTAGTGCCGGTAAAGATCAGGATATCAGACGTATGCGGACGCAGATCGGTCCGATTTTTCAGGACTTTAGATTGCTTGAGGGACGTAGTGTTTTAGACAATGTCATGCTTGGGTTAAGATTCTTGGATTTTTCGCATTCAGATATGAAACGCATTGCAACTGAATATATTGAGCGCGTCGGTTTAGCACATAAGCTAGGCCACACCGTGGATCGATTGTCGTGGGGCGAGTGTCAACGCGTCGCAATCGCACGTGCTGTTGCAAGACGGCCAAAGCTCATCGTCGCGGATGAACCGACGGGAAATCTCGATCAATCAAATGCCATCAATGTCCTCAATCTACTGGCTTCATTCAATGACCATGAAACGAGTGTACTCATCACAACGCATGCCACGCATTTAGTCGATAAAATTGATTCGACCTCTATGCTCGTTATGCAGGCGGGTGCATTCACTTTCGAAAGGGGTGGCAGCCATGTTTAGAGGGTTTAGAAATGCAAAGTATTACATGGATGAAGTCAAGACGATCGTCAAACTCAACGGCCTATCGAGCTTTCTATCTATGATCAGTTTAGCGCTAATATTCTTCATAACCACGTTGACACTTTCTGGTTGGTGGCTGAGTACGACATTTACCAATGCCCTCGAGGACGAAGCGGAGATCAGTGCGTATTATCCAGCGAACCTAAATCAGTATGCGGTTGAAGCCTTGATCCTTGAGATTGAAAACATAGACGGCGTCAAGTCAGTGGAGGCAATCACTGCGAAACAATCCTTTGAAAAAATGTCCGAAATACTTGGACAAGAGGCAAAAATACTCAGTCAATTTGACGAAAATCCCTTTGAAGCGTATCTGGAAATCGGCATAGACATTGATCAACTTGAACCGATCGTGACAACGCTCGAAACAAACGATCAACTGGAATACATTAGAGACAATCGCACGATTCTTGAAAAAATCAGTCGAATTTCTGGACTCGTCGCATTATTGGGCATCATCATGACGATTGCAGTAGGCATATCTACATTTATCATAACCTCACATATCATCCGGGAAGGGGTTCATGCACATGAGGACCAAATCAATACACTACAGCTTCTCGGCGCACCCGATATGTTTATCAATATGCCGTTTATTATTGAAGGTGTCGTACTGACTCTGGTGTCTGGCGTTTTAGCGGCAGCTGCATATTTAGGCTTTGCAACGCGCATAGGTAACTTTACTGAGGGTGTCATACCATTTTTCCCAGTCATAAATGCGCAGGAAATCTTGATTACCATAGCCACAGGAACGATCGGCGTCAGTTTGGTGCTCGGCTTGGTTGCAAGTCTATTCGGTCTCAAGCTCATCAAGAAAAAGTAGAAAGAAAAACCGCCCCTAGCATATTGATAAGGGCGGTTTTGTGATTTTGTGACGTATTAAATTATCAATCGATTTTCATATTACTTACGCAATGAAATTTCTTCGAGCTTGATATTTTTGTTGCGCTCTTCGATTTGACGAATGGACCAATCGTTTTGGAAGATCAAAACTGGGTTGTCGTCTTCGTCCTGTACCAACATCGTGTCCATTGTCATGGAGAAGTTTTGACGGTCGAAATTATCCGATTTGATCCATCTCACATAACGATATGGAAGTGACTCGATGATGACGTCGACGCCGTATTCATTTTTTAAGCGGTATTCGAGGACTTCAAATTGTAGGACGCCGACGACGCCGACGATGAGCTCTTCAACGCCGATGTTTGGCCGTCTATACACTTGAATGCTGCCCTCTTCAGAAAGCTGTTCGATGCCTTTGATGAACTGTTTACGCTTCAGTGAGTTTTTCGTAAAGACTTTGGCGAAATGTTCTGGTGCGAATACAGGGATACCTTCAAATTTAAGGCCGGAATTGTCTTCACAAAGCGTATCTCCAATGCGGAAAATGCCCGGATCATGGATGCCGATGATGTCGCCAGGATAGGCAGTCTCAACGATGACGCGATCTTGCGCCATAAACTGTTGCGGTTGGGCAAGTCTCACTTTCTTGTTTTCTTGAACGTGGTTGACTTGCATGCCTTTCGTAAATTTGCCTGAACAAATTCTCAAGAAGGCGATGCGATCTCTATGGGTTGGATTCATATTTGCTTGGATTTTAAAGATGAAGCCAGAAAAGTTCGGCGTTTCCGGATCGACTTCGCCGTTGTTGCTGTTTCGCGCGAGTGGCGGTGGCGTTAACTCCAGGAACGACTGTAAAAATGGCTCGACGCCAAAGTTTGTAAGGGCACTACCGAAGAATACAGGTGTCAAATCGCCACTTAATATCTTCTCGAGGTTGAAAGCATCGCCAGCGTGATCAAGGAGCTCTAAGTCATCAACCAACTTTTGCTGCAATTGTGGACCGAGTAAAGCATTGAATTTCTCATCTGCAATATCGCCAGAGACGACTTTAGCCATGTTTTGACCGTGGTTGCTGTCATTGAAAAGTTCGATTTCGCTTTTCTCGCGATTATAAACGCCTTTAAAATGCTTATCGGAACCAATAGGCCAGTTCATAGGATATGAGTGAATGCCAAGGCTGCTCTCGATATCTTCAAGGAGCTCAAATGGGTCTTTACCTTGACGGTCCATTTTGTTGATAAATGTAAAAATCGGAATGCCCCTCATTTTACAGACTTTAAAGAGCTTCTTCGTTTGACTTTCAACACCTTTTGAGGAATCCACAACCATGACCGCTGCATCTGCTGCCATAAGCGTACGGTAAGTGTCTTCACTAAAGTCCTGGTGACCAGGGGTATCCAAGATATTGACGCAGTGACCCGAATAATTGAATTGAAGCACACTGGATGTGACAGAGATGCCTCTTTGTTTTTCGATTTCCATCCAGTCGGAAACTGCGTGTTTTTGAGATTTTCTAGATTTTACTGTACCAGCTTCGCGAATGGCGCCGCCGTATAACAGAAATTTTTCTGTGAGTGTCGTTTTACCAGCATCCGGATGTGAAATGATCGCAAAAGTTCGTCTTTTCTTGACTTCTTGGACCAATTCTTGATTCAGTTCTTGACTCGTTAATTGATTGATTTCAGACATATATACTTCCTTCTCTATAATTGGGTCAATAAAGGAAATGCTTTTCCGCTATTAAGACCTTTGATATGCTTTTAATAAAAGTGCCATAACTAATAAATTTTACATCATTCATGAGACGACGTCAATATGAGACCGATTTTCGTTGTATAATTAAGATGGTAAAAGTGGCTTTGTTTATTTGCGAAAATGTAAGGTTATCGCCTAAAAGGACTTGCATAAATGGGCTAAAATCATTATAATAGCCACTAAATAAGCCGAAAAGTAGAAAAGATTATATATACATAAGCGCAAGGTTATGTTAGTGGATAGATAAGGAAATTGCATAATTCCAAATTGTATGAATTTCATTTATCAAAACGGCTTGATTGAGCCATTTTCAAATTCGATATAAAGGAATTTTGCAACTTAAAAGGTAATTATGCTATTTCCATAGATAAGGAAATAAATAAAGCGATCATAGGAGCTAAAATGTCGAATACAGAAAATAAAAACGCATGGGAAAAAGAACATGCGAATGCATGGGTTGAAAGATTTGGAACGCCACAGGACTACGCAAGAAAAAATTGCAAAGGACCCGCTAAACATATTAGGACCTTTGGCTGAACAATTGGGTGATGTCGAAGGCAAAAAAATACTCAACGTGATGGGCTCAAATGGAAACAAGGCAGTAGCGCTGAGTTTATTGGGCGCCGAAGTGACTGTCGTTGATTTTTCACAGTCAAACAAAGCTTATGCCGAACAATTGGCTGAAGAAGCAAAGGTTTCAATCAACTATGTCGTGGAAGATGTTCTAAAGATGACGCGGGACGCGTCCTTTGACATTGCCATTGCAGAGATGGGGATCTTGCATTATTTTACTGACTTAGCCAGCTTTTTTAACATGATGGTCGACGTATTAAAAGACGGCGGCACCGCAATAGTCAGGGATTTTCATCCAGTCAGCACCAAGTTGATCGTATCGAGGGGCTCTACCGCAAAGGTCAGGAAGCATAAAGTGGAAGGGGATTATTTTGATACTGCGCTTACAGAAAAGTTTGTCTCCTATGGCAAGTATCTAGAAGATGAAACACCTGAAAAAGTCTACTTGAGAAATTGGACACTAGGTGAAATCGTTACTGCAGCAGCACAAAGTGGTTTCAGAATTGAAGCCCTAATTGAAGAACCCAATTTATCTAGCGATGTCTTCGATAAAGGCATTCCTAAAACATTTATATTAAAGATGATCAAATAGCGTGGCGACGCAAACGGGGGGCATTATGAATTACAATATGAAACGCGCAATCTTGGCCAATGTTGGATTTGTTTGGGCATTTGCGATTATTTTATCCATAACAGCTTTTATCAATGGGGGGACGGCATACGGTATACGCGCTGTGATTTTGACCGCTGCGTCGGCATCGATAGGAACACTCATCAGTAGATTGCCAATCAACATGATTCTGAGAGGTGAAGTGCTGATCTTCATTCCTTTTTTGGCGGCAATTGGGATGTCGGCAGTCAACGGTGGCTTATCGCGCATGTTCAATATCTATTTCTTAGCATTGATTATGCAAGCATTATATTTCAACATCAAACTCATGTTGAGTTTCGGCATCTTTTCATCGACGCTTTTGACGGTACTTTATGTCGTGAATTCAGAGTTTTTATTGGAACCTGGGCTCGGGCTTGGTGATTTTATTCCAAGAATAAGCGCCTATATCTGTGCGTTTCTCGTGTTGACATTGTTATCCAAATGGGGACAGGAGACCATCGTAGAAGCCAAGAGCGAAAGTGCTCAAAGCAAAGAGGCTTTTAATCAACTGCAAACGGTATTTGATAAGATCAACCAGACGAGTACCCAGATGGACCATAGCGCGTTAAATGCCTCTGATCAAATGGGCCAATGCCTTGCAAGCAGTGTTGAAATCAACGATGCGATAGGCGCATTATCAAAGCGCATCGACTATACTTCAGAAAATTTGATCGCTGCAAAAAACAGCGTTCAACTATCGGGTGTAAAAGTCAAAGAGACTTTCGCGCTCATGCATGAACTCAAGCAGTTATTTGCGACAGTCACTGATAATGTTTCTGATAGTGGCCAAGCGTTATCAAAAATGGACGATCAAATGGCTGTGATGAACCAAGCCATAACGCAGAGTTTTGAAACCATCAATTCGTTGTCAACGAAGATGGACGCCATTTACAGCTTTTTAGATGGCATCGCAGCCATTTCAAATCAGACCAACTTGTTGGCACTTAACGCTTCCATAGAAGCAGCGCGTGCTGGGGAACATGGAAAAGGGTTTGCCGTGGTGGCACAAGAGATCAGAAAGTTGTCAGAAGAAAGTGGCCAGTTTGCTGAGGGCATTCGTAAAATCACAGCAGAATTCATCGACTCTACACGTGAAGCGGTGACTCAGTCGACTTTAGGTCAAGAGGCAATGGCACATGGACACGACAGTATGTCGACATTGAGTGCAAATTATGACAATATGAAAGCGAGCTTCCATGTCGTGGACACGGCGCTCGCTTCTGAGGCTAAGTTGATTGAAGCCATCTACAATCAATTTGAATTTATTGAAACGGTCATTGAAGAAGCTTCAGATACACTTCTTTCAAATACAGTGAAATTCCAGGAAATCGGTGCCATTACATTGGAACAAATGTCAGCGGCAGAGACGATCAACGACGACGTTAAAAGCATCACGCATTTATCGTCAGAGCTCACTGCCCTCGCTAAGCGCGCTTAATGCGTTTTCTTTCTCAAGCAACACTTCGTACTGCTCCATTTTTTCTAGGAGCTCAGTTTCGAGGTGTTCTTTTTTTGCCTGAAGCGCCGTCAATTTCTCAAAATCCGATGCATTTTGTGCAAACTGAAGCTCAAGGGCATCAAGGGTTTCCGAGAGTGCATCGATTTCTTTTGGTAGATCCTCAAGCGCTTTGATTTCCTTGAAAGTGAGCTTTTCCTTGCGTACTTTGGTGCGCTCCGTTTTAGTAGCGTCAGTGATACCCACTACTTTTTAATTGACTAAGGCCTAAATCCCCTTTAGTCGTTTTGCTGTTTTCTGTGAAGATCAGTTGCTCAAGATAATCGCTGTAACTGGTTGTGACGAGTTTTATGACACCATTTTCAAAGGCAAACATTTTGTCGCAGACTCTATCGAGGAAGTAACGATCGTGGGAAACGCAAAGTATGATACCCTGAAATTGATCGAGGTATTGTTCGAAAACTTTAAGTGTGTCCAAGTCGAGGTTGTTGGTCGGTTCATCAAGTACCAAGACATTTGGGGCGCCAATGAGAAGCCCTAGAAGTTGTAAACGGCGACGTTCGCCACCAGATAATTTCTGTATAGGCGTCCATTGTAAGTCCGAAGTAAATAAAAATGTTTCCATGAGCTCGGAAGCACTAATTTTATAACCACTCGGCGTCGTGACATACTCAGCGATCTCTCTGATATACTCTATTGCACGTTGATCCACATCGGCAAAATCGTCAAAATCCTGAGTGAAATAGGCAAGTTTTACCGTGCTGCCTATGTCGATGCTGCCTGAGGTTTGCTTCAGATTGCCAGCGATGAGGTTGAGTAGGGTAGACTTGCCAACGCCGTTGTCGCCGACGATGCCAATTCGGTCATTTTGAGCAAAGAAGTATTCAAAGTGCTCGAACAGCACTTTGTCTCCAAATGCCATGCCGAGATCTTTGATTTCAATGATTTTGCCGCCAAGTCTTGAGTAACCCACATCGATAGTAAGATCTTGATCAGTATCATTTTTCATCTCAGACTTTAAAATTTGAAAGCGCTGGATGCGTGATTTTGATTTCGTACTCCTAGCCTGAACGCCTGCGCGCATCCAAGCGAGCTCGCGTTTGTACATGTTCTTTTGCTTTTGAGACATACTTGCCTCAAGTGCCATGCGCTCGCTTTTCTTTTCGATGAAATACTCGTAATTGCCCATATATTCATAGAGCTTACCACGTGATAATTCGATCGTTTTATTGACGATGCGATCGAGGAAATAACGGTCATGGGTAATCATGATAAGCGCACCATTGCGTTGCTTCAGATAATTTTCCAACCATAGGATCGTCTTGCTGTCCAGGTGGTTGGTTGGCTCGTCGAGAACGAGTAAATCGCAAGGTGTAACCAAGGCTTCAGCCAAAGCGACACGCTTTTTTTGCCCCCCAGAGAGCGTGGCAATCTTTGCGTCGAAATTTTCAATGCCAAGCGAGTTGAGGATGCTCTTGATTTGAAATTCGAGGTCAAAGAGCTGCTTGGATGCCATCAAGCCCGAGAGTGTATCAAATTCTCTTTGAAGTGTCACATCATGCGGGGCAAATGAAAGGGATTGCATCACATGTTCATAACGCCTTATGATGGTCATGGTCTCTGAACGGCTACCAAAAATCTGTTCAAGAACCGTATGATCACCAGAGAAATCCTGTTCCTGTTCGAGATAGTTGATCTTTATATTTTTCATGGTCATGATTTGTCCAGAATCGGGCGATTCGATACCGACTAGTATTTTTAGAAAGGTCGATTTACCAGCACCATTGATGCCGATCAAACCGATTTTATCGCTCGAGTCGATGGAGTAATCCACACCGTCAAGCAATTTGACTAAGCTATAGCTCTTGGATATATTTTCACAAGTCATTAAATGCATTCTATTTTACACCTTTGTTTGATTTATTTGAGGAAATCACATGATTTCAATTTCTATATTTAAAAATTTTACTCTCTCTATTTTAACATAATATGATAAACTGTATAGTAGCGATAATAAACAGGAGGCAATGACATGAAATTATTATTTGAAGCGCACCGATCACAACTTGGCAGTTTCTTGGAAGTTGGCGACATGGCGATTCTCTTCTCAGGTAAGGCACCTAAAAGCACTGCAGATGCCCACTACTCATTTCTACCAAACAAAAATTTCTATTATTTCACTGGATGTACGCAAGAGCAATTTATTGTAGCGATGATCAAAACTGAACATGGTTTTGAAACGACGCTTTTCATCGAAAAACCAGATTACGATGTAGAAAAATGGGTGGGTCGTAAACTTACTATTGATGCAGCTTCAAATATTTCAGGCATAACAGACGTTCAGTACTTAGACGGATTTATTGCTTGGGTTGGCAAAACCATCTATAGTGGCAAAGTGGAGCGCCTTTACCTCGATCTCGAGAAGCTTAGCTGGGATGAAAATGACAGCCCTGCAGCAACTTTTGCTGCTGAATTTTCGAAGAGATATCCATTTATCATCATAAAATCACTTCACTTTATCCTTTGTGAATTACGCGTCATCAAAGCGGATCAAGAAGTTGAACTTGTAAAAAAAGCCATCGATATCACGCATATCGGTCTAGATAATATACTCAAAATGCTCAAACCAGGTGTTCTTGAATACCAGCTTGAGGCGACATTTGCATACCATATCCGCATGAATGGTGCAGAAAGATGTTCGTTTGAAACGATTGCTGCATCAGGTGGCGACGGCGTGATTCTACATTATGTTGAAAATAGCAAACCAGTAAAAGAAGGGGACCTCGTGTTACTCGATCTAGGTGCGCAATACAACCAATATGCCGCAGATATTTCAAGAACTTATCCAGTAAATGGCAAGTTTACAGACAGACAAAAGCAGATTTACAACATCGTTTTGAAAGCACAAATGTCTGTCATTGAAGCGATGAAACCAGGCATCCCATATGAAGATCTCAATAAAATTTGCCAGAAGACTTTAACGGCAGAACTTAAGGCGATTGGTCTGATCAAAGAAGATTCAGAACTCTCTAAATATTATTATCACGGCGTTAGTCACTATTTAGGCCTCGATGTTCACGACATCGGTAGCAGAAATGGTTTGCTCAAACCAGGTATGATTTTGACGGTTGAACCAGGCCTCTATATCGCTGAAGAAAATATCGGCATTCGCATCGAAGACGATGTCCTCATCACGGAAACGGGTTACGAGGTTTTATCAAATGCAATCCCTAAAACGGTTGAGGCTATAGAAGCCCTTATGGAAAAAGCTTAATGGATTGCAGACCGAATTGTGGTGCGTGCTGTATCGTGCCTTCCATCTCGACGAAGACTCTTTTATTGCCAGAAGGCAAGCCAGCATTGATCCCTTGTATCCATCTTGATGCAGAGATGAGATGTCTTATTTTCTCAAGTGGCGAGAGACCTAAAGTGTGTGCAAGTTTAAAGCCTTCAGAAGAGATGTGTGGCAAATCGAGAGATGAGGCCATGGCGTATTTGACGTGGCTGGATCGTGAAACGCGCTGAATTGCACTCTATATTACAATTACAAGGTTCTCATTTATGGAAATTGCATAATTACCTAATAAGTTACAGAAGCATATTTTCAAACTGCAACAAGGAAGTATTTACGCAGTTATTATTGTGAGAAATATCTCAAAATTGGAATTATGCAATTTCCTAAAGTGACTAGTGAAATTTCTTTTTTGATTTTAATTTACAAATTAAATAAAAAAAAAAGGTTGACAGTCATTATGTAAACACCTATAATCAGTTCAATAAGTTAAAAGTAAAAGACGATGAAGAGAAGAGTAATCCGAAACAGACGTTCAAGCGAGCCAATGACGGTGTGAGATTGGCAACTGAGTTTTAGATGAAGAACATCTCCGAGTTTCTAACCGAAAGCGTAAGCAAGTAGGATTAGACGTTTCTGGCACGTTACAGCTGGTAGATATCGACCTGTAAGATTGGTCCGTATCGATGAGAGGATCGCAAGATCAATTTGGGTGGTACCGCGGAAGTTAGCTTTCGTCCCTGTTATATATTATGACAGTGACGAGAGCTTTTTTTATTGCTTTCTAGACCATTTGAAAGGAGATTGCGACTATGGAAACGACAAAAACGACAAAAACGACAACACAAATAATGGACAAGGGCACACATGAAAGAACACACTACTGCGGCAGTTTAAGACCGGCGCATATGGGCGTTAAAGCGACACTTAAAGGCTGGGTGCAGCGTAGAAGAGACTTGGGCGGCGTCATCTTTATCGATTTGAGAGATAAGACGGGCATCTGTCAGGTAGTCTGTGATGCTGCTATCATGGGAGCTGAACAATTCGCACTTGCAGAACAGCTCAGAAACGAATACGTCATCGAGGTCACGGGCCTCGTTGAGCAAAGAAGTGAAGATACGATTAACCCTTTGATCCCAACGGGAGAAGTCGACTTGCGCGTTGAATCGCTCATCATCTATTCAGAAGCGAAAAACACGCCGTTTCGAATTGGGGAATCATCAGGTATCAAAGAAGAGCTCAGGCTTCAATATAGATACCTCGACCTAAGAGCACCAGAGATGATCTCAAACTTACAAATGCGTCAAACCGTGACACAAGCGGTGCGTTCACATATGATTGACCTCGGATGTCTAGAAGTAGAGACACCACTTTTGACAAAGAGCACACCGGAAGGGGCACGCGACTTTCTAGTACCGAGTAGACTTTCAAAGGGCAGCTTTTACGCGTTGCCACAATCGCCACAAATCTACAAGCAACTGCTTATGGTAAGTGGCATCGATCGCTATTTCCAAATTGCAAAATGCTTTAGAGATGAAGATCTAAGAGCGGATCGACAACTGGAGTTTACACAAGTGGACATGGAATTTTCGTTTGTGGATGAGGAAACGATTATCGGCATGTTAGAAACGCTCTTTCAAAAGATCATGAAAAAGACGCTCGGACGCGACATCGCACTGCCGATGCAGCGCATCACATATCAGGATGCCATGGCATGTTATGGCTTCGACAAACCCGATTTAAGATTTGGTATGCCAATGGTGGATTTGACGGACTTTATGAAAACGTGCGATTTTACGGTTTTCAAAAAAGTTGCAACCTCAGGCGGCGTGGTTAAAGCGCTCAACATCAAAGGTGGCCAAGAGCTTACACGCTCACAGATCGAGTATTTGACTGAACGGGCGATAGAACATGGTGGCAGCGGTATGGCGTGGATCGCCCTTGATGCAGCGGGCAACCTACAATCGATCTTGACAAAATACTTTTCAGAGGCACAAATGCAGCAGCTTCTCGAAACAATGGAAGCGCAACCGACAGATATGATTGTCTTTTGTGCAGAACCGAAGGACAAAGCAAGTGTGATACTTGGGCATCTCAGATTGGATATCGGCGATATGTTAGGCCTTCGTAAAAAAGACGATTTTGCGTTTGTCGTCGTTACCGACTTCCCACTGTTTGAATACGATGAAGTCAGCAAACGCCATGTGGCGATGCACCATCCATTTACGAGACCTAAAGATGAGGACGTCCATTATTTTGATACAGAACCGTCTAAGATGCGTGCGAAAGCCTATGACGTCGTGCTAAACGGCATCGAGCTCGGAAGTGGCAGCATCCGAATCCACGATCGCGACTTACAAGCCAAAATGTTTCAAACACTGGGCTTTTCAGATGAACAAATTGAAAATAGATTTGGGTTTATGCTCAAAGCGTTTGAATATGGTGTCCCACCACACGGCGGCTTCGCCTTTGGACTCGATCGACTCGTCATGATGCTCGTCGGTGCCAGTACGATTCGAGAGGTTATAGCATTTCCTAAAACAAGAGACGGTTCCTGCGTTATGATGGATGCCCCTTCGGAGGTCGACCAAGATCAACTCGAAGAACTCTCTATCTACCTGAGTAGTGCACTTGAACACGAAAAATCAAAAAAATCGCTTGATCTCAGCGTGATTGAATATGTATCCGACTTGTCCAGATTAGAACTCACACAACATGAAAAAGTGAGCTTCGCCAAAGATCTACAGGACGTTATCGCCTTTGCCGATCAAATCGCAAAAGTGGATGTCAGCGATGTACCACCACTGAACAATGTATTCGCCAACGTCAATCGGTTTAGAGACGATGTCAGTATGCCATCATTGACTTTGGAAGACACTTTAAAAAATGCACCTGAACGTGAAGCGGCATACTTCTTCGTTCCAAAAACAGTCGAATAGGAGGCGCCATGCAGACTTTAATCTATGAATCAATGAAAGACCAAATAAAATTGTTACAGTCAAAAGCCATCTCAAGTGTGGATTTGACAAAAGCCTATCTGGCGCATATTGAAGCGACGGATGACGCTATAGGTGCCTATTTGCATGTTGATGGAGCAGGCGCACTAAAAGCCGCTGAAGCGGTCGACAAAAAACGTCTTGGAGATGAAGTACTTAGCCCCGTTGCTGGCATCCCAATGGCGATCAAAGACAATATCTGTACAGTGGATATGCCGACAACTTGCGCGTCAAAAATGCTGGAAGGGTTCATGTCACCCTATGATGCAACAGTAGTCAAGCAACTTAAAGCATCAGACGCCGTAATCCTCGGCAAACTCAACATGGATGAGTTTGCAATGGGCGCAACCACTGAAAACTCATATTTCAAAAAGACGCGCAACCCCGTTGATCAAAACCTCGTTCCCGGTGGCAGTTCGGGTGGATCGGCAGCAGCAGTTGCTAGCCATCAAGCGGCATACACACTCGGATCAGATACAGGTGGCTCCGTTAGACAACCCGCAAGCTTTTGTGGCGTTGCAGGACTTAAGCCGACCTATGGCCGATTTTCGAGAAATGGTCTCATAGCATTTGCCTCATCGCTGGATCAAATCGGTCCTATTGGAAAGAACGTTGAAGATGTGGCGATGATCTATAAACTGTTGGCCGAGTTCGATGAAAAAGACAGCACCAGTGCACCATCAGAGCATCATTCGTTTTCAGGTTTGCTTGATAAAGACATCTCAAAGATGAAAATTGCACTACCTAGATCGTTTTTCGCTGATGGCATACAGGATGATGTCAAAGAAGCGGTGCTACATGCTGCAAGGGTATTCGAATCTCTAGGGGCAACCATTGAAGACGTAGACCTAAAACGCCTTGATGCCGCGCTTCCAGCGTATTATCTCATCTCATCGGCTGAAGCGTCTTCCAACCTCGCGAGATTCGACGGTGTCAAATACGGCTATAGAACAGACGATTTCGACAGCATTGAAACGCTTTATAAAAGAACGCGTGGCGAAGGCTTTGGTCGTGAAGTGAAAAGAAGAATCCTTCTAGGGACTTATGCCCTCAGTTCAGGCTATTATGACGCCTATTATCAAAAGGCATTAAAAGTGAGAAGTCTCATCAAACACGAATACGATAAGATCTTTGAAACGTTCGATTTTGTCCTATCTCCTGTAGCGCCAACGACGGCATATGCCTTTGGTGCCAATGACAAAAACCCCGTCGAGATGTATCTTGGCGACATTTATACAGTACCGATCAACATTGCAGGTGTGCCTGGACTATCTGTGAACTGTGGCTTTGATAAAAACCATCTGCCGATTGGCATGCAACTCGTGGGAAAAGCCTTTGACGAACGCACGATTTTATCGGCTGGCTATGCCTTTGAACAGACGAGAAAGCTATGGAGGGCAAAAATATGAAACCAGAACACGTTGAATACGAAGTCGTCATCGGCCTTGAAGTCCATGTAGAACTCAGCACACAGTCCAAGATCTTTTGTAGCTGTTCGACTGCATTTGGCGCTGCACCCAATACACAAGTCTGTCCGGTCTGTTTGGGCATGCCAGGCACATTGCCTGTCTTAAACGGCGAAGTAGTCACTTCAGCAGTGAAGGCTGGTTTGGGGCTTGATTGCGCCATCACCCCCTTAGGCAAGCAAGATCGTAAAAATTACTTTTATCCGGATTCACCCAAAGCGTATCAGATCTCACAAAGCGATTTGCCAATCGCCATGGGCGGACATCTCGATATAGAAACATCTGAGGGTGTAAAGCGCATTGGTATCACAAGACTTCACATCGAAGAGGATGCCGGTAAGCTTATACACGATGCTTCAAAAGGCACATTGATCGACTATAACCGATGTGGCGTGCCCCTGATCGAAATCGTCTCCGAGCCCGATCTCAGGTCTGCTGAGGAGGTCCGTGCTTATTTACAGAAGCTGCGCGCAACGCTGATGTTCTTGGACATTTCAAGTTGTAAGATGAACGAAGGCGCATTTAGATGCGACGTGAACCTTTCCGTCCGTGAAAAAGGAACGTCTGTGTTTGGAACCCGTACTGAAATGAAAAACCTTAACTCCTTTTCATTTATCTCAAAAGCGATTGAAAATGAGACGCAAAGACAAATCGCCTTGATAAAATCTGGTGGCACAGTGATTCAAGAGACTCGGCGTTGGGACGCAATCAAAGGTCAATCCTTCTCAATGCGTACGAAAGAGGATGCACACGATTACAGATACTTTCCAGATCCTGATTTGATGCCGATCGCCATAGATGACGCTTTTTTAGAGGCTTTAAAAAAGGCGATGCCACTTCTTCCAGAGGATTATAAGCGACAGTTCATCAGCAAATATGGCATTAAATCCGCATTGGCGGAACTGCTCGTCTCATCGCGCGGCACCGCAGAATTTTATGAAGCCTGTACGGGATATACAAAACATTATGAGAGCCTAGGCAACCTCATTGTCACAGATGTCTTTAGATTGATGGGGTCACAAGAAGAGGATAGCATGGTGTCTGTTTCACCGGAGCAGTTAGGGGCACTCGTGACACTGATTGGCGATGAAAAAATCAACCTCAGCATTGCGAAGCGCGTCTTGACTGAAATGTGGCAAAGCGACAAGATGCCAGAGACTATTATAGAAGCAAACGATCTTTGGCCAATTGTGGATATCGAAAAATTGACAGCATTAGGCAAAGAAATCATAGAAAAAATGCCCCAAATCAAAGTGGATTACCTCAGCGGTAAAACACAAGCACTTGGCGCATTTATGGGGCAGATGATGAAACTGTCTCAAGGAAAAGCCGATCCAAGTAAGACTGAGGCTGTGTTCCGAGAACTTTTAAAATAGTCAACATTGGTACATTCTATAAACCGATGTGATGAATCGATGCAAGCGAGTTGATGGCAGAAAAGACAAACGTCGCTGCGACATTCGATGTGACGTTGTCGCTGTCAAAGCGAGGCGATACTTCCGCGATATCGAAAAGGACAACTTTTCCAGATCTAAAGATCGTTTTAAAGAACCTCAAAACGCGTTCAGGGCTAAGACCAAGGGGTTGGGTAGCACTGACGCCAGGTGCAAAAGCCGATGAAAATACGTCGCTGCATATCGTCACATAAAGCTGGCTCTGTCTTTCTAGGAAGACATCCAGCTTTTTTAGTGCTTCCGACAAGTCGCCTTCGCCGATGTCCTTCGCCATGAGATACTGTGTCCCCATGCGTTCTGCGGTTTTAAAAAGGTCAACCGTGTTACCGCGTTTTTGAATGCCAATGGCAAAATAGTTGAAGGGCTTACCAGCTTGTGATAAGTCGTCATAAATCTGTCTGAACATTGTTCCAGATGACCCTTGGATCTCATAAGGTCTTATGTCAAAATGCGCGTCAAAATTGACGATGCCTGGTGATAAACCGCGCTTAAGTAAACCAAGGTAGTCTCCGTAGGCGACCTCGTGGCCACCACCGAGCACGATTGGAAACAGGCCGAGATTAAGGAGCTTGTCAACGGCCTCCGCCAGTGAACGCTGGCTGCGTTCAAGGTTGCCATCGTCGCAAAGGATATTGCCTGCATCGAAAAGTCTGAGTTCTTGAGTGAAGCTACATGGTAAATTGCATAGCTCTTTTCTTATGCTATGTGGTCCTTTTGCGGCACCGGTGCGTCCAAGATTGCGCCTCACCCCTTCATCACTACAGAAGCCGAGGATGGCGATCCCTACTTTGAAAGGGGGCATTTCGTTTATAGCGACGGTCAAATCCAATGGCCTAACCCATTGATGCCATCTGAAGGCGTCATAGTTATCCCTTGAATCGATGCGACCTGTCCAACTGCTCATATCAGGTTTTTGATAAGTATCATTCATATAGACCTCTATTTGTAAAATTTTAATGTATCAATAGTTAACGTCATTTTCATGTGAGAAATATCTTTTAATTGGAAAGTTGTAATTGCCTCACTTAATATTAGTATAGACTATAGTTTATCAATTTTAAGTCTATAAATCTAGGAAAATACGCCATATATAATTTCCGCAAATCTTTACATTTTTTTATCATTTAACAAAAAATGTTAAGAGGAAATCGCATAATTCCAATTTGAGTAATTTCTCACATGAAAATGACGTTAATAATCCATTGTTGCCATGTGAAACTATATTTTTGTGACTTATTTGGTAATTATGCAATTTCCTTATTTAAGCAGAAATAAAGGTATGATAAAATGAGACTAGTAAATTATTTCGGTTAGCAAAATAATAGACATTATAATGGAGGCCATATGATTATCGATTTAAAGCAAAGCATCAATTTGGACGAAGTGGACGGACTCATCGTTTGTTTAGGAAAAGACACGCCGGTGCCAGACTATCTTTCAGTACCAGTCAAACAATTGAAAGAAAATGAGACTTTTGAATCAAAAATAGGACAGATGCAACCGTTGTCTTTGGTCTATGAGGGTAAATACCATGAAATCACATTGATCGGAGTGGGTGATGAAGATTCTTTTACACCAACTAAATATAGAAAAAGCCTTGCTGAAGCTTTCAAGGCGCTAAAAGCAAAGAAAGTCAAAAAAATTGCAGTTGATGCTTCAGCAGTTGCGGCATGCACTTCAGTCGACAAGAAGCTCGCTCGCATGATGGGTGAAACGTTCATCATGAGCGATTATGAATTCAATGACTACAAGACAGACGCTAAACCAAGTACTGTCACAGAAGTTTCGGTGAGTGGATTGGAGCTCGATCGCGACAGCTTTGAGGAAGGTAAAATATTAGGCGAAACCAACGTCTTCTCGCGCTATTTGACGAATATGCCAGCCAATGTCATGACGCCAGAAAAACTTGCTGAGCTTGCCAAAACGTATTGTGAAGCAGCCAACATCGAAGTGGAAATCTTTGAAGAACCTGCAATTGAGGCACTTGGCATGCAAGCTTACCTCGCTGTAGCCAAAGCGTCATCGAACCCGCCAAGACTCATCGTCATGAGACATAAAGGCGATCCAGATTCAGACAAAACGATTGCTTTTGTTGGCAAGGGCCTCACGTATGATTCTGGTGGCCTATCCATCAAGCCAACGGCATCGATGGTGACTATGAAGGACGATATGGGCGGCGCAAGCGCTGTTATCTCAGCTATGGGTGCCATCGGTAAATTGAATTTGAAAGTCAATGTGACGGCAGTTGTCGCTGCTTGTGAAAATATGATTTCTGGGATGAGCTATAAGCCAGGCGATATCATCGGGTCAATGGGTGGCAAGAGCATTTACATCGGCAACACAGATGCGGAAGGCAGATTGACTTTGGTCGATGCAGTCACTTACGCGATAGAGCGTGAAAATGCGAGCTTTGTACTGGATATCGCGACATTGACTGGCGCTGCCATTCATTGCCTTGGCTCAGAAGCTGCACCGGTTATTTCGAATAATGACGACTTCTTCAACTTAGTCGATAAAGCGTTTGCTAAAGCGAACGAGACGATCTGGAGAATGCCGATACTCGATGCCTATAAAGAACTTGTGAAACACGAACAAGCTGATTTGACCAACACAGCTGGTTCGCCAGGTACGATTACGGCGGGAATTTTCATTGGAGAGTTTGTTAAAGAGGTCCCTTGGGTACATATTGATATAGCGGGGACTGCATTTAAAGAAAAAGCCGATGGCGTCTATTCAAAAGGCGGCACTGGATCAGGTGCGATACCACTGGTATACCTTGCTAAAAAAATGAGTAAATAGAGAGGTCTTAATATGTTGAAGAGAGATGTTGAGGTATTTAAACAAGCAATTTTGAACGAAGTTGAAGGGTATGAATTCTACAAAATGGCAGCTTATAATACGACAGAGGAAGATGTGAAAAAAGCTTTCTTAAATTTAGCCAATGAAGAACTGAAGCATATAGATTGGCTGAAAGATGCATTTAAGAAGTTAAGTGGCAATCCAGATGATCATACGACACTTGCAACCATTGAAAATCCACCAAGTCCTGCGATTTTTAGATGGGACAATCTACAGTCGCAAAATGCAAATATCGCCGTATCTGTATTCGGTATCGGTATGGAAATGGAGCGCGCTTCAGTGGCATTTTATGATAAAGCAGCCAAAGAAACGACTGTAGAGGCGGCAAGACAGTTATTTGAAGTGCTATCCAAATGGGAGCAGGTTCACCTTGAGCAGTTTTCCGCATCCTATGATCTTTTAATTAAAGATTGGTGGGCAGAACAAGGCTTTGATGCATTTTAATTTAGAGAAATGGGTGACATTGACGACGCCTAGATTGATCGTTGTCGCACTTGATATTGAAAATCTATACCATTATTGCCATCACTATGGCGAAGTCCAAAGAAATTTAGGCTTAAAGGTCACAATGGAAGAGCAAGACCGTGAGATTCAGTACGTCTTTGGACAAGCACATTATGCGGCGATAAATGATCCCGACAATTATTTGTGGTATACGAGCTGGGAGATGATCCTAAAATCCGAAAACGCCATAATCGGAGGGGTATGTTTTAAAGGTCCACCAGATGAAAATGGTGCCGTTGAGATTGGATATGGCATAGAAGAAGGCTATTGGAATCAAGGGTATACAACGGAAGCGCTGATAGCCCTTATGGATTGGGCGCAACAACAGCCTGGCGTCAAACAGTTTAAAGCATCCACTGAACCAGAAAATGATGCATCACATGCCATATTGAAAAAGTTGGGTTTTGATGCGTATGACGAAATTCGTGGATTAACTTGGTGGCGCAAAGACACGACATCGCATTAATTATTTAAAAGCACACGTACGAAACGCATTTAGCGTTTACTACGTGTGCTTTTTTGACGATTACCGATATGGTCCATAGACAGATTGCCAAGAATTGATTAAAATAAGTAAAAAGCATTAAAGAGGGGGCGGCCAACGTTTGATTACATATGAAGGATTTGAAGATAAGTTAGACGATATCAAAAATGAAATACAGATTGAGATTCAAAAAGAGACAGATTTACATACCCCTGTGAAGCGATGGCTGCAGGAACAAGGATGTGAGGTAAAAACAGAAGTCAAGACCATTGATATGGTCGGTCTCTACAATGAGGATTTTATCATCGCGATAGAACTTAAGCTTAAGCTCAATCTTGAAGTGATCAATCAGGCTGTTGAGCGACAGGGGATTGCAGATCTCACTTATATTGCAGTCGTTCACGATTATAAAGCCGTGGAAACCAAGCGATTCAAGATGACACTTTTAACACTTAAACGGTTAAATATTGGGCTTTTACTCGTCAACTTTCGCGCTAGTGAACCGATTGTCGTCGAAGTCTTAAAGCCGGAGAACTTTGATTTCGAGAGAAGCAGACGCCAAAAAAAGGGAAGACGAGAACAATTGATTGCGGAGTTCAACAAAAGACATGGCGATTTTAATAAAGCTGGCTCCCATAAGACGAAGCTCATGACGGGCTACAAGGAACAGTGTCTATTGGTGGCCCATTACATGTACACGTTAGGGCATGAAAAGGCGAAGTCATTTGAAGTATATGGAATTGCCCCAAAAAAGGTTGCAAGTATTTTCACTCAAAACTACTACAATTGGTTTATAAGACGCGACAAAGGCATCTATGGTCTCTCTGATGATGGCTTGAGTGCCCTCATAGAGTTTTCCCCAGTAGTAGAATTTTTATTAAGTCAAGATGGAGTAAGTAATGAGGCTTGAATCAAATAGTTTCTTAAATGTTCAGATTAAAAAAATGATATTGATCGGTTTTGTTGATGCGATTATATCAGGGTTCTATCTGAAGATTTTTCCATTCGATTACACAATTAATCTCGCGGTCGTCATCCTGCCGATTTATTATTATCTGGATCGTCGACTGGTTCCAGCGTATACATCTTTGTTTATCGCGGGCATAGGCCTCTTGTTCAGGACGGTGACTGGCTACTATTATTATGGCAGTTTTGCCAATGCGTTCTGGGCGGATTTCAATTTTTTATACTTCGATTTAACTTACGGTGTTTTATTTACGCTGTTATTTTATAAACGAGAGAATAAGACACTTTATGCCTTTTTCTTTTCGGCGTTGGCATGCGATTTTGCAGGAAATGCCGCTGAATTCATCTCAAGGTTTGGCATAGAAGACTATCTGTCAAATGAAGTCATGGCGACGCTGATGCTCGTAGCCGTCATTCGTGCGACCATATCCATTTTGTTGATTAGTGCCATTAAATATTATAACTTTTTTCTCAGAAAAGAGGAGCATGATGAACGCTATCGAATGCAGATGAATTTACTTTCAGACTTAAGAGGTGAAATCTATTTTCTGAAGAACAATACAGAGCATGTGGAATCCGTCATGGACGAAGCTTTCAGTTTATACCGTGAATACGATACCCTAAGTCCTGAGGACCAAAAGACAAAAGCTCTAAATATTGCTAAAAATGTTCATGAAATAAAAAAGAACTATTTCAGAGTTATTGAGGGCATAGATGATATTATAATAGAAGAGACACCGTTTGATAAATTGTCTCTTGCAGATTTAACGAAAATACTCTATATCAGCACACTGAGAACCATCGAGAAAGAACAAAGAAATATTATCTTGGATTTTGATGTTCAAAGCAAAGCGCCAGTTCATGAACACAGCATGGTCATGTCGACCTTGAGAAATCTCATCAACAATGCCATTGAGGCCATTGATGGCAATGGAGAGATCAAATTGATCCATTCAGAAGACGAATACAGTCATTATTTTACCATTATTGATAACGGTTCTGGTATGGATACAGAGACGCTTGAGTTTATTTTTAAAGCCGGTTTTTCGACAAAATATGACGACTATACGGGCAATTCAAATCGGGGCATTGGTCTAACATTGGTTAAAGACATTATTGAAAACTATTTTGATGGAAAAATCGAAGTGTTTTCCAAACCGAAGATCGGCACTAGATTTGAACTTCAAATACCAAAAGCGAATATTTAAAAGAAGGTAACTAGCTAGTAAGAGTCTAGGGGGTTAGTAATGAAAATATATATAGTCGACGATGATGTCAGTATCGTAAAAATGATCGAAGAAATCGTACTGGATGGCAATCTTGGTGAATTGATTGGCACAAGCGACAACAGCCTCACTGCACTGGATGAGGTCTGTCTTTTAAAACCAGATATTTTGATTGTAGATTTATTGATGCCGAACCTTGATGGCATCAGTTTTGTTGAGAAATTTAAACAAGTAAGTCCCGCGAGTAAGTGCATCATGGTCTCACAAGTTTCTTCAAAAAAAATCGTTGGCGACGCCTATGAGAAAGGCATCACTTTTTTTATAAGCAAACCCGTCAATAAAAAGGAAATCATACAGGTCGTCCGAAACTTGTCTGAACAAATCAACCTTGAAAACAATTTAAAAAAAATCAAGCAGGTATTATCACTTGAAGATCATAAAACAACGTCGATGCCTTCAAACTTTCACGAAGGTGATGCTGATCAAGATGTAGAGAAAAAATTCAAAATGGTTTTTTCACGACTGGGGATATTAGGCGAAGTTGGCTGTGAAGAGATTATTAAATTGTGTATTCATATCATGCACTCAAAATCCAGCAGTTCCAATATGAAACTCAAAGATTTGTCGGGTGGTCTTTCAGAAAATCCAAAGGCTATGGAGCAGCGCATCAGACGGACGATCAACAAAGGCCTTAGCAATATAGCAAACTTAGGTATAGAAGATTATTTAAACGAAACTTATGTGAAATATTCAAACTCGCTCTTTGATTTTGACCAAGTCAGGCAGGAAATGGAGTTCATAAGAGGCAAACGTATAACTGGTGGAAAAATCAATATAAAGAAATTTATGGATAATTTGATATTGATTGTCGATGAAATGTGATAAAAGTTTACGATTTGCGAAAAAAGTTTACAATTTTCAGATTGTTAGATGTATTTTTTTGAGTTATTTTAAATTATTAAGAAGTCATTACCTATAATTAACACAATGACATACGGCCTTGTGCGGTTTGTTAAATTATAGGGGGAAAACAAGATGGAAAAAAGAAAAGTTTCACCATTAATTGCTCTCATTCCTGTTTTATTTTTAATTGGCTCACTTTACTATGCAATTCAAATCGTCGAAGCTTCACCACACATTCCGTTATTTACATCTGCGATTTTTGCAGCACTTATCGGTATGTTCGTATTGAAGATGAAATGGTCTGAAATTGAAGAAGGTATTGTTGATACAATCAAAATGTCAATGGGTGCAATACTCATTCTTATGATTATCGGTATGGTTATTGGTACTTGGATCCTTTCAGGTGTCGTTCCTACGATGATTCATTATGGATTACTCGTCTTATCACCTAAAATTTTCTTATTGGCAACTTTATTGATGTGTTCTGTTGTTTCATTGGCAACTGGTTCTTCATGGACAACTGCTGGTACAGTTGGTATCGCTTTAATGGGTATCGGTATGAGCTTAAATATCCCTGCTCCAGTTATCGGTGGTGCTATTATCTCAGGTGCTTACTTCGGCGACAAAATGTCACCTCTTTCTGATACGACAAACTTGGCTCCAGCTATGGCAGGCGCAAAATTGTTTGATCATATCAAGCACATGATTTATACAACAGGTCCTTCATATGTCATCTCTGCAATCTTGTTTATTATTGTCGGTATGAGATACTCATCTGACAACTTAGATTTAACGATGATCAACCAAATCAACGAAGGTCTTGCAATGGACTTTAACATGAGTCCTTTGTTATTGTTAATTCCACTTATCACAATCGGAATCGTCGTTATGAAAGTCCCTGCAATCCCAGGTTTATTTGGCGGCGCGATCTTAGGTGGCGTTGCAGCTATGATGTTCCAAGGTTCTTCATTGGGCGATGTTATAAACTCACTTCACTATGGTTATGAATCAGCTACAGGCATCGAATTTGTCGATACACTTCTTACACGTGGTGGTCTTGACAGTATGATGTGGACAGTTTCTCTGATCCTTTGCGCTATGGCGTTTGGTGGCGTTATGGAAAAAACAGGTATGCTTGAAGCACTTGCAAGTGTTATTTTAGGATTTGCAAAATCTACAGGTACTTTAGTTCTTTCTGTTATCATCACAGCATTAGGTATGAACATCCTCGCTGGCGATCAATACCTTTCTATCGTTATTCCTGGTAGAATGTTTAAAACAGCGTTTGATGAGCGCGGTCTTGCTCCTAAAAACTTATCACGTGTACTTGAAGATTCAGGTACATTGACGTCACCACTGATTCCTTGGAATACTTGCGGTGCGTTCATGATTGGTACTTTAGGATTAGCACCATGGACTTACGTGCCATATTGCTTCCTTAACTTAATCAACCCACTTGTTTCAATCTTCTACGGTTTCACTGGTATTACTATGGAGAAGATTAAAGTGGAAGAAGTCGCATAATAATTTATAGCTTAAAGCCTCAAACGTGATTGTTGCGTTTGAGGTTTTTTTTTGCGTAATACTCAACTTTCAAAATTCACATAAAAATGGTATGCTTGAGATATCTATGAAATTGCTTATTGATTTGCAATATTCTAATCATACTTGGAGAGGGATTTTTATGAAAATAGAAGATAAAGTTATAGAGTGTTTATTTGGTACAGCATTGTTCAGAGGCATTGAGGTAGTAGAGATCAGACCAATGCTCAACTGTTTGAATCCAAGAATTATGACCTTTAAAAAAGGTGACAATATAGCAAATAGCGGCGAACCTTTTTATGGAATTGGCATCGTTGTCGAAGGAGAAGTCGTCATCGCAAAAGAAAACATAGCGGGCAATCGCACCATTCTGACGGTGCTTAAGCAAGGGGATATGTTTGGTGAGATGATCAGCTTTACAGAAAAAAAAGTTTGGCCTGTCACAGTGACATCACAAAGTGATAGTGAAGTGATTTTTATTTCACCTGAAAAACTGATATCACAATGTGAAAAAATGTGCAATGCGCATCAGAAAATCATAGAAAATATGCTCGTGATCATGTCAAAGAAAGCCTTGCTATTAAGCAGAAAAGTAGACTATTTGTCAATTCGGAGCTTACGCGGCAAACTATGCGCCTATTTAATTGAGCAATGGAAGTCTCAAGGCACACTCATTTTTACTCTACCGATGAATCGAGATGAACTCGCTGACTTCTTTAACGTCGCTAGACCGTCTATATCAAGAGAATTTAGTAAAATGAAAGATGAAAAACTCATTGATTATCACAAGGCTTCTTTTAAAATTATCGATTTAGAGCGCATGAAAATGGAAATTTAAAACACATGATAGATGCAATATAGTTGCAATTTAGTCGGAGGCTCAAATGAAAGGCACACGCGTAGAAATAGATTTGGATGCACTGCGTTACAATTATAAGGAAATGAGACTATTGATTCCAAAAGACGTAAAAATTGCTGGTATTGTAAAAGCGAATGCCTACGGACACGATCTGATAACAATTTCAAGAGAATTTGAAAATTTAGGTGTCGATTATTTAGGTGTCGCCAACATAAATGAAGCCAAAGCCATCAGAAACAATGGCATTGCTTGTCCCATTTTGGTGATGGGTAAAACATTTGAGGACGATTACGATTTTGCAGTCAAGCATGCAATTACTTTGACGTTGTTCGATCTTGAAGATGCCAGAAAGTTAAATCTCAACGCTTCATATGATAACATAAAAGCAAAAGTACACATCAAATTCGATTCTGGATTCAACAGACTAGGCTATAATGACATAAGCAAGCTCATGGAGGATTTGGAAGAGATTAAAACGTACGAATTCATTGAAATTGAAGGGTTGTTCACACATTTGGCGTTAAAAGATGTTGAAGCGGATGATGTTCAGTTTGATCGATTTGATGCGTTGCTTAAAAAGCTAAGAGAGTTGTCTATAAGCATACCTATAAAGCACGTCTGTGACAGTATTGGGGCCATTGCTTATCCTAACAAGCTCTACGACATGGTGCGACTAGGCGCTATTTTGTATGGTTATTGTAGTCGAAAGACACCTTTCGACTTGAAACCCGTTATGAGCATGAAGACGAATGTGACACATATTAAAACGATAAAAGTGGGTGAAGGCGTCAGCTATGACTATACTTATGTCGCAACGAGAGATACAAAGGTTGCGACACTGCCAATAGGCTATGCAGATGGGTACCCAAGAAATCTATCAGGTGTCGGTTATGTATCAATACATGGCCAGCATGCACCTATTATGGGTCTTTTATGTATGGATCAATGCATGGTGGACATCACAGATATTGAGTCCGTCAAAATAGGTGATGAAGTGATTATTTTCGATGACCATACACTTACGCTAACTGAACTTGCAAAACTATCAAAGACAAATCGCAATGAACTTCTTTCCAGAGTTTCAATCAGAGTGCCTAGAGTGATTACAGCAGATGATGAAAAGCCCGTTGTGATTCAATATATGGATAAAATATAAATCAAATATAAATCAAATATCACAATTCACAAATCATAATCATAAATCATAAATATCGGAGGCGCGCGATGCTTTATAAGGAAGATCCTTTATATTTAGAACTGAGTCAAGATAGAGACTGGCTGATTGGATTGAGACGCGATCTACACAAATACCCAGAGCTTAGTGAATATGAATTTAAAACCCAAGAAAAAATCATTTCCGCACTCAATGACATGGGCATCAACAACTATCCAAGTGCATCTACGGGGGTCTGCGGCGTGTTGATCGGAAAAAATGACGATATGACCATCGGCCTGAGAGCGGATATAGATGCTTTGCCGATAACAGAAATGAATGAACTTGACTATAAATCAGCTTATGATGGTGTTATGCACGCTTGTGGACATGATGCGCATACGACGATTCAATTAGGTGTCGCCAAGTATTTTGCTAGACATAGAGAATCACTTGGCTGTAATCTCAAGTTCTTCTTTCAGCCTGCTGAGGAGACGGTAGGTGGTGCGGCAAGAATGGTGGAAGAAGGTGTCATGAATTCACCCAAAGTGGATTTTGTACTCGGACTTCATGTCATGCCCTATCTGCCAGTCGGAAAAATCGAAATCAGAGATGGAAAGCTCAATGCGGCTTCTGATACGTTTTCGATCACAATAGGTGGCAAGTCAGCACATGGTGCTTATCCTGAACAAGGCGTTGACGCGATAGTCATTGCCGCTCAAGTCATATTAGGCATACAAACACTTGTGAGTCGATCCATTTCGCCTCTTGATCAAGCGGTTATCACTGTTGGTAAAATAAACGGTGGTCAAAAAGACAATATAATATGCGATGAGGTAACTTTAACGGGAGGTATGCGAACGACAGATGAGTTGACGCGTGCACTGCTGAAGGAAAAATTGACGTGCCTTGTCACGAGTATATGTGGTGCATTTGGTGCGACGGGACAGGTTCATTTTGAAGAAGGGTATAAAGCGCTTATCAATGACAACGAAGTCGTAAAGATTTTGAGAGAAGTAACTGTAGAGGCGTTAGGCAGAGATCATGTCATTGAAAAGGAACACCCTTCTCTTGGTGTTGAAGACTTCTCTTATTTTCTGGACCAGTCTAAAGGCGCATTTTATCATCTTGGGTGCGGCTTTGAAAATGGACCACTTGGTGCGTTGCATACAAAAGATTTTATAATCGATGAAGAAAGCCTAGTATTAGGGGTATATCTACAGATAAAAATGATTGAGGCCTTAGTTTATTCCACATCAAGAGGGTGAGTGGCTTATGGAAATTAGCAGTATCAACGCAATCAATGATCAATTTGAAAACAACGAGCAACTTTCAAATGCAGACAAACTTCATATGATGCAAACGCTTCATGACGTATGTTTGACCATCGATGAGATTGCCGTTAAAGCACGCACTTTTTCGAACTATGCCATAGCCTTGTTCTATAACGGTGATGTCGAAAAAGCGCATAAATTGGCTATAGAGACAATCAAGATTGCCAACGCAGAAAATTTGGGCGACGTGCGCATGCGTGTTTCGAATCTACTAGGAAATATCAATAGTTATTCTGGACGCTATGCCATTGCACTGGACTATTACCACCAATCCCTGCGACTATCAAAGCAAATGGATAAAACCAGCTCTTTGGGCGGCTTACTTAACAATATCGCCATCTTATACAGTACGATGAAGATGAAAGAACGCGCTTTATATTACTATGAAGAAGCGCAAAAATTTTCAAAACAGGAACACAACTATAAAGTATATTTTTTGACGACGTATAACCTTATCACTGAGTACTTGAAAAATGGCGATTTTGATCGGGCAAAAGAACATGCAAACGCGTTTTATGAAATGTTAGCCATTAAAAGAGACATCCTTCAATATGAAGCTTTGTGGAAGTTGATTCAAGGTAAAATAGCCCATCACAAAGGCGATATGGAAGAGGCACTCGCTAATATTCAGGAAGCCATCGAACGGTTTAATGAAGACGAGGACGTTATAGGCGTCAACGACTGTTATCTGATGATCGGACGTATTATGCTTGATAGTCGAAAGTATGAGCTAGCTCTCGAGTATTGTTTGATTGTAGGCAACTATGCTCTCAAAACAGAGGATGTAGAAGTAGAGAGAGAAGCCAGATTGTTGATTCATTCGATTTCAGATTATGTGCCTTTTACCGATTCGATCAAAGAAAACTATAAACGTCTACTGATTCTAGATGAAAAATTGCTCGCCAATTTATATGAGCTAGGGATGTACCAAATAGAAGAAAAATTGGATATTGAACTCGATAATGAAATGCAAAAAATTACGGAGCGGTTGCTTAAAAATATGCGCTTTATCTATGAAATATCTAAAGATATTTCAAAAGAACAAGAATATGAGGCCCTAGTAGAATTGATTATCAGAAAACTAATCAGCTTTATGAAATTTGATGCATTGGTAATCGGCCTCTATGACGCTGAGCAAGCGATGATCATAAAACGAATTGTCTATCACAAGGGTCAAATTGAAAATAGCTATGATGTGCCAGTCTCTAATAAAGGCAGTTTGGGGACTTGGGTCATACGCAACAATAGAGAATACTATACCGGTTCATTGACACATATGGTCCTCGACGATTATGAACCATTCAAAGATAATTTTCCGGGTATCGATGTGCCGTATGAGACGATTTATTATGCACCTCTCGTCGTTGACGAAGAGATTATTGGCGTCTTTTCACTTCAAAAGTATGAAAATAATGGCTTTGATCACTATCAGCTCGACATGATACGCGCCATAGCATCTTACATTTCCATAGCAATGGCAAATTCATTGAAATCTCAAAAGATGAAAATACTCAATGAGCAATTGAGCACCATCTCAAAACTTGATGGATTGAGCAATCTTCTTAACCGATACGCACTCAATGAGGACGTCAAGCCCTTGCTTAAGGCTTTCAATGAAGATAAAAAAAATATTGCGACCCTCATGTGTGACATCGACTATTTTAAGGAATACAATGATTATTATGGGCATGTCGAAGGCGATCGCATCATTCAAAAAGTGTCAAATATCCTCAAGATATCAGTGGAACATTTGACCCCCTATGTATACCGATATGGCGGCGATGAATTTTTGGTCATCTTTCAAGAGGTGGAGGAAGAAGTTGTGACTGCCATTGCGCATGATATTTTGAAAGCCGTGGATGCGGCAAATATGCCACACGTGGAAAAAGGGATTGGTGAACGCGTTACCATTAGCATCGGACTCGCATTTTTCGAATCGAAAGGTGAAGTTGATTTGTTAGATGAAGACGATTTGCTACGTGGTGCGGATGTATCACTTTATGTTTCCAAGAGGAAAGGACGCAATCAGGTCAGACGCACATCGTTTTAATAACAAGCAAATGACATTTGAATTTCCATGACTAATTGTTGACAATCTCAAATTATATTGATAAACTATTAACAAGAACATGTTTTAGAGGTTTCTTTAAAATGTGTGACCCACATTCCCCCCCTAACAAGAAAGAGTAATCTGATTTGAAAGGCCGGCGCAATAGATGTTAATCCCCATGGGATTATTTGATGTTGACTTAAGCCTTCTCTTTGAGAAGGTTTTTTATTTTGGAGGCTCTATGGAAAAGAAAATCGCAGTGATTAGTGCCATCTTGGAGGAACCGCAAGAGGTGCAGCACAAATTCAACGACATCATCGCAGAATATAGGGGCATCGTGAAAGGCAGAACGGGGATACCCTTCGACCAGTATGGCGTTTCAGTCATCACGATCATCATCATGGGAACAGTAGATGAAATCAACAGCATGACAGGCAAATTAGGCAATTTAAATCACGTTTCAGTAAAGACTTCGATTTCCAAAAAGGCGATTGAAGAATAATGGAGGTTACTATGGCGAAGTACGGCGATGACAACTACAAAGAAGCAGCATTTATTGAGCACGACTTAATCGAATCAATTTTGGATAAGACAAAAAACGCGTCAGATGAGGTGATTGACCAAATCATCGACAAAGCTAAATTAAAGCAAGGCATCGATTTGGAAGAAGTGGCTATCTTATTGCAAGCACACACACCAGAGCAAATACAAAAAATCTATAATTTAGCTGCGGAAATCAAGCAATCCATCTACGGCAATCGCGTCGTGCTCTTTGCACCTTTGTACGTGAGCAACTTCTGCGTCAACAACTGTACGTACTGTGGCTATAAGCAAGAAAACAAATTTGCGAGACGTAAACTTTCTGAAGAGGAAATCAGACAGGAAGTTAGAATATTAGAGAGCATGGGCCATAAACGCCTTGCACTTGAAGCGGGAGAAGACCCAATCAACTGCGATATCGATTATATCATCGATACGCTCAGAATCATCTATGACGAAGCGACTGAAAAGAGCAATATTAGAAGAGTTAACGTCAATATCGCGTCGACAACTGTAGAAAATTTCTCAAAGCTTAAAAACGCCAATATCGGCACGTATATCCTATTCCAGGAAACCTATCACAAACCAACCTATAAACAAGTTCACCCGCGCTCTGTCAAAGGAAACTACGAGTATCACTTGACTGCATTTGATCGCGCGATGCAAGCTGGGATTGACGATGTCGGCGCAGGCGTCTTGTTCGGATTAGCGGACCATCGCTTCGAAGTATTGTCACTCATGCTTCACAACAGACACCTTGAAGAAAATTATGGCGTCGGCTTCCATACAATCTCTGTGCCGAGAATTAAAAAAGCGGAAGGCATGGATCTGACGGATTTCGACCATATCATCGACGATGAGACGTTTAAAAAAATCGTAGCAATCCTTAGAATTGCAGTACCATATGTGGGCATCATCCTTTCGACGCGTGAGACACAGGAAATTCGTAGCGAACTACTTCATGCAGGCGTGACGCAGCTTAGTGCAGGCTCGTGTACAGGTGTTGGCGGCTATAAAGAAAATGAAGATGGCGTTCACGAAGTGGCACAGTTTAAAGTATCTGACGAGCGCTCACCTCTGGAAGTGATTAAGGGACTCATTGAAGATGGCTTTATACCAAGCTATTGCACGTCATGCTATAGAAGTGGCCGTACGGGCGATCGATTTATGGCGCTTGCAAAGTCGGGTCAAATTCAACACGTTTGCCAACCGAATGCACTCATGACGCTTAAAGAATATGCACTTGATTTCGGTGATGAAGCGCTCAATAAACAAGTCGATACCTTTATCGCAGGTGAAATCGTAAAAATACAAGATGACAAAACAAAAACAGTCGTAGTAAAGGGTCTTCAAGATTTGACCAACGGCGACCGCGACATTTTCCTGTAGGAGTGACTTATGAATAAAACACCCAATTCGAACCGTGTACACATTGGCATATACGGCAACAGAAACGCTGGAAAATCGTCAT
Organism: Acidaminobacteraceae bacterium; assembly: GCA_942493125.1. Lineage (GTDB taxonomy): Bacteria > Bacillota > Clostridia > Peptostreptococcales > Acidaminobacteraceae > Fusibacter_C. The sequence goes on along the minus strand of OW818667.1, from coordinate 869,848 downwards.
TGTTTAATGCAATCATCGGCCAAGATATCGCCGTTGTCTCAGAGTTTGAAGGCACGACGACGGATCCCGTTTTCAAAGCGATGGAACTCATCCCATTTGGTCCAGTCGTATGGATTGACACCGCTGGACTAGATGACGAAGGCATCCTCGGCAGCCTTCGAGTAGATAAGACGAAGCAGATGCTCCAGCGTACGGATTTTGCCCTTTATGTCTTAGATGGTACAAAACCTGACTTAGAAGCCTTTCGTGCCATGCAGGACGTTTTTAAGCGTTTTAACATACCTTACATGCTCATCGTCAACAAAGATGATCTTATGTCGGAAGAGACGCGTGCCTTAGCGGAAAGTATCGATTATGAAAAGGTGTTTATAACGGCTCAGAACTTATCTGATATCCACAAAGTCAATGCATTGCTCCAAGACAGGCTCGCAGTACTTGAAGAAGAAGAGCCACTTGTCGGAGATTTGCTACCTTATGGCAGCACAGTTGTCCTCGTGGTTCCGATCGATTCAGAAGCGCCAAAGGGTCGCATTATCTTACCTCAAGTACAGATTATCAGAGATTGTCTCGATCATGGCATCAAATGTCATGTCGTTCGAGATACAGAGCTCGCTGAAACGCTTGAGGAACTGAGTCATGTCGATTTGGTCATCACGGATTCACAGGCGTTTGCTGAAGTTTCCAAAATAGTGCCTAAAGAGATCCCTCTTACGGGTTTTTCAATTCTGTTTTCAAGACAAAAGGGCGATATCGCCAAATTGTTAGAGGGTCTTGAGACGTTTAAAACCCTGAAAGCATCCTCGCGCATCTTAATCGCAGAAAATTGTACGCATAATCATTCACATGAAGATATTGGCCGCGTCAAAATACCAAAGTTGATTCATACAAAAATCAATCCTGACATTGTGATCGAATATGCGATGGGCCACGATTTTCCTGTGGATTTGGACAAATACGATTTGATTATCCACTGTGGCGCATGCATGGTCAACCGAAAATCGATGATTTATCGCATTGATCAAGCGGAGACGCAGGAAGTCCCAATGACGAACTACGGTTTGACACTTGCATATTTCTCAGGAATCTTAGATAGAAGTATAGAAATACTAAAAGATAGGATGTGACCCGATGTCTGGGCGTTATTATGGACTAAGTGAATATTTTATGAAAGTATATGGCGAGAAGCTGGTAAAACTTTCACTGGATGGCGGCTTCACTTGTCCGAATCGCGATGGGACTTTGTCCGCTCAAGGGTGTATTTTTTGCAGTGAAAGTGGCTCAGGTGAGTTCGCAGGGGTTATGACTCAAGGTAAAAAGAATCAAGGTGCAAGCATTCGCGAACAAATTGATAGTCAAAAACAACTTTTATCTGCAAAATGGGCATCTAATGCCTATATCGGTTACTTTCAAAACTATACGAACACCTACAAGTCCGTTGAAGCACTGGAACAGTTATATTCAGAAGCGCTTGACAATGATGGGGTTAAGGGTCTTGCGGTTGCTACGAGACCCGATTGCATCAGACAAGAACATATCGAATTGTTCAAACGTTTTAATGTCATGTGGGTTGAACTTGGACTCCAGACGATTCATGACGACCGTGCAGGATGGCTTAGAAGACACTACGATTTCAATGATTTTATAGCTGCATTTCAGTTGCTTAAGGATGGGAATATACCAATCGTCGTTCATTTGATTGCTGGCCTTCCAGGAGAATCGAAAGAGGATTTTATCGCTTCTGTTACAGCGATTGGCAAACTTGGTGTCTTTGGCGTCAAGTTTCACATGCTCAATATTTTAAAGGATACTGAGCTTGAAACGATGTATCATCAAAATCCATTTCACATGCTATCCGAGTCTGAATATATCGATTGGGTTTGTGATGCCCTTGAGCATTTGAATCCTGAAACGGTCGTTCATCGACTGACTGGTGACGGTGAACGCTCGATGCTTATAGCTCCGAGATGGGTTCTCAATAAAAGATCCGTGATCAATGGCATAAATAAAAGCCTTGTAGCTAGGAACAGCGTACAAGGCCAAAGATTTGAACATGAAGATTAAATCGTCAAATAGAAGTTACCAAAAAAACAACCCGTTAATATTTGAAATTCTCAGCGTCGTTATAACGATAGCGATACAGAAAACCAATGTGATCAACAACATCCAATGAATGGTGTTGTTGTTTTTTTTGATTTCAAGCACATTTAAAAACAGACCGACAAGGTTGATCATGATAACGACACTTGCTAGAATGAAAGCGCCAAATAAATAGTCCCGATCCCAGAACTGTGGTCTATAAAAGTCGAAAAAATAGTCTAAAACATACATTTTTTTCGGCCTTGAGAACATCAGCATAACAACGGCAATAAAAGTAGTAACTAAGCTGATAAGCCCAATGACTTGGATACGCATAAATTCTTTCGAATTTCTATCTGGATGATAGGCTTCTTCTTGTTCAAAAAAAGCGCTGATTTTTTCGCTGGCATTTGGGTCTAAGTGCAATATTTCAGTCTGTTTAGCATAAAGGTATTGAATCAAAAACTTGGATTCTACTTCCGATAAGCCTTCAAATTGTATACGGTTTAAATAGCGTCTGATTTCTACTTGAGGCATGCTGTCGATGACTTTACACCTAACCTTGAAAACTTTAGCTTCTGAAAACTCTGAATCTAGGGAATCCTTTGGTTTTATGTTGGCATCAAAAAGGATTTCGAAGACTGTGCCAGTTGGCACATGGGTTGTACTAAGTGCAAGCATGCCTGTAGAGCTGATGTCTTTAGTATAGAGTTCGTAGATATTTTCGCGTAGTTTAAATGGGTAAGTGTTATAAATATTTACTCTAAAGGCTTGTCTTCTTTGCACCTTTGAAGGTTTGCTTATGACTTGTAAAGTTAATAAAGAGAGGCTATTTAAAACTTGTCGGTCGATGATTTTACAGTTGACAGAATATAGGTCTTTGTTTGTTGATTCAGAAACTGAAAATGAAATTGAAATGACTTCATCCACATGAAAATTATATACTTTGCCATGATAGATTGGAGCGATGATTCTGAACACGTTGTCAACTAAGCCTTTTTCGATGATGGACCTAAGTATGAGATTGTTGATGCGATTGTTTTCATCACGTATAGTAACTGTGATTTCAACAGAGTGTGAAGGTAATAAGTATTTTTCCAGCTCCATTTTGACACCTCCGACTTCATAAAAATTGTTTATTTTAAGTACCAGCGGGTATTATATGAATATAACAAACCCACGTGGTTTTTTATAGATGGATTCTTGGGACGGATTGTTGGGCAGTGGCCCATAGTCACACAAATGAGTAATTCCGAATGTAATGAAACGACACAATCAAATTGATACTTTACTTGATTAGGAGGAATGCTTATATTGGTAGAAACTTTTATTAAAACTGAATATGCTATAAATTACCGTGCCAAAATCCTGTAAATGGGCTTTCATGTTTGATGTGAAAGTCCATTTTCTATGTCCATAATCGATATATTACGGCAAATCAGATTCGCGCTTGATCATCCCTATGAATTGTTCCGTCATTCGTGCAGTCAATCCCCAAATCGTATAGCTTTCATAGTCATAAAAGACAATGGGATAAGACATCGATTTGAAATTATAATTTTTGCCGTTGGGAATGCTTTCAAAAGGAAAATCTTCTGCAAGATCAAATTTTGAATTGATGAGATAGCTCATAGGTGGATTATCCATCAAATACTCAATTGGAACCGTGAAAATGAGGTCGACTTCATCTTTCGAATAATCAATTTCCTCAAACTGGCAGTGTAACAAGCCCACATAACAATGAATGAGCATGTCAAAACTCGTCATGATCGAGTCAATTTGACCGATGATCTCAATAGAATCTCTCGTGAGATTGAGTTCTTCACACGTTTCTCTGATAGCAGCATCTCTTGGAAGTTCAACGGCCTCAATCGAACCACCAGGGAAACAGATTTCACCGGGTTGAGATTTTAAATCGTATGAACGTCGTTCATATAATAAATGCCAAGTGTCATTTCTCTTGATTAGTGGTATCAATACAGAAGACTGACGCTTAACACCTGAAGTGTTGGCCTTATGTGATTTAATTGTTTCAATAAGTTTATCTATCATTTCAAGCTCCTAATCAGCTATTTCCATAAGTATTATTGAGGGTGGCCATAAAATGGTGTATAATTGTCATGATGTTTGCGTTTTTATGAGCACTCAATTATATAATACTATATTATACCCAAAACGCAAAATAAGGAGTGTATCTGATGATCTATTTATTTATAGTCTTGGCTAAAATTGTTGAAGTATCCATGGCAACTGTTAGAATGGTATTGATCACAAAAGGCGAACGGAAAATTGGTGCGATTATCGCATTCTTTGAAGTGTCGCTTTGGATAATCCTCGTCAGCACTGTTCTTGACAACATCATGGAAAATCCATTAAAAATAGTGGCCTACGCGCTAGGCTTTTCATTAGGAAATTATCTCGGAAGTTGGATTGAAGAGAAAATAGGCATCGGGCTCGCAGAGATGCAGATCATCTTGAAAGAGGAACAAACGGATCCAGTTGTCGATGCGCTTAGAGATAAAGGATTTGCCGTTACAGTAATTGCAGGACAAGGAAAAAATCACCCGAGAAGTGTGCTTCTCATGTATGTATCAAGGAATAAAATTAAGGAATGTGCAAACTTTGTTCGAAGCGTCCAAGATAACGCAGTTATAACAGTTTCAGATAAAAAAGGTGTTTACGGTGGTTATGGTATGCTCCGTAAATAATAAGAGTGAGGACAATTGATGAATTCAAATTATGCAACAAAATGTATACAAATTGGCGATAAAAAAATAGGTGGCTCAATACCGGTAATTATTGCTGGCCCTTGCTCCATAGAAAGTTACGAACAAATTGTTTCGATAGCACATGAGGCGAAAGCAGCTGGTGCAGATTTCTTGAGAGGTGGCATTTTTAAACCGCGCACGAATCCAAATGATTTCCAAGGTCATGGTCTTGAAGGTCTTGAGTGGATGCTTGAAGCAGGAAGATTAACGGGTCTTCCCATAGTGACAGAACTCATGGATGCTAGTTACCTTGACATCTTTGCAGAAAAAGTAGATGTGATCCAGATAGGATCTAGAAATATGTATAACTATTCTTTATTAAAAGCGGTAGGCGAGACGAGAAAACCCATTTTGTTAAAGCGCGGTTTTAGTGCGACGATCAGAGAGTGGATTTTGGCAGCAGAGCATATTGCTAAGGGTGGCAATAATAATATCATATTTTGTGAACGCGGCATAAGAACCTTTGAGGATTATACGCGAAACACCCTTGATTTAGCGGCTGTTCCCATCATACAAAAGGAAACTGGTCTGCCTATCATCGTAGATCCAAGCCATGGGACCGGCATTAGAGAACTCGTTGGCATCATGTCAGAAGCTGCCATCGCTTGTGGCGCAGACGGACTCATGATTGAGGCACATACTGATCCAGAGCAATCAATTTCAGATAAAGCGCAGACCGTTGACATGGCAACATTATCCGATATCATTAAACGCGTCAGAAGATATGAAACGTTTATATAAAGTAAAAATAAAAGCCTACGACCTCTTGCATCTGCAAGTTGTTCGTAGGCTTTATTCGTGCTGTTTTTAGTTATTAGACTGTTACTGAGTCAATGAGCCTGCTCCGTTTGAGAAGAACTTCAAGTAATCGTTATTTTTATCGATATACATGACAGTATCGGCATCAATAGTTTGTTCATAAGATTTCATCGTTCTCCAGAATTCATAGAAAGCTGGATCCTTACTGAAACCATTTGCGTAAATTTCAAGGGCTGTCGCGTCAGCATCACCTTTGATTTGTTCTGATTGTTCAATAGCGCTCGCTTTGATCTGAGCGACATTTCTATCAGTATCTGCTACAGTGTTTTGATAGATTTCTAGACCTTCTGAACGAATTTGTTGCGCGATGGCTTCACGTTCAGCAATCATTTTTTTGTAAGTGGATTCGATGTTTGATGGCGGCAAGATCGTTCTGAAAATATCGATATCGTTTAAGCGAATGCCCTGTGTCGCCAAATTGTTGTTAAGCTCTGCCATAGCTTCATCTAGAATCGTTCCAAGGGCTTCTTTGTTGTTCAAGAAGTCATTGCTGCTCAAACGGTTGATTCTGTCGATGACAACCGCATAAGTGATTTCGTCGATCTTTGAATTTGCTCTTGAAACCGTTCCAAGTGAGGTTCTAAAAATACCTGGATGCGTGATTTGCCATTGGGCATACATGCTGACTTCATACTTGATTTTATCTCTTGTATTGATTTTAGCTGTGTTTGAGATATAAGTGAGAAGCTTGCTCGTATCTTTCTCAACCGTTGTGATAAAAGGTGTCTTAAATTTGAGGCCTTTTCTAGTGTCTATGATGACATCTTTAAATCTAGGATCTAAATCATTTTGGAGTTGTGCATATTCACTGTTAGCATCGACGACGATGCGTTTGATTTCGCCTAGCTCACGTACTGTCGCAACTTCATCTTGTCTGACGATATAGAAACAGTTACTTAAAAATGCGACGGCACCTAATACGATGAGTATTAAGAAGATGGTTTTTGCGCTTGTCTTAGCATGTTTTTTCACATTGCTGAAATTTGGATCAAATTTTGGTGCTGACTTTTGTTCGAACTTAGGTTCAAATTTATTTTCGAATTTCTCTTCGGATTCTTGTTTTGGTTCGCCTTGATTGATATTCATTATTGTTGACCTCCGTTCGTTTGGAGTGGTAAGAACTTAAGAACACTGTCGCTGTTTAAGTCGATAATATACTTGTGTTTGGTCGCAGAGAGTATTTTTTCCATCGTTTCAAGATACAAACGGGTTTTTGTGATTTCTTGCGAAACTTTGTATTTGTCATAAACTTGATTGAAGTTTGTGACGTCACCTTTTGCCTGAGCAACTTTTTCAGCTTTATACGATTCAGCTTGTTGAATCATCTGATAGGCTTCTGCACGTGCTTTAGGGAGCATTTCGTTTGAATACTTGTCAGCTTGACTCTTGTACGAATCTTTCTCGTTTGAAGCAATATTGACATCGTCATAAGCTGGTTGAACGTCTTCAGGGAGAAGGACATCTGTCAATTTAACTTCTGTGAGTGTAATGCCAACATTATAACTTGCTAGTTTTCTAGATAAGTCAGGCATGATTTCTTTAGAAATACTGTCTTTGTTGACTAAGGCATCATCGAGTAACTGGTTTTGAATGTTGCTTCTCAGAACGCTTTCAAATGCCAATCTGATCGTGTTTTCTTGATCGTCAACGTTGTAATAATATGCAGCTGGATCGGTGATTTTGTATTGAATAACCGCACCAATGTTGATTAGATATGAGCCTTTTGTCAATACGATGGCTTCATACTCGACGTCTTGGTATGTCGCAGCGCTTGTTGTCGTCGCTTCACTTGTTGGTCGGTACCCATATTGTAGTGAATAAATTTCGTTAGTGTTGTAGATGATGACTTTGTCGATGAATGGAATCTTGAAATGTAAACCCGCAGTTGTGTTTACGCTTGTCAATTCACCGAATCTTTCAATAACTGCTTCCTCAGCATTGTCGAGAGTATAATAGCTGCTTAAGAACAATGCAACGATCACGACGATGATGGGAATCAGTATAAAGAGTTTACCTGATTTCATAACGGCCTCCTATTATTAATTATGCAATTTCTTAACATAACCTATAATACTAGTTTATGCTGTAATAGGTAAAATTACTACTTAAAAATTAATTAAAACAAAGGTAAAATAAGGGGTATAGATATTAAGAAAGTCTTATCAAATCATTAATGGAGGCACGTGTTGAAAATACTCGCATACTTGGACGAACTTAACAAGAGAAATATCGCACATCAACTGACGGCGTTTGCAGGACAAATGGCATTTTTCTTTGTGCTGTCATTTTTCCCGATGTTGATTTTTATATTATCCATCATATCAAAACTGCAAATCAATTACGATTTTATGATCGATGCCCTGAAAACCATACTACCGTATAGTATTAGCATTCTAATCACCGATTTTATTAGCCAATCACTTAGTATTGAAGGAAATGCTGTTTTGTCCATCTCTGGTCTTGGGATGCTCTATGCCTCATCTAAGGCGGTAACGGCGCTGAGGCAAGCGATCAACACATCCTATGAAGTCAAGGAAACGCGTAATTTTTTTCTGTTAAAATTTATGGCGATGGGCTATATGGTTTTGTTTACTCTGATCATTGTCCTTTCCTTGATGATTCCCAGACTAGCGATTGAAATCGTCAACTTTTTAGCTAATACATTTGAGTTTAGCATTGATAAGAACTTTCTCATGATGATTCAATATTCTAGAAATATTCTGCTGATTTCAACGTTCATCATAGCGATCATATCCATCTACACCTTTTTACCCAATAAAAAAATGCACCTAAGGGACATTTATCCCGGTGCATTATTCGCCGTTTTCGGTCTTGTGATCACCAATTTTCTATTTTCTACTGTGGTCGTAACCGTAACGGATTATTCGATTTTATATGGGTCGCTTTCTGCGATGATTGCTTTTATGGTGTGGATCTATATATTTGCACAGATTATTATCACAGGGGCGGAGATTAATGCCCTGCATGTTTTAAAGCAAAGCAACATAAAATCAAGTCCGAAAATCGATAATCCGCCCTTCGGTTTGTGAAGCGCTTGTGACGCCAATTATTTTATAATAGACCTTTGACAGCATTTCAATGAGCCCATGTGGTTGTTTATATAGAAATTCAAATATTTCAGGATTCTCACTTAAAGTGGTGTAAAAAATATGGCCATTGACATCGTATTCTGATTTTATTTTTGTAAAACCAATCTTTCTTAAAGCATCTTCAAAGCTGAATAAAATGCTTTCAACTAAAAACTTGAAATGTGTGCCGTGCGTTTGATCACACGTATTGCTCGTTTCTAATATGTCATTGAGCGCTTCAAGCAAGCTATTTGCTCCGGCAAGTACTTCTTCTTCATGCGTGCGATAGTATTGCTTTAGCGCGTCGTAATCCGAATCGTTTGAGGTCAGCCGCATGAATGACGCTTTGAAATTATGCGAGTTTGAATAGAAGGCATCCATAATAAAATGCTCATTTCCAGATCTGTGTTCTGGATTGTTGTGCACTTCACCTTTCCCGTAAACATGTGTGACAATCGGGTTAAAACTTGTCGCCCTAACTTTGCTTGCGGACACGTTTTTATAATTGCTTACACTTGGACTTTTCGTTATGTTGGACATAGGTGGCCTCCTCTATATCTATTATTTATATTATCGGCAGAAACGTTGCCTTAGTTTAGTTTGAATTGTATTCGCGCTTTTTGTATGGGATAATAGTAATAATAATATGAATGAGGTGACACTATGGGTGACTTTACGGGTCAAATACTCACAGAAATCGAAAAAGAATTATTGAATCGATCATTTTTGAAGAACGTTCGTGTCACGAGAAAATTCGTAGTGGACATCATCGGGGATGATGCGTTCAGAGACGAACTGTCATTGATAATCCATCAAAATAAATTTCACAGTTATGACATCTATACGTTGATGCGTCCGTTCTTTGACTCAGTTGACGCCACTATGGATCGAGATGCCTGGCTTAAATATTGTTACTATTACAGTTTGAACTTTTCTTTTCCAGAGGCACTTCCATTTCCACTAAGCCAAGAAAAAAACCCAGTTGCAGAGATTTTTTTGCGCGTCTTAAGAATCATATCAGGCATTCAGCGCAAATCTAAAGACAACACGTGGCAAAGTTTATACCCGATAGAGTTATTGACGGACCTAGAGATAGAAGCCTTAGAAGACAAATCGGAGTATTTGGCCTTTAAACGCGCCTATATACACGATTTTGTCTATGAAATGATGAAGCTCAACCAAGAAGTGATCGGCTATACGACACTTGACCATATTTGTGGTGTTCATCATCTTGCGATGAAGACAGCGAGACAACTTAAAGCATCTGGATACCCAATAGATTTAGGGCGTGTTTCAGGTGCTGCCATCGGTCACGATATTGGTAAATTTGGTTGCAAGCCCGATGAAATGAGTCGCGTTGCTTATTATCATTATTTTTATACAGGTGAGTGGTTCGAAAGGCGACACATAGTCTACATTAGAAACGTCGCGATCAACCATTCCACTTGGGACTTAGAACTCGATGCATTGCCGATCGAATCATTGATTTTGATACACAGTGATTTTAGAGTCAAAGCGGAACGCATCAACAATAAATCAGTCATGATGTTTTTCAATATAAAGGATTCATTTGATGTCATCCTCAACAAGCTCGATAACCTCGACGCAGCTAAGGAAAACCGATATCGTCGTGTATATGGCAAACTCAAAGATTTTGAAGAGTTTTTAACGGATCTTGGGATCGATACGATGCAAGATCAAAATTATGAACGCTTAACAGAATATATATCAAATAAAAACCGAAAGTATTTTACATTGGTGCAAGGTGAAGAAATCACGCAAAATGTCATTTTCTCTTCAATAGAACACAACATTGAACTCCTATACCGCCTGAGAGATGAAGCCTCTCTGAACAAGTTGCTTGAACCTGTTCGAAACAGTCGGGATTTGACGAGCTTGCGTGGCTATATTTCGATTTTAGAAGAGTATTATAACTACCTCACTCAAAAGCAAAAGCAAATTATGATCAACTTTCTTTACGAAAAGCTCGTGCTACCAGAGGAAGATATTCGTAAACAATGTGCAGAACTCATTGGTACAGTCATAGCTTCATACGACGAAGAAATACGAAAGGAAACGCCGCCAAGCATTACTCTGGAAACCAATGCGCTTGATACGATCAGCCTTCTTAAAATGACGATCGAAAAGTTCTTGAATCCAGAAAGTAAAATTATTGACCGTCACAAGAAATATATCAGCTATAGTATGAGAGATATGCTCGATGCCTATTTTAAACATTTGAAGGGCAAAGAACAACGCTTGCTTAGCATTGCGCTTACAGTCGATTTTTTTAACCGATATAGCGATCATGAACAAATTAGATTTTATCTCATCAAAGCGGCAAGAATCCTTCCTTTTATCGAATTTAACGCAGTACAAAAGGCAACGATTATGAACTTTGTATCCAATCTGTTGACGGATGAAGATAACAAGTTGAGACTACGTGCCTACAACCTCATCTATTCGATTTTGCCACATATTGAAAAAAATCTGTTGGATGAAGCCCGAGTGATGCGCGTGCTTCCTGAATATCCTACACCTCTTAAAGATCCTGCAGAAAATTATGCAAGACTTAAGTTGGCGGAGCATTTGAAATGTGAACCACAGCACATTGAGAAATTTAGAATCATCTGCCAGGACGATCTCCAGTTCACCAGCAACATTTTTTTAAGTAATTTGAAATCCGCAACTCTAGATGTGGCAAAACGATTTCAAATTGAACTGCTCATGCGTAACACGTTACTCTATGATTATGAAAATTGTTTTTATATGGCCATGCACTTATGTAATCTACTTAAAGTCAGTGCCCTCGAATCCGTTAGAAATACGGCGGGACGTATGCTGCTTCAGCTTGTGCCACATCTAAGCTTTGAACAAAAGAATGACATAGCTGTTGAACTTATAAGAGCACTTGAGATGGAAAGTTATGAATTTACCAAGTACATACCACCGTACTTAGGGAAAATCATCCTTCAAGTCAAGCCGAAGGAACTCGACGAAATCATAGAGAGTTTTGAACGAAAGATGAGCACAAACAACTCAAAACTTATTGCACTAATTGAAAAAACGATTGGTTATGCAATCACGCAATATGCGGATTATCGCTATGCGTTTAAGGATACGACCGAATCGCATATCAACCGGGTTCTAAGATTATTTGGTGTGCTCTTCTGCGGTTTTGTACACGGATCAAGCTATGTCAATCAAATGGCATTTTCCGTCATTGCGAAGGATGTGCTTTCTGATCCAGCACTGAGTCTTAAAAAGAAAGAATATCTTTACCGGACGACAATTAAAAAAGTCATGTCTTTAATGACAAATACGGATGAAGCTGATGAACTGATCTTTTATAACAACACAGCTTCGCTGAAATACATCAACAATTTCATTTCAGAATACAACCACATGGTAGGACCAATCTATCCACCACCAAATAAGCGCATCGCTTTTTTCCCTGGTGCATTTGACCCTTTTACGTTGAGTCATAAGCAGATTGCAAATGATATAAAGAATCAAGGGTTTGAAGTTCTTTTGTATGTAGATGAGTTTTCATGGTCCAAACGCACGCAACCGAATTTGATTAGGCGCAATATCATTAAAAAATCAATTGCAAGCGACATAGATATCTACCAATTTCCTAGAGATATATCGATCAATATCGCAAATGACAAAGACCTGAAAGTGCTTAAGGATCTATTTCCGGATTCAGAGGTCTATATTGTCGTGGGCAGTGATGTCGTATTAAATGCATCGGCATACAATTCAGAGAAACCGAGCATGATCAATGAGATTCCGCATATTGTTTATGAACGGTTCGATACCCATACGACAGAAAATGATACTGAGGCACTCAATGAAAAATTTGCAAAATTACACCCTGATTCTGTGCGGTTTACACTGCCTAAGGACTATGAACACATCAGTTCGACGCTCATAAGGGATTCAATAGATGAAAAACGCGATATTTCGACGTTGATTGATCCTCTGGCTCAAAATTATATCTATGAAAAGGGTTTGTATCAAAGAGAGCCAATGTACAAGCGCATGATGATGACCAAATCGATTTATTTTGAGATTCACGATGTGATCAATAAAGGGCTTATGACAGAAATCTTAGCTTTAATCGGTGGCGACACCACAGAAGTTACGGCTCGAATACAGCAATTTAGCGATCACCCAAGCGCTAAAGTCTACGTGCTCAGAAGCTTGGAACAAAATTGTGAAATCGTATCGGTTTCATTTTCTCATTGGCTAAGAGCAACAGACATTCATCGTGAGTTTGAGGATGAAAGCATTATCAAGTACATTAGAACACACTCAATTGGACGTATTTTGGTCATAGACAGCATCATTAAGAGAAAAGTTACAGATGTAAAAAATGTCGACCAGATCATGTTGACCGAATCGCTGGCACATGCACTTTCAAGAGACTACACTTATTGCGTTTTTAAAGAAGGCATCAAGAATCAAATCGGTAAGGATCTCATCGAAGTGCTTGCAGATCAAGGGTTTCAAAATATATCATCGGCAAAGACGAACGAAAGCGTTTATGTCGTCAATATGTCTGCGCCATGTACATTAAATCTCGATATCGATGTCATGTTTAAAGAGCCTTACAGATATTTGCCTGAAGTGGTAACTGCCATGGCGAAATCTAGAACCCGTTTACAGCGTTCACTGACAGAACTTTATCCAGGCAATTTGGTACTGAATTTCGACAGGGTGATGATCTACGAAAATTTGATTAAGAAGGTCTGTGAAGAAAATCATATGCCTTCACAACCACTTGTGCCAAAGAAAGTGGGAAAATCAATGTGCGTGCCATTTGGAGCCGTCTTTAAACGCTGGTTATTGCCAAATACAGTGACTAAGACTTTACATGCAGAAAAGTATTTTTCAACGGATTTGTTATCGCATCAAATTAAGGAATATCCTTTCTATCTCGACGTTGAAAACCAAATTAAGATGCTCAAATCGTTTGATAGACCTGTGATCCTAGTGGATGACCTACTCAATAAAGGCTATCGCGTAAAAGCATTGGAACCCTATTTCAAAAAATATGACGTAGAAATCCAAAAGTTCATCGTTGGTATCATGTCAGGTACTGGCAAAGAAGTTGCAGAGTCTATGAATATCAAGGTCGATTCCGCTTATTTCATTCCAAAGATTAAAGTGTGGTTCTATGAGAGCAAGTTGTATCCATTTATTGACGGCGATGCCGTCTGGAGAGGCAGCATTCCCGATAGCAATTTGATCAATTCTGTAAATTTGATTTTGCCATATTCACCCGTTTCATATGTCGTGGATGCATCAAAAGAATCGATTTACAATTTATCTGAAACGGCGCTTATCAATGCCATCGATATCATGGCAGCTGTTGAGATCGCCTATGAAAAGCAAAACGACCGACTATTGACCATCGATCGTTTGGGTGAGGTTTTGAATACGCCAAGATACCCAGATAAAGGTAAGAATATTTTCTATTCTGACAATGTCAAACCTTCAGAGTATATCAAGGACGATCTCGAACAGCTTAGAAAATTGAAATCATTTTACATCGGATAGGAGACAGACATGACGTATGAATACAAGGGTTTGACATTTATCGCTTTTGAAGATCTGACGCGTTTAGGGGCGACTGAGGCGCAAAGCGATGCACTAAAAAATGATTCACTGGTTTATCTCTTTAGAGCACCAGTGGGTTCGACAAAATTAATGGCCTATATTTCAAAAGAGGCGGCTTTTAATGGAGATTACGAATCGTTAGCAGAGATTTATAACATTTCAAGCGAATCAATCCCAGCAATTAACTTGAGTTACTTCGAGCACGTTTTCGGCACTGATGACCTCGATCGGGTGATTACCTATTTAGAGGATTCAGAAGCCAACTTCCAAAAGAAAAAAAAATTAACCTTATTGGGTCTTGGCGATGTTGGAAGCATGCTCTCGATCGGACTAAAACTCTTGGGTGGCGACGTCATAGAATCCTTGGGTATTTACGATATCAGTGAAGCACAAAAAAGCCGCTGTGAGATGGAGCTAAACCAAATCGCCATCAACCCGAAACTGAATATTATGGCCATTGGCAGTGAGTCACTTTTTTCTGGTGATATGTTTGTTTTCTGTGCTTCTAAAGGGGTGCCGAAAGTAGGGGAAGAGGGTAAAGATGTTCGAATGATTCAATTCGAAGAGAATTCAAAGTTGATTGCACATTATGCACAGCAGGCTCGCAATGCGCAATTTAAAGGGATTTTTGCTGTGGTATCTGATCCAGTGGATTTGTTATGTAAGCAGGTTTTCGAAAGTTCAAATCGCAATGAAACAACTGGAATGATGGATTACATGGGTTTATTGCCGGAACAAGTTATCGGATTTGGACTTGGCGTCATGGATGGACGTGCACAATATTATAGCAATAAATTGTCTTTGAACTATGCAGAAACAGGACGCGTGTTTGGACCACATGGAGAGGCGCTAGTTGTGGCAGACGATATATTGTCTGAGGATCAAGACGATTCTATACGTTTGACGAAATGCGTTGTTGAAGCGAATTTGGAGATGCGCGCATTAGGCTACAAGCCATTTGTTGCACCGGCCATGTCATCTGGTGCTATTTCTATAGTCAATCGGTTAGCTGGTAAAGATCATTATAGTGCTAATTTTTTACGCGGCGTGTATTGGGGGAGTCGTAACAGGCAGAAAAGTTATGGGGTTGATATTGAGCGATTGACCGTTTCAAACGCCCTGATGATGCGACTTGAAACAACTTATAAGCGGTTGGAGGATACATGGAAAGAATTGAATGCATAAACTTCACGAGTGATGATTTTGATTTGAACGCATACTGTGAAGGAGAAGCACTGAAAGTGGAAAATGTCGTTATCAATGGATATTCTAAGAAACTGTTTATCATCGAGCTCGATGTGATCGGTGAAAATGACGCAGCGAATGCCTACTTGAGAGACCAAATGACTTTGTTCAAACAAGGCGATGAAACGCAGTTCACTAATGCTATTGCCGCATTAATCGTCGTTTCTGGTGATGAATGTTACACAAAGTCCTATGCTAAAAAATTCATCTTTGTCGCCAATCAAATGGGATGTGAGTTTATTGGCCACCCCTTAGTTGAGCGCGTCAAAGACCACCAAAACTTCAAGACGTGGGCTAAAGTGATCGATGAACCCCTTGAGGCCATAGAGAAAATACAGATTGCCAAATTAATAGAGCGATTGGGCGCCTATTCATTTCTAGCAAAGGATAGTTTGAAAATCCTTGTACTTCATGCTGGGCATAAGGGGATTTCCAACACGCTAATGCTTTGGGATTTGATCAAAGAGAGATTGATTACAAATAATAATGAAACGCTCATCATCGATGAGCTTCATGTAGAAGAAGGCAAAATTACAGATTGTTATGGGTGTAGCTTTGAGACGTGTTCTTACTATTCTCTTGAAAAAAGCTGCTTTTATGGTGGCTTTGTTGTAGAGTCTCTCTTTCCGATGATTGAACAGGCGGATATCGTCGTTTGGATCTGTCCAAACTACAATGACGCTATTTCGGCAAAACTGATGGCGGTCATTAATCGCTTGACGGCACTATATCGAAAGATTTCTTTTCAAGATAAATATATATTAGGTATAGTTGTTTCTGGAAACTCTGGAAATGATTCTGTATCAGGTCAACTGATAGGGGCGTTGCACATCAATAAGGGGTTTCGTCTACCGCCAAAGTTTGTTTCTATGGCAATTGCAAACGACCCAGGGGACATTTTGCAGGTAGAAAACTTGGATAAGCGAATAAATGATTATGTAAACATTGTGCACGAATTAACGAACAAAAATATGTCTAAATCGTAAAATAAGGCTTCCCTTTTTTTTGTTTTATGCTATACTAATAGTAACAAACCAGTTCGGAATTGAATATAGGATGTAGGAACGGCAACCATTCAATGGCAACACAAAAAGGAGTGAGACCGCCAAAAACCTAATTTGTAATTCGAAGCAAAGTTATAAGCAACAAAGGAACGGAAACGAAATTATGTAAACTGCTTCATGACTGACCATGTATGAAATCACAAAGATTTCCTAAATTATTAATATGGATCACATGTTTGGAAGCAGATAATGGACACCACCTAAGTGAAGTTATGGAACTGGTTGTTAAAATAAAACAGAGTGCAATTAACTCGACGAAAGGGTGAGTCCACCAGAATTGTTAGATATATCAATTGAATCGAATATTTAAAGAGCCTCTCATAAGAAAATCAGAGAGGCTCTTTATCATTTTTGAAATAAATTACATTGTTCGCTGTTGCGCATGGCGGTCAACATGTTTTTTCTGCTGTTTGGGATGGTTTTATAGAGGTCTTTTAACATAAGGCTGACATCTTCGCGTTTTGTGTGACGATCCATTGGACATGGACTTTTTAAGACTGGAATAGACTGCGTTTTAATAAAATGCTTGATATCAGCTTCAGCAGTATCTAGAAGCGGTCGTATCACAGTGATTTCACTTCTTGATAGATAGGATTTATATTCCATCGTATTGAGTTTACCTGCATAAAGCATATTTAAGAATAAGGTGGACAGCGCATCATCTGCATGGTGGCCAAGCGCGAGCACCTTTAATTTTTTGTCTTTCATAGCATTTGCCAGTGCCCCTCGCCTCATATTTGCACATAAGGCGCACGGATTTTTTTCTTCTCGGATATCGAATACAATCTTTGCGATGTCTGTTTTGATGACGCTATATGGCACTTGGATCGTGTCACAAAATCGGTGTGCTTCATCGAGATCGAAATTGTCAAAACCGAGATCGATGGTCATGGCTTCAAGATGGAATGGTGTAGGGGAGAATTTGTTATATTGGTTAAGTAGATATAAAAGCGCCATGCTGTCTTTTCCACCTGAGAGCCCGACAACAACACGATCATTCGGTTGTATCATCGTTTCGTCTTGGATGGTTTTTCTTAAGCGACCTAATAGATTATTCATAAGTTATACTGCCTCATCAATCATGGTGTTTCTGTTGGTTCTGTTGGTTGCAATGTTTCTTCTGTCAATTCAAAGGTGTATTCTTGAGTAAATGGTTCACTCCAGTTGCCTTTCTTATCTTGAACTTTCATGACGATCTTATAGGTGCCTTCTGTATCAAAAACAGGAAACAAGTTCTCATCCTCGAATTTTTGAACAAGCGTGTCTGCATAGTAAATTTCCCAAGAATATGCTGTGATTTGTTTGCCGCCAGTTGACGTGTTCATAAATGCGATGCGGTTGTCATGTAGCGGTTCTATTTCAAACTCTGCAGCAACTGGCTTCGAATTGAATAGGGATTTGATACCCCATATACCGAGTACGAGGATCAGTAGAATCGCAACACCGATTAATACCCATTTAATCTGAATGCGATTATGTGGTGTATGGTCATCGGAAACATCCTCATCAAACATTTCTGAAACATCATCGACAAATAAGGCGTCATCCTCTTCGAGAAAGCGTTGCTTCGATGATTTTGGCAATGATTCCGGCATTTGGTCGTCTTCTTGGAAGATTGCCTTAAATGATTTTGTATCTTTAGAGACGTTTGGAACTGTTGGCGTTACTGATTGAAGCAAATCTGCTTCGATTTCTGCCATAAGAGACGCTTTTGCATCCAATTTCACTTCTGGTTTTAAGGTATCAGCTTCAACTGTATCAACAGCAGCTACAGCTTCAACTACTTCATCAGCTTCATCAGCTTCAATCGTGTCAACAGCAACAGCATCATCTGCTTCAATAGCATCATCTGCTTCAATAGCATCATCTGTTTCAACAGCATCATCTGCTTCAATAGCATCATCTGTTTCAACAGCATCATCAGCTGCGACTAAGTCACTCTCAGCATTTAATGGCTCATCAATAATTTCTGGTTGAATTTGAGTGGTTGCCATTAAGTCAGCGAGCTCACGGCTCAACTCATCATGATGCAAGTTAGTGCTTTCAAAAGTTGAAGTCTGTGTAGCAAGTCCTATTTCTTTGTTCTTTGGAACCTCTTTAGTGACTTTGATTGGTGGACCAGCTTCTAAATCGTTCAGGACAATTGTGTATTCATAGCTGATAGATTCAAGCGCGTCCGGTTTTTCAAAAATAAACACGTCTTTGAAGTGATTTTTAGCAGCTTTTAAAGAATCGTAGTTATGATTGCCCAATATTAAATTATCTATAAATTGGCTATGATAACCCTCAGCATCTTGAAGTATAAGATCCAGTGTTTTACCGAGTTGTTTAAAGACATCTTTATTTGAATAGACTTGCGTTGGAGCATAATCTATGAGTTCTCGAAATGCAAGACCATCATCTGATATAAGGAGCTGTTCTTCATCGAGAAGTTGTACTTTTATTGGGTCGGGGAAGGCATCATATTTTTCAATAAGCTTGAAATATTCATAGACGATTTGTACGCGATCGTCATAGTCAAGTTTAGAGTTTTTGATAAATTTATGAATGGCGCGACCGTCATGTGCTTTAAGTATCAAATGTAATTTTCCATCTTCTTCAACTAATGAGATATAATTGTGCAAATGGTCTTCCAATAGATGCTTTGTCGCAACTGACATTTTATCTGGATCGAAAAAAGTAATAAAAAATACATTTGAAGCGTCGTTTTTGTTAACCGCTTTTGAAAAGCAGAGGTCATGATCTTCATATAAAAGCTTCCATGATTTAAATTGATTAAGCGCCATTAAACCCTCCATAACTAATATTACTTTCCATTATTTTAACATATATATCCAGTGACGTGCATGTTTTATTTGAGATACTAAAATACATAGGACGATAGACTCAATATATTGTAGTTTTTTATAATTATTATCAATTATTCTACAATATAGTGGTGACTTTGTCTAGCTTGTACTATAATTGTGTAAAGGGTTCCATTATATTTCGGAGGCAAAAATGATAAGATTTTTACACCTATCTGACGTACATTTGAGTGCTGGGTTTGCAAATAAAAGCAGTTATGTCAGAAATCAAATAAAAGAAGCACTATATGAAACAATCGTGCATGCAATTGATTATACAATTGAAAACAACTTGGAAGGCGTCATTCTTGCAGGTGATTTTTTCGACGATGATAAAATATCGTTTAAAGATGAGTATTTTGTCATTAGTCAGTTTGAGAGACTTTTATACAACAAGCATAAGATCTTTTATGTAACTGGCAATCACGATCCAATGTTGACAGCTCGATTTTTAGAACCATTGAAAGAACACACTTCATTTTATTTTTTTGAAGAGGATACTATAAAATGTCTCGATGTCATGAGTCGAAGTGGCATCCCGTATAAAGTTGTTGGTGTTGGCCATAAGTCTAAAAATGAACAACGCAATTTGATCAAAGATTTTCCAATCAAATCGACAGAAGAAATTTGGATCGGCATTGCACATGCCAGTGTGCCATCTGCTATTGATATTGACGATAAAGCGCGTTATATGGCAACGCCTCTCATACACATCGAATCGCTAAACTACAATTATTTTGCACTTGGACATATTCACATAAGACAAAAGTTGACACAGAATATTGCTTACTCAGGAAATTTGCAGGGTTTGAATATCAAAGAGACGGGATCTAAAGGTGGCTATTTAGTCACTTTAACAAACCAAGTCACGACAGCTGAGCCTGTCAATTTTAACGTGATTCAGTGGGAACAGAGTGCGTTGACGATAAATTCTGATATCCGAGCATTATCTGATTTGCAAAATACGATTATAGATCATGTGACAAAATTAATTGGAGAAAGCCCATCAGCAGCGAAACAAATGATTATTCGGTTGAATTTGGTTGGTCGTTCACCACTGAAAAAACAAATAGAGATGGAGTCAAATAGCTCGTTTTTAGAAGAAATTGTCAAGGAAAAAACAGGTTTGCTCGATTTCGAAATTAAGAGCAGAAACCTATCCCACCATTATAATTTGAATGAACTAGCCAGCGAAAATACGGTGTTGTCCCAGATGATTCACCGCATTTCAAATACATCCTATGAAGAGGGGCTGCTTTCGAAAATATATGAATTGCCAATTTTTGATGACAAGTTAGAAAAACAAGCGTATCTGCAGGCTATGAAAAACCACTTGTTACAGGAAGTCGTAGAGCGAATGGTGGTGAGATCTGATGATAATTAACAAATTGCGATATAAAGTCTATGGTAAGCTAATTGATCATGATATTGACCTGTCGCCGGGCATCAACATTTTTTTAGGCGATAACGAGGCTGGAAAATCGACCATATTCAATAGCATTTCAACACTGATTTACGGATTTAAGCCTTCAAGTCGCGAAAAACATCCCTATGTCAACTGGTCAAAAAATGAAATTAATTTTTCTTCAGAAATCACAGAAACTGGGGAACTTTTCTCGATAGAAAGAAGTCTAAAAAGTGTACCTAGATTTAATCTCTACAAATCCAATAACAGTGCACAGATATTTCGCAATGAACCATTGCCATTTGTCAATCATGTCAGTGAAGCTTTGTTTGAGGCTGTTTTTCATCTTACTGCTGAGGATTTAAATCAATTTGAGAAGGCATCTTTTGAATCCATTCAGGAAAAATTGATCTTTAATTATGGGTCTGATTACCTGAACAAGGCATCAGATGTCATTCTAAAGCTTGAGCAAGACATTAATGCTCTTTGGCGTAAAGACAAGCGAGGCAATCCAAAGATCAACCAGCTTCAGATGGAAATCAACCAATTGAAGCTGCAACGACACGAAGCGGAAAAAAGCTATGAGATGATCAGAGAGAAACTATTGAGAATTGATGAAATTGAGGGGCGGTATAAACAAGCTGATTTAGACAGAAAGTCTCTAGATCATTCACTACGTCTGTTGCGAATTAATTTGCCAATAAGAGAATTGATTGAGAGAATTGAAGGTCTAAAGCGTACCCTGTATAAAATGGATGCCTTTTCGTTACTTGATAGTAAGCTCACCGATTTAATCGATCAAAATCAAATCAAGTGGAATGAAGCAATAGCTAAAGCAGAAAAAGCTGAACTAGCTTATTCAAATTTAAAAGAAACCTTATTTATTTACTCTGAGCATGATAAGAAGTTGCTCAATTTCAAAATGGAAATTGAGCCTTTGAAAAGTGCATTGAGCGATATGATGCGATTTGAACAAGAAGAGCACACGAAGCTTGACGAACTTGTGAAATTGCGCGAGAAAATTGGCGGCCAATATAAGATTTTATTTGATACAGAGTTGGAAGATGCTGTAAAAACGACACTTAAAAAGCTTCCTGTTCTTGATCTAATGACACTAATACAGAAATATTCGGATGGCTTTGATAATAATGCAGCTATAGAAAAGCGTGAGTTATCAATGCACAGTCGTAAGAAAAAAGGTAACTTATTATTAGGAGTTTTGGGCATAGTCTTTTTTATCATCGGCTTAGTTTTTGAACCATTACGATTGGCTTCATTTGCTGGAATCGGTGCGTTTGGTTATTCTATGGCACATTTCAAATTAGACGAATCTACAGGATTATCTGAAAAGGTTGATTTAATGGCGCTGACTCAGAAAATCGAAGCTTTATGTGGGATAATTGTATTACCCGATTATGTATATAGAGACAATAGTCTACGCTTTTTTGGTAAGCTCGAACAATTGATTTTACTTTTGCATGAAGAAGATGCTTTACACGATAAATGGGCAGCTTTAATCGATCGCCAAAAGGCAATCGAAAGCACGATTTCAAATGTCATGCACGATAAAGGCTTTGATACGACGCGAGGCGCTGTGCTCAGCTTACAGTATGTACTCGCTCAAATGGATCGTTTATCTGAAATCGAAGCAGTTGAAACAAAGAAGCAAGTTCAAATTGATATGATAGAAGCTTCGATTAAAAACAGTCGACTTGAATGTATAGGCTTAGAATCGATCATACATGACTTAAGAGAAAAAGTTAGTGACTTTGGTGATGGTGATTATGACTTTGGTTTAAAAATGATTGCACAAAATACTGAAGTAACACGAAAAATCAAAGTGTTTAGTGATGAACTGTCCGTACAAAATTACGATTTGCACAGTGTTTTAGAAGCTACGGAAAGCAGAATGCTTGAGTTAGAAGCAAAGATTGCCGATATCGATGCACTTGAAAAGCAACTTCTCGATGAAAAGCACAGTCTCAATTTAGAGATTCAGAGATACAATGAAGCTTTATGTTTGGATTCGATCAGCAGTCAGATACTCGTTGCAGAAGCTGAACTCAAAGAATGTATTGAGCTTAGAAATCAAATGATGGTCTTACTTGAAATCATCAAATTCTCTGATGAACGCTATAGGGTGGAAAATCAACCGAATATCATCCAAAGAGTTAGTTACTTCATGAATCAAATGACGCGTGGTAAATACAAGGAAGTACTCATAAGTGAGGATAATGGACATTTTGACCTCCAATTTTTAGTTGATGGTGAAATCATCCCCGTCGCAAGAGCTTTCAGCAAAGGCACAATTCAACAATTGTTCTTTGCCTATCGATTAGCGGTACTGGAAGCGCTAGATCCTCAAAATCAACTGCCTTTTGTTCTTGATGAGGCATTCGTCAACTGGGACTCAAATAGATTTGTAGAGACACTCGCGATACTTGAGGAAGTTTCCAAGAATCGACAAATCATGATTTTTACTTGCCATCGAAATTTAGCAATCCAGATTGGCGACAACACAACGTCTAAACTCATTGAGGTGGCTGTATGAGCAAACAACTTTTAGAAGAACTTGAGTTTGAGAAGAACAAACGCGAAATCTTGAAGCATACACAAAAATCTAAAAACGCCGAAGTTTATTCTCCGAATAAAGTAGAAGAAACCAAAAAGTATGCATGGGAATATGAACTGGAAAATTATCGAAAATCTCGGATTATGGATAAGTTTCATACATTTGGCGCGATTTGTGGCATTATTGCATTAATTCTGACCCTATGGGTCAATTGGGATAGTTTGATTCAATTTCTAATGAAATTCTAATGAATTATTCATATATTTATTTTTAAAACACGTTATCATTAAAATGAATCAATATGCTCGGAAAGGAGGTCGCATCGTGATTGAGACTATCGAGGACAATACATCGGAACAACCACTGGAACAGCCAACGGAACAACCACTGGAGACTTCGACCACGAATAGACAAATCGTCATTCAAGTGAAGGAATTAAGAAAGGTATATAAAATTGGAACAGAAAAGGTGGTTGCGCTCAATCAGATCAATCTCACCATTTATAAAGGTGAAATATGTTGTATCTTGGGCACATCAGGCTCTGGTAAGTCGACATTGTTGAATATGATGGCAGGCCTTGAAAAACCAACAAAGGGTTCCATAGAGATTAAAGGGCATGCGATAGAGCGCATGAATGAAAAGCAACTTGCCAACTTTAGGCAGAGGTTTATCGGATTTATTTTTCAATCCTACAACTTACTAACGGCTTTGACAGCACTTGAAAATGTTGCGATGCCCCTCATATTCAGAGGAACACCAAAAGTTAAAAGAGAAAAAATTGCTAAGAAATATCTGAAGATGGTAGGCTTAGGCGATAGATACAAACATAAACCAAGTCAAATGAGTGGTGGTCAACAGCAACGTGTCGGCATCGCCAGAGCTTTCGTCGGGTCACCAGAAATCATATTTGCAGATGAACCTACGGGTAATCTAGATACCAAAACATCCATTGAAGTCATGCACATCATGTGGAAAATGGCACGGGAAAAAATGCAAACGATCGTCATTGTCACACATGACCCAGAAGTTGCATTATATGCGGACAAAGTAATCCACATCAGAGATGGTGATATTCAAAGCATTGAGAATAGAAGCTTAGATGATGTTTATGATAAGTACATCAAACCTTACGAAGAGAATTATATTCAGATTTAATACGCAAATTAAAACGAATGATGACACAATTTAAAGGGGAGAACCATGATAACAAAATTAAGAAAACCACTCGTAATGGCAATGGTGCTGGCCATAATATTCAGCACATTCAGTTTTGGTTTAGCAGACCCATATAAGCCGATTTTAGGCGTTGTAGCTGAAGAAGAAGTTCAAGTCGTAAAAGCTGGTGAAAGAACGGAATATACTGTAACCATCAAGAATGCATCATATGTGGTTGCACAGAATATTCGCGTAAGCATCAAGGGTACTCATCCATTTAGAAGTGATATAGCAAATTTGAGTCAGACGGTTTCTTATCTAAATCCAAATGACACTAAAAAATTTGTTTTTAGTGTGACACCTAGTCCAACTGCTGTATCAAAAGTCTATGAGTTCGATTTAGAAATAGAATATAGCAATTTTGAAGAAACGAGCTATACACAAACCGAAAAAATTTACGTAAAAGTTGATAATGGCAACAATGAACCGATTTTAGGTGTCACCTCATATAGTACAGGTCAGACAGAATTGATGGCGAATACGCCTGATTCACTGGCACTTAACATTAAAAATACTGGGACTAATACAGCGAAGGATGTAAAAGTCGTCGTATCTGGTTTTTCAAATGAAGGTGTTGTTCTCTATAAAGAAGTGGACACTAAAACATTTGACACATTGGCTGCAAAAGGCACACAATTGACTTATTTTAATATCATAGCTGGAAAAGATGCAAAAGAAGGCACGTTCCCAATAAATGTTAGCATCAGCTATATTGACGAGATGGGTAACGTGTACAAAAAAGACTCAATTGCTTATGTAACGCTTGCAGGTAAAGCTTCACTTGATGCCGACTTGGCCATCACAAACGTACAGTATCCAGTTTCGGTTAAAGCTAATGAAACATTTAATGTGACTTTTAAAGTTGAAAATAAAGGCAATGTTGAAATTTCTACAGCAGATCTAACCATTGAATATCCAGAAACATTTATCTCAAAAACGGCTTCCAAAGTGGTCATCAAGAATTTGGCACCTGGTGCGAGTCAAAATATTACTTTCAAGTTGATGCCAAAAGCTGAAACAACCACAGAGAATTACCACACGTATATTAAAGCGTCCTATATTCCTAAAGGCGGTTCTGCTGAGACACCAGAGACTATTCAAGAATACGTTGGCATTTATGTTCAGGGCAAGGAAGATGATGCTGCTTCTGAGGGTAGCAAACCAAAGTTGATCATAGATTACTATGATTATGATGGCGAATATGTCTACGCAGGAGAAGATTATCC
Source organism: Acidaminobacteraceae bacterium (assembly GCA_942493125.1). Classification (GTDB taxonomy): domain Bacteria; phylum Bacillota; class Clostridia; order Peptostreptococcales; family Acidaminobacteraceae; genus Fusibacter_C. The sequence continues at coordinate 843,898 of OW818667.1, read as the reverse complement.
ATTAACACTTAAAATTAAGAACACAAGCAACGCAGAAGGTACAAAAAATATCAAAGTCACTTTGACAAGTGAAGAAAATGTCTTTACACCTGTTGATTCATCAAGCTCATTTTTTATAGCTAGTATCGGACCGGGTGAAGTCTATACACATACGGTTTATTTGAAAACCAAAATAGATGCAAATGTTAAGATCTATACACTGACGGCGAAAATGGAGTATGAAGACAGCAAAGGCAATGCCTACGATGAAAATAAGACACCATATTCTGAAAGTGAAGTGTTAAGTATTGCAGTTTCTCAACCAGTAAGACTTGAAACGGCTGAAGTGATTGTTCCATTTGAAATCTTTACTGGTCAACCATTCTATATTGAACAAGAATTCTACAACATGGGCAAATCAACCATGTACAATATGATCGTTAAACTTGAAGGTGTTGAAACGACAGAGGGGAGTTACTTTGTTGGCAACTTTGAGTCAGGTAAAAGCGAATATTTTTCAGCTCAGGCTTTTGCCTATGAAGTCGGTACGTTTGAAGGCAAGTTAGTTTATTCATTTGAGGACGCACTTGGAACGGTATCCACTTTAGAACAACCATTCACGATCAATGTCACTGAAATGCCGATTATTGATGATGGCGGTATCCCAATCGATCCTAATATGCCCGTTGAAGAAGAAACGGGTGGCCTCAAAGCATGGCAGATTATCGTAGCGGCAGTTGCGGCATTGGCTATCGTGGGCTTCGTCGTAAGAAAAGTTCTTAAATCGAGGAAGCTCAAAAAAGAACTGGAGGATTTAGATGAGTAGTTTAGATCTGGCTTTTATGGGCATTAAAAATTTATTGCGTCGAAAAGCTAGAACGATTTTAACCGTACTCGGTGTTATCATTGGTACTGCAGCGATTGTCGTCATGGTTTCTTTGGGTCTTGGTATGAACAAAGCTTTTGAAAAGCAACTCGAAGAGTACGGCAGTTTGACGATGATCGATATCTATGCCAATCAATTTTTTATGGAAGGTGGCAATGTGGCATCGCCCGAGGGTCAAGTCGTTTTAGATGATGAGACGATCGCAGCTATTGAAGCGATTGAAAATGTTGAATTTGTCATTGGATTCAAACGCTTTGACTCGAAAATTTATGCAGGAAAATACGAAAGCTATACGAGTATTAAAGCGGTGGATTTTGATAAGCTTGCGCTTATGGATATCAATTTGAGTGAAGGTGTACTGCCAACTACGGCTGGAAAAAACGAAGTTTTGTTTGGCTTTTACGCAAAACAGAGTTTTTACGACCCAACGTCAAGAAACCCTTATGGCATGCCGCCCGTTATCGATATTTTCACAACAAAACTTGAGTTGTTGCCAACGTCTCAATACTATGAGGGCAAGCGACCAAAAGGTTTTGTTTTGACGCCGACTGGCATCACTTCAGAACTGGATTATGCGTATGCCTCTGATGTTTTCATGGATTATGAGACATTTGTTGAACTCAAGAAGGATTTTGATAGAAAAAATCCACCAGAACCAGGTGGCCAAGGACAACCGGTCGTAGGCAAAGGTGGAAGTCAGACGACACCTGAGAATAAATATGATGAAATGAAGGTTAGTGTTACAGATATCAAATATGTTCAAGAGGTTCAAGACCAAATTAAAGCTATGGGTTATGAAGCCTATAGTTTAACGGACGCCCTTGAGAACATGAAAAAGACATCGGGTCTCATTCAAGCAATATTAGGTGGCATCGGTGCTGTTTCCTTGTTTGTAGCAGCAATTGGCATCACAAACACGATGGTCATGTCCATTTATGAGCGAACCAAAGAGATCGGCGTCATGAAAGTAATTGGCGCTCAATTAAAAGACATTAAGCGACTCTTCTTATTTGAGGCGGCTATGATTGGTTTATTTGGCGGGGTGCTTGGCATCGGTATCAGTTATGGTATTTCCATGATCATAAATACTGTTTTATCAGGCATGAATGGCGATACAGGATATTATGGGCCTGCATTGCTATCCTACATCCCACCTTGGTTATCCTTATCAGCAATGGCTTTCTCAACATTGATTGGACTAATCGCTGGTTATTATCCAGCGGTTAGAGCGACAAAATTGAGTGCACTTGAAGCGATACGTACAGAGTAGTTGAATCATGAATTGTCGAAAGCCCTGAAACTGTAAAATTCAGTCTCGGGGCTTTTTTTGCTTCATAATTGCCTAGTGATGCTTTATACTATATGTGGAGGTGAGTCAATGCTGAACCAAATTTCACCAGTCACCATCATAGATGGCATTTGTTATCATTCAGAAGAAAATGTTGAATTTGCGAATCCGCCAGTTTATGAAGTCATTCGAGTCATAGATGGCATACCGCTCTATTTTAATGAACATGTTAAAAGGCTGTTCACTTCGCTTGAATTGATTCAAATGCATTCAAAATTGAACCAAACTGAGTTGTTGGCAGGAATTGAAACACTTGTTAAAGAAACGGGTATTAGCAACAATAATGTTCGACTCGAAGTAGGTGAAGATAACAAAGGTAGCTTTACATGGATTTTATTTTGGGTTAAATCACACTATCCAGACAAATTGGTTTATGAAGAAGGTGTGAAAACAGTAACTTCTAAACTGACAAGAGACAACCCACATGCAAAAATTTATAGAAGACAATTTGTTGAAGCCATCGATCAAATAAAGCGAGAAACAGGTGCCTATGAAGTGATTTTAGTCAAGGATGATGGCATAATAACAGAAGGCAGTCGATCCAACCTGTTTTTTATCGATGACAACAAGTTATATGCCGCCTCAGAAAATGATGTTTTAATGGGGATCACAAGGCAAAAATTGATTGCACTTTTAAGTGCGCTTTCAATTGAACTCATTGAAAAAGATATTCCAATTGACACAATCAGTAAATTTGAAGCATGTTTCTTAACAGGCACATCCATTCACTTGTTGCCTGTAAACACAATAGATGTGCATTATTATAAGTCAGCAGACCATCCGCTTTTTAAAAAGCTGGAATTGGCATTTGAAAAAATCGTCAAAGACGATTTAGAGCATACAAGGAGGCTATATTAAGATGACAAAAGTACATGAGAGATTTTTAAAGTATGTGGCATTCGATACAGAATCTGACCCAGAATCAGAAACGTGTCCTTCTACACCAAAGCAACTTAAACTCGGCGCTTATCTCGTGGAAGAGATGAAAGCGATGGGATTGACAGATGTTGGCATGGACGACAACGGTTATGTTTATGGCGTCGTTGCTGGTAATGTACCAGAAGGGACAGCACCTAAGCTTGCGTTTGTTGCACATATGGATACGTCACCTGATTTGTCAGGTGCGGATATCAAAGCGCGTATCGTATCGAATTACGATGGTGGTAAAATCGTTTTAAATGCGGAGCACGGCATCAAAATGTCTCCAGCGGAATTTGACCATTTGAGCCATTATGTCGGTCAAGATCTCATTGTGACGGATGGCTTGACTTTGTTAGGTGCGGATAACAAAGCTGGTATTGCAGAAATATTGACAATGGCTGAGTATTTAGTCAACCATCCAGAATTTAGCCATGGTCCTATAAAAATTGCATTCACACCGGATGAAGAAATCGGTCGTGGTGCCAATTTGTTCGATCTAGCAAGATGCGACGCCGATTTTGGCTATACGGTTGATGGCGGCGAAATTGGAGAAGTTGAGTTTGAAAATTTCAACGCGGCATCGGCAAAAATAAAGATTCATGGCTCAAACATCCATCCTGGTTCAGCTAAAGGAAAAATGAAAAGTGCTTTGTTGATCGGTATGGAGCTACACGGTATGTTGCCAACTTTTGAAAATCCAGCATATACGGAGCATTATGAAGGCTTCAATCATTTAAATGACTTTAGTGGTAGCGTTGAAGAAACCAGCATGCTCTATATCATTCGCGATCACGATATGGCTAAATTTGAAGCGAAAAAAGCCATTTTCAAGGAAATAGAAAAATTCCTCAATTTTAAATATGGCGCAGGCACTGTTGAAATCACAGTGACAGATTCCTATTTCAATATGAGAGAAAAAATAGTGCCACATTTTCATCTCATAGAAACAGTTAAAAATGCCATGACAAAACTGGGTATTGAACCACTCGTTGTGCCAGTACGTGGTGGAACTGATGGTGCAAGACTTTCATACATGGGCTTACCATGTCCGAACATCTGCACAGGCGGTCACAATTTCCATGGCAAATTCGAATACATTCCTGTTCAATCCATGGAAAAGACCGTTGAAATCTTACTCGAAGTTGTCAGCAGTTATTCAAATTGGAAAGCGTAACGTAAAAAAAAAGCCTCGGATCCTGTCCGAGGCTTTTTTATATAAATTACTCATAACGCTCACTATCATCTGATTTTTCAGTTGGGCTTGCTGGTTCAGATTTTCGCATCATGAAAAGGCCAACTGCGATTAAACCGACAAACATGATAAGATCGTATTGAAGGTTGAAAAACCCTTCGACGAGGAAAAACGCAGAGATGCCAAGCAACAATAATCCTGTTCGGAAATTTCTTCTTGGGCGGTGTCCATAATAGGCCATTTGTAAAAAGCCGATTGCTGGACCCATGATGTAAAGCGGCCATAATCTACCTTGTATGCCCCATGTTGTGAAGTTGCCTAGCAGAAAGAAAAAGCCGTAAGTTAATAGCGTGGCGCCAGTTAGTAAATTGCGACCACTTGCGTGACCAGAAAAATAGTCGCGTTCTGCTTTTGCACCGATATAGACTAAAATCAGTGGCCAAAAGCTCCAAATGCTAAAGTTGATGATGTGATAAAAATCCAAAATTAGAACGCCGCCAACGATGACGAGAAACGTTCCAAGTAGTCTGTTTCTAGACTCTTCCATTTTTAATTCCCCCATTCGAGATCAATTTGATTTATAAAACCGTCATAAATTAAAACTAGTATAACCTTTAAAGGTTAATTTTTCGTTAGAAGAGAATTAGAATGGTTTAAAAGCCTGATGAATTGTTGACTTTTAAGGTGGGATTTATTATAATGAAAACAATTATGGAAATTATGAAATTGAACATCTGAGAAGATGAAGAGTAGATAGAACCGTTTATTAGAGAGATGGGCTCAAGGCTGAAAAACCCGTTTAAATAGGACTATCGAATGTCGCATCGGAGATGGTATATAAAGAGATTTGTATACCCGTTTAACCGCGTTAAAGGTCTTAAGGTGCCATATCGTTATTTGATGTGGAATTAGGGTGGTAACGCGATCATTCGTCCCTTTCAGGACGGGTGCTTTTTTATTTTTTGATGTAAAATACAACGTCATAATGACATTGATCATTCTAAGAACAGAAATTGGGAGGCATTATGCAAAGTAAGTACAATCCAAAGGACTTTGAAGACAGAATTTATGAAAAATGGTTGGAAAAGAAGAGTTTTAGTGCGAACGTCAATCCGGACAAAACGCCTTATACCATCGTATTACCACCTCCAAATATTACAGGACAACTTCACATGGGACATGCACTCGATCAGACGTTGCAGGACATACTCATCCGCTGGAAGCGTATGCAAGGTTTCGAAGCACTTTGGTTGCCTGGAACGGACCACGCGAGCATAGCAACAGAAGTCAGAGTGCTCAAGACGATCGAAGAAACTGAGGGGCTTACAAAAGAACAATTAGGTCGCGATGAGTTCTTAAAACGCGCATGGGAATGGCGCGATGAATACGGCAGAATCATTGTAAATCAAATGCAAAAGCTTGGCTCATCATGTGACTGGGATAAAGAGCGCTTTACCATGGATGAAGGTTGTAATCATGCCGTAACTGAAGTTTTTGTTCGACTTTATGAAAAGGGTTTAATCTATAGAGGCAATAGACTCATCAATTGGTGTCCAGACTGTAAAACGACATTATCAGATGCAGAAGTTGAACATGAAGAGAAGCCGGGTTCATTCTGGCATGTAAAATATCCAATTATTGGTACTAATGAATTTTTAGAAATTGCGACGACAAGACCAGAAACAATGGTAGCTGATACCGCAATTGCCGTTAACCCAGCAGATGACCGATATAAGCATCTCATCGGAAAAAAATGTTTGTTGCCGATTATGAATCGAGAAATTCCTATTATTGGCGATGATTATGTTGAAATAGACTTTGGCACAGGTGCACTTAAAGTGACGCCAGCACATGACCCGAACGATTTTGAAATTGGGCTGCGTCATAACCTCGAGCAAATCAATGGCATGAACATCGATGCAACCATGAATGAGAATGCAGGTAAATATGAAGGCATGGATCGATTTGTCTGCAGAAAAGAAATCGTTAAAGACCTTGAAGCTGGCGGGTATCTCGTAAAAGTCAAAGACAATCCGCATAATATCGGTACGTGTTACAGATGTAGTACGATCGTCGAGCCAAGAGTCTCTGATCAGTGGTTTGTTAAAATGGCACCTCTAGCTGGACCAGCTATTGATGTTGTGGCAAATGGTGAGGTAAAAATCATACCAGATCGTTTTACGAAAGTTTATATGAATTGGCTCGAAAACATACGCGATTGGTGTATCTCGAGACAGCTCTGGTGGGGGCATAGAATTCCTGCTTACTATTGTCAATCTTGTCCTGAAATTGTCGTGGCAAAAGAAATGCCAGATGTATGTCCAAGCTGTGGCGGTACGCATTTCAAACAGGACGAGGACGTACTCGACACTTGGTTCAGTTCTGCACTTTGGCCATTTTCAACACTTGGCTGGCCTGAAAAAACACCAGAACTCGACTATTTCTACCCGACAAATGTGCTTGTCACCGGTTATGACATCATCTTTTTCTGGGTCATTCGCATGGTGTTCTCTGGACTTGATTCAATGGGTGAAAAACCATTTGATGACGTCTTGATTCACGGTCTCGTAAGAGATGCCAACGGCAAAAAAATGAGTAAATCCTTGGGAAATGGTGTTGATCCACTTGATATCATCGAACAATTTGGTGCGGATGCACTTAGATTCATGTTAGCGACAGGCAATAGCCCTGGTAACGACCTCAAGTTCCAAGTTGAACGCGTTGAATCGTCGAGGAACTTTGCCAATAAATTATGGAATGCATCACGTTTTGTGATTATGGGTATCGAAGGTGAACTACCTGAGCTCGATGGTACTGAGCCATTGACTCTTGCCGACCAATGGATTCTTTCAAAACTTGAAAAGATGATGGTCGAAATCACTTCTGCACTTGAAAAATATGAACTTGGTATAGCAGCTACTAAGATTTATGAGTTCACTTGGAATGCTTACTGTGACTGGTATATAGAGCTCGCAAAGAAACGTTTATATGGCGATGATGCCACTGCAAAACAAACGGTTCAAAAGGTTCTTGTGAAAGTGCTTAAAGATATTTTAAGACTGCTACATCCATTTATGCCATTTATCACAGAAGAAATTTGGAGCTTCATGCAGAATGATGGGGCACTATTAGTCACTGAACATTGGCCAGTTCCAAACGCATCTTTTGAGAATGAAAAGGCAGAATCGGACATGACCCTAATTATGGACGCGATTCGCAACCTTAGAAATGTTCGCGCTGAAATGGAAGTTACACCATCTAGAAAAGCAAAATGCATGATACTAGCGATGGACCCTCAGGTGGGCAAAACACTTCTGGATCAGGCAGAATATCTTGTGACATTGGCATCTTGCTCAGAAGTCGTTCTCATAACTGATAAAGCAGATGTACCAGAAGATGCAGTATCAGCTGTAATCCATGGCGCAGAACTGTTCTTGCCACTGGATGATTTGATTGACTATGAAAAAGAAATGGATCGTCTGCAAAAAGAGAAGGCAAAACTTGAGAAAGAAGTTGAACGCGTTTTAAGTAAATTGAACAATGAAGGCTTTGTTAGCAAAGCACCTGCTACTCTTCTTGAAGAAGAACGCCAGAAAGCGGCAAAATATCACGAGATGCTCACAACTGTCAGTGCGAGGATACAAGCGATCGCTCTGAAGATTTCGTAAGGTTTGAGGTAAATTATGACGTATGATGAGGCGATTGCCTTTATTCACGGAACTTACAAATTTGGCAGCAAGCTTGGTCTTGAAAATATCGAGACCTTGCTTGAACTGCTTGGTTCACCCCATAAAGCACTAAAATTTATCCATGTTGCCGGCACAAATGGCAAAGGCTCAACGTCGGCTTTTATTCATTCGGTATTGATTGAAGCGGGCTATAAGACAGGCCTTTACACATCGCCTTTTATTGAGACATTCAATGAGAGGATGCGAGTAAATCATAATTTGATCACATCTGACGAATTGGCTCACTTTACGAGTGAGGTTAAGTCTAAAATTGATATTATGATTGAACAAGGCTATAACCACCCAACTGAGTTTGAAGTAGTTACGGCAATAGCAATGCTCTATTACAAGTTTCACGCATGTGATGTCGTCGTACTAGAAGTTGGACTAGGGGGAAGACTCGATGCGACCAACGCTATAGATACACCACTTGTTTCTGTCATTACGCCACTGGACTTCGATCACACGGAATACCTTGGCAACACTATTGAAGCGATAGCTGGTGAAAAAAGTGGCATTATCAAAAAAGACGGCGTAACAGTATCTTGTCCACAACTCCCAGGTGCTATGAACGTCATTGAGAAGAAGTGTCTCGAAATGAACAATACGCTTTACAAAGTGAGTTTTGATACTTTAGAGATAACACATCAGGATTTTGGTCATCTGACGTTCAACTACCTTGGTGACACATATGATATCACCTTATTTGCGAGTTATCAGGCCGAAAATGCTACGTTGGCTATTGAAACTCTCAAAGTTTTGATTAAACACCATGGCTATAAAATTGATAGCACACACATTAAGAATGGTCTTAAACGTGCACAATGGATTGGTAGACTTGAGATTGTCTCTAAAGAGCCGTTCATCATCATAGATGGTGCACACAATTTACATGGGATCAAAGGATTGGCAAAAAGTATTGAGGCACTCGGTGATAAGCTTCACATCGTTGGACTGGTTGGCATTTTGAAAGACAAAGACGTCGATGGCATGCTTGAGATCATCATGCCGTATCTGGATGCTGTCATCGTAACGAAACCTGACAATCCTCGGGCGATGTCTGCCGAGGAACTCGTCTCACATTTTAAAGCCGTTGAGGTATTAAACGTCAGTGAATCGATATCAGAGGCAGTGACAGCTTTGTATGCGCATCATTCAAAAAATATGAATACATCTAACCAGACTCTCTATCTAGCTTTTGGTTCTCTGTATATGATTGGTGAAGTACGATCTCTTGCTTTGAACCATCTCAATAAAGATAACACGATTTAAATAAAAAACGGGTAGACGCTTTGCGCATCTATCCGTTTTCTTTTTAAATCGAGGAAATTGTATCATTCCAATTTCCATTATTATTTATAAGTTGTTGCGCGAAGGACAATGCTAGCCTTTTCTCTGATTGCTGTAAGATCTTCAAAGATTGTGCCATTTCCAATATAGCCTTCCCCTGCATTGCCAGATAGGGGATATGTGATACCTGGATATGGGGCTTCTATTGGTACGACAAATGGTGTCTTAGCCGTAAATCTTGCCGCTATCCAAAAACTATTCTTCATTTTGAGTGAAAGATTTTCAGGCAGATCGATTGTGTGATAGCCTTTGTCAGTCAGTCTAATTGAATATTTCGGGACACTAAAGCCGATGCCTTTACTTGTTGAAAATGAGCCTAAGCCATAAAACAGATCAACGCGTTCATTTTTTTCAGAGGTGTAAACAGCAACGCGTTTCAATTGCTCATCGCTCTTACTTACAAAATTGTTCAAGCCGATAGCAGAATTGCTGGAATCGAAGCTTTCAAAATGTGTCATACCAGTTTTGTCATAGTAATACTGCGTCGTATTTTGACTCTTTGTTTCAAAATCTCTAATGGCATAGGCTTGTTCTAAAATATGAACGTCTTCATAAGAAACATAGAAGAAACCGTCTTTTCCCCAGCTGTTACCAAAGCTATTTTGTGCGATAAACGCGCCGTTTGACTTTGGTGGCACAATGAAGTTATCCTTGCTATATGCATCATCCCAACCGACAAGAACGAGCTCGTGCGTGCGTGGATTAGTTTCTTTGGAATTGAAGTAGCTTGCAGTCTTTGAATTATAGACGTTCTTATCGGTTTCATTTAAGTATATCGATGTCAAAACTGCGCCGTGGTCAAAGATCGCCCTCTTTGTAGCAGAAAGATTGTTGTTGATTTCACTATAACCGAGCAAAGTATAAGCAACGTTGAAACTCTTGCCCTTAGATTGGCTATTAATCGGAGCAAGTGCCTCATCGACTGGTCCCAAACCATTTTGATAATAAATGGAGGAGATTAAAAAGTGACCGCCACTTTCATAGGTGGAAGGGATTGGTGTGTTGAAAATGAGATGATCTTCTGAAAAATTATTGATGGCACCTGTCGTTTTGGCTATTTTTATTTCAAAAAGTGTATTGGCGGCAAATGCCCAGCAAGTATCGGCACTTCCCTGATTGCGCATGAAATTATTGGCATCGAGAATAGAATACGTATCAAAGGCCTTAGGAAGTGCTGAGAGTGGTTTTGTTGCAGTTATAGTCAATCCTTTAGCATGTGAATATTGGGCTGTGACGCGTAATGCAGGCGTCTCATTAAGCGCTATATAAGTTACACCAGAAATGTTGTAAATGGGCCTATTGGAAGTAAGTGGGGTACCATCAATATTAATTGGGTATTTAACAGCTTGAACGGTATCACCAACTACTTTTGTTCCATAACTCTTAGAGGTCAGTGTCACATTTACCGTTTCACTTTGAGTAAGAGAAAGACCTGTTGGCGCTGCAAAACTTGAATTGTATCCTAAAGCCCTTGTAAGTTCCCAGGTTAAAGGATAATAAATATCGCCATCAATCAAGACAATGGGAAACTTAATCAGTTTATTATCAACTGTCGTTTCGAGAACTTGTGCTTGAGTCGGAATTGTGAATATTGTTTTAGTTTGTGCGTAACTTCCAGTTGAGAGCAGCGTTAAAGCAAAAACGAGAAGTGATAGTCCCAAAACTTTGCCCTTTTGTTTGAATGTCATAATTTGTCCTCCAATAAAAAAATGATACAGGTTATAGCTCCGTATCATCAACAAGTTTATTTAAAATATCGCCATATAGGTGTTGTGCTTTTTTTTCCCAGTTTTCGCAAATGAGCTTTGCGTCCTTGTTTGATACGACATTGACTTTGATATCCATCAAAGTATATATACCCTCTTTTACAGAAAGGTGTACAATATAATCATTGTCATCTTCTTTATAATAATCTGCCGTAATATTTGTTTTTATGACAAATGACTTTTTTTTCATATCAATACTATCGTTGATAGTCCGCCTCAAGCTTTGAGAGACGCGGTCTGAAAAAAGTTCAAGTGTATTTTTACCGCTTTCGGTGATAATATAGTATTTTTCTCCTTCGCTCATGCTATATTCCAACATGGATGTTTCAACGAGATCTGTTAAAAATTGCTGAAGATCAAAGTAATTCATGATGTCGTGTTCAAGCACAAAATCAGTTAATTGTTGATTGGTGAGTGGCACGGAAAAGTGATTGATAATATATAAAATGATGATTTTGAATTTAAGTTGCTGATCGGAACTTGTCTTCAACAAAGATGCCTCCCACGTGAATTTCTCTCATTTTGTTTTATAGCATATAATATAATACCAAAAAATCGTTGCTAAATCAACCTTTATCACTTTTAAGAGGAAATTTCACGAGAGTTTATAGATGCAAATTCCTTGGTAAATCCACATAATGCGATTATAATTGATTTATAAACACACGATATCAAACGATAGTAGACAAGGAGGTAGGATGGACTTTATAAAATTTGAATGGATCGGGATTTTCTTTTTCTTTTTAATCCTAGTGACGATACAATTTACCCTCAACAAAATCGTCATTTTACTTCATGAAGTGATTAAACTGCTAAAAATAAGGAAAAGCTAAAAAAAAGCGGCAACAAGGAGAATGAATCTCTTTGTGCCGCTTTTGTATATTAGATAGCAGAGAAGATGACATATAAATAGTGTGCAACAATACCTGCGACCAAACCGCCAAAAGTATGTGAAATGATGGCTTTAGAAGCCAGTTTACGCACGTTGAGTGCATCCATCATGCCTACGTGTGTGCTCAAATAGCCACTCCAGCACATGCCCATCGCTGTAAATACAGCAATGTCGTTCGGACCGATTAAACCTTTTGCCAAGAAATCTTTGACAAGACCCATTGCAGCCCCTACAGAACCAAGTGAAGTGATTGGAAATGCTATAGCCTCAGTACTCGTGAAGCCAAATAGAGGCGTAAGAATCGGACTTAATAATTCACCGATTTTTGGAAGTAGAGCAACACCTTCTTTTTTTGCACCAGTGTAAACAGCGACACCATTGAGTGTTTCAGAAGGGCCAAACGTAAAAATCATAACCATTGTACATATGATGACAACACCTGGTATGATTGAAAGACCAAGCTCGACACCCGTTTTACCTCCTTCAAGTGTTGCATCTAAGAGGCGTTCAAATAAATTGCCATCACGTACTTCTCTTGTTTTATTGAAGTCGTCTAGCTTCACTTGTTCTTTTTTCTGGCCTTTTGGAATATTGTAATATTTCTTAGTAAAGATCATCATAATTCTTACGCTTACGACACTACCTGCAACAGCGCCGAGATTACCTAGAACAACAGGCAGAATAAATTCAGTGCCTGTGCCTAAACCTATCATAAAGGTACTTACGATAAGGCCCATACCAAAAGCGGTTCCTAAATTACAGAGTGTTGGAATTTCATAATCTTTAAAGTACTTCTTAAATCCTTTATCATGTGCAAGTGAGATAATGGCAGGATTATCAGATAAGTATGTTGTAATCATACCAATTGAAGCTGCACCAGGTAAACCATAAATAGGGCGAATAATTGGTGATATAATTTTGTTAATGAGTGCTACGACGCCAAATTCTGACAACAGTGCTGCAAATGCCCCCGCAAGTACTGCTATTGCCATAATAAAGAATACGACGTCGATTAAAAGATAATGTGCTGTGTTCATGATTGTGTTGAACATCTTGTCAACACCCATAACGGTGCCAAGATATCCGAAAATAACACCTGCAATGATTATGAAGACAAATGTTTCTAGTGATATTGCCTTTTTCACTTTTTTGCCGTGCTCCATGTGTAACCCCCCATTAATTCGTTATTCTCATTGTACTATCTCAAAGGGAAGATATACAATATAATCTAAAAGGCGATTCGTTAAGTTATTGTAATAAACACACCGCGTTCATGAGCGAATTACAAATAAATTGGCATAATGCAATTTACTCACTTGAAAAAGGGCGGTCAGTGCTATAGAATATTGATAATTACTTAATGAAGAGATTATTGGAGGTAAAAATGAGCGTTGAGAATAAGAGACGTGAAATCTTATTATCAAAAAGCATGATTGATGAGAGAATCGCAGGTTTAGGACAAACATTGACAGAAGCTTATAAGGATAAGAACCTTTTAGTCATATCGCTTTTAAAAGGAAGTTTTATATTCACAGCAGATCTTGTGAGAAAAATCGATTTGCCTGTACGCATCGAATTCATGACGACTTCAAGTTATGGTCATGATGAAGAGAGTTCGGGACATGTAAAAGTGATACATGATATCAATGTTGATCTTACCGATTTCGATGTACTCATTGTCGATGATATCACGGATTCAGCGCTTACAATGACAGGTGTTATTGAGATACTATCAAAACGCAATCCAAAGAGTATCAAATCATGTGTTCTTTTAGATAAACCCTCAAGAAGAAAAGTAGAATACGTACCTGATTATGTCGGATTTGAAATTCCAGATATGTTCATAGTAGGTTATGGCCTCAACTACGGCGATTATTTTAGAAATATAGACCACGTCTTTGCTTTTGTAGACTAAGTAAGGAATATACAATTTCCAAAAGTATGAGAACTTAAAAGTTAAAGGGGTTATAATCATGGTTTGCGCCATTTTTATAACCCCTTTGTATATGTTGAATCATGGTTAAGTTTTTCTAATTTATACGAGATTCATAGAAATGAGTGTTTCTGCAATTTGAATCGTATTAGTTGCAGCGCCTTTTCTGATATTGTCTGCCACAATCCAAAGATTAATGCCATTGTCCAAACTCTCATCTCTTCTGATTCTGCCAACATAGACTGGATCTGTGCCAGTAGCTTCAGCAGCAAGAGGGTAGATGCTATTTGCCGGATCATCTTGTAAAACGACCCCAGGAGATGCTTTTAGTAGTGCTTTAACCGCTTCGATCTCAAAAGGTTTTAAAAGTTCCACATTCACAGATTCGCTATGGCTGTTGAATATTGGTACGCGAACGGCAGTAGCGGTAACTTTCAACGTTGTGTCTTCGAGTATTTTCTTTGTCTCATCGATCATTTTCATTTCTTCTTTTGTATAGCCATTTTCCAGGAACACATCTATTTGTGGCAAACAATTGCCAGCGATTGCATGTGGGTAACACGTTTTGGGATGATTGCCCTTCAAACCTTCTTCAAGGTCATAAACGCCTTTGACACCTGAGCCAGAAACAGCTTGGTATGTTGAATAGACGATGCGTTTGATGCCATATGCGTCATACAGTGGTTTCAAGATGACCATAGCTTGTATTGTTGAGCAATTAGGATTTGCAATAATATTTTTATGTGATTTGAGTGCTTCGGGATTGACTTCAGGTACGACTAGAGGTACATTTGGATCCATACGCCAAGCACTTGAATTATCTATGACGATTACACCTTTTGATGCCGCTATCGGTGCGAAATGTGTGCTGATATCACCACCCGCTGAAAACAGTGCAATATCAATCTCGCGATCAAAGCTTGCTTCAGTCAGCTCTTCTACGATATATTCTTTGCCTTTACAAGTTACTGTGTCGCCTGCTGATTTCTTCGACGCAAAACAATATAAGTTGTCAAATGGAAAATCACGATCTTCTAAAACCTTAAGAAAAGTTCGTCCCACCATTCCAGTTGCGCCGACAAGTGCTAAATTGATTTTCTTCATTAGAACCTCCTTAAAATCATGTTAATGTTTGTTTAAGTTAACAGAGCCAATCTTGAATAGTTAAACCATTTCATATAGAATATAATAATGGCAATGTCTTATGTCGGGCTGTAATTACGTCGTTAACAAGAGAAACCTAAAGTGTAAATATACAAGTTTCTGGATAATTAGATATATACTATCACTATGAAATAAAGGCGTCAACAATAAAAAAAAATGTTTATGGGGAGTAATCATGTCGATCATAGAATCAATTAAAATGGATGTGTTTGAAGATAGAAAAGCGCTTCACCTCATCCCAGAACCAGGATTTAAAGAAGTTAAAACATCGAGTTATATCAAAGCTGTATTAGACACACTTGGCGTAGAACATGAAAGCATTGGGGGCACGGGTATTGTCGCATACATACAGGGGACATCGCCTACAAAAACCATCGCCTTCAGAACGGATATGGATGGCCTTTCTGTCACAGAAGAAAGCAGTTACAAATACCATTCACAACACGATAATTTTATGCATGCATGTGGACATGATGGTCACATGGCAATGATGCTTGGTTTGGCCAGATTGTTAAAGCAAACAAATGTAACGTTGATTGACAATGTCGTCTTGATTTTTCAGCCAGCAGAAGAGGGGCCAGGCGGTGCGGAAGTGATTGTGAAAGCTGGCATCCTCGAAAAATATGACGTTGAAGAAATTTACGGCATACATGTTTTTCCTGAAATTGCACAAGGCAGGATTGGATTGAAAGCTGGACCGATGATGGCCATGACGGGTGAATTTGACATTGAAATCATCGCAAAGAGCGCGCATGGTGCCATGCCACATATTGGAACAGACGGTATCGTAATTGCAAGTGAAATCGTATTGGGACTACAAACGATTGTATCGAGAAATATTAGCCCTATAAATCCAGCCGTCATGACCATTGGTCGAATGGAAAGTGGGGAGAGGCGCAATATCATTGCAGGTAGGGCAAAGCTTGAAGGGACAATTCGCGCCTTTGATAAAGCGGTATATAATCGCGTTAAAGACAGAATGAAACAATATGTCGAGGGCATTGCCCAAGCGTATGATGTGACGATCACAGTGAGCTTTGTCGATATGTACCCACCTGTCATTAACAATGAAAAACTCTTTAATGCGTTTGTATCGCATCATGAAGGTTTATGTGATATTATTGAACCTCAGATGATTAGTGAGGATTTTTCCTACTATCAAGAAGCGATTCCAGGTTTGTTTTATTTTATTGGCACGTATAATGAAGAAAAATCTTTTGTTTACCCTTTACACAATTCAAAATTTAATTTTGACGACCAAATCTTGTTAAACGGCATGGAAACATATAAAAACATATTAGTCTATAGAGGTAGCATCGCGTTGTAGAAGGGAGCTAACATGTCGGAACCTAAGCAAAAAAGCCGCGTTTTTTCGATTAAAGAAGCAAATGTTTTTTTTATACTCTTAGCATTTTTGTTCTTGACGATTGGCTCATACGTTCAAAGTAGAGAATTGATATCTGGGCTGTTGATTACTGAATTTGGTCTTTTGGCACTGCCTGTTATCTTGTATGCAGTTTTTACTAAAAAAGACTTAAAAAAGGTCTTTAGGTTAAAGGGACTTCCTTTTGAAGCGATTCTTAAGATCGTCGTTCTCGCAGCACTTTTAATACCAATGATTGCAGTTGCCAATCTCGTATCGATATTTTTTATTGAACTCTTTGGCAAACCGATTGTATCAATGATTCCAACTGCGACGAACACCGCTGAGTATCTTTTGCTTTTCGCAGTTATCGCTGGCTCAGCTGGTATTTGCGAGGAAATCTTTTTTAGAGGGGTTATTCTAAACGGTTATGAATCAGAAGTGGGTCTCAAGTGGGGAGCAATCTTTAGCGGTTTATTGTTTGGTATTTTTCACTTTAACCCTCAAAACTTTTTTGGTCCAATCATATTAGGCATCGTATTTTCATACCTTGTTCAGTTGACGGGTTCTATAGTAGCAGGAATTGTCGCACATATGGCCAACAATGGCATTGCAGTGACTATGGGTTATTTGCTCAATGTGTTTGATGGTGGAGCAACCAGTGTTGATTCAGGAGAAGTTGCATTTGAATCGATGGGCGTCATGCTAGGCGTTATGGCATTTTACTGCATCGTGGCTGTTATATTTTTTATTGGGATCAAATCAATATTCAAGAGTTTGAACGCAATGTTTCCAAGAACGATTGTTGTTTCGACCTATGATTCAGAATTGGAAGAATCAATAAATGTAATTGTCCCTGATGACGGTCCGCTATGGAAACCTGGTAGACTCAAGATGTCCGGCGCACATTATTTCCCAATAGGATTGTCAGTTGTATTATATGGCTTGATTATCTATTTAGCGTATTTTTAGAGGTATATGATGACTATTTATGGAGAATTTGCATCAGTTTATGACATTATGCAGTATGATGTAGACTATGAGAATTGGATTGAGCAGATAAGCTCAATCGCAGGCAAGTATTTTACAGGTGCACGTAGCATGTTGGAACTCGCGTGTGGTACGGGTACTATTGGAATAGGACTTTCAAAGAAGGGCTTCTTGGTTGAAGCGCTTGACATTTCAGAGGATATGTTGACTGTTGCGCAGTCAAAGGCTTTTGATGCTGGTGTGAAAATACGTTTCTACCACCAAGATATGGTTTCATTTCATACGAAGAAAAAGTATGATGTCGTATTTTGTATGTGCGATGGTCTCAATTATATACTGGATGAACCATCCGTTGAGTCTGTTTTTAAAAATGTCGAGAAGCACTTAAATCCAGGTGGGTTGTTTATCTGCGATTTGAGTTCCAAATTCAAGCTAAAAGAAGTCATTGGCAATCGCACATTTGCGGAAACCTTTGATCAAGCAGCTTATATTTGGGAAAATGAATTCGATGATTTGACGAACCAACTGGCTTTTACGTTGACTTTATTCAAAGAAGACGAGGATGGTTATCAAAGATTTGAAGAGTTTCACACGCAGAAAGCGTATGAGATGGATGCGATTTTATCGATAGCAGACCCGTATTTTACAATACTTGAAACACTGGATGGCGACACATTTGATGCGTTAGAGGCTACGTCGCAACGCATTTGTTTTATCATGAAAAAAAAGCTTTAGGAGGCAAAATGAAAGGCAAATTAGTGACAGCAATGTCAAAAAATAGAGAAGTGAGAATATATGTGGCACAGACTACAGATATGGTAGAGGCTGCGAGAGTGACACATGATTTATCCCCGATTTCAACATCAGCACTCGGTAGAGTCATAACGGCAGCTGCGATGATGGGCATGATGAGCAAAATAGATAAGGAGAAAATGACCCTTCAAATTAAGGGCTCCAACGCCATCAAGCTCATGGTTGCTATCGCAGATACACATGGCAACGTTAAAGCTTATACGACTAATCCGCATGCTGAGAACTTTTATACTGAATCAGGAAAATTGGATGTTGGGACGGCAATAGGAAAAGATGGTCAGATCATCGTCATCAAAGATTTTGGAATGAAAGAACCGTTTATTGGACAATGTAGTCTTGTATCCGGTGAAATTGCGGAAGACGTGGCACAATACTTTGTTCAATCTGAGCAACAACCAACAGCTGTATCCATTGGCGTCAGCTTGTCAAAAGAAGCGAAAGTCATATACGCGGGTGGATTTATCGTTCAAATATTACCTGAGACTTCTGAAGAAACAATCGGTCAACTCGAATCCAATTTGACAAACTTGCCACCTTTGACACATTTTTTTGAAGAGGGGCTTGATATCATGCAAATAGCCAATCAAGTTTTTGCCGGACTCGGACTTGACGAACTTGAAACATATGACCTCAATTATCAGTGTGACTGCAGCCGAGAAAAAATGGAAAATGCGTTGATCAGCTTGGGTAGAAAAGAAATCGAAGAAATGATCGAAGAAGATGGAAAGGCAGATTTGGTTTGCCATTTCTGTAATAAGAGTTATCACTTTTCTGAACTCGAACTATCATTATTGATTGAGCAAAAAAGCCCAATACTATCTTAGAAAGCGTGTGATATGGGGATCATTTTTGCAAATGAAATGGCGATTGACAGGATGCGATCTTTTGAGGCTTTTGAACGCCACATATTATTTCAAATGCCGATAAATACAGCAGTGGATGCAAGGGTTGCAGATCATACTGATTTGTCACTATTTGTATCGGATGCTGTCTATGTCGCACCAAATATATACGCATCATTTATTGCGCGATTGGATGAGACACAACATACACATTCTATCCAGAAGGGCGTATTTAACGCTTTAAAAGAAAGACTCATATGTGGTACGAATTCTTTAAAGAAAGAGTATCCCCATAATATCGCATACAATGCAGTAAAGTTGAAAGAACATTTTTTTCATAATCTGGAATATACTGAAACCAAAATATTGGAAAACATTAACTGTGATAGAATAGATGTCAATCAGGGTTACACACGTTGCTCAACGATGGTGCTGACAGATGAAGCCGTCATCACAGAGGATGCGGGGTTAGCACAAAACTATCGAGCCTATGGTTACGATGTTTTAGTAATAGAAAAGGGACACATCGTTTTACCGGGATTCAATTATGGTTTTTTTGGTGGAACTGGAGGTGTGATTGAAGATGCGCTCGTTTTAAATGGCGCACTCAAGTACCATCCAGATGAGGTCGCAATTAAGAACTTTGTTCATCGACTTGGACTGCGAATCGTAGAATTACACGACGGTCCATTAATAGATTGTGGATCGATCCTATATTTAAACACAAAATAGAGGTGGCTAATCAATGGGTAAATTAATATTTTTGGCACTTGTAGGCGCACTAATCGGATGGCTGACTAATGTCATTGCAATTAAATTGTTGTTTAGACCAATCAATCCTATCGGCATAAAAGGCACGCCTTTTATGATTCAAGGACTGATTCCTAAGCGTAAAGGTGAAATTGCAAAATCCATAGGTGATGTCATAAGTGAAGAACTGGTATCAATGGAAGTTATCGTCGATCAAATTATCGAAGATATGGATAAAAAGCAAATTGTAGAAATTATTAAAGAAAAAATCGTCATAGTGGCAAATGAAAAGATGCCATCGTTGATTCCTTCCATGTTCAAGGGCATGATCATACAAAATATAGAAAGCATGATCGATGAAAATGGCGAACAAATCGTCACAGAACTGGGTGAGAAGTTGAGCCATAAAGCAATCGAGGCTATCGACATCAGCAAAATGGTCGAAGACCAGATCAACGCATTTGACTTTGTGAAAATAGAACAGATGACGCTCAAAATCGCGAGTACAGAACTTAAACACATTGAAGTTTTAGGTGGAGTACTTGGGTTTATCATCGGTTTGCTACAAGGTGTACTTGTACTGTACGTTTTCTAGTAGTTCGTTAACGATAAAACAATGTTGACAAATTATGGGCTTTGAGCTATCATTATTTTAAATATATTGAAATTTCATAATAAGATTTGCAGTGATAAAGAAGAGTAGCTGTATTGATCATATAGAGAGCGAACCACTTGGCTGAAATGGTTTGTATGTCAGATACTGTGAAGACTAGCTTTTAGCACAAACGGATTAGAGCATAGCTCGAAAGGTTTGCGTGATGCCGCGTTAAGGCAATTTGAGTGGTTTGCTGAAAAGTAGACTATTAGGGTGGAACCGCGATTTACCTCGTCCCTAGCATACGCTAGTGATGAGGTTTTTTTATTTTCAAAATCGATAAACGGTAGACAAAATTAGGTCGAAAGTCGATCAAACGTAGAGAAGGAGGTATATTTATGGTAAAGATTACATTAAAAGACGGTTCAGTTAAAGAGGTTCCTAGAGGCACAACTGTGTATGATGTCGCAGCTGCGATTTCAGGAAGATTGGCTAAAGAGGCAGTCGTTGGTACGGTCAATGGCAAAACCGTCGATTTATCATATAAGATTGAATCAGATTGTGAACTTAGCATTTTGAAATTTGAAGACTCTGAAGGCGCACATGCTTTTAGACATACGAGCTCACATATCATGGCGCAAGCGGTCAAAAGATTGTTCCCTGACACACAACTCGCGATAGGTCCTGCGATCGACAATGGCTTTTACTACGACTTTGATACAGAACACAAATTCGTACCTGAAGATCTAGAGCGTATAGAAGCAGAAATGAATAAGATCATCAAAGAGGATTTGAAACTCGAGCGTTTCGAAATGCCTAGAGAAGAAGCCATCGAATTTATGGCGCAGCTCGGTGAAAATTATAAAGTAGAACTCATCAACGACCTACCTGAAGATGCGATCATTTCATTCTATAAGCAAGGCGATTTCGTCGACCTTTGTGCAGGATGCCACGTGTCATCCACAAAAGAAGTGAAAAGCATTAAGCTTCTTTCGCTTGCAGGCGCATATTGGAGAGGCGATGAAAAGAAAAAAATGCTTCAAAGAATCTATGGCACATCATTTCCAAAGTTATCCATGCTTGAAGAATACCTTCACATGCTTGAAGAAGCTAAAAAAAGAGACCATAGAAAACTTGGCAAAGAGCTTGAACTTTTCTCGTTGCTTGAAGAAGGACCAGGCTTCCCATTCATGTTACCTAAGGGCATGGTCGTAAAAAACAACCTGCTCAAATATTGGAGAGAAATTCACGACAAAGCAAATTATGTTGAAATAGAAACACCGATCATGCTTAACAGACACTTGTGGGAGACATCAGGCCACTGGTTCCATTATAAAGACAACATGTATTCACTCCTTATTGATGAGGAAGATTTTGCCGTTAAACCGATGAACTGCCCTGGTTGTATGCTCGTCTATAAAACAGCACTTAGATCTTACAAGGACTTGCCACTAAGAATGGGTGAAGTCGGTAGAGTTCACAGACATGAACTTTCTGGCGCTCTTCATGGCTTGATGCGCGTGAGAGCATTTACTCAAGATGATGCACATATTTTCATGTTGCCAGAACAGATCAAAGAAGAAATCATCGGCGTCGTCAACCTAATTGATGAAGTCTATAGAACATTTGGCTTCAGCTATCACGTTGAGTTATCCACAAGACCTGAGAAATCAATGGGTTCCGATGAAGACTGGAACCTCGCTGAAGAATCACTGAAAGCAGCTCTTGAAGAAATGGACATCAAATACAAATTAAACCCAGGTGATGGTGCATTTTATGGCCCTAAAATCGATTTCCACTTGAGAGATAGCCTCGGTAGAACTTGGCAGTGTGGTACAATCCAGCTTGACATGCAGATGCCGCAGCGCTTTGACTTAAGTTATATTGGCAAAGATGGCGAAAAACATCAACCAATCATGATCCACCGCGTCGCTTTTGGAAGTATCGAAAGATTCATGGGCATCCTGATTGAAGAGTTTGCAGGCAAATTCCCTGCATGGCTTGCACCTGTACAAGTCAAACTCCTTACAATCGCAGACAGACATATTCCATATGCGGAAGAGGTTTCAAAAAAACTCAGAGAACGTGGCATTCGCGTTGAAATGGACGATCGCGCTGAAAAAATCGGGTTTAAAATTCGTGAAGCACAGCTTGAAAAAGGCCCTTACATGCTGATTATCGGCGATAAGGAATCTGAACTGGGTCAAGTATCCGTTCGTTCAAGAGATATTGGCGAATTGGGAAGCCTTGAACTCGATGCGTTCGCGAACACATTGCTTTCAGAAATCAGCGAACGAGCACTCAGTTCAAAATTTGAAAAAAAAGAAAATTAGTTTAACAATAGCGGTTGACATCATAATTTGAACATGTTATAGTTATTGAGGTTAACAAGTAGAAGTCCGCTTCTCACCATATAACTTCGTGTTCTTATGGTTCATAGTATTAGACAGTTTTTAAATTGTTGACTTACTGACGGCGGATATTCTTATCTGCCGTCTTTTTATTTTTATAGAACCTAGGGGGTGTATCTTATTAAAATAGCTGAAATCAATGAAGAAATTCGCGACCCAGAAGTGAGACTTATTGGTGCTGAGAATGAGCAATTAGGCGTTATGTCTGGAAAAGAAGCACTTGCATTAGCGCAAGAGCAAAAACTTGACTTAGTGAAAATTGCACCAGGTGCAAAACCACCAGTTTGCAAAATTATGGACTTTGGAAAATTCAGATATGAACAACAGAAAAAAGATAAGGAAGCGAAAAAGAAACAAAAAAGCGCTACCCTTAAAGAAATCCGTTTGGGTCTGAACATCGAGAAGAACGATCTCGAAACAAAGTCGAAAAATGCAATCAAATTCTTGGAAAGTGGCGACAAAGTAAAGGTTTCTTTAAGATTTAAAGGCCGTGAAATGGGTTACACACAACAAGGGTTTGAAGTAATCAAGAAATTTACCGCAGAAATTGAGGGCGCTGGAACGATAGAAACACCAGCAAAACTTGAAGGAAGAAGCTTAGTTGCAATCTATGCACCTAATAAATAAAGCGAACAATCTGGAAGGAGGAAATCAACTATGCCAAAAATGAAAACACATAGTGGTGCTGCTAAAAGAGTTAAAAAAACTGGTGGCGGAAAACTTAAAAGAAGCAAGGCATTTACAAGCCATATCTTAACCAAAAAATCTTCTAAGAGAAAAAGAGGCTTAAGACAATCGACTGTTGTAAGTGAGTCGGATATGAAACGTGTAAGAACAATGTTGCCTTATTTATAAGAATAGTCAAATAGAAGGAGGTTTTGAATCATGGCAAGAATTAAAGGCGCTGTAAACGCTAAGAAAAAACACAAAAAAATTCTAAAATTAGCTAAAGGCTTCTACGGCCAAAAAAGCTTAGTATTTAAAGCTGCGAACCCTGCAGTAATGAGATCTTTAAGATCATCATACGTTGGTAGAAAACTCAGAAAAAGAGATTTCAGAAAATTATGGATCGCGCGTATCAACGCAGGTGCAAGAATCAACGGTTTAAGCTATTCTAAATTCATGAATGGCCTTAAAAAAGCAAATATCGACATCAACAGAAAAGTACTTTCTGAAATGGCGATTAACCACCCAGAAGATTTCGCTAAATTAGTGACACTTGCAAAAGGTCAATTATAGTCTTTTCTTTAAATATGTAAAATATTAAACCAATCATTTTTCGGAAATTAATTTCTGATAGGGATTGGTTTTTATTTATGTATAGCTATTGCAGAATTACCTATTGATTGTATCTTGTATACAAGCAACAATTGGCATATAATGAACGTGTAAATAATTCATTTAAGGAGTGTATGTTATGGCATTTTTAGACAAAGTAATTGAGATCGCTCGAAAAGACGTCCAAACAATCGTTTTACCAGAAGCGTTTGATCCAAGAACAATCGAAGCGACACATAAAATTTTAGAAATGGGTATCGCAAAAGTTATTCTGGTGGGCGACAGAACAGAAATTTTGGCGACAGCTGGTGAATGGAAAATTGATGAAGCCATCTTCATTGATCCAAAGAACTTTGATCAAATGGATGCTTTTGCAGCAGAACTCGCGACTATAAGAAAAAGCAAAGGTATGACTGTCGAAGAAGCAAAAGCGACATTGATTGATAATGCACTTTTCTTTGGTGTCATGCTCGTAAAAATGGGCTTCGCAGGCGGTATGGTCGCTGGTGCTGCGAATTCTACAGCCAATGTACTTAGACCGGCGCTTCAAATATTGAAAACAGCTCCAGGTACGAAACTCGTTTCTGCTGTTTTCTTGATGGAAGTTCCGAACTGCGAATTTGGTGAAAATGGTCTCTTCATATTTGGTGACTGTGCACTTAATCCAAATCCTACTGCAGAAGAACTCGCACATATCGCAATCAGCTCTGCAAAGACGTTTGAATCAATCGTTCACGCTGAACCTAAAGTGGCAATGTTGTCATTTTCATCAATGGGCTCTGCATCGCACCCTGATGTAGATAAAGTGGTCGAAGCAACGAGAATTGCTAAAGAGCTTGCACCGACTCTTGCACTTGATGGAGAGCTTCAGTTTGATGCAGCAATTGTTGCTTCTATCGGCAAGAAAAAAGCACCAGAGTCAACGGTTGCTGGTGAAGCGAACGTCATCATATTCCCTGATTTAGATGCTGGTAATATTGGCTACAAACTCGTACAAAGATTAGCCAATGCAAATGCTTATGGTCCAATATGCCAAGGCCTTGCAATGCCAGTTAATGACCTTTCAAGAGGTTGTTATGCTGACGATATCGTTGGCACAGTTGCTTTAACCGCGCTTCAAGCTCAAATGCAAGGTAAATAATTGTTTTAAAGTTGATAACTAGTCTCTATATTGCAAGTATAATAATCGGTATGGCAAAGCAAGACGCCATACCGATTCATTTTGCTTTTTTTATATGAGTTTGGTATAATGAAGGTTGTGATTTATGAGCATATACATGTGATAAATCATTAAAATTTTTCCGGAGGCATCGATGGAAACAAGGCAATTCACTAAAAAAGCGTTGAAACCCGCTCAAGTAATGGTTTTAAGTTTTGCTGGCGTCATATTGATGGGTGCACTGATTTTGATGCTGCCTATCAGCTCACAAGCGAGAGTGGTCACACCATTTATCAATGCGATATTCACAGCGACATCTGCGGTATGTGTTACTGGACTTGTCGTTGTTGATACAGGCACCTATTGGTCTGTTTTTGGTAAAACGATCATTTTGATTCTTATTCAAATTGGCGGCCTCGGATTTATGACGATGACGACGACAATTGCAATATTACTAGGTAAAAAAATCGGTTTGAAAAATAGATTGGTTATGCAAGAAGCATTGGGGCAATTTTCAATTGCTGGTGTCATTCGACTCACTAAATACGTTTTTATTGCTACGATAAGTATAGAATTAATTGGAGCCTTACTGTTGTCAACGCGTTTCATTCCGTTATTTGGTTGGAAAAACGGCATTTATTATTCAATATTTCATGCTGTTTCGGCGTTCTGTAATGCTGGCTTTGACTTGATGGGCAGCTATCAAGGGCTTGTACCATTTGCAAGAGATCCAATTGTAAACTTAACCATCATGATACTTATTGTTCTGGGAGGTCTAGGATTTATCGTTCTTGCAGAATTATCGACGTTTAAGTCTTATCAAAAATTATCTCTGCACACGAAAATTGTCCTTCTTATGACAGGTTCATTGATTTTAGGTGGTTTTGTTTTCATCATGTTATTAGAATTCAACAACCCAAATACAATTGGCAATTTTACACTAGGTGAAAAAGTAGTGGCATCATTGTTTCATTCGATAACGCCCAGGACGGCTGGTTTTAACACACTTGATCTTAATGCACTCGCTATGCCAACCCGTTTTATTACGATGATTTTAATGTTTATTGGTGGATCACCAGGATCTACTGCAGGTGGTCTAAAAACCACGACGTTTGCTATCATGTTGCTTTCGATTATTGCCCTATTCAAGGGGTCGGATGAAATCAATTTTGCTCACAGACGCATTTCTAAAGAATCTGTAACGCGTTCGCTGGGTATTGTATTCATTTCAACTATTTGGATTGTCACAATGAGTTTGTTATTGACTGTTTTCGAACCTAATAGAAGTTTGGAAGCGATTGTATTTGAATCTTTGAGTGCATTTGGCACTGTTGGTTTATCTCTTGGTATAACACCATCACTTAGTATAATGGGTAAAGTTATCCTCGCAATCATGATGTTTTTTGGCAGAATTGGACCATTGACCATTGTATTTGCTTTAAGTAATAGAATGACTAACTCTGGCCGTGATTTATTGCGGTACCCTGAAGGAAAAATTATGGTCTAATCGATGTGATTTTGAATAAGAACATAAAAATTATAATATTGTGAGCAATAGCTCGGAGGTAAATAATGGTAAAGCAATTTGTGGTCATCGGATGTGGTAGATTTGGTCAAAGTGTCGCAATCAAACTTGCTGAGCTCGGATGCGATGTCATGGTCGTCGATGAAAATGAAGAAATCATACAAAGTTTGTCAGATAAAGTGACTTATGCAGTACAAGCTGATGCAACTGACGAAAATACAATTAAGGCCCTGGGGATAAGAAACTTTGATGTCGCGATTGTCACGATTGGTTCAGATATTCAAGCATCAATCTTGGTAACGCTTTTGGTCAAAGAACTAGGTGTTAAACACATTGTCGCCAAAGCTCAAAACCCTGCACATGCAAAAGTTCTCTATAAAATCGGGGCAAATCGCGTTGTATTTCCAGAAAAGGAAATGGGTGTAAAAGTTGCCAAAGGATTAGTTTCAAGTAATGTACTAGATTTAATTGACCTCGCACCAGAATTCAGTATACTTGAGATTAAAATGAATGATGAATGGGTTGGCAAAAGTCTTGTTGATATTAACATGAGAAGAACTCACCAAATATCAGTGATTGCGATTAGACACAATGATGATGTGGATATTAACGTCGAACCAGATCGTTTGCTTTTAAGCGATGATGTATTAATTGTAATTGGAAATAACAAAGACTTGAAAAAATTTCAAAAGTAACCTGTAGTCAAGGTATCGTGGAGGCTAAATGAGTGAGACTGTTTTAGAAATCGCTTCATCCCAAAATAAAACCTTTAAAAAGTTCAAGTCTTTGACATTGAAAAAGTATCGTGAAAGAGAATTTCTGTTTTTAATGGAAGGCCAAAGGTATATTGATACTGCTATAAAAAACGAGGTTGTCTTTGAAGCCATTTTGTTCGATGAACAAACATGGCATCACTCGATCGATGACTTGTCGAAACAGATATATATGCGTTCAGCTCAAGTCTACATTTTAGTGGAATCACTTTTTCAGGAGTTAAGTCAAACAGAACAGTCTCAAGGTATTATTGGCGTTTTGCAAATCCCGATGAATCAGTCCTTAGTTCATGCTTTGGATACGCGTCAAAAAACAAATCATGATAGACATAAAAATATAATTATGCTCGATCGGATACAAGATCCTGGCAATTTAGGAACAATTATCAGAACTGCCGATGCCGCTGGGATTGATACGATTTTACTCGTAAAAGGAACTGTTGATCCTTATAATCCGAAAGTAGTTAGAAGTACAGCGGGATCGATTTTGTATGTAAAGTTGATAGAAGTTGACGATTCTATTGAGACAATCGAAATATTGAAGTCGAACGGCTATCATGTTGTCGTAACGGCGCTCGAAAATGCTAGGGATTACAACGACGTATCTTGTTATGGAGAAAAAAACTGTTTGGTCATAGGCAATGAAGCAAATGGCGTCTCAGAGCTTTTTATACAGTCTTCGGATTCACGCGTAAAAATACCCATCATTGGTCAAGCAGAATCTTTAAATGCGTCAGTTGCCGCAGGGATTATGATGTACAAATTGCAGTCGTTGGATGGAAAAAGGAACGATTAAAACTTGTTCGTGCAATGAAAGTGTGTTATGATAGCTTTAATATTGAACATCTATGAAAGAGAGAGTAGGTTGAGCCGAGATATTTAGAGAAGAAGACAATTGCTGAAAGTCTTCCATATCGACGTCACTGAAGTTCACTCTGGAGATGCATTCTTGAATTGAGTAGAGAATGCCGTTTGCCGCGTTATGGTATCGAGTGAGTTGCTTAGCAATTAATTTGGGTGGTACCGCGGAGATTGCTTCGTCCCTTTTGAGGACGAGGTTTTTTTGTGCTTAAAATAGTATTGATGGAGGAGAAAATGAAAGAAAAATTGCATGCGCTATTAGATCAAGCGAAAGCTGATATTTTAAGCGTTAAGGGTTTAAAAGATCTTGAAGATCTTAGAATTAAGTATTTAGGAAAAAAGGGTGAAGTCACTCTAGTACTTAAGAATATGAAGGACCTTAGCCAAGAAGAACGCCCTTTGGTAGGTAAAATTGCCAACGAGATTAGAGAAGAAATAGAAATTTTGATCGATACTGTTAAAGAAGACAAAAAGTCTTTAGAAATAGAAATACAGCTAGAAAAAGAAGCTATCGATGTGACAATGCCATCGAAAAGTATTGTAAGAGGCCATAAGCATCCAATTAACGTCGCACTGGACGAAATTATGGAGATTTTCTTGGGTATGGGCTTTAAAATCGCTGAAGGACCAGAAGTTGAAACGGTTTACAACAATTTTGACGCTTTAAACGCACCGATAGATCATCCATCAAGAAGCTTATCAGATACGTTTTATATTACAGATGATTTGATATTAAGAACGCAAACATCACCAATTCAAGTGCGTACGATGCAAAATCAAAAACCGCCAATCAAAATCATCGCACCAGGAAGATGTTTTAGAAACGACGAAATTGATGCAACACATTCTCCAATGTTTCATCAAATTGAAGGTCTTGTCATCGACAAGAACATAACGATGGCAGATTTAAAAGGTACGCTAGATATGTTTGCCAAAAGACTTTTTGGTAGCCAAACCAAAACAAAATTCAGACCGCATTATTTTCCTTTCACTGAACCAAGCGGCGAGGTTGACGTTTCGTGTTTCAAGTGTGGTGGCGACGGCTGTAGATTCTGTAAAGGTAGCGGTTGGATTGAAATATTAGGATGCGGTATGGTGCATCCAAATGTTTTGGAAGAGTGTGGTATAGATTCGAAGGAATATAACGGATTTGCCTTTGGTATGGGACTAGACCGTGTAACCATGCTTAAGTATGAAATTGATGACATTCGCGTATTGTTCGAAAATGACATTCGTTTCATAAAACAGTTTTAGTAAATCATAAAAATGGAGGCAAATCATGAGAGTACCTATTCAATGGTTGAGAGATTATGTCGATTTCACAGGAATTGACGAACGTAAATTAATAGATAAACTTGTTTTGACAGGTTCAAATAACGAAGGCAGCTACAAAATCTGTGAAGGTATTGAAAACATCGTCGTGGGTAAGATTATTGAAATAACTGGACATCCAAATGCTGAAAAATTGATCATTTGTCAAGTAGATGTCGGTAAAGAAACCGTTCAGATCGTTACTGGTGCAACCAATGTATTTGTCGGTGCCTATATACCTGTAGCATTGAACGGTGCAGTTATTGCGAACAAAATCAAAATAAAGCGAGGCAAATTACGAGGAGAAGTTTCAGATGGCATGCTTTGCTCGCTTGAAGAGATGGGCTTTGAAAGTGCGAGTATTCCAAAAGAATTCGATGATGGCATATTGATACTTGATGAAAATTATCCGCTTGGCATGAGCATCCTTGAAGCCCTTAAACTTAATGAGTCTGTTGTGGAATTTGAAATCACACCAAATAGACCAGATTGTCTGAGCATAATAGGCATGGCACGTGAAGTTTCTGCGAGTTTTGATCTTGAAACAAAATTGCCTAAACTTTATGAAGAATCTGGTAGCTCTGAAATCGATCAGTATGCCAGCGTTGAAATATTGGATTCAGATCTTTGTCCAAGATATGTAGCGAAAGTCATCAAAAATATAAAAATTGCATCATCACCTATGTGGATGCAATTAAGACTCATGCAAGCTGGCATGAGACCTATCAACAATATCGTAGACATCACGAATTATGTCATGATCGAATACGGTCAACCGATTCATGCTTTCGATCTCAATGCCCTTCATAACGGAAAAATTAAAGTAAAGCGCGCTGGAGATGGCGAAGTTTTTGAAACGCTTGATGGCAAAGAAAGAACGTTGACTTCAGAGGTTCTCGTCATTGCAGATGACACGAGAACAGTTGGCATTGCCGGTGTTATGGGTGGTGCAAATACTGAGATTAAAGAGTCGACTCAAACGGTTTTAATAGAAGTCGCGAGCTTTGATAAATCCAGTATCAGAAAAACATCTAAAGATTTAGCTTTAAGAACAGAAGCATCGTCTAAGTTCGAAAAAGGCGTCAGCTATGTGTTGCCTTTAGAAGTTGCCAATCGCGTCTGTTACTTGATGACGCTACTCGGTGCTGGCGAAGTGGTACCTGGAGTCATCGATATTTTTCCAAATGGGTCAAAAACTGAAGAGATTCCATTTACAGTTGAAGGCATCAATCGCGTTATCGGCACGAAACTTAGCAAAGAGCAAATCATTGAAGCGCTTAGAAAGCTTGAAATAGAAACGATCGAGAAAGATGGTTTGACGGCGATAATCCCACATTTTAGATTGGATCTAAAAAAAGAGATTGATCTTGTTGAAGAAGTATCAAGAATCTATGGATACGATAAAATCAACATGACTTTGCCTAAATTGGATGTATGGGGTGCTAAGACAAATGCCCAGTTGATTAAAGATCGCGTAAAATTTGAACTATTAGCAAATGGCGTGGATGAAATTTTATCTTATTCATTTGTATCGAAAAAAGACCTCGATAAAATCAATTTGCCAGAATCGAGTCTTTTAAGAAATCAAGTTGCTTTAATCAATCCACTTGGTGAAGAATTTAGTGTGATGCGTTCAACTTTGATGCCTAATCTGCTTGACGTACTTGCAAGAAACAGCAATAGAAAAAACAAACAGGCTAGAGTATTTGAAATTGGTAGCATCTTTATTCCTAAAGAAATTCCTGTAAAACAACTACCTATTGAGAAGGAAAATTTAACAATCGGTTTGATTGGAGAACATGAGGACTTTTTTACACTAAAAGGTATTGTTGAAAATGTCCTCAACACGCTTGGTATAGAAGATTATTATTTTGAAAAGGAAATGAACCATCCGACATTCCACAAAGGCAGATGTGCAAATGTACTATGGAATGGTCACGTTCTTGGTACAATCGGTGAAATTCATCCATTGGTACTTGAAAACTTCGATTTAAACGAACGTGCATATGTTGCCGATTTACATTACAATATTTTGATTCAAATTGCCCGTGAAGATAAAAAATATAGTGCTATTCCGAAGTACCCAGCAATTGAGAGGGATATGGCCGTTCTTGTCAAAGATGAAATCACATCGATGCAAATTGAGACAATCGTCAAAAATACGGGTGGCGAGTTGCTTGAATCAGTGAAGATGTTTGATATGTACAAGGGGAAACAAATCACTGAAGGTTATAAATCAGTTGCCTATGAACTCGTATTTAGATCAGAGGACAGAACGTTGATTGATGAAGAAGTTAACAAAATATTTAACAAAGTGCTTAAATCACTTGAAAGT
Organism: Acidaminobacteraceae bacterium; assembly: GCA_942493125.1. Classification (GTDB taxonomy): domain Bacteria; phylum Bacillota; class Clostridia; order Peptostreptococcales; family Acidaminobacteraceae; genus Fusibacter_C. The sequence continues at coordinate 811,733 of OW818667.1, read as the reverse complement.
GAAATCGGCGCACAGTTGAGATAGTTAATATGACAAGACCCCTTTGAAAAAATGAGGGGTCTTTTTTCGAAACTTACATCAAAGAGTGTCTGTTAACGCTACTTTTTCAAATAATATTCACAGTGACATTGTGTATCCATATTCAAATCGTTGAAGTATGATAGAAGCAAACCGCGATTATACAATTTCCATAATTATGCATAAGGTGATAATATGACAAAATCCGAAACATTACTTAGTAATCAAACGAATCCATTGAAACTCGCATTCCCCATTTTTATTGAGCTACTATTATTCATGGTAATGGGTAATGTTGATACAATCATGCTCAGCAATTATTCTGATTTGGCTGTGGCTGCAGTTGGCAATGCCAATCAGATATTGAATACATTGCTTATTTTGTTCAACATCACTGCTGCCGCAACAGGTATCATGGTGGCGCAATATCTGGGTGCTGCTAAAACACATGAACTGAACCAAATCTATACGTTGGGCTTCATCTTAAATCTCACACTTTCGGGTTTGATCGGAGTCGGTCTATTTTTGTTCCAAAATGCATTTTTCAGCGCGATCAATATGCCTACTGAGCTCCATGTGGATGCTAAAGCTTATCTAAACACAACGCTTTTATTTTTATTTGTTCCTGCGCTTTTTTCTTTTTCATCAGTCATTCTGAAAAGTCACGGCATCACGAAATTATCCATGTATTTGGCAATTGTTATGAACATCGTGAACATTGTCGGCAATTACATCTTCTTATTTGGTCCATTCGGTTTACCTGTTTTAGGTGTCAAAGGTGTTGCAATATCAACTGTAGCAAGTCGAACTATCGCAGTTGCTATCATGCTTTATGTTCTTTTTAAAGATGTGAAAATATCCCTACACTTGAGACATCTAATGCCATTTCCTAAAACTGTTTTCAAGAAATTCCTTCAGCTAGGTGTGCCATCCGCTGGAGAACCGATATCCTATCAATTTTCGCAGATGGTCATCTTCTCATTTATCAACATGATGGGTACTGAGACAGTGACAACGCGTATCTATGTACAAATCATCGTGTGGTTCACTTACCTCGGATCGCTGGCAATTGCTCAGGCGAATCAAATCTTGGTTGGACATCTCGTTGGCGCTGGAAGAGAGGATGATGCTTATCATATGACGATTAAGTCTTTTAAGCAGGCATTGGCAATAACCGTTACAATATCGATACTTTTTATGCTTTTAAGAGTGCATTTGATTAGTTTGTTCACGGATAATTCAGAAATTATTAAGCTTGGTGCTGCAATTTTATTGGTGGATATTCTCGTAGAAGTGGGAAGAGTAGCAAATTTAGTCATCATATATGCACTTAAGGCATCAGGCGATGTCAATTATCCAGTTGTCGTCGGTATTTTTTCGATGTGGGGCGTCAGCACATTGGGTGCCTACATTCTAGGCGTACATTTCGGCCTTGGTCTGGTTGGAATATGGTTAGCCATGGCAGCTGATGAACTATTAAGGGGAATGCTGATGATGAACCGACTTGTAAAAGGACGTTGGCGCGGCAAGAAGATTGTGCATTAATTTGTGTAAAGGGATTGTACTTTACACAAAACATGATATAATTTATAGTTGAGTGTTTAATATTGTATATAGCGTATACTTACATAAAGTGTGCGCATTGTACTTGAACGGATTATGTTTTGAAAGGTGGCTATAAAGTGATACAAATAACGAATTTGGGCTTGAGATTTAGTGATCGTAAGCTCTTTGAAGAGGTCAATATGAAATTTACACCGGGTAACTGCTACGGTGTAATAGGCGCAAACGGCGCTGGAAAATCAACGCTTTTAAGAATTTTATCAGGCGATATCGAACCGACATCAGGTGACGTATTCATCACACCAGGTGAACGTCTTGCAGTCTTGAAGCAGAACCACTATGAATTTGACGCTTATTCAGTAATGGATACAGTAATCATGGGTCACAAACGCCTTTATGAGATCATGAAGGAAAAAGACGAACTTTATGCAAAAGAAGAGTTTACGGAAGACGATGGTATGCGTGCTGCCATTCTTGAAGGCGAATTTGCCGAACTCGATGGTTGGGATGCAGAATCCAACGTTGAAAAGCTACTTTATGGTCTCGGCGTTCATCCTTCCAATTTTCAAAAGAAAATGGCAGATGTTCACGCGGACGCAAAAGTAAAAATTCTTTTGGCGCAGTCCCTATTTGGCACGCCAGATATCCTGCTCATGGATGAGCCGACCAACCACTTGGACTTTAAAGCGATCAAATGGCTGGAAGAATTCCTGATCAACTATTCAAAAACAATAATTGTCGTATCCCATGACCGTCACTTCCTCAACAACGTGTGTACGCACATGGTGGATATCGACTTTGGAAAAGCTAAAATGTTTGTCGGAAACTACGATTTCTGGTACGAATCAAGCCAGTTGATGTCGCGTCTTTTAAAAGACCAGAATAAGAAAAAAGAAGAAAAAGTTAAAGAGCTTCAGGACTTTATCGCACGATTTAGTTCAAATGCTTCAAAAGCGAAGCAAGCGACGTCACGTAAGAAAACCCTTGAGAAAATTAATATCGAAGATATCGAACCATCATCAAGACGCTATCCATTCGTCGGTTTTACGCCAGATAGAGAAGCGGGTAAAGACATATTGACCGTTGAAAATATCACTAAAATTGTCGATGGCGTCAAAGTTCTTGATAACATTAGCTTTACAGTGAACAAAGGCGATAAGATCGTCTTTATGAGCCGTGACGATTTGGCGAGAACGATGCTGTTTAAAATATTAGTCGGTGAAGAAACAGCAGATTCAGGCACTTTCAAATGGGGTGTTACAACTTCACAAGCGTATCTGCCAAAAGACAATGCCGAATTTTTCGATGGCGTGGATATTAATCTCGTTGATTGGCTCCGTCAGTTTTCTGAAGAAAAGACAGAGACTTTTATCCGAGGTTTCCTTGGTAAAATGTTGTTCTCAGGCGATGAACCACTAAAAAAGGCCAACGTGTTGTCCGGTGGTGAAAAGGTGAGATGTATGTTCTCAAGACTCATGCTGTCAAAAGGAAATGTACTCATCCTCGATGATCCAACGAATCACTTGGACCTTGAATCAATCGAAGCCGTGAACAATGGTCTCATCGCATTCAAAGGCACAATGCTCTTTACATCACACGACCATAAATTTATTGAGACGATCGCAAACCGCGTCATCGAAATCACGCCTTCTGGATTATTTGACAAACCGATGGACTTCGACGAGTTCTTAGATTCGGATGAAGTACAACAACAAATCGATGCAATGTACAACGTTTAAGGAATAGTCAGAATATTCCCAATAGTGTCAATAATTTAATTTCGCGCAAAAAAATATCACTAAAAGGCTTGCAATGATACGGAAAACGGTGTATTATTAAAAAGTACCTTAGATTCACCTGTAACAAAAAAATTAATAAGTTGGAACAAATGATTCTTTTGAAATCTGAGCTTCCAAAATTTTATTAATGCTTTCAGTTTAGGTTTTCTAGGAATTAAAAAATTTTGGAGGAACAAAAATGATTAATGGAACAGTAAAATGGTTTAACTCAGAAAAAGGATTTGGTTTCATCACTGGTGAAGACGGCAAAGATGTATTCGTACACTTTTCACAAATCAACAAAGAAGGCTTCAAATCTTTAGAAGAAGGCGAAGCAGTAAGCTTCACTATCGCTCAAGGACCTAAAGGCCCACAAGCTGAAAACGTAACACCAATCAGATAGTTAGACAGAGCCTCGGTTAAACCGAGGCTTTTTTTATGCTTAAAATTAATCATAACTCGTACATCATCCTAAAAAATGATATAATGAATATCAGACTATAACAAATAAAGGGGTTGAGAAACCATGCTAGCACTAGGCAAGATACAAAAGGCATATGTCAATCGATTATCGGAATTCGGAGCTTATTTGAGTGACGAGAAGAACGGTGAATTCGAAGTACTATTACCAAATAAATTTGTTCCTAAAGACATAGAAATCGACGCTGAATTATCAGTATTCATCTATAAAGACTCAGAACAAAGACTGACTGCAACACTACAAACACCTCTTTTGACTTTAGGTCAAATAGGTTTTCTTGAAGTAGTCAGCGACATCAAAAGCGGCTTCTTTTTAAATATGGGGTTAGATAAAGACCTTTACATGCCTTACAATGAGACAAAGGGAACCCCACAAAAAGGCAGAAAGGTTCTCGTTCAAGTTTATATCGATCAAAACGATCAGCTTTGTGCAACGATGAAAATATTCAACCACCTCAAGGATGGTACGCATTTTAAAGTTGGCGAACACGTTAAAGGAACCATTTATGAACTTAAACCAGAAATGGGCGCATTCTTTGCGATTGAAGATACGTATCATGGTTTGATACCAAAGCATGAACTCTATAAAGAAATTAAAGAAGGCGCCAAACTCGAAGCGAGAATCACACGCGTTAGAGAAGACGGTAAAGTAAACTTGAGCATTAGAGAAAAATCAGCTGTGCAGATCAACGACGATGTTGACCTCTTAATGAAAGTTCTGGATGATGCTGGTGGTATGCTTTATTTAAATGACGAGAGCGAACCTGAAGATATCAAAAGAAAATTGAACCTAAGTAAACGCGCATTTAAGAGAGCGGTGGGCCGTCTGCTTAAGGAAGGTAAAATACAAATCCTTGAGGATGGCATAAAAAAAATTGAAAACTAGCCTTTTTTCTGTGAAATCTATAATAAATTTAGTATAATAGAATAGAAATCAAAGAAGCGATAGGGGTGAGCGGATGAGTGATAAAAATAAAGTTACCGTTAAAATAATGGATAGAGACTATACATTGGTCAGTGAAGACTCACGCGAACATATGCAACGTGTTGCAAACTATGTTGACGACAAGATGAGAGAGACGTTTAGCAGTAATAAAAAACTTAGCATGTCTATGATAGGTGTTTTAACCGCATTAAATATCGCTGACGAATTACACAAAGTGATCAACGAAAAGGATGAACTTGAAAAACGCATCAACTCGCCTCAGTATGAGCTTAAGAGCGCAAGAGACGAACTCGACGCCGTTGTAAGTGAGTACGAACGTCGTAGCAATGCTTATGAAAAGATGATTCAAGAATTTTCGCGCTTAATAGATTCTTCCAATATTTACGAAACTGGCGTTGCTCAATTGCGCAAACGCATGGATAAATTAGATAACGAATTGCGTTCAAAGGAAGAAAATTTAAGAAAATCAAGAGACGAAGTTCTTGAGCTTGAAAAAGAGTTTTCCCACAAAGAAGTTCAGTCGAGTATGATTGATTTCGACGAGGAAACCACGTAGCAACCCTTAAGCGCCTTGGACGAAGGCGCTTTTTTATTGTAATAATGAAGTGAAACATGAATTCTGACGAGAGTCATTCCTTCAATCGCGATATTGAATAGAATTAGGAGGTAACACTCATGAATGAAAAGGCACTACGGGTATTAGAATACAATAAAGTTATGGAAATGTTGGAAAATAAGGCGTCTTCATCTCTAGGCAAAGCCCTTTGTCAGTCGCTAAAGCCTTCATCAACTTATGATGAAGTCATCGCTTGGCAAAAGGAAACGACTGAAGCGACAGGTATGTTGATTCAAATCGGTACGCCGCCAATAGGACCATTTTTCGAACTTTCGTCAGCACTTAAACTCTCAACGATTGGTGGTTGTTTGACACCGAAACAACTCCTCGAAATCGGTGATAGTTTAAGGACGTCAAGAACGATAAAAAAATATATATCTTCAAATGGAGCAGGTAGAGACACTTATCCTGTCATGTTTGGCCTAGCCGATCGCATACACAATCATGTAGAACTTGAAAAGCACATCGAACTTTGCATCATAAGTGAGTCGTTGATTTCAGATAATGCTTCGTCTGAACTAAAAAAAATAAGACGTAGCATAGAAAGTAAAAATACGGCGATTAGAAACAAGCTGGAATCTATGATTACATCTCCAGTCTATCAAAAATACCTACAGGATTCGCTCATAACAATTAGGCAAGATCGTTTTGTCATACCAGTCAAAAGCGAACATAAAAATCAAGTCAAGGGCTTGGTCCATGATCAATCCGCAAAAGGTAGCACGTTTTATATCGAGCCACTTGCGGTTGTGGAACTCAACAATGAGCTACGCGAACTTCATATCGATGAGCAAAAGGAAATCGAGCGCATTCTGAGAATGCTCACAGGTGAGGTTGCTCTTGTCGCTGGAAGTATCGGCGACAACATTGAAGCTATGTCAAAGATCGATTTTCTGTTTGCAAAAGGCAAATTGGCCCTTGATATGAAAGCGGTTGAACCTGAAATCAATCAAGAGCGAAAATTTAGAATCAAGAACGGCAGACACCCGATGTTGCCTAAAAATATCGTCGTACCATCCAATATATGGTTGGGTGAGCATTTTACTTCATTACTCATCACTGGTCCAAATACGGGTGGTAAAACAGTTACACTAAAGACTGTTGGCTTGCTCACGTTGATGGCACAAGCAGGGCTCCATGTGCCTGCCGATTATGGCACACAGCTTTCCATATTCGATGAAGTATTCGCTGATATCGGCGATGAACAGAGCATTGAACAGAGTTTAAGCACATTTTCCTCACATATGACAAACATCGTAAAAATCCTCAGTGTTGTTACGCCAAACTCTCTCGTGTTATTTGACGAACTCGGGGCAGGGACTGACCCAACTGAAGGGGCAGCACTTGCTATGGCCATCTTAGATCAACTCAGAAGTAAACAAATCAGGTCCCTTGCTACTACCCATTACTCTGAACTCAAAGAGTATGCCATTGTCACAGATGGCATTGAAAATGCCTGCGTTGAATTCGATGTTGAAACACTTAGCCCAACTTATAAACTCTTAATCGGGATCCCAGGAAAATCCAATGCCTTTGAGATATCTCAAAAGCTTGGACTGGATAAACAGATCATCAATTACGCAAAGGAATATATCCATAAGGATGACATTCGGTTTGAAGACATCCTCGCGAACATTGAAAAGAGTCAGAGACAAGTAGAGCAAGAGCGCGATGAAGCCATTCGCATGCGTCTAGAAATTGAAAAACTCAAGAATTCATTAAAAGAAAAAGAAGACAAGTGGCTGAAGCAACGTGACGATCTTACGCGAAAAGCCAAAGATGAAGCGAGAGAATTGCTCAAGCAGGCTAAAGATGAAGCGGATGAGATTATCAAAGAACTTAGAAGCATCAAGACAACTGTGGATCAATCGCGTAACAAAGATGTGGAAGAGATGCGTAGACGCCTCATTGAAGGGATCGATCGCACGAGCGATTCCGTCATCAAGTCTGAAGCAATCAACGAATTTGCACCTGAGCATCTCATGGTAGGTGATTCTGTGCGCGTTTTGAGCATCAATCAAGAGGCGACAGTCGTTTCATTACCAAACGATAAAGGAGATCTTACTGTTCAAGTTGGCCTCATGAAGATGAATGTCAACTTAAAACAGCTCGTCGTGATTAGTAAAAAGAAAAAAGACGAGAAGATCTACAACAAAGTTAGAGAGTTTTCTGCGAAGAGTGCATCCATTTCATCAGAGATTGATGTAAGGGGAAACAATACCGAGGAGGCAATCGGCATCATCGACAAGTATCTCGATGACGCAGCACTTTCAAGTCTTAGCCAAGTGAGAATTATTCACGGCAAAGGCACCGGTGCTCTCAGAAAAGGTCTCCATGAACATTTTAGAAATCACCCGCATGTCAAAAAATTTGAAGATGCCGCATACAATGAAGGCGGTAATGGCGCGACAGTCATTATTCTTAAGTGAGGAAGTTGCATAATTCCGATTTGAAGATAATTATCACATCAGTTTGCAATCAAAAAAATAAAAGTGTGACAGTCTATCAGATTGTCGCACTTTTATTGTTGATACTAAATATTTAGGATTTTGTGTTTATTATTCTTGATTGATTACTGATTTCATATAAAGTAGGTCCGTTTGATCAGGATATTTAACAAGGCCTTTATCTATAACATCTAGTGCACGCTCTGTACGTCCTTCTGTGTAATAATAATATGCCCCTGAGATAAACAAGTCTGGCTTAGATTGAACTTTGATTGTTCCAGCGACTATGAGCCCAATTAAAAGGACGCCGACAATTACTTGGTAGATGATTTTCTTTGCCTGCATGACTTTTTCATAAGAGAGTCCCACGGCACTTGCTGTGATGAAACCTGCGATTAAGCCACCAACATGCCCAGCCATATCGATATTTGGTCTAATTAAACCTAAAACTAAGTTGATACCAATTAAGATCAATAAATCAGATCCGTAAATGCGCTTATAGACAAGTGGGTTCAACTTATATAAAAAGAGGTTGGCACCCATGAGTCCAAAGATTGCGCCAGATGCGCCAACGGACACATTGTCAACGAGTAAATAGCTCGCGGCTGAACCGACAAGTCCAGATATAAAATATAGTGCCAAAAACTTTTTCTTCCCGAAGAATCGTTCAATGTCCTTACCTAAAATAAATAAAGCCATCATATTAAAAATCAAGTGCATGAGGTCGGCGTGCAAGAACATGGCAGACAACAATCTCCAGTATTCTCCAAGTCCTATGAGCGCATTGACTTTAGCACCTAGCCTCAACAAGCCATTACCAATTGTCATGTCGATAATCTGCGTCAAGAGAAACATAATAACATTTATGCCAATAAGGATTTCAGTTAGAGTCAGTCGTTTGATGCGTTGTTTATAATAATTGAGATTTGCCATTAAAATTCTCCTTCAATTTCAATTTATTTCTTAATAAGTATTATACATTGAAATAGTCGAAGTGGGTACGTTTTCAAAATGAATTCATAAAAACTTAACACATATGGAATCATGCGTTTTCCTGTCATAAAGTTTTTATTCGATTGCCAATAGGAAATAGTTGAAATTTATTTGAAATTATGCTAAACTTATGTTCAAATTAGTAAAAGTCTTTGATTGGAAGAGTAGGCGTTATGTCCCTTTTAAGCGATTCGACGATGGTGTGAGGTCGATAATACATGACGACGAAGAGAATCTAGGAGATGCCTGAAAAGGCCGGCCGTCACCGTTATCGATTTCGAGTGAGAAGGGGTTCCCTTCTAAGAAGAGTGGTATCGCGGAAATTTTCGTCTCTTATGTATATAAGAGGCGATTTTTATTTTTTTGAGGAGGCGTATATGATCAATTACAAAGTAGAAATCGCAAAAATATTGGCAGACAAAATCGAGACTATGACATATGATGAGATATTGACTTTAGTCGAACATCCAAAAAATACGGAGATGGGCGATTACGCATTTCCTTGTTTCAAATTGGCGAAAGCGTTTAAAAAATCGCCGAATATAATCGCTGAGGGACTTGCACTGGAAGTTCAAAATGAGCTGTTATTTGACAAAGTTGAAGCCATGGCTGGTTTTTTAAATTTTACTGTTAATGCAGAGCGTTTTGCACAAAATGTCATCGAAGAAGTTCTTGAGAAAAAAGACAAATATGGTTCTTCCGAAATTGGCAAAGGGAAAAAAACGATTATTGAATATTCATCCGTCAACATAGCAAAACCTTTCCACATGGGGCATATTAGAAGCACGATGATAGGCGAGTCACTCCACAGAATTTATAAGTTCCTTGGCTATGATACGGTTGCAATCAATCATTTGGGAGACTATGGTACACAATTCGGCAAATTAATTGTTGCCTATAAATTGTGGGGCAACAAAGAAGTCATTGAAGCGGATCCGATACCTGAACTACTTAAAATATACGTTCAGTTTCATCAAGCTGCTGAGGAAAATCCAGCACTTGAAGATGAGGCGAGAAACTGGTTTACCAAACTTGAAAATGGTGATGCTGAAGCGACAGCATTATGGACTCTGTTCAAAGATATGTCCTTAAAGGTCTTCAATAGAGTCTATGAAAAGCTTGGTGTCACATTTGATTCTTACGCGGGCGAAAGTTTTTACTCTGATAAAATGCCAGAAATTGTTCAGATGTTAAGAGATAAAAAAATCGTTCAAAAATCAGAAGGTGCTGAAATTGTCGATTTAGAACCATATGGTCTAACACCAGCACTGATCACTAAAAAAGATGGTTCTTCACTATACCTGACACGTGATCTTGCAGCAGCTAAATACAGAAAAGACACTTACAATTTTGATAAGAATATCTACGTCGTAGGTAGTGCTCAAAAGCTACATTTCCAACAATGGATCAAAATTGTTGAACTATTGGGGTATGACTGGTATAAAGATTGTGTTCATGTCGAATTTGGCATGGTATCACTTGAAGAAGGCGCACTTTCAACGCGAAAAGGCAATGTCGTCTTCTTGGAAGACGTCTTAGACAAGGCGGTTGAACAAACACTCCAAATCATAAATGAAAAAAATCCAAATTTACCGGATAAAGCTTTAGTTGCTAAGCAAATTGGTATCGGTGCAGTCGTGTTCCAAGAGCTTTATACTTCACGTACAAAGGATTACGCATTCTCATTGGACAAAACATTGTCATTCGAAGGTGAAACGGGGCCATATGTACAATATACACATGCTCGTGCGTGCAGTGTCTTGAAAAAAGTTGAAGCAAACGAAGCACATCCTGTTTATGCTGTCCTAACGGACGAAGCATCAAAGGATGTCATCCGAACGCTTTCTAAATTCAATGAAATTGTTACATTGGCTCATAAAAACTATGAACCACATACTGTAGCACGTTTCGCAGTTGAGTTAGCGCAAGGGTTCAATCGATTTTATCACGACAACGCCATTCTTGTTGAGAACGAAAGCGTTCAAGCAGCGAGAGTCGCACTTGTCAAGGCAGTAAAAATCGTTCTTGAGAATGCCCTTAACTTAGTATGTTTGGAAGCACCTGAACAAATGTAATTGATCTTATGTGTTGCCATTAAAAACTAAAAAGTGCAGAGACCTATTCAAACGGTCACTGCACTTTGTTTTATTCTACTTGTTCAAATCTTGAAATACATTTTTTAAAGGTTTGGATGGTTAAGTTCTCTTTCATGATGAAATCATTGAATTCTATGCTTTTTAAACGCTTATGAATGTCTGAAATCTCACTGGAAGTCAAAATGACAATTGGCATATCAATATATTTTGATGCTTTAATATTTGAAATGAGGTGCTCGGCATCCATATCACTTAGTTCCATGCCTGTAAAAATAACGTTGATATCATGTTTTGCCAATAGTTTGAATAACTCTTCACCATTGCTCGTGCCAATATAATCGTAACCAAGTCTTAAAGCCATATCATGCACAACGCGTCTAAAAAAATCACTGTATTCAAAATGAAGTATTCTCATAAGACTCCTCTCGATGAAGATCACAATCTTCTCATAGTTATACACTTTAAGTATATCATAAAATGGTTATATAACCATCACTGAATTAAAGAATTCCACGTTGGTACAAGTCGTGTTATACTATTTCATATATTTTATCTGCATGATTTAATAAAAGGAGCTATTATGAAAGTATTACTCATGTCTCTCAATTCAAAATTCATCCATACAAATTTAGCGATTCAATCGCTTAAAAAATATTATGAGACCTATCATCAATCAACTGATATCGCATTGGAGGTCAAGGAATACACAATCAACAATGATATGGACAGCGTCCTAAGAGATATTTCGAAAGGTGGTTATACACATATTTTTGCATCCGCTTATATTTGGAATATCGAACCACTTGTGCTATTGTTCTCGAATTTTTCGAAAATCAATCAAACGACAAAAATTGTATTCGGAGGTCCTGAAGTTACTTATAACGCAAGAGAACAGTTATCAAATCATCCATTCTTGGATGCAGTCATATTCGGTGAAGGTGAAAAGATCTTCGGACAGCTTCTCGAAAACATGGCTAGCAGTGGTGATAATCAAGGCTTTGAAAAGACGAATGGCGTTGCATATCGACTGAGTAAGGGGCCAGATGCTGAGATTATGATAAACCCTCCTATGCAATTGATTGATCCACTCGATGTGATTCCATTTCCTTATGACGCACTTGGAAATTTTGAAAATAGAATCATCTACTACGAAAGTTCCAGAGGCTGTCCGTATAGTTGTTCATACTGCCTGTCGTCAGCTTCACAAGGGGTACGTTACCTTGGATTTGAACGCTTTAAATCCGACATGACATTCTTTCTTGAAAATAAAGTGAATCAAGTGAAATTTGTCGATCGCACATTTAATGCGAATAAGAAGCATGCAATTCCCATTCTAAAATTCTTGGTTGAAAACGATAATGGGATTACGAATTTTCACTTTGAAATAACGGCAACTTTATTAGATGAAGATTATTTTAAGATCTTACAAAATGCTAGACCTGGATTGTTCCAATTTGAAATTGGGATACAAACGACTTATCAGCCAACAATGTATGCAATTCATAGGCCAATTGAATTTGATAAGTTGAAACAGGTATGCCAAAGATTGATTGAAATGGGCAGCATCCACATTCATGTGGATTTGATTGCCGGTTTGCCATTTGAGACATTTAAACGCTTCTTAAAGTCATTTGATGACGTTTATGAAATCGGTGCTGAACAGCTTCAACTTGGTTTTTTAAAGATTTTAAAAGGTACTCTCTTGTCTCAAGAAATTTCACAGCATGGCTATAAAATAAGAGACGAAGCGCCATATGAAGTGCTATGTAACCATTATATTACATTTGATGAGATGTCAACTTTGAAGGACATTGAAACCCTAGTAGAATATTATCCTAATTCCGGCAAGTTCAAACATGCAATCAATTATTTCATGCATAAAATGGATGTGTCGCCGAGTTCATTTTTTGTGAAAATGAGTCATTATTTTAATGAAAAAGACTACTTTTCATCTCCAATTGGAACATTTAGACTTTATGAAATACTCTATGAATACTACGAATCCATCTATGGTGATAGCGACTTATTCAAAGACTTATTAAAAGTTGATTATTATTTTGCAAAGCTTAAAGGCCAACGTGAGTTGTTCAATTATATTGAGATACCAAATTTCAATAGCAATCGCGTAGAGATTCTCAAAGACAACGCATTTGTTGCTATACATTTTGGTGAACAAGCAACAGAAACAGGGAAACATCTTCTGAAAAACGTCGCATTTATAACCCTTAAATATGATATAATGGCTTTAATTAAGAACGGTTACAAGGATGTTGATGAACAATCATTATTGAAATTAAATGTCATCATGTTCAATTATCTTGATATCAATGCTGTAAAGTTAGTTTCGATAGATATTGATAGATTCTTGTAATTCAAATTGCTGAGGAGGTTCTATGAACAGAATATTGATTCATCACAACATCAAGGCTGACTCGATGAAAGTAAAAAAACAACTCGTTGAATTGCTTGAATCCCATGGTAAACAACTCGTAAGTGAAAATCCGGATGTAATCATTGTCATCGGTGGTGACGGCACGATGTTAAGTGCAATTAGAAAATATAAGCATTTAAGGAAACCCTATGTTGGCATAGATACAGGAACTTTAGGTTTTTTAACGACGATCATGCCTGACAATCTGGAAAAAATATTTGATGTATTGGACAAGAAAAATTATCGTATCAATTCGTATCCGCTTTTAATGGTCAATACGAAAACGCTCAGTGGGGATGTCTATACAGAATTTGCATTCAATGAAATCACCATCAAACACGTTGAACCAAAATTGATGGAGGCAAAAGTATATCTTAATACTAAACCTTTCAATTATTTTACAGGGGATGGCTTAATCATCTCGACACCAATGGGCGCTACAGGATATGCTATTTGGGCTGGCGGTGCTGTTGTACATTCAGATATTCCCGTTTATCAAATTACACCACTTACCCCAAATGATAACAGCGTCAATAGACCCATGAGTTCGACGATGATTGTGCCAATCCATACGGTGCTCGACATCAATATCATCAAAGCCCATAAGCGCAAGGTCATCGTCGCATGCGACGGGATCAAACTTTCCAATGAATATATTGAAGATATCCATATCACCGTTGCGGATGATTTATCAATCGATGTCATTCGATCGGACGAGTTTGATTACTTTGATTTGTTTAAGCGTAAAATTATCGATAAGAACATCAGAAGGATGCTAGAGTAAGAAGTTATGGATTGAAAATAAAACCAAAATTAATACTAAACTTAAACAAAATTGAACTAAGGATATAGGTAAATGACATGCATAAAGCGTTTAGAGACGTACAAAATAAGTTGTTAAAGAGATTCTTGGACGATATAGTCTTCATAGAGCTTAAAGATAACCACACATTGAATCTAAAAGATATTGACGTACCTGAGAAAGTTCTTTTGCCAGTGTACATATCTGATTTGGCAGATAAAATAAAACAGGGCGATATTGATAAAATTCCTGCTGTAGCAATACTTAAAGGGCTCGTATACGTTGTAGGCGCAGATAACAAATTACCGTTTACGACGTTTTATATAGACCTGTTAAAGTCAATCGATGAGAATATAACACTCAGTATTTTGCAAGATGCATTGCGCTTAGCAGAAGAAAAACAGAATGCAAATGCAATTCTTTACTTCAATGCTGTACTCAATATCGATGAAAAAAATATCGATGCACTTTATAACCTTGGAAGATGCTTTGATGATTTTAGTGAAAAAGAAGAAAGGCCAGAGCTTAAAAAATTGGCAAAATATTGCTATGAGGCATGTATTGAGCTAGATGAGCATTTTGCCTTTGCGTATTTCAGTCTTGGTTTTTCTCATTATAATGATGAGAATTTCCAGTTGGCAGAACACAATTGGATGATTGCTTTTAAATATGATTTGCCAGAAACGATGAAAGAAGAAATGGTCATGGGACTCGGTCGCGTGAAAGACAAGGCGACTTATGAAAAAGGGTATGAACTCATCTTGGCAGGACGAGTAACTGAAGGGTTGGAACTATTAAAGTCCATTGAAGACATGCACGATGAATGGTGGAATTTACTGTTCTTTATTGGCGTTGGCTACCGAATGCTTGAACAATACGAAGATGCTCTTGGCTATTTTCTCAAAGTCATGAACTTAAATACAGGCCATATTCAGACGATGAATGAAATTGGTGTTTGTCTGATTGCACTTGGCGATTATGTTGAGGCAGAAAAATACTATAAGGAAGCAATGCGCATCTCACCTGAAAATGCAGAACTCATTTGCAACCTTGGCATCGTTAACTATTATAAAGGGGACGATAAAACGGCAAGAGAGCTTTTTAATCGCGCATATGCGATCTCTCCAGATGATGAGGTTGTCCAAATGTGGCTTGCGCAAATCGACAATAAGTTGAATTAGAAATATAGAACATTGAATAGATATATATATTATTGAATAGAAATAAATAAATGAATAGATATAAATAACACACTTTGAACGCCTTGATGTAATTTCATTACATTTTGGTGTTCTTTTGTTTATAAAATATGTTGAAGGGTTTAAATTTATATAGTAAAATGAATAGAGTTAAAATTTTTGTTGAACACATCTAAAAAAAGTATAAAGGTGATGCGAATGATTAAAAAATTGGATGAATTAGTAGAAGTTGCGAAAAAAGGGAAAACAATGCGACTCGTCGTAGCTGCGGCACATGATGAAGATGTTCTTGGTGCCATTTGTAAAGCAGCAGAGGAAAACTTGATTGTTCCAATTTTAGTTGGTGACAAGCAAGAGATTCTCAGAATTGCTGAAAGAGACCATTTAAAGATAGATGATTATGAAATCATTGACATCGTCGATTTGGCAGAAGCTGCAAAATTTTCAGTGAAACTCGTTTCAGATGGTAAAGGTGATTTCTTGATGAAAGGTCTCATTGATACTGCCATTCTTCTGAAAGCAGTACTCGATAAGGAAATCGGCTTGAGAACGGATCGATTACTCAGCCATGTTATGATTTACGAAGTCCCACATTATCACAAGCTCATCTATTTAACAGATGGTGGCATGAATATTGAACCAACTTATGAAGAAAAAATCAAAATTACAGAAAATGCAATCGATGTATGTCGTGCGATGGGCAATGAAGTCGTGAAAGTTGCTTGCATTGCAGCAAAAGAAAAAGTGAACGAAAAAATGCCGACAACTGTAGATGCTAGGAAGCTTCAAGATCTTAGTAGAACGGGTGCGTTTGGTGGCGATGTCATCGTTGAAGGCCCACTAGCCCTTGATTTGGCTGTATCAAAAGAGTCAGCAGTTGTTAAAAAATTTGAAAGTGAAATTGCAGGAGATGTAGATATTCTTATGGTACCAACTATAGAAGTAGGCAATGGTATTGGTAAAACATTGACTTACCTCGCTGGTGCAGAATCCGCAGGTATCATCATGGGTGCGAAAGTGCCTGTTGTCCTCGTTTCAAGAGCAGACAGTTATGAAGCCAAATTATATTCCATAGCATTAGGAAGTGTAATTTCATCATATCAATCTAAGTAGAATTAAGGAATTTATATTGCGTCTTTGCATCAATAATGGAAGTCGCATAAATTCTCTATGAACAAAATGGCGAAACTTAATAATCAGAAATACGAATAAGGAGTGCGTTTAATGAAGGTATTATTGACGGGTAATGAAGCGGTAGCAAGAGGTGCCTATGAAGCAGGTGTGACGTTTGCATGTGCTTATCCAGGAACACCAAGTACTGAGATTTTAGAGAACATGATCGAGTATAAGGAAGACATGATCGCTGAATGGGCACCAAATGAAAAAGTTGCTCTCGAAACGGTTATCGGCGCATCAATGGCAGGCGCAAGAACGATAGCCGCTATGAAACATGTTGGCGTCAACGTCGCTGCGGATCCACTTTTCACAATTGGATATACTGGTATTACGGGTGGTCTTGTCCTTGTATCAGCTGATGATCCAGGTTGCCATAGCTCTCAAAATGAGCAAGACAACCGCTACTATGCTAAATTTGCGAAAATTGCTATGCTTGAGCCAAGTGATTCGCAGGAATCATTGGACTATGTAAAAGAAGCATTTGAGATTTCTGAGCGTTTTGATGTCCCTGTTCTTTTCAGAATGACGACGAGAGTATGTCATTCAAAAGGTCTAGTTGAACAAGGCGAGAGAAAGCACTTTGAGATTATCCCATACAAAAAACAACCACAAAAATTCATTGCAGCACCTGCTCATGCAAAGATGCTTCATCCAATTGTTGAAGACAAACTCGTCAGAATGGAAGCATTTTCAAATGAAACGCCACTCAATCGCATCGAATGGGGCAATAAAAAAATCGGTATCGTCACATCAGGCGTTGCTTATACCTATGCACGCGAAGTATTTGGCGAAGATGCGTCATACCTCAAATTAGGCTTCACATTCCCACTTCCAATGGATAAAATCCGTGAATTCGCAAATGAAGTAGAGATGCTTTACGTCATTGAAGAGCTTGAACCATTTATCGAAGAGCAAATGAAAGCAGCAGGCATTCCATGTATCGGTAAAGAAAAAATATCTAGAATTGGCGAACTCAATCCAGATATCGTCGCTAAAGCACTGCTCGGTATAGAGCTTGAAACGGTTCATGCTGACCAAACACAAATCGTAGGCCGTCCGCCGACACTCTGTGCTGGCTGCCCACACCGTGGTTTCTTCTTCCAACTTAGCAAAAAGAAAAACGTCGTCATCACTGGTGATATCGGCTGTTATACACTCGGTTCCGCAGAGCCATTGAACGCAACAGATTCCGTTATTTGTATGGGAGCTTCTATCTCTATGGGACATGGCGCTTCAAAAGCATTTGCTAAAAATGGTATCGACAAGCGCGTCGTTGCAGTTATTGGCGATTCGACTTTCTTCCACACAGGCGTTAACTCACTGATCAATGTCGCTTACAATAGAGGCAATACAGTATCCGTTATCTTAGATAACAGAATTACTGGTATGACAGGCCACCAAGAAAATCCTGGTACTGGTTTTACACTTCAAGGCGATCCAGCAAATATCATCGATATTCCAGCTCTCGTTAAGTCAATCGGTATCGAACACATTGAACTCGTCAATCCATTGAACCTTGCTGAAGTAGATGCAGCGCTTGAGTCATGCTTTGCATTTGATGGTCCTTCAGTCATCATCACGAGATGGCCTTGTGTTCTTAAAAACTTCACTGAAGCGGATATCAAAGAATTCGATTTAGCGAACAAAAAACAATGCCACGTCATCGAAGACGCATGTAGAGGCTGTAGAGTTTGTACGAAAACAGGTTGTCCAGCAATCAGCTTCGACAACACGACAAAAAAAGCTAAAATCGACAAATATATGTGTGTTGGCTGTGAAGTTTGCCTTCAAGCATGTCCGTTTAAAGCGATAGAAAGGGTAGGTAAATAATATGTCAGACGTTAAAAACATACTCTTGTGCGGTGTAGGTGGTCAAGGAATCATCTTAGCATCGAAAATACTTTCAATTGGTCTAATCAAATCAGGTTATGATGTAAAAATGAGTGAAGTTCACGGTATGGCGCAACGTGGTGGCAGCGTAACCACTCAAGTCAGATACGGAGAAAAAGTTTACTCACCGATCATCGGAAAAGGTCAAGCGGACGTTCTCGTATCCTTTGAAACGATGGAAACACCAAGATGGATTGATTTTATCAAGCCTGATGGTCGTGCGATCATCAACGAATACGAGATTCCTTCAGCCGTGATTTTATCTGGAGCTGCAAACTATCCACAAGGCGTTATTGAAGACATTTCAAGCAAAGTAAACACAACTGTCTTTAAAGCGGCAGAATTGGCAGAAGGGCTCGGCAATATCAAGACGATGAACGTCATAATCGTTGGCGCACTTGTAAAGGCACTTGGCCTTGAAAATATCGTCGACTGGAACGAAGTCATCAAAGAAACCGTTAAAGAAAAGTTCATCGATATCAATGTTAAAGCGTTCAATATAGGTCTTGAGCAAGTAAAATAGTGATCATTCAACGCATTATTAAACCGCCAAAGTGCATTAAATTATCCTTAGATAATTTGATCACTCTTGGCGGTTTTATTTTGTTTTAAGTTTTAAATTGAAAACAAACGATTGCATACTTGGATGCACTTAATTAAATAGAGTTATTACTATAAAAACTAAAATTAAATGGTCAAAAGCACTCAAATTCTTTTTAAAAACAGAACTTTTTTAAGCTATTTACTTAATTGAAAAATAGTTCTAAAATGATGATTGTCATTATAAATAAGGAGTCTTTCATATGAAGTATCTTAAGTATTTACTTATTTTTGTTCCGTTATCAATTATTGGACACTACGTTGAATTTTCTGATAGCATCGTATTTCTTTTGAGTTGTCTAGCAATAATACCTTTGGCCGGTTATTTGGGAGAAGCGACAGAAGAATTGGCTGTTTATACAGGTCCTAAGTTTGGCGGTTTCTTAAATGCAACTTTTGGTAATGCGACTGAATTAATTATTGCATATTTTGCAATGCGTGCTGGACTTTTTGATGTTGTTAAAGCGTCATTGGCAGGTTCTGTTCTAGGTAATATTTTGTTGGTTTTAGGATTTAGTATTTTCGCTGGTGGTTTAAAGCACAAAGTTCTGAAGTTTGACGCTATACAAGGCAGCTTTACTTCTACAATGTTATTGTTTTCACTCATTGGTTTATCTCTGCCAGCTGTTTTTACTTATTCGATTCCTGAAACGGTACTTGAGAATAAGTATGAAAATTATAGTTTGTTGATTGCGGCCATCCTTCTAGTCATCTATGTGATAGGATTGATTTATTCCTTTAGAACACAGCAAGACGTATATGGTGTTGAACATGCTGAAGATATGGACAGTCATTGGTCAAAAAAGGTCAGTATCGCTGTGTTGGCTATTTGCACAGTTCTTATCGCAGTTGAATCTGAGTTGTTGGTTAAAACCATTGAACCGATGACTCAAGCATTAGGCATTAAAAAGATGTTTGTCGGCTTAATATTGATACCGATTATAGGAAATGCTGCAGAGCATAGTACAGCCGTTGTCATGGCACTCAAAAATAAAATGGATATATCTATCGAAATAGCAGTAGGATCAAGTCTTCAAATATCGCTTTTTGTTGCACCAATGCTCGTTATTATGAGTCATTTTTATAAGCCAATGAGCATCGTATTTCTACCTATTGAAATATTCACTTTTGCATCAAGTGTTTTTATCGCCAATAAGATTGTCAGTTCTGGTGAGACAAATTGGCTTGAAGGGCTACTACTCATATCAATTTATGCCATAATTGCGATAGGTTTTTTTGTACTATAAATGATAAGCTTTAACTTTAAATAAAATGTTCATATTTATGAAGATTATCTATTAACGTGTAGATAGTCTTTTTTATTTTTTCATTCAATAAGATTGTGATAATACAACGAATAATCAGAATAGTTTTTCTTTTAACATAAGGGTTGACGGCAAAAAAATGGTGTTATTATAACT
Source organism: Acidaminobacteraceae bacterium (assembly GCA_942493125.1). Classification (GTDB taxonomy): domain Bacteria; phylum Bacillota; class Clostridia; order Peptostreptococcales; family Acidaminobacteraceae; genus Fusibacter_C. The sequence continues at coordinate 791,277 of OW818667.1, read as the reverse complement.
AAGCGGATTTTTCACATATTTAAATGATTAAATCTTGAAAAAATGCGTACAAATAGATTACTGAGAAAAACGAGGAAAGTTAATTAATTTCTTTCGTAAAACTCGAATAAAGATATTGACATCGAAAATAATCGATGATAATATAAGAGAGTCGCCGCAAGCCATTGCGGACACGACGAACAAAAGAAAATCAAAAATATACACCAAAAACAGGACCTTGAAAATTGAATAGCGCAAATGAAAAAAACCAAATGATGCGAAAGCGTCAAAAGAAATAAAAAACAACTTAACAGTTGTTTCCGGATAAACTTTGCGAAAAGTTTATACAAAAATGCAAGAGCGATCTTGCAGCAAGTTAGCTCATTTATGAGATAGCAGGCAAAAACTTAAATTAAATTTAAGAGTTTGATCCTGGCTCAGGATGAACGCTGGCGGCGTGCCTAACACATGCAAGTCGAGCGAGATTTAGTGGAGTGGAGACTTCGGTCAAAGTGAAACTAATGAAAGCGGCGGACGGGTGAGTAACGCGTGGGCAACCTGCCCCATACAAAGGGATAGCCACTGGAAACGGTGATTAATACCTTATAAGTCGGTAGTCTCGCATGAGACAGCCGACAAAGATTTATCGGTATGGGATGGGCCCGCGTTTGATTAGCTAGTTGGTGAGGTAACGGCTCACCAAGGCGACGATCAATAGCCGACCTGAGAGGGTGATCGGCCACACTGGAACTGAGACACGGTCCAGACTCCTACGGGAGGCAGCAGTGGGGAATATTGCACAATGGGCGCAAGCCTGATGCAGCAACGCCGCGTGAGTGATGAAGGCCTTCGGGTCGTAAAACTCTGTCCTATGGGAAGAAAAAAATGACGGTACCATAGGAGGAAGCCCCGGCTAACTACGTGCCAGCAGCCGCGGTAATACGTAGGGGGCAAGCGTTATCCGGAATCACTGGGCGTAAAGGGTGCGTAGGTGGCTCATCAAGCCAGAGGTGAAAGGCATTGGCTCAACCAATGTAAGCCTTTGGAACTGACGAGCTTGAGTGCAGGAGAGGTAAGTGGAATTCCTAGTGTAGAGGTGAAATTCGTAGATATTAGGAGGAACACCAGTGGCGAAGGCGACTTACTGGACTGTAACTGACACTGAGGCACGAAAGCGTGGGGAGCGAACAGGATTAGATACCCTGGTAGTCCACGCCGTAAACGATGAATACTAGGTGTCGGGCGTCAAAACTCGGTGCCGCAGCTAACGCATTAAGTATTCCGCCTGGGGAGTACGCACGCAAGTGTGAAACTCAAAGGAATTGACGGGGACCCGCACAAGCAGCGGAGCATGTGGTTTAATTCGAAGCAACGCGAAGAACCTTACCAGGTCTTGACATCCTCTTGCAAGCGTCCTAGCCGACGCCCTCCTTCGGGACAAGAGAGACAGGTGGTGCATGGTTGTCGTCAGCTCGTGTCGTGAGATGTTGGGTTAAGTCCCGCAACGAGCGCAACCCTTGTGTTTAGTTGCCAACAGGTTAAGCTGTGCACTCTAAACAGACTGCCGTGGATAACACGGAGGAAGGTGGGGATGACGTCAAATCATCATGCCCCTTATGATCTGGGCTACACACGTGCTACAATGGTCGGTACAACGGGCAGCGAAAGAGCGATCTGGAGCGAATCCTAAAAAGCCGATCCCAGTTCGGATTGCAGGCTGAAACTCGCCTACATGAAGTTGGAGTTGCTAGTAATCGCGAATCAGAATGTCGCGGTGAATGCGTTCCCGGGTCTTGTACACACCGCCCGTCACACCATGGAAGTTGAGGGCGCCCGAAGCCAGTGGTCCAACCCGTAAGGGAGGAAGCTGTCGAAGGTGAAATCAATGACTGGGGTGAAGTCGTAACAAGGTAGCCGTATCGGAAGGTGCGGCTGGATCACCTCCTTTCTAAGGAGAAATAGACATTTGCGCTGTTCAATTTTGAGGGTCTTGTGGCAACACAAGAACTTCAAAACAGAATAGTAACAACATGAGTGAAGTTTTTCGTAACGATACAGAGGTTTAACCTCTTAGAAATCTTATAGATTTCTTAAGTCGGTCGAGAAATTTTCAAACTTAACGTGAGTGTGGCAACACTTATAGGAAACTTTGTTTCTCACGTCGAGTTCGAATCACTACTTCAGCCAAATGTAAGAGTGGCATACGCCCTCCTGGAAATCTACGATTTCCTACGTTGGGTTCGAAAAAATCGAAGATTTTTTCTCATGGGGGTTTAGCTCAGTTGGGAGAGCACCTGCCTTGCACGCAGGGGGTCAAGAGTTCAAGTCTCTTAATCTCCACCATTGACAACACTAGATGTTGTCGCAAACTAAATAGAAATTTAACTTTTGTTAAATTTCATTGTTCCTTGAAAATTGCATATAGAATCGACATTTACGCGAAACAAAGTTTCGCGCCCGACATGAGCAACCGAAGGTTGGTAGGAGGGTGTGTGTACTATGTTTAGCGTTAAACACTGTATTTTAAAAAAGTCGTTTGATGCAAGGCTTAAGCGCCGTGTATTGAATGCAGGTCAAGTTAATAAGAGCATAGGGCGAATGCCTTGGCACTAGGAGCCGAAGAAGGACGTGGTAAGCTGCGAAAAGCTACGGGGAACTGCAAGCAAGTGTAGATCCGTAGATGTCCGAATGGGGAAACCCGGCTGGAGTAATGTCCAGTCATCCATAAGTGAATTCATAGCTTACAGAGAAGACAACCTGGGGAACTGAAACATCTAAGTACCCGAAGGAAGAGAAAACAAAAGTGATTTCAGAGTAGTGGCGAGCGAAATGGAAACAGCCCAAACCTAAGTCTTCGGACGAAGGGGTGTGGACAGTCAATAAAGCAAAGCTGTATCTTAGTAGAATCGTTTGGGAAAGCGAGCCGAAGAGTGTGAGAGCCACGTACACGAAAAGAGAAGGTATGCGAGACTGATCCGGAGTACCACGGAGCACGAGAAATTCTGTGGGAAGCAGGCAGGACCATCTGCCAAGGCTAAATACTACCTAGTGACCGATAGTGAATAGTACCGTGAGGGAAAGGTGAAAAGAACCCCGAGAGGGGAGTGAAAAGAACCTGAAACCCTATGTTTACAAGCAATGGAAGTTCGTTAAAGAACGACCATGTACTTATTGTATAACGGGCCAACGAGTTACGTTATGCAGCAAGGTTAAGTTCTTCAGGAACGGAGCCGCAGCGAAAGCGAGTCTGAAAAGGGCGAATAAGTTGTATGGCGTAGACCCGAAACCGGGTGACCTATCCATGTGCAGGGTGAAGCTAAAGTAAAATTTAGTGGAGGCCCGAACCCATATCTGTTGAAAAAGGTTGGGATGACATGTGGATAGCGGAGAAATTCCAATCGAACCCGGAGATAGCTGGTTCTCCTCGAAATAGCTTTAGGGCTAGCCTTGAGGTAAAGAGATACGGGGGTAGAGCACTGAATGACCTAGGGGCTTTCACCGGCTACCGAAGTCTATCAAACTCCGAATACCGATATCTTATACTCAGGAGTCAGACTGTGTGTGATAAGATTCATAGTCAAAAGGGAAACAGCCCAGACCATCAGCTAAGGTCCCAAAATATAAGTTAAGTGGAAAAGGATGTGGAATTGCCCAGACAACTAGGATGTTGGCTTAGAAGCAGCCATACATTTAAAGAGTGCGTAATAGCTCACTAGTCGAGTGATTCTGCGCCGAAGATTACCGGGGCTCAAACTTATTACCGAAGCTATGGAATTATACTAGTTATAATTGGTAGAGGAGCATTGTATACGGGGTGAAGCAAGATCGTAAGGACTTGTGGACTGTATAGAAGAGAGAATGTTGGCATGAGTAACGAGAGACGGGTGAGAATCCCGTCCGCCGAAAACCTAAGGTTTCCTGAGCAAGGTTCGTCCCCTCAGGGTAAGTCAGGGCCTAAGCCGAGGACGAAAGTCGTAGGCGATGGACAACAGGTAAAGATTCCTGTACCACCGAGAACCGTTTGAGAGAGGGAATGACACAGGAGGTTATGCTGAGCGCACGATTGGTTGTGTGCGTCCAAGCAACGAGTCTGAGAAGTAGGCAAATCCGCTTCTCGCGTATGGTGAGTTGTGATGGGGAGTGAAAATAGTAGCGAAGCAGCAGATATCACACTGTCAAGAAAAGTTTCTATCGAGGGAGCAGGTGCCTGTACCGTAAACCGACACAGGTAGGAAAGTAGAGAATACTAAGGCGAGCGAGAAAACTATTGTTAAGGAACTCGGCAAAATGACCCCGTAACTTCGGGAGAAGGGGTGCCGACTCAGGTTCAGAGCTAGAGTCGGCCGCAGAGGATAGGTCCAAGCGACTGTTTACCAAAAACACAGGTCTCTGCTAAATCGAAAGATGATGTATAGGGGCTGACGCCTGCCCGGTGCTGGAAGGTTAAGGGGAAGTGTTAGAGCAATCGAAGCACAGAACTGAAGCCCCAGTAAACGGCGGCCGTAACTATAACGGTCCTAAGGTAGCGAAATTCCTTGTCGGGTAAGTTCCGACCCGCACGAAAGGCGTAACGATTTGGACGCTGTCTCAACAATAGACTCGGTGAAATTGTAGTACCGGTAAAGATGCCGGTTACCCGCAGCTAGACGGAAAGACCCCGTGGAGCTTTACTGCAGCTTGGCACTGGATAATGGTATATCATGTACAGGATAGGTGGGAGACAGAGAAGCTAGGACGCCAGTCTTAGTGGAGTCGCCGTTGGGATACCACTCTTGATATAACGTTATTCTAACTATGACCAGTAATCCTGGTTTAGGACAATGTCAGGCGGGCAGTTTGACTGGGGCGGTCGCCTCCCAAAGAGTAACGGAGGCGCCTAAAGGTTCCCTCAGCGCGGTTGGAAATCGCGCGAAGAGTGTAAAGGCAAAAGGGAGCTTGACTGCGAGAGAGACATTTCGAGCAGGTACGAAAGTAGAGCTTAGTGATCCGGTGGCACCGCATGGAAGGGCCATCGCTCAACGGATAAAAGCTACCCCGGGGATAACAGGCTTATCTCCCCCAAGAGTCCACATCGACGGGGAGGTTTGGCACCTCGATGTCGGCTCGTCTCATCCTGGGGCTGAAGTAGGTCCCAAGGGTTGGGCTGTTCGCCCATTAAAGAGGCACGCGAGCTGGGTTCAGAACGTCGTGAGACAGTTCGGTCCCTATCTGCTGTGGGCGTAGGAAATTTGAGAGGAGCTGTCCTTAGTACGAGAGGACCGGGATGGACGAACCGCTGGTGGATCAGTTGTCATGCCAATGGCACAGCTGAGTAGCTAAGTTCGGAAGGGATAAGCGCTGAAGGCATCTAAGCGCGAAGCCCCCCTCAAGATGAGATTTCCCATCCAGAAATGGAGTAAGATCCCATGTAGATAATGTGGTAATAGGCCTGAGGTGTAAGTGCAGCAATGTATTCAGCTGACAGGTACTAATAGATCGAGGACTTGACCAAACTTTTATAAAAACAGTGAAATGTCGAACTTATATGCAATTTTCAGGGTACAAACCTTGAGATAAGAGATAAGAATTTGATCGTTTCGACTCGTGAGAAGCGGCATACGCCCTCCTGGCAACTATCGTTGCCTACGTCGGGTTCGAAAAATCAAAGATTTTTCTCATATCCAGTGATGATGGCGGAGGGGCCACACCTGTTCCCATACCGAACACAGAAGTAAAGTCCTCCAGCGTCGAGGGTACTTGGCGGGCAGCTGCCTGGGAGAGTAGAACGTTGCTGGTTTGAACGTGGGAGATACTTTGTATCTCCTGCGGAATCAATTTTCAAAATGTTATGAATGCAAAAAATGTATCATTTGCTCTTATATTCCAAGGTAGCTCAACAAAGCATGAAGCGAAGTGGAATGCCTTGTAACACTTGGATACGAGTCACAAAACACTTGAAGTAGCATCGTTAATTATTTTCCAAGGTAGCTCAACGGTGGAGCACTCGGCTGTTAACCGATAGGCTGAGGGTTCGAATCCCTCCCTTGGAGCCAATTTTTAAATTTTGTATGGCCCCTTGGTCAAGCGGTCAAGACACCGCCCTTTCACGGCGGTAACAGGGGTTCGATTCCCCTAGGGGTCACCATTTATGGAAGTTTAGCTCAGCTGGGAGAGCATCTGCCTTACAAGCAGAGGGTCATAGGTTCGATCCCTATAACTTCCACCATTTACAAATTTCACGATGTGAAATTTGCCCGACGTAGGCAACGCAGTTGCCAGGAGGGTAGTCTGTATCTTTTGCGAGATGTGGATGTAAAAAAGTATTTTGTAATGAGTTGCGGGTATGGCGGAATTGGCAGACGCGCTAGACTTAGGATCTAGTGACTAGTTCGTGGGGGTTCAAGTCCCTCTACCCGCACCAACAATTTTGCAAGTTATAAAACATTTAGAACAACCCCTCCTAGAAAACTTCGTTTTCCTATGACGGGTGAGAAAAAATGCGGCGCATTTTTCTCATAAATGCGGAAGTGGCTCAGTGGTAGAGCATCGCCTTGCCAAGGCGAGGGTCGCGAGTTCGAATCTCGTCTTCCGCTCCAATATTCGCGGGTGTAGCTCAATGGTAGAGCCCCAGCCTTCCAAGCTGGTTGTGAGAGTTCGATTCTCTTCACCCGCTCCATTTATTCATTTAAAGGTCCAATAGCTCAGTCGGTAGAGCACCTGACTTTTAATCAGGGTGTCCCGCGTTCGAGTCGCGGTTGGATCACCATGGCGGCGTAGCCAAGTGGTAAGGCAAAGGTCTGCAAAACCTTTATTCACCAGTTCAAATCTGGTCGCCGCCTCCAGTTTTATTTTTCAAATCGCGCGCTCATAGCTCAATTGGATAGAGTGTCTGACTACGAATCAGAAGGTTAGGGGTTCGAATCCCTTTGGGCGCGCCATTATTTTTTTCTCATGGAAGTTTAGCTCAGCTGGGAGAGCATCTGCCTTACAAGCAGAGGGTCATAGGTTCGATCCCTATAACTTCCACCAACTTTTTTACTTGGTAAAAAAGTATTTTGTGACTTATTGCGGGTATGGCGGAATTGGCAGACGCGCTAGACTTAGGATCTAGTGACTAGTTCGTGGGGGTTCAAGTCCCTCTACCCGCACCAACAATTTTTACTTTGTAAAAAATTGCCCGACGTAGGCAAAAGCAAGTTTGCATTGCAAACTTGACCGACATAAGCAACGTAGTTGCTAGGAGGTTTGCCAGGAGGGTACTCAGTAACATTTAGAAGATGTAAAGGCATTAGAACACCCCCCTTCTAGAAAACTTCGTTTTCCTATGTCGGGTGAAACTAAAAGCAACGCTTTTTGCTCATTAATGCGGAAGTGGCTCAGTGGTAGAGCATCGCCTTGCCAAGGCGAGGGTCGCGAGTTCGAATCTCGTCTTCCGCTCCAATTAAAGATTTAAGCGAACATATTGACATATGTTCGCTTTTTTTATTTAATAAGAATATAGTTTAGATATCATATTATCATAGCATGCAGAATAAGACGAATTAAGGAGAATTTATATGACTGAACTCAAGAAGTACTTTCCTTTAGTGGCATTTTCAATTTTACTTTTCTTAGGTTTATCTAATCTTGGTAAAGTACTCGGATTTTTATCAAACATCATATCTGTATTTATGCCATTGATCCTTGGTATTGCTATAGCATTCGTCTTAAATCTTCTTGTTAAAATAATTGAAAACAAGTTTATTTTGAAGGCAAAACCACTTAAGAACAATAAAATGATACAGAAAAATAAACGTCTTATTTCAATTCTAATAACATATCTGTTCACTTTATCGATTATAACACTCATTATTTTGTTCATTGTGCCACAAGTAGTAGCCAGTGCAAAAACGCTGGTTGATAAATTGCCAGAATATGGTGATAATATAATGGTTTTAGGCACAAAAGCTTATAATTATTTTGGACTTTCTGAAGATACATTAAAGCAATTATTCGGGAATTTCAAAGACATGTTTGTTGGTCTTTCTGAGTTTACTGCGAATACTCTTTTGAAGGTTTTAAGTGTTACGTTAAACATCACATCGGGTGCACTCAGTTTATTCTTAGGTTTGATATTCTCCATATATATTTTAGCACAAAAGGAAAAACTGATTGAAATTGTTAGTAAAATCAATCGTGCCATTAATAGTAAAAAAGCCGCAGCGTATTTATCTGATCTTGGTGTTGAAAGTGCGATGATTTTTTCTAAATTTGTTGGTGGACAAATTACAGAGGCGTTGATACTTGGCTCTCTATGCTTTATTGGACTTTTAATATTCAACATTCCATATGCACCATTAGTGAGCGTTTTGATCGCAATTACGAGTTTAATACCTGTAGTGGGTTCATTCATTGGAACAATACCTTCAGTGCTGATTATTGCAATGGAAAGTCCAACAAAAGCGCTTTTCTTCATCATATTCATTTTGATTTTACAGCAACTTGAAAACAATTTGATCTACCCGCGAATTGTTGGCGGTGCTATTGGCATCGGTGGATTCTGGGTTTTTCTTGCAATAACAGTTGGTGGCGGATTGTTCGGTATTGTGGGCATGCTATTGGGCGTACCTGCTATGGCAATTTTATATTCAGTCGTTAGAAAAGCTGTAAATACAAAGTTGAATATGGGGAATAATCCTACAAGTAATATTGATAAGCATGGCGCAGTCCATAAGTCGAAGTAGAATTTGAATTTGGAGTAAAAGAAGAAGTAGAAGTTATGTTGCTTTCAACACGTAAATTCGGGTATAGATTTTATGTCTAAACTAAAGTGGCTAAAGGTGATCTTATGAATGATTTAATTGATGAAGTCAAACGCATCGTAGCTAATGAATTTAAAACAAACGTTAAGGAGATTGTGCCTTGCGGCAATCATGACCTAAACAGAAATCTTGTGTATAGAGTAGTTGTCGATGAAGCGAGTTATATCATCAAAGTATTCTATAAAAAACATAAGAGAGACCGTGAGCTTCAAGTGATTCCATTGTTTGAAAACGACAACCCACTCAGGATACTCGCTAAAGGTATCACGGAAAACGGGTATGAATGGTTACTTTATAATTACATTGATGGATGGCTCTTTGATCATATTATTGATGACCTTGATTTAGATCAACTTCGATTACTCTTTTATCAAATTGGCAAGAAAACCGCAATACTGCATACTGTCAAAACCTTTGACTATTTTGGAGACTGGCAAGCAGACAAGCAAAGTCCTTTGAATGCATATAAGGCATTTATTATCAGGGATTGTGAACGGATGTCTGAAAACATCTTATCTCAGGAGCTCTCCGAGTTCAAGTGTCTCGTTGAAGCCATAGACAAAATGCGAAGTGAGTATGAAAATATTAGAGATTTAAAAGTAGGAAGGCTCTGTCATCGGGATTTGGATGGTAGAAACATACTCATAAAGGTAAGTTTGACTGAGGGGTTGAAGCTTGAAGCGTTTTTAGACTTCGAAAAATGCGTTGTGTTCAACGAATACTTTGACATCATAGGTTTTTATAGACGGTATTTTATAGATCAACCTAAGCTCATTGAGCCCTTTTTCAGAGGGTATCGTGAAATTCTCGACGTAGATGATAGCTTTAATAGTGAACTTAAATTCAATTTATATCGAGCAGGGATTGATATATGCAGTTGGGCTAGGGAAGTCTCGGAAGAATTTTTCCAAGAAACACTAAAATATCTAGAAAAATTGGAAGCATTTGATCAAAACATGGATCAACTTTTTATGAAATAAAAAAGCTTAAGTATTGAAATTTGCCTTTGTTTCTGGCGTGATTTCATACTTAAGCTTTTCTTATTGTTTAATCAATGCCTACTCGTCGAGCAAACCATTTAAATTAAAATAGTTGTGTACTTCTTCAAGGGCGCGTTTTGCCTGAGTCTGGTCAATGATACATGATATTTTTATCTCTGATGTTGAAATCATTTCTATGTTAATGCCTAATTCATAAATTTTTCCAAACAATCCTGATGCGATTTTAACATCTGAAGTTATGCCTGTACCAACGATTGACAATTTAGCGACATCTTTTTTAACGACAACCGGAGAGGCACCTACTTCATCAACATAAGCGTTGATGGTCGGAAGGATGCGCTCGATATCTTCATTTGGTACAGTAAATGAAATGTCGTTAAAGCCATCATGGTTCAAGTTCTGTAGGATCATGTCGATGTGTACATTGAGATTGATCAATGACGAGAATAACTTGTATGCGATACCAGGTCTGTCTGGTACGTTAGGTACAGATATTCTCACAATATCCTCATCTAAAGTGACACCTCTTACTTGTGCTTTTTCCATTTCCTTCACCTCAATAATTTCTGTCCCACTGGATGTAAAATCAAAAGCCGATCTTACGACCAAGGGCATTTTGTTTTTTCTGGCCAATTCGACGGAACGTGGGTGCATGACACCTGCTCCAAGCTTAGCCATTTCTAACAACTCGTCATAGCTTATCGTTTCGAGTAGACTTGCATTTTTGACGATTCTTGGATCGGTCGTATAGATCCCTAGAACATCAGTATAAATCTCACATTTAACTGAGTCAAGTGCAACAGCAAGTGCAACTGCCGTTGTATCTGACCCGCCACGTCCAAGTGTCGTGATATCACCAATGAGGTTATGCCCTTGAAAGCCAGCCACGATAACGACTTTGTCTTGTGATAGCTCGCTTTTTATTCGGTCAGTATCAATGAAATCAATTTTTGCCTTTGAATAAAAATCATCTGTTTTGATGCCGCCTTGAGTACCTGTCAAAGAAACTGCTTGGTGACCCAATGCATCAATGGCCATGGCGAGAAGCGCAATTGTCGTTTGTTCTCCAGTCGCTAAAAGCATGTCCATCTCTCGTGTTGACGGATACGGGTTTATCTGTTTTGCGAGTGAAATGAGCCTGTCCGTTTGGTCACCCATTGCGGATACCACAACGACGGGGTGAAAGCCATTTAATTTGGTCTCTACGACGCGTTTTGCGACATGTTTTATTCTTTCAACTGTCGCTACTGAAGTACCACCATATTTTTGCACGATTATTTTCATATTGCCTCACTTATGGAAATTGCATAATTACCTTTTAAGTTGCAAAATTCCGTTTATCAAATTTGACAATGCCACGATCAAGCCGTTTTGACAAATGAAATTCATACAATTTGGAATTATGTAATTTCCTTGATTATTTCATATATTGCGCCACTTTTATTGATGTCCAGGGTGAGCCTTTTCCATTGATGCTTAAAATGTTCCGTATTTAATTTCAAATTTAATGGTTCGCCTTTTTTAGTAAGTGCCATCAAAGTTGGTCCAGCACCGCTGATGAAAAAGCCTAAGGTATCGCAAGCTGCCAGTTGATCCTTTATCAGGTCGCTATCTTCAATCAAAGGATATCGAAAGGGTTCGTGAATTTCATCTGATAATGCCAATTTTAGATTTTCATAATTCTCGGTTAGCATAGCATGAATCAAAAAGCTTACCCGAGAGATATTGTGGATACATTGTGCACGCGTGTAGGTCGCTGGTAACACTTTTCGTGCATAAGCAGTATTGAGCTTGAAGTCGGGAATAAAGACGTGTAGTGCCAAGTTTTGAGGGAAATCGATGCTTGCGTAGTGTGTGACACCCTCAACACTAGTTGCGATGATCATGTTGCCGAGCATAGCTGGCACGACATTGTCGGGGTGACCTTCAAGTTGAGTTGCGAGATCTAGCATGACTTGTTTGCTCATGGAATAATCCATAAGATAGTTGGCGGCATAAATGCCTGCAACGATGGCAGCAGCTGAGCTACCTAGCCCTCTTGATATTGGAATGTCACTTTTAAGCATAGTGAGTGTATAACCGGTTTCCTGTTGCTTATAAAGTGAGAGTGCCCGTTCAAGTGCGGTCACCACAAAATTATCATTGAGTTCTAAGGTGGGCTCCTCAGACCATATCACTTTTTTTTCATTTGTTTCAGACTTTTCAATGATGATCTCTTGAAAAAGATTGAGTGCTAAACCGAGTGTGTCAAATCCTGGGCCAAGGTTGGCTGTCGTTGCGGGGACTTTTATGAGTACCATTTAACCCTCCTGTCTTTTTTATAAAACCAAATAGTGTTTGCTCTCACCATGACCAATTTGAGTCTTAAAATCTATAAACGCTTGTTCTGTCAAATTGTGAAACTCGATATAAACAGGTGCATCATCAGATAAAAATGTAATTGAATAATCGTCAGCGTGCAGCGTTTTAAAAAGTGTATCTTTTAGTGCATCAAGGTCGAACTGAGAAATTCTCAGGATCCAAGTTGCTTTAAATGGGTAGAGAAGCAATGGTGTTGCCGAAGTATGGTTCACATTGATTTTTTGTTTCTTATTTTGTATCAAGCCAACTAGATCACCTAATACGGCGGTCGCAGTAGGAAATTTACCTGCACCTTTGCCAGAAAAGAATAATTCGCCGACATATTGTCCGATTATGCTAACGGCATTAAATTCGTTGTTGATACTTGCAAACTTTGAACTTTTTGAGAGAATGACAGGTCTCACAGCAGCATAAATAGATGAATCAAACAGTTTCGTCATACCTATCAGTTTGATGACTTTACCCGTTTTTTTCAAATAGGCGACGTCTTCAGATGAAATTTGCGTGATGCCTTCAACAGGTAGGGATTTCCAGTCGAGTTTTACATTGAGACCAACTCGCGATAGTATGGTTATTTTTCTGATTGCGTCCAATCCTTCTACGTCAGATGTAGGGTCAGCCTCTGCAAAGCCGAGTTTTTGAGCCATTGATAGTGCTTCGGAATAATCTAATCCCTCTTCATTCATTTTTGTTAGAATGAAATTGGTCGTTCCATTGACGATCCCTACGATTTCCAAAATGTTATCGCCCACGAGGCACTCCCTGATAGGTTTTAATAAGGGGATGCCGCCACATACGCTGGCTTCATAGCTTAGTTCAACACCTTTATTTGCAGCAATCTCATGTAGTTCGACCCCTTTTTCTGCGATGAGATCTTTGTTGGAAGTGATTACTGATTTACCTGCTTCAAGAAGACTTTTTACATAGTCAAAAGCTGGGTGAATACCGCCGACCGTTTCTATGGCGACATCGAATTGCAGTTCTGAAAGTGACGCAAAAGAGTTTGTGAAGAGGTGTGAATGCGCAAGATGTGTATATTTTTCTAAGTGGTTAACCAATATACCGACTATTTCAACATCGCGTTCATAAAGTTCCTTAAATTTTGATTTGTTTGCTTCTAACAGTTCATAGACGCCTGAGCCAACGACGCCATATCCAAGTAACGCGATTTTCATAAGTGCCTCCCAATTAACGGTCTGTAGATTCTATGGCATCCAAAGTAAATTTATAAACGCCTTCTATGCTTTTCAATTCTTGTGTAAGCTGTGAAAAAGTCGTCGCCATATCGGTTATGTCTAAAGTAATCGTGACGTTGGCTTTTTTATCGATCGGCGTGCTTTGACTAATCGTCAGGATATTGCCCTTATTTGCTGCAATCGTCTCGAGGACATGCGATAAAATACCGGAATGATGATCAAGCGTCATGGAGATTGTTGCCTTTTTGCCTAAAAAGCCATCTGCCAAAGTAAAAACGTATTCATTGTATTTGTAGAAAGTGCTTCTGCTTATGCCAACTTGCTTGACTGCATCTGCGATAGAGTCTACTTTGCCACTATTTACGAGTTTTTTTGCTTCTACAACTTTTAAAAAAACTTCAGGCAAGACATCGACATGAATCATCAAAAAATTGCCATTTTCCATAATGCCTCCTTGTTTGTCGTGCGCGGACAAGTGTGCGCGAAAGTGTTAAGTGGATTATAGCATACGCAGTCCTGGGATACAATAAACAATATTTTTTTCATGATGTTTTTTTATTTGAACATTGGATATCTATGTAAGTAATAAGTGAAGAAATATTGTAGAAAGTCATTAAAATTTATTTCTATTAAAATAATAGCTCAAGGGGGGTTAAATGAACTATTTTATAGATGAATTTTCATTGAAGGCAACTGATGGAAAAAGGGTGTCACTTGAATCGCTTAAAACGCAAAATTTCATTTTGTTTTTTTATCCGAAGGATGATACGACTTCTTGCACTTTGGAGGCTTTGGATTTCGCTGATTTATATGACGACTTCAGAGCGCTGGGTTACCACGTTTATGGCGTTAGCAAAGACACAATTGGCTCTCATGAAAAATTTAAACAAAAGTATACGCTTCCATTTACTTTGATCAGCGATGTAGAAAAAGTGTTATTGTCGCAGTTTGATGTTATCAAAGATAAAAAAATGTACGGCAAAGCCGTCAGGGGAACAGTTAGATCGACTTTTATCTTTCATGAAAATTTGAAACTCATCAAAGAGTTTCGGGATGTGGGTGCTGTTGGTCATGCTAGAGAGGTATTGGATTTTATCCAAGGTATCACATAGTGAAGCTCAAACATCTGATGGCTATTCTTGAAAGTTGTTTGACTTAAACTTGCAAATTGTCTTGCTTGTTGTCAAGGAACGGATCTGATAATGTTGAATTTTTGCCTTGACATTGACAAATCGTATGGATATAATGAACGAGAATTGAATAGAAATTAAGGTGCTTAGTCTAAAAGCTAAGAGGGAAAGAGGTTAGAATCCTCTGCAGCCCCCGCTACTGTATATAGTGATGAAATCCTAAAGAATCCACTGAGAAATCGGGAAGGATAGGAAAGTAAAGTGATCTATGAGCCAGGAAACCTGCCTTGATTTTATGTTTTTATCGACTTCGGAGGGAAGTAGGGTGACCAAGGTACAAATCTATCTTTGTATTTTAAGCACACGTCTTCGGCGTGTGCTTTTTTTTATGCAATTTTCATAGTAATCAAAAATTCTAGGAGACAAAAATGGCTAAGAAAATAATGTTTCAGGGAACGGGTTCCTCTGTTGGTAAGAGTTTGATTGTTGCAGCAGTTTGTAGAATTTTAAATAATCGTGGTTATAACGTTGCACCGTTTAAATCACAAAATATGTCTCTGAATTCATTCATCACGGAAGATGGCAAAGAGATGGGGCGTGCACAAGTCGTTCAGGCTGAAGCTGCTCGAATTAAGCCAATGGTGGAAATGAACCCAGATCTTGCTAAAGCCTACAAGCGATGTAGGCAGCCAAGTCATTTTAAATGGTGAAGTATTTCAGAACATGGAAGCGATGAAATACTTTTCATCAAAAGACTATCTGATTCCGCATATTGAAAAAGCATTTCAAACGCTCACTGAAAAATTTGATATGATCGTCATAGAAGGTGCTGGCTCACCAGCAGAAATCAACCTGAGAAGCCGCGATGTCGTGAACATGGGCTTGGCAGAAATTGTCGATACCGACGTTTTGTTGATCGGTGATGTGGATAAAGGTGGCGTATTTGCATCTTTGTACGGCACATTTCTGTTGTTGAGTGAAGCTGAACAAGCGCGTATCAAAGGATTTGTCATCAACAAGTTTAGAGGTGATGTAGAACTGCTCATGCCAGGCGTGAAAATGCTTGAAGATTTGATTCATAGACCTTGTTATGGCGTGATTCCCTTTATAAACGATCTTAAAGTTGATGATGAAGACAGCGTTACAGAACGCTTTGAACATAAATCGAACAATCGCATTAAAATTGGGGTTGTCAAATTGCCTTATATGTCGAATTTTACAGATTTTACGGTTTTTGACCTTGAGTCCGATGTTAGCCTTGAGTATTTAACGAGTAGTGAAACCATAGGAAACTGTGATTTACTCATCATTCCTGGCAGCAAAAACACAATACACGATATGCGCTATTTGTTGGAATCTGGCATGAACCACGCACTTTATAAAGCACATAGAAATCAAGTTCCGATCATCGGCATATGCGGGGGTTATCAAATTCTGGGTCAAACCATTGAAGATATGCACGGTGTTGAATCGAAAGAAATAAAAATCAATGGACTTGGACTTTTAGAAGTCAAGACACAGATGGCACAAGACAAAACAACGAGACAGGCAACCGGTAAAGTGGTTACGCCATTTTTCGAATTACCAGTTATCGATCAAGTCTTGTCTGGCTACGAAATACACATGGGCGAGACCACTTTTATGAATGACCAAGTTAAACCATTCATGATGACGGATTTAGGTGAATATGATGGAGCAATCAGTGATTCAGGAAATGTCATGGGAACCTATTATCACGGCATATTCGATAACGATGCATTTAGGCATGCGATTTTAGAGCGTTTGAGACATGAAAAGGGCATGAACTGTCCAGTAGAATCAGTCAACTTCGAACAATTGAAGGACAGGGAATACGATCGATTGGCCACACATGTAGAGGCACATCTCAATATGGATGCGATTCTTGAACTGCTTGAGCAGTCTCGCTAATCTACTATGCAATTTCCTTCAACTACTTCTTCGCAAGGGGACATGATGTTTATTACAATTGGCATTGCAATTTTATTTGATTTATTAATTGGTGATCCTCCTAATTGGCCGCATCCAATTAGGTTCTTCGGATGGATTATCGCCAACATTGAAAAATGGATCAGAAAGGGTATTAAGAACCTCTATATTGGTGGCTTTTTACTCTTGATTGGCTCCATAATGGGTGCAATTCTGCCTATTTTGTTAATGAAAGCGATAATTCCTCCATTTCTTTACACGTTTATAGAAATCTATTTGCTATATACATTTTTAGCGTCAAGATGCCTATCGGATGAAGCGATGAAGGTTAAAAAGGCACTTGATTCTAGGGATCTTGAATCTGCACGCATAAAGCTTTCTTACCTAGTTGGTAGGGATACTAAAGACTTATCACAAAGCGATGTAACGCGTGGCGTTGTGGAGACTGTCGCTGAAAATACGATTGATGGCGTACTGGCACCGCTATTTTATATGATGATCGGCATACCATTTGGCATGTCACTTGAGTTTGCTCTAATTTATAAGGTTGTCAATACCCTTGATTCTATGGTTGGGTACATTCAGCCACCTTACAAGGAGATCGGTTTTGCGTCTGCAAAGATGGATGATTTAATGAATTATATACCAGCTAGAATTGGCGCGTTTATCATGATAATCACGGGCATTTTCATTGGAAAAGATGTCAAAAATGGTTTTAAGATATTTATTAGAGATAGAAACAACCATAAAAGTCCAAATTCTGGTCACCCGGAATCTGCGATAGCGGGATTGCTTGGGATACAGATCGGCGGGTCAAATGTCTATTTTGGCAATGTAGTAGTCAAACCAACTATTGGCGACGCGAACAATCCGATCATGCCTAAGCATATATCTGAGACGATTCATGTGATGATCGGCGCTGAACTATTGGCATATAGCATTTGTTGGATCTTATTCTAACTAAGAAAATTTGCATGATTTTCAAACTATGAAATTTGTAGGAGTGACAAATCGTCATAATAATGATCTAAAAACAACTTGGAGGCGCCATGAATTTTCACGGTGGACAACATAAAAAAGAAGGGCTAAATGACTTTAGTGTGAACATTCCACACTTTCCTCTAGATAGCGCCTATAAAGAACTGTTAAACCTATCTATTGATCAGCTGTTTGAATATCCTGAAATCGATGGGATGAAGGCGAGGCTTGTACTTTCAAAGTACTTGAATTGGCCTATGGATCAAATCATATTGGGTAATGGTGCAACGGATCTCATTTATCTCATGACGCGTGCGTTGAAACTTGAACGAGCGATGATTCTTGAACCGACGTTTACAGAATATAGACGTGCGCTCACTCAGAGTGGTACAAAAGTATACGATTATGTACTAAATGGCGAATCGGGTTTTCTTTTGAATACGGATCATCTTGCTGAATTGATAAATAACGCGCGATGTGATGCCCTCTTTATCTGCAATCCCAACAATCCAACGGGACAATTATTTACAGTTGCTGAGATTGAAGCCATTTTAGTGCGTGTGCATTCGGATCATTTTTTACTGATCATAGATGAGTCATTTATCGAATTTAAAGACAGACCATCGCATCATGAAGCGTTGAAAGACTTGATGGGACGCTATAATATTTTGGTCATGCGATCGATGACAAAGACGTTTTGCGTACCTGGACTGAGGATTGGCTATATGTTTGGCAGTGAAAAAAGCATCAAACGCGTCAGCGCATTTAGGGATCCGTGGGTTTTGAACCGTTTTGCACTCGAGAGTATCCCATACTTCTTGAAGGATAATCGACACTTAAAGCAACTGCAAGACTGGTGTGATGTGGAGGCTGCATATATGAAAGCGCTGCTCTCAAAGCTTGAACGCGTTGAAGTTTTTGATGGCCATGCAAATTTTCTCCTAATCAAACTCAATCACTTAAATCCTGCCCAATGGCATGAGGCATTAATCAAAAAAGGGTTTTATTTACGGACCTGTTTGGACTTTACTGGCCTTGATGCAAACTACTTTAGAATCGCAATAAAAGACAGACAATCAAATGAAGCATTAATAGATGCTATGAAGGAGACCCTAATATGAGACTCAAAAATAAAGCACTCTCAATCTTACTTGTAATGGTACTACTAATATCCGCGTTGCCAATGTCATTTGGCGCATCAGTAGATTTCAATGGCGTCGTGAAAAAATCTACAACTGAAAGCAGCTTTGAAAGAACGATGATCTCAACAGATTCTTTGAAAGAGTACGGTTTGAAGACGACAATATCAGGAAACACCATAAAGCTGACCAATGGCAATGTCACATTCACATTTACGAACAACTCTAATGTCGTGAAGGTCAATACGGCAACCATGACGCTCGATTCGAAACCGTATTTCAAAGGCAAAGTAGCATTTGTTCCAATGAAATTCATCTTTGAAACACTCAACAACACAGTGGGATATAGTTCAGCAACAAAGCAAATTACGGTTAAATATATTGGCAATTTCGTATTCCCGATCACGATAAAGGATGGTGCTAAGGTCTACAAGTTCACCAAACCTGCAAAGCGCATCGTTTCATTGGCACCTTCTATTACAGAAATCCTCTTTGCCATCGGTGCAGGTGATATGGTTGTTGGCCGTACTAAATACTGTACGTATCCAGCTCAAACTGCCTCTGTAAAATCTGTCGGAACGTTATATGAACCCGATTTAGAATCGGTCATCAATCTCGATCCAGATGTTGTCATCGCTGCAACGCATATGAATGAAGATGTCATGAATGCCCTTACAAAGGCTAAAATATCGACTTTAACTCAAGAATCGCCAGCAAAAATCGACCAAATTTACACGTTGATTGAGCAATTGGGTCGTTTGACAAATAAAACATATGAATCGCGTGCATTGGTATCGTCTATGAAGAGTAAAGAAGATCGCATCAACAATATTATGAAGGCAATCCCAGCATCGCAGCGTAAAGAAGTCTACTATGTCGTCGGTACTGGAAAAAGCGAATATACAGCTGGCAAGCAGACGTTCATCCATGAAATTTTGGTAGGCGCGGGTCTTATCAATGTCGGTTCGGATGTGGATAAATGGTCATATAGTCTTGAGAAGCTCATCGAACATAATCCTGAGTACCTTATAGGTGCGGACTACAGTTTTACGATGATGAAGGGCAGCAAGAACTATTCGAGTTTAACGGCTTTGAAATCTGGCAAGACAATTGAAGTGGATACCAATGTATTTTCTATCCCTGGACCACGTATTATGGACTACAGCATGAAGACGCTTATAGAAAAATTATATCCGGAGCTTGCTTATCAACTTAGATTCTAGGAGCGCACATGGAATATGGTATGAAGAGAAAATCCAACTTAATAAAAATCGTATTGCTTGTTATCGCCTTAATTGGCTTTGCAACATTTGCTGTGACGCAGGGGTCTGTGAGGATCCCTGTTTCAAATGTTGTCAGCATCATTTTTTCAAGTGAAGCGAAAGACCTGATAAAGCCTGCACACATATTCATCGTCGAGCATGTGAGGTTGCCAAGAATCCTGTTGTCGGCAAGTGTCGGCGGGATGCTCGCTGTGATTGGAACCGTATTTCAAGCACTCTTTAAGAATCCAATGGCTGATCCATATGTGATGGGTGTCTCTTCTGGCGCGGCTTTTGGTGCAACGATTGGGATTGTTTTTGGCGTAGGTGTTTCACTTGCTGGTTTGAGTCTCGTGTCTATGATGGCCTTTATTGGTGCAATGCTCACGATGTTCATCGTATACACACTTGCATCTGTGGGCGGTAAGATATCCACGACTGGGATCTTATTGGCTGGTATCGTAGTCAACGCGCTTTTGTCTTCGATGATTTCTTTCATTATGATCGTGTACCACAATGAAATCGATCGGATCGTGACATGGACGATGGGTAGTTTCAATGCCGCTTCATGGGACCATGTCAAATTGATTATCCTTCCGATGTTTTTAGGCGTTGCTTATATGATCACCCTCTCTCGTGAGCTCAATACGCTGAACTTAAGCGAAGAGGATGCGAAAAATATGGGCGTCGATGTCGATCGTATCAAAAAAACCGCGCTAGTTGTCGCATCCTTGCTTGCCGCATTTTCTGTTTCTGTCAGTGGCATTATAGGCTTCGTTGGTCTTATAGTTCCACATTTTTTTAGAATGATCTTTGGATCAGATCACAGAATCCTTTTACCCGTTTCATTTATTGGTGGTGCCTTGTTCATGCTCATATGTGACACACTCGCTCGTAGTGTGTTGCCCAATATGGAAATACCAGTAGGCATTATCACTTCAATTATTGGTGGACCCTTTTTCTTGATGCTGCTTCATAAACACAAGAAAAAAATGGAGAATTAGTAGACGAAAATGGAAAATGATTGTTGCTGAAAATGGAAATTGTTAATGTGGGGGTTGAGAAAATGATTCAAGTGGATACATTAAAATTCAGTTATGGCAAAGAGGAAATTTTAAAGCAAATCAGTTTTGAAGTGAGCAAAGGCAGCTTTGTCAGTGTCATCGGACCCAATGGGTCGGGTAAAACCACGCTGCTCAAAAATCTTTGCAAATTGCTTAATCCTGATGAGGGTCATATTAACATCGATCAAAAAAATCTGACACAATATAAGGCAAAGCCCTTGGCAAAGACCGTTGCCGTTGTCCATCAAGGGGCAAATAGCACCTTTGATTTCAACGTCGGTGAGGTCGTTTTAATGGGGCGTTATCCCTATTTGAAGCGTTTTCAAAGTGAATCTTCGGAGGATCTTGAGATTGCGAATACGGCGATGCATCAAACCGAGACATTTCATCTAAGAGATAAGAATCTACACGGCATCAGTGGTGGCGAACGTCAACGTGTGATGATCGCGAGAGCATTGACCCAACAACCTGATCTGCTTTTGCTCGATGAACCAATTTCACACCTCGATATCAAATTTCAACTTGAGATACTCAAATTGTGCAAATCGCTTAACCAAACCAAAGCGATTACCATCTTCACAACGCTTCACGATATCAACTTGGCAAGTCGTTTTTCCGACTTCATCATCATGATGAAAGAAGGGCGGATCGTTAAGATGGGGACGCCGAAAGACGTCATCACCACTGACAATATCAAATACGTGTACGATGTCGACGTGGAAATCGTCATGAGACCATATCCGATCATAGAGGCGATATAATTGAAGCGATATAATTGATGCGATTTATGCGAATCATAGAAGCTACATTAAGGAGAAAAAATGGGTTCGATACATTTGATAATAGGTGGCGCTAGAAGTGGTAAGTCCACATACGCAGAAAAATGTGCCAAAGAGGCTTCTGATAATGTCCTGTATTTGGCAACAGCGATAGTGACCGATTCAGACATGGCGGCGCGCATTCAAAGGCATCGCGAAAGTAGACCACAAACGTGGGAGACGATTGAGCGATTTAAAGGTTTTCAGTCACTCGTAACCGATGAACGGTTTATAAATGCCGAAGTGATTTTACTCGATTGTTTAACAATCATGATGACCAATCTCATGTTTGATGAGCCAATCGACTACGACTTGACGACCCAAGAGGTGGTTAACACTGTTGAACATAAGATTTGGCTGGAGGTTAAAGCGCTTTTAGAGGTTGTAAAAGCCAATGACAAAATACTGTTCATTGTCTCCAATGAAGTGGGGATGGGGCTAGTTCCGCCGTATAAACTAGGCAATTACTTTAGAGACATATCGGGTCGAATGAATCAACGTGTGGCAGAAATTGCCGATGAGGTCACATTTGTGGCGGTAGGCCTTCCATTAAAGTTGAAGGGGGCGCAATGATATGTCGGGATTTTTACTGATGCTCTCATTTTTTACGAGACTACCTTTTGGAAAATATATTGAATACACAGAAAAGAGATATCTTGAAGGCCTTGCGACATTCCCGCTAACTGGAATCGTCATCGGGTCTTTTTTGACGTTGCCCTATTTGCTTGTTGATGGCGATCATGCAGTGGCTGGTTTGATAGTTATTATTATCTACTTGTTCATAACGGGTGGCATACATTTAGATGGTTTGGCAGATAGCTGCGATGGCTTGTTCAGCAATCGACCTAAAGAGCGCGTGATGGAAATCATGAAGGATTCACACATTGGCACTTTTGGAGTCATTGCATTGATCCTCTATTTCTTGTGCTTCTATGTTGGGGTTACAAGAGTTGATTGGCTTTGGCTATTAGTAATGCCACTTGTTGGGAAGACACTGGGGTTCTTTGCGGCAGGTCTGAGTACTTATGCAAGGGAAGACCAAGGCATGGGCTTCTTATTTATAGATCGGATTCAGAAAAAGCACAGCGTCATCTATTTGACACTGCTTGTGATTGCGATTGGTGGATTATTGCAAGCGAATGGACTCATTGCGCTTTGTGGTGCGATTTTGTCGACTGTGATGATCATGAAGCTGACAAAAAAAGTGATTGATGGACAGACTGGCGATACGATTGGGATGACCATTGAAGTCACTCAGATGGTCTTTTTAATATGCGGTGCATTGCTTGGGAAGTAAATGGATTTATAACAACAAATAATAACGTACACTAGGAGAACAAAAATGGGGTTGATGATTGCAGGCGTATCAAGTGGTTCGGGTAAAACGACACTGACGATAGGGCTGATGCGTGCTCTTAAAAATAGAGGCATTGATGTGGCGGCATTTAAGGCTGGTCCAGACTATATTGATCCAATGTTTCACAGGATGGCAACACATGGCGCATCTTATAATTTGCCTCCATGGATGGTTGATGAGGATACACTCAACTATCTCTATGAAAAAAGGTCCTTTGGGCGTGATATCAGTATCGTGGAAGGGGTAATGGGCTATTTCGATGGACACAGTTTTGAGTCGATAGAAGGCAGTTCGGCACATTTGGCTGGCATTCTCGAAATTGGTGCTGTCATCATCATGGATGCAAGCAGCATGGCATTAACTGCTGCAGCACTGATCGAAGGGTTAATGCGCTTTCATGAACCCACGAGGATCAAAGGTGTCATTTTCAATAAAGTTAAGTCTCCAGGGCATTATGAACTGCTTAAAAATGCGGTTGAGACCCATTTGGGGATTACCTGTTATGGTTACTTGAAACCGAGTGCAGGCGTAGAGCTTGAAAGTCGCCACCTTGGGCTCATACAAGCAAAGGAAGATCTTGAAATTGAAACTAAAATTGAAATGATGGCCGCCCTTGTGGAAGAGACCGTTGATATTGAAAGACTATTTGAAGACTTTAAAAATGCGGTTGACCAAAGCGGCATAGTTGCGTATGATGGTAGCGGTAGTCCTTTCATTCAAGTGTCACTCGATAGAATGAGGCAGGAACTTAGTAAAAAGGGAGGCCTTCGAGTCGGTTTTGCTTATGACGATGCGTTTTCCTTCTATTATGATGAAAATCTTGAGACATTACGTGAAATCGGCGTATCTTTAATACCGTTTTCACCCATGAAAGATGATGCCATTCCTGACTCTGTTGATGCCCTCTACATCGGAGGCGGTTATCCCGAAGTATTTGCCGAAGCGCTTATGGAAAATCTAAATATGCGCGCATCTATTAGAAAACACGCACAGAGTCGCTTGCCCATTTATGCCGAATGTGGTGGGCTCATGTACCTTATGCAGTGGCTTGAAAATAGTGATGGCGAACGGTTTGAGATGGTTGGCATCTTCAATGGGACGTCAAAAATGACGGACCGACTTCAGCATTTTGGACATGTTGATGCGACGTTGCAGTTGAAAAGTGGTAATCAATGCGACGATAAAAGCGTTTCTATTCTTTATCGAGGTCATGAGTTTCATCACTCGGTTGTCGATGCAACAGGTGTCGATACGGCGATTTCAGTTAGTGGAAAAAAAGAGACATGGCAATGTGGCTATCACGCGTACAATGTTATAGGTACTTATGTACACAATCACTTTTACAGCAATTTGTCGTTCTTAGAGTGGTTAATAATGTTTTTTAGTCAAAATAAATGAGGTGAAATTTGGGTTCATTGATGCTAGCAACTTTATTTAGTGCGTCTATCGCTTTATTATTCAAATATGCTTCCATGCATCATATGAATCAACGCCTAATAACCGTTTCTAATTATGCGATAGCAACACTCATCAGTACAGTTATAATCTTTTATAATCAAAAGAGTGCATTGGTAGATTTTAACGATTCGCAATTTATAACGACATGCATGATTGGCATTGCAACTGGTGTGTTTTTCTTATTGAGTTTTAGTATTTACCAAAAAAGCGTCAAGCAAAACGGTGCAAGCATATCAGGTATGTTTGCAAAACTGGGCATTCTTATACCCATGATCATCTCAATCGTCCTTTGGAATGAAATGCCAAGCCAAATCCAAAGCTTAGGCATCATCGTAGCCATGATAGCAATCGTTATTGCCAATAGACCTACTGGTAAAGTCAAAGGAAATGTAATTAACGCAGAAGAGGGAATCTCAATCAACACTGGTGTCTTTTCAGGTAGTGTCGCAATGTTAATGCTTCTATTTGTTGTAGGTGGCTTTGCAGAATTTTTGAACAAAATATTTCAACGATTGGTATCACTTGAGTATAAGCCAGTATTTCTATTTATTGTTTTCGCAACTGCTTTTTTGCTCAGCTTGATGCAATATTTAATGGGTGATAATAAACCACTTAAAAAAGGGCATGCTCTTGTCATCGGTTGTTTGATTGGCATTCCAAATTTATTTGCATCTTTCTTCTTATTAAATGCACTTGATGCTTTTCCAGCAGCAATCGTCTTTCCAGCATATAGCGCTGGGTCGATTTTATTGATATCCGTTTTAAGCGTCATCTTATTTAAGGAGACGTTATACAAAAAGGATGTCGCTGCAATCGGTTTGACCATGGTAAGCTTGATTCTTTTAAATCTATGAGAAAAGTCATCCGCGAATTTAGAAATTAAAAGCCATTAAATGTCAAAGTGTCCATTAAATATCTAATTGAGAATTGTTTTTAATAAATTGCTCAATTCATATTGTATTTCATGGACATTTCATTTATTATAAGTAGGAAATTAAATGTTTAGGGTAACTAAATATGGAAATTGCGAATGATACAATTTCCTAAAATAAATTGAGGTGACTAGATGAAACTATCAAATTTATACATGCCGACATTGAGAGAAGTTCCAAGCGATGCCGATATCATGAGCGCGCAATTATTGCTTAGAGCTGGTATGATCCGCAAGCTCGTATCAGGTGTCTATTCGTTTTTACCGCTTGGATTTAGAGCGATGAAAAAAATCGAAGCGATCGTTCGTGAAGAGATGGATGCACATGATGCTCAAGAAGTTTTAATGAGTGCCATACAACCAAGAGAAATATGGGATGCGAGCAACAGATGGGAGAATTTTGGCCCTGAAATGTTCAAATTGCGCGATCGTCATGACCGCGAGTTTTGCCTTGGACCAACACATGAAGAGTATTTCACGTTTATGATCAACAATGAACTCAAATCGTATAAACAATTACCACTTAACTTGTATCAAATCCAGACCAAATATAGAGATGAGAGAAGACCGCGTTTTGGACTTGTTAGAGCGCGTGAATTCATCATGAAAGATGCTTACACCTTTGATGCGGATCATGAAGGCATGCTCAAGTCTTATGAAAATATGGCTGTTGCCTATTCTAAGGCTTTTGATCGCATGGGCTTTAAATACAAAGTGGTTCAAGGTGATTCGGGCAATATGGGTGGCAGCATTTCACATGAGTATATCGCCATCACACCAAGTGGTGAGAGTACGATTGCCTATTGCGACAAGTGTAGCTATGCTGCGACTGATGAAGTGGCCGATTCTATCTACAAAGCAGTTAAAACTCAAGAATCACCAGTTGAAATGGAACGCGTTCACACGCCGAACATCAAGACGATAGCAGATTTAGAACAATTTTTCCAGTGTGATCCATCAAAATTCATCAAGACGCTTTTAGTGAAAAAAGAAGATGAGTCAAGAGTGTTTGCCGTTATGATTCCTGGTCATCGCACGATGAGCCTGATAAAGGTAGCTAAATGTGTTGGTGAATCTGAAGATGAGCTCGTTATGCTCACAGAAGATGAAATTGGAAGATTAACCGGTTCTGTACTCGGTTTTGCAGGTCCAATCGGCTTGAATGAAAATGTTGAGATCATCGCAGATGCGAGGATTTTCGACGTGGCGAATGCCATTTGTGGTGCAAATGAAGTCGATTATCACTATAAAAATGTCAATTTGAATCCAGCTGACTACAAAGTGAGTTCTGATCTTCTATTAGTTGAAGTAGGTGATAGCTGTCCAAAATGTGGCGCACCACTACAGCTCGATAAGGGAACTGAAGTCGGAAACATATTCCAGTTGGGCGATAAATACTCAAAGGCGATGCAGGCAACATTCCTAGACAAAGATGGAAAAGCGAAGCATTTTATGATGGGCTCATATGGCATCGGTATATCAAGATGCGTTTCAGCCGTTGTAGAACAATTCCACGATGAATTTGGTATCAACTGGCCACTTTCTGTTGCACCATATCAAGTGCTCATAACAATCGTCAACACAAAAATTGATCAACAGGTCGATGCTGGTTTTGAACTCTATGAAATGCTTAAAAAAAGTGGCGTGGAAGTACTTATCGATGATAGAAATGAACGCGCAGGTGTGAAATTTGCTGATGCAGATCTCATCGGTATACCAATTCGCGTGACTGTTGGAAAGGGCATTGATGATGGCCTTGTAGAATTTTCTCTTAGATCTGATCGTGAAAAAACGGAAATAGCGATCGCGGATGTGATAGAAAAGATAAAATTGTTAATTACCACGGATATAGCATAATAACAGCAATGTAGTACTATGTTTGTGGCAAATAAATCATAATCCTCATTATGCGATAACCTTGAAAAAAGAGCCTTTTTATTAAAATAGTTAATTTCCTACAATAAATTAAATTTTTATTTCTATTTTTAAGGTTTTTGGTATAATATTAAAGAGGAATTATAGAAATTATAGAAAGAGGGATAATATGGCAGAAAAGAAACAAATATTGATTCTTGGCGGTGGTTATGCCGGTGTTGCAGCTGGTAAGAAATTGCACAAGTTATTCAAAAATGACGACTCTGTAGAAATTACATTGATTGACAGAAAACCGTACCACACATTGATGACAGAACTTCATGAAGTTGCTGGTCACCGTACGAATCCAGATGCGATTCAAATCGACCTTAGAACCATTTTTGCGGAGAGAAAAGTTAAAGTTGTAACAGACTCGATCACAAATGTGGATTTTGAAGGCAAGCAATTGGTTTCAGACAAGAAAACATACAAATTCGATTACCTAGTATTAGCTTGTGGTTCGGACTCAAACTCGTTTGGTATCGAAGGCATTGATCAACACGCATTTACACTTTGGTCTTATGAGGATGCAGTTAAACTCAGAACGCATATTGAACATATGTTCCAACTCGCAGCAATTGAAGAAGATGCAGAAGTTAGAAAACAACTTTTGACATTTGCAGTTGTTGGTGGTGGCTTTACAGGCGTCGAGATGGTTGGTGAACTTGGCGAAGCGAAGGATCACTTATCTGTTAAATACGGCGTAGATAAAAAAGAAGTAACTATTTACAATATCGAAGCGACACCTAGAATTCTCAATACGTTAAAAGACGAAAAACAAATTACTAAAGTAGAAAATAGATATAAAAAAATCGGCGTTCAGCTTCTTAAAAATGCAGCACTTGTCAAAGCGACAGAAGATGGTTTCGAGCTTAAAGACGGTCGCGTGATTAAGACTAAAACACTCGTTTGGGGCGCAGGTATCAAAGTCAGCAATTTCGTTGGCAAACTTGGTCTTGATGCAGGTAGAGCTGGTAGAGTTGTCGTTAATAAATATATGCAATCTCCAAAATATGAAAACGTATTCTTAGCGGGCGACAACGTTCACTATGAAGATAAAGATGGGTTCTTACCACAAATCGTTGAAGCGGCAGAGCAATCAGGCCACACTGCAGCTGTCAACATCGCTGCTATGATCAACAAAACTGAAATGCACGAACACAAACAAAATTACCATGGTTTCATGGTTTCTATCGGTGCTAAATATGCCGTATCAGATAACAATGGCTTGAAATTCAATGGCTTCTTGGCTGTTATGGTTAAGCACATGGTTAACTTCTACTACTTATTCTTAGTAAGTGGTGTTGCTCAACTTTCTGAATATATTATGAATGAATTCTTCCACATTAAAAACAGACGCTCTGTATTTGGTGGTCATTTCTCTAAAGCATCGCCTAACTTCTGGCTCGTACCACTTAGAATGTTCCTTGGTGTTATGTGGTTAATCGAAGGTTACAAGAAAATCGACGAAGGTTGGTTGGCTGAACCTAAAATGTATGCATCTGACGCTGTTGCACAAGCTTCTGAATGGGTTGAAGAAGGCGCAGTTGCTATGAAACCATTAATCGAAAACATCCCTGGTGTTGTTCAGTGGTCAATTGACAATATCGTTGCTCCAAATGCGGTTATGTTCCAAACAGGTATGGTATTTATGGAAATCATATTCGGTTTATGTTTAATCGCTGGTTTATTCACATTTATCTCTTCAGTTATGACAACTGTCATGACAGTAGGTATCACATTAACAGGTATGTCTGATGCGTCTATCCTTTGGTTCTTCTTTGGCGGTATTGCGATGATCGGTGGATCAGGTAGCACATTCGGCATGGATTACTATGTACTGCCATTCCTTAAAAAATGGTGGAAAGGCACAAAGATCGCTAAGAAATCATATTTATTCTTCCATTAATAACGCATCACATATAACAAATGAAAAATCGTATCTGTGTATGCAGATACGATTTTTAAATGATGTAATTTGCACAATTTATAGAAAGTCAGGTACTCATGAAAAAAAACGATATGATTCTCATTGGAATAGTCCTGGTCGTCAGTCTCATTGCACTTGGAACCATCAAATGGTTTCAAAGTCAAAATGATGCTGCCCAGGAGGTCCTTGTCAAACACGATGGCGTTATCATCAAGTCATTTAAATTGACTGAAAAAACAAATGAAGAATTTCTCTATGAAGAAGATGGTGAAATCAACCGAATTGTTATAAAGGATGGTGTTGTTTCAATCTCTGAAGCCAACTGTAGAGATCAGATCTGCGTGAAAACGCAACCGATTACTCAAAATGGTGGCATTATCGTTTGTCTACCGCACAAAGTGACAGTCGAAATTTTCTCGGAAAATGCCGAGGAAAACGGTCTTGATAGTATTGCGGATTAGCAACGTCTCAAAGGAGTTTATATGAGCGAAAATCCTAAAAGAAAAAATACTGCCTCTAAGACTAGGATGCTCGTTTTTATATCCGTATTAGTCGCACAAGGCATGATTTTGTCTTTTATTGAAAGCATGTTGCCGATACCATTTATTGCACCTGGTGCGAAACTGGGATTGGCAAATATCATCACACTGTCAGCCATCTATTTGTTGACATTTAAACAAGCTACAGCTGTCGTACTTCTACGCGTTTTACTTACAGCAACGACATTTGGATCATTATCGAGTTTTTTATACAGTTTTTCAGGTGGCGTATTAAGCTTATTAGTCATGGCTGCAATCTTAAAAGTATTTAAAGGTGAAATCAGTTTAATTGGGGTCAGTATAGCTGGCGCAGTCGCACACAATTTGGGACAACTCTTTGTCGCTGCGATTATCATTCACAATGTCTTGATTTTGACCTACCTTCCGATCTTGCTCATTGTTGCGATTCCAACTGGTATTTTTGTCGGGATTGTGGCAAAAATCTTAATAAAATATCTTGAGCGTGTAAATTTCAATCGTTAAGCGCAAAGATGTATTGGAGAAAATTTATGGCACTTACTGTAAATAACAAACAACCGAGTCTTGAAATACAGCAAGCGCTTCAGAATGAATTAGATAAAGTAAAAGACGTAATCAAAGCGTATTCTAAGACAAAATTTAGTGGCATAAAAGAAGTGATTGAAGATGTCATTGATTTAAATGGCAAAATGCTTCGACCACAAATGACAGTATTAGCTGCTCAATTCGGCAACTACAATTCCGAGAAAGTCGTTAAGTTGGCTGCGGCCATTGAGATGCTGCATATGGCGACATTGATTCATGACGATATCGTCGATGATTCAAAATTGAGACGCAACAAAGAGAGTGCACAGAGCAAATACGGCAAAGATATGGCTGTGTATGCAGGTGATTATCTGCTCTCCAAGTCCATGTCCATTTTAAATGGTAAAGATTATGATGCGGATCACATGTCAAAGCTCGCTAAAGCAATTGAGCGCATTTGTGAGAGTGAACTACTACAGTACAACAGCAAATTTCACTATATGACGGTTAGAAACTATTTGAGAATCGTGAGTGGTAAGACGGCTGCACTATTTGCAACAAGTATGTATGCTGGTGCATCTGAGAGCGACTGCTCGGAAGCTTTTTCTAAAAATCTTGGTCAGATCGGATTTGATTTGGGTATTGCCTTTCAGATTATAGACGACATACTCGATTTTTCAGACGATCAAGAGGTCGTTGGGAAATCAGTCAGAAATGACTTGAAGAAAGGTTATTATACACTACCGGTCATCTATTCCATTCAAGGTGAAGCTGAAAGTGTTTTAAGTTATTCTGAAGATGAGCTTATGAAGCTGATCATCAAAAATAATGGCATAGAGAAATCAAGGGTACTTGCTAAGAAGTTCACTAAGCGCGCCTATAAGCGCATTGATAAACTTCCAGACAGCGAATACAAAGTCGCTATCGAGAATATGGCAAAAGCGCTACTTGACCGTTCCTATTAACATCAAAAATTAAGGCGCGCTAAAATGCTTACAACATTTTATGCGCGCCTTTTAATTATGGAATTATACAATTTCCTCAATAGAATAAGGGGGGAATGCAATCGTTTCTATCAATAGCTGAACGATATCTTCTAAACCAATGCGATCAGATTCTGTAAAACGTTCAACCTCAGGACTGTCAATATCTAAAACGCCAATGAGTTTGCCATCTTTAAGCAAAGGAATGACGATCTCACTGTTTGATAAAAGGTCACAGGCGATATGCCCAGGATACTGATGAACGTCAGGAACGACTATCGTCGTCCTAGAAGCCGCACTGTCGCCGCAGACGCCTTTGCCTATGTTGATTCTCGTAACAGCCGGTCTGCCCCAAAAAGGGCCTAAAACGAGTTCTTGACCGTTATAGAGATAAAAACCCGCCCAGTTGAGCTGCGGCATGAGAAAACCAAGCGTTGAAGCGGCATTTGCGGCATTTGCCACCCAGTCTGTTTCAGGTTCGAATAATTTTACCAATTCTTTTTTTATATACGGATAGAGAACTTCCGGTGCATTGCTTGGTGACGGATACATACAAGCCATAAAAACCTCCAGCATTTTTTTTATAGTATAACGTAATTCAAACAATTCAACAATCCTATTCAAATGAAAATAAAATAATATTTCGGACGTCGAAAATATATATTTCGAATGGCGAAATATATGGTATAATAATTTTT
Source organism: Acidaminobacteraceae bacterium (assembly GCA_942493125.1). Taxonomy (GTDB): domain Bacteria; phylum Bacillota; class Clostridia; order Peptostreptococcales; family Acidaminobacteraceae; genus Fusibacter_C. The sequence continues at coordinate 759,308 of OW818667.1, read as the reverse complement.
GGTGATTATATGAAAGCAGCGATTAATGTTTATGCGGATTTTTTTAAAAACATCTCAAGTAATTTAAAATATTATTTAGGGATCATATTTTTTGTTACGATCGTAAGTTCAGCTTACAATGTCTTGTTTAGCATCTATTTAAAAAACCTTGGATTCAACGAAGCTTTTGTCGGACAAATACTGTCAATCAACACGTTAGGGGTAGCTCTTGGTGCGATACCGGTAGCGATTTTTGCCGACCGATTAAACAAGAAAACGACAGTTATTTTGGGGCTCATGTTGATGATTGTCAGCAATCTTATCGTGCTCAATATTCAAGTGCCCCTGATCATGCAGATCTTTGCCTTTATATTTGGTGTTGGGAATGCGACAATCATGGTTTTGCAGGCGCCAATTATTTTTGAAAATACACCTGAGGCACATCGCGTGACGGCATTTAGTATGTCCTTTGTCCTTATGAATGTCGCATTTGTAATTGGCAGTTTATCGCTGGGGTATTTGTCCCAAGTACTAACGGCAGTATCAGGTGCAACTATGGCGAATCGTTTTGTCCTGAATAGTGCAAATATTTTAATTGGAATAGGCATTATACTCGCCTTTAAATTTCAAGGCAAAGAGATGCAGGAACGGCGCAGAGAAGAGTCGATTAAAAAAACGCTTCAAAATCTTTTGAACGGATATAAGAAACTTTGTTCTGGCAGTACGTTGCTTTACTTAATGCAAGTTTCATTGATTGGGCTTGGTGCAGGAATGGTCGTCCCATTCTTTAGCATGTATTTGAAATATAGCCTAGATGTCGACGATGGCGTCGTTGGAACGATTATGGCAATCAGTCAAGTTGGCACGGTTATTGGGGGGTTGATTGTACCACCACTTGCAAAAAGGTTAGGATCCGTTAAAACGGTTCTAATGTGTCAATTGTTATCGATTCCATTTTTGCTTTCAATTTCGTTTCCACAGGGTATCATCATCATTACAATTTCGTTTTTTTTCAGATCATCTCTCATGAACATGGCAAGTCCTATCATAGGGAACTTGGCGATGGAGATCGTTGAAGATGATGCGCGCACTTATATGAGCAGTATGATCTCTATGGTTAGCAATCTATTCCGAGCACTAGGTATCTATATAGGTGGCGTGTTAATGTTTCAATTCAGTTATAACACACCATATTATTTTACGATATTGTGTTATTTGATAGGAACTTTTATTCTATATAAAGTGTTTAAGGATGTCGGCAAACGTCGCATGGCATAAAAAAATCCCCAATGCATTAAGCACTGGGGATTTGATGGTTTTTGGTATAGTGACGATTAGAGAATCTCGAGAACTTCTAATAGAACGATGCCATTTGGAGAAACAGCTTCGATTTTGTCGCCTTTTTTCTTGCCCATTAAAGCACTGCCAATTGGAGATTCATTTGAAATCTTATTATTAAGTGGATCAGATTCGATCTTAGTAACAATAGAAACGACTTCAACTTCATTGGTATCTAAATACTTCACTTTGACATCTGAACTGATGGTGATGCTGCTTTTATCGCTAGGTTCCTGAACGAGCTCGTAGCTTTCCAAGATTTCTTTCAATTTTAATATGTCTGTTTCGTTATGTGATTGGGCTTCTCTTGCGGCATGGTATTCGGCATTCTCTGATAAATCACCGAAGCCTCTTGCCCTTTTTATCTCTTCAGATATCTGGTGTCTTTTTTCTATAAGTTCATCGTATTCCAGCTGTAATTTGGTCAGTGCTGCTTCAGTCATTAAAGTTTTCTTCATTCCTGACAACTCCTTCTGTGTTATGGATATGTAACATATACTATAGTACCAAATTAATGGTTGTTTGTAAATAAGGAATAAAGACCTATGTTCAAATTCATGTGCATGAGCTTATTTTTAGCCATAAGTTGGTGCTTTAATTTTTGTGAGACCCTGTTATAATGGTTAATGAAACTATATGATTGAGGTGAAAGATGCAGGCGTTACTAGATGAGTTGGTAGAGCAGTTTAAGACGAGTACGACAAATGGAAAAGTTGCCAATTACATTCCCGAGTTGGGAAAAACAGACCCGTCACTGCTTGGTATTTCTATATTAGATCATGATGGAAAGATGGTACATTCAGGAGATTATCAGACGCTGTTTACGATGCAAAGTATCTCAAAGCCAATTGTACTTCTTCTCGCACTCATGGATAGTGGAGAAGAACGCGTATTTTCTAAAGTCGGTAAAGAACCGACGGGAGATCCCTTTAATTCCATAGTAAGACTTGAAACGTTTAATGAACACAAACCACTTAATCCAATGATTAATGCTGGTGCAATATCCGTTTCCGGCCTCGTTGCAGGAAGTACTTCCGATGAGAAAGTTGAGCGCATCGTCGCTTTCATTCAAAAGATCACACATAATCCAACGATTGCCATCAACCATGATGTCTATCAATCAGAACTAAAAACGGGTCACAGAAATCGATCTATGGCTTATTTCTTAAAGGATTTTGGCAATATCGAAGGAGACGTTGATGAAACGTTGGAAGTATACTTCAAACAGTGCTCCATTGAAGTTACCACAAAAGATTTGGCTTATGTAGGCGCACTTTTAGCTAACAACGGTAAAGACATCATAACAGGTGAACAGATTTTTCCAGTTCGATATGGTCACATTGTAAAGTCATATATGGCAACATGCGGCATGTATGATGGCTCCGGAGAATTTGCAATCAATGTAGGCATCCCTGCAAAAAGTGGTGTTGGTGGCGGTATCATGTGTAGCGTCCTCAACCGAATGGGTATCGGTGTATTTGGCCCAGCGCTTGATCGTAAAGGAAACAGTTACGCTGGGCTTAAAATATTGGAGAGTCTTTCAAGTAAAATGAATTTAAGTATTTATTAGCGCGAATAAAGGAGGTCAACTCAATGAACAAAAGCATATGTGCCATACATGTCATCGTATTGACCTTTTTCTTCTTAGTTGGGTGTTCCAACGAGACGGTACCACCTGATTCTGAACTCATAGAATTTTTACCCACGATCAATGAACGCTATGTAGGTGATAGCGGCTATTTCCACGTCGTAGAGACTATTGAACGCGAATCGACATCTGAAGCTGAAATAGCCATATTATCGGGTGAAGTTAAAGATAACGAAACGTCCATTACAAAAGCCAATTTTGATTTCATAATCACTTTAAGCGTTGTTGAAGATAAAATAGAACAAACCTATACTGGTTCTCGATTAAACGAATCCAATTTCGATAAGCTTGTTTTATTAAAAAAACCAATTGAAGTTGGCAACACTTGGACGTTTAATGCTAAAGATATTTCGGGTAACAAATGGAAAGTCACCGGCGTGATAACCTCTGTAGATGAAACTGGAGAAATAATAGGCGTCAAACATAGTATAAAAGACGGCTATTATGAAGAGCGTGTGATACAAAAGGGAAGAGGTGTTACAGACTTCGTGCGTTTAATTGTTTTTAAAAGTGAAAGTACAGTCACAGGATATCACACAGAGAGTGCATCGGTTATAACGACTGAGAAGGCAGAAGACACTTTAAAGATTCCAGTTGCGTATTACAATCTCATTTTGGGATTTGAGCAGGCTTGGTCTGGTTACGTCAAACAAGATAACGATGATTTGCTAAAATTTATAGCTTTGGAATCACCTGCGCTTGAAAAAATAAAAGCAGTGCCGCGAGATGCGAACACTGCCATAGAATTTGTACGGTATTATCCTTACGAATTGACTGAAATCGGTACGATGATAGCTATCAAAGTCGTTGAAGTATTCAAAACAACGGATGAAGCGCGCATAGAAAACAAAGTGCTTTATCAGATTGTCGTAGAAAAAGGCGAACCCAAAATCTACGATTTTGAAATGGTTAAGTAGTCTACTTTTTTAATATAGGGACAATGCCTAAATATGACACGCGGTTTCTACCTTGTTCTTTTGCATGGTATAGACCCTTGTCAGCTACTTCAACAAGTTCGGTAAATGTTCGACCATCGTATGGATAGGAAGCGATGCCCATAGAAATCGAAAACTTAGGTGATGATTTAATGGCAATTTCTTTCTTAATACGCTCACAAATCTCAAGAGCAGCGGGGGCATTGACATGAGGCATCAGCAAGATGAACTCGTCGCCACCATACCGTCCAAAAAAATCTGTCTTGCGATTGTGACTCATAAATGTATATGATAAGAACTTGATGCATTCATCACCTACGATATGTCCTTTTGAGTCGTTGATAGCCTTGAAAAAGTCAATATCCAAAATGGCAATTGAAAAGATCTTAATGCTTGAATCAGTGATTGCTGCATTTATTTCACTTACGATGCCATGTCTGTTGAGCGCTTTTGACAACGGATCCTTCTGCGATTTTTCTCTGATATATTCCACTTTATCCGTCATATGAGCGGTTCTTTTTTTTGCTTCAAATTCAACCGTTCTTTCAAACTTTTGTTCGAGACTATTCAGTCTTATATTTGTATTGTCAGAGGCACTTCGGTAGTATTTCAATGAAACGGCTAGTTCCGAGAGTTGATAGAGTATGATGATGGCTAAGCCCATGAAGCTGTTGAAGTGATTATTGCCAATACCGAGCGCAATCATACCTATATAACCTAAAAAGCCAACTTCAACGACTTCCTTGTTATGCTTGGAATTATCGGCAGACAATATTTTGAGTTTAATGATGATGACGGATGTTGCAACAGCTATAAGGCCTGCATTGATGAGAACGAGAGGTAAGACCATTTTAGAAACAACGATCATCATGAGAGCAATAGCAACTAAAACGTTGAAAAGCAAAAGTGTATTGTTTTGTATACGCCCTCCAATTAAATAGAGTACAACTTTATAAATCATACAGGCAATCAGTGCAATTTTAAATATTGAGTAATCCGTATAAAGCACATCGAGTTTTGAAGTGCCTACTATGACTAAGAAGGGAATCAAATCAGTCAAATTAACGGATTCACTGGATTTAGCGATATAAAAATGATATAAAAAATTCACGAGAAAAAAAGCTGCGCTTATTGCGATTAGGTCCAGTTTTTCCATTTTGCCTCCGTTTAATACAATGCGATTTCCTAACTTACATAGTATAAGAAACTGGTATGATTGGCAATGTAATATTTTGACTAAATGAGCGGCATGTATTATAATTTAATAGAATTTATACGATATTATGGCGATATAAAATAAATGGGAGGCCATTCATGAAAAATACAGTGATTAGAGAATTATTTTTGAAACCAGATATGTTCATTGATACAGAAATTCAGGTTTCAGGTTGGATTAGAACATCGAGAAGTTCCAAGGCATTTGGCTTCATAGAACTCAATGACGGTACGTACTTTAACAATTTACAAATCGTGTTTGATGACACGCTTAGCAATTTTTCGGATATAGAGAAATGTGCAATTGCCTCTTCACTCATCATAAAAGGGACTCTTGTTGCAACGCCAGAAGCAAAGCAACCTTTTGAGCTTAAAGCAAATGAAATCGTTGTTGAAGGCTATTCATCACCAGATTTCCCACTTCAAAAGAAGAGACATAGTATGGAATACCTTAGAACGATTGCGCATTTAAGACCGAGAAGCAACACGTTTTCTGCAGTTTTCAGAGTGAGATCCGCTGCGGCGTTTGCCATCCATAAATTTTTCCAAGACAGAGGATTTGTCTATGTGCATACCCCAATCATCACAGGAAGTGATGCAGAAGGTGCAGGACAAATGTTTAGAGTGACAACGCTTGATATGAATGAACTGCCTATGACAGAAGACGGCAAGTTAGATACTGAACAAGATTTCTTTGGCAAAGAGACTAATTTAACAGTAAGTGGTCAACTTGAAGCTGAAACATTTGCTTTGGCTTTTAGAGATGTCTATACGTTTGGACCAACTTTTAGAGCGGAGAATTCCAATACGAAACGACATGCAGCAGAATTTTGGATGATTGAACCAGAAATCGCTTTTGCAGATTTAAATGACAATATGGCACTTGCTGAAGATATGGTCAAATACATCATTGCATATGTCATGGAGACTTGCCCTGAAGAAATGAGATTTTTCCATGAACGCATCGATCCAGGTTTACTCGACAGATTGGCACACGTCCTCAATGCAGATTTTGGTAAAGTGACATACACAGAAGCGGTTGAAGCGTTGCTTGCATCTGGTGAAACGTTTGAGTATCCAGTATTTTGGGGTGCAGACCTACAAACGGAGCACGAGCGTTACTTGACGGAAGTCATTTATAAGAAGCCTGTATTTGTCATCAACTACCCTAAAGAAATCAAATCATTCTATATGAGAATGAATGAAGACCAAAAGACTGTAGCTGCGATGGACTTGCTCGTACCAGGTGTTGGTGAACTCATAGGCGGTTCACAAAGAGAAGAAAGACATGACCTTTTGTTGAATCGTATCAAAGAGATGGGCTTAAGAGAAGAAGATTACTGGTGGTATCTTGAGCTTAGAAAATTTGGCACGACACGTCATGCAGGATATGGTTTAGGCTTTGAACGTATGATCATGTACCTAACAGGCATGGGCAATATCAGAGACGTTGTGCCGTTTCCAAGAACGGTTAAGAACGCAGAATTTTAGTAATTAAAGATAAAAATAGGCATCAATGCAAAATTGCATTGATGCTTTTTGATTTCATTTGAAACAATGGGGTATTTATTGACCAATGAAGAAAATCGTACTACCTAAGACTAAAGTCTTATGACATATTTAGATACATATTTATACAAATTAAGAATATAGTTAGGAGGCTTTATGAACATACTAATCGTCGATGACAGTAAACTCAACACAAAAATTGCTTGCGATGCCCTTTTAGAGTATAAGCTTGCAGATGAGATCACAACCTGTTTGAGTGGGGAGGAGGCATTAGAAATTCTCGAATACAGCTCTGTGGATCTCGTATTATTGGATATCATCATGCCCGGACTGACAGGTGTTGATTTTTTAAAAATTTTAGTGGAAAGAGAATTGTTAAAGCACACAAGGGTAATCATGTTGACGACAATAGATGATCTTCAGATTCTAAAAGAATGCTTTGAGCTTGGCGCTGTCGACTATATCCATAAACCGTTCAATAAAATCGAGTTTGCCGTACGTGTTAAATCAGTATTGTCTGAGATTGAAACGCGTAATTTGTTGATTCACGATAAGGAACAATTAATTCTACAAAACAAAGGTCTAATCCAAGAAAACAACCAATTGAAGCGCATTAACCAAATACTTAGAGAAAAACAGCTCAGTGACTTTTGATCACTGAGCTGTTTATGACACTATTTTTTTTTGTTTTTTGAATACTTGATTTCAAGTTGATTAAATGTTTTTAACGTAATCAACATCACGAGTGCAGCAAATAGTGCCATGAGAAATTGTCCGGAACCTACGACCAAACCGAGACATGCGACAGACCAAAGACCGGCAGCAGTTGTCAGACCCTTAACGCTGGCCCCTTCTTTTATAATCGTTCCTGCACCAAGAAATCCCATACCGCTGATGACTTGTGCGCCCAAACGCATCGGATCGGCATTGAAATATTCTTTGGCCATCATGAGATTCATGTCCATTACCATCGCACTGGCGACACAAACCAATATATGCGTTCTAAGACCTGCAGGTCTACTGGCAGACTCTCTTTCTAGTCCAATTAATCCGCCCACTAGGACGGCGATTAAAATTTTTATGATGCTTTCAAGTTGAAGTTCCATGCGTTCGCCCTCCTATTTGAATTCTTAGCTTATCTTGTGTTAAGGTGTCAAATGCTATACTATGAATTATACCCTTTTTTCTAAAAAATATATATGTTAATGTAATCAATTTAGGAAATGATTCAATTTCCTTATATGAGCGGAGGGACTATGGATTTAATTGTAATAGCAATGTTTTTTGTCGTGATAAACCTTGCGGCATGTGTCGCAATGATGTTCGACAAATCGTATGCCATTAAAAATAAATGGCGATTATCTGAGAGTTTTCTGCTTAGTTTTTCGATATTTGGTGGTGGGATCGGGCTGATGATGGGCATGATATTCTTTAAGCATAAGCTATCTAAGATGAAATTTAAAGTGATACCAACACTTGGTATCTGTATGTACACAGCGGCCGTTTTTTATTTTTTATGGATTGGAAAAATCGTTTGGCTCTAAGAGCGTTTCAGGCGTATCGAATTGTGTCAAAAATGTCAAAAGATTAATAAATGTTAAAATCTTTTGTAAAAAGAGTTGTTTACTCTTATCATCTATCATGTAAAATAGATATGACTAAAGGATTTTAAAGATTCAAATAATTTTATAAGGGGAGCGCTAAATGAAAAAAATACTAATAACTGGGGCTTGTGGACAAATTGGTACTGAACTCACAGAGACCTTGAGAAGAATTTATGGTGTAGAGAACGTGGTAGCGACAAATATCCGTCATTGTAAAAATGGACCCGTTGAAGATGTGGGTATATTTGAACTCCTCGATGTAAAAGACTACGATCGATTGATGGAACTCGTCGTAAAATATGAAATCGATACAATCATGAATTTAGCTGCACTGCTATCTGCTGTTGGTGAAGCTAATCCACAACTCTTATGGGATGTTAACATGAACGGCTTATACAATTGCCTTGAAGTTGCAAGACTTACTGGAGCAATGGTATTTACGCCGAGTTCAATCGCAGCATTTGGACCGACGACACCTGCAGACTTCACACCACAAGATACGATTCAAAGACCAACGACAATCTATGGCGTTTCAAAAGTTGCTGGCGAATTGTTATGCGACTATTACTTCAAAAAATATGGCGTGGATACAAGAGGCGTACGTTTTCCTGGCCTAATTTCTTATAAAGCACTTCCAGGTGGCGGAACGACAGACTATGCAGTTCACATCTATTATGAAGCACTTAAAAACAAAAAATTCACGTGCAACCTTGCAGCAGATACCTATATGGACATGATGTACATGCCGGATGCGATAGATGCAATGATTCAAATGTGCGAAGCGGACCCAGCTAAACTCATTCATAGAAATGCATTCAATATCACAGCGATGAGTTTTTGTCCTGAAGACATCAAAAAAGAAATTCAAAAACACATTCCAGAATTTGAAATGGATTACAGCGTAGATCTTATCAAACAGGACATCGCAAATTCATGGCCAAATTCTTTAGATGACACTTGTGCACGTAAAGAGTGGAATTGGAATCCAAAATACGATCTTGCAAAAATGACAGAAGATATGTTAACACAGTTACGCATCAAACTCGAGTTATAATGATTTTTCATATGGTCGAAAAATAGACGATTCGACTTTATACTGGAACTGAATTTTTATAAATTGGAGGTTGCCATGCATCAAATTATTCAATGTGTCCCGAATTTTAGCGAGGGCAGAGATTTAGCAAAAATTGAGCAGATTATTGCACCATTTAGAGGCAAAGAAGGCGTTAAATTATTGGATTATAGCAACGATGAAGATCACAACCGCGTCGTTGTGACAGTCGTTGGTGAAAAAGAAGCACTCAAAGCTGCCGTAATCGAAGCGGTTGGACTTGCTGCAAAACTCATCGACATGACAAAGCATGAAGGTCAACATCCACGTATGGGTGCAACAGACGTCATTCCATTTATCCCAATTAAAAATGCGACAATGGAAGAGTGTATCGCGCTTTCCAAAGAGGTTGCTGAAGCAGTATACGCAACACATGGCGTGCCAAGCTTTTTATATGAAAAATCGGCTTCGTCGTCAGATCGTGAAAATTTGGCAAACATTAGAAAAGGTCAATTTGAAGGCATGAGTGAAAAAGTCAAGACTCCAGAGTGGAAGCCTGATTTTGGTACTGAAATCCATCCGACGGCAGGTATTACTGCTATCGGCGCTAGAATGCCACTTGTAGCGTTCAATGTGAATTTAAATACAAACGATTTGGAGCTTGCAAACAAAATCGCTAAAAACGTGAGACATTTAAGTGGTGGCTTGAGATATTGCAAAGCTTTAGGTATAGCACTTGAAGAAAGAGGCATCGTACAAATTTCCATGAATATGACTGACTTTACGAAAACACCTCTATATAGAGCATTCGAACTCGTTAGAATCGAAGCGCAAAGATATGGCGTTTCTATTGTAGGTAGTGAAATTGTTGGACTTGTACCAATGGACGCTTTAATTGGAACAGCTGAATACTATTTAGGCATAGAGAATTTTTCTTACGATCAAGTATTAGAAAAAAGAATAATGGAGTAGATAATGAAAAAAAGAAGCTTAGTCATTTATAACGCATCTGAAGTCGTAACATGCAGTGGTTTTAAAGGAAAGGCAGGCGCACAAATGCAGGACTTAAAAGTCGTGCAAAACGCTTCTGTCATTGTCGAAGATGGCATTATCACAAAAATCACCTCGGATCCATTAAATCTAGAAGAGTATGCCTCAAAAGGATTTAGTATCATCGATGCAACGAACAAGTGCGTTTTACCTGGCTTTGTCGATTCTCATACGCATTTCGTCTTTGGCGGCTATCGTGAAGAAGAATATAATTGGCGCTTAAATGGTGTCGCCTATATGGACATCATGGCTAAAGGTGGCGGAATCATAAACTCTGTTAAAGGCACTATGACAACTTCGAAGGAAGACCTGATCAAAGTGGGCATCAAACGTTTAAATTCCATGACGGGATTTGGTGTGACGACAGTGGAAGGTAAGAGCGGTTATGGTCTGGACCTCGATACTGAAATCAAGCAGCTTGAAGTCATGAAAGAGCTCAATAAACTACATTCACTAGATATTATCACGACTTTTCTTGGTCCGCATGCGCGCCCGGCTGCCTATAAAGAGGATCCAGAAGCTTTCATCGATTTCATGATCGAGAAAGTACTTCCAATTGTGGATGAGAGAGGTCTTGCAGAATTTGCAGACATTTTCTGTGAAGCGAATATCTTTTCAATTGAGCAGTCGCGTCGTTTTTTAAATGCAGCAAGAAAACTGGGCTTTAAAATCAAAATACACGCGGATGAAATCGTGCAATTGGGTGGCGCTGAGCTTGCAGCTGAACTTGGCGCTATTTCAGCAGATCATTTGTTACAGGCATCAGATGCTGGCATTGCTGCTATGAAAGAAGCCGGGGTCGTTGCAACGCTGTTGCCGTGTACGGCGTTTTCCCTTAAAGAACATTACGCACGCGCACGCTATATGATTGACAATGGATTAATTGTCGCGCTTTCTACGGATTTCAATCCTGGAAGTTGCTTCACTGAATCCATACCTTTATTGATCGCACTTGCGACCAATCAAATGGGCATGACCATAGAAGAAACGATCACAGCATTGACGATCAACGGTGCTGCAGCACTTGATAGAGCGGATCAGATCGGCAGTATCGACATCGGTAAGAAAGCGGATTTAGTCATTCATGAGTTTCCATCTTACAAGTTTTTACCGTATCATATCGCTGTGAGCACAGTTGAAAAAGTAATCAAAAACGGTGTCTTGATTCTCGATAAGGAGAACAATCTACCTTTATAATCAGCTAAGTAAATGCATCAACCATAATATTGGGAGGTCGGTATGTTAAAAGATTTAGGATTACAAGCATTTATCAATCAACTTGAATCAAGTGAACCTGTTCCAGGTGGCGGAAGTGTTGCAGCACTCTCTTCAGCGTTGGCATCAGCTCTTTCTGGCATGGTGGCAAACTTGACAGTTGGCAAAAAAAACTATGAAGAAGTTTCAGAACAAATGACTGCTGTTGCAGCTAAAATGGCAGAACACAAGCAAACATTTGTCGACATGATCGATAAGGATGCCAATTCATTTGATAGTGTTATGAAAGCCTACAAGTTGCCTAAAGAGACCGATGAAGAAAAGGCACATCGTGCACAATTAATTCAAGATGGCATGAAGTATGCTGCTTCTGTGCCGCTTGAAGTGGCAGAGAAAACAGCTGTTTTGTTTGATGATATTGCATTCCTTGTCAAATCTGGTAATGCAAATGCACAAACAGATGCATTAGTAGCTGCTATGATGGCTAGAACGGCTATTTTATCAGCTCTATACAACGTCAAAATCAACCTTGGTTCGATTAAGGATGAATCTTATGTCGACGCTATGAAGATTCGCGTCAAGGCACTTGAAAAATTGGCAAATCAACGTGAAGCTGAGATTCTTAAACTGTCTGACTTATAAACTGTTAATTATAAACTGCCTTTCGGCAGTTTTTTTTATTTCAATTTGTAAATCATTTTGAAGTAACGTATAATAGTGTTATTAAAATATAGGAGATGATTCTATGTATAAAATAGTTGGTGATAGCAGTACAGAGGTTGATGCGTCTTTCTTGGCACAATATCCAACCGAACTCGTCCCATTCAAACTATATCTCGACGGTAAAGAGTTCATAGACGATTCGCATCTTGAAGTCGATCAATTTGTAGAAGAGATGAAAGCTTCTGTGGAAACACCTAAAACCGCTTGTCCGTCCCCAAATGATTTCTTGGAGCACTTCGAAGGGGAGGAAGATGAAGTCTACATAGTGACGATTTCTTCAAAATTAAGTGGTACTTACAACAGCGCGATACTCGCTAAAAATATTTACGATTCTGAAAACCCTGGAAAAAAAGTCATTCACGTTTTTGACTCTTTAGGGGCTGCTGCTGGACAGACGCTCGTTGCTCGAAAAATTCACGATTTTAAGAGACAAGGTTTTACCAGTGAAGAACTCATCAAAACGGTAACCGAATACATCAGTGAAACAACTGTTCTGTTCATCTCTGAATCTTTGGACAACTTGATCAAGAACGGCAGAATTTCCAAATGGAAGGGCTTAATTGCCTCTACGCTTAACATTTTACCAATTATGGGCGCAGATGGTCATGGTGAAATAAAGCTATTTGAAAAGGTTAGAAACACAAACAAAGCCTATCAACGGTTAGTCGAACTCATGCAAGAAGGTTTGACAAAAAACGGTAGAGAACTCGTCGTGATTACGCATGTTGGGAACCCTGAACGCGCTAATCAAATTGAGGAAGGTGTTCGCACTGTTTCTACAGTTAAAGAAGTCATCAATCTCAAATGTGCAGGGTTGTCATCATTATATGCCGATAAAAAAGGCATCATTGTAGCATTTTAAACGAGCTGCACCTATATGGTGCGGCTTTCTTATTTTATGACTATCTCTGGAAGAACTTGTTAAAAAATTATTAAAGGAAATTGCATAATTCCAATTGTCGATATTTTTCTCATTAAATGACGTAAAAGAGTCATTATTGCCATGTGAAACTTTGTATTGTGACTTATTAAGTAATTATGCAGCTTCCATATTTACAACAAAATTTGAATATATGAAATTAATTTAAAGATTTAAGGTAAAACTTCCCGGGACAAATATTGTTATTCATCGTGTAAAATGATATGATAAACATGATTTAAATAATAATTTTGAGGTGATTTGAATGCATAAGAAATTGTTTATTCCAGGTCCTGTAGATGTTAGAGAAGATGTTCTTTTAAAGATGGCAACTCCTCAGATCAGCCATAGAGGAAAAGAAGCGTCTGCATTACAAAGAAGTATTTCAGAAAAACTTAAAAAAGTGATGTACACTGAAAACGAAATCTTGTTATCGACTTCATCAGGTAGTGGTCTTATGGAAGGTGCTATCAGATCTTGTACGCGCAAGAGAGCAGCTGTTTTTTCAGTTGGCGCATTTGGTGACAGATGGTACAAAATGGCGCAAGCGAACAACGTGCCTGCGGATATTTTCAAATCTGAACTCGGCAAGCCTACAACACCAGAAATGGTTGAAGAAGCTTTAGCTACTGGAAAATATGATTTAATTACAATCACTCACAACGAAACATCAACGGCGATTATGAACCCTGTTGAAGAAATTGCAGCAGTCATTAAAAAATACCCTGATGTCATTTTCTGTATGGACACTGTAAGCTCAATGGGCGGAACAAAAATTGAAGTAGATAAGTTAGGCGTGGATATCTGTATCACATCGACTCAAAAATGCTTGGGTTTACCAGCAGGTCTTTCAATTTGTTCTATCTCTGAAAAAGCAATTGAAGCTGCGAAACAAGTTGAATTTAGAGGTTTATACTTCGACTTGTTAGAAATGTACCAATATATTAAAGACAAAGATTATCAATACCCATCAACACCTTCATTGGCACATATGTTCGCACTTGATTATCAACTTGATAACATATTAGCTGAAGGCCTTGAAAACAGATTTGCAAGACATTTAGAGATGGCGAAAGTCACAAGAGAGTGGGCAAACAAACACTTCGAAATGTTAGCAGAGGAAAAATATGCATCAAACACGTTGACGACGATCAGAAACACTAAAGAAATCAACGTATCAGATCTCAATAAAGAACTTGGAAAACGCGGCTACCTTATTTCAAATGGTTATGGCAAATTGAAAGACTTGACGTTCCGTATTGCACATATGGCAGATACTTCTATGGACGAACTTAAAACATTATTATCAGTGATAGAAGAAATTCTTGGATTATAATAACAATCAGGGCAATTGCGAGCAATTGCCCTAGTTTATGAATCGGAGGGACATGAAGATGCAATTAAAGATTTTAGCAAATGACGGAATGGACAAAAGTGCTGTCGATCAATTGGTTGCTCAAGGCCATTTAGTGGATACGACGCATTACGATGGCGACGCGCTAATCGAGCAACTTAAAGATTCAGATGTCGTTGTTATCAGATCAGCTACAAAATTACGTAAAGATTTAATCGATCAAGTTAAAGGCAGCCGTCTTAAGCTTATGATTAGAGCTGGCGTAGGTATTGACAACATAGATCATGTCTATGCTGCAGAGAACGGATTTACTGTTAAAAACACGCCAAATTCAAGCAGTGCTGCCGTAGCTGAACTCGCAATCGGCCATATGTTTGCAGTTGCGCGTTTTATTCACATTTCGAATTTTACTATGAGAAATGGCGAGTGGAACAAAAACAAATACAACGGTGTTGAGCTTTCTGGTAAAACTTTAGGTTTGATCGGCATGGGTAGAATTTCATATGAAGTGGCTATCCGCGCAAAAGCGCTAGGCATGAAAGTCGTCTACACAAATAGAAGAGGCAAGCTTGAAGAATATAGCCAATTTGAATATCTTCCAATGAACGACCTTTTAAAAGTGGCCGATTTTATTTCGCTTCACATTCCTTTCGATAAAGTTACAGGTGCAACACTCAAAAAAGAACAATTCGACATGATGAAAGACGGTGTTTACATCATCAACACTGCTAGAGGCGGCGTTGTCGACGAAGCGGACTTACTTGAAGCATTGAACTCAAATAAAGTAGCTGGTGCTGGTATTGACGTATTTGAAGAAGAACCAACGAAAAATCTTGAATTGATCAACCATCCAAAAGTTTCTGCAACACCACATATTGGTGCATCGACTGGTGAAGCTCAAGAGCGTATCGGCGATGAAACGATTGTTGTTATTAATACGCATTTCAACCTATAAGAATTGGATTTGATGGAGGTATATTGTGGCAATAGTAAGACCGTTTAAAGGTGTAATTCCTAAGCAAGAACTTGCTGAGCAAGTAGCATGTCTTCCTTACGACGTAATGAACAGAAAAGAAGCGAAACAAATGGCAGAAGGTAACCCAAATTCATACTTGCATATCGTGCGTTCTGAAATCGATTTACCAGATTCAGTGGGCGATTATGACAAGCTTGTTTATGAAACAGCAAGAAAAAATTTGGACAAATTCATTGCTGATGGTATCATGAGCCAAGATCAAGAGCCTATTTACTATATTTATAGACAATTGATGAATGGCCGCGTTCAAACAGGTATCGTTGCTTGTACGTCTATTGACGATTACATGAACGACATCATCAAAAAGCATGAGTTCACTAGACCAACTAAAGAAATCGACAGAATCAACAACTTTGATTACTGTGATGCAAACACAGAGCCTGTCTTTTTAACTTATAGAAAAAATGAAGAAATCAACAGAATCGTAAACGATTGGATCAAATTCCACATGCCGATTTACAACTTCACGTCTGATGATGCGATCACGCACATATTCTGGAAGCTTGACGATTTAAGTTTAGTTAGTAGAGTGGCTGAGATCTTTGACGGCATCGATTACCTTTACATCGCAGACGGTCACCACAGATCGGCTTCTTCTGTAAAAGTTGGTTTGAAGCGTAGAGAAGAATTCCCTAATTACGATGGTTCTGAAGAGTTCAACTACTTCATGGCAGTTATTTTCCCAGACGAAGATTTATTTATCATGGACTATAACCGCGTTGTTAAGGATCTTTTTGGTCACACACAAGAAGCATTTTTAGCTGCAGTTTCTGAAAAGTTTGACGTTGTAAAATTGGATCAAGATGAGCCGTTTAAACCAATGAAGCGCGCTACTTTCGGTATGTTCTTGGATAAAGCATGGTACCAACTCACTGCTAAAGAAGGTACATTCAACGAACAAGATCCTGTAGATAGACTTGATGTTTCAATTCTTCAGAAAAACCTCCTTCACCCAATATTAGGTATCGAAAACCCAAGAACTGATAATCGCATCGATTTCGTAGGCGGTATTAGAGGGCTTAAAGAGCTTGAAAAAAGAGCTGAAGAAGGCTTTGCAGTGGCATTTTCAATGTACCCAACGACGATGGACGATTTGATCGACATCGCAAACGCTGGCGAAGTTATGCCACCTAAATCTACTTGGTTTGAGCCTAAACTCAGAAGTGGTTTATTCGTACACAAATTGAACGATTAAGTATGGAGATTCCTCCAGTTTAGCATTAGATAAAATGAATAAAAGAAGAGGCCGTCTCAAAATGACTATGAATCATTTTGAGATGGCCTCTTCTTCTTTAATCTATTGAGTTGGAGTGAATGGTGGGCTATTGGCTGATGACGATCAAATTTCTTCTGTAATCCAAATACATTTTCGTTAATAGAGTCATTTGAGCATTCATTTCGATTTGAAGCAACGATGCCAATGAATAGTTTTCATCGTATAGCGCTTCCTTGATTCTTGTAAATAGGGATTTCGATGATAGAGAATCTTTCATGAGGTGATGTTTAATCGTTTTGATTTTTTCCCAGTTGACGATGTCGAGATCGGTAATTTCTTCATCGGTGTGTAGCTTAGAAAAACGTCTAATAGTGCTTACGTGTTCTGGAATGATTCGATCTTTGAGTTCGATAGACCATTCGCTCAACATATAAGACTTGTATGAAGCGATGATGCGATCTGTAAATACATTGTTTCCGAGGAGTATTTTTGCCTTGTCGCTAAAATGATCAAAAGCAAGTAAGTTCTCGTAAACCGTTTTAGGTGGAATGCCAAACAATTTGTCGCGCTCTTCAGGTGAAAAATCGTCAAAGACATCTTCTTCAGTTCTGTAGATGCGGTTTTCTTCCAAGTAGAAGTGCTTTTCTCCATATCCTTTGTTGAAGCTAGCTTCTACTGCGTCGATATCAAGACCGCTGTTTAATACGGCTTTGATGCCATCGATGCTTGATTGACAAACTGCTGCTAAGAGGAGGTATGAATTTGAGTTCGGATTTGGTGCGCGAAGTTCAAAGCGCGTTGCATACTTGTTTTTCATATCTCGAATGAGACCAATCAACACTGTTCTATTTCGAGATGGGATGCTAGGAGAATGCCCAAGTGAAGAGACGATACAAACAGGCGCTTCAAATCCAGGCTTAAGTCTATTTAAACTGTCATTCGTCGATGAAACGAATGGGTTGATGATTTCATAGTTTTTCAGAATGCCCATCATAGAGCCATAAGCAATTTTAGTCATGAAGTTTTTCTCCATATTCTTAGGAGAAAAGAGGTTGATGATTTTTCCGTTTTTCATTTTGAGTGCAGCACCGATATGGTGGTGTTCGCCACTTCCCGCAACGCCTTCTAAAGGTTTTGCTTGGAATGTGACAGAGAGTCCATTTGCTTCAAAAACATCTTTGATGATATCCTTTGCAAGAAGTTCCTTATCTGCTGCGAGCAAAGTTTTGTCGTATTTCCAATCGATTTCTAGTTGCTCCATGACGTGCGTATGGATATTTGTGCCTGACAATTTGGAAGTGACGCCACCAACTTCTTTATGGCCCATTTCTGGTTCAAAGCCGTAATTTTCAAGCGCCATCAAAGATTTTTCAAGGGATGTTCTCACTTGGCCATATGTGCGTTTCCAATACTGCTCTTTTAAGTTTTGTGATGTCGTAAGTTTTTCTATGTCCGTTTTAGAATCAGGTGTCTTTACCCAAAATTCAAGCTCAGTTGCACTTGTTAATACGACGTCTTCAATATCGTCGGCAGATTTAATGCCTTCGTATTCGTCCAATAATGAAGGGTTCGTTTTAAATAGTGAAATGATTTCAGTTTTAAAGTTTTCAACGGCATTCTTTAAAACGCTTCTTGAGCAAACTTCTTTGCCCTCGTGAATAAGGAAGGCAGGGATGATCAATGAACCGCATAAATTACCATCTTCCAGTGTATGTGCCATGTTGTAATCGACAATCCAGTTTGCATTGAGATCGGGAATCAAGTCGATTTTTCCGTTATTGATAGATGCAATTTCTGGTAAGTAAACTGAAGAGCCGTCTGTTTGGATACCGTTTATGAAAAAGTCTTCAAGATCGTCTATAACGAGGTTGACGGGAATTTTTTCATCTGTGTGATTGTTGCCAAAATCGACACCAAGTAGTGAAAGGAATTGTATCTCTGGGTGTTTTTTCAAAAGTGCCGCTAAGCGACTAGGTGATTTGTCTTCTTGTTCGATAACGTAGAGCATCTTCGAGCCTCCTTAAAATGTGTATTAACACGTCATATAATGAATGATTATATCATAACGGCGAAAAATGTAAAGATTTTATTTGAACAAAAAAAGCTTGTAAATGTTGTGTTCAGATATTTATACAGCTTTATAGAAAAAATTGAATTAATATATATAACGGGTTAATGTTCGTCTTTTTGTTTTAGTTCTTTATAAATATTCCATATAATTAGGCCGATCATGACGAGAATCGCACCCAATATAAAGCCCAAAACACCAAAGATTCGATAGCATGTATACATTGATATGATTGTGATTAAAGGGTGTGTTCCTATTTTGCTACTGACGATTTTCGGTTCGATTGTTTGTCTCGTTAAAGTTGTTACCAAATAAGCGACAAGTAGTCCAATTCCTGTTGAATATTCGGAAATTAGGAGCGCAAATACGATCCACGGCATGTAGATGAATGCGGGCCCAACCATTGGAATCAAATCGACAAAGGCTATTCCAAAAGCAACGAGTGGGGAAAATGGAATTTTCAGAATTGTTAGTGCGATGAGAGAGATGACAAACGTGATACTTACAAGAATGAGTTGTGCTTTGATATAACTTTTTAGTGTATTTAATGTTTTTTCTTTTAAAAGTTTTAAAAACGGGGAGGTGATTTTCTGATCGATTTTTACAAATAAAGCTTTTACCTTATCTTGGTCGAATACAAAGAAGTATAAAGAGATAAAGAGAAAAAAGAAGAAAAACGCGATGGTTGGGATTGTTTTTAGCATGCTAAAAAGCGTATCTACAGCTGAGTTTGCAAAATTTGACATCGAATTGAGAATCAAGTCATAAAATTGAAGCAATATGACGTTAATATCAATCGGCGCATCGAACCATGGTAAGTTGATCTCAATCCCGCCAATTTTTGTCGTAAAATCTTGAACGGTCTGGATGATGACGCTTAAATAGCTTGAAAATCCACTCATTGCAAGTGCAACTTTATAGATAAAAAAAGAAATGCCACTCACAAACAAGGCAACAAAGAGAATGACGACAAAAAACGTCAACAGGCTATAAGGTATTGGCAGCTTCGTTTGAAGCTTTCTTGTGATCTTGCTGATCGGTTTTGATAATCCGTACGCAATCATAAATGGTATCAGTATTAAAAAGAGGCGTAAACCGAGCCACAAACCAAATAATACAACGGCTACAAAAATGAGCAGAAAAGATATTTTTGAAACGAATATGTTCATGTTGTCTGCCTCCATTGTAAAATACAAATAAATTAGAATTATGCAATTTCCTCAACGAGTTAACCTATGATATAATTGTATTATACCCAAAAGGTGCAGACTAATTATATGAAGGTGAATAATATGAAATATTTTGATTTCAGAAGTGATACTGTCACGATGCCTACAGATAACATGCGACAAGCTATGTTTAAGGCTAGCGTTGGCGATGACGTCTATGGCGATGACCCTACAATAATTGAATTAGAAGAAAAAAGTGCGAAGTTGCTTGGAAAAGAAGCGGCTTTATTTGTGCCTAGCGGTACTTTTGGCAACCAATTGGCAGTGTTGACACACACTAAAAGGGGCGATGAGGTGCTTTTAGGCGACGCATGCCATATACTTATGCACGAAGTGGGTGCTGCGGCATTGATTTCGGGTGTACAACTTAGGCAAGTGCCGACACATAACGGTTCGATGCAACTCAAAGACGTTGCAAGAATGATTCGTACAGAAGACATTCACTATCCTGATACGGGGTTGATATGTTTAGAAAATGCGCACTCAAGTGGTGCGGTTATCAAAATGAGCGAAATGAAGGCAATTTATGAGCTCGCTGGCAAGCATGGTATTCCCGTTCATTTAGATGGTGCAAGGCTTTTTAACGCCGCACATGCCCTAGGTGTCGATGTGAAAGACATTGCAAGTTATGCAGATACGATCATGTTTTGTCTCAGTAAAGGTTTATGTGCACCAGTAGGTTCTATGCTGGTTGGATCCAAAGCATTCATAGACCGTGCGAGAAAGAATCGCAAGCTCATGGGTGGCGGTTTAAGACAAGCTGGTTTCTTGGCAGCTGCCGGTATCGTCGCTTTAGATGAAATGGTAGTAAGGCTTGGAGAGGATCATGATTTAGCCAAGTATATGGCGGAAAAATTATCTGAAATTGATTGTATCACTGTTCTAGAAGACCGTTTAGATATCAATATGGTATTCTGCAAAATCAGAATGAAACTGACTGATGACGCATTTGTGGACAAATTGTTTGAAGCGGGTATCAAAATCAATGGCTCAGAGGATGGCGAGTTTCGATTTGTCACCAATTATTGGACGCCGGTTGAAGCCGTGGACAAATTATGCGCCGTTATTAAACATATCTTGGGGGAATCATGAACTATCAAATTGACGATTTGAAGGAAGCTGTTAATAGATTGAATGATTCTCTTATCAAGGAAGATGCCGAAGAAGTTGATATGTATGTGCGAATGATCAAAAACATCGCAACTCAGATTAAAAATGATTATTGGGCCGAGAATGTCAATGAAGCATCGATTATCATCCAACCTGTTCAAGCCAAAGAAAATGAGTATAAGACGATCAATACGTTGGAATTTTTATATAAACCGATGTATTTTCAAAATGTATTTGAAGGCAATGAAATAGAATACTACTCAAAAGATCGTACAGAAGAACTCGTTGAATCAGGCACATTTGATGTACACAATGATTTTTGGCAGTCTCATAATATCATCTATGGTAATGTTTATGGCTCCATGCCACTTGAACTCGCTTCAAAAGAGGGCATCGGCAAATTGTTGAAATGCGGATGGAAAAAGACGACTGTAGATATCATAGAGTTTTCTAAAGCGCTTGATGTTGACGGCATTCGCGCTTTGGCTGAAAAGAAATACAGGCACTATATTTTGCTGGAAGAGATTGAGACGCAAAGCATTTTATTGCTTAGGTACAATTTTTAAATTGATTTGGAAGGCTGTTATGACAGTATGGTGAGGTATGTTTATCAATAAGGAGTCTTTGCGTCTTGATTATGAAGTTGAAGCGCAAGATGCTGGGCTTAAGATCATCGATGTGCTAGCAACATCGATGAATATATCCAGTCGGTTAATCAGAAAATGTAAAAACAACAACAATATTTGGCTCAATAAAAAAAGTGGTTCTGTAAATAGAATCGTCCAATCAGGGGATATTATCTCCATGATGCTTGATCATGATGAGAATACTTTTGAACCCAATGCAATAAATGTAAGCGTGCTCTATGAAGATGGAGACATCCTTGTTGTGGATAAGCCGCCATTTTTAGTGGTGCATCCCACGAAAGGCCATCCAGAAGGTACGTTAGCCAATGCGCTATCGCACCATCAGTATCAAATCGGACAAAACTATAAAATACGTTTTATCAATCGATTGGATCGAGATACTTCTGGGATTGTATTGATTGCTAAAAATGCTTTTGCACAGCAAATTGTTTCTGAGCAGATGCAGGCAAATGAGGTCGATAAGTTTTATCTTGCCATCGTTGAAGGTGAAATGAAAGACGATAAGGGGACCATCGACTTGCCCATTGATCGAGAAGCGGAGCTTGACATCAAACGCATCGTCATAGAGACAGGACTTGCTTCTGTAACGCATTATGAAGTTTTGAAGCGATTCAAAGGCTTTACTTATATCAAGATTGCTCTCGAAACGGGAAGAACGCATCAAATTCGCGTTCATTTTTCGCACATCGGTCATGCCATATTAGGTGATCATCTCTATGGTCAAAAATCGGATTTAATTGATCGCCAAGCCTTGCATTGTCATGAGATGTCGTTTAAACCTCCACGTGAAAATGACAAAGTTTCTGTCGTTTGTAATCTGCCTGATGACATAGAAAATGTCCTAGCTATATTGAGGAAAGATACACCAAGTGATTGATATTTTGACCAAATGGGGTTATAATATAATTAAGTTCTGGGATGTTGGTTATCTTTTTAAATTTTACCACTGATTATTTATAGGGAGAACGTGTTCTGCTGCGTATGACGAGCTGCTTTAGGTAGAAGTCAGAAACAATAGATAGTCCACCCACCTGGATTAGGTGTGGTGTGAGATTTTTGGGATGACGGCATTCTGGATCTCAATTTTATTAGTTACGTCAAACCACGCGATCGCGTGGTTTTTAATTTTACTTATGTATGGAAATTGCATAATTACCTTTTAAGTTGCAAAATTCCGGTTATCGAATTTGAAAAAGGCTGAATCAAGCCGTTTTGATAAATGAAATTCATACAATTTGGAAGTATGCAATTTCCTTATGAAATTAGCATAATTTCACTTTTCTTTACATCAATAGCCATAAATTGTGAAAATAATGTTACATTTGAACTGTTGTAATCTTCATATTCAGGGCATATAATGGACTTTATGGAGGCAAAAATAATGAATTTTTTGAAGGGATTTTTAAAGGACTTTAAGTTCACAAATGAATATTTTAAATACGCCATTATACTTATATTTACGTTTATTATAAAAGTAAGTTATTTCAACTTTTCGACGGGTATGCCATTTAACAAGATCAAGTATATATTGGTCACGGTTTGTGTGTTTTTTCTGGTGCTTACACTCTTGTATCGCGCTAAAAAATGGTATCTTGGCGTCAGTGGTTTGATCACGTTGATCATGTTCGGGGATTTACTGTATTTCCGATATTTCAACGACTTCTTATCCGTAAAATTGATGAATCAAGCAACGTTCGTCGGTTCCGTCACATCGATTATCTTTTCTATTATTAAAGTGACAGATATTCTATTGTTCGTCGATTTGTTTGCCTTTTTCTTCATTACAAAAGCAAAAGGGCCACTTCAACTTTATACGCACAAGATTTCATTTATCTTGATGATCATCATATTGCCATCGATCATTTTGAGCATTTCGTTTTCATCGATTTATACTGGTATCAAGAAATATGAGTTTTTCAATTATCATGTATACGATATCATTTCATTGGATCCGGAAAATAATCAATTGGGCTCGAGTGAACGCAATGCCCTTGTGGAGTCACTTAGAACAGTTCATCGCGAGAGTGCTTCTGGAAACTATTTTGGTATAGCTAAGGATAGAAATGTTATCGTCGTTCAAATCGAGTCACTTCAGAATGATTTGATTGGCAAGTTTTACAATGGTCAAGAAATCACGCCAAACATAAACAAAATCATGGCGAAAGATTCAATCTATTTTTCAAACTATTATCAACAATTAGGTAAAGGCAACACGTCAGATGCTGAGTTTACGACACTCAATTCACTTTATCCAATCACATCTGGCAACACATACAACGTTTATGAGAATAATGGATTTTACGGTTTGCCATGGATCATGAGGGAACATGGGTATAGTGCCTCTTCTTATCACGGCTATACGGCAAGCTTTTGGAATCGCATGAATATCTATCCTCAGATAGGCTTTGAAAAGAGTTACTTCTCAGACAATTATGTCATGGGTGAAAAAATCGTATTTGGTCTAGACGATCACGATTTCTTTGATCAGACCATCCCATATATGAAAGAAAAAGGGGATAAGAGCTTTTCATTTTTGGTGACGCTATCGTCGCATAAGCCTTTTGAACTACCGGAAGATAAGAGATGGATCAAGCTATTGCCTGAAGATGAGAATTTCTTCGGTCATTACCTTCAAGCTGTTCACTATATGGACGATGCATTTGGTAAATTTATCGAAGAATTGAAAGCTGAAGGCATGTATGATGATTCTGTGATCATATTCTATGGCGATCACTTTGGTATTGGTATGGAAGATGAAGTTGCGCTTGAGAGAATGGAAAATTTCACAGGCAGCACTTACACACATGAAGACATGTTTAACATTCCACTAGTCGTGCATATTCCAAACTCTGGTATTCAAGAAACTGTTGACGTTACTGGAGGACAAATCGATTTCTTGCCAACAACGCTCAATATCTTGGGTATCAAAAATGAGTATCTACTTCTCGGACAGGACTTGTTAAATACAGAGGATGGATTTGTGGCTTCACAAACGTTTATGGAAAAAGGATCTTTCATCGACAACGATGTCGTCTTTAAGATTGCAAGGGACGGCGTCTTTGAAAACTCAGTTGCTTATGATCGAGATACACATGAGCCAGTTGATCTTGAACTTTGTAGAGAAGGGTATGAACGTGCAATCTTCGAAATCAATCTCAGCAAAAAAATAACTGAGAGTGATTCAGTGATCAGCATCGTGACTGAACTTCAAAACAAAGATGGCAAATACGACATCGAGTAAGTGGCAAATAAGACAATCAACTTGAGACAACAACAAACATCAAATATCAACAATAAAACGGACTGTGTCGAAATTCGATCACAGTCCGTTAATTTTTTATTATTTGGTTAAGCTTTCTTACTTTCATTTTGCTTATCGAAGTCTTTATCTTTGTCTTTATCATTTCTATTTTTGTTGCGTTCGTTTGGATTCGATTTTGAAAAGTCGACTAAGATAGTTTCGTTTTGAGGTGGGTTTATTAGTGAATCAATCGTGATGATGAGTTCTTCTGCTGGGTCGACGATGCAATTGCCCTTAAAAAACGAACCCTCTTTTGTGTTGAAGCTCTTTGCGACAATATCGCCTATGAGTGTTGAATTCTGGTGAATGTTGATTTTACCTTTAACTTGTACATTTCCTTCGCATTTTCCATAGATCTCGGCGTTGACACTGAAGATGTCACCTTTGACATTTGCATTTTCGCTTATGATGACATTGCCAAGTGATTTGATGTTTCCAAATATTTTTCCATCGATTCTGATGCTGCCTTCGCTCTCGATATCCCCTTTGATGAGTGAGCTTGGACCGATAATGATGTCATAATTTGATTCGGCTTCTTTCTTTTGAAACATAACGTCCCTCCTAATTATGCGATTTCAATTATTGGATAAATTTGAGTGGATTAATAGGCGTTTCGTTGTAACGAATCTCAAAGTGGAGATGAGGTCCCGTTGTACGCCCTGACGTGCCCATGGTTGCTACCTGCTCACCCTTTGTCACTTCGTCACCAGGTGAATATAGAAGTGTCTTACAGTGTGCATAAACGGATTCGTAACCATATCCGTGATCGATGATCAGAACATTTCCAAAATTGCCATCGTATCCTGAGTATGTGACGATGCCAGTACCAGCTGCAAATATAGCTGTGCCTACTTTATTGCTGATATCAATACCGTTGTGAAGCTTTGAACGTCCAGTAATCGGATCTTTTCTATAACCAAAAGGCGAGCTGTATGTGCCACTTGTTGGATAGAAATCAGGACGGCTTTCAAGGTAACTGATTTGGGAAGCCATTTTTGATACAAGTTCAGTATATGCATCAGTTTGCTCAGTGATAATTTGAGAGATTTCATCATTTGAAATCAAGGATTCGATTTCGGATAATAAAAGTTCATCTGGTGACAAGGTTTCATTTGATTCTGTCGTAGAAACCTGTGTTAATCTGCTAAATGATCGACTGATAGGGACTTCGACGTTTGACTTTGTTTCGTCGTTAAACAATACGACAAGCTGTGAGACATAGGCTTGTGTTTTTTCCATTTCTAGAAGCCTTGCTACAAGGAATTCGTTTGAATTTTGAAGTGACAACTTTAATGTCTTTACTTCTTCTGTTTTATTTGCATTGATATTTTGAAGCATATCGATCTTATCCTGTGTCATCAAGAGACTCTCTGACAATACGGAATTTTCTGAAGTAAGTGACTCTGAAACGACTTTTGATGAGATGGTGTTGATGAGGAGTGTTACATTTATGATAATTAGAGCTACGAGCACTAAAAATGCGCCTGCCATGTTGAATTTCCACTGTCTAATTGATTTTTCTGCACTGGGTATAATCATGATGGTCACTTTATTCTTCATAAAGTAATTCTTTATTTTATTCATGTTTCCTCCAAATGTAATAAAAACTTAATATATTCTACCATAGAACCGTGTAAAATAACAATGCAATTATAAAATTTAGTTTACCTAAGCATTTATATTCTGTAAAATAGAGTTTAAGAGAAAGTATTGGAGGAAATATCATGAGTGATCGTACAATTAGAGTAGAAGAAAATTTAAGACGTGTGTGCTATAAGATAAAGAAAAAAGGCCGTGAAATTTTAAATGATGTGGATATTACACCACCGCAATTTGAAGCGCTTCAATATTTGAGAAATGAAGAAAATCTAACGATTGGCGAACTGAGCTCAAGAATGTATTTAGCTTGCAGCACAGTGACGGATCTTTTAGATAGAATGGAAAGAAATGAACTCGTTAGACGTGTCAAAGACGAGAATGATCGACGCATCGTGAGAATTGTGGTATTACAAAAAGGCCATGATCTCATCAAACTCGTCATGGAAAATCGCATCAACTATGTTGAGAGCATCTTAAGCCAATTAGATGAGACAGTTATCGACGCCATCGATGAGGGCTTTAGAATTTTCAATGAAAAAGTCGAATTATAAAAGAGTACTTTCATAGGGGGAAGCATTCAGTTGAAAACGATAAATGAACGATACGATGTCATAAGACTTATTAGTCGAGATAATAGCTTCGTGGAATACTTGGTTTCCGATAAAGAAAAAAATGCCGAAATCAAAAGGATTCGTATATTTGACACCGAATTGTCCAATTATGATTTTATCAAGCATATGGAGGATGTTTTCGTAGAGATTAAGACGTTGATTCACGATAATTTAATATCAGCCTACGAATTTCAGCCCATATTAACTGTGAATGGCAATAGAGTAAATAGAAAACAGTACTATTACACCTATGAACATTTTGAAGAAGAACACAGAGTTCAATACTCTGATTTAAATAAATCTGAAATCAACAGCGTTATCGTACAGCTTTGTAAGGCTGTACGCTTCTTGCATTTTAGAGGTGTGATCTATAAATACCTCAATTTCGATCAAATGGTCATATTAAGGCAAAATGGTCAAATCGTTATGAAGCTCATGGACGTTGCGGGTAACTTTATCAACGATTATTATTTTAAAATGGACCATGAAAGGTTCAGCCAATTTATTGCGCCAGAAATTATTTGGGGTGAAGAAACGGATGAACAAGTAGACATTTATTCCATGGGTGTCATCATTTATTATCTCTATTTTAGAATTGACTATCGCTTAAAATCGCTGCAGAGTGTTCTGAGCTCTGGGCATACCAATGAAATTCACCGTTTCATTCTGAAAGCGACAAGCCACATAAGAGATGAGCGACATGAAAGCATTCAGGTTTTTATAAAAGAATTGTGTGCACTGATATGGATCGAAGTCGATAGTAGCGATGTCAGATTCTATGATAAAATTCACGATAGCACAAAAATTATTGGCAGAGATGCAATTTTAAAAGAAATTAAAAACCTGATGGATTTGAAATCTAAAAAAGCATTGTCTCAACACGGGTTATTTCTTCAAGGTGAAAACGGCAGTGGTAAATCGAGAACATTAAATGAAATCTACTATATAGCAAAATTTAATCGATATAACTACATCTATTTGAGGCCTACAGATTTTTCAGAGAGTTTTTACACGACAAAGGCACTCATCAAATTTGTCGCCAATCAAGGCGATGTTTCTCCGATATTGATTCAGAAATACGGACAGGAACTGGCATGTCTTGTGCCTGAATTGATTGGTAAATGGAATATCAAAGAGAATAAAGAGCTTGATCCAATGCAACATCAACTCAGATTATTAAATCGCGTCTTTAACTTCTTTTTGGACTACACAAGCAACAAATTTTTTGTTTTGTTCATCGATGATTTTGAAAAAATCAGTCTTGTAGAGCGTTCTTTTTTTTGACCTTATGTTAGCTTACAAGGGGTCGACAAATTATTACATTATCAGTACGTGCATCGATGCTGATGTACTGGTTAAACGTTATAAAGAGACAACTGGGCAAATCAAATTGTCGTCATTGAACCTTGAAGAGACGGGGCAAATAGTAAAGACATCACTCGGTCTCAACTATATCCCTTACAAACTGACGCATCGACTCATGCTTGAAAATCAGGGCAAAGCAAGTTTGACAAAGCGAATGATTAAGAAGCTTTGGTATGACGGCATTATATTTTTTGATGAAAGTAAAATGACGTGGAACCTCGATGAAGTAGATGACAACTTCACATTCGACTATGTCGACCAAAAGCGTGAAGACTACGATAGCATCATCAATAGCATCAATAGAGCACATTATGAAATCTTGAGAAAGTTGTCTGTTCTTAAAGGTTCTTTTAGTGTGCAGACGATTTATAGCATTGCAGATGTCAGTGAGCTTGATGTGCCAGGATTTCTAGAAGAAATGGAAGAGAAGCACATATTAAACAAACGCATCAGCGACGTTGAGTATGTCTATGTTTTCAATACAAATGAACTTAAAAAGGTATTCTTTGATACTTTATCTGACGATGAAATGGTTGGACTCTCTAGAAAAGCGGCTAATTTATTTGAAAGCAGTTTTTTGGAGAAAGGTGAAATCAATGAAAGTCTGATTGACTACTTTATAGCGAGTCATGATGCTGAGCGAGCAGCCGATTATTGCATCATTTTCTCAGAAGATTATATGCTGAAAGCCAATAGTCATAAGGCAATTGATTTGCTTGATCAGGGCCTTGAGCTATATATAAAACTTGAAATCAAAGAAAAAATCGTACAAATATCGATGCAATTAATCAAACTACTGATCAAATCAGGTAGACTGGATCGTGCCATGATGCGTATCCAATATTTATATGAAACGATAGATGAGGCGGATATCAAAGCTAAGATTGATGTTCAAATTGAACATGCATCGATTTTATACTATAAAAATGACATTTTAAAATCGGAAGAGATAGCAGACGAAGCTCTTTCAGCAGCTCATGCGTGTGATTATATGGACGGTGAATTCCGCGCTGCTTACATGAAGAGCAAATGTTTGATCAGCAATGGTGATTTAGAGACGCATCGAGAATTGTCAGAGCACTACCTTGAAGAAAGTACAAGGCTTCAGATAACGGAACAACAAGCCGTTTTTGAAAATGAAATCGGTATCAATCACCTATACAACAATCGATTTGATGAAAGTATTGAAGCATTTACAGAGAGTCTCATGCATTACAAAATTGTAGGCGACGACGAAAAAATCGTAAAAGCATACAACAATTTTGGCGTTATTTATCTGGATGGTTATGGGGATTATATTGTCGCGCGAGACTATTTTAGAAAAGCCTACACACGTGCCAACAACCGCAATTATTCAGTTAGTTTGCCGGTCTATCTCAACAATTTAGGTGAAACGTATCGAATCGAAGGCCGTTACGAGATGGCAAATAAGTATTTCGAAGAATCATATGAGATGGCTGAGACAGTAGGCGATAAAAACATGACGATTCTAGCGCTATTGAACCTTTGCCACGGACAAATATTAAATGAAACTTATGGCAAAGCGCATAAGTTAATTACGCGACTAGAGCATGAAGTCCAGATTATTAAGAAAAGAGATTACGACAAGTTTGACTACTATTTGCTCCATTTTGAATATTATCTTGCGATGAACAGCATCATGAAAGTCAATCAATGGCGTTATGATTTCAATGCTGATGAAGTGATGGACGATTACCGCAAATATCGATTGAAATTGATTGATATTAAATTGAATTATAAAAAAGAAAACATAGTGCTTAATAATAAAGGCGAAAGACATTTTGAGAAAAAGCTTCCGATGGATGAAATTGAATCGCTTTATGAAATCACACAAAA
Source organism: Acidaminobacteraceae bacterium (assembly GCA_942493125.1). Lineage (GTDB taxonomy): Bacteria > Bacillota > Clostridia > Peptostreptococcales > Acidaminobacteraceae > Fusibacter_C. Next base: position 728,729 of record OW818667.1, on the reverse strand, counting down.
TCCTGCAGAGTCTAAACTCCTAAGAGAATTTGTTTTAGAGCTGCTTATTGATACTATAGAAGAAAGTGATTATCTTAACGCAGAACGCCTTCTTCAGATGGATTTTGAGCTCATGAAACGCTACAATACAAAAATAGTCCGCTTGAAGCGAGATTTTATTGAGGCTTGTTTTTCTGACTATGCTATAGAACGAATCACTGTGTTGATTGATCCTATCAAAGAACAATCATCAGAGTTTTTATGGCGTGTCTATTATATTTTGGGCAATGAGTACTATGATAAGCGCAACACTTACGAGGCGCTTAGGTATTACTTGATGTCGCTAGACGTCTTGGCCGATTTGACAGCAGAAATTCCACATGAATTTAAAGAGACATTCATCTTGCATGACGATACGAAGATGGCCTTGAAAAATAAAATCAACAAGATCATCCGTATTCTTCTCAACTTTGAAGGGTCGAAATACAGCAATGTCGTCGAAGGACGCATTGATACTGTAGATGATTTTTTTGACCTTAACCAGTTCAACCTGTTATATAATAATAGTGAGTTCCTCAATCTCGTCTATAAGAACTATAATATAGAGGAAAATGAGAAATTCGAAAGCTCGACAGATCTGATTAAAAATTTGGAAAAGGATGAAATTGCTAACCTCAAGATCATCTTGAAATACCTTCAGCAGGTGACGATTGGCGAGCGTGCCTTTATTTATTTGCTTGATGAAAATGACAATATCAGCGAGGTCATCAAGGCGGACGACCAAGCTGCTGATTACGATATTATGCGCCTTATCAACAGTTTTGGTAATGATATCGATGGCATTTACATTTCGAAACTCAATCCACATACCAATATTCAGTTGCTGACGGAAGAGCAGAAGGGTATGATCTGCTTTCCAATATATGAAGCCTCAAATCACAAAATTCAAGGTGCAAAGAGAAGAGATGATATTTTCACAGCAAAAAGAAAAATTATCGGATACGTATTCCTTGATTCTACCAATGTTATCAACCGTTTCAACGCATTTACATTCAATCAGGCAAAGTCATTTATTAATTTAATTTACGTTTTCATCGATAATTATAACTTGAAAAAACTCTCAACTATTGATAAACTCACTGGAGTGTATCTTCGTAAGCATATTGAACAACAATTTGCAATTCAGATGAGTATCTCTAGACAACAAAACTTCAGCTTATCTGTGATCATGCTGGATATCGACAAATTTAAAAATGTCAATGACACTTATGGGCATAGAAAAGGCGATGAAATATTATCGAAAATCGGTGAACGCTTACTCAAATCAGTAAGGGCTTCTGATTATGTCGCGAGATATGGTGGAGAAGAGTTCATCATTTTGCTTCCTGAAACCGATGCTATGAGTGGGCATAAAGTTGCTGAGAAAATTCGTACGTTGATTGAGCAGAGCAAATTGCTCGGCGATGAAATGCCGTTGACAGTAAGTCTTGGCGTTTCAACATACCCAGACGATGGGGCAAATGAAGAGGAACTAATAGAAAAAGCAGACCAAGCACTTTATTATAGTAAAAATAATGGCAGAAACAAATCGACAAGTTGGGATGATAAACTTATCAAAGAAGGCCATCGATATGACCGTTTAACGGGTATTTTGACTGGCAATATTTCATCGGACACAAGAAATATGCAAGCTTTGCTTGATATCATCAATCAGTTGAACAATGGACATTATGATCATGAAGGCATTCGAAATACCTTTATTTCAATTCTTGACATTACAGAAGGGGATGAAGTGCAGTTTGTAAGATTTGGAGAGGATGATACAATAGAAGAAGTCCTATACAAGAAAAAGGGACAAGAATCTATTAGCAATGAGCGCGTTCTCAACAGCCGCATTATTGAGACATACCAAAATTCAAATCAAAGTGTTTACTTTATCGATTGGGATGCGACGGAATCAGGTGCACCAATAAAAGGTTCGGCCGTCATGCCCGATTGGAAATCCTATATCATCATGAGTTTTAACAACGGCTCTAAAAGGGGTCTCTTATCAATATCAGTCAGTATAAAGGTCAAAGAATTTGATTTTAGCAATTTCAATTTTGTGGAATCACTGAGACCAGTTCTCGAACATATTTTGTTTAAGGTTTAAGCCCTACGCGAGGCGAGGGGTAAGAAAGGGAAAAAATGATATTAAACGATTTTCTTCCAATGAATCGGGAAGACTTAAAAAAGCTTGAATGGGAGGGTGTAGATTTCGTCTTGGTTTCTGGGGACGCCTATGTCGACCATCCAACATTTGGTCCAACGATCATCGGAAGGGTTTTATTGGATGCCGGGTATAAGGTCGGCATTATCGCACAACCTGACTGGAATGATCCAGAGAGCATCACCGTACTGGGTAAGCCACGACTTGGCTTCCTTGTTACAGCGGGTAATATGGATTCAATGGTAAATCATTATTATGTTTCAAAACGCCGTCGAACAACGGATAGCTTTTCACCAGGTGGACAAATGGGTCTTCGTCCAGATCGTGCGACGATCGTCTACACCAATTTGATACGCAAGAAGTATAAAGAGGATACAATCATCATCGGTGGCATCGAAGCATCGCTACGTCGTTTTGCCCACTACGATTATTGGGATGATACAGTGCGTCGTTCTATTTTGTTCGACAGCGGTGCAGATCTTCTCGTTTATGGCATGGGTGAAAATCAGATTGTAGAGATTGCAGAGTATTTGAACAATGGCATCGACGTTCAGTACATTCAACATATTCCAGGTACGTGTTTCATCACAGATCATCTTGACATGCTACCGTCATATGTAGAGATTGATCCTTTTGAGACGGTCAGTCAAGATAAAATAGCCTATGCAAAGAGTTTTAAAATAATTTATGACGAACAAGACCCTATTAGAGGGAAGACGCTCGTTCAAAAACATAAAGACCGTTATGTCGTTCAGAATCCACCGACGCGTCCACTTGAAAGAGAAAATCTGGATTGGACGTTCAAACTGGGCTACCAGAGGGAGATACATCCTTCATACGTGGCACAAGGTGGCATTCCAGCGATACAAGAAGTCAAACTCAGCATCATCAGTGAACGTGGATGTTTCGGAAACTGCTCATTTTGTGCACTGGCATTCCACCAAGGTAGGATAGTCAGTTCAAGATCTCATGAGTCCATCGTCGAGGAAGCACAGCAAATTATCGCTGATAAAGATTTTAAAGGTTATATCAACGACGTTGGTGGCCCAACGGCAAACTTTAGAAACCCCGCATGTGACAGACAGTTGAAATACGGCGCATGTAAGCATCGACAATGCTTGTATCCCGAGCCTTGTGAACATTTAAACGTCGATCACAAAGATTATAACGACATGCTGAAAAAACTCAGAAAGCTTGAAGGCGTAAAAAAAGTGTTCATCAGAAGTGGTATCAGATACGACTATCTCATGCATGATCCAGACAAAACGTTTTTCGTCGACCTCTGTCAGCATCACGTCAGCGGTCAGTTAAAAGTGGCACCAGAGCACATCGACGAAGTGGTACTCGACTATATGGGAAAACCAAGCGGCAAACTTTATAGCCAATTTGTCAAAGCGTTCGATGACATCAACAAGTCGCTTGGCAAAGACCAATATATCATCCCGTATTTGATGAGCTCTCATCCAGGCAGCACACTTAAATCAGCGGTCAGACTTGCAGAATACCTCAGGGACATCAATTACACGCCAGAGCAGGTGCAAGATTTTTATCCGACGCCAGGTACTTTGAGTACTTGCATGTACCATACGGGTATCGATCCTAGAACCATGAAACCAGTGTATGTGCCAAAAACAAAACAAGAAAAAGCGATGCAGCGTGCATTGCTTCAATATAAGAATCCGAAGAACTACGACCTCGTCTATGAAGCTTTGATCTTAGCAAATCGTCAAGACTTGATTGGAATGCATGACAAAGCGTTGATACGACCGAAGGTCAATAAAGCTGCTCATTCAAATGGCAAGCAAAAATTAGGCTCAGCTCAGAAATCGGGCACGGCTCAGAGATCTGGCTCTGCACAGAAATCTGGCTCTGCACAGAAATCTGGCTCTGCACAGAAATCTGGCTCAGCTCAAAAATCAAGCACAGCTCAAAAATCAAGCACAACTCATAAATCAGATACTTCTCAAAAGACTCAAAAAAGACGCTAATCAGGTACAGTTTAACTAAAACTTTTTTTAAAAGGGGAAAAGCTATGAAAAATGTTGTTATTATTGATGGACAAAGCTTAACGATTGATCAAGTACTTGAAGTTGCTAGATTTGGCTATAAAGTAGAAATTTCTGAAGAGGCAAAGGCTAAAGTCGTCGTTGCTAGAAAATTCGTAGATGAACTCGTAGATTCCAAAAAAGTGGTTTACGGTATAACAACAGGCTTTGGTAAGTTTTCAGACGTCTTGATTTCAAAAGAAGAGACACAAGATCTCCAAACGAACCTCATCATCAGTCATTCGTGTGGCGTTGGCAATCCTTTCTCTGAAGAAATCGCAAGAGCAATCATGCTCCTACGCGTCAACAACTTGGCAAAAGGACACAGTGGTATTCATCCTGCGACGATTCAGACGCTTGTTGATATGTTGAATGAAGGCGTTCATCCAATTATTCCTGAAAAAGGTTCATTGGGTGCAAGCGGCGATTTAGCACCACTTTCTCATATGGTACTCGTTATGCTTGGCCTTGGAGAAGCAACTTATAAAGGTGAAAGACTTGAAGGGGCTGAAGCGATGAAACGCGCAGGCATTCCTACCATTAAGCTCACATCTAAAGAAGGCCTTGCACTGATCAACGGCACGCAAGTTATGACTGCTGTTGGTACCATTGCAGCTTACGAAGCGATTCAATTACTCAAATTAAGTGATATCTCTGCAGCGTTAACAGTAGAGGCATTAAATGGCATCACAGATGCTTTTGATCCTAGACTTCACGCAGTTAGACCGCATAGAGGTCAAATCGATACGGCAGCAAACATGCTTAGATTGTTACAAGATAGTGGCCTTACAACACACCAAGGCGATATTCGCGTACAAGATGCCTATACACTGCGTTGTATTCCACAGATCCATGGCGCATCCAAAGATGCCGTCAATTACGTCGTAGAAAGAATCAATATTGAGATCAATGCTGTTACGGACAATCCAATTCTGTTTCCAGAAGATGGCGTCGTATTCTCAGGTGGTAATTTCCACGGACAACCGATGGCATTGCCTTTTGATTTCCTCGGTATTGCACTTGCAGAGGTGGCAAATGTAGCTGAAAGACGTATTGAAAGATTGGTCAATCCACAACTTAGCGGGTTACCAGCATTTTTAACGCCAAATGGCGGCTTGCATTCTGGCTTCATGATTGCGCAATACGCTGCAGCAGCACTCGTTTCTGAAAATAAAGTGTTGGCACATCCAGCAAGCGTGGATTCTATCTCATCTTCTGCGAACCAAGAAGACCATGTAAGCATGGGTACCATTGCAGCTAGAAAAGCGATGGAAATCCTCTTCAATGCGCAAAATGTCATCGCAATTGAGCTTTTAAGTGCCGCTCAAGCCATCGACTTCGGTGATGCATCTAAGCTTGGAAAAGGCACTGGCGCTGCATATGGTGTCGTGCGTTCACACGTGACTAAAATTGTCGAGGATCGCGTAATGAATATAGATTTTAATAAAATTTATGATATAATTAAAACGAATGAAATTGTCGAAGCTGTTGAAAAAGTGCTCGGACCATTGAAAGCATAGTTTAACAGCAAGGTACTATATGATTGGAACTAGAAAGGAATTACCGTGTTAGGACAAGAAAAATTGGATAGAATCAACGAACTGGCAAAAAAGAAAAAACTGGAAGGTTTGACGGATGCTGAGCAAGTTGAGCAAGCAGAACTAAGAGAAGCGTATTTAAAAGCTTTTAGAAAGAATTTCAAGCAACAACTCGATAATGTAGAGATCGTATATAAAGACTAAGTAGGGGGCGCTTATGGCTGATAAACAATATATTATTTTCAAATTAAACGACGAGAAATTTGCAGCCAATATCAATCATATCGCATCAATTACAGAATATGCTTCAATAACGCCTCTACCAAACGGCCCAGCTTATGTGGACGGACTTTTGAATTTGCGTGGTGATATCATACCAGTCGTCAATCTCAAAAAACGCTTTAAAATGGCTGAGCAAAAGATGAACGAGAAACGCATTTTGATCGCTAGAAAAAACAATGTACAAATTGGTTTTCTAGTTGACGATGCATCGCAATCGATGACGGTTGATGATTCAAAGATTTTACCGCCGCCAAAGATCGCGATAAAAAGAGAAAATGACTATATATCTGAAGTATGTATCTACAACAATGAACTCATTATCGTCGTCGATTTAGACAGAGTGCTGTCTGAAGATGAAATAAATGACCTCGTTTCGTTGTAATTTTAGAAATATTGCCTAGTTTACTAGGACTCAAGATTCAAAAAAGCCCACGTTATTTATACACGTGGGCTTTTATGATATAATAATCTTCAGACTGAAGATGGGGGCTATTGTGAAAAATCTAATTGATGTAAGTGCACTTGATCAAATCATACAAAAGACTGCATTTGCACTGGAAGAGGGCAAAAAAGAAATCTTTGATATCTCTGAGCAATCTAGACATGATTTCACATCATATGAGCAAGAATTGCTGAGCATCAAGACAAAATTGACCATTATGATCAACGATGTCGATCGCCTAGAAATTCGTTCTAAAATGGCAAGAAACATGATTAAGACGATCAACGACCATTTTGATGAATTTTCGGAAACAGATATTAAAGAAGCTTACGCGCTCTCACAAAAAGTACTCCTATCCTTAAATTCAAAGCGGCAAGAGGAAATGGCTCTAAACGAACGCAGAAACGAACTGGAACGCCTCATGAGAAACAGCGTAGACGTTCTGAAAAAGTCTGAAATTTTGGAAACGAAAGTCAGTGTAGCTTTAGAATACTTAACGAGCGGTATATTCGAACAAATAGAAGACATCAAGCAGAAAAAAGACCTGAGCATTAAAATCATTGAAGCCCAGGAAAATGAAAAGAAACGCATTTCCAGAGACATACATGATGGTCCAGCGCAGTCGCTTGCAAATGTTATTTTCAAAGCAGAATATGCCTCAAAGATCATCGACACGTCACCCGTAAAGGCGAAGCGAGAAATTGCAGAGCTTCAGGAAGATGTACGTGACACACTTAAGGACATTAGAAAAATCATTTACGACTTAATGCCTATGTCACTTGACGATTTGGGACTCGTCCCAACCATCAAGAAACTCATATCAAATATTATGGATAACTATTCGATCGATGTTGATTTTCATGTCACACAAAGTTCAATAATAGATAACCAGCTAACGAACCTCATGGTATTTAGAGTGATTCAAGAAGCATTCAATAATATTGTCAAGCATGCCAAATGTAAAAATGTCAAAATGAGACTCCATATCAGCGATATTGAAATTGATGTGATGATCGTGGATGACGGCGTTGGATTTGATGTGCTTCAAAATATTGAAAAACCACTTGGATATGGACTTTACAATATGAAAGAGAGAATTGAAATCGTCAACGGTACAATAGAAATCAATTCCGCAATCAACAAAGGATCAACAATAAAAATTAGAATTCCAAATAGGTGATGGAGGAAAATATGAAAAAAATCAAAGTGGCTATAGTCGATGATCACGCATTAATCCGAGAGGGCATAAAAAAATTATTGGAACTAGAAGAGTCATTTGAAATAGTCGCACTTGCTGGTGATGGCAATGAAGCTTTAGAGGTCATTCAAGCGACGCGTCCAGATGTTATTTTGCTCGATATCAACATGCCTAATATGAACGGTATTGACTGTCTCAAACAAATAAAGCTTCAATTTCCCGATATAAAAGTCATCATGCTTACCATCCATGAAGATGCTGAATATCTTATAGAAACGATCAATATCGGTGCAGAAGGTTATGTATTAAAAGATGCGGATGTATCATCACTTATAAAGGCCATTCAAAAGGTCGTACAAGGTGAGGTTTATATTCATCCGACACTTTCAGGCATTTTGGTAAGAGAGTACAAGCGTAAAGATAGAAATATGGAAGACGTTATCGGTAACAATTTGACGAAACGCGAATATGAAGTCATCAGGTTGATATCAAAGGGTTTCAATAATAAAGAGATCGCCGTAGAGTTATTTATCAGCGAAAAGACAGTCAAGAACCACGTTTCCAATATCTTCAAGAAAATTAAGGTGACAGATCGCACGCAAGCCGCTCTCTATGCTATTAAACATAATATTACGAAAATTTAATTCACTTGAATAGAAAGAATTATTTCGGTATCCTATATATATTAGAATTGCATGATAATTTGAACAATTCAAATTTTTGAGGGGGCTTTATGGAAAATTCAACAAATTTCGAAGATTTATCAAAATCTTTATCGCACAATTTCAAAAATGCATGGGAAGCATTAAGTGAAACTGAAATGAAAGCGTGTTTCGATTTTAGTGAAAGCTACAAAAAATTTCTCGATGCTGGTAAAACGGAACGCGAAAGTGCCAATGAGATTTTGAGACTTGCTGAGAGCAACGGCTACAAAAATATCGAAGCGTTTTTAAATGGTAAGGAAAAGCTTCAAACGGGTTCGAAAGTCTATGCGATGAACAGAGACAAATCCATCGTCATGTTCATCATCGGTTCCAAACCATTAAGAGAAGGCATGAACATCGTTGGCGCACACATCGACGTACCGAGACTGGATCTTAAGCCTTTCCCTCTATATGAAGATAGCGATTTGGCTTTCTTCAAAACGCATTATTATGGCGGTATCAAAAAATATCAATGGACAGCTACGCCACTTGCTTTACACGGCGTTGTATTCAATAAAAACAATGAGAAAATCGAAGTTGTCATCGGCGAAGATGAAAATGATCCGATCTTAGCAATCACAGATTTGTTGCCACATCTTGCGAAAGATCAATCGGCAAAGACACTTGCTGAAGGCATTGATGGCGAAACGCTAAACGTCTTAGTTGGCAACATGCCTATCGGTGACGATAAAACGAAAGATAAAGTAAAACTACACGTTCTTAAAATATTGGGTGAGAAATACGGCATTACTGAAGAAGACTTCTTATCAGCAGAATTTGAAATCGTTCCAGCAGGAAAAGCGAAAGATCTTGGCTTCGACAGAAGCATGATTTCAGCATACGGTCACGATGATAGAGTGTGTTCTTATGCAGGTCTTGCAGCGTTATTTGAACTCAAAGACGTTCAAACAACTGCTTGCGGTATGTTTATGGACAAAGAAGAGGTTGGCAGCCAAGGCAATACGGGTTCACAATCGCGTTATTTTGAAAATGTCGTTGCAGAACTCATCGCGCTTCAAGAAGAAAACTACAACGACCTATATTTGAGACGTTGTATTTCAAATACGAAAGTCCTTTCTGGTGACGTTGGTGCAGCTTACGATCCAAATTATGCTGGCGCATATGACAAAAAGAATTCGCCACATATCGGAAAAGGCGTTCAACTTGTCAAATATACTGGATCAAGAGGTAAAGGTGGCTGTAACGACGCCAACGCCGAATTCTTAGGTGAAGTACGCAAGTTGTTCAACGACAATAATGTCGTATGGCAAATCGGCGAACTTGGCAAAGTGGATCAAGGCGGCGGTGGTACAATCGCTTATATTTTAGCAAATTCAAACGCTGAAGTTGTAGATTGTGGCGTTCCAGTATTAAGTATGCATGCACCATACGAAATCGTCAGCAAAGTAGACGTTTTTATGACATTTAAAGCTTACAAGGCTTTCCTTGACAGATAGACACAAATTGTTTACATCCTAGGCTATTTCTCAATTGGAAGTTGTATAATAAATAATGTATAATAGAATATAAGTGTTAATGAGCATTATTATACTAAATAATGCTCATTTTTTTTAAGGAGGCCGTTGGTATGAATAAGAAGATTTTTGTTATTGACGATGATGAAAACATTAGAGAACTGATAACACTATATTTGACAAAGGAAGGCTACTCCGTCGAGCAATATGAAAGTGGCGAAAAAGGCGTGGAAGCATGCAAAGCCAATGCGCCAGATCTCATATTACTCGATATTATGATGCCCGGTATGGACGGTTATGACACATTGAAAGCCATAAGAAAAATGGGCTCAGTGCCAGTAATTATGGTTACTGCAAAAGATGAAACATTTGACAAGGTATTAGGTTTAGAACTCGGTGCTGACGATTATATCGTTAAACCATTTGAACCAAAAGAGATGACAGCGCGTGTTAAAGCAGTAATCAGAAGATTCCAAATGGCTGATAAAATGGAACAAGACGGCGTCGTAAGTGTCGCCAATTTAACGATAAATATGACGGATTATAATGTCACCTATTTTGGTGAAATATTGGAACTACCCCCTAAAGAAATTGAATTGCTCAATTACCTCGTGAGTCACCCAAACAGAGTCTTTACGAGAGAACAATTGCTAGACCACATCTGGGGATATGATTTCTTTGGTGAAACGCGAACAGTGGACGTACATATCAAGCGTCTTAGAGAGAAGTTTGAACGCGAAAACAACGGCTGGGAAATCAAAACCGTTTGGGGTGTCGGCTATAAGTTTAAGATTGAATAGTCACTAGAAGCGGTAGAGGTAAGCATGAAGACGATTTTTCACAAATTTGCTTTTGTATATATCATGATTTTTTTGATTTCATTTATATTGATCATCATCGGTGTTAGAACGGTTCTAGACATCTATTTCGTCAACCACGAAACGGAACTCATCATCAAGAGAGTCTCGAATTACGAGGAGCTGATCAGTAGCCGTTATGTCAATACGATTAGCTTAACCGTTTTACAAGAACAGGTTATGCTGCTGGATGGTTATACAGGTGCCAATATTTGGCTCTTTACTGAAAGCGGCGTACTCTATTCGACGGAAAGTGAAAATAACACACTGGATGATATCACACTTTATCCAGATTTGGCATCCGATATGGCCCTTGTCTTTTCAGGTGAGACGACGAGTCGAGAAGTCCTGTATAAAGGCCTTTACAAAGAGCGTATGCTGCGCGTCGGCTATCCATTTAACGTGGGTGAAGACACCTATGCGATGTTTGTAAATGTTCCAATGCCAGAAATTGAAGACACGATATCAAAAGTGTCAATTATCATCTTTATCTCAATAGCGAGTTCCGGTGTATTGGCCGTTATCCTCATATTCCTTATGACGAGACGCATGGGTTATGAAATCAATGTCATCAACGAGTCCGCAAGATATATCTCAGAAGGCAACTTTGACAAAAAAATCATCATCAATCGCAAGGACGAACTTGGCGAACTAGCGGAGAGTTTCAATATCATGGCCGATGAGCTCAATGAGCAGGAAAATGCAAAGCGCATCTTCATTTCGAGTTTATCACATGACCTTAGAACGCCACTCACGACGATAAAAGGCTATACACAAGGCATATTGGATGGCACGATTGAAAGCGACAAACAAGAACGGTATCTGAAAATAGTACTCAACGAAAGTGATCGATTGATTAAGATGATCAACGATTTACTTGACTTGTCAAAAATGGAAAGTGGGGCATTGGTGCTCAACAAGACTGACTTTGACATGAATGAGATGATCCTCAACGTTTTAGATAATTTTGAACAAAAAATCATCGGAAAGAAAGTTAGATTAACTATCGATTTGATGAAAGATAAAGTGCTGGCTCATGGTGATTACACATCCATTCACCGTGTGATTTACAATCTTCTAGACAATGCCACTAAATTCGTTGAAGAGGAAGGGTCGATCAGCATCCGTACAGAGCTAAAAGGAGATAAACTGTACATCGGCATCAGCAACACTGGCCGAGTACTCTCGCCAAAAGAACTCGAACTGATCTGGGATCGATTTACCAAGCTCGACAAATCACGAGGCCTTGAGAAAAAATCATCTGGACTAGGTTTGTCCATTGTGAAGGAAATCATAAAAGCGCACCATGAGAAAATCGATGTGTTCTCGAATGAGGATATTGGTGTTGCCTTTATTTTCACTTTATCGACACAGATTTTCAAATCATAAATTGTTAAAAAAGAAAAGATTTAAAAATGTTTATATTATTATTCATAATATGTTCAAAAAGTTACCTTATTGTATAGTCTAGGAGGTGTGTAAAATTGTTGAAGTCAAATAATGGATCAAAACATAGACAAGCACTGGATCAACTGTTTTACGATGTCATGGAGGAGAAAGTCAGCTGTGCTATCAAAAAAGGTGAAAATGTCATCAACACGTTCGATGTGGACGTGCGTGAAACTGAAACCTGCTTTTTTGTAGAAGCTGAATTACCAGGGTTCACGATTGACAATATTACCATCGTTTACGAAAACAGTTATTTGAGCATTATTGCGCAGAAGCATGAAATGAACCAGGAAAAAGACTATGATTTTATACGCCGTGAGAGAAGATTTGGCGTTTTCAGACGCAATTTTTTAGTTCAAAATGTAGACAAGGAGAATATCCGCGCAACGCTTAAGAATGGCGTATTAAAAATAGAACTGCCAAAATCTTCCCATACGATGTTTTAATACTTGCGATGAGGTGATTCAAGATGGACGAGAACGAACGAAAAGACAAACAAGCAGACATACTAACAGACAAAGACACAGATGACATGGATTATGTCACAGAAGATGACGCAAAAGATGTTGCAGAAGATGAAGTAGAAGATATCTCGGAAAATGAAGCAGAAATTGAAAGTGGCGAATCGATCGATCCAATAGAACAGGAAGAAAAATCAAGCGATCCAATTGAAATTTCTGAAGAACATGTTGAAACTGTGGTTGTTCCTGTAAGAAAATCTGGTAAGATTAAGATGACTACGGTACTGATGGTATTACTTTCAGTCGTTCTGATTGGCGGTAGTGCCTATACGATTGGCTATTATAACGGACAAATCAATTTGAACGATGCAGAAATCAATGAACGCGTTGAGGCCTTATTAGAAAGCAATTATAAGTCTGAAATTTATAAATCTGTAAAACAATATATTGATGAAACGGGGATCAATAGCAGCATCTCTGAGGCTGATGTCACCGAGATCTTTAAGAACGTCAGCAATTCCATAGTGGGTATTACGAGTAAAACCTATATATACGATTGGTTTAACAGCCAACAAGAATCCCAAGTGACTGGATCTGGTGTCATCTTTGATCAAACACCTGAATTATTTTATGTCGTCACCAATTACCATGTCATAAGTGATGCGACAGATGTCATCGTAGAAATCGCCAAAGATCAGATCGTAAATTCAAAAGTCGTTGGCTTTGACGAAAGTACGGATTTGGCTGTATTAGCAATCGAGAAGAAAGACATTAATGCGGATTTATTAAAAGAAATCAAGCCGATTTCCATTGGTGATTCTGAGAAAATTCAAATTGGTGAGATTGCAATAGCAATAGGCAATCCACTGGGTTATAACAACACCGTTACACAGGGGATTATCAGTGCCGTTGACCGTCAAGTTGACGAAGATACGAATGTGATGTACATCCAAACGGATGCTGCAATCAACCCAGGTAACTCTGGAGGCGCACTTGTCAACAGCAAGGGCGAGCTTATAGGGATTAACTCAGCTAAAATTGCTGAAACTGATGTTGAAGGTATGGGCTTTGCTATTCCTACGGAAAAGATGATGACTATCGTCAGCGAGCTGATGGAGAATGGCTATGTATCTCGTCCATATATTGGTATAGGCGGTGTTGATATTGATGAAAGCACTGCTAAGCTCTATGATATCCCAATGGGCGTTTTAGTGCGCTATGTCTATGAGAACTCACCTGCACAAACTGCTGGTGTTGAAGTGATGGACTTAGTCATTGGAATCAATGATGAAAATGTCTATAACATGAATGACTTGACGACAATCCTTAGCAAATATAAGCCAGGTGACACCATCCAGCTCAAAATTGTAAGAGATGAGAAGACTGAAATGGTCATTCCAGTTGTTTTAGGCAACAAAGGTGATCAGAAATAATGATAAAATAATGATAAAATAATTGCATAAGATGTTAAATCTTAAAATTAATTAGGCTTGACCTGTAAAGGTACAAGCCTTTAATTATGTTTCATGATATACTTAAGGGAAATTGAAAAAGTATTGATTTTATGGGTGTTACGGAATAGTGGAGGAAAATATGAAGTTCGAAAAGAAGAAAGACCAGGCTGGCAGTAAAACTGGCGGCAAAGCGAGCAGTAAAACGAGTGGCAAAACGAACAGTAAATCTGGCGGTAAAACTAAAAACAACGCATCTTTTGCGAAGGATAAAAACGCATTTTCAGGCGATAAATTAGAAAAAACAGTTAAAACTGAGAGACCTGTTAAAACGGAACGCTCTGAGCGTCCAACGAGATCAGAGAGACCTGATAAACCGGCAAGAGCAGTCAAACCTGGTCAAACCTATAGACCTGCAAGACCGGTCAATCCTAATCAAGTGGAAAAGCCTATGAAATCTGTGAAGGCAGCTAGAGCTGAAAAGCCGGCAAAAGGCCGAGAAGAAGATCAAGATATAGCAGCGGATCAAGCAGATGTGATGATCACAAATCGCTTTCTTGAGATAGAGATCGTTGACATCGGCGATGAAGGCGAGGGCATCGGTAGATCTGAAGGCATGACCGTGTTTGTAGATGGCGGTTTGCCAGGCGATATCGTCACATGTCAAATTGAAACACAAAAGAAAAGCTATGCGAAAGCAAAGCTTAAAAAAATCATCAAGCCATCTGCGGATCGCGTTGTAGCGCCATGTAGCGTTTACCAATCTTGTGGTGGATGCCAGATTCAAGATTTTGACTACAATGCACAGCTTAAATATAAAGAGAATATGGTCCTCAATGCTTTAAAGCGCGTAGGTCAATTTTCTGATATCGAAATTAAACCGATAGTAGGCATGAAGGATTCTTTCAGATACAGAAATAAAGGCTTGTATCCAGTTCAAGGATCTATTTCTCAGCCGATCATCGGCTTTTATAAGAAAAATTCGCACAACGTTGTAGACGTGCGCGATTGCTTGCTTCAGGACGAGAAAAACGCCATTATCATCGAGATGATTAGAAAATACATGAGAGACTTCAAAGTAGCGCCTTACGATCAAAAATCACATGAGGGCACACTAAAGAGCGTCATGATTCGAAAATCAGAGAAAACAGGCGAAATCATGGTCGTACTCATCACAAGTGGTCGAAAACTTGCGATGACAAAAACGCTCGTGAATTTGCTTACAAATGCAGTACCTGGTATAGTATCTATCGTACAGAATGTACATGCATCACATAGCATCAAAGGTCTTGGCGAGGAAAACAAAATATTGTTCGGAAAAGCGACGATCACAGATGAAATTGCAGATCTTAAATTTGAAATTTCACCACAGTCGTTCTATCAAGTGAATGCGAAGCAGACTGAAGTGCTTTATAAGAAAGCTATGGACTTCGCGAAACTCACTGGAGAAGAAACAGTTTACGAGCTTTACTCTGGAACGGGTACGATATCATTGTTCCTCGCACAAAAGGCAAAAAAAGTGTATGGTATTGAAAACGTTGAAGAAGCTGTTGTCAATGCTCGTAAAAATGCTGAGCTTAATAAACTTACAAATGTTGAATTTATCCTCGGCGATGCTGAGACTGAATTTGAAAAGCTATATGAGCAAGGACATCGTGCAGATGTTGTTGTCGTAGATCCACCGAGATCTGGTTGTGAGGGAAGCGTCATAGAAACGATCTTGAAAATGGCTCCTGAGCGTATCGTTTATGTTTCATGTAAACCATCGACACTTGCAAGAGATATGAAACTACTCTGTGAAAATGACCTTTACAAAGTGACAGAGGTTCAACCTGTTGACGTGTTTGGGCATACGGCGCACGTGGAAGCAGTTGTTCTGATGACGCGTAGTGATTCGGGCGAGAATAAGTAGAGTTAGTTCACAACATATTGTGGTTTTTGGCCTGAATTTGGACAAAAAATAGATAAAAGAATGAGGAAGTACTTGTTGCCAAAAGCGTAGAGTACTTGAATGAAAATGAGTATTATAACAGAGAGTGGAATATTACAAATGCTTTGACGGTTGCAATCAAATAGTAGATATCACCCAAGAATCCTTTTTTTGAAGGATTCTTTTTTTCGGGCTTTTATACAAAGGTAAATTCATTTTTGAAATAACAATTGTGTAGGATTACTATGATAATCCGAAATCTATTTAACAGCTGAAGCGAATGATTGAATTGTTATCCCAAGTGAGGTTCAGGTTGTGAGATTGATTGGCGTAAATTTTGCAAATCAATTATGCAGATACTGGTAAAATACTCTATTGACATTCTCTAAGTAAGGAGTATAATTTTAAACATGATTAAATCGCGTTTAATAAGGAGCTAAGTATGAACCTAGATGAATTAACCGCTAAAGAAAAGATATTCCAGGCTGCAATGGGATTAGTGGGCGAGGGAAAAACCGATCAGCAGATAACGACTCGAGAGATTGCATCAAAAGCCGGTGTGAATCTTGCGCTTGTTAATTACTACTACCAGTCAAAAGAAAATCTGCTCAGTCAGGTTGTAGGAACGATGATGGGTGATATTATTAAGCAGTCCAACCAAAATAGTCACATTAGTACCGATGCGCAGACACGGTTACGGAATATGCTATTCGTAACAGCGGACGCGGCGTTCAAATACCGCAATATCTGCAAAATAGCCATTTCACTCGAATTGAAATCCGGATGCGAGAGTTCCTGCAAATTGGTCATGCCCTTGCTTAAAGAAATATTGACTGAGTGCGATGAATCAGATTTGAACATTATCGCCTTACAGCTCATGATTCCGTTTCACCATATTGTACTTGAACCAGAGCTTTTCAGCAGGTATTTGTATACGGATTTTTTTGATGAAAAAATGAGGATGCAAAAGATAGATCAAATGATTAATTGTGCATTATCCGGACGAATTAAGGAGATAGAGTAATGATTAGAGAAAACACTATAAATTCAAAACAGGGCAACTTCAATCGCTCGATTCAGACAATCGTTGCCACAATCGGCGTCATTTTCGGCATAAGCGGCATTTGTCATGGTTTTTTTGAAACGCTGCAAGGAAATACTGCGACGAATGGTTATATAATTTATGCCATCGGAGAGACAAACAGAATGTGGCTTCATGGAAATGAACCAGCCTTTACCATCATCCCGAATTTTCTGATAACCGGTATTGTCGCCATGATGGTGGGGGTTGCCATCATCATCTGGTCGGTGGGTTTTATGCATAAAAAGCATGCCTCTGTGATATTTCTGTCGTTGTTTATCCTGTTGTTTTTAGTCGGAGGCGGAATAGGTCAGGTAATTTTCTTTATGATTGGATGGGCAATTTCCACGCGAATCGGTAGGCCACTCAATTGGTGGAGAAAGATTCTACCGGAAGGTATGCGCAAGTTTTTGTCAAAGCTGTGGCGTCCGTTCCTGATTGCCAGTTCCCTGTTGATACTTTATACGCTGCAAATCGCAATATTTGGATTTGTTCCCGGTATATCCGACCCGGACAGTATCAGTGTTGTCATGGTATCAACCTTAGGTGCTGGACTGTTATTCCTGATTCTTGCGTTTATATCGGGATGTGCTCATGACACTGACAAGGGAGGTGTAATTAATGGATAAGAAGATATTGGTGGCCTACGGTTCCAAACGGGGGATCAACAGCGGAGATCGCTGAAAAAATCGGTGAAACACTCAGAGAAAATGACTTACAGGTGGATGTGTTGGATGCCAGTACAGTAAATGATCTGACTCCTTACAGTAAAATCATCCTCGGCAGTTCGGTTTATATCGGATTTTGGCATAAAAAAGTCGTACGTTTTTTGAAAAAAAACATCGAATCATTGGAAAAACTACCAGTTTGGCTTTTTATATGTGGCCCAACTGGTCATGGAAATCCGATTGAGCAGGTAGACGGCAGGTTTTACCCCAAATCTATTCAACCGATCATTGAACGTATACATCCTCGT
Organism: Acidaminobacteraceae bacterium; assembly: GCA_942493125.1. Classification (GTDB taxonomy): domain Bacteria; phylum Bacillota; class Clostridia; order Peptostreptococcales; family Acidaminobacteraceae; genus Fusibacter_C. The sequence goes on along the minus strand of OW818667.1, from coordinate 710,652 downwards.
GGAATCAACTGCTTTGGCGGTAAACTGGTGCTTAAATCGCTGAATCCCTTAGAAAAGTGGATTATTAACAACGTGAATGCCTCCGAAGGCGACTTTCGTGATTGGCAGGCAGTCGCATCCTGGGCAGGTGCAATCAAAGAAGAGACCTGATATATCAGACAAAAATAAAAGAAGTATTGCAGTTGAAGTGTGTTGAAAAAATAAGTATGCAATAACGCAAGACAAGGCGCGGTGAGCGATGAATTTCTTTCTATTTTCAAGAGCCCATTGATATTGATATTTTCGTCTCTGAACCTATTGTCTTGATATCCTTGACAAGGATGAATAGAAACGCTTTTTCAAATTAATAAATTAAAGCCACTGGATGTCGTGATGACGTTCAGTGGCTTTAATTATGTGGGAATATATCATCGTGTTCTGAGGTTTGGTCCAAGCAATCATTTCTTTGGAGTGAGGATTTTGATTGGCGCGATACCTTTAAAGCAGATTCCTTCCAGGTTCCGCCCTGCGAAAATTAGTTCGGCATCATTTGTTTTCAATCCGACTTCCTTCGTTCGGAAATGCAAGATAAGATCGAGGATACCATCTCCATTGACGTCATCTGTGGCGCTTTGATATACATGGGCACCATGGGGTCCTAGTACTACTGAATCAATCACAACACTAGAAACGTCATAGTCAGTTTTTCCAAAAGAGATGACTTGTATCGAACCAGACGATTTAGGGTTGATCACACCACGTATCGTAATGTCTATAGGGAGAGGTAGAACATCAACAAAAAAGATGTCATCTCCTATGCCATTTTCGTCATCGGTAACAGATACGGTCACGGTATAAGCGCCTGGAATGAAATAGATATGGCTACCTTCTACAGTTCCTGGAATGGAGGCTGTATTTTCTATCAATTGAGCAGGTTCATCAATGGTGCTATCACCCCAATCGATTTTTGCGGCATGATTGTTTGTGTCATCATCATCGGTGAAGGAGGCATAAAGTGATGCACTTTCGCCAGAATAAATCTGGATATGGGCTCCGGAATTCTGGGCATTTATATTAGGGATATCACGCCAAGGATTCATATGGATGACACCACCTATGAGGGATGGTCCTGGGAAATCCGCCATGATGAGACCAACACGATCATAATTGTTAAGATGGGATTCTGTGAGACGATTCATACCTTCATAATTGATGAGAGTGAAAGAGTATTCAACAGGTATTTCCACCAAATCGATCACTTTTCTTGTCTCTTTTGCCCATCCAAAACCAGTTAGGGCATCTATCCATTTCCACACCGTATCTGTAACCCAGCTGACAACCTCTTTGAGTTCATTTATGGAGACAGTTTTTACTTCTCTTGGGAATTCAGGCCATCTTCCTTTATCAAAGTAATAACCATCATAGTCCCAGTTCATGAGATTAAGAAGAGCTTTCACAGCAGCTTCGATAACTGAATCCTGATCGAAATATCCCGTCCATAACTGTGGTGCATCTGTTGAAGATCCAAAGTGCCCACTTGCGACAAAATATGGTAAGGTCATTGGAACGCCTGTACCGCTCAGGTAGTTCACATAGAGTTTTTCATTGTAACCGGAAATATTGGTATGGGTCATTTGTGTGTTGATTGCAGTCCATTTATCGTACATCGTCGCATTGGTAACATTGTATGCGTCTTGGATGTCTAGTGTATCCCAAAGGATACCGAAATTCTTGTCTTTGTTTGGTCCATAAGAATACTTATCATCAAAATCCTGAAGGATGACGATTTTTCCTCTGACATCCCTAAGTTTTGGCATTACGAATGGATCACCGGGAACCCAGATTACATCTGAGTATTTGTTCGCATATGATTCGAAGGTCTCGTTGAACGGTGTGCCAGTAAGTGAAAAACCGGGCAACATATCCATACTCGGATCCTCTTCCTTAACACGCATCAAGACCGTCTCTCCAGGATGTGCATTGAGGAAAGTACTAACGGTCGAGAGTACATCGTCGAAGTTGCTGCCTTGATAGAACGCACCATGATAGATAGCAAATGTATCAACTCCAGTACTGAGATTCTTATAATGGACACAGCGTATGTCCAGAGCACGGATTCCAGAAAGAAGTTGATCCTCAAGGCTTAGTGCTTGACATTGAGCTGTATCGCCACCGTAAATCAATCCACTGTTATAGGTCATCGAGTCATGGGTTCCAGGTATTGAAAGCTCGCTGAGTAGAAGACTTTTCGGCAGGAGAGACATCCAATCTGGATTTCTGACCTGATTGTTGGAATCATGAGCATATGCCCCATCATTCTGGGTGAAGGAAAGCTGAAAAGCAGTTGATTGTGAGAGTATAAGTATTGCAACCAAAAGAATAGAAATTTTCTTCTTCATTCTACGTGCCTCCTTTTTTTTAGGGGGGAGAATTTAAACATTACGATTATGTAAGTGACTGAAGATGTAGATGAAAAATTAATCAGATATGCCAATCTGCCAACTGGTTTCTATTAAGTTTCAAATGACACAACAGTAATACCCAGAAATATATATTTGAAACGGCAGTACAGAAGGTATTTCATTCAATATTTACAAGTAAAATTACAATCAGGTTCGTTCTGCGTGAGTAATTTTATGATGTCTTATACGTTGGAAGCAAACAAATGAGTGAATAAATGTAGTTGTACTTTATAAATAAAAAGTGATTTGTTGCTGTCAAGAAAATGCTTTTAAATTAATAATAGCTTTGAAGTCTGAGTCAAAGTGCTGTTTCAGGCTTTTTATATAACTATTTAATTATTCGAGGACTCTTAAAATATACTTGACCAATCGTTCTTCAATAAGTATAATGAAACTATGACAATAAAAGAATGTTCGTTCTTCAATTCTCGAATGATTAAGATATGCAAAGGAGTTTACAATGGCAAGAAAACGTGAGTTTGATGAAGTTGAAGCATTAAAGGAAGCAATGCAATTGTTTTGGTTTCAAGGGTATGAAAAAACTTCGATGGAAGATTTGGTAAATGCCATGGGCGTTCATCGCAAAAGTATTTATGACACATTTGGCAACAAGCATTCATTATTTCTCAAAGTTTTAGATTACTATAAAATGACAATTAGCAAACAGCTATTAGAACAACTTGCAGATAAAAAAACGGCACTTGATAAAATTAGGTCACTATTTGAATTTTCGATAAAAAATAATGCAGAACAAGCAAAAGGATGTCTCATTGTGAATACAGCTGTTGAATTAGCCCTTCATGATGAAGACATAGCTGAAGTCATCCGAACTAATGTTGAAGAATCTGAACATATCATTTTTCAATTGTTGCAAGAAGGTCAAGCAACTGGTGAATTTTCATCCGACTTGAATTTATCGGGAACGACAAAATTCATACACAATGCACTGATCGGTATCCGTGTTCAATTAAAAACGACGGAGGATTATCAAAATTTACAACCAATTATAGACATGATTTTGCAGGTTTTAGAAAATAGAAACAAATAGAAAGAGGCGAAATATGAAAGTTGCACAAATTACAAAGTATTCTAAAGATCCAGCGGATTTTCATTTGGTAATCAATGAGGTTGAAATACCTGAAATCAAAGAAAATGAAGTTCTAATTAAAGTGAAAGCGGCAGGGGTAAATCCTGTGGATTTGTTAATTGCCAGTGGGCGCATCAAATTGATACATGATTATAATTTTCCATTAACACTAGGCAATGAACTGTCAGGTGTCATTGAACGCGTCGGTAATAAAGTTAAGACATACAAAATAGGTGATAATATAATGACGCGATTGCCAATTGCCAATATTGGGGCATTTGCTGAGTATGTCGCAGTCGATTCCGAAGCGATTGCTTTCATGCCGACGCATTTGAGCTATGTCGAGGCTGCAGCGGTACCTTTGACAGGATTAACGAGCTATCAAGTTTTGAATGATGTCTTAAAAGCTCAGTCAGGTGAAAGTGTCTTCTTACCTGGAGGGTCAGGTGGCCTAGGTGCAATGGTTATTCCAATTGCAAAGCAAATGGGCTTAAAGGTTATAACAAGTGGCGGTGAAAGTGCTCGTGAACGCTTGCTGTTAATGGGTGTAGAACAATTTATCAATTATAAAGAACAAAACTATGTCGATAGTTTATCTAATATAAATTATGTCATCGATACTTTGGGACCTAAAGAATTTGAGCAGGAATTAAAAATACTGAAGCCACAAGGGAAAATCGTTTCTTTAAAAGGCGTTCCGAATTATCGCTTCGCAGTGGAAAATGGATATCCATTATGGAAGAAAATGTTATTCAAATTAGCAGGCAGTAAATATGATCGCATGGCAGCTAATCAAAACAAATCGTATCATTTTTTCTTTGTGAAAGAGAATGGCGCACAATTGCAAATTGTTGCAGATATTTTACAGAGCAATGAAATCAAATCTACGATTGATTCAGTATATCATTTTTCGCAAATTAAGCAGGCATTGGCTAAAGTTGCTCACGGTCATGCACAAGGTAAAGTTGTTGTTAGTTTTGAGTAAATCAAGTCATTTTATAGTGACGCATTTTTGGAGGTAAATAAAGAATGAAAATCAATATTCCTGTACAACAAACGATTAAGAAACGCAATAGTGTAAGAACTTATGAAGAAAAAAAGCTTACAGCGGAAGATCGGAGAAAGCTGATAGAATTTGCCGACACCTTATCGAATCCTTTCGGTATCAAAGTTAATTTTCATTTTATCGAGAAAACAGTTGATTCGAACGAAGAAAAGCTTGGCACGTATGGCGTAATAAAAGGTGCCAGTTCTTATATAGGTGTTTCAGTAGCGAATGTTGAGTTTGGTCCTGAAGCGGTCGGATACGCATTTGAAAACTTGATTTTATACGCAACCCATTTGGGACTTGGAACAGTCTGGTTGGCTGCAACCTTTAGTCGAGACAAATTTTCAGCAGCAATGGACATCAAGGATGAGGACTTGTTTCCAGCGATATCACCAATTGGATATCCAGTTGCGAAGAAAAGGCTGAAAGAATCGGCAATGCGTAAGCTCATGAATTCAGATCAGCGAAAACCTTGGAACCAACTTTTTTATAAAAGCGACTTTACAACGCCATTAAATGAAAATGAAGCAGGATTATATGCAGTGCCTTTAGAGATGCTGCGTTTAGCACCTTCAGCTACCAATGCGCAACCCTGGAGAGTTGTCAAAGATGGCGATATCTTTCATTTTTATGAGACACATCATTCGAAAATAAAAGAAGACGAAAAGGTAATCAAGAAAGTTGACGTGGGTATTGGTATCGGTCATTTTCATCAGACTGCACTAGAACTTGGTTTGTCTGGCGTGTTTGAGAAGCGAACACATAACAATATAATAGTTCCCCAAAATACAGAGTATATTATTTCTTGGATAGTAGAATAATAAAAGGCAAATCCTGATGGTCAACGATAACGACCAATAGGCTTTGCCTTTTTATATTTAGTATTCACCCTTGATGACGAAAAATGAACCGCGAATGGTGCCCGCCAACTTTGACTTTTGTCTTGCAAACTTGAACTTAACTTCTAGCTCTTTAGGTATTTCCATTCCTTCAGAAAGCTTAAACCCAACGGCACGTTTCTTAGGATCATCAACGGTGTACATGACGTTGATTGCAAGGCCATCTTCATAAAAGACATAGGCAAATTTGATGTTTTCAACTTGAAATTGGGATGTTTCTAGAGGTTTAGCCGCGAACTCTAAATTGCGTTCCTTTTTCAATATATGATTTACATAATCGAGGGTTTCTTGACTTTCACTAGCTGGTAATACTGTGAAAGCATGATTGTATTTTGTCATGAAGTACCGGGCTTCATTGGCTCTTAAACCTGCAAGTGCGTCTACTACCGGTGAAGATTCTAGTCCAACTTTGGACACATTTTTATAATCAACGATATAAGACATTTTCATACCTCCTTATTTTTTAACGATGGGAATCCAAATTTCACCATAGATGAAGCCATCTCTTTGTTCAATCTCAACGGTGGCATTTGGGCCACCAACATAAGCAAAATTTTTAGCTTCTGGCAATATCTGACCAAAGGCAACAGCTGTAAGTCGATGATACAGTTGATCAGGTGTCGCACCAGAGCCATTGACGATAAGGTATTCACCTTTTGGAAACTGTATGATTCTCGCATCTTCTGGTGCTGCTTTTTCTGTTACGACGCCGGCATAATGTAACAATTTGCTGTTAACTGCTTCATTTACAGCAAATACATACTCATTTGCAGCGATGGTTCTTAATGTATGTAGTCTCCCGTCCTCTTTGATGGCATTCCAAAAGTCTGCCTTCTCTTTGTTTAGTCCTGCCAGATCGGTATAGGCACTTTTTAGTTCAGTTCCAAAACCGACGATGTTAAAACTGTCCTTTTGCTCTAGGATATAATCAGTCATTAATAAGCCTCCTAAAATCAAATGCATATGGTTTGTAAGTTTCTTTTGTTAGTTATATAATATAGCTAAATCATGTCAAAAAGTGACACTGTTTAGGAGCTTTTATGAAAAAAGTTGAGAGAATTAATACAATCATGCGATACATCAATAACCGTGCGCATTTTACCATTTCTGAGATCATGCAAGCATTCGATATCTCTCGTTCGACAGCGATACGGGACATCAAGGAAATCGAAACACTTGGCATGCCACTTGATGCAGAAGTTGGAAGGGATGGGGGCTATTTTGTCATGCACAACGCCGTCTTACCTGCTGTACGGTTTAATGACAATGAAGTGAAAGCGCTTTTCATCGCTTTTATGGCTACTAGAAATCAACAACTTCCATATCTTAAGAGCAGACAGTCAATCGCTGAGAAATTATTAGGTCTCATTTCTGAAACGCAGCAAGACGATGTGGCAATGTTGAATCAACTCCTGCTCTTTCAAGGGACCAATCCTTATAATCCAGATATACTCAATCTGTCGGATTTGCCTCATCCAATATTGGAAAAACTGATTCAAACGATTCTCTTAGATCGATATCTCTTGATAAGCATTCAAGATGCAGAGGTCGTGACATCATATGCAATCTATGTCACGCACCTTTATCAAGAGAGCAGTTATTGGTTTATTGAAGGCTTTGATTTAAAGGAAGAAGTGAAGCAATTGTTCCCTGTAGACAGGCTAATCAATGTTGAACGCCTCTCGTCAGTGAAGCGAGTGAGCGAACAAAAAATCAATGAAAAAATGCTAAAGCAAGATGAAGCATTCAATGTTGTACTTGAGCTCGGTCCAAGAGCTATTGCCCAGTACAAAAAATACCATCCAATAAAGGAGTCGTTATCCTATACGAATCCATATCAAGCTACAGCGATATTAAGGACGTATATTGATATACAGAATGATGATACTTTGCAGATGATGATAAATTGGTTGCTTTTTCTAGGGGAAGATATTAAGTTCAGAGAAGTGCCAAATGCTGTTAAAGAGGGCATTAATAAGCGAGTTTTGGGTATATTAATATAATAGCTTATTTGTTTCAGCAGAGGAGGCAGGCCTATGAAAGGACACATAAAAATTCTTATAGCAATCATGATGTTGTTGGTTAGCTCAATAGTTCTATTGGGTTGTGACATTGTAAATAATGAAACAACAAGTGAAATCACGAACGAATCAACAAACGAATCAACAAACGAATCAACAAGTGAATCAACAAGCGAAACGTCACAAGATATTGCGATTTCGGAAAAAGAACTAGGTATTTATTTTAATGGTAAATCAATCGCGCTTTCAGATAATGTAGATGATGAGAAAATTGAAAGCATTCTAGGCGTTGCCAATGAAATAAAGATTCACACCTATTCAAAAGGCGATGGGAAAAATATGGATCAATTGAATGGTATGACAGAAAAGCAGTATTATTATTCAGGATTAGTATTAAAAACTATTAATGGGGCTAACGGTGACGCCTATTACGTCTTCAATATTGAACTTACTGATTCAAAGTATCAAACGATTGGAAACATCAAAGTTGGCGATAGTTATGACCAACTCAAAGCAGCATATCCTGAAGGCCAATTATTAAGTGGTGATTTGACAAATGAAGCCAATGAATACAGATATGAGCCAGTTAATTATTCGGAGTACATGACGTTTCATTTAAAAGATAAGATAATAGAACGTATATCAATCAACAAGCTATTAGACTAGAACGATTAACCATAAAATTAAAAGTGCTGCTACTTATCAAAATGTTTAGATGTGTAGCAGCACTTTTTTTATTGTAAAAGAATTTTAAAAAAAGGTATTGACGACTATAGTACTACGTGTTACTATATAGCTATAGTAAGTGATACTGAATACCAGTACTACTGATTACCGGTAAAACTGAATAGTGATTGCAGAAAACGAATGATAAACTATGTAAAGAGGTGATTGTTTTGGATAATATAACGGAGTTGTTGAAAGGTGTACTTGAAGGTTGCGTTCTTGATATCATCAATCAAGATGAGACATACGGCTATGAAATCACTCGTAGGTTGAATGCCTTAGGTTTTTCAGATGTCGTAGATGGGACAGTGTATACGATATTGGTTCGACTTGAAAGAAACAAACTTGTGGACATAGAGAAGAAGCCTTCTGATATGGGTCCACCGAGAAAGTTTTTCAAACTCAATGAATCAGGGCGCGAGGAGCTAAAAAAATTCTGGGATAGATGGGAATTTGTATCATCAAAAATGGATGAGTTAAAGGAGATGAAATCATGACATTTATGGAGAAAATAACTGGAAGTGATATGACAAAAGAGTTTAAGGGTTTTGAAGCACGTGTGAAAAAATTACCTGCAGATTATCAAGTGGCATGGGAAAAAGTTAAGAATCATATTTGGCCACATTCAGATTTTACAGGACGCAATCTCATGTCAGTGCTTGAAGGTGTTGTAGATCTGTTTGAAGAAACAGCTGCAGATGGACTTAACGTACGTGAAGTTCTCGGAGATGATGTTGAAAGCTTTTGTTCGGAACTCATCGGTGAAGAAAGTTCAAAGTCGTTTCGAAATACATGGCGGAAACAACTCAACAACAATATTGCTAGAAAATTAGGCAAATAGGCAAATAGGAGGAAGATATGACTATAAAAGATATTTTGGAAGGCAAAAAAGAATGGCGTGCGCACGTGGCACGTGTCAAAGCATTACCTAAAGATTATCAAATCGTTTATGAGGAAATCCAAAAATACCTTTATAAAGTTGGACCTGTGGAACTTACAAAGGGAATCGGCTTGCTTTCGGGAATCGTAGATTTATTTGAAGATGGTGCAGCTAAAGGAAAAGCAGTCCTCGAAGTAACAGGCAAAAACGTCGCGAACTTTTGTGATGATCTCGTCAAAGAATCTGAGACATACTTTGACAGCTATCAGGAATCCGTCAACGAAAAAGTGAGCAAAGCTATGAATAAGGCTATGAAAAAATAATCAGAGCTAAGAAAATAATACAGAAGGAGGTTTATGTGGACCAATATGAATGGCTTTTATGTCCAATCTGTGGCAATAAAACTCGGGTAAAAGTGCGCGTGGATACAGTGCTTAAAAACTTTCCACTCTTCTGCCCAAAGTGTAAGCACGAAAAGATCATTGATGTGAAGCAACTTAAAATAGTCGTTATAGAAGAGCCAGACGCCATGACGCAGAGCCGATAACATGTGAGAAATATCACAGTTGTCGGCTCTTTTGTTTTAAAAATTTCGGATTTATATCGAGAAATTCGTATCAGTGAGGTAATTATGCAATTTCTATAGGTAATTATTAATTTTAATAAATTGACGAGGAGGAAGACGTGAAAAATAACATCATTCAAATTAAAGGTATAGAAAAAGCCTACAAAAATGTTAAAGTGCTAAAAGGTGTCAACTTAGAAGTCGCACAGGGAGGGGTCTTTGCATTGCTTGGTTCCAATGGTTCTGGAAAGACGACGACGATCAGAATCATGACAACACTGCTGAAAGCAGATGCTGGACAGGTGGTAATCAACGGCTTTGACATTGAAAAAAATCCTAAGGCCATTCGAGGGTCAATCAGTTTGACAGGGCAATTTGCCGCAATTGATGAAATTCTGACAGGTCGCGAAAATCTCATCATGATTGCAAAGCTAAGACATCTTAAAAATCCAAATGAAGTGGCTGATGCATTAATTAAGCGTTTCGGGATGCAAGAGGCAGCTGACAGAAGAGTCAGTACGTATTCTGGTGGGATGAAGAGACGCATCGATATCGCAATGAGTCTCGTGGGTAACCCGAAGATCATTTTTCTAGATGAACCAACGACTGGTCTTGATCCAGAGGGGCGTTTGGAAGTTTGGAAGATCGTCAAAGAGCTTTCAACTAATGGTACGACCATCTTCTTAACAACGCAGTATTTGGAAGAGGCGGAACAGCTTGCAGATCAAATAGCGATTCTTCATGATGGCAAAATCATCGCTCAGGATTCACTGGAGGGATTAAAAAAACTGTTGCCACCTGCTAAAGTTGAGTACGTCGAAAAACAACCTACACTGGAAGAAGTCTTTTTATCAATCATCGGCAAAAAGGGGGCAAAATAAATGGAAACGACAAAAAACTATTTCATCAAAGATTTAGGCGTTATGTTTGGAAGATCTATGCGTCACGTGTTTAGAAGTATGGACACGATTATTACAGTCAGTATCACACCGATTGCAATCATGCTATTATTTGTTTATGTTTTTGGAGGCGCAATTAAAACTGATAAAGAGAATTATGTTGACTATCTTTTGCCTGGTATCATGCTGATGACGATCGGCAGCGGTATTGCCTATGTGGCTTATCGACTGTTTATTGACAAGCAGCGTGGCATCTTTGAACGGTTTCACTCGATGCCAATTTCACGTTCTACCGTTTTGTGGGGACACGTGTTGACATCGATTATCTCAAACGGCATATCGATCGTTGTGATTATTCTTGTTGCACTTTTGATGGGATTCAGATCATCAGCGAGTATTATAGATTGGCTCGCTGTGTTTGGTATCCTCGGCATATTTACACTTGCTTTGACATGGGTTGCTGTAATAGCTGGGCTTGCAGCTAAAACACCAGATGGTGCGGGCGCATTTTCTTATCCAATCATATTCTTACCGTTTATCAGCTCTGCATTCGTACCTACTGAAACGATGCCCAAAGCCGTTCGGTTGTTCGCAGAAAATCAGCCAGTTACACCAATCGTGGAGGCAATACGAAACTTGCTTTCAAATCAGCCAGTCGGTAACGATATTTGGATTGCCATATCATGGTGTCTCGGTATCATCGTCATAGCTTATCTATTTGCAATGCGATTGTATAAAAAAATATAAATGAAGTACAAGTAAAACACCTATTGTCTGTAAGGACAGTAGGTGTTTTTTAATAAGGGTACTTATATATTTTTTTTGATTGACAAGTAAATTAAGCCCATGATATTATAATTGCAACACGATATCGAAACGCGATATCGAATAACATAATCGAATCAGGAAGTGGTTTTATGAAAATTGAATACAAAGAGGATTATAAAAAAAGGTTAATCACAGGACAAGGCAACATGAAAATCATGATTTTGCTAGTGATTTTAGTAGGTATAGGTGAGAAAATGGCTGAGCGATTTTTGCCCCTATATCTCATTGCTCTTGGTGGCAGCATATGGTCAGTCGGGTTGTTAAATGCCATGGACAATCTATTAAGTGCTTTATATTCCTTTCCAGGTGGCTATATTGCAGATCGACTCGGCTACAAAAAATCGCTTCAATTGTTCACCGCGATTGCATTGGCAGGTTATGCGCTGGTTATATTGATTCCAACTTGGCAAGCCGTTTTAATAGGCGCTGTGTTCTTTATTGCTTGGACTGCAGTATCTCTACCTGCCATTATGAGTTTGGTTGCAAAATCGGTTCCGAAAAACAAAAGAAGTCTTGGCGTATCCATACACTCATTTTTCAGACGGATTCCGATGGCCCTTGGACCGATGATTGGTGGCGTAATCATTGGTATATATGGTCGAGTCGTAGGTGTTAAAATTGCGTTTGGTGTTGCCTTTATTTTGGGAATTGTGGCTATGATCTTAATTCAAAAGTATATGGCGGAAGAAGTTCCTTCAGTTGAGAAAAAAGAAAGGTTGAGCTTTTCAAAGACATTTTCGCTACTGACCCCTGAGCTAAAAAAACTGTTGGCAAGTGATATATTGATACGCTTTGCTGAACAAATTCCATATGCATTTGTTGTTATATGGGTTGTTGATAACCAGGGATTGAGTACAACACAATTTGGAATTTTAACTGTCATTGAAATGGTGACTGCAATGTTTGTCTATATTCCAGTAGCGATGCTCGCGGATAAATATGGCAAGAAGCCATTTGTCGTTATCACATTTATGTTCTTTACTTTGTTTCCATTGGTATTATTATTTTCTAAAAGCTTTTGGATGTTTGTCATTGCCTTTATTATAAGAGGTCTCAAAGAATTTGGTGAACCAACTAGAAAAGCACTTATTATGGATTTGGCACCAGAAGACTACAAAGCAAGTACGTTTGGGACTTATTATCTCGTTCGAGATGTAATTGTTTCCTTGGCAGCATTATCTAGTGCATGGCTTTGGAATATAAGCCCTGAAACTAATTTTATTGTAGCTTTTGGTTTTGGTGTCGTTGGAACACTTCTTTTCGCCTTGTATGGTAAGGAACTAAATGAACAGTAGATCATAAGAATCTTTTTTTAAAGGAGTGTTTTATGTCTGATAAAATTTTACGGAAACTATTTTTAGGATTTATTCATATTCACATATTGCATCATGCTTCAAAATCGCCTATTTATGGACTTTGGATGATCGAAGAGCTTAGACATCATGGGTATTCTATAAGTGCGGGCACCCTATATCCCATATTAAATGGTATGGAAAAAGATCAATTACTCGCATCAACTGAAGAAAATGTTGAGGGTAAAATTAGAAAGTATTATCGCATCACTGAACATGGCGAAGTCGTCTTAAAAGAGGCGCGTGCAAAAGCATATGAACTGTTCAAGGAGATGAAAGAATAGTATTAGTCATTGAAAGGAGGCAAAAATGACACACGCAGTAAGTTGGCGTTCGTTCTTAAAAGATGCTTTTATATGTTCTTTAGGTGCATATGGTGGACCGGAAGCACATATTGGCGTCTTTATGGATCAACTCGTCACAAAAAAGAAGTATCTCACAGAGGAAGAACTTATCGAACTCGTCGCACTATGTAGCATATTACCAGGTCCAACCAGTACACAAGCCCTTGTCGCAGTTGGGCATAAGATGGGTGGACCATTGCTTGCATTTTTAACGATGCTCGTTTGGTCACTGCCCGTTTTGACACTCATGACGATCTTGTCTTTTGTATATCAAATATTTGACACCTTAAATATTTCAACAAGCGGTCTTAGATATATCGGACCGATGGCTGTAGGCTTCATCGTCGTAGCGGCCTTTAAGATTTCGAGAAAAGTTGTCACGAATTGGATGACAGGCATTCTCATGATTTTGGCAGCCTTTATAACCTACTTTATTCATGCACCGTGGATTTTTCCTTTGTTACTTGTTTTAGGTGGCCTTGTAAGTATCGTTGCTTCTGGTGAGAAAAACCTTTGGAATAAAGTAAAGCTTTCTCCACCATGGGGTTATCTCATAGCATTTGGCATTTTTGCTATAGGCGGCGTCATAATGAGTCAACTATTTGACAATCGCTTGGTCACACTCTTTGAAAGCTTTTATAGATATGGCTATCTCGTCTTTGGTGGTGGACAGGTCGTAGTGCCAGTCATGTATAGTGAACTGGTTGATGTCAGAGCATTTATGACCCATCAAGAGTTTTTAACGGGCTACGGGCTCGTGCAAGGTTTGCCTGGTCCGATGTTTAGCTTCAGCGCCTATGCTGGTGGTATGTCTTATCGAGATGGTGGTGTTTTTAATCAAGTGCTTGCAGCGATTATTGGTGGCATCGGTATATTTTTACCTGGTCTTTTGCTCATCTACTTTGTCTATCCAGTTTGGGAAAAACTAAAGCAAATTAAGGCGATTAAGGTTTCACTCAAGGGTATTAATGCAGTCGCTGGTGGCTTAATTGCAGTAGCAGCTGTGATACTCATGCAAAAGAGTGGCTTTTCTCTAGATAATCTAGCTGTCACAGGAATAACAATTCTACTTCTTTCATTGAAAAAAGTGCCAGCGCCACTTATTGTCATTTTGGCGTTAGGGTTAGGATTTGTATTATAGTTTAAATGGTTAATGGTTAAGGCAGTGACTTGGTTCGAATCAATCGAAGAAAGTCACTGCCTTTGTTTTGTGTTTTTCAAATGAATGTAAGCTTTGGTGATTTTGACACAAAGTCAACATGTGCGGTACTTTCATTTTTACCACCAAAAAGATGATTCATACCTACGGCTATATGGCAAGATCCAAGCATTTTTTCATCAAAGAGGCTGTGGCCAGTTAACTCTGACAAGTTAGGATTTGTACCTAGACCAAATTCACCGAGTACTAATGCGCCATCATCGGCTTGTAAGAGATCGTCAAAGATTTTTTCCACACTTGTTGCCACGAGACGACCAGATTCAAAAGTTAGGATCACATCCCTAAAATGTTCACCTTCCCAATGGATATAGTCCACTTTGTAGGTGCCGTGTGCGCTATTTTCTACGGGCGCTATATAAACCTCTCCAGGTGGAAAGTCGCCATCACCAGCGTCTTTATGCCACTTGCGTCCGTCAAAATTGAGCTCAAGTTTGTGGCCGTCGCCTGTTTCGATAATGACGTGATTTGAGCTGGATAAATGATCTATCAGATCATCACAGCTTTTATTCAACGTTTTAAAATCCACATCTGTCATTAGGCTCATCACCTTTGAATACGCGTCAAGATCAAGGCCAGCTTCAATGGCATTTACTTCTGAGGGCACTCTGATTTGAAGCATCGATTTATGGGGTGCTGTGATGGTCGTAAAATGTTTGCGCATAAAGGCTACGAAATTCGGTCGCGCTACGGATGACATTTCTGAAACGATGCTCGTAGGTGAGAATGCGCATAAATCAATCACGATACTAGCGCGCTCAAGTGCTTCATCACTAATTTGATCATGGATGAAGAAAGGTCCATTGTCACAAGCCAATATCATATTGGCTTTATCAAAAAGCACACCTGTCACTTGAGTGTGATGCGGTGCAAGTTTATTGACAAAAGATGCCAAGTTTTTAGCATCCTTTTTTTCGCCCCAAAATTGGACGACGATGTTTGATGGAGTCGGTAATGCGATATTATCTGCAATGTTTTCTAAAAATAGTTTCATGGGCATCTCCTTGTAAGTTATACTGAATTTTGTTTCGATATCCGTCTAATCAGATAATAAAACGTTCGAGAAGAAAAGTCAATACTAATTTGATGACTATCGAAGTAAATTTTAAAATTGCCGTTAATGCAATGACAATCTGTAAGATACTAATTGAAGAAAAAATAAAAACAGGCTGAGGGTAGCCTGTTTTTTTTATAAATGGGTATAAGAGATTCAGTGAGCAAAATTCTATCTATTAAGAACAAAAGGAGTGTCAAATGAATCATTTTATTTATGATATACCAACACGTGTGTATTTTGGTGAAGACCAATTGGGACATTTAGGTGAAGAATTGAGCAAATATGGCAAACGCGTCTTATTGACATATGGCGGTGGTTCCATTAAAGAATCGGGGCTGTATGACAAGGTTGTAGAAGAAATAGAAAAGGCTGGACTTAAGTTGTTTGAGTTATCGGGCATTGAACCAAATCCAAGAGTTGCTTCAGTGAATCAGGGTGCGGCAATCTGCAAAAAAGAGAAAATTGATGTGCTTCTTGCCGTTGGTGGGGGATCTGTGATCGACTGCACGAAATTTATTGGCGCCGCAACGTACTATGATGGCGATGCTTGGGATATTCTCATGGAGAAAGTGAATGTGACGCATTGTTTGCCAATTATAGATATATTGACTTTGGCCGCTACTGGATCTGAAATGGATAGTGCTGGTGTCATCAGCAATCCAGAAACGAAGGATAAAATTGGACTTATGTTTCCAGTGATGCGTCCCAAAGTATCGTTTTTAGACCCGACAAATACGTATACAGTTAGCCGTTATCAGACCGCTTGTGGTGCTGCGGACATGCTCAGCCACATTATTGAAGTATACTTCAACATGGATCAAGATCTTTATATGTTGGATGCAGTCATGGAAGGGCTCATGAAAACCATCATCAGATTTGCACCGATTGCTATGGACCAACCTAATAATTATGAAGCGAGAGCCAACCTGATGTGGACATCATCTTGGGCAATCAATGGGTTTATCATGGGTGGAAAGAGGCAAGCTTGGAGCTGTCATCCCATTGAGCATGAACTTTCTGCCATCTATGATATCACGCACGGACTCGGACTTGCGATACTTACACCGCGGTGGATGACCTATACTTTGGATGATACAACTGCTTCAAAATTTTATCAGTTTGGGTGCAATGTTTTTGGTATCGATCCATCACTGGATCCAATGGATGTGGGCATAAAAAGTATTGAGATGATATCGTCATTTTTGTTTAAAACTCTCGAATTACAAAGCTCTTTAACAGAAATTGATATCGATGATACGCATTTTTCACATATGGCAGCGAAGGCTTGTGGTGGCACTGAAATAAGAGGTTTTAAACGACTTAATCAAGAAGATATAGAGACCATTTTAAAAATGTGTTTATAATGTCCAATTATTAGGTGTATAATGTATCATATTGATTTGAGGAGGCATGGCTAGTGTTAGAGAAAGTCATATTAAATTCAAGAAAAAGCGGTTTTAGAATTTTCTTAGCGCTCGCAATGATCAGCCTCGCCACATTGATTGGCTATTTGTTTAAAGTCTTAGGTTTTCCTGAAACGAATATCGTGATCGTCTATTTACTTGCGATTCAGATACTCGTCTGGCTAAGTGAAAGCATCCCTACAGGCATTGTTGCATCAGTCGTGGCGACATTGACATTCAACTATTTTTTTACAGAACCTTATTTTACACTTTCTGTCCACGATAGCAGTTATATCATAACGTTTATTATCATGACTATGACCTCAGTTATTACGAGCACACTAACATCGCTCGTTAAAAAGAATGCACTTATTGCACAAGCAAAAGAAGTTGAAACGAGAGCTTTGTATAAACTGACAAATCAGCTAACCGATGCGGATGAAATGCATACAATCGCCTCTATTGTAATAAAGACACTCAGCGACTACTTGGTTACTAAAGTGGGCATGGTTTGTTTTGATGAAAATGGCAAACCGGAACATACCTTTATCCAGCAGACCTCTTCGGATGTTCAAACGAGAAGGGAAATAGAGGATGTTGATCGACTCAAATATCGTATGGAAGATCTAAGGGCCAATTTTAATGAAGGTGAAGAGTTTCATGACTGGCCAATCTACGGTAGGGAGAATATTCTTGGCGTCATTAGAATTCCAAAAGAATCAAGTTTCAGAGTACGAGAAAAGCATCTGGACTTCTTACATTCCACAATTGAAAGTACAGCACTGGCAATGGATCGTATCAGAGTTGCTGAGCAACGTATTAAAGATCGTGACGAAGCGATACAAGAGCGATACAGAAACATGCTGCTAAGGTCCATTTCACATGATTTACGCACGCCGTTGTCGAGTATTATGGGCACTTCTGAGATGCTGTTGGATATGGCTTCAATAAAAACAGACGAACAGTGTAATATGCTCGTTGAAAGCATCTATGATGACGCAAAATGGCTCTATTCACTGGTTGAAAACATCTTGAGTCTCACGAGATTACAAGAAGGAAAACTGGTGATTGGGAAGGAGTTGGAAGTCGTTGAAGAACTTATCAGCAGTGTCATAGAGCGATTTTCAGTTCGGGCATATGATCGCGATATAGAAGTAAAGGTTCCCGATGACCCTCTTATTGTTCCAATGGATGCAAAGCTCATCGAACAAGTCTTGCTAAATTTGTTAGATAACGCATACAAACACACGAATCCTGAGGATGAAATAAGCATAACTGTTGAACTTGAGGCGAACGCTCAAGTAGCTAAGTTTGTGATCACAGATAGTGGCACCGGCATTCTTGATGAGGATTTGCCTTATGTTTTTGAACTGTTTTTTACGTCACATAGGAAAAAAAGTCATGAAAAGAATAGCTTGGGATTAGGACTACCGATTTGTGATGCGATTATTAGAGCGCATAAAGGCAATTTAACCATCAACAATCGGATTGGTACAAAAGGTGTTGAAGCGATCTTTACATTGCCATTGGAGGATGAAACAAGTGAATAATCAGAATGTAAACGTTTTAGTCGTTGAAGATGACAATCAAATCAATCGATTTTTATGCTATGCACTTGATCATGAGGGTTATAAATATCTGACAGTAGGAAATGCACAAGGCGCACTTGGCTTACTTGTCACTGAACATATCGATTTAATCTTGCTGGATTTGGGATTGCCTGATTTTGATGGCCTTGAGGTCATCAAGAAGGTACGCGAATGGTCTGAAGTACCGATCATCGTCATATCCGCACGTGAACAGGATAAAGAAAAAGCACATGCCCTAGATTTAGGTGCTGATGATTTTCTTACAAAACCATTTTCAGCTGTTGAACTCATGGCACGTATACGCGTAGCAATTAGACATTTATTTAGGAATAGTGCAGTGGCTTCAAGTCCAGTCATCACTGTAAATGAATTGACGATTGACTTAGATAAACGTCTAGTTTATCTTAAGGGCGATGAAGTTCATTTAACCCCCATGGAATTCAATTTGATGGTCTTGTTTTTTTCAAATATCGGTAAGATTCTTACAACAAAAACGATTATTCACGAGGTGTGGGGTGTTTCTTACGGCACTGACACACAGGCGCTAAGAACGTTAATGGCTGGATTAAGAAGAAAAATAGAAGAAAACCCAGGAAAGCCAAAATATATTGTCACTGAAATTGGTGTGGGATATCGATTTAAAGATAGTTGAGGAAATTGCATAATAAGGCGTTGTCACAACTCAAGATTGAATTCTTGAGTTGTGACAACGCCTTATTTTATTACTCACACAAAACTAACATTGAGTGGGTATCTCTCACACTAAAATCACACAATAATTGATAAGATTGAATAAAGAAAAACGTAATAAGTGTATGGAGGTGTTAAGAATGAAAGATAAATCAAGGATCATCGTCAATGAAGAAAAACAAAAGCTCATCACTCAAATCATCGGTTTATTGAAAGCTAACAATCTCAGTGAGAGCGAACGGTTATTGGAAGTGGCAATTGGAAAATACCCACATGATCCTGAACCACACAACCTGTATGGCATTTTATTTGAGAAAAGATTTGACCACAATATGGCGATGAAGCACTTTAGAGCCGCGTGGGACTTAGACCCTACTTATTTACCTGCACGACACAATTTAGAGCACTATGGCACTTTCGTTTCTAGAGGACAATGTGCTTACGTAGATTCTGATTGCGCTCAAGAAGAAAATGATAGTGCAGACGATTACAAAATCGTCTATGATGCACACGATATTGGACATATTAACAGGAGGCGCAAAAATGAAGCAATTTAATAAAACGTATACGATCATTATCGGTTGTGGCAGATTAGGGGCTAGTTTAGCCAATGAACTATCTGAACAAAATCGAGATGTTATCGTGATTGATCGTGATAAAAATTCGTTTCGAAAATTGTCACCATCATATGGTGGACTCACTTTGATCGGTGATGCAACGGATCTAAATATCTTGAAGAAAGCTGAAATAGAGAAGGCTAGCACCCTGATCGTCGTTACAAATAGCGATAACACGAATATTATGGTGTCGCAAATATCAAAAGAATTGTACCGTGTGGACCAAGTTATAACGAGGGTGTATGATCCAGAACGCACCTTCGTTTATGAGAATCAAGGCATTGAAACGGTAAGCCCGCTCATTCTCTTAAAAGATAGAATTAAGATGTTGATTAATAGCTAAGAAAATCGCATAAGGAGAATCCAATGAAAAAGCATGCAGTTTTAATCGGTAGTTTTAATCGTGCACGTTCGCTTGCACATTCTTTATTAAATAAAGGCTTCCATGTAACGATCATCTACCATGATTTAGAAAAATGTAAAATATTAGCTGAAAATGAATCGATCAATGTCCTGTATGGTGATGAGACGAAGCCTTTTATTCTGGAAGATGCAAATGTTCAGGATGCAGATCTTGTGATTTCACTCACTTCCAAAGATGAAGACAATTTGATGATCTGCGAGTTATGTAAGAAAAAGTATAACGTTAAAAAGACATTTTCTGTACTCAATGACCCGCTAAAGACTGAATTTTTCTACAAAATGGGTGTCGATTCAGTCATCTGTGAAGTGAATGCCATAACAAACGTCATTGAGCAACAGGCATTCTACGAAGGCATTGCCACAAAAATCACAACTGGAGAAGGGAGAATCGGTATTGCAGAAGTGCCAATACTGAAAGAATCGCCTTCTGTTGGTAAAAAACTGTGGGAAATAAAATTGCCTAAAGAAGTGATAATAGGCTGTATCATTCGAGGTGAAACGAGCTTAATCCCTAGAGGCGATACGCGAATACTGATCGGAGATAAGTTGATTCTCATTTCATCAAATGACCAAGAACTCACAGCAATAAAGGAGCTGACAGGTAAAATATGATTACAAAAGCTTACTCGACAACCCATGTGTTTTTTAGAGAATCGAACAATTTTGGAAAGCTGATTTTGATGATTGGTATCCTTATCGGAATTCCGATTCTGGTATTGCCATTTTATCCAGAAGAAATTATTTATACGGACTCATTTTTAATGCCTTCATTGGGTTCTATAATCTTAGGAAGTTTATTATGCATTCTTTTAAAAAAGGACGATAATGAAACGCAATGGATGAAGATGATGCAGCATAGTCAGCTAACTGTTTTATTTGCTTGGATCTATGGATTCATCGCCGGTGCGATTCCATTTGTAATTTCAGGTCAACTCAACTTTGTACAAGCACTGTTTGAAGCGGTAAGTGGTTGGACGACAACGGGTTTATCGGTTATGAATGTGGATACAACGCCAGCTATTTTTCTATTTCATAGAAGTTTTATGCAGTTTTGTGGCGGATTAGGCTTTGTCATGGTTATGGTGATGTTCATTCAAGGCAAGCAGGCGATGAACTTGTTCAGTGCGGAAGGGCATCCAGACAAGTTGATGCCAAATTTAAAAAAGACAGCAAGAATCACTTTCTTTATGTTTGTATCATTGTTAGGCGTTGGTACCGCACTGTATATACTGCTGGGGATGCCTGTTCTCGATAGCTTACTCCACGCTATGTCAGCATTATCAACGGGTGGTTTTTCGACTGAGATCAACAGTATTGGTGCATACAACAGTCTAGGAATAGAAGCATTGACAATTATACTCATGATCATTGGTACTACAAACTTTGCAGTACTTCTGCTTTTGATGAAGCGAAAATTCAAACTGGTTACAAAAATTAGTGAAGTGCGTTTTATGTGGCTCATAATTATTGTCTTTTCAACGCTAGTCAGTTATTCGTTATTTTATGAATTATATAGAAATTTAGGATTCAGTATAAGAGTTGCCATTTTTAACGTCGTGTCCGCATTGTCAACAACGGGATATTCAACCGTTTCTTATATAGATTGGCCGCCTTTTTCTATGGGTCTCATGATTATTTTGATGCTAATCGGTGGCGGTATCGGATCAACAGCAGGTGGCTTAAAGTTAACCAGAGTGTACATCTTACTTAGAACCGCTCAAGTAAATTTTCTCAAACGCATCAGTCCCATGAGAAAAGTGACCGCGCCGTTTTATTACAAAGCACAAGGCAAAGTATCGATTGATAAAGATCTTGTTGAAGACACTATGGGTTTTATAACGTTTTATATGCTCCTATTTATATCAGGCGTGTTAGTGTTATCAATAACCGCCAACACAACCCTTATAGATGCGATGTTTGAATTTGCTTCAGCACTAGGCACCGTGGGCTTGTCAATAGGCATCACGACACCAGATACGAACAATGCGTCACTTATCGTCATGATGCTTGGTATGATACTTGGAAGATTGGAAATATTTATCGTATTTATTGGAATACATTCTGGTGCGACATTGCTTATGAATAAAATAAGAAAAATGCGTCAGACATTACGCCTTTAAGAGGGGGGGTGAATTGACTTTTTTCTACCAACACTCGTCACAAGATAGGTGCCTAGCAATATGACCGACATTCCTAGAAGCATCTGAGGGTATAGAGCTTCTTTAAGCAATAGGTATCCCCAAAGAATGCCAAAGACGGGCATCAAAAAAGTGACAGTAAGTGTTTTTGTTGGCCCAATTTCTTTCATTAAATAATAATAGATTAAATAAGCAACTGCAGAGCACAGAATGGCAAAAGTGACGACCGTGATGGCTATAGTCGATGTGATTGGCTCGCTTGGTGTAGAAGTGAGTAAAAAGGGCATGAGTGATAACCCTGCGAACAGTTGACTGCCACCGGCCATCGCCTTTGGTTCAACGTGCTTCGCATATTTTTTGATGATTGCTCCTGAAAGACCATAACAAAATGCAGCAAGGACGCACGCTGCCATGGCAAGATAAGATTCCATTGTGGCATCGAGCGATTTGCTCCCACTGATCAAAGTGACGCCGATAATTCCGAGGATGAGGCCACTCACTTTACGGGTGTTCATGTGCTCTTTTAAAATCAATGCTGCAAAGAGCATCCCAAACATTGGCGATGTGCTATTTATGATAACTGATAAAGAAGCAGGGATATGCAGTGCGGCATAGGAATAAAGCGTAAACGGTATCGCCGAGTTGAGGATGCCTATGATACATAAGATTTTCCAATCTCTTCGAAGGTGTATTTTATAATGAATGATCTTAAAATATACGATCAAAAAAAGTGCTGCAATCGTTAAACGCAGACATGCTGTACCTGTCGCGCCAAAAATCGGAGCGAGAACCCTCATAAAGATAAATGATCCGCCCCAAATGGCAGAAAGTAAAGTCAATAAGAAAAA
The DNA here is from genome assembly GCA_942493125.1 of Acidaminobacteraceae bacterium. Taxonomy (GTDB): domain Bacteria; phylum Bacillota; class Clostridia; order Peptostreptococcales; family Acidaminobacteraceae; genus Fusibacter_C. The sequence continues at coordinate 687,581 of OW818667.1, read as the reverse complement.
ATGAAACCCTTTCATCGTATACCCCCAAGTTGTAAGTCTTTAATAATGAACGTGTGTTGTATGACAAGACCATTATAACATTATATCAAAAGCGATAACATGCTGAAATAACCGCTTGTCAAACGAAAAATATACATCATATTATTATGAATAATTATTAATAAAAAGGATAGAATTATACTGTCGAAGTAATAAATGTTCGGAAGGTGGTGAGTACATGCCAATTGAAGGATTAAAAGACATCATTCAGGCAGAAGAGAAGGCAAAAAAAATGGTTGAAGATGCTGAAATATCTGCTGAAGAAAGCATTAAGAAAGCATTGGCAGATTCAGAGAAAAGGCTCAAGGAAATGATGGAAGAAATGCTCGAACATAACAAAATGCAATTGAAGGCAGTGAGAAGTGAGGAAGAATCTAAGGCAAAACAAAATCTTGAAAAAGTAAGGCTTTTGACAGATGAAATAAAAATTCGTGCTGATCTTAAATTGAGCGCAGCTGTACAGTTGGTGGTTGAGAGGATCGTGAATTAAATGGCAATTGTTGAGATGAAGAAAGCGACTATCGTCGCATTATTACAAAATAAGCCTCAAATTATGCAAAGTTTACAAGAATTCGGTGTGCTTCACATAACCGATTTCAAAGCATCAGATGATTTGCATGGGCTTGAGTCAATCGATCAAAAGGATGACGAGGCTGGGCTTCAATGGATGAATGAGGATCTGATAAAAGTCAATTATATGATAGAGTTCTTAAAGAGACAGGGTGAGCGTTTTAAAAGTCGGTCCTATCAAAAGCGCACAATGAATCGAGAGTTGATTCAGGGCTATCTAAATGACCGAACGCAGCTTGTTTCAATCTATGATGCGATATTAAAAATAGATAAAGCCATGAGTGATTTGAAAAGTAAAGAGACGAAATATCAAACCACTATCAGTTTTTTGATGCCATGGATTACATTTGAGGAACGCCTTGAAGATGTAAAAGATACAAAAAATGTTCATATAGAGGCGGGCGTTATCGCAAAACGACACGAAGCGAACTTTTATGAGGCAGTCGAAAACGAACCTCATGATATATCTGTACTGAGAGTCGGTGAAGAAGGAGACAATGTATATTTTTTATTTGCCTGCCTGAAACAGGGGCATGAAGCATTGAGCAAACTATTAAAGCAGTATGGATTCAATAAAATATCATTTGGCGACATGACAGGGACTGCAAAGGCCAATATAGACGCAACGCATGACGCATTAAAAAATTTGGTTCAGACGAGAACGGATTTAACGAAGGAAGCGAAGGCACTTACTAAGCACACAGAGTTGATTGAAACGTATTACGATATTTTGACAGTTGAAACGGATAAATCTGATGTAACAAAAAGTTTTCTTAAATCGAAGGAGACGTTTGTGATCGGTGCGTGGATTCCAGTGGCGCTCATGGCGGAGCTCAATAAACGTCTCTATGAGATAACCCCTAATATCGAAATTTTTTTTCACGAAACCGATAAAAATGAAATGAGTCCAACGCTATTAAAAAACCATCGATATGCGCGTCCACTAGAATTTATCACAGAGCAATATTCGACGCCAGATTCGAGAGGCATAGACCCAAATGCCATGATGATGCCATTTTTCGTCATTTTCTTTGGCATCATGGTGAGTGATTTTGTCTATGGCTTGATATTGATTTCGATAACAGCAATTATACTGATCAAGCTAAAGCCAGAAGGCAATTTCCAAAAGATTTTAGGTGTTCTTTGCCTTGGTGGGGTGTCCACTGCATTTTGGGGCATGATGTTTGGCGGTTATTTGGGTGGTATGATTCCAGTATCTCCAATTTTATTTGACCCACTCAAAGACCCTTTTAAAATGATTGCCATGTGTATCGCGTTTGGGATCATCCATCTATTTGTTGGATTTGGCATGCAAGCTTACATGAATATTAGGCGCGGCTATATACTGGATGCGATTTTGGACCAAGGCTTATGGGTGCTTTTTATCTTAAGTATCATGAGCATGTTCCTACCCGATTTGGCGCCTTTTAACAAATATGCGACCATTGGATTTGCCTTGTCGTTGGTATTGACTCAAGGGAGACGGAAAAGCAATATTTTGATGAAGCTGATGTCTGGCATTCTCAGTTTGTACAACATAACGGGATTCTTGGGAGATGCGCTATCATATCTTAGACTGTTTGCCCTCGGACTGGCGACGGGTGTTATTGGCACGGTCATCAACTCAATGGCGTTTATGCTGGACGGCAGCATTATTGGATACTTTTTTATGATTATCGTTTTAATCATCGGACATACGTTTAATATCGCCATCAACACATTGGGTGCGTACGTACATTCTTCACGACTTCAGTATGTCGAATTTTTTAGCAAGTTCTATGAAGGTGAAGGCATCAAATACAATCCATTTAGGGTTAGGACCAAATTTATCAATATAGAACCATCTGGAGACTTTACAATAAACTCAAAAAAGTAAATAGCAAACGATATAAGCAAACGATATAAGCAAACGATATAAGCAAACGATATAAGCTAACAATATGAGCAAACTATATGAGCAAACTAAAACAAGGAGGCAACAAAATGGAATTTATGACTGACAATGGCGGTTTGATTTTGGCATTTCTTGGTTCGGCACTCGCTGTGGGCATGGCAGGATGGGGGTCTGTTATTGGGGTCGGTTTAACAGGTGTAACCGCTGCTGGCGTGGTAACAGAAAACCCGAGCAATTTTGGTAAGACGCTTTTACTCCAAGCGTTACCAGGGACTCAAGGCATTTATGGCCTTTTGATCGGTTTTTTAGTATGGCAGAAAATTGGCGTTTTCGGCACATTAGTTGAGCTGAGCTTATTCCAAGGCATCATGATTTTTGTCGCTTGTTTACCGATTGCTATCGTAGGATTTACGTCAGCAATTTATCAAGGAAAAGCGGCTTCAGCGGGTTGTCTCATCGTAGCTAAGAGGCCTGAAGAGCTTGCAAAAGGTATGGTTTTTGCCGCAATGGTAGAAACGTATGCCGTTTTGTCGCTTCTTGCTTCGTTTTTGATGCTCAGTGGCGTCAAATTATAAGGATGGAAATTACATGATTAAAAATAAGGATTCATAGCAGGTGAAACTATGGACGGAATTAAAAATATGACAGATAAAATCCTACAGGACGGCAAAGAACGTGCAACGTCCATTTTAGAGGATGCTAAAACAAAAATTCGCGAGATTGAAAAGCAAACAGAAAAGATTTCGCAAGACCATATAAAGCAATTTGAGCATCAATTCAAAATTGACTCAGAGAAACTGAAGTTGACGATTGAATCCAATACAGAGCTTGAAAAAAGAAATGCCCTACTCAAATGCAAACAAGAGCAAATTGATCAAGTGTTTGAAATGGCGCTCTTATCTATACAAGAAATGGAACCTTCGTCTTATATCGATATGCTTATAGGCAAGTTGATAAAATCAGTGGTTACAGGGTCTGAAGAAGTGATTTTTTCTTCGCGTGATAAAGTGCAGGTTGCAGAGCAGATCATCCGTGCGGCCAATCAGGAACTGGGTAGACTTGGCCGTGTGAACCAACTCCGTTTATCTGATGAAGCAGCAGATATAAAAGGCGGCTTTATCTTGAAGACGGATCAGTATGTGATGAACCATTCGATAGAATCACTTGTCAATCAAGCTAGAGAGACGTTGGAACCTAGCATCGTAAAAGTGCTGTTTGATTAAACGAGGGGAGGCCGCAAATTCGTGTTTGACAATCGGTATTTATATTCGACTTCAAGGACTAAGGTACTTGAAAATCAACTTCTCGATAAAAACAGCATCGATCGCATGTTAACTAGTAAGACTGCAGAAGAAGCTTTTAAAGTCTTAGCGGAAACGCGCTATTCGGAGCTCATGAGTGACATAAAAGACTATCGTGATTTCGAACAGCTGATTTTTTTGGAACAGCGCCGTGTCAAAGCGTATATAGAAGCCAATGCGCCTGATTTGACGCTGATTGGACTACTCTATTTGAAGTACGATGTGCACAATCTAAAAGTTTTGTTAAAAGATAAATTTCTAAATGCTTCAAATCAACATCTGTTTGTGGATTTAGGCACTAGGCCGGTTTCGGAGCTGTCAGAAATGGTGGAGAGCGGCAATTATGACGCTTTGAATCCTGAGATTGCCATGCGTTTACGCGAAATAAACAGTCGAATTGAACAGGATAAAAACCCACTTTGGATTGATCTCTTGCTCGATAAGGGATTGTACGACGCCATGATCACACTCTCTGAAAAAAATAAAAGTGGATATATACGCGAACTCGTCAAGACCCAGATTGACCTCATTAACATTAAGACGTTGATTCGCATCAAAGCATCATCTTATGATAAAGAGGTACTAAAGGATTTCATTATAGACAACGGTCATTTGAATCTTGCGTTTTATGAAGAAGCTTATGACGAAGCACTCAGTGCTTTGCCAGGCAAACTGACGATTTATGGCTACGAAGCGTTTTTAGAAGAAGCGATTGAAGATTTTGGCAACATTACTAACCTCATCAAATATGAGCAGTTGGCCGAAGCGTTTTTTTTCGAAAAGGTCAAACAGGCTAAATATGTCGCCTTTGGGGTTGAGCCTTTAATTGGCTATATTTTGGCCGTTGAAAATGAAGCAAAGCTCATAAGGATGATCATGGTTGGTAAAATCAACACTATTTCAACAGATGCAATCAAAGAAAGATTGGGTGATGTTTATGTATAAAATTGCCATCGTTGGCGATAGAGATTCCATCATGGGGTTCAAAGCCATTGGCATCTCGATATTTCCAGCCTCTGATTATCATGAGGCGCATAAAATAATACTCAGATTGGCAAATGAAGCATACGCAGTCATATTTTTAACGGAGCGATTGGCTATTGACATGGATGAAACCTTAAATGAATTCAAGGAAAAGGTCATCCCAACCATTATCTTAGTACCTGACAATTTGGGCTCAACCGGGCTAGGCATGGCAGGCATAAAGAAAAATGTTGAAAAGGCCATTGGTGCAGATATCCTATTCGGGAAAGAAGGTTAAGCGCTTGGATGATGGAAAAATAATCAAAGTATCAGGTCCGCTTGTTGTCGCTGTGGGCCTATCAAATGCCAGAATGTACGATGTCGTCAGAGTCAGTGAAAAAAAACTGATCGGCGAGATCATTGAAATAAGAGGAGAACAAATATCCATACAAGTCTATGAGGAAACTTCGGGACTCGGACCGGGTGAACCTGTATTTACAACGGGTGAACCGTTAAGTGTCGAGCTTGCACCTGGACTTATCGGATCGATTTTTGATGGGATTCAAAGACCACTTGAAGTCATAAGAGAACAAGTGGGCGACCATATCACGCGCGGCATCGATGTCCATAAACTGGACCGCGTAAAGAAGTGGCCATTTAAACCAACCGTGCGTGTGGGCGATGTGGTCATGAGCGGCGATGTCATTGGAACCGTAAAAGAGTCAACGATCATCGAACATAAAGTGATGGTGCCATATGGCGTAGAAGGTAAAATCCTAGATATTTTAGAAGGCGATTTTACCATCATCGAGACGATTGCACGTATTGAAAAAGGTACTGAAAGTGTGGATGTACGCATGTTGCAGACTTGGCCAGTCAGAAAAGGCAGATCATATAAAACAAAACTCACACCGGACCAACCGATGACGACGGGGCAACGTATCATCGATACATTTTTCCCAGTTGCAAAAGGTGGCACGGCGTGTATCCCTGGTCCTTTTGGTAGTGGCAAAACCGTGGTTCAGCACCAGTTGGCAAAATGGGCGGATGCTGAAGTCGTCGTCTATATCGGCTGTGGTGAACGCGGCAATGAAATGACAGATGTGCTCATGGAATTTCCTGAGCTTAAAGATCCAAAAACAGGCGAACCCCTCATGAAGCGTACGGTGCTTATCGCAAACACTTCGGATATGCCGGTCGCAGCGCGTGAAGCGAGTATTTATACAGGAATCACCATCGCCGAGTACTATAGAGACATGGGCTATTCAGTTGCACTTATGGCTGACTCCACTTCAAGGTGGGCAGAAGCTCTAAGAGAGATGTCCGGTCGACTTGAAGAGATGCCGGGTGAAGAAGGGTATCCAGCATACCTTGGCTCTAAAGTGGCCGATTTTTATGAACGTTCTGGTAGAGTCACTTGCTTGGGCTCTGATGGCAGAGAAGGATCAATCACAACGATAGGGGCTGTTTCTCCGCCTGGTGGTGATTTATCTGAGCCAGTCACACAAGCGACACTTCGGATCGTCAAAGTTTATTGGGGTCTTGATTCAGCACTTGCTTACAGGCGACATTTTCCAGCCATCAACTGGCTCATCTCCTATTCGCTCTATTTAGAAACGTTAGGGGAGTGGTTCAGTCAGAATGTTTATTCGGATTGGAACGATTTGAGACTCAATGCGATGAAAATTCTGCAAGAGGAATCCGAGCTGCAAGAAATTGTAAGACTTGTCGGTATTGAATCATTGTCCATCAAAGACCGTTTCACAATGGAAACCGCGCGTTCACTCAGAGAGGATTATTTGCATCAAAACGCCTTCCACGATGTGGATACGTATTCTTCCTCGTATAAAATGTACCGCATGTTGAAACTCATATTGAGTTTCCATAATGAAGGTCACAAAGCTTTATTAGAAGGTGCAATGTTTAAGCAACTTTCAAGTTTAACCGTAAGGGATGAGATTGCAAGAGCCAAGTTTATTCCAGAATCTACGCCAGATGCTTATGATGCCATCGAAATTGAGCTGTCCAAACAGATTGCGGATACGCTTGCATTAGGAGGGAAATAGCCATGCTAAAGGAATATAAAACGATCAGAGAAATTGCGGGTCCACTCATGCTCGTTGGTGGCGTCGAGGGCGTCAAATACAACGAACTCGTAGAGATTCAGATGACTGGTGGCGAAGTAAGGCGTGGTAAAGTCCTTGAAGTGAGCGGCGATACGGCACTAGTGCAACTATTCGAGAGTTCAGCGGGACTCAACATTGCGGATGGAAGGGCGAAATTTCTTGGAAAGGGATTGGAATTGCCTGTCTCCATGGATATATTAGGTAGGGTTTTTGATGGCATGGGTCGACCAAAGGACGATGGTCCGAAAATAATCCCTGAAGCAAAAATGGATGTCAATGGCAGCCCAATCAATCCAACCGCTAGAGATTACCCTTCAGAATTCATTCAGACGGGAATATCCGCGATAGATGGCTTAAATACACTCGTGCGTGGCCAAAAGCTACCCGTGTTTTCAGGTTCGGGATTGCCGCATGCGCGTTTGGCGGCACAGATTGCAAGACAGGCTAAAGTTCTAGGCTCAGGTACGAACTTTGCCGTCGTCTTTGCTGCGATCGGTATCACGTTCGAAGAAGCTGACTTTTTCATCACCGACTTTAAGAATACAGGCGCAATCGCGAGAACGGTCTTGTTCATGAATCTCGCCAACGATCCAGCAATCGAACGGATCTCAACACCGCGTATGGCACTCACGGCAGCAGAGTATTTGGCTTACGAGAAAGGGATGCACGTCTTGGTCATCATGACCGATATCACCAATTATTGCGATGCGTTGCGTGAAGTTTCAGCTGCTAGAAAAGAAGTGCCTGGACGTAGCGGTTATCCTGGCTATCTTTATACAGACCTTGCAACGATATATGAACGTGCAGGTCGTATAAGGGGGAAAGAAGGCTCCATCACACAAATCCCAATCCTCTCCATGCCTGAAGATGACAAAAGCCATCCAGTGCCTGACTTGACGGGTTACATTACCGAGGGTCAAATCATCTTAAGCAGAGAGCTTCATAGAAAAGGCATCATGCCACCAATTGACGTTTTGCCATCTCTTTCGAGATTAAAAGACAAGGGGATTGGCAAAGACAAGACGCGTGAAGATCATGCCGATACGATGAATCAACTCTTTGCCGCTTATGCAAGAGGAAAGGAATCCAAAGAACTCGCCGTCATCTTGGGTGAGGGTGCACTTAGCGATATCGATAAACTTTATGCGAAATTCGCGGATGCCTTTGAACAGCAGTATGTGGCTCAAAAGGAATACGATGATCGAAGTATTGAAGATACATTAGACTTAGGCTGGAAGCTCTTAGCGATTTTGCCGAAAAATGAACTCAAACGGATTAGAGATTCATTTATCGAGACCTATATGTCGAAAGGGGATGTGTCACAATCGCCAGATTAAATGTAAACCCAAACAAAATGGAGCTGACGTTACTCAAAAAAAGACTTAAGACGGCAACGCGTGGTCATAAGTTGTTGGGAGACAAGCAGGCGGAGCTCATGAAAAAATTCATCTTGATGGTGGGTCATAATAAAACGCTTAGAGAAGAAGTTGAAGCGTCTCTAAGTGAGGCGTTGGGTCGCTTCTTACTTGCGCGCGCGGCCATGTCGGATCCTTCTTTGGAAGAAGCCATCATGATTCCTTCGCAATTTGTTTCGCTTGACCTTGAGCTCAAAAACATCATGAGCGTCAATACGCCTGTCTTTAAGCTCAAAAGAGAGACAAGCAGTGTTTCAGTAAAAAGTGGTTTTTCCTACAGTTTTGCCAGTACTTCTGGGGAGCTGGATATTGCCCTCAACTTACTGCAAGAGGTGTTTGACAAAATGATCGAACTCGCTGAAGTGGAGAAGTCGTGTCAACTCATGGCAAACGAGATTGAAAAGACGCGTAGGCGCGTCAACGCCCTCGAGTATGTTATGATGCCACAGTTGACGGAAACGGTGAAATACATCACCATGAAGCTCGACGAGAACGAGCGGGGCAGTCGCGTTCGTCTGATGAAAGTCAAAGACATTGTCGGAAAAAAAGGGATCTAATCACAACAATCATTAATTTTTTTTAAAACATGTGATTTCTTAATTGAAATCCCGATATTGTGGTATAATTGTTATAAATGAGAATTAATATCAATTAAACACAATTTATCAATTAGGAGTTATTATGAAAATCACAAACTTGGCTGAGGGCATTGATCAGCTCTCAATAAACGTAGAAGGTATACTGTTTGAAAGTTTATGGGATATGCCCAATGGCGTCTCCATAAACTCGTACGTCGTGAAGGGTGAAAAAATCGCCCTGATCGATGGTGTCTGTGGGTGGGACGGTGTCCCTGAAACACTTTACGCCCTTTTAGACAGACTTAAGGTCGATATTAAAAGCATCAATTACCTCGTATTGAATCATCTTGAACCCGATCATGCGGGGTGGATTGAAGATTTTAGAAAATTGCATATGGACTTTGAAGTTATTTGTACGGACAAAGGTGCAGATCTCTTTGAAGCTTTCTTTGGGGAAGGCGTTGCGATCAGAGTCGTTAAAGATGATGATACGCTTGACCTTGGTGGTGGTAAAGTGCTGACTTTTAAGACCATTCCACACGTCCACTGGCCCGATGCCATGGTCACATATGATGCCCAAACGGGTATCTTGTTTACGTGTGATGCGTTCGGCAGTTTTGGAAAGCTTGAAGGCTCTGCAATGGATGACGGTTACAGCGACGATGAGATCGCAGCTTATGAAGTGGAGACGATTAGATATTACGCTAACATCTTATCTGCCTTTTCACCCTTCGTGATTAAGGCAATCGAAAAATTAAAACCATTGGATATCAAGATGATTGCACCTGGCCATGGTTTGGTATGGCATAGCAGAGTTCAAAAAATCATTCAGGATTATCTCGACTATGCAGGCTACCAAAAGGGTGCCGCTAGGCGAGAAGTCACACTGATCTGGGGCAGTATGTATGGGATGACGGGAGATGCGGTAAAAGCGGCAATTGAAACGCTTGAAGATTCTGGCATCACCTATCATGTGCATCAAGTGCCTGAGAGTTCATGGGGTGATATTCTGACATCTGTGTGGCGTTCAAGTGGTGTCATTTTAGCCATGCCAACGTACGAATATAAGATGTTTCCTCCAATGGCGGCCATACTTGAAGAGATTGGCAAGAAAAAAGCACAAGGTAGGAAAGCATTTCGGTTTGGTTCCTACGGCTGGTCAGGCGGTGCTCAGAAAGAACTCGATGAAATAGCTGAGCGGCTGAAGCTATGTTGGACATTTATTGAGCCACATGAGTTTAAAGGAAAGCCGAGTATAGGCGATCTCCAAATAGTAAGAAATCAAGTCAAAGCGCTTGTGGATAGTTTGTAGTTTTATTTTGTTTGATAGTGGTTGATTAATGCGGGTATATGTAAACAAATACGAATAAAATTTGAGGTGTCCAATGAAATTACAAAAGGAAGATTATGAGAAAAAACTTGCCGAGCTGCAACTTGAACTCGTCAAGCTACAAGAATGGGTCGTGTTCAAGGGCTTAAAAGTTGTCGTCCTTTTTGAAGGAAGAGACGCTGCAGGAAAAGGCGGCGCCATCAAACGGATAACCGAAACATTAAATCCTAGAACTTGTAGAGTGGTAGCGCTTCCAAAGCCAACTGAAAAGGAACGGACACAATGGTATTTTCAACGGTATGCTTCGCAATTGCCAAGTGCTGGTGAAATTGTTCTATTTGACAGAAGCTGGTACAACCGTGCTGGTGTTGAACGTGTCATGGGCTTTTGTACAGACGAAGAGTATTGGGAATTTTTAAAATCGGTACCTGCATTTGAAAACATGATCATTCGATCGGGCATTATTCTTATCAAATACTGGTTCTCAGTTAGTGATGAAGAGCAAGAAGAAAGATTCCAAGATCGAATCAACGATGAGACCAAGCAGTGGAAACTCAGTGAGATGGATTTGACTGCCCGCTCAAAATGGGTAGAGTACTCAAAAGCAAAAGATATCATGTTTCAATATACGGATACAGAATTTTCGCCATGGTATGTCATAGATTCTGATGTAAAGCGCAATGCACGCATCAACTGCATCTCGCACTTATTGTCTAAGATCCCATATGAAGACATCGAAAACACAAAACTCACATTGCCAAAGAGACAAGAAAATGGTGACTATGTGAGACCGCCAATTGATACGATGAACTATGTGCCGGATGTGGCCTCCAAACTGGCTAAAAAGCATAAGTAAGATGATTCATACAACATTTTCTACGAGACTAGGCCAAGGCCTAGTCTTTTTGCGTACATTTTACGCTTTATAAGATTGTGCTTAGTTTCCCACGTATGACTTTTGTGATATAATGAGTCGAATTAAATACGGAGGAAAACATGTCATTTTATAAATTGGGAATCAAAGGCGATCTCGTCTATGCACTGGAACTTCAGGACATTCATACACCAACGCCGATTCAAAAGCTCAGCATCCCCATCGCGCTGAAAGGCGACGACTTGCTTGCAGAGGCTCAGACCGGTACTGGAAAGACGCTCGCGTTTTTATTGCCGATGTTTCAAAAAATAGATCCAGAAATGCACCGCATACAGGGCTTAGTAATCACGCCAACGCGTGAACTTGCCATCCAGATCACCAAAGAAGCGAAAATGTTGGCTGAAACAAAGCCACTTAAGATATTAACAGCATACGGCGGACAAGATGTCGTGGCTCAGCTTCACAAGTACGGAGGTGAAGTGGACCTCGTTATCGGGACACCTGGACGCATACTCGATTATCTCAGACGCGGCGCCATAGAATTTGGTGCCCTCAAGATGCTCGTTGTGGATGAGGCGGATCAGATGTTCCATATCGGCTTTAAAAATGAAGTGGATGATATCCTTTCCCAGACGCCTGACAACAAGCAGATTCTGTGCTATTCAGCAACACTGAGCCATTCTGTCGACACATTCTCAGACCGCGTCCTGAAATCACCTGTAACTGTAAAGGCACCTAAGAAACAGATTACCCTTGAAAGCATTGAACAATTTGTCGTTCTGACATCAAATAGACGAAAATTTGCAGATTTCCAAACAGTACTCAAGCAAAATTATCCAGAAAAAGCCATCGTCTTTTGTCGTTCACGCATGGGTGCGCAAACGCTGTATGAAGAAATGCTCGCCGCTGGGTATGAAGTTGAAACAATCCATGGTGCACTCACACAGGCGAAGCGAGAATACGTCATGCAAGCCTTTAGAGATGGCCAGATCAAATACTTGGTCGCCACTGATGTCGCCGCAAGAGGACTCGATATCGAAGGCGTGACGCATGTTTTCAACTACAATCTCCCGGACGATACTGAAAACTACGTCCATCGAATTGGCAGAACGGGAAGAGCGGGAATGACAGGTGTCGCCTATACTTTCTTAACAGAAAAGGACGCTAAGCGTCTAGAGGATATTGAAGCGTTTATTCAAATGGAAATCAAACGTATCAAGTTTACGTGATTGGATTAATATTTAATGTACGATTTTGTGAAGCGACTGAGCTTTATTGGAGTCGTACATTTTTAATTGCAAAAATTTCTTCAATTTTTTTTATAAAATGAATGGACACTTGGTCAACGTCGTTCGTTACATATATGTAAGCACGAATTAAAAGATAGGGTGGTTGGTATGCAGCTATACGAAATCTATGAACTTTATCAAGCGGATTTGTTGAGGTATGCACAGTCGCTCTGCCGCAAGAAGGAAGATGCCGAGGATCTTGTGCAACAAGCCTATTTGAAAGTCCTTCAAAGCATAGATAGCTTCCATGGAGCGCACCCGCTTCAGGTAAAGGGATGGCTGATAAGAACCATCAAAAATCTGTATATTGACACCTATAGGCGACAGAAGAGATTCGGCGATTATGAAGAGGCTCCGGAGCCCACATTTGAAGCGTATATTGACGATACGCTGATCACTGCCGATCTACTTGAGTCATTGCCAGTTCATTTGCGAACCGCAGTAATCCTCAGATATTTACATGATTATAACAGCCAGGAGATCGGTGAGATACTAGGCCTGAACGCATCCACTGTGAGATCGAGGCTCAGTCAAGCACTTCAATTGCTTAGAAACGCCATCACGGATTGAGAAAGGCATGAAGGGAGAATGATATGAAAAATTCAATTTTATTTCAAATTCAAAACGATATGGACAACCGCATTATTTTTAGACCACAAAGTACAATCGAGCAAGCATTCGATTATGATAACAAGAAAATAGAAAAATGGACACGCTAACAATATGATTGGAGGACTTTGAGATGCGATATAAAAATATGGAACTATTGGATCTAAGGACCATGAGCGACGAAGCGCTTATTGGCATCGAGCGGATAGAATCCGTTGAAACATTGATTATTGGCGAAGGTCAACAGGATCAGGTACGACATATTATTCAGAGTAAGATTGATACGGTCCTGATTCTACCTATGAAAGTGAAGTACATCACACACAACGGCAATTATGTCATTACGAAAGGCATTCTCAACGCCTTTGATGAAAAAGTCTTTCTTGAAATCAATGGCTCAGTGAAAATCGAACCCATCGGTGAGAAACATTTACTCGATAAAATCTATAAAGCCGATATCAATGGCAGACTGCTCGCTCAAGATCTTGACTACGCAACGCTATCAGACCGCATTCAAATCAATGGCGACACAGTTATTTACAAGGCGGGTGAACTTCTGCTCGATGGTCGATTTGAGCTCAATGATATCAATCTGTACAGCTTAGAACCTGCAAGTCATTTGGTAGTCAGCAATTTTGTCGCCATTGAGCCTTTTGATGAAGCACTTTTTGATGAAACCATTGAAAGCCTTCGCGTTCTTGATTATGTCGTCGCGGATCATTTGACGATACGCAAAGTGGCGAAAAAGGTTTCGAATTACCTTGAAATCGCCAAATTCATCGTGCCTGAGGGCTATCAATATTTTGACAAGCTCACGATAAATGCCGACTCTTTAAAAAGTGTCTTTAGCGATAAAATCTTTGTACGCGGAAACCTTAAAATCGATTTGAAGATTGAAGCCGTGAAGGAAAAAGTGTCTCGGATCATCTGCAAACAGCTGGAAGTCGCGGAAGCGGATTTTGATGTTGCGATGACCATCGTTGAGAAGGCATCAAAAATCAAGTTGATCGATCCAAATGTCATCCAAAACATGGCTCAACTCAATTGGTCAAGCTACTACTTCAAAGATGTGACTGAAATATCTATGACCAATTATGGAAAACTCACGATTGATGAAACGGTAACCGCAGAAATTCTTTCTGACAAAGTCAAGAAAATCGAGAATTACGGCGTAATTCAGTGTTCAAAGGCACTTTACTCTGAAGTCATGAAAAAGATAAAGGTGAACTATGGCGTCATCAATGTGGATGATCAAGATGTAATTTTGTAAGGATTTAATTATGTATTTGTGTAAGGCTATTATAATGAGCTATTTAGAGGCATAATCGCTACTAAATGGCTTTTTTATCGCCCGAAAACTATGGTATACTGTAAAAAACGGGAGGTCATCATGCGCAAAGGAGTTAAATTTATGATTCTTTCAACGATTCTGATAGTACTTTGCGGCGGTATGATGGCTGCACTTGATCAATATGTGGAAAAAACCGGGGAACAAACGATAAAGACCATAGATGCTGTCGATCCAGCTGAAGCCATCTTGATCCTTGGTGCGTATGTGCATCCTAGTGGTGAGGTGTCAATTATGCTGAAGGACAGACTCGATTTTGGACTTGAGCTGTACCAGGAAGGCAAAGCACCAAAGATCATCGTAAGTGGCGATCATGGATCAAAATCTTATGATGAGGTACGCGCCATGTGTGACTATTTAGAGGCTGCAGGCGTTCCACCAGAAGATATCTTTATGGATCATGCAGGCTTTAATACTTATGATTCCATCTATCGCATGAAAGCGATCTTTGAAGTGACTGACGCCATCGTCGTATCGCAGAGATACCATGTGGTAAGGGCTGCGTATATCGCCGATAAATTGGGTATCAAGGTTCAAAGCGTCGCTTCAGATACTTATGTCTATGAAAAGATGGCCATTTATCGCGTCAGAGAAATCGGTGCTAGAATCAAAGCCGTATGGATGGCAGGTCTAGTAAAACCAAATCCAACATATCTAGGAGAGACGATTCCCATTACTGGTAGTGGGTTAAAAACGAGAGATTAATGAGTTACTTTTTTAACGAGGAGGATCCAATATGAAAATGCCAGTTATCTTTGTAGGTCATGGTTCGCCGATGAATGCTATCGAAAACAACGTATTTACGGCAGAATGGGAATCACTTGGGAAACGCTTGCCGCGTCCCAAAGCCATCTTGTGTGTATCGGCGCATTGGTACACAGACCAGACGAAAACCGCGGACAATTTAGAGCCCCGCATGATTTACGATATGTACGGTTTTCCAAAGGCTCTTTATGAACTCAAATATCCAGTAAAAGGCTCTGTCGAGCTATCTAACCAGATCGTCGATCGATTGGGCGACCTCGTTACGATCGACAATCGCTGGGGCATCGATCACGGCACTTGGTCCGTGCTTTGCAAAATGTATCCTGAAGCCGACATTCCAGTCGTACAAGTCAGCGTCAACTACAATGCACCTGCACAGACGCATTTTGACATTGGCCTAAAACTGGCCGATCTTAGAAACGAAGGAATCCTCATCATGGGCAGTGGCAACATCGTACATAATCTATCCTTGATCAACTGGAGCATGGAAGGTGGCTACCCATGGGCACAAGAATTTGACGATTATATCAAAATGAATATACTGAACGGCAACTACGAAGACGTCGTGCACTTTGAGCGCGCTGGTAAATGTGCCGAGCAGGCATTTTACACGCCGGATCACTTTTATCCACTGCTTTATGTTCTCGGTGCAGCAGACAAAACAGAGCGCATCGAAGTATTCAACGACGTGTGTTCGATGGGATCTATGTCCATGACGGGTTATCTTTTTGGACTATAGAGTGATTGAATCACTGTAATATCTTTTAGTATTCTTTATAATTTACCTTGATGGCGAATTTATAAAATAAAGAATACGAGGATAATACGATGTTTGGTTTATTTAAAAAGAATAGTGAAGCAAGTCATGATAAAAAAAGCTTAGATGATATGACATTGGTGGTAAAGACTCAAAAATGTCCACAAAACCATCCATGTCCTTCAATTCGCGTTTGTCCAGTAGGTGCGTTAAAGCAGAAGGGTTACGCGGCACCGACCGTTGATATGACGCTCTGTATCAAATGTGGCAAATGTATTCGATTTTGTCCAAAACGCGCATTGGTACTCGAGTAACAAAGCCCAAGCATTCAGGTGGTTACAGTAGGTTAATATATGGAACTGTCAAAATCCTGCATTTATATGGTATAATAAATATACCTGTATATGCGGGATTTTTTGTCGTTATAGATTAGTGTAAATGTACAATTTACATAGACTTGATAAATTATTGAAATGAGGATCAAACGCATGGCCAACAAAATTGAAACGATGCAGCAAATATTGACATTTTGGGATTTTTTAAGTGAAGATGAGAAAAATCATTTGATCAATAACACACATCCAGCAACGTTTAATCGCGGAGATCTAATACATGGTGGTGACACGGAATGTGTCGGAGTCCTGTTGATACAAACGGGCTGCGTAAGGACATACATTCTTTCTGAGGATGGACGTGAAATCACCTTATATCGCTTGTCAGAAGGCGACGTGTGCGTATTGACATCTTCGTGTGTTTTGAGCAATATCACTTTCGATGTACATGTAGAAGCTGACACAGATTGCGAAGTTTTGATAGTTAGCTCGGAAGTCTATTCCAAACTTGCAGCATCCAACATATATGTTGAGAATTTTACCAACAAAGAAGCGGTCTCAAGATTTTCCGATGTCATGTGGGCCATGCAACAGATCCTGTTCATGAGCTTTGACGTCAGACTCGCTGGATTTTTACTCGATGAGATTTCGAGAAAAGGGAAGCTGGAAATTGATTTGACACATGAACAAATCGCCAAATACATCGGCTCCGCACGTGAAGTCGTTTCTAGGATGCTGAAATATTTCGCATCTGAAGGCATCGTCACTTTGCATAGAGGTGGCATCAAAATAATCGATAAAAGTCATTTATATAAAATAGTCGCTAAATAAGGAAGTTGAATATTTCCAATTTTACCATCGAGAAGGAAGAGAGAAATTATGAATAAGAAACCGTTTTACGATGCATTTGACAAAAAAAAGAAACCGACAGGCAAGGGCAAATACGTTGCCGATGACGATACGGTAGAGTTTGAGGACGATTATTACAGAAAAGAACGCGCTAGAAACCGTTCAAAGTTTGCTGCTGATGGAACTGGTCAAGCAAGTAAATCAACAGGCGTAGATAAAACAGGCAAAGCAAGTCCATCGGGTAAGCCAGTAGTGACAACAAGCTATGCAGACAGGCATCCAACCGTTAAGGTAGAGGCAAAACGCGCATTCGCCCGTTCAAAGGATTACGTCGAGCCGCAGTTTTTGCAGTACAAGACGGAACCGCCGTGCGGCTCTTTCAGCAAGTGTGGTGGCTGTCAGCTACAAAACTTGACTTACGAAGGACAGCTCAAATTCAAGCAAAAGAAAATAGAGATGATCCTCCATGGCTTTGGCAAAGTGTCAAACATCATCGGGATGGACAACCCATACCACTATAGAAACAAAGTACACGCGACGTTTTCATATGACAAAAATGGTAAAATCGTAGCGGGCATCTATCAAGAAGATTCCCACAAAGTCGTTCCAACGACGAACTGCCTCATCCAAGATGAACGCGCGAACGGCATCATCCAAACGATTCGTCAACTGATGCCATCGTTCAAAATGACCCCTTACGACGAAGATTATGACACGGGTTTTATGCGTCATGTCCTCATCAGATCGAGCCACACAACGGGTGAAGTCATGGTCGTCATCATCGGTGGCAATCCGATTTTCCCATCAAAAAACAACTTCGTCAAAGCGCTCGTCAAAGAGCATCCATATATCACAACAGTTGTCTTCAATGTCAACAACCGCAGAACGAGCATGGTCCTTGGCTCTCAAGAAACTGTCCTCTACGGCAAAGGCTATATTGAAGATATGCTCTGTGACACGAGGTTCAGAATCTCACCAAAATCTTTCTACCAAGTCAACTCAGTTCAAGCTGAGAAGATGTTCAACATGGCAATCGGCATGGCGAAGCTCAAAGGCACGGAAAACGTTCTTGACGCTTACTGCGGCATCGGTACAATCGGCCTCATAGCAAGCAAAAAAGCTGGCCAAGTGCTCGGCATCGAACTCAATAAAGACGCCGTTCGCGACGCAAACTTCAACGCAAGAATGAACGGTATCGAAAACATCCAGTTCTACCAAGGCGATGCAGGCGACTTCATGACGCAGATGTCACAAGAGGATGAATCCCTCGACCTCGTCTTCATGGACCCACCGCGTAGCGGCAGCGATGACACCTTCTTGGCCTCACTGATCAAGCTTGCACCTAAGACAGTCATCTACATCTCATGTGGACCAGACAGTCTTGCACGCGATCTGAAAGTGCTCACGAACAATGGGTACAAGGTTAAAGAGATGTTCCCTTATGATATGTTTCCTTGGACGGATCACGTTGAGTGCGTGGTGAAATTGGAACGTATAAACGGCTAAAATGAATGTTATTATTAACAAAAGTACCGTCAGTGGCGTTTAAACTGACGGTACTTTTGTTTTATGATCAATCAATCAACCTTATAGCCAAGGCATCCCAATCCCACCATTTAGCTATCTGTTAAAGGTCCTTCGCAATTTCTTCAACAGCATCTTCAAGAGAAAGGGGTTTTCTTCCAAGGAGTTTTTCAAGGTCTGAACTTACCACGTCCAGTGCGCCTTCACTGATGGATTTTTGAATGTCTTTGAAGAGTTCAACTAAAAATTCAGGAAGATTAGCTGCTCTTAAACCTTCGGCGTAGCTTTCATCAGAGACGTGAAGGACTGGAATTTCTTTTCCAATAACGTTACTCACTACGGAAGACAGTTTTTCTTGGGTTTGTGGCTGGCTGGAGAGTTCGTAAATTTTATTTTCATGGCCTTCTGAAGCCAATACATTAGCAGCTGCTTCTGCGTATTCTCTTTTTAGCGTCCAACCGACTTTGCCTGACTCAGCAGATGTGACCCAAGGGGCACCAGCTTTAGCGGCTTGTATGCTGCTAATTTCGTTTTCTAAGTACCAATTATTTCTGAGGAAAGTAAAGGTAATACCAGACTCAATAATTGCTTTTTCAGTTTGTCGGTGAACCTCGGCAAGTTCCAATGAACTATGTGGCGCATCGGCCACACTTGTGTAAATTATGTGCTTTACCCCTGCAGTTATTGAAGCCGAAACGGCTGCTTTGTGCTGGCGAATTCTTGTTTCATTGTCTAAATCAGTAGAGACAATAAGCAATTTATCAATGCCGGCAAAGGCAGTAGTCAGCGTCTCTGGCAAGTCGAAATCTCCATGTCTTACATCAATGCCCTTTTCTGATAGTGAGGATGCCTTTTCAGGGTTTCTTACGCTAACTGAAATATTTTTAGCATCCATTTGATTCAATAAACTCTTTACAACCAAACCTCCAAAATGTCCTGTTGCACCAGTAACTAATACTTTCATGTGTTTGTCCTCCTAAGACTAAAATTTGTATTTCATATTTTCGTTTAAGGCACTATAATGTTTATATACAGATTATACGTTATACAGATGAATTAACAAGTACGATTGTTTTTAGTACTTAGTATCATTTTTGATACTATAGATTGTTAGGAGGATTTTCATGATCACACAAGAAGAGCTTTTTGGTAAATGTCCCTATGCCACTTCTCAAAAAATACTTTCAGGTAAGTGGGCATTAACATTGCTTCATTTTTTAAGTGAAGATACACTACGTTTTAATGAAATTCAACGTAAACTACCAGAAATTACTCAGACAACATTGACAAAACAGCTTAGGAGTTTAGAAGATTATGGGATGGTCATCAGGACTGTATACTCTCAAATTCCACCAAAAGTAGAATATAGTCTAAGTCCTATGGGTGAAGATTTTATAACGGTCCTTGAGAGTTTAAAAGTATGGGGGAACAAATACATTGAGCAGATGAGGAATCTATAACAAATCTATAACAAATCTTTATATGCGTCAGAGGAAAAAGAGCACCAATTCCTTATGTACTAAATTGGAAAAGCTTTAGAGTTAACTAAATAGAATGAGTTGAAGCCACCAATTGTTGGAATGACATTTGGTGGTTTTCTTGTATTCGAAAGAAAAGAATAAACGATAAAATCGAACACTTGTTCTGTAATTGTTAATGAGATATAATTATAGAAAAGAGAATATCTTTTTTATGGCACGAGTTAAAAAATATTGCTTGAATGTAGGAGAGGTAAACATGTTAAAAAAGCCAATTAAAGAAACCATTCATGCTAATGGAATAGAAATTTCAATTTACAGTGAAGATTTTCAGAATGAATATATCTCGCTTACTGATATTGCTAGGTATAAAAGTGATGAACCAAACGATGTAATTAAAAATTGGATGCGTAATCGGGATACTTTAGAATTTTTGGGGCTATGGGAAAGTTTACATAACCAAAATTTTAAACCCGTCGAATTCGACGGGTTTAAAAAGGACGCAGGTTTGAACGCATTTACTATGTCTCCAACAAAGTGGATCACAACTGTTGATGCAATTGGTATTGTTTCTAAATCAGGGAGATATGGGGGCACATTTGCTCATTCTGATATTGCATTTGAGTTTGCATCTTGGATTTCTGCTGAATTTAAGCTCTATATTATAAAAGATTATAAACGATTGAAAACAGATGAAAGTAGCAGACTCTCATTAGGGTGGAATTTAAACCGTGAAATTTCGAAATTGAATTATCGTATCCATACAGATGCTATAAAAGAAAACCTATTACCACCGGAAGTGAAAGATTGTTGGTATTAGCAAATATGGAAAGCTATAATGCCATTCTGATTGAGCAAGGTAAATCGCAAGCAGAAAGATTACAAATATTAAATCTATTGGCAATACGTCAACTAAAAGCAATAGAGGATATTGGAACGCATGAAATTAAGAAGCTAGAACAGAAAAAATGACAATTGTGTTTTTTTACATTCCGCCAAGGACCCAATGGGTCTTCACGACTTCATTTTTGTCTACTCAAGGCACGTGGAGTGTGTTGTGTTGATGTCACGCAAAGATAAATAATAAGCCTTAAAGGAATTGAAATAAAAGGTTCCCAGTCTTTCGGTAAGAATAACCGATTGATGGGAATCTTGTTTTTTATAAGTACTAAACAAAAAACTTGACAAGCATAGTAAGGCGCCTTATTATAAAAGTATGGCGGCTTACTAAATGTGTTAGGAGATAAAATTGTGGATAGATTCAAATTTAGCCTTAGAGATATACCAAAACAAGAGTTACTAAATGAATATGCAGAAAGAGTAACATCCCTAAATGCAAATGCAGTCGAAAGTTGTATCGCTTTACTTAGAACTGCAGCTGATATTTCTAAAGTACTCGATGAGCACTTTCTGAAATATGAGATTTCTGAGGGGAAATTCACAATTTTAATGTTGTTATTTAGACAGAGTAATTACCAATTATCACCGGTTGAGCTTAGTAAAAAGGCTGAAGTGACCAAAGGAACCATGACGGGTCTAATTGCGGGTCTTGAGAATCAAGGACTCGTTGAAAAACTGACAAATATAGG
This sequence comes from Acidaminobacteraceae bacterium, assembly GCA_942493125.1. Lineage (GTDB taxonomy): Bacteria > Bacillota > Clostridia > Peptostreptococcales > Acidaminobacteraceae > Fusibacter_C. Next base: position 665,951 of record OW818667.1, on the reverse strand, counting down.
TGACAAAAGAAGCTATTTAGTAAAGTTAAGTTCAAAGGGGCAAGAGTTATTAAATGAGATCTTGCCTGAACATTATAAATTGATTGGAGAGATGATGTCTATTCTTGGAGACGATCAACTCAAAGATATGAGCTTATTATTAAATCTGTTATCCGAAAAAGTAGTCAATTTGAAAGGAGAAAAATAAATATGATTCTTGTAACCGGAGCAAATGGACAAGTAGGTCGCGCAATTATTAAAGCGCTGCTATCAATAAATGAAGAAGTTAGGGCTTTTGTGTATAAAACTGAACACATTCAAGAGATCAAAGCATTGGGTGATATGGAAGTGGTTGTAGGAGATATGTTAAATCAAGAAGATTTGGATAGAGCATTTATTGGTATCAAAAAAGTCTATCACATATGTTCGGCTATAAATCCAGATGAAGTCTTAATTGGAGAAATGGTTATAAATGCTGCACGCAAAGCGAATGTAGAACATTTTGTGTTCCATTCAGTATTACATTCAGTACTACAAGATATGCCTCATCATCAGAAAAAACTTCTGGTAGAGCAACTGCTAGTAAATTCTGGCATCCCATTCACTATTGTTCAGCCCACCGTATTTATGCAAAACATTTTTGAATCATGGCATTCGATTGTTGAGAATGGCATGTTCATACAGAAGTTTTTTACTACACCTGATACCCGGATGTGTTTGGTTGACTTGGATGATGTTGCAGAAGCTGCTGCCATAATTCTCACTTCAACAGAGCACATGAATGCCTCATATGAATTTAGCGGCGCTGAAAATCTTTCACTAAATGATATGGTTGAAGTGATGGAGCGATGTCTTAATCGTAAAATCAAAGTAGAAACGCCGACTGATGAGATATTTTCAGCACAGTTAAGAAAATTTGGAGCAGAAGATTATCGCGTTAATACTTTACTTAAAATGTTTCATCATTACAATGAGCATGGCTTTTACGGTAATCCTAATGTTTTAAAATGGATGTTAGGTCGTAAACCAAATGATTTTTATTCATTTATGCGAAAAGCACTGGAGACTAAACAATGAAAAACACTAATTTTAGATTTAAGAAAGGATTGATGAAATATGATTTTATTTGCCCAGTGTGTGGTTTTATGTTTATTATTTACTCTTGCGCTAATTGTTCAAGTCAAAAAAAATGAACCGATTAAAGCACTATATAACTACCCACCGAAAATACAGGAACGGGTAAAATCCTTGAAGGAATACGAGGGACAAATTCCGACAAAAACGAATAAGTTGTCCGCTAAACTGATAGCTTCTGCCGTGATAGTTGTGATTGGCGTGATACTTTGTAAGTTGGCCAATACAGAAGGCTTTCTAAGTGCTTTCAAACATATGTTTATCTTGTTTTCGGTAGTTAATCTCTACGATTTAATTGTGATAGACTGGATATTTTTCTGTCATTTGAAAATATTTCGGATCCCTGGGACTGAGGATATGGTAAAAGAATACCATAATTACGGGTTTCATTTTATAGCTTCTCTAAAAGGTATGGTTCTTGGGCTTGTTGTATCAGCCATTGTTGGACTTATCACGATAACTTGATAAAAAATGAGCTTGATATGATTAAAATGCCATAAAAGTCCTATTAATAGAAAAATAAGCGCTTAACAAGCAAAATATTGCGTGTTTAAGCAAGGAGGTGAACATTGTGGCTAAAAACGATAATATGCTGGCAATACTGTGGATGCTAAATACAGGCATCAAGATAACTGCAAAACAGATATCTGAAAAGCTGGAAATCAATATTCGGACGGTTTACCGTTATATTGATGCACTAAGTACCAGTGGTGTACCTATCATATCGGATGCTGGTCATAATGGCGGTTACAGCTTGCAGAATAATATGATCAGAGCACCTCTGATATTTGATATGGATGAAAAAAAGGCACTCCTTCATGCTGCTGTATTTGCTAAAGAAGCGGGATACCCTTTTAATGAAGCACTCAGCAGTGCGACATCAAAATTGATGCAATATTCGAATCAGAAACAGGAAAGTATTCTTAACCATCATTTGACAGGATTTGATGTTATAAACAGCAAGGGAGCCCCTACTGTTCTGCTGGTTTTGGCAGAATTGGAGCAGGCTGTTGCAAATGAATGCTCTGTAGAAATCGAGTATCGTACAGGCCGAGAGGAACGATCCAAAATTAGAGTAATAGATCCTTATGGCATGGTTTATTGGAACAATAAATGGTATATTGTTGCCTATTGTCACTTAAGAAATGATATTCGTAGTTTTCGGGCAGAGCGGATTCTAATAGTCAAACGTACACAAAAAACATTTAAGCGTCCCGAAGCCTTTTCAGCGCGTACATTTTTTATGCAAAATCTGTTACCTAATTTAGTGGGTAAGGAGGGGTTAACTACTTTAATTATCGGTGGCAGGACAGAGGCTTTGGATGACTTATGCCTACATTGGTTTTTAGGGCATCATCTGAAAGAGCGGTCAGCAGATCAAGCGATATTTTTACTTGAAGATGAAGCGATTCATACTTATGTCCCATATTTTCTCTTATCTTACGGTAAATCCATTCAAATTATCGAACCACGGAGCTTGAAGGAAAAGCTTGTTGCTGTTGCGTCGGAATTAATGGCATATTATCAACTTTAACAACTTCACTGACAGTAGATGTCAGTGAAGTTGTTTTATAATGAAGAGAGTCATTGATTATCAATTGTTGGTATCACATGACGACTTTAAAACGAGGAGAGTATGATTATGAATAATACAGTATATCTTTATGTATTTGATACAATGTCAGACTGGGAAATAGGTTACTTAACCGCCGAGCTGAATACGGGAAGATATTTTAAAAAGGGGCATGCGCCATTAAAAATAGTAACTGTTGGAAATGAAATGACTCCTGTAACCACAATGGGTGGACTGAAAATACTGCCTGATATCAAACTGGTTGACTGCAGCATAGAAAGGGCAGATGCGTTGATTTTACCTGGTGGAGACACCTGGATGGATTCGATTCATCAACCCATCTTAAAATTTGCAGAGGGATGTTTAAAAGAAGGTCTTTTGGTTGCAGCCATTTGTGGTGCGACAATGGGACTTGCCCAGGCCGGACTTCTGAATTCGCGTTGGCATACAAGCAATGATCTGGAATATCTTAAAATGATCTGTCCCAATTATACCGGTGAAAACTATTATAAAATGGAATCTGCAGTAACTGATGGGAAATTAATCACTGCTTCTGGCATAGCGCCATTGGAATTTACTGTCCACGTCTTAAAAGCGCTGGATGTGTTTTCATCAGAAACAATAGATGCTTGGTACAGTCTTAATAAGACGCAAGAAGCTCAATATTTTTATGCGTTGATGGGTTCAATCCAATAAAGGGTAACTATAAAATAGATTTTTTTGAGGAAATTGCATAATTCCAATTTCCTTATTTATTTAAGGAGGCATAATAATGACTAAGAACATAGATTATTTGGGAGTAACAGGTAACCATACAAAGAATGGAACCCCAAACGGCTTTACAACGATTACCCCATTTATTACAGTGAAGAATCCTTCTGAAGCAATAGCGTTCTATGAGTCTGTTTTCAATGCTAGGGTTAAAGATATCACTGAATATCCTGATGAAAATGGAAATAAAATCATTGTTCATGCTGAGTTGAATTTTGGAAATGGTTTTTTGCACTTAGGCGCAGCGAATCCGGCATATAAACTCGTTCTACCGCCAGAAGATGACAATGCGTGTTATTCTTTAGGCATTTACGTACCTAGTGTTGATCAGGTATTTGAAAATGCGGTAGCAAGAGGCGCGATAGTAAGAGAACCGGTTGCAAACTTTGTTTCAGGCGATCGATTTGGAAGTATATTGGATCCATTTGGCGTAAGATGGTCAATTATGACTAGGATTGAAGATTTGTCTCTAGAAGAAAGTAGCCGTAGGGTAGCTGAATGGGCCAAAAGCTTTAGCGGGGAGTGAATGCCCTTTTTCGCTGGATGTGTTTTCATTGCGCATCGTTTTTTGGCTTCTGGGTTTATTGGTGTATTGGAATGGTGGATCAATAATTCTATGCCTTGCAATGTTCAGGAAGTTACTGAACAGCTTATGTTTTTGTTGGAGCCATACACTAAACACCTTGTTGCACGCTAAAGTATTTTTTGAAACTCAAAGCACTTGTTGTTGATTTGATAATTTCGAAAAGGGTATTTTGTAATCAGGTGTAACTAAAAATTTCTGACACTTATATAGGAGGTTTTATTATGTCTAATATTAAGTTTCCGACTGGTGAAGAGATTAAAGGTGAGCAGATTAATGATCAACCAGGAAGAGAACATGAAATGGAATTAAAGCCTATATTTGAACATGAAAACTATAGTGGTTATAAACGACTTGAAGGCAAAACAGCAATAATAACTGGTGGAGACAGCGGCATAGGGAGAGCGGTGGCAGTGGCCTATGCAAAAGAAGGCTGTAATGTAGCTATCATATATTTAGAAGAGGATAAAGATGCGCACGAAGTACTTGAACATATAGAAAAAAGCGGTTCAAAGGGTATCGCAATAAAGGGAGATATAACAGATCCCGAGTTTTGCAAAACCAGTGTAGAAAAGGTTATAGATGCATTCAAACAATTGGATATTCTTGTGAATAACGCTGCTGTTCAATATCCACAAAAAAGTATATTGGATATCAGCAATGAACAGCTTGAGAAAACATTCAGAACGAATATCTTTTCCTTTTTCTATATGACAAAAGAAGCACTACCATTTTTAAAAGAAGGCAGTAGTATCATCAATACTTCTTCGATAACTGCTTTTGCAGGGAACCCTAAGCTTATAGATTATTCGTCAACCAAAGGAGCGATTTCATCTTTCACTCGATCACTTGCAATTAGTCTTTCAGAGAAAAAAATTAGAGTAAACCAGATCGCACCTGGACCAATTTGGACACCGCTTATTCCATCGACATTTAGCAAAGAGCATGTAGAGGCGTTTGGAGATGATACGCCACTCAAAAGGCCAGGACAACCTATCGAGCTCGCCGAAGCTTATGTGTTCTTAGCATGGGAAAGAGCTTCTAGCTATATAACAGGGCAGACAATACACATTAATGGTGGTAAAATAATTAATGGATAATTCATAAGGCGAGTGTACGTCGAGTTAGTACACAAAGAACCCAAGATCCTGTATCTTGGGTTTTGTTTTGTGAATACTGGTCTTTTTTTATGATATAATTTAACTTAAGTGAGGTGATTCCATGTACGAAGTAATTGCGATGGCAACCAAGTATGTTCTAACGTTTGTCATATATATGTTTATACTCAAAATTGCAAAATTGATTTATCTGGATATAAAGACGATGACAGATGGTGAAGAATCAAAAGCCACAACGCCACACCTTAGACTTTTGTCATCCATGGATCAAACGGGACAAAATACCGTCACTGAAGTTTTTCCACTAAAGAATGCACTAACTATAGTTGGACGTTCGCTAGAATGTGAGATTGTGATCTCTGATCCCCATATTTCATCAAAACATATACAGATTAATAAAACGGGACAAGGTTTTACTATATCTGATTTAGGAAGTGTCAATGGCACTTATATTAATGATGTGAAGCTATTGAACCCTGTCATGTTAAGAAACGGCGATGAAATATTGATCGGCGTCACAAAGCTTGTGTTTTCTGAAGGTGGGAAACGACATGGATAAAATCGTATCGATTCAAAGAAAAAAATCAAAGCCCGTTTCTCCTGTACATTTAGTGGCTCTGATTGATCTCATTTTATTTGCGCTACTCGCTTTTAGGAGTGGTGTATTTGTGCCTTTAATTATGATACTTGGTGCAACCAAAGCAGTATTAACCTATATGACAACTATTATACTCAAGAAATTTAAGATGGGTGATACCTATATAGCGCTCATTGTCTCATTGATTTTGAGTATGGGGTTAGCCATGCAGCTAAGATTGTCCACTGAAGTTGGCATCCAACAATTCATATGGTTTTTAATAGGCACGGGCTTTTTTATCGTAACAAGCTCAATTTATCGCCTACTAAATAAACGCATTAGATTCATTTGGTTTTTTTATGGGCTTATGATTTTTCTCTTTATATTGACTCAAATAATAGGCGTCAGAATAAACGGTGCTAAAAACTGGATTATACTAGGTGGATTCTCATTTCAGCCTTCAGAATTCATAAAAATTTTGTTCGTATTTTTTATGGCGTCATTTGTATCAAACCCTGAGGCTTTACGCCTAAAGATACGAGACAAGATTGTACCGCCTAAGTGGTCTCTAATGGCCATGGTCTTTATTGTACTCGGATTCTTTGTACTCCAAAGAGAGTTTGGAACCGCGCTATTGATATTTATGGTTTATTTATCAATTGTTTATGTATTTGAAAAGGCGATTACTTTTGTAGGGATCAATGCGGCTTTTGCAGGCGTCGCAGCACTATTGGCAGTTCAGATCATGCCGCATTTACAGGTAAGAGTTGACAGCTGGCTCAATCCCTATGCCGATATTGCTGGAAAGGGTTATCAAATAACACAATCGCTCTTTGCGATAGGCAGTGGCAGTTTTTTTGGAACAGGCTTAGGTCTGGGTTATCCTCATTTTATTCCAAATGTAGAAACGGACTTTATTTTCTCTGCGATTTGTGAAGAAATGGGTATCTTTGGTGGAATTGCAATTATCGTTTTATTTATGTTGCTCGTTTACCGTGGCATTAAAATCTGTCTGAGACTTCGTGATCCGTATACAAAAGCGCTTGCGTTTGGATTGACGACAACGATTGGCTTTCAAACCTTTATCATCATAGGTGGCGTCACTAAAGTCATCCCACTTACGGGTATTACGTTACCTTTTGTAAGTTACGGCGGTTCCTCTTTAATCTCAAGTTTCTTAATACTAGGGCTTCTACAGGCACTTTCAGGATCAATATTGAGAGAGGAGGTCTTTGAAGTTGAAGAAATCGACAACGAATAGTAGGATACTCCACATCTTTATCGTGATCAATATACTTTTTTTAAGTTTAGTCGTCTACATGAGTTATTTTGAACTATATGGTAAAGAATCACTAATGGCTAATAACTACAATAGACGTCTTAAAGCCAATGAACAGGGGATTGTACGTGGGCAAATTTATGATAGAAACGGCGAGGTCATTGCAGCCACAAAAGTGACGGATGGTCTCTCAAGCAGAAGTTATCCCTACAAGAGACTTTACGCACATATCATCGGTTACAATTCTGATATTTATGGAAAAACGCTTTTGGAAGCCCAATACAATGACACATTGCTTGGTATAAACGCACTTGGTCTTATCGGCAATACCGTGAGTCTTGTGACTGGCGAAGATAAAACCGGGAATAATCTCATATTAACCATTGACCATAATTTACAGGCATTGGCACGAGAACTAATTGGTGACAAGCGTGGCTCTATCGTTGCAATAAACCCTAAAACGGGTGAGATCTTAGCGATGGTCAGCACACCTGATTTCAATCCAAATGAAAAGTCATTGGAAGACAACTGGGCTGACATATCAACCAATGAAAACAGCCCCTTACTACCAAGAGCTGTCGTTGGTTTATACCCACCAGGTTCGACGTTTAAAGTGGTAACAGCTGTTGCTGCCATTGAAGAAGGCCTCATAGATTTTCAGTTTGAGGATACCGGAAGCGTTGTCATCGATGGTAAAACGTTTGCAAATTTTAATAATAAAGCCTACGGCGTACTCAACATGACATCGGCTATGGCCCTATCGAGCAATGTCTATTTTTCAAAATTATCAGAGGTTCTAGACGCAAAGGCATTGGTCAAAACCGCTGAAAATGCTGGATTAAACCATACTATCAGTTTTGACATACCGACAAAAAAAAGCAGCATCAACCCAAATATTAAAAGTAAAACGGAGTATGCGGCAACGGTCATCGGACAAGGCAAACTTCTCGTCACACCCCTTCAGATGGCGCTCATATGTGCAGGGATTGCCAATGACGGCGTCATCATGGAGCCCTATTTAGTTAAAAGCATATCCGATAGAAATAACATCATTCTCTCAAATACACGGTCTAAAAAATTATACAATTTAACCGATAGCAAGACCTCTGAACTTGTAAAAGAAATGATGATTGAAGTCGTTAAAAATGGAACGGGTACAAAGGCTGCAATCTCAGAGGTTGTTGTGGCCGGAAAAACAGGAACAGCCCAAAATGAAAAATCCACTGAAGGTGGAGGCAATGACCACGCGTGGTTTATCGGATTTGCACCTGCATCAGATCCAGAAATCGCCATAGCGGTCATTCTTGAAAATCAAGATAGGGACGGCGGTCAAGTCGCTGCACCAATCGCCAGAAAAATTATGTCGCAGTGGATTAAAAATGGAGGTGGACAATGACTGTGAAATTTGATCCTTTTAACCCAATCATACAATTGTGTATAAGTGGCATGCAATTTGAAGCAAAAGGAGAAGTTGAACTAGCTAGGCAACAGTTTGATAAAGCATGGGAAGAAGCAGCGGATGATTATGAGAAATTTATCGCGGCCTATCATGTTTCTCGTCTGCAGCAACACGTTGAAGAGACTGCCAAGTGGCTTAATCGATCATTGACATGCGCGCAGACGTACGATGATGACAACGTAATAAGTGCCTATCCAACGATTTATCTCGCTTTGGCGGACTGTTATGACGCCATGAGTGATCCCATGAATGCCACTAAGTGTCGAGGTTTAGCAAGTCAGTATAAAGGGGCACCAACAGATCGAGGCCCATTTTATCATGGAACTAAAGCGAATCTTTCCATTGGTGACTTGCTAGTCTCTGGAGGCACCTCTAATTATCAAGCTGATTTAAAAATGAATCATATCTACTTTACAGCGAACATAAATGGCGCTGGCTTAGCTGCAGCTCTTGCTAAGGGTGAAGGCAGTGAACGTATCTATATGGTGGAGCCTACAGGTGATTTTGAAGATGATCCAAATGTGACTGATAAAAAATTTCCAGGCAACTTGACGCGTTCGTATCGCTCTTTTGAGCCTCTTAGGATTGTAGGTGAAGTTTCAGAGTGGCTACAATTATCACCTACAGAAAAACTCAAGTGGAAAGAAGATGTCGAAAAGAACAATGGTGCAATCATCAATTAGAGTATTCTGATGAAAGCACACCTCAAGAAATGATCAATAAAGCAGATAAAATGATGTACGAGAATAAAAAAAACAAATATAATCACATGTGATAAGTATTGAATCAAGTTCTGACAAAGAAATTTTGTTAGAGCTTGTTTTTTTATGCTGAAGAGACGTCAAGCAATTAAGTAAAATATTTACTAAACGAATTGATTGACATATGGTAAAAGATTTAGTAAAATTATTTCATCAAGACAATACAACATTTTGAAGGGAGTAATCTTATGAAAAAGCTTTGCTTGTTATTGGTATTTGTCATCGCATTTGGCCTAATGGGGTGTGCCAAGGATGAAACGAAAGTTTTACGTTTTGCCACATGGGATTCCGAGGATACATTGGAAGTACAGAAACAAATCGCTAAACGTTTTGAAGAACTCAACCCTGGCGTAAAAGTACAGGTAGAGGGATACGGAGATGGTTACGATCAGAAGATTGCGGCTGGTTTTGGCGCTAAAAATGCACCTGACGTCATGTATATGTGGGATTTCCCAACTTATCAGGCATCACTGGAACCGCTGAACAGCTATATGGATTCAGATGAAACTTTTAAGGCACTTATGGACGACCTTTACCCAGGTATCTTAAATTACAGCACAATGGGTGACAATGTATTAGGTATGCCGGTTGGCTACACATCTCATGTCGTTTATTATAACAAAGCATTATTTGACAAAGCTGGTGTTGCTTATCCTGAAGAGGGATGGACATGGGACGACTTAAGAGAGAAAGCAGTCGCATTGTCATCGCTTGGTGACGATGTTTATGGATTTGCATTCGCAACGAGTCCTGACCCATATGACTTTGAACAATACTACTGGAGTTTTGGCACTTCATACCTTTCAGAAGATGGCAAAGTGATGGATGGTTATTTTAACAGTGATGAAGCTGTTTCCATGATGCAAATGTATTCTGACATGGTCAAAGAAGGTTCTGCACTTGGCGCACAAGATAGTGTCAGCAATGCTTTCAGAGGTGGGAATGTCGCGATGCAAGAAAGCGGTATTTGGCCACTCGAGCGACATATTGAGAGTATTGGTGCAGAAAATCTAGGCATAGTGGCATTGCCAACAGCCAAAGAAGCATCAAGTGTTATCAACTCATCGGCGCTTTGCATGGCTAAAGATTCGAAAAACAAGGAACTCGCATGGGAATTCATCAAGTTCTATACATCTCCTGAAGCGGTGAAAATGCGTGCGAAAATCGACCTTCCAGTTCTTAAGAGCGTTGCTTTGGAACTCAACTATTTGACAGATCCATTCTACAAACCTTTTTATGACATGCTCGAAACTGCTGCGGCGCATACGCCAGCATTTTTATTAAATGCCGAATACAGCAAGATTTCTGAAAAAATGCTCTATGCGATTGAAAAAATATTTGTGGATTCGGTTAATGGTGAAGCGATTGATGTAAAAGCTATCTTAGATGAAGCCGTATCAGAGTCTGCTCAGTTTTTAGAATAAAGAAGAAGCCAAAAGGTGGCTGTCAATCAGCCACCTTGGCTTTCAAGGGGAGAGACCTATGATAGCTAATAAAGCCAAAAAAAGATTTAGAAAAGAGATGATTCCCTATTTGTTCATTATGCCTTGGATATTGGGATTCTTGATCTTTACAATAGGACCGCTATTATTTTCATTGATCATCAGCTTCTTTGATTGGCCCATCGTTGGCGATCCTGCATTTGTGGGATTCGGGAATTACATGAGAATGTTTACTGAAGACAAGATGTTTGGACACAGCTTATTTATTACCGTCAAATTTGCAATTATTTTTGTGCCTCTTTTTATGGGTATCGCGCTTGGATTAGCTCTTCTGCTCAATCAAAAAATCAAAGGGTTATCTTTCTTCAAAACCGTGTTTTATCTACCCTCAGTTATTTCAGGTGTTGCCTTGTCCATGATCTGGATTTGGATATTCGATTTCAAATACGGTGTGATCAACTACTTGTTGTCACTCATTGGCATAGCCGGTCCAAACTGGCTCGGCGATCCAAAATGGTCATTGATCGCCATGGTCATCGCGAGTTTGTGGGGTCAAGGGACGATGGTTTTAATTTTTCTTGGAGCCCTTAGAGAAATTCCAAAGGATTATTATGAAGCAGCCACTTTAGATGGCGCAAATGCATTTCATCGTTTTTTCAAAATCACATTACCGCTCATAACACCAGCACTGTTATTCAACTTGATCATGACGATTATCTCGGCCTTCCAACAGCTGACATTGGCACTTCTGATGACAAAAGGTGGTCCGTCGAATTCAACTTATTTTTATGCAATGTACGTCTATAACAACGCATTCAAACATTTCGAGATGGGTTATGCCTCTGCCAATGCTTGGATAATGTTCCTCATCATACTCACACTGTCACTGCTCGTATTTAAATCGTCATCTATGTGGGTTTATTACGAATCAGAAGTTAAAAAATAAGGAGAGAAGGCTATGAAGCAATCAATCATTCGAAAACTACCACTCTATGCACTGCTCATCTTCTTTACCCTCTTGTTCCTCTTTCCTTTTTTTTGGACACTTACATCAGCATTCAAAGCAGAAGCGGAACTCCACGCATATCCACCCGTATGGATCCCATCGAGTTTTAGTTTCAGTAACTTTATAGAGGCGTGGACATCACAACCGTTTACACAATATTTCTTCAACTCAATGATTGTCGTTGTTGGAACGACCATAGGACAGCTCATTTCATGCTCTCTGGTCGCCTATGGCTTTGCAAGATTCAAGTTTAAGGGAAGAGATGTGCTCTTTATCATCTTACTGGCGACGATGATGATCCCATGGGATGTCACCATGATTCCCATGTATATGGAATTCAACGCATTTGGTTGGATCAATACACTGAAACCGCTCATTGTACCGGCGTGGTTCGGCTCGCCATTTTACATCTTTTTACTCAGACAATTCTTGCTCAACATTCCAAGAGAGTTAGAAGAAGCGGCTATGATCGATGGGGCAAACCATTTCCAAATCTACTATAAAATCTATATGCCACTTGTCAAACCGACGCTTGTTCTTATTGCAGTGTTCAACTCACTATCTGTATGGAATGATTACCTTGGGCCATTGATTTTCTTGAACGATCAGTCCAAATATACATTGACACTTGGGTTGGCGCAGTTTAAAGGCGTTGGTGACGTCAATATGTCCGCGATCATGGCCATCACATCGATTATCTGTATACCGCCTCTCATCGGTTTCTTCTTTGCACAGAAACAGATTATTGAAGGCATCTCAACCACAGGCATCAAGTAAGGAGCACTTATTATGGATAAATTACACCTCATGCAAAATCGCATAGAGTCGAGAGCTTTCTTCAAGAGCGTGCATGAATCTGTCATCACGTTGGACGGTACTTGGCGTTTTCGCTATTATGATGCACCAGGCCGCATGCCAGAGCAAATCACGGACTGGGATGAAATCAAAGTGCCTTCTTGCTGGCAACTTGAAGGCTATGATCAGATGCATTACACAGATCTTTACTATCAATTTCCTATCTTGCCTCCCTATGTGCCAGCTAAAAACCCAACTGGGGTTTATGAACGCACATTTATGGTGAGCAGTGACCAGATTGACAAGACAATTGAACATCGGTTGCGTTTTCATGGCGTCGACAGTGCCTTTGAAGTGATACTCAACGGCCTTAAGCTAGGGGATAGTACCGGTTCGCGTTACACGAGCGAATTTGATATGACCAACGATTTAAGACTTGGTGAAAATACCCTTCGCGTCATCGTCAAAAAATGGAGCATAGGCACCTATCTTGAAGATCAGGATATGTGGTGGCTCAGTGGCATCTTTAGAAGCGTGGAATGGCTGATATTACCAACTGAGCGGATTGAAGATTTTCAGTGTTTTTCTCAGTTAAATGATGATTATACGCAAGCTATATTAAACTTAAAGTTGCGCATCTCAGATTCGTTTAACTTAACACATGAAACGTTATTAGATACAGATACTCAAGTTGATCTAGTTTATGAGATAGAAACAGTATTAAGCCATGAAGGGATCCCAGTTTCCACTTGCAGAACCAAATTTCAAGCAGACGATCAAAAGACATGTGATTTAAACGCTGATAATTGGTTTTCATTATCTTTAGACGTGGATGCACCAAAACTATGGACCGCTGAGACGCCCAATCTTTACGATCTTTCAATCGGTTTAAAACGTGATGGTTTGACGGTTTACAGTATTCAAGACAAAGTAGGTATTCGCGAGATAAAAGTACAAGGCCATCTGATATTAATCAATGGTCAGCCGATTCATTTTAAAGGGGTGAATCGTCACGACTTTCATTGTGATACGGGACGAACCGTTTCAGTTGAAGACATGCGCTATGATTTGGAACTTATGAAGCGCAGCAACATGAATGCGGTAAGAACTGCCCATTATCCCAATGCCCCGGAATTTTACGCGTTATGTGACGAAATCGGTCTTTATGTCATCAGCGAAGCAGATCTTGAATGCCACGGGTTTGAACTTACAGGACGTTATGACTGGATCACTGAGGATGCGCTTTGGACAGAGGCTTATGTCGATCGTGCGTTTCGTCTCGTGAAAAGGGATATAAATAGGCCGTCGGTGATTATGTGGTCTCTTGGCAATGAATCTGAATTTGGTAGAAATTTCATCGCCATGGCAGATGCAATTAGAGGTATTGACGCTTCAAGGCTCATTCACTATGAAGGCGACCGGGATGTGGAAGTTGCTGATGTATACAGCACGATGTACACGCGTTTGGAACGCCTAGAGGAAATTGGAAAATCAACCGATGGCACAAAACCCCATCTTTTATGTGAATATGCACATGCCATGGGCAATGGACCAGGTGGCCTTTATGAATACCAACAGCTTTTTAGAAAATACCCACGCCTTCATGGCGGATTTATATGGGAATGGATTGATCACGGGATTCGAAGTTATGATGAAGCTGGAAAAGTGTTCTATAAATACGGAGGTGACTATGGTGATGCACCACACAATGGCAACTTTAATTGTGATGGCCTCTTATTCCCAGACAGAACCCCTTCACCAGCACTTGCAGAAGTGAAAAAAGTGTACACGCCTATTTGGGTTGAAACGTCCGACGACCTTACGAGCGATGCGAACACAATCAGTTTTAGTATTGAAAATGATTATGATCATTTGACGCTTGATCATGTAAGGTTCACGTTATCGGGCTGTGACTTTGGATGTGCATTTAAATTGCAAGGTGTTCAACCAAAAGGAAAAATCTTTTTAAATTTACTGGATGGTAGACTCACGACGAACCCAGAAATGGCAATTGTTCAGATGACAGATGTTGAGCCTGACAATAATGCGCTCTACGATGGGCTGATGCTTAGAGCGATCGATACGCGTTGTGAAGGGCTTGAAATTACGTCACATCAGATACTGACAAACGCGACTGCATATCAAATTGATACGAACGACACGAACGACACGAACGACACAAGTGACGCTTCAAATAGAACAAACGGACAACAATATAAACGCCTTACAGTTATAGAAACGCAGGATTCTTTGTCACTAAGCGATTCTGAACAAAAATTTAGAGTGTGTTTCGATAAAATAGACGGTTTGCTTACCTCATATTGTTTTGATGGTGTGGCCTTTCTTAAGAAAGGGCCAGAGATAAACTTTTGGCGTGCACCCATTGACAACGACATGTATGTGAAACGCGATTGGGTAGATCGATATGCACTGAATCTTGCAAAGGTGTATCCAGAATCATTTGAATGGGATGAAGAACCTGATGGTGGGGCAGTGCGAATCACCATGCATTCTATAGTAGGCGCGCCGAATCAGACGTGGTACTATAAAATCAAGAGTTGTGTGCGTATTGGATTGAATGGGACCCTTGAATTTGATTTTTACGGACAATTTAAAGATCCAAAGCGTTTTTTTCAAGCATCATTACCTAAGATTGGCACTGTATCAAGTCTTGCGCAGACACCTAATAAGGTCAATTATCATGGTTTAGGACCAAGTGAAAACTATCCTGACAGCAAAATGTCAGCATTTATGGGGAGACATGAAGCGACGATGGAAACGTTATTCACACACTATCCATATCCCCAAGACAATGGGAACCGTGGTGCCATATCAGAGATAGAGCTTGAATATGATGACCATCTCGTTCAAATTTCAATGAAAAAGGCTGCGAATTTTGCTATAAGAGCATACAGCGACACACAGATTGAAAATGCCAAACACATGAACAAACTTGAGTCTGACGGCTGTTTCTTGCACCTAGATTATAAAGTCAATGGACTTGGCAGCAACAGCTGCGGTCCAGAGCCTTCACCAGCACACAAATTAAAGCCCATCGATTTTGAGTACGGCTACACATGGCGCATAAAACCTAAGGAGTCACCTTATGAAAGCGATCGATCTGATAAAAATACCATTTAGTACCAGAGGTGCCTATACGGTTTTTTCAATCATGAAGGCAGAGGAAAAATCACATTTATTCATTCGAGATATTCGAGGCGGTGACCTTGATCCTGGCTGTTTATTTAAGTTTGCTTTTGAAACGACTCAAAATGGTGATTCAAGTAATGCGAATGGATCGATTGACCTCTCAGAAATCCGCTTTGTAGTGACACCGAGTTTGCTTACGGCAACTTATGACGACTTGTCATTTATGGAAATCGCTTTTGAAGATGAAGAAGTCTTTAGAATAAGGACGTTATCTTCTGTAATAAACGTTAAACTCGAAGCAGTTGCGCATAAATACAACACGATCGCACAAATCGGATCCGCGCATTGGGAATTTACCAGCTATTTTAAAGAAATCAAGATGGGGATTCATAAATGTCTCGGTGATGGAGAAATACATGCGGATTGGTCAGCAATTGGGAACAAAGTTATTGAAATCCAGCTAGGTAACGTCGGTGAGTGGCGTTTTGCGACCTATCTCGTTTCAGAAGGTGTGCATCCATTTGTTCAAGATGATTCAGGATGGGATAATGGCACGTTCTTCAGCGAAGGTGTACCAGTCATCACACCAGATTTGACGACGTTCCTTTTGCTTCAAATCCAGTTTCTGATCGATTATGCACCTGATCAAAGTAGAGCGGATAAATGGAAAAAGACTTATGATACGTTGATGACAAATTTCATTGAAAAGTTGTGGGATGGCAAAGCGTTCAACGCCATCAAATGGCCTGAAAAGCGCATCATTCGAATGGATGGTACTTTGCAACGTTTATTGCCATTATTGCTTTCTAAATGTTTACCAGATGATATTATTGTCAAACTCAAACGCGATTTATCTGAGTTTGAAACACCATTTGGCTTCGCAACTGAGAAGATCAATAGCCCATATTATAAATACAATGGTTACTGGCGTGGTCCAATTTGGGCACCGACGACACTTTTGATGATTGATGCGCTGAAGCGAACATCAGAGCCCCTTTGGGCAGATCGCATCAGAGATAAATATATCCAATGTATCATGACGGGTGGTTTCGCTGAGAACTTTGATCCATTAACGGGTGAAGGACTTGTAGATACTGGTTTTGCATGGACAGCTTCAGTTTTTACTATCTTAGCGTGTCAATCGAATGAATAGAGAGCTAAATCCTAGAATATGACGCGGCCAGTTCTCCCCAAGATCAGCTGCGTCATATTTCTATTTTCTGATTCGCTAAATTAATAATAGATATGATATAATAATTAAAAGATTTCATCATTAAAAGATTTCATCATTAAAAGATTTACTAAAATGTAAGTAGGTGAATTATGGTTACTATTAAAGAAATTGCACAGAAAGCAGGGGTATCACCTGCCACCGTTTCAAGAGTGCTCAATGGCGATAAAAACATAAGTGTCAGAGAAGAAACCCGCATAAAAATCTATGAAGCGGCTGAAGAACTTGAGTACATTCCTTTGATTCAAAAGTATTCTTCACGTTTGAATATGTCGCAGTCTGATTTAATAATCATTGTCGTATGCGCTTTTACAAGCCAACTGGAGATTGAAGATCCATACTATTTGGCGATACGCTTCGGTATTGACGAAGAATGTAAGAAAAGAGGGATTGCAATACATCGCATATATGCCAATGATACAATAGATACCTCACTGATAAATAAATCTAATGGTGCAATAGCCGTAGGTTCCTTTGCACCTGAACAGGTCAATCAACTTGCGCAGCAATTTGAGCACCTCGTATTCCTAGATAGTGATCCAGACGATGAACGTTTTGACGCTGTGACAGTCAATCTTGACGCGGGGATGAAAAAAATCTTGAAGTTTTTGTCGGAACAAAATATAACGGACGTTGGATATATTGGTGGGCGTGACCTGCAGGATACTTTAACCAACAAACTTGATCAACGCGAGATTACGTTCACAAGTGAAATGCATAAAGCAGGTACTTATCATGAGAAGTGGATTTGGATTGGATCATTTTCATCAGATTCAGCTTATGAACTTGTCAAAGCCAATATCGATATGGAAGATTTGCCAAAATGCTTAATCGTTGCCAACGATTCTATGGCAGTAGGCGTGCTTAGAGCTTTTTATGAGTTAGGCGTACGCATTCCAGACCGGTTATCATTGATTAGCTTCAACGACATTCCTCAAGCAAAGTTCACAACGCCTGCACTTTCAACCCTAAAGATTCACTCTGAACAGATGGGCGTCATCGCTGTAAAGACGTTGATAGATAGGATTTCCAATGATAGAGTCGTACCTTGCAGAGTATCAGTAGCAACTCAATTGGTGATAAGAGACAGTTTCAAAAAAGCATGACTTCAGAAGAGGTCATGCCTTTTTTTATTATTAATTGCAGAAAATTAATTTTGATGGGTATGAATATACATCTAAGCGAATAAGTATGGAACAATAATAGATGATCATGGAGGTTAGAAATGGACAATAAGTTACCCAATATTAGAAGACATCAAATTCTACCAAAAGGTCTGTTGGTGGCCATCGGCGGGAATGAAGACAAAGAATTTGATATGCGGATTCTATACACGATATTGTCACTTGTGAAAAAGCAAAAGAAAACCATTGAAATTATAACGACTGCGAGTCGTTTTTCAGAAGATGCTGGCAGGGCTTACTTAAAGACTTTTACCAATGAAAGTGATCATACGGTAGGGCTCATGCATATAGCAACGCGTGAGCAAGCCAATGATCTTAGCTTATTGGAGCGCATCACTGCAGCTGACGTTATTTTTTTCACTGGAGGGTATCAATTGCGAATCACTAGTGTTTTGGGAGGGTCTTTAATAGAAAAAGAGATTCATCGCAAATATGAGCAAGAGTATTTCATCATAGCAGGTACCAGTGCTGGAGCTAGCGCTATGTCCAGGACCATGATTTATGGAGGAGAGGGAAAGACAGCGCTGCGCAAGGGCACTGTTAAAGTGTCTGCAGGTATGGGCCTCATCGACAACGTCATCATTGATACTCATTTTGTTGAACGCGGAAGGTTCAGTCGACTCATGGAAGTTGTATGTATGAATTCTGGTATAACTGGAATCGGTCTTGGTGAAGATGCAGCAGTTGTGATTGAGGATGGCCATATTTTAAGAGCTATTGGTGGCGGTGTCACGGTGATTATGGATGGTCAGCATCTTAAACATACGAATGTTGCGGATATAGATTTTGATGATCCCATTGCCATAGAAAATTTGGCTATACACACAATCGTAAATGGCTATGGATATAATCTAAGTGAGAAAAAATACTTGAAACCCGATGATTTTGAACTTATGTATCGCACTGAAAGTGAGGCGATCTTTCCGTGAAAATAATTGAAATGAGAGCTATTCGAGGAGCGAATTACTATAGCAGACACCCAGTTATTTTTATGCAGTTGGATATTGGGCATCTTGAAGAAATACCAACGGATCAGGTGCCAGAATTTAAAGACAATATATCAAAGATGATGCCGAGCCTAATAGAGCATAGATGCTCTCCGGGAGTGGTTGGCGGGTTTTATGAGCGACTGGTATCAGGTACCTGGGCAGGTCATGTCGTTGAACATGTCGCTTTGGAACTCCAATGTCTTGCAGGATACGAAGTCGGTTTTGGTAAAACGTTTGACACCAAAGATAAGGGTGTATACAATTTGGTCTATCGCTACATAGATTATAAATCAGGGTTACGAGCTGGCGAAATGGCTGTCGATTTGGTGGAAAAACTCTTCATGGGAATCTTGACAGATGTAAAGCCTCTGATTGAAGAACTTAAATTGATCGCGGCATCTAGTTTATTAGGACCCTCGACGCAAGCCATTGTCGACGAAGCTAAAAGTCGCGGCATCTCACATTTTCGCCTCAATGAAGATAACTATGTGCAGTTAGGTCAAGGTGCGCGTCAAAGAAGAATTCAAGCTACTATGATGGACAATACCTCTGCTTTAGGTGTGGAGATCGCCGACGATAAAGAAATGTCGAAAAAGCTTCTGTCATCCATGGGCATTCCTGTTCCAGAAGGCCGGTCCGTTTGTAGTGTGGAAGAAGCTTTGATGGTTGCTGAAGATATAGGATACCCTGTAGTGGTTAAACCGTTGGTCGGCAATCATGGCAGAGGCATAACCATAAATGTGGTCAATGCTGAAGATTTGCTTATTGCTTATGAAACCGCTTGTGAAGTTTGCGATACCTGTCTCGTGGAAAAATATCTGGAAGGCTTTGACTACAGAATCCTTGTCATAGGTGGAAAATTTGTGGCGGCAGCGCTTAGGGAACCCGCCTTTGTCATCGGAAATGGAAAAGATACCATTGAAGGATTAATCGACGAAGTGAACAATGATCCAAACAGAGGCTTTGGTCACGAAAAAAGTCTGACGCGCATCAATGCAGATTGTATGACTGAAAGATTGCTGGCAATAAATCAGCTAACCCTCGAGAGTATTCTTGCTAAGGGTGAAAAGTGCTATGTCAAATCGACGGCGAATCTTAGCTCGGGTGGCACTGCCATCGATGTCACGGATAATGTTCATCCGCTGAATCAATTGATGGCTGAACGCATTTCACAGATTATTGGTCTGAATGTCATCGGCATAGATTTAATTGCAGAGTCACTAGAAAAACCACTTACGTGTGATACTTCGGGAATTGTTGAAGTCAATGCCGCACCTGGGTTTAGAATGCATCTGAACCCATCTAAAGGCATACAGCGAAATATTGGCGCCTACATAGTTAATATGCTTTTTCCACCTGGTTCAACGCATAGTGTTCCGATTGTTGCAGTAACTGGAACCAATGGTAAAACCACGACAATAAGACTTATTTCTCATATTTTAGGACTGAGTGGTAAAATTGTGGGCATGACGTCCACTGATGCTGTGATCATCGATAACATTCCCATCCTAAAGGGTGATTATAGCGGTCCGGAAGGTGCTAGAAAAGTTATGATGGATGCCACCATCGATATGGCCGTTCTCGAAGTGGCTAGGGGTGGCATATTAAGGCGAGGTCTTGGATACAACGAAAGTGATGTAGGGGTTTTTCTCAATGTCTCCTCTGATCATTTAGGAGAAGGTGGTATTGACACCTTAGAGGAATTGACCAGATTGAAATCAACAGTTGTTGAATCTGTAAAACCATCAGGTTTCGCAGTTTTCAATGCAGATGATCCCTTAGTGCTTTCCCGTATGGATAAAACACCGGGGCATCCGATTTTGTTTTCAAGATATCCGGAACATCCAGCGCTTAAGACAAATTATGATAAAGGGAATTTAAACGTTACGATTCAAGATGGTAAAATCATCATTCAGAGAAAAGGCTGGCTTTCAATCGTAGCCAGTGTCATAGAAGTGCCCATTACATTTGAGGGTAAAGCTTGGTTCAACATTGAGAATGTCATGGCAGCGGTAGCTGCAACAGCTGCTCTAGGCGTGAATGAGACCAGAATCAGAGCAGGATTGGTCAGCTTCAGTCCATCAATTGGTCAATCACCTGGCAGAATGAATGTTATTGATTTAGGCGATTTTAAGGTGGTTGTCGACTATGGCCATAATATAGGCGCTTTAAAGGCGACGGGTGACTTTATCAAAGAATTGATGCCAGGTAGAAAAATTCGAATGGCCTCAGGTGTCGGCAATCGAAGAACGGAGGATATATTGGCATTTGGGAGTGCTTTGGCTAATTACTATGATCACATTGTTATTTGCGATGCAGACCCGAGGGGAAGAACGCTTGGTGAGACGGCACGTCTTGTAAAAGAGGGATTGCTGGGCAGTGGTTTTACACCAGATATGATAACAATAGTTGATGATGAAAAAGAAGCCACCCAATTAGCGCTCAATATGGCTCAAAAGGGAGATCTTGTGGTATTACAGGCAGATAATGTAACCCAAGTGATTCAGGATGTCATGACCTATAAAAGAGAATTGGAAGATTTGAGAAAGTAACATTTGATTAAAATGGCCCGTCAAGTTAATTGGCAGGCCATTTTAGCTTAAATATAGGTGGCTAATGAAAATGATATTAAGCCATCTTAAAATAAGGTATAATAAGGACAACTATTTTGTTTAAAAGAATTCAGTTATTTCAGTACTTGTATATAATTAAGAAGATTGGGGAGAATCTGATGATCGAAAATGAGCAAGAAAAGGGTTTTCATCCAATATATATAGTTGCGGTTTTATATACGGCTTCTATTTATTTATTTCCAATTGTATATTTTAAAATAAATCAAAATATACCTGGCGATACTAACATATACACATGGCCATTATTGATCCCAGTTATTTTTGGAGTAATCAATTTAATGGTTGTAATTCTTGGGAAAAATAGAATTGGTAGAACTCGATTGTTAAATTGTGCGATACTGATTAAATATACTTTGATTCCATTTTATATAATGGGTGGTCTTTGTATTGCTGTTGCTTTGTTGTTAATGTTTACGCCGATAGTAATCATGGTGTTTGTCGGTCCAGCTATAGCTGTATTTTTTTCAGTATTGGGATGGTTAGCTATGGTTGGTGCAGCACCATATTCAGTGGCGTATATTTTTAAATCCCATAAACTGGGGATTCATAGCAAGGTCATATCAGTTATTGCAGGAATATCTCAATTTTTTTATATGATGGATGTGATTTCAATAATGCTTTTAGCCTTAAAAGAAAAAAAATGTGTAAAAATAACGATAACTTTGTTGATTATTTTAATTCTTGCTATTTTAATTTCAAGTATATGGTTAATGGTATCTATTACCGGAGCTATTTTAGGTTGATTTAATTAGAATGAAATCATAAAAGACTGTGATAATGAGAGGTGAAGACGTTGGAACCAAAGATATCTTATGTAAATTATTATCAGGATGCAAAGGCAAAAGGCAAAAGAGAATACAATCGATTAAAAGCGAAAGGATTATCTGGTCATTTGAGTTCACTGGATGGTATCCTTCGCGACTCCGATATTGTCGGCAATGTGACGTTAGGGACTTTTGAAATTCCACTGTCTAAAGTAGTTGGCACTTATTACAACGCCAGAAGAATGCTCTTTTCAAAGAGTTTTTTTCCTTTGGGTCCAGACCAAAGTGAATTCAGCAGTAAGTGGACTGAAGTATGTCGTGCCCAGCTATCAGAAGGGCTTCGCGATCCAATCAAAGTTTATGAATACCTGAATTATTTTTATGTGATGGAAGGCAACAAACGAGTGAGCGTATTAAAATACTTAGGCGCGACATCCTTTCAAGCAGAAGTCACGCGTATCATTCCAAGATATGATGAAAACGACGAAGATATTGTCAACTATTATGCCTTTATGACGTTTTACGATCAGACGAAGCTGGGAACCATCTGGCTGAGCAAACATTATCGGTATGAGCGACTTTTAAAATATCTTGAAGACTATCATCCAGAAGGTGTACCTGATGAGACGCGCTTTGAGCATTTCAATAAGTATGTCTATCAACCTTTTCGAAAACTATTTAAAGGTGCAGGAGGCGATACTCTAGATATGACCACTGGTGATGCATTTCTATTGTATGCGAAGCTCTATAAATTAACCGAGCCTGTCGATGAAAGCCAAGTTGAGGCTTTAATGCCGAACTTATTGCTAGAGCTTTCCAATTATGGCACAAATGAAGAACTTGAAATTCTCACAGATGCAGAAGATATGAGTCGAAGCAATTTGCTAGGATCGCTCAGTGCGTTATTTGCACCAAAATCAATCAAAGTTGGTTTTGTCTATGCACGTGATGCAGTAAGTTCTGGCTGGACCTATTCACATACATTAGGAAGAAACCATATTGAGTCTTTGTTTAATGGGCAGATTGAAACAGGCAGCATTGACCATGTTCCAGAAGATGATTCCGCTTATGAAGTCATCAAGAATTTTGCAATAGACGGCAGTTATGATGTGATCTTTACAACAAGTGAGGTGTTTCGTCACGCAACTTTAAAATGTGCCATTGAGCTACCTAAAATTAAATTTTTTAGCTGTTCTGGAAATAGACCTTACGTCCATATGGCAAACTATTTTGGGCGCACCTATGAACCGAGGTTCTTAACAGGTGTTATAGCAGGTGCTATGACGAGATCTAATCTCATAGGATATACTGCAACCGATCCAAATCCTGAGGTGATCAGCTCGATAAATGCCTTCTCATTAGGTGCAAAACTGGTCAATCCACATGCCCGAGTACTTGTAGCCTACACAGGAGAGTGGAACAATCCACAAAAGAGTACAAATATCTCTGAGTGTTTGATTCATCGAGGTGCAGATATCATCAGTAATAAAAATATTATCGTACCAAGAGATGTCACATGGGACTACGGTGTTTATGCGATGCTTTGCGACATTGATGAAGTGACAAAACAACCCAAACATTACCTTGCGGCACCGATTTGGAACTGGGGTGTCTTTTATGAGAAAATTATTAGTAGTCTTTTAAACGGTTCTTATCAAAGGCTGCTAGCCACTTCAAGTCAGGCTCAAAAGGTGATCAATTTTTGGTGGGGACTTGATTTGGGGGTCGTTGACCTATATATGGCAAACGAGTGGATACCAAGAGATACCTTGAAGCTTATAAAACACTTGAAGCAAATGATTATTTCTGACCAATTTAATCCTTTTACTGGCCCTGTTTTGAGTCAAAGTGGAGAAACGATGATAGCAGAAGATCAAATACCAACACCTGAAGAAATCATGGGGATGGATTGGTTTGTGGATAATGTCGAAGTGATTGAACAGAAATGAAGAAAAGGGTGATTCACGACAGCATATTATTTTGCTTGCTGTCTTGAACACCCTTTTATTTTTTACAACTCTATGATCGTGTGATCAAAGGCGTTGATAATTCTTGTGCTTTTATACTGGTGTTCCCGTCCGCAGATGCCATAATTCAGGTGCATATGGCCGTGTATCATCAACTTTGGCGCGTATTTATCCATTAAACCGATGAAACTTTGATAGCCAATATGGGCTTGATCTTTTCCGTCACCAAGGCCAAACGCTGGTGCGTGTGTCAACAGTATATCAATCCCTTTTCTATACTTAAGGACATTTTTCTTGATGCGCCATGCCATTTCAGATTCTGTAAACTGAAGTGCTTTGCCGCTGTAAGTCATACAACCACCAAGCCCTGCAATGCGAAGACCATTAAAGGTTACGATCTCGTCATCGATACAGTCGCAACCTTCAGCTGGTGAATCCAGCAATTTGACATCATGGTTACCATGAACATAAAGTAGTGGTTTATTGATCATGGTTACGACATATGATAAATAACTACTATTCAAATCGCCTGCAGAAAGAATCAAATCTATATCCTTATATTTAGTAGCATCGAAAAAATCGATGAGATGTTTGCTTTCAATATCAGAAATTGCCAGTATTTTCATACGTCCTCCAGAAATCTATAGATATTGTATCATATTACATACTCTGTAACAATTCAATCAATTTTAAATTGCGTTATATTATTAAAAGGATATAATTTAAATAAAAGGAGGCTAACAGCTATGTCATTTCAAGCATATATCGACAACATCAAAATGAAAACGGGGAAGACTCCGGAACAAATTAGAGAAGAAGCACTTACTCAGGGTATACTTGAGGCGGATATGAAAGCGACTGTTTTTACCGATTGGTTAAAAAAGGAGTATCAACTCGGCCAAGGACATTCTATGGCTTTGTGGAAATATTTTATAGATAAAAAATGGATCGTTACAAAGCATTCAAAAATGTAGATCGTCTTAATAAGGAAGGTGAATACATGGGACATATTACGAGCAAAGATGCCTATAAGAGTTTAGAAGAGAGAATCAATTGGTTTACGCATGGGGCACCACCATCTGAAAGCTTATACAAGATCCTGCAAGTTCTATTTACGGAAAACGAAGCAAAACTGGTCGCTTTATTGCCAATTCGTCCATTTACAGCAAAGAAGGCTGCAAAAATTTGGCATATCAGCGAAGTGCAGGCTGAAGCTTTTTTAGAGAAACTATGTATGAAGGCTTTGTTAGTGGATTCATTTCACAATGGCGAACGTCAATTTGCGATGCCGCCACCGATGGCGGGGTTTATTGAATTCGCACTCATGCGCACTAGGGGCGATATCGATCAAAAATACTTGAGTGAACTGTATTACCAATACTTGAATGTCGAAGAAGATTTTGTTAAGGATTTATTTTATGCAACAGAGACCCCGCTTGGACGCGTTTATGTGCAGGAGCCGGTTTTGACGAATCCTAACGCGTTACATATTTTAGACTATGAAAGAGCGAGCCATATTATTGATGACGCCAGTTATATTGGACTGGGCACTTGTTACTGCAGACATAAGATGTTACACGTCAATCAGCCATGTGAAATTGGTGCGCCACTTGATGTCTGTCTCACCTTTGGCAACGTAGCACGCTCTCTTGCCAATAATGGTCAGCATGCTAGATTAATTGATAAGAAGGAAGCGATGGACGCACTAGAACGGTCTTACGCTTCTGGGTTAGTACAAATCGGGGAAAATGTGCGAAATGATCCCGCTTTTATTTGCAATTGTTGTGGAAGTTGCTGTGAAGCGTTGCAAGCCGCAAGAAAATTTAGCCCAATGCAACCAGTGGCTACAACCAATTACATCCCTAAGATTTTGAGTAACTGCGTCGGATGCGGTAAATGTGAGAAGGCATGTCCGATTTTGGCTATATCTATGCAAGAAACGGAAACAGGTAATATTGCTAAGGTAGACAATGAGATCTGCCTAGGTTGTGGCGTGTGCGTGAGAAGCTGTTCAATAAAAGCGATCGAGCTCACGCGAAGAGAGATTCAAATTATTACGCCAGTGAATAGCACCCATAGATTTGTTATGCAAGCTATTGAGAAAGGGACGCTTCAAAATTTAGTATTTGATAACCAAGCATTTGCCAATCATCGTGCGATGGCTGCTGTTCTTGGCGTTATTATTAAATTGCCACCTTTAAAGCAGGCGATGGCCAGTAAGCAGTTTAAGTCGATCTATTTGGATAAATTATTGTCCACAAATCGCGACAAAGGTCTATAATAAGTAATTGGAGGTTTTCATGGGAGAAAAGGGAGCCGCAACATGAAAAATGAAAACGAAAAGGATTTAATTGAGAGTGAAGAGAAATTCAGACGCCTTATAACGCAGATGACACAAGGACTCGTCGTATTTGAGACCATGCAAGATAATATGGGAAACACAATCGATTATTGCATCATAGACTCAAATGAAGCCTATGAAAAATTTTCTGGTATGAAACGTGAAGCGATTATTGGAAAAAAATTGTCGGATATTATGCCTAATATCGATGATGCTTGGTTGCAAAAGTACAAGTATGTTGCAAGTACAGGTGAGCCTGTTACTTTTGAGAAATATTCAAGAGATTTAGACATGTTCTTTGAAGTTACAGCCTATTCTCCGAATTCAAAACAAGTTGCGGTAATTTTTAATGATATTACTGAACGCAAAAGGATTGAAGTTCAACTTAAAATGAGTATGAATGATTTATTGGAATCACAGCGTATAGCACATTTGGGAACATGGCGATTGAACATACAAACAGGCAAAGTTATGTGGTCAGAGGAACTTTACAAAATGTTTGGACTTGATGCATCTAAGCCACCACCTGTTTTTCAAAAACAAAATGAGTTGTTCACTGCTGAAAGTTGGAAAAAATTATCGGAGTCTGTTGATCGAACAACATCTTTAGGTGATCCTTACGAGCTGGAACTTGAAATTCTAAATAGCGATGGGTCATCCAGATGGATTTGGACTCGCGGAGAAGCACAAAGGGACGCGAATGACCAAATTACTGCTCTATGGGGTGCTGCCCAAGACATAACCTCGCGAAAAATCAGTGAAGAAAAGCTGCATTATTTGAGCACACATGACCACCTCACGGGTCTATATAACCGAAGATATTATGAGCGCATGTTAATCGATTTAGATAAAAAAGAAAACCTTCCATTATCAATAATCATGTTTGATGTCAATGGCTTAAAGCTCGTCAACGACTCATTTGGACACGATTTGGGTGACGAGCTTCTCAAAAAGGCTGCAGAAACGATTCAGAAAGCTTGCCGAGAGGATGACATTATCGCTAGAATTGGCGGGGACGAATTCGTCCTTTTGTTACCGAAGACATCAGCTGCTGATACTGTTAAAATTGCAAATCACATAAAAGACTTGACCGCAAAGGAAATCGTTGCAAACATTGAGTTGTCGATATCATTTGGCTATGAAACAAAAATAATGGAGAGTGAATCCATCACAGAAGTTGTCGTAAACGCAGAAAATCATATGTACAAGCACAAACTCATTGAACGCACCAGTATAAGAAGTAAAACAATTGAACTCATCATGAGTACCCTGTTTGAAAAAGCAAACACGAAGCGGAGCATTCAAATAGAGTCAGTCGTATTTGTCAAACGATTGCAATTAAATTGGAATTAGACCAAAATACCATCAATCATATGCGCGTCGTCGGATTGATTCACGATATTGGAAAGATAGGCATTGATGAAAATATTCTCAATAAGGCAGGAAGTTTAACAAGTACAGAAAGAGTCGAAATCGAAAGACATCCAGAGATTGGATGGCGGCTTCTCAGTTCTACAAATGAATTTTCAGAGCTGGCACAATTTGTCATCCATCATCATGAAAAATGGGACGGTAGTGGTTATCCAAATGGTCATATGGGAGAAGCAATACCGCTTGAAGCTAGAATTCTCGCAGTTGCAGAAGCTTACGAAGCAATGACAAGCGAGAGACCCTTTGATGAAAAAATATCTAAGAAGGAAGCAATCAGAGAACTGAAAAGATGTTCAGGCACGCACTTCGATCCCAAAATTGTTGAAGTATTCACGGAGCATGTGTTGACTGAAAACGGAAATATATAACTAAATAGTCTAATTTATATTTATATTTTATTGATTCTGGAGGAAGTATGAAAGAACTTATATTTTCGATTGAAATTAATGCGACCAAAGAACGTGTCTGGTCAACGCTTTGGGATGATAAAACATTTCGCGATTGGGCAAATAATATTGACGAAGGCACCTATATGAAGGGCGAGATCAAGGAAGGCAATGAAGTCGAATTCATCTCATCTGTAAATGGTTACGGTGTATCAAGTTTAGTCGAGAAGATGATTCCAAATGAGTATGTATTCTTTAAGCATTATGCTGACACGCAAGAAAGTGGTCAGAAGGAACGTGAAAAAGAGTGGTCTGGGCTGACAGAGAGTTATTCACTTACAGAAATGAATGGTATAACGACACTAGTCGCTAAAACAGATGTGCCAGAGGACCTCGTAGAAATGTTTACGATCAGCATTCCTAAAGCTTTGGCGCGCATAAAGACATTGGCAGAAAATAAATAGACACATAGTCTGAAGGAGATTCAAATGCTTTATTTTATGAATGATTACTCAGAGGGTGCACATGAGAAAGTACTT
Source organism: Acidaminobacteraceae bacterium (assembly GCA_942493125.1). GTDB lineage: Bacteria > Bacillota > Clostridia > Peptostreptococcales > Acidaminobacteraceae > Fusibacter_C. Next base: position 636,859 of record OW818667.1, on the reverse strand, counting down.
GAAGCACTCATAAAAACGAACAGAGAGCAGCACGTTGGCTATGGTGTGGATGATATCACTGGTGATGCGACAAAGCTCATAAAAAGCAGAATCGGTAGACCGGATGCGGATGTGCATCTATTGGTCACGGGCACTCAAACAAATACGATCGCGATCGCTCATTTTTTGAGACCTTACGAGGCGGTCATTGCAACAGATCTTGGTCATGTATCCGTTCACGAAACGGGTGCTATTGAAGCCACAGGACATAAGATTATTGAAATGGAATCTAAGGATGGATTGCTCACTACAGTTATGATTGAGGCTGCCATTGTGAAGCATGCTGATGAGCATTGGGTATTGCCAAAATTGGTCTATATCTCAAATGCGACTGAAACGGGTACTATTTACACAAAAGCGATGCTTGAAGACTTAAGAAAAACCTGCGATAAGTATGGCCTATATCTTTACCTCGATGGTGCAAGACTAGCCAACGCTTTGACTTGTGCCGACAACGATATGACGATTGAAGATGTTGCGAATTTAACAGATGCATTTACGATCGGTGGTACTAAAAATGGCATCCTCTTTGGTGAAGCACTTGTCATCACCAATGACCGTCTAAAAGACCACATAAGATTTTCGATCAAACAACGAGGGGCACTTCTAGCAAAAGGCCGACTGCTTGGTGTTCAGTTTAAAGCACTGTTTGAAAATGATCTGTATTTTGAAATGGCAAAACATACGAACGAGATGGCGAGCCTATTAAAAAATGGAATCATTGAGTTAGGTTATGAACTGGTGACCTATCCATCAACAAATCTAATTTTTACGATTCTTCCTAACAAGGTTCATGAAAAGCTCTCAGCACTTTGCTACTACGAAGCGGAACATCCATATGACGCAAACAATATGGAGGCGAGATTTGTAACCTCATGGGCAACGCCAAAGGAAGATGTTTTTGAACTACTTAGACTACTAAAAGAGCTGTCGCATTTAGATGACTAGAATGCATGTGTATGTGACCTATAACAAAGTATTGATAATCAAGTATCGACAATCTCGAATTGTTGGTGCTTGATTTTTTTTATCTTGTAAGGGGTATAAATATAATTTAGGAAACTTTATATTTGAGGAAATTGCATAATACACAATTTCCAAATAGATGCGTTTGTTTAATTAGAAAGGGTGAATCTTATGAGATCTATATGGAATGGTGCAATCTCTTTTGGGCTCGTAAATATTCCAATTAGCTTGTATTCTGCAGAAGATACCAACGAGTTAAAATTTAACTATATTGATTCTAGAGATGAAAACAAGGTTAAATACAAAAGGGTTAATGAAGTGACGGGAGAGGAAGTGCCATGGGAAAACATCGTGAAAGCATTTGAGTTTGAAGATGGCAATTACGTGGTGATGACTGATGATGATTTTGTTAAGGCTGATCCTGTAGCGTCTAAAACAGTTGATATTGAAACGTTTATCAATAGAGAAGAGCTTTCATTGCTTTATCTGGAGAAACCGTATTATATGGCGCCGACAAAGGGTGGTGAAAAACCATATGTCCTACTTCGAGATGCGCTAAAGAAAGCGGACAAAGTTGCCATTGCACGTGTTGTGATTAGAACAAAAGAACACCTTGCAGTGATTTATACAAATGAAGATGGATTGGTTTTAAATTTAATTCGTTTTCATGAAGATATTAGGTCCATGGCACAACTGAATCTCCCTCAGTCTGTAAAAATAACGGATAAAGAGATGGATTTAGCTCAAAGTCTCATCGATGGCATGACTGATGTGTGGAAACCAGAAGAATACAAAGATCAATTCACCGAAGCGATTATGAAGCGTATCGAAGCCAAGTCTAAGAAAAAAGGTAAAAATATTGATGATGAAGAACATGAGACTGAGACGTCAGCATTAACAGGTAAAGTTGTAGATATTATGGATCTTCTTAAAAGAAGTGTCGAAGCTAATTCAAAAAAATCCGACGAGAAGCAAGAACCTAAAAAGAAAAAAACTGCTGCAAAATAGATGACATTGATTCACAAAAGGAAGTGTACAGATGGCAAGAAAATTGGAGGAATATGATAAAAAGAGAAATGCCGATAAAACTCCAGAGCCAGAAGGAAAGACAACCACGAGCGGAAAGCAATTAAGGTTTGTTGTACAGCACCATGCCGCCTCACGTGATCATTATGATTTTCGCCTTGAATGGGATGGTGTTCTCCTGAGTTGGGCCGTTCCGAAAGGGCCGTCTTTTAATCCAAGTGACAAGAGACTAGCTGTCGAAGTTGAAGACCATCCCCTTGATTATAGAGATTTTGAAGGAACGATTCCAAAGGGTGAGTATGGTGGTGGCACAGTTATGCTATGGGATGAAGGCGTATGGGAACCACAATTTGATGTGGAAAAAGGTCTGAAGGAAGGCTCTTTGAAAATCATTTTAAAGGGAAGTCGATTAAAAGGCAAATGGGCATTAATCAGATTGAAACAAGATAAAGATAACAAAGACAATAAGAAAAATTGGTTGCTGATAAAGGAAAAAGATAAGTATGTTATGGATCACGATGGCATATCAGATTATCAAACGAGCGTCCGTTCAAATCGCACGATGAAGGAAATCGCAGAGGCCAAGGAAACAGACATAGATTCTGACATAGAATCCATGACAGATGTGAACGCACTTCCATTTGATAAAACTGATGTTCAACTTGCCAAGCTCGTAGATAAAGTACCAGAAGGAGAGGAATGGATTTATGAACTCAAATACGACGGTTTCAGAATCGTAGCCTATCTGAAAAACAATCAGGTTCGCCTCATGTCTAGAAATGGCAAGGATTATACGGATAAGTTTCAAAGCATTGCGGATGCTTTGATTGAGTGGGGTAATGACAAAGTGATGGTCCTTGATGGCGAAGTCGTGGTATTAGACAAGAATGGTAAAACAGATTTTCAAGCGCTTCAAGGATTCCTAAAAGCACCTAAAGGTAAGAAAGTCACTTATATCGTATTTGATTTATTAGCTTTGTCCGGAAAGGACCTTAGAAGCGAGCCGCTGAAGTATAGAAAGGATAAACTTTCAACACTTATGGAGAAACAGCAGCCTGGTTTACATTACAGCAACCACACTGACAGCGCTGGAAAGAACACGTTTGTAGCTGCCTGCAGTGCTGATATGGAAGGCATTATATGTAAAAATTTGAACTCAATCTATACTGGCACAAGAAATGGTGATTGGTTAAAAGTAAAGTGCGAGAACCGACAAGAATTTGTAATCGGAGGCTATACACTTACCGATAAGAAAAAAAGTGGTGTCAGTGCACTCCTTCTAGGTGTTTACGAAGATAAAGAACTCATATATGTGGGACGAGCTGGCACTGGTTTTACACAAAAATCCATGGAAGATTTGGAAAGTAAATTTGTAAAGATTAAAAGTAAAACATCTCCGTTCAAAGATGTGCCAAAGCAGCGTTCAGATGAGGTCATTACTTGGCTTAATCCAGAGCTCGTAGCAGAGATTAGATTTGCGCAGTGGACGGATGAAAACCAATTGCGTCAAGCTAGTTACAAGGGCTTGAGGACTGACAAGACACCAAAGGAAGTAAAAAGAGAAAATTTTAATAAGGTAGAGGATGATGATTCTTCTAATACGACTAGGTCAGCAGATAATTCTAAAAGTCGTAAGAGTGTAACTGTAAAAGGGGTGAAAATTAGCAGCCCAGACAAGGAAATGTTTGAAGGATCAGGAATCACTAAAGAAGATTTGGCACGATATTATAACGATGTCTCTGAGCGCATGATGCGATACGCAGGAGAGCGAATATCGAGTCTTGTGCGTTGCCCTGAAGGGATTCCGGGAGAATGCTTTTATCAAAAGCATTTGGCTAAAGCAATCACAGGACTTCAGATGATGAAATTAAAAGAATCAAATGGAGACATAGAAGACTACTTTTATTTGGAGGATGCTTCAGGTCTAATTCACTGTGTTCAAATGGGCACAATCGAATTTCACGTTTGGGGCAGCAAGGTGGAAAAAATCGATACGCCCGATATGATGGTCTTCGACCTTGATCCAGCTGAGGGCATGGCACTAGATCAAGTTCGAGAAGGCGTTCGGGATATGAAAGAAATTCTCGATGCGCTTTCATTGGAATCCTATCTAAAGACTAGTGGTGGGAAAGGGTATCACGTCGTTGTTCCATTGGAACCTTCTGCTGACTGGTCTGCAGTCAAGAACTTTGCAAAGATGACGGCTACCGCAATGGAAACCAAATGGCCCGACAAATACACAAGCAACATGAGAAAAGAGAATCGAAAAGGTAAAATATATATCGATTGGGTGAGAAACAGCAGAAGTGCAACAAGTGTTGCCCCATATTCAGTAAGGGCAAGAAAAGGGGCTCCCGTATCAATGCCCATTTTATGGCGCGAACTTGATAGCGTGAAGCCCGATGAGATAACAATTTATAAAGCGATTGAACGATTGAAAAAGGAAGATCCATGGAAGGACTTCTTTAAAGTGAAGCAAAAAATATCTAATATAAACCATTAATCTCTAATATAACTCAGTGATTCAACTGGCCTTATTTCATCAAGTTCAAATAATTGCTCTTTGTGATGGTCTCACCATACAGCTGAAATCCAGGTTCGATGTCGAATCGATAATAGGACATCGTGAAGTGAAGGTGTGGCCCTGTTGAGAATCCTGTTGAGCCCACTGCACCAATCAATTGACCGCGTGTAACCATTTCACCCTCTTTGACAAATAGCTTGTCTAGATGGAAATAGACACTGAAAAGGCCTTCACCGTGATCAATGACGATGCTGTTACCAGTTATGATGAGCGGCATGGCCAACATGACCTTACCTGTATTGGTTGCCAACACCTCAGCATTTCTTGGGGCTGCAATATCAATGCCTGCGTGTCTGTAAGTTGTTAGTGACCCATTGACATAACGCGCTTCACCAAATTCAGTGGTAAGCTTGCCTTGCGTTGGTAATAAAAAAGACTCCGTATAATACTTCACAGGAGAGGATACCTCACGGGAAGGGTTGAAATACTTTCTGTACTGGGCGTATGCCTCTTCTGTTTTGGTGCTGGATTCAACATTTGGATCAACCGTTAACCTTTGAACTCTGAAGTCCCTCGCAACGATATTGATTTCTTTAGTTGTTATATTTCCAGTCTTAGTATTGGTAAATTTGAGGTTATGGATGCCTGGTGTTGAGCTGTAATTGGTTGGAATGTACCCTTCAATCACATCACCCGTGTCATACCATTTGAAATTTGGATACAAGTCTTGAACGAGTGCTATTTCAGTCGGTGTGTTTGCATGATATACCGTTACTTTCAATAAATCGCCTTGTTTAACCGCGCTTTTTGAAAGTATGATATTTTCTGGTAAGTCGAGGTCCGTTATTACACCAAGTTTTATGAGCAATTTATAGGATAGAACAGCTGCCTGAGCACGGCTTGCGTTTTGCTTTGGTGCGAAGGTGCCATTCGAATAGCCTGTTATAAAATCAAGTGCGACAGAAGCTATCGCGTTCTCGTAATAATGCGGGGTGACGCTGTCAAAATCACTTAATTTTGTACTTGCGTCATTTAAGACGAGAGGTTCCGTTAACCCACCAGACTTGACATAAGCATTGACGACGATACTGGCCATTTCTTCTCTTGTTATGTTCATGCTGAAAGTCATTTCATCGTTATTTCCATATTCGTTTGAAAGGATTAGCCCGCTATTCACAGCTGCTTCGATGTAGGGTTGTCCCCAATATTCACCAATTGCCGGCGTCCGAACTTCAAGACCTTGAGCGTTGACGACAATCGCAATAAATTCTACTCTTTGAATCGGATCGTCGGGTTTGAATGTGCCATCTACATAGCCAGAAACAGCTTTATGTGTAGAAACCACTTCTACGTAGGACTTTGCCCAGTGGTTATCGAGATCGCTAAAATAAGTCGCGTAAGTAGGTGCAGAAGCTGTAAGTGTTGATGCAATTATGGCTGCTGAAGTAACTGCAATTGTTAGAATCAGCTTGATGTGTCGTTTTCTATACGCATTGGCCATGTAAAACTCCTTTCAAACCGGTTAAGTTGTCATTCATAAGGATAGTATATCCTATTAGTCTTGCATTTGTATTACAAAAAAATGACTATAAAAAGACAAAAAGCGCGTACACCTATTATAAATAGGTTGAACGCACTTTTTTTGTGGTCAAATCAGTTCGCCAGCTAAAGCTATGATAATTTCATGTTGTATTTTTTCCTCAGATACATTAACAATGCCGAGTTTTTCCAACGCCTTTAGTCTTGAACGCGATAGATTCAGAATCTCAGAAACGATTTTATCTGTTCTAATTTTGATCATATAACTGTTGCTAACGACTATTAAATCACCTTTTTGAAACGAGCGATCTATTTCATCTGGGATTGTCTGACATTCTATCGTATATTTTATGTTAGACCAATCGACTTCTGCACTATTTTGTGCGAAAAACTGGCTGTTTGTTCCATACTCAAACGCTAAATCCTGTGAATTGCTTAAAAATTTCTCGTATTCCTGCTGAAGAAGTGACTCAGGATTCTGTCTTTTGTAAACAGTAAAATTACTGGTATGCTTACATTTTTTGCATTGATAAATCAACCAAACATCCAATTTATTACCATTTGCATTGACTCGAAAGCGGTTTGTATTATGAAAAACTGCTTTGCATCCACATCCTGAACAGTTTCTAATAACATTAAATGAATGTTCTGGTATGACACTATAACTTATTTTCCTTAAATAGCTCATCTTGCATCTCCATTTATCCTCACTTGGATTTGCAAAGTGCTATTACATCATCGTTTGATTTTTATTTGCAATAGCCTTTGCTATGCAAAACAGACGGGTGTCGTCATAAAAAAGAGCCTCCTATTGATTGTCTCATTTAATTATAGGGGACACTCCGTTGGATTTCGACCTAATACATTATTTTAAAAAAAAATGAGCCAATTCAAATAAATTTGAACTAGCTCAAAATATCATAGGTTGTATTTCATTTCGCGTATAATTCGTTGTATACTTTTTATAGATAAATAATACTTAGCTGCTAAATCATGACTAGAAAAGTTGTTTTGGTAATCTGTAAATATCTGTGAGTTCCTATTTTCCAACTCTTGACGAATCGTGGTTTTGTCTCCCCAATCTTTTCTCTGATTAACTTTTCGGGGTATATAGATATTTGCGCCATCTACATAGTTTTGTATCAGCGCAATCAATTCAATTGGCAGAATTTCTTCCGCTTTTCTATAGCTCACTTATTGCCTCCTAAATTTATATTACTTTAGGTTTGCAATAGCTATAACAAAGTTCATATTCTAAAGATTGCAATAGCTAATGCTATGCAATAAAAACGGGTGTCGTCATAAAAAAAAGTCCTCCTGATACTTATTTGGAATATACCTATAATATCAAAATAGCGCAATCCAGGTCAAGAAGTATAAACCTTTATGAACTATAATTATGGCAGTAGGAGGTGAGAAGATGGATGAAGTACAAACAATTAAAGCGGTCCAGCGTATGCAAGAGTATATTGATGACAATATCTTGCGTAAAATTACTTTACGAGAGTTAGCGGTTGCAGCAGGGTATTCGCCATGGCATGCCGCAAGATTGTTTAAAGAAGTCGTTGGTAAAGCGCCATTTGAGTATATTCGGGCATTAAGACTTACAAAAGCAGCCTTGATTTTGAGGGATGGCGATGAGAAAATTCTCGATGTCGCACTGGATTTCGTATTCGATTCCCACGAAGGCTTTACTAGAGCTTTTTCAAAGGAATTTGGAATGCCACCAAGTAAATACAGTCAAAAAACACCGCCCATTAAATTGTTTATACCTCAGAAAGTTTTTGATACCTACCGAGCATTTCATAAAGGAGAAAAAGTCATGAGTGAAAAGCGTACGACCAAGACAGTATTTGTTCAGGTCATTGAGCGACCTGTTCGTAAGGTTTTATTGAAAAGAGGGAAAGAGGCAACAGAGTATTTTGCATACTGTGAGGAAGTCGGTTGTGACGTGTGGTCCGTTCTAACGAGTGTTAAAGAAGCACTCTATGAGCCTATTGGCATGTGGTTACCTAAACATCTAGTTAGAGAAGGCACTTCACAATACGTTCAAGGTGTTGAAGTGCCTGTAGACTATGCAAATTCAGTTCCTGAGGGCTTTGAACTTATTGAATTACCACCGTGCAAACTGATGGTGTTTCAAGGTGAGGCCTATAACGATGACGATTTCATGAACGAGATTGGCGAAGTATGGCAGCATATTGATAAATTTGATCCTTCCGTTTATGGCTATGCTTGGGCACCAGAAGCTGCACCAAGATTTCAACTTGCACCAATGGGGTATAGAGGTTACATTGAAGCGCGTCCAGTAAAAGATGCATCGAAATGAGCATATGAAATGCCTAAGAGTGTCGTGTAGAAACTCTTAGGCATTATTTTTTTCTATTTTTTAACTGCCAATACAGTATAAATTGCATCATTGATTCTAGTCATCTTCACAATTTCAAATCCAATGGATTGTAACATTTTTTCGAGCGCTTCAGAACCAATACGTATAGACATTGGCGGTCCTTCTACGATTAAGTCATCCTTTTCATACTCAAGGCATAATAAGTGACCGCCAACTTTTAAAACATCTTTAATATTTGATAGGGCAGTTGTCAGTGAAGGCACTTCGTGAAGGATTAAAGATGCCATAACAAAATCGACACTTTCGAACACCAGTTTTAAGTCTTCGAGATAACCTTGAATCAGCTCAATATTTGTCAGTCCTTTATCTTTTGCTTTTTCTTCTATAACACCTAGCATGCGACCATCAGGATCTAAAGCATAAACTTTATTTGTTGTGATTTCAGCCATTGGAATCGTAAAGAAACCCGTTCCCGCGCCGACATCAAGTAGAATCTGGTCCTTTTCGATGGGCATTTGATTGATCAGTACTTCTGGTGGTATGAGCTGTTCTCTTTGTTTGCTATCTAAAAAAGCAATTTTAGTTAAAAAATTATGATTCGCGTCATGATTTGAATGATGCTCATGATGGTCGTGATGTTTATGTTGTTCATGTTGAGCGTTGTGCTTATGTGAGATGTTTGTCATAATAAACCTCCTATAAAATATAATGTAGAGTGTAATTGTCTGAGTTTGATTTAAAAAAATGAGCAGTGTATAACTGCTTTTTATCAAACACTAAATAATATCATAGATACGTTGTTCTTTGAGATGTGTGACCATTTTCTCTTCTGCTTCTCTCATAACTTTTTCGATTTTACATACGTGATTCTCGTTCATTTCACACGTAAAAAGTGCACCACTACCTTCGATGGCCTGAAGGACATCATAAAAACTTACTTCGGTTTTAGATTTTCTTAGGCTATAACCGCCATTGACACCAGCGGAGGACTGAATCAAATCTGCCTTGACAAGTTGAGTGAGAATCTTGGACAAATAGGTGGGTGATATATTCATATGAGTTGCTATAGGCTGTAAGCTTAGATTTTCTTTGCCTTCATGTTTAACGAAATAGGCCATCAAATGCAAGGCATAATTGGTTGCTTTAGTATACTTCATAAGCACATCTCCCGGAAAAGATAATTCAGACTGTATTTGTCTGCGTTTATATGATTATAAGTGACATGTTCGTCTGTGTCAATAGGCATTTTATTTGAAAACTACTTATAAAAAACATTTGCAATGGATCGAATGACATTGACCATCTGATTCTTGGATTTGAGTTCAACGGCTTCGATCATACATAATTCATGGCAACACAGACAGTCGATACAGATCGTGTAATCGACTATTTTTGTATCTCTATTGATTGCGCCTACGGGACAACCATCGACACAGGAATTGCAAGAGATGCATTTGCTTTGATTGACTACTGGAACGACTTTGAAAAAGTCAATGACGCCTCTGACTTTCGTGTAGTCCTTGATGGCATTGGTTTTATAACTTTTGGGAAGATCGTAGTTTTTGAATTTTACAAAATCACCAATCACTTCGATTTCATTTCTATCCCACACGCCGACGTTTCTCTTGATGCTCGCTTTGAGAATGTCGACGCGCTCTGGTGCAATACCCATCATCTCAATTGCGATGCGATCTAGTGACAACGGATCTTCAGAAATGAGTATTTTGCCCGCAGGATAAGGCGCACCAGCGGTTGGTCCTTCACCTTGCATAGATATGATACCATCCATGATATGTAGGGGCATATTCGTGATCACTTTATGAATATCTGCTAGAACGTCACCAAAAGCTTCAGGGTTTGGCGCGTCTCTATGATATTTTGCCTTTCTAAGCCCAGGGATCACGCCGAACAAATTCTTGATGGCACCTGTGTAAACACCCATTGAGTGTGTTTTCATCTTTGGCAAATTAATGACGACGTCCATTTCTTCTATGGCTTTTGAGATATATAAATCTTGGGTTAAATTGCCCTCTATTTCTTTGGATACTGGTCCGACTTCGTCGAAGTTAATGAGTGTAAAGCCTTCTTCGTGTGCCACTTGATCGATACCTGCAACGATAAAACTTTTTTTAGTCGGCGCCATACCTGCAATTGCACCACCAGAACTGTCGCCTACAAAGACCTGTGCGCCAATCGATTGAACGAGTTGACCGACAGCTCTTACAAATTCAGGATGTGTCGTTGCGGCTTTTTCGGCCTTTTTAGGGCCAATGAGGTTGATTTTCAAGAGTACTTTTTGACCAGGCTGAACATATTTTGATAAGCCGCCCATTGCATCCAGTGATTCTGTAAGAGATGCTTTAATTTTGTCAACATCGTAAGTTTTACAGTTTGATATAAATACTTTACTCATCAGAGCCTCCAATTTAATAATGGTTTATGACTCAATTATATATGTAAAATGCAAAATTTCCAAATAAGTTAAAAACAAACGCCCTTTATGGTAGGTCATAAAGGGCGTTTGTCACAAGGTGTTATATCTACAACATTCTCGGCACTGGGGAGTACGTGTGAGATGTTATGAAAATACTTATATGTTATAAATGACGTCGTTTACAACGGTTTCTAACCATTCTTGTTTTGAGGATTGGTTCACGATTTGATCGTTGTCCATGGCGTATGTCGTCAGCTCTTCGAAACCAACAGTGCCGTCCATGATCGACTTACCGATTCCTGAACGGTAACTTACATACCTGTCTTTGATAAACGTTTCAACGCGACCGTCATCTATGAGTGCTGCAGCTGCTAATAATCCTTTTGCAAAGGTGTCCATGCCAGAAATGTAGCCTATGAACAAATCTTCAAGGTCAAAAGAACCTCTTCTCAACTTTGAGTCAAAGTTTAAGCCACCTGGCGCTATGCCACCATTTTTGAGTACTTCAACCATACAATATGTTGCATTGTAAATATTTGTTGGAAATTGATCCGTATCCCAACCTAAGTGGTCATCTCCTTGATTTGCATCGATGCTACCAAGTGCATTGTTTATTCTTGACACTTGAAGCTCATGTTCAAATGTATGACCAGCTAACGTCGCATGGTTTGCTTCAATATTGAGTTTGAAATGGTTTTCTAAGTTGTATTTTCGTAGGAAACCAAGTACCGTCGCGGCATCAAAGTCGTATTGGTGTTTTGTAGGCTCTTTTGGTTTTGGTTCAATGAGCAACTGGCCTGTAAATCCAATTTTTTCTTTATAAGCGACTGCCATGTGAAGAAAACGGGCATAGTTATCATTTTCAAGGGCCATATCTGTGTTTAAAAGACTTTCATAGCCTTCACGTCCACCCCAGAATACATAGTTTTCGCCACCGAGTTTTAAAGTGATGTCCATTGCTTTTTTAACCTGTGCAGCTGCAAAAGCAAATACATCAGCATTGCAGGATGTTGCAGCCCCGTGAACAAAACGTGGGTGCGAGAAGGCGTTTGTTGTACCCCATAATAATTTGATGCCAGTTTGTTTCATAAGGTCTTCAATATGTGCCACAATTTCATCGAGCATTTCAAATTTTTCTTTAAGTGAATGCCCCTCTGGTGCGATGTCTAAATCGTGGAAACAGAAATATTCAATTCCGAGTTTTTCCATCAATTCAAAAGCAGCACTTGCGCGAGCTTTTGCAAGTTCCAGGCCATCAAGTTTATCCCAAGGTCTATCAAACGTCGCTTGTCCAAACATATCTGCACCGCCACCAGTTAAAGTATGCCAATAACTGAGTGCAAATCTAAAATGTTCCTTCATTGTCTTGCCTTGTACTAGAGCTTGCGCGTCATAATATTTAAATGCCAGTGGATTTTTAGAGTGTCTACCCTCAAAAGGAATTTTGTCGATTGTATCAAAATAAGCCATTTGTACCTCCTTACACTACAATTTTCTATCATTCTATCATAGCAATGTGGGGAGTTATAGCGAGACAATTTTAATCTGAATATTGTGCTAATTGAGGTTTTGGTTTTATGCGGTATAATAAAGATGAACTTTCAAGTGATGAGGGGGATAACAATTGGAATCTCAAAAGAAGCAAGCGTTAAAATTGAAATTGATTCATTGGGCGATTTTGGTGACTAGCATAATTTTAGGGGTCACATTCATCATGTCCATTTATTTTTCAGTGCAAATTGGCGCGAACAATGTCTCAAATAATCTGCCAAATGTAATGAAGGGACATTATTCAGCACTATTGATAGGTAATGAATCAAATTTCAATGCGGCACTCAAAGAGGGCATGATGCAAGAAGCCTCAAAAATGGAAATTGCACTTGAATTTCACATGGTCAATGATGTAGATCAAGCGACAGAAATCATTAAGATGCTTGTGAGAGCCGGCGTGGATGGTATTATTACACAAGGCATTAATAACCCTTCGTTTTTGACAGCTCTAAAGTCTGTTACGCAAGATAAGATCCCACTTGTTCTTTTATATACAGATCTATCAACGGCTGAAAGGGATGCTTTTGTCGGTGTGAATCCATTTGAAATGGGAAATGCCGTTGCAAATCTGCTTGTAAGCGCTGAGCCAGATGACGGAAAAATCGTCTTTATCTCTCAAAGTGCTAGTGAAGTTAGTGAAAATCCAGCGAGTAAAATGCATGTTTTAGGTTTTTTAGATGGTCTTGAAGGTTATATCAATCCTGAAAATGTGATTATGAAAACCTCCCAGCCGACACTGCTTAGTGCAGAAGGTTTAGTTTCTGAGTTGTTTATTCAAAATCAAGACATATCAGCGGTTGTCTGTACAAATGAAACAGATACGATTGGCGTTGCTCAAGTTGTCATCGATTTAAATCGCGTTGGGAAGACGACCATTATTGGAACTGGATTTACTGAAGAAATCGCGGAATATATAGATAAAGGTATCGTCTATGGAACAGTGTTCAGAAATCCAATCGGAATGGGCACAAACGTTATATCAACCCTTACGGATTTGCCAAACGCAGAAACACATATTGAAATCCCTATTGAAGTGATAACTAAAGAAAATATCGACCTCTATCGCCATTTGATCGGAGGTAAACCATGAAGCTCAATAGCATTCGTAAAAAAATGCTCTTCTCATTTATAACTATGACATTAATGATTGGCTTAATCAGTCTATATGTCTCTCAAAATTCAAAGATGTTGCTTGAAGAAATCAATGAAATGTTTGATACGACAATCGTGCTAAGCGATATAGAAGCGAAATTAGATTTTACGCACACCTCTTTGACACAATATATTCAGACTAAGTCATCAGATGCACTAAACACATACATTGAAAACAGTGAAAATCTCGCTCTAAGCACAGAAGACCTTTTAACGCAATACGTTGGGGATACAGGGATGCTCTCCGTTGAAAACGTTCACAATCTCGTTTTAAGATACAATCAATATTCAGCTGAAGCCGTTGTAGCTAAGAGGGGGCGGGATATTGAAAGGTGTCAAGCGTCTTATCAATCTGCTGAAGAAGTCTTAAAGAACATAAGCACCTTAATAGACAATTTAAAACTCGTTCAACTTGAAAACAATGTCGTTCTTTACAAGAGTCTTGATTCAAATGGTCAGAAAGTCCAAGTCATCAACATGATCATGATCATCGACCTCATCCTATTGACAATCATGCTCGTATTAAATGTGACTTACCGCATGACAGCACCTATTATACGACTTGCGCATTCGGCAAATGAGATTGCAAGTGGTCATTTTGAAGGTGAAGAAGTCATTGTGAGTGATGAAGATGAAATTCAGATGATGGCCAAGGCATTCAATAAAATGCGAATCAGTATAAGGGTTTACATTGAAGAATTAAGGCGCACAAATGAGATGGAATCGCAACTTTATGAAAATGAGCTTCAGACGATTAAAATGCAAACATTACTTAATAAAGCGGAACTGCGTTCTTTGCAGTCTCAAATTAATCCGCATTTTTTATTTAACTCGTTAAATGCAGGCGTGCAACTTGCCATGATGGAGGATGCTAATTTAACGCTTGAATTTCTTGAAAATATGTCGGCAATATTTAGATACAATATTAAACCTTTGGATAAAACCGTTACTGTTGAAGATGAACTCACTTGCATTAAAGCCTACGCAGAGATGATGAAAGTTAGGTTTGGGGAAAAGCTTACATTTGAGTTAGCCGCTTCAGATGAAGTGATGGCTGCCCCTATGATGCCTTTGATTTTGCAACCTATTGTTGAAAATGCGTTCATTCATGGCGTAGGTAATAATGAGAATGGTGGCTCAATTTACGTTAAAGCATGGAAAGAATCCGATAAAGTCTACTTGTTAGTTAAAGATAATGGCGTTGGTATGACCGAATCTCAAATCAATCGCATTATTTATGAAAACACAGATCATGTACTGCCTAAGAAGAGTCATTCTTCTGGGATTGGGGCAGGTAATGTACTACAACGCCTTAAACTCGCTTACGGTGAGGAAGCAATCATGCATATAAATAGTGTTATCGGTAGTGGCACTGAAATTACAATAGCAATTCCGTTTAATAGTACAGGGGGGGATATGCATGTATAAAGTTTTGGTAGTTGATGATGAACAAATCGTTTGTGATGCTGTCCGGTTTATTGTTTCTAAACGTGAGGACAATCTAGTTGTTTGCGGAGCGGCGAGCAGTGGCAGAGAAGCCATCGAGCTGACGAAAGTTTTAATGCCAGATATTATCATCATGGACATTCGCATGCCTGGCATCAATGGCATCGATGCGATCAAAGAAATCAAACACGGTTTTCCGGATATGAAATTTATCATAATTTCTGCTTATGAGCAGTTTGAATTTGCGAAACAAGCCGTTCAATTGGGTGTAAAAGAGTATATTTTAAAACCAATTAATCGTGTAAAACTCAATCAAATTTTAGATCAGTTAATTGATGAGTTAGAAAGTGAACAAGAACAGAAAGTGCGCGACCTCGAAACGATGGAGCGCCTTTATAACATGTTGCCCTTTTTAGAAACGGGATTTATTTATTCGATTTTGACCAACAGTGAAGCGCAAGGAGATATGAAGAAGGTGATTCATCTTTTGGATGTTACTTGTGACTTTGGCTATTTAATGGTATTTCAGTTCCACATAAGTGACAGTCATCGGCAATTGGATGTGTTTAACACACACTTAAATTTGCATGAGAAATCTGATCTGATTCGTGAAATTATTAAATATAAATGTCCTGCGATAGTAGGACCGCTTATGATTAATAAGATGGTCATATTTATCCCTTGTAAAGCAGCAAATAATGATTATGATAGCCGTGTTGCATCTCTGACACTCGCCGAATGCTTACAATCAAAGATAGAAGAAGTGCTAAAAATCAATTGTTCAATAGGCGTAAGTAGTGTGGTAGGTCTTGCAGAGCTATATTATGCATATGGACAAGCGAATAAAGCGGTTTGTAAGACAACAGATAGTGAGATTTTTCATATAGCCGATTTGTATGAAGACCACGAATGGTCTAGACAAAAATTGAAGCTACAAAACCAGTTGATGGAGGCACTTACACAAGGGCGTCTCGAGAAAGCGCTGAAATATTTTGATGCACTATATGCACGCATTGGCGAACAGAAAGATAGCGTATTTGAGCTTGTGGTGTTGATTTTTAGAATTGCACATGATGAGCAGATTGAAGAAAATGAACTGTTGGATTTTACGTCGTACCTCGATGAATTAAATGCCATGGATTTAAAAAGCGATTGGTATCAATGGATCATAGCACGAATGAAATATATCGCAACTCAAATACAAGATAAGAAGGACCATAAGTGCAGTGTCATTGTAGAGAGAACCAAAGGAATACTCAAGTCAAATTATACTGAGGAGCTGACACTTGAAGGTGTTGCAAGGATACAAAATATCAGTCCGCAGTATTTAAGTAAATTATTCAAAGAAGAAACCAGTTTTACCTTTGTTGAGTTTTTAACGCGTTTGCGAATTGAGCTTGCCCATCAGTTAATGGTAGAGTCAGACCTTTCAATTAAAGAGATTTGCTACAAAGTTGGCTATAGTGATCCGAATTACTTTAGCAGGCTTTTCAGGAAGCAAACGGGATTGATGCCAAAGACATTTGTGAGTCAGTATCGAGCGAATAAGTCATAAGGAAATGCGGGGGGGCCACATGAAAAAAGTTCTTTTATTCGGGAGCATCAGTTTGATATGTGTCGTCATAGCATTCATTTATTTTTGGGGCGATAGGCAAACGACGGTCAAGGATGACAAAATAACAATTGGTTTGATGGTGGATTCACTAGTTATTGAACGATGGCAAAAAGATCGAGATATTTTTATCACAAAAGCCAAAGATCTTGGTGCTGAGGTGATTCTAAAAAATGCAAATGAAGATGCACAGTTGCAAATCCAACAAGTAAAAGAATTGATTGATGCAAAAGTGGACGTCATCGTGATTATTCCCTATGATCGCATCTCCATTGCACCTATTTTGAAACAGGCAAAACGAGATGGCATAAAAATTATCGCCTACGATCGACTGGTTCATAGAGGCGACGTGGATTTATACATGTCTTTTGACAACGTTGAGGTCGGCAAGCTCATGGGCGCTTCCATCCTTGAAAAGGCACCGACAGGAAATTATGTCATCATCAATGGCGCGCCAAAAGACAATAACGCCTATATGTTTAATGAAGGGTATATGTCGGTGCTTCAACCGGCTATTGATGCAGGAAAAATTCAGGTGCTTGCGAATGTATGGGCTGACGATTGGCGAGAACTTGTTGCTTATGACACAATCAGTGAAATCTTAGATTCTGGAGCGACATTGGATGCAATAATTGGCGCAAACGACGACTTGGCAGAAGGCGCTATAAGGGCGCTCCTTGAACGACAACTGGCGGGAAGTGTATTGGTGTCGGGACATGATGGAAATCTCTCAGCTTGTCAAAGAATCGTCGAAGGGACGCAGACGATCACCATCTATAAGCCTATAAAAAAATTGGCGCAAAACGCTGCTGAGATGGCTGTAGACTTGGCTATGGGAAAAATCATTACCAGTGAGCATACGATCAACGATGGCGAGTTTGATGTACCTTTTATCATGTTTGAACCAACTTTGGTGGACGCATCCAACATGGTAACAGAAATAATCGACGATGGTTTTCATTTGCTTGAAGAAGTTTATAGAAACATACCTCAAGCGAATTGGCCTAAACCCTGATAAATATGAAATTGCATATTTACTAAAATGAAGTGAACACTAGACAATTTTAACCATGAAAATTGTCTAGTGTTTTTTTTATGCTTGTTACAAAAGTATAAATATGTCTAGATTTTTGTAATTCGCTCCATTCTCAATTTGTTACTAAAAAGATACAATTTAGATGCATTTAGAATATTAGTGATTGGGAGGATGTTATGAAAAAATTGGGTGTATTGTTGTTAATCTTTATCATGATGACGACATTGTTCGCAGGTTGTGCAAAAGAAGAATCAAATCTAATTGGCGTCTCTATGCCGACGAAATCGCTTCAACGATGGAATCAAGATGGCGCAAACATGAAAACAGAACTTGAGAAAAACGGCTACAAAGTTGAACTTCTATATGCAGAAGATTCAGTAGATCAACAAGTTAAAGACTTAGAAAATATGATTACTAAGGGCTGTAAAGTTCTTGTTATCGCTTCAATTGACGGCGAAGCATTAAAAGGCGTTCTCGATGAAGCTGGCAAAGCGGGCATAAAAGTCATCGCTTACGATCGTTTGATCAAAGGCAGTGAATATGTAGATTACTATGCAACATTTGATAACTATTTAGTTGGCGTGTTACAAGGCACTTATATCATGGAAACACTTGGTCTTGATAAAGGCGAAAAAGGCCCATTTACTATGGAAGTGTTTGGCGGTTCTCCAGATGACAACAATGCTTATTTCTTT
Organism: Acidaminobacteraceae bacterium; assembly: GCA_942493125.1. Classification (GTDB taxonomy): domain Bacteria; phylum Bacillota; class Clostridia; order Peptostreptococcales; family Acidaminobacteraceae; genus Fusibacter_C. Next base: position 618,489 of record OW818667.1, on the reverse strand, counting down.
AATGGCGGCGCAATGGATACACTTAAGCCATATATTGAAAGTGGCGCGCTTGTTATCAAATCAGGTCAAACAGATATGGAACAAATCGCGATTCAAGGTTGGAAATCTGAAGGCGCTCAAGCGAGAATGGACAACTTATTAACCGCAAACTATGCAGATGAGCCAGTCGACGTTGTGCTTTCTCCAAATGACAGTTTGGCACAAGGTATTGTCGCTTCACTTAAAGCAGCTGGTTACGGATCTGCAGCTTTACCATTCCCAATTTTGACAGGTCAAGATTGTGATACAACGAACGTCAAAATGTTAATCGCTGGCGAACAATCGATGTCTGTATTTAAAGATACGAGAACATTGGCAGCAAAAGTTGTTGAAATGGTTGAAGCGATCATGAAAGGCACAGAGCCACCAGTAAATGATACTGAAACATATGACAATGGCATTAAAGTGGTTCCTTCATTCTTATGCGAACCTGTATTTGCAGACATCAATAACTATAAAGCACTTCTCATTGATTCAGGGTATTATACAGAAGATCAACTTAAATAAGGTGGATGCATGCTGTGGCCGTGAAATAGCCACAGCATGACTTTTGTAAGGGGTGTATTATGGCTGAGCATATATTGGAAATGAAAGATATAACGAAATTATTTCCTGGAGTAAAAGCATTAGATTGTGTCAACTTAAATGTGACAAAAGGGGAGATTCATGCGCTAGTAGGTGAAAATGGTGCAGGGAAGTCGACCCTTATGAGCGTTTTAAGTGGCATTTATCCCTATGGCAGTTATGAGGGCGAAATTAGATTTGAAGGGGAACTTTGCACCTTCAGAGATATTAAAGAAAGTGAAAGAAAAGGCATCGTCATCATTCATCAAGAACTTGCTTTAAGCCCTTACATGAGTATTGCTGAAAATATATTTCTTGGAAATGAGCAAGCACATAAGGGGATTATAGATTGGAATTTGACCCACAATAAAGCCAAAGAACTCATAAGTTTGGTTGGCTTAAGAGAAAGTCATACAACGCCTGTTAAAGATATCGGCGTCGGCAAACAGCAATTGGTTGAGATCGCCAAAGCGCTCTCAAAAGACGTTAAGCTGCTGATTTTAGATGAGCCTACCGCCGCATTGAATGATGAGGATTCAGATCATTTGTTGAATTTATTGATGAAAATCAATAAAGAAAAAGGGATCACTTGTATTATTATTTCTCACAAATTAAATGAAATCACTAAAATAGCCAATCAAATAACCGTGATAAGAGATGGTGCGTGCATAGAAACGCTAGATAAAACACAACATGACATATCAGAGGCAAGAATTATAAAAGGCATGGTCGGCCGTGATTTAGTGGATCGTTATCCTAAACGAACACCAAACATCGGAGAAGTAACTTTTGAAGTGAAAGATTGGACAGTTTTTGATCCGATGGATGAATCCCGCAAAAGAATCGATGCGGTTTCTTTTAATGTCAAAAAAGGTGAAATACTTGGCATAGCTGGTCTGATGGGATCGGGCAGAACCGAACTTGCCATGAGCATATTTGGCAAGGCGTATGGTAAAAAAATAACCGGTGAAATGATCAAAATGGGCAATAAAATCGATCCCAAGAATGTCCAACAGGCCATCGATTATGGCCTAGCCTATGTGACTGAGGATAGAAAGCAAGCGGGTTTGATTCTCATAGATGATATTAAACACAATATCACATTATCCAATCTCAAAAAAATAAGTAAGCACTTTGTGGTCAATGAGAGTCGAGAGAAAACCATCTCAGAAACCTATCGCGGCAAACTGAACATTAAATCTTCCAGCATCCATCAAAAAGCTGAAAACCTGTCAGGTGGCAATCAACAAAAGGTCGTTTTAAGCAAATGGATTTTCACGGAACCTGACGTTCTGATCCTAGATGAACCAACGCGGGGTATTGATGTTGGCGCTAAATTTGAAATTTATACAATCATTCAGCAAATGGCGAATGAAGGGAAATCCATCATCGTGATTTCGTCAGAACTTCCTGAGATTCTCGGGATTTGTGATAGAGTTTATGTCATGAATGAAGGCAAAATTGTGGGAGAGATGGACCGCAAAGAGGCCAGCCAAGAAAATATTATGGCTTGTATTTTAAAGTCCATGCATTAATAGGGGGGATGAGACGATGGAACGATTGAAAACTGGATTTAAAAATAATATGAAGCAATATTCCATGTTGATAGCGCTTGTTTTCATCATGATTATGTTTCAGATTTTGACAAATGGCATCTTGCTCAAGCCAATCAATGTGTCACGACTGATTTATCAAAACAGTTATGTATTAATCCTTGCAATTGGTATGTTACTCTGTATTTTAACAGGCGGTAACATAGACTTATCCGTAGGATCTATTGTTGCTTTTGTAAGTGCACTTTCAGCACTATTTAGTGTAACGTTTGGGTTACCTGTGTGGCTTTCAATGATACTTGGCCTTTTATCTGGCTTACTTGCTGGGATGTGGCAGGGCTTTTGGATTGCCTATGTGAAAATTCCACCATTTATCGTGACACTTGCAGGCATGCTTTTGTTTAGAGGGATCAACAACATCATTTTAAATGGTAAAACGGTGTTATTACCTGATTTATATACGAAGATTTCTTCTGGTGTCATACCAGATGTCATCGGAAATGGATCAGGCATACATGTAACAACGGTCCTAGTTGGTGTTATATCTGTTTTGGTATACCTCATATTAAGTCACATATCGAGACGCGATAAACATAAATTTGGATTTGAGGTGGAGTCGAAAGGCGCTTATCTCATAAGACAGTTTGTGATTTCGTTTGTCATTATTCTATTTGCCTATTGGTTATCACTGGCAAACGGCTTGCCAATCATCTTAGTCATATTAGCTGTGCTCGTGATTTTCTATTCGTTTTTAACACAGAAAACTGTGATTGGCCGCCATATTTATGCGATGGGTGGCAACCGAAAAGCAGCAGAATTATCGGGTATTAAAACAAAGAAAATCCTCTTTGGTGTCTATGCCAATATGGGACTTCTTGCTGCTGTTGCAGGGATTGTTTTTGCGGGACGTTTAAACTCAGCATCACCAACTGCAGGCGATGGTTTTGAACTGGATGCAATCGCAGCATGTTTCATCGGAGGCGCTTCCGCAACGGGCGGTATTGGTACGGTTATGGGTGCGATCATCGGCGGTTTTATTATGGGTATACTCAACAATGGTATGTCCATCATGGGCATCAGCGTGTTCTGGCAACAGATTGTAAAAGGACTTGTTTTACTCCTAGCGGTTGCTTTTGACGTCTATTCAAAATCCAAAGCGAAAACAGCTTCATGAGTTATTAGCTGATTCATAAATTAAAGTAAATACAAGAAAAGCGCTAAGCTTGTCTAATCAATAGATAAGCAGTAGCGCTTTTGTTTTATTATAGCCATTATAATGATATAATTATGGAAATTGCATAAAAATAGGAGCGTGGATAAAATGAATGCATCGATAATTAGAGAAATTGAAAACTTTATGGACTCATATTGTAATACATGGCCTTTCAGCGGCTCGGTACTTGTATCAAAAAAGGGGGAAACGGTATTTAAAAAGGGCTACGGATTAGCCAGTCACGAATACAATATTCCTAATACCCCTCAAACAAGACATCGTATATGCTCCATAACGAAGCAATTTACAGCTATGGCGATCATGATATTACAAGAAAGAGGAAAATTAAGTGCTCAGGATAATGCTAGTAAATACCTACCTGATTACGATGAACTTGATGAACGCATTACAATACATCACCTATTAACACACACGTCAGGTTTACAGTATTTATTTGGAACCGAGTTTGAAAAATCAATGAATCAATCAAAGCATAAACGTGAGCATATGATAAATGCTTTTAGACATTTGCCGCTCTTATGCGAACCGGGGCAAGCTTGGAATTACTCTAACTTCGGGTATTATTTGCTCGCGTGTATTATTGAAAATGTATCTGGCATGACATATGATGCGTTTTTGACTGAGAATATTTTCATTCCTCTAGATATGTATAACACAGGTGTTGAAAGAGATAAAAAAATCATCGAAGGACTCGCTACTGGATATTATCTGAACGACGAATCACTCATAAGATTTAAGTATATGAACATCGATCTTGCGTTTGGGTCTGGTGATATCTATTCTACAGTTGAGGACATGCAATTATGGGACCTTGCTTTACGCTCAGAAAAACTCGTGTCTAAAGAAACACTTGAGTTAATCTTTACTCCGTATGCATGCTCAGGGGAGACCGAAAGCGAAGGCAATGATTACGGGTATGGCTGGTTTATTGAAGAAAAATTCGGAAAGAAAAGAATCAGTCACGGCGGTGGAGGCCTTGGATTCTTAACCGAGTTTCATCGATACGATTCAGAAGAATTGAGTATCATCGTCTTTAGCAATTATGGATTTACTGCGGTTATGCGCATAATAGAAATTATTGCGTCATTTATGCTTGAAGAAAACGTAGCGTTTCCAAAGAAACCACCTCTCTATGAATTAGAACCTGGGATATTTGATAGTTATATAGGCACGTACAAAAATGATATTGAAAAATTCACGGTAAGCCAAGATAATGACAAAATGTATTTTATGATAGATGATGAATACGTCATCCCGATATTTCCAGTTTCACCAACCAACTTCCATCACACTTGGATTGACGAAAGCTATACTTTTTATAAAGATGAAAATGGTGATCTTTGTTTTTGTGGTGCAAAGAAAATAACTTAATGAATCTCCATAATTAAAAAAGTAGCATCATCCATAAGGTTTTCGATTTTACCTATATGTTGACAAAGATTTTCTTGTAAGGCACGTTTCAGGTCACTTGCATTTAATGCGTGATTCTCTTTTAAAAAGGCTTCCATTTGTTCTTGTCCATAAAGTTCATTGTTGCTATTTCTACATTCAATGAAGCCATCTGTGTACAAGAACAACTTGTCACCAGCTTCAAGTTGTGCGGTTCTTTCTTCATAAAATGGTGTAAAATAGTCACCAAGTTTACAGATAGAAAATCCCTTAGCGTCAAGCATCATTAGTTCACCTGAGTTTTTAATCACATAGGGTGAAACATTCATACCTGCAGAGGCATACCGAAATATCTTAGTTTTAACATTGTATATGCCATAGAGCATAATGATATACGTTTCATCATCAAAATTGGTTTGGTTGAATCTTTTATAAAGAATGTTCAGTGCTTCCTCAGGTGATACAATTGTACGCTGATTATTTTCTACTTCCTTGATAGACACAATATTTTGATTCGCGAATACCGTCAACAACGCGGCTGAAACACCATGTCCGGACACGTCCCCCAAATAGAGAGCGATATGACTATCGTCGAGTTTGATCACATTATAAAAATCGCCACTTAACTGATCTGCAGGCAAGTATTCAGCATAAATAGATAACGACTGATCTTTAGGTAGATTTTCAGGCATAAGGCTCAGTTGCATTTTTTTCGCGTAATCAATATCTTTCAAAAGGATTGAATTGATATCCGTGAGCTCTTTTGTCCGCTGTTCAACGATGAGTGTAAGATTATCAGAGTAATCCTTTAATTCATTTTTCGCTTTTTTCATTTGTCGGTATGGTTCACTCACATTTTCTATGTAGATTGCTCTATAGAGAATTATGGATGCGATAATCTTAAAGATATGGCCGACATAGTTGTATCCGTCATAAACACTACCATAACTAGTAAATGCAAATTCGGTAAACATCATGAGGATAAGCGCTATGAGAAATTGATGTTCAAGTCTTTGAACGGTACGTTTATACTTAGTTAAAATGATTATAAAAGTAATTGCCATAATGACGATAATAACGTACTCCATGACAATTTTTGTATTTGTGAGCCCTTTGCCATCAATAAACATAGGTGGAAAAAAATCGGGTATATATGTGACGATATAAAAAAGTAAAATGGAAAATGCGGTTGTCAAAACAGCAAATATCTCTTTCTTGATAGGGTATCGGATGCGAGAAGGCATTGATACCGATAACAAAATACCTAGGCTACCACATGTTCTCGACAGAATCCATAATGTTGTCGCTCGATTAGCGGTGCTGTTTGATATAAAAAAGTCGGACATCCCCTTAAAACTAAAGGTGTGCAACATATCGAGTATACCCATCGTCAGAAAAGCACATCCTAGAATAATCATGCTCAAGTTGGCTGATTCCTCATAGACAAAATAGGTCACTGTAAATATTGAAAAGGCGACTAATATGCCTATAAATTCAAATATGACATGCCAAGTCAAATAGCTAGTTATCGACATGAAATTCATGAATTGATCATTGAATATCGCCGCTGTTGTATAAATGAAAATTGAAAACAAAATCGTTAAGATTAATTTCTTATATAAGGTTAATTGACCAACTTTTATCGGCTCCATGAATGACCTCTATTCATTATTTTATAATGCTTCAACTTTTATTTGAGTGCTTGTTGCTTTCTTAGATTATATAAAACCTGATGCAATCTATCAAGCTATTTAACTTGTATCAGCCTATTTTAACACGTTAATTATATGTTGAAATAACAATTACATTAGTAATTTTCTAAACACAGAAAACGAACGCTTGTTCTGTATCTGAGGTTCTGTTATAATTATCATAGAGATTGTGAATCACATAAAATGGTATGCGAATCAACGAAAGGTGTGCTATACATGGAAAATCGAACCTATATCTGTATCGACCTAAAATCATTTTATGCTTCCGTAGAGTGTGTTGAACGTGGGCTAGATCCGATGACGACCAACCTTGTGGTAGCGGATCCAGAGCGTTCTGAGAAGACAATTTGCCTGGCGATTACGCCAACTATGAAAGCGCTTGGCATCAAAAATCGTTGCCGTCTTTTTGAGATACCGAAGAACATTGACTACATAATTGCTCCTCCTAGGATGCAAAAATATATCGACTATGCAGCTGAGATTTATGCGATTTACTTGAGGTTTATTTCAAAAGATGACATCCATATCTATTCGATAGATGAGGCTTTTCTTGATATCACGGAATACCTTGCTACCTATCACATGTCTGCAAAAGAGTTGGCTCTGATGTTAATGGGTGAGATTCTCAGGGAAGTAGGGGTGAGAGCGACATGTGGCATCGGTACAAATTTATACCTTGCAAAAATTGCACTCGATATTACAGCAAAGCATGCCCCAGACTTTATCGGGGTACTTGATGAAGTATCCTTCAAAGAAATACTTTGGGATCATAAGCCGTTAACAGACTTTTGGCGAATCGGAAAGGGAACGGCGACCACGCTTGAGCGCTATGGTATCACTACGATGCGTCAAATTGCGGTGATGGATGAAGATTTTCTCTATAGCGTATTTGGAATCGATGCGGAACTTCTTATAGATCATGCTTGGGGTCGTGAACCGGTTACAATTGCAGATATAAAAGCATACAAGCCTAAGATTAATTCCCTATCTAGTGGTCAAGTTCTTATGAGAGACTACTCTTTTGAAGAGGGGAGGCTCATTGTCCGTGAGATGATGGATTTGTTATGCTTAGATCTCGTAGATAAAGGGCTTGTGACGGATTCTGTTTCCATTTATATCGGTTATTCAAATGCGCTTCATGACGAGCCTGTCAGAGGGACGGCAAAACTCAATAACTTTACAAGTGCAGACAGCGTGATACTGCCAGCGGTAACAGCTGTATATGACCGTATCGTCGACCGTAAAAAGCCTGTTCGTCGTATCAACATATCCTGCAATCACGTCACAGAAGAGGACCCAAATGCTTCAGTTCAATTGAGTCTGTTTGATAATATTGAGGAAGACGCATCTGCAAAGCGAAACCAGAAGGTACAAAAAGCAGTTCTAGAGATAAAAAAGAAGTATGGTAAGAATGCAGTTTTAAAGGGTATGAACTTTAGCGAGGCAGCTACCACAAGAGAACGAAACCGACAGATAGGGGGGCATAAAAGTGGCGAGTAGACCGAAAACACCTATGCCAATCGCTGACAGGGCTAAGCAGTTCTTACCATTTGCTGCTGTTAAAGGACTTCCGGAAGCCTTGGCAAAGAAGGAAAAAGTGACTATAGCTAAAGTTGAAGTATCAGAAGAGCTGGCTATGGAATTAGATGAAAAAATGCAACACATCCATGTGGGTTCAATGGTCACAGTCACATACTTTGACAGAGACGCCTATGTTCATTTGACAGGAACCGTTATTGAAATCGACACTGTTTTTCGCACGGTACAGATTGATGAATCAATCATAGCGATAGATGATATATTGGATTTGACGTTAGAAGAATAAAAAGCAAGATACTCACCGAAAATTTCGATGTGTACCTTGCTTTTTCAATTCTCATAGGATTTTCAAATTTTATCTTAGGTGTTTAACTAACTGGATTCATTTGCATGAAGCCTATCTTTAAAGTGCTGAACCAATCTGCCTTCATTTACGCCTCGGATCAACAAGTAAAACATAAACGAGAATTCAGCTACCATCATCGGCAACATTAAAACTGTCTCAAGTGTTGCATTCGGAACAAGAAAGTGAACGACGACGGCTGTTAATGCAAATAGGGTTTCTATGAAAAATAGGTGTCCCAATGTTTTGGGAATAAAGCCGGATTTGATAATCAAAACACCGAGTGGAAGTACCCATAGAGCAAAGAATATCTGACCGATCATATAACCATGTTGATACAGATTGTAAAAGAACATTGCAAGGGACTGCTGTTGTGCAGTGCTAAAATCACTTAAATACGCATTGTCACTTAGAATATATAGTGGTGCAAGTTCTATTAAGATATTGAACATCAGTAGCACACTGCCTGCAGCCGCAAATACGACCATTAATGAAGCCATGTTCTTATCAACGTGAGATAATAATTTGTACAATGCTAGAGCAGTTAACAAGTAGCAAAGTGCCATGAGCATGTCGGCGATAATGCCTGCTCGGTATAAAAAAATATTTGAGATAATATTGTTGGCAGTCATAACAACGTCATTTGCAACGAATAGCTTTTGGCGGAACACAACTTCCGCTAATAAACCAAATACGACCATCATTAGGAATAAAAGACCGGCCAACCGCGCTGTTTTTTTGGTTGAACGCATTTTGTCCTCCTTAAGCTCATAGAGCTTTTCATAAATACTTCTTTAGTTTAACTTTCTATTATTACATACTCAAATACGTCGCCGATTTTAACCCCGAATGCATCGGCGATTTTAAATGCCAATTCTAGAGAAGGTGAGTATTTACCTGCCTCTATCGCCATGATGGTTTGTCTCGAAGCACCTGCTTTTTCTGCGAGCTGTTGCTGCGTCATTTCACCAGCAAAAAAGCGTAGTGTTCGGATGTTGTTTTTAATTTCGATTTTCTTAGCCATTTCGAACCCCTCGCTTATAGAAGTATAGTTTGATGATGCCTTCTATCATTGAACCAATACTAAATGAGAAAAAGGCGATATTGAGCATCACAGCAGGTGCGTAATTAAGAACAAGAGAGATTAGAGAAAGGACAAAACCGATGCCAGCTATTGCGAATCCGATTCGCGTTGCTTTTAGCTCTATCAACTTATCCATTTCATCTTCGACCATTTCCAGTGCAATTGTTTTTTCGATGTCTGAATCATCGTATTTTGAATGTTTTGTTTCATTATGATTTTCTTTGTTGATTTCGAATTGATTACTATCTTGAATTTTGTTTTGAATTTCCTTTTGTATTTCTTTCTGCACTTCATTTTTTACTGCGATCGAAATTGAAAGCAATATATGAAAGATGATTTGAATGACGATCGTGGCTACAATTCCGATCACGATAAAAGTCAGAATGGCAGTTGCCCAAAATTTCATATCGTCAGGTGAGGCTACTCCAGACTGTGTTTTATTTAATGCGTAAATAATATATGCAACTAAAACTAATATCCCCGAAAAAATTGATACAATCGTTTGTTTTTCTTTATATGACATAAAATATGCTCCTTTCATTTAACATAAAGTTGGTTTCTATATACATAATGTACAATATACTTTACATGATGTCAATATATTTTTACTTAAAATCAAAATTTTTTTCAAAATTAGCTTTTGAATAGCTTCTCAAATGAAACATTACTTGACTAAATGTATCTATTGTAAAATCTATTTTTTTTGTTAACCTAATTAAATTTTGTTTGTATATAGTTAACAATACAATCGTGGATTATGAAAACCTGATATGAACGTATCTGTTCATTTTTATTCAAATTTGACGTATATATTGACAATCGGAAATTGATAAATAAATATCCAATCTCTTGCAAACCAGTCTATACAGCGATTGCTGGCATTTTAAAATATAAAATTTAATACAACAATACTAATATATGATTAAAAAGCAAACTCTGTGGTAATACTATAAAGTAAAACGTATTTGTTTTAAGATTAATAACTGATTTTCAAGACACAATACTAATTGTCAAACTAAATCCATGAATCTACCAATTATGCATATTTGATATAAACCTAAACTTATAGTTTCTATATAGCAACCACTAAACAAGTAAAAAACTCACTTATTTTCATTGGACAATCACATTATCAACATGCCATTACTTGACGATCAATTAAATAGGAAATGATGCAATTTCCTGAAATCTTTAAATAATACGCTTTAATTAATTCGTTAATTAAGGCTTTTTGTATTTTTTGATACGCGATGAAACTCAGCAAAGGAGGACAACTTGAATGAGAACAATTCCATTTTCACCACCTGATATTACACAAGAAGAAATAGATGCTGTCGTTGATACATTAAAATCCGGTTGGATCACTACAGGTCCAAAAACAAAACTTTTTGAAAAGCAAATCGCCGAGTATTGTCATACGTCACGTGCAGTAACTTTGAATTCCGCTACAGCATGCATGGAAATGGCGCTCAGACTCTTAGGTGTCGGCGCAGGAGATGAGGTAATCACATCAGCTTATACATACTCAGCCTCAGCCAGTGTCATCGACCATGTTGGTGCCAAGATCGTGTTATTAGATACGGGCTTAGATTCATATCTTATAGATTATGAGGCTATTGAAGACGCAATCACTGAAAAAACAAAGGTCATTATTCCAGTGGATATTGCTGGGGTCATGTGTGACTACGATCGAATTTTTGAAGCAGTTGAAAGAAAGCGATCGATATTTAATCCTTCAAATGAACTGCAGCGTGCATTTGGTAGAGTCATTGTACTCTCTGATGCAGCACACTCGATGGGGGCTAAGTATAAAGGCAAGATGAGTGGAGAAGTTGCTGATTTTACTTCATTTTCATTTCATGCAGTCAAGAATCTGACAACCGCGGAAGGTGGTGCATTGACTTGGCGTGAGATAAAAGGCATTGAAAGTGACGAAATTTATAGACAAATGATGTTGCTATCCCTTCATGGTCAGACGAAAGATGCACTTTCAAAAACTGTTCCAGGGACTTGGGAATATGACATTGTTGCACCTAATTATAAATGCAACATGACGGATATCATGGCATCGATCGGCAGTGTGCAACTTAAGAGGTACCCAGAAATCCTAGAACGTAGAAAAGAACTTATTGAAAAATATGATACACTCTTGCAGCCAATAAAGGCGACAAGTATGGGGCATTATACTGAAACCAATCAGTCGAGTGGACACCTTTATATTTTGAGATTTACGCAACAGACCGAAGCTTTCAGAAATGCAATCATAGAAAAAATGGCGCAGTTAGGAATCGCTACGAATGTTCATTTCAAGCCGTTGCCGATGCATACCGCGTATAAGAATTTAGGGTTTAATATTGGAGAATACCCCAATGCATTTAATATGTATAAAAACTCTATATCATTGCCTCTTCACACTTTACTGAGCAATGATGACGTCGATTATGTCTGCACAAGTTTAATCGAATTGATGAGATAAGGGGTGATGACATTGAAAAATTATAGTTCAATAAGCATGGATCGACAAATGGGTCCTGTAAATTCATTGAGTGGCTTTCAGCAACTAAATATTGATTTATATCTCATGACGATAAGGGGCAGATTGATAAGAAAACGTGTCTTTGATGTGTTGGTTTCAGCGATGGGGTTGGCGCTACTAAGTCCAATACTCTTATGGATAGCCCTGATTATCGAAATTGACACTGGAGGACCTGTTCTATTTAAACAAATACGGGTGGGCAGAAATCAAAAGCCTTTTAAGATCTACAAATTCAGAACGATGTGCAACGATGCAGAAAAAAGAGGCATGTCAATCACTGTGGGACATGATCCGAGAATCACAAAGTCTGGTGAATTTTTAAGAAAATATAAACTCGATGAACTGCTACAACTAGTGAACGTTTTCTTGGGACAAATGAGCTTAGTTGGGCCGCGACCCGAAGTACCGAAATATGTCGAGATGTATGATGATTTACAAAAAAACATTTTAAAAATCAGACCGGGAATCACCGATTTGGCATCAATCAGCTATATTGATGAAAATGATTTATTGGCTGAGAGTACAGATCCAGAAGACACCTATATTCACGAAATAATGCCGAAAAAAATAGAGCTAAACTTTGAATACATTAACAAACTGTCCATATTATTTGATTTTAGATTAATTTTAAGAACGCTTTTGGCACTCAGAGAAAAAAGAAAATGAAGTTAAAGATATAGATAAAGATGAAGCTTAAAATGAAGATGATGATATGAAAATGGGAAGGTCTGTATGAAAAACATAATGGTTAGCATAAGCTGTTTAACGTATAATCAGGAAAAATTTGTAGCAGATGCGCTTGACAGCTTTATTATGCAAAAAGTTGACTTCGACTATGAAATATTGATACACGATGATGCCTCTACAGATAAAACCGCAGACATTATAAGAGCATATGAAGAAAAATATCCTGACTTGATCAATGTAATCTATCAAAGTGAAAATACGTACTCGAAAGGTGCAAAAATATGCGAAATCAATCAAATCCGTGCAAGGGGGAAATACATCGCGATATGCGAAGGTGATGACTATTGGACTGATCCTTATAAACTGCAGAAACAAGTGGACTATATGGAATCACACGCTGAGTGTAGCTTGTGTGTCCATGCGGGTTATAAGGTAAACGAAAACAAAGAACTACAGAAAAAACACGTTCGACCCAGTATTGGGGATAGAGAATTTTCGATCAAAGAGATTATATCAAGTGGTGGCAGACTCTTTGTAACCAACTCTGTGCTATACAGAACCGATTTGGTTTTGACAAGACCACGTTTCTTTGAATTGTCGCCTGTAGGGGATTATCCTCTTATGATTTTGTTGGCATTACAGGGATCTGTCCATTATATTGACGCCTATATGTCAGCGTATCGCGTTGGCGTTGAAGGGTCGTGGTCAGAGCGTACGTATTCCAATCCTGAAAAAACGATTCGGCATTTTGAAAGAACGCTAGAAATGCTTGAGGAGTTGAACCAATATACAAATCGTCAGTTTGTCGAATCAATCGACATAAGGAAAAATCAAATTTTGTTCAATTTGAATTTGGTACAAAACAAGTTTGATGCGTTGAAATCAAGTCAATTTAAACCTTACTATAGGCAACTGAGTGTAACTGAAAAACTATCCATACTAATAAGGCAACACTTTCCAGGGGTTTACAAAATGCTTAAACAACTTAAGGGGGCGTGAGTTATGTTGATTGAAAGGAAACAAACAGGTTCATTTGACTTTAATACTACTCTGGCAAATGAATCTGTTTGGATGAATGAACATATAGAGTCTGTTGTATTGATGCAACCCTATTTTTTCCCTTATTTAGGGTATTACTCGCTGATAGATAAAGCGGATATTTTTATTGTATGCGATGAAGTTCAATATATTCGGCAAGGTTGGATGAATCGAAATCGGATACTTAATCATAATACTGAATTTTCATATATTTGTATGCCTGTGATTAAAGCGCCACAGAAGACAGCCATCAAAGATATTCGTATCGATCAAAATGCGCCATGGAAAATGAAACTCAGGCAAGATCTCATGCGTTATAGAAATTATGGGTGTTATTACAAAGACACCATGGATGTGATTGAGTCTTGTTTGGCATATGAGACTGATTCGTTGACCGCTTTTCATGTCAATAGCATCAAACAGGTCATGGCCTATGTGGGCATAGAAGGACGCATTGAAGTCTTGACGGAAATGAATCTAAAGCTACCTGAGATTCAATCCGCGGATGAATGGGGGTTATATGTGACGAAGGCACTTGGAGGGAAGACCTATTACAACCCACCGGGTGGCATGAGCTTTTATTCTTCTCAAAAATACAATCAGAATGGTGTCGAAATCTTATTTGTCACGAATAAGTTAGCGCCATACAATCAAGGACGAGATTATTTTGTACCCAGCATGTCCATCATAGATGCGATGATGTTCCTTAGTCCTAGTGAGATATTGGAACAGGTCAAAAACTATGAAGTGAATGCCATAGAATCGAACGCATTGAATCAAATACAAATATCAGCAATAACATAATTGGGAAGTGAGTCACATGAACTTGGAAGTGAGCAAAGATAAAGTTTTCACATCTTTAATATGGAAACTTATGGAGCGCAGCGGGACTCAAGGCATACAATTTGTCGTTCAAATTATTCTTGCAAGGCTATTGTTACCTTCTGACTACGGCATGATTGCACTTGTCATGATATTTATCTTATTAGCAAATGTGTTGATACAAAAGGGCTTTAATACATCGTTAGTACAGAAAAAGAGGCAGATGAAGTCGATTTTTCTTCTGTTTTATATTTAAGTTTAATCGTATCTTGCTTGTTGATTGTTCTATTATTTTTTCTATCGCCATATGTTGCAAGTTTTTACCGTGAGCCTCGATTGGTGCTAATACTCAGGGTATTGTCCCTTACGATGTTTTTCGGTGCATTTAACTCAATTCAAAATGCTTATGTCATAAAGCACATGATGTTTAAGAAATTATTTTTTAGCAGCTTAGGAGCAATTTTTATATCCGGCCTTGTTGGAATTGTTGCTGCTTTGGCTGGATTTGGTGTTTGGGCGCTTGTTTTTCAACAGCTTACGAATCAATTGATGATCACATGCATCCTATGGTTTACGGTCAAGTGGCGACCACGGTTGGTTTTTTCACTCAAATCAGTTAAATCACTCTTTTCTTTTGGATGGAAATTATTGGCTTCATCGCTTTTAAATGAGCTCTATGTGAATTTGAGGACATTGATCATCGGAAGAGTCTTTAGCCCGACGATGCTAGGCTTTTATAATAGAGGTCAGCAATTCCCGCAATTTATCGTTACGAATATTGACGGATCCATTCAAGCGGTTATGTTGCCAACGTTGTCAGCACTCCAAGACGACATCAAAAGGGTTCGTGAGATGGTCAGAAGGTCGATAGTGACAAGCTCTTTTATCATGTTTCCAATGATGGTTGGACTTGCTGTCGTCGCTGAACCTTTGGTAAAGATAATGTTAACAGAAAAATGGTTGCCAGCAGTGCCATTTCTACAACTCTTTTGTATTCAATATGCGATTATGCCGATTCACACTGCTAACCTCCAAGCGATCAATGCATTAGGTCGAAGTGATATTTTTCTAAAACTGGAAGTGATTAAAAAAATAGTTGGTATTACAGTTATTTTAATCACATTGCCATACGGTATTTATGCACTGGCGATTGGGTCAGTTATTGGGGACTTATTTGGCTCTTTCATCAATGCCTATCCCAATAAAAAGTTGCTTGATTACAGTTATCTAGATCAATTGAAAGATATTATGCCATCTATTCTACTTTCGTTAGGGATGGGATTCACCGTTTATATGGTGCGAGTCATCGCGTTACCTTCTGGTCTAATACTACTGTTGCAAATCATAATAGGGGTTTTATTTTATATTGGATGTGCACATGCTATTAAGCTGGAAAGCTTTAATTACTTAAAAGCAACGATCTTTGACCTTTTAAAAAATCGAAAAAGAAAGGAAGCTCTATAATGAAAATTGGAATCATGCAGCCGTATTTCTTCCCATATATAGGCTATTGGCAGTTGATCCATGCCGTTGATAAATTTATAATCTACGACAACATAAAATACACCAAAAAAAGTTGGATTAGGCGCAATCGTATACTCATTGACGGATCAGATAAAATGTTCACGATACCAATCAAAAATGATTCAGATTATTTGAACATAGGGAACCGTTACCTTTCTGATGATCATAAGATAGAGTGCCATAAAATTTTAAAGCAAATCACAATGGCTTATAATCACGCACCAGAGTTTGATAAAGTGATGCCTCTGATTGAGGAGATCATGTTATTTGAGTCAGACAATTTGTTTGATTTTATCTATAATTCCATTATCAAAGTGGCAGGTTTTTTAGAAATTCAGACAGAGCTCATCGTCTCTTCAAAAATAAATATGGACCACAGTTTAAAGTGTTCGGATAGGGTCATCGAAACCTGTCGAAAGCTAAATGCAAATCAGTATTACAACGCCATTGGTGGCGTGACGCTTTATGATAAAGAATCATTTCAACGCGAGGGGATAGAACTTTCCTTTATTCAAACAAATGACTTATCGTATAAACAATTCAATCATGCGTTTGTCCCCAATTTATCAATTATCGATGTCATGATGTTTAATGACTTGACGCAAATAAAAGCGTTACTAGATGAGTATTCCATTATTTAAAACTGGGAGTGGTTTGGATGAAACATGAGATTAGACAACTGACACGCTTGGATGATATCTACAAAGTGATTCTTTCTTTTAATGAGGACATCGTACCTTCCATGAGTGAAAGAGGACTTGATTTGAAAGACTATGCACAAAAATTATGTGACTATGCCATTATGTATACACTATGGCAAGATAGCCAAGAATGTGGTTTTGTCACCTTTTATGCCAATGACACCTTAACTGAGACGGCATACTTGGCTCAAATAGCCGTTAAGCCAAAGTTTTAT
The DNA here is from genome assembly GCA_942493125.1 of Acidaminobacteraceae bacterium. Lineage (GTDB taxonomy): Bacteria > Bacillota > Clostridia > Peptostreptococcales > Acidaminobacteraceae > Fusibacter_C. Next base: position 601,509 of record OW818667.1, on the reverse strand, counting down.
AATCAGGGAATGGGCTATACATTGCTGAAATTGGCCATGGAAACGGCAAAAGAGAAGGGTATGAAACAGATGAAACTCGAGGTTTATAATTTAAACCAAACCGCAATTTCATTTTATATAAAACATGGGTTCACTATTAGTCTTGTTGGGCCTGGCGAATTTTCTTATATGCAAAAAGTATTGTAACAAAAATTATGGGAGGTACCATGTTTAGATGGGAAAAGCTTGGCCAATTGGTGACTATTTCACAGATTAACCATGTTGATTATATGGATGAATATATACAAGCACCTTGTGTCATAAAATTTGACGATTTTATTCGCGTCTTTTTTAGCTGTAGGCTTAAGCCTGACGCAAATGGGATGTACATTAGTCGAGAGTCATATCTTGATCTCAACCGGAAAAATTTATTTGAGGTTCTTAGAGTCAGTGATAAACCCGTCATAGAACTCGGAGGCATCGGCGAATTTGATGAATTTGGCACTTATCCTATGAGCGTTGTACCACACAATGGCATTATATATGGTTTTTATGGCGGTTGGAATAGATGCGAATCTGTGCCATTTAACGTATCACTTGGTTTGGCAACAAGCATTGATGACGGTAAGTCATTTCAAAAGATAGGTAAAGGGCCTATTTTGTCTTATTCAGCAGATGAACCATTCATTATCGCGAGTCCCAAAATCAGAAAGTTTAATGAGTTGTGGTATTTATTTTATGCAGCAGGTAGGAGATGGATAACAACTGAAGACGGCAAAGTAGAACCCCTTTACAAAATCAGAATGGCTGTCTCTGAAGATGGCATAAATTGGACGAAAAAGCACAGAGACCTTATTGAAGATAAATACGGTGAAGATGAATCACAAGCTACGGCTGATGTTCTTTTTAAGAACGGTAAATACCATATGTTTTACAGTTACAGGCAAAGTACGGATTATAGAAGAAACAAAAGCAGAAGTTATCGTATTGGCTACGCATCATCACCGGACCTCATCAGTTGGAAAAGAGAGGATTCAAAAGTGGGGATTGATGTATCTCCTGAGGGGTGGGATTCCGAAATGGTGGCATACCCACACGTATTCGAACTCGATGGTGAGATTTATATGTTTTATCTTGGCAATCAAGTTGGTAAATTTGGCTTTGGTATTGCTAAACTGATTGGGGATTTGATTTAGTATTAGAATTAGGAGGGTAAAATGTTTAAATGGGAAAAGCTAGGTCAACTAGTAAACATCTCGCAGATCAATCATGTTGACTACATGGATGAATTTACACAAGCGCCATGTGTCTTGAAATTTGACGATTTTATTCGCGTCTATTTTAGCTGCAGGTTGAAGCCCGATGCAAATGGGATGTACATAAGTCGTGAATCCTATCTTGAATTAAATCGAAAGAATTTGTTCGAAGTATTAAGAGTCAGTGACAAACCGGTTATTGAGCTGGGTGGCATTGGCGAGTTTGATGAGTTCGGCACGTATCCCATGGGCGTTGTGCCTTACGATGGTGTCCATTACGGTTTTTATGGGGGTTGGACAAGGTGTGAAGCGGTGTCTTTTAACGTGTCTCTGGGTTTGGCAATCAGTCGTGACGGCGGCCATACATTTCAAAAAGTGGGCAAAGGGCCAGTACTTACTTATACACACGATGAACCGTTTATTATAGCAAGTCCGAAAGTTAGAAGATTCAATGATATGTGGTATTTATTTTACGCAGCAGGTAGAAAATGGTTGACACTGGAAGACGGAAAAGTTGAATCCCTTTATAAAATTAGATTGGCAGTTTCTGAAGATGGTGTGCATTGGACGAGAACGCATAAAGACCTTATTGAAGACAAATATGGCGAAGATGAATCCCAAGCCACGGCAGACGTTATATTTAGAAATGGCAAATACCATATGTTTTATTGTTATAGACAAGGTACCGATTATAGACGCAACAAAGATAGAAGCTACCGCATAGGTTATGCCTCCTCAACGGATCTCATCAATTGGAAAAGGGAGGATGCGAAAGTTGGTATTGATGTCTCACCTGATGGGTGGGATTCGGAAATGGTGGCACACCCACATGTCTTTGAACTCGATGGTGAGATTTATATGTTTTACCTTGGAAATCAAGTCGGCAAATACGGTTTCGGTATCGCCAAATTGATTGGAGATTTAGTTTAGCACATGGAGGCGCAAAAATGGAATGGATCAAATTAGGTAAAATATTTAACCCGATAGAACATAAGCTTTTAGGCAATTGCGTCGACTATGCCCAATCACCTCAAGTTTTGATGTTTGAGGATTTTGTGAGAATTTATTTTTCGACGAGGGAAAAAGACAATACGGGCAAATATTTGAGTCATATCGCCTATGTCGATATGGATAAAGCTTTTTTGAATGTTATAAACATCTCTCAAGATACTGTGGTGCCTTTGGGTGTTGTTGGTGGATTTGACCAACACGGTATTTTTCCAATGAATGTCATCAGGCACAAAGATAAAGTCTTTGGCTATACCTGTGGTTGGAACCGGAAAGTATCTGTCTCAGTAGATACGAGCATAGGGTTAGCGATAAGCAGTGATGGTGGGGAAACATTTGCAAAATATGGCGAAGGGCCGATTATGACTGCCACTTTAAATGAACCTTTCCTCGTAGGCGATCCATTTGTGAAAATCATAGATAATATTTTTCACATGTGGTACATCTTTGGCACCCAGTGGAAGCTGTTTGAAGGGAGTGACGTACCCGAGCGAATCTACAAAATCGCACATGCAACGTCAATAGATGGCGTCAATTGGAATCGGGAAGGTCACGCAATCGTAAACGATGTGCTCCGAGATGAGTGCCAAGCACTACCGACTGTCTTCTATCATAAAGGCAGATATCATATGATTTTTTGCTATAGAGAAGCATCCGATTTTAGGAACAACAAAAACCGAGGCTACAAGTTGGGATATGCCTATTCGCATGACTTGATGCGCTGGATGCGTGATGATACGCAAGTTGGTATCAAGTGCACTGACGGCGAATGGGACTCAGATATGATGTGTTACCCGCACGTCTTTGAAAGTGATGGCAAAATCATGATGCTTTATAATGGCAACGAATTTGGTCGCCATGGCTTTGGATTAGCCGTATTAGAAGATTAAGACTCAGAGGAGAATGATGCCAATGAACATCGTATATATTGACCACTATGCTGGCTCCGATTATCACGGCATGGAATTCAGACCTTATTATCTGTCTAAGGAATGGCTAAAAATGGGCCATCATGTCATCATCATAGCGGCTGATTATTCTCATTTAAGAAAAGTGAATCCCATCACACATGCGGATTGGGAAGAAAGCACCATTGAAGGCGTCGACTTCAACTGGGTGAAAGTTAGCCAATATGAAGGCAACGGTTTGAAGCGGATTTTATCGATGGTGCAATTTGTATCCAAGATTTCACTACATGCCAAAGAAATTGCACAAAAATATAGTCCGGATGTGGTCATATGTTCGTCAACCTATCCATTCGACACGTATGCGGGGCAACGTATCAAAAAGTATTCAAATGCGAAACTCATCCATGAAGTCCATGATCTATGGCCTCTAACGCCGATGGAACTTGGGGGGTATAGCAAGTATCATCCCTTTATAAAAATGATGCAAATTGCAGAAAAATCAGCCTATAAAAAATCAGCCTTAATCGTCTCGATACTGCCTAACATAAAGCCTTACGTGGCATCACTCAATGTTAACAACAAGATTGTATCCATCCCAAATGGCATTATCCTTCAAGAAGAAGCGTCATTTTCTCCTGCGAATCATGTGATCTTGGATAGAATCAATGCTTTAAAAAGGGACAATCATTTTGTTATTGGATACGCTGGTGGCATCTCAGTATCCAATGCGATGTGGACACTACTTGAAACGGCTGAGCTATTGAAAGATGATAAGATTTCATTTGTCATCATTGGCAGTGGCATTGAAAAAGTGCAATTGGTCGCTTACAAGGAAAGTCATAATCTAGACAACGTCTATTTTTTCGATGCGATAGACAAAGGTGAAGTTCACAGGACGTTACAAGCGATGGACGCCTTGTATTTAGGCAGTAAAAAGAGTCATCTCTATGAATTTGGCGTTTCTGCCAATAAAATCTTCGATTATATGTTGACCGGAAAGCCGATTATCAATGCCTTTGATTCAAAGCATAGCCCCCTAAATTATTTTGGAGACTCATTTGTAGCTGAAGCAGAAAATGCCATAGCTTTAAAAAATGCCATTGAGCGCGTGATGCTGTTACCCGACGAAGAGTTGCAAAGAATCAAAGTAAAATCTATTGAATACGTTAAAACGAACCACAATTACCCTAAATTGGCAGATGATTTTGCTAAGGAATTTAGTAATGAATTATAAGCGGAGGAAAACCAATGATTGATCTAAAAGATAAATTAAAAAATAAGACGGCAGTACTTGGCGTGATTGGACTTGGTTATGTTGGTTTGCCATTAGCGGTTGAAAAAGCAAAAGCTGGCTATAAAACAATTGGATTCGATGTTCAAGAGTCTAAAGTTGATATGGTGAATGCGGGCATAAACTATATCGGCGATGTGGTCAATGAAGACTTGCATGCCATTGTAACTGAAGGTCTTTTGTCAGCCACAACAGACTTTGCACAAGTCGCTACTGCTGATTGCATTTGTATCTGTGTCCCAACGCCACTTGATGCGCATCAACAACCAGATATCAGCTATGTAAAATCATGTGCAGAAGCGATTGTGCCATATCTGCATAAAGAGATGTTGATTGTTTTAGAATCTACAACTTATCCAGGAACAACAGAAGAGCTCTTAAAGCCAATATTGGAATCAACGGGTTTAAAATGTGGGATCGATTTCTATTTGGCATTTTCTCCCGAACGCGTCGATCCAGGTAATATTTTATTCAAAACGAAAAACACACCAAAAGTTGTTGGTGGTATAACGCCAAAGTGTACAGAGATTGCAGCCATGATGTATGAGGCAATTTTGGAGGCACCCATTCATAGAGTGTCATCGCCTGCAATCGCAGAGATGGAAAAAATTTTAGAGAACACATATAGAAATGTCAATATTGGACTAGTGAATGAACTCGCTATTCTTTGTAATAAAATGGGCATCAATTTATGGGAAGTAATAGAGGCTGCTAAGTCAAAACCCTATGGTTTTCAAGCCTTTTATCCTGGACCTGGCCTTGGAGGACACTGTATTCCACTCGATCCATATTATCTTTCATGGAAAGCTCGAGAATATGGTTTTCATACATCGATGATTGAATCTTCAATGGTTGTAAATGACCGCATGCCAGAGTACTGCGCAGAGCGTGCCAGTAAAATACTCAACCGATACAATCGCTCGATGAATCAAGCAAAAATCTTGATTCTTGGGGTGGCGTACAAACAAGACATTGATGACTTCAGAGAAAGTCCAGCGATTCGCGTGATTGAAGCTCTAGAAAAAGAAGGTGCGAATATCATCTATTTCGATGCTTATGTGCCCGAGTATAAAGCAAATGGTCTGATCCGTCACAGTGAAGAGATTTTATCTGCTGAGTTAATTGAAAGCGTCGATATGGTCATCGTGACGACTGCCCATACAAATATTGATTATGCTTTTGTTCAAGAACATGCAAGCGTCATCTTCGATACAAAGAATGCACTTAAAGATGTAACAATGCGAGATAATATTGAACTACTGTAGGAGGGATTTTCTTGAGTTTAAAATACGCAATCATAGGGTGCGGGCGCATTTCACCAAATCATATAGCTGCAGCTAAAGAATGTGGGCTTGATATCGTTGCACTATGTGATATCGATGCATCAAAAATGACGCTCGCAATCGATCATTTCGATCTGCCAAAGGAGACAAAAAAATACGTCGATTATAGGCAAATGCTTGAGGTTGAAAAACCTGAGCTCGTAGCCATCTGTACAGAAAGCGGCAAACATGGAAAGATCGCTTTGGACTGTCTCGATGCTGGTGCCAACTTGATTATTGAAAAACCAATGACGCTTTCTCTTGAAGAAGCGGATGCAATCATAGCATTATCGCATGAGAAAAACCTCAAGGTCAGCGCTTGTCATCAAAACAGATTCAACAAGTCTATCTTAAAGATTAGAGAAGCACTCGTAGAAAATCGATTTGGGAAGTTGCTTCATGGGACGGCACATATCAGGTGGAATAGGGGAAAAGACTATTACACGCAGGCGCCGTGGCGTGGCACTTGGGAACAGGATGGTGGCGCACTTATGAACCAGTGCATACACAATATTGATCTACTCAGATGGATGATGGGCGATGATATTGTTGAGGTTGTGGGCATGACAGACAACTTGATCCACGATTTTATAGAAACCGAGGATTTGGGCATAGCCCTTATAAAATTTTCAAATGGGAGCTATGGCATCATAGAAGGCACGACAAACATCCATCCAACAAATTTGGAAGAAACGCTCTATATTTTTGGCGATAAGGGCACTGTAAAAGCTGGGGGGAAATCGGTTAATCTCATTGAGGAATGGCTATTTTCAGACAATCTCGACGATCCGATGCTCGTTAAAGAAAAATATCATGAGAATCCACCTACTGTCTATGGCTTTGGTCATAAACCGCTTTATGACGATGTTATAAGCGCCATCAAAGAAGACAGAGCGCCATACGTCACTGCTGAGGATGGGCGACGTGCACTTGAACTCGTGCTAGCGATCTATAAATCCTCTTTTGAAGGCCGTTCAATAAAATTGCCACTCGATAACTGTAACACATTAGATTTTAAAGGCAGGTTTGATAGATGAAATATTATGTTCATGAAAGCAGTTTCGTAGATGAAAATGTGATCATAGGGGAAGGGACGAAAATATGGCATTATTGCCATGTTCAAAGTGGCACTCAGATTGGTGAACACTGTTCACTCGGTCAGAATGTAAATGTCTCAAATAATGTTAAAATCGGCAATGGTGTCAAGCTACAAAACAATGTTTCAGTTTATGAAGGCGTTGAACTGGAAGACTACGTATTTTGTGGTCCATCCATGGTCTTTACAAACGATCTGACACCAAGAAGTAAATATCCTAAAGGAAAAGAAGGCTACAAGAAGACACTTGTAAAATATGGTGCCTCGATAGGGGCAAATGCGACGATCGTCTGCGGACATACCATTGGAAAATGGGCAATGGTCGCCAGCGGTGCTGTGGTCACGAAGGACGTACCTGACTACGCACTTGTTTCCGGTGTACCTGCAAAACAAATCGGCTGGGTCTGTGAATGTGGCTTGCCTCTAAAAGGCAATAGCAAATGCACATCATGCGGTAGAGCCTATGTGATTGATGAAGATCGAATCCAGGAAATAGATGGGATGTGATGGCATGGAATTTAGAGACCTTAAGGCACAATATCAAAAGTATAAAAAAGAAATTGATAGTGCCATTCAGGAGGTACTGATCAATACGGATTTTATAAGCGGTAAATCGGTGCAGCTGCTCGAAGAGAGATTAGCCAAATACGTGGGTGTCAGGCGATGTGTTTCATGTGCCAATGGTACAGAGGCTATGACGCTTGTGATGTTAGCTTGGAATATAAAAGAAGGGGATGCGGTTTTCGTACCAGATTTCACCTTTTTCTCGACGGGAGAAATTGTGTCCTTTAGAGGTGCAACGCCTGTTTTTGTCGATGTCGATCCCAAAACGTTCAATATGGATCCGTTCAAACTGGAGGATGCAATCATAGAAACATTGGAAGCAGGCAAGTTGAATCCTCGTGTGATTATCCCAGTGGATTTGTTTGGATTACCCGCTAATTATGTAGCGATTGAAGCCATTGCCAAAAAATACGATCTTAAAATCTTAGAAGATGCTGCACAAGGATTTGGTGGCAGTATAAATGGTCAAATGGCCTGCAGTTTTGGTGATGTTGCAACCACTTCATTTTTTCCTGCGAAGCCTCTAGGCTGTTATGGAGATGGTGGCGCAATATTTACAAATGATGATGCCCTTGCAGATTTGTTGGAGTCCTACAGAGTGCATGGCAAAGGTGAAAGCAAGTATGACAATATAAGAGTTGGTGTGAACTCAAGACTTGATACGATACAAGCTGCTGTATTGAACGTCAAATTGACCGCATTTATCACGCACGAGCTCGACGATGTCAATCGCGTGTTTCAAGTTTATCAAATGGCATTAAAAGGTCTCGTCGAGACACCTTTGATCCCCGAAGGGTACCGCTCAAGTTTTGCACAATATACTATAAGGCTTGAAAATAAAGAGGTGCGCGAATTACTTCAAGCAAAACTTAAAGAAGAAGGCATACCAAGTATGATTTATTATGTGAAACCAATGCATCAACAAGAGGCATTCAACTATCAAGTGGTCAATGACGATGACTTTATCGTCTCAGATACACTTTGTAACACCGTCTTATCGCTGCCAATGCATCCCTATATGAACGATGAAGATGTGACTAAAATTTGTGATGTGATCTCAAGGGTCGTGAAGGGGTAAGGGCATGAAGATTTTACACATTAACTCGTATTATGCTGAAGGTAAATTTTACAAACACCTTTATGATGAGCAAGTTAAAAACGGTGATTCAATCGATGTATTTGTACCAGCACATTCAGCTGCAAACTGGGATTTGGGTCCGTATTCAAAAGTGAGCATCAATCATGGCAAATACGATAAATATATCTTTCATTTGAAGCACCACAAAATATATAAGGACGTCATCAAGCAATATGCAGTTGAAAAATTTTCACTGATACATGCACATTCTCTCTTTTCAAATGGCTACATCGCCTTGAAACTAAAACGAGAATTTGGGATACCTTATATAACCGCTGTGAGAAATGCAGACGTCAACGCATTTTTTAAATATATGGTTCATCTTAGAAGCCTTGGTGTGAAGATTCTAGAAGAAGCAGATGGTATTGTTTTTCTATCTGAAGCATACAAAGAAGACGTAATCAAAAAGTACATTCCCAAAGCACTACAAGCTTCAATCGCACTAAAAAGTTACGTTATTCCAAACGGCATTGATGCTTTCTGGTTTGAAAATCGAACCACAGAAAAAGCACTACCTAATAAAGAGGCCCTTAAACTTCTTTATGTGGGTGCGATCAATAAAAATAAGAACATCACTACTGTATTGAAGGCAATTCAAATTCTTCAGGAAAGAGGGTTTCAAGTTGAGTTTACGATTGTCGGTAAAGTTCTAGATAAAGCTATCTATAACGAAGTCGTAGCGAATCAATGCGTCACTTATAGCGTAGAAAAAACGAGAGAAGAACTATTAATGACCTATCGCATGCATGACCTTTTCATCATGCCATCCATCTATGAAACTTTTGGTTTGGTCTATGCTGAAGCGATGAGTCAGGCACTCCCAGTGATTTACAGCCGCGGACAAGGCTTTGATCGTCAATTTGATGAAGGTGAAGTCGGATATTCGGTTAATTGTTTTAGTGCTCAAGAAATCGCAGATAAAATCGAAGCAATTATCGAACGGTATCCCGTCATTTCGAGTAATGCCTCACAAAAATCCCAAAAATTCAGTTGGCCGAGAGTAGCTGATCTTTATACAGCCCTTTATGAAGGTGTTGCAAATAAATAATTTTGGAAGAAGGACAAACTTATGACAATTCAACATATATGCTTTATCGTTCCAAAATACCCAACGAAAAGTGATCCTGTCTATACTTTTGTGCGACAACTTGTCGCTTCAATAGCGGATCTTGGATACCAGTGCAGTGTCATCGCACCACAAAGCATCACGTCAAATTTTGTGAATAAGCTGAAGAAAAGGCCTGTTTTATGGCATGATATCACGCAAAACGGTTCGAGAATTGATGTTTATCAGCCCGAAGTCTTGTCTTTTTCAAATTTGAAATTCAGAGGAGCAGACGTTTCTGAAAGACTATTGCAAAATGCGGTGATCCATACATTCAATAAAATTCCGAATCGCCCTGATGTCCTATATGGCCACTTTTGGCATTCAGGCGTGACAGCAGGTATCATCAGCAAAAAATTTGACATCCCGTTCTTCGTTGCAACGGGTGAAAGCAACATTTGGGTGAACAAACTGTACAATAAGCAAACAATTGATTTTGCTTTAGAAAATGTAAGCGGCGTCATTTGTGTATCTTCAAAGAATAAATTTGAAAGCATCGCACTTAACTTAGCTTCAGAAGATAAAATGATTGTTTTGCCAAATGCTGTCGATGCGAATCAATTCTATAAAATGAGTCAAGATGAGGCACGTAAGAATCTCGGTTTTGATCAAGAAGACTTCATCGTGGCTTACACCGGCGAATTTAGTCATCGTAAAGGCATACAGCGATTGTCGGATGCCTTAAAAAAACTAGGTAACATCAAAGCTATCTATATTGGTGATGGTGACTTAAAGCAAGAAGGCGATGAGATTATATTTCAAGGGAAGCTGCCACATAGTGAACTTGTCAATTACTTGAATTGTGCCGATGTTTTTGTGCTTCCAACACTTGCGGAAGGGTGTTGCAACGCAATTGTTGAAGCGATGGCATGCGGCTTGCCGATCATATCCTCTGAACTGTCGTTCAATGATGATTTGCTCACGGATTCAAATGCCATCAGGATCAATAGTATGGATGTGGATGCAATCGCGAATGCAATACAAAGTCTATATGACGATAGAGACTGTTGCAAAGCAATGGGTATACAATCTCAAAAACAAGCTAAATTATTCGAAATCAATACTCGGGCAGTGAACGTCATGTCTTTTATCAAGCAAAAAATTACTGAAGAAATTGGTGAATCTGATCGCGATGCAATAAACGAAAAGCTAGAGGAACAAAAAGATGGTGAAAATATGGACAAATACAATGTTGATTTTACCCCTGACATTAATACTGGTGATATTGGGGCTTAATAACGCATTATTTCTATACGTAGGTGTTTTTCTGATGTGTGGCCATATATTTCTAAAAGGGCCAGAAGGCATCTATGGATTATTTTTCATGTTGTCTTTTTCGCCAATATTAAAAACATCTTTCGATGGTTTTACACTGTTCAATCTTTTGATTTTTGTGTATATCGCAAAAATGATTTTGTTTAATCACGGTTTTCGTATCGACCTATATCAGGTAATCACCCTCGTATTATTCATCGCCTATTGTCTATTAAATGCAGCTGAACCTGAGCTCGTCGAATTGATCAATTTAATCTCATATTTTTTAATTGCAATGCTTATGATGAACGAAATAAAAGCGATTGAACTCAGAAAGCTGCTCATGTTTTTTATAGCTGGTGTGATTATCGCGTCTACAATGGGTTCACAAAGTGACATGATTCCTGGACTATCTGCTTTTCTAAGAGAGACTCAGCTTAAGCTAGAAGGCGAATTTGTAGATCGTTTTTCAGGGATTCAGTATAACCCTAACTTTTATACGATGGACTTGACGATAGCGATCGCCTCGTTGCTCTACATGATCAGAGTGAAGAAAAATGCTTGGTTTGATTGGATTCTGATTTTAGTTTTATTCGTTTTTGGTGTTTCATCTTTAAGCCAGTCATTTTTACTGACAATTCTATGTACGTTTGCCATTTTTTTATTAAGCGGGCTAAGTTTAAATTACGCGGCTATGCTAAAAAGCGTATTCGTGATATTGGCTTTGTTATTGATAGGTTCGCAGTTATATAGGTTTCCGTACTGGAGCATCTATATGGCTAGGCTTGACATAGGAAGTGGTGTTGACGTTAATTTATCCGAAATAACAACAGGTCGCTCATCGATTTGGTTGCAATACTGGACACTATTTTTAAGCAATTTGCGCGTCTTTTTCTTTGGTGTAGGCTTGTCTGTAGAGCCATATCACTTAAAACAAGCCCATAATTATTTTCTCGAATTGTTGGTACACTTGGGGATTATAGGATCGATTGTTTATATGAGTGTCATGGCAGCCATATTCAAACCATTTCAACACATAAAACGAGGGGGCTGGATCTGCTTGCTCCCGTTATTTGCATTAGCAATGAGAGCATTTGCAATCAATTTGATTTTTAGAGAAAGCTTTATGTTTTATGTAATGTTATGTATCTTCATTATCAAAAGCGAAGCTCAAAACGATGAAATTAATACGCATGAAGGTTAAATAGGAGTAAAGGGTGAAACTATGGATGAAATATTAGTGAGTATCAGTTGTTTGACTTTCAACCACGAAAACTATATTAAAGATGCTTTAGATAGTTTCATCATGCAAAAGGTGGATTTTTCCTATGAAATATTGATTCATGATGATGCGTCTACTGATAAGACGGTTGAGATTATCAAAGCATATGAAGCAAAGTACCCACATCTGATTAAAGCAATATATCAAACTGAGAACCAGTATTCGAAAGGCATCAAGGTCACAAAATACAATCAAGAGCGCGCACAAGGCAAATATATCGCTGTATGCGAAGGCGATGACTACTGGACAGATCCTCTTAAGCTTCAAAAACAAGTTGATTATATGAGAACGCATGAGGAATGCGCGCTTTGCGTTCACGCAGGTTATCTGGTTGATATCAATAAAAAGCCATTTAAGAATCACGTAAGACCTCACATTGGAAACAAACTATTTACTGTCGATGAAATCATCATGTCTGGAGGACGGTTATTTGTTACCAACTCAGTACTTTATGACCGCGAAAAAATGCGTCACCGACCAAAGTTTTATGATTTATCACCAGTAGGTGATTACCCGATGATGATTTTATTAGCTTTGCAGGGCACTGTATATTATATCGATGCGTTTATGTCTGCCTATCGTATTGGTCTTACAAATTCCTGGACGACACGCACCTTTTCAAATGCGGAGAAGACGATGAAGCATTATGAAAGAACGCTTGAAATGCTCGATGAACTGAATCACTATACAAATTATGCGTACAAACACGTCATTGAAAAAAGAAAAAAGCAAGTCCTCTTTAATATCCATATTGTACAAGATCGGTTTGACGTTATTAAAAACCCAGAGTTTAGCGAATATTTCAAACAGCTTAACTTTTTTCAAAAAGCGAAGCTCCACATCAGGCAGTATTATCCTAAAGCATACATTTTTTTAAAAGGTCTTAAGAGAAAGCAGGGGTGATGCATTTGCCATTCAGTAAAAACAAAGTTTTATCCTCTTTAGCTTGGAAGCTACTTGAGCGCAGTGCCACTCAGGGGATGCAATTTATCATCCAGATCATACTCGCAAGGTTGTTGTTGCCATCGGATTACGGCATGATAGCCCTCGTGATGATTTTCATATTGCTTGCAAATGTTTTCGTTCAAAAAGGGTTTAATACAGCACTGATTCAAAAGAAGCAGGCGGATGAACTCGATTTTTCTTCTGCACTTTATTTAAGCTTATTTGTTGCAGGGATTTTATATGTCATCTTGTTTCTTGCATCTCCTTATATCGCCATCTTTTATAGAGAACCTATGCTTGAATCCGTTTTAAAAGTACTTGCTATAACTTTGTTTTTTGGTGCTTTTAACTCGATTCAAAATGCATACATTTCCAAACACATGATGTTCAAAAAATTATTCTATAGCAGTTTAGGAGCAATAATCGTTTCTGGTACCGTTGGCATCATCGCAGCAATTGCAAATTTCGGCATTTGGGCACTTGTAATTCAACAATTGGTCAATCAAGCAATGGTAACCTTGATTTTATGGTATACAGTAAAATGGCGTCCACATTTGTTGTTTTCATTTGATCGAATTAAAGGACTTTTCTCATTTGGTTGGAAAATACTGGTTTCAGCAATCATAAATACACTCTATGCAGACATACGCACATTGATCATCGGTAGAGTTTATAGTCCAGCGACACTTGGATTTTACAATAATGGCAAACAATTTCCTCAACTTATTGTGTCAAATATAGACGGAACGATCCAATCAGTTATGTTTCCAACCCTTTCATCACATCAAGATGACAGAGTACGCGTAAAAGAAATTGTGAGACGTTCGATTGTGACCAGCTCATTCATAATATTCCCGATGATGGTGGGTTTAGCCGTTGTCGCAAGACCTTTAGTCATCATTCTATTAACCGACAAATGGTTGCCATCTGTCCCTTTTCTACAAATATTTTGCCTCATGTATGCGATTATTCCCATCCATACAGCGAACCTTCAAGCAATCAATGCACTCGGTCGGAGTGATCTATTCCTAAAACTTGAAATCATAAAAAAAACGATGGGCATAAGCATCATAGTCATCACATTGCCATTTGGTGTCCACGCGTTGGCGATGGGTTCAGCCATTGGTGGTCTTATTGGTTCTTTCTTGAATGCATATCCAAATAAAAGCTTGCTCAACTATAGTTACTCGGAACAGCTTAAAGATATATTTCCATCACTGTTCATTTCTCTGATCATGGGGGCAGTCGTCTATGCAATGAATTTTTTATCATTGCCAGTTGGCGTAATCCTTGGAACGCAAGTCGTTGTTGGCAGTTTGCTTTATGTGGCTTTGGCGATGCTGTTTAAGCTTGAAAGTTTTCATTATTTAACGCAAACAATTAGGGATTTATTGAAACTGAATAAAAAAGATGTGGTGAAAACATGAACAAAATTAAAGTGAAACTAATATCTAGCGTCATGAAACGCTTTGGAATTCCTGCAGGTATGTCATATAAGTTCTATCAACGATTAGTTGATGATTTTAAAGACAAAGATAGCTCACTGAAAGATAAATTATGGTCTTACAAAAGAGGCTTTTTAGTGTCCACTACCAGGGCATTTGGATTGACACCAGAGAATTATGAACATTATATAAGCGACTTAGATTATTATCGAATTTATCCGATTGACAAACAATTTAGACACTGGATTGATGATAAATTGACGATGAAATATATTCTGTCTCCATTCAGCGACTATCTGCCCAAATACTTTTGTGCCATTAAAAAAGGTGGTATCCTTACGCCACTCATAGACGGCAAAGACATTTTTCAACTGGATGATCTTTTAGATTGCATAAGACGTGAAAAACAGGTCGCTTTGAAATTGGCATCTGGATCAGCTGGTGTTGGCTTTTATAAACTTGCCTTTCAAGAACATTTTGAAATAGATGATAACGTCGTGACGGATGATCAATTCGTTGAATTTCTAAAAAAACTTGATGATTATCTTGTCACTGAGTACGTAATTGCACATGAGACAATTCGAAGAATATCAGGTGGCGCACTGAACACGGTAAGAATCATGGTCATCAACGAAGATGCAAAGCATCCCCAAATAGTTAATTCAGTCGTAAAATTTTCTACAACAAAATCTGGTCAAGTGGATAACATTTCAGCGGGTGGTATTTATGCAAATGTTGATATTGTCACTGGCGCCTTCTCCAATGGGAAAAAATTTGTCAACAGCTTTTGTATGGATTGCGATCATCACCCAGACTCAAATCTTGAAATAAAAGGACAGTTGCCAAATTGGGAAATGATGACGGAAAAAATCACACAAATTAGCCAATATCTATCGCCACTTTCGTACCTAGGGTATGATATCGCACTAACAGAAACGGGTTTTAAGATTATTGAAATCAACTCACATCAAGGTATCAGAATGCTTCAGACCTATTATCCATTGCTTAAGGACAATTTGGCTTCTCAATTTTTTATTGGGCATCTAAATAAAATAAAAAGTTAAAAGAAAGGGTTCAATATGATGCATAAAATCAAATACAAGTTAATTTCTAGTGCTATGAAACCTTTTGGAATACCAACAAACATGTCTCTCAAGTTCTATTCAAAAATTGTAAAAGACATTAAAGACGATAAGGACGGCTCAGTTAAAGAAAAGCTATGGTCTTACAAAAGAGGCTTTTTAAGATCCAGTACGAAAGCATTTGGGCTTACACAACAAAATTATAGCCATTATATCAGTGATGTCGATTACTACAGACTGTATCCACTTGATAAGCGTTTCAAGCATTGGATTGATGATAAATTGACGTTGAAATACGTTTTATCACAATATGACGCGTATTTGCCCAAATATTTTTGCACAATAAAAAAGGCTGGTCGTATCACACCGCTGATGGATGGCAAAGACATTTATAAAATGGAAGATCTTTTGAATTGTATCAAGAGGGAAAGACAAGTTGCGTTGAAAATGGCATCGTCAGATCACGGTGTAGGGTTTTATAAATTATCTTATAGTGAACAGTTTGAAATTGATAATGAGGCCGTTTCAATAGAGCAATTTGTAGCATTTTTAAATGCATTAGATGATTATTTGGTTACTGAGTACGTGGTTGCACATGAAGCCATTCGAAGCATTTCAAGCGGTGCCCTGAATACAGTCAGAGTCATGGTGGTCAAGGAAGATTCAAGGAACGCCAAACTAACAAATGCCGTTGTGAAATTTTCTACTTTGGCATCTGGACAAGTGGACAATATCCAAAGGGGTGGCATTATCGCAAAAGTAAACGTATTGACGGGTGAATTCTCAAATGCAAAAAAGGTTGTAAACAATATCTTTTTTGATTGCGAGCGCCATCCTGATTCAAACCTTGAAATAAAGGGTCATCTGCCACATTGGCAAGAAATGAGCGAAAAACTTGTTGAGATCAGTCAACACTTAGCGCCATTAACTTACTTGGGATACGACATAGCGATTACGGATGACGGTTTTAAAATCATTGAAATCAATTCACATCAAGGGATTCGGATGTTTCAAGTATATGGGCCATTGCTTAAAGATAATATTGCAGCAGATTATTTTATAAAGCATTTGCAACATATAAATAAATGAGGAAATTGCATAATTCCAATTTCAATAAATAACAGAAAGGTTGTGTGAAATCATGCAGAGAGTTAGACGGTTAATAATCGCTGAAGCCATGAAATGCCTAGGTATTCCTGCAAACATGTCCTATAAATGTTACACAAGATTCAAAGATGATTTCATACATGATAAAAACAGTTCGCTAAAAGAAAAACTTTGGTCATATAAAAGGGGATTCTTAGTGTCAAGTACGAGAGCATTTGGTCTGACACCCCAAAACTATCACGATTATATCAGCGATGTCGATTTTTATCGGATGTATCCTATAGATAAACGTTTCAAACACTGGATTGATGATAAGTTGACAATGAAATATGTATTGTCACCCTATCCACAGTATCTGCCTAAATATTTTTGCACCATTCAAAAGGGTGGTGTAATCGCCCCACTGATCGATGGTAAGAATATCTATTCCCTCGACGACCTTTTAAGTTTTATCCAGCGTGAAAAGCAGGTCGCTTTAAAATTGGCCTCATCGACACATGGTGTTGGTTTTTATAAGCTTTCATATGATAATCAGTTTGAAATTGACAATCAAGCTGTTACTGAGGAACAGTTGGTCGCATTTTTGAGAACACTTGATGAATACCTTGTTACTGAGTATATTGTTGCTCATGAAGCGATTCGAAAAGTTTCATGTGGTGCATTAAACACCGTTCGAATCATGGTCATCAATGAGGATTTAAAGCTTCCTAAGCTTGCAAATGCTATTATGAAATTTTCAACGAAAGCATCTGGGCTAGTGGATAATGTGATTAATGGTAGTTTATTTGCAAAGGTAAATGTCTTGACAGGAGAGTATTCTGATGCAAAGTATATTGTCGATAATGTCTATTTTAACTGCATCTATCATCCGGACACAAATGTAGAAATAAAGGGCGTCTTGCCTAATTGGCGCGAAATGAGTGACAAACTAATAGAAATCAGTCAACATTTATCACCATTAACATACATGGGTTATGACATCGCGATTACCGATAATGGTTTTAAAATAATCGAAATAAACTCACATCAAGGACTTATGATGTTTCAATGCTACGGTCCATTGTTACGAGAGAACATTGCAGCTAATTTTTTTAATAAAGTATTTTATAACGATAAGAGGTGATTTATTTGAGAAAAATAATTCTGTTAGGCGGTTCAACGCAACAAATTCCAGCAATTGAGTACGCAAAAAGTATCGGGCTATTTACGATATTATGTGACTTCATTCCAGATAATCCAGGTCAACATTATGCAGATCAATATTTCTGCCTCAGCACAACGGATAAAGAGGCGATCTTGCAGGTTGCAGAAAGGGAAGGCGTGGAAGGCATCGTTTCGTATGCATCAGATCCTGCTGCACCTACAGCTGCGTATGTTGCAGAAAAACTTGGTTTACCGACTAACCCATATCAATCCGTTCAAATACTTTCACAAAAAGACCGATTTCGTAAATTTTTAAAAGAAAATGGCTTCAATTGTCCACGCGCAGAAAGTTTTACAACCACTGAAGATGCACTTTCTGCAATAGGTAAATTCAATTTCCCAATTATGATCAAGCCAAATGACTCTTCTGGAAGCAAAGGCGTCAACCGCGCAAATGATTTTGATGTCTGTAAGAAATATATAGAGGTCGCTTTTGAGAATTCGAGGCAAAAGACGATTATCATCGAAGAATTTATCGTTCAAGATCATCCTTATATGATCGCTGGAGATTGCTTTGTTGAAGATGGGGAAGTTGTGTTTTGGGGTTTTTTGAACAGTCATAGAGATAAAACGGGAAACCCATTTGTTCCCGTAGGGACTAGCTATCCAATAACCTTGATGCCTTCTAGATTGGAGAGGGTGAAAAAAGCGCTAGAGCGATTGTTTCGTTTGCTTGAAATACAATTTGGCGCTTTCAATATTGAGGTGATGATTGATCAAAACGAAGATTTATATATCGTAGAAATTGGACCGCGTAATGGAGGCAATATGATACCTGATTTGCTTTACATGGCAACCGGAATAGACACCATAGCAGCTACGGTTGATCATGCCATGGGACTTAAATATGCCTTCTCTAAACCAGTGACAGACACAAAATTCTTGGCAACGCGTATTTTACATACGCTCAAGAAAGGGATTCTTAAGGATATTGTATTTGATGACGTCATCCAAAAGAAAATCTTCAAAACGGTTTTGTATAAAGCGCATGGTGATGCAATTGATAGCTTTGATGGTTCAAATAAAGCACTTGGAATCATATTCCTAAAGTTTGACGAGGACAATGAAATGCTCGATTTCCTTGATCATGCTGAAAACCACATTCAAATAAATGTTGAGGAAATTGCATAATTCCAATATGCAATTTCCATAGTGAGCAGGAGGTAAAAATGAGAGAAATAGGTGGCTATTTTGAGCTGGAAAACTTAATAAGCAATCCCTATTATAATAATTTAATCGCGTTGAACACTGCGAGACATGCTTTGATCTATGTGCTGCGTGCAAAAAAGATAAAAAAAATATATATCCCATATTTTTTATGCGATTCTGTGCAACTGATTTTGGATCGAGAAGGATTCGACTATGAACAATATTATATTAGTGAAACGCTACAGCCATTGTTCGATAAAATTCTAAATGCAGATGAATATCTATATGTCGTCAATTACTTTGGACTTTTCTCAGACGATGAAATCTTGTCATTAAAAGAGAAGCATCAAAATATTATTGTCGATTCAGCACAAGCATTCTTTCAACGTCCAATTGAAGGGATTGATACCATTTATTCATGTAGAAAATTTTTTGGTGTACCTGACGGCGCATATCTTTCTACAGATGTCTACTTAGATGAAACATTAGAATTGGATGTGTCAAAGCATAGATTGCGTCATATTTTAGGCAGATATGAAGGCGATGCACAGACATATTATACGGATTTTAAAGACAATAGCTTCTCGTTTAAAAAAGAACCTCTTAAGGCAATGTCCAGATTGACGCGCAATATTCTAGGCGCAATCAACTACGATGAGGTAATCAAAATTCGAAATAGGAACTTTGATTTTTTAAATACGGCACTAGAATCTTATAATATGATGCCCGTTTCAAAGCCTAAAGGTGCCTTTGGGTATCCCTTTTATGTAAAAAACGGTGTCTCTTTTAGGAATAAAATGGCTTTAAAAAAAATATATATCCCGACGCTCTGGCCAGAGATCCTAGTTAATTGTCCAGAAAATAGTATCGAATTTGACTTAGCGGCAAATATTTTGTTATTGCCTTGTGATCAAAGATACGACTTAGATGACATGGCTTACATGGTGCAATGTATAAAGGAAGGGTGATTATGTGGCTATTATAGGAAAAAAACTTTTGGTATTAGGAGGCACGAAATTATCTTGTGAGATCATCAAGCAAGCCAAGAAGCAAGGCGCTATTGTTTATGTAACGGACTATTTAGAGGATTCTCCTGGAAAAATAATTGCAGATAAAAGTTTTATGGTGAGTACGACAGATATAGATGCCGTCGTTCAGTTAATTAAAGATGAAAATATTGATGGGGTACTAACGGGTTTTATCGACTCACTATTGCCTTATTATCAGAAAATATGCGAAACATCTGGTTTGCCTTGCTATGCATCTGACGGCCAATTTGAGATGGCAACCAATAAAATAAGATTTAAATCACTTTGTAATACATTTGGTGTGCCCGTTGTAGAGGAATACGACCTGAAATATCCGCTCGTTCGAGAAGAAATAGAAAAGCTGAATTATCCTGTGCTCGTAAAACCAGCAGATAACAGCGGCGCTAGAGGAATTTATGTCTGCGAAAATACAGAAATGCTCATATCGCGTTACGAAGATGCTCGGTCGTTTTCGAAAAGTAAGAAAATAATCGTCGAAAGGTATATGAATGAGAAAGAAGCCTCGATCTTTTATGTCATTCAAGATGGAAATGTCTATTTAAGCGGCATGGCAGATCGTCATATGAAAAACAAGATATTTGGTCATATTCCACTGCCAGTTGCCTATACATGGCCATCGCATGCTCTAAAAAATTATCAAGAAACGCTCCATCCAAATGTGGTCAAAATGTTCAAAGCAATCGGATTAAAAAATGGGCTTGTATTCATCCAGTCGTTTGTCGTGGATGGTGCTTGCATCTTTTATGAAATGGGATACCGTCTATCCGGTTCACTTGAGTACAAGATCATGAAAAAGCTCAATGGCCTAGATCCACTAGAAATGCTCGTTAATTTCGCACTGACTGGCAGTATGTATGAAGAATCTCTGGATCAAAAGTTTAAGCCGAATTATGAGAACTGGGGATTCAACTTAACTTTTTTAGCTAGACCAGGAAAAATTGGTAGCATGGAAGGGCTTGAAACAGTAGCCGATATGGCTGATGTACTCGATGTGGTCACAGCCTACAGCCCAGGAGAAGTCATACCAGAAAATGCAATTGGAACGCTGAAACAAGTGGTATTGAGGGTTTTTGGAACATCGAAGACAAAGAGCGAAATGAAAACACTGATGGATCGCATTCACAAAGCGATTAAGGTTTACTCTGATGATGGAGATGACATGTTACTCGAAGTGTTAAATGTCGAGGAGCTTATATGACAAAAAATACAGTATTGATTTCAGGTGCAGGTGGCTATCTAGCAGGCGCTTTAATTGAGCAACTCACTAATAATAAGGAAGTCACCATATATGCATTAACCTCAGACAAGCCGAAACTGATGCGTCAATTAAAAACATCCAATCAATTGGAAATTATAAGCATCGAGGACTATAAAAATGGAGTTCTTTCATGGGAGAAAATTGATACGCTCATCCATTGTGCTTTTTCTAGAGGCTTCAACAGCTGTGAAGAAATTGAAAATAGTTTAGTTTTCACAAATGAACTCTTCATGACAGCATATGAAAATAAAACATCAAATATTATCAACATCTCAACACAAGAAGTATATGGTCAGTCCAATAAACCCTTGTGGCATGAAATGATGACCGTTGCACCAAAATCCTGTTATGGCATAGCGAAACATGCCAGTGAATTGATAGCGCTCGATGTCAAAAGGATCAGTGAGCAAAAGACAAATGTGACAAATTTACGCTTAGCAAGTATCACAGGAGGCACAAAAAGGTTGCGACTGGAACTCGTTTCAAAATTAGTTTTAAATGCTATAGGGGGAGAACCAATCACTATCATAGGTGGCGATCAGGTTTTATCCTATATTGATGTAAGGGACGTATGTTCGGGTATAATCGCTCTGCTGTCTATCGAGCCTAACACGTGGAAAGAGATTTATAACTTAGGTGCTAACCAACAACATACGATTTTAGAAATCGCTAAAATCGTTATTGCCGTATCGGAAAAATTAGAACTGGACCCGGTTAAGCTTAAAGTCGGACGCAATGACATCCATCGAATCGTTGGTATGGATTCGAGCCTTTTTTATCAAGACACTGGATGGTCACCTAAGCATACACTTGAAGATACAGTGATGGCGCTGTTTAAATTTTTTATGGAAAACCCTACAAGAAATCAGGTGAAAACATGAGTGAGAAAATCTTAAATTTGAACAATGAGTTAAAATCGATTCCCGTTACGCGTTCTTCGTTGCCAGATTATGAAGAGTATATAAAGGAAATTAAAGTGTTATGGGACAATCATTGGTTGACAAACATGGGAGAGAAGCATAAAAAGCTTGAACAAGAGTTGCTTTCATATATGGAAACCCCAAATATAACACTGTTTACTAACGGACATTTGGCACTTGAATGCGCACTTGCTGCACTGGATTTACAAGGTGAAGTGATCACGACGCCATTTACATTTGCATCAACGACACATGCCATCGTAAGAGCTGGACTTAAACCCGTCTTTTGCGATGTCACACATTCCAATTACACGATGGATCCAGACAAAATTGAAGCGCTCATCACTGAGAACACATCAGCAATATTGCCAGTACATGTTTATGGCAATATATGCGATGTTAAGCGCATCGATGAAATTGCTAAAAAACACAATCTGAAGGTCATCTATGATGCCGCGCATTCATTTGGAATACGCATAAATGGTGAGAGCATCGCGAATTTTGGTGATATATCCATGTTCAGCTTTCACGCGACAAAAGTGTTCAATACCATCGAAGGTGGTGCACTGACATTCAAAGATCCACAGTTAAAACAGAAACTCAACAATATCAAAAACTTTGGTATCACTGGTCAAGAAACGGTTGTTTTTGTAGGCGGCAATGCAAAAATGAATGAATTCCAAGCGGCGATGGGCCTGTGCAATCTAAGACATGTGGATTCAGAAATCAAAAAACGCAAATTGATCGTCAACTATTATAGACAACAATTAAGTCATGTGGCAGGTATTAAACTCATCCCACGACAAGCGGGTATCCAAGAAAACTACGCATACTTTCCAATTGTTCTAGACGGATTTCATAAAACACGCGATGAAGTGTTTGATGCCTTAAGACAAAATGGCGTCATCGCACGAAAATACTTTTTTCCAATTATTAGCGAATTTGATTGTTATAAAGATCAGTTTAACTCTGAAGAGACCCCAATTGCTCTGAACATATCTAAAAATGTGCTCACACTGCCACTATATGCGGATCTGACTTTTGAAGATGTCGATCGCATATGCGAAATTATAAAAAGGTAGAGGTGATGAAATGAAAGGCATTATATTAGCAGGTGGAAACGGCACGCGTCTATATCCTATGACTAAAGCAGTTTCAAAGCAACTTTTACCAATCTATGACAAACCGCTCATTTACTATCCATTGTCAGTGTTGATGTTGGCGGGAATTCGAGAAGTTCTTATCATATCCACACCAGATGACATCCATGGTTATGAGCGACTGCTTCGTGATGGTTCAGTACTTGGTATGAAAATCAGTTATATCGTTCAGGATAAACCAAAAGGCTTAGCTGAAGCCTTCATATTGGGCGAAGCATTTATAGGTGATGATCATGTATGTTTAATACTTGGCGACAATATTTTTTATGGCCTGGATTTAACGAAACTTTTAAATCAAGCGATGGCATTAAAAGAAGGTGCCGTAATATTCGGATATCCTGTGAAAGATGCTAGGGCTTTTGGCGTCGTTGAATTTGATAAAAATAAAAAAGCCATATCAATCGAAGAAAAACCAGCGCAACCGAAATCAAACTATGCTGTGCCAGGCCTCTATTTTTACGACAATCGCGTGATTGAGATCGCTAAGAACATCATGCCATCAGCACGCGGAGAACTTGAAATCACATCTGTCAACAATGTATATCTCGAAAATGGCGATTTGAGTGTCGTTCTTCTGCGAAGAGGGATGGCATGGCTTGACACTGGTACGCCAGAGGGTATGTTGAAGGCTGCAGAATACGTTGAGGCTTTACAATCAAGACAAGGCTTTTATATCGCCTGCATCGAGGAAGTCGCTTGGCGAAGAGGTTTTATAGACAATGAACAGCTTTTTTCAATAGGCAATAGTCTTAAAATGACCGATTACGGCCAGTACATTTTGAGTCTTTTACTTGAAGATTGAACAATTATGGGGGTATAACGTGCGAAACATTCTCGTAACCGGTGGTGCAGGATTCATAGGCAGCAATTTTGTGAAGTTGATGTTAAATAGATATCCTACCTATAAAATTGTGAATTTTGACTTGTTGACTTATGCAGGTAATTTAGAAAACTTGACAGATATCGATGGAAACGAAAATTATACATTCGTTAAAGCGGACATCAGAGATCGATCCGCTGTAGAAGAGGTCTTTGAAACGTATGACATTGACACCGTGGTCAATTTTGCAGCGGAATCCCATGTGGATCGCAGCATTGATGAACCAGAAGTGTTTCTAACCACAAACATCAACGGTACCCATGTCCTTTTGGAAGCCGCTAAAAAGCATTGGAAGATCAATAAAGCGGATAAATTTTGCAAGGCCTATAGAGAAGGTGTGAAGTATCTCCAGGTGTCCACAGATGAGGTCTATGGTGCATTGGGTAAAACGGGCTTGTTTGTCGAGACGATGCCACTTATGCCGAATAGCCCTTACTCGGCGACAAAGGCAAGCGCAGATCTGTTGGTAAGAGCATACAGTGAGACTTATGGTCTGCCAGTAAATATAACAAGGTGCAGCAACAACTATGGGCCATATCAATTTCCAGAAAAATTGATTCCACTCATAATCAATAATTGCATGAATGAGAGAGAGTTGCCAGTCTATGGGGATGGCATGCAAATCAGGGATTGGCTTCATGTCTTTGACCACTGCGACGCGATTGATAAAGTGCTCCATGAGGGTATTAGCGGTGAGATCTACAATATTGGTGGCAACAATGAAAGAGCGAATATCGAAATCGTCAAGTTGATCGTAAAGTCACTTGGCGTCAATGATTCACTGATTAAATATGTGAAAGACCGTCCTGGTCATGATAGACGCTACGCGATAGACAACACTAAAATTGCGACGCAACTAGGGTGGCAGCCATCTTATACGTTTGAACATGGCATAGCCGCAACGATCAATTGGTATGTAGAAAATGAAAAATGGTTGACCAATATCGCAACGGGCAATTACAAAAACTATTATGAAAAATTTTACGCCATGCTGATTTAATGTCGCATCAAAACTATTGAAAAGGGGTCAAATGCTTATGAAAATTTTAGTCACGGGCGCTTGTGGGTTTATAGGATTTCACTTGTCACAATACCTTCTAAAACATGGCGATATTGTAATTGGTATAGACAATCTTAACGATTACTATGATGTGTCTTTAAAAGAAGATCGATTGGCTTTATTGAATCAGCATCAAAAATTCATTTTTCATAAAGTTGACCTAAAAGATAAAGAGGATTTGGATCTCATATTTGACCTACATAGACCTGATGTCGTTATCAATCTGGCGGCACAAGCTGGTGTCCGGTACAGCATTACGAACCCGTATGCCTATGTGGACTCAAATCTCATCGGATTTATGAATGTTTTGGAGGCATGCAGAAATTTTCCAGTAAAACATTTGATCTATGCCTCTTCAAGCTCTGTATATGGTGGCAATCAAATCTCGCCATTTTCAACCAAGCACAATGTCGATCATCCCGTTAGCTTATATGCTGCGACGAAAAAGTCCAATGAGCTTATGGCACATGCTTACAGTCATCTGTATCAGATTCCAACGACCGGACTTCGTTTTTTCACAGTGTATGGACCATGGGGAAGACCGGATATGGCGTATTTCTCATTTACAAAAGACATCCTTGAAGGACATCCAATCAAAGTGTTTAACCATGGCATGATGGAGCGGGATTTCACTTATATCGATGACATCGTCGAAGGCATTTTCAGACTCATCGATAAAATACCTGTTTCAGTGGAAAAGTGGGATGAAAGCAAAGACCCACTTAGTACGAGCTTTGCACCTTACAAAATCTATAATATTGGCAACAATAGCCCGATACACTTGAAAGAATTTATCAGTACACTTGAATCTTTGCTTAATAAGGAAGCTGTAAAAGTGTACATGGACATGCAAGCGGGTGATGTATTAAAGACTTACGCAGATATAAGCGATCTTGAATCGGATATCGCGTTTAGACCTGTTACATCGATAGAGGAAGGTTTAACGAAATTTGTGGCGTGGTACAAAAACTATTACAAGGTTAAGTCTTAGAGGAGAAAAATGATGAAAATAACCGTTGCAGGAATTGGATATGTTGGCCTAGCCAATGCTATATTACTGGCACAGCACAATGAAGTCATCGCTATGGATATCATCAAGGAAAAAGTTGATCTGGTCAATGCTAAGAAGTCACCGATTATTGATATGGAGATTGAATCCTATTTGAAAGACAAGACGCTCAATCTGGTTGCAACCACCGATAATTATGAGGCTTTCAAGGATGCAGATTATGTTATCATTGCTACGCCTACCAATTACGATCCTGATAAGAATTATTTTAATACCCGAACCGTGGAGGCAGTCATCGCCAATGTCCTTTCAATCAACCCCGACGCTGTCATGGTTATCAAGTCTACTGTCCCCGTTGGATATACAGAAAAAGTGAGGCAGATGTTTGATACGGATAACATTATTTTTTCACCTGAGTTTTTAAGAGAAGGCAAAGCACTTTATGATAACTTGTATCCATCGCGGATCGTCGTGGGTGAGATGTCAGAACGTGCTGAGGCATTTGCTGAACTATTAAAGCAAGGTGCAATAAAAAAAGACATAGAAGTTCTTTTGACGCATTCAACAGAAGCAGAAGCCATTAAACTATTTGCAAACACTTACTTAGCACTACGCGTTGCGTTCTTTAATGAACTTGATTCCTATGCAGAGATCAGAGGGCTGAGTACGAAACATATCATAGAGGGTGTCAGTCTTGATCCGAGGATTGGCAAGTATTACAACAACCCATCATTTGGCTATGGTGGTTATTGCTTGCCAAAAGATACTAAGCAGCTCCTAGCAAACTATGCCGACGTGCCCCAAAACATCATGTCTGCTATTGTGGACGCCAATCGAACGAGGAAGGACCATATATCCGATATGATCATCAAAAAAAATCCTAAAATAGTGGGCATTTTTAGGTTGACCATGAAAATGGATTCTGATAACTTCCGTTATTCAGCGATCCAAGGCATTATGAAACGCATCAAAGCAAAGGGCATTGAAGTCGTCGTCTACGAACCGACATATGATTCAGACGAATTTTTCAGGTCGAAGGTCATCAATGATTTAGAGACGTTTAAAAAAATGTCCGATGTGATTGTTGCAAATCGATTGTCAGAGGAATTAATCGACGTATCCGATAAAGTCTATACGAGGGATTTATTTACTCGAGATTGATATGGAAATTTAAATTGGAATTATGCGATTTCCTTGATTTTATAGTGAGGTTAAATATGGACCACAAAAAGTATTATGAAATGTTGTCAGATGAAAATGCTACATATAATTATTCTGAAGCAGATGATGCTTTTTTTGACAAGCATAATTTATCCCTGTATTTTTATGGGAAAAATGATGCTTTGAAACGGGAAAATTTGATAGCCTACAAAACTAATTTGTTAATGCACAAATTGGATTACAAAAATAAACTTGCGGAACTTTGTGAAATCACTAAAGTACTTGATGCGCGATCCATCGATTATCTCATCTTAAAGGGCGTGTGCATTTCTGAAACCTATCCTGAACCTTATGCGCGAATCATGGGCGACCACGATATTTTAGTTAGACCTCATGATTTTGAAAAGGCTGTCGAAGCATTAGAATCACTTTATTATATAGCCGATGAAAAAACAGTCACATTTAAAGATGTGACGTTATATAAGGAAGATCAATTGATGATTGAACTGCATCATGCGATTCTAAGATCTGATCAAGAGTGTTATGCGACACATTTTACAGATGCTTTATGGCAATCACGCATCAGATACGTTTTTGATTTCGGTACTCTAAGCGTTCCAGAGCCAGAGATGCACTTTCGTTATATCACGCTGCACATGATGAAGCATCTTAAAGGGATGGGCTTTGGTTTAAGACATTTGCTTGATTTTAAGTATTTTGCATTGGCGCATCATATAGATCTTGAAAAGCAATTTGTTTTTTTTAATGAGATTGGTTATGGGGCATTCTATCGAGCTATCGTGACGATTTGTCACTATGAGCTTATGATGCCTGTGGAATCAGAAGCATGGTTATTTCCAAGGGAGTTGACTATCGTTCAAATTCTTGCGGACTATATTGCAGAAATGGGTGTCTTCGGAAGAGAGTCTGAAAAAATAAATATTGAAAGACAGTTTGAACGCTTTCAAAACTCAGTGAAAAGCGGCAATAAAGTGATGATTTTTATCGTTTCACTTTTCCCAGGAAAAGCGCTTTTAACGGATCGTTATCAGTATGCAATAAAAACGAAATGGTTCTTGCCAATAGCATGGGGACATAGAATCATTCGTGTCATTTTTAGTAGAGAGATGCCTATAAAAGAAAAATTATTCTTTTTTTCTAAGGATGAACAAAACATGGCAGAAGTGGCTTATATGATGCATTCTCTTGGACTTCGTGAAGAGGTACGTACGGGAAAGGAATCAAATTTTAACAGATAAGTGGTAGACATAATATTTCATTGATGCTATGATTTTTTTGTGCCAATAGTCCTTTTGATTAGTGACTGTGGGTACTATGAATTACAATCACAGTGCTGTATACTCATTACAATATAAGTCGGATGTTACACTGTGAAGTAAAAATTCGCTTTCAGCGATAAGAGCAAAACTACCCGAAAGGATAGTGACGCAAAACTATAGGGCCTTTAAAATGGCAGCCAGTTACCGAAGGAGAGTATTTTTTATGCGTAAAATTTCAATTAGTATCTTAATCGTAATGTTGGTGTTCACAACAAGCTTTTCCGTATATAGCGAAACAACACCAGCACAACAGTCTTTCAATGTTAAAGACTATGGGGCAAAGGGTGATGGCGTAACAGATGATCGCCTAGCAATTCAAAAAGCTATAGACGCAGCAAGTGCTCAAAATGGCATCGTATTATTTCCAGCCTCGACATCGAGCTACAAAATAAGCAATTATTTGACACTGAAAAGCAACACAAACCTTTCAGGGTATGGTGCAACTATTTACATGCCATCTCAGTCAGTTGTTTCTATTATGCTTTATGGAAAACCAAGTACTTATCTTTCTAACGTCACGATCAAAGGTCTAAAATTGTCTTCGACGAACGATAGAGTTGGTTCTGGCGAATATGAAGGCAGTATGACAAGTTATGTCGAAGGTCTCAGTATTTCTGGCGTAAATGGATTGAACATTCAAGACGTCTATATGGAAAATTTGTACATGGGCTTAAAACTTCAGGGCGCTGATACTGGTGCTAAAAATGAAGGTGTTAATGTAAATAACCTTAAAGTGTATAACACTAGAAATCCACTTTACATGTCATCAACAAATAATTTCTCAATGTCAAACAGCATACTTGATGCATCAGGTGGTGGTACTAAATTCTTACACGCATCTTATTTCAGAGGCGGTGTCAGCAATTTATACTTCAACAACGTGCAGTTTAATAATACACCAGGTGGCGGCATTCACATTTACAACAGCAAGCCTGAATTAGCGGCACCTAGAGATATCGTATTTGAAAACTGTAGCATTGACAATACTAGAGCAGCAGTTTATCTCTACTCTAATACAAGCAATATCACGTTTAATAATTTGAGTATTAAAAACAGCGGCTTAGGTTTCAAAGTAAATAGTGCAAGCCAAATCGCTATGAATGGCGTATCCATCACAAATGCTTCTTCATCAAAAGAAGAGAAGGGTGGCTTTAGCTTAAACAATTTCACGAATTCACAACTTGACAATGTAACGATAGACGGATCAAGTTTGGCTGGTAGCGTTTTTGCATTAATCGGCGGCGTTTCTGGAATAACTGCAACAAACTTTAACGCGACGAATATTGGAAGCGTTCCTTTTACAAATAGTAGTAGTGCAGTTGATAGTATGGAAGCAGTTAACCTTGCGATATCAAATAGCTATGCAACAGGATATAAGGTGACTGGTACAGCAGTTCCAGTACCTCCACCAACTACCGAAGCGACGACAGAAGCGACTACCGAAGCGACGACTGAAGCAACGACTGAAGCAACGACTGAAGCAACCACAGAACCATCGACTGAACCAACCACTGAACTTACGACTGCTGCACCAACCACAGAAACAACGACGGAACCAGTCGTCATAATTAAAAAACCAAGGCCTACAAAACCATCTCGTAGATAATACGAAGTTATAGAAAACAGGCTTAAGACCTGCTAAATAAGCGATTATTTGGCAGGTCATTTTCACTTTTATTCCATAAATAGTTGTAATTATATATGTAAACCCTTTACAAAGTGACCATGGTCCTTTGAAATGAGGCTCTTAAGTGCTATATGTAACATCAACCACCTGTTATAATGAGTACAAAGTCAACACTGAGATATGATTTCGCTTTTCAGCGATAAAAGCAAACTACTCGAAAGGGTAGCGTCGCAAAACTATAGGGCCTGTAAAATGGTAGCCAGTTACCGAAAGGAGAGTATTTTTATGCGCAAATTCATGACAACAATTTTGGTGATCTTAGTGATTCTTTCAAATAATTTTACAGTTTTTAGTGTAACATCACCAGAATTCAATGTAAAAGATTATGGGGCGAAAGGCGATGGTGTAACAGATGATCGCTCAGCTATCCAAAGTGCTATCGATGCAGCAAGTGCAAATAATGGCACAGTCTTATTTCCAGCTTCAACAGCGTCATATAAAATCAGCAACTACATTTCGTTAAAAAGCAATGTGACTTTATCGGGATATGGTGCGACGATTTATATGCCATCTCAATCACAAGTATCTATCCTTTTATATTCAAAGCCAAGTAGCTACATTTCAAATGTAACGATAAAAGGCTTAAAATTATCTTCAAAAAACGATCGAACAGGCACGGGCGAATATGAAGGCAGCATGACGAGTAATGTTGAAGCATTAAGTGTACATGGCATCAACGGTTTGACGATTCAAGATGTCTATATGGAAAACATGTATATGGGCTTGAAATTACAAGCACCAGATAATGGCCAAAGCAACACAGGCATAACTGTTGACAATCTTAAAGTATATAACACGAGAAATCCCCTTTACATGTCAACAACAAATGGATTCAAGATGACTAACAGTATTTTAGATGCTTCAGGTGGGGGTACAAAGTTCCTTCATGCTTCATATTTTAGAGGCGATGTGAGAAACTTAACCTTTGATAATGTTCAGTTCAATAACTCACCTGGTGGCGGAATCCACATATATAATAGCAAGGCGGATGAAGCTGCTGCAAAATCGATTGTATTCAATAATTGTAGCATTGACAACACGCGCGCTGCTGTCTATCTCTATTCAAATGCAAGCGATATTACTTTTAACAATTTAAGCATAAAAAACAGTGGCTTAGGCTTTAAAGTAAATAGCGCAAGCAATATCAAGATGAATGGCGTGTCAATTACAAAGGCGTCTTCTTCTAAAGAGGAAAAAGGCGGGTTTAGTTTCAACAACTTTACAAACGCACAACTGGATAACGTAACTGTGGACGGATCTGGAATGGCTGGCAGTGTGTTTGCATTAGTCGGCAGCGTTTCAGATGTTACAGCATCAAATTTTAATGCAACGAATATCGGCGGCATTCCTTTTACAAATAATAGCGCAAAAGTAAGTAGCATGGTCGCAACGAACTTAGCGATAGGAAGTAGCTATTCAACCGGCTACAAGATAACAGGCACATCAACGCAACCAACGACGCAACCAACAACGCAACCAACAACGCAACCAACAACGCAACCAACGACGCAACCAACAACGCAACCATCAACGCAACCATCAACGCAACCATCAACGCAACCATCAACACAGCCATCAACACAGCCATCAACACAACCATCAACACAACCATCGCCGCAACCATCAGCACAACCATCGCCGCAACCATCAACACATGCTCCAATTCCTCAAACGTCAGTTCGTCCACTAGTTGATGCGACAAAGTTCATAATAAGTAAAGATCGTGATGGGTCAATGGTTACGATCCCGTTTAAGGAAATCTCCTTGGCACTATTTAATTCAATCAACGCGCTTGTAAACTCAGGGTCTTCTGATAAACCCTCTGTTGAAATAAAAGTACCGTCTAGTATTGATTCAAAACTTCCTGTTGATGTAAGAATAGGCGTTTCATCATTAAAAGTACTTGAAAAGCAAAATGCGACTGTGTTCGTCAAAGGACCTGGTGTCGGTTTTGAATTAAAATCAGGTTTCGCAGCACTTACAGGCGATGATATCTCTGTACAAATGGAACCCAAAAAAGTAACCTCGTTAAACAAGAACGACAAATATGCACCAGTGAGTTTGGCATTCGATCTTGACATTCTCATGGATGATAGAAAAATCAGCTCATTTAATAAAAAACCGGTCATCACAATGACTCTGCCAGCAGGCACTAAATCACCAGAAAAACAATCTGTTTTTGTGCAAAACAAAGATGGCTCTTGGCAACTTGTCATGACATACTACGATGCCAAGACAAATACGGTTTCATTTAACGCACCACATTTTAGCAGCTTTGCATTATCAAGCTACACCAAAACATTTGAAGATATCAAAGGTCATTGGGCTAGAGCCAATATTGAAGAAATGGCATCCAAGCAAATTACAACGGGCATAACTGAAACGCAATTTGCACCAAACCGCTCAATCACGAGAGCTGAATTTACAGTGATGGCTTTAAAAGCTATTGATCAGTTCAAAGCAGGAACAGGTACATTCAATGACGTAAAATCCAATTCATGGTACTTTGATTATCTTGCTAAAGCAAAAGATTTAGGATTGATTGCCGCGAACTCAAAAGGTAATTTCTATCCTGACCAGAATATTTCACGTGAAGACATGGCAGTCATCATAGCAAAAGCGCATGCAATCATGAAAGACAGTACGCTTGATGTACAACCAAGTACAGTCAAATTTAGTGATGCAAGTGATATCGATGCCAGCAAGTTGAAATATGTAAGCTATGTTCAAGAGAAAGGCATAATCAGTGGCTATAATAACGCATTTATGCCAAATGATGAGGCGAGTAGAGCAGAAGCACTATCCATCATTCGTCAAATGATCAGAAACTGACAACAAATTCGCTTTCAGCGATAATAGCTAAACTATCCGAAAGGATAGCGTCGCAAAACTATAGGGCCTTTAAAATGGTAGCCAGTTACCGAAGGAGAGTATTTATATGCGTAAAGTATCAATCAGTATTTTAATTATCGCGTTGGTCATAACGACAAGCTTTGTAGCATTTACTGCAACAACACTGATACAAAAAGAATTCAATGTCAAGAACTATGGCGCTAAAGGCGATGGCGTAACAGATGATCGCGCCGCTATTCAAAAAGCCATCGATGCAGCAAGTCTTGAAAATGGCATCGTTCTTTTTCCAGCATCAACGAAGAGCTATAAAATCAGCAACTATTTGACATTAAAAAGCAACATCACTTTATCAGGATATGGTGCGACGATTTATATGCCATCACAGTCAGTCGTATCGATTATGCTCTATGGCAAATCAAGCACGTATATTTCAAATGTTTCCATTAAAGGCTTAAAACTGTCTTCTACAAATGACAGAACGGGTACGGGGGAATATGAAGGTAGCAAGACCAGCTATGTCGAAGGTATTAGTATATCCGGCGTATCTGGATTGACCATTCAAGATGTTTATATGGAAAACTTGTACATGGGCTTAAAGTTACAAGGGGCAAGTAGTGGGCTTAAAAATGAAGCGATCAACGTAAACAATCTCAAAGTATATAACACAAGAAATCCACTTTACATGTCTTCGACAAATAATATGAAGATGACAAACAGCATTCTTGATGCATCAGGTGGCGGTACCAAGTTCTTACATGCTTCTTATTTTAGAGGCGGCGTCAGTAACTTATATTTCAATAATGTACAATTTAACAATACACCAGGTGGTGGCATCCACATGTACAACAGCAAAGCAGAATTAGCGGCTCCTAGAGATATCATATTTGACAATTGCAGTATCGACAATACAAGAGCAGCGGTATATCTCTATACAAATGCAAACAATATCACTTTTAATAACCTAAGTATCAAAAATAGTGGCCTTGGTTTTAAAGTGAACAGCGCCAGCAATATCAAAATGAACGGCGTAAAGATATCACAAGCATCATCGACTAAAGAGGAAAAGGGTGGATTTAGTTTTAACACACTTAAGACTGCACAGCTCAATAACGTAACAATAGACGGTACAGGCATGGCAGGTAGTGTATTTGCAGTCATCGGAAGTGTATCTGATGTAACAGCTACCAATTTTAACGCAACGAATATTGGAAGCATACCTTTTACAAGCAACAGTAGTGCTGTAAAAAGTATGACAGCAACAAATCTTGCGATTTCAAGCAGCTATTCAACCGGTTATAAAATAACTGGAACGGCAACGCCAGTTCCAACAACAGAAGCACCGACACAAGCACCAACAGAAGCACCGACACAAGCACCAACACAAGCGCCGACTCAAGCACCAACAACACAAGCAACGAATCAAGCACCGACAACACAAGCACCAACGCAACCAACAACAGAAGCACCTGTAGCAAACCAATTCAATGTCAAAGATTATGGCGCTAAAGGTGATGGCGTGACAGATGATCGTCTAGCAATCCAAAAAGCCATCGATGCAGCAAGTGTTAAAAATGGCATCGTTCTCTTTCCAGCATCCGCTAAAAGCTACAAAATCAGCAACTATTTGACATTAAAAAGCAACGTCACATTATCAGGGTATGGTGCGACAGTTCATATGCCATCTCAATCAGCTGTTTCTATTATGTTCTATAGTAAATCAAGCCTTTACATTTCGAATGTAACGATTAAAGGTCTTAAGTTGACTTCGACAAATGATAGAATTGGCACTGGGGAATATGAGGGCAGCAAGACGAGTTATGTGGAGGGCATAAGTATTTCAGGCATCTCTGGACTAACCATTCAAGACGTCACCATGGATAACTTATATATGGGCTTAAAGCTTGAACGCTCAGACAGTGGCATAAAAAATGAAAGCATCAATGTTAACAACCTCAACGTGTACAACTCAAGAAATCCACTTTATATGGCACAAACCAATAATTTGATGATGTCGAACAGTATCTTAGATGCAACAGGTGGTGGCACAAAGTTCTTGCACGCAGCTTATTTAAGAGGTGGCGTTAGCAATATGACATTCAATAACGTACAATTTAAAAATACACCAGGTGGTGGTATCCACATATATAACAGCAGAGCAGAATTGGCTGCACCTAGAGATATCGTATTCAACAACTGTAGCATTGATAATACAAGAGCAGCGGTATACCTCTATTCAAATGCAAGCAATATCTCATTTAATAACTTGAGCATTAAAAACAGCGGCGTTGGTTTTAAAGTGAATGGCGCCAACAACATTAAAATGAACGGCGTTAATCTGACTCAAGCTTCTTCTACAAAAGAGGAAAAGGGCGGATTTAGTTTAAACAATCTAAAATACGCGCAACTCAATAATGTTACAGTAGATGGATCAGGCATGGCAGGCAGCGTATTTGCAGTTATAAGCAGCGTATCTGATGTAACTGCTACAAATTTTAACGCAACCAATATTGGTGGCATTCCATTTACAAACAAAAGCAGTGCCGTAAAGAGTATGACAGCAGTAAACCTTGCAATATCAAGCAGCTACGCAACTGGATACAAGATATTAGCTCAGTAATCCAGTCATTCCAACTATAATTTTTAGAATAAACCTGTAAAACAAGTTGTTGTTTTACAGGTTTTTTTTATTTTTGTGACAGCATGATTTGTAAAATAACAGTTATTTTTTTATATGTAACCCCCCTTTACAAAGTGACCTAGGTCCTTCGTATTAAGGCCCTCGAGTACTGTTGGCGTTTAAATCGCTATGCTATAATGAGTACAAGTTAAGAACAAGTTAATGATTCGCTTTTCAGCGATAAAAGCAAAATTATCCGAAAGGGTAATGACGCAAAACTATAGGGCCTTTAAAATGGCAGCCAGTTACCGAAAGGAGAGTATTTTTTATGCTTAAAATTATGACAACTATCCTAGTGATCTTGGTAGTACTTTCAAATAGCTTTATAGCTTTTAGTGCAACACCACAAGAATTCAATGTTAAAAATTACGGTGCTAAAGGCGATGGCGTAACAGACGATCGCTCAGCAATTCAAAGTGCCATCGATGCTGCAAGTGCACAAAATGGCATTGTCTTATTTCCGGCAGCAACATATAAAATAAGTAACTATGTGAGCTTGAAAAGCAATGTTACATTATCAGGTTATGGTGCTACAATTTACATGCCATCTCAATCTGCAGTTTCTATCTTGCTTTACTCAAAACCGAGCAGCTACATTTCAAACGTAACTATTAAAGGCTTAAAATTAGCTTCAAAAAATGATCGCACTGGTTCAGGTGAATATGAAGGCAGTATGACAAGTAATGTAGAAGCACTCAGTGTATACGGCGTCAACGGTTTGACATTACAAGATGTTTACATGGAAAACATGTACATGGGTTTAAAATTACAAGCATCAGATAACGGACAAAAAAATACAAATGTAAGCGTAGATAATCTTAAAGTGTATAACACGAGAAACCCACTATATATGTCGACGACTAATGGTTTTACAATGACTAATAGTATTTTAGATGCCTCAGGTGGCGGTACAAAATTCTTACATGCAGCATACTTCAGAGGTGGTCTAAGCAATTTAACATTCGATAATGTCCAGTTCAATAATACACCAGGTGGCGGCATCCACATTTACAACAGCAAAGCAGATGAATCTGCTGCAACTAATATCGTATTCAACAATAGTAGCATCAACAACACAAGAGCTGCTGTATATCTATACTCAAACGCAAACAATATAACATTTAACAACCTTACAATTAAAAATAGTGGCCTCGGTTTTAAAGTGAACAGCGCAAGCAATATCAAGATGAATGGTGTCACAATGACAGAATTCTCTTCTTCAAAAGAGGAGAAAGGTGGCTTTAGTCTAAATGGCTTTACAAATTCAGAACTAAACAATGTAACAATTGATGGATCAAACATTGCAGGTAGTGTATTCTCATTGGTAGGCAGTGTTTCAGGAGTAACTGCAACGAATTTTAATGCATCCAATATCGGTGGTGTCTCATTTACAAATAATAGTGGCGCAGTTAGCAGCATGGTAGGAACCAATTTGGCAATCGCAAGCAGCTACTCAACTGGCTATAAAATAACTGGTACTACAACACAACCAGCAACAACACAACCAGCAACAACACAACCAGCAACAACACAACCAGCAACAACGCAACCAGCAACAACACAACCAGCAACAACGCAACCAGCAACAACACAACCAGCAACAACACAACCAGCGACAACACAACCAGCAACAACGCAACCAGCAACAACACAACCAGCGACAACACAACCAGCGACAACGCAACCAGCGACAACACAACCAGCAACAACGCAACCAGCGACAACACAACCAGCGACAACACAACCAGCAACAACGCAACCAGCAACAACACAACCAGCAACAACGCAACCAGCAACGCATCCGACACTAGAGCCAACAACACAGCCAGCAACAACGCAGCCAGCGACAACACAACCAGCAACACAACCAGCAACACAACCAGCAACAGAACCAGCAACAGAACCAATAACAGAACCTGTAACACAACCTATAATTGAACCTACAACAGAGCCTGCAACACAGCCTATAACGCAACCGGTAACGCAACCAATCATTCAACCAATACCAACACCGGCACCGACTCCAGCACCAGTACCGGCACCGGCACCAGCTCCGGCACCAGCACCAGCACCTGCTCCGGCTCCGGCTCCAGCTCCGGCACCAGCACCAGCCCCAACTCAAGAGCCAGCGACATCTCCAGTTTTCAATACTGGATCAAATGCTAGATCCATCGTGGATGCATCAAAATTTGTAATCGATAAAATGGGTGAAGGTTCACTTGTTACAATCCCTTTGAATGAGATGACATTAGCACTTGGTTCATCATTGAATGCCCTTAAAAATTCTGGGTCTTCAGAAAAACCTTCTGTTGAGATCAAAGTGCCAAGCAACCTCGATTCAAAACTTCCAGTTGCAGTTAAAATCGCAGTATCGTCATTAAAAGCACTCGAAAAACAAGATGCAACCGTAATCGTAAAAGGTCCTGGCGTGGCATTTGAACTTAAGTCTGGATTCACGACGCTTACTGGAAATGACGTATCTGTTGAAATGGAGCCAAAGGATGTTAAATCCTTAAATAAAGATTCAAATTACTCACCAGTGAGTTTAGCTTTTGAATTAGATGTTCTAATGAATAATAAGAAAATTGACAAATTCAATGTAAAACCAGTTATCACAGTAACATTACCAAAAGGTACCAAGTCACCAGAAAAACAAGCAGCATATGTACAAAATAAAGATGGTTCATGGCAGTTTATCATGACATACTATGATCCAAAAACAAATACAGTTTCATTTAGCGCACCACACTTTAGCAGCTATGCACTCTCAAGCTACACTAAGACTTTTGATGACATCAAAGGTCACTGGGCAAAGGCTTATATAGAAGAGATGGCGTCTAAACAAATTACGATTGGTGTTACAGATACTGAATTTGAACCAAATCGATCAATCACAAGAGCGGAATTTACCATGATGGCACTTAAAGCGATCGATCAATTTGAAGCAGGCAATGGCACATTCAATGACGTGAAATCTGATGCATGGTATGCTGATTATCTTGCAAAAGCAAAAGATCTAGGTCTCATTTCTGCAAATGCAATTGGTAATTTCTACCCTGAAGAAAATATTTCTAGAGAAGATATGGCCGTAATCGTAGCAAAAGCGCATGCGATACTGAAAGATGCAGCACTTGAATCAAACACTAAAAAAGCAAGCTTCAAAGACGCAGGCGACATCGATTCAAGTAAAATGAAATATGTGAGCTACGTTCAAGAAAAAGGCATCATCACAGGATATAACAATGCGTTTATGCCAAATGATGAAGCGAGCAGAGCGGAAGCGTTATCAATCATTCGACAAATGATAAATACAAACTAACATCAAAATAATTAATTCTAACTAACAAGAAATGATTTGGAATAAAGGGATTCTTAGGAATCCCTTTATTTTTTTAGTTTACATAAAACACGTTTAGCATGACGTTTAAATGGTAAAAATATAATGAGATATTTGATGAGGAAATTGCAGAATTCCATTTAAGCAATTTCCATAGAGCCCTACATAAGGAGCAAATAATGGTTAAATATAAAAAGTACTTTGGGATTATGCTTATTTTTGTTGTAATGCTTGTCTTTTTTATAAACTATGCAGCCAATATTGATACGATCAAATCGGAAGATCTTGATAGTGGACCAAGTGGAGAAATTGCAGTATCTGAAGTGGAGACGACACAACCAGATGTGACGGTAGAAAAAAGCGTTGCTATGATAACCTCCGAAGTTGAGCCCATTCCAAATGCATCTGCAAATACCATTAGTGTAAAAAGTTATGGTGCAAAAGGGGACGGCAAAACAGATGATACAAAAGCGTTTCAAAAGGCGATCGACTTCGCAAGTAAAAACAAAAAAACACTTGTTGTTCCAGAATCTAGCAAGCCATATTTGATACTTTCTACGCTTGAGTTGAAATCAAACACGCATATTTCAGGATATGGCGCGACGCTTTTCATGCCTTCACACAAGCAAGTTCACAATATCTTTTCGGCATCCAGTAAAATAGAAATCGCAAATGTCTCTGTAAAAGGGCTATCATTATTATCTGAAAATGATCAA
Source organism: Acidaminobacteraceae bacterium (assembly GCA_942493125.1). Taxonomy (GTDB): domain Bacteria; phylum Bacillota; class Clostridia; order Peptostreptococcales; family Acidaminobacteraceae; genus Fusibacter_C. Next base: position 561,268 of record OW818667.1, on the reverse strand, counting down.
GAGGGTACTGGAGAATACGAAGGTAGCCTTACCAGTTATGTTCAAGGCATCTATCTGTTTGGCATTAAGTATTTGACCATAAGCGATGTAACTATGGAAAATATGTACATAGGTATAAAGCTGGATGCGTCAAAGAATGGTGATAAAAGCGAGAAAATCAGTATCAACAACTTGGAAATTACAAACTCAAGGACACCACTATTTATAACTTCTACGAAAAAATTTAAAATGACGAATAGTATTCTTGACGCAGATGGTGGCGCTACAAAATTCTTACATGCTGCTTATATCAGAGGTGATACAAGTGACATTGAATTTAATAATGTTGAATTTGTAAATTCTCCAGGTGGCGGTGTGCATCTTTACAATAGCAATAACGACATGGCGCCTCCGCAAGACATTCGCATCATAGATAGCTACATAGAAAATACAAAAGTAGGTATCTATATTTATTCTGGTGCAAAAAACATCGTTATCACAAACTTAGTTATGAAAAACATCGAGTTGCCATTTAAAATTAACAGTGCGGTTGGTGTGGATATAGATAAAGTAAGCATCAAAAATAATCCTGATGTGAATAAGCCCATCGGTTTATTTAACATGGATAAAATTTCAGCGTCAACATTTAAGGATATTACTTATGATGGTTTAGGGATGACTGGTTACTTGTTCAATATTGGGTCAGACGTAAATGATTTGACGATCTCTGAGCTTAAAGTGTCAAATCTATATAATGTTGGATTATTATATAGCACAAGTGACTCGATTGAGAATTTAGTCATTGAAAATTCAGTGATTCAATGGACGAGCATAAAAGGGGCACTCTTGCGTTTTAGGAACGATGGTTCAAGTGCCATATTACGCAATAACCAGTTCATAAATAATGGTAAAGAGGCAAGTTTAGAAGCATTTAAGACGACAAATCCATATGTCATCCTTGAACGCAATTCTTATAATGGATTTTAGTATAACAGTTCGTTATGCGAATTGTTAAGCTGGATAATTATACATTAAAAATGTTTAATATGAACGATTTGCGGTATGAATAAAGTAGTCACTGAAGCATATGGGCGAATGTGATCAATATCAATACGATGAAAGGAGTCGATCATGAAAAAGTGGAGTAAACCGCAAATTGTTATACTTGACGTCGTTGCTACTGAAAAAATGAAGATGTCAAATAAGTTTAACAAACATAAGCCTCGTCATTCCTAAGCGTACCAAAAACTAGCAAATGGGGTTACTATTATTTGTCATGTAAGACCACCGAAAACTTACATAAGAACAAAAAATAGTATCGAAAGGGATGCTGACACAATGTTAGTCAGCATCCTTTTTGTAACTTATATTATGAGGAATGATGATGAAAGCATGGATTTTTACTTTTAAAAAAACAATATTTTATGCACTCGTATTCATACTTTTATGCACCAACAAAGTTTTAATACGCATCATACCGTTCAATAAATTGATTCATCTATATTCAAATACAACGCAAGATATCGAGATGGCTGAGGTTGATGCGCATCAAGTAAAACTGATCCGGCATTCAATAACACATTTTAGTAAATTGTTGTTCTGGCCATCGGTGTGTTTTGAACAATCACTTACTGTGCTTCAATTAGCGCGTCTCTTCAGGATGCCAGGATGCATCTATTTTGGGATAAACAAATCGGATCATGGCAAAATAACAGCGCATGCTTGGACGCGAATAGGGCAGCATTGGATTACTGGGGATGCGCTTAAGGACAGCTTTACAGTCGTATATAAAGTGCATTACTTACCCAAAGTCTGATGGAGCGATTATGAACTTAAAAAGTAAACTCACCCTATTTTTGAATATTGAGCTACATAAAAAATTGCTGACTTTTACAATCGGATACAAATGGTCAATCTTTCGGATCGTCGTGTTGAATGTTTTAAATGCGCTTACTAGCATAGGCCTTGCAATTGTTACAAAAGTTTTGATCGATAGTGCGATGGCAGGTGCATTTAATACGGCCATATACTATGGTATTGGCCTTGCAATAATTTTATTGTTTGAAATGTTTTTGGTATCTGCAATCACTTATTACACCGTTCGCACGAAAGAATCACTGCGCAACAGCTTACAGCTCAATGCGCTATCAGAGATTTATGAAAAGAAATGGGTTCAACTAAACACTTATAAAACGGGTGATTTAGTATCTCGACTATATAGTGATGTGGACAGCATCGTGACTGCATTGACAAATACAGTACCAACATTGATTGCACTTATGGTACAGCTTTTGATGGCATTTGGGTTGCTTTATTCGTATGATACATTGCTGGCTCTACTTACTTTTTTGGTGACGCCAATTACAATTTTGTTTGGTATGGTGATTGGACAAAAAATCAAAGTCGTTCAGAAAAAAATTCAAGAAGCTGATGCGCTAAAGCATTCCATTATCAATGAAGCACTTCAAAACATCATTATATTAAAATCTTTCAATTACGTCATCAGAAGCTTAGAACGCGTGAAAGCCCTTCAAGCGGATCATTTTGAACTTGTAAAACGAAAAAATAGGATTAGCATCAATTCAAATTTAATGCTTGGTTTTGGTTATCAATTAGGATTTTTTGGTGCTGTTACATTTGGTGCATTTCGTCTTGCTTCAAAAGCGATTACAGTAGGTACTTTTACAGCTTTTATACAACTTGTTGGTCAAATACAAGCACCGATTCAAGGACTGGCTTCATCTTTACCACAACTGATAGCATCGCTTTCTTCAGTTGAACGAATTCATGAATTAGATGAAATTGAAAATGATCGACAACTTGATGATGACACCATGAATCATTTGGCTGTTCCGAGTAAAATTGTAGTCAAAAATATTTCATTTGCATATAAAGAAAACCATCCTGTTTTCTCAGGTTTAAATATGACAATCAGTCGTGGTGAGAAAGTTGCCATCGTCGGTCCTTCTGGGGAGGGCAAAACAACACTTGTCCATATGCTCTTATCACTCATCGAACCTGATGCTGGTGAAATCACTATAGAAACTAATGTTGGTGGTACTTTTCCACTGGGCGTTGGTACGAGACGATTATTTTCATATGTACCGCAGACCAACACTTTGTTCTCAGGTAGCATTTATGATAATTTTTTACTCAACCATGATGTGACTGATGAAGCTATTGAAAATGCTCTGATTGCCTCGTGTTGCAAGAGTTTTATAGATGACCTTCCTGATGGGCTTGATACTTTGATGGGAGAGCGTGGCATAGGGTTATCGCAGGGACAAGCGCAACGCATTTCTATTGCTAGAGCACTGCTACATGAGACGCCATTTTTGGTGTTTGATGAGGCAACAAGTGCCCTTGATATTGAAACAGAGCGCAACTTGATCAGCAATTTAAAACAGTATTATCCACTATGTACACTCATCGCTGTGACACACCGAGAAAGTATATTTGATATATGTGACAGGGTTTATTGGATGAAAAATGGGGGTCTTACCTATGAAGCATGACTATATGATCTTTGGATATCGGGTGAGATCGGCTTTTGCACTGGATGCTTATCATTGTGAATTTGATGAACCCGAGATTATCGTGGAAAGTGGTCGCATTTCGTGTATCACTGAGGATTTAGAAGAGGACGGCTTTTACTTCTCGATGGATGAAGATTTGATTGCTTTTTATGTGCCTGATGTTGGTACCTACGAGATTAGAAACGGCAACCGTATTACCGTTGAACCCTATAACGGTGCGCGCTTGCAAGATCTATCCCTATTTATATTAGGGTCGGCATTTGGTTTTTTAATGCATCAAAAAAAGGTTTATCCACTCCATGGGAGCACCGTTGATTTAGGGAATCATTGTATCACGCTTGTCGGTCATTCAGGTGCAGGTAAATCATCGTTAGCTTCAGGTTTTGTAGAAAAGGGGTACAAGTTGCTCTCAGATGATGTTTCGCGAATTGAATCTATTGATACGAATCACTACGTGTATCCAAGTTACCCATCTCAAAAAATTTGGAAAGATGGCGCACATCATCTGTCGTTACAATATGAACCCGAAAATCGCGTTATGCGTCAATTAGATAAATTTTACATTAACTCTCGAGAGCGCTTTAGTGATCGTAAAAAGCCTCTAGCTGGCATCATAGAAATCGTGCCATCAGAGGTACACACACCAGTACTAATTCAATTGGAAAGACCAGCGGTCTTAAATGCTCTCATCTCGCATAGCTATCTTCAAGAGGTAATTGGTGGCAAAACGGATGTCGGCGCACATTTACGATTTTGCTCAAAACTATGTGAAAGTGTGCCGGTATATAGAATTATGCGTCCATACGAGGGGTTTACAGTTATAGATCAAGTTGAAACAATCATGGAAATTTTTGAAAAAAGAACCAAGGAGGTGTCAGGTGACGTATCAAAACAATCAGGCGTATGTTAGAAATAATAAAATCGAAACAGCCACTATGGGGGATGAAGTTGGGATGCTAAACGTCGAAACTGGAAAGTATTTCATTCTGGACCCCATTGCAACAGATATATGGCATGCACTGGAAAAACCGATGACGATGTCGCATTTGGTTTTACATCTTACACAAATTTATGAAGTGGACCAAGAAACCTGTTTTAAAGAAACTGAGATTTTTTTAAGTGAACTGATTGATAATAAACTCGTCAAACCGTTAGAACCAACTAGCATATGAGACAAAATTGAGGTGGGATTAATGAGTAAAAAATTAAGAACACTGATTATCATTATTGGCGATATTTTTATGATTAACTTCGCACTATTGTTTTCAATATACTTACATAATGAAGGCACTCTAAACTTAGCAATGATCGACACTTACGCTTATATATTTATTGCAATAACCTGCATGAAAATATTCGTTTTTAAATGGTTTTCTTTATATTCAAGTTTATGGGCGTATGCCTCAATTGAAGAACTGATGAAAATTGTAATGGCTGTTTTTGTAGGCAATTTTCTCAGCATCATCTATATCACAGTGACTGACTTTCGGTTGTTTGGTGGTATTTATGTGATTTCAATTATTTTTGAAATTGTATTAATTGGAGGCAACCGATTTAGTTATCGCGTCATGAGAAGAATCAAACAAAGTAAGAGTTTGTTTAGGCAAAATGACGATCAACACGTTTTGATCATCGGATGTGGATCGACAGCGAGTTTGATAGCAACAGAAATAAAAACACATCCGGCCAAGTATGGCCATTTGGTAGGTTTCATTAGTGATGATACATCTAAATATAGCCAGTTGATCGCTGGTGTCAAAGTTGTAGGCAATCGCTATGAAATTGTGAGCTTGTCTCAAAAACATAAAATCACGGAAATCATTCTCGCGATTCCAACAGCGAGTAAAGATACCCAGCGTCAAATACTTGCGGAGTGCAAGCGAACTGGGGCAAAAGTGAAGATAATCCCAGGCATCATGGAGGTTATCGATGGTCAAGTGAGTATGAATGCCATTAGAAATGTAGAAATTGAAGACTTGTTAGGTAGAGATCCTGTCGACCTTAACATAGACGAAATTTCATCATATATTGAAGGCCGCACTATACTGGTTACTGGTGGTGGAGGGTCTATTGGATCAGAACTTTGCAGACAAATAGCCAAGTTCAACCCATCGAAATTAATCATTCTGGACGTGTATGAAAACAATGCTTACGATATCCAAAATGAGCTATATAGAACTTATGGTGAACAACTTGATTTAGAAGTTCTGATTGCTTCTGTTAGAGATAGAAACAGCATCTTTAGAATCATGAATGATTACAAACCTCAAGTTGTATTTCACGCAGCAGCACATAAGCACGTACCATTGATGGAAAAATCACCTAAAGAAGCCGTTAAAAATAATATCATCGGGACATTAAACATGGTTGAGGCTGCACACGAAAATAATGTAGATCGTTTCGTTATGATTTCAACAGATAAAGCTGTAAATCCAACGAGTGTCATGGGTGCATCCAAGCGATTATGTGAGATGTTGGTTCAATCAATTTCCAAACAATCGCACACAAAATTTGTCGGTGTAAGGTTTGGTAATGTTCTCGGTTCAAATGGTTCTGTCATCCCTTTATTTAAAAAGCAAATAGAATGCGGAGGGCCAGTCACCATCACACATCGCGACATCATTCGCTACTTCATGACCATTCAAGAAGCTTCTCAACTCGTGATTGAAGCAGGCTGCATGGCAAATGGTGGTGAACTTTTCATACTCGATATGGGTGAGCCAGTTAGAATTTATGATCTTGCAGAGGATCTCATTCGTTTATCAGGGTTAAAACCACATGTCGATATCGATATCATGATCACTGGGCTGCGTCCAGGTGAGAAGCTCTATGAAGAACTGCTTATGTCCGAAGAAGGCATTCAAAACACAAGACATGAAAAGATCTTTGTCGGCAAGCCTTCAGATCTGAGTTTCAAAATGGTTAAATCCAATGTGGAAAAACTTGAAGAAATGCTGAATACCGCGAGTGATGATGAGATCAAAGAACGTCTTAGTGTCCTCGTTCCAACCTATAAACCGTTAGGTCAACATGAGATCAAAGTAAATTATGGCGTTGAAACGTCGACGCTTGCGCCAGAAAACATCAGTATGATCACAGCAAACAATTTGTTGAAATAAGGAGTTCACATGAACAAAAGACTTGAATTATGGGACCTATTCACAATCATCTATAAAAGAAAATGGTTGATATTATTAGTGACGCTACTCATTGTAGCTTTAGGCACACTATATAGTATGTACTTGGTTGAGCCTGAATATAAATCCAGTACGACGCTCATGGTTAATAGCTCAAAAGGTTTGGAGACTGAAGAGTTTGATCCTTCTGTAGATATCAGAAGTATTGAACTCAGTCAAAGACTCGTAGTCACCTATTTGGAAATTGTTAAATCTAGAGGCGTATTAAGCCAAGTAAGTGAAGAAATGGGGCTAGGGTATAGCTACACTGACATGCTTACAATGGTCACTGCAACTCAAGTTGACATGACGGAGTTCTTAAAAATCGAGGTGATCGATAACGATCCAGTCCGTGCACAACAGATTGCAGAGCGTATCTCAAATGCTTTTGTCGCTGAAGTGACACGCATACTCAAAGTCGACAATGTAGAAATTGTGGACCCACCAATTACTCAATTCGGTCAAATCAATGATCGAAGTATCATGAACATTGCAATTTCACTTGTTGCAGGCTTGATGATCGGGTTGTTCATAACTTTTTTCTTGGAATATAATAACCGCAATATCACAACAGGAGCAGACGTAGAAAAATATTTAGGCATGAATTTAATTGGCACAATACCTGAATACACTAGAGAAATGAAAAGGAATGTACAGCTATGAATAAACTCATTTTTAACATTGCGCCTAAATCGCCAATCTCAGAAGCTTATAGGGACATAAGAACCAACCTGTTTTATGCAGACGCACAAGGTGATATCAAGACGATCTTGTTCACGAGTTCGACGTCTGGGGAAGGTAAAACGACAACGCTTTGCAACGTTGCGCTTTCTCTGGCGGACTCAGAAAAACGCGTCATCATCGTAGATTGCAACTTGAGAAATCCCATGGTTCACAAGTTGTTGGATCTGAGTAATATTCAAGGTTTGACGGATGTTCTATATAAGCTTGACCGCTATGATACTTTCATTCATAAAACGGCACACCCGCGATTGGATGTTATGACGTCGGGAAAAATTCCGGCAAATCCTGCTGAAATTCTTAGTTCCGATAAAATTAAAATGTTTTTTAAACTTCTCAGTGAAGACTATGACTATGTGCTTATAGATACAGCACCAGTTGTTCCAGTGACGGATACGGTCATCATGGCGACATATATAGACCGCGTTATTGTCGTATGCGAATCTGGTAAGCTCGGGATTGAAATGGCGCAATTGACAAGAGAACGGCTTGAAAAAGTAAGCGCAAATGTGCTTGGCGCAATTATTAACAGGGTCAAAGTAAACAAAAAAAATTATCGAAACAATTTTCTATATACGAGTAGAAATAAAGAATAGAGGTGCATAAGTCATGTATCGCTTTATCTCAGAGGTCATTAAAGCAAATCAAAAATTAATGAAGCAAAATGAACTGCTAAAATCCACATTTTTATCATTAAGAGATGGGGTTATTTCTGTCGACCTAGATGGAAACGTGACCATGATGAATACTTTGGCAGAGAAAATGACAGGATGGAAACAGGCGGAAGCCGTTGGGCAACCTTTTGATTCTGTTTTTGTCATCGTTGGTGAAGGACTAGATTGCCGGTTAAATGACTACGAAAACGACATTTCAGAGTCATACACTTCAGAATCATACACAGATTTACCTGAATCCTCTAAAGAAAAATTTTTAGTTCACAGTTCCAAACGTTTAATTGCGATTGAAGAATGTACAGCCCCGATTGAAGATAACATTGGGAACGTATATGGAAAAGTGGTCGTATTTCGAGATGTGACTGAAAAAAATGATCGAATGAAGCGTATTGAGTACTTGAGTTACCACGATCAGCTCACAAGCCTTTATAATCGACGTTTTTTTGATGAGGAACTAAAGCGCATTGATACCGAAAGAAACTTACCACTTTCTATCGTAATGCTTGATGTCAATGGCTTAAAGCTCACAAACGACGCCTTTGGCCATCAAATAGGTGATCGTCTGCTAAAAAAAGTCGCTAACATTCTTAAACTTGAATTCAGAGCAGATGATATCGTCGCAAGGATAGGTGGAGATGAGTTCGCAGTCCTCTTGCCGAAAACGAGTCGAGACGAATTAATGCCCATTCTTGAGCGTGTTAAATACGCTGCGGATCACTCCAAGCTCGAGAACATCGTAATATCATTTTCCGCGGGATCTGAAACTAAAATGAGACACTCAGAAAATATAGTGGATGTCTTTATTCGTGCCGAGAATGAGATGTATCGAAACAAAATTATTGAAAGCAAAATGATACGTAACCGAACCATTCAGATGATTCTAAAGGCCCTTTCTGAAAAATGTATCAAGAATAATATTCAACACTCACAAGTGAAGCATTGGTGCACAATGATAGGTCATGGGCTTCATTTAAGTCCAGAAGAATTAAAAGAGCTCGACATTGTCGCTCTCATTTATGATATTGGAAAGATTTCCATTAGCGACGAACTTTTGAGCAAACCAGACAAACTGACAGAAACGGAATATGATAAAATTAAGAAGCATCCAGAAGTCAGCTATCAAATATTAAAATCAGTGGAACAATATGCGAACATAGCAGAATACGCTTTATCATATCATGAGAGATGGAACGGTAGTGGTTACCCACGAAAATTAAGCGGTGAAGAAATTCCGCGTTTCTCAAGAATCATCGCAGTTGCTGATACATATGAAGCTTTAATTTCTGAACGCCCATATAGACCTGCGATGCAACCTTGCAATGCCTTAAATTATATTCAAAGTAAATCAAATATAGAATTTGATCCGAATATTGTGAATGTATTTGTCGATCAGTTGACGATTGAAGAAAATCCTTGTTAGCAGTCATGAGGTGAAGAAGATGATGATTATCAATGCGGATGATTATGGCCTTGATATAAAAACTAATGATGCAATAGTTGAGTCTTTTCAAAAGGGCTTTATTTCCAGTACAACACTGATGGCAAACATGAGTGGTTTTGACGATGCCTGTGAAAAAGCGAAATTGTATGGGTTCGAATCCAGTATAGGCATTCATTTGAATCTTACATCAGGCCGTCCTTTGTCTGAACCAATCAAATCCAATCGTCGATTTTGTGATTCGACAGGACATTTTTTCCGTGACAAAAAAAGTCTCTTTTATTTGAGCAAGCAAGATCAATCTGATATATTTAATGAGTATAGTGCACAGATTCAAAAGATGAAATCGAGTGGTATAAACCCGACGCACATTGACTCGCACCATCATTTTCATACACAGCTTCCTTTGCTTTCGATAGTGTGTAGATTGGCTAAATCATATCAGATCCCATCAATAAGGCTTACCAGAAATTGTGGTGAAGGCATCAGTGCGGTTAAAAGCCTTTATAAATATATGGCCAATAATTATATCAGGACAAAAGGTCTATCAAAATTAGATTATTTTGGCTCAGTGGAAGACGTCATCCATTTAAATCAAGTGCAACACTATAAACTTGAAATTATGGTTCACCCAACGTACTCAATTGATGGAATGCTCATTGATGCTTCAAATAAATCCAAAATGTGCGATAATTATGATAGAATCCGTGAGAAATTTAAGGATTTGCAGCTAATGAATTATGGCGAGATTTAATCAAATTAAATGATGACAAAATTGTTTGATCATATGTTTCAGTTGATTGATGTTAAAAGGACTTGTTATATACAAGCCTTTTTTTTCTGTACCTATAATAAAATAAGTATTAATATAGTGATATGGAGGTAATCATATGATCAATGAAACGATGATACAGAATATAATGGATGAAGGTTATATCATTGTCACTGGGCGTAAAGCGTTTGATGTACCATCTTTACAGCCTTTATATGCGCAAATGTACTGGGCAAAAGATCGCCCAAATGAGATTATAGAAAAAAGTTTGGACCACTCGCTTTTATATGGCATCGAAAAAAATGGAGAAATCGTTGCATTTTCCAGATGGGTAACCGATTATGCGACGTATGCCTATTTATGTGATGTGATTGTGGATGAAGCACATAGAGGAAAGGGGTTAGCCAAATGGATGCTCTCGGAAGCACTATCCAGACCGGACCTTTCTACGATGAGAAGACTTAGCCTTGTTACACAAGATGCACACGGCGTTTATGAGGCATTTGGATTTAAATTGATTGAGCATGCCGATCGATATATGGAGCTGTTTAGGGGATAATTCAGCACGAAATGTCCTGTCTGAAACATATTTTTGTCTTATAATATGTATGACCGGTCAAATCATTGGGAGGATCGTTAGATGATCAAGGAACTTCAGAAGGCAGTAAATTATATTGATTCAAATATTGATATTGCACTTAATCTTGATATGATTTCGAAATATATTGGATTTTCAAAGTACTATTTAAATCACGTGTTCAGCATCTATACAGGGTTTTCTATTATGGCGTATGTCAGGAAGAAGAAACTGGAGTATGCGATTGGTGAACTGAAAACGGATAAACGCATCCTTGACATCGCCTTGGATTGTGGCTACACCTCAGAAAGGGCTTTCTCGAGAGCAGTCGTCAACGAATATGGCTATTCGCCTTCATATTTTAGAACGCATGACGTCCTTAAAACGCGAAATCTTGTCTTCTATAATTTAAAACTCGATGCAGATGAGGCGCGTATTCTTTCGGGCTTCCCCCCAGCTTTTGAGACAATCAAACAAAATATTGGCATGAAAGGAATATCTCTTATGAAACAGTATTTAAGCAATGTCCGGTATGAGAGGATAGAGAGCATGGTTGTATTAAGTGGTACAGCTATCGGCAATGAACCTGAAGACGCAATCATTGACACCATGAATCGCCTTGCTGCTGTCTATGGACTTGATGTGATTCGCAGCTTTGGATTTGATTCACCTGTAGAAGGTACGGAGGATGTCACGAAGCTAAGAGGCTATGAGTATTGGTTATCAGTTGATGCGTCTATGCTCGCAAAGCTCCCAAATAATGAAAGCTTTGTTTTTGAAGGGACAGAGATTTCGATAAAGCGTATTCCAGGTTACAGATATGCAACCCTTCGAATCACGGATCCTATGGTTGACCCATTTGAACGCATCGGAACAGGATGGCGTTTCTTGGTCAGCTGGCTTGAAGATCGTGATTTTAAAGAACCTGACTTTAAGCATTGCGCAAATATCAACTGTCTTGAAGAGGTCAAGATGATTGATGGGGTTATGGTGATGGACATTTATATTCCTATCGATGCAATTTAATAATTGCGTAATTAAAAAGGGCAGTGACTGTGATCGATAAAAAGATCTAGAGTCACTGTCTTTTATTGCGGATAGGGACTAAGATGGTGATTTACGAAAATATTATAAGCCAACTTTCGAAAGATACTTTTATATGAAGAAGATATGTAGTATCATGAGTTAAATATTACGAAATTTCAATATTTTGAATACATCCATACATACATTGCTTACTTGATCTTAATGTTAAACAAGTGTTCTAACAAATGTTTGACGTTTAAAGTCTAGCCGAGTGTGAAACTTAGACATTGGAGGATGATTCAGATGCTTAAAAATATCAAATCAGTGCAGAACAAACTTCTATTTATTGTAATTCCAGTTGTGGTAGTGACTTTTTTGGTGCTTGCCTTTATTATCACAGTTAACTCGAAAAGCGTTATAGAGTTAGAAATCAACAAGAAATTGGAAACACAAGTTGGAAAAGCGATTTCTGATATAAATGCACATATGCAAACGCATGAACGACTTCCTATAGGTCTTTCAAAAATGGTGGAGGGTTTAGGCATAACACCAGATAACAAACAAGGATATATAGAAGTCATAAAGAAAATGCCACTTACGAATGAAGACACTTTAGGTACGGGAATCTTCATGGCAACAAAATCAGATGGCGAGTTTTTCTGCCCATATGCCTATAAAGTGGATGGTGCAATCACTTATACAGAAGACTATTTTGTCGATAATACCCAAGAAGGCTGGTATGTGATTGGTGAAACATCAAAGGATGTCGCATGGTCTGACCCGTATTTTGATCCCATATCAAGCATTACTATGATTACTGCAACATCTCCAATTAGAAATGCTACTGGAAAATTGATAGGTGTTGCAACTGGAGATATGGATTTCACTAATGTTCAAAAAATTGTTTCTGAGATAAAAGTTGGTCAAGATGGGTATGCCATTTTATTAACTAAAGATGGATCGTATCTAAGTAAAGGTACAGAAACAATAGCAGCAGATGAAAATGGTGTTTTTCCAAATATTACTTCTGATGAGAATACCTCGTTGGCTGAATTTGGTAAAATGGCACTTCAACAGAAAACTGGATCAGGTAATTTTGAAAGCGATGGTGATCGCTATCAAGCGTTTATATCGGAGATGCCAAATACTGGTTGGATTATAATTCTTGCTTTACCTGAGAAAGAAATCGCTAAACCCATCTTGGGCATAATTTTTAAAGTTATTGCAATTACCGTTATAGCACTAATTCTTTTAATTGTGGTGCTCATGTTAGTAGCAAAAAATATTACATCGCCACTTAAGCCTTTAAAAATGGATATTGAAGCGATTTCTAAGGGTGATTTTACTAGGATAATTGATCAAATATCAAATGATGAAATTGGTCAGATTTCAAATGCCATGAATACAATGGTAACGTCTCTTAGAGAGACTATGACAGACGTTGCTATCAGTTCAAAACACGTTGCTGAAACAGCGGAAGAGTTGGAAGCTTCAGCCGCTCAAAACGGAATAGCCGTTGAACAAGTCGCTATGGCTGCAACAGAAATATCAGGGTCTAATATAAAAATTTCAAAAGTAACTGCAGATCTAGACCAATTGATACAAGTCGTAAGTCATCAATCGGTTGCCATCGAAGAGCAAATGAATCATGTGACGCGTTCACTTACTTCAATTGATGTGATGTCTTCTGAGAGCAACAAGTCTGTAAAAGTACTCATTCAATCTATGGGTTCAGCGTTTGTGGATGTCAATGAATTATCAGTGATAATGAATGCCCTAAAAGAACAATCGGGACAAATTCATTCAATCGTTGAATCAATACAAGGCATAGCGGCACAAACGAACCTTCTTGCACTCAATGCTTCAATAGAGGCGGCAAGAGCTGGAGACGCGGGAAGAGGTTTTGCAGTTGTTGCAGATGAAATACGAAAATTAGCTGAACAGTCTTCTGGTTCTGCAAATACTATTTCAAAAATAGTGACTGAAATCAGTGATGCTACGCTTAAAGCAAACGTATCAACGACGCGTGTTGTTGAATCAATAGGAGACGGCCAAGGTGACTTGACTGATGTTGGTATAAACTTTGAAAATATCGCTACAAGTATTTCTCAAATTGTAAAATTGATCGAATCTGCTGATCAACTTGCCAAAACAATAAGTAGTCAGTCTGAACAAGCAAAACAGTCTGCAGGAGAATTGACAGCTCTCACAGATAAGTCTGCTCATGAAGCAGTTTCCATAGCTGCAGCTACTGAAGAACAACTTGCTTCTGTAGAAGAGCAAACAGCTGCAACAACTGGTCTTGCCCATATTGCAGAAGAACTACAAGCGAAAATGAGCGTCTTTAAAGTGTGAAAATGGTAAACAGATGTGGCCTTTGCGTGTGATTAAATACACGTAAAGGCTTTTTTTATTTAAAAAAACTTGACCTTTACGTATCGTAATGGTTTTTAATTGACATAGAGGATGAAAAACGCACAAAATTGCGACATTTTAACCCCGATTATTCAGTTCGGGGTTTCTCATTGACTGATGGGCAGTCATTATATATACTCAATATGCAAAGAGTCAAAGGCGAAGATGCTCAATTTGTTTTATGTAAGGATGGCGCTTAATGAAGATCAAAGTAAATAAAATACCACTTTTAATACTCGTTTCTATATTATTCATTACTGTATTCCTGCCATTCATCAAACCGATTTTCAATGAAACGATGAACCGTGATTTTATTGAGAAGGTGAAGCGTCAAGCACTCCCTGCGAATATCAAGATTGTTCAACTTAACTACAGCACGGGATATAACAGTAGTTCCATAAGTGTTTCTGCAGGTGCCAGTGGTGTTATTTTTCGAAAAGAGGGCAATCGATATTTTGCACTTACTGCGTTGCATGTAATCTCAGAAGTAAGAGATGTAGATAAAACGCAAACCGTCGTACTTGGATATGATGATATGGATATTGAGAAAGAGAATATGGGGAACGGGGTTGCGGACTATTATTTGCAGTTTCCCGAGATAAAAGTCGACTTTATAAGTGAAAAATACGATTTGGCAATCATTAGTTTTGTGAGTGATAAAGAGTATACTGTTTTGTCATTGTCAGATGAAAAAGCTAAATTTGGGGACAAAGTAGCCACTATGAGTAATCCATTCGGTGAAAGGAACATAGTCACAGCTGGCAGGTTAGGAAGTCGAAAAGTTTGGCATTATGAAGATGAAATCGGAACATTCGACTATACGATCATTAATCATTCTGCTGTAACTTCTCAAGGCAGCAGTGGTAGTGCATTACTCAATGAAGACATGGAGATTGTGGGCATCACTCTTGGAGGCAACGAGAACTTTTTCCGTCAGTTTATATCTGGGATGGCTATACCACTTGATCAAATACAACTATTTTTAAACGAATGGAAAGAACCCAATCAATAGTGGCTTAAAAATGAATACTTACTAAAATATTACCGTTCTTGTAAAGAACGGTTTTTTTGTATGAAAATTAAATTTATGATATACTATAAAAAACCCCCTAGGGGGGATGTTGGAGGCTTAATTATGACTGCACACAATCACCCTCAAAGTAAACAAGTGATCAATCGACTGTCCAGAGCAATTGGACATCTTGAATCTGTTAAGAAAATGGCAGAGGAAGGCAGAGATTGCAGTGAGATTCTGACTCAGATTTCAGCGGTTATTTCTGCACTGAACAGTACAAGCAAAGTTGTCATAGAAGATCATATCAATCACTGTGTCGTCGAAGCGGCGAAAGAGGGGGATAAAAAAGTCATCAATGACCTTATCGAAGCAGTCAACCAATATGTTGGCATCAATATCAAGAAAGATGCGGGCATACATTAATATGACACAAGAGGATAAAAATGATGGATTCTATGCGATTGAAACTTAAAAATAGTGGTGGCGATAGAAAAGTGATTGCGATTGGATATGCTATTTTAGCAGCTCTGTTATATGGCATCAGTGCACCAGTATCAAAGCTGTTGCTTGTTGAAATACCACCTACTTTGATGGCAGCACTTCTATACCTTGGGGCGGGTTTAGGCATGTTAGGTGTTAATCTCTATCAAGTTTTGATGAAGCGCGAGAAAAAAGAAGCTAAAATCACGAGAAAAGAAATGCCATATATAGTAGGCATGATCTTATTGGATATAGCTGCACCAATTTTTCTGATGGTCGGACTGACACTTACGACTTCTTCAAATGCGTCACTGCTAAACAATTTTGAAATAGTGGCAACTACCATGATTGCGCTACTTATTTTTAAAGAGACGATTGGCAAGCGGATGTGGCTGGCAATTATACTGATCACACTTTCAAGCATGCTCTTATCTCTACAAGACGTCTCAAGTTTAACATTTTCAGTGGGGTCGCTATTTGTCATACTCGCTTGTATCTCTTGGGGCTTTGAAAACAATTGTACGCGTATGCTTTCTTTGAAGGATCCCCTTCAAATCGTCGTCGTCAAAGGATTTGGTTCAGGTATAGGATCATTAATTATATGTTTTGCCATAAAAGAGTTCAGCTTCAACCTCATCTATATAGCGTTCACTCTATTGCTTGGTTTTGTCGCATATGGCATGAGCATCTATCTTTATATTAAAGCACAACGCGAGCTTGGGGCTGCAAGGACAAGTGCATTCTACGCAACAGCGCCTTTTATTGGCGTCATCGTCTCGTGGATCGTACTGAAGGAGCCTATCACTTGGACGTTTATGACGGCACTCTTCATCATGCTTTTAGGCACCTATTTTGCAGTATCTGAAGATCATAAACATAGTCACATACATTGGACTGAGACGCACGAGCATAAACATAACCACAGCGATGGGCATCACACGCACAAACATGACCATGAAATTGAGGGTGAGCATTCACACGAGCATCAACATGATCAAGTTGAACATGTCCATGAACATTTGCCAGATTTGCATCATCGACATACGCATTAAGCAGTTAAACCGTTCTTTTATGAACGGTTTTTTTACGTCTTGACAACGGCCGAACAAGACATTAAAATATAGTTAGTCAGACTAACTATATGGAGGCGCAAATGAAACCCGATTTAGTAAATAGTGCCGATGCAATCGGTATGTTTTGCAGATTGCATATGAACACAAAGCGTGACCTACCCATACGTCCAAGTGAAATGGGCGTTTTAATTTACACTCAAAAGCAAAGTGATTCTGTAACGCCATTGATGATCAGTCAATTCTTCAACATCGCAAAGCCATCTGTAACTGCGATGGTCAAAGCGTTAGTCAATAAAGGGTACTTGATGCATTCGCCTTCTGAGACAGATAAGCGAAGCTACACCATTTCCCTAACAGACAAAGGAATTACGCTTGTTGAAACGACATTCATCGAGTATTTTAAAACCGTCGAATTGTTGAAAGAAAAAATGGGCGAGTCAAAATTCAACCAATTTATTGAATTGATTGAAACTGCAAATAAAATTCTGAAAGAGGTGTAATAGATGAAAATACTAGTTACAGGCGCATCGGGAAATGTTGGGTGTTACGTCGTCAATGAACTTTTAAAATTGGGCGAATCTGTTGTCGCTGCAGGTACTGATGTGCCTAAGCTCATGAAACTGTTTGGCGATAGCGTGACGCCTGCACGATTCGATTTCACAAAACCTGAGACATTTGAAAGCGCGCTTGAAGGCGTTGACAGAATCTTTCTTATGAGGCCGCCTCATCTCGGGAAACCGGAAGATTTGTATCCATTTATCGAGGCTGCTAAAAATCATGCTATCAAACTCATCAGTTTTTTATCACTGATGGGCATAGAAAAAAACACGATTCCACCACATCATAAAATCGAAAAGTATATTGAAACATCTGGGTTGCCATATTCACATATAAGACCTGGATTTTTTATGCAAAATGTCTCTGGTATACACGCGTTTGAAATCAAAGCACAAAATAAGATTTTTATTCCAGCTGGCAAAAGCAAAACGAGCTTTATCGATGCAGCTGATATAGGCTTGGCGATTGCAACCATTTTACATGAACCCGATAAACACAAGAATTCGGCACATACCATTACAGGACCAGAGGCATTGGATTATTATGAGATTGCAGAAATCTTGAGCAGGATTATAGGTAGAAAAATTGATTATGCCAAACCTGGTTTTTTGAAATATCGCAACCATGCAATCAAGAGTCGTGGGCTTGACAAAGCGTATGTCAATGTCACCGTCGCCTTATATTTTATGACGCGGATGGGGACTGCAAAAGCGGTTACAAATACTTTTTTTGAGCTCACTGGTAAAAAGCCGAGAACGTTTGAGCAGTTTGTAAATGAAAACCTAAATGCATTTTCCTAATTAAATCGTTTGTCACCAGAAAGATTGAATCGCATAGACATGAAATAAAATAGTAAGCTTTAAGCCAGAGATTCTAATAACTCTGGCTTTTCATTTTTTTGATTGATGCATTTTTGACCTTAAATTCGTTTCTTTTTACGATAATGGGTATATATCTTATATTGTGAGGGTTAATTGGAGAGAAAATGAACGAGTATATTCTAACGCAAATGCTGGACTACTTGAATCAAAATATGACGCGTTATTTAACGTCTGTGCAGGAACATATCTGGATAAGTATACTGTCCCTTTTGATTGCTATGGCGATCGGTGTCCCCGGTGGCTTTATTGCAACGAAATACAAACGTGCAGATAAGTGGTTGGTCTCTGTTTTTCAAATACTAAGGGTTATTCCAAGTTTAGCGGTCTTGATCCTTCTGATTCCCATATTAGGCACGGGCTTAAAACCAGCTATGACCGCATTGGTGCTACTTGCTGTACCGCCAATCCTACTTAACACGATTGCGGGGTTGACAAGCGTACCAGATTTTATGATTGAAACGGCTTACGGTATGGGCATGACAGAGAATCAAGTGTTTAGCAAAGTTAAATTGCCTTTGGCATTGCCATTGATCCTAACAGGTATTAAAACGGCCATGATAGAAATTATTGCCAGTGCAACGTTGGCCTCTAAAATTGGAGCGGGCGGTCTTGGCGATTTGATTTTTACAGGTCTTGGATTGAATCGAACGGATTTGCTGTTACTTGGTGGGTTATCTGTTGCTTTCTTATCAATTTTTTCAGGCTTGTTGCTTGACTTGATTGGTAGAGCAACAGTAAGGTATAAAAATATTTAAAATTAAATATTTATTATGACAGAAAGAAGGTGTTGAAAATGAATAAAATGATAAAACGATTTTTATTAACAACTATGATGCTCTTGCTTCTAATAGCGGTGACTGCGTGTGGCAATTCGACTGATAGTACTGATGAAAACACAGCAGAAAACACCGTGGATCAAGATCCGGTCACAAAAAAAGTTCGCATTGGAACAAAGGATTTCACAGAAAACTTGATCGTAGGTGAACTATATGCTTTGGCACTTGAAAATGCAGGATTTGAAGTTGAAAGAGTGCCGAATATAGCTGGTTCAATTATTCATGCATCGATTATTAACGATGAAATAGATTTATATCCTGAATATACTGGTACAGGCTTACTTTCCATACTCAAAATGCCGCTACTTACTGATCCAGATGAAGTTTATCAAACGGTCAAAGCTGGTTATGCTGAGCAGTTTGACATAACTTGGCTTGAATATTCTGCGGCAAACGATGGGCAAGGTCTTGTGATAAGAACGGATGTAGCTGAGAAATATGGCATCGTTACCATCTCTGATTTACAAAAAAATGCGAGCGAAATACGTTTTGCCTCACAAGGGGAATTCGATCAAAGAGAAGATGGAATTCCAGCACTCGAGAAAACCTATGGTAAATTTGAATGGAAATCGTCAAAAATTTATGATAACGGTCTGAAATATGAAGTTCTAAAAAATAATGAAGCAGATGTTGCGCCAGCCTATACAACGGAAGGTCAACTCGTGAATACGGAAGACTTTACATTACTAGTGGATGATAAACAAGTTTGGCCACCATATAATTTGACCCCAATCGTTAGAAACAACGTTTTAGACGCCTATCCAGAAATTGCGGCAATTTTGAATGATATCAGCGCAAGACTTGATACGAAAACGATAACGGAACTCAATGCAAAAGTCGATGTGGACAAACAAGAGTATGAAGAGGTTGCAAAAGACTTTTTTGAGTCGATGAAATAGAGGAGGGGCCAATTGTCCAATATTGCGATACAGTTTTCTGATGTAAGTAAAAACTATAATGATGGCGATTACAATGCAGTAAATCATGTCGATCTTACAATTGAAGAAGGCGAGTTCGTGACAATTCTTGGTTCATCAGGCTGTGGTAAAACGACATTATTAAAAATGATCAATCGATTGGTTGAGCCAAGTGGCGGCACAATTAAATTGTACGGTGAAGATATACTCGAAAAAGACATTGTTAAACTGCGAAGGGGCATCGGATATGTCATACAACAGGTTGGTTTGTTTCCGCATATGACGATCGCAAATAATATTGCCACCGTCCCTAAGCTCATGAAATGGGATTCTGAGAAGACAGAAGCGCGTGTCAATGATTTGTTGACACTTGTGGGGCTTGACCCTGACGTATTTAAGTCAAGATATCCTTCTGAGCTTTCCGGTGGACAGCAACAAAGAGTCGGTCTTGCTAGAGCGCTTGCGGTAGATCCGAAAGTCATGCTCCTAGATGAACCATTTGGTGCAATCGATGCCATCACACGAATGAATTTGCAGGAAGAGCTAATACGCATTCACAAAGGGTTAAAAAAGACCTTTATTTTGGTCACACATGATATTAACGAAGCGTTTAGATTGGGGACAAAAGTAATCATTATGAACGAAGGCAGTATTCGGCAGTATGACACGCCGATGAATATCGTTAAAAAGCCAGCAGACGACTTTGTTGCCTCATTGATTGCATCATCGCGCAATCAAAAGCTTTTTTGGGAGGTTGATGAAGCGTGATTAATTACCTGATCAAGTACGGTGACAAATTAGGAACCGCTTTAATTGAGCATTTAATGTTAGTGAGCATCACTTTAGTCATATCACTTTTTATGGCAGCTTTGCTAACGTTTCTAGCCATGCGCTCAAGACTGATTTCAAAACTTCTTGTTTACACGTTTTCTGTTGTCTATTCAGTGCCAAGCTTAGCGCTCTTTGCCATATTGATCCCTGTAACTGGACTCGGCGAAGTCACTGCAATAGTCGTACTCGTTTTATACAATCAGTATTTATTGCTACGAAATTTTATAGCAGGGTTAAACGATGTCGATGCATCGATTATTGAGTCTGCAATGGGAATGGGCATGACGGACACGCAAATTCTCATGAAAATCAGGATACCTTTATCTAAGCGTGCCATTTTCACAGGCATTCATCTCGCCATCGTCTCAACGATCGGCATTGCTACCATCGCCGCATCTATCAACGCAGGCGGCTTAGGCACCATCTTATTTGATGGATTGCGAACGATGAATGTCAACAAAATCGTCTGGGGCAGTATCCTTGCCGCAGGCCTTGCCGTGAGTGCCAATTATCTTCTCGGTAAAATTGAGAAAGCATTATAACTTCAAGCGAATTATGAACCATGCAGTTTCATAATTAAAGGAATTTATAGTTTTATGTAGAAGTTCTACAATAGAACTATAAATTTTTTTTGATATGTCCAAGGAGGATTTGAAACATGTTAAATGCACTATCATTCTTACCAATCATCGCACTACTCATTGGACTTATTGGTCTGAAATATACAGCGGTCAAATCGGGTTTGATTGCACTAGCGCTAACCACCGTGATTGCCGTTTTAGCGTTTGGCTTTCAGGCGCAAGGCTTGCTTATAGCGGTTGGAAAAGGCTTATCGTTAGCTTTTTACGTGCTCGTCATTATCTGGTCGGCACTATTTCTATATCACGTCGTGTGGGCATTTAAAGCCATCCAGACGATCACGTCCAATATCATGCATTTTATCGCTGATCCTTTTGTTCAGTTTCTCATGCTTGCTTGGCTATTCTCAGCGTCGCTTCAAGGGGTTGCAGGCTTTGGCGTGCCTGTTGTCATCGTCGTTCCAATTTTGATATCACTTGGCTTTGAGCCGATAAAGTCTACCGTTGCTGTTCTGCTTGGTCATTCTTGGGCAGTGAGCTTTGGTTCAATGGGCTCATCCTTTTATACCATTTCATTAGTCACAAATCTTGAGCCACAGCAAGTGGGTTTTGCAATGGCGATTTTCAACGGCGTCGCAATGGTCATGATGGGCCTTTTCGTCTGTTATTTCTACGATGGTTTTAAAGACGTCAAAAGAGGCTTGTTCTACGTACTGCCAACCTCGGTAGTGATGATGGTCACCATGACCCTTTCTCTTTACTTAAATCTATTGTCAATGGTCAGCTTACTATCTGCGTTGGCTGGACTTCTCACGCTTTATACCATTTTCAGGATTAGGGAAAAACCCGTCAAAAAAAGTAAATTAGAAGATGAACACATGTCCATCTGGACGGCGTTATTGCCTTATGGCATCATTTTAGTCCTCACACTTGGGTTTCAAATGTTGCCACTAGATCATCTTGCTTTATCTTTTCGTTTTGATGCATCTCAAACATCTCTGGGTTTTGTTGTCAAGGCTGAAGAGGCATTTGCAAAGCTCAAACTATTCGGTCACCCCGGCCCAATATTACTTATGGCAGCTTTTGGCGCTCTGATAGCCTACCATCGATTGGGTAAATTCAATAAGCAAACGTTCAATAACGTCGTTCATATGACCGTAAAAAAATGCATGCCGACAACTAAGAGCTTGACCGCTTTAATCGTCATGGCGCTCATCATGATGGACAGTGGCATGACAGAGAAAATGGCTTATACAGTGACTTTGTTGACGGGCAGTTTCTATGTTTTCTTCGCCCCGTTTATCGGCGTTTTAGGCAGCTTTATAACGGGGAGCAATACCAATTCAAATGTTCTATTCGGTAAATTTCAATACGACATTGCAACGGCACTTAACGTGAGTCCATATCTCATGTGCGGCGTTCAGTCCATCGCAGGCTCAATAGGTGTTGGTCTCGGACCGACGACGCTCTTGATGTCAGCCACTGCAGCAGGTCTAAATGGACAAGAATCAAATCTCTATAGAAGGGTATTACCACCGATATTGCTGACGGCAGGATTGATGGGTTTGTTACACGGGTTGTTACAATACATGGTCCAATAGGAGGCAATATGACACAGATCAACACTTCAGGTGAGAAAGTCCAGTTTCAGTCACAGCGCAATGTCCATTATGCTAAATCGGCTATGGTTGCCACGTCGCATCCACTTGCTGCGCAGGCGGGGCTTGATATCATCAAGAAGGGTGGCAATGCAATCGATGCTGCCATCGCAACAGCAGCCATGCTGACTGTTGTGGAGCCTACTTCAAACGGCATAGGTGGGGACGCCTTTGCACTTGTATGGACGAAGAAGAAACTCTACGGTTTAAACGGCAGTGGTCCTGCACCAAAGTCTATCAGTGCGAACAAGATTCTTGAGGCGGGTTTTGACAGCATCCCAGTTTATGGCCATATCCCAGTGACCGTGCCAGGAACGCCAGCGACTTGGGCAGAATTATCTGCAAAGTTTGGTAAAATGCGCTTCGAAGACGTCTTAAAGCCAGCCATAGAAACCGCAAGAAATGGACATGCTGTCACTTACACAGTCGCTAAGTATTGGGAAAAAGCCTATACGAAATATAAAGAACAATTTAAAGATCAGATATTTGATGAATGGTTCAAGGTGTTTGCACCAGAAGGTCGCGCACCGAGAGCTGGAGAAATCTGGCGCTCAGAAGACCATGCGCAGACACTGGAAGCGCTTGCAAGATCGAAGTGTCAGTCGTTTTATAGTGGATCGATTGCGAAGAAGATCTGCGATGTCTTTAGAACGTACGGCGGCTATTTGGAAGAAGTGGATTTAAACTATTATAAGCCTGAATGGGTAGAGCCGATAACATGCGATTACAAAGGCTATCAGGTCTGCGAAATCCCACCAAACGGACAAGGGATTAGTGCACTCATGGCCCTCAATATATTGAAGCACTTTGAACTCAAACAATTTACTGAACCACATGTTCTGATAGAAGCGACGAAGCTCGCCATGGTGGATGCAAATGCCTTTGTCTCAGATCCAAAGACTATGAAACAAACCACAAAGCGGATGTTATCGGATGATTATGCAGCGCAAAGGGCGGCACTTATTGGTGACCTCGCTCAAATGCCGGAAATGGGTAATCCAAGTAGCGGTGGTACAGTCTACTTATGTACAGCCGATGCTGAAGGCAACATGGTTTCCTATATTCAGAGCAATTATATGGGCTTCGGCTCGGGCATCGTCGTGCCTGGTACAGGGATTGCACTGCATAATCGAGGCAACAATTTCAACCTCATAAAAGAGCATCCAAATTGCATAGAAGGCGGTAAAAAACCATTTCACACCATCATACCCGGCTTTCTGATGAAGGACGGCGACGCTGTAGGGCCATTTGGCGTCATGGGCGGCTTTATGCAACCGCAAGGTCATGTTCAATTGATCACCAATACGCTCGACTATCTGATGAACCCACAAGACGCACTGGATGCGCCGAGATGGCAATGGATCAAGGATAAAAAGATTACTGTGGAGCCTTCATTTTCACAAGAAGTTGTCAGTAAGTTGATTGAAAAGGGACATGAAGTAACGGTTGAGAGCGATTCAGGCAGCTTCGGCAGAGGGCAGATCATCTGGCGCACTGCTGATGGCACATATTGCGGTGGTACTGAATCAAGATGCGACGGCCATATCGCGAGTTTATAATAAAATGTGAGGCTATGTACATGTCAAATGAGATAAAAAATTTAAAAGAATCACTCGATAACCTCATGGTTCATATTCCAGGCAGCACTCAAGTGGTTCGTGATTTCGTAGATCCTGTCAAATGGATCAGCGAAAATTATCAGATGAGCATGCCAGGGAAGACAAAAGGCCTCGTTGAAGTCATAAAGACGATAGATGTTAAACCATTTTATATGTCAAAATATGCGGTGTCTGAAGGCATTTACAATGCAGTAATAGGTGATGTAAGAACTGGTTCAGAACAATACGTTTTGTTTGAGCATGATGATCTTCCTGTTGTAAATGTCTCGTGGATTGATGCCATCACATTTTGTAATACACTTTCAAGATTACTTAACTTAACACCTTGTTATACACTAAATTCTGATACACTACTGACTAACTGTGATTTTTCTGCAAATGGCTTTAGATTGCCCACTATTGCTGAATGGCAAAGTGCGTGTCGAGGTGGACAAAAAGGGTATTTATATGATAATATCGATGAAATCTCTTGGTACTCGCAAAATTCAGAAGGGCAGCGTCACGAAAATGGCATGAAAAAACCCAATAATTATGGCTTATACGATATGATTGGTAACGTATGGGAGTGGTGTTGGGATCTATATGATAGAGACCGTTATGATAATTATAGGCTGTTTTGCGGTGGAAGTTTTGCCGAGGAAAAACGTGGATGTGGTGCAACATCCAAACGTCGTAGTCAACCAGATTTTAAAATCGATGATTTAGGCTTTAGAGTTTGTAGAACCTTTAATGAGCCTATTAAATAGAAATTCATAAGAGGAGGCAATTGTATGGATGTAATTAAATTGATCAACGATCAACTGACTAATCCGGATACTTTGAGAAAACTTGGGCAAACAGTAGGTGCCCAGCCAGAACAAGTTCAGAAGGTCGCACAACTTGGTTTACCTGCTCTTTTACAAGCATTAGGCAATAACGCTGGTACCTCTGGTGGTGCAGAGTCTTTGGCAGGTGCTCTCGATCAACACAAGGATGATAATGTTGACGATATTGATGGTTTTTTAAACACTGTCAATCCAAACGATGGTGCTAAAATCCTTCAGCATGCATTCGCTGGGAAAAACGACATGGTTCAAAACAACTTGGCAAGACAATCTGGCCTTCAAACTGGTCAGGTCTCTGGCTTAATGGCCATGTTAGCGCCGTTGTTACTCGGTGCTTTAGGCAATCAGAAAAAAGCACAGAACATAGACGCATCTGGTTTAAGTGGCATGCTGAGTGGTGTCTTGGGTCAAGCCGGCAATAAAGGTTTGATGAGCATGGTCACAAACTTATTGGACTCAGATAAAGATGGCGATATTATGGATGATGTCGGCAATTTATTGAAGGGGTTTATGAAAAAATAATTGTAAAAATTTTCCCTCAAGCACAGTGCTTGAGGGATTTTATTTTGTAAAGTAGATCATCTAAATAATTGCGTTATCTATATTTCCCTAAGTGACAAAAGTGTAAGGTTTGATAGCCCTATTGTAAGGCAGAGAAATGGCGCGACTTCATAATTTTATTTAAACTGAGTATGAAAGTTAAACGCTATTTAAATTATGGAGGCATACAAATGAGGCTTTACGAAGGATTATTATTTTTGTCAAATGTGGGCATCGCATGTTCATTTTTTTTCTTAAAGGGACGCACGAGAGAGATTGGTTTGTATTTAACAAGTCTTATTAGTGCGATCTTTTTATTTGGTCATTTGTTACTAGAAGGCAATCGGTATCACTTGCTGTTTTGTTATATATTTACGGGAATCATGTTTGCGCGATGTGTCCTTCAAAAAAAGTTTGCGAAACCTACAAAACGACGCCTCTCTGGATTTTTCGTCTTTACATCATTAATAATAACAGCTGCGCTCGTTTACATCTTTCCAGTATTTAAATTGCCAACACCAACTGGGGCATATGATGTCGGTACTGAAGTGTTTCACTTTGTTGATGTGGCCAGAGAAGAGATTTTTACGGATATAATTGATGATAAAAGGGCATTGATGGTTCAAGTTTGGTACCCTGCTGAGGCAATCAGTGGCCGGGGTGTGCCATTTATGGAGGATGAGAGGTTATTAAATGCGATGGCGTCGGGTTATGGACTTCCAGGCTTTTCATTTAACCACTTGAAGTATGTTTATAGCCATGCTTATAGTGAAGCTTTAATTTCGGAAGCGAAAAACGCTTATCCACTTATTATTATGAATCATGGTTTTGGCTCTTCAAAATCGTTGCATACGTCTCAAGCTGAAAAGCTCGCCAGTCATGGCTATATAGTGGCCTCCATTGATCACACGTACAACACATTTGGCACCCTTTTTCCTGATGGAACACTCACGACCAACAATTCCGGTGCTTTGTTTTCAGGAGACAATGACTACGAGACCGAAAAAGACAATCGAGATTTAGTGGGCAAAGTTCTGACAGATGATGTGGCGTTTGTACTTGACCAGTTTGAAGCCATCAATTCAGGGCATATATTGAGTAGACTTAGTGGAAAAATAGATATGACACATGTTGGAACAATCGGTCATTCTATTGGAGGCGCTACTGCCTATGATGCTGCTTTTGATGAGAGAATCACTGCAGGAGTCAATCTCGATGGCGGTCTATACCTCATAAATGACAATAAAGAATTAAGCAAACCATTTATGTTCATGTTGTCAGAAAGTGGCTTTGAAAGCCTTGATAGAGTGATGGTAGGCGATGATTATTCAGATGAAGAACTTGAAAAAATGGGCAATTCAAGAGAGTGGAACGACGCCGTTATCAAAGATAAAAAAATTGAAATTGAACGTATGAAGCAACCCGCGCTCAGTGGCGGTGAGATTGTATATATCGATGGCTCAGAGCATTTGAATTTCACCGACGTTCAGCACTTTTCACCGATTTTTAAAATCGTAGGCGCTACTGGGAAAATCAATGTTGAAAGAGCGGATTTGGTCGTAAATGCTTATGTGTTAGCTTTTTTTGATCGGCACTTAAGAGAAATGACTGGTAGCTCATCTAGTGAAGTCATAAAGTTGTATCCTGAAATAAGGGACGTTACTTCAACGTTTCTTGATAGTTCTAAATGACATGCGTATTAATTGAAACTGCAAATTTGGAGGATCAATGGGCAAGGAAACTATATATGGTTCTTTAATTAACTGGGAAAGTGGAAAATTTGTACCCGTTGTCGCGGGTAGAACCTATTATGGCGGCCACCAACGTTGGCTTTTGGATGAAGGTGTATCGAAATTTTATTCAGATCGATCATGTGGCGTAACCGCGATAACGAATATGCTCATATACTTGGCACAAAATAGACCTGAGAAAGCGCGTTTAATAGGCAACATTCAAGACCATGTAACGGATATAAATACGCATTGCATAAAAAAATCCGATTATAGTGCCCTTCAAAAGAGCGTCTATAATCGGATCTTGCCTGCTATTTGGGGCGTCCCAACGGTGAATACCCTCACATCACGCGTTCATAAGTTTGCTTTGGAAAGAGGCGTAACACTCAAGATTGTCAAATTTTCTAAAGTCTGGACAGAGGCAAATGTGAAAACTTTTATTGCGAGCGGTCTCAATAAAAACTGTCCAGTACTTCTACTGACTTGGAACTCAGTCATACCCGATTTAAAATTACACTGGGTAACAGTCACGCGTCTCTATGAAACAGAGACAGGCACAAAGATGGTGACATCAAACTGGGGGAACATGCAGACTTATGATTTTACAGCATGGGTAAATGGTTCAAGTTTTTACAGAGGTGTCGTCTATTTTGAATAATAGATTGCAAATGACTTAAAGTGCTTATTCATCCTGTGTCAGATCTAGAACGCCTGATTTACTGACTTCCATATCTGTGCATCGGCTGAGATCAAAACAACAAGGTCGCCTGCTACCGGCATTCAATTTAGAACAAGTGACGAAGATTCGCTTTTGTCTTGTTTCGGGATTGTTTGTGAAACGAATCCAGCGCACCCATTCCCATCGCGCTTTGACTGTAAGTGACTCCCAAACATCCAATAGCGCATTACTTTTTAGTGCATCCATTAGATCAGATGGCACATCCGGCTCGTACCAGTCTTGTAAAGGTTGTGAACAAACAGTAACGATATCACCGACATCGACTGCTGCCATCTCAGCAAGTACGTCGCTAACATGAAACCAGTGGCTGCCATTGCCATCTGGCTCTAAATCACTTTCAAAAGGCACGTCATTCAGCGTTCCTTGAACCATCGTCATACCGCGCGTTGGCAGAGAGAGACTGGCTTCTTTTGGAAAAAGGATGATGCGCCTGTTGTTAATTTCCATAATTTTGGTTTCAAAACAGATTTTTGACATAATTGGTGCTCCTTTATCTATAATTGAGAAAATGCATAGTTACAATTTTCTACACATGAAATTGAAGTAAGCAATATAAGTGCTTACTATTTAGATACCCAATATAGGCTTTGAGTATCCACATTTTCTATTGATACTGAAGTCTTGATATTTACTTTAAAGTAATAGTATAATAATGGTAATACTTTTACATATATTAGCAATCTTTAAATGTAAAATGGATGGATTGCTATTTAGAAAGAGAGGGGGATACTATGCAAGATTTTGAGAAACTCGGGGTATTTTATTTGGGCAAAGAGTATGATGTCACAAACAAAAAACTCAATGAAAATCTAGTGCTTTTGAAGTCCAAGGATTTGACCACACATGCCGTAATCATCGGGATGACAGGCAGTGGAAAGACGGGTCTAGGCATTAGCCTTATTGAAGAGGCAATGATGGACAATATTCCAGTTATCGCAATCGATCCTAAAGGCGACCTTGGCAATCTTGCGCTTACATTCCCACAGTTGCGCGGTGAAGATTTTCGGCCGTGGATCAACCTTCAAGAAGCATCAAATAAAGGGCTTTCACCAGATGATTATGCCGCTGCTCAAGCTGATCTATGGCGCACTGGCCTCTCTGAATGGGGTCAAGATGGCGCACGTATCGAAAAAATGCGCAATGAATCTGATGTCAACATATATACACCGGGGGGATCTGCAGGTATTGGCGTTTCGGTGTTAAAATCATTTAACGCTCCGACACAGGCGATCATAGATGACAAAGAAGCCTATAGAGACCGTATCAGTGTGACGACTATTAGTCTATTATCGCTTATTGGCATTGAAGCGGATCCCTTTACAAGCCGTGAATACATTTTATTGTCCAATATCTTGGAAGACGCTTGGAACCAAGGTAAAGACCTCAGTCTCCCAGATTTGATAAATGCGATACAAAAGCCTCCGATGGAAAAAGTTGGCGTATTAGACCTCGAAAGCTTCTATCCGTCTAAAGAACGCTTTCCACTTGCTATGATGCTTAACAACCTCATCGCATCGCCAGGGTTCGAAGCTTGGATGGAAGGTGAAGCGCTGGATGTGAATCGGTTCTTTTATAACGCTTCAGGAAAACCACAAGTTTCTGTATTTTCGATCGCCCATCTTTCTGACAGTGAGCGTATGTTCTTCGTGACGATGCTCTTAAATGAAATTTTGGGTTGGGTCCGTAGCCAACCAGGTACAGGAAGCCTTCGCGCCATCTTGTATATGGACGAGCTCTTTGGCTATCTGCCTCCAACAGCGAATCCACCATCAAAAGGACCACTTCTCACGCTTTTAAAACAAGCACGTGCCTTTGGACTTGGACTCGTCCTTTCAACGCAAAATCCTGTAGATCTCGACTATAAAGCGCTTTCAAATGCAGGCACTTGGTTTATCGGCCGCCTTCAGACAGAGCGCGATAAAGAAAGGGTTTTGGCAGGTTTAGAAGGCGCAGCAGCGGGGGGAACCTTTGACAAATCGCGCACGGAAGAAATTTTAGCGGGTATCGGACAACGCATCTTCTACTTACACAGTGTACATGAAGATGAACCAGTCATATTTAATACGCGTTGGGTCATGTCGTATTTGGCAGGACCACTAACAAAGGATCAGATTCGTGCACTACCTACAAATAAGCGTCCATCCGTTTTCCAGACGGATTCACAGTCGCAAACACAGCCGCTAACACAGCCGCTAACACAGCCGGTACAGCAAGCACAGTCTCAAGTACAATCGGATCCGCAAGCACCGTCGCAAACACAGCCACAAACACAAACGTCAAAACCGATGAATAAGACCGCACCTGTTCTAGCGCCACTCATCAAGCAAGTCTATCTGCCTGTAACAAGTGGGTCAGTTGCCAGCATTGTCTATAAACCTTCTGTTATCGGTATCGCCGATGTCCTATACAACAATACAAGACATGGTGTGACTGTGACTCAAAGTTATACGATGCTAACGCCAATTCACGATGGACCAGTTGCGGTTGATTGGAGCGAATCCAAAAAGATCGACTTGGCGCTTCGTGAAATTGAATCGGTGCCACTTGATGACATTGCCTTTTCAAATTATCCACCAGCCGCTTCAGAAACGAAAAATTATGAGACTTGGAAGCGTTTGTTCACTCAGTTTATCCGTACAAACATCAGCCTCAAACTCATGTACTGTCCAGGCCTTAAGACCATTTCCGAATTTGGTGAGGAAGAGCGCGAATTCCGCATAAGGTTGCAACATTTGGCACATGAAAAACGCGATGATGATTTGGAAGCTATGAAAATGAAATATGCTTCTAAGATTCAAACACTAGAGAACAGACTTCAGAAAGCCGAACAAACAGTTGAAAAGCAAAGTACTAAAGCGTCTCAAAAAAAGATGGATGCAGTTGTTTCTGCTGGTAGTGCCATATTTGGCGCATTTTTCGGACGAAAGAGCATCAGTGCGACTTCCATGTCAAGGATCGGCACTGCCGTTAAAAGCACCTCACGTGCGTTAAAAAGCGGTGAAGGCATCGATCAAGCGCAAGAACTGCTAGAATCTATAAACCTTCAACTCGAAGAATTGCAAACAGAGCTTGAAGGTCAATTGACAGAAATCAACGCAAAATATGACGTCCTTAAAGAAGAACTAGAAGAAATTGATATCAGAGCGATCAGTGAGAATATAACCGTTCATTTCGTTGGCCTTGCTTGGGAACCAGTTAGCAATTAACAGTGACGAACACCATTCCATATATTATCTTTAAATATGGTATGGTGTTATTCATTTAACTTAGAGTAAAGAAAGGGTTTAACAAATGGAAAAATATTTCGCCTTTTTACGCGGCATAAACGTAGGCGGACATAATAGAGTGCCAATGGCTGAGTTAAAAAATCACCTTGAGCATAAAGGTTTTGAAAATGTAGTGACGTACATTAACAGTGGCAATGTTCTCGTGTCGAGCAATCACACTGATGTAGCTGAGATAAGAGCTCAATTTGAAGCAATTATATTTGAGTCGTTTCATTTAAATATTCAAGTCATGATTATATCAGTTAAAGATTTGACCGCTGCTTTAAACCACGCACCTGTATGGTGGGATGTTGATGAGACAGCGAAACACAATGCAATTTTTGTATTGCCACCTGCGGATGTCCAAACTGTGTATCGAGAGATATGTGACATAAAACTGCCATCAGAAAAAGTCGACTTTTATGGACGCATCATATTTTGGTCTGTGCCTATTGAAGACTATTCAGTTGCGAGCTTATCAAAGGTTGTTCGTGCCAAAACACTTGAAAAAATAACAGTTCGAAATGCAAAGACGACTAAGAAAATGCTTACGATCGATTGACATCAATTTTTCAGTGTGATATTATTTAGACAGTTTTCTAGGGTTCCGCAGCATATGCTGGCTGGTCCGAGAGGGAACGCACAGTTACTGTGTACACGGAAGGATAAAAGCCTGGGAGATATTATAATAATATTTCCTTAGGCTTTTTTTATGTAGATTTTTAGGTGAGGAAATATACAGTTTCCTCAAGATAAAGCAAAAGGAAGAAAGGAGAGCGATTCATAATGTTTATTAAATTTTTACCGGTTATCATGATCGTCTTATCGAGTTTAGGGTATCATATTAGTCAAAAGTCGACACCTGCCGCATTACATCCAATCGTCGCGCTTATTGTCACATACGTGTGTGCATCTGTTATTTCAATTGTGGCTTTTTTCATATTTGTACCGAAGACCAATTTGTTTGAAGCTGTCAAAGCAGCCAATTGGTCAAGTTATTTACTTGGGATCGCGGTTGTCGTTTTGGAACTGGGGTATTTGTTGACGTATCGTATGGGTTGGAATATTAGCGCTGCAGGACTCATATCCAATACAATGGTTGCGTTGTTACTCATTCCCATCGGTATATTGCTTTATAAAGAAACGATGACGTTGACAGCGATGTCAGGTGTCGTAATGTGTATCCTTGGACTTATGTTAATCACTAAGAAGTAGCTATGGATAATGTGAAATTTCTCAATATGAAAATATGTAATTTTAACTAGGAGGTAACAAACTATGAATAAATTTATCATTGAAGACGCGTTTTGGAATGTATTTCCTGAAGCAAAGATCGGCGTAATCATCTGTAAAGGGATCAATAATCATATCATCGATGACAATAGATTTAAACCGCTTTTGCTAAATGCAGAAAAGGAAGCGACAAAGTATTTTGTCGAACCAGAATTTAGCAATAATCAAGTTGTGAAAGTGTGGCGTGAAGCGTTTCAAGCGTTCAAGACTAAAAAAGGCGCAAGATCTTCCATTGAAGCCTTGTTAAAAAGGGTCAACAATGGCAACTCAATCGGTTGCATCAATCCACTCGTCGATATCTACAACTCAATTTCATTGAAATACGCATTACCGTGTGGTGGAGAAGACATTGATACCTTTAGTGGGGATGTGAAACTGACAATGGCCATGGGGGATGAACCGTTCATCACACTGGGTACGGATGAAAGTGCGCCGCCCTATGAAGGTGAGATCGTGTATAAAGATGATGCTGGTGCGATTTGTAGATGCTGGAACTGGCGTGAATCTGTGCGTACGATGCTTACAGAGGACACGCAAAATGCCTTTCTGTGTATAGAATTGGTGGACACCGCTCGTTTTGATGTGTTCGAAGCTGCTTTAGAAGAACTCAAAAGCCTCGTCGAGACCCATTTGGGTGGCACATGTGAACGTGTTATTCTCGATCAGCATAATAGTCAGATCAACATTGATTAACTTAGGTTTACTTAGGTTTACTTAAAATATAAATAGTAAGTACAATGACAAGATACTTGCAAAGTAAGACAAAGGAACGGAGGATACGAGATGCCTGGATTCACTTATAAAGAAGCCTATTATGAAGCCGATAAAAAGGTCTTGGAAGTTAATATATTGCCGGAAAAACACTGCAATTTTGATTGCATATTCTGTCCAATTGGACGCTCGACACATAAAGGTGACACACCACTTAATTTTGATGCATCAGAGGACGCATTATCAGTTTTAGCGCATAAAATCGATGTGATCACCCCTGATTTGGTATTTATCAATTCAATGGGTGAAGCTTTGGTTCATGACGAAGTGAAAGAAGTCATCGCCTTGATTCAATCTAAGAATGTTGCCGTTAGATTGCTTACAAATGGGTATTTGCTAGGCACGCAACTTTATGTTGATATCGCAAACTCCTGTGAAGAAGTTATCGGCGAAATTAAAGTCATCACTGAAGAGGCGTTTCAAAAAGTGCAACGACCGATGGAGGGGTATACTTTAGAGGCTTACATCGACAATATGGCAACATTCTCAAAACAATACGATGGCGTATTCATTTTAGAAGTGACAATCATCAAGGGTTACAATGATGACGACCAATCCATAGAAAACATGAAAGCCATTATAAAGAGAATTGCTCCAACGCGTATTATCGTTGCGAGGATTGAAGATGCACCATTTGATAAGAAATTAGGTTTATCGGATGAACGGTTTGATGCAATCGCAGAACGATTGAATGCGACTTTTTCTGGTCGCGAATAATCGAGTGAAGCAATCGTCGGTTTGTTAAAATAAATCATGAAAGGAGGTCATCTTATGGATTCAATAGCGAATATGAATAAAGCACTTGCGTATATTGAAAAGCATTTGGATTCCGAAATCGATTATGCGGAAATTGAAAAGCTGACGATATGCTCGGAATACCATTTTAAAAAAATGTTCTCATTTTTAGCGGGCATCAGTCTTTCTGAGTACATTCGAAGGAGACGGCTCACGCTTGCGGCGATTGAACTTAAAAACGCGCAGGTTCGTGTGATTGATATTGCGATCAAGTATGGCTACAGCTCAAATGATGCGTTCACACGTGCCTTCCATGCTTTGCATGGCGTGCTGCCCTCAGAGATGAGAAAGGAAGCGCAACCTATCAAAATGTTTCCGAAGATGAGCTTCCAACTAACGATTAATGGAGGACAAGAGATGAACTGCAGAATTATTGAGAAAGAAGCATTTAATATCATAGGATTAAAGAAGAGGGTTCCTATGGTATTTAACGGTGTGAACCCTGAAATTGCAAAAATGGCACAGTTATTGACACCAGAAATTATCGGTGAACTTAAAAGTTTATCGAATATTGAACCAACTGGCATCATCAGCGCATCGACAAATTTTTCTGAGGATAGATTGGTTGAAAAGGGTGAACTCGATCATTACATTGGCGTAGCGACGTCAAATGACGAGGTTGAGGGTTTCGAAAAGCTTAAGGTTGGAGCTGGCTTATGGGCAATTTTCGAATCCGTTGGACCATTTCCTCAAACCCTTCAAGAGACTTGGGGACGGATCTATTCCGAATGGTTCCCGTCAAACGGTTATGAATCAATAGAGGGGCCAGAAATAGTGTGGCATGAGAGCAAGGATATGAGCAATCCAATGTACAAAAGTGAGATTTGGATCCCGATTAGAAAGAAGTGAGGCCATCATGACGCTGAAAGAACGCGCCAGCAAACTTAAAACCGATATTCCAGCGATGTTTATCGCACTTAAAGAAAAAGATACGCCACTGGTTGCAAAATTACTGGCTGGTATTGTCGTAGTCTATGCATTATCGCCAATCGATCTTATTCCAGATTTTGTACCAATATTAGGCTATCTGGACGATTTGATCATACTACCTGCCTTAATTGCACTTACAGTCCACTTGATTCCAGAGGATGTAATGGACAGATGCCGTCAGAAGTCAGCGCAGGTCATGAAATCAAATAGCAAGAATAAGTGGGTTTACGCACTCCCATTTATCTTGATTTGGGTTTTTATTGCGGTTTTAATCTATAGAGCGATTTTTTAAGAATTTTGACACAGCATTTTAAAATGTCTGTGTCTTTTTTATTGGATGATATCTGAGGTAATTATGCAATTCCATATCTATTAAATGGGTATATATTAAGCGACTTTTATATATAACAAATGCTATTTTATTGAAAGAAGGCATTAAATGAATGGAAATATGAAATTATCTGAGGATTGTCTTGCTGATATTGCGTTGATTCTATCTAAACGCTTTGATAATGGCGCAGATTTGTGGGCGACGCCAGACCATCAATTGAATATTGGTGGTCCTTTTTCGACTTTGGAAAGTGCTGTACTACTCACTGAACTCGGCATGTCGCCGACAGAGCCAGTGCTTCAAAATGTCGCAGCGCTTATTTTTGATTGTTTACGCGATGATGGTCGTTTCAAGCTGTCACCGCGAGGTGCGATTTATCCATGCCATACGATTCATGCCTTAAACGTCCTTTGTCATCTAGGCTATGCGGAAGATAAGAGACTTCAAAAAACGTTTCAGTATTTATTGGATACACAATATCAAGACGGTGGCTGGCGCTGCAACAAGTTCAGCTTTGGTCGAGGTCCTGAGACTGAGTATTCTAACCCTGGACCGACACTTGCTGCACTTGATGCATTTCGCATGAGCAACTATATCAATCGTGAATCAAAACTCGATCAAGCGGTAGAATTTTTGCTCAATCACTGGATATTACGCGTACCTATTGGACCTTGCCACTATGGTATCGGCACACTGTTTATGCAAGTTGAATATCCATTTTTGACCTATAATCTTTTCAATTATGTTTATGTTTTATCGTTTTATAACCGCGCAAAATCAGATGAACGATTTTTGGATGCACTCAGTGTACTTGAATCGAAAACAAATGCGGGTAAAATCGTCGTAGAACGCATCAATCGCAAGTTGTCCGGTTTAATGTCTTGTGAGAAAAATAAAGATAGCGCTTTAGGTACAAAGCGCTATCTAGAGATCCAAAATAATATTATACTATAACAAAGAAGTTTGTTATTCTACAATTACAGTGCCTTTCATATATGGGTGTGGCGTGCAGATATAATCGTAGGTACCTTTCGTGGTGAATGTAAATTTATAAGATTCACCAGCTCCAAAAAGCGGACTGTCAAGTACGCCACCAGTTACGGTATGATTCACATTATCGCTATTTGCCCAAATGACAGTATCGCCACTATTTATGGTAAGTGTTTTTGGACTAAAAGCATAATCTGCAATCTTAACGGTGTGCGTCTTTGCAACTGGTGTAGGTGCAGGTGGTGCTGTGACATTATCGGTAACTAAAACAGTTCTTGTTTCAGGAACCCATTCTACATTGTAATCAAGTGCATTAGCAACATACAGTGCAGGTAAATAAGTACGGGATTCTTTGATTATTGGTGCAACATCCATTTGCTTGTCTTGTCCGTTAATCTGATAAGTTGTCTCACCGATTGTTAGAACAACCGTTGTCAATCCTTTTACGAGTGTGACTTTTTGTAACTCTGCATCCCACATAATATTTGCATCAGTAACACCTAAAGATAATGCTAAGTAGCGTACTGGTACAAGTGTTCGACCATCCATAATAAAGGGTGCTGCGTCCATTGTATTTGAAATGCCTCCGCTTTGATAAGTTTTACTATCAATCACGAAAACAGCTGCTTCTCCGGCACCAAATGACATGATATTTGATAACAAAATAGCCAGTAAAAATGTAACTAGGGTAAATCGCATAAGCCGTGTAGAACGATGGTCTTTGTAATTTTGAACCTTTGATAGGGTATTCATAATACACCTCCTTAGAACATAGTGATACCCTAGAATGAAAAAATTATAGTGAAAATCTTAAAATAATAAAGATAAACAGGAGTTTTTCATATGAGTAACCATCATAAAACAATCAGATATCTAGTCATTGCAGGGCTCTTCATTCTTTGTGCTATTTTGTTTTCCGTATGGCAAAACAACAGTATCGTCGTGACACAATCTAAATTTGTGAGTGAGAAAATACCGGATTCATTTGACCAGTTTAAAATAGTCCAGATATCAGATTTACACAATAAACTGTTTGGAAAAGATCAAGAAAAGCTTCTCGAAAAAGTGCGGGAGCAAAAGCCCGATAGCATTATCATAACGGGAGATTTAATCGATCAGAGAAAATACAATCTGCATAAAGCAATGATTTTTATTAGAGGAGCCGTTAAAATTGCACCTGTTTATTATGTATCTGGTAATCATGAAGCATGGTCGGGGCACTATGAAACAATAGAAAATAGTTTGATGGAAGCTGGTGTTATTGTACTAGACAATAGTGAAATTGATATCATTAAAGGTAAAGATACGATAAAAGTAATGGGCGTAAGCGATCCTGACTTTTTGACTTCAAGCTACTTTGAAGGAACAGATGCTTCATTGCTTGAAAAGACTTTAAAAGAGTGGTCTGTTGATGAAAACGTAAATTTTAGAATTTTGCTATCACATAGACCTGAGTTATTTGAAGTTTATCAAGGTGCCAATATAGACTTGGTGTTTAGCGGCCATGCACATGGTGGACAAATTAGGTTGCCATTTGTTGGCGGACTTGTCGCACCCGATCAAGGATTTTTGCCTAAATACACAAGTGGCAGTTATACAGAAGGCCCAACCACTATGTATGTTAGCAGGGGACTAGGTAACAGCATCGTACCTCAGAGACTATTCAACAGACCAGAAATTGTCGTCGTGACGCTTCGCAGTAAATAAAAAAATGCCCTTCGATTTTAGATTATCGAAGGGCTTATTTTTATGCTTTAATTGCCCAACGCAACTTAGCGGAACGGGCACGAGAATTCGTTGCGCATTCTTCCACAGTTGGTCTGATGGGCTCAGATGCAACTTCGCTGTAAAGACCTTCACGTAGATGCTGTTTGAAGGCTTTCTTGACCAGACGATCTTCACCAGAATGAAAGGTGAGTATCGCAACACGCCCACCTGAGGCTAAGGCAGCAGGCAACTTTTCGAGAAATTCATATAGGACTTCAAATTCACTGTTTACATCGATTCTGAGTGCTTGGAAGCATCTTTGACAGGCTTTTTTCACTTCTTGATCCCTTGTATTCTCTGGGATAAATTTAAGGGCATCGCTTATGACTTGCTTAAGCTCTGTTGTCGTTGTAATGCCATGACCTTTTCGTCTTTGTGAAACGATAGCACGTGCAATCACTTCCGCATTAGGTTCATCAGAATTTTCAAAGAGCATGCCTTGTAGCTCATCTTTGCTAACTGTTTTCAGTCTTTCTGCAGCTGAAATACCCTTTTCTGGATTCAGACGCAAGTCCAGGGGTCCTTCACTTTTAAATGAAAAGCCTCTATCGGGATTATCAATTTGCATTGAAGAAACGCCAAGGTCTGCAAGAACAAAATTTAGTGGACCAGATTCTGCAAAGACTTGGTCGATACCTGAAAAATTGAGATGTTTGATCGTTAAGATTTCAGGACCAAAGCCAAAACCAGCTAATCGTTCACGTGTTCGCGGCAACTCTATAGGATCGACATCTGTCGCATAGAGGTGCCCTTTTCCATTTAAACATTTTAAGAGCTCATGTGTGTGACCACCATAGCCCAAAGTTGCATCGAGACCAGTCTGACCTGGTTGTACTTGAAGGAATTCTAATATTTCATTGACACAGATCGAGCGATGCATGCCAGCGGGCGTATTGCCCTTTTGTATGATTTTTTCGACATCATCCGCATATTTCTCTGGTTGAAGTTCTTTATACTTTTCTTTAAATGCTTTCGGATGTGTGCCTTTATATCGAACACGCCTTTCGCGTTTAGGTTCTTGATTATCCATGTTACCCTCCATGAGTCTGTGAGTCTTCAATTGCTTCATCATATAATATCAAATCAGTCACCGAAAAGCAAACACATATACGTATACAGTGTATGAGTATTTATTCATGCGTATTCTTCAAACATAACAATAGTGCTTATGTTAAAAATACGGTAGTTATTTCATAGATGTTTTGATTGAAGTAACGTGTCACACAAACTTAATGTAAGTAAAATCAATATATTTGAAGGTTTATAATGGTGGGACAATCGTGTTGCAAGAACCGTCCCCGAGGTAATTTTTGGAAAAACGCACAGTGCAATAGGCCTCAAGTACGTTCAGCTGATGCGTATGGATGTATACGAATAGGCAAAAACAGTGTATAATTATGCTATCGAGTGATGACAATTTCATTTGATTTAAAACGGAGGATACAATTAATGGAACAGAAACCTGTAATTACGCAACGCAACATCAAAGCTAGAAAGGTCACATATTATATTCTAGGGGCACTGGAAACATTATTTGCATTTAGACTCATATTTAAAGTACTTGGTGCAAATCCAGAAAGCCCATTTGTAAATGTGATCTATTCGATAACAGCCATATTCTTAGCGCCATTTAAAGGTATTTTTAGAAGTGCCGTAACAGATGGTATTGAAACACAAGCTGTTCTAGAGCCACATTTGATCATAGGTATGGTCACTTATGCTGTTTTAGCATGGGGCATTATCAAATTGATTGAATTAAGTGGCAGACAGAAAGACATCAAATAGATTTTAATGATTCAACTAAAACTGATTTTAAACTAAAAACTAAAAATGAAAAGGAAGTGTCTATTATGTTACAAACTATCGCTATTATACTCATTATATTATGGTTATTAGGTATCGTTACAGCAAACACTATGGGTGGTTTCATCCACATTCTCATCGTAATTGCCGTTATCGTTTTTTTATTAAAACTAATTAAGAAATAAAACGTTAAAAACGAATAAAAAGAATAAAAAGAATAAATGAATCAAAAAATGCTGCAATCGCGCAGCATTACATAGTTCCCTATAAATAGGAGAAGTGAAATACATGCAGTCTATTAAAAAAATTGGTTCATTGGTGTTAGTGTTATTTATCACGTTAGTTTTTTCAGCACCAATAATCAGTATTGCTGCGGAGGCACCTATTAATTTAGGAACCGCAAGCGGTTATGCAATTTTAGCAGGTCAAACGATTACAAATACAGGAACGACTGTTATCAATGGCAATGTTGGTATTGCCCCAGGTTCAGCATTTACACAAGGACCAGCGATCATCAATGGCGTTATTCACATCAATGATGCTGCTGCAATCCAAGCAAAACAAGACCTAGTAGTCGCCTTTAACGATGCTGCTGGTAGATTGCCTGAAACGACTATTGCAGCTGAGCTTGGTGGTCTTACATTAACACCTGGTTATTATGTCTCATCATCTGGTTCTTTCAATTTGACAGGAATCCTTACTTTAGATGCAGGCAATGATCCAGATGCACTGTTTGTATTTGAGACGGCATCGACACTCATTACAGCTACAGCAAGCAATGTCAACTTGATCAATGGCGCGAACAGCTCACAAGTATTTTGGAACATAGGCAGTTCTGCAACATTGGGCATCACATCGCATTTGGAAGGTACCATATTGGCGATGGAATCGATCACATTAACAACGGGTGCATCAATAAACGGCTCGTTGCTTGCAAGAAACGGATCAGTCACATTGGATTCTAATACTGTTGGTTCGATTGTTGGGACACCAGTGATTGCAATTGACAAAACAGCAAATAAAACGCAAATTAGCAATAGTCCTGAGATGATAACTTATAACTATAGAGTGACAAATCCAGGTGTAACTAACCTCGAGAATGTGGTTGTCACAGACGATAAAATCGCAATAATCAATTATTTATCGGGTGATACGAATTTGAACTTAATATTAGAGCCTACTGAAATTTGGTTATATACAGCAAATACAATGCTAAATAATACGACAACGAATGTAGGTACGGTTAGAGCTACACTTAATGGTGCTGCTGTAGTTGCAACGGATCTATATACTGTAACTTTATATATCGAGCCAGTGACAACGCAGCCAACGACGATTGCTACAACTCAAACAAGCACAGAAACTACTGAAGCAACGACAGAAACAACCACAGAATTTCAAGGCTTTGAAGTGCCTGAATTAGTAGATTCAACTATAGAATCAACGGAGTCAACAACTAGCGAACCTACAGAAACGGTTACAGAAGTTGATACACCGCCGACATCTCCAGTCGAACCAGGTGGTTCGCTTCCACAAACGGCAACACCATTGATGCTTTATCTTTCAAGTGGTGCAGTACTGATCTTATTGGGAATAGCCGGTATGAAATTTATCAAATAACTCATATAAATAATGCTGTAATGTCCAACGACATTGCAGCATTTTTTTTGTGCAATTTCCTTTTTTATGAGTATAATTAAAAGTAAGGACATTAAAGGAGGCTTGTATGGCATATAAACTCATCACAGATATTACAACAGACTTAAGTGTTAAGATCGCTGAGTCACTGGATTTAGAAATGATTCCGATGCCACTTGAGATAGATGGCGTCATAGAAGAATACAAAAATCTTAGTTCTGAGCAATTTTATGACCTTTTGAACAAAGGGGCAAGGGTATCGACATCCCAAATTAATCCTATAACTTATAAAATGCGCTTTGAAAATTATCTGAAGCAAGGGTTAGACATCTTATATATTGGCTTTTCATCAGGATTAAGCGGCTCAATAAACAACTCAGTCTTAGTGGCAAGTGAGTTGATGGCGGAATATCCTGATCGAAAGATCATATGTATTGATTCACTCTGCGCTTCTTCAGGCGAAGGTTTGCTGGTATATTCTGCTGCGAAGCATAAGAATAACGGTATGCAAATAGAAGACCTTAGCAATTGGGTCATGCAACATCGGCTCAACGTTTGTTCGATATTTACAGTTGAAGATTTAAAATTCCTACATAGAGGCGGCAGAATAAGTGCTTCCTCAGCAGTACTAGGTACAATGGTCAACGTAAAGCCCTTGCTTAGCGTGAGGGAAGACGGCACTCTATATAATTATGCAAAAGTCAGAGGCTATAAAAAGGCGATAGCCACTATGGCTTCTCACATGACAAAGCGTTGGAACCCAACTATCGGTCATCAAGTATTTATCAGTCATGCAAATAGTCTCGAACATGCTACGCATCTTGGAGATCTAATAAAATCTCATGACGAACGTGCTGAGATACACCTGCACGATCTTGGACCGGTTATTGGCGCACATACTGGACCTGGAACAATCGCTTTGTTTTTCTGGGGCGATGAACGCGATCTGAGTCGCCTATGAAAAACATCATTAAATCTATGATTGTCGTCATTATCGTATGTATAGTGACGACGAGCTTATCCATTTTGCTCTATCAAACGGGAATCGGCAAAGAAAATACACTCATGATCTTTTTAGTTGGCGTATTGGCGATTACTGTTCTGACAAAAGGCTATGTATATGGTTTCATTGCATCATTTGCAAGTCTT
Source organism: Acidaminobacteraceae bacterium (assembly GCA_942493125.1). Taxonomy (GTDB): domain Bacteria; phylum Bacillota; class Clostridia; order Peptostreptococcales; family Acidaminobacteraceae; genus Fusibacter_C. Next base: position 517,919 of record OW818667.1, on the reverse strand, counting down.
ATGATCTTTAATTATTTTTTTACTGAACCCATACATTCTTTTGTCATCATTCACGCGCAAGATTACATGCTCATAATGTTTTTCTTGATTGCTTCAATGATCACGGGTACGCTTTCTACGAAGTTTCAGATACAAACGCAAATCGCCAAGAGCAATGAACGCACATCTCAATTGCTGTACCACATTTCCGAAAGCTTTTTAAATTTATCTGGGGTTCATAGTATATTAAAAAAAGGCGTTGATTATATATTCGAACATTCAGGATATAGATGTCAGATCGTTTTGGACAACAAACTTTTTGATGAATCAGAATGCTATTTTTCCAATTTTTTCAGTTTGGACGTTATTGACGCAAAAGCAAGCAGTGACTACCTATATAAAATACCAATTAAAGCCCATTCAAACCAATTAGGTATTCTGACAATTCAGGATGTGCATTTACCTTTGTCGCATAAAGATGATATGCTCATCAAATCAGTTGTTTTTCAGATGGCTCTTGTACTCGATCGCGAATTCATCTATAACGAACGGGAACGTATCAAATTGGCTATGACATCCGAACGCTTGAAAGCCACTTTGCTCAGAAGTATTTCTCACGATATCAGAACACCCTTGACGGGAATTATCGGTGCAAGCAGCTTGATTTTGGATGGCTATGAGACCTTAGATGAGGCATCCGTAAAAAAACTTGTGACGGATATCAATGAACAAGCGGCATGGCTTCACAACTCAGTACAGAATATCCTCGATATGACGCGCATTGGCGAAGGCAATCTCATTTTAAAAAAAGAATTCGAATCCATAGATGATTTATTCAATCAAACGATCAAACATATCCCTTGGCTCACAAATTCAAATCTACTTCAAGTTGTCATGCCAGATGATATCATTCTCGTTGAAATGGACGGTCGACTGATGGTTCAAGTACTTGTAAACTTACTCGACAATGCCTATAAACATTCGGGGAGTGAAAGTATCATACGACTAATTGCTCATAGTGAAGGGGACAAGCTCATGATAGATGTTTCAGACAATGGGGTAGGCATTGATGATCATATCAAGGAAACGCTGTTTGATGGCGCTATAAAATCGTCGAGAGAAATTGCAGACGGGAGCCATGGTGTTGGGCTAGGCCTTAACATTTGCAAGACAGTTATTGAAGCACACGGTGGTAACATAAAAGTGCTTGATAATCCTGAAGGTGGCACGACGTTCAGAATCGAACTAAAAATCGAAAAAGGTGAGGCCAAAGATGAGTCATATCCTATTAATTGAAGACGATAAAAAAATTGCCAATTTTATGTCCATGGCGCTTACAGCCAAAGGCTATAAGTTGACGGTCGCATATAACGGCAATAGTGGTATTTTATCATTCTGTACTGAAAATCCAGATATTGTTCTCCTAGATTTAGGTTTGCCAGATAAAGATGGCATAGAGATCATCACCGAAATTCGTAAAGTCTCTCAAATTCCGATACTGATCGTCTCAGCGAGAGAGATGGAGCAAGATAAAATTACGGCTTTGGATGCAGGTGCCAATGACTATGTGACAAAACCGTTTGCCATGGGCGAACTTCTTGCTAGAATTCGCGTGATGGAACGATTTGTAGGACATGAAAATTTGACGCAGCCAGAAAATATATATCATTTTTTAAATCTTACAGTCGACAGTGAACGCCGTAAAATCTTTAAATCTGAAAGTGAAATTCATCTGACACCTATTGAATATAAATTATTGATGCTGTTGATTGCCAATCGCGGCAAAGTAGTGACGCATAGCCAAATCTCCAAAGAAGTATGGGGGTATGGTGAAACAGGCGATCCCAAAGTCATCCGCGTTTTTATGGCAAGTCTAAGGCGGAAAATTGAAGAAGAGCCATCCAAACCACAACTAATTACGACAGAACTCGGCATAGGCTATCGATTTACGGAAGAATGAATTACCCTTTGCCATTCAACCTGAGTATATCCTCTGGTTTGCCTATGACGACGACGTGATCACCATGAGAAAACACATGATCACTTGTCGGCATCGGATTGAGATATTCACCATTCTTGATGGCTAATATCGTAATATGGTGTTTACGTCTGATATCGATATTGGCGATGCTTCTGCCGACCCAATTATCTGAAATAGGGATTTCAAAAATGGCATACTCATGTGTGAGTTCAATAAACTCAAACACATGTCTTGCACTGTATTTAATCGCCAGCTTTTCTGCCATTTCACGTTCCAGATAAACGACTTCGTCGGCGCCATTTTTTAATAGGAATTTTGCTTGGATGTCTCTGCTTGCTTTGGATACGACGTATTTGGCACCTAATTCTTTAAGAAGTGAAGTAATCTCCAATGAGGATTGAAAGTTGCTGCCAATTGCGACAAAGCAAATATCAAAATTACGTACGCCCAATGATTTTAAGACATCTTCATTTGTACAGTCTCCGATATGGGCGTCTGTAAAGTACTGGGCAAGCTCTTCAATTATTGCTTCGTTAATGTCAACGATCATAACGTCGTTGTTTAGTTCAGTCATTTTCATTGCGATGTGTTTGCCGAAGCGACCCATTCCGATTACTAATATAGATTTCATATGAACCTGTCCTTTCTACTAGCCGATCATTATTTTCTCAATCGGTCTATTTGCTTGTGTACTGGTTCTTTTTTCTGCTAATACCAGTGCCAATGTTAACCCTCCAACTCTTCCAGCGAACATCATCAACATGATGAGCATTTTTGATGGCTCATTCAAAGCTGGGGTAATGCCAGTGCTCAAACCAACGGTACCAATAGCGGAAACGACTTCAAATAAGACATCTTTTAACTCAAATTCTTGAATAAAGCTGATAAAAAGGGTGCTGGATAAAATTAAGAATGTATAAAGTGTTGCAATAGCACTCGCTTCTCTTACTATATGCTCATCGAGACGGCGTTTGAAGATGTTGATATGGGAGTGATGTCTTGAAGATGCCAGTGCACCCATGATCATCACGACAAAAGTCGTCGTCTTGATACCACCAGCAGTCGATCCAGGACTACCGCCAATAAACATGAGAAGAATCGTCAATAGATGCGCACTTTCTGATAATGACCCAATATCAACGGTGTTAAAGCCTGCTGTTCTCGGTGTGATGGACTGGAACATAGATGTGAGCACCTTATCAGAAAAACGCATATCTGCAAGACTATTTTGATTTTCAAAGATATAAAATAAAAATGTACCGGCTAAGATCAAGACTAGAGTTGCCGTTAGAACGATTTTCGAGTGAAGCTGATATTTTTTAAGTTGGTGTCGGTGCAATATGATATCGTTCCATACGATAAATCCGATACCACCTGTCACAATCAGCATCATAATCGTTAAATTTACCAAATAGTCATTTGAATAAGTGGTCAATGAACTGAAAACACCAAATCGGCCCATCGTATCAAAACCAGAGTTACAAAAAGCTGAAACTGATTGAAACAATGCCGTATAAAGGCCATCCCAAAATCCCAACTTCGGACAGAATCTCGTTGCAAGCAAAAGTGTGCCTATGGCTTCAAATATAAAAGTGCCAGTAACGATTCGCTTGACCATTCTGACGATGCCACCAATCTTCATACTCCCAGTGGATTGCATCAAGAGTTTACGTTCATGTAGACCAATGTTACGTTTTAAATAAACTGAGAAGATGGTTATGATCGTCATAAATCCCAATCCGCCAATTTGTATTAAAATGAGGATAACGGTTTGACCAAATAGGGACCATTGAAGATACGTATCATAAACAACTAATCCGGTAACACACGTCGCCGAAGTTGCTGTAAAATAAGCATTGAGCAAAGGGACGCCCTCGCCAGATTTCGATGCAATCGGTAAACTGAGTAGTGTGCCACCCACTAATATGATGATGAAGTAACCAAGAACGACAATTTGTTCAAAGCTAAGTCTAAACCTTGTATTATTTGTCATAAATACTCACCTGACTCATCGCTGGGAAAAACGTTAAAAATAGTTGTTCCGCGGCATTTTCATTTTTTTGAATATAGCGAATTTTGTTTTGATCATAGATTGGCTTGTTCTCTATGCTGTTGCATATGGCTATGATTTGATCAACGCCAAGGGATTTTTTGGCGATAAGACTAATTATTAGATTTGAATAATCGCTTTCACTTATGGCATAGAGGTGCGTATATGACATGGATTTATCAAGTTGCTCTTCGGCATCGATTACGATAAAATCCAGTTTTTGACGTATCAAGCGTTCCATTAAGTCTTTTGCAAGAATTGAATAGCCAAATATGAGTACATATGACTTTTTATGACTATAAGTCCCTTTAATGTCCACAAGAAATTCTGGACTATCTATCAATCGATCTAATTTTGACATAAGGAAATAACCAAGTACGAAGACGAGGATCATCAAGAATACTAAAAACAAGTCCATAGTTACCTCCCTACATTTATTCTATACATAAAGTGTATGCTTTTTTGTATAAAGTTCGTGTGAATGTTTACTGGAAAGCATATATATTGCGTTAATTTTTAACAAAATCATATTAATACAATCTTTATACTTTCAAGATTCAAAAAAAAGAAGTATACTCAGAAGTGAGTACACAGGACGCTTAGGAGGTAGGCATTTGAATATTTTCACAATACTCTATGTTTCGCTTGTAGTTTTTATTTTGTATATGTTGTTTACGATTGGTTTTCCATTTTTAATGGCAATACTAGTGGCACTTTTAATCGAACCAATCATTTTATTGATCTCCAAGCCATTTAATCGAAGAAGCAAATTGATCTCTTTTCTAGTCTGTTCACTGTTTTTATTGCTACTCATAGGCTCTAGTTATTTACTCAGCATTAAAGGGGTTACTGAAACCATCTCGCTCAGTAAATCCATCGTCGAATATACAAAGGAAAATTATGAAGCGTTTAACACATTTGCCCTAGACACACTAGATGCCATATCGCCTATAACAGAGGAACTGAATCTCGAATTGAACGATTTTGTAAAAACGGGTATTGATTCATTGCAAGCTGTTGTCGTTAGATTATCTGAGACTGTGATTAGCATGGCGCAAGGTATTCCTAATCTGATACTGGATACATTGATTTTTATAATATCGCTCTACTTGATCAGTATGACACTTCCGAATATCAAAAAGAAAATCATCAATTTATTTGATGCCACATCTCACCATAAAATCGAACTTGTAATGGATAAGCTTTATCGTGCTGTATTTGGTTTTATCCGTGCACAGATCGTCCTCAGTTTTTTCATTTTTATCATGTCACTGTCAGGACTTCTCATAATAGGAATCGACTTTCCACTTGCAACGGCAGGGTTGATAACCGCAGTCGATGTGCTTCCGATATTTGGCACGGGGTCAGTCATGGTACCTCTAGCTATTTTCTATATCTTCAGTGGCAATTATTTTGTAGCAATTGGACTCCTTATTCTATATGGCATTCTATTTGCTTTCAGACGCATTATTGAACCAAAGATATTGGGAGATGCAATAGGTATTGGTGCACTATCTGCACTCGCAAGTATGTATATCGCTTTTAAATTGGTAGGTGTTGTTGGTTTGTTTCTCGGACCTGCCATTATCATACTGATTAACGCACTCATCAGTGCTGACATCTTAAAAATTAAAATCAAAGTATAACTTGAATGTATTTGCAATGTATAAAGAGCAAAAGGTGACTCATAAATGAAATCAATCATTTATTGAGACACCTTTTTTATTGATGAGATAAATAGCTAACAAAATCAACCCAATTCCGAAGATCTTGACGGCATTTAGTGATTCATTTACAAACAATACAGCAAAAACTATCGCAAAGATCAATTCGACCATACTCATAACGCCTACTTTTGAAAGATCTAAGCCAGTTGATATCCCTTCAAAGTAAAAAACATAAGCGACTGTCGCAGAGAAAATCCCTAGACCTAGAATTGATAAAATGACTTTTGTGCCGTGAATTTTTGTGACAATATCGCCAATATCGACTAAAGGAAATATGAAAGCGGCACCAAAAGCAAAGCTGTAAAAGATGAGCGTTTTAGCATGATATCGCTTGAGGCCTATTTTGCTAAAAACACTGACGAGTGAATAACCGAGTCCAGATGCGACGCCGAGTAGAACACCTACAGCGGAAAGGTCCTTGAAATTGAATACCGCTCCTGTTAAAGCGAGAATGGAACCGATGATGGATAAGACGACGCCTAATTGCTTTAAGGGGGTCAGGTGCTCTTTAAAAAGCAGAACAGAAAAAAAAGTGATAAATAAAGGTGCCAAATATAGCAAAATCGTCCCATTGATAACGCCTATGCGCTCAACGGATGCAAAGAAAACGAGATTAAAGATGCCCTGAGTGATAACGCCCATGAAAAAAGTGAGTATCAATCCTTTTTTATCAATTTTCAAAAGTTTGAAATTGACGACTAAAAAATAAATTAGAAAAAGCAATGATCCGAGGAACAATCGCATAAAGGAGACTTCAATAGATGAAAAGCCGTTAATCAACAAATTCTTTGCAAATATGCCAGTTGTGCTCCAACTGATTCCAGCAAGTGCAATATAAAGGAGCCCTTTGACTTGACTAGCCGCTGGTTTCGTGATGTTTTCTTGTAATGGTTTGTCCATGTCACCCCTCATTAGTCGTAATAATATTAGTATATCATCTACAATTGAAGGTGTCAGGTCTAAAAACATCCAATTTTATTTTTGATAGGCATGGATCAGTAGTCGTGCGTTTTCAAATTCATAAGTGCAAGTAACCAGCGTCAATATCTTTAAGTCCTTTGGAAAGGAAACCGCATTATCGAACATGGATACCCGTTTGAAATGTTCTGCATACTCTTTGAGTGCATCATCACTTAAGTTTAGATAGAGATAATAATCATATGCTGAAACGATATGCACAGAAAAAATCTCGTATTCTTTTGTCTCCCGTAGACCACTTAAAGTAATCACTGGGTATTCAGTTAGAAAGTCTTCCGATTTGTAATTGTGAAGATCGTGGAACATCGTACCGTCTTCCATGTAGTGCGCATACAAACTCATGTGATTGTCATAAAAGTTTCCTTGATTTTTGTAATCAAGAAAAACCGCACCTGCATAATTCTTTGCACCGGTATAATCATATTCAAGATAATGTGCGTTATCATCGCCTTGAACAATCGGTTCATCGATGCTGGTACCGTTTATTTTCAGCCATCCCATAAAATCATCATTTTGCGAAATGTAAGACTCAAAAGGTCTGATCAGCTCATTCGTTGATTCGACTGAGAGCTCTGTTGTTTGTGTTGAAACGGTGGTTTCAGTAATATCTGATATTTTGGTTTTTTCAGTGATTTCGACTTCTTCTGTATTTTCAGTTATATTTTTAACATCCGGAATTTTTGTTTTATCGAGTTGAACGTTATCGCAACCACTTAACAAGAGCATTGAAACTGAAAGGAAGCAGGTGATGGAAAAATGTATCAATGTTTTGTTATATAAATTCATATGAATCACCTCAGTTGTATATTTATACCCTATTGGACGTTCGATAGTCGATTTATAAAATACATTGAGGGTATACTTCAAGTAGTTACAATCAATCATAGGAGGATTATATGAGGCAACATATGCTTTCACCAGGCGCTCTGCTCAATGCTCAAGGGACACTCCACGAAAGTGGGTATGCGACATATTTTATCAAATCGTATGATAGGTCTGCGATCAAGGCAAGCAAGCTAAAAATTAAAGAATGGGATTATTATTTGATCTATAATGATGATTTTGGAATTGCTTTAACGATGGCTGACAATGCTTATATGGGCTTGTTAAGTGCATCCTTTCTCGATTTCAAAGCAAAGACCGAAAAAACGTTGAGTCCAATGGTCATTATGCCACTTGGAAGTATGAAGATGCCTGCTAGCTCAGAAGTTGGCGATGTCCATTTCAGCAATTCAAAAGTGGAGATGGAATTTTATCATGAAGAAAATGGTCGTAGGTTGACGCTGAATATGCCTAATTTTGATAATGGGTTTCCTTTGATTGCCGACATTTTACTTAAAAATGAACCCATGGATAGCATGGTGATCGTTACGCCATTTAAGGAAACACCTAAAGCCTTTTATTACAATCAGAAAATAATTGGAATGCGTGCAGAGGGTGTAATAATTCACCAAGGGCTTCAAATGGAAGTATCCTCTGATTCGACTTTCGGTCTGTTGGATTGGGGGAGAGGTGTTTGGACATATGATAATACTTGGTACTGGAGTGCAGGTCATGGGTTGATCGATGGCCATGTATTCGGTTTTAACCTTGGTTATGGGTTTGGAGATACGCAAGATGCCACTGAGAACATGATCTTCTGGGATGGCATCGCACATAAACTTGAAGAAGTGACATTTAAGATTCCTCAAAATGCCGATGGCTCGGACGATTACATGAAACCTTGGTTATTCACGTCAAATAATGGTCGCTTTGAAGCGCTTTTTACCCCAATACTAGATCGAGCGGCATACACGTCATTGGCGGTCTTATTCAGTGATCAGCATCAGGTTTTCGGTACCTTTGATGGCACTGCGATATTGGATGATGGCACAAAAGTGGTCATGAAACGCTTTCTGGGATTCGCGGAAAAAGTGAGAAATAAGTGGTAATTACAATGGCATTTATGAGATAATGTAATGCACTTATGTGAAAACTTGCAAACATGCAAACTTACGAAATAATATCGGAGGAATAAATTAAATGTCTAATCAACCAGCTTGTCCAAAATGTAACTATGAATTTACCTATGACGATGGCGTGATGTTCATCTGTCCTGAATGTGCCCATGAATGGCCGATGCTTTCTGATACGGATAGTGAAAGTGATGCCTTCATCGTTAAAGATTCAAACGGAAACATTTTGAGTAATGGCGATTCTATAACAGTTATCAAAGATTTGAAAGTGAAAGGCAGTTCGTCATCTATTAAAATCGGCACAAAAGTCAAGAATATCAAACTCGTAGACAGCGATCACAACATCGAATGTAAAATTGAGGGTTTTGGCGAAATGAAACTCAAATCTGAATTTGTGAAAAAACTTTAGAACAATTATAACAGCATTCTAATGGTAAGCCATCTAAGGAGGCGTCAATGAAAATTCTGATCGTTCCAGATTCCTTTAAGGGTTCACTTAGTGCCACAGAGGTTGTCGATGTGATATCAGATGTGCTCTATCAAGATGTAGACAACTGCGAAATTATCGGCATTCCAATTGCAGATGGGGGAGAGGGCACGATAGAGGCCATCCTCAAATCTAATGGTGGCTATACAGTCAACTGTGACGTTTTAGATCCTTTAGGCAGAACAAGCGATGCCTATTTTGGTGTTTCTAGTGATACAGTGATCATTGAAATGGCGCTAGCATCTGGAATGATGCGATTAAACAAGAATGAAGCCAATATTGATGTAGCCTCAACGTATGGCACTGGCCAACTACTGAAGAATGCACTTGATCATGCCGCTACTTTTGAAGCTATCGACCCTATGGCATTTATCATAGGCATCGGAGGCAGTGCGACAAATGACGGCGGAACAGGGTTTGCAAAAGCACTAGGCGTTAAATTTTACGATCGTGATCATCATCTGATATTGGAAGAAGGGGCTCAGATATTAAGCAGAATTGAACACATCGATATGACTGAAATTGACGCGAGATTGGCTACTCATACACTCACAGTGATGTGTGATGTGAATAACCCATTGACGGGTAAAAACGGTGCAACGGCAGTTTATGGGCCTCAAAAGGGATTAAAAAACGATCGATTTCAATCAATAGAGAATGGGATGGAGAATTACAGAAATGTCTTGTTGCGGACTACAGGTATGGACGTAAATGACATCCCAGGCTCAGGAGCAGCAGGTGGCATAGGCGCTACACTTGTTGCGCTGTTTGGTGCAACGCTTAAGTCTGGCGTAGACACAATCCTTGACCTTGTCGATTTCGAAAATAAACTGACAGGTGTCGACTATGTCATTACGGGTGAAGGTAGAATCGATGGTCAAACCGCGAAGGGTAAAGTACCTGTAGGTGTTGCGAGTAGATGTGTCAAATATTGCGAAGATCGTCCACTTGTGGCAAAACCTAAAGTTGTTGCCATCGCTGGATGTGATGGTCCAGGTGTCGAGCTTGTGTATGCATTTGGCATAGATTTGATCCTCACAACAGTATCAAGGGATACCGTAACGGACGACGCCATGCGATTTGCCAAAGACAATTTAAGAAAAGCATCAAAAAAATTGGCGATGTTTATCAATGGAGGCTTGGATGAGAATTTGGATTGATGCCGACGGTTGCCCGGTTGTGGCTCAGACGATAAAAGTTGCAAAGGCACATGTGATTCCCGTAACGATCGTCAAAAACTACGCCGTGAAAATCGAAAGTGACTATGCACAGATAGTGACAGTGGATGTTTCAAGTGATGCTGCGGACTATTACATCGCCAATAAAATGGAACCAGATGATTTGGTCATCACACAAGACAATGGATTGGCTGCAATGGTTCTCGCAAAGCGCGGTTGCTGTATGGACCAAAATGGAAAGGAAATCACAGCGCTCAATATTGATTTTATATTGGATTCTCGCCATCATGGTCGAGTTGCACGCGCTCAAAATATAAGAGGACCAAAACATAAAAAAAGGTCTAAAGAAGACGACCAAAGCTTTGTCGAAGCACTGGAGCGTTTTCTAAAGAAATTGGAAGGGAGCCACCATGTTTATTAAGCAGTCACTCGAGGAAAAAGAGCGTTTTATAAGAAATACCTTTGGCAACAAATGCAGAATGTCTGGTAAAAATGCGGCAATCATCAAAAAGATTCAAGCACTTGCCAATAATTCAAAATCAAATCCTGAAAAGTTAGTTGGCGTAGAAGGGATTTGGGCTTCAAGCAAGCTGCTCGAATACGATGTTGAGATTCAGTCCGTCGTGCTTGACCTTGAAGCGATAACGACGCCTGATGCTTATAATATCATGATGCGTCTGCTTGAAGTGACTGAAGAGATTCATATCGTATCCAATATGACCTTTAAGAAAATTGCAGAAGTTGGAACATCAGCAGGCCTCTTTGTCGTCGCGAAATTTCCACAAAAAAAATTGAGCCAGCTTATACCGAAACAGCATCAAGTGATCGTCGTGCTAGACGGTCTTGAAATACCGGGTAATATTGGGACAATCATACGGTCTTGTGATGGCACAAACACGGATGCCATTATCATCTGTAATCGTAAGACGCGCTTAACGCATCCAAAAATTTTACGAAGCAGTCAAGGCTCTTGTTTTAAAGTGCCAATCGTTGAAGAAGAGGCAACAACAGTAATTGACTGGTTAAAGCAAAACAAATATAGAATTTTATTGACCGATACGGATGCCGATCAATACTATTACGAAGAATCCTACACTGGTAAAATTGCCATTGTTATGGGCAGTGAACGCTATGGCATATCAAAGGAATGGTACAGCATAGATGCTCAGACGCTTAAAATTCCCATGTTTGGTGATTGCGATTCTCTGAATGTCGGCATTGCTGCGACTTTGATTCTCTATGAAGCTGCAATCAAGCGAAGTGGCGCAAGAAAGTAAAAAGTAATTAAAAAGCGTTGTCTCGATAACTATTTCTAGCTCGAGACAACGCTTTTTATTTGAAAGAATTGTTTGAATGGATTGAACTGATTACCAAGATCTCGATGAACCACCGCCGCCGCTGCTTCCGCCGCCACCGCCAAAACCACCACCGCCACCTCCGCGACCACCTTTTGACCGTGCCGCCATGTAGATGACAAAGCGCGTCATTCTGCCGCGGTTGAAGATAAGGTCAAGGATCACAAATATCACGATAATGATGCCTATAAAAATGTCACCAATGGAGATGTCGCGATCCGCGTCAGCTGTTTCAACAGGTGCATAATAAACATTTTGGTTGACGAGTTCATCAGCACTGAGATCATACTCTTTATAAACTTCTTCGGCCAACTTATAGTATGTGCCCAAAACGCCAGCATCATAGTCACCTGCTTGAAAGTTTCCAATTAAGTAGTCGTCTTGTATCCGTCCAGTCTTGCCATCGTTTAACGCACCCTCCAAACCATAGCCAACTTCAACTCTGGACTGGCGGTCTTCATAAGCAATGAGCAACAATAGACCGTTGTTTTTCTTCGCATCACCAATGCCCCATTCTCTAAAGAGGGTATTGGCATATGTTTCGATATCCTGGCCATCCATGGTGTCAATTGTGACCACGACTATCTGTGCACCGGTTTGCTGTGCAAGTGGTACAGAGGCGTCCATGATCGCTTGTTCAGTATCGGCTGATAAAATGTCAGCAAAGTCATTGACATAAAAATTGTTCGTCGGTTGAGGATACGTCGCTGCAAATGTCATCGGCGTATAGAGTGACAACAGAATGACGAGCAAAACTCTTATTTTCTTTACCAATTAAATCACCTAGTTTCCGAAATCTACAGTTGGAACTTGTTCAGCACCTTCGGCAGCTTCGAAATACTCTGCCGTATCAAATCCGAACATTTTAGCAAAAATATTCATTGGAAAAGACTTTGCAACCTTGTTATAGCTTGCTGCAACCGTATTGTAGTCTTGTCTTGCGATAGCGATTCTATTTTCTGTGCCAGCAAGTTCATCTGAAAGTTGCATAAAGTTCGCATTTGCCTTTAAATCTGGATAGCTTTCTGAGATTGCGAGCAATCTTGAAAGTGAGCCAGTAAGCTCTGCATCGGCATTGGCTTTATCTGCGACACCAGTAGCGCCGATCAGTTTTGCTCTCGATTCAGCAATGTTGTTGAATATTTCTGTCTCGTGTGCTGCATAGGCTTTTACTGTTTCAACTAAGTTAGGAATCAAATCATTTCTACGTTGGAGTTGATTGTCAATTTGACTGAGTGATGCATCTACATCTTCATTGAGTGTTACCAATGTATTGTATTTCGAAACAAGCATGCCACCAATCGCCGCAATGATAACGACGACTACCAAAATTGCTATTAAACCTTTTTTCATTTTCCACACCTCATAAAATTTTTAGTCAGTACTAAAATACTGTTCACATGTGTCATTATACTATGTAATCATTAAAAAAACATTAATATTAGACGTATAAGATGTTAAAAATCATCGCTGAAAAGTATAAATTCTATTTTAACATAAATAAAAAAGGGTATATAATGCATTATGGTTAAAACATTGTTTATGACAAAATATATGAGGTGCTCGATGAAGAAATATCGTAAAATTGTACTGACAGGTTTGCTCTATTTGGTGATTTTTATGTTGCTTTATGTCATCGCAACGATTGAAAAACCAACTCAAATAGAAGTGTTTCCAATACCGGAAGAAGCATATGGCGACATTGGTACAAAGGGACTTGGCGAAGTCTTATCAGGACGTTTAGAAAAGGCGCCATTTAATGCTATCGTGACGATTATATTTTTTATCGCAATCGCTCATTCGCTATCAGTAAATTTTTTCAGTAAAAAAGCGCACCAATATGAAATTGAATTTGAATCTTTAAAGGCACAGGGGAAAGTCAGTCGGGAGTCTAGATCGATGAAAGCGACTATGTTTCACTTTTTAAGTGAAGTCGAGGTAGTTTTCGGTCTATGGGCGGTGGTTTTGGGCATAACATGCTCTAGCTATTATAGTTGGCATACTTTTGTGCAGTACCTAAATACACTCTCATATAGAGAGCCGATTTTTATTATTGTGATCATGATTATTGCATCTTCAAGACCGATACTAAAGCTATTTGAACTCATCTTGTGGCGAATTGTTAAAGTATTTAATGGCAGCATAGAATCATGGTGGTTGTCAATATTACTCTTATCTGCGTTTTTGAGTTCTTTTATAACGGGACCTGCCGCTATGACCATCTGCGCTATGCTTTTATCTGAGAAGTTTTTTGTGCTCAATCCCTCAAAATCATTGAAGTATATGACTTTGGCCTTACTTTTTGTCAATATTTCAGTTGGTGGTGCAATGACGAATTTTGCATCGCCTCCTGTTTTGATGGTCGTTGACAAATGGGATTGGGATCTTGTATTCATGTTTATGAATTTTGGTTGGAAATCAATAATTGCAGTTGTCATTGGAACCGTTTCATATTTCTTGATTTTCAAGAAGGAGTTCAAAGCACTAAAAAAACCTCATGATGACTTACAGTTCAAACGTTATATTCAAAACCGATTCATCAGTCAGAAGGAGCTTGAATTATTATTTGAGAACCTCGAACAGAATATCGATGCACGAATGGGTTTTACAAATGAATTGAAAGCATTTTCGACGATTCTCAAAGACAATATGAAGGAAATAGCAAGACGAAAATTAACAGAGCAAGAATTAGCCGAATTTGATGTCAACAACGCAATAGATGAAAAATTTGAAAATATTGCAAACAAACAATTTCGTCGCACAATACCCGGCTTGTTGCCACTGGATGAACGCGATAATTACCAAGACCCAGATTGGGACTTACGCGATGATCGCGTCCCATTTTGGATAATGGGTGTCCATCTTCTTTTTATGTTATGGACGATTATGAATGCACATGAATCTGCTCTATTTTTAGCTGGGTTCTTATTCTATCTAGGTTTTTATCAAATCACTTCATTTTATCAAAACAAAATTGAATTTAGACCCGCATTGCTTGTTGGCTTCTTTTTAGCTGGACTAATAGTACATGGTACACTTCAAGCATGGTGGATCGCACCGATATTAGGTAGCTTGCCACCCCTTGGACTAAATCTTGCCTCTATCGTACTGACCTCATTTAATGATAATGCCGCAATAACTTATTTAAGCACGCTCGTCCCTAATTTTTCAGATACACTTAAGTATGCCGTTGTATCCGGAGCGATAACAGGCGGTGGCTTGACGATAATTGCAAACTCACCGAATCCAATTGGACAATCAATTTTAAAACCTTACTTTAAGCAAGGCATTGAAGCGGGAAGCTTGCTAAAATTTGCACTCATGCCAACTTTGATAGCCACTGTTGTATTTTACATGCTACAATAAAAGTCTTATGATATTTTAGGAGCCGATTATGTTGATAATTGAAAAGAAAATTGAGTCGTCATTTCAGGCGGTCGATGATGTTGTTGATGAAATTCTCAAAAAGATTAAATTGAAATTTCAATTCATAAGCACAAGATTTCTATTTAACATTGAATTTATGTTGCGAGAGATTCTAAATAATGCCGTAGAACATGGCAATCATTTTGATCCCAAAAAAGAAGTGAGCTGTAAAATAGAATACAACGTACCTATTATGTCGTTTTTGATTAAAGACGAAGGGGAAGGCATTGATCCAAACAACCTACAAGTTGAATCTCATGATCCAAAATCTCTTTTAAGAGAGCGAAACAGAGGCCATCAAACGATCATTGACATGGATTTTGATATTAAGATCGATGGCAATGCGGTCACCATATTATTAAACTTAAACCAGGAGGTACCAATATGGAAGAGCAACAATTAGGCGATTGCATGCGATTGATTTTAATCGATGGATTGACTGCTAATAATGTTGAAAAATTTAATCAAAAGATTGATGACTTGTTTAAATCTGATATGACGTTTAAAGAAATTGTGCTGGATCTTGTCAACATAAAAAATATCGACTCTGTAGGTGTTACATTCGTCATCAGTCTGTATAGACGCACAGAAGGTATCCATAAAAAGTTCAGTATTTCTGGTGCAAGTGATGATATTTTAAGTCTCTTCAAATTGATGAAGTTAGATCAATTTTTTGAGATGAATGAATAAGGAAATTGCTTCAAGTCTAATATGAATCGGAGGTGAAACTATGACCTATCACATATTGATTGCGGATGATGCAACAATGAATCGTTCTCTGATCAAAGACATTTTATCAAAAAATCTATATGACATTAGCTTTGAAGAAGCAATCAACGGTGAGGAAGTACTTGAAATCGTCGGTCGGACTCAAATTGACCTTATCATTTTGGACTTGGTAATGCCCGTCATGGATGGCTTTGAAACCTTGAAGCGTTTAAAAAGCATTCCAGCTTATCATGACATTCCAGTAATCGTAAATAGTGCGATAACTGAGATCAAATCCATCGAGCAAACATTAAAAGAAGGTGCGGTAGATTATTTTACGAAACCATTATCGCCCAATGATATGCGGATTATTCTTCCATTAAAAGCAAAAAACGCTTTGAAATTGTATGAACAACAAATGACAATTATAGCCCTTAATCGTCAAATCAATGAAGAACTTAAAAATGCCAACACATTTGCAAATATCATGTTGCCAAAAGAACAAGGTTTTGACGCTATTGAGCTCTACATGAAATATCATCCTTCACTGGGGATAGGGGGGGACTTTTTTGATTGTGTGGAAATAGATGGTCGGGTTCATTTTATGATCGCAGATGTTACAGGTCATGGTATTGCAGCTGGTATGGCTTCATCAATGGTAAAAATCCTCTATCGGAAAATTATTGAAAAAAAAGATATTATGCCGCATGAAATTTTAGCAGGTATGAATGATACGATATTTTCAAATTTTGATTTTGCAGGGAAAGACAAGTATTTTATGTTTACTGCATTTGTTGGTATCATTGAAAATAACAAACTGAATTTTGCGAATGCAGCGCATCCATACCCGATGATCTATAAGGCGAAAGAGAAAGCCTTTTTAGAAATCAAGCAAAATGGGTTTCTTGTAGGCATGTTAGATGGTATAACTTATGAAACTGAGTCAACTGAAATCGAAATAGATGATGTTCTGTTCTTATATACGGATGGTTTGTTTTGTGCAGGAGAGGCTTCAGATTTTACAGCGTGGGATAAAGTATTTTCGCTCAGCAGACACTTGATTGATGTGTTAGAAGTGAGTCCGAAGGAATTTCTAGAGGATATATTTTATGGTTTTCATATGATTCATAAAGCAAATCATACGGATTTCAACGATGATGTTGCTATGATGCTCATCAAGATAAAAAAGTAAACGTCGGAGGCAATGATGAATGTTGTAATCATTGGTGCAGGAAAGCTAGGATATCGTCTGGCCAATATTTTTTCTATTAAAGATAACAATGTATCCGTTGTAGACAACGACGATGAAGCCCTGTATAAAGCACAGTCGGACATTGATATGATGCCGATGCATGCAGATGGTCTAAACATTGAGATGCTTACGCGTCTCAATATCGCAGTAACTGACATCTTGTTTGCCGTGACGGGATCTGATGAAACCAATTTGTTGATTGCGACGCTAGCTAAAAAAATGGGCTGTAAACGCGTTGTTGCTCGCGTTAGAAACCCAGATTATTCAAATCAAATCGACTTTATCAAACATAATTTGGATATCGATTTAATCACCAATCAGGATTATGAAACAGCTACGGAAATTGCTAAAATGCTTTTAAAAAGTGAAGCCATATACATGGATGATTTTGCCAATGGTAAAGTAGGCATGTCTGAGTTTGCAATTGAATCTGAGTATTTGTTGAATGGAAAAGCCATTAAAAATATAAATTTGCCAAGGCGAATCTTGATTGTTGCCATTAAAAGAAATGAAGAAATGTTAATTCCCAATGGCGATACCATCTTGCTCATGGGAGATTTATTATATATTATTGGCGTTAAGCTAGATATTCATAATTTTATGAAACAATATAAAGAACACCTTATGAAACCTGATCATAAAAGAATTAAGCGCGTTATGATCTTAGGTGGTGGCAATATTTCTTATTACCTGGCAAAAAGACTTGACCAAAAAGGTGTTCAAGTTAAAATTATTGAAAAAAATAAAGAAGTATGCAAAGAACTGGCTATAGATTTACCAAGTGCACTCATTATACATGGTGACGCCACGGATTTATCCATTTTGATAGAAGAGAATATTGCCCATATGGATTCTGTTATCACATTGACTGGATTCGATGAAGAGAATATTTTGCTTTCAGTTGTTGCAAAAAAATACAAAGTACCAAAAGTCATTACAAAAGTTAGCAAATCGAATTATGTGAGTGTGCTACATGACCTAGATATCAATTTAGTCATCAATCCTGTACTGCTAACTGCATCGCATTTGATGCGATATGCTCAAGGTGGTAGAATTAAATCGTTATCACTTTTACTAGGAGGGAGTGCTGAAGTTATGGAAATCATAGCTCTTGAAGGCACTAGAATTGTAGGACGACCACTCAGTACGATAGAATTGCCTGAAGGGATCATCATTGGAGCTGTAGTCAAGAATGGTAAAGTTACTATCCCCGACGGAACAACTGTAATAGAACCGCATAATCGCGTTATCGTGTTCTGTTTAAACGACGTAATAGACAAAATCGAAGCCTATTTTTATAAAGGCAAGCGGGGAATTCTAAATGAATTATGGAATGATCGTGAGGGTATTAGGTAATTTAGTGCTAATAGAAGCAGCTGCGATGTCTATTCCGCTTGGTATATCTATATACTATAAAAGTGGAGATGCACGGGCATTTATTACAACCATTGTGATCATGGTTGCATTTGGCCTTTTAATGTCAAAGCTGAAAGTCAAAAATAGGTACCTAAAAGCGAAAGATGCTGTTACTATTGTAACTTTCGGATGGTTTATCATCTCACTATTTGGTGCATTGCCTTTTATGATATCAAGTGCCTTACCATCATTTACTGATGCTTTTTTTGAAACGGTATCCGGGTTGACGACAACGGGAGCGACGGTGATTCAAAATGTTGAGATTATTCCAAAAGGCATTATATTCTGGCGATCTTTTATGCATTGGATGGGTGGTATGGGGATACTGGTATTGACGCTGGCCATCATGCCGACAATTGGTGTTGGGTCATACCAAATTTTCAAAGCGGAAACCCCTGGCCCAGTTACAGACAAAATAGTACCTAAGATGAAGGACACCGCTAAAATATTATATACAGCGTATTTAGGCATCACAATCATCGAAACGATCTTACTCGTTCTTGGTGGGATGTCGCTATTTGATGCTCTAATCCACACGTTTGGTACCGTTGGTACAGGTGGTTTTTCAAACTACAATTCAAGCATAGGCCATTTTAATAGCAACTACATTTATTTTATCATTTCTATTTTTATGGTGGCATCTGGTGTCAATTTTGCTTTGTTTTATGACCTTTATAAAGGTAACTTCAAAAATATATTCGCGAATACAGAATTCAAGATATATCTATTGATTGTATCGGCGTCCACATTGCTTGTCTTTGCAAACCTATTAGGTGCCTATCAATCTGTTGGCGATACTTTAAGTCATGCTTTTTTTCAAGTGTCATCTATTATGACGACGACGGGGTATTCAACAACTAATTTTGATTTGTGGCCAGATTTCAGTAAGATGATTTTATTTATCATGATGTTTGTAGGGGGGAGTGCAGGCTCGACTGCAGGCTCAATAAAAGTAATTCGTTTGATTATTTTATTTAAACTAGTTAAACGAGAAATCTCTAAGATATTGCATCCAAGAGCCATATTGCCCATACAAGTTGGGGGTAAAATGTTGTCAAGCGATGTCGTTGCCAGTGTTTCAGGTTTCTTTTTTCTCTATTTGATTATGTTTTTACTTGGAACACTTCTCGTATCACTTGAAAATGTGGGCATCGTTAGTGCTGCAAGTGCTGTTGCAGCTACATTAGGTAATATTGGACCCGGGTTTGACTTTGTCGGTCCAATCAAGACTTACGCAATGTTTAGTGATTTTACCAAATGGGTTTTATCAATTGAAATGCTTTTTGGTAGATTGGAGCTCTTTACTTTTTTCTTGATGTTGACGCCAAGTTTTTTGGAAGAAAGTATAGTGAAAATTAAATCAAAAATAAAGAAAAGGTTTATGACAATGGGTTTTCCATTGTCATAAACCTTTTCTTGTAGAAATATTTCGATTAATTATTATGCAAATTCAACCGTTTCAGATACGACACGTACGAGATTGTTAGAGAGATCAGAGATTCTTTCTAGATTGTTTACAATCTCTAAGTAATACACACCTGATTCAGGCGTACACTCATGCGTATTGAGTCTAGCAAAGTGTCCTTTTCTAGCTTCTCTTTGAAGATCGTCCATCTCAGCTTCGAGGGCGTTAACTTCAGTGATTGTTTCTTGTGAAGGTTTGTCCAATACTTGAAGTGCTAAATCGAAAGTCGATTTTGTTTTTCGATACATAGTTGCCAAAGATTCCTTCGAGTGATCAGTAAATACGATATTATTCTCACTCATAGTCACAATAAGCTCTGCGATATTGTCAGCGTGATCGCCGATGCGTTCAATGTCGTTGATGCTGTTAAACAAACCATCGATGTAAATACGATCTGAATCATTGATGTCTTTGTTTGAGAGCTTTACTAGAAACTCAGTTATTAAGTGTTCTAATTTATTGATTTTTTTCTCAAGAACAAAAGTTTGTTGAGCATTTGATGGCTGATTTTCGAAGAGTCCTGCCATGGCATAGGTTAAGCTTTCATTTGCGATATTACCCATATTGATTGCTTCGTTGATAACGCTTTTCATAGCGATTGTCGGTGTTTCTAAAATACGATCGTCGATGAAACGCGTCAATTTTTCTTCAGCTAATTCACCTTTATCTGGAATAACCCACATAGCGATTTTGATCAATATAAATGCAAATGGGAATTGAATGACGACATTTGCGAGGTTGAAAATCGTATGAGCGTTTGCAATTTGTCTTGCGACATCAGTTGGATCAATAGCGGTAACAATAGCCGTTATTGGTTTTGTTAATAAGAGGACGAATAATAATGTTCCGATAACGTTGAATGATAAGTGAATAATTGCGGCACGTTTACCGTTTTTACTTGCACCGATACTTGAAATAAGAGCAGTTGTACAGGTACCAATGTTGTCACCATAAAGAATTGGAAGGGCAGCTGATAGTGGCAATGCACCAAGTGATGCCAATGCAATGAGCATACCAATAGAAGCACTTGAACTTTGAACGATAAATGTTAAACCAAAACCAACCAAGACGCCGAGAATAGGGTTTTCACTAAGTGAAATCATGAGTGTTTTAAAAGCTTCAAGTTCTCTTAAAGGCTTCAAAGCATCACTTAGAAAATCCATACCTACAAATAAAATACCTAGGCCAATCAGTATTTCACCAAGGTTTTTATAAGAGTCTTTTTTAGTAGTCATCCAGATGATCATACCAACACCGATAGCGATAGGCGCGATTTCAGTTATGGATAAAGATACAATTTGACCAGTAACAGTTGTACCGATATTAGCACCTAAGATGACGCCGACAGCTTGAGAGAGTTTCATTATGCCTGCATTTACGAAACCGACAACCATAACTGTCGTTGCACTGGAACTTTGAATGATACCAGTAACGATAATACCGACTAAAACACCCATAAAGCGGTTTGTAGTCAATATCTCAATAATTCTTTCAAGTTTTTTACCTGCTGCCTTTTGCAGCCCGGCACCCATCATTTGCATGCCGTATAGGAATAAGCCTAATCCACCGAGTATACCAATGGCAATTGACATAAAGTTGCCCCCTAATCACGATTTGAATTTAAATTACTTCTATATGTTAAATCCATGTTAACTATCTGTCAAGGTAATGTTAGGCACTTTGGAATAGTTAGAATAATTTGATATTAGAACGGTTGCAATCACTTGATTTGGCCAATGTTAAATCTATGTAAAGTCGATATATACAAAGATAAAATATTTAAGTTTCTCAATCAAAATTGAATAACATGTTGATTATGATATAATGGAATAAAGGCATTAAATGAAATCAATTTGGACTCTTTAGAATTGCACACCGAGGTGATAGTATGATGAATTTTAGATATTTTGACACGCCAATAGGAGAGATGATTGCTGTATCAAACGATTTAGGCATATGTCTTTTAGAGTTTAGAGATAAAAAGGATATGGATACCGCATTAAGAAGACTAGAAAGAGATTTTGGTGAAGTGATTGAAGCAGGGCAAAACCCACATTTAGATCTATTGACTCAAGAATTGACTGCATATTTTATGGGGAAACTCACAAAATTTAGTGTAAATGTAACGACACAGGGCACGTCATTTCAAAAGGATGTCTGGTCTGCACTACAGGAGATACCGTACGGTCAGACAAAATCTTATGGTGATATTGCTAAAGTGATTCAAAATCCTAACAGCGTCAGAGCGGTAGGTGCTGCAAATGGCAATAACCGCATAGCGATCATTATTCCTTGTCATCGCGTCATTGGAACGAATGGCAAATTGACTGGGTATGCTGGTGGTTTATGGCGAAAAGAATGGCTCTTGAAACATGAGGGCGTACTATAATACACGAAAAATAAATGGTGCAGCTACAAATCTTGGAACTTGATTTGCAGTGGCACCATTTTAGTTTATATACGACGATAAATGCCGTTCTCTCTTGTCATAAGTTGTTCGTTTATAAATTCGCGTCTTAAAGTTGCAAAATCTTCATGGAAAGTCGATATAATCGCATTGACCTCTTTTTCAGTATAATTTTGACCATTTTCAAAGGATTCGAGCATTTTTTCGAGGATGATACGCCTTTTCTTACGTTGAACAGGGATTGATTTTAAAGCGTTAAATTTAAAGAATGTATCGATCACTTTCTTGCGATAGGCTTCTTCTCTTGCATCTTCAAGGGATTGTTCTTTTGCATTTGCGGTGATTAGTGATGCGATAGACTGCTCGAGAATTGGACGGCATATTTCATATATAATGTAGTATTGTTCCTTATGTTTTGCAACGAGACCAACTTCTTCAAGTTTCTTTAGGTGAAATGAAACCGTCGATGCTGTGAGTTCGAGCCTTTCGGCTAGTAATTCGACATACATCGGACTGTCGAGGAGTGTTACTAATATCTTTATGCGGGAAGCATCCGAGAGTGCTTTAAATAGTTTGACTGAATTTTCCATGATTACACGCTTTCTGAGAGCGAGGCAACAAACGCTATTTTGATTGAATCAGCTCTTTGAATCTTAAGCGTTTCGACCATAACCTCATCTTCGAGGCCATGCTCTGTGCATTTTTTTAAATTTTCGTGCCATGCCATAGGAATTTTATCAAAGTATGAAAGGTAAGTTTCTTGTAATGATGTTTGCCAATCTTGGGCTGAAGCAGCTTTTTGACAGCTAATTGCAAACATTTTTGTGAATATGTCGATGATATTCAGTTCAACCTGTACAAACTTGTATTCATCGTCTCGAAAGTCATCTTTTAATTTAAGTGATTTTTCTGCTAGCATTTTTTTTTCGTTTTCAAGATAATTCTGAAATTTGATTTTATAGTTTTCAATCGTCATGAGTGCCTCCTGTTAGTCGTTTTCGACAATATGATTTGATAGTTATCTAAATAAAATATACAATACATTTTAGTGAGTGTCAATATTATTTTGATGGTTATCGAAATAAAATTCAAAACGCTTAAACAATGGCGAATCATGGTATAATAATATAGAAAGAAAATACATGGAGGTCATTATGCAAAAATTAGTGATAAAATGGATCATCGCTGCAGGCGCCATATATGCAGCAGGCTATATACTTCCTGGATTTAACGTGACAGGTGCCGTTGCAGCATTAAGTGCCGCATTTCTATTTGGTTTTTTAAATTTTTTCTTAAAGCCGATATTGACATTGCTTACATTGCCTGTCACTGTTTTGACGTTAGGGTTGTTTTTATTTGTGATTAATGGCATTATGGTCTATGTCGTCAGCTCGTTTATTCCAGGTATATACGTAGGCGGATTGATGGATGCTATCTTGGCTTCAATTGTCATCTCGATTATTACGATGGTTTTAAACAGTTTATTGGGTGTTAAAGACAAATAAAAAATTATATAATTTTCTCAAGTGTCATTTTTATAAGACGTTTCTAATATAATAGTTAGAAACGTTTTTTTTAGCACATTAAAAAAACAAAGCGAATTACCTTATTGATACGAATAAAATGGTTGTTTAGTTAAATAATTAGTGTATAGTATAATGAACATGCATACATGGAGGACACGTATGAGAAAATTTTTAATCGTTACACACGGCAAAATGGCAGATGGAATGGCACAATCGATTGAGATGGTATTAGGAAAACGCACTGACTTGACATGGCTATGCGCCTATGTGGATGGCAAGAGTTTATCGGAATTGATCGACCCAATTATTGAAGCATATGACGATTCTGACGAGATTGTCATCTTTACAGACATATCGCACGGTAGCGTCAATCAATATTTCACAAAATATTTAAAGTCAAACAATTATCACATCATCACAGGCATTAACCTCGCCCTTGTTTTGTCTATCATGCTTTTGCCAAACAATGGTCGTCTAGATTCAGAGATGATACTAAGCGAAATAGAATTTGCTAGAGAACAAATTATGTATATGAATGCGCAGATTGTCACCATATCACCTGATGATGAGCTCGATTGACAAAGGGGAGTGTTTAAATGGCAATTGTACATGTTCGAATAGATGATCGCCTGATTCACGGCCAAGTTGCGATGATTTGGACAAACAGCTTAAGTGCCACACGAATCATGGTTGTCGATAATGATGCTTCAAGTTCTGATTTATTAAAAATGTCATTAAAGCTTGCTACACCAGCGAGTGTTAGTCTATCTGTGCTCACAATTGAAAAAGCAGCAGCAAGAATTCTATCCGGAGCATACGACGGTCAGCGCGTATTACTTGTCATCAGATCTCCAGAGAATTTGCTTAGGCTCATCAAGCAAGGTGTCATGGTCGATTGTGCAAATCTTGGCAATCAAGCACCTAAAGGTGCATCCACGGCATTAAACGACACAGTTGCATTGACAGAAGCAAGCATAGAGGCCTGTAAACAACTTAGAAAATTGGATGTGAAACTTACACTCAAACGTCTTCCAACGAGCGAATCAGCTGAGGTTATCTTATGATTCATCAGTTAGGTAAGCGGGAAATCCTCATCGTCAAACATCTGATCAATGCAAAAAAACCTTTAAGCAGCGATGTCTTAGGCGTCATATTGGGTGCATCACCTAAAACCGTTCGTAGCTGTATGGCCTTTGTAGGAGATATACTCAAGATGGCTGGGGGTGCAAAACTCATTTCTAAAACTGGAAGTGGCTACACAATAGAGATTGTCGATGAAAATGAATTTAGAGTATTTTTACAGACATTCAATGCAAAGTATTTAGATGCCTACTGGATTCCATCCAATACTTCATCTAGGGTTAACTACATTATTAGGCGTTTGATGCTCATGGAATCGCATCTTAAAATGGATGATCTAAAAGATGAACTCTATATCAGCCGTGTTACATTGACTAAAGATTTGAGAGAAGTGCGTAGTGTTTTAAAAAAATACCATTTGAAATTAGAACATCGTGCAAAATATGGGCTCAGAATTAAAGGTAGAGAAAGTCATTTCAGAGTAGCACTCGTCGATTATCTCGATGTGGACGAAGATTCAAATAGCATTGAAGATGATTCGCTCTATAAGCGTGATCCAAAGATCATAAACGATTTGTTGATTAAGGCACTCGTAACAAATAACCTGTCCATTTCAACAAATTCACTCAGAAAATTGGTCAAACTCATCATCGTTTCAGAATTTCGATTCGACAAAGGTCATCCGATGATCTTGTCGAAACAGGAAATGCTCAATATTGGGAGTAAAAGTGAATATGAAGCGGCAAATAGGCTCATTGAGTCGCTAGAACTAGATATTTGGCCACTTGAAGAGATTGCCTTTATAGCGATTTTTATTATATCGCGACGCAATATTATGAAAAACGAATCGTTTTCAGTTTACCAGGAAGGTATTTTTATTGACTATAGTAAATCAATACTTTCTTATATTGAGTCAGAGTTGCATATGGATTTTGGAGATTATGCTGATTTTGACATCGAACTTGCAAAACACCTTAGAAGTATGGTCTATCGCGTGACTTATGGGTTCGAAAAGAGAGACGTTGGAATTCTTGAAAGCAAGGGAAGCAATCCCGCTTTTGAATATGCCGTGATCGCATCAAAATGGCTTACAAACCAAATTGGCTTAGAAATTCAGGAAACAGAAATCGCTTTTTTATCCTATCGTTTTTACATGCATTTTAGGTTTATGTCCTTTCATATGAAATCGAAAGTTCTTGTGGTCTTATCTAATGGAAAAAATGCATCGGATTTGTTCATTCATGAGCTCTATTCCAATTTTGGTAAGTTTATTGAGACAGCAGAAGCAGCTGAATTCTATGAAATACCTTATTTAGATGTGTCACAGTTCGACTGTATTATTACGGATATTCCAGCGGTTCAATTTGATGTACCAATAGAAGTCAAACGCGTTAACTACTTCTTTACAGATCAAGATATCATGAAAATGAAAAGCTATTTTTCTCATACTCAGGTCAATTCTAAAAATTTCTTGCAATGTTTTGATGCAAGATTCTATTTTCCTGACCTAGAGATGGTTGATAAGAATGAAATTATCAAATTTCTCTTTAATGAAATATCTAAAAGTTACACAATTGATTCAAATGCGCTGGAAATGATTCTCGAAAGAGAGACCATATCATCTTGTGAGCGTGGCAATAGCGTCGCAATACCGCACACACTATTGCCTGCGGCAATGTCGCCAATCATAGCTATCGGCAAACTCAAGCGCCCAATCATATGGGATAAAGAGGTTTGTCAACTTGTCTTACTCGTCATAAATGGGCGAGAAGAAGCGGCACCATTTTTGTCTTTAAGTGTGGCCAAGTCAGCGACTGGCAATATTCAATTTGTCTATGAACTGATAAAATCCGAATCATTTGAGCAGGTACAAAAAATGATTGAGCAATACGTCGATCAAGTCGATTTTTATTAAAAAGGGGTGGCAATAGATGTTAAAAGGGATAGCGGCATCAAAGGGGTACGCAATTGGTCAAATTTACATCATGGCGCAAAATGAAATTGAGATTGATAAAACGCCATGCACAGATGCTAACGCATCATTATGCAAACTTAAGGACGCAGTTGAGGCATCTCGTATGCAGCTTCAAAAAATTAGACAGAAAACAGCTGAAACGATAGGTGAAGAAGAAGCGAAAGTATTCGACAGCCATATGATGTTTCTTGAAGATCCAGAGTTTATTGGCGCGATCGAGGAAACGATTCAGACTGAATCATTACAAACGGTTGCAGCCATCGAGAAAGTGAAGCTTTTTTATAAGACACTTTTTGATCAAATGGAAAATGCTTATATGAAAGAACGTGCAGCAGATATTGTTGACGTTGGCAATCGATTAATCCGCAATGCATTGGGCATACAAGACAGTGACACTTCTCTACCAGAAAACACGATCATCGTCGCTCATGATTTGACACCATCAGATACAGCTCAGCTGGACAAAAGCAAAGTCATTGGTTTCTTGACAGACATAGGCGGCGTCACATCACATAGTGCCATCATGGCTAGAAGTCTTGAAATATGTGCTGTTGTCGGATTGAGTGACATTAGTAAAAAAGTTGTGAATGGCCAACCGGTCATCATTGACGGCGTAAATGGCATTGCGATCCTCGATCCAGATGCACAAACACTCGCGCACTACGAGATGCTTAAAATGGCGTATCTGAAAAAACGAGAAGACCTAAAAAAATATAAGGACTTAAAACTGAAGTACGATGATGGCCGAGATATTCTGATCGCTGGTAACATCGGCTCTGTGAAAGACCTTGACGCTGTCATAGAGAATGGGGCAGATGGCATTGGCCTTTTCAGAACGGAGTTTGTGTTTATGGACCGTGAAACGATGCCGACAGAAGAAGAGCAATTTATAATCTATAAGACAGTTGCTGAGAAAATGGCGGGAAAGTCAGTTGTCATACGTACGTTAGATATTGGCGGCGACAAACAAATACCTTATTTAGAGCTCGATCCTGAAATGAATCCATTTTTAGGATTGCGTGCGATAAGACTTTGCTTTAAATATGAAGATATGTTCAAAGCACAAATCAAAGCATTGCTTCGAGCTGGTGTATATGGAGATGTTCATATCATGCTTCCAATGATTGGCACACTCGATGAAATTCTCAAGGCAAAGGCGATCATAGAATCATGTAAAATGGAACTTACTGAAGCAGGCATTCCATTTAAATCTGACACGCCGATTGGCATTATGATCGAGATTCCATCTGCTGCAATAGTTGCAGATTTGTTGGCAAAAGAAGTTGACTTTTTCAGCATTGGAACGAATGATTTAATCCAATATACTTTGGCAGTTGATCGCATGAATTCAAACATTTCGCATTTATATGACCCTATGAATCCAGCGGTTTTGAGATTGATCAAAATGTCTATTGATGCTGCTCACGATGCTGGTATATGGTGCGGCATGTGTGGTGAGATGGCTGGCGATCTCAGAGCGACAAAACTCTTGTTTGATATGGGGCTTGATGAATTTTCCATGTCAGGGTCGAATATCCTCGATGTGAAAGAAGCGATCGCTGGATATCTTAAAATTACGACATAAGGTCCCTGATATTTACTATGATTCGGGACCATTGTCCCTATTAATTTCTTCACTAGCATTATATCTGTATAATTAAAGAAAAATCAAAACATATGTGTTATGATAACAAAAAACACTTGTTATAGTGTTTATTTGTTAACTATGGAAATTGCAATTTCCATAACAACACATATGTTTTTTTAATTGGAGGATATGCGATGAGAACAGTCAACCGTTATTTCAATAGATCTATTAGCACGACACTAATCATGATTTTGATAACAGCTGTCTGCTTTTCAGGACAATTAAGCTTTGCAGATGTAACGCCAGCACCTTGGTATGCAACAGGCATAACAGAAGCTTATGAGTGGGGCATTTTACCTAGTGGTTACGAGAACAAATCTCTCAAGTTGCCTATCACAAGAGGCGAGTTTGCTGAAGCCATTGTGTTAGCATATATTCGCGTATCGGGTGAGCTACCAGAAACATGGGGTAAAGATGTCTTCAATGACGACAGTAACGCTTTTGCGGATTTAGCATATAATTTAGAACTTGTAAGTGGTTATCCAAATGGAAACTTCAAACCATATGGCCCAATAAAGCGAGAAGAAATGTTTGTCATGATTCAAAAGTTGATCAATAAAATTCAAGACGTTGATGCAATTGCTCCATCAGTAATCAAAGAAATCAACGGACAATTTTCAGATGCAGATGTGTTGAGCCCTTGGGCAAAAGAGGCATCAGCTATGATGGTTAGCCGTTATATCGTATCGGGAACAAAAGATAAGCAATTGGCACCTAAGCAAGTCACAACGAGAGCTGAAGCGTTTATAATCCTTCAAAATGCAGTTAAGACAATCGTTGCTGAGCCTAATAAAGGCAGAGAAGCAACTCAAGCTATAGAAAAAATCAATACATTAGTTGCAACGCCACCACCTGCGACACCGGCAGCAATACCAGCATCTACACCTTTAGCAGTGACAGAGGCAACGCCGAATACAGCCCCGATTCCCAAAGATAACGGTTTGAATTTTGATCAATACGTCGTTGATACACCAGCAGAAGAGACTGCAAGTAGAGGCGGTCGTAGAGGGGATAGAGATCCTCGTACGCTTGAAGAAATGTATTCACCTTCTGAGCTCATGGTTCGACTTGGAACCAATGCTGTAAAAGTAGCTTCTGTATTTGGATCTGCGGATGCACAGCGTTACCAAACGGCAGAAGAAGCTAAAAAGCATCTTGTTACAGTATCCGTTGAAGTATGGGTGTTAGGAAGCAATGGAATGAAAACACCTGGAAAAAGAAATGTTACTGTCAATAAAGGCATTGCAAATACAGTTGTACAAATCTTTAAAGAAATCTATAACGGCAAGGAAAAATTTCCAGTCAAAGATCTGGGTGGCTACGCTTGGCGATCAAGTGAAACATCGGAACATCGGTGGGGACTGGCTCTTGACATCAATGCCGCTGAAAACTACATGATACGATCTGATGGTCGAGTTGTTGCAGGCTCATTCTGGAAACCTGGAGACAGCCCGTATTCTATCTTGCCAATTGGCGATGTCGTTACGACATTCAAAAAATATGGTTTTTCATGGGGTGGCGATGCTTGGTCGATGAGCAACGACTATATGCATTTTTCTTTCCTCGGCTGGTGATTCGTGTGATATCTTAAAATTGGTACGAGGCAATTCCTCCTTTATGACAACAAAAAACCTGAGATGTGACACTCTCAGGTTTTTCTATGCTTAATTTGCTTCAATAGCTGTTTTTGAACTAAAAATTGACGACATCAGCTGGTTTAAAAACGACGATCAACATCATTTTAAAACGCTCTTTTGCGAGAAGTGCATGAGGGATACCAGCTGGCATGACGATGGTTTCGCCTGCTTTTACGGTAAAGAGGTCTTCGCCGATTGTCACTTCTGATTCGCCATCTAAAATATAAACCATTGCATCACCAGATGAAGCGTGTGAGCTGATTTCCTCATTTTTATCAAATGCGAAAAGCGTCATATTCATATGCTTATTTTGAGCTAAGGTACGGCTTACGACTTGACCTTCTTGGTACATAACCAGTGTTTCCATTGCAAGTGGTGTTGAAAATTCAATATTCTTAATAAATTGTTCCATGTTGCCTCCTAGTTGCTTTATTGTAATCACAGTATATCTTATATATTACCCCGTTTCAGTCACCTATGTTACATTTTCTTAATGTCAGAATAGTGTGAATTATTTCATTTTTGTTAGACTAACTAAATAATTTATGCTAAGATAATTCTAGAAATAGAAGTTAATTCAGAAAATGCGGGTGTAGCTTAGTGGCAGAGTTCTGGCTTCCCAAGCCAGCTGTGTGGGTTCGATTCCCATCACCCGCTCCAAAAAAAGTGAAAGGGAGGCGTATTGGCCTCCATTTCCAATTAAAGAGGGTGCCATGAAGAAGATAGCCGTACTATTTATTACAGCCGTTGCCACCTTAGCATTGTTTTATGCAATGAAAATGCCTGATCCATTCAATCCGGAGCACTATGATGCCTCGAACGTCATGACAGACATCGAGAAACTTGCATCGTCCGAATTTGAAGGCAGACAAACTGGTACACCTGGCAACAGACTTGCCATGGACTACGTAAAATCGAAATTTGAGCAGATTGGCCTCGAACCTATCGAGCAGCCTTTTATTGCACAAATTCCGTTTTTTGATGCGTCGTCCATTTTCACTTTTTTGGATGAAGAAGGGAAGGCAGTTCAGTATAACCGACATGAAGATTACAAATTTATATCGTGGGGACCTGGTGGTAGCATAGATTATTCAGGTGATCTCGTCTTTGCAGATGATAATGTGTATAAGATGCCTCTGGAAACATTAAAGGGGAAGGTCGTCGTCACGCAAGCGCATCCATTGATTGGCGATAGTTTACAGACCATCATCGATGCCGGTGCTGTTGGCATCCTTTATTATGAAGGAAACTCAGACACGAGTCTTGAAACCTACATCGAGAAGTTGAATTTGGAGATGGGCTCAAAGACGGGAAATACAATAGGCATCGGTTATATCACCAGAGAACTATATTTAAAGCTTAAAAATGTTGCGAGATTGGACCAGATTGAACCTGCTGCCGTAGTACCTGCAGGAACGATATATGGATATATCCATGGTGCGTCTATCGAACAAAAAATAGCGTTTCAAACGGTTAAAACGGCGAATATACTTGCAACGATCGAAGGCAAGTCCAAAGATCATACTGTGATCATAACAGCGCATCTAGATCACGTTGGCACTTATGGTGGCACAAGCTTTTTTCCTGGAGCTTTAGACAACGCTTCAGGTATTGCCGCATTTATAGAAATCGCCCAAACTATGAAAACGCAATATGAAAGCGTTCAACCTGATAAGACTGTGATATTCGCAGCGCTTAACGCTGGAGAATCCGATCAGCAGGGCGTTAGTGCACTAATCGATCATTTAGGCATGACTAAAGAGAACGTTCAAGTGATAGCACTAGATCGCTTAGGCGGTTCGGATGGCACTATGGTGCAATTATCTAGTTCTGGTGATAATGCATCAATACCATTGTCTAAAATCGCTTTAGTTGCCCAAGATTTAAATATTCCATATGAAACACCCAGAAATTCAATCGCTTATAATGGTGTATATGAAGCGGCAGATATTCCTGCAGTAACCATTTCACATGGCATTGGTGTCCATCATCAAATGACGGATACTATAGAAGGCATCTCCCAAGATGTTCTAACCTCAGATCTTATGTTGATTCTTCAGTATGTGGAAGCCACTTTGTATTCGCAAAATCCATGGCAAGTGCTATCAGATGATGCATTTCTTTTGCTGGTAATACTAGCAATTTATTTGTTTGTACTTTATGCACTAGAGCAATATAAAGATCATTCTCCAAGACTTAAGGGTCTTTATCTCAGCGCTCCTGTCCAAATTGTACAAAAATTGGGGACATTGCTTACGCCAATTACGATTTTGATTTTGTTGGTCGTAATCACTAAGTTACCTAGAAATATGGATGTCGGTGTAGTGGGTGGTGCTTTAGATACTAATTTTTCACCTTATCTGACGTTTAAGCATACTGTCGATTTCATTGGGATGTTACTCAGTGAGGGGATTGGCAACTTAGAGTTTGTCAAAGGTGCGTTTTTTAAAAGTGCATTGTTATTTGCGTCAGCATCGATGATTGCTCTCGTTTTCGGCATTTTGAAAGGCTTATTTGATGCCTATTCAGATAAGGAAAATTCTGAATTACGCAGCTTTATGAGCATAACGGCATTATCTGTACCTGATATCATGTGGATTCTACTTGCTAATTATTTGATCGTACTCATTAACAAAGTGATTGATTTTGGCGCGTTGCGTGCCTTCATTTTTCCGCTGATAACTTTGTCGATCATGCCTATGATTTATGTAAGCCGTATGTCCTATCTCGCATTTAGTAGAGAGCGCATCAAACCTTATTTTATTGCTCTAAAATCGAGAGGGATCAGCAAATTTCGTATTTTTACAGGTCATTTGATCTTACCTGTACTTGAAAATGCGCTTACTTCTATGACTGGTCTTGCATCTGTTATGATTTCAAATTTAATTATTGTCGAGTATCTATTCGATTATAAAGGGCTTGCGAATTTCGTTCTTATCGCAGACAAATCTAAGGATGAAGTGACATTCATCAGTTTGATTGCAGCCATTAGTATCCTTTACATTCTTTTCACGGGGCTATTAAAAGGTTTATTGTTACTGACATCTGCTAGAAGAAAAGGAGGTGCAAAACGTGTCTAAGAAATTTCAATTTTTCTTTGGTCTGATTGTATTACTCCTGATCGGTTGTATGATTCTGTTTCCGAACTTGTTCACGTCAGCCAATCCCTATGCAACTGAAGGGATGCGATCATACGTCGATGATGAGGGCGTATTCAATTTAGAAAAGGCGCCTTTTAAACCTCAATGGTCCATACCACTTGGTACGGATGAACTTGGACGACATGTTTGGGCACTTATTGTTTATGGCACAAAATTGACCATGCTTTTAGCATTCTTTATCGTGATCGCACGGTTTTTATTGGCCATACCGTTTGGGTTCCTGGCTGGGTTTGGGAGTCTGACAGCACATGGTATCATCGATAAGCTCTCTAGATTTTTTGGGACGATTCCCACTTTACTTCTATGTATCATATTGCTTAAGATGGATTATTTTATAGGTTTAGAAAAAGCGTATTCCATTTTAGCGTTTGTTCTCTTGTTGGGATTTGTGGGTTTTGGAAAACTTGGTATCGTCATAGAAGAACGCGTCGCGAGTATCAATCGCGAACCTTTTGTAACGGGCGATGTCGCAATTGGTAAAAATAAATTCCAGATTGCGACGACCACTGTTTTTAAACACCTTTATCCAGAACTCATCGTCATGTTTTTCCTCGAATTTGCACGCGCCTTGACATTGTTGTTACAGCTTGGCTTATTTGCTGTCTTTGTTGGCAATGTAAGGTTTATTGAAGACACGATGGGTGGCATGATAAAAACCATCGACATTTCATATGAACCAGAGTGGGCAAGTATGCTTGGCGCTGCTCGAAACAATATTCGCGTTGCACCATGGATTGTATTTTTTCCAGCACTCGCCTTTTTCATCAGCGTTTTGGGACTTAATGCTTTTGGTGAGGGTTTGAGATGGGTATTGAGTGGTGAACTTAAGCTGGGTAAAATGGGGAAAAAACTTAAAGCAGGGATCGCGATTCTCGTTATTACATTAGTCATATTTCAAGGATATGGCTACTATGAGAGAAATCTCAGTTTTGATATTGTCGCCATCGATTTATCAGATATAGGGCTAGAAGATTCACCGACAATAATTGGCAATGATAATGCATCAAAGGTCGCTGAGTTTTTGGCACAATCGTTGAAACAAAGAGGTTTCAAACCGCTATCTGGCGATGCATATGTTCAGGGTTACGCCGTTGAACCCGGCTATTACACCACGTCACAAAGCGTAATGTTAACACTTTCTAGTGATGCTTCAAATCAAAAGGAACTAACTGACGCTGTCAGATGGATAGCACATGGTAATTTCGATGTGCAATCGGATGTCATTGATCTATCTCATGCCGATTTATATAATATGCAAGCACTTGTATTAGACCAACCGGCTATTATGCTTTTAGATGCTCAGTTCTACAATGAACAAGCGGTCATCCAAATCAGTGAAAGACTTTCTAAAGTAGAAAATGTACAAGGCATCATTTGGAAACAAAATCTTGATGCAATCAGAGATCAAAGAATGAGCCAGCTTTCATTGGACGTACCTGTGCTTTATGTTGATAGAAATATCCTAGAGTCCTCATTGCCGTCAAAAACAGATCAACTAGACGATTGTGAGCATATTCCGACATATCTAAAAGTTGAAGCATCAAAACTTGATATTCAGATGCACATCAAGCAGACTTATGCTCAAACGGGTACAGAGGGGAAGAACGTCTATGCCATTCTCCCCGGTACAAGCGACTCGATGGGTGAGGAAGCGATCATATATGGCTTTTCCTATAATTCTGAAACACGTGAATCCTTAGAAGATCTCATCTCACTTCAAATGGCCATAATAGATGACATTACACAAAGTGCACCAAATAGAAAGCGTACGATTATCGTCGCATTTTTTGATGGCACGTTGAGTGATACCTTTAACGGAATGAGGGATTATGCAAGCAAATCTCTGTACTCACAAAAAGACGTCCTACTTTATGTTGACTTCACAAGAATACATGGCTTAAAAGAAGGTAAGGTCGTCTTTGATCAGGAGCAGTCACCGATAACGCGATATTATGCCTATACGTTTTCATTGCAGCTAAAAGAGAAACTGGACAAAAAAAACATTGCGTATGATGCTATTGCGAATCCAACTGAACTTGATCGACTATTATTCTTTGAAAAGAGTTTTCCAACTATGATTGTGGGATTTAAAGACAATTTAGGAGATCAAAGTGATTCAGTAACAATGAAGCAGTTGGGTTCAATCTTGACTTCTTTGATAAAAAATAACAGCTATTGAGGCGTTTATGTTAAAAATTGAAAACCTACATGTTAGCTTCGGAAAAACCGAGGTTGTAAGAGGCATATCGTTTGAAGTGAATAAAGGGGAAATCATTAGCATACTGGGTGAATCTGGATCCGGAAAGAGTGTAACGGCGATGTCTATTCTAAAGCTATATGATCCGAAGGTAGCTTCAATAACAGCAGATAAAATGCTGTTTTCTAATCATGATCTCCTTAAGTTGGAAGAAAAAGCGCTCAGACCACTTAGGGGAAAACACATTTCCTATATTTTTCAAAATCCAAACGATGCCC
Source organism: Acidaminobacteraceae bacterium (assembly GCA_942493125.1). Lineage (GTDB taxonomy): Bacteria > Bacillota > Clostridia > Peptostreptococcales > Acidaminobacteraceae > Fusibacter_C. Next base: position 482,053 of record OW818667.1, on the reverse strand, counting down.
TTAGTCCAAATAGAACCATTCGCGCACAATTCAAAGAGTTATGCAAGGTTCATGAGATGGCTTTCGTAGAAAATGAGATCGTTGAACTATTGAAAGAAGTGGGTCTCGTCCAAGAGTGCGAGATTGTACTCAATATGTACCCACATCAATTAAGTGGTGGTCAAGCGCAAAGGGTCACAATCGCCATGGCACTTTTATTAAAACCTGAAGTCCTAATTGCCGATGAACCTACGAGCTCAATAGATGCATCTTTGACGGATGTCATCGTAGATCTCTTAATGCGCATCAATAAAAAACTAGGCATTACGATATTATTTATCACGCATGACTTCGATCTTGCTTCCAGGATCAGTCATCAAATATTGATCCTTTATGGTGGCTTGGTTATGGAATATGGTAAAAGGGATGCAATTTTTGGAATGCCAAAACATCCATATACCATCGAGCTTATGAAATGCGTTAATTCGATCCATTCGCAAGATGATTTGTTATACACATTAGCTGGAAATGCCCTCGATCCTAGCGAGTTCGAAATGGCATGTCCTTTTGCACCTAGATGCCCATCCGTTGAGCCACGTTGTACTGTTCAAATTCCTAATTTAATCACTCAAGATAATAGATCGGTAAGGTGTGTGCTCTATAAAGGAGGGCTAACAAATGGATAACGTACAATACACAGTGCCACTTTTAGAAATTGAAAAGCTCAATAAAACATATGTCGTAAAACGGGGATTGTTTTCGAAAAAACACATCATTCGCGCTGTGAACAATGTCAGTTTTACCGTCTATGAAGGGGAGACATTGGGTTTGATCGGTGAAAGCGGAAGTGGGAAGACGACGTTGAGTCATCTCATTATGGGTCTCAATGCCTTTGATAATGGCAGCATTAAATTCAATGGCATCGATGAAAAACACTTGAGACGTGATGTTCAAATCGTCTTTCAATACACGTATGGCGCTCTTGATCCTCTTAAGACAGTTTATGACCTCATCAAAGAACCTTTAGTCCTTCATAATATTAAAATTGAAGGCTCAATGGATGATGAAATCGTTAAACTGTTAAATATGGTTGGTCTTTCAGAGGGGTTGATGCACCGAAAAACGGGTGCAATTAGCGGTGGTCAAAAACAACGCGTAGGTATAGCAAGGGCAATCGCTTCAAAACCTAAATTTTTAGTGCTTGATGAACCTGTATCAGCCCTTGATATTTCAGTTCAAGGTCAAATTGTCAATTTGCTTTGGTCACTCAAACAAACTTTGGGGTTGACGTATCTGTTCATCACACATGATTTAATGATAGCCAAACATTTGTCGGATCGTCTCGCCGTGATGCACAGAGGTGAAATCGTTGAGATTGGCGATACGCAAACGATTCTTGAAAAACCACAGATGGCATATACTAAAAAGCTTTTAGGCATGGGTTAAGTTTCGATGCGCAAAAAAAGGGCTACCTATCGCTAAAATAGCTGAGGTACCCTTTTTGTTTATATAATTTACTGATATTTAAAGCCTTCGTGCAAACTAAAGTTTTCATTGTAAAGCACAACTTGATCACCTTCACGTGTGGTGTAATTCACGACGATAGGTCCCATCAGATTATAAGTAAAATCTTTAATTTCACCTGGAATCGTAACGATGCTGTAGATGCCAAGTTCGGAGTCATTAGAGATGTGAAGCGCTTCTTGCGTTTCTTTTGGAAGATCAAATGCGTAGTCAGGTTTAAATATAAACGGTACGGTCAGTACAAATGCAAGCTCGGGATCTTCAAGTGATTGCAACCAGAAAAATGGTACGGGTTCTTCAGTATCATAGTTGTTTATGATAGCAAATTGCTTCATTTCTTCAAAACCCTTTAATCCGTTTACAAAATGGATAATCTGATCATCGCGTACTTCCAACTCACCAAAATAGTGAGTATTTAATTTCATAACATCACCTCCACGTATTGAATTGCGTACAATTTTTTAATACCCAATTATTACCTGTTCAATCATTGATTCTCTTAGACCGTTTGAGATTGATTTCGTTGAGTAATGTAAAGCCTAAAATCAATAAACCACCTAAAATTTGAAGCAAACCAATTGCTTCACCTAAGAATAAAACGGAAACAAATACGGCGACAAGTGGATCGACATAACTTAGAATTGCAGCTTCTTGACCTTTTAAGTCTTTTAAAGATGAAAAATATAAAACGTACAAGAAGCCTGTATGAAACAGACCGACGATCAACAAGTTAACGAATCCAGATGTCTGCATTTGGTCAATATGAAACCCTGATGTCAACAGTAAATAGGGGAGTAGCACAATGATTGCTGCTATAAACTGTAATAAGGTCCGATCAATGCCTTTGACCTTTTTAATAAACTTGTTGAGTATAATAACTGTAGCGTATAAAGTGGCAGCCATTAGGCCAAACATGATGCCTTTGACATGATCTGAACCTGAATTTGAATCTCTGATGCCTATAATCAACACCAAACCCAGCGTTGACATGAAAAAGCATATGACTTGCTTCATCGTTAAGCGTTCCTTGAAGAGAATTGGCGAAACGACCATAACGATAACAGGTGCAAAATAATAACTTAATGTCGCTAAAGAAACCGTGGTGTAGCGATAAGCTTCAAAGAAAAAAATCCAGTTGAATCCTATTGCGATGCCTGAAAGAAATAACAGAGGCAAGTCTTTTTTTATCTCGGAATAAACCATTTTTTCTCTTATGGCCAATTTGAAGATTGCGATAGAAATCGTTGCTATAACCGCTCTAAATAAAGCGATTTCAGCCGAAGGCAATGGAATATTTTTAACAAAAAGACCTATAGTTCCAAATGATGCCATGGCGATCAATATTTTGAGTTTTGCATTCATGGAAGGCTCCTAATCGTTTCAATTTTTTCCTCAAGTATAGTATTTTAATTTAAAAAATACAATGATTTCCTTATAAACTTACAGACTTGGTTTATGACAACACTTATGATAAGATAAAATAAATGAGGCGAAGACGAGGTGAATCTATGGACCTGAAAATCGAAAATTTAATCGCATACTGTCGTGGTTTGTACCATAAAGAAGATGGGAAAGCACTTTATCTCAAATACCTTCAGGAGATTCAGAGTATTACACCTCTAGAACTCGTCACCGTCCAATTTGAGCTGCTTAAGATGGGTTACACACCAAAGCAGTTGTTGGAAGTAGTCGACAAGCTCATGAACGTCTTTCACAAGTCCCTCAGCTCGTTTCAATGGCAACGACCTGCTCAAAATAGCTTTCTACATGATATGATGGCTGAGAATGCAGGATTAGTCGACTATTTAAACGCTTTTAAAGATAAAATAAAGAACAATTCACTTGATGATATATTGCCTGAACTCAAAGCGTTTATTGAAGATACAAAAGCATATAATGCTCATCTCCTCAAAATCGAGAATATTCTTTTTCCATATATGGAAAGGAAATCTGAGACGTTCAACGGTTTGAAAATCATGTGGTCACTGCACGACGAATTAAGAGACATATGGAAAGATCTCGGCGGTCAAGTTGAAGCAGCACAGAATAACGTCAATACAAAAGATTTACACGTCAAACTTGGAAAGTTCTTTTTTGTATTATTTGGACTCGTTCAAAAGCAAGAATTAGTATTGTTTCCAACGGCATCTCTTAAGATTGATGATGTAGAATTTCAATCAATGCGTCAGCAAAGTTTAGAATATGAATTCGCCTTTATTGAACCACCGGAGATTATCGTTGTCAAATCCGCAAAAGGCGGTTATAGAGTCAGTACGACTTTGCCACAGTCAAATTACTCCGGTTTGAAGCACTTCTTTCAGGCAGAGACGGGGCATATGGATTTGGAACAACTTCATTTACTACTTGATGCACTGCCAATCGATATGACGCTTGTCGACGAAAACGATAAAGTCGCTTATTTTTCAAGGCCTAAAGATCGCATTTTCCCACGTTCTATCGCCGTTATTGGTAGGGATGTCAGGAATTGTCATCCACCAGAAAGCGTGCATATCGTTGAAGAAATTATTGCTTCTTTTAGAAGTGGTGATAAAGATGAAGCCGCATTTTGGCTTCAGATGAAAGGCTTATTCATATATATTCAATATTTCGCTTTGAGAAGTGAAAGTGGTCAATACAGAGGCACACTTGAAGTATCACAGGAAATCAGTAAACTTCGTGCGCTCGAAGGTGAGAGAAGACTTCTTGAATGGTAATATTCAATATAAACATCATTAAGGCCTTTTAGGCCTTTTTTTATTTTCGGAAATTGCATATTCTACTTTTGCTTATTTGTCAGACATATTACGAAAAACCACATAATTTGTGAACAAATTTTAAATAAATACGTAGGATTTTGTAGAAAGTTGTAGGTTATATGTTATATCTATGTTGTACTTATGTATTTGTATCCATACAACAATAGTGTAAGGATGCAAGGGGATTAGTGAACTATATTATGAGTTGAGCAGGAGGAAATTATGAAAAAAGCTTTATCGTTGTTATTAATTTTAGTTTTAATGTTCACACTGGTTACTGGTTGTTCACCAAAAGAAGAAGTTGCAACAACTGAGGCAGCAACAACTGCTGCAGGCGATACAACAGAGGCAACTGAAGCGACAGAAGCAGAAGTTGCATTCGACAATATTTTTGTCAACATCGGTACTGGCGGAACAGCGGGAACTTATTTCCCACTTGGCGGCGCTTTTGCTGAAATCTGGAATAACAATATCAAAGGCATCAACGCGACAGCACAATCTACTGGCGCATCTGTAGCAAACATCAATTTATTGATGGATGGCGAAGTTGAAGTTGTAATTGTTCAAAATGATACAGCTTTATATGCACATGACGGCGTCATGATGTTCGATGGTCAAACATTTGACAAGCTAAGAGGCCTTGCAACTTTATACAGCGAGCCACTTCAAATCGTTACAACAGATCCTAACATTAAATCAGTTGCTGACCTTAAAGGCAAAAAAATTGCTGTAGGCGCAATCGGATCTGGTGTTGAAGCCAATGCAAGACAAATTATCGCTGCAGCAGGTATGGACTTTGAAAAAGATATCGAAGCGAATTTCTTATCATTTGCTGAAGCATCTTCAGGTTTGAAAGATAATCAAGTAGATGCAGCATTCTTAACAGCTGGTATCCCTACAGCAGCAATCCAAGATTTATCAGCACAAAATGATGTATACATCGTTCCAATTGAAGCTGAAGTTGCTGCAAAATTAAAAGCTGATTACAAATTCTTTACAGATTATGTCATTCCAGCAGACACTTATAAAGGACAAACTGCTGATGTCAATACATTAACAGTTAAGTCTATGCTTTGTGTCTCTGCAGATATGGATGAAAATTTAGCTTATGCACTTACAAAACAAATTTATGAAAACCTCGATCGCGTTGTTTTAGCGCATAACGTTGGTAAATTCATAACACTTGATACAGCACTCGAAGCAATGCCAGTTCCTGTTCACCCAGGCGCACAAAAATACTTCGACGAGAATTAATTTTTTTTAGAGAGAGAGAAGGGACACTTTGGTTAGAAAAATCATCATCATGATGCTTGGACTTACATTATTAGTGACGCTCGTTTTAACTGGTCTTCATGAGCGTACGATTCTCATAGTTGAGGATCAGAAAACCGGAGAATCTAAAATGCTATTCCCTGATAGCAATCACTTTGAATTGGGCTATACGCATTCAGTGTTATTAACACCGGTTGATGAATTTTTTGAAATCACTGAAGATAAAAAGCTGATACTCCAGAAGACCATTTATGAGTCTTTTGGAGTAGGGCTTCCCTATGAACAATTGAGTGATACGGATTTTGAAATTATTGATGGTAAGTTTATATTATATCTCAAGCGTCAATTTGATGTCGTTAACATGGTTGTTTCACCGATACCGAAACATACCATAACAGTCAATGGAAAGGTTCAAAATATATTGGATTTATTCAGCGATGCGACCCAAATGACGGAAATACCTGCGGGCTCTGTGACCGAAAAACAAGCGCGCACCATAAAGATTTATGTTGTAACAAAGAAAGTATTTGAAATAGGCAGCTATCAAGTTGTCCTTTAGGAAGGAACGGTGTCATGTCTGACTTAAAAGTAAAAAAACAAACAGAAGCAGTCCCAGCAGATATATCAGCTGATGATTTGCTCCGGAAATATGACAAAGGTTCGGATTTTAGAGTATTGAGCGGTGTCCAGGGAAAAATTCTCATTGCAATTCTATTTGCATTTTCAGCATTCCAACTATACACAGGTATTTTTGGCGTTCTCGATGCGATGTTGCAAAGATCCATTCACCTTGCATTTGGCTTGACATTAGTCTATCTTTTATACCCGTCAGCAAAGAAATTCTCTAGAACAAAACTACATCCATTGGATATTGGTCTTTCTGTTATGGCAGCCAGTGTATGTCTCTATGTATATTTCAACTACGCTCAATTAGTTTTGCGAGCTGGTCGTGTAAGTACACTTGACATGATCGTAGGAATTATCGCTATTATACTCGTATTAGAAGCAGCACGAAGAGTCATTGGATGGCCGATGGTCATCATTGCACTCGTCTTTATCGTCTATGCATTAGTTGGCCCTTATATTCCAGGACCACTGGCACATAGAGGCGTTAAAGTTGCCAATTTAGTACAACACTTATTTTATACGACAGAAGGTATTTTCGGTCTGCCAATTGGTGTATCATCGACCTTCATATTCATGTTCTTGTTATTTGGCGCTTATTTAGGTAAAACGGGTATGGGTGAATTCTTCATCGATATCTCTAACTCAATCGCTGGTAGTGCACCAGGTGGACCTGCTAAAGTAGCCGTAATTTCAAGCGCTACCATGGGAACACTTTCAGGATCATCTGTAGCAAACGTCGTCGGTACAGGTAGTTTTACCATTCCGATGATGAAAAAACTAGGTTATAAGCCAGAATTTGCTGGCGCAGTTGAAGCCACTGCTTCTACTGGTGGACAACTCATGCCACCTATTATGGGTGCTGCTGCGTTCCTAATGGCTGAATTTACAAATTTACCATATGTTACGATTATAGGTGCCGCTGTTATCCCAGCACTTCTTTACTACTTTGGTGTTTGGGCTGGCGTACACTATGAAGCGAAGAAACAAGGCCTCAAAGGCATGCCAAAAGATCAGATTCCTAAAGCTGGTAAAGTCATGAGAGAGCGTGGTCATTTAATGCTCCCGATCATCGTCGTTATGTATTTGCTAATTTCTGGTTATACACCGATTAGAGCCGCTCTTGGTGCTATCATTTCAGCATTGATTGTATCTTCCTTTAGAAAAGACACAAGGTTGTCTTTAAAAGAAATGTTTATGGGACTCGTTGAAGGTGCTAGAAGTGCTATAACAGTCGTTGCTGCATGTGCCACTGCTGGTATCATCATCGGCGTTGTAACTCAAACTGGTTTAGGCTTGAAAATGGGTTCTTTACTCGTAAATATGGCTAATGGCAACCTGTTCTTGACATTATTCTTTACGATGGTCACATCACTCATATTAGGTATAGGCGTTCCAACAACGGCAAACTATGTTATTACTGCTACCATTGCAGCACCTGCACTTTTGATGCTTGATGTACCTATTATCGCTGCACATATGTTCGCATTCTACTTTGGTATCATCGCAGACGTTACGCCACCTGTTGCACTCGCAGCAGTTGCAGCATCAGGTGTCGCAAAATCAGAGCCTATGAAAACGGGGCTACAAGCCTCGCGACTGGCAATCGCAGCCTTTATTATTCCATATATCTTTGTATATAGCCCAGAACTCTTGTTGGTGGATGTGACATTCTTCCATCTCGTATTTATACTTGTGACAGCGTTAATCGGTATTGTCGCAGTTGCATCTGGACTAACAGGATTCTTCCAAACGAAGATGAACCCAATAGAGAGAATACTCTTTATTGTTGGTGGCGTTATGATGGTTACGACGAGCCCTGGTATCAATGCAATAGCAGCACTTATCTTAGGCGCAGTTATGATTTGGCAATTTCGTAAAAAGAAGGAACTTGCAACAGTTGTCGCTTAAATATGGAAATTGCATAATTACCTCAACGATGCAAGTTCCTAATTAAAAATAGTAATTCCCTTCTTAAAACACTGTGCCTCCATATGGACAGTGTTTTTTTTGTGATTAGCCCTAGTAATACCCATACGTATAATGTTACAATAAGTTTATATTTTTTATACAAAACTGGGTCATTTGAATCATAAAATACAATTAAATGGGGTTTCATATGCAAAATAGTCTCGACATTATATTTAACCTAGGGATGTTGGCTTCGCTTAGTATGATCTCAGGAATCATTGGGCATACTGGCAAGAAGTGGTCTACACATACGTTTATTCAAGGACTTATTTTTGGGTTTGCTTCTGTGATTGGTATGTTAAATCCACTTATATTAAATCAAGGTTTAATATTTGATGGAAGATCGGTCATGCTCAGCCTCTGTGGCGTTTACTTTGGTCCATTTGCCACTCTTATAGCTATCTTTCCGCCACTTGTTCTTCGGCTATTACAAGGCGGAGAAGGGGCCTTAATGGGGAGTCTTGTCATATTATCCTCTGCAACGATTGGCGTTATTTTTTATCAGTTCAGAAAGAAGCAGGACTACCGGTTTGAAAATGAATCTAAAATGCTCTATTTGATGGGCATAAGCGTTCATGTGACTATGGTACTACTCATGTTTACATTACCAGAGGGAAGAGGCTTAACGACGATAAAGACTCTTGGTTTACCTATCATGCTTACATATCCGATTGCAACGATGTTCATAGGGAAAATTCTTCATGCAATCAGCGAAAACCGTCGCATGACAGACAGTCTGAAAAAGAGTGAACAAAATCTTAGAGAATCGCATGATGAGATCGAATCCACACTTGAAGAAGTAATCGCTCAAGAGGAGGAAATTCGTGTTCAGTTAGATCATTTAGCACTTAGTGAAGAGCGCTTTAGAAAGATGATAGATCAAGCTCCTGTGGGTATTAATCTCTCTGATTTTAAAACGGGAATCATCAGTTTAGCCAATGAAGCCTATTGCGAATTGGTCGGGCGCCCTATGTCTGAAGTCATAGGCGCATCTTGGCATAAATTTACACATCCAGATGATTTGAAGACAAATACGGTCTTGAATAAAACAATGGTTGATCACGGTTTAGAAAATGTCGAGATGGAAAAAAGGTATTTGAAACCAGACGGCAGTGTCATATGGGTTAATGTAAAGAATACCATTGTAGGTTATGGCCGAGACAACAGCAATCACGAACTCACATTTGCTGAAGACATTACAGAAAAGAAAAGGGCAGTAGACGATCTTGCAAACAGTGAGATCACTTTTAGAAGCATATTTGAGAACTCAACAGATACGATATTGATATTTGAGGATTATCATATTCAAGATTGCAATCAAGCTGCACTTCTCATGTTTGGGTTTACTAGTAAAAGCAGTTTTGTCGGTAGAAGAGTCGAAACGATATCACCTGATTATCAAGATGATGGTACGCTTTCTAGTGAAAAAGCCATTCACTATTTAAGGCAATGTCAAACTGAGAAGAGCATACGTTTTGAGTGGATTCATAAAAAAAGTGACGACTCTATCTTTCAAGTTGAAGTTGTTCTAACGAATATAATGTTACATGGCAAGAGTGTTGGACATGCCCTTGTACGCGATATATCGGAGCGGAAAGTCCTTGAAAAAAGACTTGAACATTTGAGTTACCATGATCAATTGACCGAAATTTATAACAGAAGGTTTTTTGAAGAAGAAGTCAATCGTTTGAATGTTGCTCGCAATTATCCTTTGACCATCATGATGGCGGATGTCAATGGTCTTAAATTGATCAACGATTCATTTGGGCATGAAACGGGAGATTTATTGCTTAAAAAAGTTGCAAGACTTTTACATTTAAGTTGTCGAGAAGATGATATTGTGTCGAGAATTGGCGGTGATGAGTTTGTCATTTTGTTGCCTAAAACGCATCCTAAAAAAGCGGAAGAAATAGCTGATCGCATCCAGGCATTAATTGCTACTGAAACAATAGAATCCATCGATATCTCCGTTTCGCTCGGCTGGGCAGCTATATATTCAAATGAGGATCACTACTCAGAAGTGTTAAAACAGGCTGAAAATTATTTGTATCGTAAAAAATTGTTCGAAAGTCCGAGCATGCATAATAAATCAATTCACACGATTATTCACACACTTCATGAGAAGAACAAGAGAGAAGAGATGCACGCTTATCGTGTATCAATGCTCTGTGAAGGTATTGGTAAAGCATTGGGGTTCAATGAACTTAAAGTCAAGGAACTCAAACATCTTGGCCTATTGCATGATATTGGTAAGATAGCCATAAGCGAGCAATTGTTGAACAAACCCGGTAAATTGACACAGGAAGAATGGTACGAGATGACGAAACACCCAGAAATCGGCTATCGTATTCTAAGTACGGTCAATGAGATGTCCGAGATGGCTGAAAGTGTACTATGTCATCACGAAAGGTTCGATGGCAAAGGCTATCCTCGTGGTATTGAAGGTGCAGAGATTCCTATCAACGCGCGTATCATTTGCATAGCGGATGCATATGATGCCATGACAAGTGATCGCCCTTATCGATTGGCACTATCACATGAAAAGGCAATTGAAGAACTCAGACTGAATTCGGGAACACAATTTGACCCAACGATTGTTTTGGCGTTTATCAAGATGATGGATGATTCCGAGGGTATGCTGTTAGATCACTCTTTAGTAAATCTAGTCAGCGAATTAGAAATACTATTTAAGTGAGGAAAGTGAATAATTACCTAATAAGTTGAACTCGGAATGACTTTCCTTTTGTCATTTTGAGTTTTTTTTTGCGCAATAGATAGCAATAGCTGGTTATAAAGGACGTTTACGGGTAAAATAATTCATGTCGCATTAGCATTTGAATTTTACGAACATATTAAATAGTACTTTGTAAGCGTACAAAAGAGCAAAAAGAGAGTATCATTAGACTGTGTGAACAACACGGGAGGTATAAAAATGAAACTCTACGAAAAATTGAATAAACAAAAATTAAAAGGCATCAAATTAAATTTCAAGGAAATTACAGAGGAAACACTCAAAATATTGTTTGTCGATGAAGAACATTCTAATGAAGAAATTGCGTCATTATATGGTGTCAATAAATTACAGGTGGCTTTAAAGCGTAAAAAATTTGGATTGACGGAATGGGATCGCGCTGAAAAGCATGTGACAAAGGATTACCATGAATGGTTGCATGAGAAAAGTAAGAAATCTGAAATGAAATAATGGAGGAAATGATTTTGAATACGACTAAAAAAAGCTTTGTTTATGTACTATTAATTTTATCAGTGCTCACTATATTTTCGGTAAATATGGCATTTGCTGCAGATACAATAGATGACACTTACGGCAAAGTTTTAGCTGATTTTAAACTGATCACCGGTTATAATGGCGATTTGATGGAAAATAAGAATATAACAAGAGTAGAAATGATCGCTATCATCTCAAAACTGTATGCAAGTGAATTCGAGAGTTACGTACCACCTAAGGTTGCAACATTTGAAGACGTAAAAACGACACATTGGGGTTATAAATACGTTGAATTTGCTTACGATAAAGGCATAACAACGGGTAAGAGTGTTAACTTATTTGGCGCAACTGATGCGGTAAACTACAATCAAGTCAGTATTTTCTTGATTAAGGCACTCGGTTATGATTTGAAAGGGATCCAATATAGCACTGCAGCAACGGAAATTGCTGATCAATATGGGTTAAGTCTGCTGCTTCCCACTGATAACACCGAGTTATTGGTAAGAGGTGATGTGTTTGAGTTAATCGTCAAAGCTTTGTTACTGGATGATGTTGCAGGCGTATTAGGTTTCGAGATGATATCTTCTAACAGCGTACAGAAAGAATCCTTTATAAGCAGAGCTTCTGAGATCATCAACACGCCTGTTGCCATATATGTTGGCGATAACTTCTTCAATATTTATTATGCCAATGGAGACCTGTATACAGGAGAATTTGATGGCTCATTTCCAAAGGGAAACGGCATCTTGAAGTTTGCAGATGGCAATCTTTATATTGGTCAGTTTGACAAAGGCATGTTTAATGGCTATGGCATTCTTATTTGGCCCGAAGGCGATTATTATGAAGGTGAATGGGCTAACGATAGCTACAATGGCCTTGGTACGTACACCTTTTTAGATGGCTCATACCAATATGGCGAGTGGCTCAATGATCTACTGGTGAAGCCAATCAAAGAAGTTACGCCAAGTGAAATTGAAGCAGGCACGGTCGTTGCAACTGATAACTTAAGCATTAAGGTTATAGGGATAGACGGATTACCACTTAAGGGGATTGCAATAACTGTTCTGGATGAAACGAATGACGTCAGTTACAATTTGATTAGCAATGAGGGTGGCATTTTGGAAGTACCGAAAGTTGGCGATTTCGCTATTTTAAGCTTATCTCTAGGTGATAATAGTGCCTATCGATTTACATTGTCAAAAGATGCCTATATGGTGACAACCGTTGGTACGTATAAAAGCGATGTGACGTTCGAGCTTATTAAATAGTTAACAGATCAATATATTGAATAGGATCAGCTACCACAATTTGTGGTAGCTTTTTTTAGTTGTTATATATAGATAATTTATACGAGATTTGGGTATAAATGCTTCATAGAATTTAAACGCTATCTAGAACGGGGCTTGCCATGATCGACTCAAATGTACATATCTTACCAGGTGTGGACGACGGTGCAAGAGATGAAGAAAATGCAATTTATATGCTTGAAAAGGCGAAAGCAGATGGTATAACACACTGGATTGTCACACCTTATTTTAACCGCACAACTAGTGAATACACATACGACGAACTAAAGAGTAAATATAATGAGTGGTTTCAAGCATACGGAGAAATGTATGCTGGCGGGAATCTCTTATTTGGTTTGGAAGTTTTTATTGATGCAAATTTTATGGAAGATCTCGAAAATATGTCGCGGTTACCAACTTTTGAAAATTCACACTATATGCTCGTTACATTTGATGCAAGTTGGACATATGAGCAAATGAAAGATGCGCTCACCAAACTCATCGCATATGGCATCGTTCCAATTTTAGCACATACAGAAAACTATTCTGATTTGACCGAAAGTCCTTACAAAGTGAAATTACTGAGTGAAGAAGGGGTCTTAATACAGCTCACGTCTTCAAGCTTCCTTAAAAAAAGTTGCCAAAAATTTATTAGAGAACTTCTAATGATGAATGCTGTTGATTTAGTAGCCTCTGATGGTCACGACACAATTTCTAGACCACCAATACTGAGTGAAGCTTACGATGTAGTCGCCAGATATTATTCTAAAGCATGGGCAAATCGCCTTTTTCTAGAAACGCCTATGAAGGTGTTTTATGGTGAACATTATTTTAGACCGCTCAATTCTGTCAAATTGCGCAAATCATATCGAGTCAGCATGGGAGTATCTGCAGCATTTGGCATAATACTTTTAGCAATAGGGATCAGTCAAATGACAAATTTTCCACCACAGTTTATCAATGAAGCAGAAGTCGTTATCACTGAGGAAATAGTGCCAGCAGGATTCGCCGACGCAGCTGAATATGATGAAATCATGTCAAATGGCAATTCTAAATGTCTTGACTTATTCAGTAGATATGAAGCTGATTTGATAGCCATCCATGATAAGATCAACTACGCATATAGTGACATTACAGATCTGCAAACTAGAAATGCTCAAATCAACGTCTATAAGCTAGAGGCAAAAGCTTTAGAGTCAAAGTATGATGTTGAATTCGTTACATTACTCGATGAAATTGAGGGAGAACTTGAAGAATATGGTTATTCAACGGATGCATTAAAAGAGTTGCGTAATTCGTATATCCTTTTTAAAGACTCTATCAAGAGAAAATATCTTGATATATTTTGAATTGTGAAAGTGTTTGTCATTGACAGACGCTTTCTTTGCGCGTAAAATGACATGGTGTCATATGACACGCTGTCATTTATTGACATGGTATCTGTGATACGCTGTCATTTATTTTGATGAATGGAGGTCTGATTTGCCAACGTCAACATTTTACAATCTTCCAGAAGAGAAAAAAGAGAAATTGTTGGATGCAATAAAAAATGAGTTTACTAGAGTGTCATATAACGACGTGTCAATCAACAAAATCATTCAAGCGGCCGACATCTCAAGAGGCAGTTTTTATCAATATTTCGAAGATAAAGATGACATGTTGTCCTATATTATGCTCGGATATCAAAAGGCCGTATTCGATGTAGCAAAGAATAGTTTGATTGCATCAAATGGTGATCTTTTTCAGATGTTTCTAGCTATATATCACTTTGCAATTGATTTTGTCATGGAAGAAAGCACAAACAGCTTTCTCAAAAATGTATTCGCTGACACGAGAATCAATACAGGCCTATTTACTAAACGCTCAAAAGAAGAAGTACTCAACCATTTGACGGAACAATTTATGCCTTATGCCAATTTGAATTTATTGGATCTACAGGAGAAAGAAGATCTCTCAAATATTGTCGAACTATTAGCAGCAACAACTAGGGATGCAATTGCTGAGACTTTTATTGATTTCGATGAGATTGAACGGTCTAAGGCCGACTATTACGTCAAAATGAAACTCTTAAAGAGAGGGCTCTCTAAGACAAAAGAATCGTGATTTGAAAGGAGAATAGCATGGATGGAAATACGAACAACAACTTAGAAATTAAGAAAGGCAATCTCAAATTTTATATTGGTGAGGATGAGTCAAATGCGCTTGCTAAAATCACCTTTATTCATAAAGATAATAATATTGTGATTGAGCATACCATCGTTTCTGATGCTCTTAAAGGACAGGGCGTCGCGAGAACATTGGTGGATGCCGTCGTCGCCTATGCGAAAGAAGAAAATATAAAAATCATACCTGTTTGTAACTATGCAAAAAAAGTGTTAACTCAAGATGAAACGTATCGAGACGTTTTGGCAAACGAAGTTTTGCTAGCGACAGACAAGGAGGCTTAGCAATGACTTCACGTATGCGTATCATGATGATTGTTGCTATGTTGGCACTCATTTTAACCGGGTGTTCGAAAGAAGAACCAGTTAAATCTGTGGAAAAAATGAGACAAGTTAGTGTCGTAACAGTAACAAACGAATCACACAAAGAAACTATCGCTTACACGGGCTTTGTATCATCTCGTCAAATATTGCCATTGCATTTTAATCAAGATGGCATAGTTGGCGATGTTAAAGTTTCTGAAGGTCAGAAAGTAAAAAGTGGCGACTTACTTATGACACTCAAAGATAATGCAGATCCAATGTCTTCCATCTATGCAGGTATAGATGGCGTCGTAGCTGAAGTGATCAATCGACCTGGGGATGTTGTTGGCGCTGGATATCCAGTTATAATCCTTCGATCGGCAGAGCAAATTGTTCAGGTTGGCGTAACAGATGTCGATCTTTTACGTATTGAAAAATTCGGTGATCCGGTAGTCAGCTTTGACTTGGATGGCAAAGTGATAGAAGCAAAACTTGACGATATCAATAAAATACCTGATGAGGCGTCTCGAACCTATACAGTGACCGTTGCACTCGATGACAAAACAGATTATCTGATAGGCAGTTTGGGTACTGTTTCATTTGAACTCGCTCGACAAAGTGGGATGTGGTTGCCAATTAATCACATTCAAAACGATGGTGAGGATTATGTTTATATCGTCACCGGTGAAAACCGCGTAGAGCGTAAAAACCTTAAACTCAAAGAGATCAATAACGATTTGGTGCGCGTAGAAGGCCTAGAAGAAGGTGATCGCGTGATCACAATCGGAAATTCGATAGTAAAAGAAGGGCAACAAGTTGAAGCTAGGGAGGCATCCAATGAATAAGCTCATAAGGATGGCCATCAATGAGAGAAAAGTGACCTTCTTACTTTCGCTCATGATTTTTATATATGGTTTTTATGCCTACTATTTTATGCCGAAGCAAGAAAATCCAGATACATCGAGTCCAACCGCCCAGATAATAACAATATTTCCAGGTGCAACAGCATCTGAAGTGGAAGAACTCGTAACACATAAGATTGAAGATGAACTCGCTTCTCTGGACGGTGTCGAATACATTACATCATACTCCAATCCAAATGTTTCTGTCACCATCGTCACATTAAATTATGATGTTGACTACGACGAACAATGGGCAAACATGAGAGTCAAACTGGATGCCATAAAAAATGAGTTGCCAAGTAATGTCATGGACTATCAGATCAACACGGACTTAACAACGTCTGCCGGGATCATTCTAAGTCTGTCAAGCGATCGTTATACGTATGAGCAACTAGCAGATTATGCAGAATCTTATAAGCAAAAGCTTGAACAAGTGGACGGTGTGAAACGCATAACTATTGAAGGCGCACCGCAAAAAGATATCGTTGTAGCGGTTGAAACCGATAAACTCAATCATATGCCACTATCCATAAAAGACATCTATGATTTAATACAGGCACAAAATCTATCGATCCCAGCTGGTGCTCTAGATACGCCAAATGGCAAAATCAGCATTACGTCACCTTCGGGTTTGGAAGATATAAGCGATATCGAAAATTTGATTGTGTTCGGGTCAAAAGAGAATGGTAGTTTGGTGCGACTCAAAGATATTGCTTCTGTAAATTTTGAGTATAAGAAAAATGCTCAGAGTTATAAACATGGCGAGGATAACGCCATTTTGTTGACCGTGTATTTCGATGAAAATCAAAATGTCGTATTAATCGGCGAAGATATCCGCAAAACGATTGATGCATTAAACGGTCAACTGCCAGAGGAATTAGGCATTAGAGAAGTATTGTTCCAACCCGAAGAAGTCAGCAATTCCATTGAGAGTTTTATTATCAATTTATTGCAGGGCATTGGTTTCGTTGTGTTAGTGGTATTGGTAGGTATGGGGCTTAGAAATGCAATTGTCGTATCAGCCACAATTCCATTATCTATAATGATGACGCTAATCATGATGCAATTGCTTCATATTGACCTTCAGCAAATGTCTATCGCAGCGTTGATTATCGCTCTTGGTATGCTCGTTGACAATTCGATTGTTATAAGTGATGCGGTTCAATTGAAAATCGATACCGGAATAGAAGTGAAGCAGGCATGCTATGAAGGCACAACAGAACAGTCCGTACCAATCCTGACTTCTACATTGACGACTATTGTCGCATTTGCACCGCTTATGATTTTACCAGGAGAAGCGGGTGAGTTCGCAAAATCATTGCCTCAAGTTGTCATCATTGCGTTAATAGCTTCTTATATTGTCGCGATGCTAGTTACACCTGCAATTGCGAGTGTCATGTTTAAGAATAAGAATAAGCCAGACACGCATAAGAACCGAATCAGACACTTTTTTGAAAACGGAATAAAAGGCGCTATTAAAATGCCTAAATTGTCGATAGCTCTCATAATGATAATTTTAGGATTTACTGCCTATGGGATTATGTTTTTAAATGTTGAACTCTTTCCTTATGCTGACAAGGACATCGTCTATATTGATGTATATGCAGAAAAAAGCGGTGACATAGAATATACAGAGCAATTGATGACAGAATTAAGAGAACTAGTTAAAGATGAGCCTGAGTTCATATCAATTGATAGTGCCATTGGTGGTGGGTTTCCGAAATTCTATCTCACGGTCGGTGTTAGGCCACCATCTGATAATTATGGACAGCTGTTGATCGAAATTGATTTGAGTCAATCAGATAGATTTAGCACAAGGCAGGAGCTTGCTTATTATCTACAGAGCCTTTGTGACGAAAAATTGACAGGTGGTACAGCCACGGTCAACCTAATTGAGATCAATCAACCAGGTCCAGCTGTTGATATAAAAATTTCAGGTCAATATAGAGAAGATGTCAACCGCGTTGCAAAGGAAATATACAATTATATGTTGACGGATCCTTCGACCATAAATGTTAAAAATGATATTGCAAATTACGTATACCAATACAAAATAGATGTGGATGATGATAAAGCAACATCATTTGGTCTAACCAACTACGATATTCAATTTCAAACGACTTTAGCTATAAACGGCATGACGTCTTCCATATTACAATCTGGTGCAAACCAATACGAGATTGTCGTAAAGAGCGACATCCAAACCATCGATGATCTTCAAAATTTGAGCATTAAATCCAGCATCTTGGACACGAAAGTACTGACAAAGCAATTTTCAACTGTTACTTTAAATAAAGAGCTAAGCTCAATCAAACGTCACAATCGCAGTGCATCTGTGTCAGTTTCATCAAATGTGAGACCTGGCTATACGACAACCGACTTACAAAATACGATTCAAAGCAGTTTGTTACCTACGATGAATCTTGATGGTGTAGATATCTCATTTGGTGGTGATCAAGAGATATTTGACAAGTACATTTCTGGTTTGTTGGGAGCGGCATTGTTTGCGGTAGTATTGATCTATATCATTTTATTGATACAGTTTAATTCAATGCTGCAACCGTTTATTATCCTTGTTACTGTGCCATTATCCATCATAGGATCAGTCGTTATTCTGCTTATATTCAAGCAAAATGTCACGTTCACTGTAGGACTTGGCGTTGCAAGTCTCATAGGTGTCGTTGTAAACAACGCGATATTGCTCATCGAACACATAAATAGGGAACGAAAGCTTGGAAACAGTGTCTACGAGGCATGTATCAATTCAGTATCAAGGCGATTTAGACCAATTATGTTGACGACGTCAACGACTGTCATAGGGCTTGTGCCGATGGCCTTGTCTGGAAGCTCGTTTTTCTCGCCGATGGCAATGGCACTAATGGGTGGTTTAATGATATCGACATTATTAACACTGATCGTCATTCCACTCATATACAAGATTACACATCCTGAAAATCAAATTTCATCATAAAGTCTTGTAACTGTTTAGGTCATATGCTAAAATCAAAACATACCCCCCTGGTATAGGGGCACGGAGGCTTTATGGAAATTTTAATTGGTTTAACGGCAGCTTATCTAGCACTTGTCATCTTTCAGAAGATTACTGGACCCAAGGTCATCACTGTTAAAGGCAGTCAATTGGATGAAATGATCAAAGATAAAAGTGTTAAAAGACAGTTCGTCGATGTTAGAAACATTGACGAGTACAATGCACGTAAAGTTAAAGGCTTTAGAAACATCCCGCTCAACGTGTTATCCAAAAGATTGAAAGAACTTGACCCAGATGTTCCAGTGGTACTCATGTGTGCATCGGGTGCAAGAAGTATGAAGGCAGCTCAGATACTCAGCAAAGCCGGATACAAAAAGCTTGTCAACGTCAGAGGTGGCATATCTTCTTATCCGAGACCCTAATTGAACAAGTATGGAAGTCACAAAAAGGAAAGAGCTTGAGGCATTGATATTATGCCTCAAGCTCTTTATTGATATGTCATTTAAACGCTTTTACGATTGCTTCTATATCCATATCTTGAACAGAAAAATCCAAAACGTTGAACTGTTTTAGGATAATCGTCATGATATCAGATATGTTGATGGCATTTCGGTCAAAGGTTATAGTCAGTTGATTCTCATCAAGCGCATAGTTGAGTGTCTGCTCATTGCTACCTTCAACATTGGCATGCAAGCTTTTTAGTAGTTCAAGAACTTTCGTTTCGTCATCATATCTCAAATCAAAAACGAGCTTTCGTTGATAGCCGTAATCCTTTCGGATCATATCAATGCCACCATCGTAAATAACAGTACCCTTATCGATGATAATGATTCGGTGACACAATTCTTCGATATCGCTCATATCGTGCGTTGTCAATAAGATTGTGGTACCATATTTGGCATTCATGTCTTTTATGGCCTTTCTGATGCGCTCCTTTACCATGACATCAAGGCCTATCGTCGGTTCATCAAGAAAGAGAACTTTCGGATTGTGAAGCATGGAAGCGGCTAAATCGGCACGCATTCTTTGTCCAAGTGACAAAGTTCTAACTGTTTGATTCATAAATTCTGAAAGCTCAAAGATCTCATCAAAATAGGTCATTTGTTCGTTATATAACGCATCAGGCACTTGATAAATCTCTTTTAATATGGCAAATGTCTCACCGACGGGAAGGTCCCACCAGAGCTGTGTCTTTTGACCAAATACGACGCCGATGTGTTTCGCATTCTCAGTACGTGCTTCATAGGGTATGCGGCCATCGACTTTGACATAGCCTTCAGAAGGGGTGAGTATCCCTGTCATCATCTTGATTGTCGTCGATTTCCCTGCACCGTTGGCACCGATGTAACCGATGATTTCGCCCTGCTTAATATTGAATGAAATGTTTTTAACAGCAGCCACTTCTATGGGCACACGTTTAAATAAGGACTTGATGGTTCCTTTGAGTCCTTTTTCTTTTTTATAGGATTTAAAAATTTTTGAAAGTCCACTGACTTCAATAACTGTAGGATTCATAAGCGCCTCGATTTTTAATTAGTAAATTGAAAAATGCCTCTATTAGTTGCCAACACTTTCATATTGTTTCATGCCTTGGTTGAACATGATTAAACCAATGGTCAAAGTGACCAAACTGATGCCAGCTGTCAATCCCAAACTTTTTAACAATGAGGATGCCCCTAAAAAATAGGAAGCGGGTATATAGGCTGTCAAAGCGAAGGGAACAATGTAGGTGATAAATGTTCGTATGAACTTATGGTAAATGGCAAGTGGATACTTTGCAAAATCGCTCATTGAATAAAACATAAACAGGATTGATTGACTGCGTTTGATCCAAAAGGCGAGAGATGCGAGTGACAACTTGATGCTGGTATAAATAATCGTCGCAAAGAAAACTAAAAGAGCAAAGATGAAAAGTTTACCAGGTGTGAATACGATGCCCCCTTTGATCGAGGCATACACGACAAGCAGTATACCGATGATGGCTTCACCAATGCCATCGGGTTGAAAGCGTTGTGCGATGATCTGAAAGAGTGGATGGATCGGTCTTAATAAGTAACGGTCAAATTCGCCTTCTACGATGACATTGCCTGCCAATAACCATAAATAATCGGTGAACATGTGATCGAGTCCTCGTGGGATATTGGCAAAACCGTAGATGAACAATAAATCGTAGAAGGACCAACCCAACAGATCTGGAATTTGTCTAAATACAAGCGCAATAAATGCGATGCCGCCAAATTGTATCATAAAAAATGCGAGAAATCCGATAAAGAAATCGGTTCGTGAATGCATGAGCGCTTTCAAGTACTGACTTAAAAACATGCCATAAAGCTTTAGATACCATCTCGCTGTTTTAAAGAAATTCTTATTTTGAGTCATTTTTTAACCTCCCATGATGGTGAGTCTCTTGATTGCCCGTTTCCATATAATTTGGGTCATACCAAAAAGCAAGAATACCCATACTGCTTGGACACCTAGGTTAAAGAGGACATCTTCCCCGGTGTATTTGCCAAGATAAACCATCGTCGGCGTATAGACGAGACCCGCAAATGGAAGGAATTTAAATATCGCTAAAACGCCTGCTGGAAAAAATGAAAGAGGAATGAGTTGCCCTGAAAGCAGACGTAATATGGCTTCCTTCGCAAAAATGAAACCAAAGACATATTCGACAAAAAATGCCGCTAGACCAAACAAGTAGTTGATATAGAATAATATGAGCATGCTCAATATAACGCTGACAATATAGAATAAAAACGCATCAAGCTGTGGCAGTGCGCCATTTGCAAAAAAATCGTAAATGGTATAACCGCCCCAAAGTGGTAAAAATAAAAAAGTCAAATTGACGAAAATATTGCCAATAGCAATAAAAAATTTTGAAAGTTGATAGTTGACTGGTTTGATCAAACTCATGGCAATATTGCCAGTCCTGACGTCGTTGCTGATTTCCCAATGCACTTCATTGCCTATGAGCAAACTCGTAAGCGTGCTGATGACGACATAACCGATCATCTCTTCAAAAGTAAACCCTTGGATGACTTTGCTAGACGCACTGCTGAAAATGGCAAACCAAATATAAAGTAAGACGACTGTTTGAAACATGTCTCCCAATATGTAGACGTAAAAATTGGCACGATAAGCCATGAAAGCTTGTATAAAACCCTTTGTGAAAGGCATATAGGTTCTGAGTGTGCGCATCATAATGTGTCCTTTCTAAAAACACTTGTAATAACAGTCTCCATAAGTTATTATATGAAGAAATTCGCATAAATTCAAGGTTGTAGACGGAGGAAATGAATGTACCCGATATTTCAAGAAGAGGCTCACCGTTGCCTTTTATGTAAAAAACCAAAGTGTCAGTCATTTTGTCCCATTGGCACACCTATACCCCAAGTCATCGCGTTATATAAACAAAATAAATTTGAAGATGCAGGCAAGCTGCTATTCGACAATAACCCTTTATCAGTCGTGTGTGCGACGGTTTGTATTCATGAAGAGCAGTGTTTTGGAAACTGTGTTCTAAATGGTAAAAAAGAACCCATCGCATTTCATAAAATTGAAGAAGAAATATCAAAAGCGTATTTTGAAACAACGACATTTAAACCCACAGAAAAAAATGGCAACCGAATCGCAATCATAGGTGGGGGACCAGCAGGTATCACCATTGCATTCATACTTTCACATAAGGGTTATAGCGTTACAATATTTGAAGCACATAGTAAAATAGGCGGTGTTTTAAGATATGGTATACCAGAATATCGCTTGTCAAATAAAGTCGTTGATTTAATTGAAGATAAACTCATTGAGAGTGGCGTTAAAATCAGACCAAACACGTTGATTGGTCCAGTTATTACGCTTGATCGACTCTTTGAGGATGGCTATCAAGCTGCCTTTATTGGAACGGGGGTATGGAATCCAAAGCCCTTGATCATCAAGGGTGAGACACTTGGCAATGTTCACTATGCCATAGATTATCTCAAATCACCTGAAACGTATCACTTAGGTGAAAAAGTTGCCGTCATCGGTGCAGGTAATGTCGCACTGGATGCTGCAAGAAGTGCCATGAGAAGTGGAGCGAAAGTCGTCACGATCATCTATCGTAAGGGTTTCGAAGAGATGCCCGCTACGCAAATCGAGATCAAAGAAGCACTTGACGATGGCATTAGCTTTGAGCTTTATAAATACCCAATTGAAATTAGGGAAAATGGCGTTTTGTTGGGTGGTATCGAGCGCATCATCAGTAACATCGAAGGTGAAAAGGATAGCTTTAAGCAGCGCTCAGATTATAAAGTCCTATTCGAGGCGGATTCAACAATCATCGCCATAAGCCAAAAGCCACGTAACAATATCGTCAACAACACGACTGAACTCAATACATCAGGCCATGGACTCCTCATAACAGACAATGAGGGGCGGACGACAAAGCGTGGCACATTTGCATCGGGAGATGTCGTAACAGGTGCAAGAACTGTTGTAGAAGCCATAGCGCATGCTAAAGTAGTCGCGAACACTATTGATCACTATTGTCAGTCGCTCCAAAGCTGTATTTTCAACACCGTGGAAAATTGCGATGGACCGGATTGTGCTGAAAATGCAAGAATTGACTGTATGAACACCTGGGAGTTCGACAATTATTAATTCGTAAATTCGCAAACTTTTAAGTGACTAAAAAAGGGAGATCTCGAACAATTGATCGAGTCTCCCATTTATATTTCAGATATGGCACCGTCCAGTATTCTTTCAGCAGCATCTAAGCGATTAAATCCAAACTCAGATACATAGGATTCATAAATTCTGGATGCTTGTGATTCGCTGATATTGAATTTTGTGATTAAGTGCCACTTTGCAGCATCAATTAATCGTAACTCGTCGATAATCGCTTTGACATCTATACCTTCAGCTTCCATCTTTGCAATGCGAGCGCCAGTTGATTCAACGAGCTTTATGAGTTGTTGAAAGGGTTTCACTTGTACAGGTTTTTTTACACACAAGATTCCAAACTTCGTCAATATATCTCTTGTTTGAAGATAAGAAGTCTCTCTGGCGATGAATAAGATACTCGTCGTTGTGCGTTGTGCGGCATACCTTGCTAATCTGTCGCCCAATTCATAACGCATTGGCGCATTGATGAGAACCATGTCAAACTTGTGAACGTCGAGTAGATGCGTTCCGTCAGATTGGTCGTAGGCATTGTATATACGCCCATATGAAGCGCTCATCAACAGTTCTTTGATGAAACCTTCACTGGCATCTGTATTGGTTACAAGCAATATATCTTGCATATGCCAACCTCCAATTATTACGATTTAATAATATATTATATTTTCAAATAAATGTTCTGTCAACCAAAAAAATAATGAGATTTTTAGTTTATGTCATGATAATATAAATGGAAAGAATACTTGATATGATAAAACACAGGGAGATTAAAAATGAAATATGGAATTATAGGTGCTATGGATTTGGAAACAAAATTATTGATTGAAACAATGCAGCATCCTGTTGAAACTCAGATTGCAGGAATGGTTTTTTATACTGGAAGGCTCAAAGGTGTCGAAGCGGTAGTCGTAACAAGTGGCGTGGGAAAAGTCAATGCGGCTGCATGCGCACAAATCTTGATTACGCATTTTGGGGTTGACCATTTGATCAATACAGGTGTATCAGGCGCGATTCATCACGAATTGGAAGTTGGCGATATCGTCATTTCAACAGATTGTATGGAGCACGATTTCGACGTGACTGGATTTGGTTATAAATATGGCGTGATTCCGAGAATGGAAACATCGGTTTTTGTCGCAGATGAACAGTTAATAAAACGTGCCATTGAAGCGAGCGAAAAAGAAGTCACAGATCATAAGACGATGACAGGTAGAATTGTATCGGGTGACCAATTTATATCCTCAATCGAGCGTAAAGATTTCATTTTACAGCATTTTGATGCCGCAACTACTGAGATGGAAGGCGCTGCAATTGCTCACGTTGCCCATCTTAATAACGTCCCGTTTGTCATTATTCGTTCAATGTCTGATAAAGCCGATGGATCGGCTCATGTAAATTATGATGAATTTGCAATTATCGCGGCACATCATTCAAGCAATATCATATTAAATATGTTATAAAAGACTAAAGTGACCTTGTTGTTTAGAAAGGAGCGCCTCATGATCGATTATAAAAAAGATTACAAAGCTTTATATTTACCTAAAAACAAACCAGAATTAATCGAGATTCCACAAATGACCTTTGTGATGCTTGAAGGGGAAGGCGATCCAAATGGTGAGACTTTCAGCGTTGAAACCGAAGCTTTGTTCAGCTTTTCATATGCTGTAAAAATGTCCTATAAGGGATCGGATATACCTGAAGGCTATTATGAGTATACCGTTTTTCCTCTTGAAGGGGAATGGGACCTTATTGATAAGTCAAAGGGTCTCGGTTCTGATGGCTTAGTAGATAAATCAAATCTAAAATATATGCTCATGATCAGACAGCCTGAATTTGTCACACAAGAAGTGTTCACATATTTTATTGAAAAAATTAAAAAGAAAAAGCCAAATGCATATCATGATCGCATTCAGCTTGTTACTTTAACAGAAGGGTTGTGTTGTCAAATGCTCCATTTAGGAAGCTATGATGACGAACCTGCAAGTTTTGATGCTATGGAAGCGTACTGCAATGCCCAAGGTTACCAAAGACAGTCAAAACGGCATCGAGAGATTTATCTGTCCGATCCAAGAAAGACGGCAAAAGATAAATTAAAAACTGTGTTGCGTTTTAAAGTTGGTATTTAGAGCGTTTCATCTTCATCTTCTTCATCTTCTTCAACTTCATTTGATTCATCATATGCGAGTTCTTCAGGATTTTCTGCATTTAAAGCTTCTTCAGCAAGTGCTTCCTCATCAATAGGTGTTTTACCTGTAAAGAACGCTTGATAAAGTTCAAAAGCAGCATCATATTGAGGTTCGGCAACATATAAATCCGCGCCAAATATGGTCATTCCGGCATAAATTTCTAAGAATTCGCCAGTTTCACGATGCTTCGTCATAAGGAGGATATTGTTGGTTTCCAACAGTTCTCTGAGCATCTCAATCTCCACGGTTTCGTCAATCGTTGCTAAGTATTTCATATAGAATCCTTTCTAAACTTTATTTTTTTGCAAATGGTTTGCAATATGGATGGATACTACCTTATATATATCCAGATTTTAACCCGTGTAACGGTAATTGACTTTAAAGTATAAAATATTAATGCAGTAAAGAGGTGTATCGTGAATATTATAGAAATTATTAAAGCGATTTTTTTTGGAATCGTAGAAGGTATCACTGAATGGTTACCTATAAGCAGTACAGGTCATATGATCTTGTTGGATGAGTTCATAAAGTTAAATGTCACGGCAGAATTTTTGGAAATGTTTTTGGTTGTCATTCAACTTGGTGCCATATTGGCCGTAGTCGTCTTATATTGGAACAAGTTGTTCCCATTTACAAGTCACGAGAAATATTTTGTCAAAAAAAATACGATGGTCATGTGGCTTAAGATTGTAGTTGCTTGTATTCCAGCCGCCGTTGTCGGATTGATTTGGGAAGACGACATCGACCGATTGTTTTATAACTATCAAACAGTTGCAATCGCACTCATCGTCTTCGGTATTTTATTTATCTTCATCGAAAACAAACACAAGAACAAAGTTGCAAAGATTAATTCGATTGATGAGATTACATTTAAAACGGCATTTTTAATTGGTCTTTTCCAACTGATAGCAGCCGTTTTCCCAGGGACTTCTAGATCAGGCGCAACGATTCTTGGTGGCCTTATGCTCTCCATGTCTCGTACAGTTGCCGCGGAATTTACGTTTTTCTTGGCAGTACCAGTCATGTTTGGTGCAAGCTTATTGAAAATCGTCAAATTTGGATTTGATTTTAAAGCGGATGAAATAGGAATTCTCATAAGTGGTCTCATAACGGCATTTGTCGTCTCTATATTAGCAATCAAGTTCCTGATCGGCTATATTCAAAAAAATGATTTCAAAATCTTTGGTTGGTATAGAATCGTACTTGGATTATTAGTATTAGGTTATTTCTGGTTATTTTAAAGACTAGACCACTTCACAGAATGTTGAGAAGTGGTCTTTGCATATCGTGACTTATTTGGTAATTATTCATTTTCCATAACTATTTGTTTGTCGCCCTATGCATTTGGGGTATAATACCAAAATGCTGATTTTGGAGGAATACATGGGGAACGATAGAAAATGGTGGAAAGAAGGGGTAGTTTATCAGATTTACCCTAGAAGTTTTCAAGATACCAATGGGGACGGTATCGGAGATTTACAAGGCATTATTGCGCATTTGGATGATCTTAAGGAACTTGGTGTCGGCACAATTTGGCTCAGCCCAGTCTATAAATCACCAAATGTTGACAATGGCTATGACATCAGCGATTATCGAGCGATTCACCCCGATTATGGGACCATGACAGATATGGATCAGTTGATTGCTGAAGCTTCAAAGCGCAATTTAAAGATCATCATGGATTTGGTCATCAATCATACTTCTGATGAACACCCATGGTTTCAAGCGAGTAGAGATCCCGATAGTCCTTATCGTTCGTATTATTACTGGCGAGAAGGTATCGATGGTAAAGCGCCAAATAATTGGACGAGCTTTTTTGCAGAAGATTGTTGGGAATTTGATGCAAAAAGCAATGCGTATTACTTACATCTCTTTGCAAAAAAACAGCCGGATTTAAATTATCACAATCCAAAAGTCATCGAAGAAATTAAGGATATCATGCGCTTTTGGTTGAATAAAGGCATCAGTGGTTTTAGATGTGATGTGATCAACATCATCTATAAAACATCCCTTGAAAATGGCAAGAAAAAAATGATCTTGACAGGTAGTGAGCACTATATTTCACAGGAAGGTATGCATGTCATTTTGCGCTCACTAAAACGCGATGTGCTAAAGGGGTTCGATTGCTTCACGGTTGGCGAAACAGTTTTTGTGACGCCTGAAATGGGCCGTGATTTGTGTGATGCTTCACGTGAAGAGCTTGATATGATTTTTTCATTTGAGCACATGGAAACCGATCAGTATTTCGTGAAGTGGTTTAAGCGGAAATTTAATCCTGAGAAGTTTATGAAGACTTTGACAAAATGGCAAAATGCTTTGGAATGGAATGCAAACTATTTAGAGAATCACGATCAACCAAGAAGTGTATCCAGATTTGGAAATGATGAGAAGTATTGGTCGGAATCCGCAAAAATGTTGGCTACTTTACTTCTGACGCTGAAAGGCACGCCATTTTTATATCAAGGTCAAGAAATCGGTATGACGAATTTTGACTTTTCCACGATGGAAGAACTGAGAGATATAGAATCCTTCAATGTGGACAAAATGGCCAAAGGCTTATTATTGCCTAAAAAGCTTCGATTTAATATGATGCGAGCAACTTCTAGAGATAATTCACGAACTCCTTATCAATGGAATCGTGAAACCCATGCAGGCTTTACAACAGGCGAGCCATGGATCAATTTAAACAAAAACTATTTTAAGATCAACTATCTTGAGCAAAAAGCAAATGCTTCATCTATTTTATGTTATTATAAGAAGGCAATTAAAGTTCGCGCAGAGAATGAGGTCCTGATATATGGGACTTTTGAAGCAAAACGGTCATCTGGAAATGTCTTTATTTATCAGAGGAAGTTATCAGGTGAGCTTGCAACAGTGATTCTGAATTTTGGTAAAAAGACACATACTGTATCAATTACAGGTAAAGTGATTTTGTCAAACTATGAAAAAGAGTATTTCAACGGCATTTTATTGCCATATGAGGCGGTCGTCCTTATCGAACGATCATTCATCAAATCCTAGATAGGGAGTGCATAATGATTAAAGTCATCATCAAAAAATTTGTTAAAAACTATGAAAAAGTGGAAGATAACACCGTAAGAGAGTCATACGGCATCATGGCAGGCGTTATAGGCGTCATATGTAATATTTTTCTATTTGGCGTCAAATTGACTATTGGGTTGATTATGAATAGTATTGCTATTACATCTGATGCCTTCAATAATCTCTCTGATACGGGATCTTCTCTCGTCGCAATAGTCGGTGCAAAGCTAAGTGGGAGAGATGCTGATCAAGAACACCCATTTGGTCATGGACGTTTCGAATACATCGCTTCACTGATTATTTCGTTCATCATTGTGTTGGTTGGTTTTGAACTATTAAAAAGTTCAATTGATAAAATCATACATCCAGAAGCACTCAGTTTTAACTTAGTGTTGATGATCATACTTATTTTATCTGTCTTCGTAAAAGTTTGGATGTACTCATATAATCGCTATATTGGAAAAGTCATCAATTCTAGCGTCAATAGAGCCAATGCATCTGACAGTTTAAACGACGTTATTGCAACGAGTGCCGTGATCATCACGACACTGCTGGGACAATTTATTGATTTCCCGCTTGATGGCATCGCTGGTGTGATTGTCTCCTTACTGATCATGTACACGGGTTTTGGTGTCGCAAAGGATACCGTAAATGTCTTATTGGGTATGTCGCCAAGTGAGGAACTCGTTGTGCGTATCCATCAACTGATTGATTCAAATGAACATATCGTTGGATCGCATGATCTAAAGGTACACGACTACGGTCCAGGCCGAACGATTGCATCCATACATGCTGAACTGTCTGATCAAACGGATATCGTCAAGGCACATAGCATTATCGACGCACTTGAAAAGTTGATAATGGCTGAACTGTGCATCGATATCGTTATCCATGTTGATCCGATAGGTGAAGGCCAAGTAGGGCCGATAGACTAGTTTTCTTGAAAATGATTTATACGAATAAAGCGCCTATATGTGCAGTAAATGCACATATAGGCGCTTTTAGGTTATTAAGCAATATCCAAAATCAATGAAACTCTGATACCAAAATATCTAAATCTTCAACAAGTTTTTTAAGAGCATCGCTTGTAGAAGAAAGCTCAGTGACAGTGGCAAGGATTTCTTCTGTGGATGCTGATGTCTGCTCAGTACTTGCTGCATTTTCTTGTGCTATATGTGCCAGTGAAGCAATAACGTGAACGACATTCGTTCGATTCGTCTCCATGTTGTTGCTAAGCTTACTCAAACTTTGGATTTCATATTGCATCGTATTCAATATAGCAACGATATCCTTGTATTTTGTTTCCGTCATTGCAACGGATTGATTTTGATTGACGATCGCTTTTCTAACGATGTCGCTCTTATTTTGTGCGGATTCCACATTGTTTATCAGCTCAGAAAGCATCGTATCAATCAAAGTCGTTGATTGTGACGTTTGTTCGGCGAGCTTTCTAATTTCGTCTGCAACTACCGAGAAACCTCTGCCGGCTTCACCAGCTCTAGCTGCTTCTATAGCGGCATTCAAAGCAAGTAAATTAGTTTGACTAGAAATTTCAGTAATGATTTTGCTTGCGTCACCGATTTTATTCGTGCTACTTTGTGTTTGTTCAATTACAGTAAAAATATCCTCAAATAATTTTGCATTTTCTGAAGATTCTTTGCTTAGATGATTGACAAGCTTCAGTCCTTCTGATGATAATGTTTCAATAGTGGTACTCATATTGTATAACTGCTCAGTATTATTGCTATTCGTTTGAATCATAGCACCGAGTGCGTTGATATGGGAGGTGACTTGCATTGTGTCATGTGCTTGTTTTGTCGCACTGTCAGCAATTTCATTGACAGCATAAGAGACTTCATTGAGAGCAGAACTTATCTCAACCGTGCTTGTACGCATAAATTGAGAAGAAGTGCTTAGTTGAGAGACAGTATGATTGATTGTGCCTATCATTGATTTGAGCATACCAACAACCCCTTCTGTAGAGCGAGAAAGTATGCCAAACTCATCTTTGCCAAGAGCAATTTTTTCGTCGATTGAGACGTTGAGATCCTTATTTGACACAGAAACGAGTGCATTTGTTACTTGAGAAACGCCAGACTTTAACAATCGCATGATAATAACAGTTAAAAGAGTAATCATTGCAATGGCAAGCAAACCGAGGCCAATCATCAGAGTGATGATACGCTTTGATGTTTTGATCATCTCATCAGATTTTTCAGCGCCATACGTTTCAAGTATTTCTGTCATGATATTGATGGATTCACGTGCAATCTCAAACTGTGCTAAATTCTGGTCAATATCACCAGACAAAGTGTTGATATCGTAAGATGCCCACCAAGCATCATAAGCAGTCTTAAATTTAAGATTAAGCTGTTCAAGTGATTCACCGCTTGTTTCATGCATATATGTTTTATAGAGTGCTTCATTTGATTTTAAATTATCCATGGCAGCAGTAATACGATCAAGGACTTGAGTGGCGTTTTCGGTATAGTCAGCTTTTAAAGTCTCTATTTTTGTTGGATCGAGTCTTTCAGCTACTACCAGTTCATTAAGAGCAATCGCAGCCTGATAAAAATCTCGATCGGCATTGAGAATCGAAGCCGTACTGACGTAAGTCTCAGAGTATAAAACTTTATTCATACCTACGCTACTGCTAAGCATTTGAAGCGATGAAACGGTTATGAAAATAATTAACAATAAAAACAAGGGGATAATCATAAATAATAATTTTTTGGTGATGCTGAGATTTCTAAGCATATACCCTCCTTAATAGTAATTACGTGCATTATACCCCAAAATGGCTTTTTAACACGTTCGAAGGTCCAAGAAATGATAGATTATTTCGTCTTTGAGATGAATAAAAACGCAACGACATAGGACGAAGCTGTAAATAAGAATGTTGCCACAAAGCTTGTGATATCTATGATGCCGCCTAGAATCAGTGGCCCTGAGATGGCAGCAAGAGAAGAAGAAAAGTAATATAATCCAGTAAAGGTCCCAATCTTCGCTTCGCTTGTTCGTTCGACGACCATAGGGTATGAGTTGATGTTGATCAGTGCCCAGAAAAAACCACCGATGAGCATAAGGACCATCATCAAAACTTGGTTAAATGGAATCACGGTACCAATCAGTGACAATAAAATAAAGATGCATGCATCACCAGCTAGGCCAACGAGTATCGTTTTTCTCTTGCCGAATTTTGCACCAATAAAACCTGCTGGTATCGAGAAAACCAAGAATGATAAAGCAAAGAACCCTAAAATAAGTGAGGCGTCTGAAACTTCAAGACCTAGAAACTGCACGCAATAGTTGCTGAATGTCGCTTCTACACCTTGGTAACCAACGAACCAAAAGAAGATGGCAAATAATATAAAGAGCGTCGTGCGATCTTGATCAGTCCAAATTTCCTTGATAGAAGCTCTGATACTGATGCGTTTTTCAGCAGCATTTTCGCCAATTTGTGGCTCTTTGATAAACTTCATGAGCATAAATAGGGCAAAGAACATCATAATCGCAGTAAAAATGAAAGGGTAATTGTGATTGATTTTGTAGAGCATTGAACCACCAATCAATACAAATACGGAAGCAAGACCGCCCATAAAATTGATGATGCCGTTTGCTTTGCTTCTAAGTGGTGCAGGCGTGATGTCTGGCATTAAAGCGACTGTAGGGGCTCTAAAGATCGCCATGGAAAAGTTAAGAACAGTGATTATAAGGATAAAAGTAAAAAAGCTTGTGTAGTTTGGAAGCAATATAAAAGCAATCGCTGCAAGAGGGATGCCGACCATCAAAAAAGGCATCCGTCTACCAAAGCGAGTATGCGTTCGGTCGCTTAGAGATGCTATAAATGGAATCATGCTTACGGCAAGTATGTTGTCGAGTGTCATGACGGCATTGATTTGAAATTGACTGTCTAAAAAATCTCTTAAAAAAATTGGCACATAAACGTTGTAAAGTGGCCAGACAAGACTGACTGCGAAAAACCCAAGTCCGAGCAGAAAGGTCTTTTTGACATCTAACTTCATAGTCCCTCCGTAATATTTATTTTCGATTCTTTTCAAATCCATAAAGTTGAAGAAATTGCATCATTTCAATTTGATGATATTTCTCACATGAATAAGAATTCGCTAAACCATGCAAAATACCTTTAATTATTTTGCTTGTTTATGCTATCATGATGATAACGCGTAAAATAGGAGGCATATATGAGTCAAAAGATGATTGTCAGGTCTTTTTGGAGTATATTATTGGTAGTGTATCTGATCGTCGGCTATATAAGACAAGCTATGTTTGTTAGAACGGAATGGGCACCTGATGCAACGATTTTGGATAAGTTTGCGTCATATTATCTTGATGGTTTTATCTTAAATATTGTGCCAGCTTTTGTGATTGCTTTGATTTTGGGATTTGTATTAAACTACTATATGACGAACCGCTCAAGTTCAAATAATGGGCATTCAACTTCAAAGGGCAAACCTTCAACTTCAAAGGGCAAAGGAAAAAGATAAAGATAAAGATAAAGATAGAAATAAAGAAAAGCCGATAAGTTAATCGGCTTTTTATATGAAATTTATATACTTATAGATTGATAATCATAGATTGACAATCATAAATCTTTAAATGCATCCACTAGCTGGTTGACAGCTTGTTCCAATATGTTTCGATGTGTTGCAACGTTAAGGCGCTCAAACCCTTCGCCGCCATAACCAAACGCAGTACCGGAATTGAGCCATAGTTTTGCGCTATCTTGTATGATGCGATCAAGCTCGACTTGCGTGAGATTATACGCGTTAAAATCGAGCCAAAGTAGATAAGTACCCTGAGTGTCGGCAATTTTTACCTTTGGCAACCTTTCTTCGAGCTGCGAACGAACAAATGCGATATTGTCTCTGAAATAGAGTAGCAGGTCGTTAAGCCATGGTTTGCCATATGTGTATGCCGCTTTGCAGGCGACGATACCCATAATACCAACTGTATGGAAGCCAGTTCGCATCAGTTCCGCTTCAAAACGCGCTCTCATTTTGGGACTTGTAATAAAGACATTTGAAATCTGAAGGCCTGCTAAGTTAAAGGTTTTAGAAGGCGATGTACATGTGATGATGTAGTCCTGCATTTGTGGCACAATTGAAGCTAAAATGTGATGCTTATGGGGTGGGTATACAAAATCTGCATGTATTTCATCTGAAAGTATCAAAACGTGATATTTTGAGCAAATTTCAGCCATTTTATGGAGTTCGTCAAGTGTCCAAACGCGACCAATGGGGTTGTGAGGGCTACATAAAATGAACATTTTTACATTCTCATTTTGAATTTTGTGCTCAAAATCTGAAAAGTCGATTGTATAGTTGCCATCATCATATTTAAGAGGGTTTTGTACGATCCGCCTGTCGTTTTTAGAGATGCACTCCGCAAAAGGGGGATAGACAGGTGGTTGAATCATGATGGCATCACCATTATCGGTAAACGCTTTGATTGCAGTTGCAAGGGCGAATACAATACCAGGTGTTTCTATGATCCATTCGCTTTCAATTTGATAATTGAAGCCCTCAGAGAACCATTTTTTTAAGGCGGCAAAATAATCTTCATTGGTGTCACTATACCCATAAATGCCGTGTTGAACTCTGGTCATGAGTGCAGCTCTTACTTCTGGAGGAGACATGAAGTCCATGTCAGCGA
This sequence comes from Acidaminobacteraceae bacterium, assembly GCA_942493125.1. Lineage (GTDB taxonomy): Bacteria > Bacillota > Clostridia > Peptostreptococcales > Acidaminobacteraceae > Fusibacter_C. The sequence continues at coordinate 447,499 of OW818667.1, read as the reverse complement.
CCCAAAGTGGAATCAAACCATCAGGCTTGCCCATTTCTTTGTAAAAATCAAACTTAATTGAATCGGTATTGCGTCGTTTTTCGTAAACATCGAACGTATTGTCATGGATTATAATCGACATGAATAGCCTCCTTAAACAGTTATGGAAATTGCTTGATTAACTATATTATATATTGAAATTAAGAAAGTTGTAAGAATTACATAGAGTTTCATTTAAGATGGTTAAGATAAATTAACTATATGGACTTGAAAGGACGGTTTTCGATGGAACAAGCACGCATTCTAGTAGTAGACGATGATTTAGAAATAGCAAAGGCGATTGAAAGGTTACTTACATTGGAAGGTTATGAGGTCATCAAGGCATATAATGGCTATGAAGCACTTGATGTAATCATGAACGAGACGGTTCATCTCATATTGCTGGATGTCATGATGCCGAAGCTGGACGGTTTGTCAACGACACTAAAGGTGCGTGAACAAAGGAATATTCCAATAATCATTCTATCCGCCAAATCAGAGGATTCCGACAAAGTACTTGGCTTATCAATGGGTGCTGATGATTACGTCACAAAGCCATTTAGTTCGCAAGAACTTGTGGCTCGCGTGAAAAGTCAACTGAGAAGATATCTGCAGCTCGGTGATATGGGGAACATCAATAAGGAAAACACGCTGATAAACGGCGGTTTAAAGCTCGACCTTGATGCGATGCAGCTAACCGTTGATGGTGAAATTGTCAAACTGACGGCAAAAGAACTGAAAATATTGGAATTCTTAATGCGCAATGCCGGCATTGTCTTCTCAGCGGATAAAATTTATGAAAGCGTTTGGAATGAAGCGCCATACGCTGTGGAAAACACAGTGATGGTGCATATTAGACGCATCCGTGAAAAAATCGAAATCAATCCTAAAGAGCCAAATTATTTGAAGGTGGTGTGGGGCATTGGATACAAAATTGAAAAGCATTAGTTACACAGTTATAGTAAAGGTGATTGCATTTTTAATGATCGCGATTGCATTGACAACAGTAGTTATACAGCTACAGTACCTCGACGTTTCAGATGTAAATCTTGAAACCGCATTGACAGAACAATATATAGAAAGTCCTTCTTTTTTGGAAGGTGACGCAATGTCAGCGATCTATGAGGTATCAAATGCAATTGTCGGCATAAATGATACCTTTGGAAGTATTTATTATTATTACTATTCAGATGGTATAAATGCAAATACAAATTTAGATTCCGGAGATCTTTCTTTTTTTGACAATTACAAAGGTGAACTTTTTACACTTAAAGATAGCCGTTGGCGTTATAATAACAACGAGAATTATCCGTATTATCAAATTTATTTGGATGCCAATGCTGAAGGGTACATCGCATTCACACCGGAGTATATAGAAAATGCTCAGAAGAAATGGGATGAAGAGCGTGCAAAAACAGTACCAATGGCATGGATGTTAGCAGGCATAGTTATAGGGACATTGATATTGCTCATCTATTTGACAGTAACAATTGGCAGAACACATAAGAATGGTCCTTTGGTTCTGAATGCCATTGACAAGATTCCATCGGATCTGTTTCTAGTCTTATATATGACTTGTGGTGCGTTGTGGGTTGTTGGAATGAACGACTTTTATAGTTATAGATCATACATGTCAAGTCGAATATCATTATCAATGATTGCTGTTGGAACGATTTCATTTATATTTATCATCATCACTGGTTTTGCTTATCTTTCATTTGTAAGACGTATTAAGGCAAAATCCCTGTTGAGAAATAGTATCACCTATAAATTTTTCTTCGGCATCTATGACTTCTTTCGTAGTATCTTCGATGGGAGAGCATTCAGAAGCAACAAATTGACGGAACAGCTCTTTAAAAGACAAGCTGCTTTTATCCTGATGAGTTTTATCTTGGTGCTGATGACGTTCGTTTTTATGTTGGTGCCGCCTCTTGTTTTGTTACCACCATTGGCGGAGATCTTTATCATCTATTGGTACGTAAAAGGCAACAAGAAAACGTTTGAGGCAATTGATCGAGGTTTCAATGACAGCCTCGAAGATCAGATGAAGGCTGAACGCATGAAAATACAGCTTGTCACAAATGTCTCACACGATTTAAAAACACCACTTACCTCGATCATCAGTTATGCTGACTTGCTTTCTAAGGACGATACTCTGACAGAGACTTCAAGAGATTATGTAAGTATTCTTATTGATAAATCCAATCGCCTTAAAAACATCGTCTCCGATCTTTTTGATCTTGCGAAGAGCACTTCAGGGGATATTCAGCTTGAACTTGAAGCCATTGATCTTAAAAAACTTATCGAGCAGACATTGGCTGATATGGGCGATGAGATTGAAAAATCCTCACTCCAGTTTAAAGTGAAGCTGCCTGATTTACCTGTGATCGTCATGGCTGACGGTAAAAAAATGTATCGTGTCTTCCAAAATTTGTTCGACAATGCACTTAAATACGCAATGCAAGGCACGCGCGTCTTTATCGACCTTGAAAGCATTCATCAAAAGGCCAATGTATCCATAAAGAATACCGCAGGCTATGAAATGGATTTTACTGCCGAGGAGATTCTTCAACGCTTTTCAAGAGGGGACGCATCGCGTACGACAGAGGGCAATGGCCTCGGATTATCTATCGCTGAAAGCTTTACACAGGTTTGCGGTGGTAGGTTTTTACTGAACGTGGACGGAGACCTCTTCAAAGTGACGCTACAGTTTAATGAAATAGACAGCAAAACACTATAAATAAAATGATGTAAATGAATTTGTCATAAATATTTTTGTCATAAACAAAGTAAAAGCTTCAAGACTTTAGCATTGTCTTGAAGCTTTTTTTTATTATGCAATTTCCTCAATTGAGTGCATCCTGAAACTGACTATAGTACATCTCTGCATAGAGACCTTTTTTATCTAGAAGTGCCTGGTGTGTGCCTTGCTCAACGATGTTGCCACCGTCAACGACGAGGATTGTATCTGCATTTTGAATGGTAGATAATCGGTGTGCAATGACAAAGCACGTTTTTCCCTTCATCAAATGACGCATCGCATCTTGAATTTGCAGTTCAGTACGCGTGTCGACGTTTGATGTGGCTTCATCCAAGATGAGCATCTTGGCATCGAGCAACATGGCACGGGCGATTGTGAGAAGTTGTTTTTGCCCCTGAGAAATGTTGATGCCATCTTCATTTAGAACGGTATCATAGCCATTGGGAAGGTGCATAATATAGGTGTGGATTTTAGCCGCTTTTGCGACTTCGACCACTTCTTCGAGCGTCGCATCCTTTTTGCCATAAGCGATATTTTCAAAGATTGTCCCTTGAAACAACCACGTATCTTGTAGGACCATGGCAAATGCTTTTCTAAGGCTTTTTCGGGTGAGGTGAGATACATCGATGCCATCGATGGTGATGCTGCCACCTTGCGGGTCATAAAAGCGCATGAGAAGATTGATTAGTGTCGTTTTACCTGCGCCAGTCGGTCCGACGATAGCAACTAAGTCGCCGCTTTTAGCGGATAAATTGAGATCTTTGATGACGATTTTATCTGGTGAATATCCAAATTTCAAGCCTTTCATCTCTACGTCGCCCTTTATTTCCATTTCTGTCAATTCGACGGCATCAGAGTCATCTATAGGTTCCGTTGGTTCGTCGATGACCCTAAATACACGCTCAGCAGCTGCAAGAGCGGATTGGAGTTCACTAGATATATTGGCCAGTTCGTTGATTGGACCAGAAAATTTTCGTGAGTAAAGAACGAAAGACGATACATTACCGATCGATAAATTCCCTAAGAGGTACAAGATTGCACCGAAAACACTGACTAAAGTAAGAGAAAGGTTGTTCACGAAGTTAACGGATGGACCGACCATGCTGCTATAATACTCCGCATTAAAAAAGGCTTCCACGGATTCGTTATTTTTCTCATCGAAACGCTCGATCATCACATCTTCTTGATGATAAGCTTTGATGACCTTTTGACCTGAGATGATCTCTTCCACAAAACCGTTTAGCTCACCGAGTTTTGCGGACCGTTTTCTAAATAATGGACGCGTTTTACCTGTCATGTAACGCGTCAACACAATGGAGATCGGAATGGTTACTACAAAAACGAGAACCAGAGAAGGGGATATAATAATCATCATTACTAAAGAACCAATGACGGTAATGATGCTCGTAAAAATCTGGATGACATCGTTTGAAAGCGATGTGTTGATGGTGTCGATGTCATACGTGATACGACTGATGATGTCACCCGTTTGATTGCGGTCAAAATAACCGACGGGAAGATCCGCAAGTCGCTCAAAGACATCCTTTCTCATTTTATAAACAACTTTTTGACTGAGCGAAATCATGAGCATGGCTAGGAGATAGGCGAAAATTGATGAAAACAGATAAAGGCCAAGCATCCAAAATATATAATAGAAAACTTTGTCGAAGTCGACTTGACCTTTCGATGTTCCAAAGGCATCGATTGCGTAGCCTGCAAGAGAAGGACCGATCAATGAGAGTATATTGGTACTAAAAGTAAGTAGCATCGCTCCAGCTAGATAGAGTTTATATTGATATAAATAACGCCACAACCTCATGAGAACTTTCTTTCGATTTTTAGGGCCGATCTCGCCCTGTTTTTGAACTTTATTCATGGACGTCACCTCCCATTTGGGATTTTGCGATCTCTTGATAGCTCTCACAAGTTTTCATAAGCGTTTCATGATTGCCACTACCGATGATAGCGCCATCCTCAAGTACGATGATGTGATCGGCATATTTGATGGAGCTGATACGCTGTGCGATGATGAGCGTCGTCGTTTCTTGAAAATGTTGATTCAAGGTGCTTCTTAGTTTAGCGTCTGTGCGATAATCAAGGGCACTGGATGAATCGTCAAGGATCAATATTTGAGGGTCAGCAGCCAAAGCACGCGAGATGAGGATACGTTGTTTTTGACCGCCACTTAAATTGGCACCCTTTATAGTTAGGTTGTGGTTCCAGCCTTCAGACAGCGACTCAATAAATTCACCTGCCTGCGCCAAATCCGTGGAGAACATGATTTTCTCGATGGGCAATCCTCGACCAAAATCGATATTTTCAGCGATGGTATCGGCAAATAGGATATCATTTTGAAAGACGATGCCGAACATCTTGTGAAGTTCTTCTCTTGGAATCGATTTGACATTGCGGCCACCGATGCGTATTGCACCTTCATCCGTGTCATAAAACCTGAGAAGAAGTTTAATAATGCTTGATTTGCCACTGCCAGTAGGACCAATAATGCCAAGCGTTTCACCGCGTTTAAGCTTAAAAGAGATGTCACTGAGATTGGCTTGATTTTTGTGGTAAGAGAATGTGACATGATCAAATGAAATATGTGTATCAGCATCAACGCAGCCTGCATCTACCTCAGTTTCTTCTTCAATATGAAGATCTTCAGGTGCATCGATGACCTCAGCGATACGTTCAAAAGAGGCGAGTCCTTTAGATGTGAGGACAAAGATGCGACTGATAGATAGCATTGCGTTTAATATAATCGTAAAATAAGTCAAAAAGGCGATGACGACACCAGGCTGTGATAACCCATCGTTGACACGGTAGGCACCAATCAATATGACAAACGTCAAACCCACGTTCAAGAAAAGGTTCATCATAGGGTTCGTAATGGACATCGTCATTCCAACGCGTTTTTCACGTTTGACCACTTCATAGCTGACGTCAGAAAACCGTTTTTTCTCATAATCGGTTTTAGAAAGTGCTTTGATAATGCGAATACCAGTGATGTTTTCACGGATAGACCGAACCATGTCATCGATCGCTTGCTGAAGTTTATTATATAATGGGATACCGCGCTTTGAGACGAGGTAGACCGTTAGAAAAATAAGTGGCTGAACGGCGATTAAAACCAGTGACAGTGCAGGATCAAGAGAGATTGTAACGAGTATGCCACCGAGTAATAAAATCGGTGCTCGTACGCCCAGGCGTTGCATCATGCCAACCATGTGATGCACGTGGTAAGTATCAGAAGTCAAGCGCGATACGAGGGATGGTATCGTAAAGGTATCTATTTGCCCACAGGATAAGTAGGTGATTTTGGAAAAGAGATCGTGTCTAATACGCCGCGTCGTCTCCGCTGCAACGCGACTAGCCATGCGATTTGCAACGATATTCGCAATGACGGCAACCGTGGCGCAAAGAATCATCGCGCCACCCCATAAAACGATATCTTGGATGCGTTTTGTCGGAACAACGGCATCGATCATATGTGCCAAGATCCATGGAATTAAAAGGTCCATGATGGTCCCGATAAATTTTATGAAAAGACCGATGGTCATCTTAGGTATATAGGGTTTTAAGTAAAGAATTAGGCGTTTCATATGTGCTCCTCAACTTTGTTCGTCTCATTTCATAAAAATATTACCATACCCGAAAGATTATGTCAAAGTAGCCTGAAAGTCGATAAAATGTGTTTTTTAAATGGAGAGAATGGGCTATAATAAAAGCATAGAAAATCTCAGAGGAAAGTGACAGATGCAATCAGACAAAATTCGAAAAACAGATAATCGAGACACAAAAAATACGAGATCCAAACGCAAAAAATCAAAATTTCTACTGCGAAGAATGGCTATTGTATCCGTTTGCCTGCTTGTCATATGGCTCATAATTTTGATGATCAGCAAAGGCATCAAATCAGATCCGTCAGACAGTACACAGATGCCATCAGAAACAACGGAGCCATCTGTATCAACTGATACATCAGAATCAACAGAATCAACAGAATCAACAGAATCAACAGAATCAACAGAATCAACAGAATCAACAGACGCATCAAGTACATCCGAATCTTCAGAGCCACCAGTAAAAACGACTGAGAAAATAGTGGATGCCTCAACAGAATCTAGTACAGAAACGACGACCAAGGGGGACGCAAACATGGATTTTACGGCAGTATCGTATTATATTCAGACTTTAGAATCGCGTTATCAAGCTTATTATGAGACACATAAGGCGATGAGCGCTTCAGAGATCGTCAGAGATGTAAATATGAATTTGGATTATGACTTTTACGGTCATATTGAAAAGGTTAAAGACCCAAACGCATTGTCCGTCATCTGTAATAAATATTATCAGTTGCCGAGCGATTTCACACCAGAGAACCTCAAGAGTGTCCCAGAAGGTTATTTTGTGGCCGATGGAAAAACGTATCAACTCAAGCAAAATGCACTCGACGCATTTATAACCATGTCAGATGCCGCTAAAGCTGATGGTCTGTCACTTCGCATCATTTCAGCCTATCGATCAAACAGCTATCAAGCAAACTTGTATCAAAAGTATAAGAACAACAATGGCCAGACAGCTGCAGACAGATTTTCTGCCAGACCGGGTCATTCTGAGCACGAAACGGGTTTGGCCATCGATATCAATGACGTTGCGCAAGCATTTGAAAACACAAAAGAATTTGCTTGGCTCAGTGAGAACGCCCACAAATATGGTTATGTCTTAAGATATCCTGAGGGAAAAGAAACGATAACGGGGTATATGTATGAACCTTGGCACTATCGTTATTTAGGCGCTGAAGTTGCCACGCAGCTAAAAAGTTCAGGATTAACATATGATGCTTACTATGCCATGTATTTGTTAAAGTGAAATAGCCACTCAGGAGGGTAAATTGGACAGAAAAAAGTATATTGAAGGTTTGATTTTCGGTTCGCTCGCTTACTGTATGTGGGGGCTGTTACCTCTATATTGGAAGCTCGTCAGTGCGATTTCTCCGTATCAAATATTTGCACAACGCGTCGTTTGGTCCTTTTTATTCATAATGCTACTCTTGATAATCAAGAAAAATCATAAGGTGTTTTACAGTACTATAACAAACTTGGAACAACTCAAAAAAATATTGCCACCGACCTTATTTATATCGGTTAACTGGATGCTTTATATCTGGGCTGTAAACAATAACTTCGTCCTTGAAACGAGTCTCGGGTATTACATTACGCCGTTGATTTTGACGGTTTTGGGTAGGCTATTCTATAAAGAACGTCTCAATGGCTATCAAAAGATTGGTATCGGACTCGCCACATTAGGCGTTATTTTCAAAACGATTTTGTATGGTAAGTTGCCGCTGATTTCACTCGTTTTGGCTTTGAGTTTTGCCATGTATGGGTTTTACAAAAAAAAATCCGGATTGGATTCGTTGACAGGACTTGGTTTTGAGACATTGATCATCGGTATTCCCTCATTGATCTATATCGCGTTTGTAGAATCCAGTGGACAGGGGATAACAGGTAACTTGCCTTTTATTTACTGGGTGATGATCTCATTCAGTGGCCTCATCACAGCGACGCCTTTGTTGTTATATGCGGAAAGTACCAAGCGTTTGCCTTTGAATGTCGTGGGCTTCTTGCAATATCTTTCTCCGACGATTGCTTTACTGCTAGCCATATTTGTTTTTAAAGAGACGTTTGATATGAGATCCTTTTTCTCATTTGCACTGATATGGATTGGACTTGGCTTTTTTTCCTATTCGCAATTTGACCTATTGAAACAAAGTAAACTTAAGATGATTGGAGAGCGTGATGGCCATGGAAAATGAAAACAAAGCACAAAAAATAAATGACGAGCGTTGCGACTGCAATATTATACATGAAGATTTGATCGAAAAGGTGAGAAGCGTCTTGCCAAATCCAGAAAATTTATCATTATTAGCGGACTTTTTCAAAGTATTTGGCGATCCGACACGCATTAAAATATTGTCGTCTTTGGCAGAATCAGAAATGTGTGTCTGCGACATCGCATATTTGCTAAACATGACGCAGAGCGCAATATCGCATCAATTGAGAGTTCTTAAACAAGCACGTCTTGTAAAGAATAGAAAAGAAGGAAAGGTCGTTTATTATTCGTTGGACGATAATCACGTTAAGCAAATTATAGATCAAGGTCTCGTACACATAGGAGAATAGGAGGAGGCTGACATGACCAATCGCAATATGACAAAACACACTATGACAAAACACAATATGACGATGACTTTGCTTACAAGAACTTCAGTTCTTTTAGCCCTTGCACTCGTCTTCCAAATTGGCTTTACACAGTTTGCACAACCTGCAGTTGGACCACTTGTCAACATGACCTTGTTGATTGCCGCAGTGGTTGTTGGTTCATTGCCAGCCATCATTATCGGCTGTTTGACGCCAATAATGGCATTTGTACTGGGCATCATGCCACTATTGCCACTTGTCCCTTTCATAATGCTTGGCAACACGTTATTGATACTTAGTTTTAATCTGATAAGACGCGCACTCCCTAAATATGGTGATATCGTTGGCGTTTTCGTTGCCGCATTACTAAAATTCGCCTTTTTAGCGGTTTCGATTCGATATCTCGTAACGTTTTTCATGGAGAAAGTACCGCCTAAGATCGTTGCCGCATTTTCTTTACCACAACTGTATACGGCACTAATCGGTGGTTTTTTAGCGATTATCATCGTAAAATACTTGTCAGGGTATCTGAAACTAAATCATAAATGAGGAAATTGCATAATTCCAAATTGAATGAATTTCATTTATCAAAACGGCTTGATTGTGCCATTGTCAATTTCGATAAACGGAATTTTGCAACTTAAAAGGTAATTATGCAATTTCCATAAGTAATACTCATATAATCATGTTAAAAATGGAAGCACCCTATGTGAACACGCACAGGTGCTTTTTTTATGCAATTTCCATACTTTATACCTCTACAGAAACCACGGTTTTGTGGTATAATTGTACAAGCATTGCAGTTATTAAAAAAACAAACGAATAGTTGAGGGTATATTGTGGAACGTAGTCAAATGAAGCTTCGTAAAAATTCGATTAGCGATCATATAATCAACATTATATTATTTATAGTACATACAGCTGTTTTGGTTTACTTTGCTAAACTGAGCTTTCATGTTGTAAATACCGTGAAACCGTTGCCTACCAGTGATTTCATATACTATTGGAACTTGGCCAGTGATTTGTCCATCTATCATAAAGGTGGCATCATCGGCTTTATCTATGCACCTTTTAAAGCCTTAGGCATTGAACCTTATTGGTCAGCGCTCGCAGTAAACAGCTTTTTTTTAGTGCTCGTATATCTGTCAACTTGGATGACTTTTAAAAAATATAAGCATCCACTTGGCATCATTGGTCAGCTGCTGATGACTGTAGCTCTAGCCATGTTTGGACTCTGGAATGCCGCTTATTCGGGTATGGTCAATGCAGACTTTCCAAATGTAGCACTACTCATAGCAGCTACGAGAGGTTTTAGCCTTTATGGAACACATAAAAAAAAGGCATGGCTGATTTTTGCAGGTGTTATGCTCTTCTTCGCAGTGGCCCTCAGGGTAAAGACGGGACTTGCACTCGGGATCATCGTCTTAATGATAGGCGTTTTTCATTTTGGTGCGCTACGAAAGGACCGAGTCATTCAGCTGGTTGTTTTTGTCATTTGTCTTTCAGTGGGATTTGCAGCAGTGAGCGAAGTCCTATTACGCAATCAATCTGAAAGCAAACAGGATGTGGCGAGACAGGGGAGACTTCAACTTTACACGGGATTGCTATATACACAAACAGGTTCCATGTGTGGCAGGTGGACGCGAGCAGCGTTTGATAAAACACTTGAGGAACTCGATGTCCCTTTTCTTGAAGTCATCGATCGGCATTTAAGCGTGAAAAGCAAACGCTATATCTTGGAGATCATAGGCTGTAAAATCGATCATGTCCTTAAATACGACGAGTTTGCTTATAGGGAACTCCTAGCATTTGGCGTCAAACATAGAACTTATACAGATGCAGATTTGGTAATCGTACGGGCATATGAAAAAATTGAGGAAACTTGGGTCAATCGATTTAAAAGTCTCGTATATATTTTGATAGCTTTTACGCTTTTATTATGGCGTAAATTAAAAATACCGCTGGCGATCGTACCTTTTGCCATCTACTTTGCCTTTATGGCACTTCATAGCGTCTTTGAAATTCAAGCGCGTTATATGGTAGAGCCGCTTCTATGGTCCTATTTTGCAGCAACATGCTTATTATTTGAAGTCTCAATGAAACGGGTGAAAAGATCATATGAAAACATTTAAAGGCTTAGGCCTTGCTGCCGTACTTATAAAACTGATCATCGGTATCTTATGGATTGATCAAAGTCAAGTAGATGCCGTCTTTGAGTTCGTCGGCAATTTTTCTTTGACGACATCACCATGGGCTGTATACTTTGCACAGGGTGAACTTGGTGCTTTTCCTTACCCGGCACTTATGCTCTATGTCTACAAACTGGTGCAGTTACCCATCGCTATCTTTGGGAGCGTACCGGATGCAGTCAAGAATGCCCTTTATATTTTGCCACTGTTATTAGCTGACATTGGCTGTTTATGGCTTTTAGATCGCATGTTTCCAAACAAGAAGTTTAAGACGCTCTATTTCTATTTTTTATCACCAGTCGTGATCTATGCGACTTTCTATTTAGGACACTTAGACATCATTGCATTGTTCTTTATGATGCTATCGCTTTATTATCTTCAAAAGCGAAACTATCTTTTCATGGCAGTGAGCCTTGGCCTTGGATTTAGTGTGAAATTGCCGATGATGTTTGCATTGCCACTGGCCATCATCTTCTTGTATCGTAATATCCAAAGGGACAAATATCAGGTAATCGCCAAATTTATAGGCGCGTTTTTTGCAGTTGTGTTCGTGGTCTCTGCACCTTTTATTTATCAGACGAGTTATATTCAAATGGTTTATCTCAACCCACAGCAGAGTCTATTATATGATCTCGTACTGCCGATGGGCAGCTATAAGCTCTATATTGCGTATCTTGGGATTCTTGCGATCTATGCGAGATTTCTCATGTATGAAAAGCTCAATAAAGATTTGTTTCACAATTTCTTAGCGGTCATATACTCGGTATTCGTCATACTTGTGCCGCCTTCTGAGAACTGGTATGTGTGGAGCTTTGTGCTTTGCGCCGTGCTCTTTATCAGTCTTTTAGACAGACACAAGATCGCTTATGCACTTAGCGCACTCTTTTCTGTCGTCTACTTGATTACGTTTATCGCGACGCCTTATATTGAAAGCGAACCACTGAAAAATCTAATATTTACGACATTTGAAGGCATTTTGCTATTTGTCGTTTACGTCCTATATAAATATGGCATCAAGTCAAACAGCGTCTACAAGAAAAAAGAGCACGCGACGATCATCGGCATTGGTGGTGACTCCGGTGTTGGCAAAAGCACGCTAAAAAACAGCTTAATCGATTTGTTGGGCGAACAGAACATCGTGCCAATCGAATCGGATGGCGATCACAAATGGGGACGAGGTGATCAGAGCTGGGATACAATCACACATCTCAACCCGAAGGCAAACTACTTGTACCGTCAAGCGCAGTACTTGAAAGCGCTTAAAAATGGATCGAGTATTGAACGTGTAGAATACGATCATCACACGGGTCAATTGACGGCACCTAAAAAAGTGTATGCCAATGATTTTATACTTGTCGCTGGTCTACATCCATTCTATTTACCTCAAACGCGCAAACTCATCGACGTTAAAATCTATCTTGATACTCAAGAAAAGTTGAGACGCCATTGGAAAATCAAACGCGATGTCTCTTTAAGAGGTTATACCCTTGATAGAATCATGGATCAGATCACAATGCGTGAAGTGGATGCGGAAAAATATATACACCCTCAAATGCATTATGCTGATCTCGTCATAAGATTTTTTTCTGATGATGACTACACGGCAGGTGATGTCTCAGTCGATCCTAAGCTAAAACTTAAAATTATGCTCAAGCTGGATGTAGAGGTAGAAGGCCTCGTCGAAACACTTGAAGCCTATGGCCACGAGATTGAGCACGCATATGATGCCGATATGAAATACCAACATATCACATTTAAAGATCATGTAGATAAAGAAGAATTGATTGCGATTTCTGAACGTTACATCGAGCACATCGATGAGCTCGTAAACGGCCATGCTATCAAATGGGTGAGTGGGTACCATGGCGTCATACAACTCATGACGCTTGCACTTCTTAGCCATAATATGAAAAAGGGAGAAGACTATGACTTATAAAGGGGTTTTACTCGACCTTGACAATACACTTTACGATTATGACACGCCACATGAAAGTGCACTGGCGGATACACTAGATAAATTCGCCAAAAAGTTTTGCTTACCTTATGCCGATTTAGTCGTGTTGTTTGATCGTGCGAAGAAGATGAATCATCGACAGCTCGCCTTAACAGCAGCGTCACATCATAGACTTTTTTATTTCCAAAAAATGCTTGAATTGATTGGTGCTTTTGATATCGCATATTGTTTGGAGCTAGATGCTTATTACTGGCGCCTTTTTATGGAACGCATCAAGCCTGAGCCTTTTGTCATGGACTTTTTAAAAGAACTGCATGTTCCAAAATGCATCATCACGGATTTCACAGCTGAGGCACAGTACAAAAAACTCATTAAGCTTGAAATGGACCCGTGGATTGATCACCTTGTCACGTCAGAAGAAGCCGGTGTGGAAAAACCACATCCATTTATATATACGTTAGCTCTTAATAAACTCGGCTTAAAACCTGAAGACTGTATCATGATCGGCGATTCCTATAAAAAGGATTGCGTCGGCGCACAAGCTATGGGCATAGATAGCATCTATTACAAAGGTGATTTTGAGAAGCAAGATGCCGGAAAAGGCATTTATGTCCTTTCAAGTTTTCATGATATTTTACATTGGATGGAATAGGAGAGGGTAGACTATGAAAGCAACATTTAATGATGTCATTCATCCATTTGTGAACATATGTGATTTGATAAGTGATTCGGTAGATATGATACAGGCAGGCGGCGGCAATGCTTCTGCTAAATATACATCGGACGATATGTCGATGATGTTGATCAAAGCTTCTGGCTTTCTCATGTCTGAAGTGGATGAGAACAAAGGTTATGCGCAAATCGAACTCGATAAGATTCTAAAAATTCTCGACGAAGTCCAAAACGGCATTTTGTCGATTGATGATGAAGCTGAGATCAACCAAAGAATAAATGAAGCGAATACAGGGGTTCTGCGTCCGTCAATAGAAACATTTTTACATGCATTATTGCCGCAAAGATATATTTTGCATGTTCACGCATTAATCACTTTGATTTATGCGTCTTCAAAGCGCTTTATAGATGATATGGCCTCTCAGTGGGATGCGCCAAAAGAACTAAACAGTAAATTAAGCAAAGCATTATTGGTACCTTATGAAAAACCAGGCATTCATCTTGCTATGTCTATGATGAATGGGATAGAAAAGTATATTGCACTTTACGGTAATTCGCCCGATGTCATCATCCTTCAAAACCATGGCCTTATTGTCGCATCTGATAGTCCTAATGCTTTGTATGATGCGATAACAACCGTAGAAGATGACATCAAAACTTATATTGGTCTACCTGAGACGTTTGGTAAAATATACGCGGATCAACGTATCATTAAATCAGCAATTAACAATCTGATGACGCATAAACGTATTTTCGTGCGTGCAAATGAAGATCGCGACCTTGTCGATTATATAGATGGCGTGCCAAGTTTTCCTGATGCGCTTGTTTTTTGTGGCTTAGAGCCAATGATTGTTGATACAAAGAATCATGACAACTCGACATTTGAACTTGTCAAAGCAGCTATGACTGGATATTTCGACAAATACGATGACTTTCCCAAAGTTATCCTATTGGATTCGGTCTTATATTTCTGTGGTGAGAGCATCAAAAAGTGTCTTGAAGTCCAAGACGTGCTTAAAATACAGGGCATCATCAGACGTGAAGTCGGTGATTCTTTAGTGACTTTATCTCAAGAACAGGCTTATACGCTTTTGAACTGGGAAGCTGAAAAATATAGAAAAAATCTTTAAATGTGAGGTTCCTATGAAAATAGTTATACCGATGTCCGGAAGAGGACAAAGATTTATAAATGCTGGCTATACGGTACCAAAACCACTGATTGAAGTGGATGGCAAACCCATCATTGAACATGTCGTAGACATGTTTTCTCAAGAGGATACCTTTATTTTCATTTGCGCAAAAGACCATTTGGAAGCGACAGATATGAGACAGATTCTTTTAGCATTGGCGCCGAAAGTCGAAATTGTCGAAATTGATCCCCATAAATACGGACCGATATATGCTGTGAAACAGGCTTACTCATTGATTAACGATGAAGAGGAAGTAATCGTCAACTATTGTGATTTCGGTTCTTATTGGGACTATGCAGATTTTCTAGAGCATACGCGCAGTAGAGCTGCCGACGGTGCCATCCCTGCATACAAAGGGTTTCACCCACATATGCTCGGCACGACAAACTACGCATTCATGAGGGAAAAAGACCAGTGGATGCTTGAAATCCAAGAAAAGAAACCATTTACGTCAAATCGTATGAATGAGTATGCTTCTTCTGGCACCTATTACTTTAGAACGGGTGCAATTTTAAAAGAGTATATGGATTTGACGATGGATAAAAAGCTCGATGTAAATGGGGAATTTTATGTCTCAGTAGTCTATAACTTACTTGTCGAAGAAGGCCTAAAAGTTTCTATCTATGAAATACAGCATATGCTACAATGGGGAACCCCAGAAGATCTTGCGGATTACAACTACCATTCAAACTATTTTAAGAAATTGATGCACCATAAAA
Organism: Acidaminobacteraceae bacterium; assembly: GCA_942493125.1. GTDB lineage: Bacteria > Bacillota > Clostridia > Peptostreptococcales > Acidaminobacteraceae > Fusibacter_C. The sequence goes on along the minus strand of OW818667.1, from coordinate 431,796 downwards.
AATTTAAAGCACCAATATCAGGAACCACCAACTTGATTCCACTAGCAGGTGAGGGGTCTCGTTTTAAAAACGAAGGGTATGACATACCAAAGCCATTGATAGAGGTTTCTGGAAACAAGATGATCATTCAAGCTTTTGATGCATATCCCATCCCGGATAAAGCAAGTTTTATCGTGCTTGAGAGCCATTGCGCCGCATACGGCATCGATGCGATTTTACACGATGCGTATCCTGGTTGTGCGGTGATTAAGCTCAATCACGTCACAGAGGGGCAAGCCATCACAGCATCTCTTGGCGTTGCAACGGATGATCTCGACAAGCCTTTGCTCATAGCAGCATGTGACAACGGTCTGATTATCGATGGAGATGCCTATTCAAAATTAATCAAGGAAGACACCTTCGACGTCATCTGTTTAACCTTTAGAAACAATCCAACAGTTGGCGCCAATCCAAAGGGATACGGTTATGTGCAAGTAGATGCGGACAATAAGATTTTAGGCGTGTCTGTCAAAGTGCCTATTTCTGAAACCCCAATGAAAGATCACGCAATTGTGGGTGCCTTTTACTTTAAGACGGCGCGTGCCTTCATGGATGGCGTTGCTTATATTAAAGAAAATGATTGCCGAATCAACGGTGAATTCTATATAGATTCAATCATGGGTATTTTAGACGATTTAAACTTAAAGGGCACAGTATTCGAGTGTGATTACGAGAGCTGGGGAACGCCGAATGACTATAAGACTTATTGCTATTGGCAAAGCTTTTTTCATAAAGCCGCTTTTCATCCGTACTCAATAAATCTTGATCCGATGTTTCCTGAAGATCAGCGCGAAAAGTGGATTGCTCAGGCATATGACTTTAAGCAGGAGAATCGCTGATGGGAACCAATATTAGGTCAATAAAGGATCTCTTTGAGCTTGAAATCGTCAAATATATTTGTGTAGGCGGCGGTGCAGTGTTCATCGATTTCATAACCTATATGATTATGATAGAGAGTCTTAGTATGAATCATTCTGTTTCAAAGGGAATCTCCTATATTTTAGGGGCACTCTTCGCCTTTGCAATCAATAAGCTGTGGACGTTCGAGTCCAAACGCAAAACGCATGAAGCCTTTATCAGGTTTGCTATGCTTTATGCATCCACCTTCACAGCCAATGTACTCATCAATGCCACGTTTTTATGGATTGGCTTTGTGCCGGTCATAGGGTTTGCATTTGCAACGGTTACAAGTGTTCTTTTAAATTATATTGGTCAAAAATACTGGGTGTTTAAAGGGGAAAATTAATGGCAATTTTAGCGACAGAATCGATGACAGTATCAATCGTCGTACCCTGTTATAACGAAAAAGATAATATACCACTGATATTAGAACGGTTTGCACAAGTTATAGGCGATCGGCCTATTGAAGTGCTTCTTGTCGATAATGGATCAACTGATGGCAGTGCAAAGGTTCTAGATGAGTTACTACCACAGTATTCATTTGCGAGATGTGTGACGGTACCCGTTAACCAAGGCTATGGCTATGGCATTGTTTCAGGACTCAGACAGGCTAATGGTGATTATATCGGTTGGACACATGCCGACATGCAGACGGATCCAAACGACGTCGCAAGGGCTTATGATATACTGCTTCAAGATGGGCATCAGAACATATACTTGAAAGGTCAGCGTAAAAAAAGACCAATCATCGATCAGTTTTTTACGGTTGGTATGAGTTTTTATGAGACCGTTTACCTCGGCACGCCACTATGGGATATCAACGCACAGCCTAATCTTTTTCCAAAATCTTTTTTCGACAGTTTAAAGGTTTTTCCAGACGACTTCTCATTGGATTTATATATGTACTATATGGCGCGTGAAAGAGATTTGACAATTAAACGCTTTGATGTTCTTTTTACGGCGCGTATACATGGCCAATCGAAATGGAATGACCAGACTTTCAAAGCGAAACAAAAATTTATCAAACGGACACTTGAGTTTAGTAAAGGGGTCAAGCATGGAATTTATAAGCCATAGAATCAATAGAGTAGAAGAGTTGATCAAATTGCCGACAAGTTATGGGGTCGAACTGGACCTTCGCGATATGGGCCATGAAATCGTCATTTCACATGATCCCTATGTTGGTGGGGAACGGTTTGAAGACTATTTGAAGCATTATCATCACGGGACGATGATCTTGAACATCAAAAGTGAACGTATTGAACATCGCGTGCTTGAGATGATCCAAAAGGCGGATGTTAAATCGTACTTCTTCTTGGATTCTTCGTTTCCAATGATATTTTTGCTTTCAAATAGTGGAGAATCCAATATTGCACTCCGGTTCTCGGAATATGAGGGCATGGATACCATTCGCAATATGGCAGGACGTGTCAAATGGGTATGGGTCGATTGTTTTACGCGTTTTCCACTTGAGTGTGACGTTTTTGATGAAATGAAAGCACTTGGGTATAAATTATGTCTCGTATCACCGGAATTACAGGGTCGCGATGCGGATATTGAAGCTTATAAGGCAATTTGTACAGAAAGAGGCATTGTATTTGACGCAATTTGCACAAAAACGCACAATATTGTCAGGTGGGAAGAATAAAAGTTTGATTGATATAAAGTTGACGAAAAGTTAATATTAAGGACTGACTTCGGTTTTTGACCGGGCTCAGTTCTTTCTTTATTTTTATATTACAAAGCTGTTAAGAAATGATGTTAATCACACAATTACTATGGTTATCATGTAAAATAAAAGGACAATAAAAACAATTTGTAATAGTGAAAAATGATTGTAAATGATAGTGAAGAAAAGTGGAGAGTGCAAATGAAAAATAAGGCGATAATTTCAATCATCTTCTGTATAGCTTTAGCTCTATTTTCAAATGAACTGGTTTTAAGCTATGCAGCACCGTTGACAGAAGCGAGAAAAGCTGAAATCAACGAAGATTTCAAAGGGCTTTGGGTAGCTACTGTACTGAATCTCGATTACCCACTCAAAGCGACGACAGACAGTGAGACGCTTAAAAATGAAGCGCTTAGAATCATTGAAGAAGCGGACGCTATGGGCCTTAATGCCATTGTGCTACAAGTCAGACCTTCTGCAGATGCACTTTACAAGTCAAGCATTTATCCTTGGTCTAAGTACTTGACAGGGAAACAAGGACTAGCGCCAAACGATGGTTTTGATCCACTTGCATTTTGGATCGAAGAAGCGCATAAGCGTGACATAGCGATTCACGCGTGGATTAATCCATACAGAATCACTAAAAAAACGGCAAGTGAACCGGCACTCAATTATGCCTCATTATCTGCGACACATCCTGCAAAACTACATCCTGAATGGGTTGTAGAGCACTCTGATGGCAATCTCTACTTCAATCCAGGTTTACCTGAAGTTCGCAAACATATCGAAGACAGTATCGTTGAAATCATCGACAATTATGATGTGGATGGCATTCATTTTGACGATTACTTTTATCCCGGAACGACGTTTAATGATGCACAAGCATTTGCTAAATATGGCAGTACATTTGCTTCATTGGCGGACTGGAGACGCAACAATGTCGATCAACTAATTGATGGTGTCTACAAAGTGATCAAATCCAAAAATGCATCGATCCAGTTTGGTGTGAGTCCATTTGGCATTTGGGCAAATTCCAAAAATATCTCAACTGGCAGCGCAACCAATGGCTATGAGTCTTATTTCAGCCAATATGCAGATACTAAAAAATGGGTTCAAAACAACATGATCGATTATATCGCGCCACAGCTCTATTGGAACATAGGCTACTCAGTTGCCGATTATAGCAAGCTGGTCAGCTGGTGGAGCGATGTCGCAAAAAATTCGACAGTCAACCTATATATAGGTCATGCCGCATATCGCGTAGGCAACCAAGATAGCTCAAGCCCTTGGTATGGTGTCAATGAGATCTACAAACAGCTCAAATTGAATCAAAGTTATGCCAATATCGATGGTAGCATATTCTTTAGATATGGCTTCTTTAAAAACAATACGGATTTAAAAAGTTTGGTTACCAATTTTTATAATGGTTCTACGATACCTCCAGTCCAAACGGTGATCCAAGACAAGCTCGTCATCGGAAGGCCAGCTAGAGATACGCAAACGACGAGTGCCTTTTATTTTATTGGTGGTGCTTCAGACCCAAGATATCCAGTTATATTAAACGGCTCAGAGATTAAAATCAAAACGGCACAAGGGTATTATGGTGTTTATGTACCACTCGTCAAAGGCACAAATACTTTTGTGATCAAGCAAAACGGGAAAAGTGTCACCCGTGTGATTACACGTTACTCACCAGCCCAGGCGAAACCAATGGCAAAAGTTGAAATCATCGAATCTTCAATTTGGCCTCAAAATACGCGCATGATCAAAAATGATGAAGAGATTTCTTTTTACTGCAAAGCACCAATTGGTGCAACAGTAACTGCAACACTCTATGGTAAAACCTATACACTCGTACCAGCTGTAAAATCTACAACTTCAACAAAACCATATGCGACGACTTATACGTTTAAAACCAAAGTCGCCACTCAAACAGGTAAACCTAGGATTGTCGATCTTGGAAAACCAGTTTACAAAATGACTTACAAAGGTGGCACATACACAGCGACAGCAAAAGCGTCCGTAAAAGTTGCAATAGAGGGTGCACCTTATATTGCAACCATATCTAAGGATTTTGTCGATAGCTACCAAACAGCAACAACTTCAAATGGTGCACATTATATCTTGCATAGAGGTATGAGAGATTTTGTAACAGGTGAGTATGGTGATTTTGTTCGATTGGCTTCAGGACTCTGGGTTAAAAAAGACAATGCTACTGTTGAAGGTGGTAGTATAAAAGGCAATGTGCTTAGCAAAGTCTCTTATGTTCGATCGTCAAAAACAGATGAGATCCACTTCTATATGAATGAAAAAGTCATCACAACCGTTTCATATAATGGATCGAAACTGTCTGTCACACTTGGTCAAACAATCAATGGCCAACCGCTTGTCTTGCCGACAGCACATATGCTACAAAGTGCGACACACACGACGATTGGAAAAACGACGACATATGACTTTGTCATAAAAGACCCATCGCAGTTATCCGGTTATTACCTCGAAGATATAAATGGCGGCATCAAGCTCGTCATGAAGAAAAAATTTATCGCCTATTCAGAGAGTTCAAATCCTCAAGAACCGCTTAAGGGTGCCGTCATCATGCTAGATCCAGGGCATGGTGGCACGGATTCTGGCGCAATTGGACTCCTTGGTTCACTAAAGCCAGAGAAGACAATCGCACTTGAATTTACGATGCGCATCAAATCAAAGCTTGAAGCACTTGGCGCAAAGGTTGTGCTCACGAGATCAGAAGACATTTATGTCAGTTTAAATGATCGATTGGCATTGTCGAGAAAAGTGTTGCCAGATTTGTTTATTGCCATTCATGCAGACAGCTTGGATGACACCTCAGATTTGAGTAAAGTAAGTGGCTTCTCCGTATTCTACAAAGATGTATTGGCAAAACCTTTTGCAGAAAAAGTAAGAGGCAGTGTGATTCAAAACCTCGGTCGTAAAGATAGAGGTGCTAAGGTCATGAATTTCTACATCGTAAGAGGGACGTGGACACCATCAATCCTACTAGAAACAGGCTTCATGCCAAATCCGGGTGAGTTCGAATGGTTGAGCGATCCAAATGAACAGGAACGCTTTGCAGATACACTCACCAATTCTATCCTCGATTATTTTACACAAAAGTAAACAACTATTTTGCAAAATACGATATATCATAAATGTTATAAAAGCCGTACGAGGTTATCAATTTGTACGGCTTTTTTATTTGGATAAGCTATGTGAGCACGTGTTCACGAATTGTTTACGATTTGTTCAGAGATTGGTCAATCAAATGACTTTACAGGCGCCATAGAAAGCGATAAAATATACTTCGTACACGAAACATCGTATGCGAAATATCGTATGCGAAATATTAAAATAATTCATACTAGGTTAATATTGAAAGGCCATACTATTATCAATTGAGATCAATTAAGGAAAGTGCATAGGCAATTTCCTCAAGTAAATGGAGATGACATGATTGAACTTGAAAAAGGATACGAAGTAATCAAGAGGATCAAACGATTAAAAGAAGGCATGCATGGCAATATTCAGAAGAACTTCAGAGAGATGAACCTCACTGGACCTCAGGGCATGGTCGTCGGCATTTTATTTAAATCGGGTTCTTTAAAAATTGGCGAGATTGCATCGCAAATGGAGCTTTCCATGAGCACTGTTTCAGGTATCATTGACCGACTTGAACGCTCAGGCATCATCACCAGAACGAAAAGTGAAGAGGATGGACGTGTGATCTTGGTTACATTGACCGATGATTTCAGACAAAAATCTGCGGTTAAATTCAAACGTATAGAAGAACATTGGAGTGAAAAACTCAATCAAGCGAGTGAAGAGGAGTTTAACGCGATCATCAACGGTTTAGACATACTTGAAAAATTACTAATGGAAACTAAAGAATAACTGGGCTTTAAACGACAACACTTATTTAAGGAGAAACAAATGACGAAACTGATTAGATTCTTAAAGCCGTTTACATTGGCCTTATTGGTGGCAATAGGACTTTTGTATGTTCAAGCAATGACCGATTTGGCATTGCCGGACTACATGTCCAATATTGTTAACAATGGCATTCAAAACAACGGTATCGATCGAGCTGTTCCAGAAGTTATGGTGGCATCAGATCTCGACGGCATCAAACAAGTAATGACTGAAACAGACAAACAATTTGTCGAGGAAAATTATCGACTCATAACACAAGCTGATGATGCCGAGTTGTACAATAAGTTGTCTGAAACCTATTCAAAGTTAAATGGCCAAGATGTATATTATCTGGATGAAATATCTGAGGATCATTTGACCAAGCTTGAGATCATCATCTCAAAGGCGATGATAACCGCAGTTTCCATGATGGAGGGCGAACCAATTGACCTGTCATCAACGGATGATTTGCTCATCGTGCAAATGGGCAATAAAGCAGTCAGTGGTTATGTTGAGCAAATTGGCGGAGATTTAGAGACCATTCAAAGGGCATACATCTTGAAAACAGGTGGCATCATGCTGGTGATCTCTCTAATCGGCGCAATCGCATCGATTATGGTGGGTTATATTGCATCTAAGGTCGCTTCCGGCTTAGGCAGAAATTTACGAAGTGCGATCTTTAAAAAAGTTGAAGGTTTTTCAAATGCAGAGTTTGATCAATTTTCAACGGCTTCTCTGATCACGAGAAGCACAAACGACGTCACACAGATTCAAACGCTTATGGTCATGATGATCCGCATGTTGTTTTATGCGCCAATCTTGGGTTTTGGTGGTATCATGAAAGCCCTTGAAAAGAGTAACTCCATGTCGTGGATTATCGCTGTAGCGGTTATCATTCTCATGGGCATCATCATGGTGGTCTTTTCGATTGCATTGCCAAAATTTAAAGCTGTTCAAAAGTTGATCGACCGATTGAATCTCGTCGTGAGAGAAAATTTAACGGGCATGATGGTCATTAGAGCCTTTAACACGCAGAAGTTTGAAGAAAAACGGTTTGATGAAGCCAATGAGGATTTGACTCAAACGAACTTATTTGTAAACCGCGTCATGATATTCTTGTTCCCAATCATGATGTTAATCATGAACGGCGTCACTTTAGTGATTGTATGGGTAGGGGCACACCAAATTGCGGCATCAGCGATGCAAGTCGGCGATATGATGGCGTTTATGCAATATGCGATTCAGATTATCATGTCGTTCTTGTTTTTATCTATGATGTTTATCATGGTGCCAAGGGCGTCAGTAAGCGCAGGTCGTATCGCTGAAGTTTTAAATGTCAAAGAAACGATTTTAGATCCAGTAAACCCCGTTTCAATTGATCCAAATGGAAAAGGCATCGTCGAATTCAAAAATGTATCGTTCAAATATTCTGAAGCTGAAGAAAATATGATTAAAAACATCAGTTTCAAAGCGGAAGCTGGAAAAGTGACGGCGATTATCGGGTCTACGGGCTCTGGTAAAACGACGCTTGTCAACTTATTGCCGAGATTTTACGACGTCTCTGAAGGCGAAATCAGCATAGATGGCGTTGCGATCCATACGATAAAGCAAAAGGAACTGCGAAGCATCATCGGTTATGTGCCACAAAAGGCGTCACTGTTTAGCGGAACCATCGAGAGTAATCTGCTGTTTGGCGATGCTGAGGCAGGCAGAGATCAAATGGATGAAGCGATCGACATTGCGCAAGCGACAGAGATTGTGAATGAAAAGCCTGAAGGCATTTTAGCGCCAATCTCACAAAGCGGATCCAACGTTTCAGGTGGACAAAAACAAAGATTATCCATTGCACGTGCCCTCATCAAAAAACCGAAGATTTATATCTTTGACGATTCATTTTCTGCTCTGGATTATAAAACGGATGCAGCTTTAAGAAATGCACTTAAGACAAAGACAAACAATGCGACCGTTATTCTCGTGGCGCAGCGTATTTCAACGATCAAAAATGCGGATCAAATATTGGTCCTCGATGAAGGAAGACTCGTTGGTCAAGGCACACATCAAGAATTGATGGCTTCCTGTGAAACCTATCAAGAAATTGCTTATTCACAACTTAGTAAGGAGGAATTGTCATGAGCGAACACCATAAAGACAACCAAGACATGAAATCCTCTAGACGCTCTGGCAATGGAGGCGGTGGCATGGGTCACGGTCCCATGGGCAATTTAAGTGGCGCAAAAGCTAAGGATTTAAAGGGTACCTATAAGAGACTTATCAGCTATTTGAGTGCTTATAGAGGCCGTATTTTACTCGTGATATTCTTTTCGATAGGAAGTGCCATCTTTGGCATCTATGGTCCAAAATTACTCGGTAAAGCGACGACAAAAGTATTTGAAGGCGTCATGGGTAAAATAGGTGGGAGTACTACAGGTATTGATTTTGAATACATCTCTGGTATTATGCTGACACTCATCGTCTTGTATGGTTTGAGTGCTCTGTTGTCCTATATACAAGGTTACATCATGTCTGGTGTATCCATGAAGATCAGCTACAACATGCGCAAAGACATCAGCGAAAAAATCAATAGAATCCCACTCAAATACTTCGATTCAACAAACCACGGTGAGGTTCTATCGAGAATTACAAATGACGTCGATACCGTGAGCAATACGCTTAATCAAAGTTTAACGCAGATTATCACGTCGTTCACGACAGTGGTTGGTGTCCTGGCCATGATGATCAGTATCAGTGGTCAACTTACACTGGTCGCACTTTGTATCATTCCGCTATCTTTGTTTTTAGTCATGATGATCGTCAAGCAATCTCAAAAATACTTCAAAGAGCAACAGAAGCTACTTGGAAACGTCAATGGCCATATTGAAGAAATGTATAGTGGTCACGTGATTATCAAAGCATTTAATGGCGAGGAAAAAAGCGTTGAGACTTTTGAAGGTTTCAACGAGGCGCTTTATAAAACCTCTTGGAAAGCACAGTTCCTTTCGTCTATCATGATGCCTATGATCGGTATCGTCGGCAACATTGGCTATGTCGCTGTATGCGTCCTCGGTGGTGCTTTGGCGGCAAAAAATGCGATTGAAGTCGGTGATATACAAGCTTTCATTCAATATGTCAGAAACTTTATGCAGCCGATCTCACAACTCGCGAACATCTCAAATGTGCTACAGCAAACGGCAGCTTCAGCTGAACGCGTTTTCGAGTTCCTTGATGAACCTGAACAGGTTCTTGAGACGACATCGCCAATTGACGCGGATGATGTTCAAGGCGTCGTTGAATTTAAAAACGTACATTTTGGTTACAATGAAGATCAAACGGTTATCAATGACTTCTCAGTAAAAGTGTTACAAGGTCAAAAAGTTGCAATTGTTGGTCCTACAGGTGCTGGAAAAACAACGATGGTGAAATTGCTCATGAGATTCTATGACATTGCCTCTGGTGAAATCCTCCTAGATGGGAAAAACATTCAGGCATATTCGCGCTTCGATCTAAGAGATCAATTTGGTATGGTATTACAAGACGCATGGCTATACAATGCCTCTATAAAAGACAATATCAGATATGGCAACTTGGATGCTACGGATGACGAAATCATTGCGGCAGCGAAAGCGGCACACGTCGATAGCTTCGTTCACATGCTACCAAATGGTTACGATATGCTGTTAAACGAAGAGGCATCAAACGTTTCACAAGGTCAAAAGCAGTTGATTACAATCGCTAGGGCGTTCTTATCGAATCCAAAGCTTTTGATATTGGATGAAGCGACAAGTTCTGTCGATACGCGGACAGAAGTTCAGATTCAAACGGCTATGAAGCGTCTCATGGAGAACAGAACGAGCTTTATCATCGCCCACAGACTTTCTACAATTAGAGATGCCGACTTGATCTTGGTTATGGATCATGGTGACATCGTAGAACAGGGGACACATCTCGAACTGCTGGCTAAGAACGGCTTCTATGCGGATCTGTACAATAGCCAATTTGAACATGAAGTTGCGAGCTGAGTAACTCGTGTGAAGAACACATGTTGATTTGATATATATGCAATCAGATGCTATCTTACTGTTTTAGTAATTTAGCATTTGGTTGCATATTTTTTGTCCCACGTGCACAAAATGACACAAAGTTTAGATTAAAGGGAAATAATCAGGGTAATAATTCCATAGACTGTGTACGGTTGAAAATACAACAGTGCTATCGGTTGCATAGATTTTTAACTAAATATTAGAAAAATGTGAACAAATTGTTGCCAGAATGAAATATTGGATGTATAATGAGCGTAATTGAGGTTGTTTTTTTATGATTAATGTGCAAACGCATGCACGATTTGTGCAAGCTTTACCGCGTATCATAACAAAATAGCTTCACACAAAAAAAGATTTGATGCAAAATGCATGCAAATCAGAGAAGGAAATTGCATAATTAGGTTGTTACGCAATTTCCATATGTACTTAAATGGGATATGTAGGAGGATTTAAAATGAAAAAGTTAATTAGTTTATTGCTTATCATGGTAATGATGTTCTCTCTAGTTGCTTGTGGTAGCAAAGAAGAAGTTGTTGAAGAGACAACTGGTGCTGCTGAATCAACTGAAGCAACGACAGAAGCAATGATGGATTTGGACGCAACTATTTCTGTTCAAGTTGAAACGTCATGGCTCGAGTATTACAATGCAGCTGCAGAAAGAGTTAAAGCAAAATATCCAAGTGCAGTAATCGAAATGATCGAAGTTGCATCTTTTGATCACTTAGATACAATCGACAAAACTGATATCACAAATGCTGACGTAGCTGACGTATTTGCGCTTCCAGCAGATAGAATCTACGGTTTGGCACAAAACGAAGCATTAGCTGGTATGGATGCACTTTCTATGGCAGCAAACGTAGGCGGATTTGCTGATTACGATGCTGGTCTTGGTGGCAACTTCATGATCGAAGACGAATATTTAGCTTTCCCTATGAACATTGAAACGTTGATCAACTTTGCAAACACTGCTAACGCAGAAGCAGCAGGCGTTGATTTAACACAACCAATCGAATTCACTACATTATCACCTGAAACAATGCTCGTTCCTGTTTTCAATGCTTGGTTCGGCGTAGCACTTACAAATGCTGCTGAAATCGAAATGTTAGGCATGAAGGAAGATGGCACATTATATTCTGACTTAACTGAAGATTGGGCAAACCTTCCTGCTGAAAAGCAAGCGGCGTTCACTTCATTATTTAACTACTGGAAAGCACACAATGACGCTGGTACTTCTTTATGGGATAGTACAGCTGCATGGGGTTACATGGATACATCGTTCACATCAGGCGGCAAAACTGCTGTCAGACTTGAAGGCCCATGGTCAACTGGTTCATTATCAAACCTTGCTAACGCAGGCGCTGATTTAGCAATCTTACCAATCGGTCAAGTTACTTTAAACGGTACACCACTTACGCACTGGCAAGGTGGCTGGGGATTGGGTATCAATGCAAGAGTTGAAGGTAACGAAGATCAAATGTTACTTGCTCAAGCTATGATTGAAGAAATTGTCAACCCAGAATTTGCAGTAGACTTCTTCAAAGCAACTGGAAAAATTATGGAAAACGTAGATCCAGCTGTATATGAATCTTCTGATATGACAGATGTCGATAAAACGGTTGTCGCTGCAGTTATCGAATCTTACTCAAACGCACCAGCTAGACCATTGTTTACTGAATGGGGTCAAGTATGGGGCACTTGGGAAACTGGATTACTTTCTTGGGCTGCTGTAAAACCTGCAACAGTAGAAGCAGCTTATGCAGAAGTTCAAGCTTCATTTAAAGCTATGATGCTCAACTTCTAGAAACTCAACTTTAAGAGAAGAGAGGTTAGCCTTTCTTCTCTTAATTTTTTTGAAACCGAAGCAATTAACGCACACGAGAGAGGGTTTCTCATGAATACAAATACCAATACACCTATGGCGCGTAACAAACTATATATTCTTTTGATATCCTGTGCGGTCGTCATCTTCACTGCATCTCTAGAAGTGATGTTTCGTGTCAAGGATTTATCTCTTTTCAACCAGTTTATCTTGGACAACAATATCACCGGTGATTCAAACTTATATCTTGGTCATTACATCAGTGTTTGTTTAAGCACTTTTTTCACTAAAATAATCATCCCCGTATCATTTGGAATCTATACGTATTTCGCTTATATAAAGATTAGGATTAATCAATTATATGTATTTATGTGGACCGTATTAAATTTGGGGGGATTGGCTTATACAGTTGTCGAATGGCAACTCGGTTCAATTTTCTTCTATGTCACAATTTTGGGGTATGCCGTCATGCTGCTGACCCTATTGTCACTAATTGATCAAATCCAGGAATACAAATCTAAGTAAAGGTGGGACTGTCTTGGGAAACTATAATGAATTTCTATATGATGACATAGGTAATGAATATATCAGAAAAAATCAATATTTGCTCGAATTGGCGAGACATCAAAATACTTTAAAATCCGTAAGCGCCTCAGAAAAAGAAAAGGTCGTTAGAGCAATCAGTGTTCTCACTAAAAATAAGAAAAATCATCCATATAATGTGGAATTATCAGCATATAAAAAGGCGGAACGCAATTTTTTGGTAACGCTAAACGCAAAAGTCAAACTCTATTCCAGTGAACTCGACAGTTCACTGGATTCTAAGCTCAGGCGTTTTGAAGTGGATTTGTTCAAAAGCAGAGAGATGGCTGGTTTTTATAAGCCATATATCGCGCTTTCTTACGATGCCGAGCTTGAATTTGAACGCAACCGTATTATTATGGAACAGCTCCCAGAGATCATCGAAAAGTATAGAACCACAATTACTGACTTGGATAAAGCACAAGATCATTTGACTAAAATTGACATGAGTAAAGAAGCCCAAATCAAGCTTAGTTTGAAAGCGTTTAAAACAAGACAGAAAGAACTTTTTAAAATAGCGAAGTCAAAATTAAAAGAGAAGCGCAAAGACAAGCAGATCTCTGAAAAGGCTCTTAGAAATGGCATCGTTGAACTTAAAAACAAACGAAAAGAAGTAACTGTTCTAAAAAGTTATGAATCTGAAGTTAAATCTACAAAAGAAGTCATAAGGAATAAAAAATACATTTTATCGACTGGTATAAAGCGAGATGTGAATGTATTGAAATCGAACATTTCGGATTCTAGACGTAAAACGCCATCTGAAGTTTATAAAACCAGAACACTCTTTGCCTGGACGACTTTCTTTTTGCCAGGTTTAGGTCAATTGTTGAACAAGCAATATTTGAAAGCGATTTTATTTGCGATCGGCACTTTGTTTATCTATCTGGTTGCAATACCATATGCGCTTGGCTTTGGCAATTACCAAGGTGATGGTATTTCAGGACTTATGACCCTCGCAGCCGATGGTAAAAGAGTTGATAAGTCCTTGATCTTTATGATTGAAGGAATTGTCGCCATATTTTTACTTTTGTTTGCTATCGCTATCTATCTCATATCTTATTTTGATATTCTAAATGTTGAGAAGGCTGTGATAAAAGGCATAAGGCCAAGAAACTGGTTTGAAACGCGCTCGAAAGTAGAGCAGGATGGCTTCCCATATCTCGTATCGATACCTGCATTGATTGTAACGATATTTATCGTCATCGTGCCAATAACAACCGCTATTTTGCTTTCGTTTACAGGCATGGATCCGAAGAATCAATCGAAATTCGATTGGATAGGCATTGATAACTATCAATTGATTGCAACAGGTTCTGGTTTAGCTGGATCGGTGTTTTGGTCGATTTTGGGATGGACAATCATTTGGACACTATGTGCGACCACATTGGCTGTTGCTGTTGGTTTCATGCTCGCCATTATAGCGAATAATGAACGCATAAAAGGTAAGACTTTCTTTAGAGTGGTATTTTTGTTACCTTGGGCAGTACCTGCATTTATCACAATCATGTTTTTCAGTGTCATGTTTTCACCAGACGGCGCAATTACGACGCTTATAAGAGATATCTTTAACGTAAGTCTCACTGTGAAAACGGACCCGATTTCGTCTAGAGTTGTGTTGATTTTGCTTCAAACGTGGCTGGGGAGTTCGTATGTGTTTTTATTATCAACTGGTGTTCTTCAAGCGATTCCAGGTGACTTATATGAAGCTGCACAAATCGATGGTGCAACGGAATGGCAGAAATTGAAACGCATCACAGTCCCGATTGTACTCTTTCAAACAGCACCTCTTATCGTTGGACAATACACATTTAACTTCAACAATTTTTCTATTATTTATTTGTTTAATAGTGGTGGGCCGTTCAATCCGACAAAATACGGAAACCTGGCAGGCAGTACCGATCTTTTAATTTCTTATATCTACAAACTGACCATGGAAAATCAATATCAATCGATTGGTGCCGCAATCACCATTGTCATTTCACTGGGACTCATGTTGTTTGCTTTCATTGGATTTAAAAATTCAAAAGCATTTAAGGAGGAGAGGCTATAATGAAACGATTAAAAAAGAAAAACGAACTCTACCTTTCCGACAAACAACCGCTCAGTATGCTCGGTATATTGATGCTACTACTATCCTATGCTGTTCTTTTCGCGTGGACGATTGCCATTCTGTGGCCTCTTTTCCAAATGGTTGTTTCCGCTTTTAATGGGAGACAACAGCAATATTTAACGGTCAACGATCCATTTTCTTTTTCACTGAGACACTTTGAATATCTTTTTAACAATACTTTATATTTGACCTGGGTTAAAAACACGATTTTCATCGCATCTGTCACCGCTGTATTGACACTTTTGATTGTCAGCTTTACTGGCTTTGCATACTCAAGGTATCGTTTCAAAGGTAGAAAGGCATCTTTGATGGCGATAATGCTCATTCAGACGATTCCTGCTTTTGCAGGCATCACAGCATATTATACCATGCATTCAATCCTTTCTTCGGTCGTACCTGCTTTTTCGAGACAAATGATGCTGATACTAATATACTCGGGTGGCGGCATAGCTGGTAATACGTTTATTCTGAAGGGGTATATCGATTCCATCTCAACGGAATTGGATGACGCCGCACGTATTGATGGCTGTTCAAGCATGCAGGTTTACAGATTGATCATCATGCCAATCGCGAGGCCAATGCTTGCGATTATCGCATTATGGTCGTTTATTGGACCTTTTATGGATTATTTATTGCCTAGAGTTTTACTGACAAGTCCACAATCCTATACACTGGCTGCTGGTCTGTTTACGTTGATCAACGACTTTAGAATTATGAATCAACCTGCATTTGCTGCAGGAGGTTTATTGACAGCCGTGCCTATTGTCGCATTGTTTATCGTTCTTCAAAAGCAATTAGTTTCAGGCTTATCACAAGGTTCAGTCAAAGGTTGATCAAATAGTTATGGAAATTGCATAATTGCCTATTAGGAGGATAAAATGAACGTCGTTCTTAAAAATATTGGAAAAAAATATGAAGGTCGTGAAGAATTCACACTTAAAAATATCAATTTAGAAATAGAAGACAAAGATTTTTGCGTCATTCTCGGTCCTTCGGGATGTGGAAAAACAACGCTTTTGCGGATGATTGCAGGACTTAACTCAATCACAGAAGGGGATTTGTTATTCAACGACAAACGCATGAACAAGGTACCTTCAAAAGATAGAGACATAGCAATGGTCTTTCAATCTTACGCGCTATATCCGCATATGACTGTCTATGACAATATGGCATTCTCATTGTCCATGCGCAAAGAGAGAAAGAAGATTATCGACGAACGCGTTATGGAAGCGGCTGAACTCCTTCAAATTAAAGAGTATCTCTATTCAAAGCCATCTGATATCTCTGGTGGTCAAAGACAAAGGGTTGCTCTAGGTCGTGCCATGGTGAGAAAACCAAGCGTATTCCTCATGGATGAGCCCCTTTCAAACTTAGATGCGAAGCTACGTGAACATATGCGCGTTGAACTCGTAAGACTTCACAAATCTCTTGGAACGACTTCTATTTACGTTACGCACGATCAGACGGAAGCAATGACGATGGCTACAAAAATCGTTCTTATGAATGATGGTAAAATACAACAAGCTGGTAAACCAGATGAATTCTATAACCGTCCCGAAAATATTTTTGTTGCAAAATTTATTGGTTCGCCTACAATGAATATTGTTGAGGGAAAAATGGAAAAAGGAAAATTTGTCGCACATCATGGTCTTATTGTGATCACGCCATGCAAAGCTGACGCTGTTAAGCTTGCTGCATTTGAAGGCAAAGAAGTATCTGTAGGCATCAGACCTGAACGTTTCGAAAGTGGTGGGCAATTTGGCGATACATTCGACGCGACAATTGATGTCGTCGAAATGCTCGGAAAAGAGAAAATTCTTTATGCGAGATTGAAAGATGGTTCAGAGCTCGTCATTTCAACACCAGGTCACTTCAAATATGCCGAAGATGAACTACACTCATTTGGTTTCGACGTTGAAGCAATCCACTTTTTCAGCTCCGAAACGGGCGAGAGAATCAACTAATATGGAAATTGCATAATTACCCAATATGTTACAAAATCAATTTTTCACATGGTAGCAATAGCTTATTTGCGTAATATCATGTAAGAAATATCTTTAAATTGGAATTTTGCAATTTCCTCATGTTAACGCATACAATCTAAACTAAGGATGTGATGTTATATGGCGATTACAATAAAAGATGTTGCCAAGCTAGCTAATGTATCACCTTCAACGGTCTCTAGAGTCATATCGCAGAGTCCGAGGATCAGCGAGGCGACAAAGCAACTTGTATATGCCGCGATGGAAGAAGTTAAATATAAGCCTAATGCCATAGCTAGAAACTTAGCGAACGCATCTACAAAAACGCTTGGCTTAATCATTCCAAATCAAGATGAAAATTTATTTAAAAACCCGTTCTTTATACAAGCAATGCGGGGGATCAGCATCTATGCTCAGAAGAAAAATTATAAAATCATGTTCAACTATGGCGCAAGTCCCGAAGAAGAGCTGAAATTTGTACATGAATTCGTCAATTCCAAATGGGTGGATGGCATTATACTATTGACCGCTTACGAAAACGACTTATGTATCGATTATCTGAACAAAGAAGCATTTCCATTTGTTGTAGTAGGGAGACCATATAATATTCATGACATCATGTGGGTTGATAACGATAATTTTCAAGCGACCTATAATCTCGTAAACACGTTGATTCAAAAGGGGTGCCAGGATATTGCATTTATTGGGGGCCCTCAAAAATATATCTTTTCAAAAGACCGATTGGAAGGCTATAAGCGTTCCATTGAGCTCAGAAACCTGACTGTCAATGAGGCGCTCATCTTTGAAACGAAGGATTTTACTGAAGAGGATGGCTATGCCGCCATGCGTGAGATCTGTAAACTTTGCATACCACATGCCGTCGTTACGACGGACGACCTCCTTGGTTTTGGCGCGCTCAAATACATTAGAGAGCACGACTTAAAAGTTAAGGTGACTGGCTTTAACAATATTCCGTTATCCGCTTATCAGATCCCATCATTGACTTCAGTAGATATTAAAGCGGAAGATCTTGGGTACAATGCAGCAAAGCTTTTGATCAAGTCCTTAGAAGGTGTTGAGAACACAGTTAATCACTACATTGTCGGAACTGACCTGATTGAAAGGGATTCAACGAGATAAAGCACTCAGAGCAAGTATATGAATAGATAAAACCCGGAGAGCATTGTTTAAATTGCTCTCCGGGTTTATTTCATTTCAAATCACTTTATATCATATTACTTCATCATGCGGTTTACTGTAATCATCAGCTCATCTATGACATCATCATCACCAGACTGTATGCGATCGATTAAACATGTTTTCATGTGACGCTCGAGGATGACACGGCTAAGTGCATTGAGTGCAGATTGCGCAGCAGCGATTTGATTGAGGATATCGTCGCAGTAGACATCTTTGTCGAGCATGCCTTTGATGCCTCTAATTTGACCTTCAATTCGGCTACATCTGTTAACAAGCGCTTTGCGTTCTTTGTCTGTACGATGCGTCGTGCGATTGCAGTTGCAAGTATGACTGCCTTGTGAATGATCATGATGGGTTTCAGTTATCTCTGGATCGATGACATTTAAAAAGTTTTCTATTGCGTTGTTTTCTTCCTTATTCATAATCGACTCCTTTTGTGGTTAATTGACTTTAAACGTTTTCAATCTCAAAGCATTGGTTAAGACTGATACAGAACTCATGGACATCGCGCCAGCTGCAATAACTGGATTTAGTAATGGTCCACCGAAGAGGTATAAAAGACCACCAGCGACAGGAATACCTATGATATTGTATATAAATGCCCAAAATAGATTTTGTTTGATATTTCGGATCGTTGCTCTGCTAAGTGCAATGGCGCTGACAACATCGAGTAGGTCGCTCTTCATGAGGACGATGTCAGCAGATTCCATGGCGACATCAGTGCCTGAACCGATGGCTATTCCGATATCGGCTTGTGCAAGGGCAGGGGCGTCGTTGATGCCATCGCCAACCATGGCTACTATACGACCTTGCTCTTGAAGCGATTTGACGGAAGATGCTTTATCACCAGGTAATACTTCGGCAAGGACGTCATCTATGTCAACCGTTTTTGCGATTGCTCGCGCTGTTTTTTCGTGATCACCAGTAATCATGATGGTTTTAATGTTCATTTTATGGAGTCTCTTGATGGCTTCGATGCTGTTGTCTTTTAAGACGTCTGCCGCTGCGATGATGCCAGCGAGCTGGTTATCAATAGCTAAGAACATTGGTGTTTTGCCTTCTTCTGCAGTTGCATTAAAGCTATCTAAACCGTGTTCATAGGCGATTTGGTTCATCTTCATGAGTTTGATATTGCCGAGTGAGATGACTTTTCCATCTGCAGTGGCCTGAAGACCATGACCAGGTATTTCTTCAAATTTTGAAAGCTCGATGCGCTCAAGATTGGCCTCTTGACCTTTTTTAACAATCGCCAGTGCCAGTGGATGCTCACTGCCGTATTCAGCAGAAAAGGCCATTTTTAATACTTCAGCTTCAGTGAAAGGCTCAAATGCGATCACATTGGTTACTTCAGGTTTTCCTTTTGTAAGTGTCCCAGTTTTATCAAAGATGATAGTATCAATTTTATGCGCAGTTTCAAGAGCTTCGCCGCTTTTTACAAGGATGCCTAGTTCTGCGCCTTTACCTGTACCAACCATGATCGCAGTTGGTGTTGCCAAACCAAGTGCACATGGACATGCGATTACTAGGATAGCTATGAATACTTTCAGTGTAAAGATGATATCTTGTCCAGTTACGAGCCATGCGAGCGCCGTAAGGGTTGCGATACCGAAGACGATAGGTACAAAATAGCCCGAGATGATGTCAGCCATACGTGCGATAGGTGCTTTACTACCTTGTGCTTGTTCTACGAGTTTGATAATTTGTGCAAGTGCTGTTTCATCGCCGACTTTTGTCGCTTTATATTTTAAGATGCCAGTTTTATTGATACTTGCGCCATATACGACATCATCAATCTTTTTATCGACTGGCATGCTTTCACCAGTTAGCATGGATTCGTCGACAGTGGAGTATCCATCGACGACCGTACCGTCTACAGCCACTTTGCCACCTGGCTTTACGATGACGATATCGCCAATCTCGATTTCTTCCACAGGCATTTCAATTTCCTGATCGCCATTTAAAACAATAGCCGTCTTTGGCGTTAAACCGATCAGCTTTTTGATCGCTTCAGACGTTTTGCCTTTTGAAATGGTTTCAAGAGTCTTACCAAGTAAAATCAGAGTGATAATGACACCTGCAGTTTCAAAGTACATATGCTCAGCAGCCATATGATCACCTGTCAAAATTTGATAGACTGAGAAATAGCTGTAGAGAAGTGCTGCGGAAGTACCGATAGCTATAAGTGAATCCATATTCGGCGATCTATGCCATATTTGTTTATAACCAATCGTGTAGAATTTTCTACCGGCCCATATAACTGGGAGGATGAGAATCATTTGAACGATTGCAAAATTCAAAGGATAATTCATAGGTGATAAAATCATAGGGAACGGCAAACTGATGAATGAGAGCATAGGAACCATTGCGATATAGAATAGAGGTAAAGTAAAGATGGCTGCTATTGTCAGCTTTCGTTTCATAATTTTAATTTCATTTTCTTTTCTGATGCGATCTTCGTCGACATTGCGTTTTACTTCGATCTCTTTAGGCGTATAACCTAATTTGGTAATCTGTTGCTTAATTTCCGATAGCCTTACTTTATCTGGATTATAGACAATTTGTGCCGTCTCAGTAGCAAGATTGACCGATATTTTTGAGATGCCATCTTGCTTACCGAGTTTTCTTTCTATTGCTTGGCTACAAGAAGCACAAGTCATGCCTTCTATAGGCATGGATATCGTCTTCTCATGTTTTTCTAAAGCCGCTTCATAGCCAGCTTTTTTAACGACTTCGATGATGCGATCTTCACTAATTAAACCTTCGTCATAAGTGATCGTCATTTTTTCTGTTGAGAGGTTGACTGTTGAATGATCTACACCCTCAAGTTTGTTTGTCACGCGTTCTACAGCGCTGGAGCAGGAAGCACATGTCATTCCGCCGATTTGATAAACTTCTGTTTTCATAGCATCTCCTATTGTGATATGTCTCATATAATAAATTTAAAATTTCATCATTTTGACCATATAGTATACCCCTTGGGGGTATCTTTAATACTATAATACCCCCAAGGGGTATACTTGTCAAGCTAATTTAATCCTAATTTAATTGTAAAATACGTGAGATTATACTATCATATAATAAGTTGCAGTAATCCTTGCAATGCCCATTAATCTAAGTGAGGTGTACAATGAACAGAATGGCAATCAAGATCAAAGAAGCGCGTTTAAAAGCTAAAATGAGTGAAAAAGAATTGGCGCAGGCGTGTGGTCAAACGATAAATTATATCCTTCAAATAGAGTCAGGAAAAAAAGTAATCAATGAAAAGATTGCAGAAGACATCTTAAAAATATTGGGTGAGAAAGTTGATTTTTTCCAAGATGTTCCTGAAACGCAGTCTGAACCTGCGGTTGTAAAACCTGTTTTAAAACCTGATTTAAAGCAGGCGCAAACAAAAACGGCAGATTTAGGTATCACACCAAACGATGCATGGACAGGTGCACTTTCTGGTGTCATCAAGAACTTCCCAGTGATTGAAGAGGGGCGAGGCAATGTCGTCGATTCCAAGGAACTTTCTATTATAGGTAAAAAAATTGAAGGCGTACATCATGAAAAGATAGGATTTGTTAAAGTGACAGATTCAGATATGCCTAAGCTTCGTATAGCAAAAGGGGATGTCTTGACCATTCATTTGATGGGAGACATTCAATCTCAAGGCATTTATTATTTTGAATTTGGACAAAAGAAGATGATTAGACAATTGATCAAGAGCCAAAACAATAAAGTCTTGTTCTCCAGAGGACCTTCTGAGCCAGAGACAGAGGTTGATATCAAAAATATAAAAGTCATCGGGAAAGTCATAAAAGTGGAATTCTACTTATAATACAGCATAACTGCTGTATTTTTTCTGATGAAAAATAAAACACGTATTATAGAAAGGTGATTTACATGATATTTTCTTCATATAGCTTTTTAGGCTTTTTAGCAATTGTTTTTGCTGGGTATTATCTTTTGAACCACTTTGGTAAGCAGACACTCTCCAAGTATTGGCTGGTGTTGTCTTCATTCTATTTCTATGCACAAGGCAGCATGAGCTTTTTACCTTTTTTTGTTTTCACAGTGTTTTTCAATTATCTGATAGGGACTGCCATAGTGAGGCAAAAGAACCGTGGTATGAAAAGACTCTTTTTTGCTATCGGCTTATTTGAAAACATAGCTTTGCTCGGTTATTTTAAGTATGTAGATTTTTTTCTTGAAAATGTGAACGCCATCTTTTCAACAAACTTTAATTTACTACAAATTGCATTGCCAATAGGCATTTCCTTTTTTACCTTTCAGTTGATTGCCTATATTGTCGATTGTTATCGAGGAGAGACAAAAGAATATTCGATGGTGAATTATCTCTTGTTTATCACTTTTTTCCCGCAATTGATCGTTGGACCAATTATCCATCACGGCGATATTGTGCCACAATTTGAGAATAAAGAAAATTTGAAGTTCAACATGAACCACATTATGCTTGGGCTCTTTATCTTTTCAATAGGCTGTGCAAAAAAAGTCATGCTTGCCGATCCTTTGACGGGTTTTGCGCAAACTTTTTTTGCGGATGTTTATAGCGCAGGCTTTTTTCAAGCGAATGCCTCGGTTCTAGCTTATACCATTTCCTATTATTTTGATCTTTCAGGCTACGCAGATATGGCGATTGGCCTTGGTTTATTGTTCAATATACACTTGCCACAAAACTTCAATTCGCCCTACAAATCTCGAAACTTCAGAGATTATTGGAGGCGTTGGCATATATCACTTTCAAAATTTTTATCGGATTATGTCTTTAGATCAGTATATAAGAAAGGTGATGGGTCTGTTAGATTTTATGCAGCGGTCATGCTTACTTTTCTCGTTTCGGGCTTTTGGCACGGCGCTGGGTGGCGTTTTGTATTATGGGGTGTGATCAATGGTGTTTTTGTTTGCATGGCGCACTTTATGACGCGTCGCAACTGGGCACTACACTATTCATTTGCTTGGATCCTAACATTCATGGGCATCCTAGGAACCCGCGTCATATTTGTCGCGAGCAGCACGTCAGAAGCGCTTTATGTGATGAAGAAGATGATCGATTTGAGTGTGTTTACAGGATGGGCTAAAAGCGCCATTCTCATGGACGGACTTGACTTTATCGTAACAAACGCCTATGTCATGAGCGTACTTGCAGTGAGTCTGATCATCGTGTTCTTTATGAAGAATACGACCCAAATTACTGAGAATTTCACATTTTCAAAAAAATATGCGATTATCACGGGCATTTTACTGACGCTGTCCATCTTCCAAATGTCAAACGTCGCCGACTTTTTATATTTCCAATTCTAGTTAAGAGGTGTTTATGAAACCCATCAAATGGTTCAAATATGTCATTATTACAGCACTTGTAAGCTGTATCCTTTTATTTGGCTTCAATTTTATCGTAGATCCTTTTGGCGTCTTTGGTGACAAATTTTTGGACTTCTATGCCTACAATATGAACAACAACCCAAGAGTTGCAAAGATCGCCTATCTCGAAGAACATCATGACGATTATGATTCCTATATAATAGGGGGGTCTAAATCCAGTTCGTTGTCTCCAAAACTGTTAAACCAGTATTTTGAAGGTGCTTCTTTTTATAATATGCTGATGTATGGTGGCGATTTTTACGATTATGAAAAGACAATTCATTATTTGGTTGAAAATTACGAAGTCAAAAATATCGTCCTTCATATGAGTATGCAGGAAATCGATCACTATGATCAAAGTCCGAGAAACATCAATACAGAAATGAGTGAAAAAGTCATTTCAGGTAATGACTTTAAGTATTACACCAAGTATTTGACGCTCAACTTGGAACATGCCTTCAAAAAGATTGAAGGGCTTGTTCGAAGGGGATTCGACCCTCTGGCATATTCGACATTCATACCAGAGACAGGTGTCTATAATAAAGGTGTGAGGGATTCTGAAGAGTTGGGCACTTTAGAAGAATTCTTAGTTAAATATCCCGATTTCAATGAACCACTTTGGGATTTACATGGAACAGCGATTGATGATAATGTAGCAGCACTTCAGAGAATCAAAACGTATCTAGAAGACCAAGGCATACAATTTACGTTTGTTGCAGCGCCAACCTACTATAAAGAGATGGATCGTTATGCCACGCAGGACATACAAAAATTGTGGCGTGGGCTTGCTAGCGTCACTGACTTTTGGGACTTTACAGGCTACAATAGCCTTTCTTATGATGCGCGAAACTTTTACGATAAAATGCATTATAGAAACTTCCTAGGCGATTTGATGATTCAAAAGATGTTTGATGATAAAGGGATTCCGGTAGAAGATTTTGGTCATTTGACGACTTCTGAGAACGTTGAGACGCGTCTTGCAACCATGTTGAAAAGGCGTGTAACGTTTGAGGATGTTGCTCCAGTTCAGGTACCTATCGTCATGTATCATCATCTCATCGATGATGCGGACAGTTCAAACAACATTACAGCTGAAAAATTTGAAGCGGACCTTGATGCCTATAAACAGGCCGGATTTACGACCATCCAATA
Organism: Acidaminobacteraceae bacterium; assembly: GCA_942493125.1. Lineage (GTDB taxonomy): Bacteria > Bacillota > Clostridia > Peptostreptococcales > Acidaminobacteraceae > Fusibacter_C. The sequence goes on along the minus strand of OW818667.1, from coordinate 407,015 downwards.
TGTAGACCTTATCAGCTACGTATATGACGATATCCCGTTGCCTGAAAAGCCGTTGTTGATCACCTTTGATGACGGGTATCTCAGCAACTATGAAATCGCATATCCTTTGTTAAAAGCGCGCGATATGAAAGCTGTCATCTCAATGATTGGTTGGTCAGTCGGCCTCGCTTATGACGTTGTCAATAAACGCGAGATCATCCCACATTTTACTTGGGAGCAGGCTAAAGAAATGAACGATTCAGGCGTTATAGAATTTCAAACGCATTCCTTTGGGCTTCACGATGTTCAGACAGATAAGGACGCAAGATTGGGAATCCTGCAAAAATCCGGTGAGGCGACGCTTGATTACCTAAAGCTCATCCAATCTGACCTTAATACAATGCAAACGGTCATGAGTGAAAAGCTTGAAGTTAGACCTTTCATTTTTACGTATCCGTATGGTTATTACAATGCCCATACTGAAGGCTTGATTCGCGAAAACGGTTTTCTTGGATCGGTAACTGTTGATGAAGGGATGAACATGATCACTAAGGATCCTAATTCACTTTACCTTCTCAAGCGCTTTGATGCTTCTGCATGGCTGTCTTCAGAGGAGATTCTCGAAAAGATAGATCCGATAAAGTGATTGAAAAAGCAATAAAGTTGTGTTAATATAAAATTAATTCAATGTTCTTGCATATGCCAATTGAATAGGTAATGTTGTTGTTTAAGCTGCAAGGATATAATTCTTGTAGCTTTTTTTTGTTTAATTTTAGGAGGGTGAAATCATGTTCAAAAATCAAAAATCATTCATTAGACTAAGAGATTAAATGCCATCCTAAAAGGCAACCCTTTTAGGTGGACATTTGTTTCGGAAAAATTAACCGGGATACACCGAAAGGAGAACATTTATGACACAAAAAATGGATTATGAAAAAGCAATTATCGTGGGTGTAAACTTAAACGCTCGCGTGGATTTTGAAGACTCGATGGAAGAACTTGAAAATCTGGCTGAGGCATGCAATATTCGCGTCGTGGCTAGAATAGATCAGAATTTGAGACGTGCCCAACCACAATTTTATGTGGGTTCAGGTAAAGTTGATGACATAAGAATCGCCATCGAGGCATTTGATGCAGATCTCGTCGTGTTCAATCACGAATTGACACCTTCTCAACTGAGAAATCTGGAAAAAGCACTCAATTGTCGCGTGGTCGATCGTACGAACTTGATTCTTGAAATATTTGAGAAAAGAGCGAAGACGCGTGAGGCAAAGCTACAAGTTGAAGCTGCACATCTGCAATATTTGTTGCCAAGACTTATCGGTTCGTATGAATCGCTTGGTAGACAAAGTGGTGGCGTTGGTACTAAGAATAAAGGCGTTGGCGAAAAGAAGCTTGAACTCGATCGAAGAAAAGTCGAACAGAAGATTCACGAACTCAATAAAGAGATTGAGCTTATTGGAACTGAACGCCATACGCAGCGTAAAAGACGCGCTGAATCTGATCTGCCAAATATTGCCCTTGTAGGGTATACCAATGCTGGCAAGTCAACGCTCATGAATGCGATGGTGGACATTTACACAAAGAACGATGCAAAGCGCGTCTTTGAGAAAGATATGTTGTTTGCGACACTTGAAACTTCTGTTAGGTTGATCAAGTTGACTGATAACAAGCGCTTCACATTGTCAGATACGGTTGGCTTCGTCAGTGAATTGCCACATGATCTCGTCAAAGCATTTAGAGCGACACTTGATGAAGTGAAAAATGCGGATTTGTTGCTACATGTCATAGATTACTCAAATGAGAATCATAAACGGCAAATAGAAGTGACGATGGACACGCTTAAAGAAATCGGCGCGGATCAAATTCCAATGCTTCTTGTCTATAATAAGGTGGATCTTTCTAAAGTAGAGCCACCAGAAGCTGAGAAAGATGCTGTCTATATTTCTGCTAAACAAAAAATGGGATTAGATGTGCTCATCGACAAAATCAAAGCAGCAGTTTTTACCGATTATGTACAGTGTAAGATGGAGATTCCCTATGATGATGGCAAGCTTTTTTCTTATTTAAATGATTATGCCTACATCATGGACACGAAGTATTCCGAATCAGGAACATTGCTTACGTTAGAATGCAGTGCATCTGATTTTAAGAAATTTGAGCAGTATGTTGTAGAAAAATGACACTATGAACCGATATTCTCGCAAATTAGCGGAGAATATCGGTTTTTTTGCGTTGAGGATAACTAGTATATGTTATATACTAGTTATATTAGTGTAATTAATTCCGGAAACAGCAGAATTAGCTTACAGATGCAATTTCCTAAACTTAGAGGTCTTATGAAACATAAATGGCAGTCGTTATCCTTTGGTCAAAAACTGATCTTATTCACAACATCGCTTCTATTTGTCGCTTGCTTGATCATCGGTATTTCTGGATACGTTGTATCAAGAAATGAAATGATTGATAAAGGCAAAGTGATCCTCAAAAATGGCGTCAAGTCAGCCATCATGCTCATCGATGATATGAACAAGGGCGTAGAACGTGGCGAAATAACTTTGGAAGAGGCGCAAGAAGCCATTAAAATTTATCTCATGGGACCATTAAGGGAAGATGGCACCAGACAAAACAAAAACGCCCTCGATTTTGGCGAAAATGGCTATTATATCATTTATAGTCAGCAAGGTATCGAAATCATGCACCCAACACTTGAAGGAGAAGATGTATGGTTTTATAAAGACAAAAGCAATTCTAAACGCGATGTCTATATCGTTCAAGACACAGTGAAAACGGCTTTATCGGGTGGTGGCTTTACGGAATATACCTGGGAATATCCATACTTGAATAAACTAGGTCAAAAAATCGTCTATGCAGAGCTTGATCCAAATTGGGGATGGGTTGTCACAGCAGGGTCCTATATTTCAGATTTCGATAAGGCAGCTATGACTATCATCCAAATCACGATTACAACGTTATCTCTAATTACGATAACTGGATATTTGCTGGCGAACCGCTTTATATTTAATATAACAAAGCCTTTAATTCAAGTGGTTGAAGCCATGAAACATGCAGAAACAGGACAATACAACACTGTACCAGATTATCAATCAAAGGACGAACTTGGCACATTAATACATGGGTTCAATACGATGATCGATTCGATCGTGACTGCTCAAAGCAATTTAATCAAGAAAGACGACCAACTATTACATTACGCCTATTATGACACCCTTAGTTTGTTGCCAAATGCTTACTTCTTAAAAGTGTCGCTCAGTGCACGTCTTGAAAGCCTCACTTCTGAGAGTTCTTTTTTACTGATTGACATCAAGGACTTTAATGTAATCAACTCAATATATGGTTCGAGTTATGGCGACAAGCTCATCGAGGCAATTGGCAAAGAAATCATAGATAGCCAACTTGAAGAGACCATCGTTGCTCGAATAGGGGGCAATGAATTCGCCGTATGGTTAGGTCTGGGTTCTGAGGAGCATGTTGAAGAGAGGATCGTTCGGTATGTTGACCAGTTGAAAGCCAAGTTGAAAGCTTTAAATTACGTCAATCAGCTGGAATTTTATCTCAGTTTTGTAACTGTCGGTTTAGAAGACAATGATTACGATATGATTTATCAAAAGGCATCAATTGCCTTACAATATGCAAAAAATCATAAAATTACTCAGATCGTCAAGTATCGACCTGAAATGTATCACAACTTAGAGCGGGAATCTAAGATCATGCTTCTTGCAGAACGCGCAATGATCAATGACGATTTTACGGTCAATTACCAATGTAAAGTAGACGTAAAAGTTGGTCGTGTCTATGGCGTAGAGAGCTTAGCGCGTTGGCATGCACCAGAAATCGGTAACATAAGCCCAGACGAGTTTATTCCACTACTATATAAAGCGAACCTCATGACTGCCTTTAGTCAAATGATTGTTTTAAAGTCGCTAGACGATATGCCAAAGCTCCAAGATCTTTATGGTGAATCTGTATCCGTATCCATTAACATCTCACCAATTATGTTTTTTGACGACAGTTTTGTGGCATTCATGGATGAGAATATCAAAAAACGTGCCATCAATCCGAGTGCGGTCATCTTAGAAATCACAGAAGATGTTTTTATCAGTGACTTTAATCTCGTTCAAAACAGAATCAACGAGATCCGGCGTTTGGGTATAAAGATTTCTTTAGATGATTTTGGAACTGGCTATTCCTCTTTAAATTATCTATCTAAAATCAAGTTTGATGAAATTAAAGTCGACAAGTCATTTATCGATAACATCGTCACTGATGCAACTGCCTATTCACTCTTTATGTCCATCGTTAGGATCGCTAATGCACTTGATTGCGAAGTTGTCGCAGAAGGTGTAGAGACGCAGTTTCAGGTCAATTTAATCAGAGAAGGCGGGTGCAGTCTCATTCAAGGTTATATATACTCTAAACCAAGTCCACTATAATAAAAACGCCCAATCACACAAATGTCGTGATTGGGCGTTCATTATATATCAACTATGGTGTCAAATTTCTAATGATTTAATTCTTCATTTAACAAATGAATCAACGATGATCTTTATGCCTTGTGATTGAGGCGGTAAACTCTTTGTCATCGCCAAACTGTGGTACACTCGAACTTGATTGCCAACTCTTAATTGAGAGAGCGTCATCGAGGTGCCACTTGTATTTTCAAGCTTAGTCTCTTTAGAAACATTTATTTGGATCGTCATTTGAGAGCCTTTAACCAATATTGAACTGTCTGATATGCTGAGAATTGTGCCTTCAGTATAAGCGACATCGTTTATGCGCTCAATATGGAAAGCGCCATATTGTGGGGGATAAATCATGATCATGATGGATGAATGTGTGACTTTTAAGGTGTCACCAACTTTAAGATCTGTAAGTTTAATTGCAGCTTGTGTCGCATAGTCACTATAAGTGGTTTCTGCAGACAACATGATATGTGCTTCACTGTCAAAGTGTTTTGCGATGATGCGGCCATCTTCGATTGACTGAATCACTAAATTTGAAGTTGACACTTTGTCGTCAATGCCTGATGTGATCTCAAGATCTTCAGTTGATTCAAACACGCCACCTTCAAGGAACTTCTCGACAAATTCCATAGGCACATAAGTTGAACCATTTTTGATTGTGGCTTGTAAACTGAGTGCAACGGGTGCCATCTTTGCAAAGGTATAGGCATTTTCAGTGGTTTTAATGGTGATGAAACGCGCACCTTTAATGAGTTCAATATGCTTATCGGTAGAAAACCACTTGACTTCATACCCAAAAGCTTCAGCTAGTGCCTTTAGTGGCAATAGAATTGCGCCATTTCCGTCTTTGATAAACATTTTTTCTAGTGGAGCACCGTCGACTGTAACCGTATTATTATTGACGGCAAATGCTGATCCAGAGCCAATCAATGTCAGAACCAACAGTAAAACAAGATATTTTTTCATGTGAACCTCCTTTTATTTGTGTTGTCTTTAATATGACGGTATCAATCATCATTTAGTTCCAAAATTACTAAAAAAAACTCGATTTTTATATTGTCATTTTTATATTCTTATGGTAATATAAAATAGTTGCCGGCCGAAGTGGTGGAATTGGCAGACGCGCCGGACTCAAAATCCGGAGAGGTAACACTCGTGCGGGTTCGACCCCCGCCTTCGGCACCATAAAGAACCTCAAATCATGCTTTTGCATCGGTTTGGGGTTTTTACTTTTTTTGTGTACAAGACCCTTTTATACCATGTATAATTAGATATGGAAATTGCATTATTACCACTATTAAATGATTTAAAGGAGACCTTAACATGAACTTAGAGCGTTTAAAACGTATTAGGGAACAAATGCAGCACTTTAGTCTTGATCATCTAATCATCACTTCTCCAGATTCCATTTTTTATTTACTGGATGAAGAAATACATCCTGGCGAAAGACTTTTGGCTCTTTCCGTGTCTTTGTCTACTTGTAATCTATTCATCAGCGCTTTGTTTCCGATGCAAAACGATCTAGGCATTCCTGTAATTTATTATAAAGATACAGAAGATTCCTTGAAGCTTTTAGCAGATGATATTAAAGCGGGTAGTGTGATTGGTGTCGATAAAAATTGGCAGAGTCATTTTTTACTCAAACTCATGAAATGTCATCCAGAAAGCCGTTATGAAAACGGTTCACCTGCTGTGGACAATGTAAGACTCTGCAAAGATGCAATAGAAGCTGAGCGCATGATTAAAGCATCTTTGATAAATGACCAAGTCATGACAGAATTGATGCAGTTTATTAAGGAAGAAGCGCCTTTAAGACCCCTTACAGAGCTTGAAGTCCAAAAGAAAGTGGTTGATATCAATGCAAAGCTCGGCGTTCACGAAATGTCGTTTACACCAACTGTCTGCTTCGGCACAGGTGGTGCCGAGCCACATCATGACTGTGACAGTACCGTGCTAGAGATCAATCAACCAGTCGTTATCGACATCGGTGGCAGAGTGGACGGTTATTGCTCCGATATGACGCGTAGTTTTTATTATGGCACGCCTTCAGATAAATATCGTGAAATCTATGAACTCGTCTTACAAGCGAATTTAAAAGCAATTGAAAAAGTAAAGCCAGGCGTTCCGTTAAGCGAAGTGGATAAAGCGGCAAGAGACGTCATCGAAGCAGCTGGTTACGGTGATTACTTTACACATAGAACTGGTCATGGCATCGGTATCAATGTCCATGAGTTCCCGGATGTCAGTGGTACAAGTGAGAACATCTGTGAAGTAGGGATGACATTTTCAATTGAACCAGGTATTTACTTACTTAGGGAGTTTGGTGTTAGAATCGAAGATTTGGTTTTAGTCACTGAAACGGGTTGTGAGGTACTCAACCACGTAGATAAAACGTTGATCTGTCTATAACTATATCCAATAAAGCGATGGAAACGCCGTTTTTGAAATTAGAACAAATTTGTAAACTTTTCTAAATTTTCTGCATTAATCGTTGTTTACAAATAGGGCATGTGATAGAATGGTTTACATAACGTTCTATCTTTTTTTATAATAATGTCTAACATTGTAAATCGAACTTGGCGATTGTTTACTGAGTTCGCGATAAAGGAGAAAAATGGATCCATTAACCCATGGTTTAGTTGGCGTTGCAATATCTGCTTTTTCAGGTGATGCCGTATCTATAGAAAGTTCAATAACAATTGGTGCCATGTTAGGAGCAATGTCTCCTGATTTAGATTTTGTCATTCGATTATTTAAAGATGATGCAGCTTATTTAGAACATCATCGAGGAAAATCGCATTCTGTGCCTTATTTAGCAGGATTTAGTGTTGTTATCACTTTGTTGCTATCTACGATGGGCTTTTCAGGGTTCAATTTCATGACGACACTGATTTGGACGTTTTTAGGAGCACTGTCTCATACTGGACTCGATATTCTCAATTCTTATGGTGCTAAGCTCTTTAAAAAGAAAGTGAAAGCGAGTTTGCTGACTTTATATGATCCAGTCATTACGATGGTAGGTCTTTATTACATTTTTAATGGCAAAAACTCACCACTTGAACTCGCTTCAGGTGTCGCATTGATTGTAGTTTATTTATTAGGTAGAAATTTAAGCAGGCGTCTGGCGGCGATCAGGCTCAATGCCTATTTCAATGAAAATTATACGAGTGTCGATGTTCACGTAATACCCTCTTTAAAAGCATTCTACAAATGGGATTTCGTAGCGCATACAGCGACACATGACATCGTTGGTCAGTTCAACCCATGGATGATTTTTAGCAAGAAAATAGATCGTATCAAGATTACACGTACATTTGAAGTTGAAGATCAGACTTATTTTGAGTTATTCAAATCGTCGGCAGTTGGCGAGATGTTTACGCAGTTTTCACCAAATTTGCACATAAAGGTCATGAGAGATTCAGACAACGAACATCTCATTTTAAGAGCCACTGATTTAAGGTATTTTACGAATTCTGAATTTATGCATCACGCGACGCTGATCTTGGATAAGGATCATAATTTCATTGCGTCACAACTGCATCCGTACAAATTGAAAAAAGTTATTCCCGTTTATCAAAACTAATGTAGTTCGTCATTCATGAATCTTTCTATAACTGAAATTGCAAAATTAGAACGCGTCAATGATTCTTTTAACAGAAGAATGTTTGACGCTTATTTTTTTGGTATAATACTAAAGATGGAACTATTTTTTTTAATTTACGTCATAATACTATACCTTTCATGAAAGGAGTGGAAAAATGGAATCAATGCTCATCGAAAAAAGCATCCAAGGAGACGTCGAAAGCTTTGAAAAACTCATTGTTAAATACAATAGGTATGTTTATAATATTGCATTTAGAATGATGGGCAATGAAGAAGATGCAAAAGACATGTCGCAGGAGACTTTGATAAAAGCTTTTAAAGCGATCCGTCAATTCAAAATGGAGGCCAATTTTTCTACTTGGTTATATCGGATTACGATCAACGTCTGTAAAGATGAACTCAGAAAACGCAAAGAAGTTGTTCTATCTTACGATGCACAGCTTGCAGATGAAGGCACATTGAAGGACATCATCAGAGACGATCAGGCGAATCCGCTACTTATTTACGAGAAACTCGAATTAAAAGAATCCATAGAACTTGCACTGAACAAGCTATCTGATGATAATAAATCCGTTGTCGTGCTCAAGGATCTACTTGGATATTCCTATGAAGAAATCGGAGAAATACTTCAGATACCTATTGGAACGGTACGTTCCAGGTTAAACAGAAGTCGTAGTGCACTTAAAAATATTCTACAGGTTCAACTGGCAGACAATTAGAAAGGAGGGAGTTTTATGGAATGTGAACAAGCACGAAAACTGATGAACGCATTTGTCGATAAAGAGATCGACGATGAATCACTCAAAAAACTCAATGAACATCTAGACTCCTGCGAATCGTGTACCGTTGAATTTGAAGAACTCAAGTATATGGTTCAACTAATGGGGGAAATAGATTTGAAAGAATTGCCATTAGGTTTCGAAAACGAGTTACACGAGAAGCTCGTCATCGCTTCTAAAGAAATGGCGTATGAAAAACAATTAGACAAACAGATAGACGTAAAGACGCATTTTTTTGGAAATATCATCGATCGACTCAGTCAATTTAGAATGAAACGTAGCTACTATGCTATCGCTGCAATTCCAGCAATCATGGTCATCGTCATCATTGCGACAAAAGGGTTCTTTATAGGTCAACCTAAAGGAGAACAAGCCGTCGCAATGGAGTCATATGATATGTTGCAAGAGACAACAGCTGCCGCAATGTATGGTGACAGTTCCGATGGAAACCGTGCAGGCATAGATACAGCACCATCTGCTCCAGGTATAACTGGCGTAGAGGAGCAAGAGAATGCCTTTGCAAAAGGTAGCAGCCCAGAAGCGACAACAGAACCATCCATGTTAAATGCCGACGCTGACGATTATAGAGAAGGCCGCATGATCATACAAACAGCCAATATTCGTATGGATGTCGAAAAATATGATGATGTGATGACAACTCTAAAAACGATGGTCACAGATTCTGGTGGCTATATTGAAAACGAATCAACGTCTTACAAAAATTATTATTCTGAAACAGATAACTTGAAGTATGGATACATCACCATCAGAATGCCATCTGAAGCGTTCAATGCAACATTGGAACAAATCAAGGCACTTGGACTTGTAACGATGAATGCAAGCAACGCATCCGATATTACTAAAGCATATCGGGACACTGCTGCAGAGATTGAGAATTTGAAAGTAACTGAAGCGAGACTTCGTGAAATCATGAATCAAGCAGTTGAAATCGCAGATATTTTAACAATCGAAAACGAACTGACACGCGTCAGAGGCAGCATCAGCTCTTATGAGAAACAAATTAAGGATTGGGAATCACTAGTGGATATGACGACGATTACATTAGAGATGAACGAAGTTAAAAGTTTAAAGCCTATCGTTGAACCAATCGACGAAAGTCTCTTTGGAAAAGCTAAAGAAGGGCTCATCAACACTATCAACGACATCAGACGCGCAGTAGAAAACTTCGTAATCTGGTTGATATCAAATTCTCCAATTTTAGTTTTACTTGCAATAGCGGCTTATATCATCAGCATCATTTATAAAAGAAGAAAAAAAGGAGGCACTAAAAATGAAAAATAAATTAATGGCAGGCGTATCAATTATGTTAATGGTTGCTTTAGTTGTAGGTGTCATTGCAGTCAATGCCCCTACAGACTTATCAATGGCAAATACGGAAGGGGTTGATCCTAGATTGGTCAGCGTTCAAGGTTTAGGAGAAATCGTCGTTACACCAGACTTAGCATTTATCGATATCGGTGTTCAAACTAAAAATGCCGATGCAGCAGTCGCACAAAAAGACAATGCAAAACTCATGACAGCAGTTGTTGAAGCTATCAAAGCAGCTGGTATCAAAGCAGAAGATATCAAAACAACAGGATATAACCTATATCAAACTTACGACTACGTACTTGAAAAACAAAGTGACCCATATTTTATAGCAAACAATACAGTAAATATCAAAATTAGTGACATCACAAAAGTTGGCGCAATCATCGATACAGCAACTGCAGCTGGTGCAAATACAGTTAACAGCATCAGATTCACTGTAGCAGATGACAGCAAAGTCTATCAAGAAGCACTCAAACTTGCTATGGCAGATGCAAAAGGCAAAGCGACAGCGATTATGAGCACTTACGGCAAAGCACCAGGTCTACCATATGCAATCACAGAAGCTAGTAACGGCGGTGGTTTATTCTACGATTATTATCCTGCAAAAGGCGCTGAAGCAGCTATGGACACTGCAACACCTATAGAATCCGGTGAAATCACAATCACTGCAAACGTAACAGTATCTTACGATTATTAAATACTGACAAACACATTCATAGAGTTATACAATAGAAGGCTTTCGGGCCTTCTTTTTTTTTATATGCGATTCATTTATGATATAATAAAGGTAATTGCATTGATCCAAATTTCTATAGATATTATCAATTTTTCAAATAAAGGAGCCCAGTATGAATCAAAGTATAGTCATCGTAGATGGAAACAGTTTAATCAATAGAGCCTATTTTGCAATGTCAGAGCTTAAGAACTCCAAAGGGGTTTACACAGGCGGTGTTCATGGTTTAACATCCATGATTTTCAACTTGATAGAAAATTTTAATCCGACGCATTTTTGCGTTGCTTTTGATATGAAAGGACCAACTTTCAGACATTTAACTTATGACGCCTATAAAGGCACGCGAAAAGGGATGCCAAATGAACTGGCTATGCAGATGCCAATCATGAAAGAAATACTGGATGCGCTTAATATAGCGCGTGTTGAGCTTCAAGGTTATGAAGCGGACGACTTGATTGGTACCATCGCCAAGCAATGTGTTGACCGAGGCATGGAAGTAAACGTTATCACAGGAGATAAAGATGCCCTTCAACTTGCTGCTTTTGGTGCAAAAGTGCATATCACTAAAAAAGGGATCTCGCAACTTAAGCTCTACGAAGATATCGACGTTATGGAAGATCTTGGCGTCCATGCAAGCCAAGTCATTGATTATAAGGGGTTAAGCGGCGATTCTTCCGACAATATTCCTGGTGTGCCAAGTATCGGTCCTAAAACGGCTTCAAAATTACTTGAAACGTTTGGCACGGTGGAGAATTTATTGGAAAATGTCAGTCAAGTAGAAAATAAACGCATACAAGGTTTATTGATTGAACATGCGGAACAAGCGCTCTTATCAAAGAGATTGGCGACAATCTTCACTGAAGTACCAATAGAAATTGATTTTGATCAAATGATCGTAGAGGATCCGAACTTAGATGTAGCCGTCAAGGCCTTTAAATTTTACGAACTGACCAGCCTACTCAACAAATTGAAAATCAATGTTAAAAATGAAGAACAACAAGTCGTTCACGAATGGCTTGAGATGGATTGCCAATCTCTGAGAGATGCTTTGAAGCAGACACTCGAGTTCACTTTTAAACTTTATTACGATGTAACCTATATCGTGACACACAAGCTCGTGGGAGCAGGTTTTTACTTTGATGGAAAAGCCGTCATTACGCATGATGTAGACAATTTATGGCTGTTAAAGGAAGTCTTTGAGAATGAAAAAATAAGCAAGTCAGGTTACAATATTAAGGATGACTATCTCTTTTTAATGGGGAATGGCATCGATTTAAATGGTGTGACGTTTGATGGTTTTATTGCCGCTTATCTCATCGATCCAGCTCGAAGAAACTACGATCTTGCTGAAGTTGTTTTTGAACACAATTCAAGCAAAATAGTGTCCACCGAGGACATCCTTGGAAAAGGCGTCAAAAAATTGACTTATGCTGATGTGGAAACAGAAAAACTCGATAAGTGTATTGCATCACAAATGAGTGGTATCATAGAACTCAAAAAGAGTTTTGAACCGATATTGAAAGCGCAAAATTTAAAGAAGTTGTTTGATGAAGTGGAAATGCCTTTAATTAAGATTTTAGCGGATATTGAATATACCGGCTTTAGAGTAGATATGGAACAGATTAATCAGATTGATGTTCAGCTCGTCGAAAAAATCAAGGAAATTGAAACGACCATTTTTGGGATGGCTGAAGAGACTTTCAATATCAATTCGCCCAAACAACTCGGCGTCATTTTATTTGAAAAACTCTCACTCCCAAGTGGAAAGAAGACAAAGACGGGTTACTCAACAGGTATTGATGTGCTTGAAAAGCTCATAGATAAGCATCCAATCGTTCGAGAAATTATTGAGTACCGTATGTATACAAAACTCAAATCGACTTACATCGACGGTCTGAGACTCGTCATCGATCCAAATGAACCACGTGTCCACACATCGCTAAATCAGACAATCGCCGTCACTGGAAGACTCAGCTCAACGGAGCCAAATTTACAAAATATCCCGATCAAACTGCCATATGGCCGAAAAATTAGAAAGTTCTTTATAGCGGATCCAGGTTGTGTTCTCCTAGATGCTGACTACTCACAGATTGAACTGCGCGTCTTGGCACATTTGTCCAAAGACCCGAAACTCATCGATGCATTCAACAACAATATCGACATTCACACATTGACCGCTTCACAAGTGTTCAAAATTCCCGTCACTGAAGTGACCTCACTACAGAGAAGCCGTGCAAAAGAAGTCAACTTCGGCATCGTGTACGGCATGGGGGATTTCGGCTTATCCGAGAGCATCGGTGTCAGTAGAAAAGAAGCAAAACTTTATATCGAGAATTACTTTATCAGCTATCCACGCGTGCAGGGTTTCATGGAAGAAATTATTGAAGCATGTAAAGAAAATGGCTATGTAGAAACGATCTTGAACCGCAAAAGAACAATTGCCGATATCAATGCCAGTAATTTCATGCTGCGTTCAGCTGCGGAAAGAACGGCTAGAAATACCCCTATACAGGGCAGTGCGGCAGATATCATAAAGCTTGCGATGATCAAAGTCTATGAAACGCTCAAACAAAATGGTCTCAAATCGAAGCTCATCCTTCAAGTACACGATGAGCTCATACTCAATGTACCGCTTGATGAACTTGAAGTCGTTAAGCCAATCCTTAAATATTGCATGGAAGCAAGTTATGATCTTTCTGTGCCTATGAAAGTAGATATGAATACAGGAGACAGCTGGTATGACGCAAAATAACAAGCCATTTCTAATTGGGATCACCGGAGGCATCGGATCGGGGAAGAGTGAAGTCAGCAAATATTTAAAATCATTAGGTTACCCGTTGATTGATGCCGATCTCGTCTCTAGAGAAGTCGTTGAACCGGGGGAAATAGGTCTATTTAGAATTGTTGAATCCTTTGGTGAAGGTGTTCTAAATCCAGATCGCTCTTTAAATAGAGGGAAACTGGGCGAGATAATTTTCAACAATGACATTTTAAGAAAACAGTTAAACGATATTTTGCATCCTCAGATTAGACTGAGAATGCAGCAGCATCTAGAATGTTTTAAGGATGAACTCTTTGTTTTCTTAGATGTGCCTCTTTTATTTGAAACAGATAAGAAATCAGACTACGATGAGGTGATTTTAGTGTATGCGCCTGAGGCGTTATGCCTTGAACGCATCGTAGCACGTGACAAGATTACAACTGATTTAGCATTGAAGAAAATAAAAGCCCAGATGTCAATCGAAATTAAGCGTGCAATGTCAGATCATGTTATAGTCAACAATGGGGATATTTCAATGCTTCATAAGCAATTAGATGCCTATTTGAAATCGGTTCATGAGAGATTAGTGCATACAAGAGACCAATAAAATCATAAAGGGATTCAAATGATTGTCACCTCATTTGAATCCCTTTTTATAATCCCGATTGATTCGAAAATTCCATAAATCCAATGTAATTTTACAAATAAAAAAACGACCTCGAAAGGTCGTTCTTTTTGATGGTGCGGATGGCGGGACTCGAACCCGCATGAGCTATGCTCGCCACCCCCTCAAGATGGTGTGTATGCCAGTTTCACCACATCCGCATGCCGTGTTGCGACTTTTTTATTATAGTTTTTGTACGGTTAAAAGTCAAGCGTTTTTTACACTTATTTTATTATAATATTCAAAGTCAATTTTCTCTAATTATCATTTTGTACTTTGAAGTACATGATGATATAATTAGTAATGGTCAAACCATTTACTAATCTGGAGGCATCATGAACTTTTTAATTGCATCATTTATCATTTTACTGGCATCCATTGTACAAGGTGCAACGAGTTTTGGTTTTTCTTTGTTGGCATTGCCACTACTGGGTTTATTATTTGAACTTAAAGTAGTAGTCCCAACGCTTGTTCTATTTAGTTTGGTACTGAATATCATCATTTTAGTCAAACTAAAAATGAAGCCTCACATAAAAGAAATCGGATTGTTAGCACTCTTTGCAGTTATATGTATACCTATTGGCGTTCAACTACTTATCGTTGTAAATGAATCGACACTCAAGTTGAGTGTCAGTATTCTATTAATTGTCATTTCAACCATCATGATTAGCGGTGTAAAGCTTAACATTAAAAATAAGAAAATAGCCTACATAATAACGGGCATACTAAGTGGGATATTAAATGGCGCTGTTTCACTAAGTGGACCACCCGTTGTCGTTCTGTTAGCCAACGACGACAAGAACAAAAATGAATTTAGAAGCAATTTGACATTTTTATTTGTCATTCTTAACATCGTTACAATAGCGCTTTATTTAAAGCGTGGGCTATTCGAAAATCCTGAGTTGGTCAACATGATTTATTTGTTACCTGTGATGGTTATAGGAACATTTTTAGGCATTCATTTAGGCAATAAAATTGACGATGTGAAATTTAAGAAACTAGTTTTGGTACTTCTGCTCATTATGGGTATCGTGAATCTATTTTAACCATAGTGTAAATTATATTGTAGTTTAAGGAGTGGTAATATGAGCAAGAAAATTCTAATTGTCGACGATGCACTTTTTATGAGGAAATTGTTAAGCGATATTGTCATCAAGGCTGGTTACACAGTGGTTGCTGAGGCTGGGAATGGTGAAGAGGCCTATCAAAAGTATAAAGAATTTAAACCGGATCTCGTGACGATGGATATTACAATGCCTGAAGTAACGGGGATTGAGGGCTTAAGAAAAATTATCAAGGATTTTCCAGATGCCAAAGTACTCATGTGCAGTGCGATGGGGCAAGAGAGTATGGTTATAGACTCAGTACGTTCTGGAGCAAAGGGCTTTATCGTTAAACCATTCGTCGCAGAAAAAGTGATTGCAGAAGTGCAAAAGCTCATTGGATAATCAGATGGCACAATACCATATTTCATGTCGATGAATAGGGTTTTGTGCTTTTTTTGATGCGCTTTTATGAAATATGATGATTTTAATTTAACAATCTTTCACGAATAATTACGCATTAATTTGTTGTAATTTCTTAATAAATTAGTATTACCAATGTTTTTAGGACAACTGTTGATTGGTAAATAATTAACTTATCAAGCGTTTTAAACGGTTGAAATTTCAATGGGTCATGCATTGACCTAGCTATGGATTTATAGTAGAATTGTTATTGGTGAGATTAGAAATTGTATACAGTATAATTTCTTGATCAATAAAGTTACGTAAATTTTTTTAAAGGGGTGAGTATATATGGGGCTTTTAACTTTTAAGGGAGGCATACATCCTCCACATTCCAAAAAGTCGACAGAGAATTTACCAATTGTTGATTTTTTAGGCCCTAAAGTTGTTGAAATTCCTTTGAGGCAGCATATTGGTGCACCTTGCGAACCAACCGTCGCAAAAGGCGATTTGGTAAAAGTGGGTCAGCTAATTGGTGCTGCAGGTGGCTTTGTTTCTGCAAATGTTCACAGTTCAGTTTCTGGAACTGTGCTAGATGTCAGAAAACAAAATACAGCATATGGATTTGATACTTGTGTCGTTATTGAAAACGATGAAAAGTATGAACTTGCAGAAACTGTCAAACCAAAACCGGATTTCAAAACTTTAACAGGCAAGGAAATTGTAGATATTATCAAAGAAGCAGGGATCGTCGGCATGGGCGGTGCAGGTTTTCCAACGCATGTAAAATTATCGCCACCGCCAGAGAAGCAGATTGATACAATCGTGCTCAATGGCGCAGAGTGTGAGCCTTATTTAACATGTGACCACAGATTGATGCTTGAAGAACCAAAGATGATCATCAAAGGTCTTCAGATATTGATGCATGCTCTTGGCGTTAAAAATGGCGTTATCGGTATTGAAAGCAATAAACCAGACGCTATAGCGAAGATGTCAGAAGCGGCCCAAAATACAGAGATTAGAGTGGTCGGACTCAAGACGAAATATCCTCAGGGCGCAGAAAAACAATTGATCGTAGCTTGTACGAACCGTGCGATACCATCTGGTGGATTACCAATGGATATTGGCGTAGTCGTTAATAACGTAGCAACTGCAGCAACAATTGGCAAATTATTTGAAACAGGTATGCCACTTATAGAACGCGTCTGCACAGTTACTGGTAAAGGCATTAAAACGCCTAAAAATATTCGCTTTAGAGTGGGTACACCTTTAAAAGCGTTGATCGATTTTTGCGATGGATACAATGGTATTCCAGGTAAAATTATGCTCGGTGGTCCAATGATGGGCGTTGCTCAGTTTTCTGATGCTTTGCCAGCCATGAAAAACACATCAGGCATATTGGTCTTCTCTCAAGAAGAAGCTAAATTGCCTGAACCTACAGCATGTATAAGATGCGGCAAATGTGTAACAACTTGTCCAGTAAATCTTGAACCGATTCAAATTAGTGCTTATGCACTTTTACATGATTACGATAAGGCTGCTAAATATAATGCGCTTGATTGTATCGAATGCGGTTCGTGTTCATTCATATGTCCAGCAAAAAGACCATTGCTTCAATCAATACGCGTTGCAAAGCGTGAAATTTTAGCAAGAAAGCGAAAATAGGGGGAGGATGATTATGGAAAATAGATTGACGGTTTCATCATCACCTCATATTCGATCTTCTGAAACAACTCAAAAGATTATGAGGGATGTTACGATTGCATTGACACCTGCTGCGGCATTTGGTGTATACAATTTTGGCGTTCGCGCATTGATTATCTTAGTTTTATCAATTTTAACGGCAATAGCTTCCGAAGCACTTTGCCAAAAGATCAGAAAACAGCCTATTACAATTGATGATTTTAGTGCCGTTGTAACAGGATTGTTACTCGGTATGAACTTACCATCGACGGTTCCATATTGGATCCCAGTTGTAGGTAGCTTTTTCGCAATCGTGATAGCTAAACAACTATTTGGAGGTTTAGGTCATAACTTTATCAACCCAGCACTTGCTGCAAGAGCTGTATTGGTTGCTTCTTGGCCAGTTCAGATGACGACTTGGGCATCTGTTAAACCTGATGCGACATCAACTGCTACAGTATTGGGCATCATTAAAGAAGGTTTAGATGTACCACTTCCTAGTATGATGGATATGTTAATTGGTAGAGTTGGTGGCTGTATAGGTGAAACATCGGTGTTGTTGTTATTGCTTGGTGGCATTTACCTGATTTATCGTGGCGTTATTTCGATTAAAATCCCAGGCATTTATATAGGTACTGTTGCCGTGTTGACTTTATTAATTACTGGCTTCAATATTGAGATGACGATTATCAACATATTGTCAGGTGGTTTGATTCTAGGTGCATTTTTCATGGCAACTGATTACGCCTCTTCTCCAATTTCTCCAAAGGGACAAATTATTTACGCGTTTGGTATGGGTTTGTTGACAGTGATCATCAGATTCTATGGCGGTTATCCAGAAGGCGTATCTTATGCGATTCTTCTCATGAACGTCGCAGCGCCATTGATTGATAAATACACGAAACCTCGCGTGTTTGGAGGTGCTAAATAATGAAGCAAATTTTAAAAATCGGATTTATTTTATTACTCATAAGCGCTATTGCTGCTTTTGCACTTGGTTTTACAAATGAGGTTACAAAAGATAGAATTGCTGAACAACGTTTCTTAGCAAATGAACAGGCTAAAAAAGACGTACTGCCAGATGCGGCATCTTTCGTTGATATTACAGGTGAAGATTTAGAAGCAATTGTAAGTCAATTCGAACCGATAACTGAAGCATATGTAGGACTTGATGCATCTGGATCACCAATCGGTTATGTTTTCAAATCCACGCCAAACGGTTTTAGTGGTGCGGTTGAAGTTGTAACAGGTGTGAGTGTCGATGAAATGGTTACTGGCTTGAGAGTTGGTAGTCATAATGAAACACCAGGACTAGGTGCTAAAGCTAAAGATGCGTATTTTTATGAACAGTTCACAGGTAAGTCATCAACATATCAAATTGGTGTTTCAAAAACTGCCGCTTCAGGTAATGATATCCAAGCAATAACTGGTGCTACCATTTCAAGTGTTGCTATATCAAATGGTGCAAATGCATCAATCGATGCGTTTAACTGGATTCTTGAGAACGGAGGTGTTGGCAATTGAAATTAAGCAACTTGACTAGAGGTATTATTAAAGAAAATCCTATTTTTGTTCAATTATTAGGTATGTGTCCGACACTTGCTGTAACTACATCGGCAGAAAATGGTATCGGCATGGGCTTAGCGACAACTGCAGTTCTCATTGGATCTAACGTTGCCATTTCTATGCTTCGTAAATTTATACCAGCACAAGTTAGGATTCCGGCTTACGTTGTTGTCATTTCAACATTCGTTACGGTTATAAGTATGTTGATGGAAGCTTTCGTACCAGCTTTATTTACATCCCTTGGCTTGTTTATCCCGCTTATCGTTGTAAACTGTATCATTCTTGCTCGTGCTGAATCATTTGCTAATAAAAATGGCGTAATCGATTCTGCTTTTGATGGCATCGGTATGGGTTTAGGTTTTACACTTGCATTGTTTATTTTGGGTAGTGTTCGAGAAATATTAGGCAATGGCAGTCTATTTGGCGCAGCAATCCTCGGTGCTTCTTATAAGCCTGCATTAATCATGATTTTGCCTCCAGGTGGCTTCTTGGCACTTGGATTGTTACTTGCTTTATACAATAGCTACACACTTAAAAAAGCGAAATAAGGAGGGGTTGTAATGGAAAATGCAAGTATTTTTGTCATAATGGTCAGTGCGATTCTCGTTAACAACGTTGTCCTTTCGAGATTTTTAGGAATTTGTCCATTTTTAGGCGTATCAAAACAAGTTGAAACTGCATTCGGCATGGGTATGGCGGTTACATTCGTCATCACACTTGCGGGTACATTAACGTTCTTTGTTCAAAATTATTTACTTGTTCCTTATCATTTGGAGTATTTACAAACAGCAGCATTTATACTCGTTATTGCATCATTGGTTCAATTTGTAGAAATCGTCCTTCAAAAAATGAGTCCTACGCTATATCAAGCGTTAGGCGTGTTTTTACCACTGATCACAACGAACTGTGCAGTACTTGGTATTGCTCTTTTAAACATTCAATATGAGTTTGGTCTCGTTCAAACGATTTTCCATTCATTTTTCGCAGCAATCGGTTTTTCATTATCAATCGTATTATTTGCTGGAATTCGTGAAAAACTTGAAACATCAGATGTACCATTGCCGTTTAAAGGCTTTCCTATTGCTCTAATTACAGCAAGCCTTATGTCTATAGCCTTTCTAGGCTTTACCGGCTTAGTATAGGAGGAAGAAATGGATTACAATACAATTATATTAGCTGGTGTTAGTTTAGGTATTATGGGACTCGTCTTTGGTGCTTTGCTAGCGTTTGCTTCAAAAAAGTTCGCTGTGGAAATTGATCCAAGGGTTGTAGAAGTAAGGGAAGCAGTTCCTGGTGCAAACTGCGGCGCCTGTGGTTATCCAGGCTGTGATGCCTTTGCAAATGCTGTCGTCAAAGGCGTTGCACCAGTAAACGGTTGTCCTGTAGGCGGTGCACCTGTTGCTCAGGCAGTAGCTCAAATCATGGGGCTAGATGCTGGTGAAACAATCAAAAAAATCGCTAGAGTTATATGTGAAGGTCATGATGAAAATTGTGGCAACCGTTTTGATTATGATGGGTTTGACAGCTGTGTCGCTGCAAACATGTTAAACGGCGGACCAAAAAATTGTTTGTATGGATGTATGGGTTTGGGTTCTTGTGTTCAAGTTTGTCCATTTGATGCGATTCATATCAACGATAAAGGATTGGCACTAGTAGATCCTGAAAAATGTACAGCATGCAACAAATGTATTGAAATTTGTCCTAAATTTGTCATCACGCTCGTTCCATATGAACAACTGACTGTCGTTCAATGTAACAACAAAGACAAAGGTCCAATGGTCAAGAAAAATTGTAAAGTGGCTTGTATTGCTTGTGGTATTTGTGAGAAAAGCTGTCCTTATGATGCCATTCATGTCATCAACAATTTAGCTGTGATTGACTACGACAAATGTACAAATTGTATGATATGTGTAGAAAAATGTCCGACCAAAGCGATTCAAGGCGACTTAAGCCAAAGAAAAGTAGAATTTGTTAAATAAATATGGAAATTGCATAATTACGTAATAAGTTACAAAGACATAGTTTTGAATGGCAACAATGGCTTGTTTACGTCAAGTTCAGAGAAAAAATATCTTCAAATTGGTATTATGCAATTTCCTGAATTATAGTAGTAATTATTACAATAAGAAAACCTCCCATTGTATTCTGGGAGGTTTTTATTTGTGTTTTAACCCTTAACAGAAACGTCGGAAACCATTGAATGTTTAATTTAATTCATGATTTAAAAATTCTCTTTTCCTTGTAATTAAAACAACATAATGTTAAACTAGAGTTTAGATTAGGACACTGTTCTGTCTGTTTGCCATGCAATTTTATGGAAAATATTGTAAAAATATGGTATGCTTATGAGGTCGTTATGAGAGTTAAAAGCAACGATAGTCTCGTATTATTGGTTTTACTACTAATCGGAGCTATTTTTGGAAGTTTGATTGGAGCCGCATTAGGCGATACTGTTCCCATTTTGAATTTTGGAAAGAGTATCGGCGTAGATCCCTTCGTAGTGGATTTAAACATAATTGTCATCACTTTCGGTTTTAAGCTGAGTTTAAACATCGCTGGCATAATTGGAATCGTGATTGCTTTTATTGTGTATAAAAAACTATGAAAGTGATATTGGCCTCGGCATCTCCGAGAAGGATAGAACTATTAAAACAATTTCATATGCCCTTTGATGTCATACCAAGTAAAATTGACGAACCAGTTGGTGAAAAAGAAAGTCCCACACAGATTGTAATGGGATTGGCTTTGGAAAAAGCCCTCGATATCTCAAAGTCAAACCATGATGCACTCGTCATTGCCAGTGATACCGTAGTTTATTTTGAGCGTATCTTAGGCAAACCGAAATCTCGTGAAGAAGCTAGAGACATGTTGAAAGCTTTAAGCGGCGAAAAGCATGAGGTTTATACTGGCATTGCTTTGGTACATGTTGCTAGCAAAAGGAAAGTTGTCGATTACGTGTGTACTGAAGTGATATTCAATGACTTATCAGATGTTGAGATAGATGTTTATCTCAATACTGGAGAAGCGTACGACAAAGCAGGTGCATATGGGATTCAAGGCTATGGCGCTTTACTGGTAAGCGAAATCAAAGGCGATTATTATAACGTCATGGGTTTACCGCTCTCTAAATTAAATTCAATGTTGAAAATTCATTTTCAGTTGGATCTTTTAGTGTAAAGGAGCAGAAACATGATTAAAGCTTTACCAATTGCTGAACAGCCAAGAGAAAAATTGATGAATCAAGGTGTATCTCATTTAAGTGTATCTGAATTGCTTGCAATTTTGCTACGAACAGGTACTAAAAACAGTAGTGCACTTTCACTTGGCAATAAAATCGTATCCAAGTGCGGTGACGATTTGACAGAACTTCACCAAATGACACTTGAAGAGCTTTGTGCGATTGATGGCATTGGTGAATCAAAAGCATGTCAAATCCTTGCAGCGGTCGAGCTTGGTAAAAGAATGAAGCAGTCGACGGTCATGAGAAAAGCGAAACTATCTTCACCCAATGATGTAGTCGCCTTTTTCAGTGCAGAACTCAACGAATCAAAAGTTGAGAAGTTCATTGCAGTATTGCTCAACACAAAAAATGAAGTCATCAATTGGGATGTCATTTCCATCGGAAGCTTAAATGCTTCTATTGTTCATCCGAGAGAAGTCTTCAATCGCGCAATCAAGCGCAGCGCAGCATCACTTATAGTTGTTCACAACCATCCATCTGGTCATATTGATCCAAGTCGAGAAGACATCAATATCACTAAACGATTGTTTGAAGCAGGGCAATTAATCGGCATTCCGCTGATTGATCATATAATAATTGGACGAGATAAGTATTATAGCTTTAAAGAGGAGAACCAGCTTTAAATAAAGCTTTATCGCTTTAATACGGCACTTAAATCCATAGGTATGTATATCTATGGAGAACTTTAAAAACGAGAGGATAAAATTTATGAGATTTGGATTATTTTATAAGCAACTTGGTATCGACTTAGGAACATCTAATACACTTGTATGTGTTAAAGGTAAGGGCATCGTTGTAAGGGAGTCTTCAGTTGTGGCCATCAATGAAAAAGGTCAAGTATTGGCAGTCGGTAGAGAAGCTAAAGAAATGATCGGCAAGACACCAGGTACAATTCGTGCCATCAGACCCCTTAAAGATGGTGTTATTGCTGATTTTGATATTACTCAAAAGATGATAAAATACTTTATCAATAAAGCCGTTCCGAACATCAATATATTTACAGGCGCAAAAGTAGTCGTCGGCATTCCATCACAAATCACTGAAGTTGAAAAGCGTGCTGTCTATGAAGCCTCATTATCAGCAGGTGCAAAAGATGCTTTCTTAATTGAAGAGCCAATGGCAGCAGCTATTGGTGCCGATTTGCCTATAACTGAACCTATCGGAAGTATGATTGTAGATATCGGTGGTGGTACAACTGAAATTGCGGTCATTTCATTAGGCGGCATCGTAACAAGCCGTTCTATTAGAATTGCTGGCGATGAACTCGATGACTCGATCATCAATTACGTGCGCAAAAAATACAGTTTAATGATAGGTGAGAGATCTGCTGAAAATCTTAAAATGATGATCGCATGTGCCATGATGCCTACAAATGATCGCCACATGGAGATCACTGGTAGAAACTTAGTAACCGGTCTTCCAAATACTTTGGTACTTCATTCAAGCGAAATTTTTGAAGCGATTAGAGAGCCAATCCAAGCGATCGTAGAAGGCATCAAATCTACTCTTGAAAAAACACCACCAGAACTTGCATCAGATATCTATTCATCAGGAATTGTATTAGCAGGCGGTGGCGCACTACTTACGGATCTTGATAAACTCATAAAAAAAGAAACAGGTATGCCTGTCAGAATTGCTGAAAACCCACTTGATTGTGTCGCAATCGGCACAAGCAAAGCCGTAGAAAGTTTCAATGAACTTCGAGAGGTATTCATAAGCTCTCGCTCGTTATAATGAATATTGGTGGACTAAATGAATAATCGATACAAAAGGATCGTTCTGGTCGTCATCGGTATTTTGCTTATCGTCTTAATGGCACTTTCGTTTGGCGGTAGAGACAGAATTACATTTATCGAGAGCAAATTGGGTTCTATGATTATGCCCATTCAGAAGTTTTTCACATCCATAGGAAACTTCATCGATGAAAAGACAGAACCTGTCATAAACGTTTTGAATTATAAAGACTTAAATGAGAACTTGTCACAGGAAAACGAAATGCTCAAAGAGCAGATCGTTTCTTTGACGATGTCACAAAAAGAACTCAGTGAATTAGATGATTTAAAATCGGCGCTTAAGTATGTCGATCAAAATCAAAACAACGGCTATATTTCCTGTAATGTGGTCTCAAAGGACATGGGGAATTGGTTCAACATGTTCACTGTAGATGCTGGTAGCGATCAAGGCATAACCAAAAACAGCACAGTCATCAATGGCAATGGTCTCGTTGGCCTCGTCTATGAAGTGGGTGAAAACTGGAGTAAAGTCATATCGATTATCGACCAAAAATCATCCGTTGGCTTTGAAATGTTGAGAGTCAGTGATGATTATGATGGCGTATTGAGTGGTACAACAAATTACGAATTGATTGGTGAGCTCTTCGATCCTAAAGCGAGTGTAAAAGTAAACGACTTTATCGTGACATCAGGATTGGGGATGTACCCTAAAGGGATTCTCATCGGTAAAATTTATGAAGTCGTTACTGATAAGGACTTGATTCTCAATAGAATAAAAGTGACACCTGCGGTTGACTTCAAGAAAATCAATAAAGTAATGATTATCCCTTACCATGGAGAAAGTGACAGTGAAGCAGTTGAAGAGAGTACTGAGACTTCAGTAGAAACGTCAACGGAAGCAACTACGGAAGCTGCAACAACTGGAAGTGGTGGCTGATATGAAATATCGTTATATAATCCTCTTGGCCATCGTCAACTTCATATTGTCGAGCACGATTTTTCAGCTCTTTAGGATCAATGATGCATTGCCAAATTTTTGCATCATTTTGTCTATTATACTGGCTTCGTTAGGGAATAGCCGACAAGCCTATTTATTTGCGCTCTTATCTGGGCTTATGCAAGATGTATTCCTGGGAAGAATGATCGGTGTCAATTTCATGATTTATGGTTTGATCGTCTTGATAACTGTCAATTTGATTGAAATTATGTTTAAAGGCAATTTCATAACACCAGTTTTTTTGATTGCAGTTGGTACCATTTTTTATCATTTTGTTTTTTACGTTATCATGTTTTTTGTCCAATCGACTATTCCATTTGAATTGATGGCGATCAAGATAGCGACAGAGGTGTTATATAATGGCATTCTGGGTTACTTAATCTATTCAAAAGCCTTTAAAAAAGTGCATGGCTACAAGTTGGGAGATTTCAATGCTTAATTTATTAAAAAATAGAAAAAATCATATCGTTATCGGCTTTGTAGTCATCTTTCTATTTTTGGGATACAGCCTATATGATGTGACCATCACGCACGGTGAAGAGTTTTATAAAAAGTCTATAAGCAATCGTATTAAGCAGATTGAAACACATGCAAAGCGTGGGGATATCTACGACAGAAATGGACAGATTCTTGCGACGAGTCAGATTGGCTTTGCCATAGAACTCAACAGCAGCGTGGTTCCAACAGATAACTTTTCTGAAATCGTCATTTCAATCTATGATTTTCTCGAAAAGCAGGGTGAAGAACACCTTGAGTTTCCGATATTTATTGAAGATGGCGTCTACAAATATCGCTTTGATGAAAGTATTAAAAAGTGGCTTATCGACAATGGTTATGATGAAACTTGGACTGCTCAAGCAGTATTTGACGATATTAGATCTGTCAACTATATCGATCCAGAATTAAGTGCTTATGAAGCCTATCGCATCCTATATAATCAAGGCAAGTACTTGCCAATTTCTACATCTAAGATGTTGTTTTTGGAAGAAATTTATAAGACGACTTTTTTAAAGATGTATGGTCTTGATCCAGAAATAGCAGCAGAAGATGCCTTTAAAAAAATCAGAAGCCGTTCAGATTTTAAAATAGCTGACAGTTATTCTGACGAAGATGCTTATAAAATACTCATCTTCAAACATACGATCAAAGAACAAGGTTATTTAAAATACGAGCCGATTAAATTGGCATCATCTGTCTCAAAAGAGACCGCTGTTCTCGTACAAGAACGCGGTTATGAGTTTCCTGGACTATCTGTTACTTATGAAACCATTAGAACGTATCCAAATAAGACGACAGCAGCACATATTTTGGGTTACATGGGAAAAATAGCAACTGAAGCTGAAATCCAATCCTTTATCACAGAGGGCGGATATAACCGCAATCAAGTCATCGGCAAAACAGGTATTGAAGGCAATTATGAAGCTGATTTGCACGGTGAAAACGGCTTTAAATATATTGAAGTCGACGTTTACGGTAAATACGTAGCTGATGTAGATGAGGTCGCGTATGGCTTGGAAAGTAAAGATGCTGTCTCTGGTGAAGATATTTATTTAACCATAGATCTCGATTTACAAAAAGTACTTGAAACCAGTTTGGAAAAGGCGTTACTCAATTTACAAACAGGTGGTATTTACGATAGCCCTTGGGGTGATTATCAATACGAAAAATATGCTAATGCCGAAACGGCAGCTGGCGTTGTGATTAACGTAAAGACCGGTGAGGTACTCGCGTCAGCAAGTTACCCATCTTATGATTTGAACTTGTTCTCAACTGGCATTAATCAAGAAGATTGGAACGCACTAAATCCAGTAAACAAAAGAAATCCATTGGCTGCCAGACCATTATTTAATACAGTGACTATGATGGCCGTGCAACCGGGTTCCATTTATAAAATGATAACGGGTTATTCTGCATTGGAACAGGGACTTGATCCCTATCAAAAAATATATTCAGATGGTTATGTTGAAATAGGAACGCAAAGATTTGGATGCTGGTATTGGAACGATTACGGTGGCAAACACGGCTACACAGATTTTTTCAAAGCGATTGAAGTGTCTTGCAACTATTACTTTTTTAATATTGCAAGTGGCAAAGACCACTATAGAAATATTCCTTTGAATTTTGAGATGAATCCAACAATTATGACGGAGTATTCTAAAAAGTTCGGCCTTCATGAAAAATCAGGTGTTGAAATCAGTGAAGTGTCGTTAGGTCTTCCGGATCCAGAAAAGAAAAAGAAAACGATCATGGCGCTCCTATCATCACAACTCTATTTTATAGCCAAAAATTATTTCCCAGCTGAAATCGTTGATGATGAAGAAAAACTTGATGCTTTGGTTGAAGGCATCGTTGGTTGGTCTGATGAGAACCCATCGAGACCGGAAATCATCAAGAGGCTCTATGCACTCGGGAGTAGTGAAGATCCGGCTCTCACTGAGCGACTTGCTGACATCATTAAATATGACTATTTTAACCTTATGAAATGGTATGAAAGTGATACGCTCAACTTATCTATCGGCCAAGGTGATCATACCTACACGCCGATTCAGATTGCTCGATATATTGCAACCGTTGCAAATGGTGGTTATCTCAATGAACTTTCCGTTATCAAGCAAATTGGTGATAAAACCATTACCAAAAATGCTGATGTTACTGAAAGCTTTGATAAAAACGGCAATTTAGATTATGTTAAACAAGCGATGCTACAAGTGACAAAAGGTACGGCGAGTTCAGTAGCCAGAATCTTTAAAACGCTTCCTTTAGACGTTGCTGGTAAGACAGGGACCGCTCAAAAGGAAGGGTTAATCCCACCACTTGATGAAGTTGCCTATTTAACTGAATATCTTGGCGACCTTGCACCTGGTTTAAAAATCGAAGACGTTGAAGCTAAGACGATTGAAATCATCAAAATGCGCAGTGAAGAGATGGCAACCTTAGAAAAATCAAAAGATGAAGCGACAACTGAAGAGGAAAAGCTCGTAAGACAAGAAAAATTAAATGCCTTGATTCAAAAGGACTACTTGAATAAAGGTACTGCAATGCGCGATGCAATCAAAGCAATGACGGATTACACATTGACGGATGAAGACCTCAATCAATTTAGGTTGCCATATGACAACTACTCGTGGTTCGTCTCATTTGCACCATTTGACGATCCGGAAATTGCAGTTGTCGTCATCATTCCACAAGGTGGTCAGGGTTATTATTCAGCACCTGTTGTCCGTGACATCTATGCGAAATATTTTAATCTGACACCACCTGTTGTCGAACCACCAGTATTAGATGCTCCAAAAGTAGAAGAATAAGAGTTTGAGTTGTGCAATCTACTGAAATACGTTAAAATATAATAGATGTAATATTTATACTCATGTCAAATTTTGGTGGTGATAAAATGGCCCAAAAAGGTCCCGTTGAGTTTAAAGGAAAATTAAACGGACTTTATTTGAACTTAGATCCTGATGAAGATTTTGAAATTATAATGGCGTATTTAATGACACTGTTAAAAGACAGAGCTTCATTTTATCAAGGATCAAGAATCATAGGTATTAAAGGGAAGAAACTTAGTTATAAACAGAAAGCCGCAATTGAAACATTGATATATGATCAATACGGCATAACGGTCGAAAGCTTGGAAGAGCCAGAAGAGATATCACCGATAGTGGAAGCTTCACCAAAGCGACCAGTTGAAGACGTCATTTCTGAGATACCTAAAGAGACAAAGGTCGTTCAACCGGAGCCTATCGTAAAAGACGAAATGGTCAACTATGTTTCAGACACGCATTTTGTTTTTGGCACCATGCGATCTGGCAAATCGGTGCATTATCCAGGACATGTTATCGTGATAGGCGATGTGAATCCAGGTGCTGAAATAGTTGCTGAAGGCAATATCATCGTCATGGGTAGAGTGCTAGGGTTTATACATGCTGGTTCTGCAGGCAATGACAAAGCAATCGTTATCGCCAATCTTCTCAAACCGACACAAATACGCATTTCGACTTATATTTCAGTACCACCAAGCGACGATGAATCGTTTCACACGACGGTTCCAGAAAAGGCTACAGTAAGTAATGGCGTCATAAAGATAGAGAAATGTCATTAAAATAAGCCTTTTGATGGATTGTGACGCATAAGTGTGTATGTAATAATGATCAATAGAACGCTGAAGGATTTGGAGGGTGTATATAATGAGTGAAGCAATTGTAGTAACTTCTGGCAAAGGTGGCGTTGGTAAAACGACCACAACTGCCAATATCGGAGCAGCATTAGCACTACTCGGTAAAAAGGTATGTGTCATAGATGCCGATATCGGACTTAGAAATCTCGATATTGTCATGGGCCTGGAAAATAGAATTGTTTATGACATCGTCGATGTTGTAACGGGTGTTTGTAAAGTAAAGCAAGCTTTGATTAGAGATAAGCGCTTTGAAAACTTATCTTTGTTGCCGGCAGCACAAACTAAAGATAAAAATGCTGTCAATCCTGAGCAGATGATAGAACTCATCGCCGATCTGAAAAAGACGCATGATTTTGTATTGGTAGATTGTCCAGCGGGTATCGAGCAAGGCTTTAAAAATGCAATTGCAGGCGCAGATCGCGCGATTGTCGTAACAACGCCTGAAGTATCTGCTGTTCGTGACGCGGATAGAATCATCGGTTTGCTTGAAGCTGCTGAGATTTATGGACCAAGATTGATCGTAAACAGACTTAGAGTCGACATGGTAAAACGCGGTGAGATGATGAACGTTGCAGATATCGAAGATATTTTAGCGATTGATCTCATAGGCGTTGTTCCTGATGATGAAGAAGTTGTTATGAGTACAAATCGCGGTGAACCAGCAGTCTTAAAAGAACATTCTTTGTCAGGTATGGCATTCAGAAATATTGCTAAACGTATTATTGGGGAAGAAGTACCATTTTTGGAATTCGACGTTCAAGAGAGCTTTTTTGACAAAATAAAAAGAGCACTATCATTCGGCAAATAGGAGGGGTATATGTTTGACTTATTTGGATTTTTAAGCAATAAACCGACGAGTAAAAACATTGCCAAAGATCGCTTGAAATTGGTTTTAGTGCATGATCGTTCCAACTGTTCACCTGAACTTTTGGAATTACTTAAAAGAGACATATTATCATCAATTTCAGAGCATGTTGATTACGATCCATCGGATTTTGATATTAAGATCACACGCACTAAGGATAGCGCATCTGGTAAACCAGTATTAGTTGCAAGTATTCCGATTAAGAATTTGAAACGGTAAATAAAGGTCCTTTTGGACCTTTTTTTTAAATCGAGGTGTTACATTGAATTTTAAGAGAATTTTTATGAGTTTTGACTATGTCCTCATGGGCATCGTTTTAATAATTTTTGGTCTTGGCATGTTGGCGATTGCTAGTGCCACTGATGTTATGAACTTTGGCATCACGCGTCAAGTTCAAATGCAGGCGTTTTCATTTATCTTTGGATTAGTGATCATCGCTTTGCTTCAGTTTGTCAATTATGAGGTTTTTGGAGAATTTTATTGGTGGATTTATGGCATCGCGATTCTTTTGCTCGTCATCATATTTATACCAGGTGTCGGCGTCACGCGTTTCAATGCGCGTAGCTGGATCGATCTCGGCCCCATAGATTTTCAAACAAGTGAAATTGCAAAAATTGCCTACATTATATTTTTAGCAAAGTTTATTGAAAAATCGGGTGGCATCAATACATTTAAAGATGTTGTCAAATCAGGGTTAACACTACTCCCGATACTTGCACTCGTATTAAAACAGCCAGACCTCGGTACGGCACTCGTTTTTGTATCTGCTACGTTCGGAATGTTGCTGGTTAACGGTTTGAAATATTGGCAGATTGGTCTTGGATTTGGATCAGTTGCTGCTGCAATTCCTCTCATTTATCCGAGACTTGAAACCCATCAACGTCAGAGAATTGATGCGTTCTTGAATCCCAATGACGTATCACTTCCAGGCAATTATCATGTTATGCAGTCTAAAATCACCATTGGATCCGGTCAAATGTATGGACAAGGCTTATTTGAAGGCGTGTATCATCGCTTAAATTATTTGCCAGTTCAGGAATCGGATTTTATTTTCGCAGTATTCGTTGAGGAAACAGGCTTTGTAGGCGGTATGTTGGTCATATTTTTATATATGGTAATGCTGCTTAGATTGATCACATTAAGCAGACGGGTCAAGGACGATTTTGGTTCAAACATCATCATTGGTTTCGTTTTCATGTTCGCCTTTCAAATAATCGAGAATATCGCAATGACGTTAGGTCGTATGCCAGTTACAGGCATTACATTACCATTTTTCAGTTATGGTTCCACGTCCATCATGTCGAGCATGATTGCCATAGGCATCGCGGAATCCATCTACATCAGAAGGAAAAAAGGCACTTTTTTTAATAGCTAAGGATGCAATTTCCACAATTAGGAGGCACAATGAATTTAGAATCGTTACTTCACCAGGTAGAGAAGCCATCACGCTATATTGGTGGAGAGATCAACACATTTAACAAATCATTATCAGAAGATATGATCCGTTTTTGCTTTGCATTTCCAGATGTTTACGAAGTGGGCATGAGCCATTTGGGTATGCAGATCATCTATAATTTGTTAAATCAACAAAACGACGTTTTTTGTGAGCGCGTGTTCGCACCATGGTCTGACATGGAAAAAGCCATGCGTGACCGTCAAATCAAGCTCTTTACGTTAGAAAAGAAATCACCAGTAGGTGATATGGACATATTAGGATTTACATTACAATACGAATTAAGTTATACAAACATTTTGAATATGCTTAATTTAGCAGGAATTGAACTCTATTCAAGAGACCGCCATGATAGAGAACCCCTCATCATAGCTGGAGGGCCATGTGCATACAATCCGGAGCCTATCGCTGAATTCGTAGACATGTTTTTTATTGGCGAAGCAGAAGAATTGTTGTTGGAATTTTTAGAAGTCTATCGCCCTTACAAAGCAGGTCAAATCAATAAAAATGAAATGCTCTTGAGAGCTGCTAATATCAAGGGAATCTATGTACCGAAATTCTATGAACCAGAGTATGATTCGAACAATATTCTATTGGGTTATAAACGTACTGCGGATGTGCCTGAACGCATTCAAAAAAGATTTATCAAGGATTTTGATGGCGGTTTTCAACTTGAGACTATGATTGTCCCATTTGTCGATATCGTCCATGACCGTGCGGTTATTGAACTTTTCAGAGGTTGCACGAAAGGGTGTCGTTTCTGTCAGGCAGGTATGCTCTATCGCCCAATTCGAGAGAGAAAACCTGAAACTGTGGTGGATATCGTTGATAAAATCCTCACAAGCACTGGATTTGAAGAGCTTTCATTGTCATCACTCAGTACCATGGACTATAGCGGTATTGGTCCACTTGTGACCGAACTTGTCGATAAATACGAAAAAGACAATATAGCGGTTTCACTTCCGTCATTGAGATTAGACAGTTTTTCCATCGATGTCGTGAAAGAAATTCAAAAAGTTAAAAAAACGGGTTTGACTTTTGCACCTGAAGCGGGCACGCAAAGACTCAGAGACGTCATCAACAAAGGGGTAACGGATGAAAATATCTTGGACACTTATAAGAGTATTTTTTCTGCTGGGTGGCATAGAGTAAAGCTTTACTTCATGATTGGTCTTCCGACTGAAACCAATGAAGATCTTGACGGCATCGCTGAAATCGGAAATCTTGGAACATTCACCTTTAAAAATGTAAAGCCTGAATATCTCAAGAAATCTGTTCAAGTAACCGTTAGCACATCGTGTTTCGTACCAAAACCATTCACACCTTTTCAATGGATGGCTCAGGAAACTATTGATGGTTTCTATGGTAAAATCAACCACTTAAAGACTAAACTTCTCAACAAAAAAGTTGTTTACAACTATCACGATCCATCTACAAGTGTCCTTGAAGGTGTATTTGCAAGGGGCGATCGACGTTTAAATGCCGTATTGCATAAAGCATATTCACTTGGTTGTAAATTTGATGGTTGGGCGGATTCATTTAAAATGTCGGTCTGGTTGGAAGCGTTTAGAGAATGTGGCATCGACCCTGATTTCTATACAGCTAGAGAGCGTTCTTTTGATGAGTTTTTACCTTGGGACATCATAGATGCCGGTATCAATAAATCTTACCTCGTTAGTGAGTATAAAAAAGCGTTACAGGCAGAAGGTACTGGGGATTGCCGCGACGGTTGCACGGGTTGTGGTTTGAATGTCAATTTGATCGGCGGTGACTGTTAATGGTAACTTTAAGAATTCTCTATACAAAAGAAAATTATATGGCTTTCCTAGGTCATCTTGAACTTATGAAACTCTTTGAACGCATTTTTAGATTCAACAAACTGCCTTTGTCATACTCTGGGGGCTTCAACCCCATTCCTAAAATGACTTTTGCTTCACCACTTTCAGTTGGGTATTCAAGCCAATGTGAGATCATGGAAGTGCAGCTCGATCGAGAAGTGACTATTGAAAGCGTTTTGACGATGAAATTTCCAGATGGCATCAAGGCAGTAGAAGCACAGTACGTAGAAACGAAGAAGTCGTTGATGGCCTCATTATCACATTCAGAGTTTTTGATCAAAGTAGAGTTCAAACAGCCGATTGGTCAATTACCACTCGATGAATGGATTGTCAACTTTCTTCAAGCGGGTGAAGTGACGTTTGAAAAGAAGGCGAAGAATGGCAATATGCGTACTCTGAACGTCTTGGAATTAATTGAATCGCTGAAGCTCGTCTATAAAATGGACAATGAAATCATCTTGCGTGCTGTACTACAAACAGGTAGCCAAGGCAGTCTCAATCCAGAAAAATTAGTTGAAGTGATGTGCAAGCATTTCCAGATGACTCAAGAAGTCGAAGCCGTTCGCATTGAACGTTTGATGTTGTTATATAGCGATGAAGGGACTTTAAAACCCCTTTATGATATGAAAGCGTAACGCAAAGGAATACTCATGAAAGCATTTACACTCGATCATACGCCAATACTCAGCATCGCGACGATTTTTGACTCTTTGACGAAACAGATTGCCGCCATTGAAATAGACAATCACTTTAAGCCAAATGTCGTTGGCAATATCTATGTCGGAAAAGTCATTGCACTTGCAGAGGGCATGGATGGAGCATTTGTCGATATCGGTTTGGCCACCAATGCTTATATTCAAAGAAATGATTTGTTGCGTGCTTGCAAACTGACACCTGCAAAAGTTAAAGATCAACCTCTTTCAAAACTAGTGAAAAAGGGACAACTGATCATCGCTCAAATCGATAAAGCACCCTATCAAACAAAAGGCGCACAGCTATCAACGGATATTTCGTTGACTGGTGACACAGTCGTATTCATGCCTTACATGAAAGGCGTCAAAGTTTCAAGAAAGGCGAGTGGTGTAAGAGCTATCGATACTCTGGAAAAGCTCTTGAAAAATGTCATCGGCAACCAATACGGCGTGATTGTAAGAAGTGCCGCACTCAATGGCGATGCCACTGATGCGGATATCGCAAATGAAACGCAGTCTTTGAAACAGTATTGGGAGGGCTTAGTAAAAAAAACGGAGCTTATTCATACGTCAAAGTGCATTCATAACGTGGAAGCCTTTGAAACTTCAATAAAAGAAATGATTGGAGCACATGAAGTCGACGCATTTTATGTTGAAAACACATTGGATAAAGACTTATTGGTTCGGTTCGGTGTAGAGAAGAAAAAAATTGTGGTAAAAGCTTCTCAAACGACCTTACTTCAGGATCACGGTGTGACTATAGAAAAAGAACTGACAAAGACACGTCACCTTTCAAAAGAAGGCGTTTCTGTAACGGTAAATGAACTAGAAGCGTTCACGATAGCAGATGTCAACTCATCAAAATACAGTATGGACCACTCAAAACGGAAAAATGTCTTTGAAGTCAATGCCATTGCAGCTGATGCGATACTCAGACAGGTTTTGATGCAAAAGCTCTCAGGTGTAATCATGATCGATTTTATCGATATGATGCATGATGAAAGGTTGTCATTTATTCAGCATTTACTGTCAAATGGTTACGATAAGAACCATGGCATACTGATTGAGGGGTTCACGTCACTTGGAATACTTGAGATGACGCGTAAACGCGAGATTCCATCCAATAAGGACCTTCTCAGTCAAAATTACGATGATGGCGATATGATGTATCTGCATCTTCATGCGTTATATTGCGAGCTTAAACGCTTGCAAAACCACACAAATACAAAACATGTTACCGTTGAAGTTGAAGAGGCGCCATTTGTATTTTTAAAGCAAAATAATGTATTTGAAAACTTGTTGCTTAAGGTGGAATTGAAGCACAATCTGAGCAGTCAAAAAAATTACCGAATACACACTGCAAAGCATTGACATATGTAGGCATGTGTGATAATATTTATCGGGTAGCCGCACGATAGTAGGTTTTAAAACACACTCGAGTGTACCTGCATTGGCGAGTAAGGAAAGAGGAGGTGCGATATGTACGCAATAATTCAAACTGGTGGTAAGCAATACACTGTTCAAGTGGGCGATGAACTTTTCATCGAAAAATTGAATGTAGAAGCAGGCGATAAAGTTGATTTTACATCTGTATTGGCTGTTTCAACTGAAGACGGTCTTCAACTTGGCGAAGAAGTAGCAAACGCTAAAGTAGTAGCTTCAGTAGTTAAAAACGGCAAAGGTCCTAAAGTGATTATTTTCAAGTATAAGTCTAAAAAAGACTATAGAAAGAAACAAGGTCACAGACAACCATATACAAAAGTTAAAATCGAATCAATCAGCTTATAATCCATCATGATTAAGGTTGAAGTTACAAAAAAAAATGATCATTACAGTGGCGCCAAAATTACCGGTCACGCTTATTCTGACGAACCCGGAAAGGATTTAGTATGTGCAGCGGTATCAACATTAGCTCAGACTTTGGTCAATGCCGTTGAAAGCATTGGAGGCATCCCTGAATCATCTTTACTTATAAAGATCGACAATGGTTATTTAGAATTAAAATTGAAAGAAGACGATCTTAGTGATGTTGTAGATATTATATTTGGAACATTTAGGGTCGGTATTGAAGGTATAGAAGGTACTTATTCTAAGTACGTTAAACTTAAGATCAAGGAGGTGCACGGAGATGTTAAGAACTTTTAACTTACAGTTATTTGCAAGTAAAAAAGGTGTTGGTTCTTCTAAAAACGGTCGTGATTCAGCATCTAAAAGACTTGGCGTTAAAAGAGCTGATGGGCAACCAGTAAGCGGCGGTACAATCTTAGTAAGACAAAGAGGCACTAAGGTTCACCCGGGAATTAACGTTGGTATAGGTGGAGATGACACATTATACGCATTAGTAGATGGCGTCGTTAAATTCGAACGTAAAGGTAGAGATAAAAAACAAGTAAGCGTTTATGAAGCTTAGTCTTAATGTCCATCATCTATGATGGACATTTTTATTTAAAAGCTTTATTATTGTATGTAGAGAGATACGAGGTGTAAAATGTTTGTAGATATAGCGAAGATTGTGATCAAAGCCGGTGACGGTGGTAATGGTGTCGTAAGCTTCAGACGGGAAAAATACACGCCAGATGGTGGTCCAAATGGCGGAGATGGTGGCAGAGGTGCCAGCGTTATTGCCGTTGTCGATGAAAGTATGCGTACTTTGATGGATTTCAGGTACAAGACGAAATACGTCGCTGAACCTGGTGACGATGGCGGCAAAAAAAATATGAGTGGAAAAGCATCGGATGACCTTATCATCAGAGTACCGCAAGGCACAATTATCCGTGATCTTCAAACTGGAAAAGTAATAGCCGATTTAAAAGACCTAGGACAACGCGTTGTCCTTGCTCAAGGTGGGCGTGGTGGTCGTGGCAATCAACACTTTGCAACGCCTACGAGACAAGCGCCAACGTTCGCGGAAAAAGGTACATATGGTGCTGAGCGAACGATTTCATTGGAACTTAAAATGTTGGCTGACGTTGGACTGCTTGGCTATCCAAATGTCGGGAAATCGACATTTTTAGCGGCGACGACTCAAGCAAAACCTAAAATAGCAAACTATCACTTTACGACTTTACAACCTAATTTGGGTGTTGTTGAAGCGATCAAAGGCAAAAGCTTTGTCATCGCGGATATCCCAGGGCTGATTGAAGGCGCAAAGGACGGCATTGGTTTAGGACTCGATTTCTTGAGACACGTTGAAAGAACGCGCGTACTGATTCACATTGTCGATATATCAGGCCTTGAAGGCAGAGACCCATATGAGGATTTCTGTACAATCAACGCTGAAGTTTTTGGTTATAACCCAAAACTCGCTAAGAGAACGCAAATCGTTGCAGCAAACAAGATGGATCTTCTTTATGATGATGAAGCTTATGAAACTTTCAAGAAAAAGATTGAAGCTGATGGTTTTGAAGTATATCCAATGTCAGCAGCGACAGGCGAGGGCGTAGACGCTCTTCTTAGCCGAGTTACGACATTGCTCGATACGGTTGAAATTGAGCCGCTTATAGACGAAGACGATTATTTTGTAGAATTGATAGACACATCCAATGAAAAAGACATTCGTTATTTCATGGATGGCGAAGTTTATTGTGTTGAGGGAGATTATATCGACCGTTTGTTGTATTCGACTAATCTTGATGATATAGAATCCCTACGAAGATTCCAAAATGCACTTAAAATGAGCGGTGTGTTCGACCACTTGCGAACGCAAGGTTGCGTAGATGGTGACACTGTGCGCATTTTTGATTTAGAATTTGAGTTCTACGATTAAGCAATCGTTGGAACGTGATTAGGAGATTATATGTTAACGGGAAAACAAAGAAGTTATTTAAAGAGCTTGGCTCATACGATGAAACCAGTGGCGCAACTCGGCAAAGAGGGTATTTCACAGCCTTTCCTTGACCAATTGAGCATATTGCTGGATCAACATGAAATCGTTAAAATTAACGTGTTAGAAAATAGTTCGGAATCTGCAGTTGATGCAGCCAACGAGATTTGTACAGCACTCAATGCTGAGTTTGTTCAAGCTATAGGCAATAAATGTACAATCTATAGACAATCAAGAATTGATCCAATGATCGAGATTCCTGGTGCTGACAACTCACGCGTTAAAATCAACAAACAAAAGAAAGCCGTTGCGAGTAAGAAAGTAGAACCATTGACTAAAAAAGGTGGCAAAAAGTCTAGACCTTTAAAGGGCAAGCGTTCGCAAATAAAAGCTAGAAAAGCTGAAGTCGAAGCGGCAGAGGCTCTTGCAGCAAAACCGCAATTCAATTTCTTCAACAAGAAGAGAAGCGCAGACGATTCTGCTGAGAAAACTTCTGACAGATCATCCAAATTTGGTAGTCGATCATTTGGTCGCAAGTCTGATAAATCGTCAGATTTTGCATCTGATGCTCAGACAAAAACTTTTGGCGTTAAAGCTGAAAAAGTTGGCGGTGACTCAGAGAGCTCTAAGCCTTCGAGAAAATTTGGTGCAAATATCGCTTATGGTTCTTCAAAATCGGCAAATAGAGGCAAACCGACTTTTGGTGAAACCAAAGCAACAGGTGCGTTAAAGTCATCAAGAACTTTCAAATCAAATAAAAGAGGTCAATAGTCCAATGATTTCTGGCAAACGTATCGGCATTATGGGTGGGACATTTGATCCCATCCACTACGGCCATCTCATGTTAGCAGAACAAATTAGAACGAGTTTTCATTTGGATCACGTTATATTCATACCGGTTGGAAAGGCG
This sequence comes from Acidaminobacteraceae bacterium, assembly GCA_942493125.1. Lineage (GTDB taxonomy): Bacteria > Bacillota > Clostridia > Peptostreptococcales > Acidaminobacteraceae > Fusibacter_C. The sequence continues at coordinate 368,260 of OW818667.1, read as the reverse complement.
CCTCACAAGGACTCAAATGATACCGCCGATAAAACCAGACGTTTTGAAATGACAAAACTTGCCACTGAATCCAATCCATATTTTCTTGTATCGGATATTGAGATTAAAAAAGAAGGCGTGACTTACACTATAGATACCATAAAAACCCTTAAGGCTAAGCTTAAACCCGAAGATACTTTATTTTTCATCACGGGTGCTGATGCCTTATTACTTTTGGAATCGTGGAAGGACTATGCTGACTTGATTAAGCGTGTCAACTTTATCGGAGCGACGCGTCCCGGGTTTGATACACGAGCGCTCGCGGAAAAAATAGATTCACTAAAGCAAAGATTCGATGCACAAATCGATCTGTGCTATATTCCTGCGCTTGCAATCAGCTCTACTGAAATTAGAGACAGAGTCGATCAAGAAAAAAGCATCAAATACTTATTACCAGAAACAGTAGAAACCTACATTCATGATCATTTCCTATATAAAGAACATCATCCACGTTTTTCAGAGCTATATGATTATCTGGAAAGTCACTTAACGCCGAAGCGATTCAAACATAGTGTTGAAACGGCACATCTTTCACGAAAACTCGCGATTCTTTACGGTGCAGACCCTGTTAAAGCAGAATTCGCTGGTCTTTGTCATGATTTTGCAAAAGAGCTTAAGAGCAAAAAGATGGTCGATTATATCGAAGAATTTGGCATTTATAAAGATCCAAGTATTGTCGCCATTCCAAATTTAGCACATGGCGAAGTAGGGGCAGGCATTTTAAAAAAATCATTCAATATTGATGATGAAGAGATTCTCGATCCCATTAGATGGCATACTTATGGTCATTTAGACATGTCACTGCTCAGTAAAATCGTGTATATAGCTGACGTCATCGAACAATCAAGGACATTTGACGGCGTAGAAATCATTCGTAAATTAGCTTATCAAAGTTTGGATGATGCCATACTGGTTTTTGACGATCAATGTGCAACGAACCTTGCAAATCGAAAAATGAGTATGCATACTTACACGAAACAAATGATCAAACAAATGAAACGACAAAAAGATAGTTGAGGGTATTATGGATCAAATAATGAGTTTGACACAACATATACATGACGCGCTCGTCGATAAAAAAGCACAGGATATCGTCGTATTATCTGTTAAGGGCATCAGTTCATTTGCAGATTATTTCATCATTGCAACTGGCACATCGACAACGCATATGAATGGCCTAGCTGACGGTGTTGAAGAAGCACTTGAAAAACTGGGCATTACGATGAAACACAAGGAAGGGCGATCACTGGGTGGTTGGCTTTTGCTTGATTATAGAGATGTCATCTTGCACATTTTTAATGCGGAAACACGTGACTACTATGCTCTAGAACGTATATGGAATGATGCGACAAGACTTAAATTGTGACAAATATTCAACATTTTAAGTTGAGTTTTCATTTGAACTAATATACAATAAACTTTATACAAATTAGTGTAAGGAGAAAATTATGGAGAAGCTAATACACCCACTATTGATGGCTGTTGTTCCTATTGCAAAAGGTGTGGCCGAAACATTCGGCTCGAACTGCGAAGTTGTGATTCACGATTTTCAAAATCTAGACAATTCCATCGTGGCAATCTTCAACGGACATGTGACTGGTCGTACAATCGATACAAAAATGACAGATTCGATTCTTAAGAAAATCAACAAACATCAGGAAGGTCATGATGTTTTCAATTATACTGGAAAGAGTACACTTGGAAGAGAATTGAAATCGACAACCACTTTTTTAAAGGATGAAGAAGGCACTATCATCGGCTGTATGTGCATCAATTTTGATATCACAGATATGCTGAGTGCACGAAATGTCATGAACGAACTCTGTAAAGTCGATGAAAAAGAGATTGAAGTCATCGGTGAGATTAATAAAGTAAACGATGTACTTTACGATATCGTAGAAGGTACGATTCATAAGTTCGGCAGACCGGTTATTTACTTGACCAAAGATGAAAAAGTCAATATTGTTAAGGACCTTGAAGAAAAAGGTGTCTTTTTAATCAAAGGCGCCATCGACTATGTCGCCAACTCACTTCAGGTTTCCAGATATACCATTTACAACTATTTAGACGGCATTAGAGAAGGTAAGTAGATAAGGATTATAGGAGGAAAAAGTATGTTACAGGTTATTTCTACTGATAAAGCACCAGCAGCTGTTGGTCCTTATTCACAAGCAATCAAAGCAGGTTCTTTTGTCTATGTTTCTGGTCAACTCCCGTTGATTCCTGGCAAAGGTGAACTCGTGAAGGATGATATTAAAGAAGCGACACGTCAAGCACTTGAAAATGCAAAGGCGATATTGGAAGCAGCAGGCTGTACGTTTAATGACGTCGTTAAAGTGACGGTTTTACTTAACGACATCAAGCAATTTGCTGAGATGAATGCCGTTTATGCTGAGTACTTTACAGAGCACAAACCAGCTCGTGCAGCTTTTGAAGTGGCAAACTTGCCTTTATTGGCTGATGTTGAGATTGAAATGGTCGCTTATAAAGAGTAATTACAAAATATGCTCATTAAAATCACCTCAATTAAATATACACATAAAATAAAGCTCTATAACGGCTTTCCGTTATAGAGCTATTTTTATGAATTCATAGATTCCATTGCTGCAGAGGGTTTCGTTCTGGATCTGCGCTTCTTAAGTTTTCTGCGTTTTAACTTTTGAATCCTTATTATAGTCATAATCGCGCGCCATACGAGTACTGCTATCAGTAGTCTTGAAAATACAAAGAAGAACCAAGCTTTGGAGAACAAAGGTCTCTCAGCAGTAACAAAAAAGTGAGTGGCTTCAGTCACCAAATCTTCTCCTATAAAATCATCACTAGACACGAGAGGTAGCGAAGTTAGGAGCTTTTCACCATCATAATATGATAGTGTGCCCATGGCTTCACCCTTTTTTATTGGAAGGTCAATGGCGGGTAACAAAGTGATTTTCTTTTCTAGTTTAGCAGGATCGACACCGTCGAGTAAGTCGACAACAACAGTTTGTTCTACGATCATGGGGATTTGCGTCTTTCTTTTGTTGCTCATCGTCAACGTCTCAACGACGTCATTTTTTTGAAGCAATGTATGCGATACGACGCCATACAAGCCGTAATCCAACAACAATCTGGTATCCTGGTACATAAATATGCCATTCGATCTTAACACAACTGAGATATAAGACTTGTCATCTTTTGATGCTGAACTGACCAAGCAGTTCATCGCTTCTTCTGTAAACCCTCTTTTGATCCCTGTGACGAGGTCGTAAGCGATAGGAATTTTCTGTCCACGAATGGTAATTAAATCATTTGAACCTTCCATGCCAGCATAAAAACTATTTGTACTATTCAAATAGCGTGTTTCTGTTTTGACATTTGTTGGCGGAATCTCATATCGCGTCGTTTTAACGATTTTTCTAAAGGTTTCATTTTGCATCGCGAATTTCGCGATCATAGCTAAATCATAAGCCGTAGTCAAGTGATCAGGATTAGGTAAGCCGTGTGGGTTTTCAAAATTCGAGTTTATAGCGCCCATTTCTGCTGCTCTTTCATTCATAACATCAGCAAAAGCTTCAAGGGATCCAGAATGGTGTATGGCAAGAGCTTCAGCAACGTCATTTGCACTTGTGATCATGAGCGCATAGAGCAATTGTTCAACTGTTAGTTGTTCGTTGGGTTCAAGTGCAATATGACTACCGCCAGCATAAGGGGATTCTGCATCGATAGTCACCACTTCATTTAAAGGCAAATCAGTAAGAATAATGATTGCAGTCAATATTTTAGTCGTACTGGCAGGATACATTGGTGTATTTGCATTTTTATCGAACAGGACTTGACCTGATGTTTGATTGATTAATACGGCGGTTTCGGCAACCAGATCAGAAGCATTGACATCGTATTCTGAAGCATAGGTCATTGTTGACCCTGTAAGTATTATGAATGCCGATAGACCTATCAGCGTGAGTTTTCTTAGTTTTGTTCTTACATTTGAAGCATATTTTTTGTTCTTAAACGTCATTGATGATTGCCTCCTAAAAAACATATACTCCTATTATAATTGATAATGACTCTTTTTAAAATCAAAAATATATGATACGATAGATGTAATTACCATAATATTCCATATCGAGGTGCCTATGATTGATTTCAAGAACATAAAAAATAATCTAAATCCTTTAAATGCAGTAGTTACAGGAATTATAGTCCTATTTATCTGCATTCGGATTTTAACAAATAATCATGAAAATGCTTTTATTATTGAAACTATAAATCCCTCAGAAAGCACAGAAACATCGGAAACCAGTGAAATCACAAAAATACCGGTAACAACTGAATTGCAACAATCAAGTCAGGCTACAAAAAGTGCTGAGCAGACTCGAACAAGTTCGCAAACACCATCTGTCGAGCAATCTAATAAGCGTTCTGATGCAACAACAGAACCTCTGGCATTCAGTGCTGAACTTGGCAAATCATTTAACTTAGATGCTTTCAATAAACTTTCAAAAGATGAGTTGATGACCTTTTCAGGGATAGGTGAAGTGACAGCCCAAGCGATACTGGATTATAGAAATGAGTACGGTCCGTTTAGCAATTTTAATGATTTGATGTTGGTAAAAGGGATTGGTGAAAAAAAACTACAAAAGATTATGACGATATTACCGTGAACTATTTTAAATAAGTTGCTATAATAGAAATAAGTTACTCGAAAGGAGGCATTTCAATGGTAAAGTTAACATCTTATTCACGAAGCGCAGGCTGAGCCGCTAAAATTGGGCCAGAGACCCTCGCACAAGTTTTGTGCGACCTCCCGAAATTTGAAAGCGAGCAGCTGCTCGTCGGTTTTGAATCATCAGATGATGCCGCCGTCTATCAAATAAACGATGCGCAAGCGATTATACAGACATTAGATTTTTTTACACCGATCGTCAACGACCCATACGATTTTGGTGCAATAGCAGCAACCAATGCACTCAGTGACGTCTATGCGATGGGTGGTACACCGACTCTCGCAATGAATATTGTAGGATTTCCAAATTGTCTCGATCCTTCCATTTTGAAAGAAATTATGAAAGGTGGCGCAGACAAAGTTAAGGAAGCAGGCGCTTTACTGGTTGGTGGTCATTCTATTGAAGACGACGAACCAAAATATGGCCTTTCCGTCATGGGACTTGTGTCTCCAGATAAAATATGGAGAAACGTCGGTGCGAAGCCTGGCGATGTGTTGATTTTAACGAAACCACTCGGCATTGGCGTTTTGACAACTGCTCTTAAAGAAGACCTTCTCGATGAGCAGACACTTCAATATTTGACAGAGATCATGAAGACATTGAACCGTATACCGGCTGAAGTCCTTAAAGAACTGGATATTCCAGTTCATGCTTGTACGGATATCACAGGTTTTGGTTTGATAGGGCATGCACTTGAGATGGCAGAAGGTAGCGACGCCTGCTTTGAACTGGATCACAGGGTGATACCAATTATTGAAGCGGCAAGACCTTTAGCAGAAATGGGCATCATACCTGCTGGGGCTTATAAAAATCGTAGTTATTCGATTGATAAAGTCACCAGCAATACCTCTATAGAAGAAGTCTATATGGATCTCTTTTTTGATCCACAGACGTCTGGTGGCTTGCTTATAGCAATTTCAGCTGAAGATGAAGTAAGATATCTCGAAGCACTTAAACAGCGTTATGAGCACCCTATAGCCGTTATAGGCAGAGTTATAGCAAGAACAGATAAGTATATTGTGATCGACTAAAATTGATATACATGTAATCACTATGAATACGGGCGGTGACCAGTTGAACAATTTCAATGAATTACTCAGACAAATTCCCAAAGTGGATCTCATCATCGACTTACTTCCAAAAAATATTACCCAACAAATCGATCAAGGTCAAGTTAAAGCGATCATCGATGAAGAATTACAGATGTTAAGACATAAGATCATGAAAGGAACAGTTGATTCTATAGACGAGGGTGGTCTTATTATTAAGATCACACGTCAAATTGAAGCACAACTGTCACCAAATCTTAAGCGTGTCATCAATGCCACAGGCATAGTACTCCACACCAATCTCGGTCGAGCCGTTTTTTCTAAGCGAACAATGAAGCATCTTTACAATACGATGACACATTACAATACCCTTGAATACAATCTTCAATTAGGCACGCGGGGGTCTCGATACGATCACGTTGAAAAATTGCTTTGTAAATTGACAGGGGCAGAAGCGGCATTGGTTGTTAATAACAATGCTGCCGCTGTCATGTTGGTTCTCAATACCTTGGCAAATCAAAGGGAAGTTATCCTCTCTAGAGGTGAACTCGTCGAAATTGGCGGGTCCTTTAGAATTCCAGAGGTCATGAAATCAAGTGGTTGCAAACTCGTTGAAGTCGGCGCGACCAATAAAACGCATTTGAGAGACTTTGAAAATGCCATCACCGAAAACACAGCACTGCTTCTAAAAGTGCATACGAGCAACTATCAAATTATGGGCTTCACGAGCGAAGTTTCAAGAAAAGAGCTATCACTACTTGCTCAAACGACAAAAGTGCCATTTTACGAAGATTTAGGCAGTGGTGCCATGATAGATTTTAGCTTTTATGGCCTTAAACGCGAACCACTCATTTCAGAATGCATATCTGAAGGTGTAGACTTGCTTTCATTTTCAGGCGATAAACTTTTAGGCTCTAGCCAATCGGGTATCATATTAGGCAAAAAAATCTATATCGACAAACTCAAACAAAATCAACTGCTCAGGGCATTTAGAATCGACAAATTGTCTTTGGCAGTTCTCGAGGATACTTTGATCCAATACTTGAATCAAGATATGGCCATTTCACATATACCGACACTTTCCATGCTTTCAGCGACTTCTGAAGAGGTATTGCAAAAAGTGACACTTTTCATCAAAAAAAATCAGATGATGCTGGAGAAAATTGGTTTGCGATACGCTATTGAAGAGATGCAATCCCAAGTTGGTGGTGGCGCAATGCCACTTGAACAGTTGACTTCATATGGTCTAAGTTTAAGAGGGGATAGACAGCTGAATCTCATCCAAACGAAGTTACGAAGATTGCAAATTCCGATTATCTGTAAAATTGAAGATGATGCTTTGCTATTTGATTTCAGAACACTCTTCGAGGATGATTATGAGAGTTTAGCAAACGGGCTCGAAATGGTTTTACGGGGAGATGAAAATGAATAGTCACATAGTAATTGGCACCGCCGGACATGTCGATCACGGAAAAACGGCATTTATCAAGCATTTGACTGGATTTGAAACCGATCGACTTAGAGATGAACAAGAACGTGGAATTACTATAGAGAATGGGTATGCTCATTTGGACCTCTCCAATGGATTAACCGTTGGTTTTGTTGATGTACCTGGTCATGAACGGTTTATTAAGACAATGCTCGCTGGTGCAATGGGCATCGATGCGGTCATCTTGATTATCGCAGCTGATGATGGGATCAAGGCACAGACTCTAGAGCATTTTAGTATTATCAAACACTTGGGTATCAATCGAGGTTTTATTTTAATAACCAAATGTGATCTAGTAGATGAAGCGAGACTATATACCCTTGAAAATGAAATCAAGGCCATGACACATCAAACCGTTTTTGAAAATAAGCCATTGATCCATTATTCAATATACGACTCAGAAGCTAATGTTCGCGTCATTTCTGAGATTGAGACCATTGCTAGAGATGAAGTTATCAAAGATGTCTTTGTAGCATCGAGACTTAACATCGATCGTATATTTAGCGTTAAGGGATTTGGCACCGTCGTCACAGGCACTTTACTCGAAGGCGAGATAAAAAAAGGCGATTTACTCTATTTGTATCCTGGGGAAAAAAAATGCCGAGTTAAAGGGGTTCAAGTCTATGGCAAAAATGTCGATTCTGCACAATATGGTCAGAGGACGGCTCTGAATGTTTCACTTGATGTTGATGACGTTCATAAAGGTGATACGCTGACTTCCATTGAAGCATTTAAAGCCACCATGATTATCGACGTGTTGCTTAAAACCGATACGTTGGCTGAAGAAATCAAGCATTGGCAACGCCTTAAGCTCTACCATGGCACAAGAGAAATTCTTTGCCGCATAGTTACAAAGCCAATCTTTTCCAATGAAGAGAGGCGCGTTCAGCTCAGACTCGAATCGCCCATTTATTGCAAATCCGGTGATCCAATCATCATAAGAAGTTATTCTCCGATGACGACGCTTGGTGGTGGTCAGATCGTAACCCCATATGCAAAGAAACACATGCATTTAAATGAAGCAGATGCACCATATTCCCAAACAGCTGCACTCCTAGAGGTTCTAAGTCATGAGGACTTTATATTTACATTCAGCGATTTAATCTTTGAAAAGTCAGCGTTTTCACTTGATGCTGGACATACACTCTTTGAACAGCTCATACAGCAGGGTGAGGTACATGGCATTGGCGATCAAAAATTTATATTAGAAAAAAACTGGAGCGCTCTTGTCGATGTGATTATAGATGAAGTTACAAAAGAACATAAACTATATCCACTAAGAGCAGGCATTCAAAAAGAGACATTAAAGTCAAAAATTGCGTCGCGTTTATCCTATGTCACTATAGGTAAACAAGATTTTGCACGAATTATTCAAGAATTGATTCGACAAGATCTTATAGAAGAACAACCACAAACGATTGCAATAAAAAATTATCAAGTACAGTATTCACCACTAGAAAAATCAATCGTTTCGAGACTTTTGTCCCAAATTGAAGCGCATCAACAAGGGGTCGTACCTATAGAAGACCTTATAAATCAAGAATTTAACAAAATTATTAACAAAGAAGTGCTATATCATTTGATTAATTCCAAAATTCTTGTTAAAATTAATGATGAAAACATAATGGAAGCGAAGCAATATCAAATATGTAAGCAAGCATTGCTCAGACATTTTGAAACTCAGTCGACGATCAGCGTCGCGCAGTTCAGAGATTTAGTGGGACTGTCCCGAAAAGCAACTGTGATTCTTCTTGAGCATTTTGACAGATTATTGATTACGAAACGCAATGAAAATACACGAACCTTGATTAAATCATGATTGGAGTGGTAACATGGCAGAGAAAATATTAGTTGTTGACGATGAACCAATTTTATTAAAGGGATTAAGATTTAGCCTTGAACAAGAAGGTTACGAAGTAGAAACTGCAGTAGATGGTAAAGAAGCTTATGACAAGATCCTTCAAAATTCATATGATGCCGTCATTTTAGATCTTATGTTGCCAGGTATGGATGGTTTGGAAGTCTGTAAAAAAGTAAGAGAAAAGCTCATGGTACCGATACTCATGTTGACAGCTAAGGATGACGATTCAAGCAAAGTTTTAGGACTTGAGTATGGTGCGGATGATTACATCACGAAACCATTCAACATGCTTGAACTAAAGGCGCGTATTAAAGCGATCCTCAGACGCGTACAAATAAACGACTCAAATATGACTTCAAATATATTGAACCTCGGTGATTTCAACATCAATACACTTGGTAGAAAAGTGACCATCAATGGCGTTCAAGTCAATTTGACAGCTAAAGAATTTGATCTACTCTTGCTCTTGATCATGAATGAAGAACGCGTTTATTCAAGAGAAGAACTATTAGAGACGATCTGGGGTTATGAGTACTTTGGAGATGTCAGAACGGTAGATGTTCACATTAGACGTTTAAGAGAAAAAATCGAAACAAATTCATCTCAACCAGACTATATTTTGACGAAATGGGGCGTTGGGTATTATTTTAAAAATAAAAAGAAAAGAGTTCTTTAAAAGTATTAGGTGGAAACTTGTTTCCACCTATTTAATATTGATAACCTTTGTCATGCTGCTTACGACGTTTTTCGTGAAGGATTCTCTCGTAAAAACGAATGTCAGTGAAGCGCAAACGAATTTGTCGACGTTTAACGCAGTCGTCTCAAATCAGGTGGCACCTTTTATTGACAATATTGACAATGAATATACTTTGCGTTATGTCGAAGACATCGTCAAGCAAAACAGCCTTGAATACAATGCACGCGCTGTTGTCGTAGACACCTCCGGAAAAGTTATTGTCGATTCCTTTGATACGATGAATGGGCAAATTCTTGACAACATAGAAACGAAGCTTGCACTGTCAGGTAATAAATCGTCGAACATTTATATGTATCAAGACGATTATTTGTTGTACGCTGCTGTCCCTATCGTGGATCGTGACAATATTATCGGTGCGACATTCATGTCCATCGAAGCAAATTATATATTCGAAGATATCGATCAGTTCATGGAAAAGTTGTTCATCATCTTTTCGATGGCTATTATTGTTTCTATATTCATCAGTATCATTTTTGCCGACATCATCTCGAAACCAATTGAAAAATTAACGGATTCTGTAAAGACAATCACACTTGGAAAGTACGATACAAAAGTTGAAATATTGGGCAGTGACGAGATCGGCGAGTTAGGTAAAGCCTTTAATATCATGACGACCAAACTCTTTCAGGTTGAAGAGCGACGCAAAAAATTTGTTTCCAATGTCTCTCATGAGCTACGTACACCGATGACGTCCATGAAAATTGTTTCAGACACTTTGTTGTCTGCTCCTTCATGGGATGAATCCATCTACCGCGAATTTATGTTGGATATCAATTCTGAAATCGATCGATTAAACAAAATAATCGATAGCTTGCTCTATCTCGTTAGGGTAGAGAAAGACGAACTTGAACTCGACTATAGCATCACTTATTTAAACTACTTGCTTGAATGGGTTAACAAAACGCTCAATCCAATCGCCTTGAAGAAAAATATCAATTTATCACTTGTAGCAACCAATAAAGTCCAAATATCCCTTGATCAAGAAAAAATGCAGCAATGCCTTCTCAATATCATAGGCAATGCCGTTAAATATACGCCAGAAGATGGTAAAGTACTCGTCGAACTAGAAGAAATGCGCGATCAAATCATCATTCGCGTCACAGACTCAGGCATTGGTATACCAGAGAAGGATCTGCCATTTATATTCGACCGTTTTTATCGGGTTGACGAAGCACGTGCTAGGCAGACCGGAGGCACAGGTCTTGGACTTGCTATTGCGCAACAGATCATACAGCTTCATCAAGGGTTTATCGAAGTGACGAGTCAACTTGGCATTGGTACTCAAGTGGTTATCACATTGCCCAAAAAGTAAGGGAGACAAGGCATGAAATTTCCTGTAACGATCGTTCTGCTTCTCATAATAATTGCGACAATAGGAACTTTTGCAATCAATATGGATGTCAACTATAACAATTTGGAAGCGGATCAATACATTTCACCTGAACATGGTAGTATCAAGATTCGTACAGATTTGTACTTCGTGTACGACGATGCTTTGCGCCCTGAAACAAGAAGTGTAACTATAAGCGATTCAAATTTTGAAAAAGCGATTCTTGATGCACTTGCAGAAGGTTCAACAAACAACTATTTTTCATCTATTTTTAATTTAGGCATCCAAATCATCTCAATCGACTTGGTGCATGAAACATGCTATATCAACTTGATGGATACACCAGAACTCGATGCGCTTTTTTTGGATGAACGCTTTGATCTATACATTTGGTCTGTGGTCAACAGCCTGACAGAAAACAACCAGGTCAAAAACGTTCAATTTTTAATTGAGGGGAAACAATACAGACGCAGCATGCAAGGATATAATTTCAATTCGCCACTTCCAAAGCTGGAATCCCTGATCTACTCGAAGGAGATCAAGTCAACAGATGTCGTACTCGAGTTTATCGAATATATCAGCACCCGTCGCTTTGATCTGGCCTACAGCTTGCTCACAAAAAACAGTATGAATAATTTTGACTATAGTGCTTTTATCAAGTATGCCAATACATTTAACGAAACACATCGAGGTTTTACTAAGGATACTTACTATTCCAGAGTATTTGTAGGTTATGAAGAAGTTTTTATTAAATTTACCAAACAATATGAAACAGATGGCTTTATGCTCAATACCTACGACAAGTGGACAGTCATTATGGAAGATGACGTCTTCAGAATCAATTTGAATTCAAACTGATACGTTCGTTAACGAGATTGTAATCTGGCTGTCATGGTTTTTCTCAGTCAATAGTTTATAATTAAAGGTGACACCTATATTTTTAACATTAAAATGAAGGTGATGCGATAACTTAGAAGCTGATGCTGAACCATTAGATAGAATAGGAAGTGAAACGATGAGAACAAATTTAAATTTAAAGCGCATACCATATAGACTTGCAATAATTATCTTACTATTGGCCGTAACTTTCACGTCAACACCGTTAAGTTATGCGGAAACTGTGTTCGCGGATGTTTCACAATCCCACTGGATATATAAGCCCCTTCAAAACATGTTAAACGCAGGTATTATTGAGGGTACTGAGACTTTCAACTTAGGATCTGGCGTCACACAAGGTGATTTGATAAAAGTATTACAAAAAATAGATCCAAGTAAAGTATATACAGCAAATTATGATATGACAAAAAAGTTGACACGTCTAGAAACGATAACTTTTATATTTCAGTCTTTGACTTTGGATAAATTGGCTGTACAGTTAAAAGATTTAGAATCACCATTTTTAGATACGACGACAAATCAATCGATTTTGAATCTTGCTGTCAAATTCAACTTTATATCTTTAAATCAAGCAAAAACATTTCGTCCTGATCAATTGATTAAAAAAGAAGAAGCATATGCTATGTTGAATCAAATATACTTGGCATACGCCAATAAATTAGAAGACTTACACAGCTATTATGCCATCAGTTCATATAGTCAAATTGATTATTCTGAGGATTTAAGTGCTTTGAGCTTTGGCTGGAGTCGACTAGAATTCAACAAAGATAAAACGGATGTCATCCTTAATATGACAAGCACTGGTTCAAATGAATACAGGGTGCCTACAGGCTATTCAAGCGCTATAACTGCAACAGAAAATGAAACGCTCGATAGAAACTTGATGGTTTTTGTTAAAGAAGAAACTGTGTATGATACAGTGAGTAAGAAAACAGTTACTCTTGCAGAGAAGATTCTGTCAGATGAATTGATGAGCGCTTCCGTAGTAGATTCAATCATGAATGCATTAACCCTAAACGCTTATAAAATACCATTTAATGGTGTCGTCATCGACTTTGAGGGTCTTAAAGGTGAGGCGAACGCGATCAATTTAAATGCATTTTTAAAACAACTGGATACAGAACTTGAAAAAGTTGACTTAGATTTATTAGTCGCCGTACATCCACAAGGTAAAACAGGCATTGAATATTTTGACGGTTACGATTTTAAAACGATAGGAGACTATGCGGACAAGGTCATTTTGATGGCACACGATTATTATCCAAAGCGTCTTTCATCTACTGAAATGGCATCAGGATACACAGTTACACCGCTTTCACCAATCAACGAGATTTTCTATGCATTAGAAGCAATCACAAATCCTGTAACTGGCGTTGAAGCGTCGGAAAAAGTCATGCTTCAACTTTCAATGGATACAGCACAATGGAAAGTAAAGGACGGCGTCATCATCAATAGTGTACCGTATCATCCGACCTATCAAGCGATAGCGATGCGCATAGAAAATGGCGCTACTGTTGAATATTCAACAAATCTTCAGAGTCCTTACATTTCATTTTTAGATGATGCTGATGGTAGTAAAAACATCGTATGGTATGAAGATGAACGCAGCATTCAAGCAAAGATAGATTTAGCGAAATTTTTCAAGATTGGCGGATTATCCGTATGGCGCTTGGGAACGATCCCTGAATTTGACGGTGAAAAAGCAGTGCATTTTGAAATATGGTCACAAATTCTTAAAAACATAAAATAAGGAATAGGGGAGCACAAGTGGAAATCATTAAAATTGACGATTTTGAAGAAATATTTATGAATCGCGACATTTCGGCGTTACTGGGAACGTCTATGTTCAATCCAACATTTGGTAAGATACAGAATATCGCTCAAACAGTTTATGCAAAAACACAAGGTAGATTCTATATCTGTAAAATCGATGGTCTCCTTGTTGGGCTGATTGGATTTTCAAAGATTGACAACCACATGTTGGTTGTTAGACATTTGGCTGTATTAAGTACCTTTCAGAGACAAAAAATTGGTACAGAACTCATCAAGTTTGCAATAGAAGATGAGAAGGTAAAATTTGTCACAGCTGAAACGGATGACGAGGGCATTGGCTTTTATAAAGGTTTTGGCTTCACTGCCAAGAAACTTCCTTTCAATGATGCGACAGGTCAGCGATATGCTTGTACGTATGAAGTTAAATAAAAATAAAAACGCATCGTCTATAATTATATATAGAACGATGCGTTATTTTTATATGGCGAGGGCATGTGGGAATCGAACCCACCAAGGCAACTCTTAATTACCCGCACTGATTTTGAAGATCAGAAGGCACACCAGCACCCCGCTACCCCCATGGGACTCCATTTATTGTAACAGAAAAAGGGCAACTTTCATAGATTTTTAATCCATTCTTAACCATTGTATATTAAAATGAAATTATTAAAATATTGGAGGTAATTATGATTGTAACTACGACACCCTCAGTTGAAGGGTATAAAATTGTCGAATATAAAGGTTTAGTATTTGGTGAAGTCATCAACGGCGTTGATTTTATCAAAGATATCGCAGCAGGGTTGACCAACTTTTTTGGTGGTCGCTCAAACTCATATGAAGGCGAACTCATTGACGCAAGAGAGTATGCGATCAAAGAGATGACACAACGCGCTGTTGCAATGGGGGCAAACGCCATTGTCGCTGTTGACATCGATTATGAAGTGCTCGGCCAAACAAACAACATGTTGATGGTCACCGCTTCAGGTACGGCGGTTATCGTAGAGTAAAATCTCTAGAAATTAATTCAGAATCTAAAAAGGGGATACACGTTTCTATCGTTTGATAGTATGTGATCCCCTTTAGTTTTTAGTTTTGTTTTAGCTTTGTTATTAGTTTGTGATATTCGTTTCGGTTTTACTTTTAAGCGTTTTTATTCTTTACTACCAACTTCGTTTCTGTACCTTTAATCAATCTAAAGAGGTTAGACCGGTGTCTAAAGATGACAAACAATGCTAAACCAATTGAAAACAGTACCATTTGGTCGCTCTTTGAAAAAATAAAAGCAAGAATTGGCAACAGTACCGCACTGAGCAAAGAGGCAAGTGACATGTATTTTGTAAGCGCGATGATGATGAACTGACCAATCAATAACAGAATACAAATATCGGGCATCAAAACGATCAAAATACCGGCAGAGGTTGCGACGCCTTTGCCCCCTTTGAATTTCAACCACACTGGATAACAATGCCCAATTACAGCCATCGAACCACCGATGATTCCACCAAGCTCGCCCAACCATAATAAGCCAATCAATGCTGGAATGATCCCCTTGAGAAAATCGCCTATGAATGCGATAACGCCAACCTTCATGCCGAGTGTTCTTACGACATTGGTCGTTCCAGTATTGCCACTGCCCATCGTTCGAATATCAATTTTTCCAATCCATTTGGGAATGAGATATGAAAAGGGAATACTCCCGATTAAATAACTGCAAATTCCTAATATTAAGTACATCTAAGCCTCCATGTTTTAATAATGCATGTTCATTTTAGCATAATTCACTGTTAGTTAAAATATGAAACTGAAAGTGTTATAATAATATTATAAATATGAATAAGGAGCGCGCGTATGAAGAATCCATTTTCAATGCAATCATTTGAAGAACTTGAACTTAATGGTTATGTTTGGCAGCCTCTGAACGACGATCGAATAAAAGGTGTCGTCGTCATTGCACACGGCATGGCTGAGACGATCGAACGTTATGATACCTTTGCAGAGCATTTAACGAAAAATGGTTATCTGGTCTACGGCATCAATCAACGTGGACACGGTCCAAAGGCAGAAATGCTCGGATATCTGGGTGAAGATGGTTGGTATAAAATGAAAGAGGACTTAAAACACGTCGTTGAGATGGCTAAAGTAGCACATGTTGACATACCTTTATTCGTATTAGGGCATAGTATGGGGTCGTTTTTAACGCGTGATTTCTTACTAGATTATAGTTACTTACTCGATGGTGTAATTTTATCGGGCACTGGCTTTTATCCAAAACTGCAGCTTCAGTTGGGTCAATGGCTATCAAAGCGTGATATGGACAAGCATGGCGATAGACATATATCCAATTTCATAGATAAAATGGCATTCGGTAAAAACAACAAAAAAATAAAAGGTGCCAGAACACCTTTTGATTGGTTAAGTCGTGATCGCGACATCGTCGATGCCTATTTGGCAGATTCTTTCTGTGGCAAAGTTCATCCAAGTTCGTTCTTTTATCATTTTTTTACAGCACTTGAACGCATCCTCTATAATGGTGAATTCAGTAATTTCAAAGAACAGCTGCCTTTGTTGATGTTATCTGGTGATATGGATCCAGTAGGCTCGTACGGCAAAGGTGTAGAAAAGTCCGCGGATATCTATAGAACCATCGGTTTTGATACGCAAGTAAAACTCTATAAAGAAGGGCGTCATGAGATGCTGAACGAAACCAACCGAAGTACCGTATTCGGTGATATCGTCGCATGGCTCGACGCCCATATATAAAACGATTTATAAATAATGCTTCAATTATGTTCAATTATGCTTCAATGATACCTTGAAGTGCCGTCTCAATGGATTCTATGATGGCCTGTGCATCCAAGGATTGATTTGCACCACCTTGTGCGACAAATGGGTTACCGCCACCTTTGATGCCAAGAGGGGCGATGTGAGCCTTAAATAAGGTGCCCATATCGAAGGTGTTTTCTAGATTTTTGGATTTTGCCAAAACGAAATGCGTTTTATCGTTTTCTGATGCCGCTGCGATGACGATATTGTTGTCTTGCTCACAGATGAGTGATGTTTTAAACCTCAAATCGTTCATGGACATGTCTTCTTCCAAAAGACTGATCACTTTTATATCCGCTTCAAGATCCTCTTCATAATTCGCTAATAAATGGGCAACTTGCAATCTGTAGAGTTGCTCTTTTAAATTTGAGATCATTAGTCGATCTGATTTTTGATTTTCTAACAATTGCTCACAAAAGCTGACAACGTCACTATCTTGTATTGAGAATAGTCTCATGAGGCTATTGATCGATTCATTGCGTTTCTTGAAACTGTTTAGTGCGTATATGCCACATCCGAATTCTATGCGTATGCCTGCTTTATACGTCTCGATGCGTTTGACTTTGAGTAAGCCAACCTCAGCAGTGGTTTTTGTATGTGTGCCACCACAAGGTGAAAAATCGATGCCATCCACTTCAATGACCCTGATATTTTCCGTCACTTTTGGTTGCTTTCTGAGTGGCATTTTTGAAAGTTCCTCAGAAGTCGGGTAGTGGGCCATAACTGCCTTGTTGGCAAAGAT
This sequence comes from Acidaminobacteraceae bacterium, assembly GCA_942493125.1. Taxonomy (GTDB): domain Bacteria; phylum Bacillota; class Clostridia; order Peptostreptococcales; family Acidaminobacteraceae; genus Fusibacter_C. The sequence continues at coordinate 350,794 of OW818667.1, read as the reverse complement.
GATGGCATTCGCCATATTTTCAATGGCATCCACGTCTTCATTAGACAACTTCTTATCGAGGTCCACCGTCACGTAATCTTCGCCCATATGAAATCCGATGGTGTTTGCGTCAAATAGCTTTTCGGCACAAGATGAAAGAATGTGTTGCCCTGTATGCTGTTGCATAAAAGCAAAGCGACGGTCGAAATCAATGGTACAGTCAATCGATTGATCAACCGTCAAATGATGGATGGACGCATCGGTGATGTGATAGATGATATCGTCTTCGATGATGACGTCTTTGATTTTCACGCCATCAATCATTCCAAGGTCACATGGTTGTCCGCCGCCTTCAGGATAAAAATACGTCGCGTCGAGTACAATGGCATTCCCCTCAGTTCTATCGACAAGTGCCACCACTTTGGCTTGAAATTCTTTTATATATGCATTGGTATTATAGTGTTTAACTGTCATTATTAGCCTCCAAATGATAAACATACTGAAATCTTCACCTAAATAGTATATAATAGATTCGGTATCAATTAAAGTAAAGAATCATTAATAGAGGAGAAGCACATGAGTATTGAACTACTGGAATCAATCGTAAACGACTTATATGAATACGCAGTCTTGCCAAAATTTAGCAGCTTGATCAAAAAAGCTGAAAATAGATTTTTAATAACCGAAGATAAATCAGATACTGTTGGCTTTGCTGAATGGTTTATTTTCAATTATAGAGATGATGCAAACAACGAAAGATTGATCGATCATTACAAATTATCCGATCAAAGTGCGGATATTCCTGAAATTGTTGAAGCATTAGATGCCATCAAAGCTTCCAAACGGAGCTTGTACGAAGTCAGAAGTGACCGTGACCAAGCCGTTCTTAAGGACATCTTCAACAGCGACGACTTCATTATTGAAAATACCATCGTCGAACTCGATCAACTAATAAGTGGCCGCATTGTGACGCTCGGACATAAACATTATCTCATCGGTGATATTTATGAAATAGAAACCCATTATAAAGAGAGTATCGTCAAGTTCATTCTCGATCAATACAATCAATATACGAACAGCATGGGCCGTATGACGCTTGATGCGTTTATGGATATCCAAGGCCATTTAATTTACAAAGTCAAGGATATCGTGAACTCAATCGATGAAGAGAATTCATTTGAAGAAGAACTCATGCTCTATCAAGCGACTTATGGCTTTAGATGTACTCAGGAGGCGCTCTATGATCGCATTCTTGACATCAATTTGCCAGTTTATCCAGACGAAGATGACGAGCCAATTTTACGCGTCATGTTGGAAGATGTGATTATTGCCGAGATCGAAATTACAAACGGTCAATTTTATGTCCTTTGTAACAACGAAGCCCATCTACATCAGATGATCGATTTGATGAACACCGTTATCAACGAAGATATCGTATTCTTGAAAACGGAAACTTATACGCTTGAAGATTTGCTCTAGGAGGCAACTTGAAACAATCATATGAGTCATTGAAGTCCTTATACGGCCATGAACGTTCAGTTCAACATGATTCGGTGACGACGGGTACTGTTTACACACCTGATTGGGTCGCAAAACAGATGGTCTATGTACTTTTAAAAAATCATATGCAGCTAAACCATAACGCTTTCGATATCGAAGGCGTTAATTTTGATGCGCTTTACTTAGGCGCTTACATAAAGGTCGATTCAGCCGTACCACTTGACGTTGATAAATGGCTCAAGCGCTTATTGCCACTTTCCATTTTGGATTTGTCATGTGGCAGCGGTGTCTTATTGATCGCCTATTTAGAATTCATTGAATTCTTGATCAAACACTCAAGTCATTATTCAAATGAAAACCTCCGCAATCTCATTGGACACCAAATCGTTGGCCTTGATATAGATCCAGAAGCAGTCAGGGTCTTTAAACACCTTCTGAATGAATTCTCCGAGTCGCGAGGCATTGCGCCTTTGACATTTAGAGTATATTGTGGCAACAGCTTGATAGAAGACTTGATCGACACGTCGGAACGCTTTGATTTAGTCATCGGCAACCCGCCTTATATCGGCGAAAAAAACAACCTTGAATGGTTTGCACCCATCAAACAAACAAAACTCGGGGCTCAGTTTTATGAAGGAAAGATGGATTATTTCTATTTTTTTATTTACAAGGGAAGCGCTTATTTAAAGGACTCTGGGAGCATGTGCTATTTATCCAGCAACTACTTTTTGACTGCAGATGGCGCTAAAAAATTGAGACGGTTTATCAAGGAAACGTTAAATTTAGCCACTTATATCGATTATGGGGACGTGGTGGTATTTCCTGAAAGGAAGCTGCACGCCTGTGTCTATGTCGTTCAGAAGAAAAAATCTTCAACCGTCGAAATATTTGACGAAACCTTGACACTTAAAAAAAGACTCCCAATGGAACGCATTTTTCAAGAGGATGATACCATTCAGTTCATTTTATCGGATGAAATGCAAGCGATATTGACGAAGATGTCTCGACATAAAGTGGCGACACTTGGAGACTGCTACGACATCCACCAAGGCATCGTCAGTGGTTCAGATAAGCAATTCGTCTACCATGAAGACGTCATCCATACACTGCCCCAGACATTGAAACCCTATCTCGTACCTTTTTTTAAAAATAGCGATGTGCACCATTATTACACGACACTGGAAACACCACTTTATCTGCTCTATATAGATCAGGAGGATGTCCACGAAGATGTGCTCGGCTGGTTGAAACCCTATAAAGATAAATTGATGCAGCGTAGAGAAGTTATAAAAAATATCCGTGCCTGGTACATGTTGACTTGGCCACGCACGAGAAATCTATTTAAAGGTGAAAAGATCGTCGCACCTCAACGTGCAAAGTCAAATCGCTTCGCTTATGTATCGAGTGATTTTCACGCCTCAGCTGACGTTTACTACATCACTGAAAAAGATAATTCGCCATATACGCTACCAGTTTTGACGATGATTCTCAATTCGACATTGACGTTTCAATGGCTCAACAATATGGGAAAAAAAAAGGGGACCTTGCTCGAACTCTATGCGACACCGCTGAAAAGTATACCAATTCCCATGCTAAGCACTGAGTCATTAAAGCACCTCACTTTATATAGCGACGAACTTTATTCAGGAAGTAATAGACTAGATGCAGACCGCATTGAAGCGATAAAAAGAGCTGTTGATGTGATTTTGAACGATTTGATGCGTCAAAGCGAATAAATTAATATTTACCATATATTTCCATTCTGATACAATGGAAATATATGGAGGTATTATGCGCCGAACTTTATTGTTTTTAACGCTCGTAGCGGCAGTCGTTCTTTTCGTCATTATGAATCATCAGTATAAAGACACCGTTCATCAAGCTAAGCAGACGCTTAAATCCAATGGTGATTACGCGCAGAAATTATGCGTTGCCCAAGGAAATCTCGTCGATTATAATCTCGAAAACAAGACGTTTGTCATAAAACTTTCACAAATCGATAATCAAGATGTTCAAATTAAATGGCAAATAAAATTAAAAGACGCTTCCATCATAGAAGAACTTGTTGAAAATGAAACGTATCACCTTAAAATAGAAGTGGATCTCAATCAACATCAATTTACAGCGTTTAAAAACAGATATGCATTTGATTATGATGCGTACTTATTCGCCAATAACATTAAAGGTCAGTATTTTTTAGTGTCTATAGCTGATGCAAAAGCATGTAAAACGCCTTGCCTTGATTGTTTTCGGCTTGATATCCGTACTTGGATTCAAAATCAGCTCGCCGTATATTTTGATGATGCACAAGGCGGGTTTCTTCATGCGCTTTTGTTGGGTGAAAAGGGCCAATTTGAGCAATATGAACACTATAAAAATCTAGGATTAGCCCATGTATTCGCCATTTCCGGACTACATTTCGGCGTCATTTATCAGTATTTCAGAAAAATACTTGCCTTCAAATCCGCAATCTTGCGGTCAGTGATCATCTTATCATTTATGGCGTTTATGTTGTTGCTCGTTGGTGGCGCATATTCTGCACAGCGCGCTTTTTTTATGATTTTATATGCTGAAGTTTGTCATCTGCTTCACCGAAAAATTGATGTGTACACAAACATAGCCACATCATTGCTCATCATCTTGATTCTGCAACCCGTGGCAATTCTATCGACTGGTCTTCACCTTTCATATTTCGCCTATATCTGCGTAGCCGTCATCTACAGAAAGCTATTTGGAAAAGCATTGAAATCAAAAGTACTTGAAGCAGTGAGATTCTCAATAGGCATTCAGATTCTCCTTCTGCCAGCAACCTTATATTACTTCCAATCGGCCAATGTATATGGCTTTATATCCAATGCCTTAATCGTACCCATGTCCAATATCATATTACCGATCTCAATGCTGTTTCTAATAGCTGCCTCGTTGAATTTGGGCATATTGGTTTGGCCTTTGTCCGAAATTTTGAAACTTACAATCGATTTGTTTTATTTTGTCGGAAAGTATTTACCATTAGATTTGAATTATTTTGTGCATTTCAAAAAAACGGATTTTTATGCGCTATTGTTATATGTCTTTTGCTTGACATCAGCCCTCGTTTTTTGGAAGCTTTTTATAAAGCGGAAATGGGCATTCAAATGGCTGTTTGTGATCATGCTGGCTTTCTTTGTCACTTTGAATTTTGCGGACAATGGCACCGTCAACGTTTCGTTTTTTGACGTTGGTCATGGTGATATGTCACTGATACAGCAAGGTCAAACCACAATTCTGATAGACACAGGGGATGGGCGGCTCAGTAGCCACCAACTTTTGAGAAGTAGAGGTGTGCATGCTTTGGATGCTTTGATCTTATCACATGCTCATGCGGATCATATAGGCGATGCTGTTGAATTGATGCAAAATATGACTATTGGGCATATCTACATGAATCAAGCAACCTATGACAAATTACTTGAGAATGAAGAAGATTCAAAGTCACCAATCGCCGACGCTTATGCATCAAATGACGAGGCCTACGCATCAAATGACGGCTCATATAAATCCGACGAAGGCTTCTTGAATAGTCAATCAATCACAATAATTGAAAAGCCCATTGAACAAATCTATGATACAAGTGTTGGTCAGACGATGACATTGTCGATCCTACCGATTAAAAGCAAGAGCGGGGAAGAAGATCCCAACGATGATGCATTAGCAGTCGCTCTAGAATATGAAGGGTCTCTAGGCTATTTTCTTGGCGACATCAGCACACCTTTGATTGACGTATTATTAGCAACGCAAAGCGAACAAATTGCTGAATATGGGGCAATTGATTTCATTAAATCAGCGCATCATGGTTCAAAAACGGCAATCAATCTCAACCTATATACAAACTATGGCATCGACTATGTCATAACTTCATGTGGTACGAAATATAAAATGCCGACGATGAAATTGGAAGGCATTTTGGAAGAACAAGGTATCGAGCACTATACGACGTATGAAAGTGGTGAAATCGATATGATTTTGTCGCGCGAGACCATTAAAATAAAACGGTTTTTATGGTAAGATAGAGTTCGGAGGGATTTACAGATGGATTTTATGACATATTTCAAACAATTAAAGGGCGGCACTTTGAATCAAGTGACTTTGATTCACGGTGAAGAGTCCTATTTAATAGATAATTTGACTAAATATATATCCGAGAATTTTTTAATGCCTATGTATTGTGATTTCAATTTGTCACAAATTGAGACCATTGTCGATGTGGATTCTGTTATCAGTATGGCTATGACACTGCCGTTTTTTGACGAGCGTCGTATCGTGCTTTTTCAAAATACAGGCTTGCTCAAAGTGGTAAAGGATGAACAGGAAGATAAACTCATCAAGTTTTTGACGGATTTGCCGGCACATATTTATGTCGTGTTTTCAGAGAGTGAACTCGATAAGCGCAAGAAAATATATAAGCATTTAGTGAAAGTTGCCGACGTTGTGACTGTTGACCGTTTATTGAGACCTGAGCTTGCCAAATGGATTGCAAAGCGTTTTAAATTATATAATAAAGAAGTCGGGCTACACGTCATAAACTATTTTATCGAGATGATCAACTATCTCGATCCTGAATCAGGAAAGAATTTATATGACATAGACAATACGATCCGCATGATGTCAGGGGTTGACGGTGCTATCGATGAGAGTGTCATCAATCAGTATGTTGAAATTCCCATCGAACACAACATCTTTAAGATGATGGATGCCATCAGTGGCCGTAAGATGTCCGAGGCAATCAAAATACTCAATTACTTTGTTGCAGGTGGCGAGCCAGAGATTAAAATTTTCTATTTAATCAACCAACAATTTAGAAACATCTATAAGACAAAGCTTTTATTGGACGCTGGTCACACGAGTGCCACCGTTGCTTCGAAACTGGAGATTCACCCGTTTGTCGCAAAAAAAGCGGGGGGCTTTGCCATTCAGTTTTCAAATAGGCAGCTTGGCAAGATCATAGAAATCCTTGAAGAAGTGGATCTCATGATGAAGTCGAGTGGGCTACCACCACTTTTATTGATTGAAAAAGCACTCTTTCAAATCAGTGAAGTGCCAAAGGGATAATAATCCATCAAAAAACAAATTAAAGCGCCCAAATAGGGCGCTTCAAAAAAAGATGAAAGCGTACTTAACTTGTACGCTCTTTAATATTTGATCAAATATTAAAATTAACACGGTCATTTATCGGGGAATTCTCAACTAGAAATCAATTAAACGACTATTCAGCCGCAGCGTTTAATTTTTTTCTTAATCTTGAAATTTTTCTAGCAGATGCGTTCTTATGGAATAATCCACTTGCACCGTTTTGAGCCATTTTCTTCTCAAAGAAATTGAATTTTGCTTTTGCAGTTTCAATATCTCCAGATGCAAGAGCTTCTAAAAATCTTTTTTCAGCAGTTTTGATTGCTGATTTTTTAGATTTGTTAAGAGCTGTTTTTTTCTCGATAACGTTAATTCTCTTTTTTGCAGATTTAATATTTGCCATGTGATTCTCACCTCCCCGAAGTTTTTCAACAGATTTATTCTATCATGTGGGGTTCAAAAGTGCAAGTTTTTTTATAACTAAGTACATATTAAATATTTGAGAACACTTCAAACGTGTGGTATAATTGTTAGGCTAGTAAAAAAGGCATAGATGATAACAATTAGTAGGCTACTATCTAAAGCTACATATATTATAGTTGTAGTACTTATGTTAGGAAATTGCTTTAAATATTAAGGAGGCACATTGGATGTCAAGCGAAAGACAAAAGTACATCAGAAATTTTTCCATCATTGCACATATTGATCACGGCAAGTCAACCCTTGCAGATCGCTTGATTGAAAAAACAGGATTATTGACGCGTAGAGAAATGAAGGAACAAATTCTCGACAGTATGGATCTTGAGAGGGAACGCGGCATTACTATTAAACTACAAACGACGCGTTTAGTCTATCAAGCCGAAGACGGTCATGAGTATTTGCTGAATCTTATAGACACACCGGGACACGTCGACTTTACCTATGAAGTATCGCGTTCACTTGCAGCTTGTGAAGGCGCTATATTAGTCGTTGATGCAACACAAGGCGTGGAAGCACAAACTCTTGCAAACGTTCATTTAGCTGATGAGCAAGGGCTTGTTATCGTACCTGTTCTCAATAAAATCGATTTGCCAAGCTCTAGACCAGCTGAGATTATCCACGAAATAGAAGAATTAATCGGCATCATTGCTGAAGATGCCCCACAAATATCTGCAAAAGATGGCACTAATGTTGAACAAGTATTGGAAAGAATCGTCCGTGATGTGCCACCACCGGATGGTCCAGAAGATGCGCCATTAAAAGCGCTAATTTTCGATTCCTATTATGATCCATATAAAGGTGCTGTTGCTTATATCCGCATTATGGAAGGCTCTGTGAAAAAGGGCGATAAAATCATGATGATGGCGGCTGGCAAGAAATTTGACGTCGTAGAAGTTGGCATCAGCGTTCCAGGACCACTTGCAATCGACGAACTACGTGCTGGCGATGTTGGTTATATCGCTGCAGGTGTCAAAAACGTCATCGATTGCCGTGTTGGTGATACGATTACGAGTGCGATTACGCCGACGGAACATGCACTACCTGGTTATAAGAAAGCGACTTCGATGGTATTTTGCGGTATTTATCCTGCTGAAGGCGAGAGCTACGATGAAATTCGCGATGCTCTTGAAAAACTGCAATTAAATGACGCGGCACTATCCTTTGAACCTGAAACATCCGTCGCGCTTGGTTTTGGCTTCAGATGTGGCTTTTTAGGCCTTTTGCACTTGGAAATCATTCAACAAAGAATCGATCGTGAATTCGATCTCGATATCATCGCTACAGCGCCAAGTGTTATATATCGCGTCACGACGACGAGTGGTGAAGTCCTCATGATTCAAAATCCTTCCAATTTGCCGATTCAAACAGAGATCGCCATGATGGAAGAGCCAATCGTTAAAGCGAATATTATTGTACCAAATGAGTACGTTGGTAACATCATGGATTTATGTCAAAATCGCCGTGGCGATATGATTCATATGGATTATCTTGATCCAAAGCGCGTTGTCCTTCATTATGAATTGCCACTCAATGAAGTTATTTACGATTTCTTTGATGCACTCAAATCAAAAACACGCGGTTACGGATCACTTGACTACGAATTCTTAGAATACAGAGAATCTGAACTCGTGAAATTGGACGTCCTGCTCAATAAAGAGATGATCGACGCCTTTTCCATGATCGTTCACAAATCTAAAGCTGAGGCAAGAGGTCGCATCATATGCGAAAGATTGCGCGAGGCGATTCCAAGACAGATGTTCGTCATCCCGATTCAAGCAGCCATAGGCTCAAAAGTCATTGCGCGTGAGACAATTAGCGCCATGAGAAAAGACGTCCTTGCAAAATGTTATGGTGGCGACATCTCAAGAAAGAAAAAGTTGCTTGAGAAGCAAAAAGAGGGTAAAAAGAAAATGCGACAGTTGGGTAATGTTGAAGTGCCACAACAAGCATTCCTTTCAGTTCTCAAATTTGACGATAATTAAAGCGTTCAGAGGCAATCGCGAGTTGATTGCCTTTTTTTTAACTATGGAAAAATTTCCCTAACTAGACAAGGAGGTCTATATGAATCCCTTGAGTCTTTATATACACATACCATTTTGTGTTAAGAAGTGCGCCTATTGCGATTTCGTTTCACATCGCGTGGGTGATTTCGAGGCAAACAAAGGCGTCGAACGATATATGGAAGCTCTTAAAAAAGAACTTGACCATTATGAAGCCGTATTGTCACAAAGCACGATTATGACGATCTATATCGGAGGCGGTACGCCAAGTGCTATTGATGGCGCTTTCATACACGAATTAATAGATTATATTCGCAAAATTGCCGACGTTGATAAGAAGGCTGAAATTACGATTGAGATCAATCCAGGCACATTGACGCCTGAAAAACTCAACCACTATCTTTCTGCTGGCATCAATCGTGTGAGCATGGGCCTTCAAACAACCAATGATGCTCTTTTGACTTCACTAGGCCGTATTCACTCCACAAACGACTTCGTAACGACTTTTAATGCCGTCAAAGCGGCTGGTATCAATAATGTCAGTCTTGACTTGATGTTTGGTTTGCCGAACCTAACGCTACAGGATATAGATAATGCGCTCTCACTCGTACGGACACTCAAACCAACGCATGTTTCGGCTTATAGTCTGAAAATTGAGGAAGGGACACCGCTGTATGAATCCTATGAAGCGGGCAAAGTCATATTGCCAGACGAAGATCTCGAACGCGACATGTATCATGCCATTGAAAAAGGTCTGAGAGAGTTAGGCATTGAAGAATATGAGCTTTCTAACTTTTCCTTGCCTGGTTATGAATCCAAACACAACCTCGTCTACTGGAAAAACGAGCCATATCTCGGCATCGGTGTTTCATCTCACTCAAAACTGTCGAATACGCGATTTTCAAACACATCTCTCATTTACCAGTATATCGATACTTTAGAAGCTGGAGATCTACCAATTGATGAGACAGATGCAATCGATAAAAATGAAGACCTTTTCGAGTCAATAATCCTAGGACTCAGATTAAATAGAGGCATCAACATGTCAGAGTTCAGTGATAAATACGAGATCGATTTTCTTTCCAAGTATAAAGAGGTTTTGGAAATCTTACTTGATCAAAATTTGATTCTTATAAAAGAAGATACTATCATACTGACTGAAAAAGGGAGAGATTTGGCCAATCAAGTTTTCTTGCAGTTTATGGTTGATTGACTCAGTTAAATAATCTATTAGATATGGAATTATGGAATTATGGAATTATGCAATTTTGCGACTCATCTTGAGTCGCTTTTTTATTGCACCAAGAAAAGGCAGAGCTTAATAACAGTGATAATGGAACTCGTGAATAAATTGTTAACGGCATATAAATTATTAAATAGGAACTTGACAAATTGGAAGGGGAGCGGTATATTATTTATAGTATTAGCACTCAAATTTGAAGAGTGCTAACAAAGTAGGTGGCGATATGATTTCAGCAAGACAACTCAAAATTCTTGAAGCGATAATTAGTGACTTTATCGACACGGCGCAACCGGTCGGATCTAGGACGATTTCAAAAAAATACCCACTTGGTATCAGTTCAGCGACGATTCGAAACGAGATGGCCGATCTGGAAGAGCTTGGTTATCTGATGCAACCGCATACATCAGCGGGAAGAGTACCATCGGATCTCGGTTACAGGTTATATGTTGATTCAATGGTGCAGGAAAATAGCATATCTGCTAGAGATAAGGAAGTCATACAGTCGTTGCTTATGAATAAGATTATCGAAGCTGGTGACTTAGCGAAACAAGCTGTAAAATTGCTTTCTGAATATACGCAGCTCGTGGCGGTCGTTTCTATTCCAAAATTTAATAAGTGTCGTTTAGCCAACTTGAAACTCGTTAAAGTATCTGATTCAAAAGTATTGTTGATTTTAGTGACGGATACTGGCATCGTAAAAAATATTCAATTGGCCCTGTCAAATACGGAGCAATTCGTACTGGATAAAATATCCGATACGATGGTGGCACATTTAAGTGGTGAAACCATTGAAAATATCGATGTGCGTTCAATTTCAAAAATGAAAGAAAAGTTGAGTATGTTTGGCAATATCGTCGATTATCTGATTCCTATTTTGAGGGACGCCCTTAAGAGTTTAAATGGAACAGAGCTTTACATCGAGGGCATCGCACATTTGTTATCGACTTATGAATTTTCGGATACTGAACGCGCAAAGCACATCTTTGAATACTTTAATGAAGAAAATAGACTTGTTTCATTACTCGAGTCACTGCCAATGAATAAATTGTCCATCAAAATAGGCAATGAAATTGGCATAGATTCACTCGATGAATGTAGCATCATCGCTTCATCATATAAAGTTGATGGCAGCAATGCCGGTAGGATACTCGTCCTTGGTCCGAAGCGCATGGACTACGGTTCCGTCGTTTCTATCGTAAATTATATTAGCAACACGCTTTCAGATGTCTTTTCTGGCATCTACTTATAACTAGGGAAATTGCATAGTTATTGAACCAAGCAATTTCCTCAATAAAATAAAGATAAAGGTTGAGGAAAAATGAGTAAGAAAAAACCCCATCAAACAACTGTGGATACCGAACCAGAATTGACTTTGGATTCGGAACAGAAAACAGAAGAAAAAACCATCGATCCCATGGATCAACTAAAATTGGATATGGAACAGCTGAATGACAAGTACTTGAGACTTAACGCGGAATTCCAAAATTATAGAAAACGCGTTGAGAAAGAAAAATCGGATATTTTCAAATATGGTCAAGAAAAATTCATGATTGAAATGCTTCCTATTATGGATAATTTCGAACGTGCATTACTTGCAAGTGAACAAGAAAATACGGAGAGTAAAGTTGTTGATGGCGTCGTCTTAATCAAAAAAACGCTGGATGAGTTTTTTGAGCGCAATGGCGTTAAGAAAATAGAAGCGATTGGCAAGCCATTCGACCCAATCAAGCACCATGCTGTCATGACCGTCGAATCAGAGGATCATTCCAGCGACCATGTCGTGGAAGTATTTCAAGACGGTTATGTATTAAATGACAAAGTCATTAGACCATGTATGGTCAAAGTGGCCCACTAAACGAAACACCATTCTAACAATCATTATTCATCTAAAGCAAAAACAATTATAATAATTGCAAATAAATGAACAACTATAAGGAGGCAATATAAATGGCTAAAATTATCGGTATCGACTTAGGTACAACAAATTCATGTGTATCAGTATTAGAAGGCGGCGAGGCAGTCGTCATTCCAAACGCAGAAGGCAATAGAACGACACCTTCCATCGTAGCTTTTACTAAAAACGGTGAGAGATTAGTCGGTGAAACTGCGAAAAGACAAGCAATCACAAATCCAGATCGCACAATTAGCTCTATTAAAAGAGAAATGGGAACAGACCATAAAGTGAAAATCGATGATAAAACGTATTCACCACAAGAAATTTCGGCTATGATTCTACAAAAATTAAAAGCAGACGCAGAAAGCTACTTGGGCGAAACAGTAACAGATGCAGTTATCACAGTTCCAGCATACTTTACAGATGCTCAAAGACAAGCAACTAAAGATGCAGGTAAAATTGCTGGTCTTGAAGTGAAGCGTATCATCAACGAGCCAACAGCGGCATCATTATCATATGGTCTCGACAAAACTGACAAGCAACACAAAATCATGGTATTTGACCTTGGTGGTGGAACATTCGACGTTTCGATCCTCGAAATAGGCGACGGCGTTTTCGAAGTATTAGCGACAAACGGCAACAATCACTTAGGCGGCGACGACTTTGATAAAATCGTTATGGATCACTTGGCAGATACGTTCAAAAGCGAGCACGGCGTTGATTTAAGACAAGACAAAATGTCTCTTCAAAGACTTAAAGAAGCTGCAGAAAAAGCAAAAAAAGAACTTTCAACGACACAATCGACAAATATCAACTTACCATTTATCACAGCTACTGCTGAAGGTCCTCTTCACCTTAACATCGACCTTACGCGTGCAAAATTTGACCAACTCACAAAACATTTAGTTGACATGACGATGGAACCTTCTAAAAAAGCCCTTAAAGATGCTGGCCTTAACCCTAGTGACATCGAACAAGTCATCTTAGTGGGTGGTTCTACACGTACACCATCTGTTCAGGAAGCGGTTAAGAAATTCATCGGGAAAGAGCCACATAAAGGCGTTAATCCAGACGAATGTGTTGCACTTGGTGCAGCGATTCAAGGCGGTGTATTATCTGGCGATGTAAAAGACGTTTTACTTCTTGACGTTACACCATTATCACTTGGCATCGAAACACTCGGTAGTGTCTTTACAAAATTAATCGAGAGAAATACGACAATTCCTACTAAAAAAAGCCAAGTTTTCTCTACGGCTGCAGATAATCAAACCGCTGTTGATATCCACGTGCTTCAAGGTGAGCGTCAAATGGCAAACGACAACATCTCTATGGGTAGATTCCAACTCGATGGTATCCCACCAGCAAGAAGAGGTGTGCCACAAGTTGAAGTTACTTTCGATATCGATGCAAACGGCATCGTCAATGTAAGCGCTAAAGACCTTGGTACTGGCAAATCTCAACACATTACGATTACTTCATCTACAAACTTAACAGAAGCTGAAATCGAGAAAAAAGTCAAAGAAGCAGAACTTCATGCTGAAGAAGACAAAAAACGCAAAGAACTCATTGAAGAACGCAATAAAGCAGACAACATGATCTATGAAATCGAAAAATCTTTAGTAGACATCGCAGATCAAGTAACAGAAGAAGAAAAAGCGGACATCAATGCAAAAATAGCAACGCTCAGAACATCAATGGGCACTGAAGACATTGAACTCATGAGAAAAGATTTTGAAGCTTTGACAAATGCATTCCAACCAATCGCTCAAAAACTTTATGCGAAAGAACAAGCATCTTCACAACAAACACCTGGAAATGATCAAGAACCAGTTGACGAAGCAGATTATGAAGTGGTAGACTAAACTATCAAAGGGGCATCTTCGGATGCCCTTAAACAATAGAAAGGCGGTATGATGCGTGAGTAAAAGCGATTATTATGAGTTACTAGGCGTAGAACGCAATGCAGACGAAGCCGAACTCAAAAGTGCTTATAGAAAACTTGCCATGAAATACCATCCAGACAGAAATCCAGACAATAAAGATGCTGAAGCTAAGTTTAAAGAGATTAATGAGGCCTATGAGATATTGAGCGATCCTGAAAAGAGACGCCTTTATGACCAGTTTGGCCATGCAGGTGTAAATCAAAATGGTGGCGCTGGTGGTGGATTTTCAGGTTTTGATGGTTTTGGTGGTTTTGAAGATATTATCAACGAGATGTTCGGTGGTGGCGGTTTCGGATTCAATTCTTCCAGAGGTAGAAGCTCGGCAAGAAAAGGCAAAGATATTCGCGTCGATCTAACACTGGAATTTGAAGAAGCTGCTTTTGGTAAAAAGCAGACGATAGAGTTTTTTAGAACTGAAGAGTGCGATGTATGTCATGGCGCAGGCAATGAACCTGGAACCGCTTCACACAAGTGTTCTACGTGTAATGGTACAGGTGAAGTCCGCTATTCACAACGCTCTCTATTTGGTGAGTCCATAAGTGTCAAGCAGTGTCCAACATGTAAAGGCAAAGGCGAAACATTTGACCAAGCATGTCGTCAATGTAAAGGACATGGCATCATCAAAAAGAAAATGACACGAGATATAGATATTCCTGCTGGTGTTTTCCATGGTGCAAACATGCAACTTAGAGGAGAAGGCGATCTCGGACAAAATGGTGGACCACGGGGCGATGTGATCGTTGTTCTACGTGTCAAACCGCATAAGCAGTTCACACGTGATGGCAATGATATTTACTTTGATTTATGGATTAGTTACACGCAAGCTGTTTTAGGTGCTGAAGTGATGGTGCCTACACTTGATGGCAAAGCGAAATTCACGATTCCAGAGGGCACGGCAAGTGGCAAACAGTTTAAACTTAAAGGTAAAGGCGTACCAGTTCTAAATGGCTACGGTCGTGGCGATCAGTACGTGAAAATCAGCGTTGAAATTCCAACGGGTTTAAATAAGAAACAGAAAGAAGCCCTTATGGCATTTGACGAAGAGCTCACTGGTAAAAAAGCTGGTCCAACTTCAGTTCCTGAAGAAAGCAAAACGAACAAAGGGAAAAAAGGTAACGACAAAAATTTTTTCGATAAGCTGAAAGATACTTTAAGCTAAGTTTCTGTATATCAAAAGTAAGCTTTCAGCTAGTGAAAAAGTGATTAGGAGCGACAAGACTTTATGCTTTGTTGCTCCTAATTTTTGTGTTATTATTAATGCAATGGCTTGTTTCCGCCAATTATATTTACAACGACTGCAAATTGAGTCGATAATTCGAAAGATAGAGGTAAAACGATGCGTTGGTACGAGATTCACATTAAAACGTCGATTGAAGCGATCGATGCTGTCACAAATTTACTATACAGCTATGGCGCAACAGGCGTCATGATCAATAATCCTGACGATGCCGATTTCACCAATCAAGAAGAGGGCAAATGGGACTATTATGACCCTCAAAATTTAAAGCTCGATTTTGAAGGGGCTCTATTAACTGGCTATTATGAAGATATAGATGTAGACGCGACACTCATTGATATGAAAGAAAGTTTGGAAGGCCTTCGTGCATTTGATATCGATCCTGGTCTTGCTGAACTTGACTATAAAGAAATATTTGCATCAGATTGGGAAAATGAATGGAAAAAATATTTCAAACCATTTAGATTGGGAAATCATATTGTCGTTAAACCAAGTTGGGAAACATTTGACATACTTCCTGACGATCTTGTTATCGAGATTGATCCAGGTAATGCCTTTGGATCGGGCACACATGAAACCACTTCAATGTGTATAGAAATGATTGAAAAGTACATGAAAAAATCGGATACAGTTGTCGATGTCGGTTGTGGCAGTGGCATACTTGCCATAGCTGCAGGCAAACTTGGTTCTGAACATATCATAGCCGTGGATATCGATGAAAATGCTGTCGTGACAGCGCGTGAGAATGTCGCGTTAAATGGTTTAACTGCGTTCACAGACGTTAGACATGGCGACTTGATCACAGTCATTCCAGAAAAGGCAGATCTAGTTGTCGCAAATATCATCGCAGATGTCATCGTGAAATTATCAGATGATATTGATCAAATCCTCAAACCCGATGCAATTTTTATTAGTTCAGGCTTGATTATGACAAAAGTTGATTGGGTCATTGAAGAATTGATCAAACGCAACTTTGACATCATTGAAGTCGTTAAAAAAGGCGAGTGGGCTGTCGTCGTTTCAAAGAAAAAAATCTGAGGGCGAATTATGCATAGATTTTTCATGGAAGTAGAAGATGCGCGAGATGCAACTGAAGTCGTGCTAAAAAATAGTGAGACAGTCAACCATCTTGTACGTGTCCTTCGCGTAAAAACCGGTGAGGCTGTTGAAATTGTCACAACTGAAACGACCATTATAGGTCAGGTGTCTGCGATTGGTTTAGATTCAGTCGTAGTTGCCATTCAAAGTGAAGAGAAACATGCCAACGAATCACCGATACAAATTGATTTGTTTCAGTGCCTGCCAAAAGGTCAGAAACTAGAACTCATCATTCAAAAAAACGTTGAACTTGGCGTTCATGGCTTTTATCTCGTCGCATCTAAAAGATGCATCGTAGATTATAAACCTAAGGACGTACCAAAAAAACTAGAACGACTTTATAGAATCGCAAAAGAAGCTGCGAAGCAGTCAAAGCGCGATATCATTCCAAAAGTACATGGCATTTTAAGTTTAAAAGATACAATCAATAGGATTGAAAGTTACGATCAATTTCTTGTGTTATATGAACGTGAAGATTCTGAAGGTTTAAAAGCAAGACTTGCCGCATTCAAAGGCCAAAAAATAGCAATTTTAATTGGACCTGAAGGTGGTCTTGATCAATCTGAAGTGGATGGCCTCATTCATGCTGGCGCTCTTTCAACGACACTGGGCAAGCGCATTTTAAGAACTGAAACAGCTGGATTTGTAGCCGTTTCCTGCATCCAATATCATGTGGGTGCGATGGGTTAAAGGAGAAAACAAATGAACAAAGTGGCATTCGTAACATTAGGATGTAAAACCAATCAATATGAGACGGACGCGCTCATGGACATATTTTATAAAAACAGATACGAAGTCGTTGATTTTGACGACTTTTCTGACGTTTATGTCATCAACACATGTACCGTTACCAACGTAAGTGATAAGAAGTCTAGACAGATGATTAGACGTGCCAAAAAGAGCAATCCAGACGGACTTGTCGTCGTTGTAGGTTGTTATGCACAAATTTCGCCTGATGAAGTCAGTGCGATTGAAGATGTCGACATCGTTATTGGCACTGATTCAAGAAGTGCCATCATAAGCTACATCGAGGACTACAAAGCGGGCTTGACTGACAAACCATATGTCATCGTCGAAGACATCATGAAGATCAAAGTCTTTGAAGAGATGTCAGTAAGCAGTATCACAACGCATACCCGTGCATTTATCAAAATTCAAGAAGGGTGCAATCAATACTGTACGTATTGCATCATCCCTTATGCACGGGGACACGTACGAAGCCGCTCGTTGCAACATATTTTAGACGAAATCGAAGCTTTAACACAAAAGGGTTATGTAGAATTTGTCCTGACGGGCATTCACATTGGCTCCTATGGCCTCGATCTTGACGGCGTATCCGTTATTGACTTGCTGGAAGCCATCCAAAAACTAGATGGTGTACAACGCATTCGTCTGGGTTCAGTAGAGCCACGGTTAATAAGTGAAGACTTTATAAACCGCATCAAGCCACTTGACAAGCTTTGCGACCATTTCCATCTTTCATTACAAAGTGGCTCAGACTCAGTGTTAAAACGCATGAATCGCAAGTATACAGCCGAAGCTTTTAGCACAGCAGTGGATCGTTTGCGCAATCTATACGGCAAACCATCTCTTACAACGGATATCATCGTTGGTTTTCCAGGTGAGACAGATGCTGAATTTGAAGAGACGATGGCCTTTGTACGTCATATTAAATTTAGTGAAATTCACGTGTTTCAATTTTCTAAAAGAGAAGGCACACCTGCAGCAACGATGACAGATCAAGTTGATCCTGCCATCAAGAAAGTGCGCAGTGAGCAATTGATCACTCTCGCACATCAATTGGGCGATGACTATAAAAAATCATTTATAGGCGATGAAATTGAGCTTTTAATCGAAGAACGAAAAGGCACTGAATGCACCGGTCATTCAAAAAACTATTTGAAGTTAAGCGTACTAGACCCTGAAAACATAGCAAAACAGGGGGACGTGTATACGGTTATAGTGAAAGAAGTAGAAAACGAAAAAATTATCTCACAATTTGCCTAATTAGAGAAAAAAGCACTGTCCAATCGGCATTTTTTTGATATAATAAAAATGTATTTTAAATACATGAAGGGAGGTGTTATAAAATGGATTGTATATTTTGTAAGATTATTAACGGTGACATTCCGTCAACGAAGGTTTACGAAGACGCGCTTGTCTATGCTTTTAAAGACATCAATCCTGAAGCGCCTGTCCATGTATTGATCGTACCAAGACAACACATTGATTCAGCTGCATCGATTGATGTGTCTCACCATTCCTTAATAGGTCATATTCACTCGGTTGCAAAACAGATTGCGCAAGAGGCTGGCATTGACAAAACTGGTTACCGTTTGCTTACAAATATCGGTATCGACGGCGGTCAAAGCGTACAGCATCTTCATTATCACTTGCTTGGCGGTCGTAGGCTTAAGTGGCCTCCAGGCTAAAGGCTGGAAGCCAAAAAGGTTAATAACCTGAAAGCAAGGTAAAGCTGAAAGCAAAAAAAACATTACTTTGTATATTGATTTTTATGGATAGCTAGTGTATAATAATCGAGTATGTTCTAGGTACATTCCTCTGTACTATTAAAGAATCTATTCACGGAGGGAGGGAATGTGAATGTCTGGCATCAAAGTTGGAGAAAATGAAAGCATTGATAGTGCTTTAAAGAGATTTAAGAGAGAAACATCTAAAGCGGGCGTAATGGCTGAGATCAAGAAAAGAAGACATTACGAGAAGCCTAGTGTAAAGCGTAAAAAGAAATCTGAAGCAGCTAGAAAGAAAAAGAAAAAGCAGTTTTAGTGAAGAGGTGATCAAATGTCACTAAAAGATTTGCTCATGGATGATTTAAAAGTTGCTATGAGAGAAAAAGATACGATTCGAAAATCTGTCGTAACGATGCTTCGTGCTGCTGTAAAGCAGATTGAAGTGGATCAACGCATAGAACTTGACGATGACGCGATCATTGATATTATAGCGAAACAAATCAAACAGAAAAATAACGCCATTGTAGAATTTCAAAATGGCAACCGTCAGGATCTTGTCGATTTGACGGAAAAAGAAATAGAACTTCTCATGGTGTATCTACCTGAACAACTTTCAGAAGAAGAAGTCGTTAAGATGGTCCAAGATGCGATCAACGCAACCGGCGCAACTACTATGAAAGATATGGGTAAAGTTATGGGAATCGTCACGAACGCTTCAAAAGGTAAAGCTGATGGCAAACTCGTTGCAGATCTTGTCAAGAAAGCTTTAACTCCAAAAGCATAATAGTGAATTATAAGTTAAATGGCATGTCTTTCGAGATATGCCATTAATTTTTTTTGGTTCATTATACATAAAATTATGTTAAAATAAATGTAACATTTAAAATAATGGAGGTATGGATGACGGCAGTGACTGTAAAGAAATTGATTCTAAACGATTTTAGTGCGTTTCATCTCTTATTTGGCAACCTGGATGAAAACATTATTTTACTTGAAAAGTCGTTTAAAGTAGCTATCACATCTCGCGATGGTGAGATTACGATAAAGGGAGAACCCCACAGTATTTCACAAGTAGAAGAAGCCTTGCATTTGTTGGTTAAGTCGATCAAAGCAGGTGAAATTATAGATCGGCAGCGCGTTAATTATATCGTACAGTCTATCCTAGCTGGGGATAGCGGAAAATTAGAAGACATTGGCAAGTCTTTTATATGTGTGACTTCTAAAGGCAAGACGATTAAACCAAAAACATTGGGACAAAACCAATATATTAAAGCGATACAAAAATACGACCTCGTCTTTGGCACCGGACCTGCTGGTACTGGCAAGACGTTTCTAGCAGTTGCCATGGCTATCCGTGCGTTTAAAAATAACGAAGTCTCAAAAATCATTATCACTAGACCTGCAGTAGAAGCAGGCGAAAATCTCGGATTTTTACCTGGTGATTTACAGATGAAAATTGATCCATACTTACGTCCTATTTATGATGCGTTATTTGATATCCTTGGAAATGATGCTTTTCTTTCTTTTAAGGAGCGGGGATTGATTGAAATCGCACCACTTGCTTATATGAGAGGACGAACACTTGACAACGCTTTCATTATTTTGGATGAGGCACAGAACACAACGAAAGAACAAATGAAGATGTTTTTGACGCGTTTTGGATTCAATTCAAAAGTTGTCGTCAATGGCGATATGACGCAGATCGATTTGCCAACTGGGAGGCGTTCAGGTTTGACACATGCCCTTGAAGTCCTTAAGGATGTAGAAGAAATTGGTTTTATTACCATGAACGATCGCGATGTAGTAAGGCATGAACTTGTTAAAAAGATTATTTTAAGCTACGAGCGTTATGAAAAAGAACATAAGGACGTGAAAAATGTCTCGAAATAAAACTGTTCGTAAAGCGCCTCCTAAAACTGGCGAAAAGAATAAAAGTAGAAAAAGAAATTTTGCTAAAATTAAAAATAAACCATTGGTCTATAATTTCACAATAATGCTTCTCGGTTTCTTGATTGTTTTTTTTACTTTAAATAGTTCGAGTTTTTTTGGTATTTACAATTACAAAGCTGGTAGCGTTCTTAAAGAGGACATTTACCTTCAAAACGATATCGTTGACGAAGCTGCTACTGAGGCGCTGAAGACCAGTCGTGCTCAAGAGATAGAACCCGTTACGTTTGTAGATTTTTCCAAACAGGTTGAATCTAAGAAGGCATTAACAGAGTTTTTTACTCAGCTTGTTGAAATTAAAGCGGATTATGCGAACGATATAGAGCTTATGAAGAAGATTTATGCTGGTGTCGAACGTAAAAACATTTACAACATAACTGAAGAAGAACTGATGATTTTAGCGACACTCTCGGCTGAGAAGACTAAGTTACTGCAGAATTATGCCATCGACATCACAGTGGAGAACATGTCTGTAGGGATCTCAAACGACGAACGCCAAGTTGCTATCGACAACATCAACACCTATATTGCGTCGCAGTTTGATATCACTGAATTCGATAAAACAGTTCTCACGAAACTCATCACGGGTGCCTTGGTCGTCAATCAATTTGTCGATGAAGCGAAAACTTCTGAAAAAATTGAAGCTGAACTCCTAAAAGTTGAACCGATTACTTATCCTAAAGGAACGCTCTTTCTGGAAGAGGGATCCGTTCTCTCAAAAGCACATTATGACCTTTTAAAAAATGGTGGCGTAATCGTTGAATCGACGCTTGATAGTGTCACGATGATCGTTGGTCTATTATTTTTATTGTTAATGTTGTGGGGCATCCTGCACGTGTATTTGTCTTTTTTTGAAAAAGAAATACTGGCATCACCAAAAAAATACGGCATTTTGATGAGTTTATTTCTATCATTTTTCCTGAGTGCTTCTTTTTTTTATGACATCTCGCCGTATTTGATTCCAATACCTGCTTTTTCAATACTTGCAAGTATCATGATTACACCAACAGTCGCCATCTATTTTGGTATTGGCTTGATTATTCTGGTTTCCATGTTGACAGGCATGAGTGCTTATACGATGATAGCTTATCTTTTAGCAATATTGGTCACTCGAGCACTCGTGACAAGTATCAAGCAAAGATCTCAAGTCGCTGCTATAGGCCTATATGTTTCTTTGATCTTGGTCATATTCACACTCACTCAGGGCATCATCAACAAAACTGACATCATGCATCTGCCTTTCAACATCATATTTTCAGCGGCAAACGGCATACTCTGCGCTGTTTTAAGTATTGGAATCATGCCATTTTTCGAAAGTTTTTTTGGCGTCCTAACGCCGTTTAAACTATTAGAATTGTCAAATCCCAACAGACCACTTCTCAAACGATTGTTGATCGAAGCACCTGGCACTTATCATCACAGTATTCTGGTCGGTAATCTTGCAGAAACAGCGGCTCATGATATTGGTGCAAACAGTTTGTTGACACGCGTGTCGTCCTTTTATCACGATGTCGGTAAACTTGAGAGACCTTATTATTATAAAGAAAACCAAGTTGGCCATGACAACCCACATGATAAATTGCCACCTCAAGTCAGCGCAAATTTCATCAAGAACCATATGACCTATGGCGTTGAGCTCTTACAAAAAAATAAACTGCCACAAGAGATTATCGATGTCATAAAAGCACATCATGGAAACTCTTTGATCAAATATTTTTATCACCGTGAGCAATTGAGCAATCCAGATGTCGATGTCACTAAATTCCTCTATAATGGGCCCAAGCCTGATTCTAAGGAAGCTGTTATATTGATGCTCGCCGATTCCATAGAAGCCGCTGTTAGAAGCGAGGAAGAACCGACACAGGCATCGATCACGATACTCATCGACAAAATTATTGCGCAAAAAATATCGGAAAATCAATTTTCAAACGCAGATTTGACATTCAAAGAGCTTGAAATCATCAAGGGTTCATTTTTAAATGTATTGAGTGGGATTTTTCACGAACGTATCGCATATCCTGAAATCAATATGAATCAAATTTCAAAAAATGCTTTCGATCAAACGGAAGAGAAGGAGTCATGAGATGCAGATAGAAATTTTAAATGAAACTGACCTTGTTTTAGCGGAGGATTTAGAAGCCTTAATCGTTAAGGCTACCGATAAAGTTTTTGAATATGAGGATTTTGACGTTGAAGGGGAGATTAGTGTCCTCTTTGTCGATGACGCACGCATTAGAGCGCTGAATAAAGAATTTAGAAACAAGGATGAAGTTACTGACGTGTTGTCATTTCCCCAATATGAAGCGCTAAAAGACGATGGCGTCAGCGATCCATTTATTTATCTTGGCGATGTCGTCATCTCACTCGAGCAGGCAACACGACAAGCGGAAGAGTTTGGACACACATTGGAGAGAGAAATCATCTATTTGACAGTGCACAGTGTTTTGCATCTCTTTGGTTATGATCATATGACTGAAGAAGATAAAAAGGAAATGCGAGAAAAAGAAAAAACGGTACTACGCTCTCTAAAAATATTTAAAGGCACTTCGATTCAGGAGGCGCTATGAATAAAAAGCTCTTATTGGGTGCCGCATTTGCTTTTATTATAGTCGTAGTACTCACGATGGCATTCGCAGTTAAAGTAATAAGAAGTAGCCAAGCCGAAACAACGGAAGAGCAAGTGAACAGCATAGAAGTACCAGATAACTTGACGACTGAAGCTGTTCAAACGACGGAAGCAGGCCCTAATACGACAGGTGCTATCAATCCATTGACTGGAAAAGTTGCCAATGCAGATTTGACTAACAGACGTCCCATCGTCGTCATGCTTGACAATCAATACTATGCGAGACCTCAAGCGGCGCTTTCAGAAGCAGACATCATCTATGAAATATTAGCGGAAGGTCAAATTACGCGCTATATGGCGGTGTTCTATGGCAACTATCCGGATCATGTTGGTCCAGTAAGGAGTTCAAGACCTTATTTTGTTGAAAAAGCATTTGAATACGATCCGTATTACGTTCATGTCGGTGGCTCCATGCAAGCATTAAGTGACATCAGAAAACTGGGATTAGCTGATATCGATGGCTTATCGAGTGGTGCGTTTTGGAGAGAAAAGCATAAAAATGCCCCTCACAATATGTACACTTCATCTGAAGTGCTCGTCAAAGATGGCAACAGACTTGGTTACAAGTCAAGCGTCGATGTCAAATTTCTAGACTTTTATGAAGACTTTACTGTGATTGAGGGTGCTGATGCAGCTAAAATTACATTTGTTTACAAAGAACCTGTTCAAACAGACAAAATTGGCTATTTCACTTCGTATATATATAACGATGCAGAAAAAGTCTATTATAGATATACTAATGGTGAACCCCATCTCGATGAAGATTCAAAAGTGCATTTAAGCTGCACGAACATTCTCGTCCAATACGCAAAAACAGTTGTACTGGACAATGAGGGTCGCTTAGATGTCGACTTGATCGCTTCAGGTGAGGGTAAGTTCTACACTGCTGGCAAAACCATCAATGTTACATGGCAAAAGGATTCAGCCGCCGATATGACGCGTTTCTTTGACCAAACGGGCAATGAGATTAAGCTAAATCCTGGTGTGACTTGGTTTCAAGTCGTCAAGCTGGGCAATGTAGAAACAATAAATTAATGAGGTGGTATTTATGACTTACGATCAACTGGTTCAGAAGGCATATGAGGCAATGGCTTTTTCGTATTCGCCTTATTCAAATTTCAAAGTAGGTGCAGCATTATTAACGGAAAGTGGTGCTGTATATACAGGTTGTAATATAGAAATCGCATCTTATGGTGCGACAAATTGCGCAGAGAGAACAGCAATCTTTAAAGCAATTTCAGAAGGTGAAAAGGCGTTCAAAGCCATTGCGGTTGTGTCATCCAGCAAAGATTACACATTCCCATGTGGCATATGCAGACAAGTCATCGTCGAGTTTGGAAAAGATATTGACATCATAGTAGCAAAAGACTATGATTATGAAGTCTATAAAATAGAAGAATTATTACCTAAGTCATTCACACAGATTGACCTTAAATAATAGGAGGCATTAATGCATTTTAAGTCAGGTTTTGTTACGATTATCGGTAGGCCAAATGTCGGTAAGTCAACTTTGTTAAACGGCATCATCGGTGAGAAAATCGCCATCATGTCGAGCAAACCCCAAACGACGCGGCATAAAATTACCGGTGTATATAACGACGATGACAGTCAAATCATATTTGTCGACACGCCTGGTATTCACAGACCCAAAAACAAATTGGGCGACTACATGGTTTCAAGTGCAAAAAGTGCTGTAGACGATGTGGATGTCGTTATTTTGATGGTTGACCATTCAACCAAAATCGGCCCTGGTGACGAGTATTTACTTGAATTCATCGAAGCGGCTAAAGTCGATGTCATATTGGCCATCAACAAAGTTGATCTCATAACGCCAGATGCATTTAAACTCATCTTTGAGGCGTATAGTCAATTTCCATTTATCAAAAAAGTCATTGGTTTATCTGCTGTTAACGGCAAGGGTATTCCAGAGCTCATAAAAGCTATCAAAGAAGATCTTCCAGAAGGTCCAACATTTTATCCAACAGATCATATGACCGATCAAACGGAACGTACAATTGTGGGCGAGATCGTCCGTGAGAAAGTTCTGATGTACATCGACGATGAGATTCCACACGGAGTTGCTGTTGAAGTGCAGAGCATGAAGCAACGCACCAACAAAGACAATATTGAGATCTACGATATAGAAGTTGATATCATCTGTGAGAAGACGTCACACAAAGGCATCATCATAGGCAAAGAGGGTAGAAAACTCAAAGGCATCGGCAAAAGTGCAAGACAAGATATTGAAACACTTTTGCAGAAAAAGGTCAACTTGCAGTTGTTCGTCAAAGTCCGAGAAGGATGGCGTGACAATACAAACTTTCTTAAAAACCTCGGCTATAAAGAATAGCCTTAGAGCAAAAAAATGTTTATTAATTCAACATTATAGCGTATATTAATAAAGGGTAAGTGATGAACTTACCCTTATTAAATTTCTAAGGAGGTGGCATACATGGGCATGTTAATGTTTTATGAATACTTATCAAAAGTAGAAGAATTATTGGAAAAGAATCGAGAACTTGAACTGCACAAATACCTTGAAGACATGCATGCCGCTGACATCGCTGAAGTGCTTGAAAATCTTGAAGATGATCAACAGATGATCGTATTTGGATTGTTGTCCGATGAACAAGCCACAGAAGTTCTAGAAGAAATCAACTCTGAACACTTTAGTGATATCCTTAAAGATTTGTCGTATGAAAAAAAGGTTACATTACTTGAAAATATGTCTCAAGATGATATCGTTGATAAATTGAGCGATCTCTCTGAAAGTCGACAAAAAGAAATCATCGCATTTCTCGATTATGAAGATGCGGCAGACGTCAAAGAGCTCTTGATATACGAAGAGGGCACAGCTGGACGTCTCATGACGAAGGATTATGTATCGATTCGCAAAAATTATTCCGTATATTATGCCATCGAAACGCTGCGTTCTACAGCACCAGATGCAGAAACCATCTATTATATCTATGTAACGGACGAAATCGACCGTTTGGTCGGCGTTATCTCACTTAGAGAGTTGATCATATCTGCGCCAAATCGCTCTGTCGATTCCATCATGAACGAAAATATCATCACGGTTAATGTCAATGAGGACCAGGAACAAGTTGCACGCATCGTTTCCAAATACGACTTACTTGCAGTTCCAGTTGTAGATAACAACAACGTCCTTCTGGGTATCATCACCATCGACGACGTTCTCGATATCATCGAAGAAGAAGCTACAGAAGATATCTTTAAGTTTGCCGGTACTTCTGAAGATGAAATCTATGAAAGTGATACGACGTTATTTAATCGTGTGAAAAACTCGATAAAATCCAGATTACCGTGGTTGATCATAACGATATTTGGCGGTATTCTATCCTCGAGAGTCCTTGCAAGCTATCAGGAAACAATCACTGCAAACGCATCTCTTGCTTTGTTTATGCCACTTCTCACAGGTATTGGCGGCAACGTCGGTACGCAATCCTCAACGATAACTGTAAGAAACATCGCGACACACGTTATCGAAGGTACAGGCATCTTAAGAACACTGATCCATGAAATATCCGTCGGTCTCGCTGTTGGCCTTGTCTGTTCACTTCTTGTAGGTGTTGCTTCAATCTTTTTAAATGGCGATTACAACATTGCCCTCATCGTTGGTATTTCAATGTGGGTCAACATGACAGCGGCAGCGACAATCGGTACGATTGTGCCATTGGTCTTCAAAAAAATTGTGTGGATCCCGCGGTTGCCTCAGCACCTTTCATAACCACGACGATAGACGTTGCTGCATTGTCGATCTATTTTTCATTGGCAACATTTATGTTAGCTAAATCATAGAGGAGAAGTCATGTTTTTTGAGACAGATGCATTGGTTATAAGAACATCAAAAACACTCAACAACGATTTGTTTTTAACGCTTTTTTCAAAGAAAGCTGGAAAAATTGATGTTGTTGCCAACGGTGCTAAAAGCTCAAAATCGCAACTTGCCGCCTGTTCTAAACCATTTGTTTTTGGCACCTTTATCTTAAATACGCATAATAAAACAATGAAGGTCAATTCCTGTGAAATCGTCGATTCTCATTTTAGAATTGCGGATCGTCTTGATACGCTCGCATATGGCAACTACTTTATTGAACTTTGCAACTTAATTACGATTTCTAATGTCGTTGATGTTGCGCATTACCAATTGATCGTCGAGATCATCTCAATTCTTGCAAGTAAAGCTGCAAAAGGGGATGAGGTTGACATCATGTCTTTTGAACTCTTAAGATTGACTTATTTGATTAAACTCAGCGTCCTCACTGGTCACAGTCCTAATCTCACAAATGCATGTTCAAGTTGTGGGAAAGAGGCTGAATCACTATATTTTTCAGTCAATGCAGGTGGTATTGTCTGCAACCATTGTGAAACGACGCTTTACAAAGGATACAAGCTCAATGCTCAGATGATTAACCTCATCAAGTACCTAGAGGTCAAAGACATTAGAATCATTGATAAAACTAAGATTCACGAAAATTACATCAAACATTTGATGGAAATTTTTGAAGCATTCATAGAGTATCACAATGGCATCAAAGAGATCAAATCAAAATCGTTTTTCTCATCAATTTGAGCATATGAAAATATTTCATTTTCAATATTTGAAACTTCTGACTTTTTAAATCTCATTTTACGCATTAATTTTACTTTCAAATTTTTGTGCAACACTTAAAATTTGGTTGTAAAATTGCAACTTTTAGGATTGACAAGAAAGTGTTTATACGCTTTCTTTTTTTTTATGTTGAAATATGTTAATATTTTTAACATAGAGGGTATCAATGTATTACTCAAGGGTTACAGCTATATGGGGAGGGCAAAATATGAAGAAAAAATTCAGCTTACGCGCAAAATTGATTTTAGCATTTGTGCTTGTAATCACGATTCCGATGATTGCATTAAGTGGTATTGTCTACAAGATCACCACCGATTCGTTTTATGAAAATATGAAGAATTCCACAACTGAAGTTTCAGATCAAATCAAGAACAGCACATTGAATTATATGGCAATTTACGAACGCGCAACGCGATTGATGTCGGAAGATCCCAATGTCAAATCTGCAAGAGGCGTCGTAGAGAATCAAGAATGGATGTACAAGTCTTTTCAGTCATTTATAAGCGAATATGCAGAAGTGAAAAACGTGTACGTTGGTTATAAGGACAAATCGTTTCATATATGGCCAGAAGTAGATCTTCCAGCTGATTACGATGCGACGACTCGACCATGGTATTCAGATGCAGTCGCTGCTGACAATTTTATCTGGACGCAGCCATATGCGGACGCTTCAGACACTAGTATTGTTGTTATATCAGCTGCAAAACCTGTGAAAAGCTTTTCTGGAAGTTTTGAAGGTGTCTTGGCAATCGACCTAGATATCTCAAAAATTGCTGCAACAATGAATGCGATCACTGTCGGTAAAAATGGCTATGTAATGGTCGTTGATTCTAATGGCATTCCTTTTACACATCCAAATAAAGAACTCGTCGGCAAAGAAATCGCCGTAGCTTCATTGAAAGATTTCATCAACAACAATGCTTCAGGTGAATTTGAATACACTTATGACGGCGTAGATAAAATTGCCTTTGTCACATCGATCGATGAACTTGGTTGGAAGATCGTCGCAATGGTAGATGAAAGTGAAATCGCGGATCAAACGCGTACACTTTTAATAACACTATTAGGCATTTCTTCATTGTTATTGGCAATAGCCATCATCGTCGCAATCATATTCTCAAATGTTATATTGAAAAATATTAAACTGATTAGCCAATATATCAGCGTCGTCAGCAAAGGTGACTTGTCGAAACGCATCAGTATCAAGTCAAATGATGAAATTGGACAGTTGTCCGATGATTTAAATGAAATGCTCGACAGCATCTCAGGATTAATGCACAACGTGCATGACGCCACCGCAGATGTATTGTCTTCATCCAATAACCTCGTCAACTTATCCGATCGTTCGACTCAAGCTTCGAAAGAAGTTGCGCACGCTGTTGAAGAGGTTGCTATGGGCGCTTCCAAACAAGCGGCAGACAGTGAGACGAGCAGTAAAATTGCCACACAAATGGGCAATAACATCAGAATGCTTACTGAAAACATCGTCTCTATGATCGATCAATCAAAAAAAGCCAGCGATATCAACAAAACCAGTGTTGATGCCGTCAACGTACTCCGTCAAAAGAATACGGAAAACAACGATGCCACACATAAAACTGAAATGGCCATCCAAGAGCTTGCCGATCAATCACTTGCTATTGGTAGTATCGTTCAAGCGATCAGCACGATTGCTGAGCAGACGAACCTGTTGGCACTTAACGCTTCCATCGAAGCTGCTAGAGCTGGTGAACATGGTAGAGGTTTTGCCGTTGTAGCAGACGAGATTAGAAAACTTGCTGAAGAATCAAGCAAAGCTGCTGGAGAAATTAAAAACATCGTAGGCAGCATTCAAACTGGTAGTAAAAACACCGTTACGATTATGCAAGAAGTTAAATTGCGTTCAAATGATCAAAACTTCGCCGTACAAAAAGTTGAGGCGTCGTTCAAAGAAATTTTCGAAGCGATTACTAACATTCAAGGTGTTATCGATGCCGTATCTAAAGATATAGAAGTTCTCGATACGAGCAAGATCGAAATTCTTGATAGCATCTCAAGCATCGCAAGCATCTCAGAGGAGGCTGCAGCTGCTTCTGAAGAGGTTAGTGCATCGATGCAAGAGCAAACCGCTATTGTTGAAGAAGTTGCATCTTCTGCAGAAAAACTCAGAGAGTTGGCAATCAAACTCGAAGAAAATATCAGCAAGTTTACAATCTAAGTATTTAACACAATTAGCAGTGTCATATGACGACTTTCGTATGACACTGTTTTTTCATTAGAATATCGTTAAAAACAGGCTATAAATCCGAAAAATGTGTCAACAATAAAATATAAAGTGGTATAATACATGTAACAATTTGTTTATACGAGGAGAATTCATATGAGAATAACACTTGAAATGGTGGATGAAGTAATTGGAAGAACTGGCGTAAACTATAAAGTGGCGAAGGATGCACTTGAACTCAACGAAGGCGATGTCTTGAAAGCAATCGTCTATTTAGAAGAGCAGTCTGAGACAAAATCATCTAAGAAAGTTAATGGACAAGAGATTATCGATCGCCTCAAAGCCCTTGTCAATGAAGGCATGGTTAGTCAGATTCTCATCGAAAAGAACGGCAAAATCGTCGTGGATTTACCGATTGTTGCTGGCGCCATCAGTGCTGTGATTTTTACGATTCCAACTGTAGCAGGTATCATCGCAGCTATTGCAACGGGTTGTGAAATCAAAATCTTGAAAAAAGACGGTGGCATGATCAATTTCAACGATTTGACACAAGAAAAATTTGACGAATTCATGAATATGATCAATAAAGAAAAGAAAAACATGAAATCTGAGTATGACGCGAAACATACAACTGACAAAACTGCTGAAGCTGAGAACTTTGAAACTGAAGAAAATGAAGAAGACTATTATATTCCAGACGACGAAGAGTTGAAAAAGTAGTAATTTTCTTTACAGGTTATAATATTTGTGTTAGAATCAAAAAAAAAGTGCTGCTGAGACGAAGAATAGTAGTATCGAGGGTTCACTAGAGAGTTGGCGTATGGTGTAAGCTAACGTTCCCGAAATATGAAGGCGCTTCTGAGCTATGCATATTCAAGTGGGCAAATTGCCAACTAGGGTGGAACCGCGGAATAATCTTTCGTCCCTTATTTTATTAAGGGATGGAAGATTTTTT
The DNA here is from genome assembly GCA_942493125.1 of Acidaminobacteraceae bacterium. GTDB lineage: Bacteria > Bacillota > Clostridia > Peptostreptococcales > Acidaminobacteraceae > Fusibacter_C. Next base: position 319,476 of record OW818667.1, on the reverse strand, counting down.
ATTTGTCAAAATTTATTGTGAAAAAATTAAACAGGAGGCACTATGGAACCTTTAACTATGGACAAAATTGTTTCATTATCTAAATCGAGAGGCTTTATTTTTCCAGGATCAGATATATACGGTGGCTTAGCGAATACTTGGGACTACGGTCCACTAGGTGTTGAACTTAAAAATAATGTGAAGCAAGCATGGTGGAAAAAATTTGTACAGAGTTCGCCATACAACGTAGGTATAGATACTGCGATTCTTATGAACCCAGAAGTTTGGGTTGCTTCGGGACACGTAGGGGGATTCAACGATCCACTTATGGATTGTAAAGCTTGTAAAACACGGTACAGAGCCGATCAACTGATCGAAGCACATATGATGGCAAAAGGTGAAACACCAGATGCAGTCGATGCTTGGGGCAATGAAAAAATGGAAGCATACATCGCATCTGAAGGCATCAAATGTTCAAACTGCGGCGCGATCAACTTTACAAATATCCGTCAATTCAACCTCATGTTCAAGACGTTCCAAGGTGTCGTAGAGGATACATCGACTGAAATTTTCTTGAGACCAGAAACGGCACAAGGCATTTTTGTCAACTTCAAAGCGATTCAACGTGCATCGCGTAAAAAAGTACCATTTGGTATTGGTCAAATCGGTAAATCGTTCAGAAATGAAATTACACCAGGTAACTTTACCTTTAGAACACGTGAATTTGAACAAATGGAACTTGAATTTTTTTGTGAACCTGGTGAAGATCTAAAATGGTTTGCGTACTGGAAAGAATTTTGTATGGCATGGCTTCACAAGCTTGGCATGCAGCCTGATAATGTAAAATTCAGAGACCATGAAGCTGAAGAGCTTTCACATTATTCCAACGCGACAACGGATATCGAATACCGTTTTCCATTTGGTTGGGGTGAATTATGGGGCATAGCAGATCGTACGGACTTCGACTTAAAAGCGCATATGGCGCATGCAAAAGTCGATCTTATGTATCAAGATCCAATCACTAATGAAAAATTTGTGCCATATTGTATCGAGCCTTCACTTGGCGCTGATCGTGTGACATTGGCATTTTTGGTTGACGCATATGACGAGGAAGCACTCGAAGACGGTACAAGTAGAATCGTACTTAGATTCCATCCAGCGCTCGCACCATTTAAAGCGGCTGTTTTCCCACTCTCTAAAAAGCTCAATGAATCAGCTGAGAAAGTATTTGAGACGCTTGCAGAGCATTTTAATGTTGATTTTGATGATTCTGGTAGCATCGGTAAAAGATATAGACGTCATGACGAAATCGGTACACCTTTCTGCATCACTTACGATTTTGAGTCGGAAGAGGATCAGAGCGTAACGATTAGACATAGAGATTCCATGACGCAAGAACGCGTAAAAATTGAAGATCTCGTTGGCTTTATTAGCGAGAGATTAAAGTTTTAGACGTATTGACTGTCGATTTTTTTAAATGCTACAAATAAATTTTGTACTTTCCAAAAATATTTGTCGTTTTAAAATTAAATATTGGGATATAAATATTATGATGTAGCATTTTTTTTGGGAGGTTTAGATGGACAATCGATATTATATTTTTATACTTTCAGATTCCCTGGGCGAGACAGCATCTCACGTTGCCAGAGCAGCTATGAATCAATTTTTAAATAAAGATTATGTCGTGAAGAAGTATAATTACGTTCGCGACGCCGATGCGGTTGAAGAGATCGTCATAGAAGCATCTAAACACAAATCCATGATATTGTTTACAACAGTGCTTGAAGAACTTACGAACACGATCGTCACCATGTGTGCACAGCACAATGTCTTGTGCCATGATATCCTATCTCCGGTATTGACCCAATTTACGTCGTTTTTTGGCGATAAACCAGCGAGAAAACCAGGTACGATGTATAAGCTTGATGACGATTATTTTGAAAGAGTTGCAGCGATTGAGTTTGCAGTCAAGTACGACGATGGTAAAGACTTAAGAGGGCTCAAATATGCTGACGTCGTTTTACTCGGCATCTCGAGAACGTCAAAAACGCCTTTGAGCATGTATTTATCGCATAAAAATGTAAAGGTGGCCAACGTGCCACTCGTACCTGAAATACAAGTCGCTAAAGAAATATTCCAAGTTTCAAAGAATAAATTAATCGGACTTACCAATTCACCTGAAAAACTCAATGAGATCCGCATCGAACGATTAAGGGCACTTGGCCTTTCTTCGGATGTGGAATATGCGAACTTTGATCGCATCCTTCATGAGTTGGATTACGCCGAACAAGTGTATAAGCAGCTAGGTTGTCCTGTCATCAATGTCGCCAATAAAGCTATTGAAGAAACGGCGAGCATTATACTAGAAATCACAGGACTCAACATCAAATTGAAGTAGGCTAAAGCGTAATGCGTATTGTCTTTAGGTAATTGACCCATGGTAAGTCACTGGATTACTATGGGTTTTTTATAAAAATTCTTTGTGAGGGAAGGTTTTTATGATGAAAAAGTATGTTTATGCCTTTGAAGAAGGGTGCAAGGAAATGAAAAAAACATTGGGTGGAAAGGGTGCCAATCTCGCAGAAATGAAGAAGATCGGTTTACCTGTACCCGATGGCTTCACCATCACAACTGAAGCTTGTAATCAATACTATGTCGATGGAAAGAAAATTTCCGACAGCATCAAAGCTGAAATCCTTGAATACCTCGAAGGATTACAGCAAAAGACTGGTAAAGTCCTCGGTGATTTCAATGATCCGTTGCTTGTATCAGTGCGTTCAGGGGCGTTTGTATCTATGCCGGGCATGATGGACACGGTTTTAAACTTGGGTCTTAATGACAACTCTGTAGAGGGACTAGCGCAACTAACGGGAAACAAGCGATTTGCATATGACTGCTATCGTAGATTTATTCAAATGTTTGGTGACGTCGTATTAGAAATTCCAAAGTATAAGTTTGACCGCGTTCTGGACGGACAAAAAGATAAACAAGGTCACACTTTGGATACACAGTTGACGATTGAGGATTTTGCGCATATCATCAGCGAATTTAAGGCGATCGTAAAAAAAGAAAAAGGGTTCGAATTCCCTATGGATCCGGTTGATCAATTGATGATGTCGATTGAAGCCGTATTTGGTTCTTGGAACAACGATCGTGCAAGAGTTTATAGAAACTATAATGACATCCCACATGATATGGGTACAGCAGTCAATATTCAATCCATGGTATTTGGAAACATGGGCAATACATCTGGAACTGGTGTTGCTTTTACCAGAAATCCATCTACTGGCGAAAACAAACTCTTTGGCGAATTTTTGATCAATGCGCAAGGTGAAGACGTTGTTGCAGGGATTAGAACACCTCAAGAAATTGATGAACTCAAGGATGCATTGCCAGAAGTCTATCAGCAGTTTATTGATGTCGCAAATGCTCTAGAAGTACACTATAGAGACATGCAGGATATCGAATTTACCGTGGAACGTGGTAAATTATACATGCTTCAAACGAGAACTGGTAAAAGAACGGCTTTTGCTGCAGTTAAAGTTGCTGTAGACATGGTTGAGAGTGGCGTCATTACGAAAGAAGAAGCACTCTTACGCGTTCAACCATCGCAGCTTGACCAACTCTTACATCCGATGTTCAGCCCAGAAGCACTTAAAAATGCGACGGCTGTAGCAACAGGACTACCTGCATCACCAGGTGCAGCGTCTGGACGCATTTATTTCCATTCTGAGGATGTCGCACGTCAAAAGGAAAAAGGCGTCGAATCTATCTTAGTGCGTACTGAAACGTCACCAGAAGACATCGAAGGCATGGTTGTCGCAAACGGCATTCTAACAGCTAGAGGTGGTATGACTTCACATGCAGCGGTTGTTGCAAGAGGCATGGGTAAATGCTGTGTCGCTGGATGTAGCGAAATTTCTGTAGATGAAGAAGACAAGTATTTTACAGTGGGCGATGAGATTTTCAGAGAAGGCGATTGGATTTCTCTTGATGGCAATACAGGTACAGTTTATAAAGGCAAACTCGACACTGTCGAAGTTGCTTTGACTGGCGATTTTGCACTCTTATTGTCTTGGGCAGATGAATTCAGAACACTGGGGATCAGAACCAATGCAGATACGCCGCTTGATGCAGAGACCGCAGTGAAATTCGGTGCAGAAGGCATTGGCCTTTGCCGTACTGAGCATATGTTCTTCAGCGAAGAGCGTATCTTAAATGTAAGAAGAATGATTCTTTCAGGTACTTTACAAGAAAGACTTGAATCCCTCAGATTACTTCTTCCATATCAAAGAGAAGATTTTATAGGTATCTTTAAAGCGCTTGGCGCAAGACCTGTAACTGTGCGCTTACTCGATCCACCATTACATGAATTCGTACCGCATAAGGATGAAGAAATCCGCACTCTAGCAAAAGATCTCGATCAGACTTATGAATTCGTCAAATATAAAATCGAAAACCTCTCTGAAGTCAATCCTATGCTTGGTCATAGAGGCTGTAGATTGGGTGTCACATATCCGGAGATTTATGAGATGCAAAGTATTGCGATCATAGAAGCGGCACTTTACTGCAAAAAAGAGCTTGGCATCGATGTAAAACCAGAAATTATGATTCCACTTGTAGGTCATATGAAGGAATACACGATTCTAAGAGACTTAGTTAAAAAAGTGGCGGACCAAATTATTGGAGAAGGCGATATCGCACTTGATTACAAGATTGGTACGATGATAGAAGTACCAAGAGCTTGTTTAATCGCAGATGAGATTGCAGCAGAAGCTGAATTCTTCTCATTTGGTACGAACGACTTGACACAAATGGCACTTGGTTTCTCAAGAGATGACTCAGGGAAATTCTTACCTGAATACCTCAAGAAAAATGTGTTTGATAAAGATCCATTTGAAACCATCGATCAAAACGGCGTTGGAAAACTCATCACGATGGCTGTTGAACAAGGTAGAGGTGTAAAACCTAATCTTAAAATCGGCATCTGCGGCGAGCATGGTGGCGAACCAAAATCGATTGATTTTTGCCATCGTTCTGGTTTGGATTATGTATCCTGTTCACCATACCGTGTTCCAATTGCACGCTTAGCAGCCGCTCACGCAGCTATCAACAATAAAAAATAAAAGTCATAAAGGATAGGAGCTGACATCAGCTCCTATTCACTTTATAATCAACTCGTAATCAATATTATAGACATAGTTACAATTTTTCCTTAGTAAACTTATTTTAAATGACAAACTTATATCAAATGACAAACTTTTACAATTTGACGATTGATTTTTAGGTCTTGTATACATACAATAGAAGTGTTGACGCAATATTGGCCTAAGGAGGCACATGAGATGATAAACATGCGCGAATCACAAGAGCAACTGGAATTAAAGATTCTTGATGAAAGGGCACAGAAGGTGATCCATTCTCTTGGTAGAAGATCACTTGAAGAACCTTGTCCTCTTCGAACGGATTATCAGCGGGATAGAGACCGCATCATTCACTGCAAATCTTTTAGGCGCCTCAAACATAAAACACAAGTCTTCTTGTCACCTGAAGGCGATCACTATAGAACGCGATTAACACATACGCTGGAAGTCGCGCAGATAGCGCGCACGATTGCAAGAGCCCTTAGATTAAATGAAGATCTCACAGAAGCAATCGCACTTGGACACGATCTCGGTCACACGCCATTTGGTCACTGTGGTGAAGCGCGCCTCAACGCCATTCATCCAACAGGTTTTAAACACAATGAACAAAGCCTACGCGTCGTGGATTATCTTGAGCGCAGAAATAAGAGCCGATTTGGCTTAAATCTAACGGAAGAAGTTAGAGACGGCATCGTACATCATGGGTCGTCGGGTACGCCGAATACACTTGAAGGACAAATAGTAAGTAAATGCGATCGCATCGCCTATCTCAATCACGATATTGACGATGCCATCAGAGCTGGTGTATTAAATGGTCACGATATTCCAGAAGACTTGAAATTGGCACTTGGCCACTCACATAGTGCGCGTATCAACACGATGATCATGGACATCATCAAAAATAGTGAACAGTCGTCTCAAATTAAGATGAGTCCTGATATTGAATCGGCATTTAATCGTTTGCGCGATTTCATGTTTGAAAATGTCTATTTCAACAAAGAAGCTAAAAAGGAAGAAGAGCGTGCAGAATATATCGTGGAATCGCTCTATGATTACTATAAAAAGTACCCCGAACAGATGCCTAGTGAACGCATAGAAGACTACGAGAGTGGAGATGGCGTGGAAGCCGTCAAAGATTATGTCGCCAGTATGTCTGATCGCTATGCAGTCAACTTATATAAGGAGTTGTTCATACCAAAATTTTGGTTATATTAAAATTATGCAATTTCCAAAATAAACTTTTACAATAAAAAAGGATTTTAGCGTAAAATGTCGAAATAGTTAGAGGCACTAATTGGAATGTTACAAATTCCATAGTATTAGAAAGGTGAAGAAATGAGCAATAGATCTGAGGGGAATATTTTCGACTATATACTCGATAACGTCAACATCATCGATGTCATCTCAAGTTATATAACAGTCGATCGCTCCGGTAAAAATTATAAAGCTTTATGCCCATTTCACAATGAAAAGACACCCTCATTCATAATTTCTGAAGAAAAGCAGTTGTATCACTGTTTTGGTTGTGGCGCCGCAGGCAATGCCATCAACTTCATCACACAATATGAGAATCTGGACAGCATAGACGCCGTAGAGTTTTTGGCCGACAAGTATCATGTGGACATCACACAATTTGCCAAAGGCGCAGGACAAAAAAACAGTAGTCAACATGGAAAGTATTATGATATATTAAGAGACGCCGCAATTTTTTTCTATAAAAATTTGCGAACGCATCCTGATGCCATGGCATATTTAGAAAGACGTGGCATACATGTCGACGTCGTCAAACAATTTGGCATTGGTTTTTCAAGTGATGCATGGTCTGATTTGCTTAAAAGTCTATCACAAAAATATGCGATATCAGATCTTGAAAATGTTGGGCTAATCATACCAAATAAGGAAAAATCGCGCTATTATGACCGTTTCAGAAACAGGATTATGTTCCCAATCATCAACCCTAAAGGCAAGGTTATCGGCTTTGGGGGACGTGTTATGGACGATTCATTACCAAAGTATCTCAATTCTCCTGAAACTGAAGTTTTTAACAAGAGCCAGACCCTATACGGACTGAACCTTGCTAAAAACAGTCATTCCGACAAAAAACAACTCATTATCGCAGAAGGTTACATGGACGTTATCGCCTTGCATACTTACGGTTTTACAAATGCCGTTGCAACGCTTGGCACTGCACTTACAGCCGAGCATGGACGACTGATGCGTAGATATGCAGACGAAGTCATCATCTGCTATGATTCAGATTTTGCAGGTCAGAAAGCAACCCTTCGAAGCTTGGATGTCTTACAAGGCATCGTAGACAAAATTAAAATCATCGTTCTAGGCGAAAACATGGACCCTGACGATTACCTAAAAAAGTACGGCGCTGACAAGTTTAAAGAGAAGATCGATTCAGCGGTGACTGCTACAGAATATCGACTCAATCATCTCATGCAGGCGTACAATTTAAACAACGACCAAGAAAAGATAGAATTTTTATCCAAAGCAGTTGTAATTATTGGTGAACTTACCAATGCCTTCGAAAAAAACCTCTATATCGACAATCTTTCCAACTTACTAGACGTTAGTAGGGAATTGATAGCCAAAGAGGTTTTTAAAGAGAATTACAATGCCAATTCCCAATATGGTTTTCATACGAAAAACAAGAAAACCGAAGCGATACCAAAGGTTTCAAGTGACAAAAAGCGTTATCTGGAGAGACAGCTGGTTACATTTTACATTCACAAATTCGATACGTTATCTGACCAGCATAAAGCCATGATCGCTCAGTTCACTTACACAGATGAGCTACAAGAAATCATTGATTATGTCATCAGCTATTACAACACACACACCGAATTTTCGATGCAACATATCATCGAAAATGCAGACCTCTCGATTTCCACTGGGCTGCTTGACATCATTCAAAGTCAACTTGACAACGTTTCTGATATCGATATTGACTTCATTATCAATAATTTATTGCTTTTAAATCTCGACGATGAGATTGAATCACTCAATTTGCAGCTTAAAGATTCTGACGAGCAAGCGAATATTCAACATTTGATTCAGCAAAGACGCATCGAGAAACAGGCTTTGACTATGAAAATGAGGAACCATAAATTAAAAAACTGAAAGGAGGCAATTCAATTGAGTGAAAAATTGAATGCCAAACACCAAGAAATTGTAAAAGGGTTAATTAAAAAAGGGAAAAAAACTGGGAGTCTCACTTATGTAGAAATCCAGGATAAGCTTTCTGAGATTGAGATCGACAAAGATCAAATCGACGAAATCTACGAGGCTTTTGCCGCTATGGATATAACAGTGATACCAGAAGACGAAGAAGATGCAATTGACATAGATGATATAGCTGATATTGAAGACATCGACTTGGAAGATCTCGAGGATTTAGAAGACTTAGATGATCTGGAAGATTTGGATGACATAGATGATGACATTGACGATATTGATGATATTGATGATATTGATCGTTTAAATGAACTTGAGCCAGCTGAAGATGAAGATGAGGATGAGAAGATCATCGACATTTCAATTCCAAAAGGCATCAATATCGACGATCCAGTGCGTATGTACCTTAAAGAGATCGGCGAAGTCGCGCTATTATCTGGTGATGAAGAAGTTGAACTCGCTAAGCGTATGGCTTTCGGCGATGAAGAAGCGAAGCGTAAACTCTGTGAAGCAAACTTGCGTCTCGTCGTGAGTATCGCTAAGAAATACGTAGGCCGCGGTATGTTATTCTTAGACCTTATACAAGAAGGCAACTTGGGCTTGATTAAAGCCGTCGAGAAATTCGACTGGACAAAAGGCTTCAAATTCTCGACTTATGCAACTTGGTGGATTCGCCAAGCAATTACACGTGCGATCGCCGATCAAGCGAGAACCATTCGTATACCAGTGCATATGGTAGAGACGATCAACAAATTAATTCGTGTCCAACGTCAATTGCTTCAAGAGTATGGTCGTGAGCCACTGCCTGAAGAAATTGCAAAAGAAATGGATATGACTGTAGAAAAAGTGCGTGAAATCTTAAAGATTGCTCAAGAACCTGTCTCTTTGGAAACGCCGATTGGCGAAGAGGAAGATTCGCATCTTGGCGACTTTATTCCAGATAATGATGCACCAGCACCTGCAGATGCAGCGGCATTCTCTATGCTCAAAGAGCAACTCATGGAAGTGCTTGAAACGCTTACTCCAAGAGAGCAAAAAGTATTGAAGCTCAGATTTGGTCTTGAAGATGGACGCGCTAGAACGCTTGAAGAAGTGGGTAAAGAGTTCGATGTTACGAGAGAGCGCATCAGACAAATCGAAGCGAAGGCGCTTAGAAAGCTCAAGCATCCAAGCAGAAGCAAGAAACTCAAGGATTATTTAGAATAGGCTAATCAATCAAATCAAAAATTACTATTCAAATATAACTTATTAATCAAATCTAACTTACTAATCAAATCTAATTCATGACTAAAGAATAGAATTTGCGTCTGCAGATTCTATTTTTATAAGGGGACCCCATGCAAAAATTTAAAATATCTGGACGACTTAACGCATTGATGCAACAAGCTGCAAAACTTGAAAAAAAACTCACTTCAATTTCTGATGTAGGAACGGACCATGGCTATCTCCCATATACGATGTTTGATAACAACATGATAGAAAAAAGTATCTTGTGTGACATCAACAAAGGACCACTTGAAAATGCAATTCAGACCTTTGAAGGATCTGATTATGCGAAATTGGCGACATTTAGGCTTGGCTCTGGTATCGAACCACTTAAGCCAAGTGAAGTGGATCTCATCTTTATTGCTGGGATGGGTGGTGGCTTAATACAGGAAATACTCGCGAAAAACTTGGAAAAATCCAAAAGTTTTGCATTTTATGTGCTTCAGCCGATGACAGAACAAGATAGTTTGCGTAACTGGCTCATCGAAAATGGATTCAACATCCTTTGGGACCATTTTATAAAAGATGCGCACAAGCACTATGAAATGATCGTTGTGACCACTGGAAACGATGATGAAGTGGGAAAAAAAGATTACGATTTAATTACAATCGTTGGCGACGATCTGGAATTTGGTAAAACCATTCTACGAAGCCAAATCAAAGATTATTTAGTATTTCTGGATTTCAAAGAGAAAAAGTATCAAAGCATCCTTTCACAGATAAATAAAGAAGCGAACTCGGAACCGAGTGAAAAAGTGACCCTTTGTAATGAAAAGCTGGAGACCTTATCCAAAATTCGGGCGAGTTTTAAAGCATAGGAGGATTCCATGTCAAAACAACCGATTGTTTTAGATATTTACAACTTTATAAATGATATTGCACCTTTTGAAACGGCAGAATCATGGGATAATGTTGGCCTAATCATTGGAAGTACCTATGCGTCCGCCAGTAAAGTGCTTCTCGCTTTAGATATTACTGAAGAAGTCGTAGAAGAAGCCATAGATAGCCAAATCAATTTGATTGTGACACATCATCCTTTCATTTTTTCTGGTATACAAGCGATTACATTTGAAGACAGACAAGGTCGACTTCTTTTAAAGCTTATTCAAAATAATATTTCGGTTATTGCATCACATACAAATCTCGATCAATCTTTTAAATATGGCATCAATCGCATGATTGCGGATAACTATCAGTTGAAAGAAGTGAAACCTCTCAGCAACTTGCACCGATTTGGCATTTTCGGCAAACTGCCAGAGCCATTGACTTTTGATGCTTTATGCGACCTAACAAAATCGATTTTTGGCGTCAAAACATTAAAAGTTGTCAATGCACCAAAATTTGAAAACCGAAACGATATCAATCGTCAAATCCAGGTTTTAGCCTTATCTAGTGGTGCTTCATCAGATTTTATTGGCGATGCGCTTTCGGTTAAAGCAGATGTATATATCACATCCGATATTAAGTATCATGAAGCTCAAAAGGTCATTGGTACAGAGATGCTACTAATCGATGTTGGCCACTTTGAAAGTGAAAGCATTTTCATGAAGCCATTTAAAGCGATGCTTGATGCTTTTGCTAGTGAAAAAGGATACAAGCTTGACGTTCAGGTAACTCAAACTGAGAAACCTATTTTTATATATTTGTGAAATAAGCCGTGCACAGTGAGAATATTTCAACTGTGCCTTTTTTATGAATAAAGCCTGTATTTGTTATAATGATGTAATTTTGGATATATATTAGTTGGTAAGATGAATCAGGTCCAGGTGACCGAGAAGGAGATAAGACTATGTCAAAGAAATTATGCAAACTCGTCAGCGACGGTTTTTTAGATGACCATACCAAGAAATATACACAAATGGTCAACAATCCAAAATATGTATGTATGAAATGCGGTCGTGCAGCAAATGACGAAGACTCATTGTGTCGTCCTAAAAAGATTAAGGACAAGAAAGAGGATCGTGCTGAGGCAAAAAATGTAGCCGAAAAAGCGAGCAAAAAAGAAGCAAAAAAAACAGTTCAAAAGTCGGAAGGGTATCAACAAATAAGCGAAGATTTGGCCAACGAGAAGTTGATGAAATTTGATGAGAAAATTCAGAAGCGCATCGTTAAGGTCTCAAAAAGTGACCTTCGCCATAAAAAAAATCCCACTGATAAGGTTGCAAGTGTTGGCGTTAGCGTTGGCGCTGAATCTGAAATTGAAACAGAAGTAGGCTTAGAAACAGACGTAGAAGTAGGCTTTAAAACTGAAGATGTAGAATAGAACGTAGAATAGAATTTAGAACAGAATGTAGAATAGAATTTAGAATAGAATGCAGAATAGTCACCGTAAAAGTTAACCTATGAAAGGAAATCGACATGGACCATTTATTTGCAGCAATCGATTTAGGATCAAATGCCATAAAGTTGAAAGTCGTACAAGTCAGTAGTGGCGAAATCGAGGTTTTGGAGGATATTTCTGTCTCAATTCCACTTGGTGATGAGGTTTTTTTGTCTAACACAATTCAACTTGAAACAGTTAGAGAAGCGATTGATACGCTCAATTACTTTAAACACACGATGGAAAGTTATGGCGTCCACAACTATAAAGCCGTTGCTACCAGTGCACTTAGAGAGGCTGAAAACTCTAAAAACATCGTTGAAATCATCAGGATGAAAACGGGCATAGAAGTAGAAGTTGTAGAAGATACCATCGAAAAATTTTTGACCTACAAATCGATTCGCGATAAGATGCCCAACTATCAAGAAGTCCGAAAAGGGGCTCTCCTAGTAGAGGTCAACTCTGGGAGCTGCGATATCAGTATCTACAATCAAAACAAAATGATTAAAAACGATGAAATTAAACTTGGTATCAAAAGTCTCAAATATATATTGATTGAGCTTGAAGGGCGCACGGTCAATTATCCACGTGTGCTTCGCGAACTGGTCGTGACGAGGACATCGCACATTTGGCCAAATATTGAAGCCAAAACGCTCAATCATTTTATTGCAATTGGCGGTGATGCCAAGCAAATCAAAGAAGTTCTCTTCGGAACGAGAGACGAAATCCCCATGTCTGAATTTAAAGCGTTTGCGACCAAAGCTATGTCGAGCGACTATGAACTGAGAAGGCAAATTGAAGGTAGCGGCATCAACTGGTATGAGTTTTTAGCAACGATTATCGTGTACGATGTATTTACCGAGCTCGTTGATGCTGAGACAATCCAAGTGCCCAATGTTTCACTTAGAGACGGCATCTTGGCGGAATCAATCGAAAAAGCTTATCAGCTCACGAAATACAAATTCTTCAACAATGACGTTTTCACATTGGCATATGAAATCAGTAAACGGTATAAAAGCAGTGATGCCCATGTCAAATATATGGAACATAATTCATTGTTGCTCTTCAAATCACTACGTGAAACATATCAATTCCACGATCGAGATGAACTCTTGCTTCGTTTAGCGGCGATTTTACACGAAATCGGAAAATTTACGCGCATGAAAGATTACTTAATTACGTCATTTGAAAAAATAAGCAATTTGGATATCTTCGGTGTCAAACATGAAGAGTCTCTTTTGATTGCGCATATCTGCAGGCTTATTTCTAGCTCGGAACAAAAGATGTATGAGGCAAACATACCAGGCATACACAGTGAAGATCAAGTTCGAATCTTTAAACTAGCTTCTATCTTATCAATTGTCGATGCACTTGATAAGAGCAAAAATCAACGTATAGAAATCATCGATACCGAGATCAACGATTACAGCTTTCTCATCCATGTGAAACGCAGTGAAGCCACTGTTTTGGAAGAGTGGAGCTTTGAATTTACGATCGACAACTTCGCCAATACATTTGGCATCATCCCAGAATTAAAGGACGTGGACTAATGTTACTGAATCGCGAGTTAAGCTGGCTGGAATTTAATAGAAGAGTACTGATGGAAATGGAAGACACAACAACGCCGCTACTTGAACGCTTAAAGTTCAGTGCCATATTTTCGAATAACCTTGATGAATTTTTTATGGTCCGCGTTGCAGCATTAAAAAACCAAATGAGTTCAGGATATGAAGATATTGATCCATCTGGATTGACGCCTCGTGAAAAATTGACATTGATCAATACACGCGTCAATGAACTTGTTCACTTGCAGTACGATATGACCGCAAAATTATTGGTGGAGCTTCGTGATGCTGGGATTAAAATCTTGAGAAGGAATGAATTTACACCGGATATCATCGAACAGCTTGAACACAAGTTCAACCTTGAGATATTTCCAGTGTTGACGCCTATGGCTGTCGACTTTTCAAGACGTTTTCCACTTATTTCCAATAAAAACTTGTATATTGGCGTCAAACTTCTAATAGGGCTTGACCCAAAACTTGCGCTGGTTCAAGTGCCGAGCATGCTCGATCGCTTGATTAAAGTAGAGGATTCACATTCAAAAGTGAGTTATGTTCTCCTTGAAGACATAATAGAGACTTTTATCGACAAACTTTTTTTAGGCCATCAAGTTTTGTCTACTTGCCAATTTAGAGCAACGCGAAATGGCGACTTAAATATCGTTGAAGATGAAGCAGAAGACCTCCTCATGGTCATAGAAGAAGCTGTCAAGCTCAGAAAATGGGGTGAAACCGTTAGACTTGAGATGGTGCATTCAGAGGATATGTGGCTTGCGAAGATCCTTCAAGATTCACTGCTTTTGGAATCCCAACAAGTGAATCGCATCGACGGCATACTCGATTTGACTTTTTTATTCAAATTGAAAGCACCAAAGGATCATCCTGAACTAAGTCGGCCAGTTTACAAGCCAAAGCGCGTCCCAGTGATAGATAAAAAAAATATCTTTAAGACCATCAAAGAAGGGGATATCTTTGTCCATACGCCTTACGAGACCTTCGACACCGTTGTCGATTTTATCAGACAGGCGAGCAAAGACCCACAAGTTTTAGCCATCAAGCAGACGCTTTATAGAGTGAGTGGCGACTCTCAGATTGTCAAAGCGTTATCGGAAGCCGCAGAAAAGGGGAAGCAAGTAACTGTACTCGTTGAACTTCGCGCACGATTTGATGAAGAAAACAACATCAACTGGGCAAAGAAGCTTGAGCAACGCGGTGTACACGTCATCTACGGTATTTACGGTCTTAAAACACACTCAAAAATAACCCTTGTCGTCAGACGAGAGAAAAATAAAATTAAGCGTTATATTCACCTAAGTACAGGCAATTATAACGATCAAACCGCTAAAGTATACACCGACATGAGCATCATCACGGCGCGTGAAAGCTTTGGCGCGGATGCCTCGATCTTTTTCAATATGGTTTCCGGGTTTGTGACTTCGGTCAATACAAGTGTCATGAGCGTTGCACCTTTCACGTTAAGGCAAAAACTCAACGATCTCATCGATCGAGAAATACGTCATGCAAAAGCTGGCCACACAGGGCGTATCATCGCTAAGATGAACGCTTTGGTTGATATTGAAATCATTGAAAAGCTCTATGAAGCGTCTCAAGCAGGCGTAAAAATACAACTCATCATTCGTGGCATCTGTTCGCTTCAGCCGGGTGTACCGGGTATGAGTGACAACATTGAAGTTTGTAGTATTGTCGGTGAGTTTCTTGAGCACAGCCGCATATACTATTTTGAGAATCACAGAAATTCCGAAATCTATTTATCGAGTGCGGACTGGATGACGCGCAACCTCAGCCGTCGTGTCGAGCTGCTGTTTCCCATTGAAGAACCCGAAATTGCAACGCGTATAAAACTTACATTGAAACTTTATCTCGCCGACAATCAAAAGTCTTGGACGCTTAGTGAAGACGGGAATTATACGCGCAAAATTGACAGAGAAAGCAATGCACTCATGAAGCCGATCAAAGCGCAAGAAATACTCAAAACTATGGATTATACGACGAATAAAGAATTTAATGACAAACTCAAATCTATTTTAGAAAGAAAGTGATCATTTGATAAGATCCATTGCGATTATCGATTTAGGCTCCAACTCAATTCGTATGAATATCCTCGGTATCAATGCGCGAGGTGGTTATAGTATCTACGAGCAAGCGAGTGAAATGGTTAGGCTCAGCGAAGGCATGGGCGATGAGATGACTTTAAAAGAGATTCCGATTGAGCGCACGATTCATGCGCTCCTTTATTTTAAAAAGCTCATCGAAGTCACTGAAACACCGGAAGTCTATGCATTGGCAACTGCTGCAGTCAGATTATCAAAAAATAAAAAGGCGTTTTTAAAACGCGTCAAGGAAGAAACGGGTTTTGATTTTACCGTTTTATCAGGTCATCAAGAAGCGTACTATGATTATCTCGGTGTCGTCAATTCGATGACCATTGATGACGCATTGATACTCGATATTGGCGGTGGCAGCACGGAGCTTATCTGGATGAAGGGGCGTGAGCTCATGGAAGCAGTGAGCTTGCCCATTGGCTCCGTCACACTAACAGAACGCTTTAGTGGCATTAAAGCAAAGAAAAAGCGGGTAGATGCTGCGAAAAAATATATCGAAAGTTATTATGATAAATTGCCTTGGCTAAAAGCACTGAAGGGTAAGCCCATCATCGGTTTGGGTGGCGTCGTACGTACACTTGGCCGAATCGATCGCGATTTAAATGGCTATCCCATCGAAAATATGCACAATTACCGCATGCATGAATCAGAAGTCGACCGTATCTGCACCATGATTTTTGACACGGAAGAAAAAGACCTCGATAAAATCAGTGGCATCAGTAAGAAACGTGCTGACATCATCACTTTAGGCATCTTGCCGTTTAAATGTCTATTCGATCGACTGGATACTCCAGAAATTCGCATCAGTGCGAACGGGCTTCGCGATGGCTATTTCTTTGAAAAATATTTCACATCTATTGGCAAACCCATTATCGTGCCCGACGTCCTTCTAAGTAGTAAAGAAAATATGCTTAGGCGATTTGATGTTAATGAAGTCCATGCGGAACATGTCAAAATGCTCTCATTGAAAATGTTTGATGCTTTCATGAAACTTGGCGACCTTCAAGAAAATGATCGCAAGATCATCAGTGCCGCTGCGACGCTCCATGACGTAGGCATTCATATCGAGTATTATGATCACCATGTTCATGGCTTTTACCTCATCTTAAACGGCAGGTTGGACGGCCTAACAAACGCTGAAAGACTGTCTGTCGCGTATCTCGTAGGTAGTCATAGGGAAGAAAGCATCAGAGGCCGTATGACGGAGTACGAAGGCATCCTCAGCAAGGCGGAAGTATCAAGACTAGGCAAACTCGTCGTCCTCCTCAATATCGCAGAACAGCTTGATCGCGCAGAACGCAGCTCAGTTATAGATATCAAAATAAAAATGCTCAAGAATCGTGTAACGATTCAACTGATTTCTGACGAATCTGTGGAACTAGAACGCACATCGGCTTCAAGATATGCAGATCGCTTTGCAAAACAGTTCGGCTTTTCATTGACATTCCACTAAGAGTTCACTATAATAGTAAAGTTCTGTTTTTAGCCTATGGATAGTTTTGTCGACACGATAAAGACTATCCTTATTCTTTTGTGGAGGCCATCATGAAGATCAAAAAACATCCGGACTATGAAACTGAAGTTAAAAGGCTTGAGGAAACAAGTCTGCATATCGAACACACGATAACTGCGGTTGAGAACTATCGCAGGCATTATAGCGACAACATCAAGGACGCCATGAGCGACATGGACGTTCAAGAGAGTTCAGCAAACTATATCAACGTGATGATCAATACGCAATTTGTGCAGATAGCGGATAAAAATTATGACAATCTCATTCGCGCCCAAAAGAAACCCTATTTTGCACGCATTGATTTCGTTGCAAAAGGGAGTGATAAACGCGAACGCTTCTACATCGGCAAAACGTCACTCCTTCGCGAGGGTGAATTTACGCCGCTCGTCGTCGACTGGCGCGCACCGGTTGCCAATCTATATTATGAAGGCCGACTTGGAGAGAATACTTACGAATCAGAAGGCGACGTCTATGTGGGAGAACTTTTACTAAAAAGGCAAATTACCATTGAAAATGCACAAATAACTGATTTCATTGACGTAGATATAACGACAAACGATGCATTTTTACAGGCCTCACTCGAAGCCAGTGCCGATAAAAGACTTAAAGACATCGCTTCAACCATTCAAGCTGAACAAAACAGAGTCATCCGTGCAAATATGAGGCGACCTTTGATCGTTCAAGGTGTGGCAGGCAGTGGTAAGACGACGATCGCCCTCCATAGAATCGCCTATTTTATCTATACGTATGAGAAGACATTTAATCCGGAAACGTTTATGATTCTCGCGCCCAATCGCTTGTTTATCAATTATATCTCTGAAGTCCTCCCTGAACTTGGCGTAGAAAAGGTCAAACAGACGACATTTATCGATTTCATGTCCGAACTCATCGGTAAAAAAATCAATCTCGTAGACAGAAATCAAAAATTGATGGACTTGATACATGCAAATGGCGCAAGTCTGCAAAACAACGAAAGCGAAGCCATGATGCTTTGGCATACCGCCTTTAAGGGATCACTAGCGTTTAAAGACGGCATCGAAGCCTACATGGCTAATATAGAAAAACATTTTACACCTTCTGAACACTTCACTTTTCAAGGCAAAGTCCTGGCGACGCGTGGCGAAATACGTTCGCTATTTCTCGAGAACTATCAGTATTTGGCGCTTCACAAACGCGTCCATGAGATTAAGAAGATCTTAACCGCTAGATTAAAGCAAGTCTATAAAGACGGCGCTTCCGTCATCGAAAGTCGATATGACGATAAAATCGATCAAATCCTTCGTAAAGAAGAACCTGGAGATGAGAGACGGCAGCGCGTCGTCGCACTTATGGACGCAAGAGACCGCAAAATCGAGGAAATGAAAGTCGAGAACAAATTTGCTGTCAAAAAATACATGGATTTGTTCCCAAAACTCGATTTCCTATCTGCTTACCACGATTTGATGTCAAATCCTGAGCAGATGAAAACGACATTTGGTCATATTTTGAACGATGGTCAAATTCAATATCATACGACACTCGCAAAATCTCTACAAACCATCAACAAATTTGAACTTGAAGATCTATCCGCGCTACTCTATATCAAACATAGATTACATGGATTTGATGAACCCGTGGAGATTACAACACTTGTCATCGATGAAGCGCAAGATTTTAGTACATTCCAATTTTTCATCCTCAAGCATGTTCTAAAAACACCGCGTTTGACACTTCTTGGCGATCTCTCACAGGGCATTCACGCGTATAGAGGCACAACGAGCTGGGAATCCGTCATGGAGGAGGTCTTCGCTGATGATCAACCGAGTTATATGACACTTGAACAAAGTTATCGTACGACTGTTGAGATCATGACGCTTGCAAATAAAGTGTTGACACAATTAAATGACCCGAGTACAATCTACGCAAAACCAGTCATCAGACATGGAGATACACCAACAGTTAATGCCTTCATGAATCCTAGCACATTGCTCAAAGAACTTGAAAAGAAAGTGGATACACTTCAAGGGAAAGGGTATAAATCTATCGCTATCATCTGTAAAACACGTGATGCTTGTACGGTCGTCAAAAAAGCTTTCGACAAAAACAAACGACACGCAGTCAAAATTCTCGACGAAAAAGAGGAACATTACAGTGCTGGCGTGATTCTCGTACCATCTTATTTTGCAAAAGGCTTGGAGTTTGATGCCGTCGTTATCGTGACGCTTGATGAGCGATATACCGATCATCCACTGGATGTGAAATTGCTTTATGTCGCCATGACGCGTTCGTTACATCAACTGGATGTTTATTGTATGGCAGGCTCCATACCAATTTTGGATACCTTGAATGTTGTAAGTGAATAGGAATAACCTTGAAACCTGAGATGAGGGATATATTATGAATGACCACACGATGCGTACCGATGCCGTTGTCGGTATCGGTAACGATAACAAACCTGACCATAAATCAATCAAGTCGAAACGCCTTCGAAAAACAGTTGGCTTTGTATTACTGTTAGTTGTCATAAGTGCATTCATATATGGAGGGATATGGTTTATGGCCAGTTACGAACCTGATATGTTGTCTTTGATTGCAATGCAAACAAATGATAAGGTGACCGTCTATGCAACTGATGACTATATCTCATTTACACCAGTCAGCGGCACATCAAAGCCGGGTTTATTGTATTATCCAGGTGCTAAAGTTGAACCTGAAGCGTACGCCGTTATGGCACAACGACTTGCTGAAGCTGGAATACCGGTCATCATAGTAAAAATGCCCTTCAATTTCGCAGTATTTGACGCTGACAAGGCGTTAGCGCTCAAACAGACGCTTGGCATTGCTGATACATGGGCAATAGGAGGACATTCATTAGGTGGCTCTATGGCAGCTAACGTTGCCTATGAAAATCCAAATGCATTTGATGCCCTGATCTTATTCGCCTCTTATCCTGCTGGAAAAAGCAATGACTTGTCTGGCAGTCCTCTTAAAGTGCTTTCGATTTCAGGCTCAAAAGACGCCTTCGTCACAAAAGAGAAAATCGATGAAAAGAAGCCATTTCTACCGCAAGATACAATCTATTACGATATTGAAGGCGGCAATCACTCTCAATTTGGCAACTATGGCCTTCAAAAGGGGGACAATGTAGCAACGCTTGCATCTGAAGCTCAGATGGATCTGATCGTTGAACTTGTCATCGCTTTTATGGGAGGGTTACAATGAAAATTGGTGCATTTTCCAAGCATAACCAAACGAGCATTGATACAATCAGGCATTATATGACACTCGAATTGCTCATTCCTGAAAAAGTTGGTGCGCAATATCTATTTGACGCGACTTGTCAAAGCGACTTTGATGAAATATGTCAGTTAAAAGCAATAGGTTTTACTCTTGCTGAAGTTCAATCACTCATGCTATTTAGACGTATCGGCAAACTTACTGGTTATGACAAACGCATAACATATAACTCATATTTTGAAAATAAACTCAAAGCGGTTGAAGATGAACTGCTGAGACTCAATCATATCAAAAGCGATCTTGAGAAAACACTTGTAAATGCTGGCGTTGTTGCAGATGAATCCGTTCGAACGTTGGGTGTTCCAATGGATAGCTTGAAATATTCGCACTGCACCAATTGCGATACACCATTTCAGTTGTTGGATGGAAAGATAGAAAACGGCGATTTGATGACTGGTACTTTGACATGTAACTGTGGCAATTCACTGAACATCAAAGATGGCATCTTATACGGCGACACTATTGATAAGGCATTTGTCGATATAGAGCGAGAATCTGAACATTATATTGATCAATACATTAAGACGACTGATTCGGAATATTTAAAGAAAATATATAAAGAACTTGAATGGTCAAAACGTCATGCGACATGCTCTGGGGTTAAAAACAGTGTTATCTTGGAGCTCGGCACGGGCCATGGTTTTTTTATGAGACATTTTATTGGTGATTTCCATGAATCAAATTTCTATATCGCCGTGGACCACGACGCCCAAGTGCTTCTTTGGCTGAAAAAAGTCATTGAACGGAGTCAACCCAAATGCAAAGTGCTTTTTTTGTGTGCGGATTTTGAGAATTTGCCTTTGAAACCGGCATCGGTTGATATGCTACTAGATATCTCAGGCTCAAGCAATTATGCGTTTGATCATCCTGATAAATTTCTACTCGATAAGGTGGACGCCCTGACAAAGCCTGACATGATTCTACACGCTTATTATATTTTGTTTGAAAAGTTTTCAAAGCATACGAAAATTGATGATGGTTCAAAAAAATGGTTTAAACTTGATACCATCACAGAAGCGCTTAATCGTCTTAAATATATAAAAGCCGATGATTTTATCTCTGATTCAGTAGAGAAGGGCGGTCCGATGGAAGATTACTTCGTTCCTGGAGAAAGCGTCTATACGTATTTGTATTATGGTCATAAGGCATTTTAGAAAGTATTGGGTTAACACCGTACTTTCTTTTTTTTTGCCTAAAATTATTAGAAAAAGTCATACTTTTGCGTATTGCAGTTGGGTCAACACCACGGAATATACTTAAAGAAAAGACAAATGCTCAATTACAAATAAGTTCAATTACTTATGGAGGTGTCAAATGGAAATTATCTATCCAAATCACTGCATTAAAAAAGAACGGACAAATCTTGTACTATTTGCTGCTGGGAAAGGCGTTTCAATTTTTGGTGCATCAATTTACAGCTTCGTCATCGGTCTGCACGTACTCAGTTTGACAGGTTCTGCACTGAATTTTGCCGTGACGCTCATGCTAGGGATCATACCTATGGTCTTAATTAGTCCAATCGCTGGTGTTGTCGCAGATCGAATCCCTAAAAAATGGCTTGTCGTAGGTATGGATGTGTCAAGCGGTTTATTGTTTCTTTTCTTATTCCTACTGACATCCCGCACAGCGTTTACATTGCCGATAATTTATGCTTCTACAGTATTCATCAATATATTTGCGACGTTTTTTGGAGTCGGTATGGAAGCGTGCAAGCCAAACTTAGTAACCCCGAACAAACTCATTCGTCTCAACGCCATTGGAAAACTCATCGATTCGTCATCAGCAATTCTTGGACCTATTTTGGGCGGCATCGTATATGTATTGTTTGATATTAGGGCATTCATCCTTTTTAGCAGCATCTCATTTCTAATTTCGGCGTTAACTGAATGGTTCATTGATTATACTTACTATCAGCCGATTCAACCCACTGCGCATTCAAATAAAGAATCAACTTCTTTCAAAACAGATTTTATTGAAGGTGGACGGTATTTTTTCAGTTCAAAATCCATCCTCGAATTATTTTTCGTCTTTGTATCCCTCAATTTCTTACTCGGCTTCTCGGTGAACGTACCGGGTCCTTATATCATCAATGAGCTCCTTGACCTGCCACCAAAAGCTTATGGCATGATCAATGCCATGTTTCCAATCGGACTAATTATTGGAACACTAACGGTAGAGAAAATGATGAAACGCTATGAGTTCAGGTTGTTGCTCATAACGATGAACGCTTTTATAGCAATATTAGCATCTCTAGTTGGACTTCCAATGCTATTTCCGATATATAGCGACTACATGCTCTATGTTGCGTTCTACGGCACTTTATTCCTTCTCATGGGCATTGCCATAGCTTATGTGGATGTGCCCGTCATGATGATTTTACAGACTGAGGTGCCTGAAGCCTTGAGGGGGAGAGTGATAAGCCTTCTCGGTAGCCTAGTCAAAGTCATATTACCAGTAGCTTTGCTCCTATCAGGCGCCATGGTTGGGAAAATACACATTGCATTGTTGCCATTATTAGGCGCAACCATTGCATTTTCATATAGTGCCTATCTTCTCATCAGAAAACACAGTTACCTTAATTAGACAATTAAGGTAACTTTTTTTAATATTCTGAATAATTTAGTTAGAAATCGATTGACATGGGGTAATGAGTTTAGTATGTTGATATAAATATCGATAATATTTTAGCAATGTAATTGTATTTTATTACTGGAGGTCATAGATGCCAAAATATATCATTAAAATGCGATTGATCATCTTTCTTATATTTCTCGCTATTATCGTATCATCCTGTGAAAATGGCGTCGATGATCCTAAACAAATGACAGAGCCTTCAGAAAAAAAGTCCATCGCGTTCAGAATCACATGGACGGATTATTCTGGTCGTGGTGAAGCCATCCAGAAGATTGTAGATGCTTATAATGCTCAAAGTGACAGTCAGTATGAAATCGATATGGTCAGTGGCAATGAGGCACTTAACGAAGTTGAAAGTATACTTAGAACACCCGATCAAAATACAATATTAGCACTGCCATACCGATATGTTCGCTATTTTGGAGAAAATGAAGCTTTGTCAGATTTAACAACGGCATTCGAAGCGGATGCTGCGTTGTTTTATCCAGAGCTTTACAACCTAGGCACTGTAGACGATGCAGTATATGGTATCCCTTGGGTTGGTCATTCGATTTGTCTCATTTACAACGCAGATCTATTGAAGGAAGCGGGTGTTGAACCAGAATCCATCACGGATCTAGATGCACTTGCTGCCGCACTTGCAAAAGTGGAAGAGAAAACGAATGCCAAAGGCATAGGTCTCGTCGGTGCCGCCCATAACGACATCTCTTGGATGATCAACCAATTCATCTATGGTTTTGGATCAAGACTCGTTGATGAAACTGGTCAAAAGGTGGCGATCAATAACCAAAATTCAGTCAGCGCCATAGAATACTACCGAGATACACTTGGGAAGTATGCTCAAGATTCATGGTTGACGGATTCAGGTGTCGAAGTGATGAACGCTTTTAGAAATGGTGACGTGGCCTTCGAATTTCAAGGTGTTTGGGGGTTGACAGACATCGAGCAAAACGGCAATCCATTTGAAGTTGGCCTGATCACTCTAGACAAGATTGGATTGGTATCTGAAGTTGGTCCAATCATGTTGGCACTTCCAAATGGCATGTCAGAAGAGGTTAAGGCAGAGGGCATCAAATTTATTCAGTATATGATATCAATTGATGCGCAAAAGATGGTTATGAATGGTGAGTATAGCCCAGAACATGACAAGTATTATCCGTTCAGAGTACCAACGCGTATGGATATGGCAGAGTCACTCATTGCATCAAATTATGAAGCCTATTTGCCTTTCATAGCGGGATTTGAACATCCTAGTATTGATGTACCTGTACCAAAGTGGCAATCTGTAAAAGAACAGTACTATGAGAAGGGACTACATGATGTGATGACACAAGCAATCACGATTGAAGCCTTCTTAGCGGAAGTGGAGAGACTTGGAAACGACATTTTAAAACAAGAATAATGGGGGCATTATGGATATTAAAATTCTCGTCGTAGACGACTCAAACACAGATATGATCATGATTAAAAGCATTCTGCACGATTATGATCTGATTTCAGCCTTTGATGGTGTTGAAGCTATGGAAATTTTAGAAAGTGAACCGAGCATCGACATGATGATTCTAGATCTCAACATGCCAAGGATGAACGGTTTTGAAGTGTTGGAAGCCATTCAAAGCAATCCAAAGTATCATAAAATCATCACTTTGATACTTACCAATTACGACGAAATGGAAAGTGAAATTAGAGGACTTGAACTTGGTGCTGTAGACTACATTCGCAAACCACTCAACCTTGAATCGTTGAGAAAGCGTATACAGATTCATGTCAATCTCAAAAGAGCGAGTAAATCACTTGAAGAAATCAATGTCATTCTTGAAGATACTGTGCAAGAAAGAACAAGACAGCTAGTTTTAACGCGTGATATCACCATCCACGCCCTTATTGGATTGCTGGAGGTCAGAGATATAGAATCTGGTAATCATACAAAAAGAACGCAACACATCATCAAGGCACTATGTGAAAACTTGCGTTTGAAAGAGCCGTATATGACATTGTTGACCGATCAATATATCAAAGAAATCTTTGAGACATCTCCACTTCACGATATTGGTAAAGTTGGGATTCCCGATAATATTTTGCTCAAACCAGGCAAACTCGATTTTGACGAATTTGAAATTATGAAGCGTCATGTCGAATTTGGAATCGATGCCCTTAAAGTAGAATTGGAAAATGAGAAGATGCCAGATTTTATTGAAACAGCGCTCGATTGTATCGCCGGTCATCACGAGAAATATGATGGAACGGGTTATCCAAAAGGATTAAAAGGGGCAGATATTCCGCTTCCAGGCAGGTTGATGGCAATAGCAGACGTTTATGACGCCCTCATAAGTAAGAGGGTCTATAAAGCGGCTTTTACGCACAAGTTTGCCCTTGATCATTTGATCGAACAGAGTGGTAAGCACTTTGATCCAGATTTAGTGGCTTCTTTTATTGAGATTGAAAAAGAAATCGAGATGATCACCAACACATACACTCAGACCATCGTCGATGATAATAAGTTGTAATGGGAGGGGATATATTTGAAAGCTGTTTTGCGATCAATTATAATTACAGCACTTATTTTGCAAATCGTTTTTGCCTCAATACCCACTTTTGCGGCAACTGCTGCCGCTTCATTAGAGTTGACTGAAGATGAACTCGTATTTATCAATGATCATCCAGTCATACACTTAGCGGTAGATCCGCAGTTTTACCCTTATGAGTTTTTTGATACAGATGGCATCTATAAAGGTATAGCAGCCGATTATCTCAAATTGATCTCAGAGAGTACAGGCATTACGTTTGTTCCAACTGGTGGTTTGACTTGGACACAAGCTTATGAAAAAGCTGCAACTGGTTCATTGGATATGCTTGGCTGCGTCTTAAAGACTTCCGCACGAGAGGCTTTATTCAATTATTCAAAGCCATACTATAACACTTATAGAGTCATCTACGTGTCAAATGAAAATGACGACATTCACTCATTCGATGACCTGAACGGCAAACGCGTTGCCGTTCAGACAAACAGTTCGCATCACAGCTATTTGGAAGGTTTTCCAGAAATTGAACTCGTCCAATATCAGACGGTTGATGAGGCATTAGCTGCCGTTTCAGATGGACGCGAAGCCGCTTTTGTCGGTAATTTTGCCACATCGAGCTACATAATAAAATCAGAAGGCATCACAAATTTACAATTCGTCAACATAGAAGATCAAATACAGCAAGGTCTTCATTTTGCTGTGCGTAAAGACTGGCCTGAACTCGTCAGCATCCTTGATAAAGCCCTTGCAAATATCACTTCAGAAGAAAAAATCGCCATTAACAACACCTGGATTGGTGTTGAGAGCAAAACAAATTATGAAAACATCATCCGTATCGCCCTGATCGTTGGCGCTATCGTCGTTCTCATTTTTCTCGTTTCAGCGTATTGGATTGTAAAGCTCCGCAAAGAAATCTTTCAACGCAAACAGACGGAAGAGGCACTTCAAATTGCAAAAAATGAAGCAGAACAAGCAAACCACATTAAATCAACATTCCTCGCCAGGATGTCACACGAGATTCGTACGCCATTACATGCAATTTCAGGGATGTCATATATCATGAAGAAGACGTCACTCTCAACGACACAACAAATTTACCTTGATAAAATTTCCCGTGCTTCCAAAGATATGCTTGGCATCATCAATGACATCCTCGATTTTTCAAAAATAGAATCTGGAAAGCTCGAATTGGAGCGCGTTTCGTTCAACTTGGACGATGTCCTTGAGCAGCTGATCAATATTGTTTCATTTAGAATTGATGAGCAAAAAATCGATTTTTCCATGCATAAAGATCCTGATATCCCAAATTTCTTTTGGGGCGACCCGAAACGCTTGGAACAAATACTGATTAATCTCGTAAACAACGCCATAAAATTCACTTTAGAAGGTGAGGTCAGCCTCACGATTCGACGCGTTGCCAAAGTTAAGGATTCAAATGTTCTCGAGTTCAGCATCAAGGATTCCGGTATCGGCATGACGCATGAACAAGTTGAGATGCTATTTAAGCCGTTTAGTCAAGCGGATTCAAGCATCACAAGACGTTTTGGTGGAACTGGTCTTGGACTTTCTATCGTCAAGAGCTTTGTAGACATGATGGGCGGATCAGTAGCTGTCTATAGTGAACCCGGAGTTGGTTCGACATTTAATATTCAACTCTCGTTTGAGGAAGATCGCAACAAAGACTATGAGGCGCGCAAAGATCAAGCCTTTTCATATTTTAAGAACATCAGAGCGCTGATTGTTGAATCTTCAAATTTTTATACAAATCTCATGAAAGAATATCTTCAACACTTTAACATCATCTCAGAGTTTGCAAAGACGGATGAACGAGCTATTCAAATGTTGGAGAATGCATCAAGTGATGGTGGCAAACCTTTCAATTTACTCATTGTAGATTATGATACACCTATCGACCACGGCATCGAGTTCTTTAATCGCATAAGCAAGCTCGATGCGATATCTGAAATGCCAAAAACAATACTACTCGTACCACTTTCGCGGGATGATTTGTTTGATTCGCTTGAAAATGCAGGTATCGATCTTGGAATCACCAAACCGATTATCCCTTCAGTTCTTTATAACGGCATCACAGAGCTTTTTAAGCATCACATTTTGGAGATCCATGAAAAGGAAAGCACAGAACTATTTAGAGATAAGGATTCGACTGGCTTATCACATACCGTTATGGTTGTCGATGATAATAAAACGAACCAGTTTATTGCGAAATCGCTATTGGAACAGGATGGCTATCAAGTGATTTTATGCTCAGATGGCAAAGAAGGTCATGAAACCTACATGGCAAATCAAGCGACAATTGATTTGATTCTCATGGATCTTCATATGCCTGTCATGAACGGCTATGAGGCAACGACACTTATTAGGCAGACAAATCCTACAATCCCGATCGTCGCCATGACTGCGGATGCTGTAACTGGTGCTGAAGAAAAATCCATTCAACACGGCCTAACCGGTTATATAAGCAAGCCGTTCGAACCTGAGCATTTCTTAAAAATCATTGGCGACCTCATTAAATCGTCTTCAGTTTCAGTCGAGCATCCAGATATCAATTCATCAAATGATTCAAAAGACGATTTATCAGCTGATGCCTTATCAGAAAATATAGATGATTCAAACGTTAAATATATCTCTGAAGAAAATGCCTTGGATTTTGAGACAGGCATAAAGTTCATGGGGGGAAACGCATCTCTTTATGATATGATCCTTTCGTCGTATTACACGGAAAATCGCGACATCGCAACCCAATTAAGGACTCAAATTGATGCAGGCAACTATAGCAATGCCATCCAGATTATTCATAAGCTCAAGAGCAGTTCTGGGAGTATTGGTGCAAAACCGTTATATGAAGTAACTATAGATTTACAACAAGCTCTGCGAGACAAAGACCTCCAAGCGATTGATAAGCTCTCTAAAACATTTGAAGCATTGCTTGAAATGGTTCTAAAAAAAATATCGAAGAGAGTTAGCAATAAATTGTGAGAATATTTAAAAAACTTTCATATTCTTGTTTTAATTTTAGTACAATGTGTGGTATTATAGATACTAAGCAGATACTAAAATACTAAAAGAACTATGGAGGGGACGTTATATGCATAAGACCGACTTATTTGTTGCAATTTTCGACTACATTGAAAATTTATTTTCTATGAAATTGGAAGAGAAAGAAAAACAGTCAATCAAAGATTCTTTTGATAGTATAAACATTGCAGATGGTATGGAACGCGCAATTAAAGCTATCGAAATGGGTTTACATGTAAGACTTCCACTGGATCTTTTTATTGAAACAAGAGTTCACAGATGCTTAGATCCAATTGAAGATATCTTAAAACGATTGAACTTTGAGGCTTCCATGTGGACCTCCGAGTACCATAATGGCGTCTATGCAACCGATATGGGTGAGAAGTGTTAAACACCTAAACTTTATTAAGAGACGATACTATGACAGACGGGATCCTTATCCCGTTTGTTTTTTATTGCGCACATAATATTTCGCACGCATAGCAGGGATTTTGATGTATCGTGTTGAATAAACATATGTGCGTTGTAACTTGACTTTTTTAAGGAGGACAAAGCTATGACTAAATCTCAAGAAAAAAAGGTAAAAGTGATTATACACGGCGCATCAGCAGCTGCTGCAGGTGTCGGTGCCGGACTAGCGCAACTACCTGGAACAGATAATGCCGTTATCGTACCTATTCAAGTTGGCATGATCGTGACTTTAGGTGCTGTATTTGGTATCAATTTGACTGAATCCGCTGCCAAAGCAACACTTGCCACTGCGACAGCTACTTTTGTCGGAAGAGGGATTTCACAGTTTTTAGTTGGATGGATTCCTGGAATCGGAAATGTACTCAATGCGTCAACAGCCGCAGGTGTTACAGAAGCCATTGGCTGGGCGATTGCTAAAGACTTTGCACATCAAAGTACAAAGATGATCGAAACAAAAAAATGATCGAAAATAAAAGCAACTAGAAAGGTGACATGATGGAAGGGGTACTAAATTTAAATAAGCGTTTTTTTAAAATGCCTGTCGTTTTACTTATGATGGCACACGCCATTATAATTGGTTTTGATGAAAATTTGACCATATTGTTATTGGCTTATAGTGTGAATGCCATCTTCACAACCCTTGCAAAACAAAGATCTCATCAGATTGTGAATCTACTCATTTATGTTGGTCTAGGTGCGTTATCGATTTTTTGGCATGTACAGCATCAGTTCTTTAATTAATGATATTTGTTCTCATTTAAGGGTATATAGTAGTGAACACTTATCTTGAAATTGAAGTTTTGAAAGGATGGTATATGTATGAATATCAATTCAATTTATGTCAACTTGCCTGTAAAAGATGTTAAAAAATCGAGAGAATTCTGGAGCAAGCTCGGATTTTCTTTCAATGAACAATTTAGTAACGATGATGCTATTTGTTTGATCCTTAACGATGGCATGATTTATGCAATGCTTATTAGACATGAAATGTTCCTCACTTTTACAAATAGACCGATTGCAGACAATTCTACGACGCAAGTATTATTGGCGATCGGCGTTGAAAGCAAAGAACGCGTAGATGAAATGATTAAAATCGCACTCGAAAATGGTGCGACACGATATCTCGATTCTCAAGATGAAAGTTGGATGTACTATGACCGTTTTGCAGACTTAGATGGCCACCAATGGGAAGTTATGTTTGCCGACGAGTCACTGATTCCTAAGGAATAGTACTGTTTTATTTTTAAAAGGAGTTGCATATGAAAAAATTAAACTTAGAAATTGAAATTGAAGCATCTGGTGATAAAATTTGGAAATCCATTGTCGAAGTAGATCAATATCGATTATGGGCAGAAGAATTTATGGCAGGTTCTTATTTTGAAGGTGGATGGAATAAAGGCGATGCAATCCAATTCTTAGTGGTGAATGAAGCGGGTAACAAAGAAGGCATGATCAGTGAAATCGCTGAAAGTGAGTATCCAACTTTTATATCCATTCGTCACCTCGGTTATATCATGGATGGCGTTGTTGATACAACGAGTGATGCTATCAAGGCGTGGGCACCAAGTTATGAAAATTATACCCTTGAAGCACTTGGCGATCAAAAAACAAGATTCAAGTTGGATATGGATGTTGAAGACGATTATTATGATATGATGCTTGAAATGTGGCAAAGAGGCATGCAGAAATTGAAACAGGTTTGCGAAAGATAAGTAAAAAATTTTAGAAGAATAACTGGTGGTGACAATGCAAGAACTATTGAACATCATGCTCGATTCCGGCAGAACTGGAGTCGAGCTTTCACTTTATATCATTTTGCCAATCATGGTCATCATGATGGCCATCATGCATGTTCTGGATAAAAAGAACATTCTCAATTGGGTCGCTAAGGGTTTTTCACCACTGCTCATCCTTTTTGGATTGCCTGGTCTAGGCGTATTCGCCATCGTCCAGATACTCTTTATAAGTTTTGCAGCGCCTGTTTCGACGCTTAAGATCATGGAGCATGACAAATCGATTAGCGATGCCGGAATAGCGGCAACTTTGGCAGCTATTTTGGTCATGGCACAGGCTAATGCCGTTTTTCCACTTGCAGCTGTTGGTCTCAATGTACCTGTCGGTATTGCAACTTCATTGATTGGCGGTCTCATTGCCAGCTTTATCGCATTCAAACTAAGCGGTGGTCATACTTCAATCAAAGCGTCATCACATGAGCATATAGAATCTAAAGAATCTATAGAACCTACAGGATCTACGGAACCTACAGAACTTATAGAACCTACAGAACCTACAGAACCTACAGAACCCACAGAACCCGCAGAACCGATTAGTCATCAGGTAAAAACTAAAAAATTGGTACCGTTACTCTTTGAAGGTGGCGAAGCAGGACTTGCAATCGTTCTTAAATCCATCCCGCCATTGATCATCGCCATTTTTATGGTCAATCTATTCAAACGTTATGGCGTCATCGATTTTCTCGAAATCATCTTGTCTCCTGCGCTGACGCTTATTGGCATACCAACGGTCGCAGTACTTCCAATTGTTACGAAATTCATCGCAGGTGGTACAGCAATGATGGCAATCATCCTCGATCTGATGAAAGAGGGGGCGATGTCAGTCACCGATCTCAACCGCATAGCAGGCTTCACACTCAATCCGCTGGATCCGGTTGGTTTAGCAGTCCTTATGGCTACTGGCAGTCGCGTCACTAAAGTGGCCAAACCCGCCATTATTGGGGCCATTATAGGCATCGTGATCAGGGGCATATTACATCTCATAATTTTTTAATCAAAACACAAAAAAATGGCCGCACCTTATCAATTGCGATAGGTGACGGCCATTTAGATTTTAAATTCGTGTATAAATTAATGCATGAATTCGTGCATGAATCAGTGTTTGTTTCAATGTTTGTTTCAGCATCTTATGAATAAGCAACATCCTCTAAGCACAAAGCGCCTGCCATGGATTTATGACCGACGTATTCCGACTTTTGAAAATGTAATGCACGTTCCACAGTGTTGTTTGGCAATTGCCCAAGACCAGCTTGGATCAAAGTGCCGACGATAAGTCGCTCCATATTCAGTAAAAAGCCATTTGCAATCATCGTGATGATGATTTCATGTTCGGTTTCAGTGATCGTGACTGAAAAGACTTTCTTGATCGGATTTTTAACCTTGGTATTGGTCGTGAAAGGTGTAAAATTATGTTCTCCGATAAAATCGATGGCAGCGTCTTTCATTTTAGCCACATCAAGCTTTTGAGCCATGACATTGACATATTGTCTTTCAAATAATGGACGATTTGGGGCATCCATTTTCCAGA
Organism: Acidaminobacteraceae bacterium; assembly: GCA_942493125.1. Lineage (GTDB taxonomy): Bacteria > Bacillota > Clostridia > Peptostreptococcales > Acidaminobacteraceae > Fusibacter_C. The sequence goes on along the minus strand of OW818667.1, from coordinate 287,126 downwards.
GTCTGTACGAATAAGTGATACGCTGAGCGAGGTATCTGCTGTGAAATCTTTCATCAACAGGCTCAACAGAGTAGACTATGATATCGTCTGTCAGGTATTTTTCGAAGTAGGCATGAAGCTCTTTTGCGTTCATGCTGTCGTCTTTCGCGACAAAATTGACGACTTGATGCTTTGCGTGTACGCCAGCATCCGTATTGACGGCACCGATGACTTCAACGGGCTCGCCATAGAGTTTTTCAAGGATCATTTCGAGTTTGCCTTGAATGCTTTTGTCCTGGCTTTCTTTTTTCATAGTAAAGCCCATATAGCGTCTGCCATCATAACCGATGACCATTTTATAATTTTGCATGTTTTCTCCTCAATTTAAATGAATCGTTTTAGCCCATTTTCTAAAATTATAACATATATTGAATGATAATTTGGACTGTTCCTGCAAATAGTTCGCCGATTTCAAATGTTTCTCTTTAGAACCGCGATAAAATTCATTATAATATAAGTATAGAAAAAAGCTATAGGGGAGGCATACAGATGAAAAAGAGAGCACTATTACTTGGAACGCTTGCAATTATTGCCGTGATCACATTGACCGGCTGTGTACCAGGAGACGGCACCAGCACACCAGATGATCCAGCAGGCTTCTTTTGGGCGATATGGCATGGATGGATAGCCCCATTTTCACTAATACTTGGCCTCTTCAAAGAAAATATCAACCTCTATGAAGTCAACAACTCAGGTTGGTGGTACGATTTAGGATTCTATATGTCCGTTATCAGTAGCGGCTTCGGAGGATTATCACTTTCAAGAAAAAGAAACAAAAAAGTGGTATCCATGGATATGCATTCAAAAAAGAAACGCTAATATAATGATTAAGATCCCAATCAGCCCACTATGAAATTTCGATAGTGGGCTGATTCAAAAATGACAACATCATTAAAATCGACAATATCTTTAAATTTACATGTGATAGGGGCAATAAGGTGCATTCATTTCTAAGGTGGCTTATAAAATTTAATAACATGCTGACGACTGTCATAGGACCAATAGCGATGATGCTTATCACGGGACTCGACAAGATATATGAATGGTCCAGCATGCCGCACCAATTACAATTCGTCGCAGGTTATCTGGTTCTTTTCGGCGCAAGTATTGTGCTTTGGGCGAAGAAAGCGAACAAATTTTACTCGGAAACGGTTCGCATACAATACGAAAGACACCACTTTGTCATCACAGAGGGTCCCTATCGATATGTGAGACATCCGGGTTACTTAGGATATATGATTATGTCAATAGCAGCACCGATCATGCTAGGTTCTCTAATTGCACTATTTCCAAGTACTTTAATTGTTCTGGGATATTTGGCGAGAACCATATTCGAAGATGTGTCGCTACAAAGACAATTCAAGGGTTATTACGATTACACAAAAAAAGTACCTTATCGATTGATACCTGGCGTTTGGTAAATATGAAAATTGCATAAAATTGAATATGGGAATTGCATAAAAATGAATATAAAATTTTTCACAAAATATGATTGAATGGAGTGATTGATATTTTTAAAAATTTCGATTTCAAAGCCGCCATCAAACTCAATAGATTGTTGATTATCGTCATGTTGATAGCAGCTGTAGGCTTTGCATTATCAGCAAAAGATACAACGCAAATCAATATCATGTCGCCAGGTCTGAAGATACAGCTTGGCAACAGCACAGGTGAAACAGCAACGACGATCAAACTTCAAGGCACGTATACAAAAAGCCTCGTTTCAGGTGCTGTATTCTCGGGTAATATCACCATTGATGACGCTGTATACATCTGTTCAAAATCAAAATCAAGTGAAGAGACAGGCGCTATGGTCACTCAAATCAAGGATGGCAAAACGATCGCATTTGGAAATTTGTTCTTTGACGAAGATTTTACGCAGTTTGCGCTTTTGTTGAACGGATGGAACAATGAAAGCGGCATCATGATCATCGCACCAGCTGTCAACAGGACTGAAGCAATGGATATATCCAACGAGATCCTTAAACCATTTTTGGAATCAAATACACTGAACCCTTTGAACTAGGAGGACATATGGAAAAACGTCGCGTCATATTATACATTGCTATGAGTCTAGATGGTTATATTGCAACGGATGAAGGATCACTTGATTGGCTGAGCTTAGTCGAAATGCCCGGTCAGGACTATGGTTATGAAACCTTTGTACGCCAAGTAGACACAGTCATCATGGGACGTAAAACATACGAAAAAGTGCTATCATTCGGCATAGAATTTCCGCATAAAGGCAGAATGTGTTACGTCGTTTCAAACTCAATGACGGGATCAGATGAAAATGTGACGTATTTTGGAGGCGATTTAACTGAGCTTATCGCTGATATCAAGTCAAAACCCGGCAAGAACATCTTCATAGATGGGGGTGCAGAGGTCGTCAACAGCTTGATGCGTGCCGACCTAATCGATGAGTATATCCTTTCAGTGATTCCAATTTTTTTAGGTGGAGGCAAAAGGTTGTTCAAAGATGGTAGACCAGAGATGTCATTGTCGCTCTTAAGCGTTACAAATTATGAATCAGGCCTAGTTCAGATGAGCTATGAACGTACAAAAGGTGGTTCAAATTGATCAAAAAATTGAAAACAGGACTGACAGTTGGCAAATTTGCGCCTTTTCACAAAGGCCATCACTACTTGATGGAAGCCGCCTATAAGCAAGTCGATCATATGGTAGTCATCGTATATGATGCACCAAAACAAACAGATATCCCCCTTAATGTCCGAGCGAATTGGCTTCGAAAGCTTTATCCGGAAGCGGTGATCATTGAGGGATGGAATGTACCGACAGATTCTGGATGGTCTGAAGCCATTCAACAAAAGCATGAACAGTTTATTCTATCATTGCTTGATGGTATAAAAATAGATGCTTTCTTTTCAAGTGAATCTTATGGCCAGAGAATGAGTCAAGCACTTAACTGTGAGAACATCATCGTCGATATTGACAGAAGTGCCATAGCCATATCCGGAACGGATATCAGAAACGATGTCTTTTCTCTCAGATCGTATTTGGAACCAGTTGTCTACAAAGATCTGATAACGACAGTAGCCATACTAGGTGCGCCTAAAACGGGAAAAACGGATCTGACCATCGCACTTGCAGAGGCTTACCATACGGTTTATGTTCCAGATTATGAAGCGTATTATCGAGATAAATACAAAAGAGCAGAGGTGCTCGATGAATCAGAATACGTACTGATTGCTGAGAAACAACTGAAGATCCAAGAGCAAAAAATACAAGATGCGCATAAATATCTCTTTGTTGATACTTGTGCCATCTTAACGGGTATTAATTCCAAGCAAACGCATAATCGAATCAATATCGGTTTAGAAGCACAGCTCTGTGCCAAAGATTGGGGGTACGACCTCGTATTTGTGAGCGGTGCACCACATGACCACTATCACCACAGGATTATTGGTGAGCTTAAGATGCGGAAAATACCCTATATCGTTCTAACGGGCAATCAAGTTGCCCGCATAGAACAAGTTAAAGCCATCCTTTCAAGATATAGAAAATTTATGAATCCTATGGACCTTAACATAAAGGAGGATTGAAATGAATATTATTGAAACGCAAAGTTTAACCAAGTATTATGGCAAGGCAAAAGGCATTGAAAATGTCTCTCTTGAAGTAAAGGAAGGGGAGATATTCGGCTTTATCGGACCAAATGGTGCGGGTAAATCCACGACCATCCGTACGATGATGGGGCTCATCTTTCCAACGCGGGGCACAGCGAAAATCTTTGGTATGGACTGTACTGTCGATGGTCCCAAAATTCGTCGTGAAGTCGGTTATTTGCCATCAGAAGTCTTTTATTACGATAAAATGCGCGTTGTCGACCTTCTTAAATATACCGCGGGCTTCTATGAAAAAGATTGTCGAGGCAGGATGCACGAGCTATCTGAAATCATGGAGCTAGATCTCAAAAAACGCATAGAAGACCTCTCATATGGCAACAAGAAAAAAGTTGGCATCGTTCAAGGCTTATTGCATTCACCAAAGCTGATCGTTCTGGATGAACCTACGAGTGGCTTGGATCCCTTGATGCAAAAGAAGTTTTTCGACATCATTGAAAATGAGAATAAAAATGGTGCGACAGTCTTTTTCTCGTCACATATACTGGCAGAAGTACAAGCACTTTGCAACCGCGTTGCCATCATCAAAGACGGCAGCATCATCAAGATCGATGACATCAAGTCACTTCGTGAAGACAACTACAAAAAAGTGACCCTTCGAGGCTTATCGGGTGATTACAAACACCTTTTCATAGATGGCGTCACCAATATCGAAGAAGGCAACGACGATTTGAAATTCTTCTACAAAGGCGATATCAACCGCATGACACAACTCATCGGGGCAGAACATCTAAGGGATGTCCTCATTGAGGAACCTACACTTGAAGAGATTTTTATTCATTACTATAAATAGAAGTGGGTGATGACATGGGCAATATATTTAAATACGAATTTAAGATGTACGTCAAATCCATTATCATTTGGGCAATCAACATCATCTTGCTTCTCGTGATTTTTATGGCCTTTTATCCAGCATTTAGTCGAGATGCCTCTATGCTTGATAAAATGCTTGCCAATTATCCGCCCGAACTACTTAAAGCATTTGGCATGAGTGGCACACTGTCTCTTGCTACTGTATTGGGCTTTTTTGCGTTCATCTTTACATTTTTACAACTTTGTCTCGCCGTGCAGGCTGCAAACTACGGCTTTTCCATATTATCCATCGAAGAACGTGAATTTACTGCAGATTACTTAATGTCCAAACCAGTTTCCAGAGCACAAATTGTGATAGCAAAGTTTTGTGCGGCACTATTGGCACTTATGATAACCAATGCCGTTGCATGGTTGGGTTCATTTTTAGCCATCGACCTATTTAGAGATGGCAAACCGTACGATGTCGATCATCTGATTCTATTGCTGTCGACGATTATCCTGTTTCAACTGTTTTTTCTCACTGTAGGGATGGTCATTTCAGTCATGGTTAGGCGCATACGTAGCGTGTTGTCATTTTCATTGGGTTTAGCTTTTGGCACCTACATACTCAATACGGTAAGGGCTATCGTCGGCGGAGAAACGCTTGGCTATTTTTCGCCATTTTATCACTTCGATCCAGCAGTCATTTTGGATAAGGGCACGCTCAACTTGCCCATGGTATCTATCAGCGTGTTGGTTGGCATTCTCGCCATCGTTGCGACCTTTGTACTATATACGAGACGCGATATCAATTCGTTATAGGGGGTTATTATGCACATCATCAAATGGGAACTTAAAGCCAATCTAAAATCGTTGTTGATTTGGTGCGCCATTTTTGCTGCACTCATCTTTATGATGACTTCAGAATTTTCAGCGTATTATAACAATCCTGAAATGGCGGATATCATGGAGATGTTTCCAGAAGCGATGCTCAAGGCATTTTCCATGGACAATGCGAACCTGACGACCACAACAGGCTATTTGAGTTTGGTTGCACTTTACTTTTACCTCATGGCCGGCGTTTTTGCCGTCTTATTGGGAAGTGGCATCATCGCTAAAGAAGAGCGCGACAAAACGGCGGAATATCTCATGACAATGCCCGTTTCAAGGGAAAGAATCATCTTGTCAAAGCTGATTGCCGCTATGATCAATTGTTTGATTTTGTTGGCTACAATCCTAGTTTCAACGATATTGGCCATGTTCAAATACGAATTGGATTCTGCTTTTTTTGCATTTTTATTTGATTTAGGCATTGCCATTTTTCTTGAAATGATGATTTTCATGAGCATCGGCATGTTTTTAGCAAGTGTCCTTAAGCGTTACAAAAGCTCAGGGAAAATTGCTGCCTCTTTACTCATATTGCTCTATTTTATCAACGTTGCAATTGGGCTCAGCAAAAATTTAGATGCACTGGAATATGTCACGCCTTTTAAATATTTTAACGCACAAGACATGCTTCAAACGGGTCACTTGGAACTGAAATTTGTCATGCTTTCTGTAAGCATCACTGTAGCGGGGATTATAGGCACGTTTCTAATATACCCTCGCCGCGATTTACACATATAAGGAGGACACTCAATGCTGGTACGGTACGCAACAGAACAGGATATTTCATCGTGGTTATTGCTTGCGAAACATGGTTCACCCATCTTGAGCGCAACGAATATGACGAGCGATCCTGAATTTTCAAATTTCATGGTATCGAAAATCGTTCAAAAGGAAGCATTGATAGCCGTGGACATGATATCAAACAGCTGCTTAGGTGTCATTGCCTGTTCAAAAGAGGAAAATGCCATTTCATGGTTTGGCATGTATGACATGTACAGTGGCTCTGGGATTGGCTCACATCTCATGGAGAGCGCGCTCGAACAACTTGACCGTTCAAAGGACATCACGATTCAGTCATATACAGAGGATTTCGAACCTGGAGAATCAAACAGAAACCTGTATAAAAAGTTTGGATTTGTCGACCGTGGTGATTCGTTGACAGATGCTATTGGCAACCCGATGACGATGATGGTGCTTAAGCCACTTGTCTTGCCACCGCTTAAGCTCTTATCTGAAATCAGGCACGAAGATTTAGGGTTTCCAGTTCCTGATGAACCTGTGACTTATGTCGAGAGAAAAGCTGCCCGTTCGGTTTTGCTCAATGCCCAAAATGAAGTTGCACTGATGTATGTTGCAAAGGGGCATTATTATAAATTGCCAGGTGGTGGTCTAGAAGAAAATGAGGATTTTACGCAGGCTTTGAAACGAGAAGTCCTTGAAGAAGTCGGTGCAAACATAGAAATTATTGATTCCATCGGCATGGTCAAAGAATATCGCGATGATTATGAACAGCTTCAAATATCGTGTGCTTTCTTATGCAAAGTAGTAGGTGACATACATACGCCAAATTTAACATATATGGAAAAGGAAATGGGCTTTGAATGCCAATGGGTTCCATTAATGGATGCGGTCACAACGATCTCACGTTATAGTGGCAACAACTACATGGCCAAGTTTGTCTCCATGCGTGATTCCATAATATTGACAGAAGCCATAGAAAAGCTACAGGAAGCAAACACATAAAAAGGAACACTCATAACATGATGGACTCAGTTCTGAATGTTCCTCTGGAAATATTCAATATTTAATTTTTGATCTCAAAAGAACGTCACATCGAATTTTTTGACCATATGATCTGGGTGATAGGATTGCTTCGCTTTTCGCAGGCCTTCAATCCCAAGATCTTGTTCGCGATTGATATAGTTGCAACGCGTATGGATTTGACTTGCCATGGCTTGGTTGATCGCCGTGTAGATACCCTGCACATTGTGATCAGCCTTTTCAACGTGAACAAGGAAAGTGTCGCCCACGATGCATTCACCAAAAGTTACCGCAACGGGTAGGTTATCCACGAATATGACAATACCTTCTAAACCGTGCTTTTCTTGAGTTTCCCAAGATGATAGTATTTCAAAGATGCCTTGAAACTCATAACACAAATCCAAAGAGTCTCCGCAACCGTTTAAAACACACCATTCTTTAGCTGCAATAAACGCCGTGCCCGCATTTGTTGCTGTGATCGGTTCGATGCGATACCGATTTGCATAATTCCTTTGAAATTGATTTAAATGGTTTTTCTTTTTGTGATATGCGTTTCCAGATAAAGTTGCCAGCTTTTCACTTAAGTACACATAGTCGAAATCAGCTTCAACAGGCATTACATTTATGCCCTTGCCATATTCAGATGTCTCTAAGAAATGCAAATATGTGGCGCCTATATGACGCAGTTTCGGTTCCAACTGATTCGTTTTACAGTAGTCGAGCCATAATCGGGTTACTTCAGAAAGGCTTTCTAAATCGTCGTAATTGCCAATTGGCTCTGAAAAAAAAGTGCCAAACGGATCGCCAGGTTTATAGACGATCCAAAGATAGCCGCCAAGTTCAAGCGTATGTAGATTGTATTTTTTACGCCACATGATTAAATTTGTTAGATTTAAGTCGTGTATATCAGAGCGATATCGTGCATAATAAGGTTTTAACGCTTCATACCGATTAGGTTCTAGTGGGCGTAATTCAGATATCATTGATTGCGTCATAATTTTCACCTCTAAAAGAACATTACCCAAAAAAATAGTGTGATAACAATCTGGAGAGACCTATGCGCATTTTATTCAAGACATTGAGCCATTTAAAAGCACACTTTACGCAATATTTCATATTTGAAGCGATCATGATGCTGCTATCTTCTACGATTATTTTGCCTCAAATTCTCAGGCTGTATCAATGGGCTCTGATTCAAACAGGCACGCCTTATATCATCAACACCACCTTGTTGAAACCTGAGATCATGTCTGTAAGATTTTGGATCACTATCGTTGGCGTATTTATTTTCGGATTCATTTTGCTCTTAGAATACTTGATGCTGATGACACTGGTCGAAGGCAACATCAAAGGTCGCCCCATGACGCTTTTAGAAGCGTTCATAAAAATAGCTACGAATTTAAAGCGACTCATATTTCCAGGTATGCTTCACATGTTGAGTATGAGCGTTTTGTTGATTCCTATGATCATCGGGACAAGCCAATTCAACCCCGTCAATTTGACGCTCTCCATTTATGATTGGATTTTGCGCATCAACCAAATCAGCCCAACTTGGGTAGCAGTCATCATCCTTTGGCTTTATTTGCACATCCACACGCTCTATTTCACGTATTTTATGTTGATCAATTCATGTACGGTGAAAGAGGCGATTCGCATGAGCTTCGCCGTCGCTCGCCACAACAAGTTGAAGATGTTTTTTTTGTGGGTGCCAGCTATTTTTGTCTTTGTCATCATATGGCTTTTTCTGGGCATATGGGTTCAAATGACAGCGGAGTGGGTCGCAACGCTTTTGTTGCTGCCATATATCAAGAAAATGATCATCTATGCGTTAAGCATCTTCACATACAACGTGCTGCTACTTAGCTTTCCATTTCTGGTAACATATCTTGTTTTGCTCTTTCACGATGTCTTAAAAACGAAAGATTTTATAGGTGAAGGTGTAGCAGAGCAAAGCTATACTTATTCTTATTCAGTAAGCGATACGAAAAGCAGTATTCTGACTCGATGGCCTAGATGGTTCAGAAAGCTACATGCTGGAGCCGGTGTTGTCATTACCATCATATTGATCTTTTACATTGGACTGAACTACATCGTCGTCGAATCCATCGTCGGTTGGGACGTTGAAATCGCCGCACATCGTGGGGGATCTGGCAATGCACCTGAAAACTCGCTTGCAGCCATCCAATCTGCAATTGACAGGCAAGTGGAGGCAGTTGAACTGGATGTCATGCTCACAAGGGATTATACGCCGATATTGTACCACGACAAAACGTTTAAGCGCCTACTTGGCATCAACCTTCTCGTATCGGAGCTAACGTATGAAACCATAGCAACCTTTGATATTGGTCCTTCATATTCTACAGACTTTGAAGAGACGCGTATTCCATCACTTGAAGAGGCACTTTTACTATGCAAAGGTCAAATTGATGTCATCTTGGATATGAAGGACTATGGCAACAACGAAATCCTCGTCCCAAAAGTTGTGACGCTCATAGAAGCGCTTGAAATGCAAGACTCTGTCACCATCCAATCCTTTAACTCAACCATTCTGAAATTGGTTAGAGATCTCAATCCGGAAATCAAGCTCGGTCAAATCATGTTTTACTCATCTGGTGATTTAGCGAGACTGGACGTCAATTTTTATACGATCAAAGACAACATGCTCACAAAGCAATTTGTGGACAAAGCCCATGCACTTGATCGTGAAGTCTGGGTGTGGACGGTTAACTCAGTCATCAACTTAAACGAAGTGCTGCGTTTTGACATAGATGGCATCATCACGGACTACCCAACGCGCGCGCAATCCGTTCGTAACCTTCATAGGTGAGTGAGCTAACGGTGCCAGGTAGATCGACTCATTGAGTGAGCGGGTGAGTTGGTGGTGCCAGGTAGATCGACTCATTGAGTTGGTGGTGCCAGGTAGATTGACTCATTGAGTTGATGGTGCCAGGTAGATCTACTCATTTTGAGAAATTTGAATACTTTCAATATATTTTAAGGAGGTTTGTCATGTTAGAACTGCCCGAATCATCGGTAATTAGTGATCAACTGAATGCAACGATTCTTGGTAAAGTCATCAAACACGTCGAAGTCCTCAAATCACCCCATAAATTTGCTTGGTTTTATGGTGATCCAGCGGCGTATCCAGAGAAGCTTATCGGCAAGACGTTTGGTCATGCAAAAAATCTCGCTGGTTTGATTGAGATTGAAGTGGGCGATATGCGACTCGTCTTTGGTGATGGCGTCAATCTCAGATTTTTCGAAACTGGTTCAGTCGAAAAAAATAGTGACAAACATCAACTCGGCATTGAATTTGAAGATGGCAGTGCTTTAAATGCCTCTGTGCAAATGTACGGTGGACTATGGTGCTTTGAAGCGGGGACTTTTGAAAACCCATATTATTTGATTGCTCAAAGCAAGCCCTCACCACTTACAGAAGCTTTTGACAAGGCGTACTACATGCAGCTTATAGAAGACCCAAAACACCAAAAGCTCACAATGAAGGCACTACTAGCCACTGAACAAAGGATTCCCGGACTAGGTAACGGCGTCCTTCAAGATATTTTATATAATGCAGGCTTACATCCGAAACGCAAATTGAATACATTAATCGAACAAGAGAAAGAGAGTCTTTTTGATTCTATAAAAAATACATTGGCGGATATGAAATCTAGCGGGGGACGTGATACGGAAAAGGACCTCTTTGGTAGAGTTGGCGGCTATCAAACACGCATGAGCAAATTGTCGGCAGGTCGGATATGCCACAAATGTCAGGGCATCATACACAAGGAAAACTACATGGGTGGTAGCATCTACTACTGTGATGGCTGTCAAAAACTAAGTTGACTCACTCGCACCATCTAATCACTCAACTTCACACTTTACTTCAAGTAAAATGCATGTTAAACTAAACTCAATTGAATATCCGGGAGCTCATAGATGGGCTGAGAGGAAATCGAAAGATTTCGACCGTACCTGATTTGGATAATGCCAACGTAGGAAACCACTGTATTTTAGGGTTGCACCGTGTTAAGGGATGCAACCTTTTTATATGCTCAAAAGAGATTCTCAGCCCATCTGTCATCCCAATACATTTTAGGAGGCATCATGAAGCGTACAGAATCTCTTTCTAATTTCAACCTCAGTGTTTTATGGTTTGGCGCAGCTGTTTCACTGGCTGAGATCATGACCGGCGCACTTATCGCGCCACTGGGGATCTCCAAAGGCTTAACCGCTATTATCATCGGTCATATCATCGGGTGTTTCATCTTATTTGCAACAGGTCAGATTGGTTCCAATGAAAAGCTGTCAGCTATCGAAACGACAAAGTTCAGCTTTGGCCGCTATGGCGCACCTTTCTTTGCTATTTTGAACATCATTCAGCTCATCGGTTGGACAGGCGTCATGATCGCAAGTGGTGCTGCAGCACTTGGCGCCGTGACCTTTGAATGGTTTCAGTTCGAAAACACAGCGCTCTTTAGTCTATTTATTGCAGGATTAATTTGCTTTTGGATCGTCATCGGTTTTAACAGAATGAAGTGGTTCAATTTAGTAGCCGTAGCAAGCCTATTCGCCATCAGTGTCATGCTTGGATTCATTGCTTTTACTTCTGGAGCTGCAAATACCCTGTCCACAGAAGTATCCAATGGCCTTTCATTTGGACTTGCCCTTGAGTTAAGCATCGTCATGCCGTTATCTTGGCTCCCTCTGATTTCAGACTATACGAAACACGCTAAAGATAAGAGCAAGGGACCTATTTTTAGTGCACTGGGGTACTTTGCTGGAAGTACATTTATGTATGTGATCGGACTTGGCGCTGCACTACATGCGGGTACAAGTGATATTTCTACCATTCTCATCGCAGCAGGGTTGCCACTTGCAGCTTTAATCATCGTCTTGCTGTCAACAGTTACAACGACATTTCTGGATGTCTATTCCGCGGCAGTGAGCTTCAACGTTCTCAAAAAAGCGGATCCGCGTATCGTCTCCATCGTCGTGTGTCTAGTAGGTGCAATCCTTGCCATCTTCGTGCCAACATCAGATTATGAAAGCTTTTTATACCTGATTGGCTCAGCCTTTGCGCCACTTTTCGCCATTTTATTGACCGATTACTATATACTTGGCAAGCGTTCGCTCGAAAATACTTCCATCAAACACAACATCATCATCTGGTGCTTGGGGGTCGCAGTATATAGATTGCTCATGACCGTCGACACACCACTTGGCAACACACTGCCAACAATGATGATCGTCTCAGGCATGAGTCTAGTTATGAGTCAGAGTGCCAGGTATTTTGACTCATTGGAATCGAGTCGGAAAGCATAAAAACGAGAATTAAAATCGAAAAAATCAAATCGAAAAGAGTGAGTCAAAATGCCTGGCACCACCAACTCATACGGAGGAAAATACGATGAATACAAATGAAATTATGCAAAATGTCCAAGAGGTGCATCCGTTAGTGCACAACATTACAAATTACGTGACCGTAAACGATTGCGCCAACATCCTTTTAGCCGCTGGTGCATCGCCCATCATGGCAGATGATATTGGTGAAGTCGAGGAGATTCAGACGATATGCGGGGCACTCGTCATCAATATTGGGACATTAAATGCAAGAACGATAGACGCCATGTTGGCAGCTGGGCGTACGGCTACAACTCTTGAGCACCCAATCATTTTAGATCCAGTAGGCGCGGGTGCATCAAAGTTGCGCACTGATACGGCTAAAACGCTCTTAGAAGCACTTAAAATCACGGTAATACGCGGTAACATCTCGGAGCTAAAAGCCTTATATGTAGGCGATAACCACACCAAAGGCGTCGATGCAAATGACATCGATGCCATCACAGAAGATAATTTAACCGAGTCCATAGCGCTTGCAATGCGTATGGCGCGCCATTTTAATGCCATCGTCGCAATCACAGGTGCCATCGATATTGTGGCAGATAGCGAAGTCGCTTTCGTCATCCGAAACGGGCATGCGAGCATGAGCCGCATAACTGGAACAGGCTGTATGCTCACGAGCCTGGTCGGCGCCTATGTTTGTGCCAATCCCAACAAAAAATTGCACGCGACTGCTACAGCCGTTGCACTCATGGGCATCAGTGGTGAAATGGCGCATGCTTCTTGTGCGCGCGACGGACTTGGTTCAAGCAGTATGCGTACAAGACTCATCGACGCCATCAGCATGATGTCACCTGAAGTATTAGAGCATCACTTAAAATGCGAGGTTAGATGATGCATAAGAATCCTAAGAATTTTGAAGAGCGTTTAGATCGATTTAAATATGCGCTTTATGCCGTCACGGATCGCAATATTTGCGGCATTGATTCACTCGAAGCTCAAGTTGAAGCGGCGATACAAGGCGGCGCATCAATGATACAGATTCGCGAAAAGGGAATAGACTTTGAGGAATATGTCACACGTGCATTGGCACTTAAGGAAATAACCTCTTGCTATGGTGTGCCGCTCATCATCAACGACGATGTCAATGTAGCAAAAGCAGTTGACGCAACAGGGGTGCACGTTGGACAAAGCGACATGGCATGCCTTGAAGCGAGGCGCTACTTGGGATCTAAAGCATTGATAGGTGTATCTGTGATAGACGTCGAACAAGCGATAAAAGCTGAGCGTGATGGCGCGGACTACCTCGGTGTTGGCGCAGTCTTTCCAACAGGTACAAAAGCTGATGCACAACAAGTCTCACACGACATGCTAAAGCGGATCACGCAAGCGGTGCGTGTCCCTGTTGTCGCCATCGGCGGCATCGGACACGATAACATCGAGCAGCTTGCTGGCACTGGACTTGCTGGTGTTTCCGTCGTCTCATCCATATTTGGGAGCGGGGAAGCATTGCGCACAAAAGAAGATACGAAACGCTTACTAAGCAAGACTCAAAAAGTTCTAGGCCTTAAAATCAACAGCGTGAAAACCGTTCTTACGATTGCTGGCTCAGACTGTAGTGGTGGGGCGGGCATTCAAGCGGATCTCAAGACCATCGCAGCGCATGGGCTATACGGCATGAGCGTTATAACGGCATTGACGGCTCAAAACACATGTGGCGTGAGCGCCGTTCACGAAGTTCCCGCAGACTTTGTAAACGCACAGCTACAAGCGATCTTTAACGACATCAAGCCCGATGCCATCAAAATTGGGATGGTCTCGAGCGAAGCGATTATAAGCGTTATTGCATCACAATTAAAAACGTTTTTAAAAGTCCATTCAAATGTTCAGGTGGTCATCGATCCAGTTATGGTTGCAACAAGCGGCAGCAAACTCATCAGTGATGGCGCACTCACATCTTTAAAAAGTCAGCTATTGCCACTTGCAACGCTCATAACACCAAACATACACGAAGCTGAGATCCTTTCAGACCGCAAAATTATTACGAAAAAGGATATGATCATAGCCGCACAAGCAATATCACAATTTTATAAGGGCGATATATTGATCAAAGGTGGTCATCTGGAAAATTGTAGTGACGACTTGCTCTATTTTGGTGATACATTTTCTGAAGTACAGCGCGCTCCTTATATATGGTTCGAACAAAAGCGCCTCGAAACACAAAACACCCACGGCACAGGTTGTACTTTGTCCTCAGCATTGGCATGCTCGCTTGCTGAAGGCATGTCCGTGCAAACAGGCATAAAGCGTGCAAAAGCCTATGTCACAGGCGCACTCTATACTGGTCTAGAACTAGGGATGGGCAAAGGACCTCTGCATCACGGCTGGTAATTAAAGCGATTCAAAAACTAAAAAAAGCCAAGTCACCGATTCATAGGTGACTTGGTTTTCGATTCGATTTGATTTGATTTGCATTGACTTGACTTGCTTTGACTAGTTTTGACTATTAGAACGCACCACGCTTGATCGAGGTCACTTTGCCGTTTTCATCAGTGATCGTGAATTCAATTTGAAGTGCACTGCCATAATCGGTAGAAGCGTCCACTTCAAATTCAACTTTATCGTCCACTTTCCAACCATCTGACCCAGTTTCTGGGTGGACATAAGGGGTCAATTCGCCTTCCTTTATGACTTTATCCAAATAGGTGATCTTATAGCTTGCTTTTACTACCTTATTGATTACGTCCAAATCGACTGTTTGACTCTCGCTTAAATTATTAAAATCGTAAAGGTTTTTGGCATTATAATATTCAAATCCGTTGTTTAACTCAGCTAAAGATACCAACGATAGTTTATAGATGAAATTGGCCGTATTCGATACAGAGCTGAGATTCACAACTTCAACAGTAGGGTAATGGGCAGGCTCACTCCATTCAAGAGCAGCGATCACACCAAGTGTCTCACTAAACGTATCCGTTGGTGTTTTGATGACAAGCGTCACTTTGTAGTTTTGATTCACGTCAAAGATCATATCAGAAGTAAATTGATTGAGGCCATCCGCTATAAATTCGTATGAATTAGATGTATTATATTCTATCTGTGCATTAGTCATGTCTAAATCCATACCTGGTTCACCTGTTGGAAATTGATAGTGGTCCTCTGTGCCTTGAACATCGAGAAAGACTTTCGCATCCGCTGGCAATTTAGTAAATGAAAGGTTCATTTTCATGGACAATACGCCAACTTTTGCGTTGAGCTTTTCATTTTCAGTGGTTAGCCCATAAAACATATAATCCGCTTTTTCCGCAGTGATCATATAATTTTGCTGGCTGACAAGGCCATTGATCCCATTGATTTCGTTTCGAAGCATGCTAAGCTGATTTTCCATGTTGACGAGCTTTTGCGAGGTGTTGATCTGAAAATAGATCAATGAAAGTGCAAGTAGGAGTAATAGGACAGTTTTTATCGATAGGGGATATTTAGTATTCATGTTTGATTCTCCTCATTTAATTTCGCATTTATAGTGTCCATATTATTATAACCTAAAATTTGTCTTGTTAATGATTTGTCAGCACACTTTAATGCAATTCTAATAATGGAAACTGCATAATTACCTAATAAGTTACAAAATCGATTACACACGGCAGCATTGGCTTGTTTTACGTTTTATTCATGTGAGAATATCATAAAATGGAATTATGCAGTTTCCTAAATGAATGGAAACTGCAGAATTACCTAATTAGTCTATTGACAACGCCTCTCAACAGGTTTAATATGGTCTATAACAAACAAGCAAAACCCGCGTTGACGAGGAGGAGTACATGTTTGGCAGATGCAAAGAGAGAAGATGTTTGGTGTGAATCTTCATGATGCCAGTATGGAAGTAGCCTTTGAGCATTGGACCGAAAATCGCATATTAATGCGTGATGAGTAGGCTTCAACGGATTTCCACCGTTATCGGGAAACCTTATCGGACGACGACAGTCAGTTTTAGACGTCATATCGTTTCTGCAAGGACATAAGAGCAGAGTAAAACTCTGAATTTAGGTGGTACCACGGACGCAACGTCCGCCCTAAGCGTAAGCTTAAGGCGGGCTTTTTTGTTTTTGTTTGATTATATCTCTGAAGGAGTTTTTTATGGAAAAACACTATGACTTTGAATTGATTGAAAAGCAAATGCAGACATTATGGCGTGAGATGCGTGCGTATGCATTTAAATCGGACCCCTCAAAACCACTATACTCAATCGATACGCCACCGCCAACTGTTAACGGCAGCTTGCACATTGGCCACATCTTTTCGTACACACAGGCAGAGATGATCGCAAGATATCGCCGCATGCAAGGCTACAACGTTTTTTACCCGTTTGGGTTTGATGACAATGGTCTGCCAACTGAGCGGCTGGTAGAGAAGGAACTTGGCATTCGCGCGGGTCAGATGCCTAGAAGTGAATTTATCGAGGCGTGCCTAGAAACGACAAAAAAATATGTAACTGAGTTTAAGGCGCTTTGGTCGTCACTTGGTTTCTCATGTGACTGGTCGCTTCAATATGAGACAATTAGCCCTGAGTCACAGCGCATTTCGCAAAGGTCATTTATTGAACTGTATGAAAAGGGAAAGGCTTACGTTAAAGAGTCACCAGTACTTTGGTGCACCGAGTGTCAGACGTCCATCGCTCAGGCGGAGCTGGATACGCTTGAAAAGGAGACGATTTTTTACACTTTGAAATTTGAATTGGTAGAAAAACAGAAATTTAATGATTCACAATATCATAACACTCAAGAGTTGCTTGTTGCCACAACGCGCCCTGAACTACTAAACGGTTGCGTTGCCCTCTTTGTACATCCAGAAGATGACAGGTACAAATCTTTGATTGGGAAGTCAGCAATGGTACCGCTGTACAACTATGAGATTCCAATCCTTGGTGAAGCCACCGTTGATCGGGATAAAGGCACGGGAATCGTTATGGTTGCAACGTTCGGCGACGCAACGGATGTGACATGGGTTGAAACGCACAATCTCCCATATCGCAGCGTGATCACATCGGATGGGACGATAGAAGCAACGGATCCAATCCTCGGAAGTCTTAAAGTGGGTAAAGCCCGAACGGTGATTGTTGAACAGCTCAGATTGAGTGGCCTCATCCAAAGCGAACAAGCCATCAGTCACATCGTTGGCACGCATGAACGTTGCGGCAAGCCAACTGAGATTATTCCGTCACGTCAATGGTACATTGACATTCTCACCGATCAGGCGCGCTTTATTGAAGCGGCCGATGCCATCAACTGGTATCCTGAACACATGAAAAACAGGTATTTAAACTGGGTTCAAAATCTCAAATGGGATTGGTGTATCTCAAGACAGCGTTTCTTTGGCGTGCCGATACCTGTTTGGTATTGCACGGCATGTGGGAAAACGAAAGTTGCCGAGGCGTCGCAGCTACCTGTCAATCCGCTTGAAACAGCGCCTGTTGGGGCGTGCTCTTGTGGTCATACCGAGTTTATTCCAGAATCAGCGGTACTAGATACATGGGCGACCTCTTCCATCACGCCTCAGATCAACGGTAAATGGGGTGAGGCAGATGATTGGACCTCTGAACTGATGCCAATGAGCATGCGCACACAGGCACATGAAATCATTCGCACTTGGGCATTTTACAGCATCGTAAAGAGTTTGTACCACACGGGAGAGATTCCTTGGAAAGACCTCATGATCTGCGGCTTCGTCCTCGCGAAAAAAGGGGAGAAGATCAGCAAATCTAAAAGCAATGCGGTTCAGTCACCAACTGAGCTCATTGAGACGCATTCAGCAGATGTTATGCGGTATTGGGCGGCCAATGCTAAGCTCGGTACTGATACGTTCTTCGATGCAGATGAGTTGACCATCGCCAAACGCTTCATCAACAAGCTATGGCATGCAAGCAAGTTTTGCTTTTCACAGCTTGAAAATTATGCGCCTATGCCAGCTTCAATGAATATGTTAAACTCGGAAATCTACCTACCAATAGACCGATGGATCCTTGAGCGTCTCCAAGAGACGTTCAACTTGGCAACGGCCGCTCTTGATGTTTACGAAATTGGCACGGCAAGACATCATATCGACGCATTTTTCTTTGGCGATTTTTGCGATGATTACCTTGAACTCGTTAAAGAAAGGCTATATCAACCAGAGAAGCATGGCTATGAGGCACAAAAATCAGGCCAAGCAGCACTGTATCAATGCTTACTTGGCCTGTTGAAACTCTATGCCCCTTATGTGCCGCATATCACGGAGTATTTGTATCAGTCGTATTTTGCGTCTCGAGAACATTCTGCATCACATGACTCGAATCCATCACAAGACTCGTTTGCCGCAAATGACTCAATCACCTCAACTGACTCAATTGCCACAACTTATCAAACGGCTTCCATCCACTTGACGACATGGCCTACGTCGCGAACACTCGACAATACACTCATGACATTCGGCAAAGAAATCAAATCAATCATAGGGGAGGCGAGACGGTATAAATCTGAGAACAAATTGTCCATGAAAGCGGAGATGCCGACTTTGACACTTAACTGTTCTCAAGCGACTCAGCCACTATATGCACAGTCGCTTGGCGATCTGAAGGCGTGCACACACGCAGTCGAATTTGAAGAAATGATAATCGCCTAATCAAGTGAAGTTGCATCATTTCATAGTAGTTATTTATAGCGGCAAACGCTTGCGGTTGAAAATAAACACGCCAGCTACAAGTAGTGCCGTTGATACCGCCACATAAGCCAAATTCGTAAGCATCATGTCTGCACCTTGAACGAGTTCGACTGGATCGTACAAACCGTAGATTGATAGCGATTTCATTAGATTCATATTGGCCGTGATGCCACCTAGCATGTTCATGAGAAGAAACAAGATGGGGATGCCAGCACCGAAGCTGAGTGATAGGCGCGTTTCATTGAATAAACAAGAAAAGAAGAAGCTGATCATCATGACGGTCATATTGACGAGCATCGTCGTGACGTTGAGCCCTAAAAAGGCACCGACATCTAGCAAACCAGGAAAGGCCATCTCACATATGGCAACGCCGATGAGGAACAAGCAGCCAAACAGAAGCATGATGGAAAGCAGCGCGTAAACGCCACTTGTGACGATGAGCTTGATGCGTGAGTTTGGCGTTGAGAGCAGATAGGCGAACGAGCTGTTGTCCACCATCTTGGCTACGAGCCTGTTGCCCAAAATGATGCAATAAACAAGTGGAAAGCCTAACATCAGCAGACCATACAGCCAACTTGCTAGAAAACCGGTCAAATCAGTGACGAGGCTAGAAAAACCCATAGCACTCATCATTTCAGGGGGGAGCATTTTTGTCATGGCGGTGAGCGCTTCCATATCTTCAGGATCGTACATGGAGATCATCACGGACATGTACATCGTGAGGACGGCGATGAAGATAACAAGTAATAGCCAATTTCTTTTGATCAATGATTTAAAATAAACGAGGCTCATAGGGTTTTATCCTCCTTACCGTAATATTGCATGAATAGATCTTCAAGCGTCTGGGTTTTGATGTCGAAGTTGAGCACCGTAAATTGAGCCGCTGTTTTTACAAATCGGTCGATATTGTCACCAGTGACGTAGACTTCCAAAGTGTCCGGTGCATATCGGTTGACTTCAAAGCGTTCGGATTGCAAATATTGAGACGCGATCTCGATATCTGCGGGCTTAATCAGAATGCCCTTTCGCTGAGCGCTCTTGAGAGACATGATATCCGATTTCTTGACGATACGGCCATCTTTGATGATCAAAACATTGTCACAAGTCCGTTCCACCTCATCGAAAATGTGGCTGGACATCAAAATGGTTTTTCCCTTTTTCTTTTCTTCGAGGATCAGTTCAACAAAACGGTTTTGCATGAGCGGGTCGAGGCCACTGGTTGGCTCATCAAGGATCAGAACATCCGGATTGTGCATAAAAGCGGTGATGATACCGAGCTTTTGTTTCATACCCTTTGAAAATTTCTTGATTTTGCCTTTTGGATTGATTTCAAACATGTCCATGAGCTGTTTTTGCCTAGTCATGTCTTTAGTCCCACGCATCTCATGCATGAACTTTAAAAAGGCATCGCCGTTCATGTCATTTAAGAAGGCAATTTCACCTGGGATATAGCCGAGCGACTTTTGGATTGTTGGCGCATCGCTTGTGCAGTTCAATCCGTTGATTTGGCAAGTGCCTGAATTGGGCGTCATAAAGCCGAGTAAAGCCCTTATTGTCGTCGTTTTACCCGCGCCGTTTGGACCAAGATAGCCCATGACTTCGCCTTGTTTGACTAAAAAATCCAGATCAAAAACGCCTTTGCCGCTAGGGTAGGTCAGTGTCATGTTTTTTACTTCGATCATAAATATGCCTCCTTGTACAAATTTTGTTTGAGCATGGCGAGAATCTGATGGAACTCCTGATTGAGGACGTCAACATTGAGCATGCCGCTCATTCCAAGTTGACTGATATAGCCTTCACCAAACCAAGCGAGCATCTTAAGTACGAGCATCGGGTCGACGCCGTCTTTAAATTTGTGTGCCTCAATGCCATCGAGCGTTAACCCTGCTCTAAAAGCTTCACCCATTGCCATCAGGCTTTTGACATCATCGATAACTTCTGGGTCCTTTTCGAGAAAGAGACTCTTTAGAAAGGCGAGGATCCCCGGATAGCGTTTCATGACGTCCACTTCAATCTCTGTCATGAAAGTGATTCGATCAAAGAAGTCGCTACCGCAATGTTCTCGCTTCGCATTTATTTCACCAATCAGAAGCTCTGCGCTGTACTGTGCCAAATACAGATACAGTGCTTTTTTTGTACCAAAATAGTGAAAGATCATGGATTTTGCGATGCCAGCGGCCGTTGCAATATCAGCAATGGACGCTTTTTTATAACCATTTGTGCCAAAAGCTATAAGACCTGCGCCAATAATTGCCGCTTGTTTATCTTCTTGTAGATTTGCAAATTTCTCCAAATTCATCCCTCCCAGTTTTATAATATTTATCGTATCGACCATTTCGGTTTATGATGCTTTAATTTGATTATATGCCTGTAAACCGATTCGGTCAATGGGGTTCTAATGAAACTTTAATGTTAATATTACAGAAACGTATCATTGTCAGAATATTTCGTCTATTCATTACAAAATCTTATCTTTTTTATGTTGATAGAAGTAGTAAAATAGCACTATCAACATTAGCAATATCAACATAAGTACAAAACATGACAACGTTTTTAAAAGGGGGATTTATGAAACTTGACAGAAGTCTTATGAAAAAAAGGGGTATCACATGGCTCGCAACACTGGCATTGATGGGCGGTATCTTTGCCACGAGCCTAACTGGCTGTTCATCGAGCTACAGCGACAAACCTGGCGACAACCTGTCCGCGGAGGCTGAGTCGGAAGCAGCAGCGGCGGATGAATCGACTCTGAAACAAGCAGCGGCTACTGAAACTTATTGGGAAGCTTCGACGCCAGAGGCACAGGGGATGGACTCGGCGCTATTGACACAGATGTATGAGGATATTGAATCAAGCAACCTCGATGTTCATCACGTGCTGATCTTAAAAAACGGATACAAAGTTTCAGAGGCAAACTATTATCCTTATGCTGCGAGCGATCTTCATATTTTAAATTCTGTGACGAAAAGCTTCACATCGGCACTTATCGGAAAAGCGATCGATGAGAAATTGATTGAAGGTGTTGATCAATCTGTAATGGATTTCTTTAAAAGTCGTACCATCGCAAATCCATCTACATTCAAGGACAGTATGAAACTGAAAGACCTACTTACAATGACGTCGGGCATCGATTGGAGTGAGACGGGAAACTATGGTGCATCAACGGATTCAAACACGCAAATGTGGCAAAATGATAACCAAATACAGTTCATGCTCGATAAAGCTGTGACAAAAGAGCCGGGCTCTACATTTTACTACTGCTCAGGTGGTGCACACATCATGTCTGGCATCTTAACAGAAGTGACGGGTCAAAATGAAGAAACATATGCCACTGAAAAGCTCTTTACACCACTTGGCATCGAGAATTATACATGGGGACAAGACAATCAAGGCAATAACTCCGGAAGCAGTAGATTGTTCTTATCCGCATCAGATCTCGCAAAGTTTGGTGAACTTTATCGCAATAAGGGCAAATGGAACGGCGAACAGCTGATTCCTGAAGCGTGGATCGATGCATCCACACAAAAATTGTATGACACGCCTAGTGGCCCATCCAGTCAATCCGGGTATGGCTATCAATGGTGGATGAACCCATTTGGCGGTTATTCGGCACGTGGTTTCGGCGGCCAGTTTCTGTATGTCGTTCCGGATTTAGATCTCGTCGCGGTCTTTATGGGCTCAATGGGCAGTACATTTTTCGAACCTGATCGTTTGATGACGGAATATGTCCTTCCATCGGTCAATGGGGATGCACCACTGCCAGAAAATAAAGTGGCACAAGAAGCACTATCAGCATTGCAACAAGCGGTACTTGAAGCGCCAGCGGCAACAGAAGTACCTGCTTTAAACGATGCCGCTAAAGGCATGAGTGGGCAGATTTTCACAGTAGAGAATGGCGATAAAATTGGCGTCGACTTTGTGGATGGGTCAAGCGAGGCGACTTTACATTGGACCACTGATGGCGAAACCTATGACGTTCCCGTTGGACTCGATGGCGTCTATCGTTTTTCACCTTGCAGCGGTTTCTATCTAAAAGGGTATACTTCGAATGTTGGCTTCACAGGCAAATGGACCACAGACAGAACATTTATCATAACCGTATGTCCAACAGATGGTGATGCAACATACACGCTTGCCTTGACTTATGACAAAGGCACTTTAAAAAGCACCTTTAGGTCAAACTTGACTGGCAGATAATTGGCAATTGGCATTGCACTTTTCGGTGATCCATACAAGGTCATCTTGTCATAGGTCCTTCCACTGTGTTACTATATTTGATAACCAGACACAGTGGAGGACCCATGAAGAAAACATTGATACTGTTACTCGTACTCGTTGCGATTTTGACTTTGGTCTTATTCAACCAAAGACAACTGCTTTTAAATAGAAATGAACCCGTCGTCAAGCCAGTCGTCAACGTGGATTTATCTGAAACCTCGTTTCAGAACTACGTCTTTCCAGAGGATTTTGACATACGCAAATACGAGGGCATCACGCTGAATTTCATCGTTGAGAACAACCTCGGCGCAAATATATTATCTCTTGAAACCGAAGAATTTACCAAGCTCACAGGTATCAACATCAAAATTCGTCCGACGGACTACGACACATTCATCCAAAAAATCAATCTGGATTTCATCTCAAAAGCAGGAGACTATCAGCTGATTTACAGCGACCCATATCAAACGCTAAACCGCTTCCACAGTGATCTTGAAATCCTCGATCCGTATCTCAATAATCCTGAATTGCCACAGCTTCAAGTTGCGCTCGATGACTTTTTCAGAACGCAGCTAGAGGTGACTTCTTATTTTGAAAGCTCAGACGATCTCTATTCGATCCCGTTCGATTCAACGACGATGATTTTGTACTATAGAGAAGACGTCTTTAGAAATTTTAAAGAGGCCTTTATGAAAGATAAAGGCTATGACTGGACACCTGGCACCACAGAATTTACATGGGAACGCTATATCGAGATCTCCAAATGGATTGATACTTACGTGCCAAACGAAATCGTCGAATACGGCAGTGGCCAAATGGCGCAAGCGCATAACTCCATCTTTTGCGAGTTTTCAAACGTATTGGCATCAAATGGCGGCGACTACTTCAGAGATGAAAACATCTCAACACTTGGTCGTACTGATTTTGAACGCCTTGACGTGAGAAGCCCCATATTTATCAAATCACTCGACCTTTATAAGCGCATCGTCGAAGTTTCAGCACCAGATAGCGCAAACTGGAAGTGGGAGGATGCCTCAGAGGCATTCAGCAAGGGCAAAATCGCCATGATGCTCAACTGGGACGAGAACTTTGCTACGCTCAATACTTCAGAAAACTTTAGGGTCCGTGCCAATGTAGGAACGGCCATTTTGCCATATGGCGACAAGCGCAGTGCCAACATCTATGGCGGCTCAGGCATCGGCATCAACAAATATGCGACGCAGGCTGAAAAAGAAGCGGCATGGTTCTTCATCACTTGGGCGACATCGAAAGAGATGCAGCTACGTATCTTGACAGAACCGACTGGCGGCGCTTTGCCGACGATAAAGTCCGCTTATGATGCCATCGATCCAGCCTTCAGAGAAAGCCATCCGCAGATCGATACGGTGCTGGAAGCGTGGAAGTCTGAGAATATCTACCTCAGACCTAAACTTGAAAACTTTTATTACATTGAACAAATCCTCATCAACTCACTGCATCAGATGATAACAGACGATCTGAATCCTGCCGACGTGGCGCAGAGTATCTACCAGCAGATCATGTCGGAAAGGGAATAGGTGAGACGATGAAGAAGATAAAGTTCTATAACAGTCTCAGGTTTCAGCTCATCATGATCGTCGTATTTTTGATCTTCATACCCGTTTTGACGATTGGAACCCTCTTGTCCACAACGACAAAAAACATCTTCAACGAAAAATATAGCGCAGTCGCACTACAGTCCATCATGGAAACGGGTGAGAAAATCAACTATTTGCTTGGCGACGTGGAAGACTATACGACCAGCATCTTGGCAAACCGCGCATTTCTCGAACTCATATCGACAGATAAGACATCCGACAAGGTGATAGATGAAGCCTTGCGGGGTTTTTTAGCGTCTAGAAACGGCATCGACGGCATCTCGCTCATCAATAGCAGCGGCACGTATTCCATCGGCACCAACAAGACGACGCCACTGATCTCCATCCAACAGATGACGCAAGAATTCAATGATAGCAAGCCCATATGGCTTTCTACGAAGCAACAGAACATCAAAATTCTATCGGGCATCTCGTCGAGATATTACTTCTCAGTCGTGCGCAACATCATCGATTTCAACACCCTTGAAAATTACGGCACTTTGGTCGTAGACATAGAAGAGCTCCAATTGGCCCAAGCTTACGAAAATCTGTATTCAAATGGCGGTGAAGTCTTCATCGTCGATTCAGAAGGCGCTATCGTCAGTCACCCAGACAAGGCGATGATCGGCCAGTCCATCTTGGAAACGCCTTATGCGAAGCAGCTTTTAGAGCAACCAGCGCAAAGTGACGAAATCTATTACACCTTAAATGGCGAAGATCAAGTTGCCTTCTATAGTGTGCTCGACGCCAACAACTGGCGCATTATCAAGACGATCTCAACAGACGCGCTCTACTTTGAAATCAACAAGCTACAGTGGTTCTTTATGCTTGGCGGCGGGATCTATGCGATTCTAATGATCGTGTTCCTCCTAAGCTTATCCGTTCAATACACGGAGCCGATGCTCAAGATCATACACGACCTCAAGCGCGTCGAGAAAGGTGACTTGACCGTCAGAACCAATGCAAATACCAACAACGAAATCAGTCAACTCAGCGACAGCGTCAACAATATGATCACTGAGATGGAAGTCCTCATCGACAAGCTGGTTCAAGAGGAACGCCTCAAACGTGAAGTGGAGCTTGAAGCACTGCATGCGCAGATCAATCCTCACTTTTTATACAACACGCTGAACACCATCAAATGGATGGCCAAAATACAAGGCGCGCACAGCGTCAGCAACGCCATCGTCGCCCTAGTGAAGCTTCTGAGAATCAGCATCAACATCAGCGCCGACTTTATTCCGCTGAAAGAAGAGCTCGAGTACATCCAGAATTATGTGGTCATCCAAAAGCTACGTTTCAACGAGGATTTTGACATCACCTATGACGTCTCTGAAAGCGACCAAGACATTTTAATACCTAAACTCATCTTGCAGCCGATCATAGAAAACAGCATCATCTATGGCATGGAAGTCTCTGAAGGGCTTAAAATCAGTGTTGAGTCTTCAATCGAAACTTCAGTAAAAACTTCAGAGGATGCACCAGTCGATTCATCTCAGGAAACCGCACTTGAGTCTTCTAACGGTGACACACTCGTCATCAAAATCATCGACAACGGTCCGGGTATTCCTGAAGAAGTTTTGAGTCAAATCACGCGCGATATCAATGCTGGAAACAAGTTCAGCAAGGCTGGTCTCAACAATGTCAGCCAACGCATCAAGCTCTTTTGCGGCGATGCATACGGTCTTGAACTCTTGACAACCGAGGGATTAGGGACTACTGTAGTTGTGAGATTGCCACTTAAAAAGGCAGAGTTATTAGACAAATAACGCATGAAATCAAAGCTAAATCATAACAAAACATAGCAATGATTATATTGTGTGAGTTGCGACAAATAGTTTGGAGGTACACATGTACAAAGTGCTGATCGTAGATGACGAAGTCCTCGTCAGAATCGGTCTTAAAAATACAATTGATTGGGAATCCATCGGCTTCACCGTCGTTGGAGAAGCGTCCAACGGTGAACAGGGTTATGCCCAGTTTTTAAAACTAGAGCCCGATGTGGTCATCACGGATATCAAGATGCCAAAGCAAGATGGTTTATGGCTCACCGATAAAATCCACAAGGAAGACAAACATGCCAAAATTCTCGTTTTGACGTGTTATGACGAATTTCATTATGCGCGGACTGCCCTTAAAAATGGAGCTTCTGACTACATCCTAAAATCCGAAATCGTCGACGAGGAGCTCATCGCCCTCATGATCAAACTCAAAACATCTTTGGATGAAGAAAATATAAAATCACCCGACAGTGCTTCTAAAGCGGCGAACCACAACGCGATCAAACGCTCGCTTCTCAATGACCTCATTAAAGTGAAATTCACATTTGACGAACGCATGCGGTTTCGATTTGAAGAGCAACACTTCGAACTGACGGATACCAAATACGCGTTTTTATACCTCGAAAATAAGATCAAAGATAAGACAAACAGCAAGCAAATCAGTGAAACGACTGTCAATCTCATCATCGACATGCTCAACGAACGCGGGATCTCATATCTGTTCAACGGGTACATGGATGAGCATCTGTTCCTTTTGTCATCAAAGGATTTGACGCTTACGATGCTCGGACGTATTGCAAGCACGATCCAAAACGGCGTTGACCAGTACTTTGGCACGGCAATCAATTTGTTGTTCACCAACGCATTTGGAGAACTAGAAGATTTAGCTGTCAATCACGAAAAGCTTTTGGACCGTATCGAGATGTTCTACTATGTGCCAACTGAGGACATGTTTGTCGAGAATACGGACCATGTGAAAATCGTCCACGCCAACACGCAGGAACTTAAAAATACGTACACGCACAAGCTGATCGATCTGATTGGGCAAGAGGAGACGACACAGACTTTAGCTTGTCTCGAAGAGGTTTTTGCGTTGTTTCAATCTAAAAATTATCCGCCGCGCATGTTGAAGCTCTTTGTTACGCAGCTATTTGGTGAGCTCTACAATGTATTCCAGTACGTGTTTGACGCACCCGAGATCGCATTCAGCTATAGCGGCTTCCACGAATCGGTTCTCAAGACGAATCACATCAGCGCACTCAAAGACATTGCCGAAGCGCTTGCCAAGAGCATCATTCAGGAGCTCAAATACATCAGACAGCATCAATCCAAGCATCTGATCAAACGCGCCATCAACTTCATCGATCACAACTACGACCAAAACATCTCCCTTGAAGACGTTGCAAGAGTCATCAATCTCTCCAAGCAATACGTCTGCAGCATCTTTAAGAAGGAAACCGGTCAAAATCTATCCACGTATATCAACCAGATTCGCATCGATAAGGCGAAGCAGCTACTGCTCAATCCGGCCAACAGCAACAAGGACATCTATGCGCTTGTGGGGTATTCCAACCAGCAGTATTTCAGCCGCGTCTTCAAGAAGATGACGGGGATGACGACGACTGAGTATAAAGAGCAGGCGAGGGAGCATAGTGGCGCAGACGATAAGGACTTAAATTAACAGATAGATTACAGAGATATAACGTCGCCTTAACATATCTGCTTGATATAATAGAACGAAACATTAACTTTACAGCGTTTTTACAAATTAAAGAGCCCTCTGGGCTCTTTTTCTTAATTGAGTGCAAAGCGACCTTAATCCAGTGCAACACATGCAAATTTTTTAAGAAGAAAGTTAATAAATTGAGAATATTGTATTAAATCTTGTTAATCGAGGGCATTATTTAGCCCTCGATTTTGTTTTATCATGAGTACATGCTAAGGCATAAGGGAGGCAACGCAAAATGAATCACGATGTTAAACTCAAAGTCATGAACATCGAAAAATCGTTTCCTGGCGTTAAAGCTTTGGATCATATCGAATTTTCGGTGCGAAAAGGGACAGTTCACGTATTATGCGGTGAAAACGGAGCGGGTAAATCCACGCTGATGAAGATCATCAACGGCATCTACCAACCGGATTCAGGTCAAATTCTAATAGACGGCGTCGAAGTCAAAATAAAGAATCCAATTCAGGCGAGACAACTTGGCATCAGCATGATTTTCCAAGAACTCAACTACATCCCAGAGATGACACTGGAAGAGAGCTTGTTTGTCGGCAACTGGCCGCTGGACAAATTCAAGAAAGTGGATTGGGCGGAGATTAGAAAGCGAACACTCGCGCTACTCAAAGCGGAGAACCTCAATTACAAACCCGATACGAAGCTCAAGGATCTCACCGTTTCTGATATTCAGATGCTAGAAATTCTGAAAGCAATCTCGTATCAATCAGATATCATCATCATGGATGAACCAACGTCAGCCATCACGCAAAAAGAAGTGGAAGTGTTGTTCAGTAAAATCTTTGAACTCAAAGCAAGAGGCGCGGCGATCATCTACATTTCACACAAAATGGATGAGATCTTCAGAATCGCAGACGACATCACCGTTTTCAGAGATGGAAAAGTCATCGACTCAAAACCAAAAGACGCACTCGACATCGAAACGGTTATCTCCCTCATGGTAGGCAGAAAGCTTGGTAACGACTTTCCAAAAGTCACTGTTCCAATCGGTGATCCCATCTTGTCCGTACATGGACTCGGTGGTGAAAAGTTCAAAAATATCTCTTTCGATGTCAAGAAAGGTGAAATCATAGGCTTTGCAGGTCTCATGGGTGCGGGAAGAACGGAAGTCATGCGCGCAATATTCGGCCTCGATCCAATCCACAGCGGTGACATCCGCATGCTTGGCAAAAATGTAAAAATTAGAAATGTCAAAGACAGCATCGATCAAAAAGTGGTCATGCTCACTGAAGATAGAAGAAGATACGGCATACTGCCTGTACGTAGTGTGCGCGAGAACATTAGCATAACAAACCTCAAAAAGTTCATCAAAAAAGGCAAGTTACACGCCAAAGAGGAAAATGACGCGGTTCAGTACTATTGTGACAAGATGAAAGTCAAAACGCCGTCGTATGAAACGAAAATCTCATCACTCAGCGGTGGCAATCAACAAAAGGTACTATTGGCCAAATGGCTCATCACAGATCCGGAAGTTTTCATCGTCGACGAACCGACACGCGGTATTGACGTCGGTGCTAAATATGAAATCTATAAACTTATTTCCGATCTTGTAACAGATGGAAAAAGCGTCATCATGGTCTCGTCGGAACTTCCTGAACTCATCGGCATGTGCGATAGAATCGTCGTCATGGCAAAAGGGGAAATCATGGGCACACTCGGTCGTGAAGATTTCACCCAAGAGAATATCATGAGGCTCGCAACCGGCACGACACAAAACAATTAGGAGTTTGATTATGAAAGCGTATTTTGAAAAATTAAAGAAAAATAATCTGATGAGCACATTCAGTATCTATTTTGTCTTGCTCGCCCTGTTCATGGTCAGCATGCTCGCAAATGAAAACTTTGCGACAGTGGGCAATCTCTCAAACATTTCCCGCCAAATCGCGGTAGGAACCATCCTCGCATTTGGTCAAACCATACTCATCATTAACGGCATGCTGGACTTGTCTTCTGGCTCAGTCCTCGCACTTGCAGGCGTTTTATCCGTAGATGCTTATCTTAAAACGGGTTCGCTGATCATCGCATTTATCGTAGGTATCTTAGTCGCAGTTGCTTGTAACTTCTTAAACGGCCTCATGGTTACGAAGTTCAAAACGCCACCATTTATCGCAACACTTGCGATGATGGCTATGGCGAGAGGTATGGCACTACTTTATACTAATGGTCAAAACATCTACCAAATCGGTGACTATATCATCTTTGGTCAAGGGTCAACACTCGGCATTCCAAACCCAGTTTGGTTCCTAGTCGGCATCATGGCACTCACTTGGTATCTCCTCAAACACACGGTATTCGGTCGTTCAGTCTATGCGATCGGCGGCAACGAAGAGGCATCAAATGCTTCTGGTATCAACGTCGATAGGGTGAAAATGAAAGCGTTTATCATCAACGGCATTTTCGTCGGTATCGCTGGTGTCATCTTCATGTCAAGGGTCAACGGCGGCTTGCCAAACGGCGCTATCGGGTTTGAATTTAAAGCCCTCACTGCAGCAGTTATCGGCGGAACATCGTTCTCAGGCGGCGTCGGTACAGCATCTGGCACACTTGCAGGCGCATTTATCGTCGGTTTCCTCGACAATATCATGGTACTTGTCGGCGTCAACTCTTACCTGCAACAAATCATCAGAGGCGCGATCATCGCACTCGCAGTCATCTACGATGTCTACTTCAAGACGACGCGTAAGAAATTGAAACCATCAAAAGGTTAAATAGTCCATCCTATCGCAAATTTCAAGGTAATTATGTATCAATCATGAGTCAATCATTAAGCAAATGTATCAAATGTTATTCGCACGGTTATTCTCGACATACGTCGGTTTAACATACAAGATGATTAAGAATCATAGGAGGAATTACATGAAAAAGGTTTTAGCATTATTAATGGTATTCATGCTTGCATTGGGAATGTTGGCAGGCTGTAGTACACAAGGGGCGGATACTACAACTGAAGCTGCTGCTGTAGAAGAAACAACTGCTGCAGCTGGCGGAGAAGCAAAAGAATTTAGAGTGGCTTACATCGCTAGAGCACAAGCAGATTCATTTGCAGCATGGCTTGCAAATGCAGTTATGGAAGAAGCTGAAAAGTATGACAACATCACTGTTGACGTATTTGACGGTCAAGCAAATGACGACACTGAAAATGGTCTAATCGAAAATGCAATCACTAACAAATATGATGCAATAATCGTTCAACCAAACAACGGCGAAGCTCAAAGACCTTATGTTGAAAAAGCTGTAGCTGCTGGTATCGTTACAATCACTACAAACGCTAGAATCTCTGGTATCGAAGGCGCATCTTCAGTAGATGCTGATCCATACCTCCAAGCAAAAGTTAACGCTGATGCTGCTGTAGAACAAATTCCACAAGACGCTAACGTAGTCGTATTGTTGGGCCCTCCAGGAAACTTCCACGCTGATGAAAGACGCGCAAGCTGGGAAGCAGAATTCTTTGCAAAAAGACCTGACGTAAAAATCGTTGGCGAAGAAATTGCAAACTGGAACAAAGACGAAGCTATGACTTACATGGAAACATGGGTACAAGCTAACGATAAAATCGATGCGATCATCGCTATGAACGATAACATGGCAGCTGGCGCACTTGAAGTTATCAAAGACAACGCTAACTTTGCAAACATCTTATCTTACGGTGTTGACGGTACTGCTGAAGCAGTATTATTGATCAAAGATGGCAAAATGACTTCTACAAGCTTACAATCTGCTTATGCACTTGCAGAAGCACTTCTTAGCTCAACAAACAAATTGTTGTTAGGCGAAGAAACACAAATTGATATTGACATCGACTGTCCACTAATCACTATCGATAACGTTGATGAATTCATTGAAATGCACAAAAAAGCTGGCGCAATCCAGTAATCATCCTTCTCAGACGTGCGGTGCTAGTAAACCGCACGTCTATACATAAGTTTCATGATAAAACTTTGTCAATCGACAGTTCAAAATCGCTATAGTAATCAAGCGAATAGACTTAGTATTGACATGATCTACGCTTTTTACATAACCATATGACACACATATGGTTTCTCCAAAAACAACCTAGGAGGTACTTAATATGACGAACAAAGCGGCGTTTATGTCGGGCACCAATAATATGATCTTCAAAGATATTCCCGTACCTGAAATCGCACCACATGAAGTACTTGTCGAAGTGGATGTCGTCGGCATCTGCGGTTCAGACGGCCATTATTACCAACACGGAAACATCGGCGATTTCGTCGTACATGGCGACTTTATACTCGGTCACGAAAGTGCTGGCTTTGTGGCAGCAATCGGCAGTGACGTCAAATCTTTAAAAGTGGGCGACAGAGTTGCACTTGAGCCAGGCGTTGTCTGCGGTAAATGTGAACAATGTCTTTCAGGAAAATACAACCTCTGTGAGCACGTGGAATTCTTCGCAACACCACCATACCACGGCGTATTCGCAAACTATGTGAAACACCCGGAAAACCTCTGCTTCAAACTTCCAGACAACGTTTCAAACATGGAAGGCGCTTTGGTTGAACCACTTGCTGTTGGCCTTCACGCCGCTGCACAAGGCGACGTCAAGCTCGGCGACACGGTAGTCGTGTTCGGCGCAGGCTGTATCGGCCTCGTATCTATGCTCGCAAGCAAAGCGAGAGGCGCATCAAAAGTTTTCGTTGTCGACGTCATCGACAAACGCCTTGAGTTCGCTAAGAAACTCGGTGCGACTGAAGTAATCAATGCAAAAAATGAAGACGTTATCGCCAAAATCGATGCGTTAACGAATGGTAAAGGTGCCCACGTGGTTATTGAAACAGCAGGTGCCCCAATCACTGTGGCTCAAACAGCTAGCGTCGTGAGAAAAGCGGGCAATGTCGTCCTCGTCGGCATGACTGTAAAACCAGAAACGTCATATGATTTCATGAAATTGATGGGCAAGGAAGCAACGCTCAAAACCATCTTCAGATATAGAAATCTCTATCCAGTTGCGATCAACGCAATCAGCAGTGGCACCATCGACGTGAAAAGCATCGTCACGCATGAATTTGCATTTGACGATATTAAAGAAGCATTCGATTTTGTCGCAAAAAATCCTACCGATGTGGTTAAAGCCGTCATCAAAGTCAAATAAGGTGGTGCAGCAATGTATTTTATAGGTGTCGATCTCGGAACATCCTCCGTGAAGATTCTCGTCATGGATTCACAGGGACATATCGTAAACACACTCTCGAAAGACTATCCGCTCTATTTTCCGAAACCCCTTTGGTCGGAACAAAACCCTCAAGATTGGCTCGAGCAATCGCTCGCGGGCATGAAAGAGGCGCTATCTGATCTGGACGTTAGCAAAGTTTCCGCTATCGGCTTCAGTGGTCAGATGCACGGACTCGTCCTACTCGATGAACACGACAATGTCATAAGACCTGCGATCCTTTGGAATGACCAAAGAAGCATAGTAGAGACGAATTATTTAAATGAGGAAATTGGCATAGATGCGCTGACAAGCTACACTGGAAATATCGCTTTTCCTGGCTTTACCGCGCCAAAACTTCTCTGGGTCAAACAAAATGAACCTGAAAACTTCGCACGTATCAAAAAGGTCATGCTCCCAAAAGATTACCTCGCCTATAAGATGACTGGAAGCTTCGCGACAGATTACGCGGATGCCTCCGGCGCCCTTTATCTCGATGTTGAAAATAAAAAGTGGTCGCAGCCAATGATGGATATCCTTAGCATCACCACTGCTTTACTACCAAAGCTCTACGAATCGTATGACGCTATCGGTACATTAAACAAAGAAGTCGCTGAGTACTTAGGACTCCCAGTCGATGCAGCTAGTGGCGCATCAAGTGTCAAAGTCATCATCGGCAGTGGCGATCAAGCCTGTGCAGCAGTGGGTGGCGGCGTCGTAGCACCTGGACGCTGTTCGATCTCACTTGGTACATCTGGCGTGGTGTTCGTCCACAGCGATACATTTATCAAGGATCCAGGAAACGGTCTTCACGCATTTTGTCATGCAAATGGCGCATATCACCTGATGGGCTGTATGCTATCGGCAGCCGGCTCTCTCAAATGGTGGGTGGAGGATATCCTCAAAACACGTGAATACAACAAACTCATGGATGAAGCAACAGATGCCTCAATCGACAACGGCCTTTACTTCTTGCCATATCTCATGGGCGAGAGAAGCCCGCACAACGATCCAAACGCACGTGGCGTATTCTGGGGTCTGAACCTCACACACAGCCAAGGTGACATGACGAGAGCGGTTGTGGAAGGCGTCGCATTTGCCCTTAGAGATTCGTTTGAAATCGTCAAAGGCCTCGGTCAAAATATAGAGGAAATCCGCATCAACGGTGGCGGCTCTAAAAATGATTTCTGGTGCCAGATGATCGCAGACGTTCTCGATACAAAAGTCGTCAAACTCGAAACGGACGCAGGTCCAGCATACGGTGCCTCAATATTGGCAGCCGTTGGTGCAGGCGAATTCAAATCCGTCAAAGAAGCCTGTGACACACTGATCAAGACGACAGAATCCTATGTTCCAAACCAAGCGCAAGCTCTGCTTTATAGCAATAAATATAAATCTTTTTCAAAGCTATATCCGGCTCTAAAAGATCTGTTCACACAGGTCTAAAAACTCCCATTTACGGTCATTCGATCCCCCAATCGAATGGCCCTTTTTTTTTACTCAGAAAAATTTAATACCGATTTAATAATTTGCGTATATTTTCTTAATGTGATAGAAATAAGATAGAGGTGTATAGAATATCCTTAAACTGCGATGCATTCGCAGGATTTATGACAGGTGCTCAATAATACTAAATATACTTATGGAGGTTTTGATATGGGCTATGCTATAGCTGGTATACTGGGAATTTTACTTTTGCTCTTAATCACGACAAATATCCGAATTGTTCCTCAATCAAATGCCTATGTCATCGAACGCCTTGGCGCTTATCTGACAACGTGGAATACGGGCATCCACTTTAAAATACCACTCATCGATCGCATCTCTAAGAAGGTTTCATTGAAAGAGATCGTCGCTGATTTTCCACCACAACCAGTAATCACTAAAGATAACGTTACGATGAAAATAGACACGGTTATCTTCTTTCAGATCACAGATCCTAAGCTCTACACATACGGTGTGACACAGCCGATGTTCGCCATAGAGAGCATCACGGCGACGACGCTGAGAAATCTCATCGGCGAGCTTGAACTGGACGAATCTTTATCATCTAGAGATATCATCAACACACAAATGCGTCTCATCCTTGACGTTGCCACAGATCCATGGGGCATCAAAGTCAACCGCGTTGAGCTTAAAAACATATTGCCACCTAAAGACATCCAGGACGCTATGGAAAAACAAATGCGTGCTGAAAGAGAGAGAAGAGAATCGATCCTTAGAGCAGAAGGTGAGAAGAGCTCGACGATCCTCATCGCTGAAGGTCAAAAGGAATCAGTCATATTGAGAGCTGAAGCTGAAAAGCAATCCGCTATCCTTTATGCAGAATCTAGAAAAGTGCAACAGATTCGCGAAGCGGAAGGCGAAGGCGAAGCGATCATGTTGATCCAGAAAGCCACAGCTGAAGGCCTTGAGATGATCAAAGCCATCAATGTCGATCAATCTGTCATCACATTAAAAGGTCTCGAAACATTTGTGGCCTTGTCAAATGGCAAATCTACTAAGATGATCATCCCAACCAATTTGACGCAAGTCGGACAGAAAATCCCTAATACGCAAATTTTGCCTAATGGTCAAGTCGCAGCGCAGGAAATGATGGATACAAAGGATATTGAGATTTCGGATAACGTGTAAAGATAAGAAACTACAAATAAATTCACATAAGCAAAATAGAACAAATTCAATAAAATCAAGCGATTATTGCCCTTCAAAGGCTATAATCGCTTTTTAATGTAAAAGCCGGCTTTATGTATCACTTTTAGGTTGCCAACACTAAACAATTCACGTATAATGAGCAAGAGTAAAACAGATGATCGCGTGCTTCGGCACGAGGAAAGTCCGAGCTCCGCAGAGCAGGGTGCTGGGTAATCCCCAGTGGAGGCGACTCCAAGGCAAGTGCAACAGAAATAGACCGCCTCGAAAGAGGTAAGGATGGAAAGGTGAGGTAAGAGCTCACCAGCGCATAGGCGACTATGTGGCTCTGTAAACCCCATCTGGAGCAAGACCAAGTAGGGTGTAAAAAGAGGCTGCTCGTCTCTCCCAGTGGTAGGTCGCTTGAGCGTATCGGTAACGTTACGCCTAGATAGATGATCATCTAATACAGAACTCGGCTTATAGTTTTACTCAATAAAGAACCCGCATTCCGATAAGGATGGCGGGTTTTTTATATTGACAGAATCAAAGTAAATGATATGATGTTTAGGTAGTTATACTAATGTAACCATTATTTTAAAAAACATATGGAGGGATTTTATGAAAAAAAGGTTTTCATTATTACTTATTGCTTTATTGATTGTTTGTTCTTTTGGACCTATGGCTTATGCAACGGATGATTACACTTATGGGGAAACATTACAGGCATACGGAATCATTGGTGGCGATGCAAATGGCAATCTCAATGGAAACAAAGCGTTGACACGCGGCGAACTCGTAGCGATCATCAATACACTCACTACACCATCAAATGATACGTTTAAAGCACCAATAAAGGCAAGTTTTAGCGATGTACCAACAAAACACTGGGCATATAAACTCGTCGAACGCGCAAAAGCAAATGACGTCACACAAGGTATCGGCAATGGCCTTTTTGGCATCAATGACAAAGTGACTTATAAACAAGCACAGGCATTTATGCTAAATATGCTTGGCTATCAAGTTGCATGGAATGAAGTAGAAGACTATGCAGAATACCTCGGAATCTATTGCGAAGAAGCAGTGAATGCGACTTCATTCACACGCGATATGATGTTTGAAATCCTCTGGCATTCATTGATGGCACCAGCAGGTAACGAGTACATCTTTATAGAAAATGTGATGGAATACGGTAATTTGGGACTTGAAAGTTCAGACCTCATCAACCTATATATTTTTAATAGCATGTTTACAAATACCAACATAGAGGAGGGTGATTATGTCGTGGAACAAGAGCCATTCCTTGATATGTCACTTTATAATCTGGATGCACAAGTACCCATTTATACAGAAGAGGATCAAACGGCTTTAGGCTATGCCGATGCAAATAATTATTTATATCTTTATGATGGTGTTGCGTTTAAAGCTGCCACTTACGCGGATTACATGAATACAATCGTTGAAACACTTGGCGTTGACACTTACGATATAACATTAGAACTATATGATGATGTTACAAGCACTTACAACGATTTTGATCTCACAAGTACAAAAGATGGCACAATCACGTTGTCTTTGACGGAACCTAATGCCAACGGTGTTAAATTTGACAAGATAACTTTGAAACAAGACAGCCTCTGGAAGTCCAGTACGCATCCTTATGATCCAGCGTTAACAGGTTATATCCTCAACTTAAGCCACCCGCAAGATAGCAATATTACTATACAAATCGTCATTACTTTTGACAAGGAACTCGGCACATGGGAATCAACGATATTTACGACAGGAATATAGTATAAAGAACCCGCATCCTTTTGGATGACGGGTTCTTTGTTCGTGCATATTCGAATAGGATTTGGGTATATATAAAGTGGGCAATGATGCCTATTGTATAAAGAAGGTGACGTAATGAGAATTCATATTGAACCTGATGCAAAAACACTTTTAAATCAAGAAAAGCACTCAGTGATTACAGTTAGAGCGGATCACGAATGCGTGGGTGCCAATTGTTCCGAATCATTCACTTATCCAATTATCACTTTTAAAATACCTGATGTAAACGATGACTGGAGATATGAAAGATTTACAATTGACGATGTAACCATCTTTTTCGACAAGACACTGGAAACTGTCCCAGAGGTTGCTATCGCAAGAGAACCACATATGTTAAAAGATCGCATTATGATTAAAGGATTGGACACACCACCACCAGTGACACATATCAAATTATAACGAAATAACTTGCTACCACTCTATATGAAGTGGTAGCTTTTTTTATTCAAAAAAACGTCAAATGATGTTATAATACGTGGGGTTGTCGTTTAGCTGAAGCCAATGACATAATCCCATAAATATAGAACTGGAAGTAGAGGCAAAAGTAAGATATATGGAAAAAGTCAAAAATCCATTTTTATTATTGAACAAAGATCCTATTATGACGGTGGCTTTTATTGCAGCCGCTGTTTCTGCTGTATTCATTCAGCCATCACGTGCTTATGCGGATTATATAGACGGTTATGTATTGAGTTTGCTGATGTCTATGATGTTGGTCGTTGCAGGCTTTCAGAAAGTAGGCGTTTTCGATTTTATCGTCGATAAGCTACTCATGTATGTGAAAGAGACCCGTACTTTGGCGTTTGTTTTAGTTGGCATCTGCTTTTTTAGCAGTATGCTCGTGACAAATGATGTTGCATTGATTACTTTTGTGCCGCTAAGCATCCTTCTGTTGACACAAACGCAGAATCAAAAATTACTCATACCGATCATCGTGATGCAAACGATAGCGGCGAATCTGGGCAGTATGTTCACACCCCTAGGCAATCCGCAAAATTTGTACTTGTTTTCGATCTCGAATATGGCGATTCTAACATTCTTAAAAATTATGTTTCTCCCAACGCTCGTTTCGCTTATTTTGATTTCTGCTTCAATTTTATTAATAAAGCCCGAGCGAATTGAACCCATAAAGGGAAGTGCAATAAAATTAACACAAAGTATGGAATCGACATTCTGGATCATCATGTTTATCATGTGTTTGTTGGCTGTACTAAAGATATTGCCTTATCTGTGGGTACTCGCGATTATCCTCTTGGGTGTCGTTCGGATTGACCGCAAGCTGCTGCTGGATATCGATTATGGCCTTCTAATAACGTTTGTTTGCCTGTTTGTCCTTATCGGCAACTTGAAGACGATTCCCCAAGTGAGTACAG
The DNA here is from genome assembly GCA_942493125.1 of Acidaminobacteraceae bacterium. GTDB lineage: Bacteria > Bacillota > Clostridia > Peptostreptococcales > Acidaminobacteraceae > Fusibacter_C. The sequence continues at coordinate 247,603 of OW818667.1, read as the reverse complement.
CACTTGCTTCGATTGTAAATGGTCAAGAAATCACGACAGGTATTCTATTAAGCCAAGTGATCAGCAATGTTCCTGCAGCCATTTTGCTTTCAAAATTCACGATACATTATTCAGATTTGCTGATAGGCGTAAACCTAGGTGGCCTAGGCACTTTAATCGCTTCGATGGCCAGCGTGATATCCTTTAAATTCTATGCCTCAACTGAAGGAGCAAAGACAGGAAAATACCTCTTGGTCTTTACAATAGTTAACGTGCTTTTTTTGGCAATACTATGGGGCGTTGTTTTAGTGTTTCCAATGTGAACCCGCATTCCGATAAGGATTGTGGGTTCTTTTTTTGTGTGTTGACACGATAATACCATGTATTGACATATTATGGGTAAATGTTATTATATTAAAGTAATTATTAAATAGCAACTATTATGCATAAGGGAGATCATGATGAAGAAAATTTTATCCTTATTACTTGTAACAGTGTTGTTAATAAGCACTTTTGTTCCAATGGCATACGCAGAAGAAGAGCTTACATACGGTATTGCATTACGGGAACTTGACATTATCAGTGGCGATAAAGATGGCAATTTAAATGGTGACAAAGCCATTACACGTGGCGAACTCATCACGATCATCAATAGTTTGACCACTTCAAGTACTGATACGTTTAAAGATCCAGCAACAGCAAGTTTTAGCGATGTCCCTAAAACGCACTGGGCTTATAGATTTATCGAGCGCGCTAAGGCGAACAACGTCACACAAGGTGTTGGAAACGGTAAATTTGGCGTCAATGATAAAGTGACATACAAACAGGCAAGGGCATTTATGCTCAACATGCTCGGTTATACAGTTGCGTGGAATGATGTGGAAGCCTATGCAGATGAGCTTGGGATTTATTGCAAAGCCGCAAATAATGCACCTTTATTAACACGCGATATGATGTTTGAAATCCTCTGGAAATCACTGGTTGCACCAACCATTCAATATCGAAATTTTATTCACGCTGTGGCTGAAAATGATTATATTGGTATTGATAGTACGGATATCCGTTTGCTATCTGATGCCAACATCGTGTTTTTAGAACGTGAAGCAACACCCTTGAATTTAGCCGTTGAAAATTTTATTTTCAGTACAACGAATTATAACTTGCATGAACAATTACCTTATATGTCAGATTCATCTATAGAACATCATGGAAGATACTATGCAAAATATTATTATAATCTTTTCAACAATGTAAACTTTACACCTTCCACAATGAAGACTTTATACGATTCATATATAGCATTTAAAGATTTAAAAGGTAATACGGATTCAGAAATGTTAAATTATGTCATATCCCTTCGTGATGATGCAACTGATACAGAAAATGATTACTTTATTGAGTTTTTAGAAGATGGTACAGTGACAATGGAATTAATGAATCCATCTATTACATCAATAAAATACGAAAAAATATCATTGAATATTGAAAGTGTTTGGATATCCGATGGCCATCCAAGTTACGACAATTTGAAATCATTTGTGGTCAACTTAAGCCATCCAAATAAAAAATATGAATTCAAATTTGTCTATATGTTTGATTATAAATCGCCATCTTATTTCAGCAAATTAGAAATTTTAGAGAAGTAAGTAATAGCTTTATTCAAATAAAAACCCGCATTCCGATAAAGAGATGCGGGTTTTTTGCGTCCATTTAGTTCTTAAGTTTCTAGTCAAAATCGAACGAGAAAGACACCATCAAATAGTTTGTTTAAACATCTTTCTAGCATACTTTTCAATGTCGGAAGGGTTGAGCATCTGTTCATGCTCTTTGACTATTTTGAAATAATCGCCAATAACAGATTTATGAATCAATCTATTGGATGCAACTGAAGGTGGCAAGTCACCACGTGTTTTCAACCAAGGTTCCTCTGAGTGCGTGAAATTTTCCAAAACTTTTCCACTATAGCAGCACAAATTTCTAATAACACTATCTATAATAGTTTTCTCATTGCTGTTTAATAATTTGTCATCCGTCTCATCTGAACCTTCAATTGGATCAAATCGATAGGCACTATATTTTTGGTATATCTCTTTATAGACCGGACCATGCGCCCAGGCCTCACAATCGTCTTCAAACATAAACGATTCTGTAAATGCAAAATAGAAACCCTGGATGTAGTAGAGTGCTTTCTGAAGCGCCAAAGGTGTGATATCTTCACATTTAAACAAAACATAATCAACAACAATATCTAGTTTCGTTTGGAGCGTTTCTTTCTTTCCAATAAGTGCCTCAACAACGCGTTTACTTTTTTCGTAAGCAGTGAGGGATTTCAGATTACTTTTACCGCTTTCCAAAAGTTCTAAGTAGTACTTAGGATCGACATAAATCCTCGACAAAATATCTGAATACTGCTTCGTAGGCATATCGCCGTCACAGTATCTGCTCATTGTCATTTCTCCCCACCCTAAGAGTAGAGATAATGGCCGTTTACCAATGCCATACTTATCAGGAATCTCAAGTAATCGTCCAAGTGGAATAATACCATTACGCACTCTATACGCATCATAAATAGCGGTCAAATTGCCATCATCAATTTCTGGCACATAAACTTCCTGGCCACATTCCGTACAAATAGCCTTTTTCCCGCTAAATTCATAGTCTTCACCTTTTAGAGTACCATGTTGTTGACTCGTCTCAATTCTATATAGGACATCTTTTCTACATTCTTCACAAAATGTTTTATTTTCAATCATAAAATCCTCCTTTAAAAAAAGTTTTACTTAAACAGGTATGCAATAGGCTTATTTCTCTTATGAAAGGAAATAGCGATAACACGTTTAAATTTAATAGTACAATAATACACCAATCATATTTCAGAGTCAACACATATGCATCAATTGATGCATTTATAGTCGTTGTTATTCACAAACCTTCCCGATGATTCAAAATCCCACAAGTCGGGTAACTATTAGCACATATTGGAAGAAAAATTCTCCTCAAAACGCGAGGTAACATATGAAGTGCAAAAGAGTATTTTTGACAGGGGGCACTGGTTCAATGGGTAAGGCGACATTGAATGCGCTCACAAAAGATGCGGCATTTGAAGTCATAGCGCTGGTTAGGGATACAGAAGTGGACCGTAAGATCATCAAACCATATCTCAAATGCGATAATCTGACAATCCATTATGGCGATCTGACAGTCTATCAAGATGTGCTTGCTTGCATGTCAGGTGTGGACATCGTCCTACATTGTGCAGCGCTCGTATCACCGCTGGCAGATGCGCATCCGAAACTGGCTATGGCTGTGAACTACGGCGGTACGCTCAATCTCATACAAGCGATCAAGGAACAGCCCAATGCCGAAGAGATACGCTTTGTGTTCATTGGAACAGTGGCTGAAACTGGCGATCGTATGCCGCCGATCCACTGGGGAAGAGTGGGCGACCCTATCAAACCGAGCGTTCACGATTATTATGCCGTGTCCAAGATTGCAGCAGAACGCGCCGTGATCGAGTCCGGTCTGAAGTACTGGGTATCACTGAGACAGACCGGAATACTCTCTGAAAAAATGGCCAAAATCAACGATCCCATCATTTTTCACAACGCACTGGACAATGTGCTAGAATATGTCACCGATTTTGATTCAGGCACTTTGATGCGCAATTGTTGCGGAGACTTGCCGGACGCATTTTGGGGACATATCTACAACATCGGAGGCGGCGCAAGTTGCCGCATGAGTTGCTATGAGCTCTTTTGCGATATGTTTCGTCCGCTCGGCTTCAAGAATCTTGAGACGATCATCGATGCCAAGTGGTTTGCGTTACGCAATTTTCACGGCCAATACTATCTGGACAGCGACACATTGGAACATTTTCTTAAATTTAGAAGCCAAGACAAAACGTATTTCTACAACTTATACCTCAAAAATATGGGCATTCTCGTACCAATCTGCAAAATCGTCAATCAATTTCCTGGTGGGCCGATTCTAATGGGAAGCATCATACGCAGACGCTTTAAAAAGCTGTTGCTTGCACCGCGTGGCACGCAATATTGGATCAACAACCATTTACAAGACTTTATAGAACCATTTTTCATATCGGAGAAAAAGTGGACCGAGATACCTAAACTCGATGGCTTTGAGCATTTTATCGACTGGGAACAGGTGATACCAATCCATCACGGTTATGACGATAACAAAGCAGCCGCGGACCTAATACTTGAAGACGTCAAGCAGGCAGCGATATTCAGAGGCGGCAAGTGTCTTTCCGAGTCCATGATCAAAGGAGACTGGACGACAAAACTAAAATTTGAGTGCGCTTTTGGTCACACCTTTGAAGCCAGCCCGAGATTGGTGCTGGAAGGTGGTCATTGGTGCGAAACATGTGAAACCCAAAGCTGGAACTACCACGAAATCGCAAAAGTCAGCCCGTTTTTTGCCCAGGTCTGGTTCCCATTACACGACGTTGATGAAGTCTCACGTACTTATGACAAAAAGACATTTCCTGAATAGAACCAAATTTATTGGATATAATTGATACATCAAATAAATTGTTGAACTAAAATGTTAGAGCTACAAAAGGAGGAACCACATGAAAGCAATCCCATATATTTCATTCAACGGCACCTGTGAAGAAGCGGTCAATTTCTATCAGTCCATCATGGGCGGCACCGTCAGTAGCATGAAATTCAAAGAAATGCCACCAAACGAAGAAATGCCTGTCAGTGAAGCTTGGCAAGACAAAATCATGCACAGCTCACTCACATTTGATGATGGCAATGTAATCTATTTCAGCGATTCATGGGATCAATCACCTGTGAAATTTGGTAATTTTTCATCCATTCACCTTGTAGTGGAAAACGAGAAACAGGTCTATGATTTTGTTGAGAAATTAGCAGCAGACGGGACGGTCACCATGCCTGCGGATAAAACATTCTGGAATTCCGTGTATGGCAGTCTCGTAGACAAATACGGCATCAGCTGGGGCATCGAATTTGAGATTCCTCAAGAATTATGACAATCGAAAACCTTTATTTACAAGGTGTGGCGCAGTAATTTGCGAATTATTTTGCAACCATGCAAATTCTTTAGATTTTTGTACTTGACATAGATTTTACACTCTGTTAACATATGGGTGTAAGATTATGGTGTGTTACTGTTTAATCAGGCATGAACCGAAAGCGTTGCTTTTTGTTCATGCTTTTTATATTACAATGAAGCTTATTGGGAGTGTATTGTGAAAAACGATTATCAGATCTTGAAGATATATAATAACAATGCAATCCTGGTTCTCAACACAGATACCAAAGGTGAAGCGGTACTTGTCGGCAAGGGGATTGGCTTTGGAAAAAAACTAGGGGCGTATCAAACGATATCGCCTGAAGTCATAGAAAAATACTTTTTGACTTATGATGATAAGTTGAAAAGGGACTATATAGAACTGGTGCAGCAACTGGATGAACAAATACTGACGACGTGTTCAGAAATCATCTTGAGCGCTACACAAAAACTTGGACCACTGAACAATCGCGTCCATATCGTGCTCACGGATCACATCGGTTTTGCGCTTGAGCGGATGAAAAATGGCATGGAGATTCACAATCCATTCTTGGAAGAAATCAAATTGCTCTATCCTGAAGAATTTGAGATGGGGCTAACCGCACAACGTATGATTCAGGCAAATATCGGCGTTGAGATCTGCGAAGACGAAGTGGCCTTTATCGCACTGCACTTAAGTGCCGCGAGACAGCAAAAGGACATCAAAGAATCCGTCAAGTACACGCGAGTTCTCAAAGAACTCGTACAAATCATCGAAGAGACGCTCGACATTACGCTAAAAAAAGACCTCACATACAGCCGTTTGATTCAACACCTTCGCGGCGCTATCGAACGGGTCGTCGATGGGTACCAAGTGACCAATCCGCTACTTGACGCACTGAAACGCGATCTGAAAGACAGCTATGAGATTGCACTGAAGTTAAAGACGAGGATCGAATCGGCTTACGATATTGTCGTACCAGACGATGAAGTCGGGTTTATGGCGATTCACATCGACCGGTTGAAGAGAACAATTTATAAGCCATAAGCTAAAATACGCATCAATAAGTTCGTATCAATAATTTGCATCACAAATTTTATAACCATGACGTGTAACTGATTCGATCAGGCATGAGTCACAAGAAGAGTACACACTCTTTTTTGATTCATGCTTTTTTATTTGGATTCTAAAGGCTCGCGCGCAGCCTGGAATATATAAGGAAATTGTGATGCATCGCAGTTTCTTTTATAAAATGATTATTTTAATCAGGAGGGAATTTTATGGGAAGTTTTTTTGGTAAACTGCAAAAAGTAGGCAAAGCACTCATGTTACCAATCGCAGTCATGCCAGCTGCGGCAATACTCCTTCGTTTGGGCGCAGGCGTACCTGGTATCGAAGGCATCGTGGCTCAAATCATGCTACAAGCGGGTTCAGCAATCTTTGACAATTTATATTTATTATTTGGTATAGGTATCGCACTTGGTCTTGCTAAAGACAATCACGGCGCAGCAGCACTTGCTGGCGCAGTCGGCGTCTTAGTTGCTAAAAACGTTTATACAGTCATCAACCCTGACATCAATACAGGCGTTATGGTCGGTATCATCATGGGTATTATTGCAGGTGTTCTTTACAACAAATTCCACGACATCAAGCTTCCAGAATTCCTCGGATTTTTCGGCGGCAAGCGATTTGTCCCTATCATCACTTCATTTGTGGGCGTTGCAATGGGTATCGCGTTCGGTATCTTATGGCCGTTTGCACAAAATGGCATCGATGCACTCGGTAATGCTGCCATCAATGCAGGCGCAGTCGGCACATTCTTCTTCGGTTTTGGTAACAGATTATTGATCCCAATCGGCTTACACCATGTACTCAATTCAATCTTCTGGTTTACATTTGGCTCTTTTACAAACGCTGCTGGCGAAATCGTAAACGGCGACTTATGGCGTTACTTTGCTGGTGACCCTAAAGCAGGCGTCTACATGGCAGGTTTCTTCCCAATGATGATGTTCGGTCTTCCAGCTGCTTGTTTAGCGATGTACCATTCCGCTAAAATAGAAAACAGAAAAGCTGTTGCAGGTATGTTTATCTCGATTGCATTCACTTCATTCTTGACAGGTATCACTGAACCAATCGAATTCTTATTCGTGTTCTTATCGCCACTTTTATACTTTGTCCATGCGATCTTGACAGGATTATCGCTCGCGTTGACACAAATGCTTGGCATCTTGCACGGTTTTGGTTTCTCAGCTGGCCTTATCGACTACTTGCTCAATATGTACTTGTCGACAAAAGGTCTCTTGATTATTCCGCTCGGTCTTGCATTTGCAGTGGTTTATTACTTCGTCTTTAGATTCATGATCACAAAATTCGATATCCCAACACCAGGTAGACTCGATGAAGTGACTGAAGAAGGCGAACAGTTGATCAGCGAAAAAGGCGTATCAGAAATCGCACGTGGTTATTACAACGCGATTGGTGGTAAAGATAATATAACTGAGATCGATTCATGTATCACACGTCTCAGATTGACACTTAAAGATGCGAGCATCATCGACGAAGCGGCTATCAAGCGCCTCGGTGCAGCAGGCGTCCTTAAGCCTAACAATAAAAATATCCAAATCGTCGTTGGCACACACGCAGAACTAATTGCTGAAGAAATGAAAAAAATGCGTTAAGATAGATATAGAAGAAACGGCTCAGCCGGATTCTTCTATCAAGGGGCGTCACGGCGCTCTTTGATAGAGCAATTTGGAGGTAAATATGCACAAAAAAGCAATCGTTGGCTCGAAGATCATGGTCGCAAACACACTTCTCGAAAATCGCGTCTTAATCTTTTCAGACCGAATCGAAGCCATCCTAACCGAACAAGAATTTGAAGCCTACAGGCGAGAGATAGAATCTGAAAATGATATAAATGATGAAATCGAAAATAATTCCAAAACTGAATCCAGCATCGAACTCATATCCTTCCACGGCACCATCGTCCCCGGATTCATCGACATCCACATCCACGGTGCAAACGGTCACGACGTCATGGACGGCACAATTGAAGCGTTTGAGGGTATCTCAAAAGCCATCGTCAAAACAGGCACCACTGCGTTTCTTGCGACCACTATGACCATGTCAGGTGAAGCGATTACTCAAGCGCTGGATCAAATTGGCACATATATGACCCAGCAAAAAAGCGGTGCAAAGCTACTCGGTGTGCATTTAGAAGGGCCATTCATCAACCCAATCTTCAAAGGCGCACAAGATGACGCGTTCATCCAAAAACCGACCAGATCCTGGCTTGAGCCGTATCTCAATACCATCCGCATGATCACATACGCACCCGAGATGGATCCCCAGTTTGAGTTCGCGAAATCCATGAAGGACACCGGCATCGTCCTATCCATCGGCCACTCAGGCAGCGACTTTGAGACGGCGCTTGCAGCCTATGATGAAGGTGTTTGCCATGTCACGCATTGCTTCAACGCCATGACGGGACTCCATCACAGAAACCCTGGCGTAATCGGCGCGACGCTTTCGAAGCCCTTTACAATAGATGTCATAGCAGATGGGGTTCACATTCATCCCGGATTCGTTGGCCCTTTCATCAAACTCAAAGGCACCGACAAAACCATCCTCATCACAGACGCCATGAGAGCGGCTTTGATGCCAGAGGGTGACTACGACTTAGGTGGACAACGCGTTACCGTGAAGGACGACGCATGCAGACTCGACGATGGCACACTGGCTGGAAGCGTTCTCAGTACCGCAAAGGCACTGCGCAATCTCATGAAATTCTCAGACATTGAATTCATAGACATCATCAAAATGCTCACCGAAAACCCAGCCAAACTACTGGGCCTATTCGACGAGATGGGCAGTTTAGAAGCGGGCAAACAGGCAAATTTCATCCTAATGGATGATCGCCTCGACATTCACAAAGTCTTTATCGACGGTGAAATCGCATATCAGGAGGACTAGCGTGAATATAATTATCGTTAAGAATTACGAAGAAATGAGCCGAAAAGCAGCGCATCTCTTTGTCGCACAACTGCTCAACAGACCTACAAGTGTGCTAGGTCTCGCAACGGGTTCAACGCCCATGGGTCTATATACCGAGCTCATCAAATTTTACAACGAGGGCATGATTTCGTTTAAGCAAGCCGTGGCGTTCAATCTCGATGAGTATATTGGCCTGCCCAAGGAACATCCCCAGAGCTATTGGCGGTTCATGCAGGACAACTTTTTCAAATTTGTCGATATGCCGGTGGAGAATCAGCACATTCCTTCAGGGACCACAGAGCTTGCGGGGGAGGAAGCCCTAAGGTATGACCGAGCAATATCTGCAATTGGGGGTATTGATTTACAGGTCTTGGGCATCGGCCGCAATGGCCACATCGGCTTCAACGAGCCCGACCTCAAATTTGAGGCGCGCACCCACAAAGTGATGTTGGACGATCAAACCATAGAGGACAACGCGCGTTTCTTTGACTCCATAGACGACGTGCCAAAAAGCGCCATCAGCATGGGCGTCAAGACGATCATGCAATCCAGAGGCATTGTACTGCTCGCATCTGGACAAGAAAAGGGCATGGCCATCAAAAAAATGTTAAGTGGCAACATCACACCAGAACTTCCTGCTTCGGTGCTTCAACTGCATCCTAACGCCACAGCAATCATAGATCTTGAAGCGGCTTCATATTTGGATTTGGACGCACTTCGCGACCAATATCAAATCGTGACGCCAAGCAATTTGTAGGAGGAATAGTAAATGTTTGACTTTATGAAGAAGAAAAAAGAATCCCTTTTACCTGCCATGGCAGGCGAAGTGATCAATATCGAGAAAGTGCCCGATCAGGTCTTCTCACAAAAAATGCTCGGCGATGGCTATGCCGTCATCCCCACAAGCGGCACTGTCGTGGCACCTGTCAGCGGCGTCATCGTGCAAATTTTCCCCACCAACCACGCCTTTGGCATCGTCACAGAATCTGGTCTTGAAGTGTTGGTCCACATCGGCATCGACACCGTGGAACTCAAAGGCGAAGGCTTCAAACGCCTCGTCGAAGTCGACCAAACCGTCAAAGCGGGGACGCCGATCATAGAAATCGACCTAGAATTTGTCAAAGCACGTGCCAAATCAGTGATGACACCAGTGGTCATCACCAACAAAGAAAAAGTAAAATCAATCACCGTAAACCATGGCAACAACCCTAAAGTGGCTGCCGTTGTTGAGATGATTTGAGTAAAACATATATAGGAGGGTTCCATGACTGAAGTAATTGTTAAAAGTAAAAATGGCTTACACGCCAGACCTGCAAGCATGATCATAGATTTGGCCTCAAAATATGCAGGCGACGTTGCCTTTCATAAAGATGGCAAAAAGTTTAACGGCAAATCCATCATGTCCGTCATGAGCATGGGCCTCAGAGAAAATGAGATGGTCATGATCGAAGCGACCGGCGACGATGCAGAGGCATTCGAGCTGAAGCTTAAAGAGATTATTGATAGCATTACGGAGTGAAAATTCAATATAAAAATCAATTCAGCATTTAACGTTGGAGGCGAACTAAATGATTCTCAAAGAAGCATGTGTTGGCAGTTTCAAGGAAGCCCTATCCGCCGTATCGAAAGGTGCTCATCGCTTAGAACTTTGCGACAATCTCCACGAGGGCGGCACAACCCCAAGCTACGGCACGATTGCCTTGGCACAGGAAAAACTTAAAACGCCGCTTTTAGTGATGATTCGCCCAAGAGGTGGCGATTTTGTCTACACACCTGATGAAATCGAAATTATGCTACGTGATATAAAGACATGCAAAGATCTCTACGTGTACGGCGTCGTCTTTGGCGCTTTAACCGAAGATAACACGTTGGATGTGGCAACTATGAAAACCCTCGTAGACGCCTCAAAACCCATGAAAATCACGTGCAATATGGCCTTTGATGAACTGGATGATCCAATTGCTGGAATTGATCGTTTGATTGAGCTTGGGATTGACCGCGTACTGACTAAAGGATGCGAGACGAATGCTACTGATGGCATCAATTCTCTAAAACAATTGGTGGCGCATGCAAAAGACCGCATCACAATCGTCGCAGGTGGTGGCATAAGTGTAGACAATTACCAGATGATCGCCGATGCAACTGGCGTTAGAGAAGTGCATGGGACAAAGATAGTAGGGGTTTTATATCCTACAATATAACTGTCAAATAGAAGATTATATAAACGAAAAAAAAAACATAGAAATATTTCTGTTACAAAATAAGCACTTGGATGAATGGCACCCACACCATCAATTCACGTGCTTATTTATATATATGTAATTACTTTAAATCATGTGTGTTTTCATTCTTTACATCACATTCTTTTCTTGTTCTTTTCTTGTTCTTTTCTTGTTCTTTTCTTGTTCTTTTCTTGTTCTTTTCTTGTTCTTTTCTTGTTCTTTTCTTGTTCTTTTCTTGTTCTATTACGTTTTAATTTGCAAATTTTTTCAAAAAATAATAAAAAATGCTTATAAACTAGCATTTTTTTGTTATTTCAAAGTGTTACAATATATCAGTTAGTTATCTCAATACAATAAATAGTTTGAAACATCAAAAATATTTATGCCCAGCACAACCTTTAAACAAAAGTATATTTTGAGATTGCTTAAACTAATAATTCGAAAGGAGTAAATTAATAATCCGATTTCGTATTTTTATTTAAATTTTCTATATTTAACTAACGTAAATCACTTAAACTTTAAATTCGTATTATTTTCTAAAACTAAATTATATTAGGAGACTTAAATGAAGATTTCAAATGATAATCAAAATGAAACTGTTGCATCAGATAATGTGGTAGGTAGGCTGTATAGTATAATTAAAATGATACAAAAGCATCAAGGTGGTAATACAGAAACTGCACTTATTGAAGTGTTTTCTTTAAATGAAAATGATGTTGCATCAATATATTCAAGCTATGCTAAACTTTTTACAATGATATTGGATGGAAAGCATCAAATTGAAATGTATTCACCAAAAAATAAGGATAAACATCTAAAAACTTTAGATAATGTTATTAGTGGACTAATTAAAATTAAATTCAATGCTCCAAGAAATCCTATTAATAATGGATTAGATGATTTTAAAAATCATTTCAATGCTAATCTTATGCTTTCGTTAGAGTATTGTGCTGATTATCTTTCTGATTTTAGTAAAGAAATAAGACTTGAGGAAACAGAACTCAAAAGTCTTTCTGATGAAATAAACAACATGATTTCTGAATTAATGGATAGTGAAATAAATAATGAGTTAAAAATAGTAATAACATACCACTTCAAAAAAATTAGAGATTCCTTCTTAAATTATTCACTTTTTGGAACAGAAGGAATTAAGAATGAAGTCTCCACTGCAGTTGGTTCATTATTACTTAATGGAAATGCAATTACTAATGCTCGCGATAAAAACATTTTCGGAAAGGCATTTGAAATATTAACAAAAGTTAACACAATGATTAATATTGGCAATAAAGGAACTAAATTATTAGAACCTGTGTTAATGAAAATGTTGGAGTAAATTGTCTCAAATATGTATTCTTTTATATCTTTAAACTCAAAATAATTTAACAAATGAAAGAACAAAAAACAATGATTGGAGCTTTCATGATCAAAGGCGTTCCCGATGCGAAAGGTGACGTAATCGTCGGATATGGTATCAATAGCGTCTATCAGCAAAAGGGGTATGCTTCAGAAGCACTTAACGGTCTTAAAGAGTGGATATTCAGCGACCCAAGTGTGAATGCAATTTTTGGTGACACGGATATCGATAATTACGCATCACATAAAGTCCTCATTAACGCTGGCGCAGTCAACTTTTTAGAAAAAAATGACACGATTTGGTGGAAAATCAGTAGATAGCGTATAAAATACCCGCACTCCAAAACCGGAATGCGGGCTTTTTTTTACTCAACTTGACTATTTGTGCTGCCTAACGTCTGCAGAATGCGTTTATCAAATTTAGACTTGAAGTACCAGCTTAAAAAAATCATGCCTACGCCAATTGCCATCACAGCAGTGCGTCTGAATGTATCGGGGGAGTAAAATGACGAAATCAATAGACCTGTGCCTGAACCACTTAAAAAATCAAAAATTCTTTTTTGTTTCTTAATATACTTTATATCATTCAATGTTGAGAGTAGATTTTGATCGGCCGACTCTTTGAAATTTGCATCGCTGATTCTTTGACCGCTAAACAATTCGTTGATTGTAATGCCAAATAAGGTGCACATTTCCGTTATGAGTGATAAATCGGGCATATAGTTGCCATTTTCCCACCTCGAGACGGTTTTGTTGGTTACGCCGAGTCGGTCACCTAATTCAATCTGTGTCATGTTTTTTTCTTTTCTGAGCTGCGCGATAAATCTACCAATTTGTGTTTGATCCATGTGACAACCTCCTTATGTGAAAATTATAATATAAAGCGCGGACTTTGTATTCCCCATAAAAAGCGAATGATTCAAAATAGCAGAGAATTGAATAAAAACCACGAAATCGGTTATAATAGAATCATCAATTTAATTCAACCCTATTTGAATATCAAACTAACGAAGCGAGGACGCAAACGTATGGAAAAGAAACCAAAAATGCCAAAAGCAAAAAAATTCGACCTCATAGATGGATTTACAGTCAAATATCACGCCAACGGCAAAACCGTTTGGTCAAAAGGCAAGATCGTTGATGGAGAACCCGATGGCTACTGGGAATGGTATCGACCAGACGGAACCGTAAAGCGCTCAGGCCACTTTGATCGCGGCAAGCAGGTCGGCGAGTGGGCGACCCATGATCAGGAAGGCAAAGTTTACAAAGTGACGCAGATCAAAGAATAATCTCATTGCTACCCTATACGTTAAACAAGCTCATGAAAATGGTCGCCATGCCAACATTTCATGAGCTATTTTCATTTTTAGCGCAAATTTTTTACATAATTTATCAAAAATATGTAAAAATGCTCACAAACTAGCATTTTTTATGAAATGAAAGTGTTATAATGTATCAGATAGTTATCTCGACACAACAAAGCGCTGAATAATTTCAATCTTGAATTTATACATATATGACAAATAAATAGGTAAAGCGAGGGGTGACGATGCACACGAAACGCTGCCAACTGAGCCGCATGCAGCTTGCGGACTACGACGATGTAATGAGCCTGTATCAAAACGAACACGTGCGCCGCTTCTTAGGTGGCACACTGACAGATGCGCAGTTTAGACCGCGCTTTGAAAAGCTATGCAACCAAGCATCTGAAGGCGAATACTACTGGGTGATTCGCCATAGCGCCGATCAAGCATTCATGGGCCTTATCTCCATTGACCCGCACCACGATGGCGACGCCTTTGAGCTCTCGTATCAGTTGTTACCACAATGGTGGGGCTCCGGATACGCCGAAGAAGTATCCCGCCGAATCTTACATTATGCCTTCACAGAGCTTGGACTCCCAAAGATCGTAGCGGAAACACAAGCCGCCAACGCCGCTTCAAGACGCTTACTAGAAAAACTGGGCATGAAAATTACTAGCACAGTAGAACGCTTCGGAGAATGCCAATACATCTACAGTTTATCGCGCGACACCATGACCGAATACTACAGCCTTCGCGCTGCAGAATATGAAAAGATCTATAGCCGTGAGGATCCAGTCCGACAAGCCGAGCAACAAGCTATCATAGAAGCCATGAGACAAGCATTCAAAGACAAGACTGTCTTAGAAGTGGCTTGTGGCACTGGATATTGGACAGAACGATACGCTGATGTCGCCAAACACGTCACGGCAACAGACCTCACAGTAGAGACACTTGAAATCGCAATGGGAAAAAGCATTCCAAACACAGATTTTCAGATTTGCGATGCATATGAATTATCTGGAATAGCAGGTGAAAATGACTATGATGCCGTCTGTGCGAACTTTTGGTTTTCACATATTCCAAAAGCTCGAATTCGTGAATTCTTAACTGGGCTACATTCAAAACTCTCAAATGGTGCAGTCGTCTTTATGACTGATAATGTCTACGTTGAAGGTGTTGGAGGATCGCTAGTATCACATGATGATGAACCTGATACGTATAAACTCAGACAGCTTGAAAATGGTACGACCTATGAGATATTGAAGAATTATTATAGTGAGATCAAGTTGCGAGAGTTATTTGATGAATATGCTGATAACCTAAAAATCCAAATGGGTGAGTGCTTTTGGTGGGTGAGGTATCAAGTTAAATAATTGGAGGTTTTATCAATGGCAATTATCTATACTTCAGAACTAAAAAACGAACTTGATCTTTATAAACTATACGATGAGTTGGATTGGAACGACTATTTAAAATTAGACGCAATTCAACTTAATCAAGCGATGAAGCAAAGTTGGTTAGCAATATATGCTTATGATGATGATAACTTAGTTGGCACAGGACGAATTGTTTCAGACGGTATCATCAATGCCTATCTTTGTGGGCTGGGCGTTTCAAACGCGTATAGAAACCAAGGGATTGGCACTGAAATCAGCCGTCAATTGGTTGATGCATGTAAACAGAATAATCTGCATATCCAGTTTTTTTGTGAAAAGCATCTTGTTCCATATTATGAAAAGCAAGGATTTGTTGAATTTGCAGTGGGGATGAAGGTAAAATAAGTCTAATGTATATATTTCAAATACATCAGATTTAAATTTGAGTAGTCGAGCATCATTTTATAAAACATACCTTACACGAAAAAAGCCTGTGTTTTCGCACAGACTTTTTCCTTCAGTTTGAGACACCAATAGGGTGTCTTTTTTAATTATTTAGGACATCAATATCTATATTATGAACCTTCAGAAGATGTGCTTTATAGAAAGTGTATAAATCTTTAAACTCCATGCTATCAATCAGTGAAAAGGCTAGTGAAAAAGTTTTCTTATATGTTTCAGATCCAGATTTAAACTGTGAAATTCCTTTTCTAAAAAGCAACTGAAAATAATCATCTAATCGATATGCCATATCTTTTGAAAAGAGAACATCATCAATCAAGCTTATCGCTTTATTATAGTCTTTCAAATTGTGATATGCGTTAGATAGATTAATGTGGATTACAACAATGCTATGAGTCTTTTCACTTATAGGGTACGGAAGGTTTTTAACTCTAGTTAGTGTACTCTGTAGGACAGAAATCGAAAGCGGGATGTTCTCTTTAAGTCGTAGAAATATTGCCCAGTAGATATTCAGCGTTATTTCAAAAGGTGTAATGTAATAATTAGCTTTTTGAGAAACACTATCGATATATAAATATGATAGTGCCAGCTCAGAATGAGCGAACTCCGATAATGAATATGTCTCGAACTTCAGCAAAGCACCTAAATAACTTATGTAATACTTCTCATTAGGATCGTTTGAAAGTGAAAGTTCGTTTATAAGTGCTTTAATTTTGGAATGAAACACATCTGAACTACCATGATTTATACTTTTCCCAATTTCCTCTAAGAAAGTATTAAATCTGCTTCCAAGTTCTGTAGACATTGATGCCAGCTTATATAAATCCACTTTATACAATTCTGATAATTTCTCTAAAGTAGAAATTCTAACAAATTCTTTTCCATTCTCAAGTCTTCTGAGCGTTTCATGAGATATTCCAATTTGATCAGAAACATCTTGCTGGGTAAGGTCAATATTTTTTCTTATCTCTCTTAATTGTTGTCCCAATACTTCTTTATTCATAATTATACTCCACCGAAGTTAGTGATAAATCAATTGCAACTCATATTATATCTTAAAATATGCAAAATAACTACATATAACACCCTGAATCACTGTTATTAGTAGGTTTAAAAACAACATAAACCATTGATCAACTTATAATTTTCATCCAAAATATTCAAATTCACCCCACAGAAGTTAGCGATTATTTTGATACGTCTCATATTATAATACAAATGTAAATTTGAAGTATTCAAAAAATAACAAAAGAGAGGTACATAAAATGAAAAGAATAATTATAGTGTTGTCATTGGCATGCGTGTTGTTAGGCTCTATTGCAGCTGAACCTAATAGTAATGAAAGATTAATCGTAGAAGATCCTATTTGGGTTCATTCTATAGGAGTGCATGCTTAACAGCTTAATACTGGGCACATATTTGTCAGAAGCATTTGAATATCATTTTAAATGAGTGAAATGAACTGTTGTATAGATTTCAATAGAGTTTCAGCCGTTGAAAAACCTAGAACTATTGAAATTTCATGTCCAAAGTTGGTGAAACTTTGGACTTTTTTTGTATAACCAAGCTAATATTTCCAAAGAACTTTCTAGTCAATAGTTACATTCGTTTACAACTCAGTCGTATGTGATTCTATATAAGTCTGTATAAATATTAAGAAATGCACATACTTAGGCTGCACACTAGATGCACAATTTAATTTCGTACTTATTATGAAATTTAATTGTATAGGTCATTTTGCAAAATATTTGTATTATATAGATCAGAAATGCTGAAGGTAGCTATGGTTTGGTGGTGATTTTCAGCGATACACAGGTTGATGCTTTGAGACATGCGAAGGCACAATCATATTGTGACTATGACAACATCGAACTAAGAGTCAACTTGATATATTAATGTTTAATTATATTATACTAATAAAATATTATATTGGAGGTTTCATAATGACTCAATACGATGTTGCGCTTTCTTATGCAAAGAGTGAACAAAGTTTAGTAAGTGATGTTTTCCATTATCTTAAAGCGGAAGGACTTAATATTTTTTTTGCCCCTGAATGTCAAAGTGACTTAAGCGGTGAAAATCAAAGAGAAGTCTTTTATAAAATATTTGGAATAGCCTCTCACATAGTTGTCCTTTTTGTCTCAGAAAATTATATTGTAAGGGATGTTCCAATGGAAGAAGCACGAATTGCAATTTCTAAGCATAGTAAAAATGGTAGAGTAATTCCCGTATATCTTGATTCGGCTATACTTCCAAAGGAAATTTTCGATCCAAAATCATATAATTATTTCCAAAGCAATAGTGCGGCTGTTATCGCAAATCATATTTCAGAGCGTTATAAATTAATTACAAATAAGGCACAAAATAATGAAAAACCGGAACACATGGTTTCAAGTACTATGAATAATTCAAACAATCAAGCTCAAAATCAAATTTTTATTAATAATTTTAAGTTGTGAGGTGAAGCCAGTGGAGGACAATCTACAAGACGAATTAAATGAGGATGTCGTAAGCGAAAGCGAAGATTTACAAGACGCATCTGATTTAATTAGAGGTAAGAAAAATAATACTGAGATGAATAATACCGGGAACCATGCTGAATATCAAGTATTTATTGGCAATGCCTACTTAAATGGACAAAGTGGTTTTAAAAGAATACTTGAATCTTTTGGGACAAATAGTTCAAAAAAAAAAGTATTTAATCTGACAGAGGTTAGTGACTGTATTGATTTTATAGAAAATAGAGATAACAATGAAAGTCTTATATTAGCAATCATAATTAGCGCCTTTGAAATTGTACCCATTTCTGAAATACCTACATTGATGACATTATTACAAGATTCAATGCCAAACTTGATTCAGGATGTTGCTGATGGCGAAGTACGTGAAACGTATTATGGAAGCACTTATATTTCAATAAATTCTTTATTACAAACTATCAACGGCAAGTTGTTCGAAACAGACGAAGATCAAAAATGTGTTGGTCTTTCTTCAGAAGACAGTTTGTTGCTCGTTGTTATATGGGAACAATTTCCCAAATTACGACAAAGTATAACAAATTGGTTGATTTTAATAGTTGATCAAGAAAACACCAATAAATTAAACGCGTATCAATTGACAATGGCTTTCAAACAACTTATCAGTTTGGACCCATCTGATGCAAAATCAAGAATTATTCCAAGGTTATGTGAAAATGAAAAGAATATTGGACTTTTAGGTGCATTGGCATTCACACTTTATAAAATGCCAATTATGGAGAAATTCGCAATTGAATTAGCGGCAGAATGGTTAGATAAAAACTATTGGAAATCCTATGTTGTTTTTGTCTCTTATTTAAACATAAACGATTTGCCTCCAGAAATTAAAAGCGGTTTCAAAAAAATAATTACTATAAATTTGATTAAAGGTAATAAGGATTCACTATTATTTTTTGCTATGGCTTGCTCGCATTCTGAATTAATAAATTATTTAATAATCGATGTTCTTAATGATCTTTTTTGTGGAGATAAACATAACCGAGATATGGCTTTAAAATCCTATTTGAATTTACTTAGATATGCATACTATTTTGTATCAAATGAAAATAAAGATTTACCACTTGTTATATTTTCAACGAAAAATGACTTAGAGCGAATATCGATAATACTCAATGAAATCATGAGCAAATATGATTACAGAAAACGTCTTTATATCATATTGAAAGCTTATATAAAAGAGTTGTCGAACTACAATTATGATGAAAGAACCTACAAACGTCTTGTCGCGTATTTTATTGCTATTAGTATGGTAACCGATTCTATTTGTAAAGATGTGATCTTTTATTTAGAAAGATGTAACAATGATTTAGCCGATAATCTGATTGATGAAATAAACAAAATAAATAAGGAGGCCCAAAATGGAATTGTTTTGTAACAAGTTTATATTAAAAGATGAGCCCTATAAAATTAGTTTTTATCCTGTATTACCTAAATTAAAGAAAAATAACTCGGTTTATTTACTTACCGATGGCATACTTGATGATATCATCATCGATGAATATACTTCTATAAAAATGATTAGGCAAGGCAAATATACACGGTTTGTTGAAATAACAACATTTCCTTATGTGAAAGAAATTCATATAAAAGCACCCGCTAAAGAGAATTCATATTATTTTGACGTATATGCAAAAGCAACAATAAAAGTGGTTTCACCAACTACTTTCTATAGCAATAGAAATTTAGATGTTGAAGCTTACTTTACCAACTTACTGTCTTTAGATGTAAGGCAAATTACAAAGGAGTTTAGTATATTAGACTTTAGCAATTTAGATGAAAAGTTAGCAGCAACTTTAGCAAAAATCGGAACTATAGATGACACTGTTGGATTTCAATATACAATCTCGGTTGTTGATGCAATGCCAAGTGAAGAGGCAAAAAATTATGTTAGAAAAATGAATAATCAAGTTCTAGATACAGTAATAAAATCTAATGCAGCTGAATTAGGAAGAAAGGCTGAAATTACCTTTAGTGATGCAATTTGGGCTGAAGTGGTTAATAATAAGATCACACAAGCAGAAGCAGTTTTGAAAATTGAAGAATACAATAATTCAACATATGAGAAGAAACTCGAAAAAATCAAAGAACTTGTAAGATTAGATATTTTAACCGATGCTGATGCCAGAGATTTTTTTAGGAATCAAAATGTTGATAGTAAACTTCAAATACAAAATACAGATGCGGATTTAAAAGAAAGAAGAAATTCTGGTATTAATAAACAATTCGAGGGGGAATAAATGCAAACCTTGTTTGGTTCATTTATGTTAATACCATTTAATGTTCGCGTTATTTTGGTTTTGCTCATTATATTTACGACATATCGTTTTTTATTAGGCAATTTTATAAAAATGCTATTGTCATTGATACCACATGCAATTATTAAACTCCTAAAATTAATATATATCACATTAGAATATCCCGTGAGTGCATTTAATCACAAATTCGGTGGTGTATTCTATACTTTTGATAAAAATATTTCTGCTGGATTTGGTACAATTGATGCTATCTTGGGGAAAATTGTGGTTGTTTTAAGAAGCACCAAAAAAATTAAAAAAAGCTATTTTGTAACAATCTATATGTTGGTTATACTAGCAATTATTGTTCCAAGACAATATAATTCAGACAATAAATTCCTTAATTTCCCGAATCGCTATTATTCATATTTTGAAAGTTCAATTGATAAGTTACTTTTAGAAAGTGATCAAACACATAATGGTGATAATGAGGATACTTATAATAAAAGAGAGAATATAACACAACCTACAAGCTTAATTACATTTAGAGTTAATGGGACTACAAACGCATTAAATGTAAGAGACATCCCATCAACATTAAATTGTAAAATTCTTGATAACGTTGCAAATGGTGGATTTGTT
The DNA here is from genome assembly GCA_942493125.1 of Acidaminobacteraceae bacterium. Taxonomy (GTDB): domain Bacteria; phylum Bacillota; class Clostridia; order Peptostreptococcales; family Acidaminobacteraceae; genus Fusibacter_C. Next base: position 226,463 of record OW818667.1, on the reverse strand, counting down.
AGTTGGTATGGCGATTTGACATTTGGAAAAAATGACAAAGGAGTTTCTGAACCCTGGGTTAAGATAGTTACAAACAATGGCATTGAAGGTTGGGCTAGATTAAGTTTTTTGATACCAGAGAATAATGAAGAATTAAAACTTACCGTCATTAAAAAACATTAGATTACAAGTATTTAGAAGACAATATACAGATAAAATAGAAAATACAATCAACATGGAGAAGAAAAATGAATAAACTATGTTTCGTAATCATGGGATTTGGTAAAAAAACGGATTATTCAATACAAAAAACATATAATCTAGATGCGACTTATAAAAATATTATAAAACCGGCTGTTGAACAAGAAGGGTATAGATGCATTAGAGCTGATGAAATAAAAGAAAGCTCACTTATTGATAAAAGCATGTATGCATTACTTATTAAGGCTGATCTAGTTATCGCTGACATAACAACTTTAAACCCGAATGCTATTTATGAACTTGGTATTAGACATGCTTCAAGGTCTTATTCAACAATTATTATGAAAGATATTGAAAACAGTTCAATTCCATTTGATTTAAATCATTGTAAAATATTTCCATATTTTCACATGGGTGATGATATAGGAACGGATGAAAGTAAACGTTGCCAACTTGAACTTCGTGAAACAATAAAATCAGTTATGAATAGTAAAATAGTTGATAGTCCTCTTTATGAATTTATACCGAATGTAAACCAACATGATATTAATGATGAGTTATTTGAAAATATGATTAATGAATTAGCTGAGAAGGAGGAAAGTGTTTTTGTTCTTTCCGAAAAGGCAAGAATCTTTATGAAACAAAATGATTTTGTAAAAGCCGCAGAGATTTGGAAACGTTTAAGTGAAATAATTGATAACGATGATTATTATGTACAACAACAAGCACTCTGTACTTATAAAAGTGAACAACCCAATAAGACAATGGCTTGCATCAAAGCTATAGAGATAATTGGCAGACTAAATGTTAATGATACTAATGATCCAGAAACATTAGGCATTTCTGGTGCAATCTACAAGAACCTTTGGTTTGAATTAAAGGATCAAGAAATGCTACGTTCAGCAATAAAGTCTTATAAGAGAGGATTCCATAATACTGGTGACCACTATACCGGTGGCAACTACGCTTTTTGTTTAGATCTCCTAAGTAACGAAGTTGATGAAGATGAAAAGACCTATTGCAAGTTTGAAGCGAAAAGTGTCCGGACTGAACTAGTTGATAGCTTGCTTAGTCAATTAGAATTAGGTGATACAAAATCTGAATATTGGAAATTTGCAACGCTTTCAACTAATTTATTTGCACTCAAAAGGATTGAAGAAGCTGAAAAATACGAAAAATTATTTTATGATTTTAATCTGATTGAGTGGGAAAGAACAACTTATGAATCACACAAAAAAATGATACTGAATTTAAATCTCTAATATAAATATAAAGGAGTAATTTTTATGGCTAAGGCAAATGTTTTTATATCACATAGTTGGGATTACGATAATGAGTATAAGAAACTAGTAGAAAAATTTAAAGATAATGATTTTAAATTTCTTGATTATTCAGTTCCATCTTTTAACCCGCTTGACACAAAAAAAATATTTGAAATTAAAAAAGCTTTAAAAGAACAAGTTCGTCAATGCAATTATTTTATTATTTTTGCAAGAATGGCTATGGAAAATAGTTATTGGTGCAAATTTGAAGTTGAATGTGCTAAAGAGTATGGAAAACCAATATTGTCGGTCAAACCCTTTGGATATCAAGGTAATATTCCAAAGTATATTCAAGAAGCCGATAATGATAATGGTCCCGTAGGTTTTAATACGCCTGCTATAATCAAAAAGATAAACGATAGAATCAAATAATAGTTTCTGGCAATCTAATTTGTTATTGGGTTGCTAGAACTATTTTGAGGGCTAAATGAATAAATATGGTATAACCCGAGCTTGGAACAAATTTGGCTAAACTAGTAATTTAATTGAGTAATTGGCAATCAGTGACACAAGATTAGAAATGCAATCGAGCAAAGGGCTCTAAAATTATTGCCTGATGTTATACAAATTGTCTTGTGACAATTATCATTATGAGTAAATATTGACGCGTACGAATTACATCAGAGTAAGCAAATCTGGAGGTCTTAAAGAGAAACTCGATACGTTTTAGGCGCAATACAAATCAATCAAAGAAGATGCACAAAATGAGAGTTTGGTAGGCCTTGTTTTGGTGAGCCAAATGAAATAAGAGATATTGATTCTTCATATATAAATCTTTCTTATGTTGCTTTATCAAATATAATTTTTATTGAATGCAATTTTAAGTCAGCACCTTTTTATAGAAGCAATCTTGATTCAGCAATATTCGAAAATTATAACCTAAAAATAAAATAAAGGAGGGTATGATTTTTCCTTAGTTAAAAATCATACAAATAATTATGAAGATTGGTTGGGAATTAGATTTAACAAAAGAAATTGAAAGAAGTACTTGTAAGTGTGGAAACGGTTGTATCGTAATATATGAACATCATTATTCATCTAAAAAACCACCTTATAAAAGTGAAGTAGAAACTGAATACTCATTATATTGTAAAACTTGTGACGAAGTAAATCAAAAAGTCGAGAATAAAAAGAATGAACTTGCTAGATTTCATGGTAATGATTTAAAAAGGATTGAAAATGATTTTAGAAACATTATTGTTACAATAGTGGGTGAATTAAATTCATGTAAGGAAGTAACTAAAATAAACAATCTAATTAAAAGCAAGAAAAAATTGTATTCTATTTTAAACACAAGTCGCATTAGTGGTGCACTGGGAACTTTTTATAAAGAGCATAATAATAGAAGTATAAGTGGAATCCTTAAATATTATACAGATAGTTATATGAAACACAATAATTTAGAGTGGTTACAAAAATATACTACCAATTTATACTCTCAACTAAATCTTGATATCAGTGACTATTTAAATAAACTTTTTAAAGAAGGCGAAATACTTAAGGAAGAGGAAACAAATATACGAAAATGTATCAAAAATGAGTTGCTGAAATATGAATCGGAATTATATGCTTCTATGAATTAGTTTCTTCAAAAAATGACACATTTGATAATTTTTTATGCAATAACATAATTCAAAAATAATGTGACATTTCTCTTATTAATTTCAATATTTGTATTAGACGGTATATTTTATAGAAAAATATTAATTAGAAAGGATATCAATTTATGAAGACCAATAATGAACTTGCTACTTATACGAACGATATTGTTTCCACTAACAAACATATATCAATAAAAACACTAATCATAATCATTTGTTCGTTTTTACTTGGAATAGTAAGCTTAAAATTATTTGAAAATTATATTTCTAAGGAACAATCAATTTATTCAACTATTGATATTATAAGTTTAGTCTTAACTTTATTAGTTTCTGGTGCATCAATTGTTTTGGCAGTAGCTGCAGTACAATTGGGAAAAATGTCAGAAATTGCAATTATTAAAAGAAATGACGAAAGTATTCATCTTCAAAATCAAATATTCATGAATACGACTGAAGCTTTAATAAAAATTCAAAATTCAACTGGTATTACAGAAAAAAGAATAGAAGATATCATTGCTGGTAGAGTTACTGGCATGTCTGAAAAGATTGCAAATTTAGCATATGAAAAGAATGGCTATATAAATAAAGATGAGTTAGTCAAAGAAATCGAATCCTCGTTGTTGAGTGCAATTAATTCGAAGACAGCTGATAATCATGAAGTTGAAAATGAAGAAAAAGAAACAACCCAACGTGGGAATAGACGTGAATTGTACATTGAAGTTCATAATAAGATTATGTCTAAAATCAAAAGCACGAAAGGTGTCATAACAGGAAAAATTGGTCATGGAAATCCACATAAGCAAGGAGATGATATATTTGATTCAATTTTTTTAATTGGTGATTTAAGGATAGGAGTTACAACATATTTCGAAGATTTTAGCCCAGCATCATTATTGCAATTTACTAATAATTCAATTATCGAAATTATTGATAAAAATATTGATAATGTCTATATTTTTTGTTTATATTTAGATAGACAAGAAGCAATGCTTAAAATTATTGATAATTGTAAAAATAGTATTCCAAAGTCAATAGAAGATAAATATAAATTTGAATTAGTCAAAATGTCGGATATTGATCGATTAATAAATGAAATCCAAATCTACCAAAACAAAAAAAATGATTAGTATTTTGTACTTTCTAAGAAAAATATTAGTCTGAGAATATTGGAGGTACCATTGATTATTAGAATCAACAAAACTTATCAGAAGTGTATTTTTAATTTGATTTTTGCCTTCACTCTCATCACCCTAACACTAACCCTAACAGCCTGCACCCAAACCAAACCAAACATCGATCCAAAACTAGCACAAATATTCACTGAGTCCGAATCCTCAACCGAACTAGACTCAGACTTCTACACCATAGCATACGCCAACATGGTAAACTTGGACGCTGCAGTCAAGCACAAAAACACCGACATTCTTTACACAGTCAGCAACATTCAAATCATGTATGGCGCGTATGACAAGGCGCTTGAGACGGTCAATCGTGGGCTTGAATTTTCAGATGACATGATGTTGGTCACTAACAAGGTGGATCTGCTTGAGCGGTTTGGTGACTATGACGCGCGTGATGCATTGGTTGAGCAGGTTATAGGTGCGCAGCGAGAGCATTATTCTAAGATGAATCTTGATGAGAAGCTGTATTTCAACTATTTGCTCATCAGCAATGAGGAGAATGAAGCGGCGATCACCAACTATTTGGAGATTCTGGAATCGGGTGTTGAAGATTCTTATTTGGGTGGGCTCTATAACAATATTGGTTGGGCACACCTGAACATTTATGATTATGAAAATGCGAAGATGTATTGTGAGAAGTCACTGGAATACGAACCAGGGGACAGCATCACACTTTCGAATCTTGGCAATTGCTATTATGGTCTTGAGGATTATGAAACGGCCATCGGGTATTATGATGAGGCCATGCTTGGTGATTCAAACAACTCGTATGCCATTTTTGGCTATGCTTCTGCCGCTCAGAAACTGGAAGACTATGATGCGGCGATAGAGGTGTGGACGCAATATGTTGAGATGCTGCCTATGGACGTAGACGGTTGGGATGGTCTTTACGCATGCTATTTGGAGACAGAGGACTTGGATGGCCAGGAGAAATGTCTGGATGCGCTTGTTTCATTAGTACCGGCCGAAAGATCTTATGCTTATGATAAATTAATCGTCCAAAGCGAACTTGGAAACATCGTCGATCGTTACGAGATGACTGCGGATTATAGAGAAGTCGCTGGTGATTTTGAAGCGGACAGGCTGTTTGCGGATTTCTCATACAATTATGTGTCAGAAGTCCAAGGTGTTGGCCTTTATAGCGAAATATTATCAAACGATGCGTTGACGTATTCGGAGTATTCTGTTGTTGCTGAAGATGTGCATTATCTGGATGAACCTGAGCTTTTAGCGCGCGTTCTCGATACTGTCGAAGAAAATCTCAGCAGGGAAGAGCGTCTACAAATCGAAGCCTATCTTTACTATTATGATGAAGATCCTGAAAGGCTTATGAATGCTGCGCTTGAGATCGTTGCCATCAATTCTGAAAGCGGTTATGGCTATGAATATTTGGGCGATGCCTACTACTTTGTAGAGGATTACGAGCAGGCCGCAGAGAGCTACGGTCTGGCGGTTATGTACAGCGAAGACACGTACTACTCAAGTCAGGCACAGGTCGATTCATTGATTCTATCTGGCGACGTTGATCAAGCCAACCAAGTCAACGCGCAGTTTTTAGAGTCTTATCCGGACGATGCTTATGGCTATGTGTATCAAGCCCGTATTGCTATGAAAATGGGAACCACGGAGGCCGCTGTAGATCTGCTTATCACTGCAATGACACTTTCAGATTATTTGGAAAACATATTCGAAACATATGAAGAATTGGCGCCACTTAAAGGTCGGCCAGAGCTTGAAAGTATTGGGCAATAAAACGTGAAATTTGGGGGATATTTATGGAAGACAACAATAGAGACAATCATAGAGACGACAACACGTTGAATAACGAGAATACGCTAAATAGCAACAATAACTACAGACAACAAGATTATATGCATCAGGAGATCAAGCAACCCAATCCTATGAAAGGACTCGTAGTCGCGATCTTACTTGGTATTGTCGGTGCCATATTATGGGCAATCGTCGTAAAAGTTACGGGTTATAATATTGGGATCGCTGTGATTGCGGTAGGTTATCTCGTGTCACAAGGTTTTGTGTGGGCTGGTAAAGGCGATTCAGCCACTTGGGGCGTTGTAGCTGCTGTGATTGCGACACTTAGTATTTTACTTGGCAAGACGTTGGCAGTTATCATCGTAGTTGCAGAGTATTATGGCATAACGCTATTTGAGATGATGCAGGTGCTTGATTACGGTCAATTGATGGGCTTTATGGTCGATACGTTTGAGCTGTTTGACCTTGTATTTTATGCCATTGCGCTTCAAACTGCTTATAAAAGAAGCTTCATTCAGCCGTCAAAGAATTATGCGGACTATATGAAACCAAAACCTAGGGATCCACAAACTTCTATAGCGACTAATGATTCAAGGGCAGCAACTGATGAGAAACACGAATCTAGAAATGAAACTCGTTATGAATCAATTGAAAGTTCAGCATTTAATGATACAGCCTATGAAGATACTGGTGAGCGTGCGAAAAGACCTGTAGCGACTCCTGAGTCTGAGGCGCGGTAGAATTACTAGATTAGTATGTTTATATAAATCGAAAGGCACCAGTAGGAACTTATGAAGAAATCATAAAATATTCAAATTATAATTTATTTTATATATTTCAGAAAGATAAGCTTCTGAAACTAATGAAAATCATCAATACTTTCCCCTTGTAACTAAGTTTGCGTGGACTATATGAACGTTATATGTAATTCTTCAACATATATGAAAGGAGGTCAACTTGAATTTTGATTTGAATTTATTCTCAATGAAATTGAAAAAAATAATGGATTTGCAAGAATACACAATAGAGGAGTTTAGTAATCTTTCAAAAGTATCTTCGGACAGACTAAGTAAACTAATACATGGTATTGTCTCACCAACTGGTGGAGAAATACTAATTTTTTCAGATATTTTAAAAGTAGACTATGAGTACTTTATATCTAGTGAAGTAACTTCTTTAGTAGAGAAAACAGAAACTTTCTTTAGAAATACAGACGGAATCATATCAAAAAGCGATAAACGAAAAATATCTGAAACTTTGAATATAGCCGTCTTTTATAAGTACCTTCTGGATTTGAGGAATACTAAGATATTAGATTTCAAACCTCAGACTAACTCTAAGATACATGTTCAACAGGGCCTTGATGCCGCCGTTCAGCTGAGAAATCAACTTCATTATCCTATTAATAAAATTGACATTAATCCTTTTGCAATAGCACGACTAATGGGTATTCAAGTCTATCGAATAAAGTTAAGTAATTCCTCAATTTCAGGTATCCATTTAAATGGTAAAGAAACTGGAAAAGTAATTCTGATTAACTATAAAGATGACTTATATAGACAAAACTTCTCCGTGTTACATGAAATTGCACATAGTATATTTGATGTTAATGATGCATTCGAGATATCACTTGACTCTGATAAGAATAATAAGTACAAAAAATATTCTGAGTACAGAGCCAATAAATTTGCTTCTGCATTTCTTATACCTCCTGAATTGGCTTCTAGAATTGTAAAATCATACAAGACTGATGATGACTTCATAAAAATAGCTAATCAGTTTAGTGTAAATCCGGTTACGTTAGCAATATCTTTACATTCATATAAATTGATTACCGTGAACCAGTTTAATGAATTAAAGAGTTTGAAAATAAAAATACCAAGTAAGACAGACCCAGAATCTTTAAACCTTTCTAAACGAGCTCTTGAAAAGTTTAATAACTTACAGGCCAAAGGAATTTCTCTAAGCTTTTTTCAACTTATTGTGGATGCCTATATAAGAGGCGATATATCATTTTCAAAAATTTGTGAAGTACTATCCCTGCAATCTTCAGAATTATATGAGATATTTGACTCTGGGGGTGAATTCAGATGATAGATAATGTTAAAGAGTTTAATAAAAATGGTGTAATTGACACTTGTTCATTACTAAATTTATCATCTACAAAAACCTTGGATAGTGCAGCTAAAATTGATAACTGCAATTTCATAATTTCCGATTTTATTGAATATGAATTACTCTATAAGGAACGAAATATTCAAGATGATTTAAGGAGACAAAGAGCTGAAGAATTAGATTTAGTCATAAAAGAAAAAATTAGAACTGGGGAAATTGGGAAATATGATATTGAACTTATTGATTTACTTAGCCCTGCTTTTAAGAATCATAATAAGTCAAAATCACGTGGTGAATTAACAGCAATTGTTCTTGCGGATAAGTTTAATATTGCTATTATCACAGATGACAAGAAAGCACAAAATGTTGCATCTGCTACAATTGGAAACGACAAAGTTGATTCAGTGTGCTCGTTAATCAGCTATTTATATTATCATAATAAATTGTCTGACTCAGATAAGGTTAAGATTATTACTGAGCAAGATTACTATTTTAGAAATCAAGAGTTGAACTTTGAGAAAGCGTATAAGCATGGTTTAGAAGAAAGGTTAATTAACAGACAAGGAACTACAAATAACACATAGTCCTCGCATCAGAAACTACAAGGACTACAAGGACTATAAGAACGTTAAATGAAATATTTATCGAAAGGAAAATAATATGGAAAAAATAAAAGTACAATATTTAATTGGTTTTAGCACAGCAGCTCCATTTTGTAAAAGCCAAAAAACTTTTTTGAACTTATTTAATTCACTTGAAGATACTATTATCGAGAGTTCAACAAGAATAAAATATAAAGATATATATGTGAATTATAAAATTCGTACTATTGATAAAAATGATGAAAAAATTAAATATTTTGATTTATCATTAACGATTAATGATGAAAAAAATATTGAGAAATTTGTTATGTTTTTGAGTAGTCTGAAAAAAATATTAATGAGTATTGCATTTACTGCAATAGAAACAATATGGAATGATGTAGGGCTATTTTATTCTCAAAAATCGTATCCCCTAATTTATGAAATTGAAAATTTAATGAGAATGTTAATAACAAAGTTTATGATTTTAAAAGTTGGTTTAGATTGGACCAAACAAAATGTTCCAGAGGAAGTTAAAAAATCGCTCAGAACAGATAGTAAAAATGTTAAAGCAAACTATTTATATGAAGTCGATTTTATTCAGTTGAGTCATTTTCTATTTAAAAAATATTCTGATAAAAATATTAATGATATGTATAAGCAAATTGAAGAAGCTAGTGCTAAACTTGATAAGGAAGATCTAAGTACATTTATACCAAAGTCAAATTGGTTCAGATACTTTTCTGAGCTTGTTGATTGTGATGATAACTACATATTGAAAAGGTGGGAACGACTTTATGAATTAAGGTGTAAAATTGCACATAATATTCATATTAATAAAAATGACTTTGACGTAATATTTAGTCTATCTTCAGAGATAAAAATCAAACTTGAACAAGCAATTGAAAAACTTTCTGAGATAAGTATCACTAAAGAAGAAAAAGAAGAGATATCAGTAAATTTTGCGAAATCAAAAAATGTGAATGCAGAAGATTTCTTGTATTCCTACAATCAAATTCTGAATAATATTAGTAAATTAGTAAAACCCAGTGATTTTCAAAAGGAGACCAAGTACAAAAACAGTTATATCGACATAATTAAGTTTGCCAAAAATTCCAATAATTCAATTCCTTATTCTTTAATCGAAAAAGTAAATGATATCCATCAATTTAGAAATAGACTTGTTCATAGTTATAATTCTGATTTTGAAAGTGAAGAAATTTTGCTAAAAATTATTGAATCTGAAAACATTGTAAATGAAGTTCTTAGAATTAGAAGTGAAGAAGAAAAGAATAAAGAAAAGTTACACGATCAAAAAATGACAGATAGAGATGATATAGAAATAATTTACCAAGATAAAAACCAAGAAGACAAAGACCAAGAAGACAAAGACCAAGTAGACAAAGACCAAGTAGACAAAGACCAAGAAGACAAAGACCAAGAAGACAAAGACCAAGAAGACAAAGACCAAGACAAAGTTCAAAAAGAGAAATTATAAAATAAATTAATACTTCATTTACACAAAATTCCCCAACTGAGTCAACGAGAACTACATGATAATTACGAGAAACTATTCAATAATGGGCACATAGAATTTGGAAATGTATATTAATTTCACTTATATCAAATCATAATGACTTCAAGGAGAACACAAGTATGATTTTAGGAACAACCACAATCCTTACAAACAGACTAAAATTAAGAAAGATAACTCTGGATGATGTACAATCTGTTTTTTCACACCTCAAATCAGATGAAAGAATTACTGACAATTTGGTTTCAGCTGCACATACAGAAATGGAACAAACGCGCACAATGGTTGAGGAAATTATCAATCAATATGATAATCCAGGTTTCTACCATTGGGGCATAGAAATTATCGAAGGCAACGCGTTGATCGGATTGATAGATTTGTACGACTTCGATGCTGACGAACCAAAATGCAATGTGGGTTATTTGCTTGGATTCAATTGGTGGAATCAAGGTTATGGCACTGAAGCATTGACAGCGGTTGTTGACTTTGCATTTAATAAAATCGATATCAAAGAAATTAGCGCAACGCATAATACAGACAATCCAGCGTCAGGTAGAATCATGGAAAAAGTGGGCATGACGAAAGATCGAGTTGTTAAGGATATGCTAAAAAATGCAAAGGGTGACTCGAAAGATTGTGCGATATATCGAATTAAGAGATAGATAAACGTTTGCGTCAGGAAAACAGATAGAATAATAGTAGTGACAATAAAATTCGCCCAATTACGCCCATAGGGATAATGGGCTTTTTTTGTATGAGATGCTATGCTCATGGTACAAAATAAAGTTATGGAGGGTTTTATGTATTTTATTGGTATTTTGATTTTCATGGGCTTGCTTATCGGGACAACACAATTTTCTGCGACTTTAAACGCGTATATTGATTATCCAAGCATTGTCGTAATCCTTGGATTTACGATACCGATCCTGATGGCAAGTGGGCTACTCGGTGATTTTGCGAAGGGCTTTAAAGTCATGGGTGAAAAAGAGAATTCATTTACAGCGCTCGAACTAAAGCGCATGTTAATCGCGAACAAATTGGCGATTACGCTCATTCTATTGTCGGGCATCATGGGATCGATCATTGGTGGCATCGGCATCCTTTCTCATTTAGAAAATATGCAAATCGGACCAAGTTTGGCGATGGCGGTCTTGACTTTCTTTTATGCCATCGTGTTTACAGTACTCTTAATCCCAATCCAGGCTAAGATAAAAACCATCTTAACGACATTAGAATAGGGGCTGCTATGATTCAGAAGTTACTCGGCATCGGGGTGTTTATATTCTTTGCAGTGATCATCATGGGATTTGATCAAAATCGTCTAATAGACAGTCGCAGTTTAGCGGCTGTCTTGAGTGGCACTGCGATTTTGACCCTTTCACAGTTGTATAAAAAAATTAAAGTAAGGCAAATTATCGTCTTTGCCCGTTGGAATACCTTTTTCTCTGGCCTTTTGATTACTTTATTGACGTTTCTGACGCGCATCACAGCCCCTGAAAGTCTCAGTCGTGGCGGCTCTTCTATGGTTGCGTTTGTGCCAGTCATTTACGGGAGCGTGCTCTTTTTAATTTTCGATTGGCTTTCAGATCAAAGCTTTATCGTGCGTGAAAGGACTCACAAGTTTGCTTCGCATAATTCAAACGATGCAAACGTTACAAATATTACAACTGATACGACACAAACGCTTACACTAAGCATACAGCAAGCGACTGAGGTTTTGGCGGCTCATGGGTTTTCACCTAGAGAAGTTCACGTCGCTTTAAAAATCATCGATAATTGTACAAACAAATCCATTGCGACACAGCTTTATATCTCTGAAGCAACGGTTAAAAAACATATTCAAAATATGTTTCGCAAATGTGGTGCCGAAGACCGCGCGGCCTTTATTGACCTCTATAAGATATGGACGGCAGAATATTTTAAATCAGTGTCGAGATAGGTTATTGTTTTTTAAGCGTATTTTAATATGTTAATGATACTATTGATATATCTAATACGCGGAGGTTGCCATGACAGCTTTTAAAATTCAGATTATAATTGTTATCTTACTATTTTTGTACCAACCCCTAGAGATTTTGTTGACGCGAAGGCGGTACGGCATTTATCACGCTAACAGTCTTCCATGGGCTTTTGTTGTGCCACTTTATTCGCTGAGTACTTTGCGACTACAGCCACAAGAGCCGACTGCAGAAAATTTGATGTTGATGACTGGCGTGATCTTGGTTATCGTGATCATCGTGATGGTTACAAAGTTAATATATGGCCACGCGTATAAAGTCGTGGATGTTGCTGGTTTAAATTTAAAAAACACCCTTGAGAAAGCAATTGAAGTGACAGGTATGAAAGTGTCTGAAATCGTTGTGGTATCAGACAACAAGAAGAACGATTTTAAGTTGGCCGAAAGTAAAAAGCATGTCAGTATTGAAATCAAAGAAAAGTTACTTTCAAAAGAAACTTACTACATAGTTAAATTCGACCGTTGGGTGGATAGAAAATCAAGGCATGATATCTTAGATTATATCAGTGAACATATGTCGCAATTTGAGCTTCCAAAGAAGAAAGTAGGCATCAAACTATTTGAAGCTGCCTTATTTGTAGTTGTTTTAGTCGTACTGCTCGGTTTTTTCAATACCAAATGGCTTAAAGAGACACAGTATGCCATATTTGAAGAAGAGGGCATGCCTGAAGTGCTTAATGTGACGGCATTTGATAAGCGCATCGTCGAGGTGAAACAGGATGAACAACTCTTGATTTCTGATCCTGCGATTATTAAATCGTTTTATGAAGACTTTTCTGATGGTTATATGTATCTGAATACGTATGAAGAAATGGCTGACTTACATGCTACAGCATATTATCAGATAACCTATGGCAATCTATCGCAGTCTATTTTTGTGATGTCGAACGAGTGCTATATGTACATTCCCTTTGATGCGATTAGAGAAACGTCATTGTTGAATCAAATAATGGTGGATTTTTATAGATTATACGGTAAAAAAGAAGGTCTTTTGTATTCTCTTTCTTATGATTTCCCTGAACTGCAGACCATGAGAGTACTATTACAAGGTGAATTATGAAGAAGAAATTTGTTATTACGCTCGTTTCTGTCGCTGTAATCGCGTTGTTTGCATTATTTATGGCCACAACAAAAGCGCCTGATATTCAAGCTGATACGGCGGAATTAAGAATTAATAATAATGGCGGTTCTGCCGAGGAAGTTGTCGTTGATATCGTCGATGCAGCGTTTATCAGTACGATCAATTCAATCATTTCTAAGAAGATTTATTATAATCAGCCATATATCAATAGTTATAGTCGAGACGAAATCGATTATGAAATCACGTTCCTTGAGAAAAATGCGAGCGGTGTCATCGTTGCCTGGTACAAAATTCTTCTCAATGATAATGAAAATGAATCGACGAACTTGAGCAACAAGAGTCGGTTGGACGTTATGTCATTAGATGCTAGCATATTCAATAGGAATAAAAATTGTTCTTTGAAATTGTCGAAAGAACAAGAAACCATGTTACTTGAGGCGGTTTTGAAATATAGACCATAAATGGAGGCTAAAATGAACGAACTACAAGTGGGAGAAATATTAAGGGATTCAATAGATACATATAAAGCAAAATGGAAAACGCTACTTATGCTAAGTTTGATTAGCGTGGTGATTTCAACAATTTTTGGGATGTTCGGCATGCTTATAAGTTCATATATGCAATTTAGTGTGCGACTCATGCTTCTCTTAACTAATCTAGTAATCACTCTGATCAGTGTGTATTTTCAAACAAGATTATCAGTAAGTATGATCATCGTTTCAAATAGTGATACAAACGACGAAGACATCAATGTCTCCAATAGTTATGAAAAAGCAAAAGATACAACTTGGCGTTATATTGGCAAAGCACTATTATATGTTCTTATGTTGATTATCCCTGTGAACCTAGTCATGCGCGGACTCTTTTATGGACATTCAATGGGTATATCAGTACCGACGCGATTGGGATTGTTTCTTGTCGGAATCTTTCCGTTGCTGTACTTGAGTACGACTTACTTTTTTTCTACTTATACAGCTGTGTTACATCCAAAAGAAGAAAGTGTTTTCTCATACAGCAAACAATTGGTGAAGGGCAACTTTTTCAAAGTGTTACTAATTACATTGATTCCGCTATTCTTTTCATTTCCACTCTATATAATCATTTATTTCCTCACAATTGGTACACTAAGTGTCGGCATGCAGTTTTTGGTTACCACTTTAATTAGTCTGCCTGGTATTTTCATTGCGCCATTTCCCGTGTTAATCTCAGTTCTGGCTATGAGGAAACTGGAAAGCTTGAAAGCATTAGTGGAAGTGGAAGCGGAATTGATATGAGAAAAAAATACGTTATGATCATAGTGGTACTGGTATTGATAACACTCTTTGCTGCTTCCGTATTTTATATCGTCAAACAAAATCGTACCAAGGCTGTCGAAGCGTTTTACAATGAAGGTCTTGTCATATCAGTAAAGACATTTCTAAGAATAAACGGTTTACCAATGATAGCGGATACTGAAGATCCTGCTATAGCAAGAACTGAAGTGGATGGCTATTTTGCGGAATATAAAAATTTAAAGACCATCAGAGGCACAGAAGACGGGAAAAAACTTTTAGATGCATTTTTCGAAGAATCTTATGTAGTACTTGATTTGGTTGAGAAATATTACAATCGCGATCCAAATGTAAGGTCACTCGATATATTGACAAAATTGAGCGAGGTTCAAACCCTCTATCTCGATTATTCGAAATCGATTGATTCAAAAATGATACCGGTTACTGTTGAAACCATTGAAGCAATCAAAGAGATAACGCTTGAATATTTAAACCCTTAAGGGGGTTTTCAAGCGTTATCTTTTTTTATATATGTGCTCTATGAAACTATGATCGTCGTTACAGTCATAACTGAAACAACAGTTGAATTTTAACATTGTTATAAGTATACTTGAAACAAAACAAGTTGAGCATCTGATAAATCATGAACGGTTTATGGAAGTACTTATTTGATAGGAGAAAGAGGCGTGAAATGAATTCGATAGTTTTCATTGGAACTACAAATAACACAGAACCTTGTCCAATATGCAACAATAGTGGACTTTCGGTAAAAAAAATCACCGTTGAACATTTGGTGTCTGAAAACCTTAGAACTACAGTAGCAGGAGATCATTATCAGATTTGCATGAATGCTGACTGTGATGTGGTTTATTTCAACAATGCTGAGTCAATCATATTCTCAAAGAATCAAATCAAAATGCCGATTTGGTTTAAAAAAGATGCAAATCCCAAGTATGCTTGCTACTGCAGTCAAGTTACCGAAGACCAAGTAATCGATGCGGTGCTGAATCAAGGGGCGAAGACTGTGAAAGAGGTCAATGCGGTGACTGGTGCGATGAAACATGCCAATTGTATAGAGAATAATCCGCTCGGGATCTGCTGTCATAAGGCGATTCAGGATGCCATAGATAAGGGATTGGGATTAAGAGGTTAAATGACAAAATTGTACTACAGTAAATAACGATAATTAATATAAAACGAGGTGAGAATTATGTCTATTGAACTTGTACATGTATATAGAGGCAGCTTTATTGAAAGTATTCACCGTGGTGATATTGTTGGAGTCGATGCTAGTGGCGCTGTTTTATTTCAGTACGGCAACCCATACAAGCGCACCTTTTGGCGGTCTTCAGCTAAGCCATTTCAAATAATTCCGTTAGTGGAAAGTGGTGGCATAGAGGCGTTTGATCTGTCAACAAAAGAACTCGCGCTCATGACGGCATCTCATGGTGGAGAAGAAGAACATTTGCGTATCTTAGCATCCATCTTAAAAAAAATAGGTAAAACCGTTGATGATCTTGATTGTGGCGTCGCGCGTCCTATGTACGAAGGCGAATATAAGCGCTTACTTGTTGAGAATATACCTTTTACTCAAGGCAATAATCCCTGCTCTGGTAAGCATTCAGGGATGTTGGCTTTAGGGGTTTATAAATCCATTGATCTGCACGATTACATCATGGTCGATCATCCGATTCAACAGATTATGCACAAGTATATTGCAGAGATAACCGAGCTCGAGACCGATCAGATTGATGTGGCAGTTGATGGTTGTGGTGTACCGGTCTTTGGGATGCCTATATACAATATGGCGTTAGCGTATACAAAACTCTCAGGACCATTTGATTTAGAATCAAGAAGAGGTCAGGCACTTAGCATGATTAGCCATGCGATGACGCATGAACCTTACTATGTGGCAGGTACGAAGCGGCTAGATACGATTTTGATGGAAGAGACAAAGGGTAAAGTGCTTGCCAAATTAGGTGCAGAATCGGTTTACTGCATGTCGATTCGATCTAAAGGTGTGGGCATTGCAATGAAGATGGAAGATGGTGCATACCGCGCACTCGATAGTGTTGTCCCAAATCTATTGCTTAAGCATGGTTATATAGATGACGCTGAATACAAAGCGATCAATGAGCGTTTGCCTTTATCAGTTTATAACCACCGAGAACAAGTGGTGGGAGCGCTTAGGTGTGTTTTATAGAGAGTGGAAACATTTCCGATATATTGCATATTACGAATTAGATCCTAAGACATTATATATGAAAGGAGCACCCTATGTACAAAGCGATCATATTTGACTTATACGGCACATTGCTTGATATCCATACAGACGAAAGTCAACCGCTTTTGTGGGATAAGTTGGCGAATTTATACGGCACGAATGGTGCCCAATATATGGCCGATGAACTGCAGGAAGGTTATCTCAGTCATGTTTCGTTACTCATGGAAAAAAGGCGGGCAAAAGGCGTCGACCATCCTGATATCGATATACTCAAAGTGTTCAAGCATCTTTATAAAGAAAAAAATGTGAAAGTGTCAAAGCAAGCGCTGCTTCAGACGGCGAAGTTCTTTAGACTTTTATCTCTTGACTACGTAAAACCATATCCAGGTGCGATTGAGCTTCTTGAGTACTTGAAAGAAGCCAAGTATAAGGTACTTCTGTTGTCAAATGCGCAGGAATCATTTACCATGGACGAACTTCATGCGACGGGCACTAAAAAATACTTTGACGCAATCTACTTGTCATCACAATATAAAGTTGCCAAGCCAAGCAAAGATTTCTTCCAGATCCTTTTGGACAAAGAGAAACTGGCAGCTCATGAATGCCTTTTTATAGGCAATGATCACACCACAGATATCGAAGGGGCAACTCAGATGGGGATGGACAGTATCTATATCCATACGAACTGCTCACAAAGCGATGTACCTGAGATGATCGATGCCAAATGGCGGTTCGATTCTGGAAATCTCTTTGAGGTGATGGATTTAATGAAGTCACTGCATGAGCTTGAAACGATGACAATAGCTCACATATCGCCAGATTCAGCCGTCTGATGTTTGATAAATGGCTCTTTGGGTATAAACATAAAATGTTGGCATATAGTTGACACTAATTTGTGTTTTATATTTGAAAGGAGCACTTTATGGGATTTTTAAGATGGCTTGGAGGTATTGTCGTATTCTTTTGGTTGATCGGTCTATTATTTAAGGTCGGTGGTGGACTAATTCATATACTATTGGTTGTGGCTGCCATCGTGTTCTTAGTGGATTTTGTTAAAGGAAGAGTCAATTAGCACTTAAAATGGAGCTCTTGCGCATCTTGTATATTCATAGGTGCGCATCAGCTCCTTTAATTATATTTAGCCTCAAAATTGCAAAGGATACATTTACATAGTTATATATAAATCGAGGAGGATCACATGCTGAACTGGGGTATCTACGGTGCAGGCGTCATTGCCGGCAAATTTGCAACAGATTTTAGGAAAGTTGAAGGGGCAAAAATCATCGCAGCCTATGCGAGAAAAGAACCGACTGTCATAGATTTTTGTGAGCGTTTTGGGATTGATAAAGCCTATTTTGACAACAATGCTTTTTTTGACGATCCTAACATAGACGTCATCTACGTCGCCACGCCACACGCTCTGCACGCAGAGGTGGCCATCAGAGCGCTTAAAGCAGGCAAACATGTACTATGTGAAAAACCGTTTACGCTGAATGCAAAGCAAACCGAGGAAGTTTTCGCAGTGGCAAAGGCTGAAAATCGATTTGTCATGGAAGCACTTTGGACGTTATTTTTGCCGACGATCCATAAGGCCATCTCTTGGGTTGAATCGGGTAAAATTGGTAAAATTAAAGCGATTGAAGCGAACTTTGGATTTGCGGGCGAACATGAGGCAGAAGGACGACTTCTCAATCCAAAGCTCGGTGGTGGTGCACTTTTAGATGTCGGGATTTATCCTGTGCTCATGGCCAATCATTTGACGCATTCGGTTCCAACGGAGATCAAAGCGATGGCACAAAAGACCGATACGGGTGTGGATGGGTCTGTTTTTGTGACGTGTACGTATCCAGAAGGCGTATTGGCTTCGCTCAATGCGTCTATCGAGATCGATATGGTCAACACTCTGGTCATATACGGCGATAAAGGTCGCATAGAGGTGCCGAGTTTTTGGATGGCGGACGAAGCCATTTGCATCGGCGAAACAGGTACTGAGATTTTTAAAGCATCCGAAGACGAAACACAGGGTTACCAATATGAGGCGCAAGCCGTGTGTGATGCGATTAAACGCGGTGATTTGACACATGATGTGGTGAGCCCGTCGTTTACATTGTCGCTCATGACCACGTTGGACCGCATTCGTAAGGAAATCGGACTGATTTATGATGCGGATGAGTGAGTAATGAGTCGGTGGTGCCAGGTAGATTGACTCATGAGTCGATCTACCTGGCACCATTTACTCATTCGCACCACCGACTCAAATGTAATCTATCTGTAATAGACAAATATATAACAATCATGTTAAAATAAGTTATTCTAAGAAAAGGAGGTAAACACTATGTTCGTATTTTCAAATGTTATTACAAAATTCAATTCTATTACACATGCGAAAGATCATAATGTTACATATCTCCGTGCACAAGTGGGTGGCTCTATCTCTTAGTCCTTTAAGGATCAGGTAGCGTCAACGAATAAGCAAACACGACGGTATATGCATATGCGCATATATCGTTTTTTTATGCTTAAAGCACGGAAATTAAGTAGCAGTGGTCACAGGAGGATTTTATGAAGCTCGACCAAATGAAGCTAAACTTAAACAAATTAAACACTGAGATCGATGCCGCTTGCATCGACTGGAATGCCTCAGGTGCCTTCCTTGTCATCAAAGATGGGGTAGTGGTACACGAAAACACTTATGGTTATGCCGACCGAGAAAATGAGGTGCTCACAACTAAAGAGGGGCGATACGTCTTCAACTCAGAATGCGCTTTCTTTATGAAACTCAGCGCTCTGATGCTCGTCGATCAAGGCAAAATCAAGTTGAATGACACGATCGACAAATTTATTCCCGAATACAAGAACGGCGACCAAATAACTATCAGACACCTCATTAAGAACCATTCGGGGATTCCTGATTTTTATTACAGCAACATCATGATCGCGCTCAACGAAGATGCCGAGCATAAAGCATTGCCTGAGTTTGATCGCATACGGAAAGAAGTGAAAGCGCTCAATCAATCACGCAATTTTACTGACGTCATGAAGCTTATCGGCGGTAGAGAGCTCGAATATACACCTGGAACACTTGATCGTTCTGATTCTGAGTCCAATTGGGTATTCCTTGCTGAAATCGTCAGGCGCGTCACAAAGATGAGCGTTTATGCGTTTCTCAACCAAAATCTCTTTATACCGCTCGAGATGACGCAAATAGAGGCGGGGAGTCGCACACAGACCGTGAGTTACTCAGTCATCAGAGAGAAAGAGCTCGTCCGTCTGCCTTTGGACTATGAAGTAGATGGGCTAATCACGGTCACTTTGGCGGATATGAAAAAGCTGCTTCTAGCGCTTAGCGAATCAAAGATATTGTCGAAAAAAATGTGGCAAAAGGTTCTTAAGATCGATGCTGACGGCAACGGACTTGGCTTTGAAAATGCAAACGGCTTCGCTTGCAGCAATATTCAGTTTATGGGCTTCGGTTTTTATCCTTATTTCAACCACAGCACAGGTGTTTCTTTTGCAAGCCTTGTCAATGAAGAGCAGCTGTTTAGAAACATTGCCGGTATGTGGCATTACTTCAGAAAAGCGACTAGAGAAATCATTGAGGCGGCCTTTACATTTCCAATGGACACACGCATGGTGCCTCTAAGCACCAAGAACTTTTGGTATGCGCTTAACATCACGGTTGCAGATGACCAGCAGCAGTTTGTGCTAGAAAACAAATCCTCCATCGCAATGGCGCTCATGTTTAAGACGAAGAAGGCTTTTGTCGAAATGGAAGGCAATCGTGCGGTTGGCTTGCTCGTCCTCGATATCGACAAAAAGAAGGGCTATTACCACATCGACATCATACAGATTGATAAGCGCTTTCAAGGCAGAGGCTATGGCAAAATCATGCTCAATTGGGCAGTGGACTATCTTGCTGCAGCTGGCGCAAAAGAGCTCGCCATCGGCGTAAACCGCTTTAACTACGGCGCGCAGAAGATCTATATGGATGCGGGGTTTAAGGCTAAGACGATCTATGAAGAGGGTATGGAGCTGCATATGTCGCTTGTGAGTGAATGAGTAAATGAGTCGATGGTGCCAGGCAGATTGACTCATGAGTCGATCTACCTGGCACCACGACTCATGAAAAGTGTTTAGAACTTTGGGTACCGGGTAACAAAATAGCGAACCATTACATAATATATAAAGGAGATGAGAAAATGGACAAATACGTATGTACTGCATGTGGTTACATCTATGATCCGGCAGAAGGCGATCCGGATAGCGGAATCATGCCAGGAACTTCTTTTGAAGACCTTCCTGAAGATTGGGTATGCCCACTTTGCGGTGTACCTAAAAGCGATTTTGAACGCGTTGAATAAGTTGAATCATTTACTCATAAAAGAACACCGCTTGGATTTCGATCAAGCGGTGTTCTTTTTCTACCAGTTACCCTCTAAAATGCACCAGTTATTTCAAATGGGTTGTTGTGTCAACATCACAACTGTATAATGTTTTTAAGCGGCAAATTAGGAGGTTCGTTTGGACGTCAAAATTATTATAGATGAATCAGCAGCAAGCCCAGAAGTCATCATAAAGGTTAGAGAAATCACACCCGATATCCAACATGTCATCGACTTGTTGCGGGGCAATCAAAACAGACAGCTTCTTGGGTACAATGATCGCGAGGTCTTTATCTTGGACGCGACTAAGATATTCAGCATACATACAGAAGGCAATAAGGTGACGGCTGTTACCGAGGATGGACCATTTCATCTGAAAAATAGACTTTACGAGATCGATGAGAATCCGCCAAACAAGTACTTTATTCGCATCTCAAATTCAGAGATCGTCAACTTCAACAAAGTAAAAAGCCTCGATCTCAGCATCACAGGAATGAGTAAACGGTGCCAGGTAGATTGACTCATTATGAGTCGATCTACCTGGCACCATCGACTCAGCCCACAGCCCCACGATTCATTTCTTCAAATGCGCAATCATCGCCTCAATCTCTTTAGTGGCTGCTTCGACACTTTCGTTGGAGGGTTTCTCCAGTCCATGTATCAGATTGTTTTTATATTTCTTGAGTTGATTGAGTTCATTTTTCTCCGTTTGTGCCAAACTGGTTGATTTTCGCCTGTCATCTCCGATAAAGGCAGTTCTATCCGCTTCATTCTGGCGTTCAAAATTTTGCATCGCCAATTCCAGTTCCATCAATCTATTGAGAAAGTCGAAAACCGATTGATTGTTGTTGCCACCATTGTTGTGATCATCATCTTTTTTGGATTTTTTATCAATGAATGGGTTTTTATTCTCCAGTTCACGTCGAACTTTTTGATATTTTTTATACAGGTTCATATCATTTGAGATGATATAGTCCACCAATTGGTTGATAATGGACCGATCCTCATCCAGATCATAATGATATTCCAGATAGGGTTCCAAATCACAAACGCGATTTTTATCGATTTCGCTCAAGAATTGGAATAAAATATCGACTCTACCCAGTACAAATGTATCCGTTTGATTCCCACTTAAACTGCTGTCTTGCATAAATTTGCTATAGAGATAATTCGCCAAATCATAGTGATTCGGAAATGTTTGCTTATTTTGAAGCGTTCTGTTTCTAAGGGCGATTTGAAGCCTTTCAAGTGCAATCTCACCTGTTAGAACAAGCCCATTGAGAAGATCAAGGATGGCAAGTTCATCATCTGAAGCAATGCCACTTAAAGGTTTGTACACAAGATCGTGTTCCACTTCCGACCAAGCATGCATCAAGACGGAAGCGATTTGAATCTCCACATTTTCACTAAGGTATCTCTTGTCATTGATGCTCAAGTTTTCAGTTTTAATCGAACACCTATAATGCTTGGCCCAATACCCAGAGAATCTCTTTTTAGAATCTTTTTCTTCTTCTGGAAAATCCTTTTCTGAGATCAGGTTGAAGTCGGTCTTGAGTATTTTTTTCACTTCGTCGGCATCGTTAGGGAAATAAAGTGCTACCCTCACTCCAGAGAAATCGATAATGTCTGAATAAATCTGCTCAACAGAAGTATAATGTTTGATTTTATCTCTGGAAATCAATTTTTGTCGCAACCGTTCTGGTCTCTTCGCTCTGTAAGTCACAATGCTTCTGATGCCATTGGATTCAAGTTTTGATTCGATCAAATCGGCGCATATCCTGGAAAATTCTCTATAATAATCATATTCCTTTATGTAACCCACCATAAATGTATCGATGATTTTCATTGTTACCCCCCAATCTTGGTTGGACACACAATTTGTGTGAGCATATGATTTCATCATCTATGATAAATACCCAAATATCAGCAGGCAAAATAAAAAAGAAGCTGCCAAAGGTCTTTTCAAGACTTTGGCAGCATTTTAAAGCGATCGTTTGCTGTGATATCAACGCGTAAATTTATTCACCAACACTTTCAAATTATCTGCAAGCTGATTCATAACGTCACTTGCTTCCGACAATTCTTCCATGGTTGCGGTTTGTTCCTCTATGGCTGCGGAGGTTTCTTGTGTACTGGCCGCATTTTCTTCCGAAATTGCTGAAAATTGCTCAAAAGTCACAATCATGGTATCTTTGCTTTGATTTATTTCAGTGGATAAGTTCTTTATCTGATCGATAAATTCTCGTACAGTTTCTATGGATGATGCAATACCATATAATTTCGACTGAGTGGATGTCACACTTGTGCTTTGAAGTTCCAGAGCATCATTGACATCGTCCATTGAGATTAAGCTATCTTGTGTTTTTACTTTTAAATGGATGATCGTGGAGGCGATCTCTTCAGCAAATTTTGTGGATTGCTCAGCCAATTTTCTGATTTCATCCGCGACAACTGAAAAACCTCGACCGCTTTCTCCAGCTCGAGCGGCTTCGATCGCAGCATTAAGAGCGAGGAGATTGGTTTGGTTCGCGATATTTTTAATCATGTCACTTGCTTTTTGTATTTCTTCTGCAAATTGGTTTGTTTCAGTAACTCTTGTCAAAATGGTTTCGCTTGCTGTTTTTACTTTTGTGTTTTTCTCCACCAAGTTTTCCATAAGATTGATGCCATCCGTTTTCAAAGCATCGACGACTTCTGCCTCAAGAGCGAGTTGACTGATGGCGTTGACAGATTTTGTGATGGTGTCGCCCAATGCGTTCAACATTTGGACACCGTTTTCGGTTTCACTTGCTTGCACACTGGCACCCTGTGCGATATCTTCTATTGATTTTGCGATCTCAACCCCGGAAGTTGTGGTCGCATTGATTGTGGCATTTAGGGAGATTGCGTAACCTGACACTTGAACAGCTGCATCATCGATTTGAGAGATTATTTGATTGAGCGCACTTAACACGTCATGAAAAGCTTTGGAAAGTATGCCGATCTCATCTTTTCTCTTTAGCAGTTGAGGATCTATGACACTAGTCAACTTGAGGTTTGCTATATCCTCCGCAAGATTTTTGAGTTGTCCAAGTGGTTTTTTTATCGACCTTGAAAAGGCCACAGAAATGACACAACCTATGACGAGAAAGATGATGGCCATCCAAAACAATTTTGACTGTAAATCAGTTAGACCGCTTAACATCTCGTCTTTACCAGTGCTAATAGCGATTGTCCACCCAGAACCTGGGATAGGGGCAACTGCAGTCAATCGTTCTTTTTTTTCAAAAGCATATTCGAGGATTCCACTATTACCAAATCCTAGTTTGCCAAACAGTTTGCCGAATTCAGCAGTTTTACTTCCACTATCCAAATCCTCCAAAACATTGGTTTGATTGATGACAAGATTTGGATCGGGATGTGACATCATGATTCCTGTGGAACCGATAACAAAAGCATAACCATGTGTACCAATTTTAAAATCAGTGATGATGTCATTTAGATAACTTGCGTTTTTCACGCCCAAGATTGCACCCACGATGCGGTTCCCATTTTTTATCGGTACGGCGTTCATTATCAGTGCGGTTCCATTTTCGTCCAAATAGATTTCCGAAAAATTGGATTCACCTGAAAGCGCTTTGGATACAACCGGTAATTGTCCAAGTGCAACTACATTTCCAGCCTTGATGAAATGCGTTGTCCCATCCATTTGAACAATACCGATTTCAATATAATCCAATCTTTCAATATCATCCTCTACGGCACCTTTTTGTACTTCCAACTCATTGTTTCTTACTCTTTCCCGCGTCGCTAATTCTTCTAGGATGGCCAATTCCTGACTTAAAATCAAGCCTGTCTGATGCGCTGCCTCATCTGCATAACCAGTCATGTTTTCATTGAGCATTTTTGTCATTTCGTCCGTGCTTACTTTAAGTGAGTAATAACCCAAACCAATTGATGTCAATAAAACCATTGATATGATTGCAAGTCCGATTTTTCTACCTAAATCCATTTTTCACCTCATTAAATTGATCTTTTATGAGTTTAAATGAATTTTCTTGCTTGTATTAGAGAAAGATATTGGTTATTTAAAGAAAGATATCACTTTTTCAAGTGATATCTTTTATACAAATGCTGATAAGTATTTGGTAGAAAACCCGTTTTTTCTTTAAATATACGAATAAAATGTTGCTCATCTTTATAGCCTATGATATCTAGAATATCATCTAGGTCATAATTCTGTTCTGAGAGCATCCACATAGCGCCATATAGCTTAACGCGCTTGATATATTCAGATAATGAAATCCCTGTATATTTCTTAAACGTCGTACTTAAATGACTTTGATTCAGATACAATTTATCTGATATATATTTCACTGTTTTTTGGTGTATTGAAGGCGCCAGCACTTCATAAATGGCATTTCTAACAATTGGTGAATGAATGCTTGGATAGTATAACTCTTGATAAACAACACCGATTTGTACAACTGTCTTTACTAATGCTTCAAATTGATTTTCCTGTTCCAATATCCAAGTCGCACATAAATATGCAACATTTGCTTTAGGAAGCAATATTGGACTAAAGGATAGTGGGGTAATCAACTCTAAAATAAAGTCGTTCATCATTTGAATCGGTGATACATTTGATTTTTTTGTATGCAGACTATGTCGATAAAGGATTTCTAAATCATGTCGGTCAAGTTTCTTGTTACCTTTTATTGATTCTACAATATTTGATTTTAATTGCATAACATTTGGGCTAAGTTTGACTTCACTTAATATTAGGCGGAGTGATTCGTAGATCAAATGTGTTTGAAATGGCTTTATCCAATAATCATAAACACCTAATCGAAATAGATGTCTTACAAAACTGTAAGAGAAATCCGTACCTACAATAATCAACTGATTTTTAAAGTGATGCTTGGAAGATAGACTTTTTAAAATAGGGTCTAGCTCACTATTATGCGTTACATTTATTATGATTATGTCATTTGAGTAACCCAAAAAAATCTTTTCCTCTAAATTAGCGGCAACAATATAAGTCTTATCTATCATATTTAAAGGATCCAATTGCATCAACTGATTCTTAATCAACTGATTCAGCGTTTGATCAATATTTATCAACACTAATTTCATAATTATTTTCCTTCCTCGTAAAACATTAACATAATTCTATAAGTTTGACCGTATCGCGAAGTAATTATAAATAATTATAACGCAACAGATCATTGCATACTAGTCATCAAATGAGTTGTCATGTGGCAACTCAAAGGGAACACATTCAAATTAATATTAAATATGTTATGATATTGCTATGAAAACGGAGTTGGTTGATTTTGAACTATGTCACGATAAACTTGAAGACAACGTTGGTTGGCAAAAACAATATGATAAAAAATGGAGCAAAAATGAATAATAAAATGATATATGAATATCCGATAGGTAATGATGAGTGCGTTACATTTAGAGCATTGACATCGACCGATTCAATCGAGACAATAACAGTTTTGTTGAATAAGTCATATAAATTTCTTTTGGATATGGGGTTAAATTACGTTGCAGCTACGCAAGATGAAAGCGTGACATTAAATAGAATCGAAAAAGCCTATAAATGCTTTGTAGGCATATATAAAGGCAAGATTATTTCTACCATTTCTTTGTATAATTATAGTCCGTCAAGTAATAGTAAATGGTATAACGAGCCACATGTCGCAAAGGTTGGGCAATTTGCAGTTTTGCCTGAATATCAGAAATTCGGAATTGGCAACAAAATGATGGAAATCGTTGAACATGAGGCAAAAGCCATTGAAAACATAAGCGAGTTGGCGCTTGATACAGCGGAAACAGCTTATCATTTGATTCATTATTATGAGAAAAGGGGCTATCGCTATATTGAAACCATCAAATGGAATGAGACCAATTATAAGAGTGTGATCATGAGTAAGTGTTTGGTCACGATTCAAGAAGTTGGCTAAAGGAGGCGAATAGAAAAAATGAATATAGGCCTTTTAAAAAGTTTTTTTGCACCTAAAACAGAACGCTTCGTACTTGAAAAAGCATTTGAAGTCAATGGCGTGCTTTGCCATGTCATTGGCGCAGAGCAAACCGATGGCCAGTGGTCACTTTTTGCGCTTCATCATGACGAGAGAATTAACACAGAGCGCATGCCAGAATCTGACGTCAGAGCGCGTTTTACCAATCGAGAGGTGATGCGTCGTAGCGGGAGACATGTAGACTTCAACCCGCTAAGTCACGTCGGTTCTGTTGTGTTGGATGGTTGTTCGTTCGAAGTGAGTGGCCAATCAAGTCATCGATTAGGTGCACATGAGTGGAAAGGGACGATTGCGCTTTATGAATTTATAAAGGCTGGTTGGGCGGCTATTGGGATTGAAGATATTGATTTTGAAGAAATGTTTTTGACACGTATAAAATTACGCGGTGATGGGGATTGTAACATTATGCTTAATCCAAATCCAAAATCAAAGTTGCGTTTTGTTATGCGACCCCATTCTGTGGCACATTTGGTGGAGCAACCAGTGACACTTACGATTGGGGAGGACGATCAAGACAAAATTTGGTTCAGCGATGCAAAAACAGGTGAGCGACTTTGGTTTCAGATTAACCGGGTCTACTTGATGGATATCCATGTAGAGTTGCTTAAAAATTTCAATGACCCCCATATGCTTGAGCATCTGTCGCAAAAACAATTGCATGAAGCGAAAAAAGACATGGAGAATCGTTTATTGGATATCTGTCCAAAGGGGATGTTTTTCCCAGTTGTTGAATATGAGTGTGAAGATGACGTGTTTCTACAGTTTTATGGCAAGGCTCATTTGGACGATGCGCCGAAAAGCAATGGGTCGTCGATCGGTATTATTATGGGTCCAGATAAACCCATCGGGAAGCAGGGGTTGAAGCTTAAGTCGTGTCTGATACATGAGCCATTTTCGGCAGATACCGTGCATATTGAAGTGGAGTTATTTCATTACTCACAGATGATTAAAGAGGATGACGTTGAACTGATTTGATATGAAAAATGACAATTCAATGACAAATGCATCAATAGCATTGTCTTAAATGAAACATAAGTCTATACTAGTTATAGTAACATACAGTTATAAATAAACGGTTCAACCGAAGGAGGTCAAAACATGCTAAGTCTATACAGAGAAAAATCCAAAAAATCTTATAAAAAACTTCAGATGTCTATGACCATGGTAACCACCGTTTAGTGATTCAAAGCGTTTTATTTTGACGCGCAGAATCCACCCAAAAAATTTAAGTTAAACCACGGCATATATGTCGTGGTTTTTTTGTACCCAAAATACGAAAAACTTAAAATTGAGAGGGACTATGAATACTACAAACACTATGAATACTATCAATACTATGAATGCGATAAATACTAAGAATACTACAAACACACATAAAATATTAAACTGGGGCATCGTAGCCCACGTTGATGCAGGCAAAACGACGCTCACTGAGCAACTCCTATATCATTCTGGCGCCATAAGAGGCATCGGTAGAGTCGATGACGGCAACACTGTGACCGACAACATGACGCTTGAAAAAGAGCGCGGCATCACCATAAGATCTTCAACCGTTTCCTTTAACTATCTGGGAAACACCATCAATTTACTGGACACCCCAGGCCATGTGGATTTCGTCGCCGAAGTGGAACGCTCACTTTCCGTACTCGATGGCGCGATACTTGCGATCTCGGCTAGGGAAGGCGTACAGGTGCAAACGCGCGTGATTTTCAATGCGCTGAGACGCCTAAACATTCCCACACTCATCGTCATCAATAAAGTGGACCGCATGGGCGTGTCTATGGATGCCCTTTACGCAGACATCAAAAAAGATCTGACCGATGCGCTCTTTTTAATCAATGGCGTCAAAGAGGCCGGCTCCCGAGAGGCTAAATTAACATCATCTGAAAATGAACCATCTATCTTTGCGACAAATTGTGATGTGGTGGCCATGCAGGATCTGGATTTTTTAGACGCATACTATCAAGCATCTGAAGCAACTGAAGTTGCAGAAACAGCTGAAGCTGTTGGAGCTGCTGGAGTATATGATTCTATTGGTTCAATGCTAACCACCACCGCACAAGCATTATTCAACCAAGGCAAGCTCTTTCCCGTTTTACACGCCTCGGCGCTCCACGGACTTGGGGTAGAATCCATTTTGGAAGCGATGGTCACATGGCTTGATATGCCACAAATAGCTTGTGAAGGGGATTTGTCGGCACGCGTCTATAAAATCAACCACTTGGAAAATGGACACAGACTTTGCTATACCCGCATTTTCAAAGGCGGATTGATGCTGAGAAAGGCCTATCCTCTAAAACAAGAAACTGAGATGCTTAAAGTTTCAAATCTGTTCAAACTCGATGGTGCGAAACTGGTGGCATGTGGTGAAGCGGTTGCTGGTGAAGTGGTGGTGCTCATGGACAGGCATCTGAAAATCGAATCGATTATCGGGGAGCCACCAGCGCATTTACCTAAACTGTCTATCGCCACACCGACGTTAAAAGCCACAGTCAGAGCCTCTGATTTGGGCCAAAGGCGCGCCATTTGTGAAGCCTTGGACATATTGACGGATGAAGATCCATTTTTGGATTATGCCATTCATCCAGTTACTGAGCTCATCGAAGTGAAATTGTTTGGCACGGTTCAAAGTGAAATCATCGAGGCACTTCTTCGCACGCGATTTGACATCGATACCGTGATAGAGCCACCAAAAACCATCTACAAAGAACGACCAAAAGCACCAAGTGCAGCTTGTATCTATATGTATAAAGACGGCAATCATTTGCCAGCAACAGTGGGCATCGAAATCGAACCGTTACCTGAAGGCAGCGGCTTTGTGTATACGTCTGGGGTCTCACTGGGTGATTTGATGAAGCCCTTCCAAAATGCCGTAGAAGAGGGCATAGAGACAGGACTAAGGCAGGGACTGAAAGGGTGGGCGGTAACAGATATCCACGTAAAATTCGTCATTTCAGAATACAACAGTGTGGATAGTACGCCAGCTGATTATCGCAAACTTGCCCCAGAAGTACTCAAACAGGCGCTTCAGCTTTCGGATACAGAGTGCCTTGAGCCCATCATGTCTTTTGAACTCGAAGTGCCACAGTACGCGATTGGACGTGCAATTTCGGATGTCCTAAGGATGCGTGGCCGCTTTGATGAACCGACAGTGGATGGTGATACGATGAGACTCACTGGCTATTTGCCACTTGAGACGAGCAAGGACTACATTGTAGAACTGAGCGACTACACAGAGGGCAAAGGCATGATTCGCACGACGTTTTATCGTTATGAGCTTTGTACGGATTAATAACTTACACGAAAGGAGATAGACACATGCTCAAAGGCAAAAAAGCCACATCTCTCATTGGAATACTCATTGGTATACTTGTGGTAGCTGTTATAATTGCAATTCTTTTCACAAACTATTTTTCGAAAGACCGTTCTACCGAAACGAATGCCGTGGATTTAATCAAGTATCAATCGGCATACGTTGGAGAAAACACAAACATAATCAATCTACTAGGCGAATTGCCACTTGGAAATTATCGCAATGAGGTTTCACTTGAAACGTCATCCAAACCCTATGGCATTTCGGTGAAGTATGATCTATCTGTATCCAGTTTGAGCGTAGAAGCAATCGAAGCGACATTTGAAAAGAATGCCACTTTGATATTTGCCTTGATTGATAATGTGGATCAAATCAGTTTCATTTATGATCCTGACAATGAAAATCCAGACTACGTCAGTGACAGAGCTCAAATTCAAAAGAGCTATGTCAATGATTTAAGATCCTATGCCGACGATCGCAAAGCTTTTGAAACGCTATTGAACAGCCTTTCATTGACATTCTCAGTGTATCCTGAAAAATATTCACTGGCTATGTCGAGCACACCAGGGATTAAAATATTGGCTGATTATGAAGGCGATGCCAATCTGATTGAATATGAAACAGATTATGGCAGACTCCTGACTTGGGATCAGGGTACAGGGAAGATCACAGAACATGGTCTGAAATATGAAACATCAGTGGATATGCCAGTTTACTGGAGTGCTATGGAAAATGTCGATAATCAAATCACAGTCATTGCTTCCGTTAAAAAAGATGGCAACGAAGTGGCACAAAAGAAAATCACGATCAAATATAATCCTGAAACGTATCTTTATGAAGTGTTACCTACTAATGATGTGACATTTGCAGATAAAGCGGCATCTGATTAGGCTTACTTTGAAATGTGAACGACGTTTCTAATGCGTTTCTAATGTGTAAATGAAAAAAACACTGTATAATTTAGGAAGTTACACATATACAGAAAAGTATACAGACAGATATACAGTAAGATATACAAATAGATTTCCTTGAACACATAACTAAGGGGAGGGGTGACGATGTACAACATGGACAACCAAGACAGCTTTAAAAAGTATCTCTTCAACTTCATAAGAGGCGGTTTCATCATCGGCTGCGTGTTTACCCTTTTCGCATTGGTGAACGGCGCTTCCATGGGTGAGGTCACCATATTCGCTTGGAATACGAAACTGACCGGTCTTTTGGGAATCCTGTTCCTGATCGTCGTGGGTCCATTGTACACGGCCTTTATAGGTTTGATCCTGGGGCTGATCTACTATGCGCTTGGACGATTGATACGCGCATGCTTCCAATTTTTATCACATCTATAAACAAAAAACTTCCAGATTGCGGCGCTATTGAATAGCCCCAATCCGGAAGTTTATTTTTTTCTTTAAGGTGCAAACTTGTAACCGAGCCCCCATACCGTCAACAGATGCTTCGGCTGTTTGGGATCGTCCTCAATTTTCTTTCTGAGATTATGGATGTAGACCATGATGGCATTGTCGTCTATGATGAGGTTGTTCCATATATTTTCATACAGCTGCTGCTTCGAAAACACTTGATGAGGGTGCTCGAGCAAGAATTTGATCAGCAAATTCTCTTTTGACGTTAAATCGATTAATTGACCATCCTTATAGAGTTGAAATGTCTTTTGATCAAATTTGAAATGACCGCTCTCCAGAATCGGCGACTTATCGGCGCTAACCTGCCTGAAATCTCGAATTTGCGCCTTTACATAAGCGTTTAAACTCACTGGGCTAAATGGCTTTGTCAAATAGTTGTTTGCGCCAAGTCCAAGACCCAGCATTTTATCGTGATCATCATCACGGCCACTCAATACGATGATGGGTGTTTGGATTTTCATCTCTTTTATGGTTCTGATTAGGGTGAAGCCGTCCGTGTCGCCAAGCATGATGTCGAGCAGGATCAAATCATACCTGTGGAGGCTCAGTAAATCGAGCGCTTCACGTCCACTTTCCGCTTCATCTATGATGTACTGCTCTTTTGCTAAACTTGCGCGGATGAGCTTTCTAATTCTAAATTCATCATCGACGACCAGGATTTTGATATTGGACATATAGGGCTCCTTTAAAAGATTGAAAGAGTATGTTATTATTATAACCAAGTTTTATTGTCATCACAACACATTCAAGGTCCACATAGAAAATGGACTGTTTCACATATGAGAAATAGGAGAAAATGATGCTCAAAAAGAAAGTCGTAGGGCTTGTAATAGGCTGGTTTTTGCTCACATTGTCACTCGTTTTTATTGGACATAACAACTTTATCGTACAGCGAGATGCCATCGTCGAGCAACAAGAAGCGCAGCTTTTGACGTTAGCTACCAATGTTTCGCGAAGTCTCGACCGATATTTTAACGAGTATGCAGATGCCCTTTGGCTCATGAGTCAAAGTGAAATGATAGATAAGGCACTCTTTGACAAGTATTTGGCCTTTAAAGAAGACGAAATACTCGAGCTTTCCCTGCTTACTTTAAGTGGTGAGCCAGTGTTCGTGTCGCTCACAGATGTTCCTGAAACTAAACTGGAACAAAAGGACGTCTTAAAAGCCATCAACACTAAAAATACCGTGCTTACAAAAGCGGAATATCTGGGCAATGGCCAGTTTATCATCAAGCAAATTCAACCGGTTCTACAAAATGGGGAAGTCACTGGCCTCATCGTACAGACCATCGATATAGGCGAAGTATATAATCGTTTAATGGAAAGCATCAAACCCGGAAATTACGGGTATGTCCTCGTCAAATCCTCAGATGGCGTCATCGTCATGCACCCTGTAAAGGATCAAATCGGTTCCAATTCACTCGTCGAGCGAAAAAAGAAGTTCCCTTCGGAAGACTGGAGCGAGCTTGAGCAGCTGTTCGAAAAACAACTCCGTGAAGGGGAAGGCGTACAGGTCTATCACTCAAAATTGTGGCAAGACGACCTTTTGGAATGGAGCAAGAAAGTCACTGCATTTACCACCTACAAGGGTGACAACAACCACTGGATCATCTCCGTTCAGATGGATTACTCAGAAATTGAAGCCCCAATATTGGCGGCACTCATCAATACTACAGCCATCGCATCTGTTGTTTTCATCCTATTGACGGCCTTGATTGCGACGATTTTGATTCGCGATAGAAAACAGCGCGTCCTCACACTTGAAGCAAAATATCACAAGGCACTCAGCGATTCGTGGCAGGCACTTGTGAGCAGTGAAGCCAGGTTGAGACATGCGCAGAAGCTCGAAATGCTCGGAACACTCACCAGTGGTATTGCCCATGAATTCAACAATCTGCTCTCGCCGATACTCGGACACTCGGAAATCGTTCTACACCAGCTACCAGAAGGCCATGAGAGCTATGATTCCGTCTCGGAAATCCATCAAACCGCTGAGGATGCTCGGGAAATAATAGCTCAGCTGCTCACTTATTCAAGACCTGAAGAGGCAAATGTGCCATTCAGTCACTTTGATCTTCAAGACCTGGTGCAAGAATGTCATAAGCTCATTCGTCCCATCATGCCATTTAGCACGAAACTCACGATAAATACCGCTGAAAACACAACTGCGCCAGCAAGTGTTTACGGCAACCGAAAGCAGATCCAACAAGTCCTCCTAAACCTCATCACCAATGCTTATCAATCGATCACAACAGAGCAAGGACAAATTGAGATTGCCATCCATTCAGACGCATCGTTTACAACGTTTGAAATCACAGACAACGGCAGTGGCATGAGCGAGGTGACCCTATCAAAGGTGTTCACGCCATTCTTCACATCTAAATCCGATAATAAGGGAACTGGGCTAGGCCTATATGTCGTCCAAAATATCGTAGAAGCCCATCATGGTGAAATCGACGTTTCCAGTGAAATCGGCAAAGGCACGCGTTTAATCGTGAAACTCCCTAAATCTTAATGAATCTTAAGAATTCAAAATAATATTTTAAGTTTTCTCATGTAATCTGATAATACATTGAAGAGATTGCTTACTTCTGCAATTTCGTTAGTTAACATTTTATCAATTAAAATTGAGGGGGCTTTATGAAAAAAGTATCTTATCCGTCATTAAAGAAATTTATGGCACTTATGCTCATCTGTATGATGATGCTTTCATTGGTTGCTTGCGGTACAAACAATGCCGAGACACAAACGACAACTGCAACTGCATCAAGCGAGGCAGGTCAAAGTGGCATCTTCGTTGGCGAGTCACAAGGTAAAAACGGGTTAATTAAAGTTGAAGTTGAAATTGTAGACAACGCGATTCAAAATATTGTCGTTTTAGAAAGCCACGAATCGGATTTTACAAAGACGACTTTCGAAGAAATCTTAAATTTGATGGTTGCGCAAAATAGAGCGGACGTCGATGTAATCACAGGCGCGACGCTCACAAGTGAAGCGATCATCGCAGCAGTGTCTGACGCCGTGGCTAAATCGGGCTTTACACTTACTGCAAAAGCGGCGGACGAAGCGAAGCAAACGGTATCTGATACTGAAACGGATATCGTCATCATCGGCGCTGGCGGTGCTGGATTGACAGCGGCGATTGAAGCCACTCAAAAGGGTGCAAAAGTCATCGTTATCGAGAAAAATTCATTTATGGGCGGTAACACAAACTACGCAACTGGCGGTATGAATGCTGCTGCGACGCCGCTTCAAAAAGAAAAAGGCGTTGAAGATAGCCCAGAGCTTTTCTACGCTGACACAATGGCAGGCGGTCACGACTTAAACGACCCTGTACTGCTCAAAAAACTCACAGAAGAATCAGCAGGTGCTATCGCATGGCTTGAAGGTATCGGCGCAGAACTCACGAAACTCTCAAGATCAGGTGGACAAAGCGTCGACCGTACACATACGACAGCAGATGGTTCACCAATCGGTTCATACCTCATGTCTGTGTTTGAAAAAAATATTGAATCACTTGGCATAGAAGTAAGACTTGAAACAAAAGCGGTAGAGATCTTAAATGATGGCAACCGTGCAACTGGAATCGTCGTAGAAACGGCTGACGGCCAGACGTATAAAATCAATGCAAAAGCGGTTATCATTGCTAGCGGCGGCTTCGGTGCGAACCAAGAACTCGTTGTTAAATACAAACCTGAACTTGCTGGCTTTGGCACAACTAACCACCCTGGCGCAACAGGCGATGCGTTCTACATGATCGATGCACTCGATGTTGCAACGGTAGATATGGAACAAATCCAGACACATCCAACCGTTGTACCTGTTAAAAATGAAATGATCACTGAAGGTGTACGTGGTGAAGGTGCAATCCTTGTCAACCGTACGGCAAAAAGATTCATCAACGAACTCGAAACACGCGATGTCGTCTCTAAAGCAATCCTCGC
The DNA here is from genome assembly GCA_942493125.1 of Acidaminobacteraceae bacterium. GTDB lineage: Bacteria > Bacillota > Clostridia > Peptostreptococcales > Acidaminobacteraceae > Fusibacter_C. The sequence goes on along the minus strand of OW818667.1, from coordinate 190,491 downwards.
CCAAGAAGGCAAAACAGCATTCTTGATCTTAGATAGCGGCGTGGAAGAGAGATTGGCTTCTGTTACAAAATATAAAAAGATGGGTCTTTTAATAGAAGGCGCAACCATCGCAGAGCTTGCTCAAAAGCTTGACCTCGATGTGGCAACTTTGGAAAAGACCATGTCAGATTACAACACTTACTTCAAAAACCAAAAAGATACTGAATTCGATAGACGCGTTTTAGCAGGCGAACTCTCAACAGGTCCTTTCTACGCCGTAGAAGTGGCACCAGCAATCCACCACACGATGGGCGGCATCAAGATCAACGATACTAGCGAAGTGTTAAACAATTCAGGCGAAATCGTTGAAGGCCTCTTTGCAGCTGGTGAAGTAACAGGTGGCATCCACGGTGGCAACAGAATCGGTGGCAACGCCGTTGCAGACATCGTTGTGTTTGGCCGAATTGCCGGCAATCAAGCAGCAGAATTTATAAACAAGTAAAATTGACCCCATAAACACAAACAGCAAAACCCAATAAACTCTCCAAACTAACAATCCAAACAAACAATCCCAAGCTTACAACCCCAAGCATGCAAACACCCTAAATGTTATACCTTATTATTGAACAAATCCAAAGAATGCCCCTGAAGTTTCGGGCTATCTTTGGATTTGTTTTTTATTACGTTGTCATATCGCTACCACAATTATATAATATAAGTAACCGTATAAGAGGGGGACAGATGCATGATCGATAGTACACAAGCTGAAGCAAATAACGTCGCGAACACCGCCATAAATATCACCATACGTTTTGCTGAAGCGGCAGACCTAATCGCTTGTCTCAGCTTTGACAACACGGGGTCGCTCGAAAGCCTTGAAAGTGCTATCATAAACCACGACGTCATCGTCGCGCAACGCCTTGGCGAGATCGTCGGCTATCTGAGACTTCAATATATTTGGTCCAAAATCCCTTTTATCAGCCTGATCCTCATCAAAACGGAATTTAGGGGCAGGGGCATCGGCGCATCCATGCTGAACTACCTGGTTGAGTTTTTGGGCATGAATGGCTTCAAAGTACTACTCAGTTCCTCGCAAGTGAATGAAGAGGGGCCACAACATTGGCACCGCAAGATGGGCTTTACGGAAGCTGGCATCCTGTGCGGCATCAACGAAAATGGCATTGGCGAAGTTTTCTACAAGCTGGATTGCAGCAAAGAATGATGGGAGGCATATTATGATACCTGTACTTAAGTCCGAGAGATTGACCTTACGACCTTTTAAGCTTTCTGATGCACAGCTTGTTACTGAAATGGCAAGCGATTATGACCTATATCGCACGACGCTGAACTTGCCACATCCTTATACGCTTTCTGATGCGGAAGGTTGGATCGCATTACACGAAAAACATTTACATGAAAATGGATTCTATACATGGGCAATCGAAGTCACAGACACGGCCACACTCGTGGGTTGTCTGTCAATTGGCCAAAATTTGACGCAGCACTATGCGGAAGTCGGTTACTGGATCGGCAAAGAACATTGGAACAAAGGTTACGGAACGGAAGGCACTAAGCTCGCCATCGATTTTGCGTTTAAAGCCATCGGCGTCAACAAGGTCATCGGTCGTTATTTCGCCGTCAATCCCGCATCTGGGAAAATCATGGCAAAATGCGGCATGACATTTGAAGGCATCCTAAAAGAGAGCATCTTTAAAGATGGCACATTCCATGACATCGGCTTCTTCGGACAGCTGCGCAGCGAGTGGCTCGCCCTTGGCGACAACCGCAAACACATCAAGCTCGACATCAAAAAAGCCAACATTCAAGACGCTTCTGCGCTTCAGTACATCGAACAAAAGGCATTTGAAGAAGATATCATAAGATATGGCGATCGATCAGACTGTCCAGCCAACGAGAGCATGGAAAGCATCGCACTGAAGATTCAGATGCACGATTATTATTCGCTCTATGAAAACGACAAGCTGATTGGTGCTGCCGACGTGCGTACAAATGAAGTGGAGAACGCTTGCCACCTCGCTAGAATCTATATTGACCCGAGGTATCAAAACCTAGGCATCGGGAAAATAGCGATGCAAATGCTTGAATCCCTTTATCCAGCTGCGGTTGTATGGTCACTGGATACGCCATTCAAGAATCTTCGCAATCAGCATTTTTATGAATCGCTCGGCTATAAATACGTTGGCACCAAGGTGATCGACGAGGTATTGAGTCTTTTTGACTATGTGAAAGTTAGATAAAATATGGGGGAGGCTTATGAAACGTTCATTTGCTCACAAAACTCTAATCGTTTTCTCGCTAATCGCACTAATTGCAATTATTGTCATCGTCGGGTTCAAATTTTCAAACAAAATCGCGCCCGAAACAAAGGAAGTCGACGGTCAAAGGATTATGGACATCGTCTTGGATCTTACGGATGAGAAGCAGTTTCCACACCGCAATGTCAGCTTGCCTGGGAATCACGATGCAGCGCTTTATATTGCGGAGGCATTTGAATCATACGGCCTTATAAGCCACGAGGAAACACCAGATTATCTACAGTATTATAGTGGCCAAAAAGCAAATGTCATAGGCATCATACCTGGCAGCGATGAGACGCTTAAGGATGAGACCATCGTCATCGGTGGCCATTTCGATACAAAAGCCGTCTTCAAAGGGAACGAGATCGTGCATGAACCTGGTGCTGCAGACAACGCTTCGGGTACCGCAGTCATGATGGAGGTCGCTCGCGTCATGGCGGATGCAAAACCAGCGAGAACCTTGATTTTTGTAGCCTTCAATGAGGAAGAGGCCGGATATGTCGGCTCTGCCTATATGGCGGAACATCCACTTGACGGCGTCGATCCAATTGCCATGATCAATATGGACATGGTCGGCTCCGTGCTCGATAACCCAATCTATATTTGCACCGTAGGACATGGTGATAGTCCGTATCCAATGGAAGATGCACTCATCGCATGTGCTGAGAAACTAAATCTCGAGGTTGCCACTGCAGCGGTTGGCCGTACAGACCACAGGAGCTTTGCCGCCAGAGGGATTCCAGCAATTGAACTCTATAGTTACGACAATCGCTTTTATCACACGCTAGAGGACACGCCAGACAAGCTCGACGCCATTCATCTAGAAGAGGTCGGCCAACTCGTGGTTCAATGGATTTTTGAAGCGGCCAATTAATATTTGAATATATGCATTCACAAATGTGCAATAATTATATATAATGGAATTAGAAACCATTTTAAAAATACAAGAATTTATATATGGAGAAGATTCTTTTATCGATGATTGCATCATTCCATAGTTTAATACTTTAGGAGGAAAAAATGCTTAAAAAATGCGAAAAATGCGGCCGTTTTTTTGGTGATGAAGATAGCAACAACGTTTGTACAGCGTGTAGACTCTCTACCAGAAACTTCAAAAGCACTGGCGACCCAGAAAGAGACAAGTTCACTGCAGCTAGAGAGCTCGTTTACGATAACCCAGATATTTCCCCTCAAGGCATCATCGAAATCATGGAAGAGATGGGCATTCCGATTACGATTCGAGAAATCATGAAATACGTCGATGAAGGCAGACTCTCCCTCAACACCGCAAAAGTCGGCAATCACTGCGTCAGCTGTGGTACTAAGATAGCTTTCGGAAAATATTGCGATCGCTGCAGGGTTAAAATGGAAGGCCAAAAAATATCTGATAGCCCAAGTAGCCATCAAGATGACGATAAAAACCGCGTGAGAATGCACATTACCGATAAGAAAAAATAGATGACAGCACTCATTCGTGGGTGCTTTTTTACTACATTTAAACCACATAATGAGTCAATAGGAGGTTTTATGACAGCACAAAAAGTAATTTCGCTAGTTCTCATACTGCTTATAACCACCGTAACAATCGGAACAACAGGGAATATAGGCTATGCATCGGAAATGTCACCTTTACTGCCCACTGAAGAGGTTCTCGTTGAGACAGGCACCTATATCGAGACGTTCAACCGTGATATTCAAGTGCCGATCGATTACGTCATCCCAAATTTGGGTGGCAAAGTTACTTACAGCACAAGCCTAGGTTTGACGCATATTTTGTTGAATCGAAAGGTTATCACTCACAACAGCAAGTTAAACACGCTTATCAGTGGCAACTTATCTTATCCGTCAAACGGTCAAGTTTCTGTAGTGGACGGGCAGATGTACATATCCCTCAATGCGCTAAGTACCTATTGGGGTGTCAAGTTTACCTATGCAGAAACGGGCATTCACCTGAGCTTCCAAAATGGCACGGACTGGCACGAGGCGAAACCGACATATATCGCACATGCTGGCGGTGAATGGCAAGGCCTCATGGTTTCAAATTCATTGGAAGCGATTGAAGCATCTATGGCGAATGGCACGTACATGATGGAACTTGATTTTTTAAAGACGAGTGATGGGCACTATGTCCTTGCACATGATTGGGGTTCGGTTCGAAACCTGTTTACTTATGCGGGCGGCAGTATGCCGACGCTTGAACAGTTCATGGCATCAGAGTCCAAGTATGGTTTGACGCCACTGGATCTAGACGGTCTTGTTGACCTTCTTATCAAAAACCCTAAACTCAAAATCGTCACGGACACCAAGAACAGCAACATCGATTTTTTCACGTATATTGCGGATCATTATCCTGAATATCAGAACAGGTTCTACCCGCAAGTCTTTAGTGAATACCAGTACATGATGGCTAAAAAGCGTGGCTTCAATACAATCATCTACAGCCTATATGTGTATTACAGATCGGATGCATCCATTTTGGAATTTGCGAGAACGCATGATCTTTATGCGGTTACCATGGCAGAGGAACGGGTGTACACAGGTCTTGCCCAAAAGCTTTCAAATCTCGGCATCACAACTTATGTCCATACGATCAACGCCTTTGATTCGGTTGCCAAACTGAAAAGTTTGGGCGTTTATGGCTTTTATACGGATATATTGCATCAGAGGTAAAACTTAAACTTAAAAAAGATTTCTCACGATGATAGCGCCGATGTTACTCAAGATGATAGCTCCGATGCTACTCAAGATGATAGCTTCGATGTTACTCAAGATGATAGCTTCGATGTTACTCAACGTTAATGGTACTTAGACTTAAAAAAGATTTCTCAAAATGATATTTCATTTTGAGAAATCTTTTTTAGTTTGAGCCATTTACATCCGAACACATGTTCTGTATAATTAAATCAAACATATGTTCTGTTTTTGATTTTATGACTTGTTTGGTAATTATGCAATTTTCATAAGTAAGAGGGTGTAACGATGTCCAAAATCATTTTTCACATAGATGTCAACAGCGCATACCTGTCATGGGAAGCTGTGCACCGCTTGCAGCACGGTGAGACGCTGGATCTTCGTACGATTCCATCAGCTGTTGGGGGCGACCCTGTAAAGCGTCACGGGATTATTCTGGCCAAAAGTCATGCGGCAAAGCCCTACAAGATTCAGACGGGGGAGAGCCTCATGGCCGCTTTTCAGAAGTGTCCCACACTTACGGTTGTGCCGCCGCACTACGAACTCTATCTGCGCTCGAGCAACGCCCTGATGGAACTCATCGGCGAGTATTCCGCTCAAATTCAGCGCTACAGCATCGACGAGTGTTTCGTAGATTTTACGGATATGACGCATCTTTTTGGCGACCCCCTCGAAGTCGCTAACATCATTAGGGAGCGCATCAAAAAAGAGCTGGGTTTCACTGTCAGCATCGGCATTTCAAGCAACAAACTCCTTGCCAAAGTCGCCAGTGACATGAAAAAACCCGATGGGGTGACGACACTATATCCCGATGAGATACCAGAAAAGATGTGGCCACTTCCCGTTGGCGATCTCTTTATGGTCGGTCGTGCGACACTGGAAAAACTCAACTTTTTAGGCATTGAGACCATTGGCGATCTCGCCAACTACGACCTAGATGTGCTGAAGACGACGCTCAAATCACATGGCGTCCTAGTATGGAACTATGCAAATGGCAGAGAAGATTCGGCAGTCAAAAAGAGTACGCGACTCGCCGTCAAGAGCATAGGCAATTCTACGACGATTCCCTACGACATAGACGATCGTAAAGAGGCGCACCTCATGATACTCAGTTTGTGCGAGATGGTGGGGACGCGGCTCAGAGACAGCCAGTATCTGGCGAGACTCGTCAGTGTCAGCTACAAGACGCATAAGTTTATCAGCACCGGGCACCAGAAAAAATTTGAGATTCCCACTGACCATACCACTGAGATCTATAAGGTCGCTCGCATGCTCTTCGACGAAATATGGGATGGCACACCCATCAGACATCTCGGCGTACGCGTCGCAGAATTTTGCGAAAACGACTTCGTTCAGCTGCATTTGTTTGATGACTATAGCAAGAATAAAAACAACAAGCTTGACGCCGCCATAGATGAGATTAGAGCGCGGTTCGAGCCAAAGGCCATAGTGAGAGGGTGCTTTGTAAATAGTGGCATCAAGCCGATGACAGGCGGCGTAGGCGAAGAAGAGTTTCCGCTTATGAGCAGTATTTTGTAAACAATATGAATAAAAGATAATTATATAAAGGTGTGAGGGGTATGAAAGTTGTTAGAAAAGAAATAGATGTTCTCTGTTGGTTTGACCAACAGGGGTATCCAAACCCCATGCGTTTCAGACTGATAGATGAAGCGGGGGAAAATTTAGTCATCAAGATCGACAAAGTCATCACCCGTGAGTTTGAAAAACTCGCTGGCAACAAGATGTTTGTTTTTACATGTCAATGTGTCATCCAAAAGCACTTACGCACGGTCGTCATCAAATACGAGATCGACAATTGCAGATGGATTTTATTTAAATTTTAACGTCAACTATTGATTCTGTTGCAGATATGAGATTCTTTATGATATAATTTACGGGTATAATACTATGGTAAATGTATAATTGACTATATATTTTCCTAAACTATGACTTTTGACCCGTAACTGAGTGGTTAAAGTTTCAAATTGATTATTTAAATAGGAGTGTGGTTTTTTTTGGAAGCAGGCGCGAGTTGGCAGTTCATACTATTGGCGGTGTTGATTGGGATGTCAGCATTTTTCTCAGCATCAGAAACAGCATTAATGTCACTCAGTAAAATCAGGATTAGGCATCTCGTCGACGAAAAAGTCAAGGGTGCTGAAACCGTTAGTAAATTGGTGGAGAATCCAAACAAATTGTTGGGCTCCATACTCGTGGGAAACAATATCGTCAATATCGGTGCTTCTGCACTTGCCACATCTTTAGCCATCCATTACATGGGTAGCTCAGGTGTCGCTATTGCAACTGCCGCTATGACTGTCTTAGTTCTCATCTTTGGAGAAATCACACCAAAATCACTTGCAGCGCAGCATTCAGAGTTCATATCTTTGAAAATTGCGAAAGTTATTAGTCTTTTCATTGTTATTTTCAATCCGCTTGTATCGGTATTTCTCGTCATCACAAATGGCCTTATCAAGATGCTGGGTGGCAAACCTGGTCGTACGCAACCATTCATCACAGAAGATGAACTTAAAACGATGGTTAACGTCAGTCATGAAGAAGGCGTTCTTGAAGGTGAAGAGAAACAGATGATCTACAACGTGTTCGAATTTGGTGATACGCAGGTACGCGATATCATGACGCCAAGAACGGATATGGCTTCTATAGAAGTCGGTGCAACTTATGAAAAAATCATTGAAACATTTAAAGCTGAGCAATTTTCTAGACTTCCGATTTATCAAGATACGACCGATAACATCATCGGTATTTTGTATATTAAGGATTTGATTTTTAAAGCTTCTGAGAACACCGTTTTCGACATACATGATTATATTCGCGAACCTTATTTCACATTTGAATATAAAAAGACGACGGAGCTGTTCCAAGAGCTTAGAGCACATCGTATACCGATGGCCATTGTACTGGATGAGTACGGCGGAACCGCTGGTATCGTAACTGTGGAAGACCTCATCGAAGAAATCGTCGGCGATATTCGCGACGAGTATGATGATCACGAGAAAGACATTGAAGTGATCAAAGAAGACGAATATATCGTCGAAGGCAGCACGCGTATTGATGAATTAAATGAGATGATCGGCGTGAACATCGAATCTGAAGATTTTGACACAATTGGCGGCTTTATCGTCGGAGAGTTTGGCTATATTCCGGAGGTAAACGAAACCATCGAATACGATGGCATCAAGTTCATCGTAGAAGAAGTGGATCGCAACAGGATCGAGAAATTACGTATTCACACATAAAAATAATCATGGACCCTCAACTATGAGGGTTCTTTTTTACAGGAGGAAATTCATTGTTAAATCAGTTTTCAAGAACAGAATTATTAATAGGCAGCGACGGATTGCGTTCGCTTCAAGATGCTAGTGTCGCAATATTTGGCGTTGGCGGTGTCGGCTCATATGCCGTTGAAGCACTCGCACGTACGGGTATTGGCACTTTCTATCTCTACGACGACGACAAAGTATGCCTTACAAATATCAACAGACAACTCATCGCCACTCGTAAAACCGTAGGTCGTGTCAAAGTTGAAGTCATGAAAGAACGCATTTTAGAAATAAATCCTGATGCGATCGTCGAAGCAAACAGATGCTTTTTTGGTGCTGAGACAGCGGCAGAAATCGACTTTAAAAAGTTTAGCTACATCATTGACGCGATTGACACGGTTTCCTCTAAATTACTGCTTGTAGAGATGGCAAATGAAGCAGGTGTACCGATCATTAGCAGCATGGGTGCAGGCAACAAGCTGGATCCAACGCAGTTTGAAGTCACGGACATCAAAAAAACGTCTGTATGCCCTCTGGCGAAAGTCATGAGAAAAGAACTGAAAGTAAGAGGCATCGATAAATTGAAAGTGGTCTATTCGAAAGAGCCAGCCATGAAACCTATAGAAAAAGATGAACTCAGCTGTAAAAACAACTGCGTTTGTCCAAAAGACGTTCAGCGCAACTGCAGCACAAGACGCCAAGTACCTGGAAGCATTGCATTTGTACCCTCTGTTGTTGGTCTTATCATCGCAGGAGAAGTCATCAAGGATCTTATTAAGACGATTGCATAGCATCACATATAGCTTCACATAGAAATTCAACGTAGAACACGTCAAACTAGGGAGTCCACTTATGCTGAAATTCATCGGTCGACGCATTTTGCATACCATACCACTGATTATAGCCGTGACGCTCGTCGTCTTTATACTCGTTGACGCCATGCCCGGTGATGAAATGACCGCTTATATCAATTCATTGCCAGAGGGATCACCGAGACCGACACAAGAGCAATACCAACAGATAAGAAGGGTCCTAGAACTTGATAAACCTTGGCACCTTAGGTACTTTGATTGGCTTGGTGATGCGGCAAAAGGCGATTTTGGCACGTCCTTTTACTACAGACGTCCGGCGATTGAGGTCGTCAACAACCTCATTTGGCATACGTTTATGATCAATGCCATCGCCATGTTCCTCGTTTTTTTGATCGCGATTCCACTGGGTGTTCGCGCTGCTGCAAAGAAAAATGGCATTTTTGATAGGGTCGTTTCCACGACGACATTGATATTTGTCTCATTGCCGTCATTCTTTATAGGCCTTTATCTTATGCGCCTATTTGCTGTGGACTTCGGTCTTTTTCCCGCGACTGGAATGCACTCAGTCATCTCCTTGGTCAAAGGTTATGCGACGAAGGCAGATGAAATTAAAGATGTGCTCCTGCATATGGCATTACCCGTCATGACACTTACCGTCATTGGCGTTGGAACTGTTTCCAGATATGTAAGAAATGCCGTTATCGAGGTCATCAATCAGGATTACATCCGAACGGCAAGATCAAAAGGGCTCACAGAACGACTTGTCATCTACCGCCATGCATTCAGAAATGCTTGGATTCCCATCATATCACTCCTCGGCGTCATGCTGCCCACACTCTTTGTCGGCAACATTTTCGTGGAGGCTATTTTTGCATGGCCTGGTATCGGTCTTGAATTTCTCTACGCTGTCTATCGAAGAGACGGTGCGATGATTACTGTCATCATCTTGTTTTTTTCCGTTGCATCTGTTGCGGGAAACCTCATGGCGGATATCCTCTATGGTGTCGCCGATCCACGAATCAAGATAGAATAGGGGGTACGAGATGATCAATGCAAATGCGAATACGAATAAGAATAAGATTGCGAATCAAGTAAAAAATGAGTCGGGGCCTTGGCGTCTTGCTCTGGGTCGATTACGAAAAAACAAAATATCAGTCATATCGGGATTTTTGCTTTTAGCCATTATCTTTTTCACGATATTTGGACCGATGCTTTCGCCACATAAAATGAATGCCATCAACGTCGTTTTAAGATACAAACCGCCATCACTATCAAACCCGCTTGGCACAGACATGCTCGGTCAAGATATGATGACGCGGATCATGCTCGGTGGTCGTATTTCACTTGCTTTGGCATCACTTTCTGCCATGGTCACAATATTGTCTGGCACGTTAATTGGTGCACTTTCTGGCTATTACGGCAAATGGGTGGATAAGCTCCTCATGCGGTTTACAGAGTTCATCTACGTACTGCCACTTTTGCCTATGATCATTGCTTTTTCAGCGATTTTTGCTTTTAATTTTTCCGATATGTTCCGTATGGTCGTGACGATGGTCATCTACGGCTTATTGAGTTTTCCGACGCTTGCTCGTATGGTTCGCGGTGAAATACTGTCACTCAAAGAAACAGAATTTATGAAGGCCGCTGAATTATTGGGTATATCTAAAACGTCACAGATTTATAAGCATCTGATCCCGAACCTCATCGGCGTCGTCGTCGCATCCTCGACGACCATAATCGCAAATGCCATTTTGCTCGAACTTACGCTATCTTTCGTCGGAATGGGCTTTCCACCACCAACGCCGACGTGGGGCAATCTGATTCCAAATATCAGAGGGGACAACATGGTGACTTCAGGCTATTATTGGATGTGGTTTTATCCTGTGAGCTTCATCTCACTCACCATCATCAGCATCAACCTTTTAGGTGAGGGGCTTAGAGATGCCCTAGATCCAAAAGGTGAGGGCAGATGATTGATTAAATATATATTACATCGGTTTCAACGTCCTTCTTTTGTGCATCTATTGTGATAAACTAAGATTATAGCAATAGGAGGTGAAAACGATGGAAAAACTTACGACGATGTTAAAAGAACACGTGATTTTGATTTTTACAGTGTTGTTGATCGCATTGGTTGTTTCAATAGGATTACTCATCACTCAATCCAATGATATAGAAGCGCTACAAGCTGAAATCACAACGCTAGAAAGTGAACGCACCACACAAGATAGTGAAATTGCAACGCTCAATCAAGAAAAAGAGGCATTGATTAAACAAGTCGCTCAGACAGCTGTCGATTATGATGCAAGAATCGCCGAGATCAATTTGGCTAAGGATGCTCTTGAATCAAAACTGGATGTGAGCTTTACACTCCCTGATTACGTCCTCGATGGACTCGTTACCCGCGGATTTAAAACGCCACTTGCACTTTTAGAAGAACTTGCAACACATGATGAGTTACTTCCAGTGGAAGGTGTATTAGGCGGTTCAATGAAATGGTGGCCTGAGTACTCAGTGGTTCTAAACGAAAAATATGTATTTGGATATTTTGAAGACGGCCATATCCTTGGTTATGCGCTCCTCAAATATTCATTTGATAAAGACGACAATTTGAAATGGCAAGTGATTGACACCTACTTGGATTAACACTGATACGGATTAGCTCTGATATGAATTAACGGTTAGCGAGGTAATTGATGAGGACCATCACATTTACGATAAAAGATCCAGTTGGTCTGCATGCAAGGCCTGTCACGAAACTCGTTCAAGATGCCAATACGTTCTGTAGTGAAATTGTTTTGCATTACAATGGGAAATCTGGCAGCCTCAAATCGATTTTTAGTGCACTAGGTCTCGCAATACCAAGCGGTGCCTCAGTTGAACTCATCATTGACGGCATCGACGAAGATCACGCCTTCACACATTTTTCCACACTGGTTCATTTGATATAAATTAAATAAACGGTAAAAGGAGAATTTAATGGAACTCGTTACGCTCATCGACAACCTCGTGTATGGAGAAGGTCTGATCGGAGAACACGGCTCATCGTTCTTGATCAAGACACATGGTTTAAAAATCCTTTTTGACACAGGCCAAACAAAAGCCTTTGTTGCAAACGCCTCATATCTTGCCGAAGATTTGAGCGACGTGGACTTTGTCATCTTGAGTCACGGGCATTATGATCATTGCGGTGGTCTTGAAGCATTTCTCGCCATCAACCAAACGGCGACCATCTACTTAAAGCCAAAAGCTTTCGGTGAAAAATTATCCATTACAAATGAAATCCAGCACTTCATAGGCTTTAAACTCAAAAAGCCGGTGAGTGACTATCCAAATTCTTTTGTGCTTCTTGAAGAGGATACTGAGATTGCACCAGGTATCAAACTCATCACAAACATCCATATGTATTCAAACGATTTAGTGGATACTTCTAAATTTTTTGTCAAAGATTCCATGAATCTGATTCAAGATCCATTTGCGGATGAACTTTTCATGTTGATCTCTGAAGGGAAGAAGAGCTTCTTGTTTACAGGTTGCTCACACAAGGGGATTCTCAACATTTTGAAAACGGCATTTGAAAAAAACAACCACCACAGCATCCACTATGTTTTTGGTGGCATGCATTTTAGCGGTGAGCTCTTAAGACATCTCGATCAGCATCTCATGCAGTTCAGCCGGTTTGGAATTGAAGGCATCTATGTCAATCATTGTACAGGAATTGACGGTTATTACAGGCTTAAAATAAAATTCCCGCAAAAGGTAAACTACGCTTTTACGGGCTTTCAAGTAGAACTATAAAAATTTTATTTTTTTAAATATTGAACTGAATAAAAAATAAGAGTAGGGGTATATAGTCAACAGACTTGGGAAACGATTTCTTCATAGTCTATTATATATTTCCCCCCTATTTCCTCTAGTACAGCTAGAGGATTTTTTTTTTAGATAATTGCAAGCAATTATTAGATATTTTCCACATTTGGTGGAATAATCGCCTTTCTCTTTAGCGGGCTAGAGAGGATGATGGCTGTTTTTGTGTCGCCAATAGCTTGAATTTTATCGAGGATTTCTTCCAGTCTGTGGGTGTCTTCACATACCACTTTGACCGTCATGCAATCTTCACCAGTTACGTGGTGACATTCGATGATTTCACGCTCTTCCAGAGCTAGTTTTTTAAAGCGTTCATGAGCACTCACTTTCATAGAGACGTGCACAATCGCTTCGACGTGCAACTTGAGTTTTTTTGGGTTTACGATGGCGGCATAACCTTCAATGACACCGCTTTCTTCCAATCTTTTAATGCGTTCTGATACCGCTGGGGAAGTGAGATTAACTCTGAGACCGAGTTCCTTCATCGAAATGCGCGCTTCCTGTTGCAGTATTTTTAATATGCGAATATCTGTGCTATCCATAATTTCTCCCTAATTAAATAAAGTTTAAAGGCGAATATATTTATTAAATAAACTAAGCTTAGTCTATCACTTTTGCAATCTCCTGTACAGAAAATTGTACAAATGATAAACTTTTCATGAATACCAGTAGGAGGGTTATCATGTCTAAAATCAAAATAACTGAGACAATATTAAGAGACGCACATCAATCGCTTATTGCGACGCGATTATCTACTAAAGAGATGATTCCAATTTTGGAAACGATGGATCAAGTTGGCTATCATGCACTTGAATGTTGGGGTGGTGCAACTTTTGATGCTTCACTGAGATATTTAAGTGAAAATCCTTGGGAACGTTTAAGAATCATTCGAAAGAATGTCAAAAATACAAAATTACAAATGTTGCTACGCGGACAAAATCTTCTTGGCTACAAAAACTATCCAGATGATGTCGTCACAGAATTTGTGAAGCGTTCTATTGCAAACGGCATAGACATTATCCGCATCTTTGACGCGTTAAACGACCTGAGAAATATCGAAACGGCGCTTAGAGTGACAAAAGAAGAAGGCGCACACGCACAGGCGGCTATCGCTTATACGATCAGCCCTGTTCATACGATTGAAAAGTACGTTTCGCTCGCAAAAGACATGCAGTCCATGGGTGCCGATTCGATCTGTATCAAGGACATGTCTGGTCTTCTTACGCCATATGAAACTGAAAAGCTCGTTAAAGCCATCAAAAGCAATATCTCTGTACCGCTTGAAATTCATTCACATTACACGAGCGGTCTTGCAAGCATGTCCTATCTGAAAGCGATCGAAGCAGGTGTTGACATCATCGATACGGCAATTTCTCCTTTTGCGCTCGGCACATCTCAACCTGCTACAGAACCTATGGTTGCAGCGCTTCAGGGTACGCCATATGATACGGGATTAGATCTTAAAATTCTCGATAAAGTGACCACTTATTTCCAGCCAATCCGCGAAAAAGCCATCGATACAGGCTTATTGGATCCAAAGATGCTCGGTGTGGATATCAATGCTTTAATTTATCAAGTACCAGGCGGTATGCTTTCAAATCTCGTTTCACAACTCAAAGCACAGAATGCTTTAGATAAATATGAAGAAGTGCTCAAAGAAGTACCACGCGTAAGAGAAGACCTCGGATTCCCGCCACTTGTTACACCAACAAGTCAAATGGTAGGTACGCAAGCTGTTCTCAACGTCGTCATGGGCGAACGCTACAAAATGGTGCCAAAAGAGATCAAAGAATACGTCAGAGGCATGTATGGCAGACCTTCTGAAGCCATCAAACCGGAGATTATCGAAAAGATCATCGGCGATCAAGAGGTCATCACATGCAGACCTGCTGATCTCATCGAGCCATTAATGGCTATTGAAAGAGAGAAGATTAAAGAGTATATTGAAGAGGAAGAAGATGTGTTATCTTATGTCCTTTTCCCAAATGTTGCGCTTGATTATTTTAAATTCAGACAAGCACAGCTCTATAAAGTAGATTCTGATTTGGTGAACAAGGAAGAAAAAACGCATCCGGTTTAATTAATAAGAATCGCTGGAGGCATCAATGGTAAAAAAGCAAAAGCTTAGCTCTGAAGACAAAGCGAATGCACGTAAACAAAGAGCAATTGAAAATGAAAAACTCGTTTTGGACGGATGGCAAAAAAACAGTGATCAAGGTAAAATGAAATTCGCACTTAAATTTGGTGCATTTACTTGGGGGCTTCCGACATTCGTTATCTATTCTGTCATCATGATTGTGCTCAACATGATCATCGAAGATAGTGTCAAGTACAATATCTACCAAGCTATTCTGTCACTTCTCTTTTTCATCGTGTTCGGTACCGTTTATGGCATGTCGCTATGGAATAAAAACGAGAAAATTTACAGAAACAAATTTCCTTATGGAAAAAAAGTATCTAAAAAAGGCTAAACAGCTAGAAAGACCTTAAACGTCATTGTTTAAGGTCTTTTTTTTCATTCTTACTATTTTGAACCGTTGATTGAACAAAATGCTAGAATGAAAATATAAATATATGGGATAATTTGGAATTATAGTGTTGTCAATTCCATATTATGGATGTATAATAACTTTATTATCATTTACCATATTATGGTATTCGAGGAGTCCCAATGCAATTTATCATAGAAAATGCCTATACTAAAAAGCTGTTTACGCAGCTCAGTGTGACTTTGACAAAGCTTCAATTAATTGCGATGGCAGAGGTGTCGGCTCTAGAATCAGGGCAGAGCTGTATCGTTGACGAAGATGATTACGAGACGTTTGAAGCCTTAAATTACAAAGCTGGAGAAGTCATCGTACTCACTGAGTTTAAAATGCAAGATTTGACATTAAAAGATCATGTTCGATGTATCAAGAAATATCAGAGTACAAAAAACATTCTGACGCTCGTTTCACAGGAGGCATTTCCTATGACCTTTTTAGGCTTTGCGACAAAGTGTGCTGATAAAGAAGCGATCATCAATGAGGTTTCTAAGAAATACGATATCGATAGGGTTATTTCGCTTGATTTTTGCCCAGATTCAAGTTTTTCTCTTTTTGACAGTCTTACCAGCTTCTCAATTAAAGTCGCAAATCAAGCAGTTTTAGACGTAATTACGAATATCCATGATTATCTTAACCCACCAGTATCAGATATCATCCTCTTTTTAAATCACCTCAAAGAGTCAAAACGCCTACTCATTGTCTCTTCACCTCTAAAAGGCACACTTGATGCAACCCTCATGGACCTTTCGGACACGGTCATTCTCGTCGAAAATGACAAGGCGCAAAAGCTGGAGCCACATCTTAGCAACTGTCTGAAAACCAAGCGATTAGAGGTGATGACTTATGACGCGTTATCTTGAAATCGAATCAATCAAGAAGGCAATACTCGATGAGATCGTCGATTTTCAGGAGGCGCTCGTCAAAGAAGCGATTCAGAGTAAAATTAGCGCTATGGCTGAACTTGGCACGGAGGCTAAAAAAACGCTCTATCAGAAGGTTTATCATTCTATTTTTGGTTACGATATCATACAGCCTTTACTTGAAGATTCAGATATAACTGAGATTATGATCAATGGGCTGGAGGGCATCTTCATTGAACGCCATGGACGTCTCTATAAAAGCGACTTCATATTTGAAAGTAAGGATCAAATCATGCAACTGATTCATAAAATTAGTGCGCAGGTCGGTCGCGAAGTCAATTTAGGGTCACCAACGCTGGATGCACGCTTGAACGATGGGTCAAGAGTCAACATCGTCCTTGATCCCGTTGCCTTAAATGGCCCCGTTATCACAATCCGAAAATTTAAAAAAGCACTAAGTGGCAGCGCGGAGCTCATGGCATCCGGCATGTTCACACAGCCAGTTTCAAAGTTGTTTGAATGTCTCATAAGCTGCAAATTCAACTTGTTTATCTGTGGCAGCACAGGTTCAGGAAAGACGACCCTTCTGAACTGCTTGTCTTCATTCATCGATCGAAACGCACGTATCGTAACGATTGAAGATGCTGCCGAAATATCTCTCAGCCATCACGAAAACGTCGTAGCCATGGAAACGCGCAAGTCACATCAAGCCATCACAGCCATCGACATGAGTCATTTGATAAAAAATGCACTCCGGATGCGGCCAGATCGCATCATAGTCGGCGAGGTTAGGGGGGATGAAGTTATAGATATGCTTCAAGCTATGAATACTGGGCATGATGGCTCGCTTTCAACGGGTCATAGCAATTCACCCATGGACATGTTGACACGCCTTGAAGTCATCGCAAGCAGTTACAGCGCCATCAACCATCTGCTCATTCGCAAACAGATTATTTCAGCGATTGATTTCTTGGTTTTCCTTGAAAAGCTACCTGATGGTCGAAGGATTGTATCGCAGATTTCAGAAGTGGTCAAAGGCACATCTGATTATGTCCTCAACTCAGTTTATATTAGTGAAGATGACCCCCTACAATTTGAAGACATGGTAAAGAAGATTTTGAACCAATCAAAATTGAGGAGGTACCAAGATGCTAAGTAGCCGTAATCAACTTGAATCGCTTGATTGGTTCAGATTATTATTCGATTTACTTTTTATTGGTCTTTCCGTCGTTTGTTTCTATGACAGCTTGATCCTGCTAGTCCTGTGTTTATCACTTTTCTATGTCGTAGTCACGAAAAAATCTTATTATCTTAAGAACTTGGATGGCCATTACTTAGATGCGTTTATCGATTTTTTGAATCAGATCAATTCCAACTTGTGCATCGGTATGGGTTTTGAAAGTTCCGTCATCGCATCATCAAAAATGCTGCAAAACGATATCAACTATTCAAGCAAAACCATCATCAAACTAAGTCATTCGATTCAGATGGGCGTAAGAGGTGATCTCCTGTATCAAAGTGTCTGCGAAGCTTTTCCCATCTATGAAGCCACGCTTTTTTCAAGAATGATGCAACTCAGTAAAGAGACTGGATCGAATCCATCCATCATCACAGGGATCACCATCGACAAGCTCTATATGAAGCACAAAGTGAACAATGAGATCGAAATGGTCATCTATCAAAAAAAACTGGAGCAAACAATTTTATGTCTAGCGCCTATGTGCATTGTGCTGTTTATAAGGCTCTCATCACCTGGCTATATGGAGATCCTATATCAGACTGCTATAGGTAGAGTGGTCATGACATTTGCGCTTGGTTTGATTGTCGCCATGAAGCTCATCTCAGAACACATCATCAAATTTAAGATATGAGGTCTTATGAAAATTACGCAACTTATAGATATTGCAAACAACAAAATTGAAAAAGCAATGTTAAAGTCAAAACTTATATCAAAAGTCACGCAAACAATTGCGTCAAAACGAGCTAAGTGCTTATCGTGGCTCGACAAAGTTGGTTTATATAAGAAAAAAGTGACTATTTTACCTTTTGAAGCGGAATTATCACACTTCATTCAAGAGTTTCTCATCAACTATGGAGCGGGAATCACACTGGAAAAAGCACTGAGACTGACTCTATCCACCCAATGTCGTGATGACTTGTTACACAGACAGATTACCGTTTCAAGTAGTGCCGTCCAGGCATTGAACCAATACGCAACACTTCAAGATAGAAAAGAGATATGGCGCTTTGTGCGTCTGATCAATCAGTTTCACATCACAGGCAGTTTAAGCACGATTGCGGCACTTGAAAAATATCATGATGAACTTTGGCAAATGAAACTCATCCGCGTCAGAAAAAAATCAGAATCCGTCACTATTCAGCTCACATTTTTACTCATGTTATCCCTCATCAGTGTCATCATAGTCGTTTTGACACCAATTATCATGATACTTTAAAACAGAAAGGAAGAAACTATGTCACTAAAACTTTATGAGATTTTACTCGAACTCAAAGGATCACTATCGAAAAACTTTACAAAAAAAGAGGAGGGGATGGGCACGATTGAGATCGTCATCATCATCGCAGTCCTTATAGGATTAGCGTTTCTCTTTAGGAGCTTTGCCGTATCTTTTTTTACAGAACTGACAGAAGGCATCAAAGAAAACAATCAAATCAATGAACTCTTTACGACACCGTGACGATGCTATGACGAGACGACCAATCTTACAAAGCAATTTCATGACATTTGAATCCGAGATGTTGCAACACACGTGTTTGAAAGTGTTCCAAGACTTTCATTTAGATGCCTCACAAGATGACGCCATAAAGTATATCAACTACCTTGAAGATGAGCGCATGCAAACCGTGCAAGATCTACTGACGTTGAATTATTTTCAAAAGCAACAGATGATTGGCCTCGTTGAAGCGATCATAAGGCTCGACCAAATCTGTAAAGAACACCTGCTTACCATAAAACGCGTGGACTTTTCACCTCAAAATGTTTATTTTGATCCGTTGTTAGACGATTTTGTCTGGCGATATGTCCCTGACAAAAGCTATAACAGCCCTTACAGTTCAACGGATCTCATCAGACATGCGCTCATAGAGTCGGGAGTCATCAAGCACCTTGTGGTCCTCAGTGATTTTACATTTGATTTACTAACCCTTCAAAGCTTCTCACTTGAAGGGCTCTATGATTTGCTCCAAAAGAACGAACCGGATAGGCAGTCTGTCAAACGCCCTTGGAAACTTTTTAAGACGCCAAAAAGTTTTACAGTGGCTGAAGCCTCTTCATCGATTACTTCTCATAACGCGTCATATCCAATTTTACTCAATAAAGCGAACCCACTTGAAAGCCACAAGCTCTATTTTGATCATAATACGGTGGGTAGGGATGCCTGCAACAACGTATTTTTAGATGTTGCATCCGTCAGTCGCAAGCATGCCATCGTCTATAAAGAGGGCTATCAGATGAAGATAAAGGACCTCAAATCGACAAATGGGACCTATGTAAATGGCAAGCGATTGATGGGAGAAACCGCCATCGAAAACGGCGACTCAATCAAAGTGGGTGAAAAAGAATTTATTTTTATACGTTAGCATTTGTGATATTATAATTACGGTGAATCCTTATGGACGCATCGGAATATGTAAGATTTGAGGAGAAAACAAATGAAAAATGACGTAAAAGATATTCTTTTTTCTGAGGCGGATTTGAAAGCGAAAGTCAAAGAACTAGCCACTAGAATCTCTGCTGATTATGAAGGTAAAGACTTATTGCTTATCGGTGTTTTGAAGGGCGCAAATGTATTTATGTGCGACTTGATGAGAGAGATTAGCTTTCCAATACAGATAGATTTTATTGCCGCTTCAAGCTATGGCCATTCAACTGAGAGTTCAGGTGTCGTCAAAATTTTGAAGGATCTGGATTACAGCATTGAGGGCAAAGATGTCATCATCATTGAGGACATTATCGATACTGGCCTGACGCTAAAGTACCTCATTGAAAATTTCCGTTCAAGAAAACCTAGAAGTCTAGAAATTTGTACTTTACTTGACAAGCCTGAAAGACGTATCGCACAATTGTCTGTCAAATATATCGGGTATCACATTCCAGATGAGTTTATCGTTGGATATGGTATCGATTATGCGGAGCGTTATAGAAACTTGCCATATATCGCGACACTTCAGGAAGCCGTTTATACCAAATAAAACACTTCTCAAAAAAAACTGTTGTTAACTGTTTATAAAAAACTTGTTTCTAATTTGACGTTTGGGTATCAATTCGATATGATAAATAGGATAAATAAAACGAGGTGAATGATATGAACATAGCAAAAACAATTGACCATACCATACTCAAACCGAACATCACCGATGCAGATGTCATCAAAATATGTGATGAAGCGAAAGAATATGGCTTTTTTTCAGTCTGTGTCAACCCGTATTTCGTATCTCTAGTTGCAAAGCAACTTGAGGGGACAGAAGTAAAAGTGACTTCTGTTATCGGTTTTCCATTCGGTGCGAGCACATCTTTCATCAAAGCTGCTGAAGCGCGCAAAGCCGTTGAAGATGGCGCAAACGAAATCGATATGGTTCTCAACGTATCAGCACTAAAAGATCAAAAATACGATTATGTACAGGCGGATATTGCAGCTGTAGTAGATGCGATCCGCGGCAAAGCCATCTTAAAAGTCATCCTTGAAACATGCCTTTTAACGAAAGATGAAATTGTCAAAGCATGTGAGCTTTCAAAAGCAGCAGGCGCACAGTTCGTGAAGACGTCTACGGGATTCAGTACAGGCGGTGCTACAGTTGAAGATGTAAAGCTTATGAAACAGACCGTTGGCGATGCCCTTGAAGTTAAAGCTTCTGGTGGCGTTAGGGATTATGAGACAGCGATGGCATTCATCGAAGCCGGTGCAACTCGTATTGGCGCTTCCGCATCAATTGACATCGCAAATCAAAGTAAGACAAGTCAATCTGATTATTAATTATTGAAATTGCATAATTACCTACAACCGGTATACATAATATTATTATGTATACCGGTTGTTTTTTTACAACTATTTGTGAGCGGTATCAGATTAATTTGGTTAACTTTTTGTCATGAATCATATATAATATGTGTAAATACATTTTTTTCTAAAGGTATCAAACAAAGGGGGATTCTGATGACCAATATCATGGTAATTGACATCAATGCGACAACGGTTTATCGAATCAGAAAATTGCTGGAAGGCATACCGGTTGAAGTCATCACTGCTTCGACTTCTTATGAAGCAATCAACCGAGTGGGTAACTTGCAGTCAATACTGGATATGATCATCATCGATGTAAACCTAGGTTCAGAAGATGGTTATGAACTCATATCAAAATTAAAGGAAATCAATCCGAATCTTGTCGTCATCATAGCGACGAGTATCAATACACGCAAATCATTTATAAGAGCCATTCGAGTAGGTGCAAATGACTATATATTAAAACCATTTGACGATGAATATGTCAAATCGAAGTTGATGGCACATATCAAGTTCATAGAAACGTCTAAGACGTTGCCAACCAGTTCGCCAAAACAAATCGAAACGTCACTTTACAGTGCTGTAAGAAAAGCGATTCGAGAAAATCACGAATTGTTGATTGGACTCATTCTCGTATACAATAAAAACAATCCTACCCAGTCAGAAACCAATGTTCGAGATATCACCCTAATTAAAGGTCTCAATAGAGAAATTGAAAATGCACTTAACCTTGAAGATGAAGTTTATTCGCATGGTCACAACAGTTTTGTCGTCGTGCTCCACAAGAAGACATTAAGTGCAAAACCGGCGGTTATAGAGCTGTTTACAAAGCTTTGTGAATCATATTTTGCGGAGAAAAAGGTAACTGATTTTCTGTTTGAGCTGGATTTTATCAATCTCCCAAATGAGATCGATCCTAGACAAAATGCAATGACTATATTGGCACAAAGAATTGAAAACAAGATGCTTTGATGAGACTTGGAAACAGCAAGTTTTAGACAGAAAAGACATGAGACAAGACTCATGTCTTTTCTAATTCAATTATAGTAAAAATTTCTATTTCATATTTTCCAAAAAGGACTATAATAATAATAGTTTCTACTTGAATTGCAACAATAACAGCTGACCGAGGTGTCAATATGATTCATACTTACAACGTAGGCGTAGACGTAGGTTCTACAACCGTCAAAATGATTATTTTAGACGAAAACAACACGATAATATTCAAAGATTACCGCCGTCATTTTTCAGATGTTAAAAACACAGTAAAAGCACTTTTTGAAGATGCAAAGAGCACACTTAGCAACGCGACATTAAAACTCATGGTAACAGGCTCTGCGGGACTTGGTCTTGCTGAAAGCTTGAAAGTAGGTTTTATTCAAGAAGTAGTCGCTTGTTCAAAAGCAATAAAAAAATACGCGCCAGAGACCGATGTTGCTATCGAACTCGGTGGAGAAGATGCAAAGATCATGTACTTTGGAACGACGATTGAGCAGCGCATGAATGGTACTTGCGCAGGCGGAACAGGGTCATTCATTGATCAGATGTCATCACTCCTTAAAACCGATGCAGATGGGCTCAACAATTTGGCGAAAAATCATAAAGAAATTTATCCTATTGCCTCACGCTGTGGCGTGTTCGCGAAAACGGATATTCAACCATTGCTCAACGAAGGGGCTTCGAGAGAAGACATAGCGGCATCCGTCCTTCAAGCAGTTGTGAATCAAACGATCAGCGGCCTTGCGTGTGGCAAACCCATACGTGGTAAGGTGGCTTTTTTAGGTGGGCCACTTTCGTTCCTTTCAGAACTAAAGAAAAGGTTTGAAGTGACACTCAACCTCATTGATGAAGACATCATCACTCTTGACAATACACAGTATTTCGTTGCACTTGGCGCTGCGTTATCATCGAGTACAACGGAATCGATTGAAATGAAATGTATTTATGACCGCATGCCAAACATCTATTGTGAAGGCCCAGATTCAAACGACCAGCTCGATCAACTCTTCGAATCAGAGGCGGATTATGAGGCCTTTAAAGAACGTCATTCAAAGCACAAAGTCGTTAAAAGCGATCTTGCTGATGCGCATGGCAACCTTTATCTCGGCATAGACGCAGGGTCAACGACGACTAAAATCGCCGTGATAGATTCAGAAAGTCGACTCGTCTATTCACATTACGGATCCAATGAAGGCAATCCACTTCGCACAACGATCATCGCATTACAGAAGCTACATCAATCGATTAACGCAGACGCCCATGTCGTATATGGCACTGTCACTGGCTATGGTGAAAGTTTGATTAAAGCGGCCCTTAAAATCGACCATGGTGAAATTGAAACCGTTGCACACTATAAAGGTGCCGAATTCTTTTTACCAGGCGTGGATTCCATCCTAGACATCGGTGGCCAAGACATGAAGAGCTTGCGCATCAACGATGGCGTCATCAACTCAATCATGCTTAACGAGGCGTGTTCGTCGGGTTGTGGTTCATTTATCGAGACCTTTGCAAATTCAGTGAACCATAGCATACAAGACTTCTCAAAGCTCGGACTCATGTCTGAAAATCCAGTAGATTTGGGTACGCGTTGCACCGTCTTCATGAACTCAAGAGTTAAGCAAGCGCAAAAAGAAGGGGCCACAGTAGGCGATATTTCAGCGGGTATTTCGATGTCCGTTGTTAAAAACGCCCTCTTTAAAGTTATCAGGATGCGTTCAGTTGAAGACCTCGGAGAAAAAATAGTCGTTCAAGGCGGCACATTTTACAATGACGCTGTTTTAAGAGCTCTTGAGAGGGTGTCTGGTAGAGAAGTCGTGCGTCCAGATATCGCAGGCATCATGGGTGCTTTTGGCGCCGCATTGATCTCAAAAGAACGTCATGATGATACTTATGTAACAGAAATGCTAACTGGCGATGCCATCAACAGTTTTACGACGACGACGGAATCCAAGCGCTGCACACTTTGTGGCAACCATTGTCAACTCACTGTCAACCATTTCTCGGACAACAGGCATTATATCTCTGGAAACCGTTGTGAGAGAGGGGCAGGAGAAATCGTCGAAGCAAATGATCTGCCGAACCTATACGAGTACAAATACAATCGCGTGTTCGATTATCCAGTATTATCTCGTAAAGAAGCCGTCAGAGGCACGATTGGCATACCACGTGTTCTCAACATTTATGAAGACTATCCGTTTTGGGCTGCATTTTTTACGACGCTTGGCTATAGAGTCGAGTTGTCAACGCGCACGTCTAGAAAAATTTATGAAATGGGCATGGAAACGATACCGTCAGAAAGTGTATGCTATCCAGCAAAACTTGTACATGGACACATCGAAGATTTGATTAACCGCAAAGTAGATCGTATATTCTACCCATGTATCCCATACAATACAAAAGAGGATGAAAATGCCAACAACCATTACAATTGCCCAGTTGTAACATCTTATCCCGAGACGATACACACAAACATAGACCACATCAAGAACAAGAACATTTCATACTCACATCCATTCTTACCGATTGATTCACCTGATCGTATGAAAAAACGCTTATCAGAGGAATTAAAATCGTGGGGGTTGAACAAATCTGAGATCTATGCTGCCGTTGACAAAGGGTATGAGGCACAAAAACTATATATGTCAGATGTCAGACAACAAGGTGAACTGGCACTTAAATACATTGAAACGCATCAAATCAAAGGCATCGTCCTTGCAGGACGTCCTTATCATATCGATCATGAGATCAACCATGGGATTCCTGAACTCATTAAGTCATATGGCTTTGCGGTGCTTTCGGAAGATGCCATCGCACATCTTGACGATATTACAAGACCGCTTCGCGTTGTGGATCAATGGGTTTACCACACAAGGCTATATGCTGCAGCATCCTACGTCTCAAAGCAAAGCAACCTTGAGCTTGTTCAACTGAATTCGTTTGGTTGCGGCTTAGATGCTGTCACTTCTGATCAAGTAAAAGAGTTGTTAGAACAGACTGGCAAGATATGCACACTGTTAAAAATAGACGAAATCAACAACCTTGGTGCCATCAGAATTAGGATTCGCTCTCTGATTGCTGCGATAGGCGAACGTGACAAACGATGCTTTATTCCTGAAATCGCACCTGCAATACCTGCACGCGTCGTTTTCACTGAAGAGATGAGAAAGACACATACGATTTTAGTGCCTCAGATGTCACCGATCCATTTCCAATTTATCGAGAGTGCCCTTAAACCTGAAGGCCTCAATCTAGAAGTGCTACCATCCATAGATACTGAAGCCATCGATGAAGGCCTTAAATACGTCAACAATGACGCGTGTTTTCCATCGATACTCGTCGTCGGCCAAATGATGAAAGCATTGAATTCAGGCAAATACGACCTCGAGAAAACGGCACTGATCATCACACAAACGGGTGGTGGTTGCCGTGCGACGAACTACATTGCTTTCATCAGACAAGCATTGACGAGTGCAAAAATGTCGCATATACCTGTCATCAGCTTAAATGCATTAGGTCTTGAGTCAAATCCAGGCTTCCAGCTCACAAAACCAGTAGTCGAAAAATTGGTACAAAGCATACTCTATGGCGATTTATTGATGCGTGTCTTGTACAAAACGAGACCTTATGAAGTGACCAAAGGTGCGGCGACTGAGCTCTATGACAAGTGGGTTGAAGTATGTAAGACATCGCTTTACAAAGGCGACCGAAAAAGCTTCACGAAAACGGTCAAAGGCATCGTCGCTGATTTTGATGCGCTTCCGTTACTTGACATTAAAAAACCAAAAGTTGGTCTTGTAGGGGAGATTCTCGTAAAATTCCATCCGACTGCCAACAATAACATCGTTGATCTAGTAGAACGTGAAGGGGCAGAAGCGGTTATGCCAGATCTTGTGGATTTCTTTGCTTATACCGCTTACAACAGCGTCGTCAAACACAAGTATTTATCTGGGTCGCTAAAGGGACGCATTACAAGCGAAGTCCTTATCGGTCTCATCGAGTACTACAGAAAGCCGATGGTCGATGCGCTTAAAGCAAGCACGCGTTTCGAACACCCGAAACACATCAAAGAGCTCGCAAAACTCGCAGAGCCTCATCTCTCACTTTGTAACCAATCGGGAGAAGGCTGGTTCTTGACCGCCGAAATGGTGGAGCTCATCCACAGTGGCGTCGACAACATCGTCTGCATGCAGCCATTTGCTTGTCTGCCAAACCACATCACGGGCAAGGGGATGATCAAGGAACTCAAGCACAGTTATCCTGCATCCAACATCGTCGCTATCGATTATGATCCAGGTGCCAGTGAAGTCAATCAAATCAACCGCATCAAACTCATGCTCGCATCTGCACATGAGAAAAACAGCACACTTTATAAGCTTTAAGTATCAAATGCTTCTACAAAGCATATGAACCTCTCATTATGATAATCAATTCTAATCATATGGGAGGTTCTTCTAAATTTTTGTGGGTATAATAGTCATGAATGCGTCATCCACTGTGTAACCTTACATAGTCATAAGTTTATTTATCTGATATAATTGAGGTAAATGTATAATGACTTATAAAGTAATTATTATTAAATTTGGAGGTGCAATAAATTGAGTACACATATCAATGCAAAACTCGGAGATATCGCAGATATCGTTCTTCTTCCAGGCGACCCGCTTAGAGCTAAATATATTGCTGAGACTTTCCTTGAAAATCCAGTTTGTTACAATCAAGTAAGAGGGATGTTCGGCTTTACTGGCACATATAAAGGCGTACGCGTGTCTGTTCAAGGAACAGGAATGGGCATGCCATCACTGTCAATCTACGTTAATGAACTCCTTAGATTCTACGATGTTAAAAAATTGATCCGCGTTGGTTCTTGTGGCGCTATGCAACCGCATGTCAAAATCAGAGACGTCATCTTGGCTCAAGGCGCTAGCACGACAGCGAACCTCAATAATAGACGTTTTGGAACGGTCAACTACGCTGCAATCGCAGATTTCGATTTGCTACACAATACCTATATGACAGCACTTGAAAAAGGTCAAAAAGTACACGTCGGCAACATCTTATCAGAAGATAGCTTCTACGACGATTACAACAGCAATCGCAATGAAAAGCTCGTCGATTACAATATCTTAGCCGTTGAAATGGAAGCTGCAGAGCTTTACACTTTGGCAGCTAAATACAAAGCGCAGGCACTTTGTGTATTGACAGTCAGCGATTCACTCGTCACACAAGAAGAAACATCTGCAGAAGAGCGTGAGCGCACTTTTGGTGAAATGATTTCTCTAGTGCTCGATACAGTCACTAAGAAATAACGCCAATTAAACGAGAACGTCGTTAACTTGTGAAAGTTATGTAAAATCAGTTATAGAGGATGCTTAGGCATCCTTTTTTATGTTATAATGTTTGTTGAACAAGGAAAGGGGCGTATAAAAATGGAAGAAAAAATACTTATTTTTGGTCATAAAAATCCAGATACGGATAGCGTCACATCTGCAATAGCCTTATCATACTTAAAAAATACAGTTGGTCAAAACGCTGAGCCCTGCATCCTCGGTGAAATCACAAAAGAAACCGAATTTGTCCTCAAGCATTTTGGTTATGAAACCCCTCGAATGATCGACAATGTCAAAATCCAACTTAAAGACCTTGACTATGATAGAATCTTACCGCTAGAACCTTCTAATTCAATCTTAAAAGCCTATCACCACATGAATGCTCACAAGATTCGTACACTTCCAATCGTCGATCCTGAAGGCGTACTCATCGGTATCGTCACGATGAAGGATATCGCCATGAACACGATCAACGGTGATTATCATGCGATTCGGACGACATTTAACAACATCAAACAAGATTTAAACGCGGAAATATTAAACTACGGCCACAGTGATGTCAATGGACACATCGTCATCACAGCGTTTCACGATAGCACCATCATCAGGCAGCAGCGCATCGAATCGGATTCTATCGTCATAACAGGCGATCGATACGATTTGATCGAACACGCTATCGCCATGAATGCTCAGCTCATCATCATAACAGGCGATCTCGAAATACCGGAAATCATAGTAGACAAGGCAAAAGTGAGCGGCGTCAACATATTGCGCACGTCTTATGACACCTATGCGACTTCAAAACTGATCAATCAAACCAACTTCATAAATACGATTATGAATAGCGAACACCTAACAAAATTTAAAGTGGATGAATACCTTGAAAACTGCAAGGAGATCATCCAGTCATCCAAACATTCAAAATTCCCAATTGTCGATGATAAGGGCAAATACCTCGGCATTATCGGCCGCAGACACTTCTTGAATCCCAGCAAAAAAAATGTTATCTTAGTCGACCACAACGAATACGCACAGTCGGCCGATGGCCTCAGCGAAGCGGAAGTTCTAGAGATTATCGATCACCACAAAATTGGCGATATCTATACAGCGATGCCGATCAGCTTCAGAAACATGCCAGTGGGCAGTACCAACACAATCATTTTTCAACTGTTTAAAGAAGCTGGCATCGAGATACCTCAAAACCTTGCAGGCCTAATGTTATCAGGTATCGTCTCAGATACATTGTTCTTAAAATCGCCAACTACAACGTATTTCGACGAGCATGCTTTGGCAGAACTTAAAGCGATTGCAGGGGTTGACCTGCATCAATATGCCCTCGAAATGTTTAAAAGTGGCACCTCACTGGAAGGCCGTACTGAAAAGGATGTCTTTTATACAGATTTTAAAGAATTTATATTAGATGGCTATAAAATAGGCATTTCTCAAGTCTTTACGCTCGATTTTGAAGAAATTCTCGCTCAAAAGGAAAACTATATCAAACTGATCCAATCCATTCATGATGGGCGCGACCATTACTTAACGCTCATGCTCATAACCGATATCATCAAAGAAGGCTCCTACACACTTTTCGAAAGTAAGCACGAAATGTTACTCACGCTTGCCTTTGGCAAACGCGTCGAGCAGGGTACTTTTATTGACAATATGGTGTCGCGTAAAAAACAGATCATACCAATGCTAATCAATGCACTAAATGTTATCAAGTAGGAGGATCCATGCTTTCAAAGTACAGCTATTATGAAAAATTAGGCGTCGCACAGGACGTGGTTAAGTACGTCGAGTCTTGTGAAACACGCATTTTAAGCCAGTTCAAACAAATCGACGACATCGCCGAATACAACCAGCTCAAAGTGCTACACGCCATGCAGGAAAACCGCCTATCTGACATACACTTCAACTGGAACACTGGCTACGGGTATGACGATATTGGCAGGGATGCCGTTGAAAATGTCTACAAAATGGTCTTTGGTACAGAGGATGCTATCGTGAGACCAATTATCGTCTCGGGGACACACGCATTGACGTTGATGCTCACAGGCGTTTTAAGACCTGGTCACAAGCTTCTGAGCATAACAGGCCGCCCATATGATACCTTAGAGAAAGTGATCGGCTTATCGCCATCAAATGCGCTCTCATTGATGGATATTGGCGTCATCTACGATGAAATCAATTTGTTATCCGATGGTGCCTTTGATTATGAAGCCATTAAAATGCAAATAGAGTCCACACCACCTCAGGTCGTTTATATTCAGCGCTCTGCAGGCTATTCATGGAGAAGGGGACTAACGATTGAAGAGATTGGAAAAGTCATAGAAACCGTTAAAAAAAGACTCCCTGATTGCATCGTCATGGTGGACAACTGTTATGGTGAATTCCTTGAATACCTTGAGCCCACTGATGTTGGTGCAGATCTTATGGCAGGCAGCCTCATCAAGAATCCAGGTGGCGGTCTTGCGTTAAGTGGGGGTTACATTGTCGGCAAAGAACACCTTATCGAACAGGTTGCAGGACGTCTGACATCTCCAGGAATCGGCAAAGAATGTGGTTTGACATTCGGGCAAACACGACCAATCCTTCAAGGCTTTTTCATGGCGCCGAAAGTCGTATCCGGTGCGTTAAAAGGGGCCATTTTATGTTCAAGTGTCTATGAATCACTGGGATACAAAGTCAATCCATCGCCTGAAGCATCGCGTAGCGACATCATTCAAGCAGTGGAATTTGGTGATGCAGAGAAAGTCATCGCCTTTTGTAGGGGGATTCAATCCGCTTCGCCAATCGACAGCTTCGTGACGCCTGAACCGTGGGCGATGCCCGGTTACAGCAGCGACGTCATCATGGCCGCTGGCGCTTTTGTACAGGGATCATCGATCGAACTGAGCGCCGATGCACCGATCAGACCGCCGTATATCGCTTATTTTCAAGGTGGCCTCACGTACGAACACTCGAAATTTGGCGTTATTAAATCATTGCACGCGTTGATCAAGAACAATTTGGTATCGCTATGATCATATATACCATTAACAGCTGTATTCGGTGACTAAATTATAAATACATTAATTACTCTTATTACTGTAACCGCAATATTTCTATAAACCTCAAAGGAGCTAACTATGAATTTCAACGAACGTGCGCTCGAGCTTCACGAAAGCGCTAAAGGAAAAATCGAAGTCGTCAGCAAAGTAAAACTCGAGACACGTGATGATCTTTCAACTGCTTATACGCCCGGTGTTGCCGAACCATGTCGCAAAATCGCTCAGACGCCTGATGACGTATACAAATACACAGCAAAAGGCAATTTAGTCGCTGTAGTATCAGATGGTTCAGCAGTTTTAGGTCTTGGAAACATCGGTGCTAAAGCTGCAATTCCTGTCATGGAAGGCAAAGCTATTTTATTCAAAGCCTTTGCAAATGTCGATGCATTCCCAATATGCATCGAATCACAAGACGTGGATACCATCGTAAATACTGTCGTTCAAATTGCGCCTGTTTTTGGCGGCATCAATTTAGAAGATATATCTTCACCGCGATGTGTCGAAGTGGAGAGAAAGCTCAAGGAATTATTGGATATTCCAGTGTTTCACGATGACCAACACGGAACGGCGATCGTCGTCAGCGCAGCACTCATCAACGCACTCAAAATTGTAGACAAACGCCTTGAGTCGATCAAAATCGTCATCAACGGAGCTGGATCCGCAGGCAATGCCATCGCAAGAATGCTCATTGACTTAGGTGCAATCAATATCTTATCGTGTGATAGAAAAGGCATCCTCAGCCGTAAAGTGCCACAGAAGAATTGGGTACAAGATGAAATCGCCTTGATCACCAATCCCAATTTTGATGAAGGCACACTCGCTGATGCAATGGTTGGCGCGGATGTATTTATCGGCGTTTCAAGTAAGGATGCGGTAACTCAAGACATGGTCAGATCAATGAATCAAGATGCTATCGTATTTGCAATGGCTAATCCCGATCCAGAGATCATGCCGGCTCTCGCTCTTGAAGCTGGCGCGCGTATTGTGGGCACTGGCCGATCGGATTTCCCGAATCAAATCAATAACGTCTTAGCGTTCCCTGGCATCTTCAGAGGGGCACTCGATGCGCGCGCATCGGATATCAATGAAACGATGAAAATTGCAGCAGTCCACGCTATCGCGGATCTCGTTACACCAGATGCGTTATGTGAATCGTACATCATACCATCCGCACTCAACAAAGAAATCGGTGTGAAGGTTGCAGAAGCGGTGTACAAAGCTGCTTTAGAATCGGGTGTATCTAGAATATAAAAGACGCATCTAGCAATGCTGAAAAGGGACACAATCATCTGAATAAAATCAGTGATTGTGTCCCTTTATGATTTTTATTGATTAATTATTGAAGGAAACGCGTATTTGCTGTTTGCTAATAATCGCCTTGAGCCATCATAGCATCTGCAACTTTTACAAAGCCGGCGATATTGGCGCCTGCGACGAGATTGTAACCAAAGCCATAATCTCTTGCTGCTTTTTCGGCATTTTTATGAATATTGATCATGATGTTTTTGAGTTTTTCATCCACTTCTTCAAATGTCCAGTGATAACGTGAAGAGTTTTGACTCATTTCAAGTGCAGAAGTCGCAACGCCACCTGCATTTGCAGCCTTTGCAGGAGCAACTAAAACGCCTTCTTCAAGAAAATACTTGATTGCTTCATTGGAACACGGCATATTCGCACCTTCACCAACGGCTAAAACACCATTTGCAACCAATGTTTTCGCATGTTCGATTAAGATGTCATTTTGTGTAGCACAGGGGAGGGCGATGTCACATTTAAGTGACCAGATGTTTCCAAAGCCTTCTTTATAGCTCGCATTTGGATGCAATTCAAGGTAAGTGCTGATTCTTGCACGATTGACTTCTTTGATGCGTCGGATGTCTTCAAAATCAATTCCCGCTTCATCTAAGATATAGCCATCTGAATCCGACATTGCAATGACTTTTCCACCAAGTTGAGTCACTTTTTGACAAGCATATGTCGCAACGTTTCCTGAGCCAGAAATGACGACGCGTTTGCCAGCAAAGCTTTGTCCCTGAGTCTTAAGCATCTCTTCAACAAAGTAGCTGAGTCCATAACCAGTTGCTTCAGTACGCGCTAAAGAGCCACCGTAAGAGAGTCCTTTACCTGTAAGCACGCCATTTTCAAAAGCGCCTCTGATACGTCTGTATTGACCATATAAATAACCAATTTCTCGACCACCAACGCCTATATCGCCTGCAGGAACATCAATGTCTGGACCAATGTGTCTGTAAAGTTCCATCATGAAACTTTGACAAAATCGCATGATTTCATCATCTGATTTGCCTTTTGGATCAAAATCCGAACCACCTTTACCACCACCGATAGGGAGGCCCGTCAATGCGTTCTTGAAAATTTGTTCAAATCCAAGAAACTTGACAATACCGATATAAACGGTGTGATGAAAACGCAAACCACCTTTGTATGGGCCAATAGCGCCGTTAAATTGGATTCTGTAACCGCGATTAACTTGTACATTGCCATTATCGTCAACCCAAGTCACTCTAAATAACAATTGTCTTTCAGGCTCACAAATTCTTTCAAGCAAATTTGCCTTTACATACTCTGGATGTCTTTGAAGTACGGGTATCAACGACTCGAATACTTCTTCAACGGCTTGAATAAATTCAGATTCGCCTTTATTTTTTTCTTTGATCTTTTGAATGACTTCGTACACATAATCCATAAAAATCCTCCATCTAAAATGTCATTTTATGCTAAATCAAGTTTTTTATACCTTTATTTTATAATAAATAAACATATATTTGTGAAGACATCACTATTTTTAATAAAAAGTTCATTTTTAAATTAAAAAAACCAGTTATATGCTAACTGGTTTAAATAATATGTTTTAATGCGCTGCTCAAAGTCATCTACATTTTTCTAAAAACACCTTTTACTTTTCCTAAGATCTGGACATCATCGACGTAAATAGGTGACATAGACGCATTTTCAGGCTGAAGCCTTACTCTTGATTTTTCTTTGTAGAACGTCTTAACGGTTGCACTGTCATCAATCATAGCTACGACGATATCGCCACTATTTGCATCGTCCTGTTTCTTCACAAGAACCAAATCTCGATTAAAAATGCCAGCTTCAATCATACTATCACCTTTAACTTTAAGCATAAAATAAACGCCTTCATCAACAAAATCAGAAGGAATAGGGAATGTTTCTTCTATACTTTCAACGGCCAAAATAGGTTGTCCAGCTGTTATCTCACCAACGATCGGTACAAAACGCGTGTCTCTTGCTAAAGAAATGACATTATCTAAAGGTGCATTTTCCATATCATATATCTCAATCGCTCTAGGTTTTGTTGGATCTCTACGAATCATACCCAATTCTTCGAGTCTCGTGAGGTGTGTGTGTACAGTGGAGGTTGATTTAAGGCCAACTGCTTGGCAAATTTCTCTTACTGATGGTGGATAGCCCTTTTTAGAAACTTCATCCTTTAAAAAATCTAATATCATCTGCTGTTTTTTTGAGATCGAAGCGCCCATATTTACCCCCTGAAAATCGTTTATTTATAAAAATGCTTAATTTTCCTATATTATAGTGTTCAAATTTCTTAAAGTGATTATAACATAACCTAAAAAAAAAATCAAACATTAGTTCTGTTTTTCCTCTTTACAAAGAACGCATGTTCGGTTATAATGAATTTAATAGAACGTACGTTTGCAGTTGATATTAATGAAAGGGAGCTGAACAGTATGAATCAAACTAAAAACCTTATGACATCAGAGCTTAAAAGACACCCTGGCGCGAAGAGAAGAAAGAGACTTTATATCGTTAACCGAGCACGCTTTGTCATTATGACCCTTATTACTTTGATCATCATCAGCACTTTTATTTCATATATTTCAGGGATGTTCATGTCTGAAGCAACGACGAATCACGCAACAGTCGTCGTTGAGATAGTCAACGGCGATACACTTTGGGACATCGCATCAAAATACAATTTCTATGAAGAAGACATTAGGGAAGTGATCTACCGCATCAAGATGAAAAACAATCTCGAGAGCAGCTCGCTTCAAGTGGGTCAATCACTTGTGATTCCAATGTCTAATCATTAAAAGTCTCATTCTTTATCTTTATTATTCTTATTATATTCATCCAACAATTCATAGTTGTTGATCACATCGCGTTTTGCATTTTTCTTATGTGCCGCATAGAGTTGTGTCGTTGTTACATTCTCATGGTCAAGCAAATTCTGTACATCATAAATCGAAAAACCATATTGTATCAATGAAGAGGCTGCCGTTGCACGTAATTTGTGTGGACTGTAGCCTTTGTTTCTAGGTGCTTGCATTGCTATTGACGTATATTTTTTCACGAGATCTCTGATCGCTCTAATCGTGATGCGTGTTCCTTGAAGAGAAATAAAGAGCGGATCATCATCATCTGTAGACTCAGGACGTTCTAATTTGATGTATTCATTCAAAACTGTCAAAGCAGAGTGATTCAGTGGCATGGTTGCTTCTTTACCGCGTTTTCTATAGATCTTAAATTCGCCACGGGCATAGTTGAAAGAGCTTAAGTTCAACTGCTGGATTTCACTGACACGCAGCCCATATGTCGTAAAAAGTACCAACATTGCTTTGTCTCTACGTTTTGTTTTTTCCCAGTATTGCTTTTCCTTATCCGTTAAACCCTCACCAGTATCCACAGCATGTAGCATAAGAGCCACTTCTTCAATTTCCAGGCGTTTGATAGCATCTGGTTGTGGTTTGGGAAGTTTAATCGGATTAAAACCTTCTGTGATGTTTTTTTCCATCAATTCGTCTCTGTAGAAGAACTTGAACATGACGCTCAAGGAAGATTTTTTGCGTGCTAGGGACTTGTTGTGATTTTCCATAATATAGTCAGCATTCTCAGTTTCAACGATATAACGGGTACAATAATCGCCGATAAACAAATTGATATCTTTAGCAGTCAGCTTCATAAAATCGTCTTCAGCGATATCTGCAGGCGATTCAGCAGCGCTGATATGTCGTTCGTTGACCAAATAGTTGCAGAAGAATAACAGATCGCTTAGATAAGCGACACGCGAGCTGAGAGCCACAGCATTTTTTAAATAAAGAAAATAGTCAAACATAAAAGATGGTAGTTGCATTTCGATCTGTTGACATTTTTTAATCATATCATTTTGTTTGATAACGATGTTATCAGGCGTATCTGATTTGTTATGAATTTTAAGTTTCTTTGATGAGACACCTGCAAGGTTGGGTTTAACAGCAGAATCGGTGGGGGGGATCATTTTTTTACGGCCCATGGTGAACTCCTTTTTTC
Organism: Acidaminobacteraceae bacterium; assembly: GCA_942493125.1. Classification (GTDB taxonomy): domain Bacteria; phylum Bacillota; class Clostridia; order Peptostreptococcales; family Acidaminobacteraceae; genus Fusibacter_C. Next base: position 154,427 of record OW818667.1, on the reverse strand, counting down.
GTTCGATTCAACTATTCCCTAAATATACATTTGAGGAATAGTTATATTTTATTATATCATATCTTTTAAACCTTGACTATAGCTTATTTGAACGTTTTTCATCACTTATCACAATCCAGATTCGAGGCCCATTTAAGTTTGCACTCACATTTCTATTTTTATATTTCTGTTCTCGTTTTGTTATTATATATTTCTAGTTCTCATTTAATTACTTCATATTTCTATTTCTATTTCTATTTCTATTTCTATTTCTATTTCTATTTCTATTTCTATTTCTATTTCATATAGTTACATTTCAACACGTGCTAATGTTAAACGCAAAATTCATCATAAAACAAAAAAAACAGAACTTTTCAGTTCTGTTCATTTCATACGATCGATTCAAATCTTTACTGATGATAATTCCATCAACTTCGATGATCCTATCAAATCCTCTAATTAATGTGACGCTGTACAATCGACTGGAAATTCTTTATTCAGTGATTTAGTCATTAAAGATATTCCGAATTGGCTTCAATGCTTTGAGTAAAACCATACCTAGAATAAATACGGCTACGAACTGGCCAACGAACACTGAACCCATCAAGGCCAACAGACCATCGCCAATGCCATATGCATACTTGAGCATAATGCCAACCACAACACTGTTGATCACAATTGGCGGTATCGGAACCAGCCATTCATTTTTTCTCAATTTGTATGAGAAATATGCGGCTACCAATGTTGCCAGACTTCCAAATATGATATCCCAGATTACGGCGCCACCTAAAATATTGGCAATCAAACAACCAATAAAAAGTCCTGGAATTGCGGCACTTGTAAAAAATGGTAAAATCGTTAGCGCTTCAGCAACTCTGAATTGAATTGGTCCGAAGCTGCTAAAACTAAATACCAGGACCAAGACGACATAAAGTGCAGCGATTAAACCTGCCTTCACGAGAAACTTTACATTCTTATTCATTTTTCCTCCCTAGTTTTGTTTTATGACAGGATGGTTACGAACTGTCATGTACAATTATTGCATTAAAAAACCCCTTTGATCGCTATGCGCAAAGGGGTAAATTTATGATATCTCACAAGGTTTAACCCCTTGTTTTTTATAGTGGGACCAAGGAAACACTTTTTAAGACTTGTTCAGTATAACATACTGTTTCAAAAAGTAAATTAAAAAAAGACTTTTTGTAATTTACTAACAAATGTATTTATTTCGACGCATTTATATTGATCCGTATCTCTTTAAAACCAATAAAGCATCCAGCGTCAAAATACCTGACCATTCACGTTTCGCAATTTCCCATTCAGCCTCATAGGAATCCCATGCCCAGCTTGGTGCAAATACGCCTTCTTCATTTAATTTATTGACGATAAAGTTAACATTATGAACCAATAACTCTTCAGGTATTTCAAATATATCATGGTCAGTCAAAGTGATGAATTTTAATGGATAAGGCACATAGCCTTCCCATTGTCTGATGTCCATGTTCACCACTTTGTTAAAGCCTTCAATGATTTTTTCTTTTATTATGATTTGTTCGATGTCTGACAACCTATTAAATAACCTAATGATACAGTATAGTTCATGCTCTTCAAATGATTTCATTGAAAGAATATAATCAATATACGTTTTTCTCAGCGCTTCTAAATCAAGTGTCTTAACAAAAGGCTCGAATTCAATTAAATAGCCTAAAAGTTCTGCACTTGGATTGCCATGAATGCCGTCTCTCGGTTTTTCAAAATGCCACCAAGGTGCATGAGGATACAAATTCACCATCTTAGGGGTACTCTCCCACCCCTTTATCGAGTCATCATAAGTGTTTTCGAGATAGCTTATCGCCTTTTCAATTTGTTCAAAAGCACCGACCGTATCTTTAAATTGGCTTAATCGATTTAGAGCGACTGATGTTGCCATAGGTGAAGAACTCGGCAATCTAAAATCCGGTTCTATACCATTTCCGTACCCCCCATCTTTATTCTGATACATTTGATAGGCTTTAACGATTTTTTCGGGGCAAGGAGATATAAAATAATGTCCAAAAACTAGCTTTTCTAAGTAACGAGCGTTATTTAAAATATAGCGTGATGAAATGTCAAAAGCTGATTGGCTCAAGTTTTTCATAAATACCTCCACGATTAGTTATATTGATATTATAACCAATATTAATCGCTTCAAGCAAATTAATTAAACTTTTTACAATCAGCTTTCTTCATCATCATTTGATCAAACTTTTAACGAAACCTCTTTACCGAGGCTTTCAGCGTGTTTCGCACGGATTGGATCTACTTCAGATTTTATGAAGGAAACCACTTGTTCTGGGCTACGGCCAACATAATCTTTTGCATCGAGTAACTTATCCATATCCGACTGACTCAAATTAAAGATTGGATCTCCTTGAATTCGTGATAATAAATCATTGTCTAACCCATCCATTTTGACGCGTTTTCCCGCCTCCATAGAATGTACTCTTATAGCTTCGTGAAGCGCTTGGCGATCGCCACCTTTTTTCACAGCTTCCATAATGATATTTTCGGTAGCCATGAATGGCAGTTCAGCTTGAACATGCTTAGCGATTACTTTCTCGTAAACAACCATGCCTGAAGCAACGTTGTTTGCTATGTCCAAACACGCATCAAGTGCTAAAAATGCTTCGGATACTGCCAGCCTTTTGTTTGCACTATCGTCCAAAGTTCTTTCAAACCACTGTGTTGATGCAACGAGCTGTGGGCTTAAGTTTAGTGACATAATATATTTGCTAAGTGAAGAAATGCGTTCACTTCTCATTGGATTTCTTTTATATGCCATTGCCGAGGAACCGATTTGTTTCGATTCAAATGGCTCTTCAATCTCTTTTAACGACTGTAGCATACGTAGATCATTTGTCATTTTATGAAGAGATATCGCTATGCCATTGATTACGCCTACTATTTTCGCATCAATTTTACGCGTATAAGTCTGGCCAGTAACAGCGAGTGATTTTTTAAAGCCCATTCGCGTTGCAATCATTTGATCCAATTGCTCACATTTGTCATGATCGCCTTCAAATAAATTAAGGAATGATGCTTGTGTACCAGTCGTACCTTTTACGCCACGCATTTGAAGCTGAGATAAGATCACTTCTATATCTTCATAGTCCATAACCAAATCCATCATCCAAAGCGTTGTTCTTTTTCCCACTGTCGTTAGCTGAGCTGGTTGAAAATGCGTATAACCTAACGTAGGAATATCCTTAGTCTCCATCGCAAATTTGGCGAGTTTGTCGATCAGAATCGCCATTTTTTCTCTGATGAGTTCAAGCCCTTCACGCATGACGATTAGATCTGTGTTATCGCCTACGTAGGCACTAGTTGCACCTAAATGGATGATTGGCATAGCTTTAGGACATTGCTCACCAAATGCGTGCACATGCGCCATCACATCATGTCTGACTTCTTTTTCTTTTTGTGCAGCACGTACGAAATCGATATCGTATATATGCGCTTTCATCTCATCGATTTGTTCATCTGTGATATTGAGACCCAGTTCTTTTTCACATTCTGCCAGGACAATCCACAACTTTCTCCAATTTGAAAATTTGTTGATTGGTGAAAAGATACGTAGCATTTCTTCGCTAGAATAGCGTTCTATTAATGGATTTTGATAGATTTCGTGCATTGTTTCCTCCTAAATACGAACATTTAATATATTTTCAAACTTAATATACACTTTCCGTTTTATTATAAACCATAATATCCATGATTACAAACAAAAAGAGCCTCGCGGCCCTTTATATTAATGAAATAAATCATCTTGGTTGAACGATCAATTTAATAGCGGTTCTTTCTTCCCCATCAATGGTAATGTCTGAAAAGGCAGGAATGCATATTAAGTCAATACCAGATGGAGACACAAAACCTCTCGCTATAGCAATCGCTTTAATCGACTGATTTATTGCGCCAGCTCCAACTGCTTGAATTTCTGCACTGCCATGTTCGCGAATAACACCCGCCAAAGCACCTGCAACAGAGTTTGGATTTGATTTTGATGATACTTTTAGAACTTCCATCTTTAGTCCCTCCATTAATTTTGATTATGCTTTTGAATGATCAATTTTATTGCCGTACGTTCTTCACCGTTTATGTCCACAGTAGTAAAGGCTGGAATAAAAACCAAGTCAATACCACCAGGTGCAACGAAGCCTCTTGCTATGGCAATTGCTTTAACAGCTTGGTTGATCGCGCCTGCGCCAACTGCTTGTATTTCAGCGTGTCCATGTTCTCTTATAATTCCTGCTAAAGCACCTGCTACAGAATTTGGATTCGAACTTGTTGCTACTTTCAATACTTCCATCCCTACTACCTCCTTACTGCGATTGTTTCAAGAATAATATGAAAGTATATACCCTTCAATTATTGGAATAAACACGTTAAAAATTGCACAAAAAATTAAAAGAAGAATTCATAAATGAATTCTTCTAATTTCCGTAATAACTCTATGGATTTATTTTGCGAAATCAGTTACTCTAGACTCTCTAATCACATTGACTTTGATCTGTCCTGGATAATCTAATTCAGCTTCAATCTTCTTGCTAATTTCTCTAGCTAATAAGAACATGTCATCGTCATTAACCTTATCGGGAATAACAACAACGCGGACTTCTCTACCAGCTTGTATAGCAAATGATTTTTCAACGCCATCATAACTATTTGCGATGCTTTCTAGAGCTTCTAAACGCTTGATGTACGTATCTAATGTCTCTCTTCTTGCACCAGGTCTTGCTGCAGAAAGTGCATCTGCTGCCGTCACTAAAATTGCTTCGATCGACTCAGGTTCAAAATCACCGTGATGCGTACTCATGGCATGGATCACTTGTTTTGATTCACGATATTTTCTTAAAATCTGCATACCGAGTTCGATATGTGTTCCTTCAAGATCGTGGTCAACTGCTTTACCAATATCATGTAATAGACCTGCACGTTTCGCCACTTTTACATCTGCTCCGATCTCTGAAGCCATAAGGCCAGCAAGATGAGCTACTTCGATAGAATGCTTTAATACGTTCTGTCCGTAACTTGTTCTGTACTTTAATCGACCTACAAGTCTGATGAGTTCAGGATGCAAATTGTGAATGCCTACATCGAATGTCGCATTTTCACCTTCAGTTTTGATGATTTGTTCCACTTCTTTTTTGGACTTTTCAACCATTTCTTCTATTCTAGCTGGATGAATACGACCATCGATAATCAATTTTTCAAGAGCCATTCTTGCAATTTCTCTTCGAATAGGGTCGAATGATGAAAGAATAACTGCTTCAGGGGTATCGTCGATGATCAAGTCAACACCTGTGAGCGTTTCAAGCGCTCTGATATTACGTCCTTCTCTACCAATGATTCTTCCCTTCATTTCGTCGTTAGGAAGATTTACCAATGATACTGTGCTTTCAGCAACGTAGTCTGCAGCACATTTTTGAATTGCATAAGCTAAAATGTCTTTAGCTTTTTTGTTCGCCTCTTCACGCGCTTTACCTTCAATGTCTTTAATAAGCAGCACAGTATCATGCTTGACTTCTTTTTCAACGTCTGCAAGCAATTGACCTTTTGCTTCTTCAATAGTCAACTCTGATATACGTTCAAGCTCTTTAATCTGTTGCTCGTATAATGCTTCTGCTTCCGCTTCCTTCTCTTCAACCGTTTTTACCTTTAAAGCGATTTTTTCTTCTTTCGCTTCAAGATTTAAAGCTTTCTTATCAAGAGCTTCTTCCTTTTGAAGATTTCTACGCTCGAGCTTTTGGATTTCAGCACGGCGATCTTTGGTTTCTCTGTCGATCTCTTTTCTGATCTGATGTGCTTCTTCTTTGGCTTCCAACACTTTTTCTTTTTTAACTGATTCAGCGGATTTCGACGCCTCTGCTATGATTTCTTTAGCTTTGAATTCAGCACTTAAAATTTCTTTTTCAGCTGTGCTTTTTCTAACTATATAACCAATACCAAACGCAATCGCTCCAATAACTAAAACAATTAATATTACTATAACTATAGGCACGTTTATGTCGTTCACCCCCTTACGTAAATTATAAGACCAGTAAACCAGTCTTTATATAAATGTATAAAAGAAAATACACTTATACAATTTATTTTATAATTTTTACAGGAATATGTCAAGACTCCCGATGCCTCGAAAATCTCATAATGTCTTAATTGTACACATTTCGATATGCAAAAACCATTATTTTTTCAGAATAAAAATACGCATAAAACCATTTAAGGTTTTATGCGTATAAATTTTATTCTTCGACTACTGCAGTTTTTTTAGATTCTTTTTTAGTTTCAACTGACGGCGCTATTTCATTTGGCAAATCGAGATTCAAATTATAGAACTTTCTAACGGCATTTTCGATTTCTTGACACACTTCTTTGTTTTGAATCAAGTAGTCTTTTGCATTTTCACGACCTTGACCAATCTTGTTGCCTTCATAACTATACCAAGAACCTGATTTTTTGATGATGTCGGCATTGGCTGCAACGTCTAGTATACTGCCTTCTTTTGATATGCCTTCTCCATACATGATATCAAACTCAGCTTGTTTAAATGGTGGGGCTACTTTATTTTTAACGACTTTTACTCTTGTTCGGTTACCGACAACGTCTGCATCTTTCTTGATGGAGTCAATCTTTCTAACATCCAAACGTATAGAAGCGTAGAATTTAAGGGCATTACCACCCGTAGTCGTCTCAGGATTGCCGAACATGACGCCGATTTTCATACGTAATTGATTGATAAAGATGACTGTACAATGTGATTTGTTGATGATCGCTGTTAATTTTCTCAATGCTTGAGACATCAATCTAGCTTGTAGACCCATATGCGAATCACCCATCTCACCTGTGATCTCAGCTTTAGGTACAAGAGCAGCCACAGAGTCAATGACGACGATATCGACAGCGCCACTTCTTACAAGGGCATCGACGATTTCAAGTGCTTGCTCACCAGTATCTGGCTGAGAGACGATCAATTCGTCAATGTCTACGCCAATCGCTTTAGCATAGACTGGATCAAGTGCGTGTTCCGCATCTATGAAGGCAGCTTGTCCGCCTCTTTTTTGTACTTCTGCAATCATGTGAAGTGTAACAGTCGTCTTACCAGATGACTCTGGTCCGTAGATCTCAACGATTCTTCCTTTTGGAATACCGCCAATACCAAGGGCAATATCCAAATCAATAGAACCGGTAGGTGTACTTTCAACATTCATCTTTGCATTTTCATCGCCCAATTTCATGATGGACCCTTTTCCGAATTGCTTTTCTATCTGCCCAAGGACATTGTCCAACGCCTTCTGTCTTTCGCTCATACGCTTACACACTCGCTTTCATTATTAGAACGTTTGTTCTGTTTTATTATATCATACTAATTTTGATATGAAAACATTTAGTTTAGAAATCGCTAAATTTACGTTAAGCAATTTACATATTTCAATTATAAACAGTTTAAATACAATTGTCAATATTTTACAATTTAACTAAAAAATCATATAATAGCTTCAATGCTTTAATGACACAACGATTTTGTATTAATTCGCGATCACCTGTGAACTTGTTTTCAAAAGTGTAGATATCGCCACCAATCGACAGGCCAATATATACTAGACCTACTGGTTTTTCAAGCGTTCCACCCGTTGGACCGGCAATTCCAGTGATGCTTATCCCGACGTCGCTTCCAGTTTTAGAAATGAGTCCCTTGACCATCTCAAAACATGTTTGATGACTTACCGCACCATATGTTTGCAAGGTTTCTTGGCTCACGCCAACTTCGCGAACTTTTGATGCATTGGAATAAGTTACGATTCCCGTTTCCACGATATCAGATGCACCAGCGTGTTTTACTAAAGCACTAGTCAATTTGCCCCCAGTACATGATTCAGCAATTGAAATTTTAAATCCACGTTCTTTTAAGAGTCGACTTATGACTAAATCAATATCTTCGCCTGAATCTGAGACGATAAAATCACCCATGCGTCTTTTAATTTCAGCGACCACGTGATTCACTTCCATTTTGTTTTCAGAATGCATAAGTCCTGATGAAGTTACTCTAATCAAAACCTTTCCATCGCCAGCATAGGTTGCAATTGTTGGATTCGTTTGGTTTTTTATGAGATCCATAAGCGTTTCCTCAACTGATGACTCACCATAGTCATACACACTAAGGTAGACTGAATGCATGTTTAACGCAGTTGAGACTTCAAGGTAAGGTTTAACATGTTTGTCATAAATATGTTTCAACTCTCTTGGTGGTCCTGGTAAAACGACAATGGCTTGATTGCTTTCCTTTAGTTCTACGATACAAGCAGGTGCTGTTCCCTTTTCATTGTCGAGAATGATGGCGCCTTCTGGGAAGTATGCCTGTCTAATGTTACTCTCAGGCATCACGCGATTGAATTTTTTGAAATGCTCTTTAACGATATCAAAACTCCTCAAATCGAGTATCATTTTCCGTCCAAGTGCTTCTGCGATGACTTCTTTCGTGATATCGTCAAGTGTTGGTCCAAGACCCCCAGTTGTGATGATCAGGTCGCAATGATCCAACAAATCTGCCAGAGCCTTCTTGATACGCTCAGGATTGTCCCCGACGGTATAATGATAGTAGACGCCAATTCCTAGATCATTTAACTGCTTGCTTAAGTAGGTCGCATTTGTATTGACTGTTTGACCCATCAAAAGTTCAGTGCCAATTGCTAAAATTCCTGCTTTCATATTGCCTCCAAATTATAACGGTACAAGTAGTTACTCTAAAAAAGAAACAGGTTGACATAATATTATTACGTCAACCTGTTTGGCTAATCATTCAAAACTTGCTTATTTTTTACAATATAGTCAACACCTGATATGATCGTCAGAACGGTCGCAAGGACGATCAATATTTGATCCATTGGAAAATTGATCAACTCAAACGGATAATTTCCGAGTAACAAGACAATGACCATAAACATCTGGCTGATGGTCTTCGCTTTCCCCCATATGCTCGCTGCGATGACGATGCCTTCTGCAGCAGCGATCGCCCTGAAGATGCTGACGATAAACTCTCTTGAAAGGATGATGATAACTACCCATGAATTCAATAATCCAAGTTGAACAAAGCAGACGAGTGCTGATGTTACGAGGAGCTTGTCTGCGAGAGGATCCATGAACTTTCCAAAGTTGGTAATCAACTTGTACTTTCTTGCAAGATATCCGTCAAGATAATCGGTAAATGCCGCCGCTGAGAACACGATCAGTGCCCAAAACGAATAGCCTTCCAGCAAAAGAAAGATAAAAAATGGAATCATAACAATTCTTAAAAGTGTCAGTTTATTGGCGATATTCATGTTCTTCATCGAGTACCCCTATCAAATCGTATTCTAAAGCGTCTGTGATTTTTACATTAACAAATGTACCGAATTCAATAGCTTTGTCCGTGTGTACATATACGACGCCGTCAATATCTGGCGCATCATACGCCGTTCTACCGACGAGTATTTTACCTTCTTCAGCAACTTCTTCGATGACGACTTCAAGCACTCTGCCGATTTTCTTATAAGAAAGTTCTTCAGAAATAAACATCTGTGCTTCCATCAAAGCTTCTTTTCGCAACGTTTTGGTTTCATCATCCACTTGTTGGTCAAGTAAAGCAGCTGGCGTATCCTCTTCTATTGAATATTCAAATGCGCCTAAACGATCGAATCTCACTTTTTTGACAAAATCCATGAGAATCTGGAAATCCTCTTCTGTTTCTCCTGGAAATCCGACGATGACCGTTGTACGCACGACAGAGGTTGGATCGTTTGCTCTGATTTTATCGATGACGCTGAGGATATCTTTCTGAGACGTGCGTCTGTTCATGCGCTTTAAGATTCTATCACTCGCATGTTGAACGGGGATGTCAAAGTAATTGACGACTTTTTGATTCGCAAAGAATCCGCTGAGTAGCGTGTCATCAAGAATATCAGGATATGAGTAATGCACCCTAATCCATTTGAGAGACTCGATTTTCGAAAGTTCATTAAGAAGCTCATGGAGCTTTGGTCCATCATAGATGTCCATGCCATAACGCGACGTATCTTGTGCGATGATCATCAATTCTTTAACGCCCATCTCTGCCAAGTCTCTCGCTTCATCTATGATATCTTCCATTTTCCTCGATCGGTATCTGCCTCTCAATTTTGGGATGATACAGTACGTACACTTATTGTCACAGCCTTCTGCTATTTTTAAGTAGGCAAAATGTTTAGGCGTAGTGAGAATTCTTGGAAGCGATTCTGGAATTTCAAAATCGACACTTTTTAAGAACACTTTATTTTCCTTCCCAGAGTAGATGTCTGTGATGACGTTGTTGATCTCTGGAAAATTGCTTGTGCCAATAATCGCATCAATCTCTGGTATTTCTTCAACGAGTGACTCTGGATATCGTTGTGACAAACAGCCTGTAACAATCAGCTTTTCGCAAGCACCTGTCGTCTTTAATTTTGAGAGCTCCAGTATCGCATTGATGGATTCCTCTTTTGCATCATTGATAAATGAACATGTGTTAACGATGACAATCTCAGCTTCGGACACATCGTCGCACAGCTCATAATCGTCGTCCAAAATACCTAACATAATTTCGCTGTCGTTCAAATTTTTAGAACAGCCCAGCGTTTCAATAAAAACTTTTTTCATATTTTCCTCATTTCAAATTCAATAAACGGAAATTTGCAACTAAAAGGTATTTATGCAATTTCCATACTTAATAATCTTCACGATCGCTTTCAGGATCATTCTCTTCACTACTATATTCCATTTCAAAGGCTTCAAGTCCACTGAGTGCGCGCAGTTCATCCGATGAGAGCAATACCTCTCTCGGCTTGCTGCCTCTTGATGGCCCGATGATGCCGCGTTCTTCCATGGAGTCAACCAATCTAGCAGCGCGGTTGTAACCAACTCGGAAACGTCTTTGCATGAGCGATGCGGAAGCTTGTCCAGATTCAACGACAAATGCAATGGCATCTTCAAGGTACTCGTCAACGTCGTCCATATTGTTTACACCCATCGTTTGAACCTCATCGAGGATTTCTTCGTTATAATGGATTTCATGGTCTTGATTCTTAATATACCCGACTAATGCTTCAACCTCTTCATCCGACATAAAAGCACCTTGTGCGCGTTTCGGTTTGGATGCGCCGATTGGGTAATAAAGCATGTCACCTTTACCAAGCAGTTTTTCAGCGCCACCCATGTCTATAATCGTTCTCGAGTCGATGGATGACGACACCGAAAAGGCGATACGAGATGGGATGTTGGCTTTAATAAGGCCTGTGATGACGTCTACAGATGGTCTTTGAGTCGCTACAATCAAGTGGATGCCTGCCGCTCTAGCCATTTGAGCCAAACGACAAATCGCATCTTCAACGACATTTGGTGCAACCATCATGAGATCCGCAAGCTCGTCTATGATGACGACGATTTGTGGCAACATCTCCAGACCATTGATTTCAGCTTTTTTATTATAGCTCTTCATATCTCTAACGACTTGTTCCGCAAACATCTTGTAACGTCTTGTCATTTCGTTGACAGCCCAATTCAGCGCTATTGATGCCTTTTTAGGATCCGTTACTACTGGCAATATCAGATGCGGAATGCCATTGTAATTGCTAAGTTCAACGACTTTTGGGTCGATCATCAAGAATTTGACTTCATCGGGACGTGCATTAAACAAGATACTTGAAATAATCGTATTGACGCAAACGGACTTACCAGAACCAGTTGCACCCGCGATGAGCAGATGCGGCATGTTCGATAAATCGCCGATGATGGCATTTCCAGAGATGTCTTTTCCTAGTCCAATCGTCAATTTGGACTTGGACTTTTTAAATTCTGGAGATGTGATGACTTCTCTGATGGTTACCATTGATGTCACCTTATTCGGCACTTCTATACCGATGGCGACTTTCCCAGGAATCGGCGCGATACGCACGTGGCTCGTTGCGAGATTCAGTGCGATATCTTCGCTTAAACCGACGATCTTGCTGACTTTGACACCAGGACTTGGCTGTACTTCAAACATCGTGATCGACGGGCCGCGCTTCACTGAAACGACTTTGGCGTCGACGTTGAAATTGTTGAGCGTCTCCTCGAGGAGCTTAGCCATCTCAATATATTCCGATTTGTCTTCAGTCAACTGAGTGTTGACCTCGGCATTGAGAAGTTCAAGTGGTGGCAATTCATAGACACTGACAACTTTCTGTGTGTTTTGTCTAATCTCGTCGTGAACCAACTGCCTGGTCTGTGGGTCTATATCGGACTCTTTAAGTTTCTCAGAGCCATTTTTATCGACTGTGGCTTTCATAGTGCCTGTTTTATCGCCCACAGCTCTATCCGAAGCACTTTTATCAATTGCAATACGTTCACTTTTCTTATCGTTGTGGTCAAAGAAATCGATTGTTCCTTCTGACAAAGGATCTGTTTCAGGTTTAAATGGTTTAAAAACAGGTGGTTTCATCGGTTCACCGATTTGTGGTTTCATATCTGGAAGTTTAGAGACTGTGCCGATAGAGCTCGTTGATTCTGCTTTTACTTTTGATGGTTCTGCTATTGGTTCATTGTCATAAGAATCATAATCAAAGATTTTGACATCCTTTTTTTTGTTTATTTTACGCATATTCTCAAGATCGCTTAAAAATCCAGGATCTGACTCGACATCGCCATGTTTAAACAGACTCTTTTTATTGATAGCACCACTGTCTGCAGCTGCTTTATAATCGAGCTTGCTCTGCAAGATAGATGCTTCAATTTCTCGTTCTTGGTCCTTAATTTGCTTACGTTCAATGCCCGTCTTCTTTTTAAGTTCCCATAAATCTTGCATGGATATTTTCGTGAAAATGATAAAACCGACGAGGAATGTCACGATTATAAGAATATAAGTGCCTACTAATCCGATGAGTTTGATGGTTGCTATTGAAAGTACATCACCAAAAACGCCGCCACCTTCCAATTTCGTGCCAAGTGTGTAGGCATATTTAAGCCCTTCAACGGATGCATAATCATCGCGTAAAACCAATTTGTCACGTTCAATGCCATCGTAAGCAATCAAAGTGGACAATAACAGGAGACCAATCACGATAAGCAGCATCGCACTGCCAACACGCAACCTGGCTGGTCTGAAATTTGGATTGAGAAATACGAAAACGACGATAAAAAAAACGATGGGCAATCCATACCCGACATAAGAAAACAAACCGAGAATTGTATTTGTTATCGTATGACCAACTACCCCAACGGCTTTTGTGTAAAGGCTGATCATGATAAAAATCGTCACAGCTGCGAGCGAAATCATCTTTAGTTCATATTTGATTTTATAATTGCGTTCTAACTCCATTTTTGTCGGTTTCGATGCAGTTGACTTACTACCTGCTCGAGCGACTGTCTTCTTTTGTGTTGCAGTTTTTTTACGCGTAGTCGTCTTAGCCAAGTGATCACCTCTTTTTTAAACGCCTGTTGAACCGAATCCGCCCGTGCCACGATGTGTATCTTCTACTGAATCGACTGTTTCCCAATCGATGCGTTCATATTTTGCTATGATAAGCTGAGCGATTCTATCGCCGCGTTTGATTTCAAACGCTTCATCACTTAAATTGATTACAGGTATTTTAAGTTCACCTCGATAATCGCTATCAATCGTGCCCACACAATTTACAAGTGTGATGCCATTTTTGATAGAAAGACCGCTACGCGCTCTAACCTGGCCTTCAAAGCCAAGTGGAATTTCAACAAACAAACCAGTTGGGACTAATTGTCTCTCCATAGGTTGTAGGAGAATCGGCGTTTCATTGTCCGCTAACAAGTCCATTCCTGAAGCACCAAGTGTTTTATATTCAGGAAGTGGATTTTGAGAAGTGTTCACAATTCTGATTTTCATATGTTCCCCCTTGTTACTTTGTCTATTTAAGATTTCTATTTGCAATCATCTTAAGCTTTAACTTTCAAGCCTTTGCAAAACTGATGGTATAATGCTTCTGTTTCAGATTTTTCGATGTCACCCACTATTGCTAGAGCAATGTGATTCGTTTCGAAACAGTGATCTATAAGCGTCGTCACACCTGACATTTGAATACTATTGATCTTATCGAGCATATCGTCGATGTTTTTATCGCGATGTGCAAATAACTCGATCCTTCCAATCATGTCCATGTAGTTGTCGCTCCCCTCCAAATTGAGGAAAAAGCTACCACGCAAGTGGTTTTTAGCATGTTCTAAAGACTCATTCGTTATTAAATGCTCTCTTAATAAATTGATTTCAGAAACGATGAGTGACATCGTCTCTTTCAGGTTTTCCTTTGAAACGCCGAAGGAAATGCAAAGCGTTCCAAGCGCATCATAGAAATTGGGTTCTGAATAGATAGAGTATGCTAGACCACGATCTTCGCGAATAGTTTGGAACAGTCTTGAGCTATTTGTACCACCAAGGATATTGCTGAGTACCATCATCTCATAGCTGAGATCATGATCAAATTTGATGCCGGGAAAACTGATTGCCACTTGAATCTGTTCAAAATCCTTTTTTCTCGAGTCGAAACTCCAGTTGTATATCGGATCAGGAAAGCCATCAAGGTTAGGCACGTTTCCGCGCTTGAGTGAACCAAAATAAGCATTAACTTTTTCGATCAAATCAGCTTCTTCGAAATTACCTGCAATGGAAATCACCATATTGTCTGCATGATAATAGGTGTTGAAATAATCGACAAGTGTTTGATGCGTAAATCGAGATACCGTTTCTTTCGTGCCAAGTATTGGATAAGCCAAGGGATGACCCTTGAATGTGATTTCATTTAAAATATCAACGACGATCTCTTCAGCTGCGTCCTCATACATGTTAATTTCATCGATGATCACAGTCTTTTCTGTCTCAATATGCTCGTCTAAAAACGTCGGATGCATCATCATGTCGGATAGGACATCAAGTGCGATTTCATAGTCCATGGTCAACGTCTTTGTATAAAAACACGTGCATTCCTTTGCAGTATAAGCATTGAGTTCTCCACCTATACCATCGATTACACTGGCAATTTCTTTAGCCGATCGACGCTTGGTGCCTTTAAATAGCATATGCTCAATAAAATGAGAAATGCCGTTGTTCATTTCATTTTCATGCGCCGAGCCTGTTTTAACCCAGACGCCGATGGATATTGATTTGTAGCCGTCCAATTTTTCGTAGACAACGGTTAACCCGTTATCCAGTTGCATTTTTTTATGCAAGTTTTCACCTCTTATTTATATGCAGATAAGACACATCAAACCCTAGGTCATTTACGATCTCGCAGCTGGCCTAGGGTTTTTTAATATGCTTGAAATTATCTAAGGAAATTATACAATTTCCTCATTATTAATCAGTTGATCATTCAATTTATTTGGTTTCTTCGAGAAGCACTTTTCTAGATACATTGATTCTGCCTTGGTCATCGATTTCGATGATTTTTACAGTAACAACATCACCGATATTGACAACATCTTCAACTTTAGCGACGCGCTTCGTATCGAGTTGTGATACGTGGCATAGACCTTCTTTGCCATGACCAAGTTCAACAAACGCACCGAATTTGAGGATTCTAGTAACTTTACCTGTATACACTTGTCCAACTTCAAGGACTTTTACGATGCCTTGAATTTCTGCAAGTGCTTTTTCGCCGCCGATACCGTCGTTAGCTGTTATGAGTACTGAACCGTCATCAGAGATATCAATTTTAACATTGTATGCTGCTGTGATTCTAGTGATAACTTTTCCGCCTGGTCCGATAACGTCTCTGATTTTATCTGGGTTGATCTTGATTTGGAATACGCGTGGCGCATATTGCGACATCTCAGCTCTAGGTGTGCTGATGACTGCGTTCATTTTTTCTAAGATGTGTAAACGACCGATGCGCGCTTGCTCAAGTGCTTTTTCAAGCAATGATTTGTCAAGGCCATCGACTTTAATATCCATTTGAAGCGCTGTAATACCATCTTTGGTACCAGCCACTTTAAAGTCCATATCGCCGAGTGCGTCTTCCATACCTTGAATATCACTTAATATCTCAATTTTGCCATCTTCCTGAATAAGACCCATTGCAATACCAGCAACAGAATCTTTAATTGGAACACCAGCATCTAAAAGTGATAATGTGCTACCACAAATACTTGCTTGTGAGCTTGAACCGTTACATGTAACGACTTCAGATACAAGTCTAATCGTGTAAGGAAAATCTGTTTCAGATGGGATGACAGGAAGAAGTGCACGCTCACCTAAAGCACCGTGGCCTACAGCACGTCTGTTGACTCTGCTCATGCCTGTTTCACCAACTGAAAATGGTGGGAAGTTGTAATGGTGCATGTAACGTTTCGTTTCTTCGAGGTCGAGGCCATCAATACGTTGTGATTCGCCAAGTGCACCTAATGTAGTGATAGTAAGCGCTTGTGTTAAGCCACGTGTAAAGAGTCCAGAACCGTGTGTTCTTGGCAATAAGCCAACTTCACAAGAAATCGGACGAATTTCAGTCGTCGTTCTTCCATCTGGTCTGATGCCTTCGTTGACGATCATCATACGCATCGTCGTCTTTTCTATCGCTTTAAATTGCTCTTTGAAGAAGTCAGTGCTATCTGGGTACGTTGGAAGGAAATGGTCAAGAAGTTCTGCTTGAAGATCTTCTAGAGCTTCGTTGCGCTCATGTTTTCCAGTGATTCTAACGAGTTTGTTCATCTTAGCAGCCAAGTATTCTCTGATTTCTTCAGCAAATGTTTCATCTACTTCAGGAAGTAAAACTTTGAATTTCTCTTTGCCGATTTCTGCTGATATTTTATTGATAAATGCACAGATTTCTTTAATGGCATCATGACCGAACATGATGGCACCTAATACGACATCTTCAGGAAGAATATCAGCGCCAGCTTCAACCATGACAACCGCTTCATCAGTACCTGCTACAACCAAGTTGAGTTTTGACACTTCTTTCTCAGCTATCGTAGGATTTAAGATATATTTGCCATCGATATAACCAACTGTTACAGCACCTGCTGGGCCGCCAAATGGGATATCAGAGATGCCGAGTGCTATCGAAGCACCGTTCATAGCAACTGTATCTGGTGTACAGTCTTGATCAACAGAAAGAACTGTAGCTACGACTTGAACTTCATTTTTCATACCATCTGGGAACAATGGTCTAATTGGTCTGTCGATTAAACGCGATGTAAGGACAGCTCTTTCAGAAGGTCTTCCCTCTCTTTTGATAAATCCACCTGGAATTTTACCAACTGAGTATAATTTTTCTTCAAATTCCACTGTAAGTGGGAAGAAGTCAATGCCTGCTTTTGGTTTTCTAGATGCAACTGCAGTGACGAGCACCATTGTTTCACCATAAGATATAAGTGCAGAACCGTTTGCGAGATTGGCCATTTTACCAACTTCTACTTTGAAAGGTCTGCCAGCAATAACTGTTTCAAAAGTTTTTGTTTCTTTTAATATGTCGCCGCCTAAAGCTTGGCAACTTGATTCTTGACTCATAAAGCCTCCTATTTTCATAACCACTTTGCGGAATTTATCCTACTTATTTCAAGTCAGTGCTCAAATAAAGCATTCACTTCAAATAAGTAGGATATTAAGATAAATTCCAATAAGTACAATTGATTTTAGTCTATTCTATTATACTAAAATTATAGTTAAATAGAAAGACATAATTTGACGATGGACGATTTTGACCCCACCAAAAAATAAAGCCTGACATACGTCAAGCTTTAGTGTTTTCGATATTATTTTCTTAAACCTAACTCAACGATAAGCGCTCTGTATTTCTCAAGCTTAGTATCTTTTAAGTAGTTAAGTAAGCTTCTTCTTTGTCCAACCATTTTTAAAAGACCTCTTCTTGAATGGTGATCTTTTTTGTGTGACAATAAATGCTCATTTAATTCGTTGATTCTAAAAGTAAGAATCGCAATTTGAACTTCTGGTGAACCAGTGTCTGTTGGATGTGTTTTGAATTTCTCGATAACTTCGGTTTTTTTCTCTTTAGTAATCATGTGTTTCCTCCTAAATAATTTTATTTATATGCCAAAAGCCTAGTGAATCGTTGGAGTCTCGATAGACAAAGCAAATGGTAAACAACAGTAGAATTATATCATCTCAAGCATCCTGTGTAAAGAACAATTTGCCAGGTACGAAAAACAATCAAGTTACATTTTAAAGTACGCCTTTGTATTGGCCAAATCCTTGTTCATCGCAACCATGAGTTCGTCTAAACTATTGAATTTGAGTTCATCTCTGAGTCGTTTGATGAAATGCACTTCGATGGTCTCATCATACATTTCTTGATCAATACCAAGTATATAGGTTTCCAGGTGAATGCCCGTCTGATCAAAAGTTGGATTATATCCGACATTTGTAACACTTGGGAACCATTTACCCTTCCAAATCGTCTCCGTTATATAGACACCTGGTTTTATCGTGCTGATATTCTCTTTGATGCGCAGATTCGCAGTCGGAAAACCAAGCGTATGACCGACACCTTTGCCTCGTACCACAAGCCCTTTGATAAAGTGCTTTCTGCCAAGGTAAAAGTTGGCCTCCTCTATACGGCCATCCTGTAAGAGCTCTCTAATAAGCGTTGATGACACGCGCATTTCATTTTTCATGATCGGTTCAACAATTTCATAGGTATATCCGTATTTATCAGCTAATGCCATCAATATCGTGACATCACCACTGGCTTTCCTACCAAATCGATAGTCGTGCCCAACTGTCAAATGCTTCATATTGAGTATCCCTATAAGAACCTCTTTGACGAAATCCTCCGGTTCATAGATGATTTGCGTTTCATCAAATTTGATAAGCGCAAGATAATCCACGTCAATACGCGCAAATATTTGTACTTTTTCATCGATATCCATGATCTTTGAAGGGACATTGTCCGGTGCAAGGATTTCTTTAGGATGATTTGAAAATGTGTACACAAACGATTTCAACCCTTTTTCTTGCGCAGCGCGTTTCATGATATTTAATACTTCAGCATGACCTATATGAAGACCGTCAAATGTGCCTAGGGCAACTGATGTCGGCTCAATTTTTGCATCTATTTCTTCTAGTTCAAAAAAAATTTTCATCGTTTCACCCTATTTCATCCTCAGAATCATCTCTAAGCACTTTTCTCATAAACAGACCGTCACTGGTCTGTTCGCCTATCCCCCAAAATGTTTTATCTATATAAATTTTGTAGATAGAGTCACTTAGTGTTTCTTTTAAAAATCTTGAAAAGTCAATTGGTACACCATTTTTAACAAGTGTGTTCAACTTATCTGAGCCTTTGATCGTCACTGAAGGCAAGAAACTGAGTGCCGTTTCAATTGAAATCATATGCTCTTGTACATTTTCTAGTGTAATCTCATCCAATTTGACAGCTTGCGACAAATCGAACGGTTCCGTCATCGTTCTATTTAGGGCTGTCATATGGGCAAAACATCCTAGTTTAAGCCCAATATCATGGCAAAGCGTTCTGATATAGGTCCCTTTAGAACAAGTGACATCAAAAGAAATAGTACGATGTCTGACAACGATGTTTTCGATACTATAAATCGTACGTCTTCTCGTTTCTCTTTCAATGACAATCCCTTGACGCGCCATATCGACGAGCTTCTCACCGCCAACTTTTAGAGCACTGTACATCGGTGGCATTTGATCTATGTCACCGACAAATGACAATATTGTTTCAATGATCGTCGCTTCTGAGTATTCAAAATCATCGCTTTGAGAAATGACTGTTCCCCACTGATCCTGCGTGTCTGTAGCAGATCCGAGAAGCATTTCACAAGCATAAGCCTTTTTTCGGTCCATGAGAAAATCGACGATTTTTGTAGCTCTACCAACACAAATAGGCAAAACACCTGTTGCCATTGGATCGAGCGTTCCTGTATGACCGATTTTCTTTGTTTGTAGTTTACGCCGCATAACTGCGACGACATCATGAGATGTAAAATCTTGTGGCTTATCAATAACCACGACACCATTTAATTCCAAAGTTATATCGCCTCTTTTATTATAGCGCAGCTCCAATGGCATCAACGATAAGTGTTTCGATCACATCTATGGGTTGATCCATTTTAAAGCCCGCTGCTTTTTTGTGTCCGCCACCTTTAAATTTCAAAGCAATTTCACTGACGTCAAAATCGTATTTTGAGCGCATGGATACTTTGTGAGCAATCCCACCCAAATGTCTGATAAAGACAACCACTTCGACTCCTTTGATATCACGTACAAATTCAACGATACCATCCGTGTCATATTCGTGTAAACTCAGAATTTCAATCAATTCCTTGGACAACTTGATAACAGCACATTTCCCATCTGAATATAATTTGAGTGTTTCAAACACCTTATTGAGTAAAAGCAGTTTTTCATAGGATTTATTTTGAAAAATCTCGACGTTTAAACGGTTAAAATCGAAACCAGTCTCCTGTAATTTGCGACATATGCTAAATGTTACAGGTCTCGTGTTTGAGTATCTGAAACTACCAGTATCCGTTACAATGGCAGCATATAACGCTTCGGCACTCACTGAATCCAAAGGACTGCCAAGTGCTTCATAGAGCATGTACACGATTTCTCCAGTTGAAGAAGCGTCCACATCGATGATGTTTAACGTTGCATAGAAAGAATTCGTCTTATGATGATCGATATTGATGCGGTATCTTCCCGATTGAAACAGTTCAACTCGGTCTTCAAACAACTTCGTCTCACCAGAATCGATTGCGATGCACGCGTCAAAAGAGACACCTTCAACTTGATCCGTTGTAAGACATCTGGCTTCGTTCTCAAACAAAAACAATAAATTTGAAGGTATACCGTCATTTAAGACGATATACCCTTTTTTACCAAAATTTTTAACTAAATGGTACATGCCGATGCATGATCCAAGTGTATCACCATCGGGCATATTGTGTGGTAGAATCAAGATGTTTTTGACAGAATCATCTTGTAAGATGCGTTTCAAATCATCGACTTGGATCATAACTTATGCCTCGTCTTTGTCTAATTCGTCTGATTCATCATCAGAGTCATCTTCAGATTCTTCTTCGTCTTCATCTTCTTCATCTTCTTCATCTTCAAAATCATCATCATCGTCATCGTCATCATCTTCAAAATCATCATCATCTTCGTCTTCATCCACTGGTTTTTCATCGTGTTTGATATCGAGCGTGTTTAGGATTTCGTTGATGTGCATGCCGTGTTCGATTGAATCATCCGCTTTAAAAATTGGTTCAGGAGTGAAATGTAATTTCAACTTCTTGCCAATCTCTTTGCGAATGAAGCCTTTCGCACTATTTAAACCTTCGATATGAACGTCTACGTTGTGTTTAGGATCGAAAACGCTGATGTAGATCGTCACAAAACGAAGGTCGTTTGTGACTTCTACATGTGTGATGGATGACAACTTGGAAACTCTTGGATCTTTTATTTCAAACATCATAATATGACTAACTATTTTTTTGATCTCTTCTGAGATTTTTTTGCCTCTTGCAATGGACATATCGACACCACCTTTCCGTTAATGCGTTCAAATGGATTATCGTTTTACTTCTTCCATTACGAATGCTTCGATTTCATCAAGCTCTTTAAGGTCGTTGAATTTTTCTATACCAAGTCCACATTCAAAACCTTGTGCAACTTCTTTGACGTCATCTTTGAAACGTTTAAGCGATGAAAGTTTGCCCTCAAATATGACGATACCTTCACGGATAACGCGTACTTGAGCTTTTCTTTCAACTTTACCAGAAGTGACATAGCCACCTGCGATAACGCCTGAAGGAATCTTGAACGTCGCACGAACTTGAATTCTACCGAGAACCACTTCTTTATAAAGCGGATCGAGCATACCTTTCATGGCAGTTTCAACGTCATTGATCGCGTTGTAGATGATTTGGTACGTTCTGATGTCAACGCCTTCTTGTTCTGCAATTGCCGTAACGTTTGCAGATGGTCTAACGTTGAAGCCGATGATGATGGCACTTGAAGCAGATGCAAGAATAACGTCTGATTCTGAGATTGCACCAACGTCGCCTCTGATGATGTTCACGCGTACTTCTTCATTTGAAAGCTTGAGAAGTGATTGCTTGATTGCTTCAACGGAACCGACAACGTCACCTTTGATGATGATGTTAAGTTCTTTCATTGCGCCATCTTTAATACGCGAGAAGATATCTTCAAGAGTAACACCAGGGTTTTTATTGAGCATTTTTTCTCTGAAAGCAATAGCATGGCGATCTGCGATAACACGTGCCATCTTTTCATCTGGCGTTACGTAGATTTTTTCACCCGCTTGTGGAATTTCACTTAAACCGTCGATTTCAACAGTTGATGATGGTCCAATTTGCTTAACCTTCTTGCCTTTATCATTGTAAAGTGCTTTAACTTTACCATAAGCAATACCAGTGACAACAGGATCACCCACTGCCATTTGACCTTTTTCAAGGATGACTGTGATAACTGTACCACGACCTTTGACGACTTTAGCTTCTATAACTGTTCCGATACCTGGACGGTTCGGATTGGCTTTAAGTTCTAACAATTCAGATACGAGTAGAACCATCTCGAGAAGTTTGTCAAGACCTTCGCCTGTTTTAGCTGAAACTGGTACTGCGATGACATCGCCGCCCCACTCTTCAATTAAAACGCCACGGTCAGACAATTCCTGTTTCACTCTATCTGTATTTGCATTTGGTTTATCAATTTTGTTGATGGCAACAATAATTGGAACGCCTGCAGCCTTAACGTGGTCGATGGCTTCAATCGTCTGTGGCATTACACCGTCATCCGCAGCAACGACTAGAATTGCGATGTCTGTAACTTTTGCACCACGTGCTCTTAGTGACGTAAACGCCTCATGACCTGGTGTATCTAAGAATAGAATTTTCTCACCATTGTGGATGATCTCAGATGCGCCGATATGTTGCGTGATACCACCGGCTTCACCGCTTGCAACACCTGTATTTCTAATAGCATCTAGAAGTGACGTCTTACCGTGGTCAACGTGACCCATAACCGTAACAACTGGCGCTCTTTTCTTAAGGTCTTTAGGCTCATCTGGATAGTCAAGCTCAAACATCTGGAATTGATCTTCTACGACAACATCTTCAACTTCGAGTTCGATATCGTAATCCAAAGCAACGAGTGCAGCACTTTCGAAATCGATGATTTTATTAAGCGTTGCCATGTTACCGATCGCCATTAATTTAACGATGATTTCATTTGGTGACTTATTGATGACTTCAGCGAACTCTTTTACAGTCATTTCAGAAGGCACAAATACTTTTTCCTTAAGAAGAATCTCATTGAGTTTTTCTGATTTTTCTTTCTCAGTTTTCTCTTTATACAAACCGCTCTTTTGCTTAACTTTTTTATCAAAGTTAAAGTTTCTTCTAGGCGTCACTTCACTTACAGTGATTTCTTCCTTTAAGAGCTTTTTAGCTTTTTTTGATTTTGCTTCTAATTTGTCCTTGTCAAATGTTGGTGCATCTTTCTTTTGTTGCTTTTTCTTCTTAGGTGTTTTTTCTTGAATTTCTGAAGCAAAAGTTGTCTTAGCGTCTGTCTTCTTACCACCTGGACCACCATCTTTATCCTTGTTGAATCCACCACCGTAACCGCCGCCTGCTGGTCTATTGTAGCCGCCGCCTTGGCCTGGAGGTCTGTTGTACCCGCCGCCCTGTCCTGCTGGACGGTTGCCTCTGTAGCCACCTTCACTGCTATAGACAGGTTTGCCATCTGGACCAACCGGTCTTGGTGGTCTATTTGGATCGTACGGTCTTTTTTCGTATGGTGGTCTATTTGGATCATATGGTCTTTTTTCGTATGCTGGTTTGTTTGGATCATACGGCTTTTTCTCATATGGTGGTCTGTTTGGATCATATGGTCTTTTTTCGTATGCTGGTTTGTTTGGATCGTATGGTTTTTTCTCATATGGTGGTCTGTTTGGATCATATGGTCTTTTTTCATACGCTGGCTTATTTGGATCATACGGTTTTTTCTCGTATGGTGGTCTGTTTGGATCATATGGTCTTTTTTCATACGCTGGCTTATTTGGATCATACGGTTTTTTCTCATATGGCGGTCTAGTGCCATCACCTTGTGGTCTTGCAGGACGATTTGGATCATAAGGTCTACGCTCATTTGATCTGTAATCGAGTGCTGGCTTATTTTCTGTAGGCGTTTGTGTTTGATCCGTAGATGCCGGTGTTGAAGTCGCAGGAGTTACTGGTGCTGGTGTCGCATCTGCTGGCTTCTGGTATCCCGCATTATAAGGCTTTCTTTCAGTTGATTGGCGGCTGTCAGTTGCAGCTGGTCTATCCGCTGATGGGCGGCCATCAAATGTTGCTGGTCTATTGCTATTATACGGTTTATTTCTGTTGTCATAGCCTCTGTTTTGAGCACGGCGACTTTCTTCCTCACGGATCTCTTTAGTACGATCATAGATGATTTTATGGTGTTTCTCGCCAGCAGGTTTTGCTTCGCCTGCAGGTTTCACATCACCAGTAGCAGCGGCTGCAGTAGCTGGTTTGCTCTCGACTGCTGGTTTGCTTTCAGGTGCTGGTTTGCTCTCAGCTACCGGTTTGCTCTCAGAAGCTGGAGCTGTAGGTGCAGGAGCAGCGGGTTTGCTTTCTGGTGCCGCTTTTTTTTCTGGGGCTGGTTTAGTAGCCGTCGCAGATTTTTGTGTAGGTGTTGAAGCAGTTTGTTCTGCTGATTTTTTTATTGTTTTGTTTTCAGTACCCTCTGGAGCATTCTTCATAAATCTTCCTTTTAGTTGTTTTATTTCCTGGTCATCCAACGCACTCATATGATTTTTAACATCATAGCCAAGTGAGTTGGCAGAATCTATTAAATCTTTTGTGGGAACGTGTAACTCTTTTGCAAGTTCATGGATTCGGGTTTTAGACATTGCGTCACCTCCGGTTATAGAGCGTCAATTTTTTCAATCAATGCCCGTGAAAATTTTTTGTTCGTTATACCGAACAATCCATAGCCAGCTTTGCCGATTGCACAAGACAAAGCCTCCTTATTAGAAAATATTCTATATGCCGCACCTTCGGATTCACATAACCTCACCATTTTAGCTATTGTTGATTCATTCATATCTTCAGCTATGATCAGTAAAGTAACTTTTCCGCTCTTAATTCCCTGTTCGCAAAGGGTTGCTCCCGGTACCAATTGACCGGCTTTCCTCGCGAATCCTAAAAGTGATAAAACATTATTCATGGTCGTCTAACCTTTCCTTCAACTTCTCGAACACATCGTCTTCGATCTTGGTTTCAAGTGCACGGTTGAAGGCGTTTTTCTTGATGGCGATATCGAAACATTTTTTGTCTTTACAGATGTAAGCGCCACGTCCATTTGCTTTGCCTGTAAAATCGACAAATACTTCATTTTCTTTATTTTTTACGACCCTGATCAATTCTTTCTTTGGTTTTTGTTCGCCACAACCAATACATTTTCTCATGGGTAATTTTTTCATAATTATTCTTCATCTCCATAGACATCTTCATACTCGCCAATTTCTCTCAAATAGGCTTTATACTGTGTTTCGTTTTTA
This sequence comes from Acidaminobacteraceae bacterium, assembly GCA_942493125.1. Taxonomy (GTDB): domain Bacteria; phylum Bacillota; class Clostridia; order Peptostreptococcales; family Acidaminobacteraceae; genus Fusibacter_C. The sequence goes on along the minus strand of OW818667.1, from coordinate 128,850 downwards.
ATATCGATTTTCCAGCCGGTCAATTTTGCAGCCAGTCTCGCGTTTTGGCCTTCTTTACCGATTGCAAGTGACAATTGGTAATCAGGAACCACGACAAGTGCTGAGTTATCATCTTCGTCAACTTCGACGCGCATGACTTTTGATGGGCTAAGTGCATTGGAAATCAATATTGCTGGGTTCTCGTTCCATTCGATGACATCGATTTTTTCACCTTGGAGTTCTTCGACGATGTTTTGAACACGATGTCCCTTTTGTCCAACACATGCGCCTACAGGATCGAGATCCGGGTTTTGAGAATAAACGGCAATTTTAGTTCTGGAACCTGGCTCACGAGAGATACTCTTGATCTCGACTTCACCGTCGTAAATCTCAGGTACTTCAAGTTCAAATAAGCGCTTCACTAACGCTGGATGCGTTCTAGATACGAATATTTGTGGTCCTTTTGTAGAATTTTTCACTTCTGTGATGACGGTTTTAATACGTGCACCTTGAATGTATTCTTCATTTGGAATTTGCTCATTTGGATTCATAAGCGCTTCAGTGCGTCCGAGGCTAATGTAAACAATACCCTTGGATACACGGTGAATGACGCCATTGACGATTTCACTTTCACGGCTGGAATATTCATCGTAGATCACACCGCGCTCAGCTTCTCTAATCTTCTGAACAACCACTTGTTTCGCGGATTGTGCAGCGATTCTGCCAAAATCTCTTGGTGTGACTTTCTCTTTGACGATATCGCCATTTTCAAATTCGGGATCAATTTTTTTTGCCGCTTCAGTTGAAATCTGAGTATCCTCATCGAGGACTTCATCTGCGACCACTCTTACAGAGTAGACGTTGATGTCGCCAGTCTCACGGTTGAGTTGAACTTCGACGTTGTGATTTGCGCCAAAGTTGTTCTTGTAAGCCTTTACCACGGCATCTTCGATGACGTCGAAAAGCATTTCAAGCGAAAGACCTTTCTCTTTTTCCAATTGTTCAAGTGCAAGTAATAATTCTGTTTTCACCGTTATCCCTCCTATTCGAAATCGACGACGAGCTTCGTCACCGATACTTTGCTTTTTGGTATTTCCACTCTACCCATATGGTCATTTTCAATCACAATGTGATCGTCTATCAAACCAACGAGCGTTCCAGTTAGTGCCTTTTGCCCTTCAAAAGTGTGGAACAACTTGAGTTGAACCATTTGACCTTTGAATTTCTCGAACTCGCTATCCTTTTTAAGAACGCGTTCAACACCAGGAGAGGTCACTTCAAGGAAGTATTGCTCTTCAATCGGATCAAGTGAATCGAGTTTTTGATTTAAGAATTGACTCACCAAAGAACAATCGTCCAGTGTAACGGGTTCATCTTTATCGATCGTTACTCTTAAATAACGGTATGGGCCTTCTTTAACAAATTCTACGTCAACAATTTCCATGTTATGTGTTTTAACAAACGGTGTTAAAATCTCTTCCACAACATCTACAACTCTTTTCTTTTTCATACTACGCACCTGCTTTCTAAATCGAATATGTACTCTATATTGTACTTTTGAGAAAATTGCATCATTCCAAATTGTATGAATTTCATTTTATGCAATTTCCTTAATTAAGTCCTACTCAATAACAAAGAGTGGGAATTCCCCACTCTTGCCGTCAAAAATCTATTTACTGCTTTAGTATAGCATAAAATGGGCTCTTATGCAAACGAGAATAACGACAATTGATTATCTTCAGGCATGTCTTCAAAGCAGCCGTGAACCTTCATTGCCTCAATAACCGTTTTGGAAACTTTCGTCAATCTTTGGAAATCTTCAACGGATAAAAACTCCTGATGTTCATCGCGTATCGCAGCGATACTAACAGCTGCAGTTGCACCGACACCTTGAAGCGCCAAAAATGGCGGCAGAATTTTACCTCCGACGATTTTGAATTGTTCAGCATCAGACTGATTGAGATTCACACGCATGAATCCAAAGCCTCTGCTGTACATTTCATCGGCGATTTCTAAAATGCCTTGAAGATCAATTTCCTTCTTCGTCGGCTTTTCTATGCCATCGATTTCTTTCATCTTAGCCCGAATCGTCTCTGGACCTTTGCAGATCAGGTCAGCATCAAAATCGTCAACTTTTGTTGAGAAATATGTCGCATAAAATGCGAGCGGTTGATGGACTTTAAAATAAGCGATGCGCACTGACATCATGACATAGGCTACAGCATGCGCTTTAGGGAACATGTACTGAATCGTCTGGCATGAGTTGATGTACCAATCTGGCACCTTATTGTCCTTCATGACTTTGATTTCATCTTCCTTTAGCCCTTTACCCTTACGTACGTTCTCCATAATCTTAAACGAGGTAAGCGGCTCGAGCTGCATCTGTATCAAGTAGTTCATAATATCGTCACGCGTTGCGATAACTTCTTTGATGGTAACCGTCTTATTGCGTACCAAATCCTGTGCGTTGTTGACCCAAACGTCCGTACCATGTGAAAGTCCAGATATACGTACAAGGTCTGAAAACGTCGCAGGATTTGTATCGCGAAGCATTTGTCTTACGAATTTTGTGCCGAACTCCGGTATGCCTAAGCTACCAATATCAAGGCTGTAGCTCGGATCCTTAATGCCAAGTGGCTCTGCCGACGTAAAAATCTTCATCGTGGCAGGATCATCAAGTGGAATATCAAAGACATTTAGCCCTGTGAGTTCCTCCAAATACTTGATGATCGTCGGTACGTCGTGTCCGAGTATATCTAGCTTTAATAGCCTACCGCTGATCGAATGATAATCAAAGTGCGTCGTAATGACGTCCGAGTTGACATCATTCGCGGGATATTGAATCGGACAAAACTCGTGGATGTCCCTGTCAGCCGGAACGACCATGATGCCGCCAGGATGCTGACCACTTGATCGTTTGATGCCAGTCAAGCCTTGTGATAAGCGTTCAATTTCGTAGCGGTGAATGTCTATTTCACGCTCTTCAAAGTATTTCCTGACATAGCCATAAGCTGTCTTGTCTGCGATCGTACCAATCGTACCCGCCTTAAAAGTTTTACCTTTACCGAATAGCACTTCACAATATTTGTGGGCATTGGCTTGATAAACACCTGCAAAGTTAAGGTCGATATCGGGCTCTTTGTCGCCGTCGAATCCAAGGAATGTTTCAAACGGAATATCGTACCCTTCTTTAGTGAGTTTGTTCCCACATGATGGGCAGATCTTGTCTGGCATATCGACACCTGCACCGTACTTGCCATCTGTAAAGAACTCTGAGTGCTTACAATGCTTGCAAATGTAGTGCGGTGGCAGTGGATTGACTTCGGTGATATCGCTCATCGTCGCGGCGAATGAAGACCCTACAGAACCCCTTGAACCAACCAAATAGCCATCTTCAAGAGATTTTGTAACGAGCTTTTGTGCGATGATATACATGACGGCATAACCGTTACCTATGATAGAGTTAAGTTCTCTTAAAAGACGTTTTTCAACAATTTCTGGAAGTGGTACGCCATAAATACGCTCTGCTTTAGCCATACACATGTTTCTAAAATCGTCATCCGCACCGTCTATAACTGGAGGGAAAGTGCCCTTAGGTACCGGACGCACATTCTCACACATATCTGCGATGCGCCTTGGATTGTCTATGACGAGCTCTTTAGCACGTTCACCGAGATAATCAAATTCTTTCATCATCTCATCAGTGGTTCTAAAGTATAATGGCGCTTGATTATCTGCATCGCTAAAGCCATTGCCTGCCATGAGGATGCGTCTATAGACTTCATCTTCCGGATCGAGGAAATGCACATCGGCAGTAGCAACCACCAATTTGCCCAGCTGATCGCCAATATTTAAAATCATTTTGTTGACCGTTCTAATCTCCTCAATGCTCTTGATCTTACCACTATCGAGCATAAACGCGTTGTTGTCTACCGGTTGAATTTCCAAATAATCATAAAAATCGGCAATTTCTAAAATGCGTTCCTTTGGTCTGTTGTTCATGATGCCCTTGTAGAGTTCACCCGCTTCGCAGGCACTGCCAAGGAGCAATCCTTCTCTTTTGCTTCTGAGTAGGCTTTTAGGGATCCTAGGTTTTCTATAATACGAATTGATATTTGAATGCGATACGATCTCATAAAGATTTCTTAGCCCAGCTTGCGTCTGCGTCAATATGATGACATGGAACATCTCAAGCTGGCTGAAGTCATAGTTTGCAATGGCATATCGGTTGATTTCTTTGAGCGTCATGACCTCTTTTTCTTTTAAAAGGCCGATGAAGTGGATAAAAACGCGCGCAGTCGCTTCAGCATCCGCAACAGCTCGGTGATGGTCGGTCAAAGTGATCTTCAAATGCTTCGTAATCGCTTTTAAGTTGTGCTTTTTAATGCTTGTAAGCAACAACCTACTTAGCGCCAAGGTATCGATGATGAGCGAGGTAAATGGAATCCCGAGCTTCTCACAATAGTATCTGATGAAGGAACAGTCAAACGACGCATTATGCGCAACAACTGGCGCACCATCTACAAAGGCCATAAATTTTGGCAAGATCTCATCAAGAGACGGTTTATCTTCAACCATTTCTTCGGATATACCTGTTAGTTCAGTGATGAGTGGTGGTATTGGACGCCTCGGATTGATGAGTTGGCTAAACTGCTCAGTGACAATACCACCCACAATTTTAACGGCACCTATTTCGATGATTGTGTCCATGTTAAATGAAAACCCTGTCGTCTCAATATCGAAAACAACGTAAGTCTCATCGACACCATAATCTGTCGCATGTTCAATAATATCTATCTCATCATCGACCAAATAACCCTCTAGGCCGTATAATACTTTTATCTTATCGCCAGCTGCAGCGGCAGCATCGGGAAAGGCTTGAAGCACGCCATGATCCGTAATTGCGATCGCCGGATGTCCCCAATCGATGGCTGTTTGAATGATCTTCTTAACAGGCGTGATGCCGTCCATCTCGCTCATGTTAGTATGCAAATGGAGTTCAACGCGTTTTTCAACAGCATTGTCCATGCGTGGCACTTCAATTTTACCAGCGTTGATCGAATTGAAAATAAGGACCTGTTCCTTGTCAAATTGATCATAGCGGTTGACGCCTTCAACGATGTACCAGTTGTTTTGTTTGAGTGCTGGCAAAAGCTCCTCGTACTCCTTCTTTTTCAAAAACTGCTTACATGCAACCGCATTAGACAAGTCTGAAAGATAAAGTTTAACGAGAAATTTTCCGCCTTTAAGTTCTCTGGTATCAAAATTGACGAGCTTGCCTTCAATAGCATACGTCTCTTCTTCTTGATGAATATCTATGATTTTGGTAATCGCACGCTTAATTCTATTTCTAAAAAGAACATCTTCTGAAGTAATCTTTGATGCTCTCACATTTTCTTCATTACGTGTCACTTGTTTGATCGCATCTTCATTGAAGCCGTTCGTCGCACTTGCCACGATGGATTCAATCGCTTCAACTTGCTCTCTATCAAAAGCTTCTAGTCCCTCAATCTCATCGCGTAGGGATTCCGTCGTCAGTGGAAATTTACGACTAAGATTCGTCTCGCAGATTGTGTGAATCATATCATCCGTTTTAAATTTGAAAAATGTATTCTCAAGGCCTTTGTCTTCGAAGACGATATGAATGGCATTGTTGTCAAACGATATTCTTGATCGTCTTAAAATACTTGCTACCGCTGGATTTTTGCGTCTAACGACATTGAGTATATTGTCCCAATTGTGGACGATGTCAGTCGATGGATCGTGTACCGCAGCTTGTGTAGACGCGGAAGTTGACGCAGTTGCTTCCGCCGCTTCCGCCTCTTCTGTTGATAGAGTGTCTGCTGATTTTGCTTCTGCTACTGTTGTGTCTGCTGATGTTGATTCTGTTATTGACATGTCTGTAGCCGTACCAGTATCAGAAATCGCTAAAGAAACATCTTTTGTAGATGTTTCAGATGACGATTCGGATATCGATTCTGACATCGATTCAGCTGCCTTGACACTTGAAGTTTCTACTGCGACACCTCTTGAGATATGCTCGAACAATTCCACTTTGATTTCAAAATTCTCGATGAATCCCAAATGCGTTTTCAAGTTAGTTTTGAGACTGTCAATATTATGATTTGGGATCATATTTTTTGCCTTGAGAAGAATGCTCAAAATATCGCTCTCGCGTTTATATTCAATTTTGCTGATTTCAACGTCATCGATCCTTAAAACATCCTGGATCAACTGATTAAAGGGTACTCTATCCATTTAATCACCTTTCGTCTATGGAAATTGGAATTTGCAATTTCCTAATTTAAAATAATAGTAACCTACATGTTGTCAATTTCAGCCAAAACGGCTGCAACAACCTCTTCTTCTTTCAACTTCCTTATGACGAGTCCCTTTTTAAATAATAGGAACTCATTCTTGCCACCGGCGATGCCAAGATCCGCTTCTTTTGCCTCTCCAGGTCCATTGACAGCACAGCCCATAACGGCCAGTGTAATGTTCTTGTCGATGCCAGCAACGCGTGCCTCGAGTTCCTTTGCGATACGCACGAGATCAACTTCTGTACGGCCACAGGTCGGACACGAGATCATCTTGATGCCAAAACGACGTAGTTCCATCACCTCAAGAATTTTCTTAGCTGCCTTCACTTCTTCCACTGGATCATCGGTTAAAGAAACGCGAATCGTGCTACCAATGCCATCATATAGTAATATGCCGATGCCAATAGCCGATTTTATCGTTCCAGTATACTGCGTACCCGCTTCCGTTATACCGAGGTGTAATGGATGAGGCACCGTTTTACTTAATAGTCGATAGGATTCAACGGTCAGCCTTATATCAGATGCTTTTAAGGATATGACAATATCCGAGAAGTTCAGTGCATCAAGTATTTCAACATGGTGCAAGGCACTTTCAACGAGTGCCTCAGGGGTAATCCCACCATACTTTTGATAGATTTCTTTATCAAGAGAGCCGCCATTGACGCCAATTCTGATGGGTACGCCTTTATCCTTTGCAAGTGAAACGACCTGTGCAACGCGTTCTTTGCTGCCGATATTGCCTGGATTAAGCCTTATTTTATCAACGCCATTTTCTATAGAAGCAAGCGCCAAACGATAATCAAAGTGAATGTCTGCAACGAGAGGGATATGAATTTTAGATTTGATTTTTTTGATCGCCTCTGCCGCTTCCATCGTCGGTACAGCAACCCTGACAATCTCGCATCCATCTGCTTCAAGCGCGAGGATTTGAGCAACAGTCGCGTCGACGTTTTCAGTTTTAGTATTGCACATTGACTGTATGGCGACTGGAAAGCCGCCGCCAATATGAAGGTTACCTATTTTAACGATTTTTTCTCTCATAACTTGCCTCACTATAATTTCGATACATCTTTAAAGACCAAGAACAACATAAGTGCCATCAAGATGACAAAGCCAACAAAGTGCACAAAGCCCTCTTTCTCGCGATTGATTGGTTTGCCCATGATCATTTCGATGATAACAAATATGATTCTACCACCATCGAGCGCTGGAAAAGGCAATAAGTTGACAATACCGAGGTTAACTGAGATATAAGCCGCTAACAAGAGCAGGTTCATGAGACCTTGTCTCGAAACTTCTCCTATGATCCCCACTAAGCCTACAGGACCCACAACTTCTGCGGTTACACTTTTATCACCAAGTTGTGTGAAAAACTTAAATATGTCAGTGAAGAACGTCCAAAACTGCTTGCCCGCCATGACAAATGCCTGATCAAACTTTTTGACAAACTTCGTTTGAATGCCAATTTGATAAGTACCGTCCTCGCGAACATTTGGAGTGACTTCAACCGTTAATGTCTCAGAACCTCTTAAAATATCTATGGATAATGGTTCGCCACCACTTCCGTTAATGCTCTCAATGACATCTTCCCAAGAGTTTATAGGCGTTCCATCTATCATTTTGATTTCATCATCAGCAATGATACCCGCTTCACGAGCTGGGAGATCTGCTACGGTATCACCAACGATATTTGAAGGAGAACCGATTGAAAACATGATGATAACGAGTAGAACGTATGCAAGTATAAAGTTCATAATTGCACCTGCTGCTAAAACGATTAATCGTTGAATTGGCTTTTTATTAGTAAAACTTCTAGGGTCATCGGATACTTCGTCTTCGCCTTCCATTTTGACGTAACCGCCAATTGGAAATAACCTCAGTGAATATAGCGTTTCTTTACCTTGTCTTTTTAAGAGTGTTGGTCCCATGCCCAATGCAAATTCGTGCACTTTAATGCCATTCATCCTTGCCGTAGCAAAGTGACCAAGTTCATGTGCAAAAACTATCAGACCAAAAACAAATACAAAACTTATAAATGTCAAAAACATAATGTCCATCCTTTCGTGTGGGAAATTACCCCGTGCTGCAATTATTTTGACAAACGTGCAGATATAAGACGTCTCGTCTCAGCATCAACTTGCAAGATCGTCTCAATGGTTGGTTTTTCAATATTTGAAAAGGCATCCATTGCATGATTGATATGATTTGATATATCGTAAAAACCGATTTTGTCCTTTAAGTAAGCCTCTACCAGGATTTCATTGGCAGCGTTCATGACAGTTGGTTTAATGCCTCCAGCTCTCAGCGCCTCTATTGCAATACCTAAACATGGGAATCTTTCCAAATCTGGTTTTTCAAAAGTCAAAGTGCCCATTTCTAAGAAATTAAGTGGCTTCACATTGTTTGAAAAACGCTTTGGATAATCTAGTGCATAAATGATCGGCACTCTCATATCAGGTACGCCAAGTTGCGCCATAACGGCATGATCTTTAAATTGAACCATCGAATGAATGATACTCTGTGGATGTACGACAACTTCAATTTGATCAATGCTTACATCAAATAACCATTTCGCTTCTATAAACTCCAAGCCCTTATTCATAAGTGTCGCTGAATCTATGGTGATTTTTTGGCCCATTGACCAGTTTGGATGCTTTAATGCATCGACAGCTTTTTTTACGGCAATTTCTTCTTTTGAAAAACTTCTGAATGCGCCACCTGAAGCGGTCAAAATGATTTTGTCGACATGATCCGCCTCTTCGCCATTTAAGCACTGAAAAATGGCACTGTGCTCAGAATCAACAGGCAAAATATGGCTTCCATACTGCTTCGCTAAAGGCATAATGATTTCTCCCGCTGTGACGAGGGTTTCTTTGTTGGCAAGTGCAATTGTCTTACCCGCTTTAATTGCAGCAACTGTTGGTGTAAGACCAATGTTGCCAACCACAGAAGTCAAAACGATGTCAACTTCCTCTGCCGTAACGACTTGAATCAAACCGTCCATCCCTGAAAGCGGTATAACGTCAGTATGAGCAAGTGCACTTTTGAGATTTAGATAATGCGCCTCATCAAAGACGACGACATACTTTGGTTTAAAGCGTTCGGCTTGTTTGACGATCTCTTCTATGCGACTGTTACATGTAAGTGCATACACTTCATAACGACCACTCTGCTCAATGATATCCAGTGCTTGCGTGCCAATGGATCCAGTTGATCCAAGTATTGTAATTTTTTTATGAGTTCCCATTCTATTCTCCATATAAAAACGAGCATATTACTATGCTCATGATTTTTATTATATTCATTTGTTAAATCCATTTATCATTCACATAATTAAATAATACCATAAAATAATAGACAAGTGGTAAAGTGATAATCAAACTATCAAATCTATCTAATACACCACCATGCCCTGGCATGATTTTTCCAAAATCTTTTATATCAAAAATGCGTTTGATTTTAGAGGCAATTAAGTCGCCAACTTGTGAGAATATACTACCGATTAGTCCTAAGAAAATCGCATAAAGTTGGAAATCCGGTTTAAACCAATAAGCATACAAATAGCTGACTATAACGCATGCAACAACACCACCCAGTGACCCTTCAACCGTTTTATTTGGGCTTACGGATGGAATCAATTTGTGTTTCCCGATGAGTTTACCAGTAAAATAAGCAAAGGTATCCGTTATAAATGCTATGACAAAAGGATACCAGATAAAAAAATTATCGTCCATATCTGAAATCAACATTAAATGTGACAAAGAAAATGAAACGTAAAAGAAACCTAAGAACGTAACCATTGCACCGGGGAATGAGCTTTTTGTAAATACCATAAGTCCCATAAGCAAAAACATGAACCCAGTTATGATCATCGTAAAGTAATCTTTGGAAAAATCGCCTAAAAAACCTGCAAATAAAGCGATTGTCGTGATGTAGCCAGCCCATGCAATCGGTTTGTATGTTTTTGAAACGGCTTTATAAAACTCATATTGCCCTATAACACTAAGTATCAATGCAGCAGCTAATAGCGTTATGCCACCTTTGAGCAAAACGAAAAAAAGCAAAGGCAAAGCAACAATCGCAGTAATTACTCTCGTTTTCATAGTCTCTCCCTAAATCGCACCAAAACGTCGATTTCTATTTTGATAGTCTGATATCGCTTTCTGATACGCCATCTCGTCAAAATCTGGCCAGAAAACATCTACAAATGTCAATTCGGAATAAGCCAATTGCCAGAGCAAAAAATTACTTAAGCGAACTTCGCCACTTGTTCTTATGAGCAAATCGGGATCGGGCATGCCATTTGTATAGAGATATGCCGGAAATAAGTTTTCATCGATTTGCTTAATATCTATCTTATGATCTTGAACATCGTTCACAATTCTTTTGACAGCTTGGATGATTTCATCACGACCGCCATAGTTTAAGGCGATATTGAAATGCATCTGGGTGTTGTCTTTTGTGAGCTGCGTTGCAAAATCAACTTGTTCTCTTGCATAAGCTGGAAGTCTGTCTATATCTCCCAGGATATTGATTTTAATGTGATTGCTATGAATTTCCTGAATTTCAGACTGAATGAATTTGACAAGTATGTTCATAAGACCGTTGACTTCATCACTTGGTCTTTTCCAATTTTCAGTTGAAAAGGCGTAAAATGTGATATACGGAATGCCAAGACGTTTGCTTTCCTTGACGATTTTTTTTAACGTTTCCGTTCCCGCATTATGTCCAACCAGTCTAGGCATGCCTTTTCGCTTCGCCCATCTACCATTGCCATCCATGATGAAGGCAATATGCTGTGGCATCGCACCTAGATCAAGTTCATAGGTCTTTTTCTTAAAAAACATTTAGCACCTCAAATTTAAGCCCTCCAATTTTGGAGGGCATACTATCACAGGAATTAAACTTCCATTATTTCTTCACTTTTTTTATTAACGATCTGATCGATTTTTAATACATAGTCGTCGACCATTTTTTGAACTTCTTTTTCTCCAGATGCTAAATCATCTTCTGAAATCTCTTTCGCCTTTTCCATCTTCTTAAGATGCTCAAGTGCGTCACGTCTTTCATTTCTTAGGGCTACTTTTGCATCTTCACCCAATTTCTTGATGCTTTTTTGCAAATCTTTTCTACGTTCTTCAGTCAACATCGGAATGATCATGCGAATAATTTTACCATCGTTCGTTGGGTTGATTCCTAAATCAGCAATTTGAATGGCTTTTACAATATCACTTAAAATTGATGTGTCATACGGTTGTATTTGAAGTATTCTTGGTTCTGGAACTGAAATACTTGCAACTTGCTTAACTGGTGTTTCAGAGCCGTAATACATAACTTTAACTTTATCAAGAATCAGAGGATTTGCACGACCTGCGCGAATATGATTAAGTTCTTCTTTAAGAACGCTTAAAGTTTTATCCATCTTTTGATTTAATGTTTCGTGTACCTGATTTCTCATTTTAAACCTCCTAAATTTTCAATTGATCTATTCGCCAAAAACCATCGTGCCAACATTGATACCTGAACATGCCTTCATGATATTCTCAGGCACATTGAGGTCAAATACTGCAATTGGTATGCTGTTGTCCATACAAAGCGTGATTGCTGTAAAGTCCATGACTGCAAGTTTTTTGCTCAATATTTCACTGTATGAAAGCGTCTCATATTTAACGGCATTTGGATTGATCGCTGGATCGCTGTCATAGACTCCGTCTACACGTTTAGCAAGCAAAATGAGTTCTGCATCAATTTCAGCTGCTCTGAGAGCCGCAGTCGTATCTGTAGAAAAAAATGGACTGCCTGTTCCTGCAGAAAAGATGACCACAGCGCCTTCATTCAAATAGTTGACCGCTTTCTCACGATTGTAACACTCTGCTAACTGTGTCATGGAAATTGAACTCAAAATGTGATTTTTAACGCCTAAAAATTTAAGCGCATCTGCCATAGCGAGTGAGTTCATCACTGTACCCATCATGCCCATATAATCGGCAGTTGTTCTCTCCATACGTTTATTGCTTCTACCTCGCCAAAAATTACCCGCACCGATTACAACGCCTACTTCTACGCCTGCATCTGCAAGTTTTTTTATCGTTCCTGCAACTTCTGCTACAACATCGTCGTCTACACCAAATCCTTTTTTACCCGCGAGTACTTCGCCACTGAGTTTCAATATAACTCTCTTGTATTTTAAATTCAAAGCAATAACCTCCGTTCACTATCATTCTACAGCATATTTATAGGCCATTCAAATATTTTTTCCCTAAAAAAGAGAACACAACGCTGTGTTCTCTAAGTTACTATCGATTTGATTAACCTTGTAATTGTTTTGCAACTTCTTCAGCAAAGTTTTCTGTCTTTTTCTCAAGACCTTCGCCAACTTCAAAACGAGAAAATCTTCTGATCGATAAGTTTTCACCGATTTTAGCGATTTTTTCTTTTAATAATTGATCGATTGTTTTATCTGGATCTTTAATGAAAGATTGCTCAAGCAAACAAACTTCTTTGTAGTATTTAGCAATTCTGCCTTCTACCATTTTGTCGACGATTTGAGCTGGTTTACCTTCATTTAAAGCTTGATTTCTAAGGATTTCTTTTTCTTTTTCGATAGCTTCTTGCGGCACATCTTCTTTTCTTAAGTAGAGTGGATTTGCAGCAGCAACTTGCATTGCAACATCTTTACCAAATTCTTGGAACTCAACGTTTTTAGCAACGAAGTCTGTTTCGCTATTGATTTCAACGATAACACCGATTCTACCGCCGTGGATATAAGATGCGATAATGCCTTCAGAAGCAATACGATCCATTTTTTTAGCAGCGCCAGCTATACCTTTTTCTCTTAAGTATTTGATCGCATCTTGAATATTTCCATTTGTCTCAACAAGCGCTTTTTTACAATCCATCATACCTGCGCCAGTTGTTTCTCTAAGCTCTTTTACCATTGATGCAGTAACTTCCATTGTGTGCCTCCTCTATATACTTGAAATAATCTTTAAAAAAGGTAAGAGTCCGACTCTTACCTCTTAGTTTTATATTGATATTATTCTTCTGTAGACTCAACAACCGCAGCTGTATCTGTCAATTGCTCGCCTTGTCTTGCTTCGATGATGGCATCTGCCATTTTACCAGCAATCAATTTGACTGCACGGATAGCATCGTCATTACCAGGAATAACATAATCAACTTCATCTGGATCACAGTTTGTATCAACGATAGCTACAACTGGAATACCAAGTGTTTTAGCTTCTTGGATAGCGATTTTTTCTTTCTTAGGGTCAACGATGAAGATTGCACTTGGTAATTTATGCATATCTTTGATACCGCCTAAGAATTTTTCGAGTTTTTCTTTTTCAGCTCTTAATTTGATAACTTCTTTTTTAGGAAGCGCTTCAAAAGTACCATCTAGTTCCATTTTTTCAAGTTTGAATAATAAGTCAATTCTCTTCTTGATTGTTTTGTAGTTAGTCAACATACCACCTAACCATCTCTGGTTAACGAAGTACATACCCGATCTTCTTGCTTCTGATTCAATTGCTTCTTGAGCTTGCTTTTTAGTACCAACGAATAATACTGTACCGTTTTCATCTACAACGCTTTTGATAAATGCGTATGCATCTTCAACTTTACCTACTGTTTTTTGAAGGTCGATGATGTAGATACCGTTTCTTTCTGTGAAGATGTATTCAGCCATTTTAGGGTTCCATCTTCTTGTTTGGTGGCCAAAGTGTACACCAGCTTCAAGCAATTCTTTCATTGAAATTACAGACATGTGAGTCCTCCTTGTTTTTTACCTCCTCGCTTTTCATCTTCTAATGGCACTTTTCAGCAACACCATCAAAATTGAAGCGAGTGTGATTTTTTAATTACCTTCGATATTATAACATAGCAGCTTTGAAAGCACAACCTTAAATTACTTTTTTAACGAGATTAAAAGCTGCAACTCACCCATTCCAATCCCAAGCTCTTTAGCAATTTGAGGCAACGACTTTCCCTGACTCCTAAGTTCGATAATTTTTGTTAAAACTTCTGAATCGCGATCATTGAGCGTGTTATCTAACGATTCGGTTTTCATTTTTTCCTGAGTCATTTCTGGTTGAGCAACTTTGATGGTATTCGCTGACATATGCTCGATACTCTCTCTGACTGATTTTGAGGAAATCGGCTGCATATGGCTGCCAGTCGTCTTTTCAAGGCCAATAATTTTCTTCTCGTGATTCGCTATTTTGGATAAATGCATTTCTACTTTCTCATTGAGCAATTGAATTTCTTTCTCATGAATGCTGTATTTGCCTTCAAGATCTCCGGCAATATCATAAAAAGCTCTATTCATTTCATCAATAGAGCTTTGTAGTGTTTCTAACAATTCAAACAAATCGGCGTCTTTATATACTCTTGATTGTTGCAATAACAAAGTTTGAGATCTTACGGCGCGATTTAATTCACTTCTTATCAATAAAATGGCACTGATGACAATCATCAGTCCAAGAATAAAACTTACAAGATACATATTACACCTTCATATCAAATCGGGCGCCAGCTTTGCTCACTTTTCGATTCAATTCTTTTTCATGATTGATTTGTGATTGTTCTTGATCCGCTGACTGTTCCTTCTGCTTTCGTTTCTTGCGTTCGTCAGTGGTTTCTTCGTCATTTTTTATGCGTCTCAGCTCTGAACGTTCAGTACTATGCACTGTGTGATGGCTCTTGATATTGTCTTCTTTGTTCTTCATCTGGGCATGAACAAGTTCATTGTCCATTTTGCTGACAACCGTTTGTTTTGCTTGATGAACTTCCTGCGTCTTTTGAACGACAACTTGCATATCAACTGGTCGAATAGACATATAACTTCACCTCAACACATTCCTCAAATTGGAACGCACAATTTCTAATAACCGATAGTGACAATATCGCCTTTATCTTTAGTTATGATTGTAAACGACAAAGGATGTTTAACATAATAACTTGTGCTACCAATTTTAACACGCGTTCCGGGAAAAATGGACCTCGCTTTAAGCTGCGCGCCACGAATATTGTTGACCAGTTCGTTAAGCATTTTTAATCTCGATCTCTTTTCAGACAACTTTTCATCTAACTCAATGAAGTTTAAGCTGTATTTTTTAAGCATGAAAGCTGACCGATCGTCATCAGGATTCTGATCAACTTTTAATTTCAATATTTTAATCGATTTATCCAATTTGTCATGCATATCTATAAGTTCTTTAACTTCTGAACTTAGTGTTTTGAGTTCGTCGATTACTTCTATGTCTACACCGAGTTTAATTGAAGTGATAATACCCATTTCTGAACCGATGGTATTGGCTTCAATATCACTTTTACTGATGATCTCGCCACCAATAATAAGGCCTTTTTTACCTTTGACAATAATTCTGCCATCAGATTTTACCTGACTATTCATAATGGCGCCAGTCTCTATATCACCTTTACAATAGACAGTTGCACTATTGATAAAATTACTCGTCAAATGACCTCCGCAATAAATATCCGCAGTGTCGTGACCCTGTATGCCCCTCGATATGACAATAGATCCATTTGAACTAATCTTAGCACCTTCAACGACGCCGTTTATAACCAGGTCACCATCACATTCGATGGAATAACCACTTGTGACATTACCATGTACGATAACTTGGCCTTGAAAAGCGATATTGCCGGTTTCGACGCCGACGTCTTTCTTTATCTCAAGCATCTGTATGACTGTAATCTTATCGTTGTCAAAGACGATGGTGCCATCGCATTCTGCCAAGGCATGCAAACCGTCTGATGATAATTTGATGTTTTTTCCGATTTTAAAGACAGCTTCTTTACCATCTTTTGCTCTGATAATTTTTCCAGTTACTGTCGTCCCATTTTTACCTGGTGTTGCAGGTATTTTTGTAGCAAGGACATCACCAGCTTGAACGGTTTCGACAAAGCCCATATTTTTAAAATCGACACGCCCATCTTCCAATATTTGAGGTTTTGCACGGTGTTCTTTGCTCATAGAAAATTCTATTCTGGCATCGACACCATTTTCATGAGGGATACCCTCAGCGATGAGCTCGTTAAAAACGGCAGTGGATCTTTTGCAAATATCCTCAATAACATTGTATTGCAAGCCAAATATTATATTTTTATCTTTCAGAATATTGATGATTTCGTCGGGTTTAACCGTATGATCAGAAGAATGAAATTCCAATGATATAAACGCTTTGTAATAGTCATCTGATATACGTACCGTAATATCAAACTTGTTTTTTTCCTCGCTCATTGTATCCCCCTTAAACATCAAAATCGTTAATAGACCAACTCATATTAAAACCATCACTATAATTATCGGTATTTAATATCATTTTGATAACAATAAATTTACAATTAATTAACAACTTATCATTTTTAATTATAGCATAATTGCACATATAACAAAATCACAGAATGAATCTGTGATCAATATCGATAAGCCTTATACAATTATAATATCAAAATTATTGTAAATTAACAACCATATATAGTGTCAATACAATCCATTCAACGATATTTTCAGTTTAGAGATTGCTTTTGTGTGGATTTGAGATACACGTGATTCAGAAATCGTCAGTATCTCCGCAATTTCCTTATAAGTTAGTTCTGAATAATAGTAAAGCTGCATGACTCTTTTTTCCTTTTCAGGAAGATAAGAAATGGTCTCAGCTAAAATGCGTTTTACTTCTCGAGAGGTATAATTCTCTTCGGGTTGAAAATCTACAGAATCAGAAGCGATATCGAAATTGGAGTTGTCCTCCAATTTTTCTTCAAGTGAAACGATTGCATATGTCGTTACTTCACCCACCAGCTTGGTATATTCATCCAAACTAATATCTAGTTCAATGGCGATATGTTCATCCGTTAACTCGTTGCCGTATATTTTTTGAAGCTTTGTGATGGCTTCTTCAACTTTTTTATACTTTTGTCTCGTACTCCTTGGAATCCAATCCATATGTCTGATTTGATCGATTATTGCGCCTCTGATACGAATATTGGCATATGTTTCAAATTTAATCTGCTTTTTATGATCAAATTTCTCAATGGCATCTATTAGCCCAATGATGCCATACCCCAACAAATCATCAAATTCAACATGTGCATTATAGCTCGAATATAGTCTGCCCGCAATAATTTTAACCAATGCAACATAATGGATGATTAGCTCGTCTTTAGCATCTTTCATGTTATGTTCTTTGTAATTGATCCAAAGTTGCTCAGTCATTTATAACACCTTCATAGTTTAGATTTCTTTGCTGCCCTTACCCGCTGTCTTAATGATCAATTTTCCATTTTCACTATAAAACTCTATGGTACGGCCAAAGTTACCTCCGGTATCATCTGCTTTAATCGGAATACCATATGACTTTAATATTTCTCGCACCGCTTCAGCGTTGCGCTCACCTATTTTCATTGATTCGTTTTGTGATGAAAATGAGAACATCTGAGCGCCTCCAGCAATTTTTGCTGTGAAGCGGGATTTTCTCCCGCCCAATTTCTCCATCTGTGCAATTAATTCGACAATTGCAGTATCAGCAAATTTTGCCACATTTTCATTTTTCCGAATCGCCTTACTGGAAGGCAACATAATATGCGCCATTCCAGTCACTTTTGAAGTTGCATCATAGAGGCAAATGCCGACACATGAGCCTAACCCAAGTGTCGTTAAAGCATCCGGAAAAACAACTACTTTTAAATCTGCCATACCAACTTTTACCATGGTGCTCATAGTGTCACTCCCAGACTGCCTAATAATATTTCGTACGAATCTAAGTCCGGAATTAGAAAAAAGTAACCATCGACACTTTTTGCCTCAAGGACTTCGATGAATTCATTTTGAATGATTAATACATTGTCGCTCATCTGGCCAAAGTGGATCGCAGGCACGCTTAAAATAGCGCCTGCAAAATCAATAGCGAGTGCTGGAACTGAGATTTTTATCTTTAAGTTCGTTAACCCTGATAATGACGAAATGTATGACCCAGCTAAGATATTACCAATTTCTTTGAGTGCTGAGATTGTAAACTCATCAAACTCAGCATTGTCTCTTGGCATCAATAAGTCAACGAGGTTGATCGCAGATTTTTGATCGAGAACAAACATGATGCTGCCTGTCATATCCCCTTCAATTTTGAAGAATATACCACATACGACGCTTTCTGGACCACCAAGTAATTCTGGAACTTCATCAAATTCAAGAAGCTTGACAACTGGTACTTTCATGTCAATCTTTTTGTCGATCATTTTTGCTAGTGATGTTGCTGCATTGCCGGCTCCGATATTTCCTATTTCTCTAAGAACATCAAGAATCACGGTATTGTTCATATTATCAAATTGGATCCCCATTCAATTCTCCTATTCGGCATGCTCTATGCCGAGCACCTTGTGTAGGTCTATAAGCATGATGATACGACCGTTCTTCTTGCCGATATTCTTGACAAATTCATTGTTAGCTTCTTTTTTGACATTTGGCGAGGCATCGATATCGTCTTCAGCAATCTGAAGGACTTCTGATGACGCATCGACAAGCATACCAATTTTATTGTCTTCAAGATTGACAATGATGATTCTTGATTCATCATTTGCAGGTCTTTTTTCAAGTCCAAACCTAGCGCGTAAATCTACTACAGGTACAATAATACCACGAAGATTCACGACGCCTTTGATATAGTTCAGGGTGTATGGAATTCTAGTGATTGGCAGTACTTTCTCAATATTTTCGACATTTTGGATGTTGATGCCATAATGTTCTTGATTTAATCTAAAGGTTACAAATTCTCTCATTTCACTCATCATCTCACCTCTTACTAGAATAGTTGATTTGGATCAACAATTAGAGCCACACTACCATTACCTAAAATAGTAGCACCAGCAATAGCTTTGATACCTGTTAAATACTTGCCGAGTGATTTGATAACGATTTCTTGTTGGCCAATCAAACTATCGACGACCAGTCCAGCCTCAACATCACCTTTCTTGACGATGACGACAATCAGTTCATCAAGTGTTTCGTGCTCATGCTCAATATCAAGCACTTCCTTCATGCGAATGATTGGGAGCGTCTTATTTCTATAAAGAACGACTTCTTGATCTTGAACCATGGTAATTTTACCAGTTTCGATCGTTGTAATCTCTTTAATATTGTTAAGAGGAATTGCAAATTTCTCTTGATTGAGATTGACCATCAATGCTTGAATAATCGCCAATGTAAGTGGTAATCTGATGACGAACTTACTGCCTTGTCCAAGAGTTGAAACGACCTCAACCATACCGTTAATCGCTTCAATCTTAGATTTTACAACATCTAGACCAACGCCTCTTCCAGAGATGTCTGTAACTTTGTCCACAGTACTGAACCCTGCAAGGAACAACAAGTTGATAATTTCTTTATCAGACATGACATCTGCTTCTTCTTTAGTAATCAGTTTCTTTTCAATTGCTTTACGTTTAATCACTTCTGGATTGATACCTTTACCATCGTCTTCAACTTCAATGACAACTGTGTTGCCATCTGGATAAGCGCGTAATGCTACAAATCCTGTTTCATCCTTACCAGCTCTTTCACGCTCTGCTGGAGATTCGATGCCGTGGTCTAAAGAATTTCTAATCAAGTGGATCAATGGATCGCCAATTTCATCGATAACGGTTCTGTCGACTTCAGTTTCTTCACCAGACATGAATAGTTTGATATTTTTTCCTAACTCTTTAGATAAATCTCTTACGAGTCTTGGGAATCTATTAAACGTACGCTCTACTGGTACCATTCTGACTTTCATAACGGCGTCATGAAGACTCGTCGTTATTCTTTCAAGGTATTCAATAGCTTCATTCATATTGTTTTTATTGCCCTGATCGTTTGACTTTTGATTGGTCGAATCCAAGTCTTCTAGGCGTGTTTTAATGATAATGAGCTCACTAACTAAGTTCATGAGGTTGTCGAGTCTTCCAATTTCAACGCGAACAGTTTTAGATGTTTTGCCTTTATCACCTTTGCCTTGACCATCATCTTTAGACTTAGATTCAGCTTCTTTCGATTCAACGTGTTCTAAATCGATCTCAACATCTTCTTTCTTTTCTTCGACAGCAAATTCGACATCGTCTAACGCTTTTACGACGACAGTCGTTATTTCAGAGATTCTCATGAGTTCATTTTTTGTATAGGCAGCATCCAATTTTGAAAAATAAAGTACTTCAAAGGATTCTTCGAAACGTTCATCTTCAATCTCTTCTGCTAATGGATATGATTTTAGTATTTCACCAAAGCGCTCTAATGTATTAAATACAATAAATGCACGAGCCGCTTTAAGCATACAACCAGGGTCCAACGTCACTTTAATCAAGTAAGGTTTTACACCAAGCTCATAAGCTTTATGAATCAAACTATCGATGTCATTCAATGGGATATGGAAATCTTCATCTGAAACAGTTGATGCCTCAACAGGTTTTGGTTGCTCTTTGATAAATTCGACTCTTTTCTTAGAAGTACCCTCAGTGCTCTTGCTCTCAGCGATGATCGCCAATTTTTTTACGAGTTCTGAGGAGTCAAGATCGCCTTCTTTTCCAGTTTTTTCAAGGTTTTCGATATATTCTTCGAGAGCATCGAAACATTCAAAAAGAACATCCACGATAGCACTGTCAACTTTTAATATACCATTGCGAACCAAATCAAGTACATTTTCCATCTTATGAGTCAAATCAGCTACTTTTGTAAATCCCATGGTGCCTGACATACCTTTTAAAGTATGCGCAATTCTAAAAATTTCTCCTAGATGAGAAAGATTTTCGACATCGCCTTCCAAAACGAGCAATATTTCATTCATTGTTTGTAAATGCTCTTTTGATTCATCGATAAATATTTCTAAATATTGACTCATATCCATATGCATTATACCTCCATGGCTTTTACTATTTCATTTGCAATATTCGTAAGGCTAACAACCTTATCTACAACCCCTAATTTGATGGTGGATTTAGGCATCCCGAAAACGACACAGCTTTCTTCATCCTGAGCAATGACAAATCCACGGTTCGCTTTTAATTTGCTCATTCCGTCTGCACCATCGGCTCCCATACCAGTCATGATGACACCAATCACATTTCTATCGTTCAAACTTGCTATAGAATACATCATAGCATCTACTGACGGTTTGTGTCCACTCACACGCTCGCCATTATCTAATTTTATCACAAATTGCCCTGCTTGTTTAGATACTTTTATATGGCTATCTCCAGGGGCCAAATAAGCGACACCTGCTTGCATCACATCGCCATCCTCCGCTTCCTTGACATGGATTTGACTCATGCTGTCGAGGCGGTCAGCGAGCGATTTTGTAAACCCTGGCGGCATATGTTGAACAATCAATATGCTTGCATCTATATCTCTCGGAATAAATGGGATTACATCCTGCAGCGCCCTCGGTCCACCAGTTGAGGTGCCTATAGCAATAATCTTCTTAAACTTGGTTTTACCCTGCACTGCAGTTGATCTAAATGGCTCTTTAGTCGTTGTAAGTGCTGGCCTTGGCTGTCTTGATGCGACAATCGGTTTAAAAACTTTTGTGCGACTTGCAATTTTTATCTTTGTGAGCAATTCATCCCTGACTTCTGGTGTTGATACTTTTATGAGTGATGTCGGCTTCGTAATAAAATCGAACGCACCATAATCTAACGCCTTCAATGTCTCGACAGCGCCATTAGTCGTCAAACTGCTCAGCATAATTACTGGCATTGGACTGTTTTCCATTATTTGTTTCAGCGCAGTTAACCCGTCCATTTTTGGCATTTCGACATCCATCGTCACAACGTCAGGTTTTCGACTGACGATCATTTCTAGTGCTTCTTCGCCATTTCTAGCGACGCCAACCACTTCCATATCGTCGTCACTCGATATCATATCTGCAATTACTTTTCTCATAAATGCTGAATCATCAACTACTAATACTTTTATTTTCATCTACATCAGGCCCTTTTTAATTAAATTTCTTTCAACCTCAAATACATACGCCACTATTTTAGATTGTGTATTTGAATCGAGTTCTAAGAATTTAATACCCACTTCATAACGATTATGGTCTTTTTTCTCGCATCTGACGACCTCACCTTTGAAAGTTACCCAAGAATCGCTTATTTTAAATTCGCCTTTGATGAATTCTCCGAGTTCAAAGTCATTATTCGTTAGAACTCTCAGTCCGCCACCGCTTAAATCGGATGTATCAAAGGCAATTTTTTCATAGATAATTTCATCGATAATGAATTCAGATTCGTTTTTATATTTTTTTAACATCCTCTCACGTGTTGTGGCAATTTGGTCGTCACTTAACTTTTTTTCAAACAAAAAATGACCAACTGATAAAAAACTGACACGATAAAACTTACGCCTTTGAACGCGTTTAATATCTGATTCTAGCTGAATAATGATACTTGGTAAATTGTCGAATTTAATCCGATCAATCAGTATGCCTTTAAATAAAAACATACCGCTATTTTCCACATAAAATCTGAAATAATAAGTATAGCTTTTTTCAAGAGGAAATAGAGTGCCCTCTTTAATAGGATTGGATAGGATTAATCTATTGTCACTGGTTACATCATACACAAAGGTCGACAAAGTCAACGATTGGCCACTTGTCGTAAAAATCATGATGTCAATTTCATCCGCAATATTAAGATGTTTGTTAAAGCCATCCATAGCCCACCTATAAAAATTGTTGCCAATTTTCCCTAAACCTTATATTTTGTTCATCAATTTATTTAAAAATGATTTGAAACTATGTGTGTTTTTCGTATATCGGTTGTTGTTTTCGAGATTAAATGCGATGTTTTCTATCCCCTTGCTTGCAATAGCTCTAGGATACGCTTCAAGTAAAGGAATTTGTTTTCTTATAGCTCTTTTTAAATTGTTGTCTTCAAAAATATAACCGAGATTTTCCAGTTCACGGCTTAAAAATTTAGTAACCGCTTGATCGAGCTTGTTATAGACTTCATCGCCTTCCTCATTGCTTTCAACGCGATTGATAATGAGCTTAATTTTCTTTTGATCATCCTTAACGATATTTTTAATCAGCGCATAAGCATCCGTTATAGAGGTTGGATCAGGTGTAATGACTAAAATGACGTCTGATGCCGCATCGACAAATGACAAAACTGATTTGCTGAGGCCAGCGCCTGTATCGATGAGAATATAATCAGAAATCGTATTAAAATAGCTTAATGTATGAATCAATTTATCGAGTTGGTTGATATCCAAATCGATGAGATCCATGATACCAGAGCCACCGGATATGATATTAATATCATATGGTCCTTTTACGATGCTTTCCTGGACGGTAATTTCACCCTTTATGACATTTGACAAATTGTATTTCGTTACAATGCCAAACATGACATCCACATTTGCTAGACCTAAATCAGCATCGATAATCGTCACTTTTTTACCGAGCTTTGCTAATGCAATGCCTAGATTGACCGTGAAATTCGTCTTGCCGACACCGCCTTTACCACTTGATACGGTTATTATTCTAGAATCTGGTTTATCAGCTGTTCCATCGCTGACGATATCCCTTAATCTTTGCGCTTGATCCATTTAAACCCCCGATTATTTATGCTGGTCAAAAATGTATTGGATAATCCGTTCCTTATCAGCGACTTCAATATCATCAGGGACACTTTGCCCGATAGTGAAGTAAGACAGTGGTTTTCCAGTGAGTACTTTTAAATTTAAAATATTGCCGTAAGACGTCGCTTCATCTAGTTTTGTAAAGAGCAGGCGATATTCCTTTAAGAATCCATATGAATCTATGATGCTTTTTAAATCTTTAAAGCTCGTTGTCATGCTCATGACAAGGTAAATCTTTACGTCTTTCAAGTAACGGACAAGTTCATCGTAATCCGATTTGAGCTCTTTGCTCTTATGACTACGACCTGCCGTGTCAATTAAGATATAATCTTTATCTTTAAATCTTTCGATGGCATCTTGAAGTTCACTTGCTTCATAAATGACTTCAAGTGGAATACCCAAAATCTCACTATACGTTTTAAGCTGTTCTACTGCAGCAATTCTATAAGTATCTGCCGTTATTAAACCAATTTTCTTATTTTCAACCAAGGACAGTCTCGCTGCTATCTTTGCAAGTGTCGTCGTCTTTCCAACGCCAGTCGGTCCTAAAAACATGTAGATATTCGGTTTGTTCAAGATATCTGTATCGATGGTCTTGATATCTCCAAGATATTCTCTGGCAATGACTTTCATCGCGTTTAGAATGGTTTCATGATTCTTCTCATCAATATTTATCTGTCTCTGCACAATTTCAAGTATTTTTTTTGAAATAGAATCTTGAATATCCAAAGCATTTAAAAAAGCGATGTATTTTTCTTCCGGTGTCTGACCAGTTTGAGGCGTTTGATGTTCAATATTCTCCACTTTTTTTATGAGGTTCGTCACCATCTGCTTTAGCTCTTGGAGTTCAACGTTCTGTACGTTTTCTTTGACACTCTCAATTGGCGTCACAATCTCAGGTTCTTTTCTCGCTTCAACCACTTGATCTACTTTAGGCTCTCTTGTTTTTTCAGGCGTAAATTCGCGTTTAGGTGGATCAACTTGTGAACTGACAATTGGTTCATCGATGGCTGCAACGACTTCAAGCAAAGGCTTTTTAAAAAACCTGAAAAATCCACCCGTCTTTATTTTTCGTGTATTTAATATGACAGCATCAATGCCAAGTTCACTTTTAATCTTGATCATGGCTTCGTTCATGTCTTTGACGATATATCTTTTGACTTTCATTTATACACTCACCATCCCCGCAGATTGGATATCAATATCCGACTCTATCTCATTATACGATAAAACGATTAAATCAGGTATCGCTTGCGCAGACATTCTTTTAAAATATATTCTGACGATTGGGGCTGTAACAACTATTGGCAATTCGCCCATTTGCATGAGTTTTCTCACTTCTGTAGCCAAACTAGCAAGTATGCCTTGTGTCTTCATTGGATCAATCGCTAAAAAAGTGCCGTTCTCATTTTGATCGATGGCTTCCATCAACATATTTTCAAGCGGTTGCTCAAGTGTAACCACTTTCGCTTGACCAAAAGGAAAATAGGTCTTTGACAATTGTCTAGATAGCTTTTGTCTCGCGTATTCCGTCAAGATGTTGACATCACGCGTTGAACGGGCATGATCTGCAAGCGCCTCGAGAATTGAGACGAGGTTTCTAATTGATACACCTTCACCCAATAAATTCGCTAAAACCTTTTGAACATCGCCAATACTCATGAGACTTGGTATCAGTTCGTCGACGAGCGATGGGTTCGTGTCTTTCGCGTTGTCAATGAGTTGCTTGACATCTTCACGGCTAAGCAGTTCAAAACTATATTTTTTTATCACTTCAGTAAGATGTGTGGATATGACCGAAGAAGGATCGACCACGGTGTAACCTAACAATTCTGCTTTTTCCCTCAAATCTGAGCGAATCCACTTTGCGGGAAGTCCAAATGCAGGTTCTATCGTATCAATACCTTCGATTTCACCTTCAACAGAACCTGGACTCATCGCCAAGTAATGGTCGAAAACGATATTTCCCTTTGCCATATCATTGCCTTTAATCTTGATCAAGTATTGATTTGAATCGAGTTGGATGTTATCTCGAAGTCTAATAATCGGAACAATCAAACCTAGTTCCAATGCGATTTGTCTACGAATCATAACGAGTCGATCAAATAAGTCACCACCTTGATTTGGATCTGCAAGTGGGATGATGCCGTATCCGAATTCTAATTCTATTGGATCCACTTGTAAAAGTGGCATGATGTTCTCTGGACGCCTCATATCGTCTTTAGAAGCTTCTGCACTAGTTTCTTCCGTAACAAGTTCTTCTTTCTCTTTTTTACTGCTATTCATGCGTAAATAACCCGCAAACAATATCGCTGCACCAATCGTGAGAAACGGAAAATTTGGAAGTGGTGTCAATGCACCTAATAAGATGACAAAGGTACCTACTATAAATAGGACTTTGCTTTGTGCGAACAATTGATTGATGACGTCTGTACCTAAATTTGAATCTGAAGCGGCACGTGTAACGACGATACCTGTACCTACAGAGATCATCAGAGCTGGCAACT
This sequence comes from Acidaminobacteraceae bacterium, assembly GCA_942493125.1. Taxonomy (GTDB): domain Bacteria; phylum Bacillota; class Clostridia; order Peptostreptococcales; family Acidaminobacteraceae; genus Fusibacter_C. Next base: position 102,415 of record OW818667.1, on the reverse strand, counting down.
GACTGACAAGACCATCGCCTACTGTTAACAAAGTAAATCGCTCAATAGATTCTGGAAGAGTTAATCCCATCGTCATTGCACCTAAGATAAAACCTGCAATAATATTGATAAATGTAATGAGTATGCCTGCTATAGCATCACCCTTTACAAACTTACTCGCACCATCCATTGCGCCGTAAAAGTCAGCTTCTCTCTGTATTTTTTTACGTCTTAGTTTGGCATCTGCTTCTGTGATCAAACCCGAGTTTAAATCGGCGTCAATGGCCATCTGTTTACCAGGCATCGCATCGAGCGTAAAACGTGCAGCAACTTCTGATACCCTCTCAGAGCCCTTAGTAATGACTAAGAATTGAATGATCATGATAATCATGAATATGATGAAACCGACAATGGCATTGCCGCCAATAACGAAGGAACCAAAGGACGCAATAACTTCTCCCGCCTCACCTGTTGACAAGATACTCATCGTCGAACGCACGTTAAGTGCCAGTCGGAACAAGGTCGTGACGAGCAATAAGGACGGAAACACACTGAATTCAAGGGGCTCCCCGATAAACATGGCAAGGATAAGGATAATAAGTGAAATCGATATGTTGAGCGCAAGAAAGAAATCCAGTAATGGTAATGGCACTGGAACGATGATAAGAACGATGATGACAACAACGAGTATTGCGACTATAACGTCACTAAAACGCATGCTTATGCCTCCTAGGATTTTTTCTTAAGTGAAAATACAAATGCCAATACTTCTGCTACCGCTTCATAGAGATCAGCTGGAATAAAATGCCCAATTTCGACAGTCTTATAAAGAGTTTGTGCCAATGGTTTGTTTTCAACGATCGGCACTTCATTTTCAAGAGCGATACGTTTAATATTTTGTGCAATTAGATCTTGACCTTTTGCAACGACTACAGGTGCATCCCCTAAACCCGTATCATATCTTAGTGCGACGGCAAAATGCGTCGGATTAGTGATGATGACATCAGCTTTTGGTACTTCCTGCATCATACGACTCATAGCGAAAGCGCGCTGTTTTTCCTTGATTCGCGCTTTCAGTTGAGGATCACCCTCACTCTGCTTATATTCTTGTTTCACTTCTTGTTTCGACATCATGAGGTCTTTTTTGTTTTTCCATTTTTTAAAGGCAAAATCCAATAATGCGATGACAAATAGGAGCAATGCACACCTTACAACCACACCGAAGATAAGATCCCACATGACAAGTACAATTGGGCCCATATCAAGTTCTAATGTGATTAAAAGATCACGCATGTTGTCCATGATATATGAAACGGCAACGTAGATAATCAATATCGCTTTCGCAATGGATTTAACCATCTCTACCAGAGCACGCGAGGAAAACATATTCTTGAACCCTTTAACAGGATTAATCTTGTCAAATTTAGGTTTCAAAGTTTCTGTTGTAAACATAAAGCCGACTTGAATATATGATACTAACAAACCACTTGTAAGAGCAATCAACAATAATGGCAATGAAAGCTTCAAAATAGTAAAAATCGTCTCATTGAAAAACAATGCGATACCATTAGAGGTAAATAATGAATCTGTATCAACCGTCAAATCCATGGTGAAATAAAAATATCCGATTAAGTTGTCCACAAAATAGCTACTTAAAAATGAAAAGGACATAAAGACAGCCAATAGAGATACAGCACCATTTAAATCCTTCGACTGAGCAATTTGCCCTTTGTCGCGTGCGTCTCTAATTTTCTTAGAGGTGGGTTGTTCTGTTTTTTCTTCAGAAAACAATTGGAGATCAAAATACTTTAACAATACGCCACCCTCTTTGTTGATGGAAATTTTTATGGCTTAACATAAAATTCAAAATACTGTTCGACATAATAAAACACCGAATTGAGAACATTGCTAAATATTTCGTATAGATAAGGCATCAATATGATAAATAGAATGAGACCGAAAAATATTTTAAAGGGCATACCCAAAACGAATATGTTCATACCTGGCATTGCTTTTGACAACAGCCCTAACACGATGTCTGCTATCAAAATCGTTATCATAAATGGCGCTGCGATTTGGAGGCCAATGATAAAAGACTGTTGTACGATGTCCAGTAACATCGTCAAGGATTCGGCTGCTTTGAAAAAAGACCCAAGTTCAATTTTGGAAAACGAAACGACCAAAGCGGATATTAACTGATGGTGCATTTCAAATTGTAAAAATATGAGCGTCGAAAAAATATAGAATATGTTTGAAGTAATCGGTATTTGTGATTCGTCCATGGGGTTGATGACACTGATGATGGAAAAACCAAGTTGATGATCGATGATATCACCAGCAAAATAAATAAAGTTAAAATATACAGATATTAATAAACCTATGAAGAGGCCAATCATCAGTTCATTCACCATGAGTATAGCGAATCCCCAAAAGGTTGAAACATCATAGGTCACTGTAGAATCTACAAATGGAAACACCAATATCGTCGTGAAAAATATCAAACCAATCTTCATTGGAATGGGATAGTTTCGACTACCGAAAATAGGTGCGGCAAAAATCATCCCTCCCATTCTTCCAGCAATGAGAAAAATGTCTAATAATGGAATGGAAATATTCATGGGTTCACCTAATATATTATGACATCTATCAAATTAAGAACGTAATTCGTATATTCAATTAAAGATCTAATCATCCATGAGCCAGTTACCAACATGACGACAAATACGACGATTATTTTTGGTACAAAAGCTAAAGTCGATTCCTGAATCTGAGTCGTCGCTTGAAAGATCGCGATGACAAGACCGATTAACAAACCGCTCAACAACATAGGCGCTGAAAGTACTAAGATGACCTTTATGGACTCTGAAAAAAGGTCGATTATCATTTCTTCGTTCATCTTTACCCCCTAGCGGATGCTAAGAATGAGCTTTTCTATGATCAAATGCCAACCGTCCACTAATATGAACAGCAATATTTTGATAGGCAAAGAGATCATAACAGGAGGCAACATCATCATACCTAAGGCCATCAATGTGGATGCGACAATCATATCGACAACAATAAATGGCATAAAGATTAGAAAGCCTATCTCGAAACTCAATTTTAGTTCACTTAAAACGAATGCTGGTATTAAAACTGTCATGCTGATATCGTCATTTGTATTCACTTCTTCAACATTGGCAATGTTCAAAAAAAGCGCTAAATCTTTAGATCTCACTTGAGATAGCATGAACTCCTTAAACGGACCCGATGCCAACTCAGAAGCTTCTTCTAAAGTTACAGTGCCTTCTTGTAGCGGTACATATGCATTTTCATAAACGTCAGTAAGAACTGGCTGCATGACAAAAAGTGTCAAAAACAATGCCAAGCCAATAAGCGTTTGATTCGGTGGCGTCGCTTGTAAAGACAACGCACGACGAACAAACCCCAAAACGATGATAAACCGAGTAAATGAGGTCATCATGATTAGAATCGACGGTGCCAATGACAAAACCGTTAATAAAACGAGTATCTGGATACTATTGGCGACTTCTACATCGCCATCTTCACCTGAAACCGAAATATTTATATCTGGAAACTGAATGTTGGTCGCAGCAAAATCCGCATGCATCGGCAATATTAAAACCAATAGAAGCGTAACCAATAAAAAACTTTTGAAAATTCCCCCGAATTTATTCATCGCTCTTATCCTTCGAATTTTTTTTTGATTCTCTCTTTAGAATCGAAGTCTTAAGTTGCTCAAAAAAAGCATCTGTTTGAGGTTCAATTTGTTTTGAAATCTCAATATTCAGATGCTCACGTTTGTCTATGACAGTCATGCCACTTTTGTCACTGCCAATCAAATAGTGAATTTGATCCAGTTCAACCAAGTAAAGAAACTTATCACTCGATATGGCAACTCTTTCAATAACCTTAATATTCTTTTCACGAAGGCCTACAAAATGCCTTTTCGTCAAATATTTTGATAAACCCCATAATAAGAACAAAAACACTGTGGCCACAATAATGTATTTTATTGTGAACAAAGTGTCACTTGAATTATCATATCCAGCTAAACGTGTTATAGAATAGGTGAAAATGCCCATGACATTCACCTATCCCAATACTTTCTTAACTGCTTCAATAACGCGATCAGCCTGGAATGGCTTAACGATGAAGTCTCTAGCTCCTGCTTGAATAGACTCGATAACCATAGCCTGTTGCCCCATCGCAGAACACATGACAACTTTAGCATTTGGGTCAAACGCCTTGATTTCTTTTACAGCCTGAATGCCATCAACTTCTGGCATCGTAATATCCATAATAACGAGTTCAGGTTTGAGTTCCTTGTATTTTTCAATTGCTTTCTGACCGTTTTCAGCCTCTCCAACAACTTCATAGCCGTTTTTAGTCAACACATCTTTGATCATCATCCTCATAAATGCTGCATCATCGACTACTAGTATTGTATTTGCCATATTTTCCTCCTAAGAATTATTCCGTGATTTTTCTAGGTATTATAATGTCCGTAATTCTGATACCATAATTCTCATCTACTACTACGACTTCACCTTTGGCTATACGTTTTCCATTGGCTAGAACATCAAGTGGTTCACCAACAAGACGGTCTAACTCAATAACTGATCCAACGCCGAAATCGAGAATTTCATTAATCTTTTTACCTGTCTTACCTAACTCTACAGTAATTTCAAGCGGTACGTCTCTGATTAAATCTATATCATTATTATAATACATTTGAGCAGAATTACTATCAAAATTTTCAAATTGTAATGGGACAGCGCTGATTTTTTCGCTTGCCACCCTTGGTCTACTATCTTCTTCTTCATAGTAGTATTGATTTTTAGGAGGTTCACTTTTTTGCATCGGTTTTTCTTCAGCTCTAGCTGGTGCTGCGGTTTGAGTCGGCTTGACTTCAACCACAGGATCAGATGACTTCTTGTTATTGATGATGGTAGAAACCATTTGTTTTGCTACTTGAAGTGGCAAAACTTGCATGATTTCACTGTCGATCAAATCGCCAACCGTCATTCTAAAAGCAATTTTTACAACTTGATCTGTTTTTGTTATACCGAACTGCGTGTAATCCAATTCGGATATCTGATCATGATAAGCTTCAGGCGGTGAAATGTCTATTTTTTTACCGAGCATTTCCGATAACGATGTCGATGACGAACCAATCATCTGGTTCATTGCTTCACTAATTGCACTTAAATGAAGATCATTGAGTTCACTTGAAATATTCGTACCATCGCCACCCATCATAAGATCAGTGATGATTTTTACGTCTTTTTCATGCAAAATCAAGAAATTGACACCTTCGATACCTACTTTATAAGTAATGTTAATCAAGACAGACGGGTCTTCAAAATCAGCAGCCATTGCTTCCATTGTCGTTTCAGATACTTTCGGCGTCGTGATCGTAACCTTTTTATTAAGTAGAGTAAATAAAGTCGTCGCAGCAGTACCCATGCTGATATTACCTATCTCGCCTATAGCATCTGCTTCTTCTTCAGTCAATCCGGAGAAAGACGGTGCAGCAGAAGATGAGCCCCCACCACCTAGTAAAGCATCTATTTCTTCTTGCGAAAGCATATCACTCATCTCTTTCATCCCCTTTCTCTACTAGTTCTGTAATCATAATGGCAACATTTTTCTTTTTGATACCTGGTTTAGCTCTAAATTTCACTTGATTCTCCACATAAATTTCGATTGGATCTTCAATACGTTTATTCAATAATATTATGTCACCTTTTTGTAAATTCATAAGTTCTGAAACTGTGATATTTGAACCACCGACAACCGCTGTCATGTTGATCTTGGATTGACTTATGCCGAGCTCCATAGCACCACGCTCTTCTTCAGTCATCTCTCTTTTATTGCTTGTCGCAAACCATAACCTTGAACTCAAGCTTGGCAAAATCGGTTCGATAACAAAATGTGGAATACAGATATTGACCATACCTTCATTTTCTCCGATATGCAAGTTGAATGTGATAAGTGCAACGGACTCTGCAGGAGAGACGATTTGTGCAAATTGAGCATTGGTTTCAATATTTTCAAGCTTCGGTCTCAGTTCAACAATGTTTCCCCAAGGTTCCTTAAGCAGATTAATAAATTTGATCAGAATATTTCGGAGCAGTGTCATCTCAATTTCAGTAAGGGTTCTATTCTCTTTTGAACTCGTAGCTGATTTTCCAGTGCCACCTAATACGCGCTCAATCATCGCGTTCGCGATATCAGCGGATACGTCGATAATCACTTGTCCATTAAATGGTGCAAAATCCACAATGCCAAGTATTGCTGGATTCGAAATCGAGTTGCTAAATTCTGTATAAATTAAACTTTGAACTGAAATCACGTCTACTTCAATGTAAGTCCTTAAATAACCTGACAAGAAGTTGTTCAATAGTCTAGAAAAATTTTCATGGATAATTTCGAGTGTCCTGAGCTGATCTTTAGCAAATTTGTCTGGTCTGCTAAAGTCGTACTTTCTGACTTTCCGTTCCTTTTTTTCCTCTTCTATCTCACTGACATCCACCTCGCCAGTACTCAGGGCGGCAAGTAGTTCGTCAATCTCGTTTTGGGACAATACATCTGGCATGATTTCACCTCCTTTAGTTCTTAAAATATCGATACACTATCAAGATAATTATCGGCTAATTGTTATAAAAACTTAACCTTGAATAACAAATGGTTGCAGATAAATATTTGTGATGATTTCTTCATCCGATTCAAGCTCTTCAATAATCATCTGTTTGATTCTATCTCTCAGACGCTCTTTACCATTCGTCTTCTCAATCTCTTCGGAAGTAGTCGCGCGCATGATTTCATCAATGTTATTTCTGATTTTCGTTCTATTTTGATCAAATACTGCAAGCATTTCTTCGTCTGTATATTCGATGGTCACTTGATACTTAACAATTTTCTTGCTCTCTTTATCTGCAAGATTAGAATATTCTTCGTCAAAAGTATACTCATGATAGGTCACAACTACTTCTTCTGGTGGACGCGTCATCATGAAAACAGCTACCCCCGCTCCTATGATCACTACAAGCGCTACGGCAGCAATAATGATTATCATTTTTTTGTTCACTTAATTACCTCCACTATCTTCAGTATTTATATCTTCCAATGACTCGACCACGATATCAACCCTTCTATTCGCAGAACGTCCAGTTGCTGTATCATTCGATTCTATTGGATGGTATTCGCTATAACCAGATGCGGATAACCTTGAGGGTACCATCTGTGATTGTTCTATAAAAAATCTGACAACATTCGTCGCTCTAGCAGCTGAAAGCTCCCAGTTGGATGCATATTGGCTTGATACATGTGGCACATTATCCGTATGACCTTCAACGCGAATATCTTGATTGATTAATTCGGGGGTTTTAAGCAAATCACTCAAAAAGGTCAAAATACCGATTGAACCAGACTTAATTGTTGCACTGCCCGAATCGAAAAGCACATTGTCTTTAAATCGTATGACCAATCCCTTTGACTCAAGCATCGTTTCAACTAATCCCTGCATGTTGTTTTGTTCCAAATATTTTTCGACTTCTTCTTGAATGGATTCAAGTTTTTTCATCTCGACGACAGACTGAGAAGATGTTTGGTTTTCAGGCATACCATCGAAAACCATTGGTGCCTCCGACAAAGACTTACCTCCAGACAAAATACCAGCTGAACCTTGAAATGATTGCATGACAGCTTGAAATTTTTGTGCGTCGATGCTCGAAAAGGCAAAGAGCAATACGAAAAAACACATGAGTAAAGTTACGAGATCGCCATATGTCGCCATCCATTCCGGTGCACCAGATTTACATTCAGGACATTTATCTTTAGCCATTGTCTGATTTCGCCTCCTGAGTGCCTACCTTCTTTCTCACGGAAGGTGGTAAAAAAACTTTGAGTTTTTCTTCGATGATTCTTGGATTTTCACCCGCCTGAATGGAAAGTAAGCCTTCAATCATGACATTTCTGATCAGTATTTCTTCATTACTTTTAAGGGCGAGTTTTGCAGCCATCGGAATGAAAATTAGATTCGCTAAAATTGAGCCATAAAAAGTTGTAATCAAAGCTACTGCCATCGCTGGACCTATTGAAGAAGGATCCGATAAATTCTGAAGCATTGCAACAAGTCCTATGAGTGTACCAATCATACCAAAGGCTGGTCCGAGTGCACCAAACATGTCCATCATGGATTTACCTTTACTATGTCTCTCAGAAATATTTTCTATTTCCGTTTCCAATATGTTCTTCACAAGTTCAGGGTCTGTACCGTCAACAATCAGCATGACGCCTTTTTGAAGAAAGTCGTCTTTTATTTCTGAGACAGCTTCTTCAAGTGCCAATAACCCTTCTCTTCTTGCTACATTTGCAAGTTCGATTATTTTTGTGATAATCTGATCCACGTCAAATTCGTTGTTTTTCATCGTCTTTGCAAAAATTTTACCTAAATTAAGCACCTCTTTAAGTGGAAAGGCAACCAAAAAACCGCCAAACATACCACCGACAACGACGACAACCGAAGGTGCGTCCCAGTACCAGAGTAATTCGCCACCAAGTAAAATTGACCACATTATAAAACCGAAACCTAAAACTAGCCCCAAGATTGTAGTAATATCCAAATCAAGCACCTCTTCAATGTAAATTTATCTATTTCATTATATATTTTAGACTTTATTTATATATTGACTGATTTTGGCGTTATATTCAACAATTCTTTCTATAACATAGTCAATATTTTCTTTTATGATAATTTTTTTGCCCGTCGTCAAGGTGATCATCGTATCTGGTGTCGCTTCGATAAATTCGATTAGATTTGAATTCAAGTAGATTGGTTCGCCATTTAATCTCGTAACTTTAATCATATATGGGGCATCCTTTCACTTTCTAGAAAAATCATCAAAACTACCCGTAGCTTAGCTACGGGTAGTTAATCACTATCTCTTAAGGTTGACCAGTTCTTGCAATATTTCATCGCTTGTTGTGATAACACGCGAGTTTGCTTGGAATCCTCTTTGCGTCGTGATCATATCAGTAAATTGTGCTGCTAAATCTACGTTGCTCATCTCAAGTGCACCAGGCGTGATTGAGCCAAAGCTTCCTGTAGATGGCATACCATATTTTGGCGTACCTGAGTTTGGCGTATTTTGGAACAAGTTACCACCAATCTTCTCAAGTCCAGCTGGGTTGTCAAAATCTACCAACCCAAGCGTTTGAAGCACTTTTCGTTCTCCGTTTGTGTAGATGCCAATGATTTCACCTTTTGATGATATGTTGAATGTATCGATTGAACCTGCTGAATTACCATTAAGTTGAACGCCTTTAGCATCAGATTCTTTAGAAACTTGTGTGAAAATTCTTGTATCAGTCACATCACCATTTGCAAAGAAAATAGTTCTGTCGATAGGAATTGTGATGTCTGCAGCGCCAGGTACTGTCATGAGCAAATTACCTGCAACAATCGTTTCAGCCGAGTTTGCATCGCCAGCTGTTGCCAATGTGACGATATTGACTATCTCGCCGTTTTCGTTGAATTTTGCATACCAATGGTTGTTTGGTGCTGCCGCTGCAGGATCTGGAACTTGTTGAACGCCAGATGCATTCGTTATATTAAGTTCTTTATAAGAATAGTTGTAAGTTAATGCGGGAAACGCTGGATCAAATTTCGGATCTAATGGATCAACGGTTTTTTTAACAGTTGTTACATATGGTGCATCCAGAAAATTGATATTTACGGTATGAACATCACCTAATGAGTCATAAAGATCGACTGTTGTCGTATAATCTTCATCGTCCACATTGATGTTGCCATTGATCGTAATTTTATTGGTAGCTGTCGCGTTTTTCGTGTCAGACATATTAACCTGAATCGGTTTCATGTTGATATCGAGTACTTTAAGACCTTCAGTTGTAACAAGGAAGCCCTGCTCATCCATGTTGAAGTTACCAGCACGTGTGTAATATTTGTTTTGGGCATTCGCATCATTTGTTACTACGAAAAAACCTGAGCCATCGATCATCAAATCCGTTGCAACATCCGTTCTTTGGATGGAGCCCTTTGTATGGTTCACTGAAATTGCCGCAATATTGGCACCAAGACCTACTTGCGTTGGGTTGGTTCCACCTCTTGAATCTGAAGAAGAGCTAGCGCCTTTAAGCGTTTGGCTGTACATTTCAGAAAAAGTGACATTTGAAGATTTGTAACCAACTGTGTTAACATTGGCAATATTATTGCCTATTACGTCCATTCTCAACTGGTGTGCTCTAAGTGAAGATACACCAGAAAACATTGATCTCATCATAAAATAACCTCCTAGTTACAGCGGATTGTGTCATTCGGACACGCTCCTATAGCTCCCTTAAAAGGTCCAGCTATACTATTACTGCGCCATCAATATTGGTAAATACATTGTCTTTTAATTGCTCATCCATTGCTGCTGTGATTATCGTTTTGTTTTGAACACTGGCGACAAACACTTTGTTGTCCATCATAATCAATGCTTCTCTTACGCCTTTGCTTTTGGCTTTATCGACGCCGCCGTTAATTCTACTTATTTCATCATCAGAAAGTTCAATATTTCTAGAATTCAATCGATCGATTGCGTGCTTCGAAAATTTAACTTGATCACTTGACTTAAGTCGGCTTAATACATCATTGAATGATGGCCCTTGAATATTATTTTGCGCTTTTGCTGCATCTGCCTGCGAATTTTGACCAACTTGTTGTGTTTGATTAATTTGTGTACGCCTTAGCAAATAGTCGCTGTTCATGTTTTTAAAATCGTTCATTTCATCACCTACTTGTTATTGTCCAAGTATCGAAAAGACATCTTCATCTGTAACTTCTTGTTCTGTGCTTGTTTGACCCATATAACTTGAAAGCATTGCATTCATTTTAACGAGTTCTTCTAAAATTTTTGTGTTTTGTTCAAGTAATTCTTTTTGTGTTTCAACAACTTCGTCACTGCTACCAGGTGTGCCTGACAGTTTTTCAATTGCCTTAGCCATATCTTCTAGTTGCTTAGAGATCAAAGCGTTTAGTTCATTGGTCTTCTCTTGAGCGCCAGCGATATTTGTAAGTTGCTCCACAGATGAGAATTGTGCCATTTGATTCATATATTCTGTATTGTCTGTCGGATTGAGCGGGTTTTGATTTTGAAGCTGCATCATCATAAGTTTTAAAAATGCATCTTTATCGAGCTTCTGACTTTTCTTTCTCGTTTCATTTGCCGCATCATTTGATAATTCATTCAGTTTTTTGACTTGTGATTCTGTAAATGAACCACTTATTGGAAATGCCATCTTAGTCCTCCTTATCCATAATAATTGATAGTGGAGCCTTCATATTCGTCTACGATATATTTGGTAGAAGTCTCTATCGGTTCAATACTTCCGAGCTCTTCATTTTTTTGATTTTGTCTATTCTGCTTTTCCTGTTGATTGAATTCAAATGCTTCTTGTCTATCTTTCTTCCCACTGTCGACATTGACATTGATTTGATCAACTGAATAGCCTTTGTTGCTGAGCGATTGTTTCAAATCATCTAGATTGGATTCAATGGCTGCTTTGACGATTTCATTCTCTACTTTAATTTCAGCTAGTACGATCCCCTTGTGAATATTCAATTTTAATTCTACATTACCTAACTGCTCTGGTTGCAATTTGACTAAAAGCGATGTACCGTGATCTGTCAATTTGATTTGACCCTTAATTGCATCCATGATTTGAGTGAAAATTTCTTGTTTCAGTTGAGGCGTTTGTTGGATAGCTGCCGTTGTCACTGAATTGCCTTGTTTCATTGCAACTTGATGCATTGAAATGCCTTCAGTCGTCTTAACGTCAGCTTCTGTTTGTAACGTCTCTTGTTTCAAAGTCTCAGTTGGTTGACCCGTCATGTTCTGTACGGTGCCTACTGGAACTTGTGTCGCAGTTGGAGTAACAGTTTGTGGTGTGTTTTGACCAGCAGTTTCATCGCCGTTCATTGTCGCATCTGAGGTAGTCGTTTGCACGTTAGTAACGTTTGCCACCGTAGGTGTCGTCGTTACCGGCGCTGAATCAACTTTTGTTTCATTCTGCGTTTGCATGTTTGTTTGAACAGGTGAAATTGCCTGCATAATAGCTTTTCTGATGTCTTCAGGTTTAATCACAGTCTCATCCGTCGTAGAAGCAACTGCATTAAGTTCTGAAACAATCTTACTAAGTGCTTGAACAACTTTCATTTCAAAAGGTACAGCTTTAGCAGACGCATCTGCTTTATCGCCCTCTTCTGAACTTGAAGCTTTCGATATAAGCTTTTCGAGCGATTCAACTAGCTTATCCAATTGTTTTTGTAAATGTGTTAAGTCGTTACCAGTAAGATTTTTTTCCAAAGCTGTGTCAATTTCCAAACTTTCAATCGTTTCTGCAAGTTCTGCAAACAGTTCAGTAGAAACCTCACCGCCAGCGAGCATTTGCTTCAAAGACTCTACATTTAATTGCATCGTAGCTAGTAGTTGGTCCAATTGTGCATCTGTCAAACCCGTCTCTTTTTTCAACTTGGCTTTAAGTGCTGTTTTCAATTTTTCCGTTTCATTTGTTACATCTTCATCTTCGGTAGCCTTTTTAGCTTTTGTTTCTTTAGGTGTTGACTCAGTCTTTTCAACTGGCTTGTACGCCGCTTCTGTCGCATTTGCTTCAGTTGGTTTATATCCAGTTGTTGAGCCAGAAACATCTACTTTGACGCTGAATTTCTTTTCAAGACCTGTTTCTTTGACAAATTTGGGGTTGTCGTCGTTGCGTTTACTAGCCATTTCATAAGGATCATTTGATCCAGTGGGCTTTTCAGTCACTTTTTCGTTTTTATTTGCGAGTAGTTGACTAAATGCATCCCATTCATTTTGTTGGCTCGAATTTTTTGCTGAAACTAAAGGGGCGAGAATTTGCTGACTTTTAAGCAATTCTCTTAATTGCATGGGCACCTCCTAATTTTTTGGCAATACGAGTTTTCTAGTCAATTCTGAGGATAATGTTTGATCAAGTGAGGACAATATAGCAGCGATTTTATCTTGTGGGAAACTCGTTAAAATCTCTAAAATCAAGTCTTCATCCGATATGGTTATGAATTCGCCGTTACTTAACTCATACACCTCGGAAGGTGATGCATTGAGCAACATGTTTTTAACGATCTCCACAACACTGGTCAAATCCATTTTTGAATAGACATCGATTAACTCAACAACGTTATCGTCAAATTCTCTATATATCTTTAGCGCTTTTAATAGATCTGGCGTTATTAAATCTTCATTTTTTACAAGTAATTCATTTGCTTTGATTTTTGCGACCAATTCGAAGACAAAAGCCTCGTCAATCGACTTGGCAAGTACTTCCCCAGCCTTCTTTGGACCGAGGTTTTTATAGATCACCGCGAGATCATCTATGGTATAGGTCGCTGTATTGCCAATCGTTTCAATCAATTTTGTAGGATCTTCGGAACCGTACACATCTGCAATTTGAACCAAATCAGAGATACGTCTCTGTTGACTGCTATAAACATTTCTAATGGCCAATGCTTTTTTGTCCGTTAATGCAGCAAGTATACGTTCTCTATCTAACTGGTCGAGTTGATATAAAATGCCTACTGCCTTTACATCGTCGATATATTCAAATATGGCAGCCGCATTTTTATGACCATTGATACTGTCTTCAATGATTGCTTCTACTTCTCCAACTGCAGCATTAAATGAAAGACCCGATATATAGGCAGCCTTTGCCTTTAAGTCTTCAGTTTGCTCATCTGAGATACCTTGTACCGTATTGCTGAGCGCATCTTTATTGATCGTTGCCTGTCTTATGCCTTCAAGTATTGATTTTGTCTTATTTGGATTGATACGCAACATATCTTTAATGACATCGTCATAGGCTCTAGAATCGTCTTTTTGTAAAATGAGTAACTTATCAACTGCACGTGATTCTTCTAGGTCGAGCATAAAATCAGATACGGTCCTAATTTGCTCTAATTCTTCTGCTCGAGTCGGGTATTTTTCAAAATAAGTGCCTACTGGTCCTGGCATATTGGACATCAAACCGTTAACGTTTAGATTAAAGTCTTTATTTAGAAAATAAAGGGCACCAAGTGCGAGTAAAGGCGTTAAAAAAAGGATGAGCAAAATGACGAGACATCCACCCTTGCCTTTACTTTTTTTGCCTTCTTCCGAAGTTTCTAATTTGTTGTTACCAGTTTTCTGCTCGGCCATACTCATTCTCCGATCTTTTTGTTGTTTGAATAATTGACGACTTCTTCGATTAATTTGGCATCCGCTTCATTCACTGCATCGACAAACTCTTGAAAAGCCTTTTCTTTAAGCTTGTCCATGACTTTTCTTTCTTTCATGGCTTCAACGAGTTTCGCCTGTGTCTTTCGAATGTCACCATCAACAGCGGCAATCTTAGCTTTAAGTTTAATCTTTTGATCGCGATAATATTTTTTACCCTGCGTAAACTGCTGTCTCTCATTTTGAACATCGCCATCCATCAGTACTTTTTGAATATGTTGGTCATAAGTTTCTGAACTCTCAACAAGTGTCGTGAGTGCATCCATATAATCCTGTCGCTTCGAAATGAGTTTCGCAAGATCATTTTTGATTCGATCTTCTTGATCCAATCGCATTTTCAAGACACTTTCATATCTAAAGCTAAATTTCTTCATTTGATAATTTCCTTCAATCTATCTAGGCTGACATCATAATCTGCACGTTCTGTAGTCCGTTGCTTTAGAAAGGCATTGAACTGATCGATTTTAGTAATCGCCAAATCGATGTGTGGGTTTGTCCCTTTTGCATAGGCGCCAATATTGATTAAATCCTCAGAATTCTTGTAAATTGCAAGAATTTCTTTAAATCTAAGTGACGCTAACAGATGTTCTTCGTCAATGATATTTGGCATAACTCTACTGGCGCTGTCGAGGACATCAATTGCTGGATAATGTCCAAGTGCTGCCAATTTACGCGTTAGGATAATATGACCATCCAGGATACCTCTCACGGCATCGGATATTGGTTCGTTGAAATCATCACCGTCTACCAAGACCGTATATAAGCCAGTTATTGAGCCCACAGCGGAGTTGCCCGCACGTTCAAGAAGCCTAGGCAAAACTGCGAAAACTGACGGCGTATAGCCCCTTGTAACTGGCGGTTCGCCTATAGCAAGGCCTATTTCACGCTGCGCCATGGAAAAACGCGTCACGGAGTCCATCATTAAAATGACATTTTTTCCTTTATCTCTGAAGTACTCTGCAATAGATGTGGCAATCAATGCGGCTTTAACGCGAACAAGTGCTGGTTTATCTGAAGTTGCAACCACGACAACAGATCGCTTCAAGCCCTCTTCACCCAAATCGTTCTCGATAAATTCTCTTACCTCACGCCCTCTTTCGCCAACGAGTGCAATGACGTTGACATCCGCTTTGGTATATTTTGCAATCATACCGAGCAAAGTACTCTTGCCGACACCAGATCCAGCAAATATGCCTATACGCTGTCCTCTACCACATGTAAGGAGCGTATCAAGTGTTCGAATGCCAAGTGGAATCGGTTCAACGATTTTATCGCGAAACAATGGATTTGGTGGGTCGTTGTTTGCAGGGTATTTTTTATCAATCGCCGGTTTACCCAATTCATCTATCGGGTTTCCCAAACCATCGAGGATGCGACCGAGAAGATCTTCTGAGACGTCGACCTGCAGTGCATGACCAGTTGCGACAACTCTACTGCCAGGTCCTATACCTGTCATGTCGCCAAGTGGCATTATTAGAACTTTGTCGTTGTTGAATCCAACGACTTCTCCCTTAAGTGACTGTGTGTTTTTTATCGGATATATATCACATACTTCACCAATTTCAACAGCTGGACCAATAGATTCAATCATCAAACCTATGATTTTTGATACGCGTCCACTGAATTTGAGAAGCGTATTTTCACGCAATGCCGTACTATACTTAGCCAACATATCAATCACCTTTTAGCAAATCGTCGAACAGCTTTTTAATCTGCTCAAGCTGTGTTTGGATGCCACTGTCTATGCTTCCTGAATCTGTATCAATAATACATGACCCATTAGGCAGTGTCGGATCTCTTTTGATTTCAATATCTTCTATTTTATCACTTGATGCGATAATCATAGGGCGAATAGACAAGGCATGATTGTAATCCTCATTTGAAACGCGAATAGAGACTAGATGTGATTTTGTCACGCGACCGATACCTTGCTTTATCAAGGATTCTATAAGGGTCTGATCTGTCTCTACTTTATAATCCAATATTTTCTCAGTGGCTTCAACAACGAGGCTCACCATTTCTTTTTCTGATTCAGTCAATAGATTATGGCGCATCTGCATCCATTCATCTTTGATCTGTAGGGCTTCGTCGACAATTTGCTTCGCAATTTCTTGACTATCGTCAACGCCTCTGTTGTAACCGTCCTGATACCCTTCGCTTTTAGCCTGTTCCATGATGCCCTTTGCTTGATCATAAGCATTTGAAACGATGGCATCGCTGCTATTCTGGGCATTGATCATCTTTTGCTCATATTCTAAATCTGCATCTTCGAGAATTTTATTGGCTTCGCGTTTTGCTGCCTCAATTAATTGATTGGCTGTCTCCGAGGGATCGAATCCCTCATAGACAGCCTCTTCTTCACCCTCATGATCTATATGAGGCATTCTTAATTTATTTGACAGTACAAAAGCATGATCGTCCAAAACCACTCGCGATGATTTAAATATCTTAGACAATTAACTCATCTCCTCCGCCTCTAGCGATTATGATTTCATTTGCTTCTTCAAGTTTTCTAATGATATTTACAATTTTTTGTTGTGCTTCTTCGACGTCTCTGAGTCTTACAGGTCCCATGAAGTCCATATCTTCTCTGAGCATCTCAGCCATACGCTTGGACATGTTTGCAAAAATCATCTCTTTTACTTCGTCAGTAGCACCTTTAAGTGCAATAGCAAGATCGCTGTTGTCGACTTCTCTGATAAATCTCTGAATACCAACGCTGTCGAGGTTGACGATGTCTTCGAATACGAACATTTTCTTTCTGATTTCTTCAACAAGCTCTGCATTTTGTATTTCAAGTGTTTCAAGGATATATTTTTCAGTACCGCGGTCAACCGAGTTGAGGATATCGACGATACATTGAATACCACCAGTTGCTGAGTAATCCTGAGTAACCATGGAAGAGAGCTTTCTTTCTAAAACGAGTTCAACTTCTTTTATAATCTCAGGTGATGTGCTACCCATCGTTGCTATACGCTGCGCAACATCAGCTTGCTTTTCTTGGGGCAATGCAGAAAGTACTTGTGCCGCCTGGTTAGAGTTTAAATAGGACAAAATAAGTGCCAATGTTTGTGGGTGCTCATTTTGAATAAAGTTAAGTAGTTGGTTGGCATCTGTCTTCTTAACGAAGTCGAAAGGCTTAACTTGAAGTGACGATGTCAACTTGCTGATAATTTCAAGTGCCTTTTGAGAACCCATTGCCTTTTCAAGCACTTCTTTCGCGTAATTGATACCACCTTCAGAGATGAATTCTTGTGCGAGACAGACTTGATAGAACTCTTCAAGCACACTCTCACGTTCTTCTGGTGTGATTCTGTTGACATTGGCAATTTCTAGAGTCAACTCTTCAATTTCATCATCGTGCATATGGCCGAATAGGGAGGCCGAACGCGCAGGTCCGAGTGCGATTAAAAGAACTGCTGCCTTAGTTTTGCCAGACATTTTTCCTTTTTTAATAGCCATTACGCCTCCTAATTATCGTTCAGCCAAGCGCGTAACAATGCCGCTGCGGCTTCCGGATTTGTATCGACAAATTTCTCAATGTGATATTTTGGACTGCCTTTATCTTCATGAAGGGATTCAATTTCTTCAAGCGATTTTTCGACTGCTGCTTCTTTAGCAGCATTTACTTCAGCTTCTTCACGTTTTTTCTTGTTTCTTCTAAGAATGAGGAGTACGACGATCACTGCGACTATTGTGACCAATACGACGATTACAATGACGATAATTGGCACCCCGAACAGTGCGCCAGTGTCGCCTTGTCCTGTATAAACATTATAATATTCCATTGGATCTGGGAATTCTTGAACGAGCACCTGAATATTTGCATCGTCCGTACCCGCAGACATGGCAATCAAGCCTATGAGTTCTTGTTTATGTTCATCGGTCATAACACCATCAACAAGGGCTGTTGAGTTTAACAAAACGCCAATAGAGAGCGCTTTAATATCCCCCTGTGATTTGACGATTTCACGGTAAATTTCATTGAGTTCATAATTCAGCGTTTCGCTTGCTTTTTCATAGGAGGAGCCCGTTGTATCACCTGCGACGACATTGGTTGCTTCACCAGTGTTCGCGTCTGTGCCTGGCGTGCCAATTGCTCCTGCGTCATTTACGACGTTCTCAGAGATCGTTGTGGCACTTCTAACCATACCAGAAGTCTCACCTTCTACAGGCGGACTAAATAACTTCTGTGTTTCAGTTTGTTGGTTAAAATCGAGAATGAGGTTTGGTTTGACTTCGACATTGCCAATACCATATAACTTTTCAAGAAACATGGTCAAATCATTTTGCATTTGATTTTGAACGCGTTGTTGTAGGTCATATTGTGATGTCGCTGAAAAATCGCCACTATCATCTTGATTGTTGAGTTGAATACCCGTCGCATCCAAGATTGTGACATTCTCTGCACTTAAATCCTTTACAGAACTTACTATGAGATTGACGATGCCGTTGACTTGTTCTTGGCTCATCGAAGCACCCGGTTTTACATTGATGACGACGGACGCTTTTGATTGTATATCATCTTTAATAAAGTAATTGCTATCTTTGGGAATTTGTAATATCACAGTAGCATTTTCAACCGCTATGATCGTTTCGATAGAACGTTCGACTGCAGCTGCTGCAGCTTGAATATACATCTGTTCTCTCGTTTGAGCAGTCATAGTAATGGACTCACTGCTGAATACATCCGACCAATTAAACGTGCCTGGAGCTACTGAGACTGCCAATTCCATCCTTGCTCTTGATACGTCATCTTTAGCGACAGAAATCACTGAGGTGTCATTGCTATCTCTCCAAACAATACCCATATCATCTAATTTTGTCGTAATCGATTGTGCTTCAGCTGGTGTTAACCCCTGTGCAATCACGACGTACTCTGTACGCGTGAAAAACAGGATCCCAAAAGTCAGTGCCAAAACGGCGACTATGGTCCCTGCTATCAATCCGATTTTTTTATTCCGACTTAGGCTGTTGAATAACGTCATAAAACGATCACGCAGCTGTTTAATAAAATTCCCCATGTATTATACCTCGTCGTTAGTGTTTAGCATTATAACTGCAATCTCATGATTTCGTTATAGGCAGCGAGCACCTTATTGGTGACCTCAACTGCGAGATTGATGGATAAATCTGCTTTCATAGCTGCTATGGTAACATCCGAGACATTGTCGATGACACCCAAGGAAAAAAGATTGTCCATTTTTTCCGAGACCATTTGATCATTATTGACTTTACTAAGTGACTGTGTCAATATTTCTGAAAAATTCACACCTTCTTGCTCAATACTCTTATTGACCTCGACGAGTTTCTTGTCTTTAATCAGTATTGAATTCTGCAATTGGTCTATCTTCATAGCCTCACCATCCGCAATTTCCTTATTTGTCTTACCTAGTATACACTAAAATCTTGAATAAATATCCAAGACTATTTTCCTATTTCTAATGCTTTCATAGCCATGCTTTTAGTCGTATTAACAGCGGTTATATTGGCTTCATATGCTCTTGATGCAGAAATCAAATTGATCATCTCATTCACGACTTCTACGTTAGGCAGGCTGACATAACCATCTGCATCAGCGTCAGGGTGATTTGGATTGTATTCTTTCTTAAATGGCGATTGATCTTCAGCTATACCTGCAACTTCTACGCCATTGCCTGAAGTCGTTCTACCAGACGCCGCAGTCAACAATTGTTCAAAGGAATTGGATTCCTGCGCTCTAAATACCGCAACTTTTCTTCTATATGGCGTACCACTCGCTGTCCGCGTTACATTGGCATTTGCTATATTTTCAGATATCAAATCCATTCTTAGTCGTTCTGCAGTCAAGCCTGAAGCACTTACGTTTATCGAATTGAAAAAGCCCATTGGGTCACCTCTTATTTGTTGATTCTAAATGCAGTTTTCAATCTTGAAAACTGCGAATTGACTTGATTGACAACAGTATTATAATAAATCGTATTTTTAGCCATTTCAGCGTTTTCCACATCGATATCGACATTGTTGCCATCTACTCGGTAACTTGTGTCATTGACGGTTTCAACTGTGATATCCCCAACATAGGCAGAATCGATATGCTTTGAATTGGTTTTAGTCATATTGACATGTTGATTTAAGTTCATTTGATTTTGAAGCACTTCTTGAAAATTGACTGTTTCTTTCTTGTAACCCGGTGTATTTACATTGGCAATATTGTTTGATATGGCACTGTTTTTCATCCAAGAGCCTCTCAGTGCATTGCCCATCAAGTCTATTTGGTTAAACGATTTCTTCAACATCATTACACCTCCATAAAACATTTACTCAATTATTATTTCCACAACTATATATCGGTAAAATACGCTATTTTAATTAATAGCCCATTATATTCATTCAAACACTAGATATACTTCTCTAACATATATTTTAAACTATATATTGTAGAAAATAAAGCGTTTTTAGTAAAAACGTTCATATAATCACGTTTTACGTATTGAAATTAAAAAATCCCGCTACACTTAATAAAAAGTGGCGGGATTTAATTTTTATGCAAGAAATATTTTGAACTAATTCTTTATTTTGTTTAATTCGTCGAGCAAATGATCATTGAGGACTTTAATGTAAGTCCCTTTCATACCAAGCGAACGCGTTTCAATAACGCCAGCGCTTTCAAACTTTCTAAGAGCGTTGACAATAACAGAACGCGTGATGCCAGCTTTGTCTGCAATTTTACTTGCAATCAATAACCCTTCATCGCCACTTAGCTCTTCAAATATATTGACGACTGCTTCAAATTCCGAGTACGACAAAGTACTTATGGCCATTTGTACAACCGCTTTTTTCCTGACGACTTCTTCGTGTGCATCACTTTTAGCACGAATGATTTCAAGACCAATAATCGTCGCTGCATATTCAGCAAGGATCAAATCTTCTTCAAGATAACTGCTATCGCGTCTTGCAATGATAAATGTACCCAATCTTTGTGCATTGCCTATTACTGGGACAATCGTTACAAACTTTGAATAGCTACCAAGATCATTTTTAAATAGTTCGATTAATTTTTCTTCAGTGACATTAAATAGTGTCTCGTTAATTTTGAGTATGCGTTCTTGTTCCTCAAGATTGTAAAAATGTTCACCACCATCTTTTAAAACAACGGCACTATCTTCAGAATCATAAAGACTGACACCTAAAATTTTACCCCTCTTGCTGACGACATAGACATTTGAATCTAGAATTTTCATCATAGTTGCACACAAATCTTGAAAAGATAGATGCGTTGCCCCAGATGTCTGTAGTATTGAATTTAATTTCCTCATTTTACCTAAAATATTGCTTTCCAAGTTCTGCCTCCTAATTTTGCTCAACGTAATCGCACGTTGCGCTATGACACTTGATAATTTCTTGTTTTTTACTTTTCTTTAAGACAAGTAAATCACCGCAAGTTGGGCATTTTCGATCAATCGGCATATCCCATGAAACAAAGTTGCAACGCGGGAACTCTGAACAACCATAAAACACCTTTAATTTTTTAGATTTTCTCTCAATGATTTCGCCAGCTTCGCAAAGCGGACATTTGATACCGAGTTTTTTAAGAATCGGCTTCGTATTGTCACAAGTTGGATAATCTGAGCATGCCAAGAATTTACCATATCGACCATGTCGTATGAGCATTTTCTTTCCACATTTTTCACAATCGATGTCGGTTTCTTCCGTTAAGTCCACTTTTTCGATTTCAAGATCAGCTTTTTCGATCAACTCAACAAATGGTTGATAGAAGTTTCGGATGATGTTTTTCCATGCCTCTTCCCCTGCTTCAATATCGTCAAATTTCGTCTCCATCTCGGCCGTAAATGTGACATCTACGATTTTTGAAAAATAGTCGTTCATAATTTCGTAGATAATGAATCCAAGTTCAGTTGGCTTTAAACTTTTCTTATCTTTATCTACATAACCTCTACTTAAAATAGTTGAAATAGTAGGTGCGTAAGTACTTGGACGCCCAATACCCTTTTCTTCCATCTCTTTAACCAACGATGCTTCCGTAAACCGTGCTGGTGGCTGCGTAAAGTGTTGCGTAGGGTCATAAGATTTGATGATGAGTGTTGAACCTTCTTCGAGATCAGGAATGATGCGATCTGTCTGTTGGCCCGATTGGTATACTTTCAAGAAACCTTCAAATAGCAATTTACTACCTGTGATTCGAAAGCGATAATCGCCAATTTCAACTTCAATACTGTGCGACTCAAATTCGGCACTAGCCATTTGACTCGCAACAAATCTCGACCAAATTAGGTCGTAAAGTTTTAATTGATCTTTACTTAAAGAATCTTCGATCTCAGATGGAGCTAACTCAATCATAGTAGGTCTGATTGCCTCATGCGCATCCTGAGAATTCTTTGATGCCTTTTGCTTTTTTTCTTCTTTTATAAGCATGTCTTCGCCATATTTCTCAACGATAAATGCTCTACATGCCTCTTTTGCCACCTCTGAAGTTCTGGTCGAATCGGTTCTCATGTATGTGATGAGACCAACTGTTCCATGGCCTTTAATCGTTATGCCTTCATAAAGCTGTTGAGCTATGATCATCGTTTTTTTGGTCGTAAAACCAAAACGATTGGATGCCTCTTGTTGCAAAGAACTTGTGATAAATGGCGGGTATGGGTTTCTCAATTTTTTCTTTTTTTCAACTTCAACAACGGTACCATCATGATCTTTTACGTTCTCGAGAACGGTGTTAACTTCATCTTCACTTGCAAGTGCAATTTTACCCTCTCGATTTCCAAAGAACTCGAGTTTCATTAAATCTGATTTTTTATCAATTTCAGACATGGCATCAATCTTCCAATACTCTTGAGGTACAAAATTGATGATTTCCTTTTCTCTATCGCATATTAGTTTCGTCGCTACAGATTGTACTCGACCTGCGCTAAGACCCTTTTTCACTTTTCGCCATAAAATAGGACTGATGGAATAGCCAACCAGTCGGTCGAGTACACGTCGCGCTTGTTGCGCATCTACGAGATTGACATCGATCGCTCTTGGCATTTTTACAGCATTCTTGATAGCGTCTTTCGTGATTTCATGAAAAGTCACACGACATGCCGAGTGGATGTCGATGCCTAATATGTAGGCTAAGTGCCAGGCAATCGCCTCGCCTTCACGGTCGGGGTCAGTTGCTAGGTAAACTTTATCCGCCTTTTTTGCATGGGATTTAAGGGATTTAATCAAATCGCCTTTTCCCCTAATATTGATGTATTTTGGGTCGAAATCATTTTCTATGTCGACACCCATGGTGCTCTTCGGAAGATCTCTCACGTGTCCAATAGAAGCGACGACCTTATAACTTTTTCCCAAAAACTTTTCTATTGTTTTCGCCTTTGCAGGCGATTCGACGATCACTAAAATATTTGACATTCACTTACTCCAATTTGTTTTTTGCTTGCTCTCGAGTGTACCTAATAAATTTATATATAAAAAATCTTCTTGTCAAGACTTTTTTACACCAATCTAATCTCGTTCAAACTCGAATATTCGCACAAATCGTCTAAAATCAATTCACTTATGGCCGCGTAAATTTCAGAATATTCTTTCATTGTCACTTCATGAATCGCATCCGTATCCAGCTTTTTTTGGATTAGAAGCAAAGCGTATATCTTTTGTGCCAAACAGGAAAGATGATCAAGTACAATATTTTGTCGCCTTTCATTTTCTTGCGAAAGTCCTAGACTTTCCAATATGTGACCAAAGTGAATCAGTGGCGAAGCCCCTTCATAAATCAATCGATTCGTTCCAGTTGATTGTGGTGAATAGATACTACCTGGAAGCGAAAAGATCGTCTTTCCTTGTTCCATTGCGTGCATGGCCGTAATGAGAGATCCACTTTTTTCACCAGCTTCTATGATCACGACCACCTCTGAAATGGCACTTATGATTCGATTTCTAAGTGGAAAGTGATAGGTTCTGGGCGGTTCATCCATCAATTGTTCTGAAAGAATCAGTCCACCCGTCGCACATATAGCATGATACATCTTATCGTTGGAGGGTGGATAAATGTAATTCACACCTGACGCAAGAACGGCAATCGTCTTCCCGCCTTCATCCAGTGCCCCTTTATGTGCTTGTGAGTCGATGCCAATCGCCATGCCACTGACCACACAAACGCCATTTCGCGCCAGAAATCGACCTAAGTCATACGCAACTTTACGGCCGTACGCTGTAGGTTTTCGACTGCCAACGATCGATACTTTTTTATGCGTCGTGAGCAAGGCGGGATCGCCCTTTGCAAAGAGCATTTTTACATTTGGTTTATAATGTTGCAGCGACTCTGGATAATAAAGGCTATCAGGAAGGATACATGTTGTGTTATTTTCCATCTTTCACCTCATTCATAAAAGCGTTTGACTTGTATGCTCGTCTGATACGTAAACGCTTCCAATATATGATTTTTCATAATTTGCATACTGCCATCTAAATCTGCAATGGTGCGCGAAATTCCGACGAGTTTCTCATAAGCGCGCATGGATAATTTCCCACGTTCATGGTATTTGATCAACAGATTTTCCGCTTCTTTTGAAAGACCAGCGTTTGCCTTTGTCTCACGTATGCGCTCGCGTCTAAAGGTGGTCGCTTTTAAAATTGAAACACTTGCTCGTGCAGAATCATAGATGCCATTTTGAGGCTTAAGAGCCTTTTTTAAATCGTCTACGCGTTCCATGTAAATCGTCATATCAAGTCTATCGAGTATCGGCCAAGATAGCTTGCCAAAGTACCGTTTAATTTCATTGTGTGAACAGGTGCAGTTTTCTTCCTTTGAAAGATAATGCCCACAAGGACATGGATTCATCGTCGCCACCATCATAAAGTTCGATGGAAATGTCAACGATCTACCGCCTTTTGTTAGATTGACGCGACCAGATGACAACGGTTCTCTCAGCGCTTCTATCGCATCACCTTTAAATTCGCCAATTTCATCAAGGTATAAAATACCGTTATGCGCCTTGGATATTTCACCTGGCAAGATGGTTGCACCTCCACCGACAAGTCCAATGCGACTGATCGTGTGGTGCGGTGCTCTAAAGGGTCTAAGATGCATTAAACCGTTAATGTGATCGCCATCACTTATGCCGTAAATCTTAGTCACTTCAATTTTTTCTTCGAGCGTCATAGGTGGCATAATTGTTGTGAGTCTCTCTGCCAGCATGCTTTTCCCACAACCTGGAGGACCTATGATTAAAATGTTATGAAACCCAGTCACGGCAATCTCGATAGCACGAATCGCAGCATTTTGCCCAACTACTTGTGACAAGTCTATACCATAATCGTTTATTGATTGTACCTCATGGCCGCCAACTTCCTTTATGGGCTCGTTCCTTTTTAATGCCCCATTCACAAAATCTTCAAAAAGCTGCTTCAAATCGTGATATGGATAGAAGGTAATACCCTTTATGAACTGTGCTTCTTTAACATTTCCGAAGGGTATGACAATATGTCCAATGCCTTGTTGTTTGAGCCCATCAATCTGACTCAGTATACCTTGGACTGGTTGAATTTTTCCATCTAGGGATAATTCGCCAAGAAATGCGATGTCATGAAGTCTATCAGATTCTATATCAGAAAGACAACAAAAAATACCCATCGCAACAGGCAGATCAAGCTGTGATCCTTCTTTTTTGATATTGGCTGGAAACAGATTTTGTATGATGCGATCGTCTGGAAATTTCACGCCAGCAGTTTTTAAAGCGGCCTTGACGCGTTCCTTGGATTCCTTGATAATTGTGCTCGGAAGCCCCACTATGACATGATTTGGTAACCCTCTGAGTATTTTCGTTTCAATTTCTACAATTTGACCTTCAATGCCCCAATTTACTGACGTTATAATTTTACTATACATCCTTATGGTCTCCTATAATAATTATTGCTATATATTATTATATTAACCATATTTTACCAATTTGTCAAAATAATAAAGCGCACCTTTTCAAATGTGCACTGTCTTTATGACTATTAAGAAAATATATTTTCTATGAAATCAAAATGAAGTAGTCCGCCATCCTTATTTATACCCATAAAGGCAATCGCAAATGGGGTGTACATAGAACACTCCTTCTTGATATAATACAAAGCCGATTGCTTCATATGGCTAATTTTTTTTGGCGTAATAGCCTCTCTAGGAGACCCATAAGCATTAGAAGATCTGTATTTAACCTCTACAAAATAGAGCTTGTCAGCCCTAGATAACACTAGGTCTATCTCCCCACGCGGTGTGAAATAATTTTTTAGGACAAATACATAACCTAAAGATTCGAGATAGCGGATCGCTTCCGTTTCATATTGGCCGCCAATTGCTCTTTTAGTGGGCATTTCACACTCCTTTTCTACGACTTTCTTTCTATTATATATATGGATGATCTACTTTTATATATAGCTGATCAACTTTACTTTTTCTTAGACTGATCGACTGCACCGATGAAAACCAATACTTCTGCAACGACTTCATAAAGTTCATAGGGAATTTGATCCCCTATTTCAAGCTGTTTGAGCTGATTGGACAATTTTTCATCTACATAGACGGGAATATCGTTTGCTTCTGCTTTTTTTATGATATTCTCAGCGATTAAACCAAGCCCCTTCGCAATCAATTGAGGCGCTGCATCCTTGCCAGGATCGAATTTTAAGGCGTTTGCTATTTTAACTTTATCGGCCATTTGGCACCTACACTTTCAAATCGAATCCAAAGGATTCAAAATCAGAATTGTCACTCATTTGAAAATCAGGAAGATTGGACTTCACCGCAAATGTCAAAGCGAACTGCTTGTCTTTGTGGTTTGATAAAGCAGCCGTCAACTGCTCTTTTTTCGTTTCGAAATAAGCCATAGACGCTTCATCATTAAAACTGAAATTTAGCGTATATGTCTGTGCTTGTTTATGGACAACACATCTAACCTCACCAAAGTTAAACGTTTTTAGCGCGATTAACAAAGTAAGGTCATCTGGATCTGGTTTCTTTTTATTTTTTTTATAGTAAATATCAACATTTTGAATTTGATCATTGAAAGGAATCGGCATTTGCATGAACATCATCTGGTCATTTAACGCTTTGTTGAGCGTTGTACTCTCCTTGATGACAGAAAGCTCTCTTTCAAGTCCTTGTCTCATCTCAGAATCAGGCATTTCTTTTCGAATGGCTTCAAGCAGTGTTTCAAGTTTTTCTTCCTGAGACACCTCTGAGGTCAAAACGTTTATGATGTTTAAAAGTGATTCCTTTGAAAATGGCACGGTTTCCAGCCCTTTAAGGACTTCTGTAAAGCGGTTGGAAATACCACCTTCCTCATTTAGCGCATCATAGGCTAAAAAGATATTTTTGAGCGTTATCGGCAAGTCGTTTTTCAATATCAAGCTCTCCTGCTTATAGTCAAACTGACCAAGCATGGCTTGTATGCTTTGTTTCAAGGAAGTGTCCTCTTTATCAAAAGCAAGCTGGATTGTTTTTGAAATGAGCTCCAAGTCCAGTTTATTGACTTGTTCACCATCAGTTTTACCACGACTAGCTGAAGCATCAGTTTGCACTGTCTCGCCAATCTTTTTCGCTGGGTTTGCCGCGAGGTCCGACGCTTGGTTTGCAACTGGATTCGTCAAACTTACGATTTCATCCTGCGTTTGATTTGCTGCATTGACACCTGCATTCAAATTTGTAGTGACGGCTGCTGTTGTGAAGCTTGATGCTGTAGTAGCAGTCGCTCCGGTAGCGGTTCCACTGACAGTCGTACCCGTAGTTGCATTGGTAGTTGCATTGGCAGTTGCAGCGGTGGCTGAACTGGCAGTTGCAGCAGTGTTCGAACTGCTATTAACACTAGAGAGGACTTGCGTTGGTTTACCTTCAGCATTTGTCTGTTGAATGATCTTTATGGCGAGTGCCTTGATCGGTGTTTCAAGATCGTTTTCCAGTGGCAACTGTCCTGAACTTGCAAGTTCAGAAATCAATGCCTTAACTTCACTCATCCCTTGCCGCATCATTTGAAAGTTGTCTTTTGTAATTGGTATGTTGGCCGATTTCATAGCCTCAAGTATTGTAACATTTTCAGTCTGATCAGAAATGCCAAGTTTTGAGAGCATATCCGTCAAAGAACTGTTGGATTCAGAAGGAACATTTGTGCCCACTAGCTTTGCAATCAGTGCACCATCCTTGTAGCCTGTTATTTTTAAATTCACAAGTTGATTTTCTTGAAGCGTCATACCATTAATGTTGACCGTCAGCTGTTTATCACCCGTTGTGAGCGTAGCAAGCTGTTGGCCTTGGACCGCAGTGATCCGACCTTCTATTATATTGCCAATCAGTGCTTTCGCCTCATTTGGCGTAAGCTGAGATTTGCTTATATTAACCGCATTTTGTACAATGTTTTGCTGTGAAATTCTCATAAGTTAACCTTTCATCGCCCATAACAATGGCCACTTTAGAAAAATCCCTTCAAAAAACTTCTTCTATGCTCAGGTAGTAAACCTAATTTTCGAATGGCATCGTAATGCTTGTCTGTGCCATACCCCTTGTGCTGCGCAAAATCATAGTGTGGATGCATTTGATGCAATGCCACCATTTGTCGATCGCGTGTCACCTTGGCCAATATTGAGGCCGCAGCGATAGAGGCACTTCTGGAATCGCCTTTGATGAGACTCAGTTGTCTTAAAGGATTATCGGCTAATTTCACAGCATCGATGAGCAAAAAATCAGGTTTTAAATGCATCGCTTCTAAAGCACGGCTCATCGCTCGTTTTGTCGCATTTAAAATATTGATTGAATCAATTTCTTCGTGTGTCGCCTCACCTATGCCATAGCAGATTGAATGATTGATGATTTTATCATAAAAAAAACTTCTTTGCTCTGCTGACAATTTCTTAGAATCATCAATGCCGCGCCAATCGATTGCTGGATCCAAGATGACTGCTGCTGCTACCACGGATCCAACAAGTGGTCCGCGTCCCGCTTCGTCAAGTCCCGCAACATAAAGGCAACCGTCGTTCCAAGCTTCGCGTTCGAATTCGAAAATGCGATGCATGCGTTCCACTTCTTTCAAATCAGCTGTCAGTCTTTTTTCAAGCTGTGATGCCATTTTTTTGCATGCTGCACGATCATCTAATTTTAATGCCTCAATATATACGGGGATTTCTTCAATCGAAAGATCAATTAATAGGTTTTTTAACGTGCTAAGTGAATGTTTAGAAAAATTTATGTTATTGTGCATCCTCAGAATCCTCATCGTCCATATATTCTTCTGAATTTTCGTCAATATCATCATCAATATTTTCGTCAATATCATCGTCAATATCTTCGTTCGAACGTGTCCCAACGATTGCGTCTTGCGGCTTAACGTCCGCTTCGCCTCTATTTGGTATTTCAAGCGTTATACGGCCAATGATGCCCTTTCGGAATTCATCGACGATTAACCTTGATGCTTTTTCAAGATCCACTTCGTTGCCCCTCATGAGACACCCGCGTTTGCGACCAATATAAGTCATCATTTCTACGACATCTAAAGAATCGTCTTCAATCTTAAACCGTTCATAAAACACTTTTTTATAATCGACGAGAAGCATGGTGATCAAATGAAAAGCGATATCCTCAATATTGAGGACTTCATCTTTTATGGCACCTGATGCGGCAAGTTTAATGCCCATGAGGTCTTCTTCGATCTTCGGCCACAAGATACCCGGCGTGTCAAAGAGTTCAACTTCTTTATTGAGTCTGATCCACTGCTTGCCTTTTGTAACACCTGGCTTGTTGCCAGTCTTTGCAGCCGTTTTTCCTGCGAGTTTGTTGATCAGTGACGATTTGCCTACGTTTGGAATGCCCACGATCATCGCGCGAATCGGTCTGACAAGTCGACCTTGACGCTGTGCTTTTTCGATGACATCTGTACAAGAGTTCTTCGCTTCATTGATGAGTTCTGTCACCCCATCACCACTAAGCGAGTTAATCGGGATGGCCTTGATGCCCAAATCAGCGTAGTATTTAATCCACATTTTTGTGCGGATTGGATCTGCAAGATCGTATTTATTCAAAGCGACAACGCGCTTTTTATGGCCGACAAGTTGATCAAATTGAGGATTCCTGCTACTAATTGGAATCCTAGCATCCAATAGTTCAATCACCACGTCCACTAACTTGAGATTGGCTTCTATCAGATCTTTTGTCTTTTTCATATGCCCTGGATACCAATTTATACTCATCCGTAGCTCCTTTATCTGTAACGTTCATTTATTTTATTATTTGCACATTTTTTATCAATCATACTTATTTCACGTATTATCATAGTTCACTTATATTTTACCATAAAACCCCTAAAAAATCTAAAGGGACCCACAAGAGGTCCCTTTTGACTAATAGTGTGTAAACACTACTTGAATTTTTTCTTTTCTTTAACTTTTGCAGATTTACCCAATCTGTCTCTCAAGTAATTCAATTTAGCTCTTCTTACTCGACCTTCTCTTACTACTTCGATTTTCTCGATTTTTGGAGAATGTACCGGTAAAGTTTTTTCAACGCCAACACCGTAAGAAATTTTTCTTACTGTGAAAGTTTCTGAAACGCCGCCATTTTGTTTCTTAAGTACGACACCTTCGAAAATCTGAGTTCTTTCTCTCTTACCTTCTTTAACTTTTAAGTGTACTTTTACAGTGTCACCTACGTTAATAGCTGGAAGATCATTTCTTAGTTGTTCATTTTCGATAGTCTTAATGATATTTTGGTTCATATAACTACCTCCTTCCTTCGTAGATGTTCTTAATGACTTAAAGTTAAAAGAGGAACATCCGTATTACAACAAGATGTATTATATCATCTTAATGTTGGCATTACAAGTGCTTTTTGAGTATTTTCAGAACGGATTTTTCATGGTTTCTTTTGCAAAAAGCCTCAAATAAATCCGGTCGTCTCTCTTTAGTAATTTGTATCGATTGATCCAATCGCCACTTGGCAATTTCGGCATGGTGCCCCGATAAAAGGACATCGGGTACTTTATCGCCATCCACTTCTGGAGGTCTTGTATAATGTGGGTATTCTAGTAGTCCACCTGCAAAACTTTCCTCTTCAGCTGAAGCGTCATTCTTAAGCACGGCATCCACCATACGACTCACACTGTCTATAACGACCATTGCGGCGAGTTCACCACCTGTGAGTACATAATCGCCTATTGAGATCTCCTCATCGACATAGCGATCGATAAAACGCTGGTCGACCCCTTCATAATGGCCACAAACCAAGGTCAAAGAGCCATATTGTGAAAGCTCGACAACTTTATCATGATCTAAAGTACGTCCCCTTGGTGATAGATAAATCACTCTGCCATTCTCAGACATAGATTTTGCTTGCAAAGCATCTCTCAATGGTTGTACTGTCATAACCATGCCCGCGCCACCACCGAAAGGTGGATCATCCACTTTCTTGTGACGGTCAGTAGAATAGTCGCGTATTTGATCAACTTCAATGGCAATCGCGCCTTTTTCAACGGCTCTACCTATGATACTTGTTGCAACAAACCCATCAAACTGCTCTGGAAAAAGGGTTAAGACGCGAAATTTCATTCCATTATCCCCTCAATCAAATGTACGGTGATTTTTCTATTCTTAATATCAATATTTTTAACAAATTCATCGACAACGGGTAAATAGAACATTTTCCCGTCAGATTTCTTTTTGATTTCGTAAAGATCTTGCGCAGAAGTCTGTAGAACATCTTTCAAATGGCCAACAAATACACCTTGGTCATCAAAAATCTCACACCCAATCAGATCGACAATATAATGTCCTTCACTGTCATCCTCAACGTCTTTGCGTTCCATGTAGACGTTTTTATTGAGAAAGTTTAAAACCTTATTAATATCTTCATATCCCTTGAATTTGACAAGCACCATATTTTTATGGACGCGAGTAGATTCAATCTCATATTTCTTTTTGCCTTCGCCTTCGATATAAAAATACTCAAAATCTTCAAACTTTTCAAGATCATCTGAATACGGATAAACTTTCACTTCTCCGCGTACACCATGTGTATTGACAATTTTGCCCATGTTAAAGCAGCCTTCCATAAATCCTCCATATCAATTTAATGCATTTTAAAACGATAAATTTCCAAAATTAAGAAAATAGCTATTTCTTGTGTGAACACTTGAAATAGCTACTGTCATAATGATCTTAAGATATTACATTATTAGGAAAATGCAAAATTCAAATTTAATTTCTCGCTTGAAAATGACGTAAATACACCTTTTCAGCCTCTTATAAATTTACTTCGAAACTTATAAGGTAATTTTGCATATTCCATTATTGAATAATTTCTACAACAACGCGTTTATTCTCTTTAGTTGCAGCAGCTTTAACAACTGTACGAATTGCCTTAGCGATCCTACCTTGTTTGCCGATAACCTTGCCCATATCTTCTGGAGCTACTTTAAGTTCAATGATTACAGATTGAGAACCCTCAACCTCTCTCACTTCAACTTTTTCCGGATGATCGACCAACGAAGCCGCAATAATTCTTACCAATTCGCTCATTTAGTCACCTCGTATGCTAATTACTTCGCATCATATACGCCATGTTTTTTGAAAAGCGCTTTTACGGTATCAGTAGGTTGTGCACCATTGCTTAACCAATGATTTGCTTTGTCAGCGTCAAGTTTAACTTGGTTGCTTTCTAAAAGCGGGTTGAATGTACCGATTTGATCGATAAATTTACCATCTCTAGGTGCTCTAGAATCTGCAACGACAACTCTATAGAAAGGTTTTTTCTTAGAACCCATTCTCGTTAATCTGATTTTAACTGCCATTAATTTCACCTCCTTATTTTTTTGGTCTATCATGTTGTTGATTTATTGCTTTTGTCTTAATTATGAAAAGTTATTATCATTAGAAAGGAAACTTAAAGCCTCCGCCTCTTTTCATCTTTTTCTCCATACCGCCAAACTGCTTCATCATCTTCTTAGTTTGTTCAAACTGCTTGAGCAGTCTGTTGACTTCAGAAACATGCACACCACAACCTGCTGCGATACGTTTTTTACGACTGCCATTGATAATATCGGGATCCATGCGCTCTTTTCGAGTCATCGACTGGATAATCGCCTTGGTCCGAATCAAATCTTTGTCATTTACATCAACGCCTTTTAAGGCTTTGTTGTTGTTCATACCTGGTATCATACCGAGCAAGTCGCCGATAGGTCCCATCTTTTGTAACTGTTCAAGTTGGTCTAAAAAGTCTTCAAGGTCGAAAGTCGAAGTCTTCATCTTCTTTTCGAGCTTTTTTGCTTTTTCTTCATCGAAGTTTTCTTGTGCTTTTTCAATCAGAGAAAGCACATCGCCCATACCGAGGATTCTTGAAGCCATACGATCTGGGTAAAATTCTTCGATATCTGTGAGCTTTTCACCGATACAGGCATACTTGATCGGTTTGCCTGTAACTGCGCGTACAGAAAGTGCTGCACCACCACGTGTGTCACCATCGAGTTTCGTCAAGATGACACCGCTGATTTCAAGTTGTGCGTTGAAATGCTCAGCGACATTGACTGCGTCCTGACCCGTCATAGCGTCTAGAACTAATAGAATCTCTTTTGGTGAAACCGTTTCTTTTATCTGAATAAGTTCTTGCATGAGATTTTCATCGATATGAAGTCGACCCGCTGTATCTAGGATGACGACGTCGTTGTTGAAGTGAATTGCATGTGCAAGACCAGCTTTTGCGATCTCTACAGGATTTGTTTGGTTACCCATCTCAAAGACGGGAACGCCAACCTTTTCACCGACGACTTTAAGCTGTTGAATCGCAGCTGGTCTATAGATATCACAAGCTACGAGAAGTGGTCGTTTGCCTTGCTTTTTCAAAAGGCTACCAAGCTTGCCACACGTCGTCGTCTTACCTGCACCCTGCAAACCGGCCATCATGATGATGGTTGGTGGTTTAGAAGAGTACTCGAGTTTGCTTTGTGTCTTACCCATAAGATTCGTCAGCTCTTCACTCACGATCTTGATGACTTGCTGACCTGGCGTCAGGCTTTGCATGACGGATTCGCCGATGGCGCGTTCCGTCAGTGTATTGATAAAGTCTTTGACGACCTTAAAGTTTACGTCTGCTTCCAGTAATGCAAGCTTGACTTCTCTCATGGCATCTTTGACGTCTTTTTCGTTTAGTTTTCCCTTACCCCTAAGCTGGTTAAAGGCACCTTGCAGTTTTTCGGCTAAGCTTTCGAATGCCACGTTATGCCCTCCTATATGCGCTATTTTGAGGAAATTGCATAATTCCAATTTGTATGATTTTCATTTATGAAAACTGCGTGATTTAGCCATTGTCATATTCCAGAAACGGGATTTAGCAACTTAAAAGGTAATTATGCAATTTCCATACTTACTCAATCTCACTTGTCGCAATGCGTTTGATCTCTTTGATAAACTGATCATCTCGCGCTGTTTCAAACTGATCGATCAGTGCCATGATCGTTTCAAACGCCTTTTGTTTTTCTTCAAAACGCTGATACAGACCAAGCTGCAATTCATAGTTTTCAAGAACTTTCTCAGTTCGTTTGATCGTATCGTGAATCGCCTGTCGGCTGACACCATGTAGTTCAGATATTTCACCAAGCGAGTAGTCCATGTTGCAAAACAGGTCCATAATCTCACTTTGCTTATCGGTCAACATCTTTCCATAAAATTCATATAGTGCGTCGAGCCTCATTTTTTTTTCAAACATAGCATCCTCACAAATTATAATTCAAATCACATTGTCTGTCAAGCATAAAACCTTTACAACCATGAAAATTGTATCATTACCTATTGAAATAATGCATTTTTTTCAATCATATGATATACACCTTAATTAAACAACGCTTCAACAAACTCGTGCGGATCGAAAGCTTGTAGGTCATCGATGCCTTCACCGACACCTATAAGCTTGACTGGTATACCAAGTTCGGCATTGATTGCCATGACGACGCCACCTTTTGCAGTGCCATCGAGTTTTGTGAGCACAATACCTGTTATAGGTGCAGCTTCATTGAATACCTTCGCCTGTTGAATGGCATTTTGACCTGTTGTTGCATCGAGTACAAGCAAAATTTCACGCTTTGCATCTGGATACTCTCTATCGATGACTCTAAAGACCTTAGCGAGTTCATTCATAAGGTTGACTTTATTATGAAGTCTACCGGCTGTATCACAAATGAGCACATCTATTTTCTTAGCTTTTGCAGATTGAATCGCATCAAAAATAACCGCTGCTGGATCAGAGCCTTCCGACTGATGAATGACATTGACACCGACGCGATCTCCCCAAACCATGAGTTGATCGATAGCTGCCGCTCTGAAGGTATCTGCTGCCGCAATGACCACTGATTTACCTTCTGATTTGATCAAGCTTGCAATTTTACCGATTGAAGTGGTTTTACCTACGCCGTTAACGCCGATGACCATGACGATCGTCGGTACGTCACCAACATGAAATGGTTCATCGTTATTTTCTCTTAGCATCGCTTCCACAACTTCTTTAAATACGCCTTTTACTTCATTTGCATTTTTGATTTTACGAATTTTAAGTTCTTCTCGTAGGCGTTCGATCAATTTGTGCGTCGTTGCCATGCCAACATCTGCAACGACAAGAATTTCTTCGAGTTCATCGAAAAGCTCATCGTCAATTTCTCCATAGTTGTTGAATAAATCATCAATTTTATCTGTGATGCCTTTGCGCGTCTTATCAAGGCCCTCTTTAAGTTTATTTAAAAATCCAAATGCCATGTTGCCTCCTAATGAGCGTAATTTCAAATTCTTGATTATTCATCTAATCTAGTTGTGCGGCGATATCCTCAAGCTTGACACTGAGAACCTTGGATATGCCGTATTCTTCCATCGTTACACCATAAAGTGTGTCTGCGATCTCCATTGTTCCTTTTCTATGTGTGATGATGACAAACTGTGAATTTTTTGCATAGTCCTTGATGAAGTCGGCAAAACGATACACGTTGACATCGTCAAGCGCCGCTTCGATCTCATCTAGAATACAGAACGGTGTCGGCTTCGTCGATAAGATGGCAAAAAGTAATGCAATTGCAGTAAGTGCCTTCTCACCACCAGATAACAGATTGATGCTTTGAAGTTTTTTGCCAGGTGGTTGTGCGATAATCTCGATGTCGCAATCTAAGATATCGTCATAGTCAGCAAGAAGTAGCTCCGCATCACCGCCACTGAAAAGGTCTTTAAAAGTCCCTTTGAAGTGGTTATTAATGATGTCAAAATTCTCTTTAAACATGACGATCATTTTCTTTTCAAGCTCGACGATGATTTTTTCCAGTTGAGAAACCGCTTCGAGCAAATCTGCCCTTTGCTCACTTAAAAATGTAAATCGCGTTGACACTTCGTCATATTCTTTTATAGCATTGATATTCACTGTTCCAAGCAATTTCAGTTCATGTCTGAGCTGTTTCATCTCGGACTTTTGGTATGGAACTTCCTCAATTTGCAAAGCTTCAGCGATGCTCATCTCGTATTTTTCCCATAGTTCTGAAGTCACTGAATCTTTTTCAACATCCAATTTCACTTTTTTGACATCAAGTTTGTGCACGCCGTCTTTTGCGGCGTCGTGTTTTTCAGTCAGTTCGGCAAGTTCTTTTGAGATGCCATCTAGTGCTCTATACTCGAGTTGTTTTACTCCAGTTTTCGCTTCTATATCAAATTTACACGCCTCTAAGTCCTTTTTAATTTGAACCAGTCGATCTGACAATACGACAACTTGATCTTCAAATACGTCGGCATGGTCGTTGAAATCGGCAATTTGTCTAGATCTCATGTTTGTCTTTTGTGTGAATATCTCGAGGTCATCTTGAATTCTTAAGATTTCCCGATTCTTAAAGGCAAGTGTCTGTTCTAATGATGCCAACTTGATCTTTTGAGCCGTATGGCGTTCTGAAAGCGATTTGACATCGTTATCCAACACTTCTATGGCGCGCAGCGCTTCAGAAAGTTCTGATTCGACTTTTGAAACGAGGCTTTGCGTTTCTTCTATTGTAATTTTGTTTGCCGCAATCGTTTGTAGTGTTTCATCGTATTCAGCTTTGAGCGTTTTGTAGTCTGCACTATATTTGTCGTAGACTTCTTTTGAAGCACCTACCACTTGATCGTGATTGTCTCTTGCATGTTCAAGTCTAACAATCTCAAGCCTTAAGACATCAAGCTCACTTCTGATACCCTTTAACAAGTTTTCTTGCTCATCCAAAGTAATATTAAGCTGTTCCAGTTCCGATTGCTTAGCGGATTTTTCCTTTGAAATGGCTTCGAGCTGGACAGCAAGTTCAGCAATCCTACGCTTCCTACCGAGAATATTGGAAACTTTTGAGCGAAACGAGCCACCCGTGATCGCACCACCAGGTACGAGAACATCACCCTGAAGCGTGATGACTTTATACTTTAAATTGCGTATTTTAATCATTTTACTCGCCGTTTCAAAGTCTTCAACGACAAGGATTCTACCAAGTAAAAATTCTGATAGCATCTCGTATTTTGAATCGATTTTGATAAGGTCTTTTGCGATGCCTACGAATCCTTTTTCTTTTGACACGATGGCCATTTGCTCATTTTGTTGCCCTTTTTCGTCGAGGTTTTCGATCGGAAGGAAAGTCACACGACCTAAGTCGTTGCGTCTTAAAAACTCTATGGATCGCTTTGCATCTGAAATTTTTTCACAGACGATATTTTGAATCGCACGACCAAGCGCAACTTCGATGGCAACTTCAAAGCGCTTTGGCACCTCAATCAAAGAAGCGACGATGCCGATGATCCCCGTTTTATCTTCAAGACTTGTCAGAATATCTTTTACACCTTTATCGTACCCGTCATACTCTTCTTCAAGCGTCTTAAGTAACTTATGTTCCGTTTGAAGCTGGGAATTTTGAGTCGACAACTGCTCAAAAGCTTTGACAGCCGCATTTTGATTTTGTTTTGTGAATTCTAAAAATTGAATCGCGGATGAAAGTTTGCCATTTAGTTGATCCTTGTTTTCCGTAAGGATCCCAAGTTTTTCGACGATAACTGCTTTGTCCGTATGGGATTGTTCAATCACTTCATGCTGTCTCGCCAATTGGCTTTCAAT
Organism: Acidaminobacteraceae bacterium; assembly: GCA_942493125.1. Lineage (GTDB taxonomy): Bacteria > Bacillota > Clostridia > Peptostreptococcales > Acidaminobacteraceae > Fusibacter_C. The sequence goes on along the minus strand of OW818667.1, from coordinate 64,024 downwards.
TTGTTCGAGCTTTTCAGCGAGAGACCCACTCAATCTCTCAAGCGTTTCAATTTCTTGCTTTTTCATCTCTACTTGATTGAGGCTATCAATGACATCGCGTCGGTTCGTATCGTTGTCATTTTTTGCTGCCATAAGCGCGTCCTGCGCATCTGCATAGGCTTTTGCCAGTGCTTCTAGAGCCACTTGCCCCATCTGCCATTCATCGTCGAGAGCAGCTTTTTCGTCGGAAAGCAATTCAATATTTCTAAGAATTTGCTTTTTTTCAGTTTCAATTTCTTCGAGCTCATCTTCAACGCGTTTGATATTGACTTTTGTATTTGCCTTTTTCTCAAGAAGTAGTTCACGATCGCCAAAGGTCTTGCTTTCATAATTTTGGAATTCGTGATATTGCGCTTCTAATGCTCTGATATCGCGATTGATATCGAACATTTGCCGGTCTTTTTCATTGTATACGGCTTTCAAATCAGCTTGTCGACCTTCAATTGCCTTTAACTCGTCATCAAAAGATTGCATTTGCTCAAGGATCTCAAGTAACCCTTGTTCAATTTCAAGATAACGCTTCGAATAATAGTTGAGTTCAATATTTTTAAGTGCGTCGGTGAGGTCCACATACTGCTTGGCTCGATCGCTTTCCAGTCTAAGTGGTTCAACACGATCCTCAATTTCAGAGATGATGTCTTGAATCCTAAGCAGATTCTCTGTTGTCGCTTTTAGCTTTTTTTCAGATTCGAGTTTTCTAGATTTGTATTTAATAATGCCGGCTGCTTCTTCAAACAACAGGCGACGTTCTTCTTTGTTATTGCTGAGAATTTCGTCAATTCTACCTTGCCCGATGATCGAATACCCTTCACGTCCAATACCCGTATCCATAAAGAGTTCCCTAACATCCTTTAAGCGACAAGGCATCTGATTGATCAAGTATTCGCTGTCACCTGAACGATGAACGCGTCTGACGACAGTTATTTCTTCATATGCCATAGGAAAGAATTGATCCGAATTGTCAAACGTCAATTTCACTTCAGCAAGACCAAGTGATTTTCTGTGTTTGGTACCACTGAATATGATGTCCTCCATCTTATTGCCACGTAGCGTTTTGACGCGCTGTTCACCTAGCACCCAGCGTACTGCATCGGTTATATTGCTCTTTCCACTACCGTTTGGGCCAACAACACAAGTAACACCTTCTCTAAATTCAACGACCGTTTTATCTGCAAAGGATTTAAACCCTCTCATTTCAACTTGTTTTAAATACACTGAAGCACCTCAAATTATTTCATAATGTGTTTTGTATAGCTTTGTTCGTTTATAGTTAGGGTTACCGTATCCCTTTGAACGTGATCTTCACCCTTGAATATCATTTTTAATCCACCAAATTGATGCGACCCAGAATATGCACTCCCATATTTCGTGAGCAGCTTCGTATAGTTTGTCTTTTTGTTGCCTATCGCTGCCGATAACTGCTTCGGATGCACCGTGACAATCACTTGAACAGGTGTATGGCTATTATCGGTTTCTTGAGTATCACGTGATGCAGTTTGACTCGCCCGATTGCCTCGATCCATCTCGAAAATGTGCGCCATGGCTTCATAAAACAATTGAGACATGACAAGTTCACCAAAGGCAGGATGAAATGGACCCGCGACAACTGCCGAATCAAAATCGATTAAATCCGTTCTTTGAAGGCCCATTCTAATGACTTTGATATCACACGCATGAAACACTTTAAGTGCATACGCTGTCCACGACACCGCCTTGTCCAAAGACATAGGTATAAAGTGCCCTTCAAGATACGCTGTCTCCAGCTCCGTATCGCGAATTACAAGTGCAGGATATAAACGCACACATTCAGGTTTCAACGACGCTGTCATTTCAACTGAATGCTTAAACTTTTCAAAATCATCATCAGGTAAACCCAGCATCAACTGGATACCAAAACTCAAACCTGCCGTCTTTAGAAGTGACACGGCATTATGTATCGCTTTGACATCATGTCCGCGCTTCACTGTCTTCAGCACAGTCTCGTCAAACGACTGACAACCAAGTTCAACAAGATCGACTGAATAGGATTTCAGTCTTTCGATAGTTTCAACATCGATATAATCAGGTCTGGTGGATAGTCTAATCTTGTGAATTAGCCCACGACTTTTCAAATCTGCCGCCTGCTGTAGATAGGCATTTTGTCTACTTAGCTCTATTCCAGTAAAACTGCCACCGAAAAAAGCGAGCTCGATTTGATCTCGCTTCATGGATTCTAAATACGTGGCTACAAATGCTGGCAGTGCTTCTGGTAAAATGGCATCTTCGACGCCGTTTATTTTTCGTTGATTGCAAAACGTACAATCATTTGGACAACCCATATGTGATACAAAGACTGGAATAATGCCAATGCTAGCTTTCATCGTTAGTTAACCTTTTTAATCCTTCTTTGGCAGCTTCCTGCTCAGACTCTTTTTTACTATGACCCGAACCGACTCCGATCACCACATCATTCAATTTCACTTCTGTGAAGAATATCTTCGAATGATCAGGACCTTCTTCTTTTACGAGGTCATACTTGATGCGATTGCCCTTCTGTACTTGGATCACTTCCTGTAATCTCGTCTTATAATCTACGAACAACTTGCCTTGCACAGCATCCATGATAATGGGTTTAAGCTGATCTAAAACAAAACGCCTAGCACTTTCCATGCCACCATCAAGAAAAATAGCCGCAATCAACGCTTCGAAAGCATCAGATAAAATCGAAGTGCGTTCTCTACCGCCAGTCAACTCTTCTCCTCTTCCAAATAGCATGAACTCACCGAGCTTAAGCGTCCTCGACGCCTCCGCTAGAGACGATTCACAGACTATTTTTGCTCTGATTTTAGTGAGTTGACCCTCTTCAAGCGTTAAGTATTGGCTGAAGAGATATTCACTGATGATAATACTCAGAACAGAATCGCCTAAGAATTCAAGGCGTTCATTATTTTTCAGCTTTTCTTTCTTATTTTCATTGGAATAAGAACTGTGGGTCATCGCACGCGTAATTAAGTTTAGGTTCTTAAATTTGTAGTCCATCAATTTTTCAAGTTCGACAAATCTCATCGACATAACCAGCATCCTTTCTATTGAGGAAATCAGATCCTACAAATGAATTGTATTCTCTTTTCCATAAGTATAAAAGGGCACTAAAATATACTATTACTTACTGAAACAACACGACGTCATAATATATTTGAACGACCTCTTATGGGCACACTATTCATTTTATAATTTTAGAAAGAAAAAGACAATGTTTTAATCAGGAAATTGTATAATTCCAATAAAAAAGCCCTAGTACTTTAGTGAACTAGGACTTCATATCTATGCACGTAATTCATAATTAACTAGCAATTTATTAGTTATTTGTTTGTTACAGGCTGTACCTTAGTGAGTACAAGACCGCCAATGATAAACAGCACGACGATGCTCATGACGCCATAATTGCTTTTACCAGTTAACAAAGTCACATAACCTACGATGGCAGGTCCCATGATTGCTGCAAATTTGCCAAATATGTTGAAGAAACCAAAAAACTCATTTGCATTTTCCTTTGGAACCAGTTTTGCAAAATAGGATCGGCTGATTGCTTGAATTCCGCCCTGTACAAGGCCTACCAATATTGCTAATACCCAGAAATCAAACGTCGTTTTCATAAAAAAGGCGTAAATGCAGATGCCCGTGTATATGGCTATCGCCACATAAAGCATCGTCTTTCCTTTGAACCTGTCTGCGAGACGGCCAAAAATGAGCGCCGACGGAAATGCTATAAATTGTGTGACGAGCAGGATGATGAGCAACGTATTTGAATCCACACCGAGATCTGAACCATAAGAAGTCGCCATTTTGATGATCGTATCGACACCATCGATATAGAAAAAGTAAGCAATCAAAAATATGAAGGCAGGTTTGTGCACTTTGATATTCTTAAATGTCTTTGCCATGCGCTTAAAGCTGTTTGCTATGGGATTTGGTTCTCTTGGTATACCATGAACTTGCTTCACGTCTTTTACCATCGGAATACTGAATGCCAACCACCAAATAGCGGTAAGGACAAAAGCAATCTTTGGCGTCGTATAACCATCAAATGGCAGTATGCCCTGTTGAGACAGCAATATGATCGCCATGCATATGATAAATGGAATCGTGCTACCAATGTAGCCGAGCGCATATCCAAATGTCGACACGCGGTCCATGCGGTCATCCTCTGTGACATCCACGAGGAATGCATCATAAAAAATATTGCTACCCGAAAAACCAATCGCAGTTAGGATATAGACAAACAAGAGCATGAGCCATTGTGTTTCTGGGACAAAGCCGAGTACGAAGTTTGCCGATATGCCCATCGCAAGAAAGATCATAAAGAAGCGTTTTTTAAAGCCAAAATAATCGGCAAGAGTTCCAAGAATCGGCGCTAAAAATGCAATTAGGAGCGTCGCAATGGAATTAGCAAAGCCCCAGTAAGCCGTTGATTGACTTGCAGTGACACCTAAATCTGAAACGGCAGCCTTGAAATAAAGCGGGAATACCGTCGTTGTAACCGTCATCGTATAAGCCGAATTCGCCCAATCGTAAATTGCCCAGCTCTTTTCAAGTTTCGTCAGCTTCATATGTCCCCCATGAGGTAAGATTTAATAGCTTAATACTAATTTTCAGAATCATCAGTTGTTGGTTCTTCTGTCTGAACGAAAGTCGACACTTTATTTCTGATTTCTTGAAGCAAGCCTGAATCAATACCGATCTGCGCGTATTTGATGGCATTCATAAAAGCCTTCGCGTTTGAAGAGCCATGCGCTTTCACAACTAATCCGTTGATACCAAGCAGCGGTGCGCCACCGTACTCCGTATAGTCGATGGTCTTCTTGAAGTCGGAAAGATTCTTCTTAAGGAGCATGCCACCAATTTTTCCAATTGTATTTTTCATAATCTGCTTTTTAAGGCCACCCATCAGTTGGAGCGCAACGCCTTCAGTCAGTTTGAGGATGATGTTGCCCGTAAAACCATCAGCGACAATGACGTCAACAACGCCACCAGGCACATCTCTCGCTTCCACATTACCGACGAAATTCAGATCGGTTTCCTTAAGCAATTGATGGGTTTCAATGTAAAGCGGTGTGCCCTTTGTATCTTCAGCGCCGATATTGACAAGGCCGACTTTTGGATTCTTGATCCCTAAAACTTTATCGGCATACATGCTTCCAAAATAGGCGAATTCAACGAGATTTCTTGATTTACACTCGGCATTTGCACCCGCATCAACCAATACTGAAGCACCATGCATCGTCGGGTAAATCGTGCAGATCGCTGGACGGCTGATGCCTTTGATTCTGCCTACTTTTAACAGACCACCAGCAAGCAGTGCGCCTGTGTTTCCAGCAGAAACGAAGGCATCGATTTCACCTTTTCGAAGCGCCTTTAAACCGACGACCATAGACGCATCGTCTTTTGATTTAATCGCCTTTACTGGTTTGTCATCGTTCTCGATGACTTGAGTCGTAGCAACGATTGTAATTCTAGACGGTTCATACTTATATTTTGAAAGCTCATTTTGTATCATTTCAATATCGCCATAAATGACGATGTCACTTTTAATAATCGTCAATGCGTCAATTGCACCTTTTACCGTTTCTTTTGGGCCGTGGTCGCCCCCCATGCCGTCGAAGCCTATTTTCATAAAGCACCTCTCTTTTTAAGTCTTTCACTTTTTTAAGTCTATTCTCTATTTCAAAACGATATAATTGCCTATTTTATGATGTCCTTATTATTATATCACTATGTCTTTTTAATGTTTAGTTTTATGTTGTCAAAACCATAAAAAAGGCAATAGTCATCTGACTATTGCCTTTTGTTGGAAGTCTAAGCTTCTTTTTTCACTGCGTCTCTGCTGTGGTAATAGCCACACTCAGCACATTCTCTGTGTGATACATTAGCCGCTTTACATTTTGGACATTCGATAATATTAGGAGCAGTCATCTTGATATTAGACGCTCTTCTTTTATCTCTTCTCGCTTTACCTATTTTACGCTTAGGTACTGCCATATCTTAACACCTCCTTAAACTAAGTGAATAAATTCTTAAGTGCCTCAAGTCTTGGGTCAATCTTCGTTTCATCACACGCACACATACCATTGTTAAGATCTTTTCCACAATGAGGACAAAGTCCTGCACAATCTTCATTACAAAGTATTTGTAGTGGCAAATTCAATGTTATATCTTCCTCTAATACAGGTGTCAAATTAAGAACATTGCCTTCGAGAAGAATCCACTCTTCGTTTACTTCCGTCTCTAAGGTCGTCACCAAAATGCGTTCCAATGTATTTTCGAGGTTAATGTTAACTTCTTTTAAGCATCTGTGGCATTCGAAAACCAAATCTCCCGAATAAGAGAGGGTTAATTCATAGCGTTTACCAATTTTTTTGACATTGCCAGAAACACTGATATCCGTTGCGCTCACACACTCAATTGACTCTAAAAAAGACTTTTCCAATGCAAAACTATATTCAAATTCTGATTGAATCTGAAGTCCGTTTATAACCTTTAATAATTCAAGGATCATATAATCACCTCTTCAATGCAACATTAATATTATAAGTACTGTGAAGAGGTTTGTCAAGTAAAACTACTTAACTAATTCTAAAGTATCTCTCGCAATCATAAGCTCTTCGTTTGTTGGAACAACCATGATTTTGACAGCAGAATCGTCTGTGTTAACAAACGCTTCTTTGCCTCTGACTTTATTTTTCGCTGGATCGAGATAAGCACCCATGAAACCTAAGTTCTCACAAATCGCTTCTCTACTTTCAACGCCATTTTCACCAAGTCCAGCAGTAAATACGATCGCATCTACGCTACCGAGTACAGCAGCATAGGCAGCAATGTATTTTCTCACGTTGCTATGGTAGATGTCAAGTGCGAGTATAGCGCGTTCGTTGCCAGCTGCAGCAGCATCTTCGATGTCTCTAAAGTCTGAGCTCACGCCAGAAATACCAAGAACACCTGATTTTTTGTTCATGATGTCATTCATTTGTTCTAAAGAAAGCTTCTCTTTGCCCATGATGTAAGTGACGATTTGTGGGTCGATATCGCCACAACGTGTACCCATTACAAGACCTTCAAGTGGTGTGAATCCCATAGATGTATCAACAGATTTTCCACCGTCAATCGCTGCAAGTGATGCACCATTTCCAAGGTGGCAAGTGATGATTTTAGTTTCTGAAAGCGGTTTGCCAAGTAGTTCAGCCGTTCTTTGTGAAACATATCTGTGGCTCGTTCCGTGGAAACCGTATCTTCTAACGTGGTCTCTTTCGTAGTATTCATAAGGCAATGCATAAACGTATGCCGCTTTAGGCATTGTTTGGTGGAAGGCAGTGTCGAAAACGCCAACATTTTGAACGCCTGGGAGTAATTCCTCAATCGCTTTGATACCGATGATGTTTGGTGGATTGTGAAGTGGTGCGAGTTCAATACATTCTTCAAGGGCACTCATAACAGAGTCATCTACGATAACAGAAGCACTGTATTTTTCACCGGCATGTACAACGCGGTGACCGACTGCATTGATTTCTTGAAGCGATTTGATTGCGCCGTGTACAGGATGTACGATCGCATCTAACACTTGTGCAAGTGCATCTTTGTGATCGTTCATTGCCACTTCAATCGTTTTTTTATCTTTTCCCTCAACTTCGTGCTTTAATCTAGAGCCTTCAATACCAATTCTCTCTACGAGGCCTTTCGCTAAAACACTCTCATCGTTCATATTAAATAATTGATATTTAAGTGATGAGCTCCCACAATTGATTACTAAAACGTTCATTTATTGCCCTCCCTGAATATATTTAAAATTACTAACTTAAATAGTGATTTCGGTCATACATATATATTATAATGTAAATGAGTTTATTTTCAAGACAAACGGAGGATATTGATGAAAATTATTGGCATCGTATCAGAATATAACCCCTTTCACAACGGTCACGCCTATCAGGTTCAGAAATCAATACAAGATTTAGAAGCTGACGGCGTTATTGCGATCATGAGTGGCAATTTTGTCCAACGTGGATTTCCGGCGATTCAAGATAAATGGCTACGTGCAGAAATGGCTGTAAAAGCAGGGGTAAACCTAGTCATCGAGCTACCAACGTACTATGCGACGTCAAGTGCAGAGAACTTTGCCAAAGGCGCAGTATCCCTTCTCGAAGCAACTGGCGTCGTCACACACCTCTCCTTCGGATCTGAGTTTGATGATCTAGACTGTTTAAATCAAATTGCCGATGCACTCATCAATCCAACGCAAGTTTTCGAAGATACCTTGAGAAGCGCACTTGATAAAGGTCTTTCTTATCCAAGTGCAAGAGATATTGCATTAAACACTGCAATGCCTGAATTAAGTGAAATGATCAATCTAAATCAGTCCAATGTCATCCTTGGTATAGAGTATTTAAAATCACTTAAACAACTAGACAGTTCTATTAAACCATTTCTCGTCAAACGCATGGGAAAAGGTTACCATGATCTGGCGCTAGACATTCCAGAAGAGGCGCCCTATGTAAGTGCAACTGCAATCCGCGAGGCGTATTTTGCATCTGATGCTTCAGGTGATTTGTCGACACACAAATTGAATTTAGAGGCATATATGCCAAAAGAAGCTGCGAAAGCAATGCTTGACAGCCCCTATTGTGCGGTGAGAATTGAGGATTATGAAAAACTGATCCTCTATGAACTTAGAAAATCAACGCCTACTGCCCTTTCAAAACTTAGAGAGGTATCAGAGGGGCTTGAGAACAAGTTGGCGGATGCATCGATTAAAAGCACCAATTACGCGCAGCTACTGGATGCCATAAAATCCAAGCGATATGCAATGACCCGCATCAATCGAATCTTACTCAATGTCCTTCTCGGTATTGAACAAGAGACATTTGATCTTCAAACACAGGGCTATCTGCGCGTTTTAGCATTTGATGCAACTGGACAAAAAATAATACGGGCAATCAAGAAAAATGGGTATCTACCTTTGATAACAAATATCAACAAGCATTCTGACTTATTAAAGTCTAGTCCCCTGCTCAGCTTGGACGTAAAAGTGACCAATATCTACCACTTAGCTCAAAAGGATCCAAAGCTTCAAGTCGGTGGACGTGATTTTATTCAAAAGCCCTTTCAACTTATTTAAGAAAATTGCATATTTCCAATTTCGAGATATTTCTCACATGAAAAAAAACTAATAAATGGAGGAACCCGACCTATGAAACAAGTATTGGACAAAGGCTACGTGCGTTTAGTGGACCATATGGGAAGCGATTTATCGGTGGTCAATTCTGCACGTGTCAGCTATAACAAAGCAACGGCAGAACTCAGACCCGAAGATGAAAAGCTCATTAAATTTCTTGCAAACAACGACCATACCAGTCCGTTTAGACATGCGACCATGCAATTTGAAATCTACGCACCACTAATGGTTGCAAGGCAATGGTGGAAATATATCATCGGTTCCTCACATCAAGATCCTTTCACCGCATGGAATGAATCCAGCCGCCGTTATGTGACTGAAGAAATCGAGTTTTATATCCCATCTCAGGATGCTTGGCGCAGCAAACCAGAAAACTCAAAACAAGGCAGTGGCCCAAACTTAGATGTTAAAATTGGTAGCGAAGCTGTAAAACGTCTCCTTGATCAGATTGATGAAGGTATGAAAAACTACAATTGGGCGACAGAAAATGGCATCGCAACAGAACAAGCCCGACTTTTCTTGCCTAGCGCCTATGGTTTGATGGTTCGCTGGTATTGGACTGCTAGCTTGCAAGGCGTCTCCCACTTTTTAAATCAACGCTCTGAAGCGCATGCACAGCTAGAAATTCAAGAGTATGCACAAGCTGTAAAAGAACTAGCTTCTGAATATTTTCCCGTTTCATTGAGTGCGTTATTGCATGATTGATGAAAGTAAATACATCAAATGAAGAAAGCAAAAAACTTGATTGTAAAGCTCAAATTAAGTCAACTTAATCTTCTGCGATTCAAAAATTCGAATTGCTTGCCTAGGCGTCGCCTCCATGGACAATTTTGCATAGGTTTCAATGGCTTTTGCATCGCGCATGCCATGGTGCATCGTCACTGGCCCTTTGATACATCCACCGCGACATGCCATCCCTTCGATAAAATCCGCTTTCAAACGATTGAATTTTAAAAGTTTCAGTGCTTTGTCACATTCGAGAATACCGTCGCAGGTCTCAAAGGCAAGCGCTTCTATTGAAACGGATTCAGACTTATGACCACTCAAATAACCTTGTACGGAAGCGGTCAATCCCCCTGTGGCAGCAAATTTTCGACCATAGTAAGAAGCGTTATCGAGCGGCAAAGGTTCCAGTGTATCCAATTGAATACCCTTTGCATCGATGAGGGCAGCGAGTTCCTCAAACGTCAAAACGAAGTCTGTATCAGAGCTTTTATGTTTCTCAACTTTTTTTGCGATACAAGGTCCGATAAATACGACCATCGCCTCTGAGTCGATGTGTTTGATCAGTCGCGCTGTTGCAGTCATCGGTGACACAGTCTTTGAAATGTGCTTTGATAGCTCGGGATATTTTTTATGCACAAAGTCGACAAAACTTGGACAACAAGAACTCGTCATCACTTGACCATGTTCTTTCATTTCAAGAAGTTCTTCGGCTTCGTGTTTTGTGACGAGATCCGCACCAAGCGCCACCTCAACGACATCCTTAAAGCCCAGCTTCTTGATGCCAGCTATGACATTACCAAGTGGTACAAAGTCAAACTGCGTTGCAAATGCAGGTGCGACCATGGCATAGACACGTTTATTGCCTTTACTGAGTGCATCAATAACAGGTATGATTTCCGACTTTTCTTGAATCGCACCAAATGGACATTGATAAACACATGAACCACAAGATATACAGCGGTCATAGTCTATGACCGCTTTTTTTCTATGGTCAATTTGAATGGCGTTCGTTGGACACTCTCTTTTGCACGGTCTCATGACATCTGCGATGGCGTTGTACGGACAATTTTCTTTGCATTTGCCACATTCAATGCACGTTTCTTGATCGATGATAGCGCGCCCTTTAACGACTTTGATTGCATCCACTGGACAAACACCGATACAGCGATGTGCAAGGCATCCCCTGCAGGTTTCCGTGACGACATAACGGTCAACTGGACATTGGTCGCAAGCTGACTCGAGAACTTCAATAACGCCAGGACAATGCTTCGTGCCGCCAAGCGCCATTTTAACGCGATCTGCTGTTATCGCACGCTCATGGAAGATGCAACATCGGTACCGCTCTTCTGGTCCAGGATTGATCAGCACAGGCAAGTGTGCGATATTTTCACTTAGCGTGCCTTCAAATGCGTATTTTGCCACTTGGGTTAAAACGATGCTCTTGATCATTTGAACTTGGTTTTCGTATTTTCTCATATTTTCACCTATGGTCTGTGAAAGGCCTTCTCATTTTAGTCAACAATTAGTATGTGTTAGTCATATATACTGGTGGTAAGTCAATACTAGTCAATACTTTGTGTTGCTTACTCAGTGCTTAATCTGTATAGATTATCTTAACAAATTTCCCCATGTTACTTAATTCTCTCTCTATCTCTTTTATAATGTTGATTTTTATGCTTAGATCTTTTGGAAATTCAGGATTTTGATGCGCTGGATTGATCGCTCTTCCAACCCAAAATTGAATGTGTGTGGTTTCCTCGACGAACAGTTTAAGCAGTTTCGTGACACCGTCATGCTTATTGAAAATAGGCTCTTCACAGCTATGATTCATGCTGGTAAGGCGATTGAGCACCATTTTGAGTGTCAATACCCCTTCAGTTACAAGATCAATGCCCTTTATCGTTGCAGTAGGCGGCACAGAGCGGTCAATATATTTTAGATCTGTGATGATTTCGCGACCCAGTTCTCGAGCGAGAATATTTGCAGCGGTACCACCACAGACGATTTTCTTTCCAGGTAGAGACATAAAATTTCTAATCACTTTTTCATCTTTTGTATTGTCATCAGGTGGCCCCGTAAAGATTTGAGCAATCTCAGGTGTTCTTACGCGAACGGTAACTACAGTCGCATCATCACCTGGCTTGCCATCGTAGAGATTGTTGCACGTTTCTAGCAATCTTCGATTCAGCTTTTCAGCAGATTTTATCGTCTGTTCTTCTAAAAATGCCCCCACATTGGGCCACTCCCAGCCGTGGTTGAGCATGACGCCAACCCCTGCGTGGATGACGCCGTCAGAACAAAGCGTGATTTCATCATCAACTTCCAGTTTCAGCTCAGTAATCCAAACGTCTTTATCATCTGATTTAAAGCACCGTTTTTCAGGTGATATCAGTTTATTGCCTCGAATGATAAACGCCGGTGGATTGTCATACTCGATGAGCCTTGCGTTGAGCGCATCATCGATGTCCAAAATTGTAAACGTCGAATAGGCGATGTTGCGTACGCTGCATATAGGCAAGGTGCTTGTGATGGTTTCGATCGTCTCTTTAAGATCTGCACCTTGCTGAAGCATGGTAATCATAATTTTACTGGTCAAGGTCGCTAGGATATTGGCTTTTACACCACTGCCTAAGCCATCAGCCAAAACGATGATCGTGCGCTTGTCACTTTTTACGATTTCAACTTTGTCTCCACAAAGCTCTTCATTGAATTTATTGATGGAATGGGCGGCGATATCGATAAAAGGCACATCAATCACCTCCATTTGTCAAAACGAGTTTTTTGAGTTTGTTGAGTCCCATTTTTGTCTCTGCTGTGGTTTCACCAAGAATACTTGCTATCTCCTGAGCGATTCGCATTTGCTTGTCTATGACTTCTTGACATGTGATAAGCGTTTCAGCTTTTACGCGTTCAAACTCTTCTTTGCTATTTTCATATTCTGTGATATCGGTGAGTATCACCACGTAGATCTTGCCATTATTCAATTTGACGACATTGGTATAAAATGTGCGTAAGATGGAAGGCAGATAGATTTTTTTACTATGGTGCGTAGAATCGCCCGTTACAATCTCCTCAAAGATCGGATCGTCGACCAATGCGGCGATTGGCCAATGAGTCAACTTGATTTTAGAGGCATTCAATAGTTTGTTAAACGAAGGATTAACTTCCTGAATTCTAAGTGCACTATCCAAAATACATATGGCATTGGGGCTGTTTTCAAAGATGATGCTTTGAAGGCTCTCAGCTTTTCTTCTCAGTGTGTCTAGGCACATGTTGACATCGGATAAATCCCTTGAAATAGCTACCGCTTTGTCATAGCAGGTTGAGTAGCCACACGCACCGCAGTTCAGTTGGTCTTTCTCAGTGTATTTTTCCATTTGAATCAATATTTCCGATATTTGATTGTCATTAATTGGTGGAAATCCAGTGCTTTTCGGCGGAAAGTTTCTATGCAAATAACTAGGCAAGACGCTGCAAGGTTCGAAAGCCTTAGCATTGGCACCGTCGCTATTTGCATGCGTCGTCATCAAGCTCATGCGTTTAAATAAATTCGGCGCATCTTCTGGCATATCTGGACCATTGAGGCAACTTCCAGAGCATATGTTGAGTTCGGCACAAAAACCTGTAATTTCACCATCATCAACGGCTTGCAGGAAGGTCTCACAAGCTTCGATACCATCTACGTGAACATAAGTATAATCTGAATTGATGCGCGTTTTCATGTCGCCCCGCCATAAGCTCCCACCAAGTGGATAAGCTCTGCCTCTTCTAGTTGACGGTGTTTCAAACCCACCTGATTCCAATGAATCAAAATGGATCCGCTCTTCTTCTAGCCATTTCGTCAACTCTTTAAATGTAATAACCGCATCGATGCTGTCCGGCATATCGACGGCTTCAGCTTTTTTTGCGAGACATGGTCCGATGAAAACGACAAACGTATTATTGCCGTATCTTTTTTTAATGTCATATCCATGGGCGACCATGGGCGAAACGACAGGTATGACAGAATCAAGTGCCTTTTTGTAATAGCGCTGGATTAAGTAGTTGCTGGATGGGCAACAACTCGTAATGATATTGTCGTGTTTACCTTCGGAGATGACCTTTTCGTATTCAAGTGAAACGATTTCGGCACCTCGTGCAGTTTCCTCCACAGCGTGAAAACCCAGTTTTTTTAGTGCTGTTACAATCTGGCCGGAGCGTTCCAAGTTGAACACACCTGCAAATGATGGCGCAAGCGATGCGACAACTTTTCTCTTTTGATAGATCGCGCGCTTTACGGATGATAGGTCTAAATGTATTTTAAGCGCACCAGGCGGGCAGTTCATCTGGCAGACACCACATTTGATGCATAAGTCGTCGATAATGTGTCTGCTTTGTTTTGTAAAGGCTATGGCCTTGGTTGGACAAACGCGAAGGCATTTGAAACATTCATCACATTTGTTGTGATCAAATTCAATGAACTTCATGCGTCCAACCTCCCATGCATGCGCTTCATAAACGTTTCAGCTGTCTCGGGACGAATGGAAAAGATCTCGTTGCCATCCACTTGAACCGACACCGCTTCAGAGCATTTACCAAGGCAAAAAGCGGATTTGAGCTCGATTTGGTCATGAAGATTATTGGTTTCAATATAGGTTTGGCAGTTCTTGATGACATCATAAGAACCTTTTAAGTGACACGCACTTCCAATACAAATTTTAATTTCCATAATTACCTCCTGTCTCTACTTGTTAATGTTATCACAATGAACACAAAAAAACAATTTGATTAGCCGCATTCATATAATATGAATACGACTTAAATAACGCATCATATTACAGTCGCGTAATACTTGAAAATTCTTACAAGTAAGTTTTTACCTATTATAGCAAAATAATGATTAATTGTTTCGATTCCGAGATAAATACGTCTAAATCGTAATACATCGACCATTCAGCACGCTAACCAAAGCATTGTCATCGTTAATATTTTAACCATCATGTCATTTTTGACAAAAAAAAGACAGACAATGCGTCTGCCTTCCTAAATTCTATCAAATTTCATTTACTTGAATTAAACTACTTAAACTCTTCGAGTTCTTCTATATTTTCCTTGATCGTATGTAGAATCTTAGAAATGTTCAGTTCAACGCGCTTCATGACTTCTTCAGCATAATCATATGAACCATTTCGGATGCCTTCAGCTTTATTCTCGGCGTCCAATAACAGTTCTTGTGCCTTTGTTCTAGCCTGTCTCATGATTTCGCTTTCACTGATGAGTTCTTTTGCGCGATTTGTAGCACTGATGAGAATCTCAGTCTCTTGGGCTTTTGCGGTTTCAATGATTCTCAGTTCTTCATGCCTTGCATTGTTCACGAGTTCATCTGCAATGTTGTTTGCCTCTTCGAGTATTTGACTCTTTTGTGATTTGATGAAACGAACCTGTTGATACTCATCTGGCAAAAGCATGTTTATGTCTTTTATGATGCTCAATAGCTCTTGTCTGTCAGCTAAAATCTTTCCCGTTAGAGGCACCGTCGGTGACGATTCTAATTTGTCCTCAAATTCTTCTAGAAGCTCAAGTACTCTTAATTCAACTTCTTGCTTTTTAGTCCCGCTCATATTTGCCTCCCAATTTAGATTCAACTGCCATTTTTACTTCTTCTGTTACAAAATCTGAAATGTCTCCGTGAAAGCTCGCCACTTCTTTGACGATGCTTGAGCTTAAATACATATATTCCGTTCGCGTCATGATAAAGACTGTCTCGATATCGCTACAAAGCTTTCTATTGACACTGGCCATTTGAAATTCAGCTTCAAAATCCGAAATGGCACGCAAACCCTTGACGAGCACTTTAATATCCCGTTCAATCAAATAGTCAATCAATAACCCTTCATGACTATCGATGACGACATTTTCGAGATGTTTCGTCGCTTCCACTAGAAGTGCCATGCGCTCACCCACATCAAACATTGGTTTTTTATTTTTATTGAACATCACTGCGACGATGACTTTGTCAAATATCTTGCAGGATCTTTCGATAATATCTATATGTCCAAGTGTCACTGGATCAAAGCTACCTGGATACACTGCTATGTTCATAGAAGCCTCCTAAATACTGTTACCCCAATTTTACCATATTTTTTTGTTTTTAACGACTCAAAATATGCATTGCAAGGTAAAATGTCAGTATCGCTTATATCGTGCTCAGCGATGACTAAGCCGTTTTCATTTAAGAGGTCACCTTTTGCGATGAGATCGAGGCATTTTCGTACATCGCCTTTCAGATAAGGCGGGTCCATCATGATGAGATCGAACTTTTTGCCATTTTGTGCCTCCAAGCTTTTATACACATCTTGGAACAACAGCGTCGCACGATCTATGAGTTTTGTTTTGTTCAAATTTGAGGTGATGATGGGTTTTAATTGTGAATTGCCTTCCACAAAAATGACCGATTTCGCCCCACGACTGAGGAGTTCTATCCCCAGTGATCCTGAACCAGAAAACAAATCAAGGCAAACCGCACCGCCAATCCTAGGATGTATCATGCTAAAAACGGCCTCTTTGACGCGATCAGTCGTCGGTCTCGTCTCAAGCCCTTCTAAAGTTTCAAGTTTGATGCCACGCGCACTGCCTGCGATTACACGCATTTGTTCACTTCCAATCTATTATTATAATGTAAACCACTTTTCCAAATTGATATTCTGTTTATTGATGAGCTCTACATATGCTTTATGGTTCATATTGTATTCTTCTAAAATCATCCGGATATGCTTTTGCACTTCCGCAATGACGTCTTTGTTTTTAATCAAGTTAGCCATTTTAAGTTCTGGGATACCGTGTTGTCTTAGACCGAAAATCTCACCTGGACCTCTGAGTTCGAGATCCTTTTCTGCGACTTCAAAGCCATCGTTGGAACCTACCAGTGTTTCGACGCGCTGCTTAGCGGTCGCTGACAATTTTTCACTGAGTAAAAAACAATAAGACTGTTCGTCTCCACGACCGACGCGTCCCCTGAGTTGATGAAGTTGCGAGAGTCCGAACCGCTCAGTGTTCATGATAACCATCGTCGTCGCATTTGCGACATGGATACCGACTTCGATCACTGTCGTCGATACAAGAAGCGCAATCTCTCCTGATTTAAAGGCGTGCATGACTGCATCCTTGTCAATCGCTTTCATTTTACTATGGATTAAGCCAACTTTAAATGGTGCAAAACGACTAATCAGCGTCTTGTAGATGGTTTCGGCCGCGTTTAGATCCATCGTTTCTGATTCTTCGATTAAAGGACAAATCACGTAACCCTGTCTGCCCTCTTCCAGCTTCTGCTGAATAAAAGCATACATTTCTGATACTTTGTCCGGTTTCACGAAATGGGTCTTGATAGGCTTCCTACCCTGTGGCATTTGATTGATCACCGATATGTCCATGTCTCCATAAAGTATCAGTGAGAGCGTCCTAGGGATGGGTGTAGCCGACATGATCAGCGCATGTGGTTTTTCAGCTTTTTGTAGTGCCGATAATCTCTGCCTAATGCCAAATCGATGTTGCTCATCTGTAATGACGACACCAAGACTTGAAAATTTGACATCGTCTTGAATCACGGCATGTGTGCCGATGATTACTTTAATGGTGCCATCAAGGATGGATGCTTTGATGCGTTTCTTTTCAGATGTTGGTACGCTCGACGTCAAAAGACAGCACGTAAACTCTGGAAAGAGCTTCACAAAATTTTCATAGTGCTGTTCAGCAAGTAGCGTCGTTGGTGCGAGTAATATGCCCTGTTTGCCATTGAATACAGCTAGCAAAAGTGTCAAGAAGGCGATAATCGTCTTACCAGATCCTACATCGCCCTGTATCAACCGGTTCATGCTATAACCACTCTGCATATCCTCAAAGATATCGCGAAGCACAGAAGTCTGTGCTTCAGTGAGTTCAAAGGGGATGCGCTTTCTTATGTCGTCCATTTTCGAATCCACAACAAATGGTTTCAAAAGCGGTTTATGATAATTGCGTTTGAGTAAGATGAGTCTGAGCTGTAAAAAGAATAGTTCATCGTATACGATGCGCTTTTTAGCAGCGACGTAACCTTCTTTCGACGTTGGAAAATGAATTTGGTGCATCGCCTCTTCAAGTGGTATGATCCCCGCCATCACTCTCAGTGATTCTGGCAAAGTGTCTTCAATTTGATTGATCAAATAACTGAGCACTTGTTTGTGCACAGACACGAGGTCATGCTGTGAAATGCCGAGGGTTGCATTGTATACGGGAATAATTCCTAAAAATGACTTGTCTGCGATACGTGCATAATCGGGCTGAATCATTTTAAAAAGTGGTCCACTCTTTTCCACTTTGCCAAAAAAGAAGTACGTTTCACCCTCCACAAAATCAGCCACAAAAAACTTTGCGGAAAAAAATATGATTTCTCCTGTAAAGTACCCTTCAGACACATCGAGTATCAACATTTCTTTCTTAGTCTTTTGAATATACTTCGTGCGCTTTTTAATGACGCGCGCTGAAATGACGCCCATCTCGTCTGTGGCAATATCTGTGACATGCTTAACAACCCGGCGGTCGATGTATCGCCTCGGAAAGTCATATAGGACATCGTCGAAGTTCCCAAGGCCTATTTTTTTTAATTTTTCAGCTTTTTTTTCCCCAACGCCTTTAAGTAGCGTCAATGGCTGTGCATACACCTGGTCACCTCAAAGTTTAGTCGCTTATCATAAAAAAAGGCAAGTCTAGGCAAATTGTTCATTTGCAAGTCTTGCCTCTAGTCTATTTATTCAATCGAAAAGACGTAGTAATAAATGGGTTGTCCACCTGAATAAACGTCGATTTCTAAGTCTGGGAATTTCTGTTCCAATTTCTCTGTCATTGCAGCTGCTTCTTCTTCTGTCACATCTGAACCATAGTATATTGAAAGGATTTCTGCATCCTCTTGCATCGTATTTTCGATTGATTCGAAAATAACTGCCTCAATATTTTTTCCGACGCCCTTGATTTCACCATCAGCTACAGCTAGGTAATCGTCTTTCTCAATTTCTAAGTCATTGAAAGTTGTATTTCTAACTGAGTAGGTGATTTGAATCGTTTTGACATTTGAAAGACTTTCACACATTGCTGCATAATTCTCTTCAGCGGATTGATCTCTATTAAAGACGAGCATAGCGGTGATACACTGTGGCATCGTTTTAGTAGGGATGACAAACACTTTCTTGTTGCTAAGCTCTTTCGCTTGATTCGCTGCCATGATGATATTGCTGTTGTTAGGGAACAAGAAAATGTACTCGGAAGGACAGTTCTCAATCTCATTCATGAAATCTTCGGTGCTTGGATTCATGGTTTGGCCACCTTGGATATTGCCGTGGATGCCCAAATCTTTGAAGATGTTTACAAAGCCTTCGCCCATAGCGACGCCAATAAATCCGTAATCTTCTTCATATGGCGAATCTGCAAATGTTGAAACTGCTTTTGGCGCTTCAGCGTTTAAGCCGTCGTGAGCGCCTTCGATAATCGTGCTATGTTGATCTTTCATATTTTCAATTTTGACTTTTTTTAGCGAGCCAAACTTCAAAGCTTCTTCAAGCGCAACACCTGGTGAATTTGTGTGTACGTGTACTTTAATGAGGTCCTCATCTTGTACAAACACCATGCTGTCGCCCATTGTTTCGATGATTGAACGCAATTTATTGCCGTCCATATTGTCACCTTCTACGATAAACTCTGTACAATATGCAAAGATGATGTCTTCTGTGCTCATGATGTTTTGGGCAGGCTCTTTGTAAGCGCTCGTCTTAAGCGACTCAAGACTTGATTCTTTACCCTGCATCGCATCTAAACACCCTTGCAGTATATAGATTAGTCCCTTTCCACCGGCATCTACAACGCCAGCTTGTTTGAGCACTGGTAAATATTCTGGTGTCAACTCTAAAGTCTCTTCGCCTTTATGGATTAACAGTTTCATGAGTTCAATCATATCCAAATCTTCATGTGCATACTCCATACCCTTGTCGGCTATTTTTCGAATGACAGTGAGGATTGTGCCCTCTACAGGCTTGAGAACGGCACTATACGCAGTATCTGCCGCATCTTTAAAAGCGACGCATAAATCTGCTGAGGTAAGTTCTGTTTTACCTTTACAGCCCTTTGCAAAGCCTCTGAAAATTTGCGATAAAATAACGCCTGAATTACCTCTAGCGCCCATGAGTGACCCTTTTGATATCGATTTTGAAACATCCTCAACCGTATCAAAACTTTGTTTTGCAAGTCCTTCTATTGAAGAATTCATAGTTAGTGACATGTTGGTTCCCGTATCACCATCTGGCACGGGAAATACATTTAATGAATCGACAATACCTTTATTTTTATTCAGCTCGAACGTTCCCTGCTTAAACATTTTAGCAAGTAGCTCAGCATTAATGGTTTTTAGCTCCACTTGACTTCCTCCCTATTACTCCTGAACTTTTACGCCTTCAATGTTAAGATTTACTTCGATCACATTTAAGCCAGTTTGCATTTCTACGTTATATTTTACTTTTTCAATAATGTTCTCAGCGACTACCGATAGCTTAGTGCCAAACTGAACGATTACGAAAAGATTGATTCTCACACCTGTTTCTTCAACTTGAACTTCGACGCCTTTGGAAAGATGCTCGCCTTTAAGTATTTTTGCTAGACCGCTTTTAGCTGATTTATAAGTCATTCCGACTAATCCGTAGCACTCCATTGCAGCTACTGCAGCAATCGTGGCAACGACTTCGTTTTTTATGGTAATATCACCAATTTCGTTGTTTATTTTGATGGACATCATTTACCTCCTCAATGGTAGAACTTTACCGTGATATAGTTTATTTTAATGTAAGATGCGCCTAATATCAAGTGAATAAGCTGTGAACATAGCAATAATTACAAAAAAGTCATGTTGAAAATGATTTTTTACTTGAAATCTCAACCTTGCTCTGATAAAATAAGTTTGTTATGTTACGAGTAATCACTCGAAGGAGGTGTAATAAATGGGAAGATCGTGTGAAGTATGCGGTAAAGGTAAAATTTCTGGAAACACTGTCAGCCATGCTAACAACCATAATAGAAGAACTTGGTCAGTTAACTTAAGAAGCGTTAAAGCGACAGTTAACGGTGGTACTAAGAGAATCAAGGTTTGTAGCAGATGTTTACGTTCTGGTAAAGTTCAAAGAGCAGTATAATTGACAAAACGAAAAATGGGTCATGCCAACAGGCATGACCTTTTTTTATATGCAATATTATCTCTTAATCAATGCCATCCAAGATTACATATTCTTTAATATATAGCCTTTAAATTGCTCGATCTTGTGAAAACACCAAAAATCCCGTGCCACTTTCGATTTCGATGACGGCTTCTTCCTCGACGATTTCGTTGCTGATGCCCAGTGTTTGGGATCTGCGAATTGTAGCATCCACGAGCGGATACTTGAACCCTGTCAAATTTATGCCTTCAAGCAGATCGACATCAGGTAAGATCGACAAATACGTATCGCTGAAGTCAGATTTTTTAAGGCTTTTCTTCATTGGCGCTTCGATGCGTTCAATAAAATTGAGCTCGTCTATAATCACGCACTTAGAATTGCGACCGATGAGAAACAGTATGCTCAACATGTGGTCTGCCCTTCCCCCTAATCCGCCAATAACTGCGATGCGATCGAGTGGTAACCCTTCCACTTCTTCAAATGCAAGCTCCGCATCGGTAAAATCCTTCTCAGGCGGAAACGTCTTGATGTCTGCACTCGGCCACTTCACCTTATAACGTGACAAATCACCCACTGAATCGAAATCGCCCAATATGATCTTTGGTTCTATTTCAAGCCTTTCAAGCAATTTACAACCGCCGTCGACACCAACGACAAACATTGGCTTATCAATGCCCATATATCTAACGAGTTGTGCCTTCAATTTATCTGTAGATTCAACTGTGCCATTTAAGGCAATCAGCCCCCAACTCATAATTTTTCTCTAAACGCTTTAACGGTATTTTTGATCGATTCTGTATTGAAGATCGCAGAACCAGCTACGAAGATATTGGCGCCTGCGTCAACGACTTCTTTAACGTTGTTTAGGTTGATACCACCATCGACTTGAATGTCGCAGGTTATGCCTTTGCTATCAATCATGGCTTTAAGCCTTCTAATCTTGTCAGTCGTCGCCTCGATATAGCTTTGACCGCCAAAACCAGGGTTAACTGACATCAGCAACACCATATCGAGCTGTGGTAAAATTTCTTCTATAGTAACAAGTGGCGTACCAGGGTTCAAAGTGACCGCAGCTTTCACGCCGTAGCTTTTTATCAGTTGAATTGTGCGATGTATATGTGTACATGCTTCTATATGCACATTGATCAGATCTGCTCCAGCATCGACGAAATCGCCGATATACTGATCCGGATTTTCAATCATGAGATGAACATCCATAAAAAGCTTTGTTTTGCCTTTCAGCGATTTCATAACAGGTGCGCCAAAGGATATGTTCGGCACAAAATGACCATCCATGACATCGATATGCAAATAGTCAACGCCAGCCTCTTCCACTTCTTTAACGTGCTCAAGCAATCTTGAAAAATCAGCTGATAGTATCGAAGGTGCGATCTTTACCATTTTTTTGATTTCCTCCTCTGTTCTGTAATCTCTTTATAAATATAAACATAAGCATCGTAACGAATTCTAGATATTTCTTGATCATCTACTGCGCGTTTTACTTCACATCCGGGTTCATTTTGGTGCAAACAGTTGTCAAACCGACAAATTTCAGCGTGCTTCTTAAACTCAGGAAAGTAAGCGCTCAAATTTTCAGGATCGATTTCTTGAACAGATAGTGATGTAAACCCTGGGGTATCCACGATGATGCCGCCATTTGTAAGCTCAAAAAGTTCTGAATGTCGAGTCGTATGCTTGCCGCGTTTTATTTTTTCACTAAGCGCGCCTATTTCAACAGCATAATCTTCAATGGCATTTAGCAATGAGGATTTTCCCACGCCCGACGGTCCTGAAAAGACGTTGATCTTTCCTTGTAAGAGTTTGAGCAAATCATCAACGCCATCTTTTGTTATGGCACATGTTTTCACAACACTGTAGCCCGCTTGCTCATAGATGACTTTATAGTTATCAAAATCAAAATTGGCATCCAGGTCAGATTTGTTGAAACAGATGATGACATCAAGCCCCGAATGCTCCGCTAACACAACCATCTTGTCTAATAGCGTGATATTGGGCATCGGATTCTTTATGGAAAATACTACGATTGCCTGATCGACATTGGCAACAACAGGTCTTAAAAGTGTGTTCTTACGTTCATGAATCTCTTCGATCATCCCAAGTTTTTTTTCTTCATCATAAACTGAGATAGTTACATAATCGCCTACCATAGGAATAACTTTATCGTTTTTAAATTTACCACGTGCCTTGCATTCATAGAGAACACCATCACGTTTTACATAATAAAAACCGCCTATACCTTTAAAAATTATTCCATGTGCCATGCATTCACGTCTCCTTAGAATTGTATATCCTGTTCTAGCCCAACTACAGTTCCATAGTAGACAACTATTTTAGCACTGCCTGTACCGCTTACTTTACATTGGACTTCAAATACTGGTCCTTCAGATTTAGAGTGTACTTCTTCATAGACGACAGTTTTCACATCACCTTGAACCATTTCGATTCTAATTGTTTCAGTGTCTTGTAAAAATTTGTCCGTCTCAATCGGTACGAGAAGTCTTAGTTCACTTGAGATCGCTTCAGTCGTCGCTTCTGTTGATGCTTCAGTCGTTTCTTCTGTCTCACCACTGCTCACTACGATGTTGATGAACGTACCCGGTTCAACTTCGGAACCAATTTTGCTGTTTGAGATAATCAGACCTTTTTCTACAGTTGTACTTATCTCATAAGAAATCTCACCTAATTTCAAACCAATTGAATTCAGTGTGCTTTCCGCTTCTCTGATCGTTTTTGTTTCAAGTGACGGCACAATAAGGTTGTCCGTTTCTAGTCCTTGGCTGACGACGAGATCGACAACCGTTCCCTGAGGCATTTTAATCCCCGCCTTTGGCGTTTGGTTGATGATCATGTCTTCAGGTAAATCGTTGAACGCATAGGTCACTTCACCGACTACAAATCCATCGTTTTCAATCATGACACGCGCTTCAGTTAAAGTCTGCTGTTTGACGTTTGGAATGATGGATTGTATGCCACCGCTGCTCACGACGAGTTTGATCGTGAATCCTTCCTTCACTTTGTCACCCTCTTCATGTGATTGAGAAATGATAAAGCCTGCTTCAATTTCATTGTGAACACGTTGTTCAGAAACATCTGAATTTAAACCAGCTTCTTTTAAAGTTCTAACGGCCTCTTCAGTACTCAAACCTACAACGCCAGGGACATTAACTTCATTGACATCGAAGATATCTTGGAATTTGCTGAACGCAAATACGCCAAATACTATGACCGCAAGGGCCAATGCTGCAAGAATTGCAAGCGTCATATTCATTTTGTTTTTCTGCGGTGCTGATGTTGGTGTTGATTTTGGCATTAAGCTCGACATGCTATTCTGCTCCTCATCGCTCGTATTACGCGGCTGTCTGTGTTTTGTTTGATGTGCTAAAAGGACTTCTTCCGAAATAATTGGTAAAACGGTAGTTTCATGATTATTGTACATTTGATTCTGAACGAGAAACGCTTTATTGCCCCTTAATTCTTTTAAGTCTTCAATTAAATCAAGGACGCTCTGATAACGGTCATTTTGCATTTTCTCGGTACATTTATGAATAATTGATGAAAGACCATCACTGATATTGCTATTGATATTTTGTGGATTAGGCATGTCATCTTTTATTTGCTTGAGCGCTATTGTGACAGGTGAATCACCTTCAAAAGGCAATTTTTTCGTCGCGAGCTCATAAAGTAATATGCCAAGAGAATAGATGTCGCTACGTGCATCAACAAAGCCACCTCGTGCTTGTTCAGGTGATGAATAGTGAACAGAGCCGATGACTTCTTTTGTGTTGACAATGGTAGCGGTCGTAGCCGCTCTTGCAATACCAAAATCCGTTACTTTTACGCTACCCTGTTCATTGATCAAGATATTCTGCGACTTGATATCACGGTGAACGATATCATTTTGATGTGCTTGTGATAACGCAGATGCAATTTGTAGCCCTATATTTATGATTGCTTCTTCTTTCATGAAGCCCTGCATGTTATTGAGATAGTCTCTTAGTGTATTGCCATTGACGATCTCCATGACGATATAGTGAACATTTTCATTGTATCCCAC
The DNA here is from genome assembly GCA_942493125.1 of Acidaminobacteraceae bacterium. Classification (GTDB taxonomy): domain Bacteria; phylum Bacillota; class Clostridia; order Peptostreptococcales; family Acidaminobacteraceae; genus Fusibacter_C. The sequence continues at coordinate 38,772 of OW818667.1, read as the reverse complement.
ATCAAAGACGTTGACGATATTTGGATGAGATAAACTAGCCGCCGCTTGCGATTCCTTTTGGAATTTCTTTACAAACTCTTCATCCGAGCTAAATTCTTGCTTCAGCACTTTAATCGCTACCATACGGTTAAGGACGAGGTCTCTGCCTTTATAGACGACAGCCATCCCCCCTGTACCAAGTATCTCTATAATTTCATAACGGTTTCCCAAATTGCTTCCAATCAGTTGATTCATGTGCTCCTCCTTATAGTTCGACGCAAACGACAGTGATATTGTCTCTACCACCATGTGCATTTGCCGAGTCTACCAAAACTTTTGGAATCTGTTCAAAGTCCACGCGTTTGAAAATGTCCAAAACTTCATTAGACGATACCATATTGGATAAGCCGTCAGAACACAATAATATATGGCTAAAATCCGCTTTATTATACTTCACTTTAAAAATTTCAAATTTGCGATCAACGCCAAGTGCACTTGTTATAATGTTTCTGTCGGGGTGCTTTTCAGCTTCTTCAACGCTGATGCTCCCAATCTTAACGAGTTCAGCAACAAGTGAGTGATCTTCTGAAAGTTGTTTCACCGACTCACTCGAGATGCCGTAACATCTACTGTCTCCGACATTGGCAACCCATAGATCATCGTCAGAAACATAGGCGACGACAACCGTCGTACCCATCCCGCGACATTCTGTATGCTCTTTTACATAGGCCAAAATGGCTTCGTTTGCCTCAATCAATAACGCGTCTATATCCGATTCAAAGTTGAACTTTTCTCGTTTTTTAAATGATTCCATCATGGTTTTAGCAGCTATTTCAGAAGCTATTTCTCCAGCTTGATAACCGCCCATACCATCAGAAACGATAAAAAAATTCAATGCGTCATGAATCAACAAATAATCTTCATTGTTTTCTCTTGTAACGCCTACATCTGTACGTGCAACAGCTCTCATTTCTTACCTCATTCGTCAATTTTATTTAATTTAGCGATGAAAAAACCATCTGTCTCGTGTGTATTTGGAAACAGGGTCAAATACCCCACTTCTGAAAGTGGCTGAACTTTAAACCTCGTATCTTGCTTTAAAAACCAGTTGACGATGTCTTGATTTTCAGCTGGATTGAGCGTACAGGTGCTATACATCAACGTGCCGCCTACCTTTACATACTCTGCTGCATTCTTTAATATGCCCTTTTGAATATCGATAAGACCCAAGAGTCCTTCTGGTGTTTTGTTGTATTTGATATCAGGTTTTCGCCTGATGATACCTAATCCTGAGCAAGGAGCATCCACTAAAACCACATCTACGGTATTGATCAGCGATTCATCCAATGTGAGTGCATCATATTGTTCTACTATAACATTTTTGATCTTAAGACGTGTCACATTTTCATTGATTGTCTCAAGTTTGTCAGCTTGATTGTCGCGTGCTATGACGCGTCCACTATTGTGCATCAGTTGCGCCATGTGCGTTGTTTTGCCACCTGGTGCTGCACAGACGTCTAAAACGGTTTGGTCGTCTTTGACTCCAGATAGATGCGCAACACACATTGAGCTAATATCTTGTATGATAAAATCGCCTTCTGAATAACCGGGGATTTCTTGCATCGCGAGATTGTTAAGGGACTCAATGACAAGTCCAATTGGCACAAGCTCGGATTGCTTGGATACGATGCCAACTGCATCGAGTTTTTTTTGCAGCGTTTCCAAATCGGTTTGTAGTGTGTTGACTCTAAGCGAAAGCTGTGGCGTCTTATTGCTCGCTTCCAGCAAACCTTCTGTCGTTTTCTCGCCGTAGGCTTTAAGCCACATTTCTACCAGCCATTCAGGAAAAGAATATTTGATGCCAAGATGCGTCACGAGATGTTTATTTCTATCTGGTAGTTCTATTGTTTTATTCGAACGTAAAAAAGTACGTAAAATGCCGTTTACGAAGCTTGAATCTTTTGCCGTAATACCTTTAGCGAGTTTGACACTCTCATCCACTGCGGCTGAATCCGGTACTTTTGTCATATAAACGAGTTGATATAAACCCATACGCAGTATATTGACGATACTTGGATCGATTCTAGAAAATCTCTGCGCTGACAATTTTCGTATATAATAATCCAGTAACAATTTATTTTCCAAAACGCCAAAAACGATATGTGAAACAAACCTTCGGTCGGCTGATTCAATATCGTATCTTTGAAACGTTCTATTGACTACTAAATGTGAAAAATCATGTGTCTGATCTATTTCATCGAGAATCCTTAAAGCTAGTTTTCTTGCATTTATCTTCATATTTATCTCCTTGCTTATCTGAACCATTATATCAAAGATAACTGCATTGTTTAATACTTATAGACCAATTATCAAAATATTTTAATATATATTGAAATTATGCAGTTTCCTCAACTTAAAAGCCCTAGAGTCAATTTTACACTAGGGCTTAAACATATTCTGTTGATTTTTTAATGATTATCGATCAGTCACTTCTTCTTAGGATCAACATTCTGATGAGTTGACCAACTGCCATTGCTGCTGCTGCAACATAAGTCATAGCCGCCGCATTGAGCACTTTTTTCGCACCTGAGTTTTCTTCATCACTAAGGATACCGTATTCGTCCATCATGCGTATCGCTTTAGAGCTAGCATTGAATTCAACTGGTAATGTGATAATCTGAAAAACCACTGAAAATGAAAAGAACAAAATACCAATCGTGATGAGTTGCGGCAATGAAAGGATGATGCCAATGATGAACATTGGCCATAACGCTTGTGAGCCAAGTTGAGCAGCTGGTAAGATCATCGTTCTGAGTTTAAGTGGCACATAGCCATTTGCATGTTGAAGGGCATGACCTGCTTCGTGGCATGCGACGCTAACTGAAGCGATGGATGGGTTATCAAAAACAGGTTCTGACAACCTTATCGTTTTAGATCTAGGATCATAATGATCGGTTAAATGACCATTCACACGTTCTACTTTCACATCGTATATACCGTTGTTTCTAAGTACCGCTTCTGCAGCTTCGGCACCGGTCATACCTTTTACATTTCTAATTTTATGATATTTGTTAAATGTCGATTTAACGCCCATACTTGCTAGTGATGCAAATATGAACAATACAAACAACATGATAAAACTTCCACCACCGTAATACATATCAATACCTCCTGAGTAATGCCACTATTATTTCAGTTCTGTACCTATTGCTACGTCATATCCAAGTAAAAATGCTTGTGCCGACATCCGTTTATGGCTTCCCCATTGCAGGACATCTATGCGTATATAACCATCACCTGTCTTAACATATATTCCAATTTTATCAATATGAACAATCGTTCCAACACTTGCTTGACTTTTTTGCCATTCAACGGCTTCATCTAAAGCAATAATTGATGCTTCAAAAACCTTCAACGGAATGTCACCCAAGCTCGTATGCGCAATCGGCCACGGATTAAAGGCACGAATGCGATTGCGAATCTCAGTTGATGTCATCTGCCAGTCGATTTTAGAAATTTCTTTATTCATCATTGGTGCATGGCATGATGACGCTTCATTTTGCTTTTCTCTTATTATAGTGCCCATCTCAAGTCGTTCAAGCGTTTGAATTAGCAATGAAGCGCCTTCTTGTGCAAGGACATCATGTAACATTTGAGCATCCATATCATTTGTGATTGGCACTTCGGTCTTAAGAAGCATATCGCCAGTATCAATACCTACATCCATCATCATCGTAGTAACACCCGTTTGCATCTCTCCATGCGCGATTGCCCAGTTAATCGGAGCTGCCCCTCTATACTTTGGCAGAAGGGATGCATGTACGTTGATACAACCGTATTTGGGAATATCTAAAATCTCTTGTGATAATATTTGGCCATATGCAACGACGACAATCACATCGGGTTCATAGGCTCTAATCCTTTCAGGCCATTCGCCTTTTCTGATTTTATCAGGCTGCAAAACGGGTATATGATGATTTTCAGCCACTACTTTAATCGGTGGTGGCGTCAACTTGTTGCCTCGACCTTTAGGTTTATCAGGCTGTGTGAAGACTGCAACCACTTCATGTGACTCTATACAAGCTTGCAATGTCTTAACTGCAAAATCTGGCGTTCCCATAAATAGTATTTTCATCGCACCCTCGATTATTCTGCGATCGCTTCTACAGCGACTTGTTTATCAATATATAGAATGCCGTCTAAATGATCAATCTCATGACAAAGCACTCTCGCAAGTAACTCTTCACCAGCGATTTCATACGTGTCACCATCGACGTCTTCAAACTGAACAGTAACTGAGAGCGGTCTTTTAACAACGCCATGACGACCAGGTAAACTGAGGCAGCCTTCTTCTTCCATTTGAAGACCACTTTGTTCAATAAATCTTGGGTTGATCAAAGCCATAGGCCCGTCTTCGTCATATAAATCGATTACGATTACGCGTTTCAGCACGCCTATTTGAGGTGCTGCAAGACCTACGCCATCAGCGTGGTGCATTGTTTCTATCATATCGTCAACCAGTATTTGAAGCTTCTCATCAAATACAGTTACTTCTTTAGCAATTTTCCTTAGAATCGGGTCATTATCTGTTCTTATTAATCGGATTGCCATTCATGCCTCCTAAATTGGTTCATATCCAGTCTGTAATTATTCAAATGCCTTATCTATTATAATATATTTGTCGCATCTAAATCTATATTAATTTTGCAACCTTTGACCTCGACAAATGCATCCTCGAGCAATTTCAAAACCGCTTTGATCTCTGAGTAAACTTCAGGCTTTGATTTTATGATGATCTGCCATCTATAAACGTTGTCTATCTTCTTCAATAATGCAGGATTTGCGGGGTAAATTTCAACCCCATTTTGTAAATCTTTCTTTAACATTTTCTTGGAAATAAAGTCAAAACTCTTATGTGCATATGTGGCAGCCTCTTCTGAGCGTGCAGACGTGAAAACGAGGTTGATCATGTGATAAAATGGTGGATATCTCAGCGCTTCCCTATATTTAATCTCATGGTCATAGAAGGATTCATAATCCGCTTGATTGAGCGCATAGTGATCGGGGACGTAGGTTTGAAGGATGACCTCTCCCTTCTTCTTACCCCTGCCAGAACGGCCAGCAACCTGGTTGAACAGTTGATATGCCCTTTCAGACGCCTGATATTGGGGTAAGTTGAGCAATAAATCGGCAGAAAGGATACCTATTAGTGTCACTTTCTTAAAATCGAGCCCTTTTGCCACCATTTGTGTCCCAATCAGTATATCTGTCTCTTCCGCTTCGACATCCGATATAATGCGTTCAAGACTCCCTTTTTTACTGGTTGTCGTCCGGTCCATCCGAGCGATTCTCGCTTTTGGGAATAATTCTGTAAGCTGTTCTTCCACTTTTTCTGTGCCAACGCCAAAGAACTTAAAATACTTGCTTTGGCATTTTGGACACAGTTTTGGCACGTATGTTTCATAACTGCAATAGTTGCATTTGACTGATTTTTCTCCTTTGAAATACGTTAGGGTGACATCGCAATTGGGGCATGCAAGAGTAAATCCACAAGATCTACAGGATACAAACGTCGAATGTCCTTTGCGATTGAGAAATATGATGATCTGTTCATTTTTATCTAATCGCTCAGATATTGCATTGTGCAACTTCTGACTTAAAATTGAACGATTGCCATTTAAGAGCTCTTGACGCATGTCGACGACTTCTATTTCTGGAAGGTCCAAGTTGTTGAAACGCGAATCCAATTTTAGAAGTGTACGCATACCTCTTTGCGCTTCGAAGTAGTCCTTGATGGATGGCGTTGCTGAACCCGCAACGACAAATCCTTTTAAGAGACGCATTCTATATTTAGCGACATCATATGTGTTGTATCTCGGCCTTTTTTCAGATCTAAAGGATGTTTCATGGCATTCGTCTATGATGATGATACCGATGTCGTCCGTTGGCGCAAAGACAGCTGAACGCGCACCGATGATGATGTCATAATCCCCTCGTCTTATGCCCTTCCACTGATCGTGTTTTTCACCTTGCGATATTTTGGAATGGATGAGTGCAATGCGCGCTTCACCAAAACGACTGGCAAACCGTGCGACGATTTGAGGTGTAAGTGAGATTTCAGGCACAACTAAGATGGCTTTTTTACCTTTTGATATCACGTGCTCGATGAGCTGCGCATAGACTTCTGTCTTGCCACTGCCTGTGATGCCATGAATGAGAAAATCGTCACTTTGGTCCGTTTCAAAATCGCCTATAATACGGTCATAAACAGCTTGCTGCGCCTCATTTAACACAACTTGGCTCTTATCTTCAAAGCTCTTCATGAAAATTGGCATTCTAATGTCATCTTTTTCATGAATTTGAATGAGACCCGCTTCTATAAAGCCATCGATAACACTTTTCGGAACCTTTAACGACTCCTGTACATCAAGTCGCTTGACGACAGGATTTTCTATGAGATAACCCGCTAATTTATGCTTAGCCGTATGATTTTTCGGTATTTGCGCTTTATAAGTGAGAATGTCGCCACAAACTACGAGCCATTCCACAGTTCGATCTTTCACATTTTGTTCATAGCTGTATTCGAGCTCGATAGCGCCTATTGCCAAAAGTCGATTGAGCGCAGTGTTTTTTGTCGTCTCTTTCAGTTCAATGCATAGCCGATCATAATCTAACGGCCCCGTTTGAAGGGCATCTAAAACGACGCGTTCATTCTTCTTGATCAACGCCACATTTTCAAACTGTTCGTTTATTTGGTACGTTTTAATTTGCTTTACCATGGTTCCTGAAGGTAAAAACAGGCTCATTGCTTCACTGTAAGTACAGAGCGTTTCCTGCCTGATATAATCAGCGCATTCCAAATCCATATCTGAGAGATAAAGACCATCTTTAAAAACGTAATGGATGTTTTTGATGGTCATGCCTTCATCATGTGCATGTACGTCACTTGTAGACATGACGATGCCTTCGATATAGCCCGACGTTCCAAAGGGCACAAGTACTCGAGCGCCTTTGGTGACGCGATCTTCGAAGTTGGATGGAACACTGTATGTAAATGGCCGGTCTATAGTCTGTGCATTTCGTAGAACGATGACTTCAGCAAACATTTTACCCTCTCTTATTAGAAAACCCTAGGCTGTTTTGTCAGTCTAGGGTTTTAATTTCTCAAAAACTTTATCGAGAATCACACGTGCAACTTCCGACTTTTCCATACAATCATAAGAGGTACTGCCACCGTCTTTATCAAAGATTGTAACGATGTTCGTGTCTCCATTGAAGCCAGCGCCTTCTGCCGTCACGTCATTGGCAACGATAAAATCGAGATTTTTCTCGTTCAATTTCTTTTTTGCATAGGCTTCGACTTCATGTGTTTCAGCGGCAAAACCAACCAATATCTGATTTGTTTTAAGCTCACCAACCCGTTTTAAGATATCTGGATTTTTATCAAAATCCATCGTCAATATCGCATCGCTTTTTTTGATCTTTTCAAGACTATAGGATACTGGCTTGTAATCCGCAGGCGCCGCCGCTTTTATGACGACGTCGACTTCTAGATTGTTCATGACCGCATCAAACATGTCTTTTGTGGAAATGACGGGTATGAATGTGACCCCATTTGGTGGCGCAAGATTTGTAGGCCCACTTATGAGAATAACCTGCGCACCTTCAGCAACTGCTGCCTCTGCGATGGCATAGCCCATTTTTCCACTCGAATGGTTCGTGATATATCGCACGGGATCCAATGCTTCTCTTGTAGGACCAGCCGTGATGAGTATTTTTTTGCCTATAAAACGTTTTTCTGTACTAAAGTGGTCCAAAACGGTTGCGACGATACATTCTGGATCGGCGAGTTTACCTGCGCCTACATCTCCGCAAGCGAGTCTCCCTGAACCAGGCATGATCATCTGATAACCATAACGCTCCAACTTTTTAACGTTATCCTGCATGATGGCATTTTCGAACATCTTCGTGTTCATGGCAAGCGCAAAATACACGGGTGCAACAGTGGCCATGATTGTCGTGGTTAAAAAATCATCTGCAATGCCGTTAGCGACCTTGCCAATGATATTTGCAGTGGCTGGTACGATGAGAAACAAATCAGCGCGTTTCGCCAAAGCGATATGCTCGACGTCCCACGTTTTGGGATCTTCGAACATATCAGTTACCACATAATTTTGCGATAACGATTGGAAAGTTAATGGCTGTACAAATTTAGTGCTGTGCTCCGTCATGATGACGTAGACATTTGCGCCAAGCTTTTTAAGCCGGCTGACAACATCGGCAGCTTTATAGGCTGCGATGCCTCCAGTTACGCCAACGACTATGTTCTTTCCAGTTAACATGGGCGCGTCCTTTCCTTAAATACGATCTTGAGGCGGTTCAGGAATGTTTACTTTCACTTCGTCGTTCATGATTTCTGCAATCGCGATCGACAATGGTTTTTCTACGTCGAAGTTGATTGAATCGTCATCGCCATTGATAATGAATCTTGCACGCTTTGCAGCGACGATACATAGTGCATAACGGTTCCCAACTTTTTCAATTAGTTCATCAATTGATGGTTTTAACATTTATTTCTCCTCCTTAAATCTTCGGACAATATCCGCAATGTCGGCATTCACGCGGCATTTTTCCGCAGTGATGATCGCCTGTAAAATATCAGTAGCATGACACACTGTATCATTGACAATAAAATAATCGTAGTTCTTTATGAGTTCAATCTCACTATACGCGCTGGACAATCTCATTTCAAGACTTTCTGGCGTTTCAGAGCCACGGCCGACAATACGCTCTTTGAGCGTTTGCATAGATGGTGGCAATACAAATACGAAAATGCCCTCTGGGTATTTCTTTTTAACCTGTAGCGCACCTTGAATGTCTATTTCTAACAAAACATTTTTACCCGATGTGATTTGTTCGATGACGAATTTTTTTGGCGTACCATAATAATTGTCATAAACACAGGCGTGTTCCAAAAATCCGTCTTCTTTTATAAGGGATTCGAAACCATCTCGATCGAGGAAATGATAACTCTCGCCATCCACTTCACCATTTCGAGGTTTTCGAGTCGTTGCTGATACTGAAACTACAATACTATCATCCCTGTTAATCAATTCTTTACAAATCGTACCTTTACCTGCACCAGATGGCCCAGAGACGATAATTAGTAAACCCTTGTGAATCATAAGAACTCCCTTACTCAATGTTTTGAATTTGTTCACGAATTTGTTCGATATCGCTTTTAAGCCCGATAACAAGGTTAGAGATATCAATATCCGGTGATTTAGATCCGATGGTATTGATTTCACGGTTGAGTTCTTGTACGAGGAAATCAAGCTTTCTGCCAACAGGCTCAGTATCCATGAGAATCGTATCGATTTGATCTAAATGCGAGTAGATTCTGACGATTTCTTCGTTGATATTCGTTTTATCCGCATAGATGGCAATTTCATTTGCCAATCTGATTTCGTCAAGCTCAGCATTCATATCGAGCAAAAGGTCCGAGATGCGTTCTCTGATTTTAGCTCGGTAGTTCTCTATAATCCTTGGAGTGTGCACTTCGATTTGAGTGAGCGTGTTCTTAATACTAGTTACTTTTAGTAAAATGTCATTTTTGAGTTGTAACCCTTCAAGTGCTCTCATTTCTTCTATGCGCTCAAGAGCCATATCCAGTGCCGGCTCGATAGCATGCCAAAAATCTTCTTCACCGCGTTCGAGATAAGAGACGTTGATACCTTCCTGTATGCGCGTCAGCATAGATAAACTCAGTTCATCTTTGATGTTGTATCTCGATTGAATCTCTTTATAGACTTTTACGTACTTATCTAGTATTTCAAAATTTGGAAGTACTTCATAATTGTCAAAAGCTTTTTCTTCAAGATTGATGTAGACTTCGATGCGTCCGCGTGACAACTTTGACTTGATACGATTTTTAATTCGATCTTCAAAGACATTGAGTTTTTTCGGCATTTTTATTATAATATCACAGTATCTGTTGTTGACTGATTTGATCTCCAATGTCACGTCAAATGCTTCATTGCCAAATTCGCCTCGGCCGAAGCCCGTCATGCTATAAATCATGTTTACCTCCATTACTTGCAATTTCCATACATCATTAAATTATAACACACAATATTTCTTTTATTCAAGCGAATTGATGAATGATGCATTTAGTGTTATACTTTTACATAAAATACTTTTGAAATGGAGGCCCTTATGGCATTTGACGGTTTACTGATTCACCACCTCTGTGATGAGCTAAAAACCTTGTTGGTCGGTGGGCGTATCGATAAAATATACCAACCTGAAAAGGATGAACTCATCATGAGCATCAGGGGCTTAAAAAGCAATTTTTCTCTATTCATCTCAATAGATGCATCGATGCCCTACTTCACTCTTTTAAAAGATAAAAAAGAAAACCCTCAGGCACCACCTATGTTCTGTATGCTGATGCGTAAACATTTGATTGGTGGCCGCATCCACTCGATCGAACAAATGGGCTTTGAGCGCACAGTCGTAATCGATATAGAATCGAAAAACGACTTTGGCGAATTCGAGATGAAAAAGCTCGTCGTGGAAATCATGGGTAAACACTCGAATATCGTTCTCACTCGAGAAGATTATACAATCATCGATAGCATCAAACGCGTCACGCCAGAAATGAGCCGTGTCAGAACAATTTTGCCTGGCCTTGGCTTTACATTTATACCCACAGATAAAATCGATTTTAATTTACCAAACTCAGAAGTAATCATCGCCCTTAAAGCGCGTGCAGATATGCAAAAATTGCATAAAGGCCTTTATGAATCCATACAAGGGTTTAGTCCCGTGATCTCAAAATGGATCTGTCAAAGTTTGAATCGTGAGCCAAATACTTTGATATCGGATCTTGTACCGGAGGATTACATTAGACTTGAAGCCCTATTTGACAAAATCAAACACCCCTACGGTACAACTGAAACTGTTCACAAAGGCTATATCTATACGGATGAAACCAATGTGGCGAAAATGGTTTACTATTTACCGGATATGACGCCCGCCATGACTTATCAATCTTTTCCAACACTTTCTGAAGCAGTCGATCGCTTTTATGCGCGCTCTAACAGAGAAAACAAAATGCATCAACGCACGACGTATTTAAAGAAGACGCTGGCGCAACGCGTCGAACGCTATACGACAAAACTGGCCAAACAAGAACTTGAGCGCATCGAAGCGGAAAATGCCGATGCGTCTCGTATCATCGGCGATTTGATCATCGCGAACAACTATTTGATCACCAAGGGTATGAACCGTATAGAAGTACTCGATTACTATGTGGATCCACCTATCATGCGGACAATCGAGCTCGATACAAGACTTGAACCTATAGAAAATGCACAAGTGCATTTTAAAAAGTATAATAAACTAAAAAAAGCCTTATTGGAACTCAATCAGCACATCGCAGAGACGAAGGTAGATGTCGAGTATTTGGAAAGCGTCTTGACGCATTTAAACAATAGCGAGGATTCAAAAATTGTCGAGGAAATTCGCGATGAACTCGTTTCCCAAGGCTACATCAAAGGCAAGATCACGAAAAAAGGACACAAAGTTGCCAAACAAACTTTTAGGACGTATATATCAACAGATGGCTTAGAAATACTGGTGGGTAAAAGCAGCCTTCAAAATGACCATTTGACGACAAAACTTGCATCCAACAAAGATATTTGGCTTCATACAAAAGATATACCGGGTTCACATGTCATCATTCGAACAGGTGGTGACGTACCATCTGAACAGACGCTTTTCGAAGCTGCAATGATCGCTGCCTTTTATTCAAAGGCAAAAGATTCGAGTAATGTGCCAGTCGACTATACGCTTGTGAAGAACGTATCTAAACCAAATGGCTCCAAACCGGGCATGGTAATCTATGTAGGCAATAAAACACTTTTTGTAACACCTGATTACGATGTGATCAAACGACTTGAAAAACACTAAATTGGCCTATTCTTTATAGAATTTGCGAGGTTAAAATGAAAGCATCTAAAACATTGGTACTGTTACTCATCGTCATCATCATCAGCACAACGGCAATAGCGCTTACGCTTAGCGATCAAAAAAAAGCCGATGTGCCATTCACAATCGCAATTACGAAGGCCCATGCAAAACGTTTTGAACATTATAAGGCACTCTCGACGAAAGTAAATACCGAAGTCATACTAGACATCTATGAAAACGAGTCTGACTTAATGAAAGCTGTTTATAGTGGCACGGTTGATGCTTATAGCATCAACGTTTTTGCCTACCTTGAGCAGTTTGCAGATTTACCCAAGGGAAAGGCGATTTTGGGTTTGCCTACTGATTATTATTTAATTACGAAACAAGTAGGTGAAGTTAATCGCCCTCAAATAGGCGTTTTCGATGAAACTCTTTCATTTTATTTGCTTCATGGTGCAAAATATGCGACAATTTCTTACTCCGAAACTTCAGAACGCCTACAAGCTCTTAATGACGGCTTCATAGATTTTGCCATTGTTTCAAGTACTGATTACGATGCACAGCAAGCAATTGTCGTTAAAAAAATGAGTGATTTGGGCTATACTGAAGACTTATTTGTATTAACGCGCCCTTGGATTGATAAAGATAGTGAAACAGAACTCAATATCATTCAAAACCTCACGAATATTATGACAGAAGAAACAAAAGCACCCGATGAAACCATGCTTATGAAGGCAATGTCGGAACTTTTTAAAGATGAAAAAATACCAACGCGTTACTATTATAAAGATTTGGTTTACTATGACCAGCCTTGATTCCACCGCGTATTAATGTATCGTTTTGTTTATACTTTATTCATAATTTTAAGCTATACTCATTTTAACGTAACACACATTGATGATTAGGTTGGTGAAAGCATGACACAAGAAAATCGTTTCAATTCAATTCAGATCGCAGGACTGATCATTTCAGTATTGGGTTTAATATTTGCGGGTTTTCCGACACTCGTCGGTGTATTCGCTGTAAAAATCATCACATTGATGTTTATGGTGTTGGGTATTTTCGCCATGACTTTTGCCATTTTTGTTAAAAGCAAATTGTCTATATTAGTTAGCTCTATCATCGTTCTAGTCGGCATCTATTCGTTCATTCATCCACAATATGTCCTTTTTCTCATAGGGATTAGCTGTGTCGTCAGTGGGATTAATGGTATTTTTCTTACATTCTCAAAATTTAAGGTTTCCAGTGAACGGACCATGATCTCTTCTATCATCTTATTATTGCTGGGCGTTTTTGCAATGGTGAATTCTAAAGCAGCATTAACAACCGTCGTTCTAATATTAGGTATCATGATTGTCATTTTTGGAATTGTCCTTTTTTTTGTAGGCACATCCTTGCCTAAGAGAAAGAACAAGTCGTTCTTTTACACATTTACAAGTGCATCACCTACTGAACATCAAGTCCCTAAATCGCGTATCATCGTAAATATAGATGATGACGATGTCGAAGAAATTGATTTTAAAGAACTTTAACCTAGCAAATTAGCTAGGTTTTTTTATGCCGTTGTTTATATAATTAGTGATTATTTTATAAATACATGTTAAACTTAACTATATTTCGATTATTCCAAATAATCGAACAATTCTCACGAATGTTAAGGAGTATTCACTATGAAGTTCAAGTCATTTGCAATGCGATTCTTCTTGTTTACACTAGTTTTAACCATAACAATGAGTGGATTACTTATTATGGATGTTCAGCTTGCTATTGCCATACCTGTTTTGGTCATACTTACAATTATACTTACTTTTTTATTTAGCTTTTATATCCGCAAACAACTTAATATGGTTGAAGATTATCTCGAAAAAATCGGTACTGGCGATGTTACTGCAAAGCTCGAAAAAAGTGTCTCAACAGATCTAAGAGAATTGACAGACATCGTCTCTAAATCGAATAAGAGTACTAAGACGATAATTGGCAAGATGTTAACCACGTCTGAGCAATTGCTCAATTTAATTGAGAAGCTCAAACATTCTGGAGATGACATGGAGCATTCATTTTCGATGGTATCTAAAAATGTGAATGAGATTTCGCATTCCATCGACAACATGTCCAAAGAATCCCTCGATATGCAACATGATGCTCAACAGATGCGCGATGACATGAGGCTCGTCAATAAAAACTCAGAGACTGCAGAAGAAATCGCTAAAAAAATGAAAGAGAATTTAGATCTCAATAACAAAAATACGCTCGAACTCATCAACAGAATGAAATCCAGTGCAGAAAGAAATACAAATATCTCAATTGAGGTTTCCCAACTTCGAAATGAAATGCATAAGATCATCGAAATCGTCAATGTCATAAGCGATATTTCAACGCAAACGAACTTACTGGCACTTAACGCTTCTATTGAAGCAGCTAGAGCTGGCGATGCTGGTAGAGGATTTGCCGTCGTAGCCGATGAAGTTAGAAAGCTTGCTGAACAATCCAACACATCATCTGAAGGCATTAGTCGCATGATCGATCATATCGTCAATAAGACAGATACGATCACAAACAACATCTCAAATGAAGTGAAGTCAGCAAATGACAATGTCACCTTTGCCGATCAATCCAATGAGCTTCTAACTATCAGCTATCAATCGGTTGACAACACCATCGAAATCATCAAAGAAATCATCATTCAAGTTGAAAAGCAAAGCGCATCTACAGATGATGTCTATTCGCTAATCAAGAATATTTCTGAAGAAAGTCAAGATGTCACGGCAAATATCGAAGAGACAGCTGCTCTTACTGACGTTCAACTCGCAAGCCTCGGTACGATTGTCTCCTCATTGGACAACTTACTTGAAATATCCAATGCACTTGGTTCTGTCGTCAATGAATACAAACGCGGCCTAAAAGTCAACGCAGAAGTTAATAAGAAAATTGATCAATCCATAGCGCTCTTAAAAAAATACGCAGACACATATGGTAAAAATGGCATTAAAAATGTCTCTCGCGCCATGTTGGCTGAAGTTAAAAAGCAGTCACAAGATTATGAATTGGTCGCACTTCTTGATAAAGATGGCATCGCTTTTGAATTTTCTCAAGATGTCGGCGCAAAAACAGTTGATGCTTCGCATAGACCGTTCTTTAAACAAAGTATTATCGGCAAAGATTTTAGATCTGAGCCTTATATCTCATCTGTTTCTAATGACTACTGCATCTCTGTATCGACACCAGTTCATGTGAACGGTGCGATTGTGGGTGTTCTGATGCTCGATATCGGCTTATAATTACAAAAAAAATCGGTACAGATTGATTTCTGTACCGATTTCTTATTTAAGCTTCCTATTTCTGGTATATCGATGTTACAGTCTTGCGTATAGTACCAGTATTGCCCAGATAGCATAACGCTTCCTATTTCTGATAAATACTCACTTCACTGACCTCATCCATCTCTTCCAATTTGACCTTTACGATCTCTTTGCTGGAAGTTGGTACATTTTTCCCTACATAATCTGGTCTAATTGGCAACTCACGATGGCCCCTGTCCACTAAGACAGCTAGTTGAATGGCACTTGGTCTGCCAAAATCGATGATGGCATCCATTGCCGCTCTCACTGTACGTCCTGTGTAGATTACATCATCCACGAGAATGACAATTTTGCCGTCGATGGCAAAATCAACTTCTAGCCCCTTTACATCTGGCTCATAACTCTTAAGAGAGAGATCATCTCTATAAAGCGTTATGTCGAGTTGACCTACAGGAAGTCGTTTTCCTTCGATTTGTTCAATTTTTTCTGATAAGCGATGCGCGAGTGGTACCCCTCTCGATTTGATTCCGATCAAAACTAAGTCATCTACACCCTTGTTTTTTTCGATAATTTCATGTGCCAATCTCATCAATGAGCGGTCAATCATCTTATCGTCCAACAATTTTGCTTTAAACTCCATAAATCCTCCTAATATATGCAATTTCAAAAACGCTTAATTTATTCCGCTACACTTCTTAATGAGAGTCTTAAAGTAATCCGGCAGTTCTGATTCAAAGACCATTAGTTCATGGGTCGTCGGATGGATGAACCCAATTTTCTGTGCATGTAACGCTTGGCCTTCATGTTTGACGCGCTCACTTTTTACGCCGTATATAGGATCGCCTAAGATTGGATAGCCAATCGATGCCATATGGACGCGAATTTGATGGGTACGTCCCGTTTCAAGCCTAACTCTGATGAGCGTATGATACTTATAGCGCTCTACGACTTCATAATGTGTTACCGCATGTCGCCCATCTCTCACAATGGCGATTTTTTTACGGTCTTGAGGATGTCTAGCAAGTGGTTGGTCTATTGTGCCACCCTCTTTATTGATTACACCATTAACGATAGCCATATACTCTCTTATCGTCGTTTTCTCTTTTAATTGGTTTGCAAGCCATTCATGTGCCTTATCGTTTTTTGCGACCATGAGTAGGCCTGACGTGTCTTTGTCAATTCTATGCACAATGCCTGGTCTTATGACGCCATTGATGGATGAGAGCCTCTCAGCCGTGTACATGAGTGCGTTGACAAGTGTGCCAGAATAATTGCCTGGTGCAGGGTGCACCACCATTCCCTGCGGCTTGTTGACAATGATTAAATCATCATCTTCATAGATTATATCCAGTGGGATATCTTCAGCGACGATTTTTAGTAGTTCCGGGTCTGGTATATTGACTTCGATGATGTCGTCTTTTAAGACAAGGCGCTTTTTCGACGTGCTAATTTCACCGTTAACTTTTATTTGGCCGTCCCCTATCAATTTTTGGATATAGCTTCTTGACAGGTCGTTGAGTGCGCTACTTAAATATTGATCAATTCTTACAGAATCCGTTTCACAATGAAGGATCATTGAATCAGTCATCTCTCCTCCTACTTTCTATATGGCAACCATGTATATCATTGCCCATGTTTTTACTATAATGTCACTCTATTATAACGAGTTCATTACATTTAAGCAATTTTTAAAAATACTTTCGCAAAGTTCTTTTTTATTTTGATATAATTAGGGATATTGCATAATGGGAATCATACAATTTGGAATTATGCAAATTCCGCTAATATTTGGAGGCACCAATGGAAATCGCACAGATCAAACGCATTATCAGAGTATGTACGCGTACAGGCAAAATTATGTTACAAAATGGCGCTGAAACCTATCGCGTTGAAGATACGGTCCAAAGAATGGCAGAGTCAAAAGGCTTACAAGATGTCAATGTATTTGTTATCCCCACTGGCATCATGTTTAGCGCAGAACATGGCAACGAAACCATCACAGTTCTTGAGCGGGTCAATCCAGAAGGCATAGATCTTGAAAGCATCGATCGCGCCAATGAGTTTTCAAGAAAATTCACACTGACTGATATGCCCACAGAAGAAGCTGAAAACCACATCGCTGCACTATATGCAACGCCACAGTTTTCAAAAAAAGTGCGCATACTCGCAAGTGGCATGGGTGGCGGATTTTTTGTACTCATGTTTGGCGGCACATTTATAGAATTTTTACTCGCTTATATTGCTTCCTCAATGACCGTCTATATCACCGACACCATCGATTCAAAGCATCTCAATTTTTTCATTCGAAACATCATAGGCGGCTTTACATCCATGCTCATAGCCGTTTTGTCCATCGTCTTTATCCGCGCCATCGGTTTTGATGCAACATTGACTATGGTCATTGTTGGACCATTGATGACGCTCGTTCCTGGTGTATCACTCACAAACGGTATCCGAGATTTGATTTCAGGTGAGCTTCTTGCAGGATCCGCTAAGATTATGGAAGCCTTATTTATTGCCATTGCACTTGCATTTGGTGTTGGTATGGTGCTGCAGTTCAGTTTGAAACTATTATAACAAGGAGACAATTATGGATCTTATCACACAAGGCATCTATTCATTTCTAAGCGTCGTCGGTTTTTCAGTTCTTTTCAATCTTCCAAGAAAACTCATCATCGCCGCTAGTATTTCAGGGATGATCGGCTGGGTTATTTATATTACTTTTCAATTGCTTGGTACGAACTTCATCATTCCAGCATTTGCTGGCTCAATTGCTGTGGGTTTGGTGGGTGAAATTCTCGCAGTCGTGAAAAAACACCCTGCAACACTATTTACGATTCCGGGCATCATCCCCTTTGTCCCTGGATACGGCATCTATTATACGATGCTGCACATCGTGGAAAAGGACTTCACGCTCGCTCTTACGACCGGTGCAGAATCCATCTTTATCGCAATATCTATCGCATGTGGCATCGTACTCGCGACATCATTCGTCAGAATCGTACGTCCGACCATTGAAAAGATATTTAAGATCGCATAAATTACCTAATAAATAAGAAAATCAAAAAAACGAGAGTTGTCTCATCTTCATACTATGGATGCTATCCTAAGTAAAGATGGAACAACTCTTTATTTTTACAACTTAATATACATTTTAAGTAACAAAATTAATTACAACTTTGGCGGCATAACCATCGCTTTGCCATCGATGACGAGCTCTCCATGTTGATTAGTACAAGTCGTTCTGACAATCAAACGGTTTTTCTCTTCGATTTTTTCGATGACTTCAACTTTCGCTTCGATCGTATCGCCAAACTTTACTGGGCGCTTAAAGCTCAATTCTTGTGACAAATAGATAGTACCTGGACCTGGCAAACTCGTACCAAGTACAGTTGATATAAAACTTGCAGTCAGCATACCGTGTGCGATTCTTTCGCCAAAGATGCCTTTTTCAGCTTCAACGGCATTGATATGTGCCGGATTGAAGTCACCACTGATTCCTGCATACATATAGACATCGGATTCAGAAACTGTCTTAGTAAAAGTTGCGCAGTCGCCTACCTGAATGGTGTCAATTGTTCTCAACATGAAATGCCTCCTATAAGCGTAAGCCGCCGTTTACTGATAAGTTGTGACCTGTTATGAAAGATGCTTCGTCACTTGCTAAGAATAAGACCGCATTAGCTATTTCTTGTGGTTCGCCAAGTCTGCCGAGCATTGTTTTAGCTCTAATTGGATCGAGGACTTTATCAGGTACAGTTTTCATCATTTCAGTGTTGACATAGCCTGGTGCCACAGAGTTGACACGGATTGCTTCGCCTTTTCTCGCAAACTCTTTTGCCCATGTCTTAGCTAAAGCGATGACGCCTGCTTTAGTCGCTGCATAGTTGGATTGACCTACATTACCGTATTCGCCAACGACTGAAGCGATATTGATGATCGAACCCGTTTTTTGTTCAAGCATAACAGGTGCTACAGCTTGCGTTAAGTTAAATACACCTTTTAAGTTGACATCGATTACGACGTCCCACATATCTTCAGTCATTTTATTAACGAGAGCATCTCTTGTAATTCCTGCATTGTTTACCAATATATCAATATGTCCATATTTGTTTACAGTTTCAGTGATAAACTGTTCAATATCTGAACGTTTTGTGACGTTAAGCTTGTAACCTGATACATTTTCGCATGTGTAAGTTAAGTCAGACATATCTACTGCGACAACCACAGCGCCTTCTCTTGCAAAAGTTTCACAAATACATTGTCCGATTCCTTGAGCGCCACCAGTCACGATAGCCACTTTTCCTTCCAATCTTTTCATTTTGTTCCTCCTATTTTTACTTTTTCAAACCTTTAATCACCTATATATAATGCAATTTTTATGCCAAGGCATAAGATTCTGAATGAACGCTAAAAATGTTTTGAATCGCACATAATTTACTGTTCATTTACCGAATCAACAGATACAATACTATTATAACAAAATCCACTTAGTTTTGGAGGTAAAAATGCCAAATAAAGCAATTAATGAAAAAACAAACGCATTCATTGACTATTTTAACCACACACCTCGCACACATGTTGAGTTTTTAGTAGATGGCCTCGGTTGGCTGGTCATTTTAAAGGAAAATATTGAGATTGTATCTGACAATTGGTTCGCTTCATCTAAGTATTTGGTTTCAACATGCAAATCTCTTGCGCCTGAAACATCATGTCTTTTATGCTTAACCAATGTCTATCAAAAAAACAACACATTGATCGAGAATGCCAATAACGTCAAATACAATGTCGTCTTCGACGAAGTGTGCATCTACACAGATAAAATCGTCGCATTTTATTAGTTTAAGTATATCTATCATTATTTGCACAACAAAACGCACCTTTTGGCATTAAAACCAAAAGGTGCGTCTTTTATTTTTTTGAATTGAATATTTTAGAGTGATTTATACGAGCAATTGTTCAATAGCTTTTGCATATATTTGAGCACATTTGACCATTGCATTGATTTCAATATACTCATCAGCTTGGTGTGCTACCTTTTCTTGACCTGGAAATGTCGGTCCATATGCGACGATATTAGGCATTGATCTCGCGTAAGTTGCGCCCCCAGTCGATATTGGGTCGCCATCTAGTCCCGTTTCTTCCTCATAGACCTTAACTAATGTCTGAATCAATTTTGTGTCTTTTGCCACATATAAAGGTGCAAGATAATCCACCTCTTCATATTCTAAGCCATACTTCTCGGCAACACGCTTTAGACCATCAACGATGAATTTTTTTTCAATTGTGACTGGAATGCGCATATCTATACCAATCATTTCACCATAGGCACTTAAATCGATTTGATTGACCGACATCGTCAGTTCACCTGAAGGCTCATCCATTAGATTGCCAAAAATTTGTTCACCATGATAAGTAAATCCAACTTTCTCTGTGAGAAAATCGATGACAGGAGATTGAATGTTAATTGATTTTAACCCGTCAGCCATTCTGACGATAGCATTGATACCTGCTGACGGTTTTGCAGAATGCGCACTTTTTCCAATTACATAGACTTCTTCGTTATCGAGTTCATGGTCAAAACCCAGTTTTTTCAATGCTTTTTCGAGTTTATATATGTGGTCACCTATATAGACAGCCGATTCAGGAACTGCATTCATAGCGGTGCCACCTTTTACTCTTAAATCGGATTTTTTCCCAGATTTGAGCCTAAACTGCAAGAGTCCTTTTTCTGCATAGACCACAGGAAAGTTCGAATCTGGTGTAAATCCCATCGTAGGCAATTCTTCTTTTTTTACGTATCTGCAAATGCCACGCCATCCGGTTTCTTCATCTGTTCCGATGATAATCCGCACGCGTTTATTGAATGTAATATTGGCATCTATTAACGCTTTAGTGGCATATATAGCCGCAACTAATGGTCCTTTATCGTCTATGGCACCTCTTCCAAATATTTTTCCCGTTGCGATATCCCCTGCAAAAGGACTATGCTTCCAGTTCTGCGCATCCCCTTCTGAAACGACATCAATATGACCTAAAATACCGATCATTTCTTCCCCTGAGCCGTACTCAGCATAACCATAATAACCCTCTGGATCATAAAAAGTTTTGAAGCCAATACGCTCACAAATCTCGAGCACTTTTTTTAAAGCGTTGTCGATTTCCTTGCCAAAAGGTCTGAGCTCGTACGTTTCATCCATGACACTTGGAATTTTAATCAACTCAACTAGGGCATTTATCATTTCCCCTTGAATCATCGTGACGTTATTTCGAATTTGCATAATGTCGCCCCCTTACCGATTTTAATACTCCAGATGCCAAATGTACTTAAGTTCACCTAAATATTACTTAATATATAACCTCTATTTGAAATATAAATCAACTTATTTATGGAAATTGTGAGAAGTCACATTTAAATGGAAAAACCACGCCATAATTTTTACATATTGGCGTGGTTTTCTACGTTTGAGATTATGGTGTTTTTATTTGAGTTTTAAAGCTTTTCGAGGTATAAACCGACTTCATGACCATTGAGGGTCTGTACGTCAAATGCTTTGTCTGTACATGCCGTGATTGTCGTTGCCAATGTTTCTGACATGATATATTCAGAATGCAATTTTACAGCATTTTCAAACACTTCTGGTGCATTGTAATAAATGTGGATCTGATCCATCATGTCGTAATCGTTGGATTTACGCATCTGTTGAACGCGTGAAATCAGTTCACGAGCATAACCTTCGTTGATCAGGTCATCAGTCAAATTGGTATCGAGGATAATGAATCGATTGTTTTCCATTTTAACAGTGAACCCTTCTTTGGCATTGATGTTGATGAGAACGTGCTCAGCTGTCGCTTCAAAGGTCTCGCCAGCAACATTAAGTTCAATCGTTTCACCAGCGTCAAAACGCATCGCATAGACTTGTGGATCAAGTGCTGTCAATGCTTTACCAAATTCGCCCATCTTATTGCCCACGAGTGGTCCAAGGACTTTGAAGTTAGGCTTGAGTTGGAAGTTCATATAGTTTGGCAGATTTTGTGTGAATTCAACGTGCTTCACATTGAGTTCTTCCATGATGAGCGGCACAAGGTCGCCGATTAGTGCTTCATATTTACCATCAACGATAACTTCTTGAATTGGCTGTCTTACTTTGATCTTCACAGATTCCCTTGCAGATCTACCCAATGTAACGAGTTCTCTGATAAGGTCCATTCTAGATTCAACATGCTTGTCGATCAAGGCTTCATCAGCTGTTGGATAGTAGCTGACATGTACCGATGCTTCGCCAGTGAGGTTTCTATAGATTTCTTCCGTTAAGAACGGTGCAAATGGTGCAGCAAGCTGACAAACGGCAATAAGGACTTCATTTGTTGTATTGTAAACTGATTTTTTATCTTCTGTAAGCTCAGAGCCCCAGAATCTACGTCTTGATCTTCTGATGTACCAGTTAGATAAGTCTTCACTGACAAACTCTTGAATTTTTCTAACTGCTTTAGTCATATCGAAGACATCGAGATCTTCCTTAACTGCTTTCGAAAGCGAGTTGAGTTTTGAAATGATCCAACGATCCAGTTCAGGTCTATCTTTAGGTTCAACGTAGAAGCTATTTACATCAACATTGTCTGTATTGGCATATAGCGTAAAGAAATTGTAGACGTTTTTGATCGTTCCAAAGAATTTTGAATTGACTTCGATCAAACCATCTTCGTCAAACTTGGTAGGTGTCCACGCTGGTGATACAAAATAGAGGTACCATCTGACGACGTCTGCGCCATATTTGTCGAGAAGTTCAAACGCATCAACACCATTTCCTCTCGATTTGGACATCTTCTTGCCAAATTTATCTAGGATCAAGTCGTTTACCAAAACATTCTTATAAGGTGAAACGCCCATTACAAACGTACTGATGGCAATCAATGAGTAGAACCAACCTCTCGTTTGATCGATGCCTTCACAGATAAAGTCAGCCGGGAACAACTCGTCAAAATTGTCTTTATTTTCAAATGGATAATGGTGTTGTGCAAATGGCATAGCCCCACTGTCAAACCAACAGTCGATGACTTCAGGTACACGACGCATCACATCGCCACATTTATCGCACTTAAGATGCACGTCATCTACATATGGGCGGTGCAGTTCAATGTTTGTCGTAATGTCTTCAATAGCTCGATCTACCAATTCTTGTCTTGAGCTTACTGAAGTTGTATGGCCACAGTCGCATCGCCAGATGTTCAGCGGCGTGCCCCAGTAGCGGCTTCTAGAAATCGCCCAGTCATTTAAATTCTCGAGCCAGTTGCCAAAGCGCTTTTCGCCGACATAATCTGGATACCAATTGACTGAATTGTTATTTTCGATGAGCAAGTCCTTAAGCTTGGTCATCTCAATGTACCAGCTTGGTTTTGCATAGTATAAAAGTGGTGTTCTACATCTCCAGCAGTGTGGATAGTTGTGATCCATACGCTGTCTCTTAAAGAGCTTACCTTCTTCTGCGAGCCAAGTAACGATCAATGGATCGGCATCGATAACGAATGTACCTTTCCATGGTGTCTCCGTGTACTTACCTTCTTCATCCACTGGTTGAAGCACAGGCAAATCATAACGCTTGCCAGTGTTGTAGTCGTCTTCACCAAAAGCAGGCGCTGTATGAACGATACCAGTACCATCTTCGATGGTTACATAATCCGCACAAGTTACGAAGAATGCTTTTTTGTCCGCTTTTACAAATGGCATGATTTGCTCGTATTCCATGAACTCCAAGTCTTTACCTTTTAATTCTTCGAGGACTTCATAGTCGCCATCGAGTACTTTTGGTGCTAGATTCTTCTCAAGGTAATACACTTCGTCATTGAATTTAACTTTTACGTACGTTTCATTTGGATTCACAGTGAGCGCTACGTTAGATGCAAGCGTCCAAGGTGTTGTCGTCCAAACGAGGAAATATTCATCGACGTCTTTGCGCTTGAATTTCACATAGACAGTAACGGTTTTTATTTCCTGATAGCCTTGCGCCACTTCGTGCGAAGCAAGACCTGTTCCGCATCTTGGGCAATATGGCAATATTTTATGGCCTTCATAGATATAGCCTTCTTTAAAGAATTTATCTAAGATCCACCACTCTGTTTCAATATAATCGTTGTCCAAAGTGACATAAGGGTTGTCCAAATCGATGAGGTACGCCATCTTTTTAGTCATTTCGCGCCATGCATCTTCATATTCAAACACAGACGAACGGCACTGGTGGTTGAAGTTTTCGATGCCATACGCTTCAATCGCCGATTTGTCGTTTAGGTTCAATCTTTTTTCAACTTCAATCTCAACGGGTAAACCGTGTGTGTCCCAACCCGCTTTTCTTTTGACTTGATAACCTTGCATCGTCTTGATACGGCATACTGAATCTTTTAGTGCGCGTGCCAATACATGGTGGATACCAGGTTTGCCATTTGCAGTTGGTGGTCCTTCATAAAAAATGTAAGAAGGCTTGCCCTCTCTCGTATCAACGCTCATTTTGAGCAGATCGATGTTTTCCCAATAGTCTCTGACTAATTTTTCATTCTCAGCAACGGCGTGCTTTGTAAGTTCTTTATAGCCCATTTCTGCCATCCTTTCAAACTGATTTGATTTATATCATTCTAAATGCTTCAAAAAAATAAAAAGTCCCATAGCAATAGCTAAGGGACGGATAAACCGCGGTACCACCCAAATTACACCGACGACTTGAAACGGTGTCACTCTTCCATTTTAACGGGTTCGAACCGATTTTAACTACTCTGCTGACGCATTTCGAAAAAATGACTATGGGTGATTTTCTATGTTAGCTTACGTATCAGTTCACACCAACCACTGACTCTCTTTACGTGCACACATGTACTCGTCCCAATTTTTGTCTATCTCTTGTGAATTTTTTTAAATATATTTTTTAATTATAGCTGATGTTCGTCTTAATGTCAAATCAATCCAAATGTTCTTCAAAGGCTCTAATTTGATTTTCTACAAGTACTTTGAACTTCATTTGGAAAGTCTGAAGGGCGTGTTTTGCATCTTCATGACGTTTGATAACGCTCAGGACTTCATCGTTGGCATCGCCAATCAGCTTCTTAGCTTGATCGTCCGCACGTTCTATGATATACGCTGCACGGTCGTTTGCATTTTTGATCATATCTTCAGAAGTCTTCTGTGCTAGGATCATGGCATCGTTAATCGTACGCTCCATTGCGATATAATGCGCCAACTGTTTCTCATAGTCGCGAATTTTTGCAGTGGTTTCTATATTGACTTGTATGAGTTCTTCCATGCTACGAACTATCATTGCAAGGTATTCCTCAACTTCAGATTCATTGTAGC
The DNA here is from genome assembly GCA_942493125.1 of Acidaminobacteraceae bacterium. Lineage (GTDB taxonomy): Bacteria > Bacillota > Clostridia > Peptostreptococcales > Acidaminobacteraceae > Fusibacter_C. Next base: position 13,182 of record OW818667.1, on the reverse strand, counting down.
CTCTTAAGCTCTTGGCAAAATGTTTGTTTTGAATGTCAAGTGGTGTAAGCATCGATATCCCTCCATCTATGTTTCTAGCGTGTGACAACCGATAGGACAACTCGGATTCTATCTTTTTTAGTGACGCCTAAGATTTCTTCAACTTCAAGCCTACCATGACCACGTACAGAAATCAGATCGCCGACCTTGGTCACGTAATCTGTTCGAATGACGATGGTGTGATTGACTTTTACGCGTTCAGATTCAACGAGCTTTTGCGCCTCGCTACGAGACAGAGAAAAACATAAGGCGATGATGCTATCAAGCCTTATAGACTTAACTGTTCCGCTGACTGCTCTTTTATTTTTAACTGCAGCTTTGGCTTCATCGAAGCCAATTTTACTGACTTTGACGCCAGCACGTCCAATCTTGTCGACATTTTGAAGAAAATAGTCGCTAAGACTGCTATCGACAACAACTTGAAAACCGCCGTCATAAACGACGATATCGCCCAACTTGCTGCGTTTGATGCCAAGTGCCATCAAAGCACCTAATGCATCACTATGTGCAAGCTCATTAAACTTTTGGTTGTATCTAATATCGAGTAACGTCATACTGTTTTGATACAATATTTGTTCGTCTTCATCAATATAATTTGGAGCGATGTATAGTTTAACGCGTTCTGGCTCTGGGAAAACGCCCCAACGCCGTATGATTAAATCCGTTTGATTTTTTGCGATCTGTTCGATCGCAAATGTCAAATCAGGTGTTAGAAAATCAGTTATCTGAGGTTCATAATGATTCTCAGCATAATATAGAAGATCTAACGCCTTGATAAAAACACCTTCTGAATCGACAAGCGCACCATACTGTTTTAATAGTGCTTGACGGTCTATCATAAGATGGCGATGACCATTGCAGAGAGCATTTGGATCAATAAAAGTGCTGCGAGCGGGCTGAAATCAACCATATTGCCACCGATTTTCAATCTAAACAGAAGGTTTCTAATTGGAGCCAATATTGGCTCGGTGAGCGCAATCAAGATTTTCATAATAGGATTGTTTGGATCTCGGATCAACCAAGATAACATCGCACGCCCGAAAATCATATATGTGACGACCTGAAGAAAATATAAGAGTGTTACTTTGAGAGTGATCATATGCATCCTTTCTACTTTAGAAATCGTTTATTCTCTTAACCAAGTGCTAACTGGTGAATCTTGTTTCACAATGACATCACCTGTAATATCTACGTTTTGCGGCGCAAGAATAAAAATTCCCTTAGCAACTTGTTGGATATGACCATCTACAGCATAAAGCGCACCTGAGCAAAAGTCGAAAATCTTTCTTCCAAGTTCCTTATCTAAATCAGATATATTCATAACGACCGGTTTTCTATTTTTAAGTGTATCGACGATACTCGTCGATTCGTCAAAAGTCTTAGGATTGAACAAAACGACGTTCATCGTTGAATTGGAATGTATGTTCAAGATTTTATTCGATGTCTTGATCGTATTTACCGATCTTTGCCCAGCTTCATTTAAGGCATTTAACGTCATATTTGTGTCCTCAGTTTCTAAATCCGTACGTTTCATGTCTTCATAAAAATCTTCAGTGTGGTCTTCGTCATCATGAGAATCGACGCCCCAAAAAAATTTGATTTTGTCTATAAACTTGTCGCCCATTTATGCTCCTCCTCTTAGGATATATTTATAGTCTCTTGCCATAAATTTTCGTTCCAATTCTAACCATGTTAGAACCTTCCTCTATAGCAATATCATAATCATTGGACATGCCCATCGATAATACCCTCGCATCGACATTGGCATATGCGCAATGTTTAAGTCTTTCATATAGCGCCGCCATCACTTTAAAATCCGTTCTTAATCTTTCTGGATTCTCTACAAGGGGTGCAATGTTCATAAGACCGAGAACTCTGATATTGGCAAGTTCTGATAACTGCTCCAATAGCTCATCCAGAGCATCAGGTGAAATGCCATATTTTTGTGTTTCGTCTGCGACGTTGATCTGAATTAAAACATCTTGAATTTTTCCGATTTTACTTGCTCTAGAATTGATCTCAACCGCTAGCTTGACGCTATCGACTGAATGGATCAAATCTACTTTATCAATTATATATTTTACTTTATTTGTCTGCAAATGTCCAATAAGATGCCATTTGACACCGCTTTGAACAGCGTCGTATTTTCTGATGATTTCTTGGACTTTGTTCTCTGCGATATCCGTAATGCCATACTCTATTGATGCGTTGATGACATCTGGTTCATACGTTTTAGTAACACCAAGTAATATGACGGATCCAACAGGTTTGTTCATCTTTTCACAGACTTTTTCAATATCTTGTTTCACATGAGCAACTTGTTCTTTCAAATATGCGTACGACATGTCCTCACCTCTTATCAGTCTATTCTGTCACCAGGCTTGTACTTACTAGCATCAGCGACTACTTCCTGATTGACTTTAATACTTCTTACAACACCTAATGTTGCATCATAGAATTGTTCATTGTAAACAATTGCTGAGGCTTCATCGTATCCAAGGATCTTAACTGGTACAAAGTTGATTTTGCGCTCTTTTCCAACGACATAGACGCCGATGACACCATCCTTATTTACGATCGATGTCATTGCGATTTTAAGTCCACGATAATTTTCTCTAACAATACTACATGTAATGCGTCTTTTGTTAAAGAATCCATCAAACCCTTCTCTCAGTTGAATAATAGCGACTGCATTTTCCTTGTTGGTGAATACGTCGTATACTTCGCCTTTGAGCGTCTTACCATCTATGACTGCTGATATGCTTTGAACATTTTTATAAGTATCGATCTCGTCGTTGGATACTATAGCTGCAATGAAGTAATTTGCATTGTCTACAATTTTAAAAAGTTTGTCTTTTGCGTTCACAGAATCTTTGACCAATGACGTCTCCTCAAACGTAAACGCACTAATCTCATCATAATTGATGTTGTATAGGTTATCAATAGTCAAGAAGTCCTCATAACCGTCTATTTTATATGTTAGAACACCACTTGCAGGTGCATAAATTGCTTGCTTTTGACCTTCCATCAACACACCTTCGCCGATGGTTTTTTCAGAATATGAAGCTGTTCGATTTGACAAGAATTTGTTTTCTTCTTGTAGTTTGTCTAGACGCTCCAATTTTTGTACAAGCGATTCTTTTAGTACAGGTATTTGTTCGTATTGCTTAGCGGACATCTGAAATAAAATTTCATTCCTAAGTGTTGTGATATCGTATTCCAATAGATTATAATCAAATTCAATTTTTTTACGATTGAGTTCTCGTTCAGTTGCCTCCGCAGACGTCACCGCTTCAGAACCGTCATTGAAAATTTCTGCAATTTGATGATTTTTTTCTATGACTTCGCCTTCGTTGGCAAAATAAGTGATCTTTCCACTCAAATTGGTGTCGACGATCAATTCGTTTCTTAGCACTAACGCTTCATATTGATTTTCAATATTCAAATTGCCAACAGTGACAAGATAGGTTGACTGTTCTTTGTAAAATAGGTCTAGTCCCAAATTGACTATAAAATAGATAAAGAGACCGAAAATCAACAAACTAAATACAATACGGCCGTATCTTGGTCTACGTTTTTTTCGAATAGCTTTAGCCATAATTGACCTCACATTGATTTACACCCAAGTTTCCAAATGGGATGCATATTCATCCATTTCATGTTTTCTTTGACGCGTCATCAGATAATTCACAGCTTCTCGTGCGTTTTTATCTTCATAGAGCACCTTGTAGAGTTCCGTCGTAATAGGTAGTTCCAAGTCGTATTTTGACTTAAGCATATACGCTGCTTTAACTGTATAAGCACCCTCTACAACCATGCCAACTGATTCAATCGATTCGGTCAATGTATGACCTTGTCCGATTAATATCCCGCATCGTCTATTTCTACTGTGCATACTTGTACAAGTCACGATGAGATCGCCAACGCCAGCGAGACCCTTAAAAGTCTCCTGATCGGCGCCCATGGCCATGCCAAGGATTGCAATTTCTCGAATACCACGTGTTATGAGTGCCGCTTTTGCATTGTCACCATAACCAAGGCCATCGCTGATGCCTGCGCCAAGAGCGATGATGTTTTTGAGCGCACCGCTAATTTCCACTCCGATCACGTCTGGATTCGTATAGACGCGAATATAATCGTTCGAAAACAAATCTTGTATCAATTCAGCAGCCTCTCTTGATTTTGAGGCAGATACAAGAGCCGTTGGCAATTTTTGAGCCACTTCTTCCGCGTGTGATGGGCCTGAAAGGACGACAAATGTCGCGTTAGGCGCTATTCTAGCAGTTATTTGTGAGACTGTTTCAAGTGTATCCATATCAATACCTTTAGAAACGTTGACCAATATGGCAGCTTCAGGTAACAGTCCTTCGGCAACAAAATCTTTTAAAATCGATTTGAATTGTTGGGATGGCGCTGAAAATAAGACGACTTCCGCACCATCTAACGCATATTTTTTATCCGATGTAAATTCTATGTTCTCTGAAATTACAATTTCAGGTAAGTACTTCTCATTTTTATGTGTGCGATTGATTTCATCGATTTGTTCACTGCCCCGCGCCCATACTTTGACGTCGTGACCATTTTCATTCAATACCATTGAAAGCGCAGTTCCCCAGCTCCCCGCTGCAATAACTGTTATTTTCAAATTTTACCTCCTTGATGCATCGCATGTGTAATTTTTCACTTCTATGGCATTATACCATATTTTGTGCCTCTAGACCATCATTAGCCATTAGAAACCACCAATGCGCATCAGTATTCTTCGTCGTCATCTTCGTCGACATCGTCATCGATTTCGTCATCGTCGTCATCATAATCATCATCGTCGTCATAATCACCATCGTCATCATCTTCAAATGGATCATCATCAAATGGATCGTCATCGTCTGATTCATCGTCTATTAAATCGTCATCATCCAATATATCATCCTCAGGGCTATCATCATATGGATCCCTGCCTATTTCTACAGCGAACATAATGCCTCCTTCAAAAAAAGACACAGATTTGACCTGTGTCTTTGACACATGATGTGTCTAATCTTCACCACGTGCTTTAACTTTGAACACGATTGGTGTACCTTCATAATTGAAATTCTTGCGAATCTGATTTTCTAGATAACGCACATAGGAGAAATGCGCCAATTCAGCAATATTTACAAACAACACAAAAGTAGGTGGTTTAACAGATACTTGTGTCGCATAATAGATTTTTAAACGCTTGCCTTTGTCAGATGGCACTTGGTTAAGCGCAATCGCCTCATTGATAATGTCGTTCAGTACGCCTGTTGAAATTCTAAGCGCATGATTGTTTGAAACGTATACCGCTTGTTCAAGTAGTTGCATAACCCTCTGTCCAGTAACGGTTGAGACGAACATAGCTGGTGCATAGGCCATAAATGGGAATTCTTCTTTGATACGTTTTTTAAATTCGTTAAACGTATCGTTGTCCTTTTCAATCAAGTCCCATTTGTTGACGACAAAAATGGATGCCTTTCCCGCTTCATGTGCGTATCCAGCCACTTTTTTATCCTGCTCAGTGATGCCTTCTGCTGCATCAATCAGTATGAAACAGACATCTGAACGTTCAATGGCCGTCAAAGTACGGATGACACTGTATTTTTCGATGTTCTCGTTGACTTTTGATTGACGTCTTAGGCCAGCTGTATCAATGAGTACAAACTTTTGATCATTGTAAGTGAACGGCGTGTCAATTGCATCGCGCGTTGTACCTGCAATCTCAGACACAATTACTCTATTTTCCCCGATGATCTTGTTGACCATAGAAGATTTTCCGACGTTCGGCTTGCCAATCAAGCAGATCTTAATCGTTTCATCGTCCTCTTCGAGTGCGTCATTTGGTGGGAACAATTTGCAAATATCGTCAAGCAAATCGCCTAAGCCCATTGCATTTACAGAAGAAATCATGACGGGTTCGCCAAGACCTAGTGAAAAATAATCATAAAAATGATCCGGTTGTTTGAACTGATCGATTTTATTTAAAACCAAAATAACGGGTTTCTTTGAGCGTCTAAGCATATGTGCGATTTCTTCATCCGCAGTTGTATAGCTCGCTTTGCCATCACATACAAAGACGATGACGTCAGCAGTATCGATGGCGATTTGTGCCTGATCTCTCATTTGCGCCAAGATCACATCCGTTGATGATGGTTCAATACCACCTGTATCAATCATGATAAACTTGTGCGTCAACCATTCACAATCGGCATATATTCTATCGCGTGTAACGCCAGGTGTGTCTTCGACTATGGAAATTCTTGAACCGGCTATTCTATTGAAAAAAGTCGATTTTCCTACATTTGGTCGTCCAACGACCGCCACTATGGGTTTTCTATACATTTGTGCCTCCATATAATAAATGCCACATGAGCTGCTTGCCTTCAGATTCGACTTTTTTAACAGCAACACCAAAATGCGCTTCAAGGTCCGTGCGCGTCATATCATCCAACAGGACTTCTTCGTCTGCCCTAAACATGGCGCTCGGGAGAAGAATCAGGCTGTTTTTGTCCGCCATTTTAAAATCTTTTGTCTGTTCGACGATGTCCTGACCTGTAATTAAACCAGACACTGTGATTTTCTCACCAAAGAAGTGATTGACGATAGGAACAATTTTTAGTTCAATATTCGGATATACCGAATGAATGCGTTTGGCTAAAATTTCAAGATGTGGTGCAGCTGCTGTGCCCGTGATCATTGCAACATGTCTATGGACACCATCACCTTTTTCGGGTTTAGCAAGAAACGCTTCAATCTCTGTTACGAGCTTACGTATCATGCCAACGCCATCTTCCAGTTGAATATAACTTTCATAGGCTTCATCCATGGGGAAATCTTGTTTTGCCAATATATAAAACTCATCTGCCAAAAAGGCAAATCGCGTCTTCAATTTAATAAGAGCTTTCTTTTGAAACTCGTGAACGATCTGAATTGTTGCATTTGCCGTCATCTCATCGAAGCCGTGCATCTCAATTAAACCGTCTCTATGTCTTGTAAGTCCAATTGGAACGATTGCGATACTATTTAATGTTGGATGAAATGAAACTAAATCTTCGAGTGTGCGCTTAAGTGCGTCACCGTCATTATACCCAGGGCATAGAACAATTTGAACATTGACCGTGATGCCACCATCAATAAGCTGCTTCAGACGCTCAAGGATATTACCAGCAAATCGATTGCCAAGCATCTTCACGCGTAGTTCTGGATCAGTCGTATGCACGGAAACGTTGATCGGGCTTATTCGGTACCTAATAATCCGATTGATATCGGCATCTTTAAGATTGGTTAAAGTCACGAAATTGCCTTGTAAAAAAGAAAGGCGTGAATCGTCATCCTTAAAGTAGAGGGAGTCTCTCATCCCCTTGGGCAATTGGTCAATAAAACAAAAGACACAGTTGTTAGTGCAGCGTTTCGCTTGATCAATAATCGGATTTTCAAATTCTATACCTAGTGGTTCATCATATTCCTTGTCAATCTCAATCGCCCAAATTTCACCATCAGGTTTTTGTATTTCAATTTCTATTGTTTCGTCATTTGTGAGAAACATATAATCAATAATGTCGACAACAGGTTGCTCATTGATTGTAAGCAAAATATCGCCTACTTCAATATCGAGTTCTTCAGCAATCGAGCCTATGTCGACCTTTTTAATGCGGTTCATGTTTGACCCTTTCTAAAAAAACTAACTATGGAAATTGTCGCACAATTTCCTCAACGAATAAACGGTCTAGCCTAAATTGGCCAGTCAATATTTAATTGTAATATACCAGAGGTCTAATTACAACTTATTTATTGCATTGGATAAAAGCGCTCATTGAACCTCTTGGGTAACCAGTTCTTCTATGTGAGTGATACGAATGCGCATCACAAATTGTACACGCCTGATTGATTTCGATATTTGCTTCTTCAATACCACTGCGTTTAAAGATCATAGCATTCGCAATTTTCAAATCAAGCATGACTTTGTCATTTTCTTTAGGCGTCATAAAGGCCATCATCTCTAGCTCAGAAAAATGGACATGAAAGGCTTCAATCACGGGCATATCAACTTCATAACAACATACACCTGCACAATGTCCAATACCGACTTGTATATTCTTTAGGTCACTTCCCAGTCCTTGAAAGATAGATACCGCTTCTTGCCCAATTAAATTTACTGTACCGCGCCAACCACTATGTATCGATCCGACGCACCCAGTGACTTGGTCATGTAACATTAGAGGCACACAGTCAGCATAAAAGGTCATGAGCACGACATCGCTTCTGTTTGTGACCAAACCATCTGTCTCAGGTGAAACGTATAATTCATAGCCTTCAAGTGCAGATCCAGAAACATCAATTTTTCTAAGTTCTGTAAATGTTGTATGTGCATCAATCACTAAGATCGTGTTTGAATGTACTTGCTGTGTCGCAATGATAATTTTGGCGTCAGATCCTATGGCATCCAGTGACCGTTTGATGTTTTCAAAAACAGCCAATTTATCATCTATGCCAAAAAAGCTCGTGTTCATAGATCCAAATACACCTTCGCTCACGCCACCTTGACGCGTTGTAATACCGTGGGGCACTTTTATATTTGAGAAATAATTCATCCTGTCATCTCCATGCTTTTGTTAAGTCAAGGTCGTAAAAAATCTTCGATTTTTTCGAATGTATTATAAGAAAAAATCGAAGATCCATAACGTGCGCACACTCTCCTGGCAACTGCGTAGCCTACGTCGAGCGAGAAAAAAATCTTCGATTTTTTTCTCGCTACTTTGCCTTTTCCTGCAACAATTTCGTCAACTCATTAATAAACGTATTGATATCCTTAAACTGTCTATAAACCGAAGCAAATCTGACGTATGCTACTTCATCCAGGTCTTTTAAACCGGACATGACAAGCTCGCCTATAAGCTCAGACTGAACTTCTTTTTCCATAGACGTATGCATGCGCGTTTCAATTTGGTCAATCAAACGTTCCATTTGTTCCATGGATACCGGGCGTTTTTCACAAGCTCTGATAATGCCGTTGAGAACTTTCATCCTATTGTAGGACTCACGAGTGCCATCTTTTTTTACAATGATAATTGGAATTTCTTCGATTTTTTCATAAGTAGTAAATCGTTGATTACAGTTGATGCACTCTCGTCGACGCCTAATCACATGGCCATCGTCTGTCGGTCTTGAATCAATCACTTTCGATTCTAAACTGCTACAATAAGGACATTTCATCGCTTCACCTCTCCATCGGTTTATTAGGTAATTATACAATTTCCTTATTTAAAAAAAAACCTTGCTAGAAGCAAGGTTATCTTTTCTTTCTTAAAAACGTTGGAATATCAAATGTGTCGTCTTCTGCAGGATCAGCTTCTGCCGGTTGAACCCTGACAGTTTCATTTTTAATTGGTTTGTTTGTATATGAAGCATTGTTTGCAACTTTTGGTTCAACTTTCGGTTCAGGTTTATAAGAATCAAAACCTGTTGCGATCACAGTGACTGTGATTTCATCTTTTAAAGATTCGTCAATAACCGCACCCATGATAATATTTGCATCTGGATCTGCTTCTCTATAGACGAGATCTGCCGCTTGTTGAATCTCCATCATGCCTAGGGATTTGCCACCGCGAATATTTAACAAAATACCTTTTGAGCCTTTAATAGAGGTTTCGAGTAACGGACTGTGTATGGCTTGGTTGGTTGCATCGATTGCGCGATCATCGCCGCTTGATGAACCGATACCCATATGTGCTAAACCTTGTTCGAACATGATCGTCTTAACGTCGGCAAAGTCTACGTTGATCAATCCCGTTTCAGTGATTGTATTGGAAATACCTTGAACACCTTGTCTTAAGACATCATCAGCAATCGTAAATGCATCCAAAATGGATGTACGTTTTTCAACGATTTCTAACAGGCGGTCATTTGGGATTGTGATTAATGTATCTACACGTTTTTTTAACTCTTCGATGCCTTCTTCAGCATGTTTCATACGTCTCTTGCCTTCAAAAGAAAAAGGTTTCGTTACAACGCCAACAGTCAAGATGCCCATTTCTTTGGCAATCTCAGCGACGATAGGTGCTGCTCCAGTACCTGTACCACCGCCCATACCAGCTGTGATAAATACCATGTCTGCGCCTTGAAGTGCTTGGAAAATATCGTCGCGACTTTCTTCAGCCGCTTTCTTCCCAACTTCTGGGTTTGCGCCAGCTCCGAGACCTCTTGTCAATTTTTCGCCAATTTGTAATTTATATTCTGCCGCTGAGCTGTAAAGGGCTTGTTTATCTGTATTGATCGCGATAAACTGAACGCCTTTTAAATTCGATTTAATCATTCTGTTAACGGCGTTATTTCCTCCGCCACCAACACCAATTACTTTAAGCTGGGCAAATTCTTCAACAGCAACATCAAATTCTAACATGAAAATCCTCCTTATCCCGCAAAGTAATAATTCTCAGGTGTTTATAATCACTTTTATATAAACAATTATGCTTTAAGTCCTAATTAACTTCGTCTTTTAATAAAACACCCCTGATTTAGGGTAGAAACAAAACGATTTTCCGCAACATATATTGCCAAACTCACCTGGGTTTCTACTACATATAGTATATACTCTTTTTAAATTTTTTGGAATATTTTTTTTTCAAAAAATGACTGATTTAAAGCAATTGAGAGCAATATAGGTCGAAAGGCCTATTGCTTGCATTCTATTTGCCCCTGTAACGTTCAATCGTATATCGTCTAATGATACCAATATTGTTAAATAGCCGTGTTCCGAATACGAAGATGGCTGCGTAATAAATTGGAACACCTAGCTGATCGCCTAAAAATGACAATGTAATCGCTAGGATAGCATTGACAAAAAAACCGCTTATGAAAATCAGTCCATCAAATTTTCCTTCAATGCTCGCCCTTATAGCACCAATAATGGAATCGATTGCCGCTAAGATGCCAACAGAAATGTAAAGTGAAGATATGGTCGAAAACTCAAAGGGAATATATAACCCCACAAGTACGCCTAATAATATACCTAAAATGGCAATAAACATAGTTTTGCCCCTTCCTTAGTTTACGTATTCATAGCTTACAAACCCATCATATTGGGGGATGCTCACGCTGATCGATGTATTGACTTCCACGAAAACGCCCCAACTTCTCAAGTCCTCACTGAAGCTACCTGGTGCATTGATGATCGACTCGAGGAACTTTCGATCCCCTATCGCTTTTATGACGTAAGGCGGTGCAAAGACTTGGTCATTGATTTTAATCGTCGGACCCGTGCATTGAATTTTAGATTTGTTGAAAACAACGCGTTGGCCGTTGATGGCAATCGCTTCAGCACCTGCATTTCGAAGGTCATCCACCATAGCCCTTATATCAATGTCATGCACCCATACGCTATTTGGGCTCTCATCTTCAAGCAAATCTCTCGTGCCATCTGTAACGATGATGACGACACCTGGGCCTTCTAATGACGTGAGACCTGCCACGGCTTTCGTATTGTCTATTTCACTTAATAAGAACGTCTCATAATCGATTTCTTCATCATCTTTAGCTGTTTGATAAGTCGCAATTTGCGTTTTCAAGTCTTCAACTTTTGCATTTAAAAGAACCAATTCGGATTTTTGACTCTCAAGCTCGATGCTTTGTGTGTACATGTCTTTGATGGACAGATACTTAATGCCTGAATTGAGCGTCTTCACTTGTAGTGCGATTAACACACCAAGTAAAAGGGTCAGAGAGAACATTACTTTTCTCTTGGAATTCCATTTCATCTATTTCACCGTATTTGCATATCTAAACTTCAAACTGCCGTTAAAAGCGCCAATTTCCAGATTTTCTACTTGCTTTACTTCTACATAATAGCCTGTTTCCTGAATGTTTTGAACGATGCCAAATCGCTGATTGACAGCACCATCAAGTGTGCTGGAGCTACCGATGGCTTTGATGACATAAGGAGGGCTTATCGGTAATGTGTTAACGTTGACTTGACTGCCTGCGAGTCTCACTTCTGTGTTGTTGATCATGCGCTGATCGTTGATGGATATTGCTTCCGCACCAGCTGAATTGAGTTCGTTGATTAAATCCAAAATCAATTTGTAGTCATAGGCGATATTTTTTTCAAGACCGATATTTAAATCCTTTGGTGGGTTGTCAATGGTAATCATGACACCAGTTCCTGTCACCTTCGTCATTCCTGAAAATGCTTTATAACGGTTGAGTTCATCCGTCAAATTTTTTACGATCGCACTTTCTTCAGAAGCCGAATTTTGAATTTTATCGAGTTGTTCTTCTAAGCGCTCGATTTCTTCGATCAAGCCTTCTTTTTCAGTCTTGACTGCGCTGAGTTCATTTAAAATCTCAGTCGTCTTTTGCGTTGGGCTCGCACCATTTAAGTACGTGCCTTGTATGAACTTCATTTGAAATGCGATAAACACACCTAAAATGATACAGGCGCCGCCAATCCACAAGTTGTCTTTTTTCTTCATATTTCTACTCTCCAAAAGGTCTATATACAGGCAATCCATCGCTACTAACATCGATTACGCCAGTGGTGATGCCATCTGCCTTTAGTGCTTCATAAATATTGACAAAGGCATTGAACTTATCTTCTATGTTTTCCCCGACGCCGAACTTTACGTGAAGTGTTTCGACAGTCAGTACGATATTTCTATTTTCAAATACAATAAGCGGATTTGGTGTGAGATGACTCTGTTTGAGAAGGTTGATCAAATCCACAATATTTTCCAAGATATAGAGCTGTGTTACATCGATGACCTTACCTGTAGAAAAACTTTCAAAGGCAAAACCCTCAACTGTGTAGCCGTCATTTTCTGTTGCAAGCACTTCAAGCACATGCAATTGATCGTCCATAGATAAGACGATATCAGAATAACGAATGTTAAAAAAGTGCTCCCGATAGGTCACCTTAAAGACAATCGTACCTGGAAATTTCTTTTCTGCTGTAGCATCTTTGATATATGGATGCGTTTTAAGTTTATTCGCCGCTTCGACAGGATCAACTTCAAAATAGGGTGTTCCAATGGAAACACCGGAATACCTCTGTATGTCGTATAGATCGACAAACGGATTTTCATTGAATAGCACATTTTGGATGCGAAGCAGATTTGTATTGAAATACAAATAGAC